>NZ_JAHXMY010000001.1 GCF_023149035.1 Microbacterium sp. EYE_78
GCACGACATGGCGTTGCGGGCGATCGCGGCGGAAGTCGGCGGGGTCATGCGGGTCGCGGACCGGACCGTGCAACGGCGCATCGACGACGCCCTCGTCATCATCGACGGCTACCCGGCCGCCGTCGCCGCGTGGGAGGCGGGACGGATCGTGCGGGGACACGTGCAGGCGATCGTCGAGGCCGGGAACGCGGTGCCGTTCGAACTGCGGGGTGAGTTCGAAGCGCTCGCGATCGTGCGGTGCGAGCAGGACACGCCCAACCGGGTTCGGGCGGAGCTGCAGATCCTGGCGCAGCGGATGCACCCCCGCTCGTTCGCGGAGCGGCACGAGGATGCCGCCGCCGGGCGGTGCGTGCGGGTGATCCCCGGGCGGGACGGGATGAGCGACCTGATCGCCACCCTGCCGACGGTGATCGCCGAGGGGATCCACGACCGGCTCACGCAACAAGCACGGGCGATCATCGACACCCGGGGCGAGCGGACCACGCCCGACGACGACGTCGCCGCGTCCGACGCGCGCTCGACGGACCAGGTCCGCGCCGATGTGCTCGCCGACCTGCTCCTCGCCGGCACCCCGGCGCTCGATGACACCCGTGACACGACCGCGGGGCCACTCGGGGCGATCCGCGCCCGCGTGCAGATCCTCGTCCCCGCGGCCACACTCACCGGTGCGGACGACGGGCCGTGCGACCTCGTCGGCCGGTCGCCCATCGACCCGAACACCGCGCGGCGTCTCGCAGGTGACACCCGGATCTGGGAACGCTTGTTCCACGACCCCGTCACGAAGGTCACGACCGCGGTCGACTCATACCGGGTCCCGGCCGGGATGCGCCGGTTCCTGCAAGCCCGGGACCAGCACTGCCGGTTCCCCGGATGTCGCGTCCCCGCGATCCGCTGCGAGATCGACCACACCCACGACCACGCCCTCGGCGGCCGCACCGAAACCTGCAACCTCGCCCACCTCTGCCAACGACACCACTCCATGAAGCAATTCACGAAATGGCGGGTCCGACAACTGTCGGGTGGTGTCCTGGAATGGACCTCACCCGCAGGCAGGACCTATAGAGAAGACGCACCCACACCGGCCGTCGCCTTCACCCCTGCCACGCCTCCGGGGTCCGGACCATCCGGAACCGGACCCGGCACACACCAGCCACCACCGGCATCCGACCCCGCACCGTTCTGACACGGGGTGTTCCGCCCGGCATCGATCCACGCATTGCTCCCCCGTCCTGCGCGGGCCCACGCCGTCCCGGTTCATACGGCTCGGCGCCCGCCATCCCACCGCGCGTTACCCTGACGGTCGTGACCTGGACCGCACGAAGCCGACGCACGGCGGCGCTCCTCACGGCGATCGCGTTCCTCACCGCCGCGCTCGTCGCATACGGGCTCCACGTAGCGAGGCTGTGGGTGATGTCCACCGAAGGCGACGTGCCACCGGCATCCGTCCTGCAACTGCCGCCGGGCGCGACCGTCACCTCCGACGAGATCGGGTGCGCCAGCGGCGGATGCAGGCGATCGCTGACGGTGGAGCCCGGGGCGGGCGTCTCATCTGAGCACCTCGCGGAGAGCCTCGACATCACGCCCCAGTTGCGCATCGAGGGGACGCTGCTCGACCCTCGGACCGTCTTCGTCTCGAGCACACCTTGCGATGCGACGCTCGTGATCAGCCTCGACTACTTCTCCGGGCCGAATCAGCCCTGAGCCGGCGCAGCGAGCACCGAGCCTCGAGGCTCCAACACGGCCGCGACGATCGCCTCGATCGCGAACTCCGATGACCGCCCCAAATCGACCGCCGTCGGGTCGAGCAGCCACTGCACCTGCAAACCGTCCATCACCGCGAGGATGCTCGCCGCGCCATCCGCGATCGCGCCCGGCGACGTGATGCCGCGCTCCCTGCACACCCGTTCGAATGCGGTCGTCACCTCGAGGCGCAGATTGCGATACCGCTCCTCGAAGTACGCCCGCCCCGGGTGGTCCTCCGTCACCGACTCCGCCGAGAGCACCGCGAACGCCTGCACGATCCCCGCCCGCCGAGCGTTCGCGAACGCTGTCCGCACGAGGTGACGGAACAGGTCGATGCCACCCGGGATGTGCTGATCCTCGAGATCCGCGACGTCCGTCTCGTCCCGACGCGTCAGCACCTCCAGCAGCAGCTGATCCTTCGAACCGAAGTGATGGAGGATGCCGGCGTGCGTCATCCCGACCTGATCGGCGATGTCCTGCAGCGTCCCGCCGCTGTAGCCCTTCGCGCCGAAGATGTCGAGCGCGGCATCCAGGATGTCGCGGCGGCGCGCGATCGTCGCGGGCCGCGACCGCGGCTGACGGCGGGTGTCGACCATGATCCACCTCTCCTTCGATGCCGGATCAGAGTTTACGCACGGCCCCGACAGCGTTTGCCAGGGGCGCTCTTGAAAACTTACTTACTAGATTGTAAGTTAACTCACGCAATCACACTCAACGCCGAGTGGGACTTCTTCGAAGGGCTCTGCGCGGCGACGTGACCACCCACGAAGGAGAAGCAATGAGGCTCAAGACCTCCCTCGCCGCCGCCGGTCTCACCGCGGCTCTGATCCTCACCGGCTGCGCTGCCGGCGGAGGCTCGAACAACAGCAACGGGGGCGAAGGCTCCGGCGCCGCCCTCACGATCGCCAAGCCCGACGGCGCGATCACCACCGAGTCGCACAACCCCTACCTCGGCGACTCGTCGGCATCGAAGTACGGCTACGCCAAGGTCATCTTCGAGCCGCTCGCCCTGGTCAACCCCACCGGCGACCTCGGCACGACCCCGTGGCTGGCCGAGTCCGTCGAATGGAACGACGACTACACCCAGCTCACCGTCATCCCGCGCAGCGGCGTCACCTGGAGCGACGGCACCGACTTCACCGCCGACGACATCGTCTTCACCTTCGAGCAGTACCTCAGCGGCACCCTCACCGACAGCGCCGGCCTGAACCTGACCGACGTCACCGCCGACGGCGACGCCGTGACGCTCTCCTTCGGCAACTCGAAGTTCACGGCCCAGGCCCGCGTCCTCCACACCCCCATCGTCCCGAAGCACATCTGGGAGGGCATCGACGACCCGAACACCGACCCCCTCACCGGTGAGGGCATGGCCGTCGGCACGGGACCGTACGTCCTCGACAACTGGTCCACCGAGTCGGTCAGCCTCACCGCCAACCCCGACTACTGGGGCGGCGACCTCGCCGTGCCGCAGCTCAACTACATCTCGTACGGCGACAACGCCGCCCTCACCACCGCGCTCGTCTCGGGCGAGGCCGATTGGGCGCAAGCGTTCATCCCGCAGATCGAGTCGAGCTACCTCTCGGCCGACGAAGACAACCAGTTCCTCGTCTCGCCGACCGCCGGCGCCGGCACGCTCTTCATGAACCTGCAGACGAAGCCGTTCAACGATCCCGCGCTCCGCGAGGCGCTCGCGTGGACGATCGACCGCCAGGCCTATGTCGACATCGCCCGCGAAGGCGCGAGCGAGCCCATCTGGAACGTCACCGGCCTCGGCAGCGTCCTCGAGAGCGAGATCATCGACGAGTACCAGGGCGTCGACTACTCGGTCGACGTCGACAAGGCACGCGGTGTGCTCGAGGACGCCGGCTACACGTGGGAGAACGATGCACTCATCGACCCCGACGGCGAAGCGGTGTCGTTCTCGATCTCGGTCCCGGCCGGCTGGAGCGACTGGAACACCGAGCAGGCCCTGCTCGCCGAAGAGCTCGACGAGGCCCTCGGCATCGAGGTCAAGGTCGACCAGCCCGACTGGGGCGGCTGGGATGCCGCTCGCCAGGAGGGCACCTTCCAGGCGATCATCCACTGGCTCGAGGACACCGGCAACGCGTACGGCCTGTACACGTCGACGATGGACCCCAAGTGGATCGTCGACGGGAAGGCCGCCTTCAACTTCGGCCGCTTCGACGACCCGAAGGTGACCGAGGCGCTCAACACCTACGCCAACGCGGCCTCCGACGAGGACCGTCAGGCGGCCTCCGCCGTCCTGCAGACCGCCTTCGCCGAGGAGGTGCCCGCGATTCCGCTCGGCGCCCACCCGCTGCTCGGCGAGTTCAACACCCGCAACTACGTGGGCTGGCCGTCCGAGGACGACCAGTACGCCTCGGGCGACCCGACGCAGCCGGGGATCGTGCAGATCCTCACCGCGCTCGAGCCCGCGGAGTAACACTCCCCTCGCGGGGCGGGTGCCACCGGCATCCGCCCCGCCCTCCCCCTGCCCGCGCCAGCCGAAAGCGAGCCCGCACCGATGCGCGACCCGTTGCTCTCCGTCCGCGACTTCTCCGTCGTGTACGACGTCGACCCTCCCGTCGAAGCCGTGAAGAACGTCAGCCTCGAACTCCGCCGCGGCGAGATCCTCGGTCTCGCGGGTGAGAGCGGATGCGGCAAGACGACACTCGCCTACGGCATCCAACGTCTCCTCAAAGCCCCGGCGATCATCTCCAGCGGCTCCGTCGAGTTCCACGACGGGACGACCGGCGAGACCGTCGACGTGAACGCGCTCCATCCCGAGCAGATGCGCCGATTCCGGTGGGACAAGGTCTCGATGGTGTTCCAGGGGGCGATGAACGCCCTCAACCCCGTCGCGACCATCGGATCCCAACTCGAGGACGTCTTCGAGATCCACCGCCCCGGCATGTCGCGCTTCGAGCGCCGGCGGGCGGTCGTCGAGCTGCTCGAGATCGTGAAAGTCGGCGGCGACCGCATCCGATCGTTCCCCCACGAGCTCTCGGGCGGCATGCGCCAGCGGGTCATGATCGCCATGGCGCTGGCGCTGCGACCCCAGCTCATGGTCATGGACGAACCGACCACCGCGCTCGACGTGCTCGTGCAGCGCGAGATCCTGGCGCAGATCTCGCAGCTGCGCCACGAGTTCGGCTTCTCGGTCATCTTCATCACCCACGACCTGCCCCTCCTCCTCGAGATCAGCGACCGCATCGCGATCATGCGCGAGGGCGAGATCGTCGAGCTCGACACCGCCGAGCGCATCTGGAACGCACCGAAGCACGACTACACGAGGACCCTCCTGTCGTCGTTCCCGAGGCTCACCGGCGAGCGCGGGGTGGTGGCGCGATGACCACCCTCGAGTTCGACGGCGTCACGAAGATCTACAACGTCCGCGGCGCCGGGCAGATCACGGCCCTCGACGACGTCAGCTTCACCCTGACCTCGGGCCGGACGATCGGCCTCGTCGGGCAGTCGGGCAGCGGCAAGTCCACGATCGCGAAGATCCTCACCCAGCTCGAGACGCCCTCGCGCGGCGAGGTCCGACTCGACGGCGCGCCGATCCCCCGGCGCGGCGCGGGCCTGCGCGCCTACCGCCAGCAGCTGCGCATGGTCTTCCAGGACCCCTTCGCCTCACTCAACCCGTACCACTCCATCCGTCACCACGTGGAGCGGCCGCTGCGCCTCGACAAGGTCGTCCCGAAGGACGAGATGGATGCCGAGGTCCGGCGCCTGCTCGACCGCGTCCGTCTGCAGTCCGACGTCATCGACCGCCGCCCGCACGAGCTCTCGGGCGGCCAGCGCCAGCGCGTCGCGATCGCCCGCGCCCTCGCGTCGCGGCCGCGCCTGCTCGTCGCCGACGAACCGGTGTCGATGCTCGACGTCTCCATCCGCCTCGGCGTTCTCAACCTCCTCGCCGACCTGCAGCGCGAAGAGGGGCTCGGGGTGCTCTACATCACCCACGACCTCGCGACCGCACGGCACTTCAGCGACGAGATCCTCGTCCTGAACCAGGGTCGTGTCGTCGAGCGCGGGAGCGCCGACGACGTCATCCTGCGGCCGCAGCATCCGTACACCCAGCAGCTGCGCGCCGCCTCCCCCGACCCCGAGAGCCACTTCGCCGACTACACCGGAGGTGCCAGGTGACCGCCGTCGAACCCCAGATCCCCGTCGAGGACGCACTCGAGGCGGGGACGACGTCCACCGTCGCCGTGAAGGGGCGCAGCCGCATCCCGTGGCGCTTCCTCGGTGGTCGCGCCGCGTTCTACCTGTTCACGCTGTGGGCGGCGATCACGATCAACTTCTTCCTTCCCCGGCTCATGAAGGGCGACGCGGTCGACCAGTACCTCGCCCGCAACCGCAACGTCAGCCCCGAGGCCGCCGACGCACTCCGCTCACTGCTCGGCATCGACACCGACAAGAGCATGTGGCAGCAGTACCTCGACTACTGGGCGCTGCTGCTGCGCGGCGACCTCGGCGTCTCGCTGCTGCACGGCCTGCGCCCCGTCACCGAGGTCATCTCGCAGGCGCTCCCCTGGACCGTCGGCCTCGTCGGCTTCGCGACCATCCTCTCGTTCCTCATCGGGACGATCGGCGGCGCGATCGTCGGGTGGCGCCGCGGCAGCCGGGCGGAGGTCCTCATCCCGATCACGACGTTCCTCAGTACCATCCCCTATTTCTGGCTCGGCCTGCTCGCAATCGCGCTCTTCTCGGTCAACCTCGGCTGGTTCCCGATCGGCAAGGCCTACGGCGTGGGCATGTCGCCCGAGCTCACCCCGGAGTTCATCGGTCAGGTGATCCACCACGGCACCCTCCCGGCCCTCACGATCGTCATCGCCTCGCTCGGCGGCTGGATGCTCGGCATGCGCAACATGATGCTCACCGTCCTCGACGAGGACTACATCACGGTCGCGCAGGCCAAGGGGATGCCGAACTCCCGCGTCCTCTGGCGCTACGCCGCCCGCAACGCGGTCCTCCCGCAGATCCAGAGCTTCGCCCTGTCGATCGGCTTCATCGTCGGCGGCACGATCGTCATGGAGATGGTCTTCAGCTACCCGGGCGTCGGGAAGCTCCTGCTCGACGCCACGAACGCGAAGGACTACGCGCTCATGCAGGGCGTCTTCCTCGTGATCACGCTCTCGGTGCTCGTCGCGAACATCCTCGCCGACGTCGCCTACGCGTTCCTCGACCCGCGCACCCGTCAGACGGAGGCCTGAGATGACGACCACCGCCACCATCCGCATGGCACGCGAGAGCGAGCCCGCCCCGACCACCTTCCTCGCGCGGCTCGGCGCGGCGTTCGCGATGTTCCGCAACGGCAAGTCGATCACGGGGCTCGCGATCCTCGGCTTCTTCGTGCTCGTCGCGATCTTCGCCGACGTTCTCGCGCCGTACTCGCCGACGAAGGTCGACAACACCGCGCGCTTCCAGCCGCCGTCGCCGGAGCACTGGCTCGGCACCACCCACATCGGCGAGGACGTCCTCAGCCAGGTCATCCACGGCACCCGCGGCGTGATCGTGGTCGGCTTCCTCGCCGCCCTCATCGCGACGATCATCGCGATCGTGGTCGGGGTCATCTCCGGGTATCTGAAGGGGTGGCGCAGCGAGAGCCTCTCCGCCCTCACGAACGTCTTCCTCGTCATCCCCGGCCTGCCGCTCATCATCATCGTGGCGTCGATGTTCGAGTCGCCGCCGCTCGTCCTCATCGCCGCCGTCCTCGGCATCACCGGGTGGGCATGGGGCGCACGCGTCCTGCGCGCGCAGACGATGTCGCTCCGCAATCGCGACTTCATCCAGGCGGCCCGAGCCAACGGCGAGCCGCTCGCTCGCATCATCGCGGTCGAGATGCTGCCGAACCTCATGGCACTCATCGCCGCGAGCTTCGTCGGCACCGTCACCGCCGCGATCCTCGGCCTTACGACGCTCTCGTACATCGGCGTCATCCCCGTCGACACGTACAACTGGGGAACGATCCTCAACTGGGCGAGCGCCCAGGGCGCGTTCCGTCAGAACCAGTGGTGGTGGTACCTGCCCCCGGGCCTGTGCATCGCCGCCATCGGCGTTGCGCTCTCGCTCATCAACTTCGGCATCGACGAGTACGTCAACCCGCGTCTGCGGTCGGCCGGCGAGCGCGCCCGCGCCATGAAGAAGAAGGGGCTCGACGTGAACGACGCCGTCACGGCCGTCCGCGCCCCCTCCGCATCCGTCTCCACCTCGAAGGACACCACCGCATGACCGTCGTCGACCTGTCGACCGCCCCCTACCTGGACGCCTCGCTGCCCGTCGAGGAACGGGTCGCCGACCTGCTCGGCCGCATGACCCTCCCCGAGAAGGTCGGGCAGATGATGCAGTTCGACGCCCGCGAAGACCTCGAGCACATCGTGCTCGAGCGCCACGCCGGGTCGATCCTGCACACGTCCCCCGAGAAGGTGCTCCGCGCCGCCGAGCTCACCGCGCAGACGCGGCTGCGCATCCCGCTCCTGGTGGCCGAGGACTGCATCCACGGGCACTCGTTCTGGGAGGGCGCCACGATCTTCCCGACACAGCTCGGCATGGCCTCGACGTGGGATCCCGAGCTCGTCGAGCAGGTCGCGACGGCGACCGCGGCCGAGGTGGCGGCCACCGGCATCCACTGGACCTTCTCCCCCGTCCTCTGCATCGCGCGCGACCTGCGCTGGGGCCGTGTGAACGAGACGTTCGGCGAGGACCCGTTCCTCATCGGCGAGCTCGCCTCGGCGATGGTGCGCGGGTACCAGGGCGACGGCCTGGACGACCCCGACGCGATCCTCGCGACCGCGAAGCACTTCGCCGGCTACTCCGAGACGCAGGGCGGGCGCGACGCGAGCGAGGCCGACATCTCGCGCCGCAAGCTCCGCTCGTGGTTCCTGCCGCCGTTCGAACGTGTCGCTCGGGAGGGATGCCGCACCTTCATGCTCGGCTACCAGACCACCGACGGCGTGCCGATCACCGTGAACGACTGGCTGCTCAGCGACGTCCTCCGCGGCGAGTGGGGCTACACCGGCACCCTCATCACCGACTGGGACAACGTCGGCCGCATGGTGTGGGAGCAGAAGGTGCAGCCCGACTTCGTGCACGCCGCGGCCGCCGCCGTGAAGGCCGGCAACGACATGGTCATGACCACGCCCGGGTTCTTCTCCGGCGCGCTCGAGGCCGTCGAACGCGGGATGCTGACCGAGGCCGACATCGATCAGGCCGTCGCGCGCATCCTGTCGCTCAAGTTCCGCTTCGGTCTGTTCGAGAACCCCCGCCTGCCCGACCGCGAGCGCATCGCCGCGGTCGTCGCCCGCAGCGCCCACACCGACCTCAACCTCGAGGTGACCCGCCGCTCGCTCGTGCTGCTGCGCAACGACGGCACCCTGCCGCTGGCCGCCGGCACCCGCCGGATCGCCGTCGTCGGCCCCCTCGCCGATGACGCGCAGACCCAGCTGGGCGACTGGGCCGGGTCGTCCGGACAGGTCGATTGGATGCCGGACGGCCACCCGCGTGCGCAGATCACGACGGTCCTCGACGGGCTGCGTGGACGCTCGAGCGGGGCGGTCGAGTACGCGCGGGGCGCCGACATCCTGCGCCTGACCGACGACCCCGCCGGCACGTTCCCCGACGGGCAGCCGCGCCCGCCGATCGTCGTCCCGAGCGACCCCGACGAGGAGGGGATCGCCGAGGCGGTCGCCCTCGCCGAGCGCTCCGACGTCGTCGTCGCCGTCGTCGGCGACCGGATCGAGCTCGTCGGCGAGGGCCGGTCGACCGCGACCCTCGAGCTCATCGGCGGGCAGCGCGCACTCCTCGAGGCCCTCGCGGCGACGGGCACGCCGCTCGTCGTCGTGCTCATGGCGTCGAAGCCGCTCATCCTGCCCGCGTCGGTGCGCGAGGCATCCGTCGTCTGGGTCGCGAACCCCGGCATGCAGGGCGGTCGCGCGATCGCCGAGTTGCTGCTCGGCGAGATCGAACCCGCCGGACGCCTGCCGATCTCGTTCGCCCGTCACGCCGGCCAGCAGCCGACGTACTACAACCAGATCCGCGGCCAGCACGGCGACCGCTACGCCGACCTCACCCAGGAACCGGCGTTCGCGTTCGGCGACGGCCTCTCGTACACGACCGTCGAGTACGACGAGCCCGAGATCCTGACGCCCGTGGTCTCCGGCGGGGACACCGTCCGCGCCCGCGTGACCGTCCGCAACACCGGCACGCGCCCCGCGCACGAGGTCGTCCAGGTCTACGTGCGCGACACCGTGACCTCGGTCAGCTGGGCCGACAAAGAGCTGAAGACGTACCGCCACGTCGACCTCGCCCCAGCGGCTGCGGCGACGGTCGAGATCGAGTTGCCGGCGTCCGACTGCACGATCGTGGATGCGGCCGGCCGCCGCATCGTGGAACCCGGGGAGTTCGACCTCCTCATCGGGCCGTCGTCCCGCGACGAGGTGCTGCGGGCGGTCTCGTTCGAGATCCGCTGACACGACGGAACAGCGAGGGGCGGGTGCGTGGTGTCACCCGCCCCTCGCTCGCGTCACGTGCCCCGCGCTTCAGCGGGAATCTGCGCTCCAGCGGACATTCGGCGTCGGTTCAACCGCTGGAACGCGGATCCCCGCCGTTATGACGAGCCGACCGCACCTCGTGTTGTGAGGCGGAGGTCAAACTGCGCCGCCACCGCCGATGCGGGTCCACGCCGTGCTGCCCTCGGCGCGACGCGAAGCCTGCCTCGGATCGGTTGATATGGGGCCGCCGGCGCGCTTCGTATCGTCGCGGCGCGTCGACGACGCCGGTCCGAGCAGACGGTCGAACACCCTGGCGATGCTGCGGACGATCCGAGACCTGGTCATGCCCGCAGGCTAGTCCCAGATCGGTACCCCGTTCGGTGAACGATCGGTGAACCACGACGCCGAGCCGCCGGGCGACCTACTTCAGTCCGGTCATCGCGATGCCCTGCACGAAGTAGCGCTGCAGGAACAGGAACAGCAGCAGGATCGGCGTCACGACGAGGACCGACCCCGCCATCAGCAGCCCGTAGTACGTGCCGTTCGACCCGACCGAGTAGAGCGACAGCGCCACCGGCAGGGTGTACATCTGCTCGGTCTGGGCCACCACGAGCGGCCAGAGGAAGTTGTTCCACGAGCCGAGGAAGGTGAGGATCGCGAGCGTGGCGATCGGGGGGCCGCACTGCGGCAGCACGACGCGCAAGAAGATGCGCCACTCCCCCGCCCCGTCGATGCGCGCCGCCTCGATCAGCGCGTCCGGCACGCCCATGATGAACTGCCGCATGAGGAACACGCCGAGCGGTCCCGCCAGGAACGGCAGGATGAGCGCCGGATACGTGTTGACGAGGCCCATGTTCGCGACGAGGACGAACATCGGCACGAGCGTCACGACACCCGGGACCATCAAGGTCAGCAGCACGAGGCCGAACAGCACCTTCTTGCCGGGGAACTCCAGCTTCGCGAGCGCATACGCGACCATCGAGCAGAACACGATGTTGCCGACCACGACGACGAGCGCCACGACCACCGAATTCAGGAAGAACTGTCCGTAGTCCAGCTGCGTCAGCCACTGCGAGTAGTTGTCGAGCGTCGCCTGCTCGGGCCACCACGTGATGGGCCGCTGCAGCAGCTCGCCCTGCGTCTTGAAGCTGCCGAGCAGCATCCACATGAACGGCGCGAGGGTCAAGAGCAGCCCGATCGTCAGCGCGAGGTAGGTGACGCCGCGCGACCAGCCGATCGGCCGTCGACGCCGGCGGGGCGCGGCATCCGTCGTCACCGCGGCCTTCTCGGGCTCGGTCACCGTCGTGATCGCCATGTCAGTTGTCCTTCGATCGCAGCAACCGGAACTGCACGGCCGACAGCGCTGCGATGAACGCGAACAGCACGTAGGCCGCCGCGGACGCGAGCGAGTAGTCGCCGTATCCGAACTGGTTGTAGACGTAGTAGCTGATGGTGAGGGTCGAGTTCAGCGGACCACCCTGGGTCATCACGAAGGGCTCCTCGAAGACCTGCAGGAAGCCGACCGACAGGAGGACCGCGCCGAGCAGCAGCGTCGGCCGCATGAGCGGCAGCGTCATGCTCGTGAAACGACGCCAGGCGCTCGCGCCGTCGACCTCGGCGGCCTCGTAGACGTCCCGCGGGATCGCCTGCAGGCCCGCCAGGAAGATGATCATGAGCGTGCCCATGTTGCGCCAGGCGCCCATCACGATGATCGACGGCATCGCCCAGACCGGGTCGTTCAGCCAATCCGGGCCGTTGATCCCGACCCAGGACAGCACCGTGTTGAGCAGCCCTGAGTCCTGCAGGATGAACTTCCACACGACGGCGACCGCGACGATCGATGTCACGACCGGCGTGTAGAAGCCCACCCGGAAGACGCTGCGGAACTTCTCGATGCCCGAGTTCAGCGCGACCGCCAGCAGCAGTCCGAGCGCCATCGTGAGCGGGATGCCGACACCGACGAAGTAGAAGGTGTTGACGATCGACTTCACGAACAGTTCGTCCTGGAACAGCGCGACGAAGTTGTCGAACCCGATCACGTTGACCGAGAACGGCGAGCGCAGGTCCCGCACGCCGAGATCGGTGAACGACATCGCGAACGAGCCCAGCAGCGGGCCGAGCATGAAGACAGCGAAGATGACGAGGAACGGCAGGGCGAACAGCCACGCCACCACCGCGGTGCGGCGCCGCTGGGCGGCGAAGCCTCCTCGCCGCCCAGCCGCGCTCGTCGAGACGAGCGCCACGATGGTTACCAGCCCGTGCCGAGCGACTCGGCCTTGGCGATGATGGCGGATGCCGCATCCGCCGCACTGCTGCCGTTGGCGACCTTCTCGGCCTCGGTCTCGATGAACGCCGACATCTCGTTCCAGCTCGGCACCGACGGCGGAGCCACGGTGTCCTCGAGCTGCTCGTTCAGGACCGACAGGCGCGGGTCGGAGGTGAACGGCTCGGAGTCGAGGGCGGAGGTCACGGCCGGCAAGGCGTTGACCGTCTCGAACCATTGCTGCTGCGTCTCGGGGTCGGAGAGCCACTTGATGAGCTTCCAGGCGCCGTCGGCGTTCTCCGCGTCCTCGAACACACCGAGGTGCCCGCCGCCGAGGTACGAGTCGTTGTTGTCGGCGCCAGCCGGCACCGGCGCGGTGCCGACGTTCTCGTCGACCCACTCCGGCGACTCCTGGTCGCCCAGCACGCCGACCATCCACGGGCCGGAGATGAACGCGGGGTTCGAACCGCTCGCGAACGCGGCCGTCTGCTCGTCGCCATAACCGGACATGGGCGCGAGACCTTCGGTGAAGAACGAGGCGTAGTACTCGAGCGCGTCGGTGAGGGCAGCCTCGTCCCACGCATAGGCGGTGCCGTCGTCGTTCAGCACCTCGCCGCCGGCCTGCGCGTAGAACGGCAGGATGACCTGCGTCGAGTCCTCGGCGTCACCCATCGGCAACTGGATGCCGTAGTCCGACCCGTTCTCCTGCATCGCCGTCGCGAAGGCGGTCAGGTCGTCCCACGTCTTCGGAGCCTCGACTCCCGCCTGCTCGGCGAGGTCGGTCCGGTAGTACATGACGCGCGTCTCGACGTACCACGGCACGGCGTACGCCGTGCCCTCGACCTCGGTCGACTCGAGCGCGGTCTCGTTGAACGAGTCGTCGTCGACGAGGTCGTCGGGCACCTGTGCGAGGCCACCCGCTGCGACCATCGAGGGCAGCAGCGACGAGCCGATCATGATCGCATCGGGAACGGTGCCGGCGGCGACGGCGGTCTGGTACTTGGTCATCACGTCCGTCCACGGGATGGACGTGACGGTGACGCTCGCCTCGGGATTGTCCTCGACGAAGGCGTCGGCGAAGTCGCCGAGGTTCTCGCCCTCCTCACCCATCGCCCAGATCTCGATCTCACCGGTCGCGGGGGAATCGTCGACCGTGACGGCCTCGCCGCCACCGCCCTGGCCGGCGTCGTCCGCCCGGCCGCATCCGGCGAGGGCCAGCATGCCCACCACACCGATCGCTCCGAACGCGAGTGCCTTGTTCCGCATCTTCACGGGATCCTCCTCATCGAGTCTTGACGCCGCGGCAGCTGATCGGGAAACTAACTTAGCAACTGCTCGCTTAGTTTGTTGAGCATAGACTGGCGGCAACCCCCCTCGCAAGAGAGCAGGCCGATGAGCAACGCAGCCGAGAACGCCGAGCCCGATGCCCCCGAGCCCGATGTCCCTGAGCGCCCCGACCTCCGACGGGTGCGCGGCGACAAGCGGCGGTCCACGATCCTCGAGACCGCCGTCGAGGTGTTCGGCGAACAGGGCTACCGCGGCACGTCGCTGCGTGAGATCGCCCGCCGTGTCGGCATCTCGGATGCCGGCCTGCTGCACCACTTCGGATCGAAGATGGGCCTGCTCGCGGCCACGATCGCCGCGCGCGACGAGATCGACCGCGACCGCCGCGAGCAATCCGAGGCCGCAGGTGTCGCCTTCGTCGACACCATGCGCGAGCAGGTCGCCCGCAACACCCGCTCCCCCGGTCTCGTGGCGCTGCACGTCGTGCTCTCGGCCGAAGCGACCGACCCGCAGCATCCGGCGCACGAGTCCTTCCGCGAGCGCTACCGAGCCATCCGCCATCAGGACGACGAGTCGTTCTCCCGCCTGCAGGAGCAGGGCGAGCTGCGCACCGACCTCGACCCGGAGCGCGTCGGCCAACTGGTGACCGCCATGATGGACGGCCTCCAGCTGCAGTGGCTGCTCGACCCGGACGCCGTCGACATGGAGGGCCTGTTCGAGGACTTCCTGCACCTGCTCGAGATTCCGCCGGCGTCGCACGGCGAGTAAGAACCGTCCCAGTGCCGGACATGGGTCAGCATGGTGGCCATGTCCCACGCAGACCGTCGTCGGCGCTTCGAAGAGATCGCAGCCGACGTCACCGAGCCCGTGCGGCGCTATGTCGCGCGCCGGGCGGCGGCTGCCGACGTCGACGACGTCCTGTCCGAGACGCTCCTCGCGCTGTGGCGGCGACTGGACGACGTCCCCGCCGAGCACATCGCGTGGGCGATCGGGGTGGCCCGCCTGCAGCTCGCCAACGCCGATCGAGCCTCACGGCGTCGGGACCGCCTGGCGAACCGCATCCGCGCGATCGATCCACCGTGCGCGCATTCGGAACCGAGCGACGAGGTCGACGACGCCGTCCGTGCCGTCCTCGCGACGCTGAGACCGCCGGATGCCGAGGTGCTGCGACTGTGGTCGTGGGAGCAGCTCGAGCCGCGCGAGATCGCGGTCGCACTCGGGATCACGGCGAACGCCGCCGCCGTCAGGCTGCACCGGGCGCGGGGACGATTCGCCCAGGCCTGGCGTAAGGAACAGGCGGCGGACGGACATGTCGGAGTGAAGGAGAGGAGCGGACGATGACTCGTGGCGAACAGGACGACCTGCGACAGCTGATCCGTCGCGCCGACCCCTCCGCGTCGCTCGCACCCCTGCGAGGCGATCAGCACACCCGACTCGTGGAGGACACCATGACCCGCACCGACACCGCACCCCCGAGCCCGCGCGTCCGCATCCCGCGGCGGGCCTGGGCCCTCGGCGGCGGCATCGCCGTCGCCGCCGCCGCGGCAGCGTTCGTGCTGCCGGCGACGCTGACGCCGCCCGCACCCGCCACCCGGCTCGAGCTCGCGCCGGACGGTGGCGCGATGGCCAGCTGCGCGGAGATCACCCCCGAGGTGATCGCGCAGGCCGACGACGCCTTCCGCGCGACCGTCACCTCCATCGAGGGCGGTGTCGTGACGCTCACCGTGGCGGAGCGCTTCGCCGGCGACATCGGCGACACCGTGGAGGTGGCCCAGGGCGAGGACAGCGCGATTGACGGCGCGCCGATCGTCTTCGAGGACGACACGACCTATCTGATCGCGGCGACCGACGGCGTCGTCGCGACGTGCGGCGTGAGCGGCGAGGACTCCCCGGAGCTCGACACGCTCTACCGCGACGCGTTCGGCGGCTGAGCGCGACCGGGCGCCCCGTCCGCGCTAGACCGGCGCGAGGCGGTACAGCACCTCGGGGCGCCCTCGCCGGCCATACCGATGCGCCACCACGATGGCCCCCGTCTCCGCGAGATGCGCCAGGTACCGGTGCGCCGTCGCGCGCGACATCGCGCAGTCCTCCGCCACCTCGGCGACCGAGCGCCCCGTGACGGCATCGAGCGCCGCGAGCACGCGGTCGAGCGTCGGGAGCGCCAGCCCTTTCGGCAGCGGCCTCGTGCCGCTCTCGCGTGTCGCGGCCGCGACGGTGCGGATGCCGCCGGTCGCCAGCAGTCGATCGATCTCGCCCTGGGCGAGCGGGCGCTCACGACCGGCATCCGACCGCGCCTGCACCTGCTCGCGGTACCGCTCGAGCCGGGCACGCAGCGCCGCCTCGGTGAACGGCTTCACGAGATACCCCACGACGCGGGCGGCGAGCGCCTGTCGAACGGTCGTCTGATCGTTCGACGAGCTGATCACCAGCACATCCGGACCGTCCCCGCCGAGCGTCCGCAGCCGGTGCAGTACCTCCACACCGCTGATGTCGGGCAGGCGCATGTCGAGCAGCACGAGGTCGACGCCCGAAGCGCTGCGGGCGACGGCATCCTCCCCCGTTCCGGCCGCACCCGCGACCGTGAACCCGGACACGTCGTCGACGAAACCGCAGTGCAGTGCCCGTGCACCGCGGTCGTCGTCGACGACGAGCACCCGGATCGACGCTTCGCTCACACCCGCTCCATCTCGAACGCGAACCGCGCACCGCCGAGCGGCGACGGACCGACCTCGATCGTCCCCCCGCGCGAGGTGACCGTCCGGCGGACCGTCTCGAGCCCGTATCCGCGGCCGAACCCCGACCCGTCGGGCTTCGTCGTGACGCCCTGCCCGAAGATGCGGCCGGCCATCCGAGGATCGACGCCCGGGCCGTCGTCGTCCACCGCGCCCGCGAGCACTCCGGCGGTGTCACGGAGCACGCAGCGCACGCGGGTCGCGCCCGCCTCGCCGGCGTTGCGGCAGAGGTTCGTGACGACCGTGACCGCGGCGTCGTCCAGATCGCCCTCGAGCGCCATGTCGAATTCCGCCTGCGCACCCCATTCGAGCAGCTCCGCCCGCACCGCGTGCATCGTTGCTGACGCGAGCGGCCGGCCGTCGCCGCTGTCGACGTCGGCCGTCGCGACGGGGACCACATCCTCGATGTAGCCGAGCGCCTCGGCGGCGTCGCCCCGTGAGACCAGTCCGTGGATCACATGCAGTCGTGTGCCGAACTCATGGGCCTGCTCGCCCAGCGCCGCCGTCGTCCGGCGCATCTGCGCATTCTCGGCGGCCACCACGTCCGCGCGCCGGAACCGCCGCTCGACCGCGGCCGTCAGCGCGGAGCTCGCCAGCGTCGCGATCACGAGCGCGCCGATCCCCCACGGCAGCAGGGCGGCGAGCGCCGCATCCCGATCGGCCGCGATGCTCGACTCCAACACGCCCACCGCCACCATGCCGACGATGCGCTCCCCGTCGCGCACGGGGACCTTCGCACGCAGCGACGGCCCGGAGGCGCCGCGTTCGGTGCCGAGGAACGTCTCGCCCGCGAGCACGGGGGCGCCTGTCGTCTCCACCTGCACGCCGCGCTCGGATGCCGACGGATGCGTGATCCGGACCCCCTCGTCGTCCGTGATGACGACGTAGTACACCCCGGCCGACTCGCCCACCAGCTCGGCGAGCGGCTGCAGCGCCGCCGTCGCCGAGGCGAGATCGGCGGCGTCCGCGAGGTCGGTCGGGGTCCCGGCATCCGTCGTCGCCGAAAGGGTCGCTCGCACGTCGTCGAGGCCCGCGAGGCTCTCCGCGACACCCATGACCCGCTCGGCCGTCGCGTCGCGGATCGTGCGCTCCTGGACCGTCATGGCCACCGCGACCGTCACCGACAGCGCCGCGAGCGTGACGATCGACGGCAGGACGAGCAGCAGCAACCGCACCACACGGGGCCGCAGCGGAGACGCCATCGTGCACCACTCCTCGTCGGTCGCGCGGTCCGTGAACGTTTAAGAGAACAACCACCGACGGATGCCGACTCGGCACCGCGCGCTGACATCCTATTTCGATCTCGCGGAGACGACGATGTCCGCGCGAACGGAGCGATGATGACCCCCACAGACACCCCCACGACCCGCGCGACCCGCGCGACCCCGCGGACCGTCATCGGCCGCGTCATCGGCGGCGCGATCGCCGTCGCCGCCATCGGGACCGCGGCCGTCGGTTCGATCTCGTCGGCCGCGTCCGGGCAGGAGGTGGGCGCCTCGATGACGATCATCGCGCCCGCCGCAGCCGGCGGCGGCTGGGACGGCGTCGCTCGCGAACTGCAGCAGGCGCAGAAGGCGAACGGCCTCGTCAACAACGTGCAGGTCGTGAACATGCCAGGCGCCGGCGGCACCATCGCCCTCGGCAACGTGTCGGTCCTCGAGGGCCAGCCGAACAACATGCTGGTCGGCGGCACGGGCCTGTTGGCGGCGACGATCCAGTTCGACTCGGCGGCGACCCTCGACGACGTGACGCCGCTGGCCGTCGTCGTCGAGGAGTACGACGTGATCGTCGTCCCCGCCGACTCGCCCTACGATTCCCTCGACGACCTCGTCGCGGCGTGGAAGGAGGATCCGAAGTCGATCCCGTGGACCGGCGGCGGCTCCTTCGACCAGCTCGTCGTCACCGACCTCGCCCTCGCGGCCGGCATCGATCCGATCGACACGACCTACATCTCCTCCGACGGCGGCGGTGAGGCCATCCAGGCACTCCTGAACGGCACCGCCCAGGCGGCTGCGGGCGGGTACCCCGACAACATCGACCAGATCGAGGCGGGCCGCCTCCGCGCCCTGGCGCTCGTCGCGAGCCAGCCCATCGACGGCATCGACATCCCGACGGCGAAGGACCAGGGGTTCGACGTCTCGCTCACGAACTGGCGGTCACTCTCGGCCCCGACCGGTCTCGACGAGGACGACCGCGAGGCGCTCACCGACCTCGTGCTCGACAGCGTCGCGACCCCCCAGTGGGCAGACGCGATGGACCGCTACCACTGGACCGAGCGCATCATCACCGGCGACGACCTCGACGCCTTCCTGCAGGACGAGGAATCCCGCATCCGCGCACTCTACGAGGAGATGGGCCTGTGACCTTCCCCGCCAACCCCACCTCGGCCTCGGCCGTCATCGGCGAACGCCTGCGCCTCGTCTCGGGTCCCGGCCTCGCCGCCCTGCTGAAGGGCCTGACGATGCCGGTGATCCTCGCCGCGTTCGCAACCTACCTCGTCGTCGGCATCGTCACGATGCGGGTTCCCGAAGGCACCGCGTTCCCCGGACCGCAGTTCTTCCCCGGCATCATCGCAGCGGGCCTCTACGCCTTCGCAGCGGCCCTGGTCGTCTCGGCGATCCGCGAGATCCGTGCGACGCCCGATCCCGTCGCATCGGGCGACGAGCCCGCGCGCGCCGTCCGCGTCGACATCCGGTCGTTCGCGTGGGTCGTCCTGTCGTTCCTGGCCTTCGCGTTCCTGCTCGAGTTCCTCGGATGGGTGATCGCGGCGGGCCTGCTCTTCTGGTGCGTGGCGCGCGCGTTCGGAGCCGCGCGGCCGCTCCAGAGCCTTGCGGTCGGGTTCACCCTGAGCTCGCTGGCGTACATCGGTTTCGACATGCTGCTCGGGATGCCCCTCCCGTCCGGTCTTCTCGGAGGGTTCTGACATGGATGTCCTGACACTGCTCGGCGAGGGCTTCGCCGGCGCGCTCACCCCCGCGAACCTCCTCTGGGTGCTGATCGGATGCCTCCTCGGCACCGCCGTCGGCGTGCTCCCCGGTCTCGGATCGTCGATGGCCGTCGCGCTCCTGCTGCCCATCACCTTCTCGCTCGACCCGACGGCCGCGTTCATCATGTTCGCCGGCGTCTACTTCGGGGGCCTGTTCGGCGACTCGACGATGGGCATCCTGATGAACACGCCGGGCCAGGCATCCGCCATCGCCTCGACGTTCGAGGGGCACAAGATGGCGCTGAACGGCCGCGCCGCACAGGCGCTCGCCACCGCCGCCATCGGCGCGTTCATCGGCGGCATGGTGGCCTCGATCGTCGTGGTGTTCGTGGCCCCCGCCCTCGCGGACTTCTCGAGCCGGTTCGGTCCCGCGGAGTTCTTCGCCCTCGCGGTCTTCGCGTTCGCCGCCACGTCGTCGGTCGTCGCCGACAGTGCGATCAAGGGCCTGACATCGCTGTTCATCGGCCTCGGCATCGCGGTCATCGGCGTCGACGGCGTCTCGGGTGCACCGCGCTTCACGATGGACTCCCCGAACCTGTTCGACGGCATCTCGCTCGTCACCGTCACCGTCGCGATCCTCGCGCTCGGCGAGGTCATCTACGTCGCGTGCCTCGAGCGTCACATGACCGACAAGGCGCTCATCAGACCGACGGGACGCCCGTGGCTCAGCCGTCGCGAGCTGAAGGAGGCGGCGCCCGCGTGGCTCCGGGGCACCGCGATCGGCCTCCCCTTCGGCGTCGTCCCCGCCGGTGGCTCCGAGATCCCGACCTTCCTCGCCTACGGCCTCGAGAAGCGTCTCGACCAGCGCCGCAGGAACCCCATGTTCGGCAAGGGCGCCATCCGCGGTCTCGCCGCCCCCGAGGCGGCGGGCAACTCCACCACCGGCATGGCGATGGGCGCCCTCCTGGCCCTCGGGCTGCCGGTCTCGGCCACGGCGGCGATCATGCTCGCCGCCTTCCGGCAGTACGGTCTGCAGCCGGGACCGCTGCTGTTCGACCGCGCACCCGACCTCGTCTGGTCGCTGCTGGCGAGCTTCTTCATCGCGATGGTGGTGCTCCTCATCCTGAACCTGCCGTTCGCGATGCTGTGGGCGAAGCTGCTGCTCATCCCCCGCCCCTACCTCTACGCCGGCATCACGATGTTCTGCGGGCTCGGCATCTACGCCACGTCGGGCTCGACCTTCGATCTGGTGATGCTCCTCGGCATCGGACTGCTCGGCTTCCTGATGCGGGCGCTCGACTTCCCCCTCGCGCCCCTCATCATCGGCATGGTCCTCGGGCCCCTGGCCGAGACGAGCCTGCGGGATGCCGCGATGAGCGCCAACGGCGACTTCTCGGTGCTCGTGCAGGGACCGATCTCGATCACCCTGTACGCGCTGCTCGCGATCGTGCTGGTGTTCTCGGTCCGCGGCAAGGTCGTCGCACGGAAGCGGGCGAAGGCAGCCGAGCTCATCGACGCCTGACGCCCAGCGGACGAACGAGGGCCCCGACGCGCGATGCGCCGGGGCCCTCGTCATGCGGACATCACGGCGTCGGCATGCCGCCGTTCACGTTGAGGGTCTCGCCGATGACGTAACTCGACTCCGCCGAGGCGAGGAAGACGTATGCCGGTGCGAGCTCGGCGGGCTGGCCCATGCGTCCGAGCGGCGTCTCCTCGCCGAACGACGCGATCTTCTCCTGGGGCTGGCCGTCGGAGACCTGCAGCGGCGTCCAGATGGGCCCGGGGGCGACCGCGTTCACCCGGATGCCCTTCGGCGCGAGCTGCTGGGCGAGCGCCTTCGTGAAGGCGTTGATGGTCGCCTTGGTCGACGCGTAGTCGACGAGCGTCTCGGACGGCGAGTACGCCTGGATCGACGTGGTGTTGATGATCGTCGCGCCGGCGGGAAGGTGCGGCAGGGCCGCCTTCGTGATCCAGAACATCGCGTCGACGTTCGTGGTGAAGGTGTCGTCGAACTGCTGGTCGTCGAGGGTCGTGAGGTCCTCGTTGAAGATCTGCTTGCCGCCGTTGTTCACGAGGATGTCGAGGCCGCCCAGGCCCTCGACGGTCTTCGCGACGAGCTCGACGCAGTAGTCCTTCTGGCGCAGGTCGCCCGGCAGGGTGAGGACGGTGGCACCGGCCTCCCGCAGAATGCCGGCGATGCGCTCGGCGTCCTCCGCCTCTTCGGGCAGGTACGACAGTGCGACGTCCGCACCCTCGCGGGCGAAGGCGATCGCGGTCGCCGCGCCGATGCCCGAGTCACCGCCGGTGATGAGGGCCTTCCGCCCCGTGAGACGCCCGGTGCCGCGGTAGGACGCTTCGCCCAGGTCCGCCTTGGGTGCGAGGTCGGCGTCGAGGCCGGGCTCGTCCTGGTGCCCCTTCCGGGGCTCGATGTCGGCGTACAGCTCCGCGGGGTTCGTGAACGTGTACTGGTCGCGTGACATGGTGTCTCCTCGGTCTCGTGGATGTGGTGCCGGAGTGCGGTCACGAACGGTCGGCGTCGTCGCCGACCAGCTCGCGGATGGTGAGGGCCGCGCGGATGAGCGCGAGGTGGCTGAGTGCCTGCGGAAGGTTGCCGAGGAAGGCGCCGTCCTCGGGGTCGATCATCTCGGCGAACATCCCGACGTCGTTGCCCGCCTCGACGAGCTCGTTCATCGCGGCGATCCCCTCGTCGTGCCGGCCGACGCACACGAGGGCGGCCGCCCGCCAGAACCCGCAGGCGACGAAGGTCGCCTCCTCGTCGCGCATCCCGGTGTAGCGGTAGAGGTGGGGCCCCTCGCCGAGCTCGCCGCTCAGCGCGTCGATCGTCCGAGACATCCGCTCGCCGCGGTCGAAACCGCTGAGCGAGTGGAGCAGGACGGATGCGTCGAGGTCTCGGCTCCCCTGCGCCATGACGTACGCCCCGCGGGACTCCGACCAACCGTGCTCGTCGACCCAGTCGCGCACCATCTCGGCCTCGGCCGCCCAGCGCTCGCTGCTGCCGGGGATCTGACCGATCTCGGACAGGTGCACCGCATCTCGGAGCGCCTGCCAGCACCCCATCTTCGACGACGTGTAGTGCCGTTCCTCGGGGAGCTCCCACATCCCCGAGTCGGGGTTCCGCCATTCGTCGCACACCTTGTCGGCGTACATCGACAGCATGCGGGCGGTCTGGACGTCGAGGGCGTTCCCGGCGTCGACGTACGCACGGCAGATGGCGAAGAGGTCGCCGTAGACCCCGAGCTGCAGCTGCTCATGGGCGGGGTTGCCCGTGACGACCGGGCCGATCCCCCGCCAGCCGGGGACGTCGTAGAAGCGCACATCGCCGTCGAGCTCGCCGTCGAGCGTGTACATGACGTGCAGCTCGGGTCCGTGACGCCGGATGGTCCGCAGCATCCACGACATCGCCGCGTGCGTCTCCTCGCGCAGGCCGAAGCCGATGAGCGCCTCGAGCGTGTAGGCGAGGTCGCGGATCCACGCGAGGCGGTAGTCCCAGTTCTTGCCGCCGGACAGGCTCTCGGGCAGCGAGGTCGTCGCGGCGGCCGCGATCGACCCGGTAGGGCTGTGGATGAGGAGCTTCAGCATCAGCGCGCTGCGCTGCACGTGCGTCGCCCAGGGGCCCTCGTACGAGAACTCTCGCGACCATGCGCGCCACGCCTCGATCGTCCGGTCGATGCCCCGGTCGACGTTCTCGGGGACCGGGAAGTGTATCGGCTCGTCGTGCGTGCCGACGACGATCAACAGGTGCTTGCTGCCCCTCGACGTCGTGAAGCGGCCCGACAGCCCCGGCCCCTCGACGTCGCCCTTGCCTGCGGAATCCGGACCGTAGTCGAGTCCCGTCACCCCGATGGTCGTGAGTCCCGAGCGGAGGATGCTGTGGCCGTTGCCCTCGTCGTGCCACGGCGCCGCGGTCTTCAGCGAGGTGCCGGGCTGCACCCGCCACCGGAACGCGACCTCACCCTCGATCCCCTCGACGCGTCGGGCGAGCTCGGCCCACGGCAGGCGGCCGGCGACACCCGTGACGAGGGCGTCGGTGATCGTCGCCTGGCCGGTGTCGGTCAGGAAGGTCGTGACCAGCACGTTGGTGCGCGCGAGGTAGCGGCGGCGCACCCGGTACTCGCCGACGGGCTCGAGCTCGATGCAGCCGCCGGCGTCGTCGTCGAGGAGGCGCCCGAAGATGGGCAGGTCGTCGATGCCGGGCAGCGGCATCCAATCGATCTGTCCTCGCAGGCCCACCAGGGCCACGGTGCGCCCGTCCCCGATCGGTGCGTAGCTGCGCAGATCCTGGCCGGGGCCGGGTTCGGCGTTCGTCGAGGGCATGCGGCGAGTCTTGCCGCTGCGCCCGCACGGTGCCCGCCGGTTGACAGCCCGCGCGGGATGTGTGACGCGCGGACTACGCTCCCGAGCCGAGCCCGCCCGAGAGCCGTCCGTGGAAGTCGCTCGTCTCGGCGTTCATACCCGTGAAGCGCACCCGCTTGCCGAGCCGCGCGTACTTCGCCTCGATCGCATCGAGCGCGGCGACGGTCGAGGCATCCCACACGTGGGAGCGGGAGAAGTCCACGACGACCTCATCGGGGTCGCGGCTGTAGTCGAACTGCGTCGTCAGGTCGTTGCTCGAGGCGAAGAACAGCTCGCCGTCGACCGTGTAGCGCGCCGTCTCGCCGTCGACCCGGCGGGTCACGCGCGTCAGATGGGCGACCCGTCGGGCGAACAGCACCATGGCCGCGACGACGCCGACCCCGACGCCGATCGCGAGGTTGTGCGTCCACACGGTCGCGACGACGGTCAGCACCATGACGGCCGTCTCGCTGCGCGGCATCCGCCGCAGCGTCGCGAACCGGATGCTGTGCCAGTCGAACGTGGCGATGCAGACGACCACCATCACCGCGACGAGTGCCGCCATCGGGATGACCGCCACGACGTCACCGAACACCAGCACGAGGACGAGGAGGAAGGTGCCCGCAAGGAAGGTCGAGATGCGCGTCCGCGCGCCGGACGCCTTCACGTTGATCATCGTCTGGCCGATCATGGCGCAGCCGCCCATGCCGCCGAACATGCCCGACAGCACGTTCGCGGCGCCCTGTCCCCACGCCTCGCGGGTCTTGCGCGAGTGGGTGTCGGTGATGTCGTCGACGAGCTTCGCCGTCATCAGCGACTCGAGCAGCCCGACGACGGCCATCGCCGCCGCGTACGGGAGGATGATGCCCAGCGTCTCGCCCGTGAGCGGCACCTGCGGGATGAACAGCGACGGCAGGCTCTCGGGCAGGGCGCCCTGATCGCCGACCGTCGGGACGGAGATCCCCAGCAGGAGCGCGGCCGCGGTGACGACGACGATCGTCACGAGCGGCGCCGGGACGACCTTCGTCAGTCGCGGCATGAGGAACAGGATGAGCAGGCCCGCGGCGGTCAGCGGGTAGACCGCCCACGGCACGCCGATCAGATGCGGCACCTGTGCGATGAAGATGAGGATCGCGAGCGCGTTCACGAAGCCGACCATGACGCTGCGCGGGATGAACCGCATGAGCTTCGCGACGCCGAGGACGGCGAAGACGACCTGCAGGATGCCGGCGAGGATGACCGTCGCGATGAAGTAGTCGATGCCGTGCTCGCGGGCCACCGGGGCGATCACGAGCGCGACCGCACCGGTCGCCGCCGTGATCATGGCGGGGCGCCCACCGAGGAACGAGATCGCGACCGCCATGACGAACGACGAGAAGAGCCCGAGCCGCGGGTCGACGCCCGCGATGATCGAGAACGCGATCGCCTCGGGGATGAGAGCGATCGCGACGACGAGCCCAGCGAGCACCTCGCGGGTCAGCAGCCGCGGACTCCGCAGGGCCTGCAGCACGGTCGGCTCGATACGGTAGCGGGCGGCATCGTCCCGCGCGGGGGTGACGGCGGTCATGGGGCTCCTCGGCGCGCTGCCCCGGACGGGCAGACCCTCCAGGGTACGCCGCCGTCGCACGTCACGCCGCGGCTGCCACCCGCTGCGCCAATCCGTCGATCGCGGACCGGTACGCGTCGAGCATCCGGTCCGCTCCCATCCGCGGCCGCGCGGCGAGTGCGGCGGCACGGTAGTCCGGCCGTCGGGCGATCACCTTCGCCCACGCCGAGGCGATCGCCTGCGCGTCGCGCGGAGTGACCAGCCCGATGCCCGCCACCACCTGCGCCGAGTCCCCCACATCCGTCGTCACAGGCGTCGCACCACTCGCCGCGCCCTCGATGAGACACAGCGGCGACGCCTCACCGAAAGCGCTCGTGAGTGCCACGATGTCGGCTGCTCGGTAGACGTGCGGCATGTCGTCCCGGATGCCGAGCAGGTGGAGGCGGTCGGCGGGTGCCCCCGCGTCCGCGATGGCCGACTGCAGCGCCGGGTTCTCCGGGACCATCCCCGCACCGCACAGGATGTACCGGGTGCGGCCGTCGTGGGCGGCGTGGGCGGCGACGGCTCGCAGGAACAGCCCGGGATCCTTCATCGCGTCGAAGCGCGCGGCGAAGAGGATCACCGGCGCGGACGGGGCGATCCCGAGGCGGGTGCGCAGCGGCATCCGCTCGTGCGGTTTGGGGCGGAAGCGCGCGAGGTCGATCCCGTTGGGGATCACCAGGCGTTCCGTGAACGGAGGCGTGAACCGCGCATAGGCGTCGCTGGTCGATTCGGCGCACGCGATCGTCGAAGAGAGCCGGCCGGATGCCGCCAGCTCGCCCAGCCAGCGCATTGCGGGTCCGGAGTGGGTCGGATCCGATCGGTGCAGACAGACGGCGACGGGGACGTCCGGCAGCATCCCCCGTCGCACCAACGCCAAGATCAGGCCGAGCGGCTGCTCCTTCAGGGTGAGGACGACGTCCGTCCGCGCGATGGCGGCGGCGGCCACCTCGAGCTCGACGTCGGTGTAGCTCTCCGGCTCCGGCGCGACCGCCCCCGCTTCACGTCCGAGCGTCGACACCTCGACGCCCGCCTCGCGCAGCCACCGGTGGCGGGAGTCGTCCGTCATCTCCTGGACGGTCCCCTCGCGGCGGGCGCGCGAGGCGATCGAGAGCACGGAGTGCTCGTGGGACCCGTCGAGATGCAGCGACGTCACGACGCTGCTGTGGAGCACGCGGGCTCCCCCGGCGAAGAGCCCTTCGTACAGCGAGAGCACACGAGGTCGGATCATTCCCCCATGCTCGGGCTCCGTCGCCGGGGCGCGATGAACCGCAGATGTCCATCCTGTGAAGATCAGCCCGGGGCCGCGGGCACGGTCAGTGCGCGGTCGTGACCGCCAGCCACAGGGACTCGAAGAACCACACGACCCAGACGGACGCCACGGCCACGCCCACGACCGTGGCGACGAGCCAGCCCCAGAGCGGTGCGAGCCCGCGACCGGTGCGCCCGTGCACGACGATGCTGCGGCCGACGACGTACACACCGAGGGTCGCGACGAACGCGAGGACCGACCAGCCCCAGGCGAACGGCGCCTCGACCCCCCGGCGTCGGAGTGACCGGTGGTCGAGCCACGAGAAGACGATCGACGCTGCGACGACGCACACGTTCAGCAGGGCGAGGAGGACGAGCCCTGCTGATGCCCAGCCCGAGACACCGGGATCGTACGACGGGCCCACCGCGAGGTACCCGACGAAGCGAGCCGTCGTGATCGGGTCGAACAGCGACCCCGTGAAGAACGGCAGCGTCGAGAAGACGATCGCCAGCCAGATCCAGACGGTCCCCGTCCCCAGCCGGTCCCGGTTCCGCGGAGGTCGCCACGGCGTCTTCGAAGGACGAACCGAGGGCTCAGGGGCGGATGCCGGCGGGGCGGGCGCGGCTGCCGGCGCAGCATCCTCGGCGACGGGCGCGACCGTGCCCTCCGCCCAGTCCGTCCCGTCCCACCAGCGCAGCTGCCCGGGCACCCCGGGGTCGGCGTACCAGCCCGCCGGGGCCTGCGGGCTCACCGACCGCTCTCGGACGACACGAGCGCTGCGCCGGCGTGCGCCATCTCGGCCAGCGCGGCGTCGCTCGGCTCCGGCGCGACCCCCGCGATCAGGTCGGTGAGCACCCGGACGCGGCGGCCGTGGGCGATGGCGTCGAGCGCCGACGCGCGGACGCAGTGGTCGGTCGCGATCCCGGTGACGTCGACCTCGACCACCCCGTGGGCGGTGAGCAGCTCGGCGACGGTCTCACCGGCATCCGTCGTCCCCTCGAAGAGCGAGTAGGCGGGCCGCCCCTGCCCCTTCTTGACGTGGTGCGTGACGGCCGAGGTGTCGAGCCCCGGGTCGTACGCCGCTCCGTCGGATCCCGCGACGCAGTGCACGGGCCACGAGTCCACGAAATCGGGCGACGGCGAGAAGTGCCCGCCGTTGTCACCGTCGGCGTCGTGCCAGTCACGCGACGCGATGACGAGGTCGTAGTCGCCGGCGTGGGCGGCGAGGTGGCGGCTGATCGCGGCCGCGACAGCGTCGCCGCCGTCCACGCCGAGGGCACCGCCCTCGGTGAAGTCGTTCTGGACGTCGACGATGAACAGCGCTCGCGTCATGCGTCGAGCGTACGACGGTACTCCGCTCTGGTCATACCACCGGCATCCCCCTGCGCGTCCTCGTCCTCGACGTGCGCGAGCTTCGACGGCCACCAGATCGCGCGCCCGATGTCGTACGCGAGCGCCGGGACGAGCAGCGAGCGCACGATGAAGGTGTCCAGCAGCACGCCGAACGCGACGATGAACGCCAGCTGGACCAGGAACAGGATCTGGATGACGCCGAGCGCGGCGAACGTGGCGGCGAGCACGAGACCGGCCGAGGTGATGACGCCGCCGGTGGCGACGAGCCCGCGAAGGATGCCACGCCTCGTTCCATGGCGCAGCGACTCCTCGCGCACCCGCGACATCAGGAAGATGTTGTAGTCGATGCCGAGCGCCACGAGGAAGACGAACCCGTAGAGGGGCACGGCCGGGTCGCCGCCGGGGAACCCGAAGACGCCGTCGAAGACGAGGGCGCTGACTCCGAGGGCTGCGGCGAAGGACACGATGACGCTGAGGATCAGGAGCACCGGGGCGAGGATCGAGCGGAGCAGGAGCATCAGGATCAGCAGGACCACGACGAGGATCACCGGGATGATGACCGTGCGGTCGCGGATCGAGGTGTCGTTGGTGTCGAGGTCGACGGCGGTCGTGCCACCGACGATCGCGCCGGTGGTCCCCTCGGCAAGCGTCGCGCGCAGGTCGCGGACGGTTTGCTCGGCCTCGAGCGAGTCCGCCGCGTCGGTCAGCGTCGCGACGAGCATGACGTCGCCGCCGTCCACGGTCGGCTCGGGGGCCGCCGTTCCCGGCGGGCCCGCGGCGGTGAGCACCAGCTCGCCGTCCTTCGCCGCGACTCCCGCCTGACCGGCGGGGGTGTCGTCGGCGATGACGCCCACGCCGTCGACGCCCGGCTGGTCCTGCAGGACGGTCGCGGTGTCGGCCGCCCGGTCCTCGGCCACGATGACGTAGAGCGGGCTCCCGGAACCTGCGGCGAAGTGCTCGGCGAGCACGGCCTGTCCGTCGCGCGCCTGCGACTCGCCGAGGACGAGCTCGCTGGCCGGTACGCCGTCCGCCTTCAGCTGCGTGACGCCGACCGCCGCGACGAGGAGCACGACGGTGGAGAGAATCCAGACGACGCGCGCGCGTCGCGCGACGAACCGCGCCAGACGCGCCCAGACCCCCTTCGTCGGCTGGGTCAGGTCGGCGGGGAGTTCCACCATGCCGGTCTTCGGGATGAACGGCCAGAACGCGGCCCGGCCGGTCAGCGCGAGGAGCGCCGGGAGGAAGGTGAGGGCCGAGAGCATCGCGAACGCGATGCCGATGGAGGCGATGGGGCCGAGTGCCCGGTTGCTCGCGAGATCGCTCAGCAGCAGGCACAGCAGACCCGCGATCACCGTACCGCCCGACGCGAGGATGGGCTCGACCGCCCCCCTCCAGGCCGTCGTCACCGCGTCCCAGCGGGCGCGACCCTCGCCGATCGCCTCTCGGAACCGTGCGACGTAGAGGAGCGCGTAGTCGGTGGCCGCGCCGATCACCAGGATGAAGAGGATGCCTTGGACCTGGCCGTTCAGCACGACGATCTGGGCCTTCGCGAGCCACCAGACCGTGAGCAGCGCGACGCACAGCGCGAACACCGAGGTCAGCAGGACGAGCAGCGGCAGCAGGGGCGACCGGTAGACGACCACGAGGATCACGAACACCGCACCGAGCGCGACGAGCAGCAGCAGCCCGTCGATGCCGGTGAAGCCGGTGGCCAGATCCGCGGTGAACCCGGCGGGGCCGGTCACCCAGCCCTCGAGGCCCGGCGGCGCATCCGCCTCGACGATCTCGCGGAGCTCGGCGACGACGTCGTTCACCTCGCCCGTCGCGTCGATCGAGACGACGATCTGCGCGGCCTCCCCGTCCTCCGACGGGATGGCGGGCGACACCTCGAGCACGCCGGGAAGGTCGGCTGCGGCATCCGCCACGTCCCGCACCCCCGTCAGCTGATCGGCGTCCAGGTCGCCACCGGCGTCGAAGACCACGAGCGCCGGGATCGCGTCGCCCCCGGTGAAATCGTCCAGCCGCTCCTGCACCTGGGTCGACTCGGCGCTCTGCGGCAGGAAGCTCGACTGGTCGTTCGTCGAGACCTCTTCGACCTTGCCGAAGTACGGGCCGCCGATGGTGCCGCCGGCGAGCCAGATGACGACGAGGACGATCGGGAGTGCGATGCGCAACCAGCGCGACGGAGCCGGAGTCGAGGACATATGGCTAGCTTATCTAGTTATTCGCTTTTTCAGCAAAACCACACGGCCGGAGTCGGTCATCTGAAGAAGAAGGCGATGATGGATGCCGCCGATGCGACGACCCCCAGCGCGAGACCGGCGGCGGCGAGCCCGATCAACAGTTTGAGGTGCGGCGGTCGCCGGGTCAGCCGCATCCTGTCGTGCCAGCCGTGGCGATACCAGATGTCGGCCCTGTGGTCGGCGCCGAAGTGCTCGCGCTCGTGCTCCGACAGTGCGACGGAGTTGACCTCGCGGTCGCCGTCCACCCAGCGGGCGGTCGCGCCGTCGTCGTCGAGGTATGCCTCGGCAGGGAGCCAGGTCCCGTCGGCGGCCCAGACGGCGACCGCAGCGATCCCGAATGCGACGGCGGCGCCGAAGCCCACCCACGTGAAGATCTCGAGAATCGCATCCAGGGTCTGTGTCACCCGTGTGTCCTCTGTTCTGGAGCCACCTAAGGGAATCGAACCCTTGACCTATTCATTACGAGTGAATCGCTCTGCCGTCTGAGCTAAGGTGGCGCGCTTCGCTCGCGCGTTGCACGATCATCGATCCTACAGGGTCGAAGGGGATGCTGCGAACGCGCCCCGTCTCCGCGGACCGTGTCAAGGTGTTACGGCCGATACGACATCCTGCGGACGAGTACGTACGGTGGTCGAGGCACCGCGAAGAGGCGAGCGCGGTTCCGCCCGTGCTCTGCGCGTATCGCGCCGCGGTGTCTCCCACCCACAAGGAGAGCACCATGTCCCGTACGTCCTTCGCCGCGGCCGCCCTGGCCCTTCCCCTCGTCGTGCTGCTCGGCGCGTGCGCCTCGCCCGGTTCGAGCGCCGAGCCCAACGACGGCAGCAGCGCTGACGCGCCTGTCCGGATCGGCGTCGTCGGCGCCGGCGACCCGTACTGGGGCGAGTACGAGAAGGCCGCCGAGGCCGAGGGCATCGACGTCGAGATCGTCGACTTCACCGAATACACGCAGCCGAACCCCGCGCTCACCGCCGGGGAGCTGGACCTCAACCAGTTCCAGCACATCATCTACCTGGCCACCTACAACCAGCAGAGCGGCGAGGACCTCGTGCCGATCGGCTCGACGGCGATCTACCCGCTGGGCCTCTACTCGTCGAAGTACGCGTCGCCCGACGAGATCCCCGCCGGCGAGACCGTCGCCGTCCCCAACGACGACTCCAACCAGGCCCGCGCACTCCTCGTGCTGCAGTCAGCCGGTCTCGTCGAGCTCGCCGACGGCGGATCGGCGTTCTCGACCACCGCCGACGTGTTGGACAGCTCGAAGGTGCGGGTCGAGGCGGTCGACGCCGCGTTCACGGCGACCTCGCTGCCCGACGTCGCGGCATCCGTCGTGAACAACGACTTCCTCGATGAGGCGGACCTCACTGCCGACGACGCGATCGCGACCGACGACCCTGAGGACCCGAACGCCCTGCCGTACGTCAACATCTTCGCCGCCCGCGCCGACGACGCAGAGAACCCGACGTTCCAGAAGCTCGTGGAGATCTATCAGAACACCCAGTCCGTGCAGGACGGTGTGAAGGATGCCTCCGGCGGCACCGCCCTGCTGGTGCAGACGCCCGCTGAGGACCTACTGGCCTCGCTGAAGGACGTCGAAGAGGGCATCGCCGCGCAGAACGGCTGACATCGTTTCCGCGGTGCGGCCTGTCGATCCGACGGGCCGCACCGCGTTCGTTCGGGAGGACCACATGAGCTTCATCCGCCTGAGAGGCGTCACCAAGACGTATCCGCCGACCGCGAAGGGCGGCTCCCCCGTCCGGGCCGTCGATGACGTGTCCCTCGACATCGAGGCCGGATCCATCACCGGCATCATCGGGTACTCCGGCGCCGGCAAGTCGACGGTGCTGCGGCTCGTCAACGCCCTGGAGCTGCCGACGCGGGGGTCGGTCGAGGTCGACGGCCGCGACATCACACGACTGCGCGAGCGGGAGCTGCGCGCCCTCCGCGGCGACATCGGCATGATCTTCCAGCAGTTCAACCTCTTCGAGTCGCGGACGGTCGCCGGCAACATCGCCTACCCCCTCGAAGTCGCCGGCAGGCCGCGCGCCGAGATCCGGACGAGGGTCGAGGAGCTCCTCGCGTTCGTGGGTCTGGCCGGCAAGGCGCAGAGTTTCCCCGAGCAGCTCTCCGGCGGCCAGAAGCAGCGGGTGGGGATCGCCCGCGCGCTCGCCACGGAGCCGCGGATCCTGCTGGCCGACGAGGCCACCAGCGCGCTCGACCCCGAGACGACGCAGGAGGTGCTGACCCTGCTGCGGCGAGTGAACGCCGAGCTCGGCATCACCATCCTCGTCATCACCCACGAGATGGACGTGGTCCGCTCCATCGCCGACCGCGTTGTCGTCATGGAGGACGGCCGCGTCATCGAGGACGGTCCCGTCTTCGACATCCTGTCGTCGCCGCAGCACGCCGCGACGCGCCGCTTCGTGTCGAGCATCATCGAGGAGGTGCCGGCGGGCGGGCGGCTCGACGCGCTGCGCACACGGCATCCCGGACGCATCGTGACCTTCACCATCCGCGACGGCGACGCAGCCCAGTCGGAGGTGTTCGCCGCCATCGCCGGGGCGGGGGTGCGGTTCGAGCTCATCGCCGGGGGGATCAACGACATCGGCGGTCGGACCTTCGGCCATCTCACCCTGTCACTGACCGGTGAGCCGGGTGCGGTCGACCGCGCCGTCGCCGCCGCCCGTGTGCACGCCGACCTGATCGAGGAGGACGCCCGTGGATAGGCTCATCGACCTGCTGCCGGAGCTCTGGGCGGCGACGGCCGAGACCCTGTACGTCGTCACCTTCGCGCTCATCATCGGCGGCGCCATCGGGCTGCTGCTGGGACTCGCCCTCTACGCGACCCGCGCGGGCAGCCTGTTCCCCAACCGGGCCGTCTTCGCCGTGTTGAACGTCGTCGTGAACTTCTTCCGTCCGATCCCGTTCGTGATCCTGATCGGCGCGACGCAGCCGCTGGCACGCGCCTTCGGCATCCGCGGCATCGGTCCGGAGTTCGCCGTCTTCGCCATCAGCATCGCGTCGCTGTTCGCCATCAGCCGCATCGTCGAGCAGAACTTGCTGACGGTGAAACCGGGCGTCATCGAGGCCGCGCGCGCGGCGGGAGCCAGTCGCAGCCGCATCCTCTTCCGCCTCGTTCCTCGCGAGGCGCTCGCACCGCTCATCCTGGGCTACACGTTCATCGTCGTCGCGCTCGTCGACATGACCGCGATCGCCGGAGCCGTTGCCGCCGGCGGCCTGGGCGAGTTCGCGATCGTGTTCGGCTTCCGTCAGTCGAATGAGTGGGTGACGTGGGCGGCGGTGCTGATCATCGTGGTGGTGGTGCAGGCGGTCCAGTTCCTCGGCAACGGCCTGGCGCGGCGGATCCTTCGCCGCTGACGTTGCAGCACTGGCGCGGCGGATCCTCCGCCGCTGACGTTGCGGCACTGGCGCGGCGGATCCTCCGCCGCTGACGTTGCTGCTCAGTCGCAGCGGAGGTCGCCGTCCGGCACCGTGCCGTCGCGGAAGTATGCGACGACGGTGTCGTCGATGCAGGCGTTCCCCTTGTTGAAGCCGAGGTGCCCTTCCCCGACCCGCGTCAGGAGGATGCCGGATTCCAGCTGGTCTGCGAGCGCTGCCGACCATTCGTAGGGCGTGGCGGGGTCGTTCGTGGTCCCGATGAGCAGGATCGGATCGGCGCCCGCCGCGCGGATCTCGGCGCGTGTCCCGCTCGGCGGGAAGGGCCACGAGTCGCACAGGTCGACATCGGACGACCAGTACGGCGCGAAGGTCGGCGCATCGCGCTCGACGATGCGCTTCCCCTCCTCGAGCACGTCTGCCGAGTCGACGGGGTAGTCCATGCAGTTGTAGGCCGTGAACGCCTCGGTGGAGTTGTCGAGGTATCGGCCGCCGACCCGGTTGTAGTAGTTGTCGACGAGCGAGAACATGAGGTCCGGGTCGCCCTCCAGCACCGCGGAGAGGGCCGAGGACAGGTACGACCAGTTCCCCTCGCTGTAGAGCGCGGAGATGACGCCGAGGGTGAGCGCGTCGGCCCCCAGCACCCGACCGTCGCTCGCGGCGAGCGGGGTCGCCTCGACCGCAGCGAGGAGGTCGACGACCTGCTCGCCGGCCTCCGCGGCTGACCCGTCGAAGGGGCACTCCTCGGTGTCCACGCAGTCGGCGAGGTAGGCATCCAGCGCGGACTGGAATCCGACCGCCTGCCGCGCCCCGACCAGCGACCCGGGGATCGAGGGGTCGATGCCACCGTCGAGGACGACGCGACCGACCCGCTCGGGGAAGAGCTCGGCATAGGTGGCCCCGAGGAAGGATCCGTAGGAGTACCCCAGGTACGCGAGCTTCCGATCGCCGAGGACGCCGCGGAGGAGGTCGAGGTCGCGCGCCGCATCGACCGTCGTGACGTGCTCGAGCAGGTCGCCGCTCTGCGCGCCGCATGCTCGCGCGAAGCGCTCGGCCGAGGACTGCAGGTCGGCGTTCCACTCCGCGGTGCCGCGAGGCGCCGCGGGGATGCGGAAGAGGTAGTCGTCCATATCGGATGCGTCGAGGCAGCGGACGGCGCTCGATCGGCCGACGCCGCGGGGGTCGAAGCCCACGATGTCGTAGGCCTCCATGAGCTCGGGCCCGACGGCGAACCCGGCCGACTGCTGGATGAGGTCGACGCCGCTGGCGCCGGGGCCGCCCGGGTTGACGAACAGCGAGCCCTGCGCGTCGTCGGCGCCGGCGAGTCGCACGATCACCGCGAGGTCGATGTCCGACGTGTCGGGGTCCGACCAGTCCAGCGGCGCCGTGATCGTCCCGCAGAAGTACGAGCCGTCATCCGCACCGCGGCACTCCTCCCAGTCGACGTCCTGGCCGTAGTAGTCCTCGAACCCCGCCGGCGCGCCGTCGACGACGGGTGTCGGATCGGGAGCCGCTCGCTCGACAGGCGCGCAGGCCACGAGCGCACCGGCGGCGACCACGGCGGCCGTCAGCGCCGTGAGGATGCGCTTCACTGACCGCGCCCCGTCGCGACCGTGATGAGCATGCTCTCGAGCGCGAGCGCCGGGGCGGCGTTGCCCTGCAGGTTGGTGCGGGTGAGCGCGATCGCATCGAGCACCGTGAGCGTGTGCTGCGGGGTCCAGGCGGCTGCGAGCGCCTCGATGTCGGAGGTCATCTCGCGGTTGATGAGCTCGACGTCGCGCCCGAACTGACGCATGAGGGTGTCCCGGTACAGCGACTCGAGGTCGGTGAGGACCCGGTCGATGCCGTCGCGGAGGCTTCTGGTCGCGCGTCGCTTCTGCTCGTCCTCGAGCGCGCTCAGCTGTCCGCGCACGGCGGGCGGCACGGCGGAGCCCGGCGCGACGCCGAGGGTGCGCAGCAGCGTCTCGCGTTCGCCCTCGTCGCGCTCGGCGGTGAGGGCTTTGGCGTCGTCGGTCGCCAGCTGCACGATGCGCGCCGCGACCTCGACGGCGTCCCCGACGCCCCGCACACCGAGGACGCCGCGGAGCGTCTGCTCGCGGCGGTCGCGGGATGCCGCATCCGTCGCCAGGCGCTGCGCCATGCCGATGTGCCGCTGAGCGAGTCGCGCGGACTGCTCGGCGACGACCTCGTCGACGCCGGTCCGCGCGGCGATGAGGCGCGCGACATCGGCGACGTCCGGCTCGCGCAGGCGCAGGATCCGCACGCGGGAGCGGATGGTCGGCAGCAGGTCGGCGTCGCTGGGTGCGCAGAGGATCCAGACGGTCTGCTCGGGCGGCTCCTCGAGCGCCTTGAGGAGCACGTTGCTCGTGCGCTCGACCATGCGGTCGGCATCCTCCATGACCATGACGCGGTAGCGCCCGAGCGAGGGGGAGAAGTAGGAGCGTTCGACGAGGGCGCGCGCGTCCTTGATCGAGATGATGACGCCCTCGGTGCGGAGCGCCATGAGGTCGGGGTGGGTGCGGGCGACGACCTGCCGCATCGCGTGCTCGTCGCCGGGCTCGGCGATGAGTGCGGCGGCGAACGCATAGGCCAGCGTGGACCTGCCCGACCCGGGCGGGCCGGTGATCAGCCACGCGTGGGCGAGCTGGCGGGGGTCGGATGCCGCGGCCTGCAGCTGGGCGACGGCCTCATCCTGCCCCCAGACGTCCCCCCACGGCAGCGCGTCGACGGTGGCGGAGGTCATGCCGACCAGCCTACGAGGTGCCGGCGACGCCCTGAACGCCTGTGGACGTTCGAGACAGCCGGGCAGCTCAGGAGAGCCGTGCAGCTCAGGAGAGCCGCGCGGACACCCGTTCGCGGATGGCCGCCGCGATCACCTCGACGGGCTGCGTCGCATCGACGACCAGGAACCTGTCGGGCTCGGCATCCGCGAGGTCGAGGAAGGCGCGACGGACGCGTTCGTGGAACGCACCCTGCTCCGCTTCGAGCCGGTCGAACGGCTTGTCCGCAGCGTCCAGCCGCTCGCGCGCCACGTCGGGGTCGACGTCGAGCAGCACCGTGACGTCGGGGAGTGCACCGCCGGCCGCCCAGAGGGACAGCTCCCGGATCTCTCCACCGTCGAGGATGCGACCTGCGCCCTGGTAGGCCACGGAGCTGTCGAGGTAGCGGTCCTGGATCACCACCTCCCCCCGGTCGAGGGCGGGCCGCACGAGCGTCTCCACGTGATGCGCGCGGTCAGCGGCGTAGAGCAGCGCCTCGGCGCGCGGCGCGATGTCGCCGCGGTGGTGCAGCACGATCTCGCGGATGAGGATCCCCACCTCGGTGCCCCCCGGTTCGCGCGTCCGGACGACCCGACGGCCCCCCTCCCCGAGCCACTGCTCGAGGAGCGCCGCCTGCGTCGTCTTGCCCGAGCCGTCGCCGCCTTCGAGGGTGACCCAGAGGCCGCGGGTCACTTCTTCTTCGCCGCGGGCTTGCGGGTCGTCGTCGTCCGCCGTGTGGTGCGCTTGGGGGCCGGCCCCTTGGCGCGCTTGTCGGCGAGCATCTGCACCGCGGTCTCGAACGTGATGTCGTCCGGCGTCTGTCCGCGCGGGATCGTGACGTTCGTCGTGCCGTCGGTGACGTAGGCCCCGAACCGGCCGTCCTTGATGCGGATCGGCTTGCCGCTGACGGGGTCGGCTTCGAACTCCTTGAGCGAGGTGGCCGCGCGGTTCGCGTACTTCGGCTGCGCGTAGATCTCCAGGGCCTGCTCGAGGGTGATGTCGAAGATCATGTCCTCGCTCGCGATGCTCCGCGAGTCGGTGCCCTTCTTGATGTACGGACCGTACGGGCCGTTCTGCGCCGTGATGACGGTGCCCGTCTCGGGGTCGGCGCCCACCTCGCGCGGAAGCGACAGGAGCTTCAGGGCGGTCTCGAGGTCGATGGTCTCGGGCGACATGCTCTTGAACAGCGACGCGCGCTTCGGCTTCGGGGCGACCGCCTTCTTCGCGCCGCGCTTGGGCTTGACGTCCTCGGCGGGCGCCTCCTCCTCGGGCAGCGCCTCCTCGAGGTACGGCCCGAAACGCCCGTCCTTCACGACGACGTCACGACCGTTCTCGGGGTTCTGCCCGAGCACGCGATCGCCGCCGACGGGGGCGTCGATCAACTCCTGCGCCTTCTCGGGCGTCAGCTCGTCGGGGGCGAGGTCATCCGGCACGTTGATGCGGCGAGGCGTTTCGGGGTCGTCTCCCGGCGCCTCGAGGTACGGCCCGTAGCGGCCGAAGCGGAGCACCGCGACGTCGCCGATCTTCGTAGAGTTGATCTCCCGCGCGTCGATGTCACCCAGATTGTCGACGATGTTGCGCAGACCCACGTGGGCCTCGGAGCCGAAGTAGAACTCCCGCAGCCATGCCGCGCGGTTCTGCTCCCCGCGCGCGATGGCGTCCAGGTCGTCCTCGAGCGCTGCGGTGAAGTCGTAGTCGACGAGGTCGGCGAAGTGCTCCTCGAGCAGCCGGACGATGCTGAACGCGAGCCAGCTCGGCACGAGCGCCTGCCCCCGCTTGGAGACGTACCCGCGGTCGAGGATGACGTCGATGATGCTCGCGAACGTCGACGGTCGGCCGATGCCGCGCTCCTCGAGCGCCTTCACGAGCGAGGCCTCGGTGTACCGCGGCTTCGGGCTCGTGGCGTGCCCCTTCGGCTCGACGTCCTTCAGCCGCAGCGCGTCGCCGACGGCGAGCGCCGGGAGCGACTGGTCGTCGGCGCGGTCGCTGTCGCCGCGCTTCTCGTCGCGGCCCTCCTCGTACGCCTCGAGGAAGCCCTTAAAGGTGTAGACGGTGCCGGACGCCGTGAACGTCGCCGTGCGACCGGCGGCATCCGCGTCGATCGTGACCGTCGTCGTCTCGTACTTCGCGTCGGACATCTGACTGGCGACGGTCCGCTTCCAGATCAGCTCGTACAGGCGGAGCTCGTCGCGGTCGAGGCCGGAGGTGACCTCCTTGGGCGTGCGGAAGTGCTCGCCCGAAGGCCGGATCGCCTCGTGCGCCTCCTGCGCGTTCTTCGCGTTGTTGCGGTAGCTGCGCGGGTTCGCGGGCACGGCCTTGTCGCCGTAGAGCGCGACCGCCTGCGTGCGCGCGGCGGTGACCGCCTGCGCCGACAGCGCGGTCGAGTCGGTGCGCATATAGGTGATGTACCCCTTCTCGTAGAGCCGCTGCGCGACGCCCATGGCGTGCTTGGCGCTCATCGAGAGCTTCCGCCCCGCCTCCTGCTGGAGGGTGGAGGTGGTGAAGGGCGGCTTGGGGCTGCGCGTGCCGGGCTTGGCCTCGACGCTGACGACGGATGCCGCACCCGACGCCTCGAGCGCGGCGGCGAGCTCGCGGGCCTGGTCCTCGGTGAGGACGACGACGGCCTTCTTCAGCGAGCCGGTGTCGTCGAAGTCGGTGCCGCGGGCCAGCGGTGCGCCGTCGAGCCGCGCGAGGCGGATGGCGAAGGCATCCGATCCCTTCACGGCGGTGGAGTCGACGTCCCAGTACGACGCGGAGACGAACGCCATGCGCTCGCGCTCGCGCTCGACGACCATGCGGGTCGCGGCGGACTGCACGCGACCGGCGCTCGTGCCCTGGCCGACCTTGCGGCGGGTGACGTCGGAGACGTCCCACCCGTAGAGGCGGTCGAGGATGCGGCGGGTCTCCTGCGCATCGACGAGGGCCGTGTCGAGCTCGCGGGTGTTGTTCACCGCGGCCTGGATCGCGTCCTTCGTGATCTCGTGGAAGACCATCCGCTTGACGGGGACCTTCGGCTTCAGCGTCTCGAGGAGGTGCCACGCGATGGCCTCGCCCTCGCGGTCCTCATCAGTGGCGAGCAGGAGCTCGTCGGCGGTCTTCAGGGCGCGCTTCAGCTCGCTGACGGTCTTCTTGCCGCGATCGCTCTCCACATAAAGAGGAGTGAAGTCGTTCTCGATGTCGATGGAGTACTTCCCGACGGAGGTCTTCTTCAGATCTGCGGGGATGTCCTTCTTGTCGGCGAGGTCGCGGATGTGCCCCACCGAACTCATGACCTCGTATCCGTCACCCAGGTATCCCTGGATCGAGCGCATCTTCGTCGGAGACTCGACGATGACGAGCTTCTTGCCCTGTGCCACGTGGCGTCCTTTCTTCGTTGCACACCATACACACCGCCATGTCAAGAGGGCGCTGAGAGGCGGACTCCCCGAGGGCTCATGGCGCGGACGGAGGTGGCCCGGCGCGTGCCCGTGCTCGAGCGCCCAGCGCGCCGAACGGAAGGCGGACCTCGACGGTGGCGATGAGGCCGTCCACCCGGCATGAGAGGAGGTCGCCCCCGGATCGTTCCGCGAGGTCGGCGGCTCGCTCGCAGGGGACGCCGGCGACCAGCCCGGACGCAATGTCGGCCGCAGCGAGGGCCGCGGCATCCGCCGCCGCCGAGGCTCGGACCGACGTCACCGCCGCCGCCGCGGCGACACCGAGCCCGAGCGTGAGTGTCGCGGCGACGGCGATCACGCCGACGGCGGTGGCCGTGCCCGCCATCAGGGCTCCTCCGGCGCCGCGAGCGCGCAGGAAGATGCGCGCAGCGGCGGCAACGGCAGGGGCACGCCCGCATCGGTTCGCAGGTCGACGCAGACGACATCGCCGTCGCGACGCGTCGAGACAGCGGACCCGGGGGCGATCGCACCGGCGACGTCGCGGACGCGGTCGGCGGACTCCTCCCGAGCCGCCAGACGGGCCGCCTGCGACGCCGCCTGCTCGAGCCGCACGTGTCGGCCGCCGACCGAGAGGGCCGAGACGGCGAGGACGATGACGAGCACGACGGCGGGGAGGGTCACCGCGAACTCCGCAGCGACCGACCCCCGCTCGTCGCTCCTCATGCGACCGTCAGCGCGCGACGGACGAGGTCCGTCAGGATGCCGCGCACCTCGTCCGATCGCATGATGATCACGAGCAGACCGGCGAAGGCGACGGCCGCCATCGTGGCGATCGCGTACTCCGCGGTGGCCGCGCCGCTCTCGTCGGTGAACAGCGCCGCGGCACGGCGGCGGGTCAGCGTGGGGATGCGGGTGTCGAGCATGGATACCTCCGGTGGGTGGGTGTGGATGGGCGGGCACGTCGTGGCTCACAGGGTGAGTGAGGAACTGGTCAGGACGGAGAGGAGCATCGGACCGACGCCCAGAAGGAGGAAGGCCGGGAGCGTGCAGACGCCGAGCGGCAGCAGCAGTCGGCCTGACAAGGCCGACGCGGTGAGCCGCCCCTTTGTTCGCGACGCCTGACGTCGGGCGGCCGCCTCCGCGCGCAGGAGTTCGACCGCGGGCGCACCGGCCTTCGCCGAGAGGTCCAGGACGTCCCTCGTGTGCTCGTCGATCGCCGCCCCCGACGCAGCCTCGACAACGGCGACGGCGCGCGGAATCGACACGCCGCCGCTGAGAGCGACCGCCATCACCTCGTCGGAGAGCCCGGGGATCTCACCGCCGGGCTGCGCACGCCGGACGAGTGCGCGCGTCCACCGGTGGGTGATCACCATCAGCACGAGACCGGCGACGAGGCAGGCGACGCCGACCGGCGAGGCGAGGGCGACGAGCGGATCGAACCCGAGCGCGGCCCCGAGTGCCAGTGCGACGAGCGGCAGCCACCCGATCAGGCGTGCCGTCGCCTGCGGCTCGGCCAGCGCGATGCGCACATCATCCCGCGCCTGATGGGCGTCACGCAGCGCCTCGGCTGTGCCCCGCAGACTCTCGGCCAAGGGTGCGCCCACGGTGGTCGCCACCTGCCACGCGACACCGATCTGGCGCCACGCGTCACCACGTCCCGCCAGGACGGGGGCGACGGCGCCGCCGCGGTCGAGACTCCGCGCGACGAGTGCCGCCGTGGGATCGCCGGCGCCAGCGAGGTGGCGCCATGCCGTCGGCGGCGCAATCCCGGCCTGGAGGAGCACTGCGAGCCGCTGGACGACGCCCGCCACGGCGGCCGCGTCCGGGTGCGTGGCATGGTCGAGCTCGCGCCGGATCACGACATCTCCGAGACGCTCAGACGGTCACCGACGAGGGTGGGGCGCGCGATCCCGACGACCCGACGCACGCCGTCCCGCCCGCGCTCCACGTGGACGATGGCGCCGATCGCGCTGACGACCTGACGCGAGAGCGCGCGGTCGTTCATCCCCGCCAGCGCACCCAGCGCCTCGAGGCGCGCAGGCACGTCTGCGATGCCGCTCGCGTGCACGGTTCCGGCGCCGCCGTCGTGCCCGGTGTTGAGGGCGGTCAGCAGCTCCCGAACCTCCTCGCCGCGGCACTCCCCCACGACGAGCCGGTCGGGCCGCATCCGCAGGGCCTCCCGCAGCAGACGGCCGAGCGGGATGGCGCCGGCACCCTCGAGGTTCGCCTGCCTCGCCTCCAACCGCACGTGGTGCGGATGTGCGAGCCGAAGCTCCGCCACGTCCTCGATCGTCACGATCCGTTCGGCGACGGGGACCCGGCCGAGGAGCGCCGCGAGCAGCGTGGTCTTGCCCGCTCCGGTGGCGCCGGTCACCAGGACGTTGGTGCGCTCGGCGACGAGTCTCTCGAGGCGGCTCCCCATCACCGCGTCGAACGTCCCCCGTCGCCCGAGATCGTCCAGATCCGGGACACCGCTCCCCGGAAGGCGGATCGAGATGGTCGCTCCGCTGCAGGACACCGGCGGGAGCACGGCGTGGACGCGGACACCGTGCTCCCATCGGACGTCCGCGCAGGGCGTCGCGTCATCGAGGTGGCGCCCGCCCAGCGCGATCAGCCCGACGGCGAGGTCGCGGACGGCATCCTCGTCTGCAGCCCACTCGGGGATCCGCACCGGTCCCGCGCCCCTGTCCACATAAAGACCGTCCGTTCCGTTGACGAAGATGTCGGTGACAGCGGGGTCGGCCAGGAAGCGCCGCAACGGTGCGACCACGGGGTGCGACGGCACTGCGCGCGGCGGCTCCGAGTCCCGGGCGGTCCGGGGCGTGGCGACGAACGGATGCGGCATGACCCGACGATAAAGAGGGGCCGTCGGCGCGAAGGAAGCCCGACCTGCGTCGGTGGACGGACGCGAGGTGCCGCGACCTGTGCAGGAGCCGCCGGAAAAGAGGAAGGGCGGCACCCATTGGGGGAAAGGGTGCCGCCCACGCAGCCGCATCAGGGGGGATCAGCGGGCTGCGAAGCCGAATCGAATGTTCGGGCGATAACAATCTTACGCACGTCGGGCGGTTCTCGCGTCCCCCTCCCCTCCCCTTGCATCCCACCCACTATCGGAGGTAGTACACGTCGGGGCCCGAAACCTAGAGTGACCGCATCGCTCGGGCGCCACCACGACCGGGCGACGCACCGCCCGCTGACGCAAAGGAGCGCCGCATGAGCAGCCAGATCGACCACCTCCTCACCGAGACCCGCCGCTTCGCACCGTCGCCGGAGTTCGCGCAGCACGCCGTCGGCGATGCGGACCTTTACCGTCGCGCCGCGGAGGACCGGCTGCAGTTCTGGGCGGATCAGGCGCGTCAGCTGGAGTGGAAGCGGCCCTTCACGAAGGTGCTGGACTGGTCGAACCCGCCGTTCGCGACCTGGTTCGAGGACGGCGAGCTCAACGTGGCCTACAACTGCCTCGACCGCCACGTCGAAGCGGGGCACGGGGATCGCGTCGCGCTGCTGTGGGAGGGCGAGCCCGGCGACACGCGCCGGATCACGTACGCCGAGCTGACCGATGAGGTCAAGCGACTCGCGAACGTTCTGACCGACCTCGGCGTCTCGGCCGGGGACCGCGTCGCGATCTACATGCCGATGATCCCCGAGGCGGTGGCGGCGATGCTCGCCGTGGCTCGCATCGGCGCGATCCACTCGGTCGTCTTCGGCGGCTTCTCTGCCGACAGCCTGCGGGCCCGCATCGACGACGCCGGTGCGAAGCTCGTCATCACCAGCGACGGCGGATACCGCAAGGGCAAGGCCTCCCCCCTCAAGCCTGCGGTCGATCAGGCGCTCGGCGATCGCGGTCACGGACCGCAGGAGACGGTGGAGCACGTCCTCGTGGTGAAGCGCACACAGACCGAGGTGCCGTGGACGGACGGCCGCGACATCTGGTGGCACGACGTCGTCCCGGCCGCGTCCGCCGACCACGAGGCACAGGCGTTCCCCGCCGAGAACCCGCTGTTCATCCTCTACACCTCCGGCACGACCGGGAAGCCGAAGGGCATCCTGCACACGTCCGGCGGTTACCTCACCCAGGCGGCGTTCACGAACCGTGTGGTGCACGACATCCACCCGGAGTCCGACGTCTACTGGTGCACCGCCGACATCGGCTGGATCACCGGACACAGCTACGTGACCTACGGGCCGCTCGCCAACGGCGCGACGCAGGTCATCTACGAAGGGACGCCGGACACCCCGCATCCGGGTCGGTGGTGGGAGATCGTCGCGAAGTACGGCGTCACCGTCCTCTACACCGCGCCCACGGCCATCCGATCCTTCATGAAGCTCGGCCGCCGGATCCCCGAGCAGCACGACCTGTCGTCGCTCCGCCTCCTCGGCTCGGTCGGGGAGCCCATCAACCCCGAGGCCTGGATGTGGTACCGCCACGTGATCGGCGGCGACCGGACCCCGATCGTGGACACGTGGTGGCAGACCGAGACCGGCGGGATCATGGTCTCCGCGCTGCCCGGCGTCACCGAGACGAAGCCCGGGAGCGCCCAAGTGCCGCTGCCGGGCATCGCCGTCGACGTCGTGGACGACAAGGGCGAGAAAGTCGGCAACGGGAACGGCGGGCTGCTGGTGCTCACCGAACCGTGGCCGAGCATGCTGCGCGGGATCTGGGGCGATCCGGAGCGCTTCGTGGAGACCTACTGGGAGAAGTTCCAGAAGCAGGGCTACTACTTCGCCGGCGACGGCGCCCGCCTCGACGAGGACGGCGACGTCTGGTTCCTCGGGCGGGTCGACGACGTCATGAACGTCTCCGGCCACCGCCTGTCGACCACGGAGATCGAATCGGCTCTCGTCGGCAACGAGGCCGTCGCCGAAGCGGCGGTGGTGGGCGCCTCCGACGAGACGACCGGCCAGGCGGTCGTCGCGTTCGTGATCATCAAGCAGAGCTACCTCGACGCCAACTCGCCCGAGGGGCTCGCCGACACCCTCCGCCGGTGGGTCGGCGAGCAGATCGGCCCGATCGCCCGCCCCCGCGACGTCTACATCGTCGGCGAACTGCCGAAGACGCGCTCCGGCAAGATCATGCGGCGTCTGCTGCGGGACGTGGCGGAGGGCCGTGAAGTCGGTGACACCACGACCCTCGCCGACACGGCGGTGATGTCCGTCATCAGCGCCCAGGTGAAGTAGCCCGATCAGCCTCCGGTCGTGGGCACGACGTCCCAGTGCTCGCGGATGAGGCCGTCGTCGACGCGGAAGATGTCCGCCGCGAGATACGGGTCGTCCTCGCTCGCCCCGACCGAGTGGGAGAGGGTCCAGACGAGGTCGCCGTCCGCGACCGCGTCGTCCGCGACGGCGTCGGCGTCGGCGTCGGCGTCGGCGTCGGCGTCGGCGGCAGTCTGCTCCGCCGAGACCGAGCCGGGGTCCGCGAACGCCTGCGTGAAGAGCGAGCGTACGACCTCGGTGTTCGCGGCCTCGGTCGCGGTGTCGGAGCGGTCGGCGCGGGTGCCACCGTCGGAAGAGGCCGCCGTGGCGGCTGCGGGGATGTCGGCGTCGGCGGGCGCGGCCGGTGCGGCAGCGCAGCCGGCGAGGAGCGCCGCGCCCGAGAGGACGGCGGCTCCGCGGAGGATCAGGGTGGGGCGGGCGAGTCGTGCGGTCATGCGCACAGCGTCGCGCTGCGGTCTCTGGGCGGCTGAGGCGGTGCCGATCGGATCCCTGCGAGGGACCCGCGACGATCACGCGACAGTGAAGACGACCTCGACCTCGACGGGGCTGTCGAGCGGCAGAACGGGGACGCCGACGGCCGACCGGGCATGACGCCCGTCGTCGCCGAAGATCTCACCCAGCACATCGCTGGCGCCGTTGATGACGCCGGGCTGGCCGGTGAACTCCGGAACGGATGCCACGAATCCGGTCACCTTGAGGACCCCGGTGACCCGATCGACGCCACCCACGGCGTCCGCCGCCGCGGCCAGCGCATTGAGCGCGCACTGCCGGGCGAGGCCCGACGCATCCGCTGCCGGGACGAGGCCGGGACCATCGCCGACCTTGCCGACGGCGGGGAGCTCTCCCTCGATCATGGGGAGCTGACCGGCCGTGTAGACGAGGTCGCCGTGCGCCTTGGCCGGGACGTAGGACGCGACCGGACGGACGACGGGAGGCAGCTCGATGCCGAGTTCGCGCAGCCGCGCGGTGACCGACATCACGCCTCCCCGAACTGGCGGGCGGCCTGCGCAGCGGCGCCGAGGCCGGCGTTGGCCGATCCGTCGCCCCCAGCGGGGCGCTTGAAGTAGCCGACCAGGCCGCCTTCGGGGCCGGGCACCACCTGGACGAGCTCCCACCCCTGCTTGCCCCAGTTGTTGAGGATGGCCGCCGTGTTGTGGATCAGCAGCGGCGTGGTCATGTACTCCCACGTGGTCATGAAGGGCTCCCGGAGGTCGTCACGGCGCGGCCCTGGCGGGCTCGACACAGGGTGGGTCACCGAGGCATCCCCCAGCTATCTCCCTTACGATCAGCCTATGCCCCACTCGAAACGCACGGCCACCGGTGTGCTCGGAGGCGTCCTCGGCCTCATCGGCTTGAGCACCGTGGCCGGTCTTCTCGTCACGGCTACGGTCACTCCCGCCATCGCCGTCTCCGGCTACGCGGCCTCGAGCGCGATCGAGATGTTCGACAACATGCCGAGCTACCTCAAGATCGACAAGCTGATGCTGCCCTCGACGATCTACGTGAAGAACACCGAAGGCAAGAACGTCAAGCTGACGGAGTTCTACGACCAGAACCGCATCCCGGTGACCTTCGACGAGGTCAACCCCGTGGTCTACGACGCATTCCTCTCGAGTGAGGACAAGAACTTCTACTCGCACGGCGGCATCGATCTGCTCGGCACGGTGAGCGCGCTCGCGCGCAACGCGAGCTCGGGATCGAACCGCGGCGGGTCCTCGATCACGCAGCAGTACGTCAAGAACGTCCTGCAGCAGAACTGCGAAGCGCAGGCCGAGAACTCCGAACAGGTCACGGCTTGCTACGACGAGAGCACCGCGAACGAGGGCACCGAAGGCTACACGCGCAAGCTGCAAGAGATGCGGTACGCGATCCAGCTCGAGAAGGAGTACTCGAAGAACGAGATCCTCGTCGGGTACCTCAACATCGCCCACTTCGGTGGATCGACCTACGGCATCGGCGCCGCTGCCCGGCACTACTTCGACACGACGCCCGCCAAGCTGACGATCGGTCAGGCTGCGGTCATCGCCGGAATGGTGCAGTCTCCGAACACCCTCCGCATCGACAAGAAGGGCGGCACCCGCACGACAGCCGACGGCACCGCCGTCAACGGCGCGGAGGACGGGTACTCGCTCTCGAAGAACCGGCAGGTCTACGTTCTCGACCGCATGCTGCAGGACGGCAAGATCACGAAAGAGGAGCACGACGCCGCCGTCGACGCCCCGCTCGAACCGAAGATCACGTCGCGACCCCAGGGATGCTCCGAAGCCACGGGTGCGGGGGGCGCGCAGTTCTTCTGCTCGTACGTCACCTCCATCATCCGCAACGATCCTGCGTTCGGCGAGGACGAGAACGACGGGATCTCCGCTCTGCGGCGCGGCGGCCTGAAGATCTACACCACGCTCGACGCCGCCCTGCAGAAGGCCGCCAACGAAGCGATCTCGGTCGTGCCCGACAGCGTGGACTACATGGACCTCGGTTCTGCGGGCGTTCAGGTGGAAGTTGGGACCGGTCGGATCCTCTCCATGGTGCAGAACCGCCCGTGGGCCGACGATGCCGACGGGAAGACGACGACCCAGGTCAACTACAACGTCCGCGGGAAGAACGGCGGCGCGTCGGGCTTCTCCGCGGGCTCGACGTACAAGGTCTTCAGCCTGATCAACTGGCTGCAGCAGGGTCACTCGGTGAACGAGATCGTCAACGGTCGCGTCGGCGAGAAGCGCGTCGAGACGTGCGACGGCCAGTACACGGATCAACCGGCCGACAACTCCCAGATCCCCGGACACATCGGCAACTTCGAAGGCAACTCCGGGTACAACGGCTCGGTCTACAGATTCACCAAGGACTCGCTGAACTCCGGCTTCCTCGCGATGGCGGAGAAGATCTCGATCTGCAGCACGAACCGCCTGGCGATGGACCTCGGGGTCATGCGCGGCGACGGCAAGCCGCTCGACGACCAGAACGTGCCGTACGACGTCCTGGGGTCGGGGAACGTCGCGCCTCTCGACATGGCGCAGGTGTACGCCGCGATCGCGGGCAACGGCGTGCTGTGCGAGCCCAAGGCGATCGACCGCGTCGTGGACCAGGACGGGAACGACATGCCCATCCCGGAGACCACGTGCGAGCGGAAGATGACCGAGGCCGTCGCCTCGACGGCCGCGTACGCGCTGCGCGGCGTCATGCAGGGCGACGGCACCGGGTCCGGCGCGCGGACCTTCGACGGCGTCCCGATCATGGGCAAGACCGGCATCCACCAGTTCGAGCACACCTGGATGGACGGCGCCAGCACGAAGGTCGCCACGGTCGTCTGGGTGGGCAACGCGAACGCCACCAAGGTCGGCGACCGCGTGAAGAACATCAAGCTCGATGAGCACTGGGAGAGCGGCTACCGCCTGTCGCGCATCCGCAATGCGATCTGGCCGGACATGCAGCGTGCAGCCAATGCGCGGTACGGCGGCGACGCGTTCCCCGAACCGGATCGTGAACTCACCAAGCAGACCTACGTCACGCTCCCGAGCGTCATCGGTCTCGACACGGATGCAGCGACGGACCGCCTGCGGAATGCAGGCTTCAGCGTCAGCGTCGGCGACGCCGTGGACGCCACCGAGGCCGAGGGCACGATCGTCGAGCAGTCGCCGGGAGCCGGTCGGGTCGTCGCTGGGACGAACGTCACCATCCGCCCCAGCAACGGGCAGGGATCGACGGTGCCAGGCGTCGGGGGCACCCCGCAGCAGGCCGCGGACGCCCTCCGCGCAGCCGGGTTCACGAACCTCGCTCAGAGCTGCGAGCAGACCGAGGGTGCACCGCCCGAGGGCGTGGTGACCGGCACGGATCCGGCCGCGGGCGAGACCGTGTCGCGTTCGCAGACCATCACCATCGAGTTCCAGGCGCCCGACTGCGGCGGTGGCCAGGGCGGCGGCGAGAACGACGACGCACCCGGCAACGGCAATGGAAACGGCAACGGCCGTGGCAACGGCGACGGCTGAGTGACCACGCCGACACGCACCGCCCTCGCCGCGCTGAGCGCGGCGGGGGCGGTCGGCGTCGCCGCGGGCGTCTGGGGCGTCGGTATCGAGCGCTATCTGTTCACGGTTCGTCGTCACGATCTGCAGGTTCTGCCGTTCGGCTCGCCGTCGGTGACCGTCCTGCACCTCTCCGATGCCCACATGGCGCCGTGGCAGCACCGCAAGCAGCGATGGATCGCCGGGGTGGCCGAGGCGGTACAGCCGGACCTCGTGATCAACACGGGCGACAACCTCGGGCACGAGCGCGGATTGGACGGCATCCGTGACGCCTTCGCGCCCTTGCGGGGCGTTCCGGGCTTCGTCGTCCACGGATCCAATGACAAGGTCGCCCCCAGTGGGCGGAACCCGTTCAAGTACTTCACCGGCCCGTCGCACCACCCCGTCTTCGCGCCCTCCCTCGACGTCGATGCGCTCGACGACTACCTCGCCGGCCTCGGCCTGACGCTGCTCGACAACACCGCAGCGAGCCTCGTCGTCGGCAACCTCCGCATCGACGCACTCGGCGTCGACGACGCGCACCGCGAATGGGACGACCTGGACGCGGCCGAGGCCGCCTACGAGTCGCTCCCCGACACCGATGCGCCGCGCCTCCGCCTCGGGATCACGCACGCTCCGTACCGCCGCGTGCTCGACCGCTTCACGCGGACGGGCGTCGACATGATCTTCGGCGGGCACACCCACGGCGGTCAGGTGCGCATCCCGTTCGCCAAGAAGGCGCTGGTGGCCAATTGCGACATCCCGCTCGATCAGGCACGGGGTCTCAGCACCTGGACGCACGCCGGCCGACGGGTGCCGTTGAACGTCAGCGCCGGGCTCGGCCACTCCATCTACGCGCCAGTCCGCTTCGGATGCCTCCCAGAGGCATCCGTGCTGACGCTGCGGGCGCGAGCCGCCGCCGATTCGTCCGAGAGGCCCTCCACGGGGTAAGCTTGGAGGGTTGCCACGGGGTGTGGCGCAGCTTGGTAGCGCGCGTCGTTCGGGACGACGAGGCCGCAGGTTCAAATCCTGTCACCCCGACAGCAGAGAGGCTCCGCCGGACACCGGCGGGGCCTTTCGCATCCCTCCTCGGAGGGGCCATCCTCACTCCCGCAGAACGGAGCATCATGACCTCTCCGCGCCTCATCGCATTCGACCTCGACGACACGCTCGCCCCCTCGAAGACGGCGATCGATCCGCGCATGGGCGACCTCCTCCTCGGTCTCGCCGACCGCGTCGAGGTCGCGATCATCTCGGGCGGTCAGCTGCAGCAGTTCCAGTCCCAGGTGGTCGAGCGCCTGCCGCAGACGGACGCCGCGACCCTGTCGCGCTTCCACCTGATGCCGACCTGCGGAACCCAGTACTACCGTCTGACCGAGGACGGGATCGAGACGATCTACGCCCTCTCGCTCACCGAGGACGAGAAGGCACGCGCGCTGTCCGCCGTCGAGGAGGAGGCCGTGCGGCTGGGCCTCTGGGAGACCGAGACCTGGGGCCCGATCCTCGAGGACCGCGGATCCCAGATCACCTTCTCCGCGCTCGGCCAGGCAGCACCGTTGGACGCCAAAACCGCGTGGGATCCGACCGGTGCGAAGAAGAACGCGCTCCGCGACGCGGTGGCCGCCCGCATCCCGGATCTGGAGGTGCGTTCCGGAGGATCGACCTCGGTCGACATCACCCATCGCGGGATCGACAAGGCTTACGGCATGCGCAAGCTCGCCGAGCAGACCGGCATCCACCTCGACGACATGCTCTTCGTGGGCGACCGTCTCGACGAGCACGGCAACGACTACCCCGTGCTCGCCATGGGAGTGACCTGCCACGCCGTCGAGGGCTGGGAGGACACCGCCGCCTACCTCGACGACCTCATCCCGTCGCTGCCGGCGCGCTGAGACCGGTCAGCGCAGCCGTCCGCCGGACTCCCGCAGGTAGCACCGGGCGCACATCGACTCGTAGGTGACCCGGTCGGCCGTGAGCTCGTCGATCGCGACCTGGTCGCCGTCGAAGACGAACCGTCCGCCGACGAGTCGCGCGTTGAAGAGCGCCTTGCTGCCGCAGCGGCAGATGGTCTTGAGCTCCTCAAGACTGTGGCTCAGTTCCATCAGGCGCGCCGAGCCCGGGAACGCCCGCGTCTGGAAGTCGGTGCGGATGCCGTACGCGAGCACCGGGATGCCGTCCTCCACCGCGATCCGCAGCAGGTCGTCGGCCTGCTCGGGCGTCAGGAACTGGGCCTCGTCGACGAGCAGGCACGCGACGTCCTCGCGCGCGTCGGGGACGAGCGCCGCGCGGGCCTCGAGTTGGACGCGCTGACGATGCGTCGCGAAGCGCGCGCGGAGGTCGTCGTCGCGACCGACCAGGAAATCCACGGTCCGCTCGACACCGAGGCGGCTCGAGATCTGGTCGGCGCCCTTCGTGTCGATCTCGGGCTTGGCCAGCAGCACGTGCTGACCGCGCTCCTCGTAGTTGTAGGCCGCCTGCAGGAGCGCCGTCGACTTCCCGGAGTTCATCGCCCCGTAGCGGAAGTACAGTTTCGCCACGCGCGCCTCAGGGGTTGATGTGCAGCGCCGCGGCGGTGGCGTCCAGCACGCTGCGCGCCGTCTCGGGGTCGTCGTTGAGGGTCGTGCCGTACGTCGGGATGAGGGCCCGCAGTTTCGGCTCCCACGCGGGAAGACGGTCGGGGAAGCAGGTCCTCAGGAGCCCCAGCATGATGGATGCCCCGGTGGAGGCGCCCGGCGAGGCGCCCAAGAGGCCTGCGATGCTCCCGTCCGCGGAGCTCACGACCTCGGTGCCGAACTGCAGCACGCCGCCCTTCTTCGGGTCCTTCTTCATGACCTGCGCACGCTGCCCGGCCTGCAGGAGCTCCCAGTCCTCGCCCTTCGCGCTCGGCATGAAGTCGCGCAGCGAGTCCACCTTCTTCGCGTGACTCTTCAGCAGCTCGCTGACGAGGTACTTGATGAGGCCCGGGTTGTCGATCGCGACCTTGAGCATCGGCAGGATGTTGCCGGGGCGGACCTGCGCGACGATGTCGGTGACGCGCCCGTTCTTGAGGAACTTGGGGCTGAAGGTCGCGAACGGCCCGAACAGGAGCGAGGCCTCACCGTCGACGACGCGCGTGTCGAGGTGGGGCACCGACATGGGCGGAGCCCCCACGGACGCTTGCGAGTAGACCTTCGCCTTGTGCTGGGCGACGAGTGCCGGGTTCGAGGTCTTCAGCCACTGGCCGCCGATGGGGAACACGCCGTAGCCGGAGATCTCGGGGATGCCGGAGCGCTGCAGCAGCTTGATGGCCCAGCCGCCGGCGCCCACGAAGACGAACCGGGCACGCACCTTGCCGGGCGTCCGGCCGACGGTGTGCCGGTACGTGACCTCCCACGTGCCGTCCTTCCGGCGGTCGAGGTCGCGGACCTCGCGGTTCGTCTCGACGTCGACACCCTGCTCAGCGAGGTGGTCGAAAAGCTGTCGCGTGAGCGCACCGAAGTCGACGTCGGTCCCGGCGGGGACCCGGGTCGCCGCGAACGGCTCGCCCTTCCGTCGCTGCTGCATCAGCAGCGGCGCCCACTGGTTGATGACCCGGGAGTCCTCGGAGTACTCGATGCCCGCGAACAGGGGCTGCTCCTTCAGGACCTCGTAGCGCTTCTTGAGGAATGCGACGTCCTTCTCGCCCCGCACGAACGTCATGTGCGGCGTCGCGTTGATGAAGGTGGACGGCTCATCGAGCACGCCCTGCTCGACGAGGGCGCTCCACAGCTGACGGGACTGCTGGAACTGCTCGTTGATGCCGATCGCCTTCACGGGGTCGATCGTCCCGTCGGGCGCCTCGGGCGTGTAGTTCAGCTCGCAGAGGGCGGCGTGGCCGGTCCCCGCGTTGTTCCACGCGTTGGAGGACTCCTGAGCGACCTCCGACAGACGCTCGAAGACGCCGATCTTCCATCCCGGCTCGAGCTGGGTGAGGAGTGTCCCCAGCGTGGCGCTCATGATGCCGCCGCCGATGAGGATGGCGTCGTACGTGTCCTCCGGACTCACCGAGGCCGGACCCGCTGCGGCGGCGTTCTCGGCGGCGTTCTCGTCTGCTCCGGAGTTGTCAGTCACGGTCATCCAGTCTACGTCTCCCCCGCGCCGGCGATCGTCGTGGGCGGGCACTGCGGGGCGCAGGAAACCGGGTTCTTTCCGCAGGTGAAGGGGCGGATGCCGGAGGCGGGCACCCGGCATCCGGTCAGACGCGCGCGGAGAGACCCTCCGCGACGAGTTCGGCGATCTGGACCGCGTTCAGCGCGGCACCCTTGCGGAGGTTGTCGTTGCTGATGAACAGGACGAGCCCCCTGCCCTCGGGCGCGGACTGGTCGGCGCGGATCCGGCCGACGTAGCTCGGGTCCGAGCCCGCGGCGCCCAGCGGCGTGGGCACGTCGGCGAGCTCGACGCCGGGAGCGGCTGCGAGGAGCTCGGCGGCGCGTGCCGGGGTGATGTCGCGCGCGAACTCGGCGTGGATCGACAGCGAGTGACCCGTGAACACGGGGACGCGAACACAGGTGCCCGCGACACGGAGGTCCGGGAGCCCGAGGATCTTCCGGCTCTCGTTGCGGAGCTTCTTCTCCTCGTCCGTCTCGTCCTGCCCGTCGTCGACGATGCTGCCGGCGAGCGGGATGACGTTGAATGCGATCGGGGCGACGTACTTCTGCGGCTCGGGGAACTCGACTGCGCCGCCGTCGTGGACGAGGCCGATGGTCTCCCCCTGCGCGAGGACGGACTCGACCTGGCCCAAGAGCTCCTCGGCGCCGGCGAGGCCCGAGCCCGAGACCGCCTGATAGGTGCTCACCGTGAGGCGTTCGAGGCCCGCCTCGGCGTGCAGCGGCCCGAGGACCGGCATGGCGGCCATGGTCGTGCAGTTGGGGTTCGCGATGATGCCCTTGGGGAGGTCCTGGATCGCGTGCGGGTTGACCTCGCTGACGACCAGCGGCACCTCGGGATCCATCCGCCAGGCGCTGGAGTTGTCGATGACGACGGCTCCCGCCTCGGCGAAGCGGGGGGCGTGGGCGCGGGAGCCGGTCGCGCCGGCGGAGAACAGCGCGATGTCGATGCCCGTCGGGTCGGCGGTGGCGACGTCCTCGACGACGACGGCCTTTCCGTCGAAGTCGATCGTCGACCCGGCGGAGCGTGCGGTCGCGAACAGTCGGAGCTCGCGGATCGGGAAGCCTCGCTCGATGAGGATCTCGCGCATCACCGTGCCGACCTGGCCGGTGGCGCCCACGACGGCGACGGAGAATCCCGATTCGGAGATGACGGTCATGGCGGTTCCTCGAAGGTGCGGCGCGCTGCGACGGGCATGACGCAGGCGCGGAAGAGCGGGTTTCGGCGATTCTACCGGCGGCGCGGATGCGGGATCCCGCATGTGTCGTCGCAGGACCGTCGCGCACCGACCGGTTCCTGCCGATCGCGGGGCTCAGGTCCAGCTGCGCAGCTTCTCGGGGTTCCGCATGATCCAGACGTCGGTGACGCGGTCGGCATCCGTCGCGAAGGTCACGACGGCGGCGACCTCGCCGCCGAGCCGGATCGCGATACCGGCGCCGTCACCCGTCTCGACCGGCTCGTACCGCGCCGCGGGCTCCTTTCCAGCGAGCCCGATGAGGAAGCGCGCGACGTGGTCGGCGCCCCGCACCGGCCGCCGGGCCGCGGAGACCACCCCGCCGCCGTCCGACACGAGCACGACGCCGGGCGCGAGGACGCCCACGAGCGCGTCCAGACGACCCGTCGCACTCGCGGCCGCGAACGCGGCGACGACCTCGTCGTGCCGCCGCCTCGCGACCGACGCTCCGGCCCTGCGCCCGGCGTGCCGACGGGCGGATGCCGCGAGCTGCCGACACGCGGCGGACGAGCGCCCCAGCACCTCGCCGATCTCATCGAACGGGACGTCGAACACGTCGTGCAGCACGAATGCGACGCGCTCCGCGGGGGTGAGCGTCTCGAGGACGATGAGGAGCGCCGTCGAGACGCTCTCGGCCTGCACCGCGGCGCGCTCGGGATCCGGTGTCGCCGCGCTCGATCCGAGGGGCACCGGCTCGGGGAGCCACTCGCCCACGTAGTGCTCCCGTCTGCGGCGGGCCGAGCCGAGCACGTCGAGACAGATGCGTCCCGTCGTCCGCATGAGCCACGCGCCGGGCGACACGACGGACGCACGTGCGTCCGGCGCCAGCCGCACCCACCGGACGAAGGCCTCCTGCACGGCTTCCTCTGCATCGGCGAGGCTGCCGAGCATCCGGTAGGCCGCCGCGATCAGGACGGACCGGTGCGCGTCGACGTCCGCCGAGTCCCGCGCGGGGGTCGCCGCGGCATCCCTCATCGCATCTCCGTCCCGCACCTCACATCCGGGGAGGCTGCATCGTCATCACAGTGACACACCTTCGGAGGGAGCGACATGAGGATCGCAGTGGCAGGCGGAACGGGAACGGTCGGACGACTCGTGGTGGAGCACGCGCGACGCGAAGGGCACGACGCCGTCGTCCTGTCGCGGGCGGCCGGGGTCGACCTGCGCGACGCACAGGCGGTGAGGCGGGCGCTGCGCGGTGCGGACGCGGTGGTGGATGCGGCGAGTACCGCGACGACGAGCGGGCCGCGAGCGACGGAGTTCTTCACGGCGACGTCAAAGATCCTGCTCGCCGCGGCTGAGCAAGAGTCGGTCCCCCACGTCGTGCTGCTGTCGATCGTCGGGATCGATCGGAACCCGAACGGCTACTACGCCGGCAAGGTCGCGCAGGAGGCGCTGTACGAGGACGCCCCGGTGCCGTGGACGATCCTCCGGGCGACCCAGTTCCACGAATTCGCGGGGCAAGTGGCGGCGCAGGCCTCCCTCGGTCCGCTGCAGCTCGCACCCCGGGCGCGGGTACAGCCCATCGCGGCGGCCGAGGTGGCGGCGAGGCTCGTCGAGCTGGCCGCGGCAGGGGCCCAGGGCCGGGCTCGCGACATCGCCGGCCCGCACGAGGAGCGCCTCGAACGGATGATCCGCGCGTGGGTGCGTCGGCACGGTGCGAGACGACCCGTGGTGCCGCTCAACGTGCCGGGGGCGCAGATGCGCGGCCTGCGTCGCGGGCTGGCGCTGCCCGGCGCGCAGGCGAGTCTCATCGGGCCGACGTTCGATGAGTGGCTGACGGCGCTCGGGTGAGCGCCGCCCGTCAGCGTCCGGTGCCGGCGTAGACCACGGCCTCGGCGTCGCCGTCGAGCCCGTACGCCGTGTGCACGACGCGCGCGGCGTCGGCGAGGTCGTCGCCGCGCACCACGACGGAGATGCGGATCTCGGACGTCGAGATCATCTCGATGTTCACTCCCGAGGTCGACAGCGCCTCGAACAGGGTCGCCGAGACACCCGAGTGGGTGCGCATCCCGGCACCGACGACCGAGAGCTTGCCGATCTGATCGTCGTGGACGAGCTTGTCGAAGCCGACCGACTCCTGCTCGACCGACAGCGCGCGCAGGGCCGTCGACGCCTCGGCCTTGGGCAAGGTGAACGAGATGTCCGTGCGACCGGTCGCGGCAGCCGACACGTTCTGGACGATCATGTCGACGTTGGCGCCGGACTTCGCGACGATCTTGAAGATCTCGGCCGCCTTGCCGGGGACGTCCGGCACTCCGACGACGGTGATCTTCGCCTGACTGAGGTCGGTGGCGACACCGGTGACGATGGGCTCTTCCATCTCTTCTCCCTCCGGGTGGTGCGGGGCGGTCATCCCGGCACCGAGGACGTAGGTGCCGACGCCCGAGCTGAACGTCGAGCGGGCGTGGATCATGACGCCGTGACGGCGGGCGTATTCGACGGCGCGGATGTACAGCACCTTCGCACCGTTCGCCGCCAGTTCGAGCATCTCCTCGGCCTGCACGGTCGAGAGCTTGCGCGCCTTGGGGACGACGCGCGGGTCGGCCGTGAAGATGCCGTCGACGTCGCTGTAGATCTCGCACACGTCCGCCTGCAGGGCGGCGGCGAGGGCCACCGCCGTCGTGTCGGATCCGCCTCGACCGAGCGTCGTGATGTCCCGGGTGTCGCGGCTGAACCCCTGGAAGCCCGCCACGATGACGATCGCACCCTCGTCGAGTGCTTCGCGCACGCGGACGGGCGTCACGTCCACGATGCGCGCGGCGCCGTGGGAGCTGTCGGTGATCATGCCCGCCTGGCTGCCCGTGAACGAGCGAGCCTCGAACCCCATCGAGTTGATCGCCATCGCGAGCAGCGCCATCGAGATGCGCTCACCGCTGGAGAGCAGCATGTCGAGCTCACGGGGTGCCGGCAGCGGCGAGACCTGCGACGCGAGGTCGAGGAGCTCATCGGTCGTGTCGCCCATCGCGCTGACAGCGACCACGACGTCATCACCTGCGCGGCGGGCGTCGACGATGCGTTTGGCCACACGGCGGATGCTCTCGGCGTCGGCGACGGACGAACCGCCGTACTTCTGGACGATCAGGGCCATGTCGGACACTCCCGGGTGGATGCCGGGCGCAGCCGGCGGGCGGAGACTCACGCCCGGACCCATCCTAAGGAGCGCGGCATGCGCACGCTGCCATGTGACGTGCGCAGTCACGTGCGCCGGGGGCTCCGACCGGTCGATCAGCCGCGCTGATTTAGGCTGGCGGACATGAGACGCCGCCGGATCCTTTCGTCTCTGCAGTCCCTCGTGCGAACCCCCGAGGTGACCTCGCCGCACACCGAGATGATCCCCGTCATCGACGACGCCTTCGCCGTCCGCGTGCTCGACCTCGCGATCCGGATCGGCGAGGCGATGCTCGCTGCGGGCGCCCCGGCGAGCGAGGTCACCCTGACGATCGTCCGCGTCGCGGGCATGTTCGGCCTCGACCCCGTCCACGTCGACGTCAGCTACAACTCCATCACCGTCGCGCACCACCGCAGCGGTGCGGATCGGCCGATCACGCTCATGCGCGTCGTGCGGACGCAAGCTCCCGACCACGCCCGGCTGCAGCGCCTGCAGGCACTGGTCGCGGAGATCCGATCCGGGATGCCGATCGACGCCGCACGTACCCAGTTCCGCGTCGTGCGCCGAACGCCGTTCGCCTACCACCCCCCGGTCGTCGTCGGCGCGCAGGCGCTTCTCGCCGTGGGGGTCGCCTTGATGTTCGGCGCCAACTGGCTCGTCATCCTCCTGACCTTCCTCGCCGCCGGCGCGACCGCGGTGACGCAGTTCCTCCTCGGCCGTGCGCGCGTGCCCTTCTTCTTCAGCCAGATCGCCGGTGCCTTCGTGCTCACCCTCATCGCGGCGCTCGCGCCGGGGCTCGAGGCCACCGGCTGGGCGGCGGCCGCCGACATCCGACCCTCCGTCATCGTGGCGTCGGGGATCGTGCTCATGCTCGCGGGCCTCACGGTGGTGGGCGCCGCGCAGGACGCGATCGACGGCTTCGCCCTCACCGCGATGGGACGCATCCTCGAGCTCACGACGCAGACCCTCGGCGTGGTGCTCGGCATCCTCATCGGCCTCGAGACCGCCCGAGTCGTCGGCGCCGGAATGGACCCGCCGAACGACCCGCTGCCCTTCGGTCCCCTGCCGCTGCAGTTCGTCGGCGCGGCGCTCATCGCCGTTGCGGTCACGATCTACAACGGCGCGGGTCTGCGGGTCGTCGTCGTCAGCGTCGGCCTGAGCGTCGTGGCCTGGGCGGGATACACCGCCTCGGTCGGACTCGGGTTCGACACCGCCGCGGCCAGCGGCGTCGGCGCCTTCGCCGGGAGCCTCCTCGGCATCGTGGCGGCGTACCGGCTGCACGTGCCCTCGGTCGCGATCACGACCGCGGCGATCCTTCCGATGGTGCCGGGAGCCGCGGTGTTCCGGGGTCTGCTCGGCGTCGTCGAGTCGGGGTACAGCACCGTCACCCTGCTCATCGGGTTCACCACGCTCGCCTCGGCGGCGACGATCGGCATCGCCCTCGCGGTGGGTGCATCGCTCGGCATCTATGTCGGGCAACCCCTGCGCGCCTCGCTCGGCAGCGTCATCAAGGCGCGAGCGCGGGTGCGCTCGTGAGCCCTACGCTCGAGGGATGAGCGCTGCGAGCGACGAGATCTGGAACCGCGCCCTGGAGGACGACGCCCCCACGACCGTGGGTGACGCCGCCGTGCGGCGGGTCGTGACCTTCCACGGCGCGGTGACGGACGCCGGACTCTGGTCGGCGATCGAGACGCACGCGGACGACGACGAGGCACCACTCGAAGCGATCGCCGACGCGTTCCGCACCCTGGGCCTCGAGGCCACCGCGGAGACCATCGAGCGCGCAAGCGCGGAACACGAGCAAACCGCCGGCATCGGCGACGACGACGCCTGGAGCGATGCGCAGGAGCGCGTCGACGACGAGTACATCGTCGAGGACGACGACATCACCGCCGCGATCGAACGCACCCTCGCGCAGGAGCCCGAGCTGTTCGCGCCGACCGGATGAGCGGCGTCAGCCGAGGGCTGCGGGTGGCGGCATCCGCCGTCGCCGAAGGCGGAAGCCCCCGGTGCCGGCGAGCCAGCAGCCCGCGATGACGAGCGGGAGCCCGATCGCGAGACCGACCGTCAACGCCTCGCCCAGCACGAGGGCACCGAGCAGGATGGCGACGATCGGGTTCGCATAGGTGAACAGGGGCGCCCGCACCGGACCGACCTCGGCGATGAGCGCGAAGAACACCACGAACGCGACGGCCGTGCACAGCACGCCGAGCGCGACGAGCGAGACGGTGCTCCTGACCGTCGGCATCTCGGGTGTCGTGAGCACACCGATCGGGAGGTAGAACAGGCCGACGGCGGCCATCGACAGCGTGATGGTCCCGAGCGAGGGGACGTCGTGCAGCTTCGTGGTGACGAGGAACGGCGCGATCGCGTACAGCAGCGCGACGAGCAGGACCTCGCCGATCGACAGGAGTCCCGGGATGCCGGCGACGGCCAGACCGGGACCCGCGACGATCACCACCAGTCCTGCGAACCCGAGGCCGAGCCCTGCCGCGCGCCGGGGTGCCAGGGCTGCGCGATCGCCGCGCACGAGCGCGATGAGTGCGGCGAAGAGCGGGACCGTCGCCACCAGCAGTCCCGTGAGACCGGACGGCAGGGTCTGCTCGGCGTGCCCCAGCAGGACGAAGGGACCCGCCATCTCGATCGCGCCGAACGCCAGCACCCACGGCCATCGGCGCAGGGCAGGACCCAGCGCACGTCGGTGCAGAGCGATCGGCAGGAGCAGGAGCGCCGCCAGCAGGGTCCGCCCGGCGACGACGGCCGCCGGGGAGTACGACGCGACGGCCTCTTTGATGAAGAGGTACGGCATGCCCCACAGGAGTGCCATCGCGGCGAACAGGAGCCAGCCACGGGAGGAGATCGTCGTCGTCGTCGACGGGGCGGATGCCTGGCTCACGCGCTCACGCTAGCGCGCCCCGACGACATCGACCGTCGCGGGCTCAGACGGTGCGGCGGCCCTCGAACGCGCGCCCGAGGGTGACCTCGTCGGCGTACTCCAGGTCGCCGCCCACCGGCAGGCCGGACGCGAGGCGCGTCACGCGGATCTCGAGCGTGTGCAGCAGGCGACTGAGATAGGTCGCCGTCGCCTCGCCCTCGAGGTTCGGGTTGGTGGCGAGGATCACCTCTGTCACGGTGCCGTCCGCGAGGCGCTGCATGAGCTGAGCGATGCGGAGGTCGTCCGGTCCGATGCCGGCGATCGGACTGATGGATCCGCCCAGCACGTGGTACAGACCTCGGAACTCCCTCGTGCGCTCGATGGCCGACACGTCTTTGGCGTCCTCGACCACGCAGATGAGGGTGCGATCGCGCCGGGGGTCACGGCAGATGGAGCACTGGGGCTGCTCCGAGACGTTGCCGCAGATCTCGCAGAACCGGACCCGCTCCCGCAGCTCGGAGAGCAGGTGGGCGAGCCTCGACACGTCGAAGGACGGGGTCTGCAGGATGTGGAACGCGATCCGCTGCGCGGACTTCGGGCCGATGCCCGGCAGCCGACCGAATTCGTCGATCAGGTCTTGGACGATGCCGTCGTACATGGATCAGCTGAACCTCGTGGGCGGCGTGTACGGCTCTTCTCGCACGAACCGCGCGCCGAGGATCTGCCGGACCACGGCCTCGCCGACGCGCTCGATGCCGCCCGGACGCGGGCCCCGCGGCGGCTCGGGTGGGCGGGGCGCGGGCACGGTCAGCGCCGGGATCGGGGCGTCGGCGTCCACCGGCGGCGGGACGTCATCCTCGTCCGGGGGCTCGAGCGCCTCGACCGGCATCACGTCGCCCTCGTGGACCGGAGCCGCCTCGCGCACCGCCGTGAGCGTCCGCACGGCGGACGGTGCGGCATCCTCGGGCTCGTCGTCGACGGCGAACTGCGCGGACGGGAGCCCGTCGTCACTCGGAATCGGTGCGACGGCCCATTCTGTCACCGGCGCGGCGCTCGCGGATGCGACGGCCGCGGGGGCTGAGCGCGAGGCCGACGGCGCGGCTGCGGTCGTCGATCCCCCGACGTCCCTCTGCGGACCGGTGTCGGGCGGGCCCGGATCGCGAGGACCCTCATGTCCTACCCCGCCGGGCGGTGGGGGCGTGGGGTCCGCGTCGTGGCGGGTCAGGTACTTCACGCGCACACCGAGGACGGAGAGGATCGCCGTCCGGAGGTCCTCGCTCGGCCCCTTGCCTGCGGTGAGCTTCTTGAACGACTGCACGTCCGAGTGGTTCTGGAAGGACAGGGTGAGGATGTCGCCCTCGGCGTACGCGACCGGACGGGATGCGGTCGCGATCATCCACGACGTGCGGCTGATGTCCTCGAGGCGCCGGAGGATCTCGGGCCACGAGTCGCGGATCTGCTCGAAGGTCACCGGCCCGCTCGGGACCGGTGGGGCGGGCGGCGCGGGTGTGGCGACGGCGGGCTCCGCGGGCGCGACCGTCCGGGCTGGTTCGGGGTTCGACGCCGACGGAGCCGGGGCAGACGCCACCGGGGCAGACGCCACCGGGGTCGACGGGACCGGGGCGGACGCCGGGGGCGCGGATGCCGGGACGGGCGACGCTGCTGCCGTCGCCGCGGGAGCGGATGCCGCGACGCCGGCGTCCGCGGTCGCGAGGACGCGGGCAACGAGCAGCTCGAGCTGCAGTCGAGGCGAGGTGGTGCCCGTCATGTCGTCGAGCGCCGTGACGACCAGGTCGGCGATGCGGGAGAGCCGGTCGGTGCCGAAGGCTGCGGCCTGGCGGCCCATCCGGTCGAGCTCGTCGGCGGGTACGCCGCGGAGGACGGCGCGCGCGCCCTCGCCGGTCGCGGCGACGATGATCAGGTCGCGCAGGCGTTCGAGCAGGTCGTCGACGAACCGACGCGGGTCCTGCCCCGTCTGCACGACGCGGTCGACGGCGCCGAAGGCCGCTGCGGCATCACGCGCCGAGAACGCGTCGACCACCTCGTCGAGGAGCTCGGCGTGGGTGTACCCGAGGAGCGCCACCGCTCGCTCGTAGGCCACGGCGCCGTCCTCGGACCCGGCGATCAGCTGGTCGAGCAGCGACAGGGTGTCGCGAGGCGAGCCGCCGCCGGCACGAACGACGAGGGGCAGGACGCCCGGCTCGACCGAGACGCCCTCGGCTGCGCAGAGCTGCTCGACGTACTCGAGCATCGCGGCGGGTGCGACCAGGCGGAACGGGTAGTGGTGGGTGCGCGAGCGGATCGTGCCGATGACCTTCTCGGGCTCGGTCGTCGCGAAGATGAACTTGACGTGCGCGGGAGGCTCCTCGACGAGCTTCAGCAGGGCGTTGAATCCCTGCGCCGTGACCATGTGCGCCTCGTCGAGGATGAAGATCTTGAACCGGTCGCGCGCAGGCGCGAACACCGCCCGCTCGCGCAGGTCGCGTGCGTCGTCGACGCCGTTGTGGGATGCCGCGTCGATCTCGACCACGTCGAGCGACCCTCCGCCGCCGCGGCTGAGCTCGCGGCAGCTGTCGCACTCGCCGCACGGGGTGTCGGTCGGCCCCTGTGCGCAGTTGAGGCAGCGTGCCAGGATGCGCGCCGAGGTCGTCTTGCCGCATCCGCGCGGGCCGGAGAAGAGGTAGGCGTGCCCGACGCGATCGCTGCGGAGCGCCGTCATCAGCGGCTCGGTCACCTGCGACTGCCCGATCATCTCGCCGAAGGTCTCCGGGCGGTAGCGGCGGTAGAGGGCGGTGGTCACCAGAACAGACTACGGCGTGGCACCGACATCCGACCCGTCGCCCGACGCCGCTCGGGAACACCCCGCCCCTGCGGGGCGTTGACCGCCGGCATGAGCGCCTCCCTCGTCGACGTCGCGGTGATCGGCGCCGGGCAGGCCGGGCTGTCGGCCGCCCACCACCTGCGACGGCGCGGGTTCGTCCCGGCGTCCTCGGGCGAGGACGGCCCGACGTTCGTCGTCCTCGATGCCGAGGACCGAGCCGGCGGAGCCTGGCAGCATCGATGGGCCACGCTGCGCATGGGGACGGTCAACGGCATCCACGAGCTCCCCGGTCATCCCGTGCCCCCGGCGGATCCCGCTGCGCCGAGCCGCGAGGTGCTGCCGGCGTACTTCGACGAGTACGAACGACTGCAGGACCTCCGCGTGCACCGGCCGGTCCGCGTGCGCTCGGTCCGCCGCGAGGACGACGATGCCGGCGGCCGCCTGCTCGTGACCGCCGAGACGCCGGACGGAGCGGCATCCTGGCGAGCGCGCTACGTCGTCAACGCGACCGGCACCTGGCGCCGTCCCTTCTGGCCCCACTACCCCGGGCAGGAGCGGTTCGCGGGCGTCCAGCTGCATGTGCACGACTACGTGGCCGCCGACGCCTTCGCCGGGCGTCGCGTCGTCGTGGTGGGAGCAGGGGTCTCGGCGATTCAGCTGCTTGACGAGATCTCGGCCGTCACCGACACCTTCTGGGTCTCGCGCGCCGAACCGAAGTGGGATGCCGACGCCTTCGACACGGCCGCCCGCATTCAGGCGATCGCCGGCGTCGAGGAGCGCGTGCGCCGGGGCCTGCCGCCCGGCAGCGTCGTCTCGGTCACAGGAGCGCACTGGTCGCCCTGGGCGCAGGCCGCGCAGGACCGGGGGGCGCTCGTCTGGCATCCCATGTTCACCGCCGTCGAACCGACGGGGGTGCGGATGCCGGACGGCACCCTCGAACCCGCCGACGCGATCCTGTGGGCCACCGGGTTCCGTGCCGACATCGCGCACCTGTCACCGCTGGGTCTGCGCACCGAGGCGGGCGGCATCCGGGTGCGGAACACCCGCGCGATCGACGAGCCGCGCCTCTTCCTCATCGGGTACGGCCCGTCGCAGTCGACGATCGGCGCGAACCGCGCCGGGCGGGACGCGGTGCGCGCGATCGTCGCGGCGATGCGGGAGACCGGATCGGCCTGATCCTCGGGACGACTCAGGCGTCGACGCCGACGTCGTTCGCGTCGACGGTGCGGATCTGCTGCGTCCGCGTGTCAGGCTCCAGTCGCGCCTGATCGTTCGCGCCCGAATCGGCCGTGACGATCGGGATCGTCCCGGTGTGCACCGGTACCGAGGTCGCCGCGGTCGCGTCGGGGACGGATGCCGACAGCAGCGTTCCGTCCTCACGGAGCTGTTCGCCGATCTGGCGGAGCGTCGGCCGCCCGGGGATGACCGGCCCCTGGCCTTCGAGCCGCACGGTGACGGTCTCTCCGCCGGCGACCGTGTAGCCCGCTCCCCGCACGGTGAACGAGACCGGGCCGCCCTCGCCGGCGGCGACCGTCAGCTCGTCGCGCCGGACCGTGACCTGCAGCCTCGTGCCGTGCCAGTGCAGCGTGTACGAGAGGGACGGCCACGCCGCGGGCAGTCGTGGATCGAAGCTCAGCGCCCCGCGGTGGTCGCGCATGCCGCCGAATCCGGCGACCAGCGCCGTCCAGACGCCGCCTGCGGAGGCGACGTGCACCCCGTCCGAGGCGTTGCTGTGCAGGTCGCCGAGGTCCACGAACGCCGACTGCCGGAAGTACTCGAGGGCGAGGTCCTGGTAGCCGACCTCAGCCGCGAGGATCGCCTGTACGACCGCGGACAGCGTCGAGTCGCCCGTTGTCAGCGCGTCGTAGTACTCGAAATCGGCGAGCTTCTCGGCGGGGGTGAACTGGTTGCCCTGCAAGAAGAGGGCCAGCACGACGTCGGCCTGCTTGAGCACCTGGTAGCGGTAGATCACGAGCGGGTGGAAGTGCAGCAGCAGCGGCCGCTGCTCCTTCGGGGTGTTCTCGAGGTCCCACACTTCGCGCTCCAGGAAGATCGCGTCCTGGGGGTGGATGCCGAGGGCATCGCTGTACGGGATGTGCATCGCCTCGCCGGCCGCCTGCCAGGCGATGGGTTCCGCTTCGTCGAGGTCGAGGCGGTCGACCATCGCGCGGTACGCTTCGGGCTCGTCGACCGACATCTCCCGCACGACGCGCGCCGCGTACCGGAGGTTGTACCGGGCCATGACGTTGGTGAAGAGGTTGTCGTTGACGACCGTCGTGTACTCGTCCGGTCCGGTCACGCCGTGGATGTGGAAGCTCTCGGGTTCGCCGCCCTCGGTGAAGCGCCAGAATCCGAGCGTCGCCCACAGCCGCGCGGTCTCGACGAGGATGTCGACGCCCTCGCGGTGCAGGAACTCCGTGTCGCCGGTCGCGCGGACGTACTTGCCGAGCGCGAAGGCGACGTCGGCGTTGATGTGGTACTGCGCGGTGCCGGCGGCGTAATACGCCGAGGCCTCTTCGCCGTTGATGGTGCGCCAGGGGAAGAGCGCACCCGCCTCGTTGAGCTGGCCGGCGCGCTTGCGCGCGGCGGGGAGCATGAGCGACCGCATCCGGAGCGCGTTCCGCGCCCACAGCGGGGTCGTGTAGGCCAGGAACGGCAGGACGTAGACCTCGGTGTCCCAGAAGTAGTGGCCGCTGTACCCCGAGCCGGTGACGCCCTTGGCGGGAACGCCGAGCGAGTCGGCGCGCGCCGCCGCCTGCGCGAGCTGGAACAGGCACCACCGGGTCGCCTGCTGCAGGTCGTCCTGCCCCTCGATCACGACGTCCGACCGCTCCCAGAACGCCTGGACCCAGGCCTCCTGGCGCTCGAAGAGGTGCGCGATGCCTTCGTGCTCGACGCGGTCGAGCGTCCGGCGGGCGCGCTCGACGAGCTCCCGCGCCGGGACGCCGCGGGAGGTGTGGTACGCGACGGCTTTGGTGATGGTGACGGGCACACCCTGGCGCGCCTGCACCCGGAAGACGTTCTTCGCGATGTCGGGTTCGACCAGCGACCTGGTCGAATAGTCGTTCTCCGTCTCGACGATGTGGTCGGCGACGACGGCCACGGTCATCCCGGATGCCGTGACCTTGTACGACAGCGCCGCACGGCTGCCGTCCTGCCAGTAGTCCTCGGGCTGGAGGACGCGATCGGTGAAGCCCTCTGCCTTCCGCGGATCGAAACCGGCGTCCTGCTTCCGGCCGGGCTTTCCGCCCCCGCCGTAGACGTCCTGACCGTCCTGCCGGTTCACCATCTGGCAGCTGACGGTCACCGGGGCGTCGGCGTTGAGGACCGTCACCGAGATGCGCATGACCGCGACGTGCCGCTCCTCGAACGAGACCATGCGCTCGTAGTCGATGACGACGTCCTTGCCGCTCGGTGTCATCCAGCGGATGTGGCGCGTCAGGACACCGCGACGCATGTCGAGGGCGCGCTCGTACTCCCGGAGATCGGCGATGTCGAGCGAGAGCGGCTCGTCGTCGACATAGACGCGCATGACCTTGCTGTCGGGCGCATTGATGATCGTCTGACCGACCTCGGCGAAGCCGAACGCCTGCTCGGCGTGCCGGATCGGGAAGATCTCGTGGAAGCCGTTGAGGAACGTGCCGTGCTCCTGCGCGTGCCGACCCTCGGGGTGGTTGCCGCGCAGTCCGAGGTAGCCGTTGCCCTCGGCGAAGAGGGTCTCGGTGACTCCGACGTCGTCGAGCGAGAACGAGGTCTCGACGAGACGCCACGGGTCCACGGGGAAGCGATGACGATCGATCATGCGGGTCTTTCTTCGGGTGGGGGGGTCGAGATGCCGGGGTCAGGCGAAGACCGCGAGGTCGTCGACGACGACGTGCGCGCCGACGCCCCGGAGGGTGTCGGCTCCTGCGCCGCGGTCGACGCCGACGACGAGTCCGTAGCCTGCGGCGACGGCCGACTGTACACCCGAATGGGCGTCCTCGACGGCGGCGCTGCGGGCGGGGTCGACGCCCAGCATCTCTGCCGCACGCGCGAAGACGTCGGGAGCGGGCTTGGACGCCAGCCCCTCCTCCTCCGCCACGACGCCGTCCATCACGACAGGGAACAGCTCGAGGATGCCGGCGGCCGTCAGGACCTCGCGGGCGTTTTTCGAGCTCGAGACGACCGCGATGGGGACGCCAGCCGCTCGGAGCTTCTGGACGAGGGCGAGCGATCCGGGGTAGGCCGCGATGCCGTCGGCGCGGAGCACCTGCTCGAAGACGGCGTTCTTGCGGTTGCCGATGCCGCACACCGTGTCCTGCGAGGGGTCGTCTGCGGGCTCTCCCCATGGGACCTCGACGTCGCGGGAGCGGAGCAGGCTCGCAACGCCGTCGTACCGCTTCTTGCCGTCGAGGTGCTCGAAGTAGTCCTCGTCGCGGTACGGCGGCTCGATGCCCCACCCCGAGAACAGCTCGGTGAACATGGTGCGCCAGGCGTGCATGTGAACCTCGGCGGTCGGTGTCAGGACACCGTCGAGGTCGAAGAGGACGCCGTCGTATCGGGTGAGGTCGGGGAGCTCGTCCATCGTCACCCTCTCAGGGTATCCGTCGGCGACCCCGCGATCAGGCGGCCTCCCGCGCTGGGCGAGGGCGTCATGCGGTCGCGACGGCGTGCGCCTGCCGCGCGATCTCGAGCTCTTCGTCGGTCGGGACGACGAGCACGGTGACCGACGAGTCGTCGGCCGAGATGACGCGGATGCCGCGATCGCCGGATGCGTTGCGCTCGGGGTCGATCCGGACCCCGGCGAAGCCGAACGTCTCGAGCGCCGCGGCGCGCACACCGGCCGAGTTCTCCCCCACCCCCGCGGTGAAGGAGATGACGTCGGCCCCGCCGAGTTCCGCGAGGTAGGCCCCGATGTAGGCGCGGAGCCGATGGATGTAGACGTCGAAGGCGAGGGCGGCGGCGGCATCCCCCTCCGCACGACCGCGTTCGACGTCGCGCATGTCCGAGACGCCGGCGAGACCGAGCAGCCCGCTCCGCTTGTTGAGGAAGGCGTCGAGATCGGCGGGGCTCATGCCCTCTCGGCGGGCGAGCACGCCGAGCACGGACGGGTCGACGTCGCCCGAACGGGTCCCCATGACCAGTCCTTCGAGGGGCGTGAGCCCCATGGAGGTGTCGACGGACGCGCCGCCCCGGATCGCCGCCGCGGACGCACCGTTGCCGAGGTGGAGGACGATCTGCGTCAGGTCGCCGAGCGGGCTCCCCACGAAGGCGGCCGCCGCCTCGCTGACGAACTTGTGACTGGTGCCGTGGAAGCCGTACTTGCGGATGCGGTGGCGCTCCGCCGTCTGCCGATCGATCGCGTAGGTGTATGCGGCGGCCGGCATGCTCTGATGGAACGCGGTGTCGAAGACCGCCACATGCGGGATGCCGGCGAACGCCGCTCGTGCCGCCCGGATGCCCTGGAGGGCGCCGGGGTTGTGCAGCGGGGCGAGAGCGGCGAGCTCGTCGATGTTGATCTCCACGAGCGGCGTGATCAGGGTCGGCTCGAAGAACCGGGCTCCGCCCTGCACCACGCGGTGGCCGACGGCGACCGGGCGGGTGTCGTCGAGGGACGGACCGTGCGCGGCGAACGCCTCGAGCATGACGGCGAACCCGGCGGTGTGATCGGGGATCGCCCGCTCGATCGTCGATGTCGCCTTCGTGGCCGCGACCGCGGGCCCGTCGGAGGCGAAGAACACGGTGTGGGTGGCGGACCCGGCATCCTCCCCGATCCGCTCGACGAGACCCGACGCGAGGCGCCGCTCGGTGTCGACGTCCACGAGCTGGTACTTGAAGGAGGACGACCCGCTGTTGATGACGAGGACGGGGGTCATGCGGATGCCTCCTCGGCGCCGGCGTTCTGCGCCTGGATCGCGGTGATCGCGATGGTGTTCACGATGTCCTCGACGAGCGCGCCCCGCGAGAGGTCGTTGATCGGCTTGTTCAGCCCCTGCAGCACGGGCCCCATCGCGACGGCGCCGGCGGACCGCTGCACCGCCTTGTACGTGTTGTTCCCCGTGTTCAGATCGGGGAACACGAAGACCGTGGCGCGGCCGGCGACGTCCGAGCCGGGCATCTTCGTGGCGGCGACGGCGGCGTCCGTCGCGGCGTCGTACTGGATCGGGCCTTCGACCAGGAGGTCGCTCGCCCGCTCGCGCACGAGCGCAGTCGCTTCGCGCACCTTCTCGACGTCCGCCCCGGAGCCGGACTCCCCCGTGGAGTAGGACAACATCGCGATACGCGGGTCGATGCCGAACTGCGCAGCGGTCGCCGCCGACGAGACGGCGATGTCTGCGAGCTGCGGCGCTGTCGGGTCGGGGATGACCGCGCAGTCGCCGTAGACGAGCACGCGATCGGCGAGCGCCATGAGGAAGACGCTGGAGACGACGTCGACGCCGGGCTTGGTCTTGATGATCTCGAAGGCGGGACGGATCGTGTGCGCCGTCGTGTGCGCCGCGCCAGAGACCATGCCGTCGGCGAGCCCGAGGTGCACCATCAGGGTGCCGAAGTACGACACGTCGGTCACGGTGTCGGCCGCCTGGCGGAAGGTGACCCCCTTGTGGGCGCGCAGCCGCTCGTATTCGCGCGCGAACTTGTCGACGTGCACCGCGTCGAACGGACTCAGCACCTCGGCCGCCTGGATGTCGAGGCCGAGCTCGAGCGCGCGCGAGCGGACCTCGATCGGCTCACCGAGGATCGTGATGTCCGCGATGCCGCGGGCGAGCGCGGTCGCGGCGGCACGGAGGATGCGGTCGTCGCCGCCCTCGGGCAGGACGATCCGGCGCCGGTCGCGCCGCGCGCGCTCGATGAGCCGGTACTGGAACATGAGCGGCGTGACGACGTCGGAGCTCGCGAGGCCGATCCGCCGCAGCAGGTCGTCCGTGTCGACGTGCTGGTCGAACAGGGCCAACGCGGTGTCGTACCGTCGCTGGGAATGGGCGGCGAGGCGGCCGCGCGCGCTCATGATGCCGCGCACCGTCTCATACGTGCCCTGATCGGTCGCGAGGATCGGCAGGTTCGAATCGAGGCCGTCGATGAGGCGCTCGACCGGGTCGGGCAGCTCGAAGGGCCCGTAGAGGACGATGCCCGACAGCGAGGGGAACGTCCCGGACGCGTTCGCGAGGAGAGCGGCCAGCAGGACCTCGGTGCGGTCGGCGGCGACGGCCAGGATCGCCGCGTCCTCGAGCCGCGGCAGCACGTTGTTCAGCGACATGCCCGCAACGACGACGTGCAGCACCTCGCGTTCGAGGAGCGCCTCGTCTCCCTTGACGAGGGTCGCACCGAGCGACCTCGCCACATCGCCGACCGACGGGGCCACGAGGTAGGCGTCCTCCGGGATCGCCCAGACCCCGATGTCGCCGGATGCGGCCGGGACCGCCCGCACGGCGGCCACCGTCTCGTCGAGCCGCGCGGGATCGGCGCGGTTGACGACGACGGCGAAGATCCCGGCGCGCTCGTGGGTGATCTCGCCGAGGGCCAGCGTCGCGAGGTGTCCGACCTGCTCCGGCGACAGCGCCGCCGAGTCCCGCTCGCCGTCGGCGTGCTGACCCGCGAGGACGACGAGGACCGGGGCGCCGAGGTTCGCCGCGATCCTGGCGTTGTAGCCGAGCTCGGCGGGGCTGCCGACGTCGGTGTAGTCGCTGCCGACGATGACGACCGCGTCGCACTGCGCCTCGACCGCCTTATAGCGCTCCACGATGCGGCCGAGCGCCGCCTCGGGGTCGGCGCGCACCTCGTCGTAGGTCACCCCGATGCACTCGTCGTAGCCGAGGTCGACACCGTCGTGATCGAGCAGCATCTCGAGGACGTAGTCGCGTTCCTCGGTGGAGCGTGCGATGGCTCGGAAGACGCCGACCCGGGGGGACTTGCGGCTGAGGGTGTCGAGCACGCCGAGGGCAATCGTCGACTTGCCGGAATGACCTTCCGCGGACGTGATGTAGATGCTCTGCGCCACGCGTCCAGCCTAGGCGGGTGCCCGATGACGGGGCTGGGAGCGCCGGAGAAAGAAAAGACTCTCCGCGAACCCGGCAGAGCCCGGTTACCCTTGCTACGTTTCCGTCCTGGGGGAGTTGGCCTGGATGCCGTCTCGCGGAGAGCTGCTGCAAGTCTACCCGACGTCCAGCGGGCTCCGACGACGCCCGGGTTAGCATCGGTCGGAGGCGCGCTGCCGCACTGACCGCCGAAGGGGGACGGATGACCGACGACCAGACGACGATGACGGCGCCCGGGGGGCTCGCACACGATCCCCGCCGACCGGCGGAGATCGATGCTGAGGTGTTCGCGTCGACCACGGCGGCGCTGACCGCGTCGGTCTCGAAGGTCATCGACGGCAAGCCCGAGGCCGTCCGATCCGCCCTCGTCTGCCTCCTCGCCGAGGGCCACCTCCTCATCGAGGACGTGCCCGGCGTCGGGAAGACGATGCTCGCACGCGCGCTCGGCTCGTCGATCGAGGCGACGGTGCGCCGCATCCAGTTCACTCCGGATCTCCTCCCCGGCGACGTGACCGGGGTGAGCGTGTACGACCCCGCGGAGCGCCGTTTCGAGTTCAAGCCCGGAGCGATCTTCGCCCACATCGTCATCGCCGATGAGATCAACCGCTCGTCGCCCAAGACCCAGTCCGCCCTGCTCGAGGCGATGGAGGAGCGTCAGGTCACCGTCGACGGGACGAGCCGCCGGCTGCCCGATCCGTTCCTCGTCGTTGCGACCCAGAACCCGCTCGAGATGGAGGGGACCTACGCCCTCCCCGAGGCGCAGCGGGACCGGTTCATGATGCGCATCTCGATGGGGTACCCGGATGCTGCGAACGAGGCGCTCATGCTGCGACAGCGCGACAGCGCGAATCCGCTGGACGCCGTCCGCGCCGTCATCGGATCCGACCGCGTCGCCGCCCTGATCGCGTGGGCGCGGAGCGTCCACGTCTCCCCCGCCGTCGAGGAGTACGCCGTGTCGCTGGCCCGGGCGACGCGCCAGCATCCGGACATCCGTCTCGGCGCGAGCCCTCGCGCGACGCTCCAGCTCGTGCGTGCCGCGAAGGTGTGGGCGGCGCTCGACGGACGCGAGTACGTCCTCCCCGACGACCTCGTGACGCTGCTCGAGCCGGTGTTCGCGCACCGGCTGATCGCTGCCCGCGGCACGACCGTCAGCCGCGGGCGCACGGGCGCCGACCTCATCGCGGCGACCCTCGAGTCGATCGTCGCCTCGGTGCGCGTCCCGGTCGCCACGCGGTGACCTCGACATGAGCAGGTGGCCGCTGACCCCGCGCGGGACCGGTGCGGTGCTCATCGCCGTGCTCTGTCTGATCCTCGCCCAGGCCCTCGGCGTCCCCGCGCTGGTCTTCTTCGGCGTGCTGCTGCTGGCAGCCGTCGGGATCTCGCTCGCCTCGCTCTGGGTGGGCCACCGCGACGACGGGGTCCGTCGCTCATTCGCACCGTCGGTGGTCGGCGTCGGCGGTGACGTCGACGTCCGCGCGCGGATCGAGTCGCGCACCCTCCTCCCCACCGTGGTCGGTCTTTGGGAGGACCGCCTCCCGCGCGGGATCGAGGGGGAGCCGGCCGGCGTCTACCCGGGGCTGCGCTCGGGACTCATCGCCGGCAGCCACGCCGTCGACGTCGCCTACCGTGTGACCGCTCGACGCCGCGGCGTCCGACCCATCGGTCCCCTCGTGGTCCAGACGACCGATCCGTTCGGACTCGCCCGCCGCACGCAGCAGCTCGGATCGACCGTGCCCCTCACGGTGACCCCGTCGATCGTCGAGCTCGAGGCGCTGGAGGACCTCCCCGGGGCGGCCGGCGGCACCATGCAGACGACGACGAACAAGCTCGGCGAAGGCGCTGACAACCTCATCCCCCGCGCGTACCTGCCGGGGGATTCGATGCGCCGCATCCACTGGCGCGCGAGCGCGCACCGGGGCGAACTGATGGTGCGTCAGGAGGAGCGCGAGTCGAACCCCGAGGCCGTGGTCGTCTTCGACCGCAGTCTCGCTCGGTGGAGCGCGGATGCGCTCCGCGCCCCCGGTGAGGACGCCGGCTTCGAGGCGGCCGTCTCGGCCGTCGCGTCGGCGACGTCGCGGTTCGTCCGCGAGGGGTACGCGGTCTCGGTCGTGGACGTCGACGGGACGGAGCTGGTGGAGACCATCGACGGCGGCGACAGCGCGGCCCTGGAGGCGATGGTGATCGGCTTCGCGACGCTCACGGCCCGCCGCGACGGGTCGCTCTCGCAGGTGGCGCCGCTGTTCGCCGGGTCGACGCTCGGTCCCGTCGCGGTCGTGACCGGCGAGATCGACGACGCGGATGCCGCCGCGCTCGCGCCCGTCGTCGGCCACAGCTCGCTCCCGGTGCTCTTCGCGCTCGGCGGCGAGGGCGACGCGCTCCGGATCGCGGCCGAGGGCGGCTGGCGCGTGCGGCCGCTCGAGGCCGAGGACGAGATCGACCGGCTCTGGGTCGACGTCGCGCGGGCCGACTTCGCCGCCGCCGAAAGGAGCCGTCGTGCCTCCTGAGAACCGCCGCGTCGAACGACCGCGTCACGACGGCGTGTCCACGATCGCGCTGCTCCTGGCCCTCGCCGCGGCGCTGGTGCCGCTGTTCTCGGTCATCGCCCCCGGCGCGTGGGTGGGTCTGTGCCTGCTGCTGACCGGAGCGCTTCTCGGCGCCGGGTATCTGCTGCGCCGACTGCGCGTGGTCGCGGCCCTCGTCACCCTCGTCCAGGCCCTCCTCTGGATCGCCGTGATGACGGCCGTCTTCTTCTCCGACGTGGCGTGGCTGCTCGTGGTCCCCTCCCCCGAGGCGTTCGAGCGCATCCCGCGGCTCATCGACATCGCGGTCGAGGACATCGCCGTCGGCGTCGCCCCGCTCGACGCGTCCGCGTCGCTCACCTTCCTCATCGTCGGCGCCGTGGGCCTGCTCGTCGTGGCGCTCGACCACGTCGTCCTCACGGCACGGATGCCCCTGCTCGCCGGCGTCGCCCTGATCGCCGTCTGGCTCATCCCGACCCTTGCCGTCCCCCGGGGCGTCGATCTCTTCGCGTTCGCGCTGCTCGCGGTCGCGCTCCTGTGGCTGCTGCGCACCGAGACCCGCCACCGGGCGCGCGCACGATCGGCCACCGCCCCGATGGGCGGCGTCGGCGTGGTCTCGGCGGTGATCGCGGCATCCGCCATCGTCGTGACCGTCATCGCCGCGCCGGCGCTCCCCGCTCCCACTGCGGCGGGCGGTGGCTTCGGCGGCGGCACGGCGATCGACGCCACGCTCAACCTCGGAGACGATCTGCGGCGGCCCGCCGAGGTCCCTGTCCTCCGCCAGTGGGGCGGGGTGGGCGGCCCCTCCTACCTGCGCGTCGCCACACTGACCGCCCTCGACGGCGAATCCTGGCGGCCCGATCGAGCCCGGACGGTCCCGCTCGAGGAGTGGACCCCCGGTGACGACTCGGGCGGCGACATCGACGTCCAGGAATCGACCACACGCATCCGGATCCTCGACCTCGCGTCGGCACAGCTGCCCGTCCCCTACCCCGCGACCGGCATCGAGGGGGTCACGGGGAGGTGGCGCGTCGCTCCGGAGGGGCGCACCGTGTCGTCCTCCGAGACCGCCGCGCGCGGCCAGGAGTACGAGGTGACGACGCGGATGCCGCGGCCCACCCTCGAGCAGGCGCGGGCGGCCGATGCGGGCGGCGGGCCCGAGGCCGCCCGCAGCCTCCCGGTCTCGATGCCCGACGACATCGGCGCGATCGCCGCCGAGGTCACGGCCGAGGCGACGAACGACTACGACCGGCTGCTCGCGCTGCAGAGCTGGTTCCGCGGCCCGGACTTCGACTACTCGCTCGACGCGCCGGTCGAGGACGGCTTCGACGGATCCGGCGTCGATGCGGTGTCGCGATTCCTCCAGGTGCGTTCGGGGTACTGCGTGCACTTCGCGTCAGCCTTCGCGCTGATGGCGCGCACGCTCGACATGCCCTCCCGCGTGGTGGTGGGGTTCCTCCCCGGCCTGCCGACCGGCGAGCTCGTCGGCGACGCGCGCGTCTACCAGGCGACCACCGCGCAGCTCCACGCGTGGCCCGAGGTCTTCTTCCCCGAGATCGGCTGGATCGCCTTCGAACCGACGAAGAGCCTCGGCACACCGCAGCGCTTCCTCTCCGAGGACGGCGGGTCGAACGAGCCCGAGGCGGGCCCGACGCCCAGCGCGAGCGCGGAGCCCAGCGCGAGCGCGTCGGCGGCCCCGAGGCCCGAAGAGGACGTGACGGCCGGCGGCACCAGCGCCGGGGGCGTGTCCGGAGTGAACCCCCTCCCCGGCGTCGCCGCGCTCGGCGCATTGCTCGTCGTCTTCGGCGCACCAGCGCTCGTGCACGCCCTGCGCGTCCGCTCCCTGCGCCGCCGCGCACGTGAGGGCAGCGCGGCGGCGGGGTGGCGGTTGACCCAGGATGCCGCCATCGATCTCGGCATCCCGGTCCCGGCGACCGAGTCCCCGAGGATGTTCGGCGACCGCCTCATCGACCGCCACGGCGCTCCGCGCGAGGCCGTCGACCGCCTGGTGGGTGCGATGGAGCGAGCGAGCTATGCCGCGCCGGCTGCGCAGCTCGCCGACGGCGGCGACGGGCTCGTCGCGGATGCCGCAGCCACGCGTGCCGCGATGTTCGCCGTCTCGACCCGTCGGCGACGGGTGTGGGGACGCGTCTTCCCCCGCTCCCTCGTCGTCCGTCCCGGCTCGACCTTCGCCGAGATGACGGCCGCAGACGTGCAGGCTGCGCGCACGAAGAAGCCCCGCACTGCATGAGTGCGGGGCTTCTCGAGCGCGGAAGCGACAGGATTTGAACCTGCGAGACGAGTTACCCCGCCTACATGGATTCCAGCCATGCTCCTTCGGCCGCTCGGACACGCTTCCAAAGGAAGACCCTACCACGGGGGCCATCTCCGGCCGATCAGCGCTGGCCCTCGAGGGGGACCCTCGACGGCGCCCTCAGGTCGACCGGCGGAAGGGCGCGGTCGGGTCGGCGCCGTCCGCGCGCAACCTGACCGGCGCGAGCCACACCGCGACCAGGAGCGCGGCCGCCCCCGCGATGAGCTTGTCGGCCATCGACGCCGCGAGGTTCGTCGACGACACCGCGACCCAGGACGGCGCACCCTCGGCCACGAGTGTGACGATCCACGGATCGGTGCCGTGCCCCGACAGCTCGCCGTAGATCAGCAGGGTGATCGGCACGGCCACGAGGGCGCAGGCCGCCCCCGCGCACACGCTGAGGGCAGCGAAGCGGACCAGGGGATGCCGCCCGCCGATGCGCCGAACCCCGTACCCCCAGACCAGGGCGCCGGCGACGTTCACCAAGGCGAACAGGATCGTCTCGGGCGTCGCCGTGAGTGTCCCCAGCAGGTTCGTGACGACGCCGACTCCCGCACCGAGCCACGGACCGAGGACGATCGCGACCACGGCGGTCCCGATCATGTCCAGGAAGACGGGGAGGTCGAAGCGCTGGGCGAGCGCACCACCCGAGAGGTTCATGAAGACGCTGCCCGCGAGGAGCGTGCCGACCAGCGCGCGTCGGAGCCACGGGTCTGCTCCCGGGTCCGGGTCGAGAGCGATCGAAGCGGTGGGTGGAGGTGTCGGAGCGAGGCGCTGATCCCCCGGCGTCGGAGTCGACGGCTCGGGCGCCGGGACGCCTGCCTGCGCGGCTGCGACGCGACGTCGCCATGCGTCCGCATCCGCGGCATCCGCCCCCAGCGCTGCCGCGATGTCGGCGACGAGATCCGCGTTCAGCCGCGCCCGACCCTCCCGGAACGCGTCGAAGACGGAGGAGCGTGCGACGCGGGCACGCTCCGGGGACAGCCCGCGCGCCTCTCGGAGACGCCCGATGCGCAGGGCGATCTCGGCGTACGAGATACCGCCGGCATCCAGTCGGAGTCGTTGCAGATCGCGCGTCACGTCGTCGAGTCGTGCCGTCGACGACGTCGAGGCAGCACCGTCCCCCGCCGTCGCGGACTCCCCGCTCATCACGCCTCATTCCTCCGCCGCGCGCACGCACGGCGCGTTGCTGCTCCGCGTCCGTCACACCCCCGCGCAGACGCCTGGACGACCCTATCGGAGACGGTCGGGGCCGGCCGAACGCGCCCGACGGGCGCCCCGGCCGGCCCTCTCGCTCCGCGGTCGGTGGACTCAGTTCAGGGGACGGGTGCTCGACGGGATCCGCCCGGCCGCATACAGGTCCGCGGCCACGTCCTGCAGCGCCGTGAGGGCGACCCGCTGCGTCAGCGGTCCGTAGGAGATGCGTTTCACCCCGAGGGACTCGTACTCGGCGGCCGAGAGGGCGCCGGGCAGCCCGATGACGCTGATGCGCCCGATGCCCTCCACCAACTGCGCGGTGGTGGCCTCGTCCAGGACGCCGGGGACGAACACGACGTCGGCGCCCGCGTCGAGGTAGGCACGGCCGCGTGCGATGGCATCGGCGATCGACTCCTCCAACGGCCGGTCGCCGCCGCGGACCAGCGCGTCGGTCCGGGCGTTGAGCGCGAACGGCACCCCCTCCGCGTCCGCGGCGGCGACAGCGGCGGCCACCCGCGCGACCGACTCGTCGAAGGGACGCAGGCGGTCCTCGATGTTCGCGCCCACGATGCCGACCCCGACGGCGCGGCGGACGGTGTCGGCCGTATCGGCGTACCCGTCGTCCAGGTCTGCGGTGACGGGGACATCCCCCGCGACGGCGACGATGCGCGACACCAGGTCGAGGGTCGTCTCGAGCGGGATGGTGCCGTCGTCGTACCCGAAGGTCGCCGCGATCGAATGCCCGGCTGTCGCAAGGGCGCGGGTGTCGGGCAACGCGAGGACGGCCTTGGCCGAGACGACGTCCCAGACGTTCACGACCCGGAGGATCTCGGGGGCGTCGTGCAGTTCGCGGAGCCGCCGTGCGCGGTCTGCCGTGGAGAGTGTGCTCATGGATCCACCCTTCCATGACATCGGATGCACCGGGGCGGAGTCGCGGGGTCCGCGTCACGGCATGTCATCGCGCTCGTCGCGGACCGGACGAACAGCAGCGACCCGGTGGCCGGAACCACCGGGTCGCCTACGGTCGGACGGGCCGACCGCTAGCCCACGTCGCCTCTCCAGGCACCGGTTTCAGCTCCGCGGGACTCGATGAACTCCTTGAACCGCTGCAGATCCTTCTTGACCGCGTGGTCGTCCACACCGAAGGCGGCGCCGACGGTCTCGACGAAGCCCTCCGGCTTCCAGTCGAGCTGGACGGTGACCCGGGTCTCGGTGTCGCTCAGACGGTGGAACGTGACGACGCCGGCGTGATCCTCGTCGACGCTCCTCCACGCGACCCGCTCGTCGGGATGCTGCTCGGTGATGTGGGCGGTGAACTCGCGCTCGGCGCCGCCGATCTTGACCTTCCACCGCGTCGTCGTGTCGTCGAGCTGGTCGATCGACTGCACGTAGCTGAGGAAGTGCGGGAAGGACTCGAACTGCGTCCACTGGTTGTACGCCGTCGTCACGGGTACCTCGACGTCGACGGTCTCGATGATGCTGGCCATGGGGCCTCCCCTTCCGTGCCGGTATGGCATCCATTCTCAGAAGGATGATCCGCAGGCCACAGGGGCTTGCGATCCGCGCGGATGACCTGTTACCGACCGTCAGCCACGGAAGTCGTCGGGATCGACGTCGTCGAGGAATCGGCGGAACTCCTCGACGTTCTCCTCCGGATCCTCGTCCTCGCCGGTGATGTCGGCGATGCCGGCCTCGTCGATGACGTCGTCGGCGACGAAGATCGGGGCACCACTGCGCGCGGCCAGCGCGACGGCATCCGACGGACGCGCGTCGAGCGCGACCGTTCCCGCCGCCAGCGACAGCGTCACCTCGGCGAAGAACGTCCCGCTCTCGATGCGGGTGACCTCGACCCGCTCCACCGCCGCATCCGTCGCCGTCACGATGGCTCGCATCAGATCATGCGCCAGCGGCCGAGGAGCCTGCGCACCCTCGATCGCGATGAGGATGGAGGTCGCCTCCTGGGCGCCGATCCAGATCGGCAGCACCCGCCCCGCTCCGGGGAGGGCATCGAGCGGCTTCAGCAGGATCACGTGGTCGCCCGCCGCGTCGACCGCGACACCCGCCACCCGCACCTGGACCATGGGACCTCCGGACGACCATGCTAAGACCCGGCCGGCGCGCCGGGTCAGCGGCGAGCGAGGATCTCGAGCGCCTCGCCCGACATGCGCTGGGTCGTCCACTCGTCCATCGGCTCCGCACCCACGGAGCGGTAGAACGCGATCGACGGGGCGTTCCAGTCGAGCACCGTCCACTCCAGACGCGAGTACCCCCGTGCGACCGCGACCTCGGCGAGGGACGACAGGAGCGCCTTCCCGTATCCCCGGCCTCGCTCGGATCCGTCGACGAACAGGTCCTCGAGCCAGATCCCGTGACGCCCTGTCCACGTCGAGTAGGTCACGAACCAGATCGCGATCCCCCGGATGCGGCCCTCCCGTTCGACGACGTGGGCGAAGACCTTCGGGTCGTCCCCGAAGAGCGCCTCCGTCAGCAGGGCCTCGGAGTTCGCGACGGCGTCGGGCTCACGTTCGTAGACGGCCAGGGCCTGGATGGAATCCAGCAGACCCGCCTCGTCTCCGGGAGCGGCGGCGCGGAGGACTGCTCCGTCGGCCAGGCTGCGGGACGTGAGCTCTGGTGTGCGCTGCATCCCTCGAGCGTACGGGGACGCCGCGCGGTCGCGGGATGTCCGGGCTCGTCCGGGAACCCCGTCCGGCGCAGAGGACCCGGCCTCGCGGTCACTACATTCGAAGGACGTGCCGCGTCCTGGGGGGGATGAGTACGGAACCGGTCGGGCCCGGTCCGCGCGTCGGCACTCCTGTCCGACCAGCGGGACACGGCGGGGCGGATGTCGGAAGGGACGGCATCCGTCCCCACCTGCCGCTCGGGCGCGGCAGATGATCGACCCGACCTCCGGTGCCGCCGACGCGGGCGCGCTACGCTCAAGCCAGCCTTTCCCGGAGCGAAGCGAGTTCACCATGGCCAGACGCGGCGCCAATCAGCCGAGCGTCGGCGGCTACAACGAAGCCGTCGTCCTCGACCAGATCCGCCGCTCGCACGGGCACAGTCGGGTGGAGCTCGCGGACGCGACCGGACTCTCGGCGCAGACGGTGTCCAACATCGTGCAGCGCCTGCTCGAAGCCGGCATCGTCGAGGAGGCGGGGCGGACCAGCTCCGGACGGGGCAAGCCCCGGACGACGCTCCGGCTCGTCGGCACGAGTCGCTACGCCGTCGGCGTCCACCTCGACCCCGGCGTCCTGTCCGTCGTCGTGCTCGGCATCGACGGCGACGTCGTCGCGCGGAACACCCGCGCCACGCCCGATCCGCACGACCCCTCCCGGACGGTGGGGGTCGTCACCCGCGACATCGAGAAGGTCATCGTCGACTCCGGCATCGACCGCGATCGCATCGTCGGTGTCGGCATCGCGGCCCCGGGGCCCATCGACGCCGCGCGCGGGGTGATCGTCGATCCGCCGAACCTCGCCGGATGGCATCGGGTCCCCCTCCGCGACGCGATCGCGAAGGAGACCGGCCTGGCGGTCATGCTCGACAAAGACGTCACCGCCGCGGCCGTCGCGGAGAAGTGGGTCGCGCCGCCCGGTGACGTGCAGAACTTCGCCTTCCTGTACCTCGGCACCGGTCTCGGCGTGGGGCTCGTCATCGGCGATGAGGTCGTCCGAGGCGGTTCCGGCAACGCAGGCGAGATCGGCCACATCGTGACCGACCCCGACGGCCTGCCCTGCGGCTGCGGGATGCGGGGGTGCGTGGCCGTCAGCTGCGCGCCCGCGCCGGTCGTCGAGGAAGCGGAGCGGCTCGGCGTGCTTCCGGCCGGGCGCGCGGGAAGCGATCCTCTCAGCATCGACGCCGCGTTGACGGCGCTGGTGGCGCTCGCCGACGGCGGGGACGTCGGCGCACAGGACCTGCTGCGCCGCGCCGGCGCGCGCGTCGCCCGCGCGCTCGCCGTGGTCAGCAATCTGCTCGACGTCGACCGCGTCGTCCTCGGCGGTCCCCTGTGGGATCGTGTCGCGCCGTGGTATTCGGCGACGATCCCGGACGCGCTCGAGCAGCTGCGGGTCGCCCGCGACATGCACCCGGTGACGGTGTCGGGCACCGCGCTCGGCTCGGATGTCGGTGCCATCGGGGCGGCCTGCCTGATCCTGGACGAGGCGTTGACACCGCGCACGACCTCCCTCCTCGTGCGGCACGCCTGACGCATCCCGTCACGACCCGCTCACCGCCTTGACGTCGCTATGTCCAAACGTTTGACTTACCGTGCCCGGACGACGAGTGCGGGCGTCGACGCCTGGAGCAAGGGGGCCCCATGAAGATCCGCATCGTAGTCGCATCCGTCTCCGCCGCCTCGGTGGCCGCGCTCCTCCTCGGCGGCTGCACCGCCGATCCCGGCGGTGGAAACGAGGACACCGTGACGGTCGTCTATTCCAAGACCGACGCCTTCACCGTGCTCGACACCCTCCTGCAGACGGCGAAGGAGGAGTTCGAAGCGGAGAACGAGGGCATCACCATCGACCTCCAACCGATCACGGCGACGGACGACGACTACAAGACACGGCTGCAGCTCTCGCTCGCGTCCCCCGACACCGCACCCGACGTCTTCTACGAGGACACCTTCAACGTCCGCAGCGACATCGAGGCGGGGTACCTCCTGAACCTCGACGACCGTCTGTCCGAATGGGACGACTGGGACATGTTCGGCGAGAGCGCCCGCAGCGCCGGTCAGGGCGAGGACGGCAGCATCTACGCCCTGCCACTGGGCACCGACACCCGGGTCATCTGGTACAACAAGACGGTCCTCGAGACGGCGGGCATCGCCACCCCGTGGCAACCCGAGTCGTGGGACGAGATCCTCGAGGCGGCCGCGCAGATCAAGCAGTCGCAGCCCGACGTGGTCCCCTTCAACATGTACGCTGGCACGGGCACCGGCGAGGGCACCGTCATGCAGGGCTTCTACGAGCTGCTCTACGGCACCGGCGACGGCACGGGACTCTACGACGACGAGACGGGCAAGTGGGTCGTCGGCTCGCAGGGCTTCGTCGATTCGCTCGCCTTCCTCGAGACCCTGTACGACGAGGGCTACGCGGTCACCCCGGATCAGGCGCTCGACCCCAACGTGTGGCAGGCGGTGTTCGGCGAATGGTTCCCCGAGAACACCCTCGGCGCGACCGTCGAGGGCTCGTACACCCCGTCCTTCTGGGTCGAGGGCGGTTCGTACCCGTGGGCCGAATACGGCGACGTCATGGGCGTCGCGCTGTTCCCGACGCAGAACGGCGAAGCGCCCGGCGGCGTGAGCATGTCGGGTGGCTGGACGCTGGCCGCCTCCGCGGAGACCGACGTCCCCGACCTCGCCTTCGAGTTCATGACCACGGTGCTCAACAAGGAGAACGCGCTCTGGTACGCGATCAACAACGCGCAGATCGCCGTCCGGACGGACGTCGCCGAGGACCCCTCATACCTCGAGGCGAACCCCTTCGTCGGGGCTGTGACGGATGCCGTAGCCGTGACCCACTTCCGTCCGGCGAACAGCGACTACCCGCAGATCTCCGTCGCCGCGCAGCAGGCCACCGAGGCGGTCATCACCGGACAGCAGAGTCCCGAAGAGGCCGCCGCGGCGTACGACGAGGCCGTCCGGCGGCTCGTCGGCGACGACGGGGTCGTCACCGGCTGACGGATGACCTCGACGATCGGACCGGCGACCGAGCTCGCCCCACCACGCCCGCGCGGACGACGTCGTCGTTCGCGCGTCGGCTCGCAGGCGACGCCGGCACGATCGCTGCCGCTCCTGCCTGCGATGGGTCTGCTGCTGCTGTTCCTCGCCGGTCCGATCGTCTGGGCCGTCGCGGGCTCCCTGACCGATCGGGCACTGAGCGGCGTCCGGGCGGCCCGGCCCGAGTTCGTCGGACTCCAGAACTACGAGCGGCTGTTCGCCGACCCCGTCCTCCCGCTCTCGGTGATGCTGACGGTCGTCTTCGTGGTGGGTTCGGCGATCATCGGACAGAACGTCCTCGGGATGCTGCTCGCGGTGCTCTTCCGCTCCGGCAGCCGAGTGGTCGCCGGCGCCGTGGGCGTCGTCGTCGTGACCGCGTGGGTGCTCCCCGAGATCGTCGCGGCCTTCGTCAGCTACGCCTTCCTCTCGGCCGACGGCACCTTGAACGCGATCCTCGCCGCCGTCGGCGTCGACGGCCCCAACTGGCTGTACACCTTCCCGCTGCTCGCGATCATCCTGGCGAACACCTGGCGGGGGACGGCGTTCTCGATGATGATCTACCGCGCCGCGCTCGATGATGTGCCGCCCGAGGTGACCGAGTCGGCGATGATCGACGGCGCCGGCGGATGGCAGCGCTTCCGCTCGATCACACTGCCGATGATCCGCTCCACGGTGTTCACGAACCTCATGCTGACCACGCTGCAGACGCTGTCGGTCTTCACACTCATCTGGGTGATGACCAAGGGTGGACCCGGGGAGCTCTCCAGCACGCTTCCGGTCCTCGCGTACGCGGAGGCGTTCTCCTTCGGCGACATCGGCTACGGCAACGCCATCGCCATCGTCATGCTGGCCCTCGGCGCGGTCTTCTCGGTCGGGTACGTCGTGTCGCTGCGACGGGCGGGGGCGGCCAGGTGAGCGCGGCGACGGCGACGCGGAGCATCGCAGCGCCCACGCGGTCGGCGACGCGGTTCTGGGCGAACCTCGTCCTCATCGTCATCGGGGCGCTGTTCGCGGCGCCGCTGCTGTGGGTGGTGCTCGCATCCGTCGACTCGGTCGCGAGCTATCAGGTCGCCTGGCCCGAAACGTTCACGCTCGACAACTTCACCGACGTCCTGACGCCCGAACTGACCCTGCTGCCGCTGCTCAACAGCATCCTGCTGTCCACCGGCACCGCTGTGGTCACGGTCCTCGTCGCGATCCTCGCCGCCTACCCGCTCTCGCGCTACCGTTCCCGCTTCAACGGCCCGTTCCTCTACTCCGTGCTGTTCGCGAGCTGCCTCCCCATCACCGCGATCATGGTGCCGGTGTACAGCCTCTTCGTGCAGCTGCGGCTGATCAACCAGCCGTGGGCGGTGGCGCTGTTCCTCGCGGCGAGTTCGCTGCCGATGGCGCTGTGGATGACGAAGAACTTCATGGACTCCGTGCCCGTCGAACTCGAGCAGGCGGCCTGGGTCGACGGGGCGAGCGCGATGCGGGCGCTGTGGACCGTGGTCGTCCCGCTCATGCGCCCCGCGCTCAGCGTCGTCTTCGTCTTCGTTTTCCTGCAGGCGTGGGGCAACTTCTTCGTTCCGTTCGTGCTCCTGCTCACGCCCGACTGGCAGCCCGCGGCCGTGTCGATCTACTCGTTCTTCGGCCAGTACGGCACCGTGGCGTACGGGCGCCTCGCCGCATACTCCCTGCTCTACTCGTTGCCCGTCCTCGGGCTCTACCTGCTCGTCACCCGCAGCCTGGGCGGCTCGTTCGCCCTGTCCGGCGCGGTGAAGGGCTGACGCCCGCACTCCCCCGACCCCCGCCAGGAGAGAAGCCCCCATGCATCGCAACGACCGTCTCGCCCTCCAGCGCATCGATCGGCTGACCGCCGACCGGCTCGCGCCGGCGACGCATCGCGAGCGGGCAGCGCTGCGCATCGAGGCCTGGGAGGTGCCGGGCGAACCGGTGCCGTTCGACGAGGCGGTCCGCCAGGCATACACCCCGGTCGAGATCGGCGCGTCCTGGGGACGTCCGTGGGGGACGGTGTGGTTCCACGTGACGGGCGCCGTGCCGGCGCACTGGCGCTCGCAGCCGGGCACCCGCCCCGAGATCGTCGTGGACCTCGGGTTCGACGGCTCGGCGCCCGGCTTCCAGGCCGAGGCGCTCGTCTTCCGCCCCGACGGTTCCATCGTCAAGGCCGTCGAGCCCCGCAACGCCGCCGTCCCCGTCGAGTCGGACGAGATCGACCTCTGGATCGAGGCGGCGGGCAACCCGAGTGTCGCCGGGACCTTCACCTTCGCCCCGACGCCGCTCGGCGACCGCGACACCGCGGGCGACGAGCCCATCTACCGACTGGCCCGCCTCGACCTCGCGCTCCTCGACGAGACGGTGTGGGAGCTGCGGCAGGACGTCTGGACCCTGCGAGGGCTCGTCGACGAACTCGACCCCGACCGCACGCGCCACGCGCGCGTCCTGGCCGCGCTCGGCCGTGCGCTCGACGCGGTCGACCCGGACGACGTCGCCGGTACGGCGAGCGCCGGGCGCGACGCGCTCCGAGCGGTCCTGTCCGCGCCGGCATCCGCGTCCTCCCATCAGGTGACGGCGGTGGGGCACGCCCACATCGACTCGGCGTGGCTGTGGCCGGTACGCGAGACGGTGCGGAAGGTCGCGCGCACCTTCTCCAACGTGCTCGATCTCATGCGCACCGAGCCCGATTTCGTGTTCGCCGCGTCGTCGGCCCAGCAGTACGCGTGGGTGAAGGAGCACTACCCCGAGCTGTACGAGCGGATGCGGCGGGCCATCGCCGAGGGCCGATTCGCCCCCGTGGGCGGCATGTGGGTGGAATCCGATACGAACATGCCGGGGTCCGAGGCCCTCGCCCGCCAGTTCATCGAGGGCAAGCGGTTCTTCCTCGAGGAGTTCGGGATCGAGCCGCTGGAGGTGTGGCTGCCGGACTCGTTCGGCTACTCCGCGGCGCTGCCGCAGATCATCACCGCCGCGGGATCACGGTGGTTCCTGACGCAGAAGATCTCGTGGAACGAGACCAATCGGATGCCGCATCACACCTTCCTCTGGGAGGGGATCGACGGCACCCGCGTCTTCACCCACTTCCCCCCGGTCGACACCTACAACGCCGAGCTGTCGGCGGCCGAGCTCGCCCGTGCGGAGCGCCAGTTCGCAGAGAAGGCGGATGCCGCATCCTCCCTCGTCCCCTTCGGGTGGGGCGACGGGGGCGGCGGACCCACGCGCGAGATGATCGCCGCAGCGCGCCGGACGGCGGACCTCGAGGGGTCGCCGAAGGTGCGTCTGGGCTCACCGTCGCAGTTCTTCGCCGACGCCGAGGCCGAATACCCCGATGCGCCGGTGTGGTCCGGGGAGCTCTACCTCGAGTACCACCGCGGCACCTACAGCGCGCAGGCGAGGACCAAACGGGGCAACCGGCGGAGCGAGCATCTGCTCCGGGCGGCCGAGCTGTGGGCGGCGACCGACACCGTCCGGACCGGCGCGGAGTACCCCGCCGAGCGCCTCCGCGAGCTGTGGCGCACGGTGCTGCTCAACCAGTTCCACGACATCCTCCCGGGCACCTCGATCGCCTGGGTGCATCACGAGGCCGAGGCCGCGTACGCCCGCGTCGAGCGTGAGCTCCGGCACATCATCGACGACGCCGTCCGCTCGCTGGCGGGGACCGGCGAGGTCCCGTTGACCGCCAACGCCGCGCCCGTCGGCATCGCCGGCGCGCCCGCCCTGGGTATCGCCGCCACGGCCGCCCCGGAGATCGTCGCTCCCGAGCGCGACGGCGACGGGTGGGTGTTCCGACACGACCGCTTCCACTGGGCGATCGACGCACGCGGACTCGTCGTGGGCGGGGTCGACCTGACCACCGGACGCGACCTGATCGATCCGTCGCACCCCGCCGGGCTCCTGCAGCTGTTCCGCGACACCCCGCGCGAGTGGGATGCCTGGAACATCGACGCCGAGGACGGCGCGATCCACACGGAGCTGGTGGAAGCCGCGCGCGTGGACGTCGACGGCGGCGACCTCGTGGTGGTGCGCGAGTTCGGCCGATCGCGGGTGGAACAGCGCTACCGGGTCGATCCCGGGTCCGGCGCTCTCGAGGTCGCGGTCGAGCTCGATTGGCACGAACGGCAGAAGATGCTGAAGCTCGCCTTCCCGCTGCGCGTGCGCGGCGAGCGCGCCGAGTCCGAGATCCAGTTCGGTCACCTCTCGCGGGGCATCCACGCGAACACGACGTGGGATGCCGCGAAGTTCGAGACCGTCGCGCACCGGTGGCTGCGGGTGGTCGAGGGAGACTACGGCGTGGCGGTCGCGAACGACTCGACGTACGGCCATGACGTGCAGCGTGCGCCCGGCGCTGACGGCGGGGCCCGCACGGTCGCGCGCGTGACGCTGGTGCGCGCTCCGCTGTTCCCCGATCCCGAGGCCGACCAGGGCTCGCACGACTTCCGTGTCTCGCTCCTGCCCGGCGCGACCGTCTCCGCCGCGGTCGCCGAGGGGTTCCGCCTCAACCTCCCAGCGGAGCAGATCCGCGGTGCCCGCGAGGTCGACGCGCTCGTGACGGTTGACGACCCCGGGGTCGTCGTCGAGGCGGTCAAGCTGGCCGACGACGGCTCGGGCGATGTGATCGTCCGACTCTACGAGGCGCTCGGCTCCGCGCGGCGGGCGACGATCGTGCCGGGGTTCGTCACGACGGGTGTGACCCAGACGGACCTGCTGGAGCGGACGATCGATCCCAGCGCGCTGCGGGAATCGGCGGACGAGGCGGTGCGGCTCGAGCTGTCGCCGTTCCAGCTGGTGACCCTGCGCATGGCGCGCTGAGGTCAGTCCAGGCCGCGGACGGGCACGCCGAGCCACTCACCGAGGTCGCGGATCTCGGCCAGGACCATCTCGCGCTCGTCGTCGTCGAACGGGACGAGTTCGTGGACCGCGCCGACGACGAGCGTCTCCTTCTTCTTGTCGAGGGCGGCGTCGAGGAGCCCGATGAACCGGTCTCCGACGAGGATCGGGTGCGCGAAGTATCCGTAGACGCGCTGGTGCTTCGGCTTGAACTGCTCGAGCACGAACGTGAAGTCGAACAGCTCCGTCAGACGCGGCCGGTCGAACAGCATCCGGTCGTACGGGTTGAGGATCGCCGCCCGCCCGCCCGGGTCGTCGGCGAGGGCTTCGACCGCCTCGGGGTCGACACGCCACCTCCACGCGCTCCCCTCGACGGTCGCCTCCTCGCCCGCCGCGCCGACGCCCGCCCACGGCGACTTCTGCCGGGCGATGCCGTACGCCTGCAGCCGTCGCCCCGCGAGGACGGCCTCGGCCTCCGCCGGGTCCATCGAGGCATCCACTCCGTCGTAGACCCGTTCGGCGAGGTCCCACACCCGCTGTCGCCCCACCCGCCCGCTCACGGCGACCTCGCCGAGGTACGACATGAGCTCGAGCATCCGGGGCACCTGATTGGAGCCGTACCAGCCGCTTTCGTTCTTCGCCTGCACGGCGCTCGTGTCGGGGATGTCCGCGGCGAGGAGCGCACCCTCCCGACCCAGCCGGGCGAGGATGTCCGCGCGGAACGCGGCATTCGCATCGAGGTATTGCCGGGTCGCCTCGCGCACCCGGCGCGTGCGCATGAGCGGCCAGAGCGCGGGCAGCAGCGACGACGGCCGGAAGTGACCGTCGTACTCGAAGAGCAGGCGGTCGTCCTCCACCGCCTTCGACAGCTGCCCGGGCTCGTACGACCACCCGATCCGCGACCAGCAGATCGAATGCTCGCTCGGGGCGATCACCGCGGTGGGATCGATCTTGATGGCGCCCAGCTGCTCCGCGAGCTCGACGACGTCCGCCGGACGGTCGGCATCGAGCAGCTGCGCCCGCACGGCGATGCGGCGAGCGTCGTCCCTCGTGAGCCGGTGCATGGCACGAGGCTAGCGGTGCCCGGCGACACCCCCTCGCGGACGTCCGGTCAGGTCGAGGGCGCGAGCGTCGGATCGACGGTGCGGCGCTCGTCGAACACGAAGCAGTCCCCGGTCCACCCGTCGTCGCCGACGTGTTCGAAGTACCCGAGGATGCCGCCCTCGAGCTGCAGCGCCGAGATGCCTTCCTCGCGCAGGTGCAGGGCCGCCTTCTCGCACCGGATGCCTCCGGTGCAGAAACTGACGACGGTCTTGTCCACCAGCTGGTCGCGGTGCGCCGTCGCCGCATCCGGGAACTCGGTGAACTTCTCGAGCCGCCAGTCCAGCGCGCCGTCGAACGTGCCGTGATCGACTTCGAACGCGTTGCGCGTGTCGAGGAGCACGACCTCGCGACCGGCGTCGTCGACACCCTGCCGCAGCCAGCGGCGCAGCGTGACGGGATCCACGGCCGGTGCGCGGCCGCTCGCAGGGCGGATCGTCGGCCTGTCCATGCGGATGATCTCGCGCTTGTGCTTGACGAGCATCTTCCGGAACGGCTGCGTGGCCGACCAGCTCTCCTTCGTGGTGAGGGCGGCGAAGCGCTCGTCCTGCTGCAGGTCGGCGACGAATCCGCGCACGCCATCGGCGTCGCCGGCGAGGAACATGTTGATCCCCTCCTCCGCGACGATGATCGTCCCGAGCAGCTCGCGCGTCAGCGCACGCTCACGCAGGATCGGGCGGAGGGCGGCAGGATCGGCGATGCGGGTGAAGAGGTACGCCGAGATGTTCAGGACGGATGCCGCCGTCCCACGCGAGTCGGCGTTCACCCGGCGACGAAGGATGCCGAGGCCGCGTCCAGCGCGGCGACCTGCTCGTCGGTGAGATCGATCGTCGCTCCCGCGATGAGCGCCTCGACCTGGTCGACCCGCGACGCGGAGGCGATCGGCACGGTGCCCTTGGCGCGCAGCCACGCGAGGGCGGCGGAGGCGACGGCGACGTCGTGGGCGGCCGCGACATCATCGAGCGCGGCGAGGACACCGAGGCCCGCCGGCGTCGCGAAGGCGGCCGCAGACCCTGCCCGCGGCGAGGACTGACCGGCGGCGTCGGCGCTGCGGTACTTGCCTGTGAGGAAGCCGCTCGCGAGCGCGGAGTACGGCACGACGGCGAGGCCCAGGTCGCGCGCGGCGGGCAGGATGTCCCGCTCGATGGACCGGTCCACCAGGTTGTACCGGGGCTGCGTGGCGATCGGCACGGCCGAGCCCTGTTCTCGCGCGATGGCGACCCACTCCCGGGTGCGCTCCACGGAGAAGTTGGACACGGCGGCGTGACGGACGACGCCGCGGGAGATCAGCTCGCCGAAGGCGGCGACGGTCTCTTCGAGCGGCGTGGCGGGGTCCTCCTCGTGGGCGTACAGCACGTCGATGGTCTGCACACCGAGGCGGGCGAGGGATGCCTCGGCCGCCGCACGCACGTTCGCCGCCGAGAGGCCGGGGAAACCGGGGTGCTTGGCGAGCTTGGTGGCGACCACGACGCCGCTCGGCCGCCGCGACCGCAGCCACTCGCCGATGATCGTCTCGCTCTCGCCGCCGGCATTGCCCGGAGCCCACGCGCTGTAGACGTCGGCCGTGTCGATGAGGTCGCCGCCGGCGGCGACGAAGGCGTCGAGGAGGGCGAAGGACGTGTTCCGGTCCGCCGTCCAGCCGAAGACGTTGCCGCCGAAGGCCAGTGGGAAGACGTCGAGGTCGGTCGCGCCGAAAGCAGTCATGCGTCCGATCCTCCCATCAGTGCGCGACGATCTCCTCGGCGTTCGCCTGGATCCAGACCATGAGCGGCATCATGCGCTCCATGAGCTCCTCGCCCATCGGGGTCAAGGAGTACTCCACGCGCGGCGGCACCTCGGGGTACGACGTGCGCGCGACGAGGCCGTCCTTCGCGAGCGTGCGCAGGGTCGAAGCCAGCATCTTCTCGCTGATGCCGTCGACACTGCGCCGCAGCTCTCCCCAGCGGCTCGTGCCGTCCGTGAGGGCGAGCAGGACGAGCACACCCCACTTGCTCATGATGTGATCGAGCACGGTTCGCGTGGGGCAGCCATCCTGGAAGACGCCCGGCGCCTCGGCACGCAGATTGCTGAAACTGACGACCATGTCGATAGCTTACCTGAAAGTGGGTACCCGAGGTTCGGAATGTTTCGTGACTTCCCGGGGGTTCTCTCCCTTCGACGCACCCCTCGCGTCCAGTGAAAGGACAGACCCATGACCATCCTCGTCACCGCCGCCGGCGGCGCCCTCGGCCACCTCATCGTCGACGCCCTCATCGCGCGCGGCGCCCTCGCCGGCGACATCGTCGCCGGGGCGCGCACCGTCTCGAAGGCCGCGGACCTCGCTGAGAAGGGCGTGCGCGTCGTGCCCCTCGACTACGGCGTGCCGGAGTCCATCGACGCCGCCCTCGAGGGCGTCGACTCCGTCGTGCTCGTCTCGGGCTCCGAGCCCGGCGTCCGCGTCGCCGGTCACCGCAACGTCATCGACGCCGCCGTCCGCGCGGGGGTCGAGCTGATCGCCTACACGAGCATCGCCCACGCCGATTCGATCGAGCTCCCGCTGGGTCCCGACCACAAGGCGACCGAGGAGGCCATCCTCGCCAGCGGCCTGCCCTTCGTCCTCCTCCGCAACAACTGGTACATCGAGAACTACCTCGGCGACCTCGCGCAGGCGGCGCACACCGGCATCCTCACCTCGTCCGTGGGCGACGCGACGGTCGCCGCAGCCGCGCGCATCGACTACGCCGAGGCCGCCGCCGTCGTGCTGCTCGAAGAGGGCCACGCCGGGCGCACCTACGAGCTCGCCGGACCCGCCGTGGGCTACGCCGACATCGCAGCCGCGATGGGCGAGGTCCTCGGCCGCGAGGTCGCCTACGTCGCCGTCTCCTCGGAGGACCTCGCCGCAGGCCTGGCCGCCGCGGGACTCGACGAGGGCACGGCGGGATTCGTCGTCGCACTGAACGAGGGCATCGCCGGGGGCGAGCTGTCGGACGCCGACGCGACCCTCGCGCAGCTCATCGGCCGCCAGACCACCTCGTGGGTCGACGCCTTCCGCGTCGCCCAGGCGAGCACGGTCGCCGCGCACTGAGCGTTCTCATACCCCGCGGCATCCATTCAGCGGAATGGATGCCGCGGGCGTAACGTTCGATCCATCATGGAACGCTTCGGAACCCTCTCCTTCGGGCACTACGGACCGCTCGGCGGCGGTCGCGAGCTGACCGCCGGCGACTCGATGCTGCAGGCGATCGACCTCGCCCAGGGCATGGACGAGCTCGGCGTCGACGGCGTCTACGTCCGCGTGCATCACTTCGCGCGCCAGCAGGCCGCCCCGATGCCGCTGCTGGCGGCGATGGCGGCGCGCACCTCGCGCATCGAGGTCGGCACGGGCGTGATCGACATGCGCTACGAGAACCCGCTCGCCCTCGCAGAAGAGGCCGCTGCGGTCGACCTCATCAGCGGCGGCAGACTCGCCCTCGGCGTCAGCCGCGGGTCACCCGAGAGCGTCGTCCGCGGCTACGAGGCGTTCGGCTACACCGGCTCGAAGGACCCGCGCGGCGCCGATCTCGCCCGCGAGCACTTCGACCTCTTCCTCCGCGCCATCGACGGCGAGGGCCTGGCCGAGCGCGACCCGAACAGCCCGTTCGGCGGCGGGCACGGCCTGCAGCGCATCGAGCCGCACTCTGCCGGCCTGCGCTCGCGCGTCTGGTGGGGCGCCGGCAACCGCGACTCGGCGGAGTGGGCGGGACGGATGGGCGTCAACCTGATGTCCTCCACGCTCCTCACCTCCGCCGACGGCCGACCGTTCGACATCCTCCAGGCCGAGCAGATCGACGCGTTCCGCACCTCGTGGCGCGAGGCCGGTCACGCCGGGACGCCCCGGGTCTCGGTCAGCCGCAGCATCTTCCCCATCACGACGGCCGAGGACGCCATGTACTTCGGCGGGCGCTCGGACGGCGACCAGATCGGCGTCATCGACGGCATGCGCTCCACGTTCGGCAAGACCTATGCCGGCACACCCGATGAGCTCGTCGAGCAGCTGCAGCACGATGCGGCCGTGCGGGAGGCCGACACCCTGATGCTGACGATCCCGAGCCAGCTGGGCGTCGCATTCAACCTCCGCCTCGTCGAGTCGTTCGCGACGCACGTCGCGCCCGCGCTCGGGTGGCGCTCCCCCGCGGCGACGCATGCGTGAGCACTGCGGCGACGCCCGCCTGAGTACTGCGGCGACGCCCGCCTGAGCCCTGCGGCGACGCCCGCCTGAGCCCTGCGGCGACGCCCGCCTGAGTACGGCGAGGTCCCATTCCGGCCGGGTATCGGCGCCCCGTTCCCGGCCGGAGTGGGACCTCGGCGCTCGCGGACAGGCGAGCCGCACGGTCAGCCGACGAGCGGGCCGCCCTCGCGCCAGTAGCCGAGGAAGGCGACGCGGTCCTTCGGGATGCCGTGGGCACCGACCAGCAGACGGCGCAGCCTCGTGACGGTCGCCGTCTCGCCCGCGAGCCAGACGTAGACCTCCTCCGGCGGCGCGTCCCGGGCGGCGCGGGCCCACGAGCGCACCGCCTCGTCGAGCGTCCCCGGCTCCTCGCGCTCCACCTGCCGCACCCGGTGCGGCGGCGCGACGGCGCCCGACAGGAGGTCGTCCGCGGGGTGCGCGGCATCCAGCAGCACTCGGCGACCGCGCCAGCGGGGAGCGACGCGACGATGTTGCGGGCCGCCGGGTAGGCCGTCTCGTCGGCGACGAGCAGGACGCGACGCGCGGATCCGGGATGCCAGTGGATGCCGTATCCGGTCCACCCCATGCGCCGGTCGGGCCCGGTGACCACGACGCGGTCGCCGGGACGAGCGGACGCCGCCCAGGCCGAGGCCGGTCCCGCTGGCGTGTGGAGGTACACGTCGACGTCGATCTCACCGGCCTCCGGTCTCACGGCCGCCGGCGTGTAGGTGCGCAGGACGTTCCCGACGGGCACCTCCGCCGGCGCGATGACGATCCGCCCGACCAACCCAACCACACCCACCCTCCCCGCCACGGTTGACCAGGATCCGGGCGGGCGACAGACTCGACACCACCCGCCGTCCCGCCTCCTGGAGCGCTGCATGACACGCATCCGCGTCGACCTCAACATCTCCCTCGACGGGTTCGCCACGACCACCGACCAGACCTCCGAGAACCCGTTCGGAGACGACTGGGGCCGACTCGTCGCCGACTACACCGCGACGCGCACGTTCCGCTCTCGCGTGCTGCACGACACCTCCGGCGAGGGCACCACGGGTGTCGACGACCGATACGCCACGCGCTACTTCGATCGACTGGGCGCCGAGATCATGGGCGCCGGCATGTTCGGCCTGCACCTGCACGGCGACGATCCGGACTGGCAGGGATGGTGGGGCGACGAGCCGCCGTTCGGCTTCCCCGTGTTCGTGCTGACGCACGCACCGCGTCCGTCCATCGAGATGACGAACGGCACGGTGTTCCACTTCCTGAACGCGACGCCCCGCGATGCGCTGGAGCGCGCCGTCGCCGCCGCAGGTGGAGCCGACGTGCGGATCGGCGGAGGCGGGGAGACCGTCCGCTCGTTCCTCCGCGAGGGGCTCGTCGACGACCTGCACGTGGCGATCGTGCCCATCCTCCTGGGCCGCGGCATCCGACTCTGGGACGACCTGCGGGGACTCGAACAGGGCTACCGGGTCACGTCGGAAGCCGCCGACAGCGGTGTCGTGCACATGACGTTCACGCGGGAGGCGTGATCACCACCCCATCGACCCCGGTGCACCCTTGAAGGGCCCGACGACGTCGGAGGTGATCCAGCCGCCGTAGAACCGTCCAGGCTGCGGGACCACGGTCTCATCCCCCACGGTGCACCGATCCATCTGCTGCGCGTAGACCGCGACCGTGTCGACGAGCGCCTCGTACCCGGGGCTCGGGTCGGGGTAGTTCCAGGCCGCACCGGCTCGGGCCTGGCCGCCGCCGTGGACGTCGAGGTATCGGGCCTGCCCCTTGTACTCGCAGAACGAGCTCCCCTCGGCGGGGGTCAGCGCACCCGGCACGAAGTCGGCGATCGGCAGGTAGTAGACGGGAGGATGACTCGTCTCGAGCACCCGCAGGGCGCGATCGGTCGTCACGATCCGTTCGCCGCCGAGCGTGATGGTCACGGTCCTTCGAACGGACTCGACCCGGGGCGGGCGCGGGTAGTCCCAGACGCTCTCCTGACCGGGACGGATGGGATCGGGGGTGGGATGCCGCATGCCCCCAGATTATGGGCGGAATCCCACCTGTCGGGCCGCCGGGGTCACCTCCGGTCCTGGGATGATGGTTCCATGACGTCACGGCGTCCCACTGCCTACAACGCGATCTCCACCGCCTCCCGCGTGGAGATCCTCCACCTGTTGCAGACGACGCCGCATCAGACCGTGGGAGAGCTGGTGCAGGCCACTGCCCTCCACCCGAACACGGTGCGCGAGCACCTCCAGCGCCTCGTCGAGCGGGGCTTCGTCGCGACCGAGACCGAGAAGCGGACCGTCAGGGGACGCCCCCGGGTCCTCTACCGGGCGGTCGACGGCGTTCGGGTGTCGAGCCCCGAGCATCGCCGCAAGGTGCAGGCGGCCGTCGAGCGGGGCGACCTCATGCGCCGGGTCATGCCCGAGACCGCGGGTGCGCTGACCGGCCAGGAGCAGCACCAGCTCGACGCCCTCGTCGAGCAGCTGCTCGACGGCGGTTTCGACCCCGTGATCGACGAGGACGACCTCACCATCGACCTCACCCCATGCGCGCACGCCGCCGATCAGGCCGAGACCCGCGAGACCCTCTGCGACGTCCACCTGAGCCTCATGCAGGGGGCGCTCAGCGAGGCCGGCGGTCCGCTCGCCGTCGACGGCATGCGGTCGACGTGCGACCCGCAGCAGTGCGTCATCACGCTGCTCCGTCGGCGTCCCGACGCCTGAATCGCCCTCCTCCGGAACCGTCGCTGACCGGGAGTTCTCAGGGCCCGCCATTTTGCACGGCCCATCGCACAGCGGGCCCGATCGCCGCGTCGTACCGTGAGTCCACACCCGTGGAAGGACCAAGCCCGTGGACGTTCTGGACCCGCTCATCCTGGCGCGCTGGCAGTTCGGACTGACGACGCTCTATCACTACCTGTTCGTGCCGCTCACCCTCGGCATGGCGCTGACCGTCGCCGTCTTCCAAACGGTCTGGCACCGCACCGGCGACGTGAAGTGGCTGCACCTGACCCGGCTCTTCGGCAAGATCTTCCTCATCAACTTCGCGATGGGCGTGGTCACCGGCATCGTGCAGGAGTTCCAGTTCGGCATGAACTGGTCGTCGTACTCCCGCTTCGTCGGCGACGTCTTCGGCGCGCCGCTGGCCTTCGAGGGCCTCATGGCATTCTTCTTCGAGGCAACGTTCATCGGCCTGTGGATCTTCGGCTGGGACAAGCTGCCGCGCCGCATCCACCTGCTGACCATCTGGGCGACCGCGTTCGGCTCCATCCTGTCGGCGTACTTCATCCTCACCGCCAACGCGTTCATGCAGAACCCGGTCGGCTACACGCTGAACCCCGAGACCGGGCGCGCTGAACTGACCGATTTCTTCGCGCTGCTGACGAACCCGGTGGCCCTCGCGGCCTTCCCGCACACGATCTTCTCGGCGTTCATGTTCGCGGCAGCCGTGATCATCGCCGTCGCCGCCTTCCACCTGCGCCGCGGTCAGCACGTCGAGACGATGCGTCCGGCGCTCCGGTACGGCATGTGGTTCATGCTCATCTCCTTCGCCGGCACCGCGATCAGCGGCGACCAGCTGGGCCTCGTGATGGTGCAGACCCAGCCGATGAAGATGGCCGCGGCCGAAGCACTCTGGGAGAACGCGTGCGGTGCCGACGCATCCTTCTCGATCTTCTCCATCGGCACCCCCGACGGGTCGGCCGAGGTGTGGTCGCTGCGCGTGCCGTACCTGCTGTCGTTCCTGTCCACCCACACGCTCGACGGATGCGTGGAGGGACTCAACGACCTGCAGGCCCAGTACACCGAGCAGTTCGGCGCCGGCGTCGACTACAGGCCCGAGATCTGGGTCACGTACTGGTCGTTCCGCTGGATGATGGGCTTCGGCGGCATCGCGACGCTCATCTCGGTCGTGGGGCTCTGGGTCACCCGCGCGAAGGCGACCCGCCCGGTCGCGGACTGGATGTGGCGCATCGCCATCTGGTCGGCTCCGCTCCCCCTCCTCGGCAGCCTCGTCGGGTGGATCTTCACGGAGATGGGCCGCCAGCCGTGGATCGTGTTCAGCCTCATGCTCACCGAGGACGGGGTCTCACCGAGCGTGCCCGGGTGGACGGTGCTCATCTCGCTCACGGCGTTCACGCTCATCTACGCCTCGCTCGCCGTGGTCGAGTGCCGCCTCATCCTGAAGGCGGCGCAGCAGGGCCCGGACCCCCTGCCCGGCCCAGACGACCCGGATCCGCGCGACCTGCCGATCGACCAGACCCCGTCCACGGTCTACTAGGAGCACGCCATGGATCTCGCCACCCTCTGGTTCTTCATCGTCGGCGCCTTCTTCGTCGGCTACTTCGTCCTCGACGGGTTCGACTTCGGCGTCGGCATGAGCCTGCCGTTGCTCGGGCGGAGCGAGGTCGCCCGGCGCCAGGTGATCAACACCATCGGCCCCGTGTGGGACCTCAATGAGACGTGGGTGATCGTCGCCGGGGCGGCGCTGTTCGCCGCCTTCCCGGAGTGGTACGCCACCTTGTTCAGCGGCTTCTACCTGCCGCTCCTGCTGATCCTGCTGGCCCTCATCCTGCGAGGCGTTTCGTTCGAGTACCGCCACCAGCGGGAGGGTCTGCCGTGGAAGCGGCGCTTCGACCGCATGATCGTGATCGGCTCCGTCGTGCCGGCACTGCTCTGGGGGGTCGCATTCGGCAACATCGTGCAGGGCGTGCCGATCGACGCCGACAAGGAGTTCACCGGCACCCTCCTCACGCTGCTGAACCCGTACGGGCTCTGGATCGGCGTCACGACACTGCTCCTGTTCTTCCTGCACGGCGTGTACTTCGTCGGGCTGAAGACCGACGGGCAGGTGCAGGAGGACGCCCACCGCCTCGCGCGCCGGGCGGCGCTGCCGACCATCGTCTTCGCGGCCGGCGCGGTGGTGTGGACCGTGGTCATCGCCATGGAGCGGGATGCGCCGCTGCTGTGGGCCGTGATCGGATGCGGCGCGGTCGCCGCCGTCGCGCTGCTCGCCTCGGCGATCGCCAACGCCCGCCGCCGCGACGGCTGGGCCTTCGCGCTCGGCGCCGTCACGATCGTGGGCGCCGTCCTCACCCTCTGGACCGCCCTCTTCCCGTTCGTGATGCCGTCCACCACCGACCCCGCGTTCTCGCTCACGATCACCAATGCGTCGAGCAGCGACTACACGCTCGGGGTCATGACCTGGGCCGCCGTCATCTTCCTGCCGGGCATCCTCGCCTACCAGGCGTGGACCTACTGGGTGTTCCGCAAGCGGGTGTCGCGCGCGCACATCGAGAAGGCGGATGCCGCCGCGGCGCACTGAACCGGACGCACCGACGATGGCACCTGACCCCACCGCCCCCGCGGCAGAGCTCCGGCAGCCGCCGGTCGACCCGCGCCTGCTGCGGTACGCCTCGGCATCCCGTGGCTTCTTCGTCGCGCTGGCGCTGCTCGCGCTCGTGCAGACCGCAGCCACCGTCGGGTTCGCGCTGCTGACCACGCGCGCGGTGGTCGACGCGATCGCGGGGGCGGAGCTGCCCGCGACTCTCGCGGCACTCGCCGGCGTCGTCGCACTCCGCTCGATCGCGTCGTTCCTGCGCGAGCGCGTCGCCGCCCGGGCGTCGGCGCGCGTGGAGTCGCAGCTGCGGACGGCGGTCCTGGATGCCGTCCGCCGCCTGGGTCCCGGCTGGCTGGCGACGCGCAGCACGTCGCGCGTCGCGCTCGTCGCGGGTCGCGGCCTGGATGCCCTCGAGCCCTATTTCGGCAGGTACCTGCCGCAGCTCGTCGCCACGGCGGTCTCGACACCCATCCTCGTGGCGGTCATGTGGGCGGCGGACTGGGTCTCGGGGCTGACGGTGCTGCTCACGATCCCCCTCATCCCGATCTTCATGATCCTCATCGGCATGGCGACGCGGTTCGTCCAGCAGCGCCAGTGGGACACCCTCGCGCGGCTCTCGTCACGGTTCACGGACACCCTTGCGGGGCTGTCCACACTCGCGGTGTACGGGCGCCAGCACCGCGCCGCAGCGTCGATCGGTCGAACCACCGACGACTACCGCCGCGAGACGATGAAGGTCCTGCGGGTGTCGTTCCTGTCGGGTTTCGCGCTCGAGTTCCTCGCGTCGATCTCCGTGGCCATCGTCGCCGTCTCGATCGGGTTCCGCCTGCTCGACGGGTCGCTCGCCCTCTCGGTCGGACTGTTCGTCCTGCTCCTCGCCCCCGACGCGTACCTGCCGCTGCGCCAGGTCGGCGTGCAGTTCCATGCGTCGAGCGAGGGCGTCGCGGCGACACGGGAGGTCTTCGAGGTGCTCGACGCGGCTGCGGGTCTGCCGGATGCGGCCGACGCCGACACCACTCCCCGACGGGTCGGGCTGCTCGCCCTCCGGGGCGTGGCCGTCCGTGGGCTGCCGCCCGTGCACCTCGTCGCGGCCGCCGGCGAGATCGTCCTCATCGAGGGGCCGAGCGGCGCCGGCAAGTCCAGCCTCCTCGCCGCGCTCCTCGGCACCGCGCCCTACACCGGCACCGTCGAGCTCGATGGCGCGGATGCCGCGTCCCGCCCCGCGTCGACGTGGCTCGCCTGGGCGGGTCAGCGCCCTGGCCTCATCGCGGGCACCGTCGCCGAGAACGTGGCGCTCGGTGATGCCGCGATGCCCGAGGATGTCGTCCGACGCGCGCTCGAGCTCGCCGCGATCCCGGACCTGGAGCCCGCACGCACGCTCGGCGTGCAGGGCGCGGGTCTGTCTGGCGGGCAGGCGCAGCGGGTCGCCGTCGCCCGAGCCATCGCACGGCACCTGCGCGGCGGGGCATCCGTCATCGCCCTCGACGAGCCGTCGGCCTCGCTCGACGCCGACACCGAGGAGCGGTTGTGGGGGTCGCTCCGGCGCCTCGCCGACGACGGCGCGATCGTGCTGCTCGTGTCGCATCGGGAGTCCGCCCGCCGGGTCGCCGATCGCACCGTGCGCCTCGACGGATCGGCGGTGACCGCGTGAGCGCGGCCTCGGACGTGCTCCGCGCCGCCCTCCCCGCGCCGCGCCGGATCTGGCCGGCGCTCGCCTCCGGCTTCCTGTCCGAGGCATCCGCGATCGCCCTGCTGGCGGTGAGCGCCTGGTTGATCGTCCGCGCGAGCGAGCAGCCGCTCGTCCTGTACATCACGCTCGCCGTCGTCGGGGTGCGCGCCTTCGCGCTGTCGCGGGCGGTGTTCCGCTACACCGAGCGCCTCGCCGGCCATGACGCCGTCCTGCACCGCCTGGCCGACACCCGCGCGGGCCTCGTGCGGCGGCTCATCCCGCACGCACCCGCGGGACTGGCGAGGACATCCCGCGGCGACGCCACCACGGCCCTCGTGGACGACGTCGACGAGCTGCAGAACCTCGCGCTCCGGGTCGTGCAGCCGCTCGTCTCATCGGCGACTGTGGCCGTCGGCGCCGTCGTGCTCGTCGCGCTCGTCTGGTGGCCCGCCGCGCTCACGCTGGTCGGCTGCCTCGTCGTGGCGGCGGTCGCGGCGAGCGCCTGGGGCTGGGCGGCGGGCGCCCGTGCCGAGCATGCCATCGCCCCGCGTCGCGCGCGCGTCCGAGCGACGCTGCAGGATCACCTGAGCGCGCTGGACGTCCTCGTCGCCTACGGGGCCGAGGGCGAGAGCCGCGAACGCGTGCGCGTCGCGGATGCGGAGCTGCGCGCCGCGGTGCTGCGGCGTGCGGGGGCGCAGGCGGGCACCGCGGCCGTCGTCGCCCTGGTCGCGGGCGCGGCGACGCTGCTCGCGCTCGTCGTGTCCGCACCCGCCCTCGCGACGGGCGGCCTGCCGGGGCCGGGCCTCGCCGTCGCGGTCCTCGTCCCGATGGCGGTGTTCGAGGTGTTCGCCTCGGTGCCCGCGGCCGCGTCGGCGTGGCGCCAGGTGCGATCGTCGGCCGACAGGATCGCGGCCGTCGTCCCCCGCACCGTCCCAGCGGAGATCCCCGCAGCCGGATCGCCGACCGGCGGGGCACCGCCCCTCGGCGACGGCCTGCGCCTGCGGGGCGTCGAGGCCCGGTGGCCCGGCGACCGGCATCCGCGTCTCCGGGGGGTGGATCTGGACGTCCGTCCCGGCGAGCGAGTCCTCCTCGTCGGGGCCAGCGGGGCGGGCAAGACCACGCTCGCCCACGCACTGGTCCGCTTCCTCGAGGTCGGTGGCGAGTACACGATCGGCGGGAGGGATGTGCGCGAGATCGCACCCGACGACCTGCGCCGCACCGTGGGACTGTGCGAGCAGCATCCGATGCTCTTCGACGAGGACATCCGCCATAACCTGCTGTTCGCCCGCGACACCGCCACGGACGGGGAACTGGAGGCGGTCCTCGACCGCGTCGGCCTCGGGGCGTGGCTGCGGGAGCGAGGCGGGCTCGACGCGCGAGTCGGCGAGCGGGGCGCGCTCGTCTCGGGCGGACAGGCCCAGCGGATCTCGCTCGCGCGGGCTCTCCTGCGCGGCTTCCCCGTCCTCGTGCTCGACGAGCCCACCGCGGGGGTCGACCCCGCCGCATCCGACACCCTGCTCGCCGATCTGCTGTCCGCAGTCGACGGCGAGCGCGCCGTCGTCGTCATCTCGCACGTGCAGGTGCCCGCCGCGCTCGTCGACCGCACGGTGCGCCTGGACGGCGGACGGATCGTCGAATGAGCCTCGGACTCAGGCCGCGTCGGGCTCCCGCTCCGCCGCCGCGGCGATGCGGTTCGCCATGCCCTGGAAGATGAACCCGTGGAACGGCAGGACGGCGAACCAGTAGAGCCGCCCCGCCAGGCCCTTCGGGAAGAAGACGGCCCGCTGGTCGTACCGCGAGCCGTCGCCGTCGGGGCTCGCCCGCAGCTCGAGCCATGCGAGGCCCGGCACCTTCATCTCCGCGCGCAGGCGCAGCAGGCGACCGTCCTCGACCGCCTCCACCCGCCAGAAGTCGATCGCGTCGCCCGCCGCCACCCGGCCACGGCTGCGTCTTCCCCGCTGCAGCCCGACGCCGCCGACGAGGCGGTCCATCCAGCCGCGGACGGCCCAGAGGAACGGCGAGGAATACCAGCCGTTCTCGCCGCCGATGCCGACGATGACCTTCCAGAGCCGGTCGGGCGAAGCCGAGGTCTTCGCCGTCTGCACGTCGGTGAAGACGACCCGCCCCGCCCACTCCGGGTCGCTCGGCAGCGGGTCGCTGGGCACCGAGGACACCTCTGCGTCCTGCCAGCTCGTCTCGACGGCGTCGGACTCGACCTTCCGCAGCGCCAGCCGGACCGCCTCGCGGTATGGCGTGAGTCCGCCCTCGGGCCGGGGCAGCAGGTCGTCGACCGCGTGGTCGTCCATGATGCATTCGTTCTGCAGCGACGCGATCAGCGGGCGCGCGATCGACCGGGGAACGGGCGTCACGAGGTTCACCCAGTGCGACGCGAGGCCCGGGGTGAGCACCGGCAGCGCCGCGATGGCGCGCTGGCGGAGCCCTGCCTCGAGGGCGTAGCCGTTCATCATCTGCCCGTAGCGCAGCACGTCCGGTCCGCCGATGTCGACCGCGCGGTTGACGTCGGAGCCGACCCGCGCCGCCGCGAGCAGATAGTGCAGGACGTCGCGGACGGCGATCGGCTGGATGCGGTTGCGCACCCACTTCGGCGCCGGCATGTAGGGCAGCACGTCGGTGAGGTGCCGGACCATCTCGAACGACGCCGAGCCCGATCCGATGACCACGCCCGCCTGCAGGACGAGGGTCGGGACCCCGCTGTGCAGCAGGGTATCCCCCACCTCGACGCGGGAGCGGAGGTGCGGGCTCAGCGCCACGCCGTCCGGGTGCAGTCCGCCGAGGTAGACGATGCGACCGACGGATGCCTCGGCCGCCGCATCGGCCACGGTCTCCGCCGCCCGGAGGTCCTTCGTCTCGAAGTCGCTCCCGCCACCCATCGAGTGCACGAGGTAGTAGAGGACGTCGACGTCGTCGACGGCCCGCGCGACGGCGTTCGCGTCCTCAGCGGCGCCCTCGACGACCTCGACCTCGCTCCCCCAGACGAAGGCGCGCAGGCGGTCCGGTGTGCGTGCCAGCACACGGACGCGATAGCCGGCCGACAGCAGCCGCGGCACGAGCCTGCCGCCCAGGTAGCCGGTGGCGCCGAGGACGAGGGCGCGGGGCGCGGACCCGTCCTCACGGGGCTGCGCGACGAGGGCCGGTTCGCGGCCGGTGGGGGCGGAGAGCTCGGTCATGCCGACACGATAGACCGCCCGTGACGGGGCTCGGGTCATGCCCACGGCATCCGGTTTGTCAAGGGATTCCGGGAGGGATGCGGGCGGCCGCGGCCCTCCGTACCGTGAAGAGATGGCCAGGTCACATCGTCCCCCGGTTGCGCCGTCCACACCCCGCATCACGCGGGCCCCCGCGCCGCCGCGACTCGAGGTCGACGACGTCATCGTCGTCGACACCAAGAAGGTGCGCACCGCCATCGGTGGCACCGTCGTCGGCAACTTCATGGAGTGGTTCGACTTCGGCATCTACGGCTACCTGGCCGTGACGCTCGCCGTGGTCTTCACGGCCGACCTCCCCGACCCGTGGGGCCTGCTCGTCACGCTCCTCGGCTTCGCCATCTCGTTCCTCGTCCGCCCCTTCGGCGGACTCGTGCTCGGGCCGCTCGGCGATCGCATCGGGCGACAGAAGGTCCTCTTCCTCACGATGGCGATGATGGCCGTGGCGACCGCGCTCATCGGGGTGCTGCCGACGAACGCGCAGATCGGCCTGTGGGCGATCGTGCCGCTCTACCTCCTGAAGATGGTGCAGGGCTTCTCGACGGGCGGCGAGTACGCCGGCGCGACGACGTACGTCGCCGAGTTCTCGCCCGACAAGCGTCGCGGGTTCTGGTCGTCGTGGCTCGACCTGGGCTCGTACGTGGGCTTCGCCGCCGGGGCATCCGTCGTCGCGCTGACCACCGTCATCACCGAGTCCGTCTGGGGCGAGACCGCGATGGTCGACTTCGGGTGGCGCATCCCGTTCCTCGTCGCGATCCCGCTCGGCATCGTCGCGATCTGGTTCCGTCTGAAGATCCCAGAGACGCCCGCCTACGAGAACGCAGCGCAGCACGACGCGGAGGTCGACCGCGAGGACCCGCTTGCCCGTCACGGGATCGGCGGCATCCTCCGTCACCACTGGCGCGAGGTGCTCATCGGCATCGCGATCGTGGCGGCGACCAACACCGCCGGCTACGCGCTCACGAGCTACATGCCCACCTACCTGGAGCAGGAAGTCGGGGTCTCCAACCTCGCCGCAGCCGTCGCGACGGTGCCGGTGCTGATCGTCATGTCCGCGTGCCTCCCGTTCATCGGCAAGCTCAGCGACCGCATAGGCCGGCGACCGGTCTACATGATCGCGGCCGGCTCCACGATCGTCCTCATGGTGCCGGCGTTCGCGATCATGCAGATCGGCGAGGAGTGGGCGGTGTTCATCGCCCTCGCGATGGTGGCGATCCCCGTCGCGTTCTACGTCGCCGTGTCGGCGTCGACCCTGCCCGCGCTCTTCCCGACGGCATCCCGCTTCGGCGCCATGGCGATCGCGTACAACATCTCGGTGTCGCTGTTCGGCGGCACGACGCCGCTGTTCAGCCAGGGCCTCATCGAGCTGACCGGCAACACGTTCATGCCGGCGTTCTACATCATGTTCTTCGCTGCGCTGGGCGGCGTCGCGCTGCTGGCGATGAAGGAGACCGCCAGGCGCCCGCTGCTCGGGTCGGTGCCCACGGTCGAGACGGCGGACGAGGCCCGTGCCGTCGTCGAACGACAGGATGCCGATCCGCTCATCGACACCTCGACGATGCCCATCCCGGTCGGCCGCCGCCGGTCATAGGTGGCGTCCGAATGCCCTCCCGCCGTGGCCCGAGGGCAGCGGCGCGAAACCGAGGCGGGTGTAGAACGCGAGCGCGCCGGTGTTTTGCGCCGACGCGACGAGGTGAACGCCGGACGCCCCGCGAGCGCGGAGCGCAACCGTCACGGCGTCGATGAGACGCCTGCCCCACCCCTGCCCCTGCAGGTGCGGCAGGAGGTCGATGTGCAGATGCGCCGGGAACGCGGCGGCGTGCGGCTCGGGCTTCGACCCGCGGCCGTAGGCGTAGAGGAGCGCACCGTCCTGCCGGGTCCGCTCGTGGTCCGGTCTCGGCCACCGGCGCGCGTGCCGGGGCCACCACTCGGCGCCGAACCACTCCTCGAACGCGTGCGTGTCGTCGGTGGCGACGGCGTACCCGGCGACCCGGCCCTCGTCGTCCTCCACGACGAATGCGAGGTCGGGGTGGCGCTCGGCGTAGGGCAGCACCCAGATGTGCCCCCAGATCGCATCGTCGTCGAAGATGCCGGTGGCGTCGGCCCCGGCATCCCCCGTCCTGACGCAGATCTCCTCGAGTGCCGGTTCGTCGCCGGGACGGAAGGGACGGATGCCGCTCACCCCGTCACCGCCTGCCGTTGCCGAACACGCCGCGGATGACGCTGCCGATGATCGACTGCGTCGTCTTCGAGCCGAGGATCTGCTCGAGCGGGGTCCTCTCGGGGCGGCGGGTGGTCCGCGTCCCGCCGGAGGTCTTCTTGATGAGACGGTCGTACTCGCGCTGCGCATCGCGCTCGGCCTTCTCCTGCGCCTTGTCCATCGCGGCCTTCTGCTTCGCGTACTCGGCGTCGGCCTTCGCCTTGTCGGCGGCGGCCTTGGCGGCATCCGCCTCGGCGTCGGCGGCGGCCATCTTCGCGGCGAGGATCTCGCGGGCGGACTCCCGGTCGACGGCGGTGCCGTAGGTCGCGAGCAGCGGCGACGCGGCGACCGCGGCGGACACGACCGCCTCCGGCGTCGGGGACATGAGGCCCTGCGGCGCGCGGAGCCGCGTCCACGCCACGGGCGTCGGGGCACCCTTCTCATTCATCACGGTGACGATCGCCTCGCCGATGCCGAGCTCCTGCAGCACCCGCTCGAGGTCGTACCCCGATGTCGGGTAGGTGCCGACGGTCGCCCGCAGCGCCTTCGCGTCGTCCGGGGTGAACGCCCGGAGCGCGTGCTGGATGCGCGATCCGAGCTGCCCGAGCACGTCGCTCGGCACGTCCTTCGGCGTCTGCGTCACGAAGAACACGCCGACGCCCTTCGAGCGGATGAGTCGCACCGTCTGGACGATGGCGGCGGTGAACGCCTTCGACGCGTCGCGGAACAGCAGGTGCGCCTCGTCGAAGAAGAAGACGAGCTTCGGCTTGTCGGCATCCCCCACCTCGGGGAGGATCTCGAACAGCTCCGCGAGCAGGTACATGAGGAACGTCGAGAACAGCTCGGGCTTGTCGGCGATCCCGGGCACCTCGAGCAGCGACACGATCCCGCGCCCGTCGGGCGCCGTCCGAAGGAAGTCCCGGACGTCGAACTCGGGCTCACCGAAGAACACGTCGGCACCGCCGTCGGCGAAAGTGATCAGCTCGCGGAGGATCACCCCCGCCGTCGCCGAGGACAGTCCGCCGAGCTCCTTCAGCTCGGGTTTGCCCTCGTCGCTCGTGAGGTGGGTGAGCACCGCGCGGAGGTCGGCGAGGTCGACCAGCGGCAGTCCGTGCGCGTCCGCGTAGTGGAACACGAGCCCGAGGCTCGACTCCTGCGTCTCGTTGAGTCCGAGCACCTTGCTGAGCAGCAGCGGCCCGAAGCCGGTGACCGTCGCGCGCACCGGCACGCCGGTGCCGATCCCGCCGAGCGCGAAGTACTCCGTGACGGATGCCGCCGGCTCCCACGCCTGCCCGATCGCCTCCGTGCGGGTCAGCAGCTTCGGATTCGACTCGCCCGGTGTCGCGACCCCCGTCAGGTCGCCCTTGATGTCCGCGGCGAAGACGGGCACGCCCTTCGCGGCGAGCTGCTCCGCGAGACCCTGCAGGGTGCGCGTCTTGCCGGTGCCCGTCGCCCCGGCGACGAGCCCGTGCCGGTTGGTCATCGCGAGCGGGATGCGGATCTGCGCCTCGCGGACCGGGTCGCCGTTCACGAGCGCACCGAGGTCGAGGGTCGCCTCCTCGAACGAGTACCCGGCGACGATGCGAGCGACCTCGTCCGCGTCGAGCGGTCCCTCCGATGGCGCGGATGCCGATGGGGCGGGTTCCGGCGCGGGCGCGGGCTCCGGCGACGCGGGGGCGGCTTCCGGCGAAGGCGCGGGCTCCGCCGACGGCGCTGCAGCCCCGGCGGGGTCGGTCTCCGGCGGGGCGGCTGCCGGGGACGGCGGCGGCGCGGCATCCGTCTCCCGACGGGCAGCGGACGCCCGTGCGGCGGCGAGCGCGGCCTGCGCCTGCGCGAGCTTCAGGGCGGCTTCGGCAGCGGCGGCCTCGGCTTCGAGTCGAGCGAGGTCTGCGGCGGCGGCATCTTCGGCGCTCATGGCGCTCAGCCTAGCGAGCGTCGACGCTCGCGCTCCCGGACGATCGGCACCGTCATGACCGCCGCGACGATGAGCGTGGTCGCGATCCCGAGGACGAGGGCGCCGAGGGTGTCCGTGAGCCAGTGCGCGTGCACCTGGGTGCGGCTGAACGCCATCAGCAGCGTCCAGCCGAGCCCGATGACGGCGACCCAGACGCGCGGGAAGAGGATGACGGCGACGGTCGCGATGACGGCCGCGTTCGCCGTGTGGCCCGACGGGAACGACCCGTGGTCCGAGATGACGAGGATCTCCTCGGGACGGAGGCGACCGAAGATGCTCTTCAGCAGCTGCACGACGAGGGCGCCGACGATGGATGCCGCGAGGAAGAACACGGCGCCCCAGGGTCGCCGCGCGGTCACGAGGAGCGCAGCGCCGGCGAGCGGGACGATGTAGGTCCCGACGATCCCGGCGCCCGCGACGTTCATGAACAGCGCGACCGGACGGATGCCGGGGAGGAAGGTCGCGACGTAGTCGTTCCACCAGGCGTCGAGGTCGATGAGCTCGGAATCGGTCGACTCGACGGCGATGCCGGTGGCGACGGTCACGATCAGCAGCAGGACGCCGATGACCGCCAGCCGCAGTCCGATGCCGACCTCGTGCTCGTGGGTGGGGACGCTCATCGCCCCATTGTGTCGGCGGGAGCCCACCGGCACGGACCCCTTGCGCGAGCACCCCGAACCCTGCATCCGGTGAGGGGAACCTATGAAGCCGCCCAGCAGGAGCCCGCTCCCCGGCTGTCGACGCATGTCGCCGAATAGGATTGGAGCCGCGCGCCCGCGCCGAACCCCGACGAACGAGGCCACACCTATGACCCCGAACGACTCCGCCGGACAGCGGAAGAGCGGCAACCCCGCCACGCAGGCTCAGCTCAACCTGACGGTCAAGCAGCAGCGTGAGCAGCAGAAGCAGCAGAAGCTCGCGGAGTACCAGCGTCAGCTGGCGAAGCGTCGCCGCACGAAGGCCACGTGGTGGATCGTCGGAGCGACCGCAGCCGTCCTCGTCATCGGTCTCGTCGTGGCATCCGTCATCTTCACGCCCCGCCCCGTGACGGTCGCCCGCGGCGACGGCGACGGCTCGGGCATCTCCGGGGTGCAGACCTACGAGCACACCGCGAACCACGTCGAGGGCGAGGTCGACTACGAGGAGACGCCGCCCACCGGTGGGGACCACAACGCGATCTGGCTGAATTGCGGCGTGTACGACCAGCCCGTGCCCAACGTCAACGCCGTCCACTCCCTCGAGCACGGCGCCATCTGGGCCACCTACGACCCCGCCCAGGTCGACCAGGCGCAGATCGACGCGCTCGAGGCGCAGCTGCCCTCGACCTACACGATCCTCTCGCCCTACGAGGGCATGGACACCCCGATCGCCGTGAGCGCGTGGGACGCGCAGCTGAAGGTCGACTCCCCCGACGACGAGCGCATCGGCGACTTCATCGAGGCGTACTGGCGCAACGTCAACGGTCCCGAGCCCGGCGCCGCCTGCTCGGGTGCCCTGGACGCGCCCGGCAAGCAGTGACCTCCGAGCCGATCGACGACACCGAGGCGGGGACGCGCACGCTCCCGCCCTGGTGGGTCCTGCTCCTGGTCGCGCTGGCGATCGGCGCGGTCGCATTCTCGATCGGACGGTTCTCGACCTTCGGCATCGCGGGGTCGACTCCCGCCGACGACTCCGCGGACGCCGGCTTTGCCCGCGACATGCAGGTGCATCACTCCCAGGCCGTCGAGATGGCCATGACGATCTACGCCGAGACCGACGACGACGAGCTCCGCACCCTCGCCTACGACATCGCGACCGGGCAGTCCGCCCAGCGCGGCGAGATGTTCGACTGGCTCGTCCAGTGGGGCCTGCCGCAGTACGGCAGCGAGCCGATGGCGTGGATGTCGGCGTCCGGCGACCCCGCCCACGGCGCGCATCAGGCGGCCACCGAGGACGGCTCGCCGATGACCGACGAGGAGATGCGCCAGGCGATGGGGATGGCCAGCGAGGAGGAGTTGCAGGAGCTCCGCGCGGCGACGGGGCGAGCCGCCGACTGCCAGTTCCTGACGCTCATGATCCGCCACCACGAGGGCGCCATCCCGATGGCCGACGCCGTCATCGAGCTCGGTTCCGACGAGCGCGTCACGACGGTCGCCGAGAGCATGAAGAAGGGGCAGACCTTCGAGATCCAGGCGATGACCTCGATGCAGCAGCGGTTGGGCTGCACCGGCTGATCCGTCCGCACACGGAAGAGGGGGATGCCGGTGGCCACCGGCATCCCCCTCTTCTCCGTTCCCGCCGGATCAGCCCTTCGTCGCGCCGGCCAGAAGACCGCGGACGAAGAACCGCTGCAGGGCGAAGAACACGATCAGCGGGACGATGATCGAGATGAACGTTCCCGCCGACTGCAGGAACCAGCGGTTGCCCCACGTTCCCGACAGCGAGTTCAGGGCCTGGGTGATCGGCAGCGCACCGGGCGACGCGAAGATCGTCGCCACGAGCAGATCGTTCCACACCCACAGGAACTGGAAGATCGCGAACGAGGCGATGGCGGGGGCGGCCAGCGGCAGGATGATCCGGAAGAACACCTGACCGTGACCGGCGCCGTCGACCCGCGCCGCTTCGATGATCTCGCCCGGGATCTCGGCGATGAAGTTGTGCAGCATGAACGTCGCCAGCGGGAGCGCGAAGATCGCGTGCGCGATCCAGACGCGGGCGAAGCTGTACTCGACCTCGTTCAGACCGAAGCCCGGGAAGATCGGCACATCACCGAGCGTCAGCCCATCGGAGAACAGGCTGAGCAAGGGCACGAGGGCCATCTGCAGCGGCACGATCTGCAACGCGAAGACGAAGATGAATAGCGCGCTGCGTCCTTTGAAGTCGATCCATGCGAACGCGTACGCCGCGAGCGACGCCATGACGATCGGGAACACCGTGGCGGGGACGGTGATCGCGAGCGAGTTGACGAAGCCCGACGCCAGCGTCGTCGATGTGCCGCCCGCCGTCGCCGCCTCAAAGTAGTTGTCGAGGGTGAATCCGGGATTCGCGAAGACGGTCCACCAGCCCGTCGACTGGGTGTCGGCGCCGGGACGGAACGACGTGACGAAGAGGCCGAAGGTCGGGATCGTCCAGAAGACGGCGATGATGACGGCCGCGATCGTCGCGCCCTTCGACGTCAGCTTCTTGTGCGCGATCGCCTCATTGCGGCGGGTCTCACGATCGACCTGCCGCTTGGTGCGGGTGTCGAGCGGTGCGGCCGGTGCCATCGGTGCGGCGGTCATCAGCGGATCTCCCTCTGCTTTGCCAGCGATCGCGCGTTGTAGATGATCAGCGGCAGGACGAACAGGAACAGCACGACCGCGAGCGCCGACGACTGGCCGTAACTCTGGAACCGCTGCTGCTGATTGACCATCTCGAAGCCGAGCACGGTCGTGTCGTCGCGCCCGCCGGTCATGACGGCCACGATGTCGTACACCTTCAGCGACGCGATGGTGATCGTGGTGAGGACGACGATCAGCGAGGAGCGGATGCCGGGGACGGTGACGTTGCGGAATCGCTGCCACGCGTTGGTGCCGTCGAGCTGCGCCGCCTCGAGCTGCTCGCTCGGGACCGCTTTGATCGCGGCCGAGAGGATGACCATTGCGAAGCCCGTCTGCGTCCAGATGAACACCACGAGGAGCATCAGCGTATTCACCACCGGCTTGATGGCGAGCCACGTGACCGGCTCCCCGCCGAACGCAGTGACGACGGCGTTCAGCAGACCGACCTGCTCGCCCTGGCGGGCGTCGTACATGAACTTCCAGATGATGCCGGCCCCCACGAACGAGATCGCGACGGGCATGAACACGAGGACCTTCAGGACCTTCTCCCCCCGAGCTCGGTCGATGAACACGGCGTAGGCGAGACCGATGGCGACCGAGACGGTCGGCGCGAGGAGTGCCCACAGCAGTGTGTTGATGACCGATACGGTGCCGGTCGGGTTCGTGAAGACCCAGATGTAGTTGTCGAGTCCGACGAACTCCGCGCCGGTCTTGTCGAAGAACGACTTGAAGAACGTGGAGATGGCCGGGTAGATGAGCCCCAGTGCGAGCATGATGCTGGCCGGCGCCATGAACAGAATGAGCTGGAACAGGTACCCGGCACCCTGACGGGATCGGAAGTCGGCGAAGAACAGCAGCGCGCCGACCAGCAACGCGATCGCGACGACGTAGAGGACGGCGTTGGCATAGGGGCGCAATAGGAGGAACGCGAGCAGCGGGATCGCAAGGCATGCGACCAGCCGCATGATGAAGTATCCGCGACCCGGCCTCGGCGCGAACTCGATGAGCACGAGGATGATCCCGACCACGGCGCCGAACACGAGCAGGATGACGGGGATCTGGATGAGAGGGTGCACGCCGCCCAGCCACACGAAGAAGCTGTTGAGCGAGAAGCCGATCGTGATGCGCGACGACTCCTCGCTCGAGGCGGTGAAGATCAGTAGCAGCAAAACTGAGGCGATGAGGATGAACCCGGCAGCGACGACGATGCGGGTGACCGCGCGCCCCTTCGGGTCGGCGGCGTGGACGGTTTCGGGTGTGGCTGTGTCGACGGGTCTGTCGACGGTCGTCTGCGACATGTGGAGCCCTTCTGGGTACTGCGGCGTACCCGAGCGACGGATGGGAGAAGCGGGGTCGGGCTGGTTCCAGCCCGACCCCGCTCGGCTCAGCCGATCGTCAAGCGACGATCAGTTCTCGTAACCGGCCTGGATGTCGGAGAGCACCGAGTCGGTGTCGCGACCGTCGATCCAGTCGACCATGCCCTTCCAGAACGAGCCCTGGCCCACGGTGGCGGGCATCAGGTCGGAGGCGTCGAAGCGGAACACCGTCGTCTCGTCCTGCAGCGTCATCATGGCTTCCTTCAGGAACTCGCTCGAGGCGAGGTCGGGGTTCGCGTTCTTGTTCGCGGAGATGACACCACCGAGCTCGACACGCGCGTCGGCGAACTCCGGCGACGCCATGAACTCGAGCACCTGCTGAGTGGACTCGTCGTCCGAGAACGCTGCGACGAACTCGCCGCCGCCCTCGATCTGGAGCTCGCCCTCGGTGTAGCCCGGCGTCAGGAAGGCGTAGACGTCACCGTCGGGCGCAACCTCCGGGGTGGCGCCGTCGGCCGTCTGCACGTCGAGGAAGTTCGCCGAGAGGAACGAGGCCTGGTGGGTGAGGGCGCAGTCGCCGCTCGCGACAGCGGCCGCGACGTCGCCGAACGCGGTGGAGTTGATGCTGCGCACGTCACCGTAGCCCGCGTTGACATAGTCCGGGTTGAGGAGGATTTCCCCCACCGCGTCGAATGCCTCCTTGATTTGCGGGTCGGTGAACGGAACCTCGCCGGCGACCCACTGGTCGTAGACGTCCGGGCCGGACTGGCGCAGGACGAGGTCCTCGATCCAGTCGGTACCGGGCCATCCCGACGCCGCCTCCGATGCGAAGCCGGCGCACCACGCCGGGCCACCGGTGGTCTCGACGATCGTGTCCGTCAGTGCAAGCATCTCGTCCCACGTCTTCGGGATCTCGACGCCCCACTCCTCGAACTGCTTCGGCGAGTACCAGACGTACCCCTTCAGGTTCGCGAGCATGGGCGCCGCGTAGAAGGTGTCGTCGAACGTGCCGTACTGCTTCCAGTCCGGCGACCAGTTCTCGTCGACCGCGCTCTCGACGGCCTCGGGGGCCGGCAGCACCTTGCCGGTGTCGACGAGGGCTTTGAGCAGACCGGGCTGCGGAACGATCGCGATGTCGGGGGCGTCGCCACCGGTGACCTTGGTCACGATGTTGCCCTCGAAGGACTTGTCGCCGACGTACTCGACCGTGATGCCGGTGTCCTCAGTGAAGCTCGCGAAGGACTCGTTGAGAGCGTCGGCTTCTCCGCCGGTGATGCCGCCCGAGATGCGAACTGTCGTCTTCCCCTCGCCGCTGCCGCCCTCGCCTTCCGTTCCGCCTTCCGCGCACCCTGCCAGCACCAGTGCTGCCGCGCCCACGAGGGCGACCGGGGCAAGAAGACGGTATCGCTGTGACAATGCCATGTAACTTCTCCTCTTTCGGGATCATCCGTCCGCCCAGAGGAGCCTTGTCCGCATCCATTGGGGAACCGATTCCAGGACAACCTACTGTCCAGGGCGCCCCCGGCACAACTGCGAAATATCAAGGTTCTGCAACCATTGATGCTGACTCCGGCCCCCTCGTGAGAGCGTTCTCAACTTGTTACCGTGGAACCGGTTCCCCGGGGCCGGTGCGACGACTACGCTGACATCCGACCGATGGGGACGGTTGGAACTGGTCGAGGAGGACCGATGCACACCATCGCCGACGTCGCCCGTGAAGCCGGCGTCTCGAAGGCGACCGCGAGCCGCGCCCTGACCGGCAGCCCACAGGTCTCGCCCGCCACCCGCGCGCGTGTCCACGAGGCAGCCCAGCGGCTCGGATACGTGGCATCCACGAGCGCCGTCAGTCTCGCCACGGGTCGTACCCGCAACGTCGGGGTCGTCATGCCGCACGTGAACCGGTGGTTCTTCGCCGAAGTCCTCGAGGGGATCCAGGAAGCCCTGCTCGAGCGTGGCTTCGACCTCACGCTCTACGACGCGACCCCGGGCAGCGAGAACCGTCGACGGGTGTTCGCCGAGTTCCTGAGCCGCAAACGGTTCGACGGCCTGATCGCCGTCGGCCTCGAGCCCGCCGAGAGCGAGATCGACACCCTGCTCGCCCTGCGGCAGCCCGTCGTGAGCGTCATCGGCACGCAGCGCACGACCAGCGTGGTCACGCTCGACGACACGCATGCGGCATCTCTCGCGACGGCGCACCTCGTCTCCCTGGGGCACCGGCGTGTTGCATTCCTCGGCGGGACATCGTCGACCCATTGGCCGCATGTCGAGTCGGCACGCTTCGAGGGGTACACCAACGAGATGCGGGACGCGGGCCTTGCGGAGCACATCACCCGCACGCCCGCCGAGCTGACGATGTCAGCCGGCTACGCGGCCGCCGTCGACCTGCTGAGCGACCCGTCCCAGCGCCCCACCGCGATCGTGGCCGCGTGCGACGAGGTGGCGATCGGTGCCATCATCGCGGCGCGGCGCCTCGGCATCCTGGTCCCGTCCGACCTCAGCGTCATCGGCATCGACGACCATGTCAACGCCGAGATGTTCGCCCTCACGACGCTTCGACAGGTGCCGCGAGATCAGGGGGCGACCGCCGTGGAGCTGCTGATGCGGCACATCGAGGACCCGACCGCGACACCGGAGAGCGTCGTCATCCGTCCCCGACTCGTGGTGCGGAACTCCACCTCCGCACCCGCCGGGGCGACCCCGGTCGCGGTCCGCGACGCCGCCTGGTCCTGACCGGCGCGCAGGGCAACGGCAGAGGGCCCCGGATGCCGAAGCATCCGGGGCCCTCTGAAAGGTGCGGGACCTTACTTGACGGTGACCGTCGCGCCGGCGGCCTCGAGGGCCTCCTTCGCCTTGTCGGCGGCTTCCTTGTTCGCGCCCTCGAGCACGGCCTTGGGAGCGCCGTCGACGACGGCCTTGGCCTCGCCGAGGCCGAGCGAGGTGAGCTCGCGGACGACCTTGATGACCTGGATCTTCTTGTCGCCGGCAGCCTCGAGGATGACGTCGAAGGAGTCCTTCTCCTCAACCTCTTCAGCAGCAGCGCCACCGCCGGCGCCGGCAACGGCGACGGGGGCAGCAGCGGTGACGTCGAACTTCTCCTCGAACGCCTTCACGAACTCGCTGAGCTCGACGAGGGTGAGGCCGGCGAACTGCTCGAGCAGCTCCTCGGTGGAAAGCTTCGCCATGATGTATCTCCTAGATAGATGGGGTTTGTGTAAAAGAGGTCGCTGCTCGCTCAGGCGGCGTCAGCGGTCTCCAGCTTTTCGCGAAGCGCGTCGATGGTGGCCGCAGCCTTGCCCATCGTCGCCTTCATCATGCCCGCAGCCTTCGCCAGCAGAACCTCACGGCTCTCGAGCGAGGCGTACTTGTTGACCTCGTCGGCCGTGAGGGCGTTGCCCTCGAAGATGCCGCCCTTGATCACGAGAAGCGGGTTGGCCTTGGCGAAGTCACGCAGAGCCTTGGCAGTGGCGACGAAGTCACCGTGCACGAAAGCGACGGCCGAGGGACCCTTAAGGTCCTCGTCCAGCACCGTGATCCCCGCGTTGTTCGCGGCGATCTTGGTCAGCGTGTTCTTCACCACGGCGTACTGCGCGTCCTGACGGATGTCGTTGCGCAGCTGCTTGAGCTGGGCAACCGTCAGACCGCGGTACTCGGTCAGCAAGACGGCGTTCGAGTCCTCGAAGTTCTTCGTGAGCTCGGCGACCGATGCATCCTTCTGCGCCATGGTCACTCCTTGATGTGTACGAGACGTCCCGCAGTGGCGGGACATCGACCTCGACGGTCGGGCTGCATGAGAAAAGCTCCGGCGCAAGCGCACGGAGCTTTGGGCCCGGTCTCCCGGAAGTCTGTCGTACACCTGCGTGGGCCCCTGCGATGCAGAGCTTCGATCGTGTGCGCGGACGCACGACGATGACCGACGGTCTTTGGCTTGTGCTCCAGTGTACGGCCCGTCCGCGCGGGCGCCAAATCCGGGCGGGACGCTGCGCCACCCGCATCCGCCAGCGCGCAGGCTCGTGCGGTTTGACCTGCGTGGGCTGCGCGCCACCGGCATCCACATCACGTTCTCTGGATGAGCGCACACGCTCTGAACGATTCACGACGTGTGGACTCGTGGCGAACACGTGATGTGGTCGGGCACAGGGCGGGCGGCGGGACGCGTGGGGACGAGAACGGGCGGCGGGACGCGTCAGCGCGGGAAGACGCCGAAGGCGCGCAGGCGAACCGCGAGCGCGTCCACCGACGCGATGTCGGCCCAACCGATGCGCACGACGCGATGCTGCGTCACGCCCCGGATCCAGTCCTCCCGCCGCTTCTCGGCCAGTAGGACCTCCTCGACGCTCCGACCGTCGCGCAGCCCGTCATCCCGGTACTTGATCTCGCCGTCGAACTCGACGAAGACGGCCTCGTCTTCGAGCTCGAGGTCCACCCGCAAGTCTGCACCCGACGGTCCGGGGACGCGCACCTGCATCCCGATGCGGCTGAACCCGATCTCCGCGAGCAGCCAGCGGGTGACGCTCTCCCCCGTGCTCTCCGCGCGGTCGTCCGCGAAATTGACGACCGAAACAGCCCGCCGCGCTCCCCGTGACGCGTGATGCCGCCGGCCGAGGTCGAGCACCGCCTGGCGGCAAATCTCAGCGGCCGCTCGATCGCCGCCAGCACCCTGCACTGCGCCGCGGAGTGCAGCGTCCACCGCCGCCACGCCGGTTTCGGGCGCCACTGTCCGGCACAGATCCCAGACAGTGCGGTGCAGCGTCGTGCACGGCATCCGGGACATGTCGGAAAAGAGGGAGACCCCACAGCACCGCCGCGGACTGGTACGAGAAGACGCTCGAGCCGCTGGTGCGCTCGGCATTCGCGGCGGCGATTTCGATCAGGTGTCGTGACTCCGGCCAGAGACCGGCGAGTGAAGCAGTGGGGACGTACCGATTGCGCTGCAGCCGGACGAGCCGACCGCCCCTGACCGCATCCGTGATGTCCCTCGACCGCCAGCCGGCCCGTTCGAGGGCAGCTCGATCGACGACTATCCGGCGTGCTTGCTCGATGGTGACGTTATGCAGCATGGGCAGAGCATGCGCCGCGAACCGGAGCGGCTCCGCCCGCGCTCAGCGATCGGGGACGTCGCGTAGTCTCGGCCAACTGGGGAGGAACCCCCCGGGCCGGTTCATGTTCTCCGGACGGGCACCCACGTCCCGACCCGCTCGAGACGTGGGTTGTCGTCGGGAGAACATGATGTGGACCCAAGGCGGGGGGATGCCGCAGCGCAGCGGACGCGTGCGCGCGTGAAGGGGCGCTCTCGCGGCGGGGCGCGGGCGCGGACGTCAGCGCGCGCTGAAGGCGGCGTCGAATGCGGCGGCGGCGGGCTCGTAGGTCGACAGGCGGCGGACGAAGGCGAGGGCTTCGGGCGCGCCGACGAGGCGGTCCATGCCGGCGTCCTCCCACTCCACCGACAGGGGGCCTGCGTACCCGATCGCGTTCAGCATGCGGAACGCGTCCTCCCACGGGACGTCGCCGTGCCCGGTCGAGATGAAGTCCCAGCCACGACGCGGATCCGCCCATGCGAGGTGGGACGAGAGCCGCCCGTTCCGGCCGTTGCCGAGGCGCTTCTTCGTGTCCTTGCAGTGCACGTGCAGGATGCGGTCGCGGAAGTCCCACAGGAACGACACCGGGTCGAGGTCCTGCCAGACCATGTGGCTCGGGTCCCAGTTCAGGCCGAAGGCCTCCCGGTGGCCGATCGCCTCGAGCGCGAGACGCGTGGTCCAGTAGTCGTAGGCGATCTCGGACGGGTGCACCTCGTGCGCGAAGCGGACGCCGACCTCGTCGAAGACGTCGAGGATCGGGTTCCAGCGGCGGGCGAAGTCCTCGTAGCCGGCATCCACCATGTCCTGCGACGCCGGCGGGAACATGGCGACGTACTTCCAGATCGACGACCCGGTGAAGCCCGTGACCGTCCCCACGCCCAGCTTCGCCGCCATGCGCGCGGTGTCCTTCATACCCTCGGCCGCGCGCCGCCGCACACCCTCGGCGTCGCCGTCGCCCCAGACACGGTCGGAGAGGATGTCGCGGTGTCGCTGATCGATCGGGTCGTCGCACACGGCCTGACCGCCGAGGTGGTTCGCGATGGCGAACGCCTGCAGCCCGTTGCGCTCGAGGATGTCCCGGCGACTGCGCACGTAGGCGGCGTCGTCCCAGCGGGTCACGTCGAGGTGATCGCCCCAGCACGCGATCTCGAGGCCGTCGTAGCCCCACTCCCCTGCGAGCCGCGCAACCTCCTCGAAGGGCAGGTCGGCCCACTGGCCCGTGAAGAGGGTGATCGGTCGCGCCATCGCGGTTCCTTTCTCGGAGGCCGGGCTCACCCGGCGAGCTCATTCGGTGGTCGATGTCCAGATGCTGCCCGCGGCGGAGCTGCGCTCGACGGCGTCGAGCACCCGCTGCACGTGCAGTCCGTCGGCGAAGGACGGCCGTGGGGCGGTGCCCTCGGCGATCGCCGTCGTGAAGTCACGAACCTGGTGCGAGAAGCCGTGCTCGTAGCCGAGCATGTGCCCCGTGGGCCACCAGGGTGCGAGGTAGGGGTGGTCGTGCTCGGTGACCAGGATGCGGCGGAAGCCGAGCTCGGTGCCAGGCGCGGTCGCATCGTAGAACTCGAGCTCGTTCAACCGCTCGAGATCGAACGCGAGGGCGCCGAGGGACCCGGAGACCTCGATGCGGAGCGCGTTCTTGCGCCCCGTGCGGAAGCGGGTCGCCTCGAAGGACGCCAGCGCGCCGGAGCGCAGCCTGCCCGTGAAGAGGGCGACGTCGTCGACGCTCACCCGCCCGCGCTCGACGCTCGCGGTCCCCGACAGCCCGATCCCCTCGCCGAGCAGCGGTCGCTCGTGGACGAGGGTCTCGACGATGCCCGAGACGCTGTCGACCGTCTCCCCGGTGATGAACTCGGCGAGGTCGATGGCGTGCGCCCCGATGTCGCCGAGCGACCCCGAGCCGGCCTTCGACCGGTCGAGTCGCCACGTCATCGGCGCCTCGGCGTCCATCAGCCAGTCCTGCAGGTACTCAGCGCGCACCTGTCGGATCTCCCCCAGCCGGCCCGCCGCGATCAGGTCGCGGGCGAACGTCGCGGCGGGGACCCTCCGGTAGGTGAACCCCACCATGGCCCGGATGCCGCGCGCCTCGGCGTGGGCTGCGGCATCCGCCATCGCCTCGGCTTCGGCGACGGTGTTGGCCAGCGGCTTCTCGCACAGCACGTGCTTGCCCGCTGCGAGGGCCGCCATCGCGATCTCGGCGTGCGTGTCACCCGGGGTGACGATGTCGACGACGTCGACGTCGCCACGGGCGATCGTCGCTCGCCAGTCCGCCGAGGACTCCGCCCAGCCCCACTTCTCGGCGGCTGCCGCGGCAGCCCCGGCATCCCGTCCGGTCACGACCTGCATGACCGGCTGGAGCGGGAGGTCGAAGAAGCGCGGCGCCACGCGCCAGCCCTGCGAGTGCGCGGCGCCCATGAAGCCGTGGCCGATCATGGCGACGCGGAGGGGTCCGGTCATGTCGGTGTCCTCTCGAGAGGGTGAGGGGGACGCCCGCGCACCGGGCGCCCCCGCCGGCGATCAGTCGAACGAGAGGTCGATGAACTGGTCGACGTTGTCCTTCGTCACGACCGGGGCGTCGAGGACGATCCGGTTCGGGATGCCGGGGGTCACGATGTCGCCCAGGGTCTTGTTCTGCGCGATCAGACGCGCGAGCGCCACACCGTCGGCCGCCTGCGTGGACGGGTAGATAACCGTCGCCTTCAGGACGGTGTCGTCGGCCTCGATCGCCTCCATGGCGCTGCGGCTTCCGGCGCCGCCCATCATGAAGAACTCGTCGCGGCCCGCGGCGTCGATGGCCGCCAGGACGCCGACGCCCTGGTCGTCGTCGTGGTTCCACAGCGCGTCGATCTGCGGGTTGGCCGAGAGCAGCTGCGACGCCGCCGACTCTCCGCCGGCGACGGTGAAGTCCGCCGCGACCCGGGCCGAGACCTCGAGTCCGCAGTCCTCGAGCGCGTCGGCGAAGCCCTGCGACCGGTCCTGCGTGAGGGGCAGCGAGTCGATGCCGGCGATCTCGGCGACGACGGCGTCGGGGTTGTCGCCGAGCTGCCCGCAGATGTAGGTGCCGGCCGAGACGCCCATGCCGTAGTTGTCGCCGAGCACGGTGGCGCGGGCGGCGAACGGGCTCGAGAACTCGCGGTCGACGTTGATGACGGGGATGCCCGCCTCCATCGCGGCGATCGCGGCCTCGGTGAGGGCTGCACCGTCGGTGGGCAGCAGCACGATCGCGTCGACACCGTCGTTGACGAAGGTCTCGACGGCGGCGATCTGTGCGATCGGGTCGTTCGTGCCCTCGGCGACACGCAGGTCCACGTCGTCGTAGCTGTCGGCCGCGGCCTGCGCGCCGGAGTTGATGGCGCCGAGCCAACCGTGGTCGGCGGCGGGGCCCGAGAAGCCGATGACGACGGTGTCGCCCGACTCCGCGTTCTCCTCGGTCGTGGTGCCCTGGTCCACGACGCTGTCCTCATCGGCGCCGGTGCCCGTGCACCCGGCCAGCAGTCCGATCGCGGCGACCGCGGCGGCCCCGGTCAGGACGAGGCGCGTCCGCGCCGTCATGCGTGAGCGCATGTCTTCCTCCTTGAATGTGATGCAGCTCTGGTGTGAAGCGACCAGCGCGCCTCTCGGCTTTCGAGTACGCACACGAGGAGGTCCGCGCTGACGAGGTCGAACATAACAGAACGAATGCCGTATGCGTCAACTTTTGTTTTTCTATCGTCAGAAGTCCGCGGCCCGCGACAGCTAGCGGGATGGTGCGGCCGATCACGGTCACATAACGACGCTCGGTATGTGGGGAGACCGCCATGAGTCCTCTGGTCGAATCAAACCCCGACGTGTTATGTTCGCCGCGTGATCAAAGTCGACCATGATTCGTCATTACTCGACGTCCGGGGAGTGACGAAGTCCTTCGCCGGCGTGCGGGCCCTGCGCGGCGTGGACCTCGAGGTGAGAGCCGGCGAGGTGCACTGCGTCCTCGGCCAGAACGGTGCCGGGAAGTCCACGCTCATCAAGACCCTCGCGGGCGTCCACCGGCCCGACGATGGTGAGATCCGTTGGAACGGCGACCTCGTCGACATCCCGGACCCGGATGCCGGCCTCGCTCTGGGCATCGCGACGATGTATCAGGAACTCGATGTCGTCGACGGGCTCACCATCGCCGAGAACATCTTCCTCGGGCATGAGCTGTCCCGCGGGGGCTTCACGCGTCGCGGCGAAGCGGCCGCCCGCACCCGCGAGCTGCTGCGGCGTCTCGGCCACGGCGGACTGTCGCCGCACGCCGAGGTCGGCTCGCTGAGTGCGGCGAACAAGCAGATCGTCGCGATGGCTCGCGCGCTCTCGCACGACGTCAGGCTCATCATCATGGACGAGCCGTCCGCCGTCCTCGACACGCACGAGGTCCAGAACCTCTTCGGCGTCGTCCGCGAGCTCACCGCGGCGGGCATCGCTGTCGTCTACATCACACACCGACTCGAGGAGATCCGGCAGATCGGCGACCGCATCACCGTGCTGAAGGACGGTCGCACCACGGCGACCAGCCTGCCGGTCGCCGAGACGCCGACGGCCGAGCTCATCAAGCTGATGACGGGCCGCGAGGTGGCGAACGTCTTCCCGCCGCACGCTCCCCCGGCGCAGGACGCCCCGGTGGTCCTCGAGGTCGAAGGGCTGTCGCTCCGCGGCGTCTTCGACGACGTCTCGTTCCGTGTCCGCGCAGGCGAGGTCGTCGGCCTCGCGGGGCTCGTCGGGTCCGGGCGCTCCGAGATCCTCGAGACCGTCTACGGGGCACGGCGCGCGACCGCGGGCAGCGTCCGGGTCGCCGGAAAGGCCCTGCGGAAAGGCTCGGTCGTCCACGCGGTGGCCGCCGGCGTGGGGCTGTCGCCCGAGGAGCGCAAGAGCCAGGGCCTCGTCCTCGACGAGCCGATCGCGATGAACGTCAGCCTTCCGTCGATGTCGAAGTTCTCCCGTGGCGGGTTCCTCGACTTCCGCGGGGAGCGCGCCGCAGCTCGCGCGCAGATCGACGCGCTCGAGCTGCGCCCCGCCGACCCCGACCGACCCGCGCGCACGCTCTCGGGCGGCAACCAGCAGAAGATCCTGCTCGCACGCTGGCTCGTCCACGGCACGCGCGTGCTGCTCCTCGACGAGCCGACGCGCGGTGTCGACGTCGGGGCCCGCGCCGAGATCTACTCGCTCATCCGGCGCCTGGCGGCCGACGGCAACGCCGTCGTCATCGTCTCGAGCGAGATCGAAGAGGTGATCGGGCTGTCCGACACCGTCCTCGTCGTGGCGGAGGGCCGCATCCTCTCCACCGTCCCGTCATCCCAGATCGACGAGCACGGTGTGCTCGACCTCGTCATGAAAGGAACCGCCGCGTGAGCGAGCAGACCACCACGGGGGCGGACACCCCGCTCACCCCGACCGACGCCGCCCCGACCACCTCGGCGATCACCACCGACGACACCCCCATGTGGCGCCGCATCCTCTCCGGCTCCGTCGGACGCAACCTCGGCCTCGTCCTGGCGCTCCTCGTCCTCGTCATCGTGGGAGCCGTGACCGCCCCGGACACCTTCCTCGGGCTGTCCAACATCATGGTGATCCTGCGGCAGGCGTCGATCATCGGCGTGATCAGCATCGGGATGACGCTGGTGATCATCGCCGGCGGCATCGACCTCTCCGTCGGGTCGGTCATGGGACTCGCCTCGGTCGTCGCCGCGCTCGCCGTCGTCCAGGACCTCGCCGATCAGTCGCACTGGATCGTCATGGTCGTCGTCGCCCTCGCCGTCGGCGTCTTCGCCGGCCTCCTCAACGGGATCGTGATCGCCTACGGCAACGTGGTCGCCTTCATGGCGACACTCGCGATGCTCGTCGGCGCCCGCGGGCTCGCCGAGATCCTCGCCGACCGACGCACCCTGCAGGTGGGCGGTCAGCGCGAGTTCATCACCTTCATGAACCTCGACATCCTCGGTGTCGACATGCTCATCTGGATCTTCCTCATCGTCGCCGTCCTCGGCTGGGTCCTGCTCAACCGCACCACGTTCGGTCGCCGCACCGTCGCCATCGGCGGCAACCGCGAGGCGGCGCGCCTCGCCGGCATCAACGTGAAGCGCCACGTCATGTACCTCTACGCGATCTCGGGACTGTGCGCGGGTGTCGCCGGCGTCATGATCCTCGGGCGCACGACGGCGGGCACGTCGGTCAACGGGGTGCTCTACGAGCTGGACGCCATCGCCGCCGTCGTCGTCGGTGGGACGCTGCTCATCGGCGGACGCGGCACGATCACCGGCACGGTCTTCGGCGTCCTCATCTTCGCGACCCTCACCAACGTGTTCGTCCAGAACAACCTCACGTCGTCCGTGCAGGCTGTCGCGAAGGGCGTCATCATCGTCGTCGCCGTCCTCCTCCAGCAGCGCTTCGCACGGCCGGCAGGCCGCTCGTCCTGAGCCGTCGCCGCGGAGCGTCATATGGACGGAGACCATAGCTCCGCGGAGGAGAATCGACGCGCGTGCCCGACTGCAGGACCCGGAAGAAGTGACCGATGACCGACTCCCCCACCGTGGCGCCCGGCGTCAGCGAACTCTTCCAGCTGCTGCGCGACGGCGCTCCGCGGACCCGCGCCGAGCTCGCGAAGTCCACCGGACTCGCCCGGTCGACGATCGCAGCACGGGTGGACGAGCTCATGCGGATGGGGCTGATCACCGCCGTCGCCGACAAGGTGTCGACCGGAGGGCGACCGCCGTCGCAGTTCGCGCTGAACCCCGGCGCGAAGGTGGTCGTCGCCGCTGATCTCGGCGCATCGCACGCGACCGTCGCGATCGCGGACCTCGCCGGCACGATCTTGGCCGAGTCGTCGGAGTCGATCGACATCGCAGACGGGCCGGATGCCGTCCTGACCTGGCTGCTCGACGGCGCGCGGCGCCTGCTCGCCGAGGTCGACCGCGACGACGCCTCGGTCGCGGCGATCGGGATCGGCGTGCCGGGGCCGGTGGAGCACTCCACCGGCAAGCCCACGAACCCGCCGATCATGCCCGGATGGGACCGCTTCGACGTCCCCGGCTGGCTGCAACGGCACATCGCCGTCCCCGTGCTCGTCGACAACGACGTCAACACCATGGCGCTCGGCGAGCGCGCGATCGCCTGGCCGGGCGTCGACAACCTGCTCTTCGTCAAGATCGCCACCGGCATCGGCGCGGGCCTCATCTCCGACGGCCACCTCCAACGCGGCGCGCAGGGGGTCGCGGGCGACATCGGCCACGTCCAGGTGGCGCGCGGGAACGACGTGCCCTGCACGTGCGGCAACCGCGGATGCCTCGAGGCCCTCGCCTCGGGCCCCGCGATCGCCCGCAGTCTGCGTGCGATCGGTGTCGACGCGCACACGGGCGGTGACGTCGTCGACCTCGTCAAGCGCGGCAACGTGGAGGCGATCCAGGCGGTGCGGCAGGCGGGTCGCGACATCGGCGAAGTCCTCACCACCTGTGTGAGCCTCGTGAACCCCTCCGTCATCGCGATCGGCGGATCGATGGCCCGTGTCGGTGAGCACCTCATCGCCGGTGTCCGCGAGGTCGTCTACGCGCGGTCGACACCCCTCGCCACAGCGCACCTCTCGATCGTGCAGTCGGCGACCGGCGCGCAGGCGGGCGTCCTCGGTGCGAGCATGCTCGCCGTCGAGCACGCCCTTTCCCGTGACGTCCTCGCGTCGGGTCTCGCGGCCGTCTGACCCCGCGGGGCGACGGATGCGGCGGGTCGGACGCCGGGCGCGGGAGGCCCGACTTAGGATCGTCGGGTGACCCCCGAACTCGCCGCCCGGATCGTCGCGGACTCCCGCGACCGGGTCGCGTGGATGCGGGCGCGCTCCCGCGGCATCACGGCGACCGACGTCGCGTCGCTCACGAGCGACCGCGCGATCCCCCGCGCCGCCGAGGCGAAGCTGAACGGGTCGGGCTTCAGCGGCAACGCCTACACCGATCACGGCAGACGCCGCGAGCCGGAGATCGCCGCCTGGGTCGCGGCGACCCACGGCATCGGCCCCTCGTCTGCGCTGTTCCACGCCGAGGTCGAGAAGCGTCACCTGGCGACGCCCGACGGGATCATGGTCGACACCGCGGGCCGCGTCGTGCTCGCCGAGATCAAGACCACCAACAAGACGTGGAAGTCGATCCCCCGCACCTACCTGCGGCAGGTGTGGTGGCAGCAGCACGTCCTGGGCGCCGAACGGACCCTCGTCGTCTGGGAGGAGCACCAGGACTTCGTGCCGCTCCGCGATGAGCCGCGCTGCGCCTGGATCGATCGGGACGAGACCGAGATCCACTCGTTGGTCCGACTCGCCACCGGCCTGATCGACGAGCTCTACCACCGGACCACGGGCAAGACCCCGCCGGTCCGCGAGACCGTCGCCGCGGTCAGCCGACGCGAGCAACTGCGCGAACGGGACATCTTCCGCGCCCTCGCCCTCGCGGACTGACGTCCGCCGCTCCGCCTGCCCCCTCCCGGGCGGTGTTCGTCATGGGCGGACGCCCGTTGGTTGACGCGGATCAATCATCGTCATATAGTTGACCTCTATCAATTGTTGACGTGCATCACCTATCTGGAGTCGAATGGCCACCTCCGCCCCGCCCGCCCCGCGCCGGGTCCTCGCCCCACTGTCAGGGCTCCTCCTCGGCATGTTCGTGTCGATGATCGCCTCGACGGTCGTCTCGACGTCGCTACCCGTGATCATCCACGACCTCGACGGCGACCAGGGAGCCTTCACCTGGGTCGTGACCGCGACCCTGCTGACCACTGCGATCTCGACCCCGATCTGGGGCAAGCTCGCCGACCTGGTGAACCGCAAGGCGCTCTATCAGATCGCGCTCGTCATCTTCGTCCTCGCCACGGCAGCCGCCGGCTTCGCGCAGGACCCCGCCACGCTCATCGCCTTCCGTGCGGTGCAGGGCCTCGGCGCCGGCGGGCTCGCGGCCCTCAGCCAGGTGCTGATGGCCGACATCATCAGCCCTCGCGAGCGAGGCCGCTACATGGGCCTGTTCGGCGCGGTCATGGCGGTCGCGACCGTCGGCGGACCGCTCCTCGGCGGCGTGATCACCGACGCGTTCGGCTGGCGCTGGAACTTCTTCGTCTCGCTCCCCGTCGCCGTCGCGGCGCTCATCATGGTGCAGCGCACGCTCCCCCACGCGAGCGTCAGCGCGCGTCGACCCAAGATCGACTACCTCGGCATCGTCCTGCTCTCGACGGCCGTCTCGCTGCTGCTCATCTGGGTCACCAGCGCCGGATCCAGCTTCGACTGGTGGGGCATCGAGACGATCCTCATGGTGGGCGGTGCGCTCGTCGCAGCCGTGCTCTTCGTGGTCGTCGAGCTCCGCGTCGCCGAGCCGCTCGTCCCGCTGACCCTCTTCCGCGACCGCACCTTCACGCTGTCCGTGGTCGCCTCGATCGCCACCGGCATCGCCATGTTCGGCGCATCGGTCTTCCTCGGGCAGTACATGCAGATGGCCCGCGGCGCGACGCCGACCGAGGCCGGCCTCATGACCATCCCGATGATCGCGGGCCTGCTCCTCTCGTCGGTCGGCGTCGGTGCGCTCATCACCCGGTACGGCCACTGGAAGCCCTACCTGATCGTCGGCAGCATCCTGCTCACCGCCGGTGCCACCCTCCTGTCGACCATCCACTACGACACCGACTTCTTCCTCGTGTCGGTGTACATGTTCCTGCTCGGCGCCGGCGTCGGCATGACGATGCAGAACCTCGTGCTCGCCGTCCAGAACAGCGCGAAGCCGTCGGAGATCGGCGTCGCCAGCTCGGGCGTCACCTTCTTCCGGAGCCTCGGCGGCACGGTCGGCGTCTCCCTCATGGGCGCGGCACTCGCCACCCGGGTGACCGACCTCTTCGGCGGAGCGCAGGAGCGCATCGTCGCAGCGCTGACCGCACTCGGGCCGGACGGTGCCACGTGGGCGAAGCAGCTGTCGTCGGGCACCCTTCCGCAGGTGTCGGCCATGCCCGAGCAGCTGCGGGTCATCGTCGAGGACATCTACGCGCAGGGCATCTCGTCTGCCTTCCTCATCGCCGTGCCGTTCGGCGTGATCAGCATCCTCGCGGTCCTGTTCCTCCCCAACCGCAGCCTCAGCACCATGACGACGACCGAGCGCCGGCACGCGTCCGAGGCCGACCTCGCGACGGTATCGGTGCCTGGAGGGATGGATGCCGTGACCGCTACCGGTTCGATCGCGATCCCCGCACAGGGCGTCCCGGGCGCCGACGGCGCGGAGACCCGCCGATAACATGGGCATGATGTCCGTCGAGTCCGACCGAGAGGCCCGCACCCAGGCGGTGCGGGCCCTCGAGGGCGAATTCAGCGACCTGATCACGCAGTTCCGGCGCCGGATCACCGAGAACGCGAACCGGGTCAGCCCCGGCATGCTGCCCGGTGCCTATAAGGTCTTCACGACCATCGTCCGCCACGAGCCCATCACCCAGTCCGCGCTGGCCGAGATGCTCGTGCTCGACAAGGGCCAGCTCAGCCGGACCGTCCGCGAGTTGACCGAGCTCGACCTCATCGAACGGACCCCCGACCCCAACGACGGTCGCTCGAGTCTGCTCACCTCCACCGCGCACGGTCGCGACCGCCTCGCCGAGGCCCGGATCCCTCAGGAGGGCGCGCTGCTGCGGGCGCTGGAGGACTGGCGCGTCGAGGACATCGAGAACCTCAGTCGCCTGCTCCACGCCCTCGTCGCCGGCGCGCGACCGGACGAGGAGGCGACCGCGTGATCGTGGATGCCGGGCGCCACCTCGCGGGCGGATTCTCGACTCGGTGACCACGGCGTAACACCGCCGAGACAATGGCGCGGTTGACTGGTGCTCCACCCAAGCACCACGCAGCGCCCGACGTCGAGCGCACGGTGAGAAGGAGCGTCCGATGCGATTCCGGCCGCTGCGATCCGCAGCCCCCACCGCCAGCGAGATCGTCGACGTGACGACTCCTCCCCCGGTCATGCGCGCCGTCGTCTACGACGCCACCGGCGACGCGGGCGTGCTGCACGAGTCCGAGGTCACCGTGCCCGAGCCCGCCCTCAGCGAGCTCCTCGTCCGCGTGATCGCGGCGGGCACGAATCCCATCGACGCGAAGACCCGGGCGGGGCGCGGCGTCTCACGTCATGTCGCGGAATACCCCACCACCCCGGGCTTCGACTTCAGCGGCGTCGTCGTGTCGAGCCCGTTCGAGTCGCACCCGCTGCAGCCCGGCGAGCAGGTGTTCGGCATGGTGCCCTTCCCCCGCACCGGCGGATCGTACGCGGAGTACGTCGTCGTTCCGAGTCTGTCGGTCACGCGCAAACCCGCCGCGCTCTCGCACGTCGAGGCGGCCGGCGTCCCCCTGGCGGCCCTGACGGCGTGGGGACTCGTCGTCGAGACGGCGCACGCGCACGAGGGTCAGCGCGTCCTCATCCACGCCGGCTCCGGGGGCGTCGGACACTTCGCGGTCCAGCTCGCGGCGTACTTCGGCGCCCACGTGACCGCGACGGGCTCGGAACGCAACCTCGGCTGGCTGCGCGAGCTCGGCGCGGCCGTCGCCGTCGACTACGCGACCACCCGCTTCGAGGACGTCGTCGGCGAGATGGACGTCGTCATCGACCTCGTCGGCAACGTGCACGACGACACGGGCGCGCGGTCACTCGGCGTCCTCCGCCCCGGCGGACTCTACGTCATGGTGCCCACGGGCGGGTGGCCCGACTACGCTGAGGCCGCTGCCGCGGCGGGAGTCCGGGCGACGACGTACAAGGTGATCCCCGACGGCTCCGTCCTCGCCACGATCGCGAGGCTGCTGGATTCCGGCGCGATCCAGGTGTACATCGACCGCGTCTTCGAGCTCGCCGACGCGGCCGAGGCCCACCGGGAGCTCGAGCGCGGGCATGCGCGCGGCAAGCTGGTCCTGCGCGTGGCGGACGCCTGATGCGCCGCATCCGCCTCGTCGTCCGCGGCGTCGTCCAGGGCGTCGGCTTCCGGTTCACTATGCAGCACATGGCGCAGCAGGCCGGCGCCACCGGCTGGGTCCGCAACCGCGGCGACGGCACGGTCCAGGCCGAGGTGCAGGGGACGGCGTCCGCCGTCGAGGCGGTCGTCGACTGGGCGGCGCGTGGGCCCCGCGGCGGGTCGGTCGACGACGTCGCGATGACCGAGATCGAGCCGCTGAGCGACGAGACCGGGTTCGAGATCCGTCGCGACGCCTGAGCGTCGCGGGTCAGTCCTCGAGCGGACGGAGGATCCGGTCGAGGAATCGCTTCGTGCGCTCCTCACGGGGTGCCGCGAACAGCTCGCGAGGATGCCCCCGCTCGACGATCCGACCGCCGTCGAAGAAGACTACCTCGTCGGCGACCTGCCGGGCGAACCCGAGCTCGTGGGTCACGATGACCATCGTCCACCCCTCCTCGGCGAGTTCCTTCAGCACCACCAGGACCTCGCCGACGAGCTCGGGGTCCAGCGCGCTCGTGGGCTCGTCGAACAAAAGGACGTCGGGCTGCAGTGCGAGCGCGCGGACGATGCCGACCCGCTGCTGCTGGCCACCGGAGAGTTCGTGGGGGTAGGCATCCCGCTTCTGCGCCAACCCCACCCGCGCGAGCAGCCGCTCGGCCTCGGCCGTCGCGACGTCCTTCGCCGTGCCGTGCGCGTGGACGGGACCCTCGATCACGTTGTCGAGCACGGTCAGATGCGGGAACAGGTTGTGGTGCTGGAAGACCATCGCGGAGCGGTCGCGGAGCGCTGCGCGCTCAGCCTTGCGGTCACGCGTCCGCGCGGGCGGCGCCGAGAAGTCGTGACGCTGCCCGTCGGCGAAGACGATCGTGCCCGATTCGGGGGTCTCCAGACCGTTCAGGCAGCGGAGGACCGTCGTCTTGCCGGATCCGCTGGGGCCGATGAGGCAGGTCACCTGTCCGCGTCCGACGGCGAAGTCGACGCCGTCCAGCACGACGGTGTCGCCGAAGGACTTCTGCAGGCCCGAGACGGCGATCAGTGGGGTCTCAGTGTGCGACACGGCGATCGAGCCTCCGTTCGATGCGGCCCTGACCGAAGGAGAGGACCAGGCAGAAGAGCCAGTAGATGAACGCCGCCTCGATGTAGACGACCATGAACTCGAGGCTGAAGGCGGCGATGTTCTGCGCGACCCGGAAGAGCTCGGCGACCGTGATGGATGCCACGAGCGAGGTGTCCTTCACGAGCGAGATGAACGTGTTCGACAGCGGCGGCACCGAGACGCGGGCCGCCTGCGGCAGAATGATCCGGCGCAGCGCGGTGGCGCGCGACAGCCCGACCGTGAACCCGGCCTCCCACTGTCCCTTGGGGACGGACAGGATCGCTGCCCGGATGACCTCGGCCGCGTACCCGCCGACGTTCAGCGACAGGGCGATCACCGCCGCCGGCCACGCCTCGATACGGACGCCGATCTGCGGCAGTCCATAGAACACGACGAAGATCTGGACCAGCAGCGGGGTCCCGCGGATGGCGGAGATGTAGAACCGGGCGATGCCGGAGAGCACCCGGTTGCCCGAGATGCGCATGAGCGCGGCGGCGATCGCGAGCGCGAGGCCGATCGCGAACGAGATCAGCGCGAGCGGGATGGTGACCGTGACCCCCGCCACGAACATCGGCCAGAAGGAGGTCAGGATCAGCTGCCACGTGTCGGTGTCCACCGGCATCCTCTCTCAGAACGGGAACGGGCTCGGCGAGACGCTGTGCAGCGCCGCGCCGAGCCCGCGGGAACGGATGTCACTCGGTGACGTCGGCTCCGAAGTAGGTGTCGCTGATCTCGGCGAGGGTTCCATCTTCGCGCAGCTCGGCCAGCGCGTCATCGATCGCGTCGATGAGGGCCGTCTTGTCCTTCGTCGCTGCGACGGCGCTCCGAGCGGGATCCGTTTCGGCCGCGATCTTGAGGCCGGTCGGTCCGTCGGTCTTCTCGTAGTCGAGGAAGGTGAGCTTGTCGTTGACCGTGGCCTCGACGCGGTCCTGGCGGAGCAGCTCGACGGCCTGGGCCCAGCCCTCGATGGGGGTGACGTCGGCGCCGGCCTCTTCGGCGAGCTGGTAGAAGTTGCTCGTCAGCGACTGCGCGGTCTTCTTGCCCTTCAGGTCGTCGAAGCTCTGGATCGAGTCGTCGCCCTCCTTGACGACCACGACGCTCGGCGAGACGGTGTACGGCTCGCTGAAGAGGTACTTCTCCTCGCGCTCGGGGTTGATCGAGACCTGGTTCGCGATGACGTCGAAGCGGCCCGCGTCGAGGCCGGCGAAGATGCCGTCCCACTGGGTCTCCTGGAACTCGATGTCGAGGTCGAGCTTCTCGGCGACGGCCTCGATGATCTCGACGTCGTAGCCGACGAGCGCGCCGCTCTCGTCGTGGTACGAGAAGGGGCGGTAGGTGCCCTCGGTCGCGACGGTCAGGGTGCCGGCCTTCACCAGTCCGTAGTCCTCCCCCTCAGCCGCGCCCGTTCCGGATCCGCCGGTGGAGCATCCCGCGAGGGCGATGACGGACGTGAGGGCGAGGGCGCCGAGAGCGGCGGTGCGGCGGGACATGGGTCTCCTTGGTGAGGGGAACGGGGGGCTGGCCACGCGTCGGGTGAGCGCGACCCCCCAGTACAACACCTCCGGGCGGAGGTTCTTCCCTCGTGTGACGATCTGTTGCTGTGAGCGTGCCCCACGCGGCGTCGGAGCGGACCGTCAGCGTGGGAGCCCGGCGACGAGCTCGGACAGCACGCCCGCCGCATCCCCACCCGACCCCAGCGCCGAGGCCTGCCCGGCCCAGAGCGACGACAGCTCGGCGTCGCCGGCGGCGGCCGCCCGGAAGACGCCGGTCAGCCAGTTCTGCGCGGGGAACGGTGCGATCGCATCCGCGGCCTCGATCTCGCGGACCGCACGATTCGGGATGCCCCGTGCCAGCCGCCCGCTCATGGCCCGGGTCAGGACGGTGCCGGTGTCGGCGGAGTCCGCAAGGGCGGCGCGGTGCCCCGCCGAAGCCGCGGACTGCCGCGAGCGCAGGAACGCGGACCCGACTTGGACGCCCGAGGCGCCCAGCGCGAAGGCTGCGGCGACGCCGCGGCGGTCGGCGACGCCGCCCGCCGCGATGACGGGGACGCCGACGGCGTCCACCACCTGCGGGATGAGCGCGAAGGTCCCGACGAGCGAGCGCTCGGCCTGCCCCAGGAACGTGACGCGATGACCGGCCGCCTCGGCGCCGCTCGCGACGATCGCGTCGACACCGCCGGCCTCCAACGCGCGCGCCTCGGCGACAGACGTCGCCGTCCCGATGACGCGGATGCCGCGGCGATGCGCCTCATCGACGACGCCGCGCGTCGGGACGCCGAACACGACGCTCAGGACGGCGGGCGCGGCATCCCACACCGCGTCGAGCTGCTCCTCGAACGGCGGCAGGAAGCGCGCCGGCGTCGCGGGCGGCTCGACACCGGCTGCGCGGTACAGCGGCGCCAGCGCGTCGCGTGCCGCCCCGAGGTCGACGTCGGCGGGGGTCACCTCGTCACCGGTCGGCAGCCACAGGTTCAACGCGAACGGCCGGTCGGTCGCCGCGCGCAGCGCCGCAGCGGTCTCGCGGATGCGCTCCCCGTCGTAGCCGTACAGCCCGAAGGAGCCGAGCCCGCCCCCGTCGCTGACCGCCGCGGTGAGGGCGACCGACGACATCCCGCCGAAGGGTCCGAGCACGATCGGGACGTCGATGCCGAGCATCTGCTCGAGTGTGCCGTGCATCCTCCGACGCTAGCAACGACGAAGGGGCCCCACCCGGAGGTGGAGCCCCTTGCGATCAGACGCGAGGTCAGACCAGTGCGTTGACGTCCAGCGGGATGCCGGGGCCGAACGTGGTCGAGACGGCGCCCTTCTGGATGTAGCGGCCCTTGGCGCTCGACGGCTTCAGACGCACGATCTCTTCGAGCGCGGCGTTGAAGTTCTCGTTCAGCTGCTCCTCGGAGAACGAGGCCTTGCCGACGACGAAGTGCACGTTGGCGTGCTTGTCGACGCGGAACTCGATCTTGCCGCCCTTGATCTCCTCCACGGCCTTGGCCGGGTTGGGGGTCACGGTGCCGGTCTTGGGGTTCGGCATGAGGCCGCGGGGCCCGAGGACCTTTCCGAGGCGACCGACCTGGCCCATGAGCTCGGGCGTGGCGACGGCCGAGTCGAACGCGGTGAACCCACCGGCGACCTTCTCGATGAGCTCGGCGCCGCCGACCTCGTCGGCGCCGGCGGCGATCGCGGCCTCAGCGGCTGCACCCGTCGCGAAGACGATGACGCGAGCGGTCTTGCCGGTGCCGTGGGGCAGGATGACCGTGCCGCGGACCATCTGGTCCGCCTTGCGCGGGTCGACGGCCAGCTTCAGCGCGACCTCGACGGTCGAGTCGAACTTGGCCGAACCGGTCTCCTTGGCGAGGGCGACAGCCTGCGCGGAGGAGTAGAACGTGGAGCGGTCGATCTTCGCCGCTGCTGCTTCGTAAGCCTTGGACTTCGCCATGATGATCTTCCCCTCAGCTCTCGACCGTGATGCCCATGGAGCGGGCGGTGCCGGCGATGATCAGCGAGGCGGCCTCGATGTCGTTGGCGTTCAGGTCGGGCATCTTCGTCTCGGCGATCTGGCGGACCTGATCCTTGGTCAGCTTCGCGACCTTGGTGGTGTGCGGGGTCGCAGAACCCTTCGCGACGCCGGCGGCCTTCTTGATGAGCTCCGCGGCGGGCGGGGTCTTCAGGACGAAGGTGAAGCTGCGGTCCTCGTAGACGGTGATCTCGACGGGGATGACGTTGCCGCGCTGCGACTCGGTCGCGGCGTTGTACGCCTTGCAGAACTCCATGATGTTGACGCCATGCTGACCGAGCGCGGGGCCGATCGGCGGCGCCGGGTTGGCTGCACCGGCGTTGATCTGCAGTTTGATCAGGCCGGTCACCTTCTTCTTCGGTGCCATTTCCTCTTCCTTTCACGAGCGAGGCGGAGGCCTCGTTCTCCCACGGTCCCGGCGGTTCCGGTCGTGGTGGTGTTCGCGCGCGCGACGAATCGGCGCACAAACCACATGAGTCTACCGCATCCGGCATCCTCCGGCACGACGAAGGCCCCGCCGGAGCGGGGCCTTCGCGGATCCTGCGGAGTCTTACTGCTTGGTGACCTGGTCGAAGCTGAGCTCCACCGGCGTCTCGCGCTCGAAGAGCGAGACGAGGACGGTGAGCTTGCCGCTCTCGGGCTTGATCTCGGAGATCGATCCGGGCAGGCCCGCGAACGAACCCTCCTTGATGGTGATCGTCTCGCCGATCTCGAAGTCGACCTCGGTGACGACGGTGCGCGCCTGGGTCGGCGAGCCCTTGGCGGCGCCGCCCTTCGCGGGGGCGACCTCCTTGGCCTCGACGAGCGGCTTGAGCATGTTGAACGCCTCTTCGAAGCGCAGCGGGGTCGGGTTGTGGGCGTTGCCGACGAAGCCGGTGACCCCGGGGGTGTGGCGGACGACGGACCAGGTGTCCTCGTTGAGCTCCATGCGCACCAGCACGTATCCGGGGATCCGGACACGGTTGACCATCTTGCGCTGGCCGTTCTTGATCTCGACGACGTCCTCCATCGGGACCTCGACCTGGTAGATGTCCTCTTCGACCTCGAGCGTGGACTTGCGCTGCTCGATGTTGGCCTTCACCTTGCGCTCGAAGCCCGCGTAGGAGTGGATGACGTACCACTTGCCCTCGAGCGAGCGGAGCTCCTGACGGAACGCCTCGTAGGGGTCCTCGGGGGTGTCGTCCTCGTCCTCGTCGGCGCCGAGCTCGGGGCCGTCGTAGGGCGCGACCTCGTCGGCTGCGGCGGCAGCGCGCTCGGCCTCCTCGTCGGCGAGCGACTCGGTGAGCACCTCGGCGGCGGCCTCGGCCTCGTCGGCCTGGTCGATCTCGAGCGCGTCGTTGACGACGCGGTCGGCTTCGGGATCCTCGATCACGACACTGTCCTCCCCGGTGGGCTCGTCGTCGACGGGCTCGTCGTCCTCGATGTGCAGCGCGGCGTGCTCGGCCGACTCGGCGGAGCGCTCCTGGTCTGCCAGGACGTTGCCCTCCTGCGCCTCGTCGTCCTCGCTGGACTGCTCCGCGGCGGTCGACCAGTCGGCGTCGTCGACGTATCTTTCAGTCACGTTGTTCACTTCCCTGGTTGGTCAGCTGCGGTGTGTTCAGCTGCGATGTTCGGGTGGGATGCCGGTGGTCGTCATCCCCTCGGAACGGGGTCGTCCGTCGTCAGCTCGGAACGCCGAAGACGACGTCGACGACCCAGGTGAACAGGAGGTCGAGTCCGTACACGAACGCCATCACGACGACGACGAAGGCCAGGACGACCAGGGTGAACTTCACCAGCTCCTGGCGGGTCGGCGTGACGACCTTGCGGAGCTCGGCGATCACCTGGCGGATGAAGAGGGCGATCCGCTGGAAGAAGTTGAGCTTCCTCTCGCGGGTGGCGCCGCTGCTGGCAGCGACGACCTCGCCGTTCGGCTCATCCTGGACCATTCAACCCACCTGTTGCTCGGTTCGAGTCAGCTGACGCTGACGCGCAGGGCGGACAGGAATCGAACCTGCAACCTGCGGTTTTGGAGACCGCTGCTCTGCCAATTGAGCTACCGCCCTAAGGTCTTGCGACCCGGGAATCCGCATCCTCCGGCGCCCATGGGCACGGCAAAAGATTGCAGACAACTGCGTCGTCCAGTGTACGTCATGGGCAGGGGCGGCGCGAATCACGCCGCCCCTGCCACGGCTCACGCGACGCGGACGAGCTTCTTGTTCACGAACTCGTCGGCGGCGAGGAGGCCGAGCTCACGACCGGTGCCGGAGCGCTTGATGCCGCCGAAGGGCAGCCCCGGCTCGTCGGCGAGGACGAGGTTCACGTAGACCATGCCCGCGTCGATGCGATCGGCCACCCGCGCCGCCTGCGCGTCGTCGGTCGTGAAGACGTAGGAGCCGAGGCCGAACGGGGTGTCGTTCGCGATGCGCACGGCCTCGTCCTCGTCCGCAGCTCGGTAGACGACGCCCGCGGGGCCGAACAGCTCCTCGCGGTACACGTCCATCTCGGGGGTGACGTCCGTCAGCACGGTGGGCGCGAAGAAGGCCCCGTCGCGCGTGCCGCCGGTGACGACCGTGGCGCCCTGGGCGACGGCATCCCGGATCTGCTGCTCGAGACGCTCGGCGGCGGCGACCGACGACAGCGGCCCGAGGACGGTGTCGGAGGACCACGGGTCGCCCACGCTGGCGGCCGACATTTTCGCGGTGAAGGCCTCGACGAACGCGTCGTAGAGACCGTCGACGACGATGAACCGCTTCGCGCCGTTGCAGGACTGTCCGGTGTTGTCGAGGCGCGCGTCGACCGCGGCCTGCGCGACGGCGTCGAGGTCGTCGGCCGACAGGACGATGAACGGATCCGACCCGCCGAGCTCGAGCGCGACCTTCTTGAGGTTGCGACCGGCGACCTCTGCGACGGCGGCGCCCGCGCGCTCCGACCCCGTCACGGACGCGCCGTGGATGCGGCGGTCGGCGATGACCTCGGCCGCCTGCTCGTTCGTCAGGTAGACGTTCGTGTAGGCCCCCTCGGGGAAGCCGGCGTCGCGGTAGATCGCCTCGATGGCCGCGGCCGACTCGGGGCACTGCGGGGCGTGCTTCAGGAGGATCGTGTTGCCGATCGCGAGGTTCGGCGCCGCGAAGCGCGCCACCTGGTAGTACGGGAAGTTCCACGGCATGACGCCGAGGAGCGCCCCCAGCGGCGCCTTGCGGATGACGGCGGTGCCGTCGCCCTCGATCGGCACCGGCACGTCGGCGGTGATCTCGTCGATGTGGTCGGCGTAGTACTCGGTGATGTCGGCCGCGAAGTCCACTTCGCCGAGCGCGCCGTCGATCTGCTTGCCCATCTCGCGGACGATGATCCCCGCGAGGTCCTGGCGGCGCTCTCGGTGCAGCTGCGCGACACGGCGCAGGAGGTCGGCGCGCTCGGCGGGCGTGGAGGTCCTCCCCCAGCCCTGTGCGGCGGCGTCGGCGGCGGCGAGGGCCGATTCGACGTCGTCGGCGGTCGCGGTCGGGTACGTGGCGTGGGTCTGCCCCGTGGCGGGGTCGATGACGGCGTAGTCGCTCATGATGCTCCTCTTCGTCCCGCTCAGGCGGGGATCAGGGTGTACTTCACGTTCAGGTACTCGTGGATGCCTTCGAGGCCGCCCTCGCGTCCCATGCCGGACTGTTTGACGCCGCCGAACGGCGCGGCCGCATTGGAGACGACACCGACGTTGAGACCCATCATCCCGGTCTCGAGACGGTCGATCATGCGGTGGCCGCGGGCGAGGTCCTTCGTGAAGACGTAGGACACGAGGCCGTACTCGGTGTCGTTGGCGAGACGGACCGCCTCGTCCTCGTCGGCGAAGGTCGCGATCGCGAGGACGGGGCCGAAGATCTCCTCGCGCAGGATCGCGCTCCCGGGCACGACCCCCTCGACGACGGTGGGCTCGTAGAAGGTCCCCGGACCCTCGGGCGCGCCGCCGCCGACGAGGACGCGCGCGCCGCGCTCGACGGCGTCACCGACGAGCTCCTGGGCCTTCGCCACCGCGCGGTCGTCGATGAGCGGACCGATCTGCACGCCGTCCTCCGTGCCGCGACCGATCCGCATCGACGAGACGCGCTCGGACACCCGGCGGGCGAACTCGTCGGCGACCGATTCGTGGACGATGAAGCGGTTCGCGGCCGTGCACGCCTGGCCGATGTTGCGGAACTTCGCGAGCAGGGCCCCCTCGACTGCCTTATCGAGGTCGGCATCCTCGAAGACGACGAACGGCGCGTTGCCGCCGAGCTCCATCGACACGCGGAGCACGCCTTCGGCGGCCTGGGCGATGAGCTTCTGCCCGACCGGGGTCGACCCCGTGAACGAGAGCTTCCGCAGCCGCGGGTCCGAGATGATCGGGCCCGACACCGCGCCGGAGGACGACGTCGTGATGACGTTCACGACACCGTCCGGCACGCCCGCCTCGGCGAGGATCTGCGCGAAGAACAGGGTGGTGAGCGGGGTGAGCTCGGCCGGCTTGATGACGACGGTGCACCCGGCTGCGAGCGCGGGGGCGATCTTGCGGGTCGCCATCGCGAACGGGAAGTTCCACGGCGTGATGAAGAACGACGGTCCGACGGGACGCTGCGACACGATCATGCGACCGGTGCCCTCGGGGTTCAGGCCGTACCGACCCGAGATCCGGACGGCCTCCTCGCTGAACCAGCGCAGGAACTCCCCGCCGTAGACGACCTCGCCGCGCGACTCGGCGAGCGGCTTGCCCATCTCGAGCGTCATGAGGAGCGCGAGGTCCTCCTTGCGCTCCTGCACGAGATCGAACGCCCGCCGCAGGATGTCGCTGCGCTCCCGCGGCGCGGTGGCCGCCCACGCCTCCTGCGCGGCCACGGCCGCGTCGAGCGCGCGGATGCCGTCCTCGGGCGTCGCGTCCGCGATGCGGCGGATGACCTCGCCGGTCGACGGGTCGTGCACCTCGAGCGTGCCGCCCTCCGCGGCATCCACCCACTGTCCGCCGATCAGCAGCTGATTCGGGATCTGCTCGAGCAGGTCGGTCTCGCGTGAGGTCATCGCGTGGTCTCGCTTTCTGCGCGCCGCGTTCGCGCGCTGGGTGGTGCGTCCATGGACAGCGTCTGCCCACGGAAGAAGGCCGGCCGGCGGACGGCCTGCCAGATCATGATGAGGATGCCGACCACGATGATCAGCACCCCGAGGATGAAGACGAGCCCCACGCCGAGGATCTCCGACCCCGAGCCGTAGTCGGGGTCCATCGAGTCGACGAGCGTCGTGACGAAGATCACCGCGAGGATGAGGCCGCCCACGAGCGGGCTGAGGAACGTCAGCAGGAACGAGCGCGCCGAGTCGAACCACTGCTTGCGGAAGTACCAGACGCACGCGAACGCGGTCAGCCCGTAGTAGAAGCAGATCATCATCCCGAGCGAGAGGATCGTGTCGGTGAGGACGTTCTCGCTCAGCAGCCGCATGACCGCGTAGAACACGGCCGCCACGATGGCCGAGACGATGGTCGCGTAGCCGGGGGTGAAGAACCGCGGGGTGACGGACGCGAACCGCTTCGGGAGCGCGCCGTAGTGCCCCATCGCGAGGAGCGTCCGGGCAGGACCGACGGCGGTCGACTGCAGCGAGGCCGCCGAGCTCGAGAGCACCGCGAGCGACACGAGGAACGCGAGCGGGCCGAGGACCGGATCGGACAGCGCGAAGAACACGTTCGCCGAGATCTCCTCGTTGCCGAGGCCCAGCGCCCCGGTGCCGACGCCGGCGAACATCATGAGCCCGATGGAGAGCATGAGGTAGAGCGCGACGACGAGGACGACGGTGACCATCGCGGCCCGCCCCGGGGTGCGGTCGGGGTCTTTCGTCTCCTCGTTCATGGTGAGGACGACGTCCCAGCCCCAGAAGATGAAGATCGACAGCGAGAGTCCCGCCGCGAACGCACTGAAGGACGAGACCTCGAACGGGTTCAGCCACGACCAGTCGAAGGCGAGGTGGTCGACGCCGTCGCCGCTGAAGCTCTTGACGAGCGCGACGACGGCGAACAGCACGAGCACCACGACCTGGAAGCCGACGAGCACGTACTGGAACTTCTGCGTCGTCTGCATGTCGCGGTACGAGACGAGCGTCGCCCCGAGGAGGAACAGCAGGCACACGGCGACGTTGATGAACGGGTTGAACGCGAGGTCGGCGATCCCGGCGTTGCCGCTGATCTGCGCGATCAGCAGGAAGAGGAACTCGACGGCGATGCCCGCGAGGTTCGACAGCACGATGACGGTGGCGGCGATGAGCCCCCACCCGGTCATCCAGCCGATCCACGGACCGAAGGCGCGGACGCCCCACGTGAAGCTCGTCCCCGAGTCGGGCATGACGCGGTTGAGCTCTCGATACCCGAGCGCGACCAGCAGCATCGGGATGAACCCGACGAGGATGATCGCCGGCACCTGCGTGCCGACGGCTGACACCGTCGGGCCGAGCGAGGCGGTGAGCGTGTAGGCGGGGGCGATCGTCGAGATGCCGATCACGACGGCGCCGACCAGGCCCACCGTCCCGGCGCTCAAGCCCTTGGCGGAGAGCCCGGCGTCCTGCCCTGCCGGGATCTTCTCGGGTGCATGCTGGCTCATCGTCGAGCTCCTTCGGGTCAGCGGGACGCTTCGGGTGTGCGGGTACGGGGAACGACGACCATCGGCACCGGGATCGAGCCGAGGAGCTTCGCCGCCGTGGAGCCGAGGAACAGGCGGCGGGGCTGCGCGAGGCGGCTGGAGCCCACCAGGATGAGCTCGCCGGGCAGCCAGTCGAGGTGGCCCACGGCATCCTCGATGCTGTCGCCCCGCGCGGTCACGATGTCGGCGCGGACCCCGTCGGGGATGGCGGCCAGGACGTCGTCCAGCACCTTCTCGGCGTGTGCGGCGCCCGCGAGACGGATGACGCCGGTGTCGACCGTCGGCGGCAGGTCGACGGTGACGAGGGAGACGAGCCGCAGCGACGCACCGGTCGCAGCCGCGAGCGCGACGGCCTCGTCGAGGAGGACGTCCGCTCCGGCGCGGGTGCCGACGGCGACGGTCAGTCGCGGGACCCCGGCATCCGTCACCCGCTTGCGGGCCCCGCGCGGGACGAGGACGACGGGGACGTCGGCGGAGTGGAGCAGCTGGCTCGTCGTCGAGCCGAGACGGTGGCGCCCGCGGGCACCGCCGTCAGCGGCACCCACGACGAGGTGCGACGCGCCGAACTCGTCCGCCGCCTCGACAAGCCCTTCGGCGAAGGATTCGCCGTAGCGGGCGTGCTCGCGGTGCACGACACCCGCGGGCACCGCGGCGGCCGCCTCGGCGAGCCAGGTCTGGGCCTGCTCGAGCAGGTAGCGGTCGTACGAGGCGTCCGGCGGCGTGATGACGCTGCGGCCCTCGGCGGGCAGGACGAGCACGATGTCGAGCTCGGACCCGGATGCCGCGGCGATCCCGGCCGCGACGGCCACTGCGTCGCGGCCCGCCTTCGTCGCGGTGTAGCCGACGACGATGCGGCCGGTCACGACCGGTCTCCCTCGAGGATGTTCCGTGCGGCGAGGCGGCCCATGCGGATCGCGCCGTCGACGTGTTGGTAGCCGGCTCCGGCGAGGTCGCTGCAGGCGAAGTGGATCGGACCGACGGGGGTGCGGAGGTCCGCGCCGTAGCGGTGCAGTCCGCCGAGGTCGAAGCTCGCGGCGTAGGCGCCGCGGGTCCACTCCTCGCTCCCCCAGTCGCTCTCGTAGTAGACGACCGTGTCCTTCGCCTCGGGCCCGTAGTAGTGCGAGAGCGACTCGAGGATCCGCTCCTTGCGCTCCTCGGCCGACAGACGGAAGACATCGTCGGCGTTGCGGTCCGAGACGAAGCCGACGAGGGTGCCGCGCGCGTCACCGTGGTTGGTGTTGTCGTACGCCTCGTGCACGAGCTCGTACGGACTGAACGCGGTGCCCGACAGCCCCTTGTCGCGCCAGAACGGCGTCTCGTAGACCGCGTGCACCTTGATGACGAAGCCCATCGACAGGTGCTGGTGCATCTGGTGCTGCAGCCGCGGCAGCGGAGGCACGAAGGAGATCCGGTTGTAGAGGACGGGTGCGAGCGCGAGCACCGCGGCGCGTGCGCGCACGGTCATGCCGTCGGCGTGGGCCGTCACACCGGCATCCGACCACTCGAGGGTGCGCACCGGCTGCTGCAGGAAGACGTCGTCGCCCAGGCGCTCGGCGAGATGCAGCGGCACCTGCTGCAGGCCGCCGACGACGCGCTTGTCGAGGATGAAGTCGGCGTCGACCAGGTGCGAATAGCTGCCGGCGCTGGCCGCCATGAGCAGGGACTGCAGGAGTGAGAAGGAGTGGGTGGGCTTCGTGAGCATGGCGGACCCGGTCGCGAACGCGAGGTTGCGGACGGCCTCGTCGTCGTCGGTCTGCTGCCGCAGCCAGGCGTCCCAGGTGACCGTGTCCCACTCGGCCGCCTTCGGGTGCGCGTAGGGCCGGTCTGGGTCGATCTCGGCCACCATCGCGTCGAGGCGGCGGGTGATCTCGTCGATCGTGCGCTCGGTCTCGGCGCTCACCGGGAACATCTCGCCGGTGAAACGGGAGACCTCGCCGGTCGGACCGATGTACACGCTGTCGCCCTCGCGGTAGCGACTGAACGTCTCGAGACCGAGGTCCTCGATCGTCTCGATGAGGGCGCTCTGGTCGGGCGAGACCCACTGCCCGCCGAGTTCGAGCATCTGACCGTCGACGACGTCGGTCCACAGCCGTCCCCCGACGCGCTCGCGAGCCTCGAGGACGGCCACCGACAGCCCGGCCCTGCGCAGCTCGTTGGCGGCGGTGAGGCCGGCGGCACCGGCTCCCACGACGACGATGTCACGGGTGATCTCGGTCATTCAGGACTCCTTGATGAGCGGGGCGGAGGTCGCCTGGTGGTCGGGACGGCGCTGGAGGTTCCGCCGCACGAGCGGCCAGAAGACGAGGAGCACACCGGTCGCGATGAGGCTCGTCCACACCTGCGAGCGGCCGGATTCGGTCGTCAGCATGACGATGACGACGGCCGCGATGGCGCCGATGAGGAGGATGTTCAGCCAGGGATGCAGCCACACCTTGAGCTTCAGGGCGGCGACCTCGTCGGGCGTCATCTTCTGCCGCAGCCGCATCTGCGTCAGGGCGATGAAGACGTACACGAAGAGCGCGACGAGGCCGGCGGAGTTCATGATGAAGTCGAAGATGCCCGAGCCCGGCGTGAGGAAGTTCACGAGCGTGGCGATGAGCCCGCCGATCGTCGAGGCCAGGAGCGCGACGACCGGCACCCCGCTCCGGGACTTCTGCGCGACGGCCTTCGGGGCGAAGCCCTTCTCGGCGAGCGCGGCGAACATGCGGGACGCGGAGTAGAGACCCGAGTTCAGCACCGAGATCACGGCGGTGAAGATGACCAGCTGCATGACGATGTCGGCGCCGGGGATGCCGAAGCGCGTCAGCGCGACCGTGAACGGCGCGTTGGCGACGTCGGTCGGCACGGGCAGCTCGTCCCACGGGACGACGGTCACGATGACGAGCACCGAGCCCACGAAGAAGAGCAGGATGCGCCAGATGATCGTGCTGGTGGCCTGCCGGATGCCCTTGGCCGGGTCGACGGACTCGGCCGAGGCCATCACGGCGATCTCGGTACCGAAGTACGAGAAGATCACGAGCGCGACGCCCGTGAAGGCGACGCCCAGGCCGTTCGGGGCGAAGCCGCCGTGCTCCCAGAGGTTCGGGACCGCGAAGGTCGCGTTCGGCCAGAGTCCCAGCGCGAAGAGGATGCCGGCGCCCAGAAAGACGACGATCGCGAGGACCTTGATGCTCGCCAGCCAGAACTCCACCTCGCCGAACGTGCGCACCGAGATCAGGTTCGTCCCCACGAACACGCCGATCAGGATGAGCGACCACGCCCACGAGGGCACCGCCGGGAACCAGGTGCTCATCGTCTCGCCGCCGAGCACCGCCTCGTAGGCGAGCACACCGACCCAGAAATACCAGTAGAGCCAGCCCACGAGGTAGGCGGCCCAGTCCCCGAGACCGACGCGGGCGTACTCCATGAACGACCCGATCGCGGGACGCGATGCCGCCATCTCGCCCAGCATCCGCATGGCGAGGAACACCAGCAGACCGCCGATCAGGTACGAAAGGATCGCGGCCGGGCCGACCTCGCGGATGACGTTCCCCGAGCCGACGAACAGGCTCGCCCCGATGATCCCGCCGAGCGTGATCATCGTGACGTGGCGCGAACGCAGCTTGCTCGAGCGCGCCTTCGTGACCGCGCCGAGCCCGGCGGAGGTCTCCGGCGACACCGGAGCATCCCACCCGTTCGAGCCCGGCACCCCCATCCTCAGAGCCCTCCGAGTGCGTCGGCGAGGACGCCGAGGCCCTCGCGCAGCAGCTCGTCGCCGATCGACAGCGGAGGAAGGAACCGGATGACGTTGCCGTAGGTGCCGCAGGTGAGGACGATGACGCCCTGCGCGATGCACGCCTTCGCGAGCGCCGCCGTGAGTGCGCCGTCGGGGGCGCCGGTGGTCGGGTCGACGAACTCGATGGCGATCATCGCGCCCCGCCCGCGCACCTCGGCGATGCGGGGGTCGGATGCGGCGATCTCGCCGAGCCGAGCGGTGAGGAGCGTCTCGATCTGCTGCGCGCGCTCGATGAGCCCGTCGTGCTCGAAGGCGTCGATCGCGGCGAGGGCGGCGGCGCATGCGACGGGGTTGCCGCCGTAGGTGCCGCCGAGCCCGCCGGTGTGGGTCGCGTCCATGATCTCGGCGCGACCCGTGACCGCGGCCAAGGGCATTCCCCCAGCGATGCCCTTGGCCGTGGTGACCAGATCCGGCACGATGCCGAAGTGCTCGCTCGCGAACATGGCGCCGGTGCGGGCGAACCCGGACTGCACCTCGTCGGCGATGAAGACGACGCCGTTCTCGCGGCACCAGTCCACGACGGCGGGGAGGAAGCCGTCGGCGGGGACGACGAAGCCGCCCTCGCCCTGGATCGGCTCGATGATGACGGCGGCGAGGTTGTCGGCGCCCACCTGCTTCTCGATCATCGAGATCGCCTTGGCCGCGGCATCCGCCCCGGACAGGCCGTCGCGGAGGGGGTACGAACCGGGCACGCGGTAGATCTCGGAGGCGAAGGGCCCGAAGCCGCTCTTGTAGGGCATCGACTTGGCGGTGAGCGCCATCGTGAGGTTCGTGCGCCCGTGATACGCGTGGTCGAAGGCGACGACGGCCTGCTTGCCGGTGAACTTGCGGGCGATCTTGACGGCGTTCTCGACGGCCTCGGCGCCGGAATTGAACAGCGCGCTCTTCTTCGCGTGGTCGCCGGGGGTGAGCCGGTTGAGAGCCTCGGCGACGTCGACGTAGGAGTCGTACGGCGAGATCATGAAGCAGGTGTGGGTCAGCTGCGCCGCCTGCGCGGCGATCGCCTCGACCACCTTGGGGTGGGCGACGCCGACCGTGGTGACGGCGATGCCCGACCCGAGGTCGATGAGCGAGTTGCCGTCGGCGTCGACGACGACGCCGCCCCCAGCGGCGACCGCCGCGATCGGGACGGTGTGCCCGACACCCGCGGCGACGGCGGCCGCCTTGCGGTCGATCAGCTCCTGCGAGCGCGGACCCGGGATGGCGGTGACGAGGCGACGCTCCTGCGGCAGGGACGGTCCGCCGAGGGGCGTGGTCGTGGGGGCGGTCGTGGTGCTCATGCGGCGAGCGTAGAGGTCGGGCGCGGCCCGGTCACTCGCCATTGCGTCTATTCTCGGGGCAAGACTGTACGTCACGTACAGCCAGGAGAGGTCGACGATGGTGGGTCGCGAGGCGGAGCCGACGATGCGGGCACTGCTCGCCCGGCGTGAGCTCGCCCTGCGGCTCGCGGACGACGAGGACCGGTTCGCCGCGGACGCGCTCGATCGCCCCACGCGCTGGGTGCACAGCTCCGACCTCGATGACCCGACGCCGTTCCTCGCCGAGGACCTGGTGCTCCTCACCACCGGGACGCAGTTCCCCGCGGACGGCGCCTACCCCTTCGAGGCCTATGTGCGACGGCTCGTCGAGCGGGGGGTCGCCGCGCTCGGATTCGGCACCGAGGTGGTGCGCGACGGCATCCCCCCGGGCCTCACCGCCGCCTGCCTCGAAGCCGGACTGCCGCTGTTCGAGGTGCCGTACAGCACGCCGTTCATCGCGGTCGCGCGGGCGAACGCCGAGGCGGTCGCCGCGCAGACGTACGCCCGGCGCACATGGGCGCTGTCGGCGCAGCGAGCGCTGGCCCTCGCAGCCCTGCGGCCGGACGGGCTCGGCGCGACCATCGCCGAACTCGCGCGGCAGCTCGACACGTGGGTGGGGATGTACGACGCGGCGGGCGAACTCGTCCGCGAGCACCCGGCCGGGGCGCTGTCGCCCGGGTCGACGGAGGTGCTGCACGCCGAGGTGGGCGCCGTCCTGCGTCGCGGGGCGCGTGCCGGCTCGGCGCTGCGGTCGGACGCCGACGCATTCACGCTGCAGACCCTCGGGCGCGGCGGCGAGCTCCGCGGCGTGCTCGCCATCGCCGCAGGCGAGCTCGACCGCGCCGGGCGGGACGTCGTGACCGCGGTGATCGCGATGGCAGGACTCGCGCTCGAGCAGCACCAGCGCCTGTCGCGGGCGCGCAAGGCGCTGCGGTCGGGGATGGTGCGCTCGCTCCTGACCGGCGACCCCGCGCTCGCGCGCCAGATCTCCCGCGACGTGTGGGGCGCCCTGCCGGCCGCTCCGGTGGTGGTGGCCGTGACGGATGCCGCCGGCAGCCGTTCCGACGCGCTGCTCGAACTCCTCGAGCTCCGGGCAGAAGAGCGCCACGGGGCACTGTTCTTCGGGAGCGTCGACGACGACGTGGTCGTGGTGGTCCCGGCATCCGCTGCAGCCGTCCTCGAGGAGTTCCCGGAGCGGTTCGGGGTGCGCCTGGGGGTGTCCGAGCCCACGCCCTACGCCGGGTTCGCACGCGCCGTCGACCAGGCACGCGCGGCGCGCAGTCGGGCGGCGGGTCCCGGCGTGGTGCGCTTCGCGGAGGTGCAGGCGGGCGGCATCCTCTCGGCCCTGTCGTCGGGGCAAGCCGCGACGGTCGCCGCGGCGTACCTCGACCCACTGCGTGCGCACGATCGCGAGCACGGTGCGCGGCTCGAGGAGACCGTGCGGGCATGGGTCGCCGCGGACGCCTCGAACGACGCCGCCGCCGCCGCGCTCGGCGTGCACCGGCACACCGTGCGCACGCGCCTCGCCGCCGCAGAGCGGCTGCTCGGCGTCGACCTGTCGTCGTTCGCCGGCCGCGCTGAGCTCTGGGCCGCCCTGCACCTCGGCGGGTGAGGGGTGGGCGCGCAGGAATCGGCGGCTCGCGCGAGCGTGCGCCAACTCCTCAGAACGCCACCGCCCTCAGGTCGACTCCCCGACCGCGACGCGTTTCGCGGCATATCTGAGGAGTTGGCGGCACACGCCCCGGCCTACTCCGGCGCGTGGGTCTCGAGGAACTCGTACAGGTCCGTCGTGTCGACGCCGGGGAAGGCCCCGGTCGGCAGCGTCGCGAGCAGCGTGCGGGGTGTGCGGACGTTCGGCCACGCCTGGTCGCGCCACGTGCGCTCGAGCTCAGCCGGTGGTCGTCGGCAGCAGACCTCGACGCCGTGCCGCGACACGCCCCGGTTCGGCGTCTCGCGGCCGATGAACCATTTCGTGTCGTCGAAGCGCACCCCGACGCTGACCGAGTGGGCGCCGTCGCTCGACGGCTCGACGCGTGCCGTGCACCAGTACGTCCCGTTGCCGGTGTCGGTGTACTGGTAGTACGGGTTGAACTTGTCGGGGACGTCGAAGACGACCCGGCTCGTCCACCGGCGGCAGCACAGCTGACCCTCGATCGACCCGAACCGGTCGGCGGGGAAGTTCACGTCATCGTTCTCGTACGCCTTCGTGATCGTCCCCGACTCGTGCACCTTCAGGAAGTGGACCGGGATGCCGAGGTGCCGGGTCGCGAGGTTGGTGAACCGGTGCGCGGCGGTCTCGTAGGAGACCGAATACGCGTCCCGGAGGTCCTCGATCGAGATCGCCCGGCGCGACTTCGCGTCCTGCAGGAACGCCGCGGCGTGCGACTCGGGCACCATCAACGCGCCGACGAGGTAGTTCGTCTCGACGCGCTGGCGCAGGAACTCCGCGTACGACCGCGGCTCGGCGTGCCCGAGGATGCGACCGGCGAGCGCCTGCAGCACCGGCGTTCGCGAGTCCCCGCGTCCCGGGATCGTGCTCGAGAGGTAGAGCCGACCGGTGCGGTTGTCGGCGACGGACCGGGTGGATGCCGGCAGGTCCGACACGTAGTGCAGCGAGTACCCGAGGTGCGCGGCGATCTCGGACGCGGTGCGCTGGGTGAGCGGTCCGCCGGGATGGTCGACGGCCGCGAGGATGCGCTCGGCTTGCTCCTCCAGGCCCTCGAAGTAGTTGTCCTGCCGCCGCATGAGGTGCCGCAGCTCGACATTTGCGCGCCGCGCCTCCTCGGGTGTCGCGGACCGCTCGTCGTTCAGCCGCTCGATCTCGCCGTGCAGCGCCAAGAGGGTGTCGAGCACGCCGTCCGGCACGGACTTGCCGATCCGGAACGGAGGGATGCCGAGGGCCTGGAACGTCGGCCCTTTCATGGCGCGCTCGAGGGAGATCTCGAGGGTCGCGCGCTCGTCGAGGGGTTCCGCGGCCAGCAGGGCGTCGATCGTCGTGCCGAGCGCGCGGGCGATCGACTGGAGGAGCGAGAGTTTCGGTTCACGCTTGCCCGTCTCGATCATCGACAGCTGGCTCGGCGCACGGGACACAGCGGCCGCCAGCTCGTCGAGCGTCATCCCGCGTGCGGTGCGCACCTGGCGGACACGTCGCCCGATGCTGAGGGCGTCCGGTGCGTGATCGGCGGATGCCGCATCCGCCCGATCTTCATCGATCGTCATGACCGGGAGTGTGTCACGAGAGCAGAAGAACGCGCAATCTTCACCTCGCAAATCTCCTCGACGACCGTCGTTCTTCTCGCACAGTGGTGTCACGACCCGCTCCCGACCCTCAGGAGGACGCCATGACCTTCCCCACGACACCCTCGGCCCGTCCGATGCGCGCCGGCGACCAGACGCAGACCGCCGCCGATCTGCAGGCGGAGTGGGATGCCGATCCGCGCTGGGACGGCATCGAACGCACCTACAGCGCCGAGGATGTCATCCGACTGCGCGGCTCGGTCCGCGAGGAGGCGACCCTCGCCCGCCGCGGCGCGGAGAACCTGTGGAACCTGCTGCACACCGAGGACTACATCAACGCCCTCGGTGCCTACACCGGCGGTCAGGCCGTGCAGCAGGTGCGCGCCGGCCTGAAAGCGATCTACCTGTCGGGGTGGCAGGTCGCGGCCGACGGCAACCTCGCCGGTCAGACCTACCCCGACCAGAGCCTCTACCCCGCCAACTCGGTGCCGTCCGTCGTCCGCCGGATCAACAACGCGCTGGCCCGACAGGACCAGATCGAGCACGCCGAGGGCGGCGCGACGCGCGACTGGCTCGCCCCGATCGTCGCCGACGCCGAGGCCGGCTTCGGCGGACCGCTCAACGCCTACGAGCTGGCGCACTCGATGATCCAGGCGGGGGCCGCCGGCATCCACTGGGAGGACCAGCTCGCCAGCGAGAAGAAGTGCGGCCACCTCGGCGGCAAGGTGCTGGTGCCGACGCAGCAGCACATCCGCACCCTCAACGCGGCGCGTCTCGCAGCCGACGTCGCAGGCGTCCCGACCGTCATCATCGCCCGCACCGACGCCCTGGCCGCCGACCTGCTCACGAGCGACGTCGACCCGCGCGACCAGGAGTTCACGACCGGCGAGCGCACGAGCGAGGGCTTCTACCGGGTGCGGCCCGGCCTCGACGCCGTCATCAGCCGCGGCCTCGCCTTCGCCCCGTACGCCGACCTGCTGTGGGTCGAGACCGGCGAGCCCGACATCGAGCTCGCCCGCGCCTTCGCCGAGGCGATCCACGAGCGGTTCCCGGGCAAGCTGCTCGCGTACAACTGCTCGCCGAGCTTCAACTGGAAGCGCCACCTCGACGACGACCAGATCGCGACCTTCCAGCGCGACCTCGGCGAGCTGGGCTACGCGTTCCAGTTCATCACCCTCGCGGGCTTCCACGCCCTCAACCACTCGATGTTCGACCTCGCGAAGGGCTACGCGGAGAGCGGCATGACCGCGTACGTGGCCCTGCAGGAGGCGGAGTTCGCCGCTGAGAAGGACGGCTACACCGCCACCAAGCACCAGCGGGAAGCCGGAACCGGCTACTTCGATCTCGTGTCCACGGCGCTCAACCCCGACAGCGCCACCCTCGCCCTGGTCGGATCGACCGAGACGGCGCAGTTCCACTGACATGACCGGATGCAGCTCGCATCCCCTTCTCCTCAGGAGTACGACATGACCCTCATCGACACCCCTCCCCCGCCCACCACCACGACGACCACCCTCACGATCCGCGGACCCATCCGCGAACGGTACGAGGAGATCCTGACGCCCGAGGCGCTCGAGTTCGTCGCGCAGCTGCACGATCGCTTCGGCGGACGGCGGCACGACCGCCTCGCCGACCGCATGCGCCGCCGCTTCGAGATCGGCAACGGGCAGGATCCGGCCTTCCGCTCCGACACCGCCCACATCCGAGAGGATGCTGAGTGGCGCGTCGCCGGCGCCGGACCGGGCCTCGAGGACCGCCGGGTGGAGATCACCGGCCCGACCGATCCGAAGATGACGATCAACGCGCTGAACTCCGGCGCACGGGTCTGGCTCGCCGATCAGGAGGACGCCACGAGCCCCACCTGGCGGAACGTCATCGAGGGGCAGCTGTCGCTGCGCGACGCGATCCGCGGGGAACTGCGGTACACGAGCCCCGAGGGCAAGGTGTACGAGGTCACCGCCGAGCGGACGCCCACGATCGTCATGCGCCCGCGCGGCTGGCACCTCATGGAGAAGCACATCGACGTCACCGACCGGCGCGGGCGGATCCTCGCGGCATCCGGTTCGCTCGTCGACTTCGGCCTCTACTTCTTCCATAACGCCGAGCGCCTCATCGAGGGCGGTCGCGGCCCCTACTTCTATCTGCCGAAGATCGAGTCGGCCGAAGAGGCGAAGCTGTGGGACGACGTGTTCACCTTCAGCGAGCGATACCTGGACATCCCGCACGGGACGATCCGGGCGACGGTACTCATCGAGACGCTGCCCGCCGCGTTCGAGATGGAGGAGATCCTCTTCGAGCTGCGCGACCACGCCGCGGGCCTGAACGCCGGGCGCTGGGACTACATCTTCTCGATGATCAAGAACTACCGCGGCCGGGGTGCGCGGTTCGTCCTGCCCGACCGCAGCCAGGTGACGATGACGGTCCCCTTCATGCGTGCCTACACGGAGCTGCTCGTGCAGACCTGCCACAAGCGGGGCGCATTCGCCATCGGCGGGATGAGCGCATTCATCCCGAACCGCCGCGACGCCGAGGCCACGCGGACCGCGTTCGAGAAGGTCGCCGCCGACAAGCGGCGCGAGGCGGGCGACGGGTTCGACGGCACGTGGGTCGCGCACCCCGACCTGATCCCGGTGGCCCAAGCCGAATTCGACGCCGTGCTCGGCACGCGCCCGAACCAGGTCGACCGGCTGCGCGACGACGTCACCGTGACGCCCGCACAGCTCATCGACTGCCACATCGGCCTGCCGATCACGGCGGCGGGCGTCCGGGGCAACGTGTCGGTCGGCATCCGCTACATCGAGGCGTGGCTGCGGGGGCTGGGCGCCGTCGCGATCGACGGGCTGATGGAGGATGCCGCGACCGCCGAGATCAGCCGCTCGCAGATCTGGCAGTGGATCCACCAGGACCTGTCGACCGAGGACGGCACGCCGATCACGCGGGACTCCGTCGAGGACCTCATCGCGCAGGTGCTCGCGGAGGTCCCGCGGCACGAGGGCGACCGGTTCGACGACGCGGCCGAGGTGTTCCGCGAGGTCGCGCTCGGCGCGGAGTTCCCCACGTTCCTCACGCTCGGCGCCTACGCGAGGTTCCTCGTCGAGGACTGAGCCCCCGGCATCCGCCCGTCACGGATCGCAACAGATCCCCGCCGACACGCCGCCCGCGACCCACCGCGGGCGGCGTGTCGCGCGGCACCCATTGCAATCTCGCACGCGTGCGTCAGTCGAGATCGACCGTCACCTCGCCGGCTTCGAGCCGGATCGGGGCGGTGTGGAGTCCGCGATAGATGTACTGCTCGTCCCAGCCGTGGAAGACGAGCACGTCGCCGTCGGGGGTGGGCACCACGTCCTGCCCGCCCGGTCCTCGGAAGGCACCGTCGCTGCCGGCGGTCGACAGGATCGGCTCGGACTGCTTCTCGTACGGCCCCTCGAGCTCGGCCGACCACGCGGCGCCGACGGCGTACGCATCCCCGCCGTAGTCGTTGGCGGAGTAGAGGAGGGCGTACCCGCCGTCCCGGGCCACGAGCGTCGGAGCTTCGACGAGCGTCCCCTCCCATGCCTGATCCTGCCGCAGCAGCTCCACCGCGTCGCCGTCCAGCGACAGGCCGTCCGCGGTCAGCGGCGCCATCATGATGCGGGTCGGCAGGGCGCAGCAGTTGCCGTCGGTCTTCCACAGCAGAAAGCGCGTGCCGCTCTCGTCGTCGAAGGTGGCGGCGTCGATCGCACCGCCGTCGTCGACGGGGCACACCAGGGGTTCGTCGGATGCCGGGGCGAACGCATCGTCGAGCGTCGCCGCGGTCGCGACACCGATGCACTGGCGCCCGGAGGCGGTGTGCTCGGCCGTCACATACATGACGTAGCCGTCGCCGAGGGCCGTCACCTCGGGTGCCCAGGTCCGCCCAGGCGACGCCCACGCCGGCAGGGTCGGCAGCGCATCGCGTCGCTCGACGGTCCATGCGTCGAGATCAGGGGAGGTCGCCACGCGGATGTTGAGCCCGTGACTTCCGGTCGCGAAGGCGACGTACCCGGCGTCCGTCGACACCACGTCCGGATCGGGGAAGTCCTCGTCGAGCACGAAGCCGGAGGCGGATGCCTGTCCGGATGCCGCCGGCGACGCCGCCGGTTCCGCGGCGCCGCATCCCACCGCCCCGGCGACGCCCGCGAGCAGGACGGCGATCAGTGCCGCGGCGCGCCTCATCCCTTGACCGCCGCCCCGGCGACGGAGTCCACGATCTGGCGCTGCGCGAAGGCGAAGAGGACGAGCACCGGGATCGACGCGATCGCCGCACCCGCCATCACGATGCCGAAGTGCGTGCGATACGCGCCCTGCAGCATGGCGAGGCCCGGCTGCAGCGTCATGTTCTCGGGCGACAGCAGCACGTACACCGGCCACAGGAAGTCGTTCCAGTTGCCCAGGAACGACAGCACGGCGAGTGTCGCGAGCGCCGGCTTCGCCAGCGGGAGCGCCACCTGGAAGAAGATGCGGAACTCCCCTGCTCCGTCGATGCGGGCGGCCTCCTCGATCTCGACCGGGACGCCGAGGAAGAACTGCCGCAGGAAGAACACGCCGAAGGCGCTGGCCGCGCCCGGAACGGTGATCGCGAGGACGGTGTCGAGCCAGCCGAAGTTCTCGACGATGAGGTAGTTCGGGATGAGGAAGACGACCGGCGGCACGAGCAGCGTCGCGATGATCAGCCCGAAGACGACGTTCCGTCCCGCGAACTCGAGGCGCGCGAGCGCGTATGCCGCCATCGAGGCGGTCACGAGGATGAGCACCGTCTGCAGCGTCGCCGCGGCGAAGCTGTTCCACAGCCACAGGAAGATCGGCTGCTGCCCGCTCAGCAGCAGCGTCTGGTAAGCCTCGAGCGAGGCCGGGTCGGGCAGCGCGTAGGGGTTACGGACGGCATCCGCATCGGTCTTCACCGACGTGAGCAGCATCCACACCAGCGGGAAGATGACGACCAGCGCGAGTGCGCCCAGGACGGCGTAGACGACGATGTTCCCGGGACGCCGCGGCGGTCGCCGGCGGGGCTCAGCAGGAGCCTGGGGCGGGGCGGGACGGACGGCGGTGTCGGTCATGAGACGGCTTTCTCGCTGCGCTCGCGCTGCAGACGGAAGTTGACGACGCTGATGATCGCGAGGAACGCGAACAGGACGTAGCTCATGGCGGATGCCGGGGCCATGTTGTTCTGCGAGAGCCCCTGATCGGCAATGTACATGATCGCTGTGCGCGTCTCGTTGCCCGGCCCGCCGTTGGTCAGCAGGAACGACTGCCCGAACATGTTCGCCGACGCGAGGATCGTGGTGGTCGTGATGAAGAGCATGACGGGACGCAGTCCCGGGAGCGTCACGCTGAAGAAGGTGCGTGCGGCGCCCGCGCCGTCCAGAGCGGCGGCCTCGTAGAGGTCGGTGTTGATGCCCTTGAGCCCGGCGAGGAAGATCACGGTGTTCAGCCCGGCGGTCCACCACACCGTCACGCCGACCAGCGACACCCAGACCCACGGCGTGTCGACCACCCAGGGTGTGTCGCCCGGGAGCCCCAACAGGCTCAGCAGATGGTTCAGGATGCCGGACTGCGTGTCGAAGACGTAGCTCCAGATGACACCGACGATCGCGACGCCCAGGACGTAGGGGGCGAAGAAGACGGTCCGGAAGAACGTCGCACCCCGCAGCCTGCGATTCAGCAGGACCGCGATGAACAGCGGGATCACGACGAGGAACGGGACGCTCAGCACGACGAACAGGCCCGTCGCGCGCATCGCGTTCCAGAAGTCCGCCGAGGTCGTCGACCCGGGGGTGAAGAGGTCGAGGTAGTTCTTCAGCCCGATGAAGTCCTGGCTGTCGCGGAACGGGCTCCAGTTCGTGAGGCTGATCCAGACCCCGAACACCGCCGGGACGATGACGAAGGTGACGAACAGCGCGAGGAACGGCGTCAGGAACAGGTAGGCGATGAGCGTCCGACGCCGGCGCGCGGGGCGCCCGGCGCGACCGCCCGGCCGACCGCCGGAGCGGTCGGCCGGAACGGCCGTCTTGGCGGCGAGGTCAATCGCCATACTTCTGCTGGTTCTGCTCGATGATCGCGTCGGCCTTCGCCTTCGCGTCGTCGAGGGCCTGCTGCGGCGACTTCTTGCCCGTCAGCGCCTCGTTGATGGCGGTGGTGATGAGGGCGTTGGCCTCGTTGATGCCGGGCGAGACCGTCTCGTAGTGCGCGTACTCCAGCTCCTCCATGAACGGCTCGAGGTTGGGGTAGTCCTCGAGGATCGCCGGGTCCTCGCGGACCGTGTTCGCGGCGGGGAGCTCCCCGGTCTCCGCCCATCCGGCGGAATTGTCGTTCATCCACTTCACGAAGGTCGCCGCGGCCGCGGTCTTGTCCTCGTCCTGACCCTTGTTGGCGGGGAAGACCCAGTGGGTCGAGCTCGACCAGACGGCTTTCTCGTCGCCGATCTGCGGGACCGGCGCCGCTTCCCACTCGAGGTCGCCGAAGGCGGTGTTGGTGGTCTGCCAGACGCCGTTCCAGTTGAACGCGGTGTCGCCGGCCAGGAGCGCCTTGATGTTGCCGTCCTGCGCGACGTTCTTCGGACTGTAGCCCTTGTCGACGAGATCGGTCATCCAGGTGAGCGCCTCGACACCGGCATCCGAGTTGAAGGTCGCCTCGGTGACGTCGTCGTTGTAGAGGTCTCCGCCGAACTGCCACAGCAGACTCTGGAACTCGAACGTGCCGGTGAAGACGTAGCCGTCGACCCACTCCCCCTGGACACCGGCCTGCTTCAGCTTCTCGAGCGCGTCGAGGTACCCCTCGCGGTCGGTCGGGATCTCGGTGAGGTCGGCCTTGGCCATGACGTCCTTGTTCGCGAACAGGCCGAGGGGAGTCACGCTCCACGGGACGGCGTACTGGGCGTCGCGGAAGTCGCCCATCTCGAACACGTCCGGCGGGAAGTCGTCCTCCCCGTAGCCGAGTCCGTCGATGATCTCGTCGGCGGGCTGCAGCAGGTTCTGGGCAGCATAGGTGGCGAGGTCGTCGCCGTGGAGGACCGCGACGTCGGGGCCCTTGCCGGCCTTCACGGCCAGCGGCATCTTCGAGGCGATGTCGGCCCACTCCTGGGGGACGTTCTTGACCGTGATGTTCTCGTGCTCGGCGTTGAACTGGTCGATGAGCTTCGGCACGATCGTCGGCGCCGCACCGCCCGTCCAGCCGTGCCAGAAGGTGACCTCGACGGCAGGACCGTCGTAGTCCTCGCCCGACACCCCTCCCTCGCCGGATCCGGACGCGCCGCAGGCGCTGAGTGTGACGGCCAGGGCCGCCGCGACGCCGAGACCGAGGCCCCGCGTGAGTCGCGTAGTCATGTGATTGCTCTCCTTTGAGTACGCCCTGCTCAGTCGCCTGAGCGCGCTGTGGTGGGTGCGGTCGAATGTACAGCGCTGAAAATTGACTGTCAACGGGGTCGGCGACGCCCCGCTCGTTCGGCGCTGTACTCTGTCCCGCGAACCCTTGGAGGGAGCCTCATGCGAGGACCGCGCCTGCAGGACGTCGCCGAACGCGCCGGCGTCTCGATGAAGACCGTCTCGAACGTCGTCCGCGACTACCCGCACGTGTCGGCGGCCATGCGCGAGAAGGTGCAGCGGGCGATCGACGAGCTGGGCTACCGACCGAACGTCTCGGCCCGCCGCCTCGCCACCGGCCGGACCGGCCTCATCGCCGTCGCCTTCGCCGACGTCGCCATCCCCTACTTCGCCGAGCTGGCCCACGTCGCATCGCGTCGCGCACCGGACTTCGACTACCGCGTGCTCCTCGAGGAGACGGACGCGACGATCGACGGCGAACGCGCGCTCATCGCGAGCTCCGAGGCGGGCCTCGTCGACGGGATGCTGTTCCAACCCTCCCGGATGAGTGCCGCCGAGATCGCCAGGCATCGCTCGGAGATCCCGATCGTCCTCCTCGGCGAGACCCCGGCGCCGCTCACGATGGACCACGTCATGATCGACAACGTGGCCGCAGCCCGCGAGATCACCGAGCACCTGCTCGCCCTCGGGCGGCGCCGGATCGGGTTCGTCGGACACGAGTCCACGGCGCTCAGCGAGACCTCCCGCCTGCGGCTGCTGGGGTACCAGGAGGCGCTGACCGGAGCGGGGATCACAGCAGATCCGCGGATGCTGGTGGCCACGGCATCCATCGACGCCACCGACACCGCGGCCGCCGTGCGCACCGCCCTGGCGGGCGGCTGGGACGTCGACGCCATCGTCTGCCGCGACGATCTCGCCGCCCTCGGGACGCTGCGGGCCCTGCAGGAGCGCGGCATCCGGGTCCCCGAGGACGTCGCCGTCACCGGGTGGGACGACACGCGACTGAGCGCCGTCACCTTCCCGAGCCTCACGAGCGTCAGCCCGGACGTCGACGCCCTCTTCGTCCGCGCCATGGCACTCCTCCTCGAGCGCATCGGCGGGTACGACGGCGTCGGACGGCACGAGATCGCCCCGCACCGCATCGCGGTGCGCGAGAGCGCCCCGTGCGCAGCCCGCAGCTGACCCGCAGCATCCCTCGGTATTGCGGGTTTACAGCGCTGCACAACCTGAGGCATGCTGGACGCCATGATCGACGACGACCACGGTCCGCTGCGCGCGAGCACGCAGGACGGCAGCCACCCCCGCCCGCAGATGATCCGTCCGACCTGGACCGACCTCAGCGGCGTCTGGTCGTTCGCGCACGACGACGACGATCGCGGCATCGCCGCGGGCTGGCCTGCGTCGGGGGTGTCCGAACGGGAGATCGTGGTCCCCTACCCGCCGGAGTCAGCCGCCTCGGGGGTCGGCGACACGGGCTCGCACCGTGTCGTCTGGTACTCGCGGGAGCTGACGCCCGCCGACCTCGCCGCAGCAGGGCACGCGGACGGCCGGCGCCTGCTGCTGCACTTCGGCGCCGTCGACTACCGCTGCGACGTCTGGATCGGCGGGATGCGCGTCGGAGCGCACGAGGGCGGTCACACGCCCTTCACGCTCGATGTCACCGAGTCCGCCACGCCCGGCGCGCAGATCGTCGTGCGCGTCGAAGACGACCCGCACGACATCGCCCAGCCCCGCGGCAAACAGGACTGGCGCGAGGACCCGCACGTCATCTGGTACCACCGCACCTCGGGCATCTGGCAGCCGGTGTGGGTCGAGAGCGTGCCGCCCGTGCACGTCACCGCGCTGCGGTGGACCACCGACCCCCGGGCGGGCGTCGTCCGCGCCGACATCGAACTGTCGGCGACGCCCGTGGGAGCCGTCGACATCGAGGTGGAGATCTCCTTCGAGGGGGGCCGTCTGGCAGCCGTCCGCACGGTTGCCGCGGCCGACGAGGTGTCGGTCGTCCTCCCCGTCGCAGCGCTCGGCAACGGGCAGGCGTACGAGGAACTCCTCTGGTCGCCCGAGCATCCGCGCCTGATCGACGCCGACGTGCGGATCGGCGACGACACCGTCGCGTCGTACCTCGGCATCCGCACCGCCGACGTCGGCCGCGGCCGCTTCTGGCTGAACGATCGGCCGTACTTCGTCCGCTCGGTGCTCAGCCAGGGGTACTGGCCGGACACGCACCTGGCCGCCCCGTCGGCGTCGGCGCTGCGCGACGAGGTCGAGCTGATCAAGTCGCTCGGGTTCAACGCCGCGCGTGTCCACCAGAAATTCGAGGATCCGCGGTTCCTGTTCGCGGCCGACTCGCTCGGGCTGCTGGTGTGGGGCGAAGCGCCCGCGACGTTCACCTTCACGACGAAGTCGGTCGAGCGGACCACGCGGGAGTGGCTCGAGGTCGTCCGCCGCGACGTCTCGCACCCCTCGATCGTGACCTGGGTACCGCTCAACGAGAGCTGGGGCGTGCAGCACATCGCCTCGGATGAGCGGATGCAGCACTTCGCGCGCTCGCTCGTGGCGCTGACGAAGGCGCTCGACCCGACCCGGCCGGTCGTCTCGAACGACGGCTGGGAGCAGGTCGACACCGACATCGTCGCGATCCACGACTACGAGTGGCGTCCCGAGGTGGTGCGGCAGCGCTACGCGACGGATGCCGACGTCCGGCGTCTCGTCGACGGCGTCGGCCCCGCCGGGCGCAGGCTGATCCTCAGCGGCGACGTCGACGGCGCGCCGGTGATGCTCACCGAGTTCGGCGGCATCTCGTTCGACACCGCGTCGGCCGACGGCGCATGGGGGTACTCCGCGGCCGCATCCGCCGAGGACTTCGACGAGCGGCTCACCGGACTGATGGAGGCCGTGCGCGCCAGCGAGGCCCTGGCGGGCTTCTGCTACACGCAGCTCACCGACACCCTGCAGGAGACGAACGGCCTGCTCACCGCCGACCGGGCGCCGAAGATCCCGGTCGAGCGCATCCGCGCGGCGATGCTCGGCGACGAGCGCCGCTGAGCGGCATCCGCCCGGCACCGGGCCCCCGGCATCCGCCCGTCACGGATCGCAATGGATCGTGGCCGACACGCCGCACGCGACCGTCCGCGGGCGGCCTGTCGCGCCGGATCCATTGCGATCGCGTACGCCGCGTGTCAGTCGAGTCGACCGCGAGGATGCCCCGTCAGTCGCGACCGTGCCGCGGCTTGCGCTCCGGGCGGTCGCCGTACGAGCGCGTGGGGCGGTCGTCGTAAGAGCGCTTCGGGCGCTCCCCGCCGGGACGGCCGCGGTCGGGGCGGATCTCGATGAGCTGGCCCGAGATGCGCGTCCCCTTCAACCGCTCGAGGACGGAGGCATCCATCGACGTCGGCAGCTCGACGAGCGAGAAGTCGGGCCGGATCGTGATGGCGCCGAAGTCGTCGCGGCCGAGGCCGCCCTCGTTGGCCAGTGCGCCCACGATCTGGCGCGGCTCGACGCGCTGGCGACGGCCGACCGCGATGCGGTAGGTCGTGAAGTCGCCCTTGCCACGCCGCTCGCGCGGCCCGTCGGCGCGGGCCGGCCGGTCCTTGCGCGCGCCGCGATCCGCGTCGGCGGCGACGGCCTTGGCGAGCTCGTCGCTCGCGGGGTCGAGCAGCAGCGGGGTCTCGCCCTGCGCGACGACGGCGAGGGCGGCGGCGACGTCCTGCTCGGGCACGTCGTGGTTGCGGACGTAGTGCGCGATGACGTCACGGAAGCCGGCGATGCGGTCGGTCTCGCCCAACGCGGCCGTGATCGCGTCGTCGAAGCGCGCAAGGCGCGTCGAGTTGATGTCCTCGGTCGTCGGCAGCTGCATCTGCGTGGGCGCCTGCCGCGTCGCGCGCTCGATGTGCGCGAGCAGGTAGCGCTCGCGCGGTGTGACGAAGCTGATCGCGTCGCCCTTGCGCCCGGCGCGGCCGGTACGGCCGATGCGGTGCACGTACGATTCGGTGTCGGTCGGGATGTCGAAGTTCACGACGTGGCTGATGCGCTCCACGTCGAGGCCGCGGGCGGCGACGTCCGTCGCGACGAGGATGTCGAGCTTGCCGTCCTTCAGCTGCTGGATGCTGCGCTCGCGCTGCGGCTGCGGGATGTCGCCGTTGATCGGCGCCGCGCTGAACCCGCGGGCACGCAGCTTCTCGGCAAGGGTCTCGGTCTCGTTCTTCGTGCGGACGAAGATGATCATCCCGTCGAAGTCCTCGACCTCGAGGATGCGAGTGAGGGCGTCGACCTTCTGCTGGTACGACACGATCAGGTAGCGCTGCGTGATGTTCGTGTTGGTGGAGGTCTTGGTCTTGACCGTGATCTCCTCCGGGTCGCGCAGGTACTGCTGCGCGAGACGGCGGATGGATGCCGGCATGGTCGCCGAGAACAGCGCGACCTGCTTCTCGGCGGGGGTCTGCGCGAGGATCTGCTCGACGTCCTCGGCGAAGCCCATCTTCAGCATCTCGTCGGCCTCGTCGAGGACGAGGTTCTTCAGCGCGGAGAGGTCGAGGGTGCCCTTCTCGAGGTGGTCCATGATGCGACCGGGGGTTCCCACGACGATGTGCACGCCGCGCCGGAGCGCCGACAGCTGCACGCCGTAGCCCTGACCGCCGTAGACGGGGAGGACGTGCACGTTCTTCATGCGGGCCGCGTAGGACTCGAACGCCTCGCAGACCTGGAGCGCGAGCTCGCGGGTCGGGGCGAGGACCAGCGCCTGCGGCGTCTTCTGCGTCAGGTCGAGGTTCTCCATGATCGGCAGCGCGAACGCGGCTGTCTTGCCGGTGCCGGTCTGGGCCATGCCGACGACGTCGCGGCCGCCGAGGAGGACGGGGATGGTCGCGGCCTGGATCGCGGACGGCGTCTCGTAGCCGAGGTCCTTGATGGCGGCGAGGACGGGACCGGTCAGACCGAGCTCATCGAAGCCCGGAAGGGCGGGGGTGTCGGGGGAATCGGTCTGGGTCTCGGGGGCACTCACCTCCCTAGCGTAGAGGAGTCGGCCTGGGAAGCGCCCCCGCGGGCATATGATGGTCCGTTGCGCCCGACGATGAAACGGAATGCTTCGTGATCGAGATCCTGACCCCCGACCAGATCGACCGTGCCCGCACGACGGGCGCCCTGGTCGGCGACATCCTGCACGGGATCAAGGATCGCGTGAAGCCCGGCACGAACCTGCTCGAGATCGACCAGTGGGCGAAGGAGATGATCCTCGGCGCCGGCGCCGAGTCCTGCTACGTCGACTACGCCCCCTCGTTCGGCCGCGGCCCGTTCGGCCACTACATCTGCACGGCCGTCAACGACGCCGTCCTCCACGGGCGGCCGCGCGACCAGCGGGTCGCCGCCGGCGACCTGCTCACCCTCGACCTCGCGGTCAAGACGAGCGGCGTCGCCGCGGATGCCGCGATCAGCTTCACCGTCGGCGGCGGAGCCCACGCCGAGAACGACGCCCTCATCAGCGCGACCGAAGAGGCCCTCGCCGCCGGCATCGAGGCGGCGCAGCCTGGCGCGCGGATCGGCGACATCTCCGCCGCCATCGGCGACGTCCTCACCGGCGCCGGCTACCCCGTGAACACGGAGTTCGGCGGTCACGGCATCGGCACCACGATGCACCAGGACCCGCACGTGTCGAACATCGGTCGCGCGGGCCGCGGCTACCGTCTGCGCCCGGGGCTCATGCTCGCGATCGAGCCGTGGGTCATGGTCGACACCGACGAGCTCATCGTCGATGAGGACGGCTGGACACTGCGCAGCAAGACCGGCTCGCGGACGGCCCACACCGAGCACACGGTGGCCATCACCGAGTCCGGCAACGAGATCCTGACGCGACCCAGCCGCTGAGCAAGGTCACCGCCTCGGGACGGTCGACCCCCGGATGACGAGCCGGACCGGGAGGTGACGGACGCCCTCGCCCATCTCTGAGCCGTCGATCGCCTCGAACACGCGCTGCGCCGCCCGCCGGCCGAGCTGCTGCAGATTGGCGTCGATGCTCGTGAGTTCCGGGCGTGAGTTGGTCGCGAGGAGCTCCCAGTTGTCGTATCCGATGACCGCGAGGTCCTCGGGCACCGACCGGCCGAGATCCCGCGCAGTGTCGAGCACGCCGCGGGCGATCTGGTCGGATGCCGCAAACACCCCGTCGATCTCCGGGTACCGGGTGAGCAGGGTGGCGGATGCCTCGCGCCCCCAGTGCTCCGACCAGTCCCCCGAGACCGGATCGCCGACGAAGTCCAGGCCGGCATCGGCCAGCGCCGCCTTCGCGCCCTCGAGTCGCTCCCGCGCCGCCGCGTACGTGGGGTCGCCGGAGATGTGCGCGATGCGGGTCCGCCCGCACGCGATGAGATGCTCGATGGCCAGGCGACCGCCGGCGCGATTGTCGGGAGTCAGGGAGAGGTCACGGTCGTCGTCCGAGGGCGCATACGCGTAGACGACCGGTACCGGGATGTCCTGACCGAGCGAGGGGCGCGGATCGGTCTGACGGCCCACGACGATGATGCCGTCGACCCTCCGGCTCAGCAGGGCTCGCAGATGATGCTGCTCGCGGATCGCATCACCACGCGCGTCGCAGAGGAAGACGTTGACCTGGCCGGCACCGAAGGCGTCCTCCGCCCCCATCAGGATCGGCAGCATGAAGCGACCGTCCAGGTCGCTGGTGAGCAGGCCCACGGTGCCCGTCCGCCCCGCCAGAAGGCCCCGCGCCATCGCATTCGGCGTGAAGGCGAGGTCCTCGGCGACGTCCAGGACGCGACGACGGGTCGCGGGGGCGACGTCGCTGCGACCGTTCATCGCCTTGGATGCGGTCGCCAGCGAGACGCCCGCCGCCCGCGCGACGTCGCTGAGCGTCGTCGTCCGAGCGCCGGTGTCGCCAGTGGTCATGCGAACCCTTTTCGAAATCATTTCGGTGGACTGCATTGACCCTACCCCTTCGTCCCGCTATCGTCCCGAAATGGGTTTCGATATTTTCGGAACCGGAGGCAGCACCCGGTGCCTGCGGCGCCCGCTGCAGCATCCACTCGACGAAGAGTTAGAGGACATCGCGATGAACACCTTCTCCCGCCGCTCCCGACGGCGGACACTCACAGCACTCCTCGCGGCCGGCGCCCTCGCCGGTTCGCTCGTGGCCTGCGCCGGCGGCGGCAGCCCCGGCACCACCGCACCGGAGGACATCCCGGCCGAGGGCGTCGACGACGGGTCGACCCTGACGCTCTGGACGCGAGCACCCCTCGAGAAGCAGGCGAAGCTCCTCGTCGAGGCGTACAACGACACGCACGAGAACCAGGTCGAGCTCACCGTCGTGCCGAACGACGACTACGTCGCGAAGGTCGGAGCCGCCGCCGGGTCGGGCGGCCTGCCCGATCTCTTCGCCGCCGACATCGTCTACGTCCCCAACTGGGTCGAGCAGGGCCTGTTCCAGGACATCTCCGCGCAGATCGACGGCCTCGACTTCAAGGACCAGATCAACAAGGGCCACCTCAACGCCGGGACCGTCGACGGCAAGGAGCACGTCCTGCCTTTCGTGCTAGACCTCTCGATGCTGTTCTGGAACAAGGAGCTCTTCGAAGAGGCGGGCCTCGACCCCGAGAAGGCGCCGGCCGATCTCGAGGAGTTCGCGGCGGCGGCCAAGGCGATCCAGGCGCTCGACAAGCCCGACGTCTACGGGACCGCCACCGGCCTCAACTGCGGCGGATGCCTCGTCTTCACCTGGTTCCCGACGGTGTGGGCCGATGGCGAGGACGTCCTGAGCGATGACGGGACCGAGTCCCTCCTCGCGAGCGACACCGCCAAAGAGGTGTACGCCACCTGGAAGGACCTGTGGGATTCGGGGGCCGTCCTGCCGAGCTCGCAGGACGAGGCGGGGCCGACGTGGACCGCCGGCTTCACCGAGGGCAAGGTCGGCCTCATGTACTACCCCGCCACCCTCCTGTCCTCGACGCCCTTTGACGCCGGCGTGGCCGGTATCGCCGGGCCCGACGGCGGCGCATCGACGTTCGTCGGCGGCGACGGGATCGGCATCTCGAAGGACTCGAAGCAATCCCCGCAGGCCTGGAACTTCCTGAACTGGCTCATGTCCGAGGACGCGCAGGTGGGCGTGCTCGCCAAGAACAAGGACGTGGTGTCGCGCGCCGACTTCTCGTCCAACGAATTCTCCGACGCCGACCCGCGTCTCGTGACGATCAACGAGGTGGCCGGCCAGGGCGACACCCCCGTCGCCCTGAACTTCCAGCAGGCGTTCAACGCCCCCGGGAGCCCGTGGCTGACGCTCGTGCGCAACGCCGTCCTCGGTGACGACGATTCCGTCGACGCCGACAACGACGAGATCACCGCCGTCCTCCAGCAGTGATCCAGCGGTCGGTGCCGCGCCGGTCCGTCGGCGCGGCACCGACCTCCCCCGCCCCCGAAAGGTCGACATGGTCGTCACCGCTCCTGCCGTCGCACGCCGACGGCGATCCCGTCCGCTCGGCGGCCCGGCGCAGGGCTGGGGGTTCGCCGCCCCCACCGCGCTGTTCGTCGTCTTCCTCTTCGTGATCCCGCTGCTGCTGGTGCTGCAGATGTCCGGCTCGGACTGGCCGCTGCTCGGCGGCAACCAGGGACTGAACCTTCCCGAGAACTATCTCGACGCCGTCGACCACCGACTGTTCTGGGACTCGATCCGATTCACGGTGCTCTACACCGCGGTGACGACGGTCCTCCTGATCGGTCTCGGTCTGGGTCTCGCGCTCCTCGTGCAGGAATCGACGCGATGGAAGGGGTTCCTCCGGACGGCGTTCCTCGTTCCGAGCGCCCTCGGCCTCGCATCCGCATCACTGCTCTTCTACGTGCTCTACTCGCCGATCGCGGGGCCGTTCGCCGACCTGATGGATGCCTGGGGCATCACCTTCCTCGGCACGCCGGAGGGCGCGCTGTGGTCGACGGTGTTCCTCATCGTCTGGCGCTACGCCGGCTTCTACATGCTCCTCATGCTCGTCGGGCTGCAGGGCATCCCCGACGAGGTGTACGAAGCCGCGCGGATCGACGGCGCGTCCCGGTGGCAGACCTTCCGCGACATCACCGTGCCGCTGCTGCGCCCGACCTTCGCACTGACGACGGTCATGTGCGTCACCGGATCGCTCCTCGCCTTCGAGCAGTTCTACATCCTCACCAAGGGCGGCCCCGACAACAGCACGGTCACCGTGGTGCAGCTCATCTACAGCGTCGCGTTCCAGGGCCAGAACGACCTCGGCATCGCGGGGGCGCTGTCGGTCATCGTGCTCCTCGCCCTGATCGTGATCAACATCTTCCAGCTGCGCGCCTTCCGGCGCCCCGACGAGAGCTGACCTCGATGACCGTCACCGCCACCCGCACCCTCATCGCACCCGGTTCGACACCGACCTCGCCCCGGCGCCGTCGCTCTCGCGCACAGCGCGTCGTGCTGGGCATCCCCTCCGCCGTCTTCACGACGGCACTCGCGATCATCTTCCTGTACCCGCTGATCTGGACCGCCGTCTCATCGTTGGGGCCCCGGGCGGGCACCAGCCAGACCGACGGCTGGGGGTTCGGCAACTACCTCGCCCTCGCCGACTATCAGGCGGGCGTGTGGGTCTACCTCGGCAACTCGCTCTTCGTGTCCCTCCTGACGGTGGCCCTCACCCTGCTCCTGTCGCTGACCGGCGGCTACGCGTTCGCACGGTTCTCGTTCCCCGGCAAGAACGTCCTGTTCCTGCTCGTGCTGGCGATCCTGATGGTGCCGTACGCGACACTCCTCATCCCGCTGTACGTGCTGCTGAACGCCGTGGGGCTCCAGAACTCGCTGGTCGGCGTGGCGCTCGTCATCACGATGTTCCAGCTCCCGTTCTCGATGTTCATGATGCGGGTGTCCTTCGAGTCGGTCCCCCGCGAGTTCGACGAGGCGGCGATGGTCGACGGCTGCTCGACCTTCAGTGCGCTGTGGCGCGTCCTCCTGCCCGCGGTGAAGCCCGGCCTGATCACCGTGGGGTTGTTCGCTTTCCTCACCGCGTGGAATGACTTCTTCGCCCCGCTGATCCTCATCAACGATTCCGCGCGGATGACGCTGCCGCTCGCGGTCGCGAACCTGCGCGGGCAGGTACAGGGGGTGGTGGACTACGGCGCGACCGAGGCGGGCGTCGTCGTCCTCGCGCTGCCGTGCATCCTCCTGTTCCTGATCCTGCAACGCCACTACGTCCGCGGCTTCATGTCCGGCGCTTTCAAGGGATGACCAAGATGCCTTCGACCACCGGGACCACTCCGGCCGCTTCCCCCACCGGGGCGACCTCGACCACCGCACCAGTGCTCTCCGGGCCGGTCGCGCCCGCTGTCCCCTCGAACGGCCGGCTGCGCCCCCTGGGGCTCACGGAGGTGCGCCTCACCGACGGGTTCTGGAACGAGCTCCAGGCGCGCAACGCGTCGGCGACGATCCCGCACATCCGGGCGCGCCTGGAATCGGAGGGGTGGCTGCCCAACTTCGACCTCGCCGCCGCCGGCGCACTGCCCGGCGGGCGGCGCGGACGGGAGTTCTCCGATTCCGAGGTGTTCAAGTACCTCGAAGCCCTCGCGTGGGAGCTGGGACGCAGGCCCGACGATCGTGCGGAGGAGGAGTTCCGCCGCACGGTCGCGCGGATCGCCGCCGCGCAGGAGTCGGACGGGTACCTGAACACGATGTTCGGACGCACAGGGCAAGACCCGCGCTGGTCCGCCCTCGAATGGGGCCACGAGCTGTACTGCCTCGGGCACCTCTTCCAGGCGGCGGTCGCGCGATCCCGCACCCGCCCCGACGCGGACGACGGACTCGTCGACGTGGCGCGACGCGCCGCCGACCTCGTCTGCCGGACCTTCGGCGACGGCGGCATCGAACGCGTCTGCGGTCACGCCGAGGTCGAGACGGGCCTCGCAGAACTCGGTCGCGCGCTCGCTGAGCCGCGCTACATCGCGCAGGCGTCGCTGTTCATCGACCGGCGCGGGCGCGGGACGCTCGCCGACATCGAGTGGGGCAGGTCCTACTTCCAGGACGACGTCCCCGTCCTCGAGGCGGATGCGCTCCGAGGTCACGCCGTCCGGGCGAACTACCTCGCCGCGGGCGCCGTCGACGTCGCCGTGGAGCAGGGAGACGATGACCTGCTGGATGCCGTCCGCCGCCAGACGGCGCACGCCGTCGCCCGGCGCACCTACCTCACGGGCGGCCAGGGGTCCCATCACCAGGACGAGGCGTTCGGCGAGGACTGGGAGCTCCCGCCGGACCGCGCGTATTCGGAGACGTGCGCCGGGGTCTCCTCGGTCATGCTCTCCTGGCGCCTGCTCCTCGCCGACGGCGCCACGGCGCACGCCGATCTCATCGAGCGGACGCTCTTCAACGTCGTCGCGACCGCCGTGGGGGACGACGGCAGGTCGTTCTTCTACGCGAACACGCTGCACCAGCGCACGCCCGGACAGGCGGTCGATCCGTCAGGGACGTCCCCTCGGGCGTCGTCGTCCCTGCGTGCACCGTGGTTCGACGTGTCGTGCTGCCCTCCGAACGTCGCGCGCACACTCGCCGCGCTCGGGTCCTACGTCGCGACCGCCGACGACGAGGGCGTGCAGCTGCACCAGTACGCCGCAGCCGAGATCCGCACCCGTGCACCGTTCGGCGAGCCCATCGGCCTGCGGGTGGAGACGGTCTACCCCGAGCAGGGGACGATCCTCGTGCACGTCACCGAGACGCCGGCGGCGCCGTGGACCCTCTCGCTGCGGGTTCCGTCGTGGGCCGGCGGCGCGACCCTGGTCGACGGCGGTTCCCGCCGCGCCGTCGACCCTGGACGGGTCGACGTCCGCCGGGCCTTCCGGGTCGGCGACGTCATCGAGCTGCACCTGCCGATGGCGCCGCGGGTGACCCACCCGCATCCGCTCATCGACGCCGTCCGCGGCTGTGTCGCCGTCGAACGCGGTCCCGTCGTCTACGCGCTGGAGTCCGTCGACCTCGGCGCATCGGTCGACACCGCGGTCGTCGCCGCAGACGTGTGCCCGGAGGAACGCGACGGCGGGATCTGGGTGGCCGTCGGCGTGCGGGATGCGGGTTCGGCGCCGTGGCCGTACGGCGACCCGGACGCCTCGGGGGTCGCACCGGCATCCGTCCGCCTCGTGCCGTACCGCGACTGGGGCAACCGAGGGCCGTCGACCATGCGGGTCTGGCTGCCGACCACCTCGTGAGCACCGTTCGGCCGGTGACCGCCGACCACCCCGACGGTACGCTCGGAGGGTGACCGAACGCGCACCCCTCTCCCGCAAACTGACCGCCATCGCCGAGTCCGCGACCCTGAAGGTCGACGCCAAGGCCAAGGCCCTCCAGGCCGCCGGCCGACCGGTCATCTCGTACGCGGCGGGAGAGCCTGACTTCGCGACCCCGCAGTTCATCGTGGATGCCGCGGCCGAGGCGCTTCGCGACCCCGCCAACTTCCGTTACACCCCCGCCGCGGGCCTGCCCGTGCTCCGCGAGGCGATCGCCGCCAAGACCCTCCGCGATTCGGGTCTGGAGGTCTCGCCTTCGCAGATCATCGTCACCAACGGCGGCAAGCAGGCCGTGTACCAGGCCTTCCAGGCGGTCGTGAACCCGGGCGACGAGGTGCTGCTGCCCGCGCCGTACTGGACGACCTACCCCGAGGCGATCGCCCTCGCCGACGGCGTGCCCGTCGAGGTCTTCGCGGGGGCCGACCAGGAGTACAAGGTCACCGTCGAGCAGCTCGAGGCTGCCCGCACCGACAAGACGACGGCGCTCGTTTTCGTCTCGCCATCGAACCCGACCGGTGCCGTCTACACCCCTGAGGAGACGAAGGCGATCGGCGAGTGGGCGCTGGAGCACGGCATCTGGGTCATCAGCGACGAGATCTACCAGAACCTCGTCTACGAGGGCGCCCGTGCGGTGTCGATCGTCGAGGCCGTCCCCGACCTCGCCGGTCAGACGATCCTCGTCAACGGCGTCGCGAAGACCTACGCGATGACCGGGTGGCGCGTGGGCTGGATGGTGGGCCCCGCCGACGCGATCAAGGCGGCTGCCAACCTGCAGTCGCACCTGAGCTCGAACGTGAACAACGTCGCGCAGCGCGCCGCACTCGCCGCCCTGACCGGACCGCAGGACGAGGCCGAGAAGATGCGGCAGTCCTTCGACCAGCGCCGCGGCGCCATCGTCGCCGAGCTGTCGAAGATCCCCGGTGTCACCGTGCCGAACCCGCTCGGCGCCTTCTACGTCTACCCCGACGTGACGGGCCTGCTCGGCCGGGAGTGGCACGGCGCGCGCGTGGAGACGTCGCTTGAGCTCGCCGACCTGATCCTCGAGAAGGCCGAGGTGGCAGTGGTCCCGGGTGAGGCGTTCGGGCCGTCGGGGTACCTGCGACTGTCCTACGCGCTCGGCGACGACCAGCTCCTCGAGGGCGTGCAGCGCCTCCAGCGCCTGTTCGCCTGACGCTTCGGCGCCGGATTCCGGCGAGGTGTCGAATCCGGGTGTCCTCGTGCGTCGATCATGCATACCGTGTCGATCACAACGAGAGGAAGATCCCGATGCGCTACATCATGTTCGTCGCCGTCGACCCCGAAGCCGAGCCCTATGACCGCGAGCAGGACACCATCGGCTCGTGGGTGGAGGAGATGACCGCTCGAGGCGTGGCGGTCGACGGCGAGCGGTTGCGCCCCGCGACCGATGCGACGACGGTCCGCGTCCGCGCCGGAGAGCTCCTCGTGACGGACGGCCCCTTCACCGAGTCGAAGGAGTGGATCGCCGGGTTCGACATCCTCGAGTGTCGCGATCTCGACGAGGCCATCGAGGTCGCGGCGAAGCATCCGATGGCCCGCTTCGGCCGACTCGAGCTCCGCCCGTTCTGGCCGCTGGAACTCGATGACGCCGGGCGTCCGGCCGAGCGGGACGCCCAGGAGTGAGTCATCACCGGTGAGGGGCGCGGTGAGGATGTCGCCGACATCCTCACCCGCGCCCACCGCGACGAATGGTCGCGCATCGTCGCGACGCTGATCCGTGCGACTGGCGACTGGACCGTCGCCGAAGACGCCGCGCAGGAGGCGTTCGCGCGCGCCGCAGCCAGCTGGCCCGCGGACGGGGTTCCCGATGCGCCGGGCGCGTGGCTGCTCACCGTCGCCCGCCGGGCGGCCGTGGATGCCCTGCGCAGACACGCCGCACAGCGTCGACGCGCGGACGCGCAAGGGATCGCCGACACCCTCGCCGGCCGGCACGTCTCGGGCGATCCGGCGGATCAGGCGACCCTCGGGTGGGAGGAGCGCGTGGACGACCGCCTGCGGCTCATCTTCACCTGCGCCCATCCGGCGCTCGCGCTCGAGGCGCGCGTCGCGCTGACCCTCCGGATCGTGGGCGGGCTGCAGACCGACGAGATCGCCCGCGCCTTCCTGGTGTCCACTCCGACGATGGCGCAACGGATCGTGCGGGCGAAGCGTCGCATCGCCGGAGCAGGCGTGCCCTACCGCGTCCCCGACGAGTCGGAGCTCCCGCACCGGCTGCACGGCGTCCTCAGCGTCCTGTACGTGATCTTCTCCGAGGGCTACTCGAGCGCGGGGGGTCAGCCGCTCCGCGACGACCTGGCCGGCGAGGCGATCCGACTCGCGCGGATGCTCGTCGAGCTCGTCCCGGTGGAGCAGCGGGACGACCCACGGGCGCTCCTGGCGCTCATGCTGCTGCAGCATTCCCGTCGGCGCGCGCGGGTCGTGGGCGGTGCCGTCGTCCCGTTCGACGAGCAGGACCGCTCGCTCTGGAACCGGGGCGACATCGACGAGGCGGCCGCGCTGCTGCGGGTGCCGGTCGTGCGGCGCACCTCCTACCGGGTGCAGGCCGAGATCGCCGGAGTCCACGCCCTCTCCGCCAGCCCCGCGCAGACGCCGTGGCGGCAGGTCGTCGAGCTGTACGACGAGCTGGGCGGGTTCGTGGACTCCCCCGTGGTCGCGCTGAATCGGGCGATCGCCGTCTCGTTCGCGGACTCGCCGGAGCGAGGGCTCATCGCGCTCGACGACACCGTGGCATCGGGGCATCTCGCCGGCGGGCACCTGGTGCCCGCCACCCGCGCCGACATGCTGCGACGTGCCGGCCGGCTCTCCGAGGCCGCCGATCTGTACGCCCTCGCCGCATCCCGTGCCCCCAGCGATCCGGAGCGGCGGTTCCTCGAACGTCGCCGTCTCGACGCGCTCCACCGCGCGGGGCGCTTCGACCCGCGGCGCGAGTGACCCGAGCGCTCAGAGCTCGACGTCGAAGAGCACCGGCTCGGGCTGCAGGAGGACGCCGAACTCGGACTGCACCCGCTGCTGGATCAGCCGGGCGAGCGCCGCGACCTCCTCGGCCGTCGCGTTCCCCCGATTGGTGAGGGCGAGCGCGTGCTTCGTCGACAGCGACGCCCGCGAGCGCGGCAGGTGGAAGCCCTTCCGCATCCCGGCCTGCTCGATGAGCCAGGCCGCGCTGATCTTGACGGGCGGCACCCCGCCCGGCTGCGGCGGGATGAACCCGTCGAACCGGTCGAGCGGGATGACCCGGTCCTCCCGCTCCGTGACGACCACCGGCCATCGCGGCGCCTCGGCGGGCAGTGTGGCGGCGAACCCGGCCGAGACGACGGGGTTCTGGAAGAACGAGCCGGCGCTCCACGTGTCGTGGTCGGCGTCGTCGAGGACCATGCCCTTGCGTCCGCGGATCTCGAGGACCGTGTCGCGGATCCACGCGAGCGAGACCGCGGCATCCGCCTCGAGTCCGAGCGCTGAGCGCAGCTGCTGACCGCGGACTCGCACGTCGCCGTGCCCGACCTGTGCGAGCTCGAGCGTGACGGAGAGGATCACGGCCGAGCGTTCGGGCACCGACCCGTAGTGCTTCTTGAGGACGGATGTCCGAAGGCCCAGCCCCAGTTCGGATGCCGGGACGGTCGAGACCTCGCCGGTCGCCTCGTCGATGAGGTCGACCTCGACGAGCGTCTCGACGATCTCCTGCCCGTAGGCGCCCACGTTCTGAATGGGTGCGGCCCCCGTCGTCCCCGGAATCCCCGACATCGCCTCGATGCCGCTGAGCCCAGCCGCCACGGTCTGGGCGACGAGGTCGTCCCAGGAGTGCCCGGCCTGCACCTTGAGCCGCACGCGACCCGGGTTCGGCGACGGCAGGCGTTCGATCCCCGACGTGCGCACCAGGATCGCGGTGCCGTCGAACTCGCCGTCCGCAAAGAGCAGGTTCGATCCGCCGCCGACGACGATCCAGCGATCGCCCGAAGCCCAGACGTCGCGGAGCGCCGCGACGAGCTCGTCCGTCGTCGTCGCCTCGACCATCCGCTCCGGGGTGCCGCCGACGCGGAGGGTGGTGAGGTCCGCGAGCGGACGCGGTGCGATCTCGGCCATGCGGATCAGGATGCCGCGCGCACGCGCACCTGCGCCTTGCCGAGGACCGTCGTGCCCTCGTGCGAGACGGTCAGATCGATGCGGAGGGCGTCGTCGTCCACGGCGCCGACCTTGGCGACGACCTGCACGTCGGCACCCGCGTCGGTGTCGACGACGACGGGGCGGGTGAAGCGGACGCCGTACTCCAGGATGCGGCCGGAGTCGCCGAGCCACTCGACGATCGTCTCGACCGCGACACCCATGGTCAGCATGCCGTGCGCCAGGACGCCGGGAAGCCCGACGCGCTCGGCGACGGCGTCGTTGTAGTGGATGGGGTTGAAGTCGCCCGACGCCCCCGCGTAGCGGACCAGCGCGGCTCGCGACAGGTGGACGGTCCGCTCGGCGACGACGGTGCCGATCTCGAGGGTCATTCGTCTCCTCCCACCAGCAGGACGCTCGTCGCGGTCACGACGTGGTCGCCCGCGGCATCCGTGATCTCGGCCTCACTCGTGACCATCGCACCCTTGCCGAAGGCGCGGATGCCGGTGACGGTCAGCTGGGCCGACAGCTCGTCGCCCGCGACGATGGGCCGCGTGTACCGGAAGCGCTGCTCGGCGTGCACGACCCGCTCGAGGACGATGCCCGAGTCCGGCTCGGCGAGGAGCTGCTGCAGCGTGATGTCCTGGACGACCATCGCGAAGGTCGGCGGCGCGACCACGTCGGCGTAGCCGAGAGCCTCCGCCGCGGCCGGGTCGTCGTGCTGCGGGTCGGTCGCGAAGACGGCGCGGGCGAACTCGCGCACCTTCTCGCGGCCGACGAGGTACGGGGTGGTCGGCGGGAACGCGCGGCCTTGCAACTCGGGATTCACGGGCACCGCTCGATCCTACCGGGCGCCCTTCCGACCCAGGCCGGGCGCCTCCCGCCCGAGGCCGAACGCCTCAGGCGCGTCGACGCGACCGCCAGGCCTTCACGGCCATCTGCACCGCGATGAAGGCGAGGTACGCCGCGAACAGGATGTTGGCGGTCAGCGGGTCGATGAGGGTGGCGATCCACGCGCCGAGCGCCGTGGTGGTGCACGCCGACACGCCGATGACGGCAGCGGCCACGAGGTCGACGTTCCGGCGACGCAGATTGCCGACCGTCCCCGAGATCGCCGTCGGGATCATCATGAGCAGCGAGGTGCCCTTGGCCTCGAGGTCGCTCGTGCCGAAGAGGAACATGAGCGCGGGCACCACGATCACTCCCCCGCCGACGCCGAGCAGGCCCGCCATGACACCGGTGAACACACCCAGGACGGCGAAGCCGATGCCGGTCAGCCAGGTGAGCGGCACCTCCGCATCCCGCGACGGCACGACGATGAAGAGCATGACGATGACGACGACGAGGAAGGCGACGAACCCCCACCGGATGGCGTTCTGCGACAGTCGGGCCAGCAGCCAGGTGCCGATCTGGGCGCCCCCCACGGCGAAGGCAGCCAGGATGATCGCGGGGATCCACGCGACCGATCCGGTCGCCGCGTACGAGACGACGCCGACGGCGGCCGTCGGGACGATCGCGGCGAGCGACGTTCCGGCCGCGAGGCGCTGGTCGAAGGCGAGCAGCCCCACGAGCAGGGGCACGATGACGGTGCCCCCGCCGACGCCGAACATGCCCGACATGAGGCCGGCGAGCAATCCGATCAGCAGCGCGCCGAGGTAGTACCGGGGCGTCCGCACGGAGGTCGCGGGGGCGGTCACGGGCGACGGTCCGGGGAACAGCTCACCGTCCGACCCTACTCCCGCCCTCATCGGCACCGGCCGCAGGAATACGATCGATGCATGTCGTCTTCGCTCGTCCTCGTGGCCAATGCCGGTGATTCCTCGATCAGCACGTTCCGCCTCACGGACGGCGCACTCGAGCGGCTCGCGGTGACGACCGGGATCACCGGCTGCTCGAACTTCGCCGTCGACGTCGACCGCGGTCTCGTCTACGCGTCGGTCAAGAGGGACGACGAGCATCCGGATGCCGGCATCCTCACCCTTTCGCTGGATCGCGAGACCGGCGAACTCACCCCGCGCTCGCGCCGAGCGCTGCCCGGCGGCGCGATGAACTACCTCGCGCTCACCCGCGACGGGGCAGCACTGCTCGGCGCCGCGTACGCAGGCGGATACGGGATCGTGTGTGCGGTCGGCGACGACGGCGCGGTGTCGGACCCGGTGTCGGAGGTCCGCTTCCCCCGACTGCACAGCGTGCTGGCGAGCGCGGACGGCCGGTTCGCCTACTTCGTCTCGCTCGAAGCCGACGTGATCGCGCAGTACCGGGTCGAGGACGACCTGACGCTCGCCCCGCTCGATCCCGAGGTCGTCGCAGCTCCCGAGGGCAGCGGCCCGCGCCACCTCGCGTTCGCCGACGACGAGAGCGCGGTCTACGTGCTGACGGAGTTCACCGGCGAGGTGCTGCAGTATGCACGCGACCCGCAGACCGGTGGCCTCGAGCTGCGATCGAGCACGCCCGCGCACGACCCGTCCGAGAAGCTGCGCCACAGCGTGATCGACGAGGACCCGCGAGAGAACCACTACGTCTGGGGCGCGGACATCCACCTGAGCGAGGGGGTCGTCTGGGCGTCGGAGCGGACGGCCAGCACGCTCGCCGCGCTCGCCGTCCGCGAGGACGGCTCGCTCACTCCCCCGGCCGGATTCGTCCCGACCGAGACGCAGCCGCGCGGCTTCGCCATCAGCCCCGACCGCACCGCGCTCGTCGCCGCCGGCGAGCGGTCAACGACGGTGACGGCGTACCGCATCGCCGGTGCCGAGCTCGAACGGACGGACCGCGCCGAGACGGGCCGCGGCGCGAACTGGGTCCGCTTCGCCTGAGGCCCCCGGCGCCTCAGCGCAGGAACTGCTCCGGGTCGAACTCGTCGATCGGGATGATCCGCACGCGCGGCAGCTGCGCGTCGAATGCGCCCGCGTCGTATTCGAGATCGAAGAAGCGGACGCCGGGGATCTGCGCGAACCCCGCATTGCGGAACTCCTCGAAGCCCAGCACCCCGATCCGGCGCGACCCGTCGGCGAGGACGCCGAGGTCGTCGACGAAGTCGCCGTCGTGGCTGACGAGCACGACATCGTCGCCGTGCTGCTGCAGGGCGCGGAGCGTCCGCTGGATGGCGAGGTCGACGACCTTCTCGTCGGCGTCACCCGACAGCGGCACGGGCTGGTAGCCGAGGGCCAGGAGCGCCTGCACGAACGACATCGGCAGGTTGGTCGACGCGTTCAGGAAGAACAGGCCGCGGGCATCCTGGTTCCACTGGTCGGCGACGAAGGACAGGATGCGGTCCCACCGCGGACGCTCGTCGGGCTGGGGCCGACGCCCGAGGATCGAGCCGCCGAGCGTGGCGTCGATGTTCTCGCCGTCGACGAGCACCCAGGTCCTGCGATTGCCGGCCATGCCGCCTCCTCCGCGCACACGGCCATCGATGGCCCGGCGCACCCGACTCATCCTAGGCGGGGGGAGCGCCGCACCCGGGTCAGCGTCGGCGGCCGAAGACGCCTGCGAGGAGGGCGTGCAGCAGCGGCAGCACCGAGCCGGTCATGAGCACGCCGCCGAGCACCGGATCCTCGGGACGCAGGACGGCGCCGCCGACCAGCAGGGCGGTGAACAGCATCCCCGACAAGCTCCTCCGACCGATCTGTTCGAGGCGGGCGACCCGGCGCTCGAGCGCCGGATCGGGGAAGGAGACGCGGCGATCCTCGACACGGGTGATGAACTCGTCGGCACGCCCCGGCAACCGGGATGCGGTCGCGAGGACGCCCGCGGCGCGGCGCACGGCATCCACCACCGCCCCTCGACCCTCCTCGCGCACCAGCCGCGAGGCGTAGGGCTCCACCGAGTCCCACAGGTTGAAGTCGGGGTCGAGCGCGCTGCAGACTCCCGAGGTCAACGACATCGCGCGGACGATGAGAAGGAAGTTCTCGGGCAGCTGGAACGGCAGCGAGCGCACGACGTCCTGGAACTCGATGGCGAACGCCCGGAACTCCCGAGGGTCGACCTCGCGCAGCTGCGCGAACCCCATGCCGCCGAATCGGGCGAAGAGTTGCGTCATCGCCCGTTCGAGCTCCGTCGTGTCGGCGCTCGGGAGCAGCACCCCCACATCGCGGATGCTCTGCACCAGCGCCGCGCCGTCGCGCGCGGCGACCGCGATCATGAGACGTCGGAGCCCCGCGCGCAGCGACGGCGGCACCTCGCCCATCATCCCGAAGTCGATGAACGTGAGCGTCCACGGCGGGCCGTCGGCGCCGTCAGCGTCCGGCCTCGGCGTGACGAAGATGTTGCCGGGGTGCGGGTCGGCGTGGAAGAAGCCGTGGGTGAAGACCTGGTCGAACATGACCGACGCGAACACTGCCGCCACCTCCGCAGGCTCGATGCCGGCGGCGAGGAGGGCGTCGTGGTCGGTGATCTTGATCGCCGTGACGTCCTCGAGGGTGAGCGTGCGGCGCGACGTGCGCTCCCACACGACCTTCGGGACCGCGACCCGGGGGTCGTCGGCGAAATCCGCGGCGAAACGCTCGCCGTTCGCAGCCTCATGGAGGTAGTCGATCTCCTCGAGGCTCGTGACGGCGAACTCCTCGACGAGCGACGGAGCGTCGACCCGGTCGGCCACGATCCGCACGTGGCTCAGCCACCCGCCCACGCGCCGAAGCGCCGCCAGGTCGGTGTCGACGATCGACTGGATGCCGGGACGCTGCACCTTCACGACGACCTGGTCGAGTCCGGCGATGGCGGCGTCCTCGTCCGAGAGCACGCCGCGATGGGCCTGACCGAGCGATGCCGCAGCCACCGGAACGGGCTCGAAGTCGGCGTAGACGCGCTCGAGTGGTGCTCCGAGCTCCGCCTCGGCCACGGAGCGGATGCCGGGCAGTGGCACCGCGGGCACCTCGTCCTGCAGCCCCTCGAGCTCCTTGGTGATCTCGGGCGGCAGCACGTCGAGCCGGGACGACATGAACTGTCCGACTTTGATCATGAGTCCGCCCAGGTCGATGGCGAGCGCATGGAAGCGACGCGCGATGCGACGCATCCGCGCCGAGCGCCCGCGCGCGCCGAGGCGCGCGAGGCCGATCCGCGGCAGGAAGAGCTCGAACCACCACGTGACGACGAGCGCGCGTGCGGCGAACCGCAGGATGCGGCGGTACCGCGCGCGCGTCGCACGCTCGTCGGGTACGCCGAACGGGTCCCGGCGCCGTGCTGCCACCCGGGTCAGCCCTGAGCGAGCAGGGCGTACAGCTTGCGACGCGCCTCGTCGAGGACGTCGACCGCCTGCTGCACCTGCTGCGGCGTGCCCGTACGACCGACCTGCGCGGCCGCCTGTGCGAGCTCGACACCGGCCTTGGGCAGCGCCGTCGCCCGTCCGCTCTCCTTGGGCGTGCTCTCCCACGGCGCGGATGTGCCGGTGCTCGATTCGGCCGCGAGGCGTCCGGCATCGGTCAGCGAGTAGGTCTTCCGACCGCCCGCTTCCTCTGCGACGATCAGGCCCTCGTCGGCGAGGAGCTGGAGCGTGGGGTAGACCGAGCCGGCGCTCGGCTTCCACGACCCGCCGCTGCGTGCGTCGATCTCCTGGATGATCTGGTAGCCGTGCATCGGCCGCTCCGCGAGCAGGGTGAGCACCGCCGTGCGCACATCGCCGCGACTCATCCGCGAGCCGCCGCTCGGTCGCTGCTCGAACGAGGACAGGACCTGCTCGACCTTCTCCCAGACGCCCGCACCGAGCGACCCGAGATCGTTCAGATTGAAGCCCTGCGAGCCGCCGAAGCCCCGCCCGCCGAAGCCCTGCGACCCGAAGCCTGAAGTACCGAATGAGCTGTTCATGATGTCTCCTTCGAAGTGGTGACCGATACCTGACGATATATCGCTCACAGTGGCCCGGGGCCGGTGCCAGAGGATTCCCAGGCGCTCGATCAGGACTTTTCTTGATCGAGCGGGCGGCCCGGATGTCCAGGTAACGTTCGGGTAACGCTCAGAAACCTAGGCCAGACTCCAACACTCGTGCCCGCCCGAACGGTCACGCGCGCTCATTCGAGTGTGTCTCTCGCTACACGGAACCACTTTTCTGCATGCCTACTGACACGACGACTTCTGCCTCCCGCCGCTCCCTCCGTCTGGAGGGACGCCGCACCGAACGCCGACTCCGGCGTCGCCCACTCCTCGTGGCGACCACCCTCACCGCCGCACTGGCCGTCGCTGCCAGCGCGACCGCGATGGCTCCCGCGCCGAGCGCCGCACAGCCGGACGAGGGCCGCCCCTCCATCGCGCTGGCGTCCTTCACGCAGGCACTCCCTGACACCCTGACCGCCGCCGTGGCCCCCACGACTCCGGTCTCGGAGGTCGACAGCGCCCTCGATGGCGCGGACGCCGCCGTCGCGGCATCCGAGGACGTCACCGCCGACATCACCCGCTCCAAGCTGGACGTCGGCACCGACGACACCACGGTCGACACCGCTGACCTGCAGGATGCCGTCGGCCACCTCGAGGCCGTCTCGTCCATCCCCGTCCTCGACACCGAGGCCGCCGCCGCCGCTGTCGTCGCCGAGACCGAAGAGGTCACCGAGGCGACGAGCGCGTTGCGCGGACGCTTCGACGCCGCCGTCGAGAAGGAGAAGGAGCGCAAGGCCGAGGCCGCGCGCAAGGCCGCCGAGGCGAAGGCGAAGGCTGAGGCCGAGCGCAAGGCAGCCGAGGAGGCTGCCGCCGCCGAGGCCGCCGAGGAGTCGTCCTCCTCGTCCTCGAGCTCGTCCTCCTCGACCGGCTCCAGCAGCGCGAAGGGCCTGTCCGGCGGCGCCGTCGGCGGCACCTCGCCGGCCGACGCGCAGGCCACCGCCCGCGGCATGATCGGCAACTACGGCTGGGGCGACGACCAGTTCTCGTGCCTCGTCTCGCTGTGGAACAAAGAGTCGGGCTGGAACTACCGGGCCTCGAACCCGTCCAGCGGCGCCTACGGCATCCCGCAGGCCCTCCCCGGCAGCAAGATGGGCTCGGCCGGCTCCGACTGGCAGACCAACCCCGCCACCCAGATCGCGTGGGGCCTCGGCTACATCGACGGCCGATACGGCTCGCCGTGTGGCGCGTGGGGTCACTCGCAGTCCAACGGCTGGTACTGACCTCCGCTGCACCCGCGGATGCCGCGGGGCGACCGACACTCGTCGGGAGCCCCGCGGCATCCGTCGTTTCACGGGCCCGTCGCGCGCTCGCGTGCCGAACGGCGGAGATCCGGCGCGGCTCGCCGTGGCCGGCGGCTGTCGGCGGCGTGTCGGGGGACGTCTCCGCCAGACGGCACCGGCGGAGGGCCCGGCTCAGGCGGTGAAGAAGGCCTCGGCGACGCGGGACAGGTCGTGAAGGTCGCTGACGCCGGCGAGTTCGCGCGCCGAGTGCATCGACAGGATCGGGATGCCGACGTCCACGGTCGCGATGCCCAGACGCGTCGCGGTGATCGGGCCGATCGTCGAACCGCAGGGGACCGCGTTGTTCGAGACGAACTCCTGCGATCCGACCCCGGCGGCGTCGCACCAGCCGTGCCAGGCAGCCGCTCCGGCGCCGTCGGTGGCGTAGCGCTGGTTGGCGTTGATCTTGAGGATCGGTCCCGAGCCGAGGCGCGGCTGGACCACCGGGTCGTGCTTGTCGGCGTAGTTCGGGTGCACGGCGTGGCCGACGTCGCTCGAGACGCACCACGAGTCGGCGAGCGAGCGCAGCTGCTGCTCGCGGTCGGCGCCCAGCGAGAGCTGCACGCGCTCGAGCACGTCCGCGAGGAAGGGCCCCGCCGCCCCCGACCGCGTCGCCGAGCCCACCTCCTCGTGGTCGAAGACCGCGAGCATCGCGATGCGCCGTGCGTCGAACCCGTCGGCGACCCGCTCGAGCGCCGCGACCCCGGCATGCACGGACGCGAGGTCGTCGAGGCGGCCGGACGCGAAGAACACGTCGTCCTTGCCGAAGACGGCGCCGCGAGCAGCATCCGCCGTCACGACGTCGTAGCCGCGGATGCGGGATGCGTCGACGCCCGCATCGGTAGCGAGCTCGCCGAGCAGGTCGGCCGCGTCGGCGTCGCCGAGCCCCCACACCGGCTGCGTCTGACGCTGACGGTCGAGAGCGAGACCGTCGTTCACCTCCCGATCGAGGTGGATCGCCAACTGCGGCAGCCGCAGGAGCGCCCCGGTCGCGGCGAGGACGCTCGTGCCGTCGTCGAGGACGAGTCGCCCCGCGAGGCGCAGCTCGCGGTCGAGCCACGAGTTCAGCAGCGGCCCGCCGTACACCTCGACGCCCGCCTGCAGCCAGCCGTGGCTCCCGGTCGTCGGACGCGGCTTGAGCTTGAGTGCCGGGGAGTCGCTGTGCGCCCCGAAGACGTGGATGCCGGTGGCGGCATCCGCCCCGGACGGCACCACCCACGCGAGCACGGCGCCGTCGCGAACGACCAGGAACCGCCCGCCCGGCTGCGCCGGCCATGCCTCGCGCTCGTCCAGCTCGCGGAACCCCGCCTCGAGGAGCCGCCGGGCGACCTCGGCAGCGGCGTGGTAGCTCGACGGGGCGGCGGCGACGAAGTCGGCGAGGTCGGCGGCGTGCTCGAGGGCGGCGGAGCCGGTGGGCGTGGGCATGGGGAACCTCCGAGAGGGGATGCCGGGCGGGGACCTTTCGATCGTAGTTTCCCGGTGGCGCAGCATCGCGGCGGCGCAACCCCGTGGCGCCGTCGCGGCCGAAGGCGGTAGACCGGGGCGCATGGCGAAGAAGGACGATGCGATCACCCTCGAGGTCGACGGGCACGAGGTGCGCCTCTCGAGCCCCGAGAAGATCGTCTTCCCCGACCAGGCGATCACCAAGCGCGACCTCGCCGAGTACTACCTCGCCGTCGCCGAGGGCGCGATCCGCGGCGTCGCCGATCGGCCGATGGTCCTCAAGCGCTTCGTGAAGGGCATCGACCAGGAGGCCTTCTTCCAGAAGCGGGTTCCCGAGAACCGGCCGGACTTCGTCTCGTCGGCGACCCTGCGGTACGCCTCGGGGACGAGCGCCGAAGAGGCCGTGATCCGGGATGCCGCGGGGCTGGTCTGGGCGGTGGGGCTCGGATGCCTCGACCTCAACCCGCATCCGGTGCGCGCCGACGACCTCGACCACCCCGACGAGCTCCGGATCGACCTCGACCCGATGCCCGGGGTCGAATGGTCCCAGATCGTCGACGTGGCCTTCGTCGCCCGTGACGTTCTCGACGACGTGGGACTCGTGGGCTGGCCGAAGACGTCGGGGTCGCGCGGCATCCACATCCTCGTTCGCACCGACCGCGCGCACGACTACCCTGCGGTGCGACTCGCGGCCCAGGCCTTCGCCCGCGAGGTCGAGAACCGGGCGCCGGGCCTTGCGACCGCGCACTGGTGGAAGGAGGAACGCGGCGAGAGCGTGTTCGTCGACTTCAACCAGAACGCGAAGGACCGCACGGTCGCCTCCGCCTACTCCGTGCGCCCGCTGCCGGACGCGCGCGTGTCGACCCCCGTCGACTGGGACGAGTTGCGGGAGATCCGGCCGGAGTCCTTCACCGTCCGCACCGTGCCCGCTCGGTTCGCCGAGCGGGGCGACCCGCACGCGGCCATCGACGACGCGCCCGGCTCGCTCGCCGCGCTCCTCGAGCTCGCCGACCGGCTGGGACCCGCCGAGCGTGCGCCGCGCGGGGGCGACGGGTCGGGCCGGCGGCAGTCGACGATGCCGCTCATCGAGATCTCGCGAGCCGCGACGAAGGACGAGGCGCTCGAGGGCCTCGAGCGGTGGAAGCGTCGCCACCCCGACGTCGTGGCGAAGCTCTCGCCCGCCGACGTGCTCGTCGACGGCATGCGCGGGTCGAGCTCGCTCTGGTATCGCGTCCGCGTCAACCTGCAGCACGTTCCCGACGCCGAACGGCCCGCCCAGGAGCCGCTCGAGGTCGACTACGACCCGTGGACGCGCTCCTCGGGTCGAGGCTCCTGAGCGTCCTCCTCGCGGCGACCCGATCCCAGCGCGAAGGTCGCGCCGAGCCCGATGACGAGGAAGCCCGCTGCCGTCAGCGCCGCCGCGCGCGTGCCGTCGGAGAAGGCGGTGCGGGCGGCATCCGCGGCCACGGCGTTCGACGGATCGGCCTCGAGGCCGGCGATCGCGGCGCCCGCCGAGTCGACGACCGCCGAGACGACCGTATCGGCCGTCTCGTGGGGCACGCCCGCGTCATCGAGGGATGACGCGAGCACGCCGCCGGTGGTCGTGAACAGCACGGTGCCGAGGATGGCGACGCCGAGCGCCGAGCCGACCTGTCGGGCGGTCGACTGGATGCCGGAACCCTGGCCGGACTTCTCGACCGGGACGTCCTGCAGGATGACGCCCGTGAGCTGCGCCGTGGCGAGACCCACGCCGAACCCGTACACGCCGAGCGCCGGGATCAGCCAGCCCCACGCGGCCTCCGGTCCGATGACGAAACCGGCCCACGCGATGCCGATGATCTCGGCCAGGATGCCGACGCGCACCACGCCGACCGCGGGCACGCGGCCGCTCAGCGCCCCCGCGGCGCCACTCGCGACGAACGACCCGCCGGCGAGTGCGAGGAGGAGGAACCCGACCTGCAGGGCGTCGAAGCCGAGCACGAACTGCAGCCACAGCGGCAGGGCGAGGATGAGACCGAACTCGCCCAACGAGACGACGAGCGCCGCGATGTTGCCGTTCCGGAACGACGAGATCCGGAACAGCGAGAACTCGATGAGGGCGTCCTGACCGCGGCGCGTGCGGCGCAGCCCCCACCAGACGAACAGGACGAGCGCCACGAGGGTCAGCGCGAAGGCGAACGGGATGGGCGAGATCGCCAACGGCCACGACCAGCCGCCGATCGCGAGGCCGTCCTCGGCCGTCCACCAGCCGAACGAACGTCCTTCGATCAGACCGAACACGAGCGAGCCGAAGAGCAGCACCGACAGCGCGGCACCGACGCCGTCGATCGAGCGGCGGCCTGCGCCGCGAGACTCCGCGACGGTCAGGACGACGCCGACGACGATGATGACGCCGAGGGGCACGTTGATGCCGAACGCCCAGCGCCACGAGAACGCCGTCGTCAGCCACCCGCCGAGGAGGGGCCCGACCGCCGCCATGCCGCCGATGGTCGATCCCCAGACGGCGAAGGCGATGCCGCGCTCGCGTCCGCGGAACGTGGAGTTGATGAGCGACAGCGTCGTGGGGAGGATCATCGCCCCGCCGACGCCCTGGACGAAACGGGACAGGATCAGCAGTTCACCGGTCGGCGCCAGCGACGCCAGCACCGACGACGCCGCGAAGATCGAGACGCCGAGGAGCATCACCCTGCGCCTGCCGAAGCGGTCGGCGAAGGCGCCGAACAGCAGCAGCAGCGAGGCGAAGACGAGGGTGTAGACCTCCTGCACCCACTGGACCTCGGTGGAGCTGATGCCGAGCTCCTCGACGATCGACGGCACCGCGACGTTCACGATCGTCGAGTCGACGATGATGAGCGAGACGGCGACGCTGATGAAGACGAGACCGAGCCACCGCCGCGATTCCTTCGCCATGAGATTTACCTCGCTTTTCTAGCAATTCGACAGCGATAGTACTCCTCTCGGCGACGTGCGAAACCCGTCAGATCCTGTGGATCTCGACGGAGCGGATCTCACCGGCGTCGAGCGCGAGGGTCATCAGCGTGTGATCGGGCTGACGACGGCGGTCGGTGGGCGATCCGGGGTTGAGCAGGCGCATCCCGCCTGGGGTGGTCGTGTCCCACGGGATGTGGCTGTGCCCGAAGACGAGCAGGTCTACGTCCGGGAACGCGGCATCCATCCGTTCCTCGCGTCGTTGCTTCTGCCCGGTCTCGTGGACGACGGCGAAGCGGACGCCCTCGACGTCGCGCCGCGCGACCTCGGGCAGCTCGGCCCGAAGGTCGTCGCCGTCGTTGTTGCCGTAGACGCCGACGACGTCCCCGTGCCCGCGCAGGTCGTGGAGGACGGATGCCGCGACCCAGTCGCCGGCGTGGGTGATGAGATCGGCGGCGTCCGCCGCGCGGAGCACCGCGTCCGGCAGCCGCCGCGCACGGCCGGGGATGTGCGTGTCGGAGATCAGCAGCAGGCGGGTGGTCACCGCGGAAGGGTAGCCGAGGCGCCCGCGGGAGGACAGCCCCTGCGCCCTCCCCCGGTCGACGACGAAGGTGGATGCCTGCCCCGTCGAGCTCTCGGCGGTGGCGACCCCGACGGAAGGACCCCATCATGAGCACCCCCGACCTCCCCGGCGACGACGGCATCCGCATCGACCCGAACGACGCGCCCACCGGTGACACCACCGTCGGCGACACGGCCGCCGCGGACGCCGAGTTCGAAGGGCGACCGATCAGCGACGCGACGACCGGTGACGACTCCGCCACGTCGGCCGATGCGGGCTTCGGCGACAGCGCCCCCGAGGGCTTCTCCTCCGACACCGAGGAGACATATGCCGCAACCGACATCCAGCCCGAGTCGCAGGGTCAGGACCCGGTGGTGGCGGAGCTCGGCGAAGAGGGCGAGGGCGACCTGTCGCCCGAGGACCTCTGACACGGACACCATCGGAGCAGGGATGGACGGTCACGGTCACGGGGCGTCGAGCCCGGCGGTGGCCGTCGCCCTGCTCGCTCCCTTCGCGGTCGCCGCGCTCACGTACGCCGTCGCCGCGGCGCACGAGTCCCGGCGCGGACGGGCCTGGCCGCTGCATCGGACGGTGATGTGGATGCTGGGGCTCGCGCTCCCGGCATCCGCGGTGTTCGTCGTGCTCACCGGCGCAGTGTCCGCCACCGTGCATGCGGCGATGCACGTCGCCGTCGGCATGGCGGCGCCGGTCCTGCTCGTGTGGGCGGCCCCCGTCACCCTCGCCCTCCGAACACTCGCCGTGACCCCCGCCCGCAGGGTCAGCCGCGTGCTGCGGTCCGCACTGGTGCGAGCGGTCGGCCATCCGGTCACGGCGGCCGTGCTGAGCGTCGGGACGCTGTGGCTCCTGCACCGCACCGAGCTCCTCGCCGTCCTCACCGCGCATCCGCTCGGTCACGCGGCGCTCCTCCTCCACTTCCTGGCCGCGGGTGTGCTGTTCACCGCCGCCGTCGCCCCGGTCGACCCCTCGCCGCATCGCGCGTCGCTGCGCACCCGCGCCGTGGTGCTCGCGGCGGCCGCGGCGGCCCATGGCATCCTGTCGAAGCTCGTATACGTCGACGCCGGCGGCGCGGATGAGCGCGCCGGGGCGCAGATCATGTTCTCCGGGGGCGATGCGGTCGACCTCGCGCTGATGCTGGCGCTGTGCGCCCAGTGGTATCGCGCGGCGGGACGCACCCTGTCGCGGCGATCGCCGGCGCTGCGGGGCACCGCATGACGCCGCGACCGTGGCGGGCCCGCGCGTACGGCGCCGGGGCGCTCCTGGGCGTCGCCGCGATGGCCGCGGTGGACGAGATCGTCTTCCATCAGCTGCTCGGCTGGCACCACTTCTACGACGACGCGACCGCCGACATCGGGATCCTGTCCGACGGCATCCTCCACACCCTCGAGCTGTTCGCGTTCGCGGCGGGACTCTTCCTCATGCTCGACGCGCGGCGGCGTCCGGCCTTCCGCGCGGCGCACGGGTGGGCCGGGTTCCTCGTCGGGCTCGGTGCCTTCCAACTGTGGGACGGCGTCGTCGACCACAAGCTCCTGCGGTTGCATCAGATCCGCTACGGAGTGGACCTCGTGCCGTACGACGTCGCCTGGAACGTCGCCGGCGCCGTGCTCCTGGCCGCAGGTCTCGTGCTCACCCTGCGGCTGCGCCGGGCAGCGCGTCCCGCGGCGGGCGGACGGCGCACGCCGCGAGCGTGACCAGCGCCGCCGCGACGAACGCCAGGCGGAGATCCGCGACGTCGGCGAGCGCGCCGAGCAGCGGGGCGCCGAGCGCCTGACCCACAGCGAGGGCGAGGAAGGCCACACCGACCCCCGTCGAGGGGCGTTCCTCGAAGACCCGGGTGCTCCAGATCAGCAGGATGCCCGTGAGCCCGATGTAGACCGCGCCGAACGCGCCGCTCGCGCCGATCGCGACAACGGGGGAACCGGGCCACGCCGCGAGGGCGGCCGTGGTCGCCGCCGCGACCAGGAGGAGCACCCGCCAGGCGGGCCCGAGACCCCATCGACTCACGAGGTCGCCCGCGCCGGCGCCCAGGAGTCCGCACGCTCCGAGGACGATCCACGCCCACGTCGACGCATCCGACGCCTGACCGCCCGCGGTCTGCAAGAGGTCCTGACCGAACGTCCACACAGCCGCCGTCGCGACGCCCATGACCGCCGCGGCGACGGTGAGGGCACCCGCGCCCGCCGGCAGCCGCCGCCGCGGCGGGCCAGCAGAGCGCTCGGCGCGCGCCGTCGGGACGCTGATCGCCGCGGCGATCGCGGCCACCACGGAGAGGACGGCGAACGCGGCCCACGCCCACCGCCAGTCGCCCTGGACGAGGAGCGCGACCGGGCCCGAGACGACGACACCGAGTCCCGTGCCCGCGTTGACGACGGTCTGCACCCGGTCGCGGCGCCCCGGCTTCACCGATCGGCCGATCGCCTGCGCGAGCGGCGGCGACGCCACACCGGTGCTCGAGCCGGCGAGCGCCACGCCCAGCGCGAGCGTGCCCGCGTCCGGGGCCGCGGCGATCGCCGCCGTCCCGACCGTCGCGAGGACGCCCGCCAGCGCGGCGATCAGACGGGCACCGACCCGAGGGCTGAGCACCGTCGCGACGACGATCCCGCCGCAGTAGGCGAGGTAGCTCAGCGAGGCGATGAGCCCGGCCGTCGCGCCGTCGAGGGAGAAGTCGGCGCGGAACGCGGGGACGAAGAGTCCGTAGGCGAAGCGGGCGAGCCCATAGGTGGCCGCGATCAGCCAGATGCCCGCGGCGGCGAGCACGACCGTCCGCCGCGTCGTCAGGTATCGGTCGGCCACGGCATCCTCCTCTGACTTCACAGATCTGTGAAGTAGCCTAGGCGCATGTCGACGACGGGCGGGCCGCAGCAGGTCGAACTCACGCGGGGCGCGACGCGGATCCTGGATGCCGCGACCGCCCTCTTCTACGAGCGCGGCATCGCGGGGGTGGGCGTCGACACCATCGCGGCGGCCTCCGGTGTCACCAAGCGCACGCTCTACGACCGGTTCGGGTCGAAGGACGCCCTGGTCACGGCCTACCTCCGGCGACGGGATGCCGATTGGGCGGCACGCTGGGAGCGAAGGATCGCCGGCGCCGCGGGGCCGGCATCCCTCACCGTCTTCGACGCCTACGCGGAGGACGCCGAGCCGTCCGGCAGGGGGTGCGCCTTCCTCAACGCCGCCGCCGAGCTGCCGCCCGGCCACGAGGGATGGGGTGTCGTCCGCGCGCACAAGGCGCGGGTCGCGGGTCGCGTCGCCGAGCTCGTGGAGCGCGACCTCGGGCGTCCCGACGGCGACCTCGCGGAGCTCATCTTCCTGCTCGTCGAAGGCGGGATCGCGCACCAGCGGGTCGACGGGGACTCGCGTCGCCTGTCAGCCGCACGACGGCTCGCGGCCGGTCAGCTCGCCGCCCGGCGTTGACCGCACACGCCGCGCCGTCGGCGATTGCAATGGATCCCGCCGGACACGCCGCCGTCCGGGTTGCGAACCCGGCGCGCCGCGCCGGATCTGTTGCAATCGCGAACGTCGGCGGGCTGACCGCACACGCAGAAGGGGCCCTGCGTGCGCAGGACCCCTTCCGTGGTGGCGTCGCGACTCAGAAGTCGAAGTCGCCGATGTTGTCCGCGTTGAAGACGAACGGGTCGCCGAGGAGCACGGTCGCACCGTCTTCGACGGTGAACTCGCCGAGCTTGCCCGCCTCGAACGTGTCGCCGGCTTCGCCGGTGATGTCGCCCTTCGCGAGCGCGTCCGCGGCGAACGCGGCGAGGTAGCCCAGGTCGGCCGGGTTCCACAGCGCGAACGCCGTCACGGTGCCGTCCTCGACGTACTCGCGCATCTGGTTCGGCGTGCCGAGACCGGTGAGGGCGACCTGCCCCTTGTACTCCGAGTCGGAGAGGTAGCGGGCGGCGGCGGCGATGCCGACGGTGGTCGGCGAGACGATGCCGTTCAGCTCGGGGTAGGTCTGCAGGAGCGCGGCGGTGCGGTCGAACGAGGTCTGGTCGTCGTCGTCGCCGTAGACCACGTCGACGAGCTCGATGTTCGGGTGGTCCGCCTCGAGCTGCTGCTGCATGAGCTCGATCCAGGCGTTCTGGTTGGTCGCGTTCGCGGAGGCCGACAGGACGGCGATCTGCCCCTCGTCGCCGATCTGCTCGGCAATGAGGTCGACCTGCACCTTCGCGATGCCCTCGGACGTGGCCTGATTGATGAACAGGTCGCGGCAGTCGGGGTTCGTGTCGGAGTCGAAGGTGACGACCTTGACGTCCGCGGAGCGCGCCTCGTCGAGGGCGTCGCAGATCGCCTCGGGGTCGTTCGCCGAGACGATGAGGGCGCTGGCGCCCTGCTGCGCGGCGGTCTGGATGTACTGCACCTGCGAGGTCGGGCTGGCCTCGGACGGGCCGACCTCCTCGAAGGACGCGCCGACCTCGTCGGCTGCCTCCTCCGCCCCCGAGGTGGAGGTGTCGAAGTAGGGGTTGCCGAGGTTCTTCGGGAGCATCGTGATGGAGACGTCGCCGCCGCCGTCACCCCCGTCGCCGCCGGCCCCGCCGCCGCCGTTCGAGCTGCAGCCGGCGATCACCAGCGTGGCACCCAGAGCGAGCACGGCGATCGCGCCTGCCCGTCGCGTGCGCGTGAATCCGAACATCATTGTTTCCTTCCGTGGTGCGATGGATGTCGCGTTGTGTACTAGCGGGTCGGGCCCCCGGCGGCGCCGCCGTCGGCGCCGCGTCGTCCCGTCCTCCGCCCGAGTGCTGCAGCCCTGCTCCGGTGCAGCCAGGCGAGGAGGCTCGCCGACACCACCGAGAGGATGAGGAGCACCCCGGTGATGACGTTGATGATGTCGCTCGTGACGCCCGCCAGCCGCAGCGCGCTGCCGAGCGTTCCGATGAGGAGGACGCCTGCGATCACACCGTGCAGGGCGCCTCGACCGCCGAAGATCGAGACGCCGCCCAGGAGCACCGCGGCGATGATCTGCAGCTCCATCCCCATGGCGTTGTCACCGCGGGCGTTGGAGTACAGGAGCGTGAAATAGACGCCGGCGAAGCCCGACACCGCGCCCGAGAGCACGAAGAGCGTGAACTTGCTGCGGGCGACGTCGATGCCCGAGAAGTGCGCGGCCTCCTTGTTCAAACCGATCGCGTACAGCGATCGACCGAACGGCGTGAAGTGCAGGAGCACCGCGAACACGATCGCGAGCACCACGAACGGCACGATGATCACCGGGATCGGCGTGCCGGGGATGTTCGCCTTTGCCAGGTCGGTCCATTCCTCGGGGAAGTCCGTGATCGCCGTCGTCCCGAGCAGGCCCACCGCGATGCCGCGGAAGAGCGCGAGCGTGCCGATCGTGACGGCCAGCGACGGCAGTCCCACGACCGTCACGAGGAAGCCGTTGATCGCGCCGGCGATGGTCCCGACGAGGATGGCGACGAGCGCCGCGAGGGGGAAGGGCAGTCCCGCCTGCGTGAGGATGCCGGTCATGACGCTCGAGAGACCGACGATGCTCGCCACCGACAGGTCGATCTCCTCGGTGATGATGATGAGGGTCATCGGCAACGCGATCAGCAGGATCGGCGCGATGTCGCGCAGGAGGTAGGTGACCGTCAGCGGACTGTCGAAGTTGCGGACGGTTCCCAGCGCGACCGCGATCACCAGGATCAGGATGCCGATGATCGCCGCCTCGCGCGTGAGCAGCGCGCGGCGCCACAGCGGTCGCCCGTAGTCGCGGTAGGTGCGCACCGTGGCGGTGCCGGTGGTGACCGCAGTCATCGGTCGTCCTCCCGTTGTGCGATGAGTCGTCGATGCTGCCTGACCGCGAGCACGCGGTCGAGGACGATCGAACCGAGGATGAGGACGCCGACGACGGCCCGCTGCCAGAAGTCGTCGATGCCGAGGATGGGGAGCGCGCGGTTGATCGTCAGCAGCAGGTAGGCGCCGATCGCTGCGCCCCAGACGGTTCCAACGCCTCCTGAGATCGCCACGCCGCCGATCACCGCCGCGCCGATGGCCTGCAGCTCCCAGCCGAACCCGGCTGCCGAGCTGACGGTGCCGTAGCGGGCGGCGTACAGCACACCCGCGAGGCCCGAGAGCGCTCCGGACACCACGAAGGCCGAGATGATCCGGCGATTGACCTTCAACCCGTAGAGGTGGGCGGCGGCCGGGTCGGATCCGATCGCGTAGAACTCGCGTCCGCCGCGGATGTTGCGGAGGTACCACGCCGCCGCGATCAGCACGACGACGGCGATGATCGTGAGGACCGGGATGCCGATGAGCTGCTGCGTTCCGAGACCGCGGAACTCCCGCGGCAGATCGGACGCATTGATGCGGTCGCTACCCGCCCACGCGACGTTGATGCCGCGGTAGATGTACATCGTGCCGAGGGTGATGACCAGCGCCGGCACCTTCGCCCACGCCACGAGCAGACCGTTGATGGCACCGAGGATCCCGCCCAGGACGATGCCTGCGACGAACACGAGGATGACCGGGGCCCCCTCGATGTCGATGAACAGGCGTCCCGTCAGGTAGGCGGTGAGCCCCACGGTCGACCCCACGGACAGGTCGACGTTCCGGGTGATGATGACGATCGCCTGCCCGACGGCCACGAGCAGCAGGAGCGACGGTGTCAGCAGGAGGTCGCGGAACCCGTCGGGTGAGAACAGGAAGTTGCCGTTCGCGGCCGTCGCGGCGATGACGACGACGATGAGTGCGACGGCGATGCCGCTCTCGCGGGCGGTGGCGATCGAGCGGACGAAGGTCTTCGCTCCGGATGCCGCGCCCGTCGGCCGCGCCGTGGTGATCGTCCCGCTCATGCTGCCGCTCCCGCATCCGCCGTGGCCGCGAACATGACCGCTTCGGGCGTCGCGTCTTCTCTCGAGAACTCGCCGGTGAGCCGGCCCTCGCGCATCACGAGCACGCGATCGGCCATGCCGAGCACCTCGGGGAGCTCGGACGAGATCATCAGGATCGCGAGGCCCTGCTGCGCGAGCTCGCTGAGCAGCCGGTGCACCTCGGACTTGGTGCCGACGTCGATGCCGCGAGTGGGCTCGTCGACGATGAGGACGGTCGGCTCCGTGGCGAGCCATTTGCCGAGCACGACCTTCTGCTGGTTGCCGCCGGACAGTGTGCCGGTCTCGGCATCCAGCGCCGCGGTCTTGACCTCGAGGCGACTCGCCCAGACACGGGCGGCGGCGTTCTCGAGCCCGCTCCAGAGGAGGCCCCAACGCGCCAGCTTGGACCGGATTGCGAGCGTCACGTTGCGCGAGACGCCGTCGTCGAGGACGAGGCCCTGCTTGCGGCGGTCCTCGGGGACCAGGGCGATGCCGCGGACGGTCGCCTTCTGCGGGCTGCCCTTCGGGAGCGGCTGACCGTGGAGGGTGACCGTTCCGGACTCGTAGGTGTCGACGCCGAAGACCGCGCGAGCGACCTCGCTGCGGCCCGCACCGACGAGTCCGGCGAGGCCCACGATCTCACCTGCGCGCAGTTCGAAGGACACGTCGCGGAACACGCCGCGCCGGGTGAGCCCGTCGACCCGCAGGACGACGTCGCCGACGGTCGACGGCAGCTTGGGGAACAGCTCGGTCACGTCGCGACCCACCATCTGACGGACGAGGTCGTCGACGGTGGTGTCGGCCAACGGGGTCGTCTCGACGTAGGAGCCGTCGCGCATGACGGTGACGGTGTCGCACAACGCGAAGACCTCGTCGAAGCGGTGGGAGATGAACAGCAGGGCCCGACCCTCGTCGCGGAGGCTGCGCGCGACCGCGAAGAGGCGCTCGACCTCGACGCCCGACAGTGCAGCGGTGGGCTCGTCCATGATGAGCACCCTCGCGTCGAGCGAGATGGCTTTCGCGATCTCGATGATCTGCTGGTCGGCGATCGACAGCCCCTCGGTGACGCGGTCGGGGTCGAGACCCACGCCGAGCCGCTGGAAGATGCGGCTGGCCTCGTCGCGCATCGCGCGGCGGTCGATCCGCCCGATGCGACTCGTGGGCTGGCGCCCCATGAAGATGTTCTCCGTCACCGACAGATCGGGGAAGAGCGTGGGCTCCTGATAGATCACGGCGATGCCGGCGGCCTTCGACTGGGCGGTGCTGGTGAAATCCACCGCCTCGCCGTTCAGGCGGAACTCCCCCGCGTCCCGGCGGTACAGGCCGGCGATGATCTTCACGAGCGTCGACTTGCCTGCACCGTTCTCACCGATCAGGGCGTGGATCGATCCGGGCTGGAGCACGAGGCTGCCCGAGCGCAGCGCGACGACGGCTCCGAAGGACTTCATGACGCGGGAGAGTTCGAGCGCCGGCGGTGCAGCCTGCGGTTCGCCGTCGAGGACCACGGGTTCCTCCTCATCGAGGGTTGCTGTTCGGGTGAATGTCGGTGATCATTGCCTGAATCGATTCAGAATGATTTCACGCTACTGTATGGAACCGACCCGCAGTGGTCAAGCGACATCACGAGAGAGATCGAATCGTGACCCCGGTGGAACAAGGAGGTGCCATGCCGGTCCGCATCCGTGACGTCGCCGAGCGCGCCGGCGTCTCCGTCGGCACGGTCTCGAACGTCCTCAACCGGCCTGAGGAGGTCTCCCCCGAATCCGTCGAGCGGGTCACCCGCGCGATCGAGGAGCTCGGATACGTCCGCAACGACGCGGCCAGAAAGCTACGAGCGGGAGACTCCCGGACCGTCGGTTTCGTCGTCCTCGACGGGCAGAACCCGTTCTACAACGACGTCGTGCGTGGCGCCGAGGACGAGGCGACCAGACACGGCATCGCGATCCTGTACGGCAACACAGACGAGGACGTGTCCCGTGAACGTCTCTACCTCGACCTGTTCCAGGAGCAGCAGGTGCGCGGCCTGCTCATCGCGCCCTACGGCGACGTCACCGGCCGCCTGCAGCGGCTGCGAGCCAGCGGCATCGCCGCCGTGCTCGTCGACCGCTTCAGCGGTGACGGGAGGTTCTCCTCGGTCTCCGTCGACAGCGTCGCGGGAGGGCGGCTCGCCGTCGAGCACCTCATCGAGACCGGCCGGCGCCGCATCGCGTTCGTCGGCGGCCCATTCGACATCCGGCAGGTCAACGACCGGCTCGCCGGAGCTCGGGCGGCCGCAGACAACGCCGGGGCACACGTCGACCTCGAGGTCGTGGCGACCGGCGCGATGACGGTCGACGAGGGCGCCGCGGCGGGCGCCCGCATCCTCTCCCGCCCTCGTCGCGAGTGGCCCGATGCCCTCTTCGCCGCCAGCGACCTCGTCGCCCTCGGCCTGCTGCAGTCGATGACCGTGGACGGGCGCGCGTCGGTGCCGGGCGACATCGCCATCATCGGCTTCGACGACATCCCGTTCGCCGCCGCAGCCGCGGTCCCGCTCTCGTCGATCCGGCAACCGAGCCGCATGATCGGACGCACCGCCATGCGCGTCCTGCTCGAAGAGGCCGAGGACCCCGACAGCATCGCACGTCAGACCGTCTTTCCTCCCGAGCTCATCGTCCGGGCGTCGACGGCGGGCTGACCCTCAGTACTCCAGGTGCCCGAGATCGGGATGGGGCGAGAAGACGACGTCGGATGATCCGCCGTGGAGCTCGAAGACGATCAGCTCGTTGTCGCCGGCACGGGTGCTGGAGGCGGGCACGAAGAGCGTGTGCTGCGGGCCGCGCGTCCAGTACCGGCCGAGGTTGAAGCCGTTCATCCATGCGACGCCCTTGCCCCAGGAGCGGGTGTCGAGGAAGAGGTCGGCGGGCTCGTCGAGTGAGAAGCGCGCACGGCCGAAGGCGGGCCCTGCCAGCGCTCCCCCGGTCGTCGCATCGAGCGCGCGCCGCACGAGGCCGATCGAGGCGAGGTCGAGGGGCAGCACCTGCCAGTCCGTGAGCGGACGGTCACCGACCCGAGCCCGTCCGATGAGCCCCTTCGGTTCGCCGATGCGGACGCCGTAATTGACGCGACCCTGGTCCTCGACGAGCAGCTCGAGCACACCGGCCGCGTCGGCGGGGAGCGCGAGCGCCGTGTCGTGGTGGTCCCGCGCGAGGACGCCGACGGGCGCGCCGTCGACGCTCACGAGGGCACGGTCGCGGATCTCGTCGATGTGCAGCACCTCGCGCCCCTCGGTACGGACCCGGGTGCGATAGACGGCGAAGCCGGTGAAGGCTCCGAGGTCGTCCATGGACGGCGGGTGCTCGGACGTGTGCCACTGCCCCAGCTCGTCCACGACGTCGGCGAGCGCGACCGTCTCGGTGATCGTGGCGGCCGGGGTCGGAGCCGCCGGTCGCGGGGCGGGGAGCGCGTCCGCGACGTCGGTGAAGCGGGCGAGCACCTCGCGGAACGCGGCGTACTTGGCCGTCGGCGCACCCGTCTCGTCGAGCGGGGCGTCGTAGTCGTAACTCGTGACGAGCGGCGAATAGACGCCCTTGTCGTTCGCGCCGTTCGTGAAGCCGAAGCTCGTGCCGCCGTGGAACATGTAGAGGTTCACCGACGCGCCCGCCTCGAGCAGGTCGGCGAGGTCCTGCGCGGACTCCTCAGGAGTCGTGGTGTGGTGATGCCCGCCCCAGCTGTCGAACCAGCCGTCCCAGAACTCCGAGCACATGAGCGGCCCGGTCGGCTGATGCTCGCGGAGCGTCGCGAGCCGCTCGCGTGAGCGCGAGCCGAAGGATGCGGTCTTGTGGAGCCCGGGGATGCTGCCCGCTTCGAGCATCTCGGGCGTGGGCTGGTCGACCGTGGTGAGCGGGACCGTGATGCCGGAGTCGCGGGTGATGTCGACGAGCGCGCGGAGGTAGGAGGCATCCGACCCGTAGGCGCCGTATTCGTTCTCGATCTGGACCAGGATGATGGGCCCGCCGCGGTCGATCTGCCGGGGCACGAACACTTCGCCGAGTGCGCGCAGGTAGGTTTCGACGGCGGCCATGAACTGCGGCTCGTTGCGGCGGACCCCGACCGTGCCGGAGCGGAACAGCCACGCCGGCAGTCCGCCGCCGTCCCATTCCGCGCAGATGTACGGACCGGGGCGGACGATCGCATACATGCCCTCGTCGTGCACCTCGTCGAGGAAGCGTGCCAGGTCGAGCTGACCGCTGAGGTCGAAGACGCCCTCCTGCGGCGCGTGTGCGTTCCACGCCACGTAGGTCTCGATCGTGTTGAGCCCCATCTGCTTGGCCTTGCGGATGCGGTCGCGCCACTGATCGGGGTGCACCCGGAAGTAGTGCAGGGCACCGGAGAGGATGCGGAACGGGCGGCCGTCGAGCTCGAAGTGCTCGTCGCCGATGCGGAAGTCGGACATCGACCCTCCAGGTCGGGTGATACGTGGGGCGGACGTGATGAGGGGGATGCGGCGGGTCGCGCCGCATCCCCCTCATCGCGGGTCACTCGACGGTGAAGCCCTGCTGGTTGCCGTAGTCGGTCAGCTGCTGCTGCCAGATCTCCAGACCCCCGTTGAGGTCGCCGGAGTCGAGGTAGGACTGGCCGACGGTGTCGCCGAAGATGCTGTTCGCGTACACCTGGTACGGCAGGTACTGCCATCCCTCGGGGACGTTGTTCGCCGCGTCGACGAGGACCTCGTTGATCTTCTGGCCGCCGAAGTACTCGGGCGCCTTCGCGAGGAACTCGTCGGACTGCAGGTCCGCCGTCGTGGCCGGGAAGCCGCCCGATGCGAGGAAGACCTCGATCGAGGCGGGGTCCGCGTTGAGCCACTTGAGGAAGGCTGCGGCGAGCGCCGGGTTCTTGCTCTGCTTCAGGACGACCTGGCCGCCACCGCCGTTCTCCGCGGTCACCGGGGTGCCGTCGTAGGTCGGCATGGGTGCGACGCGCCAGTCGCCGGATGCCTCGGGCACCGATGACTCGAGGACACCAGGCATCCACGCACCGGTCAGCAGGGTCGCGATAGTGCCGTCGCCGAGGGCGCGGTACCACTCGTCGCTCCACCCGGGGGTGGTGGCGAGGAGGTCCTGTTCGACGAGACGGTTCCAGCTGTCGGCCCACTTCTTCGAGCCTTCGTCCTGCAGGTCGATCGACACGTTCGTGCCGTCTGCGGAGAACGGGCGGCCGCCGGCCTGCCAGATCATGCTCGTCGCGAAGCCGGCGTCGCCGGTGTCCGAGGTGATGTACGCGTTCGGGTCGGCCTCGTGGAGCTTCTCGGCGGCGGCGACGTACTCGTCGTACGTGGTCGGCACCTCGATGCCGTACTCGTCGAAGACGGTCGCGTTGTAGAACATGGCCATGGGGCCGGAGTCCTGCGGGAGGCCGTAGACGGCGTCGCCGACGGTGACCGCGCCCCACGGGCCGGGGGTGTACTGGTCCTTCAGGTCGCCGAAGCCGTAGGGGGCGAGGTCGACGAGCGACTCGGAGAGCGCGAACTGCGGGATGGCGTAGTACTCCACCTGCGCGACGTCGGGCGCACCCGATCCGGCCGTGATCGCGTTCTGGAGCTTCGTGTACTCCTCGGTGTTGGTCCCGGCGTTGACGAGCTTGACGTCGACGTTCGGGTACTCCTTCTCGAACGCGGCGACCTGGGCCTCAGCCGACGGGGTCCAGCTCCAATAAGTGATGGTGCCGCCTTCTTCGAGCGCTGCCTCGAGCTCGTCGGCGCTGCCGCCGGGTGCGGCGGACGGGGTTCCGCCGCCGCCGCAGCCCGCGAGGGCGAGACCGACGGTGAGGGCGGATGCCGCGACGACGACGATGCGTCGGGCGCGGGGTCGGGTGAGGGTGGACATCTTCGTTCCCTTTCGTAGTGGTGGTGCGAGGAGGTTGGTGCGGGGATCAGGCCTTGACGCTGCCGGCGCTGAGACCGGACTGCCAGAAGCGCTGCAGGACGAGGAAGGCCGCGACGATCGGGATGATCGTGAGGAGCGACCCGGTGATGACGAGGTTGTAGATCGGCTGCGCCGCGACGCCGGACGCCTGCGCGCTCCATTGGCTGAGCCCGACGGTGAGCGGATACCAGGTGGGCTCGCTCAGCATGATCAGCGGGAGGAAGTAGTTGTTCCAGGTCGCGACGATCGCGAAGAGCAGCACCGTGACGATGCCCGGGGCGAGCAGCCGCAGCGAGATCGTGAAGAACGTGCGGAACTCCCCCGCCCCGTCGATGCGGGCGGCCTCGAGGAGCTCGGTCGGCACGGCGTCCACCGCGTACGTCCAGATGAGATACAGCCCGAACGGGCTGATCAGCGACGGCAGGATGACGGCCCACGGCGTGTTCGTGAGCCCCAGCTGGCTGAACATGAGGAACGTCGGCACGGCGAGGGCCGTCCCGGGGATCGCCACCGCGCCCAGCACGAGCGCGAAGACCGCCCGGCGCCCGGGGAAGGCGTACTTCGCCATGCCGTAGCCGGCGACGGTGGCGAGGAGGGTCGCACCCCCCGCGCCGACGACGACGTAGAGCAGGGTGTTGCCGAACCACTGGACGAAGATGCCGCCCCGGTAGGTCAGCGTGTCGACGATGTTCTGCCAGAGGTTGAAGTCCGCGCCGAACCAGAGTCCGAACGACGAGAACAGGTCGCCCTGGTCCTTCGTCGCGTTGAAGAGCAGCCAGGCGAGCGGGACGATCGAGTAGATGACGAAGATCGCCATGACGATCGTGAGCACGATCGACTTCTTCTGCCGCCGGCCCTGCGAGCGGACGTAGGTCGGACGCCGGGTCCGCCGGGCGGGGCTGGTGTCGCGGGTGGTCACGAGCTCGGTCGCGGTCATCTCAGCGCACCTCCTGGCGGGAGCCGCGCACCTGGACGATGTAGGCGATGACGGCGGTGATGACGCCCATCACGATCGCGACGGTGGCGGAGTAGTTGAACTGCTGACCCGCGAACGACAGGTTGTAGGCGTACATGTTCGGGGTGAAGAAGCTCGAGATCACATTCGGTGCGAGGTTCTTCAGCAGGTTGGGTTCGTTGAACAGCTGGAAGCTGCCGATGATCGAGAAGATCGTCGCGATGACGATCGAGCCGCGCAGCGACGGGATCTTGATGCCCGTGACGATCCGGAACTGGCCCGCCCCGTCGATCTCCGCGGCCTCGTACAGCTCGGTGGGGATCACCTTCAACGCTGCGTAGAAGATGAGCATGTTGTAGCCCATGAACTCCCACGTGACGATGTTGCCGATCGAGGCGAGGATCCAATCGGCGCTGAACGGCTGCAGCAGGTCGAACCCGATGAGGTCGTTGATCGACCCGGAGAGGCCGAACTGGTTGCCGTAGATGAAGCCCCAGATGAGTGCGGCCACGACGCCGGGCACGGCGTAGGGCAGGAAGATCGCGATGCGGAAGAAGGATGCCCCGTGCAGCCGCGCGCTGTCGATCGCCAGTGCCGCGACGAGCGAGAGCGTCAGCATGATGGGCACCTGGACCACGAGGAACAGGGCGACGCGGCCGAGCGACTCCCAGAACTTCGCGTCCTGGAACAGGGCGACATAGTTCTCGAGCCCGACGAACGCGTTGCCCCCGACGAGCTGCTGACGGAACAGGGTCAGGTACAGCGCGTAGACGACCGGCGCGACGAGGACCGCGAGGAACACGATCATGAACGGGCCGACGAAGGCCCAGCCGCGCCAGTCGCGGCGGGTGCGGCGGACGGCCGGAGCCGCCGAGCCGAGGCCCGCTGCGGCGGTCGGGGGTGCTGACGCCATCGTCATGTCAAAGTCCGTTCGTTGACGAGAAGTGCGGAATGTTTACGCGAACATCGCTGGTCGGGAGCATAACATGTTTGCGTAACCACCGAGATCCACCGGCGAGGCCGACGAAGGACCTGGAGCCCATGACCACGAACGACACCTCACCGTCGAGGCGGCGCCGCGCAGCATCCATGGCCGACGTCGCGCGGCACGCAGGCGTCTCGTCGCAGACGGTGTCGCGGGTCTCCAACGGGCTGACCAACGTCGACGAGACGACGCGTGAGCGCGTGCTCGCGTCCATGCGCGCCGTGGGCTATCGCCCCAACGGCGCGGCGCGGGCGCTGAAATACGGACGCTTCCACACCATCGGCGTGATCATGTTCACGCTCGAGACGCTCGGGAACGTCCGGACCCTCGACGCGATCGCGACCGAGGCCGCGATCGCCGACTACAGCGTGACCCTCATGCCGGTGCCGGACCCGACGATGGGCGCCGTGCGCGGTGCCTATCGTCGCCTCACCGAGCAGGCCGTCGACGGCATCATCATCATCTTCGAGGCGTCATTGCTCGACCGCGTCGAGATCACCCTCCCACCGGGGCTGCCTGTCGTCGTCATCGACTCGAACGCGGGGTCGGGGTACACCGTCGTCGACACCGACCAGGCCCTCGGTGCGCGCCTGGCCACGCAGCACCTCCTCGACCTCGGCCACCGTCAGGTGTGGCACATCGCCGGGCCGACGTCGTCGTTCTCCGCGATGCACCGCGTCGAGTCGTGGCAACGGACGCTCGACGAGGCCGGCGTCGCACCGCCCGACCCCCATCACGGCGACTGGTCGACCGAGTCCGGCTACCGCATCGGCCTCGAGCTCGGCGCGCGCGACGACGTGACGGCCGTGTTCGCCGCCAACGATCAGATGGCCCTCGGTGCGATGCGTGCGTTCCACGAGCTCGGCCGCTCGATCCCCGGCGACGTCAGCGTCGTCGGCTTCGACGACATGGACGAGGCCCGGGCGTTCTGGCCGCCCCTGACGTCGGTGCACCAGCACTTCCGCGAGGTCGGACGCGTGGCGATGGCGCGGCTGCTGTCGCAGATCGCGGACCCCTCGGCGGGGGGAGGGACGACCCTCATCCCGACCGAGCTGGTCGTCCGCGACAGCAGCGGACCCGCTCCGCGCTGATCCCGGTCAGTGCGCGGCGATCGGCGCCTGCGCGTCGTCGGCGGGCCTCCGGACGAACGCCGCCAGCACGACGGCGACCGTCGCGACGACCGCGCCGACCGTGAAGGCGGTGTGGACGCCGGACGCGACTGCGCCGACGGCATCGGTACCGGATGCCGCGGCCGCCGCACCACCGACCGACATGAGCGTGACGAACAGGGCCGTGCCGGCGGCGCCGGCGACCTGCTGCAGCGTGCTGACCGTCGCGCTGCCGTGCGAGTACAGTCGCTGCGGCAGCGAGCCGAGCGCTGAGGTGAGCAGCGGCGTGAAGACGAAGCCGAGCCCCAGGTTCAGTGCCATGTGCACCGCGACTATCCAGGCGACCGAGGTGCCTTCGCCGAAGGTCGCCATCCCCCACAGCGCCGCCGCGGCGACGACCATGCCGGGCAGGACGAGGGGGCGCGGCCCGAACCGGTCGAAGAGCGATCCGACGATCGGCGCGATGACGCCCATCAGGACTCCGCCGGGCAGCAGCATCAGGCCGACGGCGAGGGTGTCGAGCCCGAGCACCTGCTGCAGGTAGATGGGCAGGAGGATGAGCGAGCCGAACAGCGCAGACATCACCACGATGACGAGGACCACCGCCAGGCTGAACGAGCGCGAGCGGAACGTGCGCAGGTCGAGCAGTGCGGCATCCGTCTTCTGCAGCGCCAGCTGACGGACGACGAACAGTGCGAGGGATGCCGCGCCGAGGACGAGCGGGATCCAGACGGGCACGGGCGCGTGCCCCGACGCGGACTCGCCGATCGAGCTCAGCCCGAAGATGAGGCCGCCGAAGCCGACGGCCGAGAGGACGACGGACAGGACGTCGAACCGGGCGTCGCGCGTCTCGGTGACGTTCTGCACCCACAGGGCGCCGAGGGCGATGGCGAGGAGGGCGATGGGGAGCACCAGCCAGAACATCCAGCGCCAGTCGAGGGCCGAGAGGATGAGGCCGGACACCGTCGGCCCGACGGCGGGAGCGACGGCGATGACGATGCTGATCACGCCCATCATCCGCCCGCGATGGGTGGGAGGCACGACGTTCAGGACGGTGGTGAACAGGAGCGGCATCATGATCGCGGTGCCCGAGGCCTGCACGACGCGGCCGACCAGCAGCATCCCGAACCCGGGCGCCAGCGCCGCGATCAGCGTGCCGATCGCGAACAGGGTCATCGCGGTGAAGAACACCTGACGCACGGTGAAGCGGACCAGGAGCGATCCGGTGAGCGGGATCACGACGGCCATCGTCAGCAGGAAGCCCGTCGTCAGCCACTGCGCGGTGGCGGCCGTGATGTCGAGGTCGATCATCAGGCTGGGCAGCGCGACGCCCATGATCGTCTCGTTGAGGATGACGACGAAGGCGGCGACGACGAGCAGCGCGATGACCGGCCCGGTCTTCGGGGCGGACGCGGGGATCGTGGGGGCGGACGCCGTGTCGGGACGGGAGTCGCTGAGAGTCATGGGGTGCCTTCGAGGTCGGTGCGCGGCGCGAGGTTCGGTCGATTCTATCTGACAGTGACTGCCACATTGGCGTGAACTGCAGATTTGACGATGGGTGCAACAATGGGCGCATGGACCGGTATTCCCCCGACGAGGCGGCGCCTGCGGACCGCCCCACCGAGGGGCTGCGGGAGCGGCGGCGGCGCGAGACCCAGCGCGAGCTGTCGGATGCCGCGATCGAGCTGTTCGAGCAGCGCGGCGTGTCCGGAACCACGGTCGACGACATCGCGCATCGCGCCGGCACCTCCCCGCGCACGTTCTTCCGCTACTTCGCGACCAAAGAGGCGGCCGTCCTGCAGCCGACCGAGGAGTCGGAGTCGATGCTGCGTGCGGTGAGCGACGCGGTGGGCAGCGGAGAGCCGCTGCTGCGCGCCCTCGAGAGCAGCTGGCTGGCGCAGATCGCGTGGTTCGACTCGCGTCCGGACGAGCACGACCGGGTGCTCCGCGTTCGCCGTCTCGTCGGCCACGAGCCGACCCTGCTCGCGCTCGTCCTGCGCACGGAGGCGGAACAGGTGGATGCGCTCACAGACACCGCGGTGGATGCCGCCGGTGCCGACGCCGACGTCCTCACCGCTCGCGCGGCGATCGGGATCATCTTCCTCATCGTCCGGCTCGCCTTCGACGAGTGGGCTCGTCGCGCCGAGCTCGGCACCTCGGCCAGCGTGCGCGAGATCTACCTCGAGATCCGGCGCAGCACCGTCGCGATGAGTGATCAGTTGGGCGATCCGCCCGCCTGATCGTGTGGACGTGTGGCCGCGTGCCCCTCACGCCGGGAGCAGGCGCTCCATCCCGGCGATGAAGACGTCGACGTCGAAACGCAGCTGGTCGGCACCGTGATTGTCGATCCGGCTCTCGATGAGCTCGCGCAGTGCCGGATACTCGCCGGGTGAGCGTTCCAGTGCGCTCCGCACGCGCGCGACCTGCACGTCGTCGGCGGACCGTCCGGACATGACGACGTCCCGGGCGAAGCCCTGGCAGATGCTGACGAGCAGATGCATGCCGCGGCTGGCGGTCTGGGTGTCGAACCCCGCCTGGCGCAAACGGGCGGCCACGACCTCGGCCGGTCCGACGATGGACAGGTCGTTCGGCGAGGTGAAGTGGAGGTGACCGAGCCACGCGCCGATGTCGACGACGCTCTCGGTGAGCGCCGTCGCGTACCCGCGGCAGGCGTCCTGCCACGACTCCCCGAGGTCGGCCCGCGAAGCGTCGAAGCGTCGCCGGAAGGCGTCGATCGCGAGCATCTCGAGGAGGCTGTCGCGGTCGGTGACGTGATGGTTCAGCGCCTTCCGGTCGACGCCGAGGGCGTCCGCGACCTGCTGCATGGTCAGCGTCAGCGGGTCCAGGTCGCGCGCGGCCGAGAGGATGCGGTCACGCGTCAGACCCGCGCGCGTGCCCCGCCCTCGGCGAGGACCGTTCGACGTCGACATGACACACCCTTCCGCCCGCGCTCGGCCGAGGGTAGCATTTCCCGTGCGGGAATAGATCGATGCGACAGCGTCGACGCTCCAGGCCGCACTCCACGGAAGGACGACACATGACCCACTCCCTCACCGGCGCATCGACCATCGGCGAATGGCTCGACAGCGAGACCGGCGGCCCCCTGCTGCGAGGGCTGCTCGCGGCATCCGGCTCATCCGAGGACGCTCTGGCCCCGGTCCGCGGCCTTCCCTTGCAGCAGCTGGTCGCCCTCAGCCAGGGCCAGATGCCGCAGTCCGTCATCGACGACCTCGTGCTCCGCGCGAACGACGGCGTCATGCCCGCCGCCCCCGAGGCCGCCTCGGACGAGCCGACCTGGGCGGGCCGCTTCGCGGGGAAGACCGTCGTCGTCACCGGCGCCGCTTCGGGCATCGGCCGCGCGACCGCAGCCCGCGTCGCCCGGGAGGGCGGCCGGGTGATCGCGACGGACATCTCCGCCGACCGCCTCGCGGAGTTCGCTGCTTCGATGCCGGATGCCGACATCGTGCCGGTGGCGGGAGATGTCACCACGCAGGACTCCGTCGACGCCATCGTCGAGGCGGCCGGGGGTCGCATCGACGCGCTGGCCAACGTGGCCGGCATCAACGACGACTTCTCGCCGCTCGCGGAGACGAGCGACGCGATATGGGAGCGCGTGATGGCCGTCAACGTGACGGGACCGTTCAAGCTGACGCGGGCCGTGCTCCCGTCGATGCTCGCCGCGGGGCGCGGGTCCGTCGTCAACGTCGCATCCGAGGCTGCACTGCGCGGCAGCGCGTCGGGAAACGCCTACACGACGAGCAAGCACGCAGTGATCGGCCTGACCAAGAGTGCCGCCGTGATGTACGGCCCGCAGGGCATCCGGGTGAACGCCGTCGCGCCGGGAGGGGTGGCCACCGGCATCCCGTTCCCCCCGAACGTCTCGGCGTACGGTCAGGAGCGGCTCGGCCAGTTCCACGGCAGCATCCCGTCAGTCGCCACGGCCGAGCAGATCGCGGCGTCGATCACCTTCCTGCTGTCCGACGACGGTGTGAACATCAACGGTGCGGTGCTGGCCAGCGACGGCGGCTGGTCCGCACAGTAGGCGCGTCAGCCTTGAGTCGGGTCGTACCCGACGGAGCGCAGGCGGAAGCCCCCTTCGACGGCGCGGACGCCCACGACGCGGCCGGTGAACCCGCCCGCCACCTCGGTCGAGAGGTACCGACCGTCGAGGCGGCCGAGGTCGTGCTCGACACCGGCCTGGACGACGGCGAGTCGGATGTCATCGGGACCCTGCGTCGTCGCCTGGACGGAGCGCACCACGACGCGCACCGCACCACCATCCAGCCCGACGGCGTCGGTGAGCGGGAGCTCCAGAGAGCCGATGCGCGCGACGGCGACGGCGGACCCGTCCGATACCCGGGCCTCCACCCAGTGATCGTCGTCCAGACGGAGCAGGATTCCCGCGACGCCGTCGACGCCGTCGACCTCAGCGCTGAACGTCCAGTGCGCGTCCGTCACCCGGGCGACCACGGCGGTCATCGCGCGAGACGACCCGGCGGCGGTCCGGATGAGCGTCCCGGATGCATCGTGGCCGCCGATCTGGTCGTCGACGGCCAGACCGGGCGACACCCACCGCGGGTGCAGCGGACCCGCAAGGTCGTCGGAGAACGAGCGACCGACGCTCGGGACCGTGAAGTGGTCCTCGTCGAAGACCGGCCACTCGTGCTCCCACCGCACACCTGCGAGGAAGGTCTCACGCCCGTTCACGTGGAACATCGGGGTGATCCCCCGGGGGCGGACCGCCAGGTAGACCGCCGCCCACTCCCCCGTCGGCGTCTCGACGAGATCGGCGTGCCCCGTGTTCTGCACCGGGTGGGAGGTGCTGCGATGCGTGAACACCGGGTTGGTGGGCGCGGCCACGAACGGCCCGCGCGGGCTCTGCGACCGAGCCACCGTCACGGCGTGGCCGCGCTCGGTGCCGCCCTCGGCGATCACGAGGTACCACCAGCCGTCGTGCAGATACAGATGCGGCGCCTCGGGAAAGGCGAGACCGGTGCCACCCCAGACCCGGTAGGGCCCTTCCAGCACGGTCCCGCTCTCGATGTCGACGCGCGCTTGGGCGATGCCGCGCATCGCGGGGGCGGTCGAGCAGTAGGTCACGTAACAGTCGTCCCCGTCCCATGCGAGGTCGGGATCGATGCCCGGCAGCCCCTCGACACGGCGCAACGGAGACCATGGTCCCGCCGGATGCGTCGCCGAGGTGAGCACCTGCCCCGTGGCACTCGCGACGTCGGTGGTGATGATCCAGAAAGTCCCATTCCGATGCCGGATCGTGGGCGCGTAGACACCGCCGCTGGATGCCGCATGGCCCGGCACCCAGTCCTGCGCCGCCGAGAAGGCGTTGCCGATCTGCGTCCACGACCGCAGGTCGCGACTGTGCCACACCGGGATACCAGGCGAGTACTCGAAGGACGAGTTGACGAGGTAGTAGTCCTCGCCGGCACGGCAGATGCTCGGATCGGGGTGGAAGCCCGGGATGATCGGCTCGAGCGAGGCGGGGAGGGTGCTGCTCACGTGACTCCTGTCGCGGGGATGCCTCGCTTCGAGGAGCGGGACGGCCTGATGCTCATGACCTGAGTCACAGTACCGGCGTCGCGCAGTCCCGACGGGTCCGCGACCCGCGCCGGTTCACGGAACCCCCGGACACAACAAAACCCCCGGGTGGAGCCGGGGGTTTTGCGTAGCGGGAGCGGGGCTTGAACCCGCGACCTCACGATTATGAGTCGTGCGCTCTCACCAACTGAGCTACCCCGCCACGAGCATCCGAGAGATGCTGCGAGCCCCGAGTCAGGATTGAACTGACGACCCCTTCCTTACCATGGAAGTGCTCTGCCACTGAGCTATCGGGGCGTGCTGCCCGCACGCGGGCAACTAGAAGAGGATACCAGAACCGCGGCATCCGCCATGACACCGGGTCAGTCCTCGGTGTGCTCCTTGAGCCACGGAACGGGGTCGATCCGGGTGGTGCCGCCGAGCAGCACCTCGAGGTGCAGGTGCGCCCCGGTGGACTTGCCCGTGCTGCCGACCTGGCCGATGACCTGGCCGGCCTCGACCGTCTCGCCGGGCGAGACGCGGAGCGAGCCGTACTGCATGTGCCCGTAGCGGGTGGAGACGAGCTCGCCGTCGATGATGTGATCGATGACGACCGTGACGCCGTAGTCCCCGCCGGCCTCGGTCGCGATGCGGACCGTGCCGCCGGCGACGGCGTGGATCTCGGCGCCTGCGCCGGGCGTGAAGTCGGTGCCGTGGTGGGCCCGCGAGAACTTCGAGAGGTACGAGGTCGATCCGAATTGCGCCGAGATCGGCACCCCGACGGGGAACGGCCACTGGACGGCGGCGGTCGAGTCGTTGACCCAGGTGCCGGCGAACTGGGTGACACCAGCATCGGCGGCGACGTCGCGCATCGACTCGATGCCGTACTCGTCCGAGCGCTCGAGGTCGATCGACTTCACGTCGGATGCCGCGACGTACGCCTGGATCTCGGGCTCATCGGCATCGGCGGCCGGAGCGACCAGCGAGATGTCGCTGCGGACCTCCTGGCCGAAGGCGCCGACGGCGAGGACCGGGGTCGTCGTCCCGACGGCGAGGAGTCCGACGACACCGACGACGCTCACGGAGAAGGATGCCGCGGCCATGCGCTTCAGCGCGACCTTGCCGCGACGCGGGCGGACCGCTGCGGCCGACCGCACTCGGGTGGTCTGCTGCCGACGCTCGTCGGCCTCGACGGCGGCGCGGGCGACCTGCACGGGTGTCTCTCCCGTGAAGGAGAAGACCTTGGCGGCCGCCTCGAACTCGTCGATCAGCTCGGCGTCCGACGCGTCGGCAGCGACGTGCGTCGAATCCGCGGCGGGCAGGACGATCGTCTCGTCCAGGAATGCGGGAGCCTGCGGGACCGACGGGATGTCGGCGTCGACTCGGCGGGTGGATCGGGTCCGGCGGCGGGTCGGCAGGGCCGTCGCGGCGGCCTCGGCGACAACGGCCTCGGGGAGTGAGACGGCCGCAGCGGCGGGTGCAGGCGCGAGCGCATCGGCTGCAGACGCATCGGCGACCGCGGGTCGCGTACGACGGCGGCGCGTCGGTACCTGCGCGGCGGCCGCAGCCTTGGCCTCGTCGACAGCCTTCGCGAACGCGATGACCTCACCCATCGCCGCGACCGCCAGGACGGCGGCGCCCTCGGCAGCGTTCTCCGTCACGGAGTCGCCAGCCGGCGCAGCCGACGCCTGTCCGCCCTCCGCGTCATGCGCGACGGCGTCGGAGGGGCGGCCGGCTCGGCGGCGAAGCTCGGCACGCGTCAGCGGCACGGCGTCGGACGCGGCGGGTCGCCGGTCACGACGCGCGCCGACGGCGCCGGTCGTGGGGATCTCGAGGGTCAAACGTGCGGGCTCTCGGGTAGAGCGGCTGGGCGGCCGCGGCTTCAGGTCTACAGTCCTCCGCTCGGGCAGCGAAGGTAACGATCAGATAACCACGCTACACGACGGCGCTGAAAAAGGCATGTGCACTCACACTCCGGCGATCCGCTCGGCGATCCGGTCGTGCAGATCCGCTCGGGCGGCGATGGTCATCTCGCTGCCGGGGCGGCCACCGGGCGAGCCTGAGATCCGTCCCCCCGCCTCGACCACGAGCAGGGCGCCGGCGGCGTGATCCCACGGCTGCAGACCCCGTTCGAAGTAGCCGTCCAGCCGGCCCGCCGCGACATACGCGAGGTCCAGCGCGGCCGACCCGGCGCGGCGCAGGTCGCGCAGCAACGGCATCACGGCCGCGACGCGCGCGAGGTCGCCCGCGTGATACTTCGGGTCGTAGCCGAAGCCGGTGGCGACCAGGGCACCCGCGTCGCCGGGTTCCGACACGGAGAGACGGGTCGAGCCGTGCCACGCGCCGCCGCCGCGGACGGCGTGGAACACCTCCCCCGTCACCGGGTTGTGCACGGCCGCTGCTTCGGCGATCCAGTCGGTCGGCGTCGGGTCGCCGGTGACGGCCGCGATGCTGACGGCGTAGTGAGGCATTCCGTAGGCGTAGTTCACCGTGCCGTCGATCGGATCGACCACCCACGTGATGCCCGACGAGCCCCGTTCCGCACCGGACTCCTCACCGAGGAAGCCGTCCTCGGGCCTGTCCTCCGACAGCCGGGCGCGGATGAGCGTCTCGACCTCCCGGTCGGCCTCGGTCACGATGTCGGCGATCGCGGACTTCGTCGCGGCGATCGCGACGCCCTCCTGTCGCCGTCGACGCGCGAGCTCGCCCGCTTCCCGGGCGATGTCGATGGCGAGGTCGGCGAGCGCGGCGGCATCCATGGCCTCCACGCTACGCCCGCTAGGTTGAGCACCATGACCGCCATCCGAGACGTCGTCATCGTCGGCGGAGGGCACAACGCCCTCGTCGCCGCGGCCTACCTCGCACGAGCCGGACGCTCTGTGACCGTGCTCGAGCGGGACGATCACGTCGGCGGCGCCGCCGTCTCCGAACGCCCCTGGGCGGGCGTCGACGCGCGCCTGTCGCGGTACTCGTACCTCGTGAGCCTTCTGCCTCGCACGGTGATGGACGACCTCGGCCTCGACATCCGGCTGCGCCGCCGGCGCTACTCCTCCTATACGCCGATGCCGGACGATCCCGCGCGGGGCGTCCTCATCGACGGAGGGGATGCCGCAGCCACCGCCGCGAGCATCGAGCACGCCACGGGCGACCCGGGCGAGGCCGCGCGGGTCGCCGCCTTCTCCGATCGGCTCGCGCCCCTCGGCCGCGGCCTGTTCCCGACGATCACCGAGCCCCTCTCCGCCGAGCGCGACGCGCGGCGCCGAGTCGGCGACGACGGCCTCTGGGACGCCGTCACCGCCCGCCCGCTGGGCGAGCTGATCCGCTCGTCGCTGTCGAGCGACGTCGCTCGGGGCATCGCCTTCACCGACGGTCTGATCGGGACCTTCTCCCGCTCCGACGACCCGTCGCTGCGCCAGAACCGCTGCTTCCTGTACCACGTGATCGGCGGCGGCACCGGCGACTGGGACGTGCCGATCGGCGGCATGGGCGCCGTCAGCGCATCCCTCGAGCGGGCCGCACGGGCTGCGGGCGCCGAGATCCGCACGGGCGCCGACGTGGTGGCCGTGTCACCCGACGGCGAAGTGACACTGGCGGACGGCGAGCGGGTCGGTGCGCGGGTCGTGCTCAGCGGCGTCGGGGCGTCCGTCCTCGACCGGCTCATCCGCGCAGCGGGTGCGCCTGGGGGGGACGTCGCCGCGCCGGAGGGCGCGCAGATCAAGGTGAACATGCTGCTGCGCCGGCTCCCGCGCCTGCGCGACACGACGGTCGACCCGCGTGCCGCGTTCGCGGGGACCTTTCACATCAACGAGACGCTGACCCAGTTGGATGCCGCCCACGACCGCGCCGAGGCAGGGGGCATCCCCGATCCCCTGCCGGCGGAGATCTACTGCCACTCCCTCACCGACCCCTCGATCCTCGGGGAGGAGCTGCGAGCGAGCGGCGCGCAGACCCTCACCCTCTTCGGACTGCAGGTGCCGCACCGGCTCGTGACCTCGGGTGCGGCGGACCGGTCGACGCTGCTCGCGGCCGCGCAGTCGTCGCTGGATTCCGTGCTCGCCGAAGCCATCGCGGACGTCGTCTTCGAGGCGCCCGACGGCTCGCCGTGCATCGAGGCCCGGACGACCGGCGATCTCGAGGAGTCGCTCGGGATGATGGGCGGCGACATCTTCCACGGTGATCTGTCGTGGCCGTGGGCTGACGACGACGAACCGCTCGAGACGCCCGCCGAGCGGTGGGGCGTCTCGAGCGGTCACGAGCGTGTGCTGCTGTGCGGGTCCAGCGCACGGCGCGGCGGCGCCGTCAGCGGCATCGGCGGTCACAACGCCGCGATGGCGGCACTCGAACTGCTGTCGCGCGGCTGAACTCAGCTCTGCGGCGGCACGGGCGGCGCCGGAGGGACGTCCGGCGTGCCGGGCAGCGGCGGGACCGGGGGCGCCGGCCGTTCGGGTGCTCCGGGGGCCGCGGGCGGATCCTGCGGGGCGGCCGGGGGCTCGGGTGCGCTCGCGCTCGTCGCGACCGGCGGCTGGGACGCGTGGGGAGCGCCGGCGGCGCCGTACGGCTGCTGCGGATAGGTCGGCCAGCCCGTGTAGTAGGCGTTCCAGTCCGGCGAGCCGTCGGGCATGACCGGGAGGGGCGTGCGTCCATCCGCGTACGTCGGCCACGCCTGCGGCTGCGCGGGGGCCTGCTGCGGGTAGGCGTGGTGCCCGTAGTCCGGCTGGCCGTGCGCAGGCTGTGCGTACGCCTGCGCCCCGGCACCCTGCGACGCGGAGCCCTGTGCCGGCTGCGGCGCGTACTGCGCGTCGGAGTACGGCGAGACCGCCGGGCGCGGCCGCTTCGGCGCGAAGAGCGCGTTGACGAGCGGGACGAGTGCCGTGCCGACCGCAGCGAGGATCGCGAGGGACACCACCACACGCCAGTAGATGTCGCGGAACTCCACGAACTCGGCGAGCATCAGCGCCAGCACCAGCATGAGGGCGAGGATCACGACCAGGCCCATCGTCACGTAGGTGACGATGCTCGTGAAGGTGGTCTGGTGACGTGCGTAGGCCTTCGCGAACAGCCGGATGTGGAGGAGCGCCCCCTGCAGGATCAGCACGATCAGCAGGAACGTGAAGAACCGCTGGATGCCGACGCCGAACGCGTCGTCATCCTCCGGCATCCAGATCAGGAACGCCCCGACGAGCAGTGCGAGGACCCACGACACCATGCTCGCGAGGGCGAACCACGCGGGGCGGCGGGCGGCGAGGGACGACTCGAGGATCGCGATGCCCGCGAACCCCGCCAGGAGCAGGATGGTCATGAACGCCCGCTCGACGATTCCGTTCGAATCGCCGACGATGACCCAGACCACGCAGACCAGGGCTGCGGCGATCAGGGCGCCGATCGCCACCCAGATGGCCGCGCGGAAGATCTTGCTCGATCGGGGGGCGGTGATCGGTTCGCTCATCCTCGACATCCCTTCGGCGGGGTCCTCCCCCGCGACGCCCCCATCCTGTCAGACGGGCCGCGTCCGAGTCCTGCCGTCCGCCCAAATGCAGAAGGACCGCAGAGGGTTCTCTGCGGTCCTTTTCTGTGGCGAGTGAGGGATTCGAACCCCCGAATGCAATGCAGTCTGATTTACAGTCAGATCCCTTTGGCCGCTTGGGTAACTCGCCAGGTGCGCACCCGCCCGGCTTTCTCAGTCGACCGGAGGCGCGATCACCCATCCTACCCTCACCGGGGCCGGTGGGAAAAACCAGCCCGTCAGGCCGCCGAGGCGACCCGCTCGACGAAGGACTCGAGGCGGTGACGAGTGCCGTCGATGCGACGGTCCACGCTTGCGCGGATCTCGCTGGGCGCCAGCGGGCCGGCGATCCTGACGTTCTCGTGGCAGGTCAGATCGGCGCAGACGTAGGTGCCGACGCTGTCGCCCCGATCACCGGCATCCCCCGTCCGCCTGGCAGTGAACATGGTTACCTGGTTGCCGGGCTGCATCGTGTGGCAGATGTTGCACATGGCCGAGCGCGCGGCCGCGCCGTTCGCCGCCCGGAGGACGATGCCGGTGGGTTCGCCGTCGATCTCGGCGACGACGTACCCGCGGCTCTTCGTCGTCGGGTCGCGCCACGCGAGGAAGTCGAGGTGATCCCATTCGAGGATCGGGAAGTCGTGGGGTGGCTCCAGGCGCTCACGCTCGTCCCGGGTCGCGTTGACGAGCACGTCGCGCAGCTGCTCTTCGGTCAACGGCTGCATGCCGACAGTCTAAAGACGCCTCCGGACGGAGGGACCGGCTCAGGCCGAGACGGCGAGATGGATGGAGATCCCGGCGATCAGCGCGATGCCCACGACGCATCCGATGGCCGGCCACAGGTATCCGCGTCGTCTGATGATGGCGTACACGAGTCCGACGATCCCCGCGAGCATGGCGACCGCGCCGCCCGCGACGACGACGGGGAGCGTGAAGAGGACGAGCCAGCCGTAGTCGCCGTCGAGCCCCGCCATGAGGCCGGTCACGATGAGGGTGGGCAGCAGCGCCAGCACGCTCAGCGCGATCGCGCCGATACCCCAGGCGCGTTGCGCGGTGAGGGGCTGCTCGGGGGCGGTGGTGGTCACGCGGCCAGACTAGGCCTCGGCTCGATCGTCGCCCGGAGGGCGCGCGGTCACTCGTTCCAGTCGATCGTGCGTGAGGTCGGGCGGAGCTGGACGCGATCGCCCGGCTGCAGGACCCGCGACGCGCCGGCGTCGTTGAAGGCCTGCACGGTCTGGGAGTCGACGCAGAACCGGTCGCCGATGCCACGGTAGGTGTCGCCCGGCTGCACGGTGTAGTACGTCGGAGTCCCGTCCACCTTCTCGACCGCCCCCTCGGCGTACTCACCCGAGCCGCTGTCGACGATGGTCCCGCTCAAGGAGACCTGGCGCGTCGCGCCGTCGCCGGTGATCTCGATGCGCGCGATCGCATCGCAATCCTGGTGTGTGCGATACCCGCCCCGCAGTTCTTCGTTCAATCGGATGACTCGACTTTCGGCATCCGTCGCCAGTGCGAGGTACGTGTCCGCATAGATGCCGGTCGCGTCATCGATGTCGTTGAGGTCCGCGATGACGGCGGAGTCGAGGCAGAAGCGGTCGGCGATGCTCCAGTAGGAGTCGCCGCCGGCCACGAAATACACGCTGGGAAGCCCCGCCTCGCTCGCGGTGACCGACCCGTTTGCGCCGCTTCGCGCTCCCGAGTCCGTCCCCGGCGTGACACCCGCGCAGCGAGCCTCCACCTCCGGCGTCGGCGTGGGTGTCGACTCGACGGTGGTCGTCGGGACAGAGGTCGGCGTCGCGGTCGGCGTCGGCGTGCGCGTCGCGGCCGGTGTGGGAGTCTGCCGCTCGGCAACCACCTGGTCGGTGGGGATCAACCCGACCAGCCCGGGCGCGGCGATCGCCGCCAGCCCCACGACGGCTCCGACGGCGATCCCGACCATGACCTTCGCGCGCCGCTCCACGCCTCGACGCTATCGGCGGTGGGCGCCCGGGCGCCACTCGCGGCATCCAGCCCCCCGGAGGCGAGTCCCCGGCACCGCCGCCGGACGGCGAGCGCAACCCCGTGGCGGGGCGCTCCCCCGACGGTACGCTCGGAGGCATGGCTGACTCCTCCTTCGACATCGTCTCCAAGATCGACCGCCAAGAGGCGGACAACGCCCTCAACCAGGCCCGTAAAGAGGTCGAGCAGCGCTACGACTTCAAGGGCACCGGCGCGTCGGTCGAATGGAGCGGCGAGTCCATCCTGATCAAGGCGAACAGCGAGGAGCGCGCGAAGGCGGTCCTCGACGTGCTCCAGTCCAAGCTCATCAAGCGCGGCATCTCGCTGAAGAGCCTCGACTCGGGCGAGCCCCAGGCCTCGGGCAAGGAGTTCCGTCTCGTGTCGACCCTCAAGGAGGGCATCTCGTCGGAGGATGCGAAGAAGATCAGCAAGATCATCCGCGACGAGGGTCCGAAGTCGGTGAAGTCCCAGATCCAGGGCGACGAGCTGCGCGTGCAGTCGAAGTCGCGCGACGACCTGCAGGAGGTGCAGCGGATGCTGAAGGCCGCCGACCTCGACGTCGATCTGCAGTTCGTCAACTACCGCTGAGGACGACCGTCGCGGCGGGATGTCAAGCCCGGGCGGCTGTCGGAGCCCTCGCCTACCGTGAGAGCACGCACCACGAGCAAGTGAGGACCCTGCGTGCCTGAGCATCACCACCCCACCGCCGGGACCGTCTGGTCGCGGGTCGAAGACGGATTCCACGTCGGCAGCCGCGACGGCAACTTCCTGGGCTACATCGAGCGGCAGCGCGACGGCCGGTTCACCGCGTTCGACATGCGCTCCCGCGCGGTCGGCACGTTCGCCGAGCTCGTCGCGGCGATGCGTACGCTGTCTGCATCGCCGTCCGCCGTCGCGGGCGACCCGGGCATCTTCACGATCAGGGAGCACAGATGACCAAGCCGGACGGGTCCCTGTTCTCCGTCGTGTACTCGAGCATGGCGCGCGAGTCGTTCGACGACGCCGCGCTGCGAGCCCTGCTCGAGCAGAGCCGCGCAGCGAATGCGGCGAACGACGTGACCGGGATGCTGCTGTACCGCAACGGGCGCTTCATCCAGATCCTCGAGGGACCCGAGGACGCCGTGCGCGAGACGATGGCGCGCATCGAGCAGGACACCCGGCACGCGAACCTGCGCGTCCTCATCGATGAGTTCATCGAGGCGCGCAACTTCGCCGACTGGACGATGGGCTTTCAGCCGATCGATTCGCCGACCGACGACGTCCCCGAGGGCTTCCGCGACACCTTCGACGACCTGGAAGCCCACGACGACCCCTCGATGACGCTTCGCGCGGCACGCGAGCTCAGTCTCTGGTTCCGCGTCCGCGCGACGCAGGGCCGCTGACGCGTACGCGTACGACGACGGCCCGGACCCCTCGCGGGTCCGGGCCGTCGTCGTGTGCGCGTCAGAGCGTGCGGGCGAAGGGGTCGAAGTCGACCGGCACCGCGGGCACCGGCGTGACCGTGCTGTCGATCTCGATGTACTGACCGGTCTCGGCCGAGTCCTGCGCCGAGAGGAGCACATCGAGGACGTGGAACCCGAGCTCGCCGGTCGCGACGTGCGGACGATCCTCGGCCACTGCGCGGACCATGTCGAGCACGCCGAGACCGCGGCCGACGACCGTGCCCTGCTGCTCGACGTCGATCCACTCCTGCTCGGTCTTCATGCCGTCGCGGAAGACGCCGAGCGGCTTCACGTACCGGGTGGGACCGTCGAAGCGGTTGGGGTCGGGCAGCACGATCGAGCCCTCGGTGCCGTGGATCTCGACGACCCCGTGCCGTTCGAGCGCCGAGTCGAAGCTCAGCAGGTGCGTGCCGTGCTGGCCGCCCTCGAACGTCGAGACGACCTGCACCGACGAGGGCACCTCGACGGGGAAGGTCTCGCCGGCGCGCGGACCGGTGTGGATGTGCCGCTCGGTGCGGAACCGCGAGCCGCGTGCAGCGACACCGGCGATCGGACCGAGCAGGCTGACCAGCGCCGAGAAGTAGTACGGCCCCATGTCGAGGAGGGGTCCGGCGCCGCGCGCGAACAGGAACGCGGGTTCGGGATGCCACAGGTCGGGCCCCTGCGTCTGGAACGCCGTCTGCACGAACAGCGGCGTGCCGATGACGCCCTCTGCGATGGCGCGCTTGGCGGACTGGAAGCCCGGGCCGAGGATCGTGTCGGGTGCCGAGCCGACGCGGACGCCCGCGGCCTCGGCATCCCTCAGCAGCTGGCGCGCACCCTCGCGGTCGAGGCCCAGCGGCTTCTCGGTCCACACGTGCTTGCCGGCGGCGACGGCGCGGGCGGAGACCTCGATGTGGGACTCCGGGATCGTGAGGTTCACGACCAGCTCGACCTCGGGGTTCGCGAGGACGTCGTCGAGCGTGCCCCACGATGCGACGCCGTGCTCTTCAGCCTTGGCTTGCGCCCGCTCGGGGATGAGGTCGCCGATCGCGACCACCTTCACGTCGGGGAACGAGGTGAGGTTCTCGAGGTAGGTCTGACTGATGACACCGGCACCGACGATGCCGACTCCGACGGGAGCGGTCATGCGATGAACCCGCCGTCCTTCAGGAAGGCGTACGACGCGGCGATGTCCTCGAACACGTCGCCGGGAGCCTTGTCGTACTCGATGACGGCGTACTGGATCGCCGTGCCCGCCTGGAGCGACGCGGCGAGGGGCACGTCGCCGGTGCCGGCGCGCAGCTGCTCGAGCGAGTCGGAACCGAACTCCTCGGCGCCGGGTGCCCAGGGGTTGGATGCCGGGGCGATGCCGTCCTTCACGTGCACGGCGACGAGCCGGTCGCCGATCCGCTCGACGAGGGCCGGCACGTCCTGGCCGCCGGTGAGCGCCCAGAACAGGTCCAGCTCGATCTGGACGCGGTCGTCGGTCAGCTCGAGGAAGCGCTCGTAGGCGGTCTGCCCGTCGAAGGACTTCACGAACTCCTGCGCGTGGTTGTGGTAGCCGACGGACATGCCGAAGCCGGCTGCGGTCTCGACGAGACGGTTGAGGCGCTCGGCGATGTCGGCGACGCCCTCTTCGGTGAACCAGCGCTCGGCGGGGACGAAGGGGTCGATGACCGTGGTGATCCCGATCTTCGCGGCGGCCTCAAAGACGACCTCGGGCGCCGGCGTCGGGATGGACCCGTCGGGCGTCCACAGCTCGTCTGACAGCAGCGGGGCGTGGCCGGTGGGAGACGCGAGCCCGCTGGCGTCGAGCGCCGCGCGGATCTCGTCCGGGCGACGGACGAAGTCGAACGCCTCGACGTTGCGCAGACCGATCGCCGCGAGCTTGTCGAGGGACGCGGGCATGTCCTCGCTGAACTCCTTGGCGAGGGAGTAGAGCTGAACTGAAGCGATGGGCAGAGCCATGAGCCTTCCTTCGTACGTCGTTGTCGGATGCCGCGGGGCGGCGTGGCCACGACGATAGCAGAAAAACCTCCACGTGGAGGTTTTTCTTCGCCGGAGCCGGTACGGTGGGCGTGTGAGCGACCTCCCCCCTGCCGACGAGCCGTCCGTCGACGCCGTGATCGGCCGGCGAGGACTGCAGCCGAAAGGCATCGCCCGCCGGCAGGAGATCCTCGATCGCGCCATCGAGGTCTTCCGCGAGCGCGGCGCCGACGGGACGTCGCTCCGGAAGATCGCGGAGGCCATCGGCGTCTCGCACGCCGCGCTCCTGCACTACTTCGACTCGCGCGAGCAGCTGCTCATCGCCGTCTACGCCCACGCCGAGCATCGCCGCGGCGACAAGCCCGGGAGCACACCCGGCGTCGAGACGATGATCGACGCGGCGATCGCGAACGTCGAGGTGCCCGGTCTCGTCACGCTGTACACCACGCTGCTCGCGGCATCCCTCGAGGCCGACAGCACGCTCGGCCGAGACTACTTCGGTGCGCGCTTCGCACGCCTGCGGTCCCGGCTGACCCAGAGCCTCCTCGACCAGCAGCAGCGCGGCGAGGTCCGGGACGACGTGTCGGCCGAGCATCTCGCGGCACTGATCATCGCGGCATCCGACGGCCTGCAGGTGCAGTGGCTCATCGAGCCGTCCGTCGGACTCGAGTCGACGCTGAGGACGCTCGGCGAACTCCTGAAACCGCGCCGATGAGTGCGACACCCGCCGGCCCCACGCTCACGAGGGGGCTCGTGCTCGTCCTCGGGTTCCTGTCGGCGATCGGTCCGTTCGCGATCGACATGTACCTCGCGTCGCTGCCGCAGATCTCCCGCGACCTGGGCGCCGCGCCCGCCACCGTGCAGCTCACCCTGACCGCGTTCCTCCTCGGTCTCGGAGCGGGTCAGCTGCTGCTCGGCCCCCTCTCGGACACCTGGGGGCGACGGCCCGTCCTGCTCGGCGCGACCGCGGTCTTCGCCGCCGCGAGCATCGCCCTCGTGTTCGCCCCCGTCATCGAGGTGTTCATCGGCCTCCGTCTCCTGCAGGGCCTCTCGGGCGCGGCGGGCGTCGTGATCGCGCGAGCCATCGCGGTCGATCTCAGCACGGGTCGGACCGCGGTACGGGCCCTCAGCCTGATCGCGACGGTGGGCGGTCTCGGCCCCCTCGTCGCGCCGCCGATCGGCGGGCTCGTCGCCGGGTTCGCCGGCTGGCGCGGAGTGCTCACCGCCCTCGCCCTCATCGCCGCCGCGATGCTGCTGTTCGCCTGGCTCGCCGTCCCCGAGTCGCTGCCGCGCTCGCACCGCCACACCGGCGGACTGCGCGCCATGGGGGCATCCTTCGCGCACTTCGTCCACGACCCCGTCTACCTCGGCTACGCCGCCGCCTATGCGAGCGGGTTCGCCGGGCTCATGGCGTACGTGTCGGCATCCCCCTTCGTCGGACAGAACATCCTCGGGATGTCACCCTTCCTCTACGGACTCGGGTTCGCCGGCGGTGGCTCCGCCCTGCTGGTCGCGAACCTCGCGAACGCGCGCTTCGCACCTCGCGTCGGCCCCGAGCGTATGCTCGCGGTCGGCACCTCGATCAGCGCGCTCTCGGCGACCGTGATGACGGTCGCCGCGGCCACCGGCATCCTCTCGATCCCACTGTTCCTCGCCTGCGCGTTCGCGACGATGGGGTCGGCGGGGCTCACCTTCGGCAACGCCAGCGCCCTCGGACTCGCCCGCGCGACGACCCGCAACCGCGGCGCCGGATCTGCGCTGATGGGGGCCGGCCAGTTCGCCGCCGGCGCCCTGGTGACCCCGATCGTGGGACTCTGGGGCGAGGAGACCGCCCTGCCCATGGCGCTGACGATGCTCGTGGGCGCCTGCCTCAGCCTGGTCCTGGGTCTGACCTCGAACCGGGCCTCGCACCGGCGCTGAGTCAGCGCGGGACCAGCGCCCCACGCAGCAGCCACTGCTCGAGCCGCCGGTAGACCTCCCGGCGCGGGGCGGGGCGCGACAGGAAGAGGTCGTGGAGACCGCCGTGGATCCGGGCGACCGTCACGTCCCGGCCGATGCGGGTCGCGGCCCGGGCGATGTCGTCGACGACGAGGACGGAGTCGCTCCCGATCATCTCCGCGTTCCACGCGAACGGGTTGGTGGACGACCCTGACAGCATCACGAGGGCGGGACACCCGACCTCGAGACCGGCAGCGACGCGACGATGCCCGTCGACGACGGCCGACAGCCACGCCGGGTGCGTGGCGAAGCCGCGCTCCGGTCGCCAGTCGGCCCGGTAGCCCTGCGCGGGCAGCGCGCCGATCTCGGCCTGCGCCCGGGTGTAGAACCCGAGGTCCGCGACCGGATGGGTCCCGAGCGGATCGAGGCGGGCACGCGCCTGCACGAGCGGCGCCACGACCTGACGGCCCAGGGTGCCGATCTGCAGCTCGAGCCAGGGACTGTTGAGCACGAGGGCATCGACCATTCCGGGATGCCGCGCCGCCCACAGCGTGGCGGTGAGCCCCCCGGTCGAGTGCCCGACCACCACGAGGCGGCGCTCGTCGGGCGCGTCGACGGTCTCGAGCCGGCCCATCGCGGCCAGCGCGGCCGCGATGTCCGCGTCGTAGACGTCCAGGGATGCGACGAAGCCCGGCGTCTGCCCCTCCCGCAGGCTCCGGCCGTACTTCCGCAGATCGAGGGCGTGGAACCGCGCGCCGAGGGAGGTCCAGAATCGGGCGTGCTCGACCTGGAAGAAGTAGTCCGACCACCCGTGCAGATAGAGGACGTCGACATCCCGCAACGGGCCCAGGAGCGCCCGCAGCCGAGCGGGCAGCAGCCGCACCAGCGTCGCGACGACCTCGCCCTCGTCGTCAGCGCCGAGCGGCAGGGTCAGCTGCTCGAACGGTCGACCGAGGAGGTCGGTCTCCCACTCCGCAGCCACCGCCATGACTCACTCGCCGCGCGAGACCCGCACCATCTCGTCGCGGTCGACGACCTTGATCCGCGCGCGTTCGTGCGGCTTCCCGAGCGAGATCTCGTGCTCGTCGAGGCGGTGCCATCCGTCGAGATCGGTCCACGCCACCTGACGCTCGGCGAGCAGCGCGACGATCGCCTCGTCGGACGGGTCCTCGGGCGTCCACCACGAGGCCTGGTCGTTGATGAGGTGACGAACCGTCTCCATCGCGTCGGACTTGGTGTGGCCGATGAGGCCGACCGGTCCGCGCTTGATCCAGCCGGTCGCATAGACGCCGGGCACGCGCTCGTTCGAGCCCTTGTGCAGGACCTGCCCCTCGTGGTTCGGGATGACCCCATGACGCTTGTCGAACGGCACATCCGGCAGCGGCGAACCGAAGTACCCGATGGCACGATAGACCTGGCCGACCGCGATCTCGCGCATCTCACCGGTGCCCTCGACACCGCCCGACCCGTCCGGACGCGTGCGCTCGTAGACGATCGCGGCTGCGCGACCCTCGGCATCCTTCTTCACCTCGACGGGGCGGGCGTAGAAGTGCAGGTGCAGGCGACGGCTCGCCTCGCCCCCGGCGTTGTTGACGCTCGGGCGCTGGCGCCACGACTGCAGCACGCGGTCGATGACCATGACCTGCTTGTTCGAGGCGATCGCCGTCTTGGATGCCTCGTCGTAGTCGAAGTCCTCGTCGTAGACGACCATGTCGACGTCGTTCAGCTCGCCGAGCTCGCGGAGCTCCAGTGGGGTGAACTTCACCTGCGCGGGTCCACGGCGGCCGAAGACGTGGACGTCGGTCACCGGCGACGCCTTGAGGCCGTCGTAGACGCCCGCGGGGATCTCGGTGGGCAGGAGGTCGTCGGCGTGCTTCGCGAGGATGCGGGCGACGTCGAGGGCGACGTTGCCATTGCCGAGGACGGCGACGGATGCCGCATCCAGCGGCCATTCGCGGGGGAAGTCGGGGTGGCCGTCGTACCAGCTGACGAAGTCCGCGGCGCCGAAGGATCCCTCGGCGTCGATGCCGGGGATCTCGAGGTCAGCATCCTTGATCGCGCCGGTCGCGAAGATGACCGCGTTGTAGTGCTTCTTGAGGTCGGCGAGGGTGATGTCGACGCCGAAGCGCACGTTGCCGAAGATGCGGATGTCGCCGCGATCGAGGACGTCGCGGAGCGCGTTGATGATGCCCTTGATGCGCGGGTGATCGGGCGCGACGCCGTACCGGACCAGGCCGTAGGGGGCGGGCAGGTGGTCGAAGAGGTCGATCGACACCTCGAACTTGCGCTCCGCCTTGAGGAGGATGTCCGCCGCGTAGATGCCGGCGGGTCCTGCGCCGACGATGGCCAGCCGGAGCTTGGTCATGGGTGTCCTTTCCGAGAGCCCGCACGAGGGGCGTGACGAAGAAGCGGCGGTGCGCCGGTGGTCAGCTGGAGCGGTCGACGACGACCTGGGCGAAGCGGGTGAGCGACTCGCGGACGAGGCCGTCGGGGAGCGGCGCGAGGGCTGCGATGGCGCGGTCCGACCACTCGTGCGCGAGCGTGCGGGTCGACTCCGTCGCAGGGTGCACCCGGAGCTCGGCCAGCGGCTGGTCGAGGATCGCGGGATCGGCGCCGTCGGAGATGCGCGCGACGCCCTCGTCGATCGTGACCTTCAGGGCCTGCGACGCCGGGTCGGCGGCGCGCCCGAGCAGGAGGTAGGGCATGGTCGGGACGCCGGCGCGGAGGTCGGTGCCGGGGACCTTGCCGGTCTCCTCCGCGTCCGCCGAGAGATCGATGACATCGTCGAGCAGCTGGAAGGCCACACCGACACGCTCGCCGAACTCGCGGACGGGGGCGGCGTACTCGTCGGACGCGTCCGAGAACACGACGCCGGTCTCGGCCGCGGCCGCGATGAGCGATCCGGTCTTGTCGCTCAGCACCTGCAGGTAGAACTCGACCGGGTCATCGCCCGCCTGCGCGCCGACGGTCTCGTGCATCTGGCCGAGCACGAGGCGCTCGAACGTGTCGGCCTGCAGGCGGATGGCCCGCTCGCCGACCTGCGCCATGAGCTGGCTCGCGCGGGAGAAGAGGAGGTCGCCGGTGAGGATCGCGACGCTGTTGCCCCAGACCGCGTGTGCGCTGGGGACGCCGCGGCGGCGATCGGCCTCATCCATGACGTCGTCGTGGTACAGCGAGCCGAGGTGGGTCATCTCGAGCGCCGTGGCGCCGGCGATGACGTCGTCGTTGACACCCGAGCCGAGCTGCGCCGTGAGGATGGACAGCATCGGCCGCATCCGCTTGCCGCCCGCCTCGTAGAGGTAGCGCGACGTGACATCGGCGAGCGAGTCGCCGACCTTGAGCTCGCCGGCGAGGCGCTCCTCGACGAGGTCCAGCCCCTCCTCGACGGTGCCGAGCAGCTTGCGCATGCGGGGACCGACGAAGATGCGCTCGGTGACGCCGAGACGGCTCGCGATCTGCGAACCCGGAGTACCGGGGCGGGGGATCATTCCTCCAGCGTACCCGTCGCGCCCGACGCCCGGTTCGGGGTTGCGGGCTTGCTCGCGCGGTGCAGGGCGACGATGCCGAAGCTGAGGTCGCGCCAGGCGACGTCCGCCCAGCCGGCCTGCCGGATGCGGCCCGCGAGCGTGCGCTGGTCGGGCCAGTCGCGGATCGATTCGTTGAGGTAGTCGTACGCGTCGGCGTTGGTGCTGACCGCCTTCGCCACGATGGGCAACACGCGGTCGTTGTAGAAGCGGTACAGGCTCCGCATGAGGGATGCCGGCGGGTGCGAGAACTCGCAGATGACGAGCGATCCACCGGGCTTGGTGACCCGCAGCATCTCGCGCAGGGCCTTGTCGGGGTCGTTCACGTTGCGCAGCCCGAACGAGATCGTCACGGTGTCGAACTCGGCGTCGGCGAAGGGCAGCGCCGTCGCATCGGCCTCGACGAAGGACAGGTTCGGGATGCCGCCGTGCCGCCGCTTCCCCTCCGCGATCATGCCGGCGGAGAAGTCGCCCGCGACGACCTCTGCACCCGAGCGGGCGAGCGAGACGGAGCTGGCGCCGGTGCCCGCGGCGAGGTCGAGGATGCGCTGCCCGGGCCGCGGTGCGACGGCGCGGGTGGTCGCGATGCGCCACAGCCTGTCGTTCCCGAGGCTGAGGACCGTGTTGGTGCGGTCGTAGCCGGCGGCCACCTCGTCGAACATTCCGCTGACGCGGGAGGGGTCCTTCCCGAGGTCCGCGCGGGTGGACGGGGTGCGGGAGGTCTCGTCGGTCACCCGTCGAGTCTAGGCCGCGGGCCTCCGTCGGGCTGCGGGCGCGGCTGTGCCACCCGGGCCCGGATTAGGCTGAGACGGTGACCCCGTCTGCGCTCAGCGCTCCCCGACTGCGCGCCGTCACTCGGCGGATCGAGCCGGTCGATGATGCCCTCTCCTTCGCCGCACCCGACGACCCCATGGTGTGGTCGCGCCGCGGCGACATGCTCGTCGGCTGGGGTCGGGCGGCCGAGCTGCCTGCGACCGTGTCCGCCGTCGACTGGTGGCGTGCCGTCGCCGAGGTCGCCGAGGTCGACGACAAGGTACGGATGCCGGGGTCCGGCCTCATCGCGTTCGGAGCGCTGCCGTTCGATCCCGATCACACGTCATCGGGTGCGACGCTGACGGTGCCGAAGATGATCATCGGACGTCGCGGCGACACGAGCTGGGTCACGCACGTCTTCGTGGACGGCGAGCCCGAGCGTCCGCAGCCGCAATCCATCCCGTTCGGGCCGCACTGGTCGGCGACCGTCGGTCCCGGCGCGTGCACGCCCGACGGGTATCAGGCCACCGTCCGCGCCGGCCTCGACGCGATCGCATCCGGTGAGGTCGCGAAGGTCGTCCTCGCGCGGGACCTGGTGGGCACGGTCCCGGCGGGCGCGGACCTGCGCCGCTTGGTGCGGGCGCTCGCCTCGGCATACCCCGACACCTGGACCTTCGCGGTGGACGGACTGATCGGGGCGAGCCCCGAGACCCTCGTGACCGTCTCGGGCGGGACCGTCACCGCGCGGGTGCTCGCCGGCACCGCCGCGCGCGGTGCCGACGCGGACGCCGACGTCGCGGCATCCCTCGCCCTCGCGACCAGCACGAAGGACGGCGACGAGCACCGCTACGCGGTGCAGAGCGTGCTGACCGCGCTGCGCCCTCACACGACCGCGCTCGTCGCCGAGGCCGAGCCGTTCATGCTGAAGCTCCCGAACGTCTGGCACCTCGCGACGGATGTCGAGGGCACCCTCGCCCGGTCGGCGTCGGCGCTCGACCTGGTCGAGGTGCTGCATCCGACGGCCGCCGTCGCGGGCACGCCGACGCCTGCCGCTCTGGACGTGATCCGACGCGTCGAGCCGTTCGACCGAGGCCGCTACGCCGGTCCGGTGGGTTGGATCGACGGGAACGGCGACGGCGAGTGGGCGATCGCCCTGCGCTGCGCGCAGTTCGAGACGGCGGCCGACGGAATCCACCTCACCGCCCATGCCGGTGCGGGCATCGTCGCGGGGAGCGACCCCGAGACCGAGATGCTCGAGACCCGCGTGAAGTTCCGACCGATCGTCGACGCGCTGGCCTGAGGCTGCGCCGACGGGCGGTCAGCCGCCCAGCGGGAAGACGAGGCTGTGCTCTTGGCCGTCCTCGTATGACACGAGCTCGACCTCGCGGAGGACCTCGCGTTCGGGGCGATCGGATCGACGGACGCGAGCGGATTCGAGCTCGCGCCATGCGTCGTCCGCGAGCGTCTTCCCGTAGACGACGGACATGTGGAAGATCCAGTCGTCGAGCGGCAGTTCACCGAGTCGTCGGAGGTCAGTCGTCTCCAGCGCGTCGGTCAGGGTCGCATACGCCGAGACGAGGGAATCGGTGCGGGCGAGTCGGAGGATGAGGATCCGCCAGGGATCGGGAAAGGCATCCACCCCGTCGACGACGAGCTCGATCGGCTGCTGCGCGGCTGCCCAGGCGCGTACGAGCTCGCCGAGCTCGTCACGACGTGTCGACTCGAAGAAGCCGCGGAGTGTGACATGGCCGGTGTGAGGGTGTGGGAGATCCGTCGTCGAGAGGGCGTCCCGTTGTTCCGCCGAGTAGAGATCGGCGACCCCTGAGACCGGCCGCAGCACGAGGTACTGCTGACCTTCGAGAGACGCGAGCTGCTCGGGCGTGTTCATGAACCGCCGCCTCATCGACTCACTCCGCCGCCTCGACCATCCCGCCCCAGCCGTCGTAGAGCCCGCCGTCGCCTTCGACGGCGTCGATGACCTCGCGCAGGAACACCCGCACGTTCGCGTCGGTGAGGTCCTCGGTGCGAGCGGCGCGGAGCACGGGTTTGAAGCGGTGGCGGGCGAGGGCGACCTCGAAGCCCGCAGCCGACAGCGTCTCGGCCGCAGCGACCGCATCGCGGCGCCGGGAGAAATAGGCGAAGTGCTCGACCTCGCGCGGCGCATCGAGGTCGTCGCCCATTTCGAGGCGCTCGGCACGCGCCTGCTCCCACATCGTCCACTGCTCGTCGAACGTCGGCATGCGGACAGTATGGAGCACCCGTGCGCGACACGTTCGCACGTCGCACGCGCAGTGCGGATACGTTGACGGTATGCGTCCCGCCGCCCGCCGCGCCCTCTGGATCGCGGGCGCGGTCGTCCTCGTCGGGCTCATGGGTGTGATGTGGAGCACCTGGACGAGCATGTGCATCGACTACGTGAACGCGCCGGGCGTCTGCGTCTCCGAACCAGCCGTGGGCGCGCCGCAGAGCGTCGTCCTCACGGTGCTCGGCCTGGGTGGAGCCACTGCGTGCATATGGATGGCCGCCCGTGGTGCCCGCTCTCATCGCGGTGACGACGCGTGTTGCCGACACTCGGGTCGACTCGGTGGGGACACGTCACGCTCGTGTCGGGCATCGCTGTCGGCGTGGGCATCCTCATCCTCATCGCGGCCGGCGTGTGGTCGGCTGCCGACTACAACGCCTACGAGGATCTCCACGGCGAGGGTGCGACCAGGCCGGTGCCGGTGGCGATACCGGTCACCGGTGGCATCGGTGCGTCTCTCGCGGTCGTCGGGGCCGTCCTCTTCGTCGTCGCGGCCGCCCGGGCGCGGGTCGCGAGAAGGCCGTCTCGCTGACACGCGGGCCCTCTCTCGCTGGCACCTCGAGACGGGACCGATGTCGGAGGTTGCTGCTTCAATCGGAGTATGACGGAAGCGGTGGAAACCCCAGATGGCGAGGACCATTTCGCCGTGCTCGCGGGGATCATCGCGGAGGTTCAGGAGGTGGAGCGCGTCGTTGCTGCCCGGCCAGATCCGACAGTTGCGGGTGCTCGCCGCGGCCGGCCACTTGGCGCAGGCACAAGCGGTCACCGCGAACACGCGGGTGCGGATGCACGACATGGCGTTGCGGGCGATCGCGGCGGAAGTCGGCGGGGTCATGCGGGTCGCGGACCGGACCGTGCAACGGCGCATCGACGACGCCCTCGTCATCATCGACGGCTACCCGGCCGCCGTCGCCGCGTGGGAGGCGGGACGGATCGTGCGGGGACACGTGCAGGCGATCGTCGAGGCCGGGAACGCGGTGCCGTTCGAACTGCGGGGTGAGTTCGAAGCGCTCGCGATCGTGCGGTGCGAGCAGGACACGCCCAACCGGGTTCGGGCGGAGCTGCAGATCCTGGCGCAGCGGATGCACCCCCGCTCGTTCGCGGAGCGGCACGAGGATGCCGCCGCCGGGCGGTGCGTGCGGGTGATCCCCGGGCGGGACGGGATGAGCGACCTGATCGCCACCCTGCCGACGGTGATCGCCGAGGGGATCCACGACCGGCTCACGCAACAAGCACGGGCGATCATCGACACCCGGGGCGAGCGGACCACGCCCGACGACGACGTCGCCGCGTCCGACGCGCGCTCGACGGACCAGGTCCGCGCCGATGTGCTCGCCGACCTGCTCCTCGCCGGCACCCCGGCGCTCGATGACACCCGTGACACGACCGCGGGGCCACTCGGGGCGATCCGCGCCCGCGTGCAGATCCTCGTCCCCGCGGCCACACTCACCGGTGCGGACGACGGGCCGTGCGACCTCGTCGGCCGGTCGCCCATCGACCCGAACACCGCGCGGCGTCTCGCAGGTGACACCCGGATCTGGGAACGCTTGTTCCACGACCCCGTCACGAAGGTCACGACCGCGGTCGACTCATACCGGGTCCCGGCCGGGATGCGCCGGTTCCTGCAAGCCCGGGACCAGCACTGCCGGTTCCCCGGATGTCGCGTCCCCGCGATCCGCTGCGAGATCGACCACACCCACGACCACGCCCTCGGCGGCCGCACCGAAACCTGCAACCTCGCCCACCTCTGCCAACGGCACCACTCGATGAAGCAGTTCACCCGATGGCGAGTGCGACAACTGTCGGGTGGTGTCCTGGAATGGACCTCACCCGCAGGCAGGACCTATAGAGAAGACGCACCCACACCGGCCGTCGCCTTCACCCCTGCCACGCCGCAAGCCGCACCCGGCACGCACGAGCCCCCACCGGCATCCGACCCGGCACCCTTCTGAAACGACACCGGTCAGATCCAGCACGCGCCGCACTCGCGACGACAGACGCGGACACGCGCGGACACGCGCGGACACGCGACGACGACGCGTTGCATGCCGGCGCCCGACATCCGCGCGGCGCCCGCCGAAGGCCCGTATGCAACCCTCCGCGGCGAACGCACAGTTGAACCAGCCGAACCCGCGCATCCCCCGACCGACGCGCCTCACTAGCCTCGAGTCATGACGACGGGCGATCTCGAGCAGCTGCGCCCCGTCCCGCCCTTCGCCCGCGACCGCACGGCGCACGCGTGGGTCGTGATGCGCGGCGTCGGCGATGCCGGGGACGCGATCTGGACGGTCGCGCTCGCCTGGACGGCCGTGCAGACGACGACGCCCGCCATCGCGGGCCTCATCGTCGCAGCCGGATCGATCCCCCGCGCACTCGCGCTCCTGTTCGGCGGCGTCCTCGCCGACCGCCTCGACGCGCGGCGGATCATGCTGCTCTTCAACATCGTGCGCACCGTCGTCATCGTCGCGGTCGCCGTCTGGTGCGTCATCACCGAGCCGACGGCGACCGTGCTGCTCCTCGCCGCCCTGCTGTTCGGACTCTGCGATGCGTTCTACGACCCGGCGAGCGGCACGATCTCCCGTCAACTCGTCCGCCGCGCCGACCTCGCCGCATACGGCGGTGCCACACAGACCGCGAGCCGTCTCGGCGGGATGGTCGGCGCCGGCCTCGGCGGTGTCCTCGTCGCGCAGACGGGACTGGCCGGTTCCGCCGCCGTCAACGCGGTCACCTTCGCACTCCTCGTCGCGTTCATCGCGATCTGGCTGCGGCCACGGTTCGCGCTCCCCCGCGCCTCGCACGAACCGATCCTCCGCGGCATCGCCGGCGGTTTCGCACACCTCCGCCACACGCCCACCACGCGCGCACTCGTCATCGCCCTCGCCACACTGAACGTCGCCGCCGCCCCGGTCCTCGGCGTCGGCGTCGCGCTGCGCTCGGACGCGGAGGGGTGGGGCGCGGAGGCGCTCGGCCTCTTCGGGACCGTCGCGGGGCTCGCCGCCACGATCGGCGCCGTCATCGTCGTCCGCTGGCGTCCGCGCAACGAAGCACGCGCCGGCTTCCTGGCCTTCGCGCTGCAAGGCCCCGCCATCATCGCAGTCGGCATCGGGCCGTACTGGCTCGTGCTGGTCGCCGGCGTCGCCATCGGCTTCGGTGCAGGATTCGGCTCGGTCCTGCTCGGCGCGACCTTCGCCGGCATCACCGAGCCGAGCTACCTCGGTCGGATGGGCTCGATCATCCGCCTCGGCGACGACGCGCTCCGCCCGCTCACCACTGTGCTCTTCGGGGTCCTCGCCTCGGCGACCGCGCTCTGGCTGCCCTTCATCATCTACGGATCCGCCTTCACGATCCTGATCGTCGCGCTCCTGATGAACCGAGACCTGCGGCGGCTCTCACTTCGAGACGCCGCCGGCTGACCTTCTCGGCGCTGCCGGCCGTTCGCCGGTGACGACTACGGTGGCAGGATGCGTCGCCGCCTCCCTCTGACACTCGCACCCCTGCTCGCCCTGACCCTCGCGGGGTGCGCGACGGTCGACACAACGACCGCGGAGCAGATCGAGGCGGGCTCCACCGCCGAAGTGGAAGCCGACGCGGAGGGCGTCGTCGGCGCGGATGCGGCGGCGCAGGCGAAGGCGCAGGCTTGGCTCGACGCCGCGCAGCTCCCTCCCGGTGCGGCGCCGGCTGATGCGGGCGTCGCACGGTTCAGTTCCTGGACGGGATGGCCGTGCGGACCGGTCGAAGAATTGGAAGGCTTCTGGTCGATCCCCGGCGCTACCGTGAGCGACACGATCAACTGGCTGCGTGCGCACCCGACCGCGGACCTCATCTCGACGGCCGGCGCGTACCCGCTCGAGGAGTCCGACGTGCAGTCGGCGGCCATCGGATTCATCCCGACCGAGGGCGCCCAGGAGGGGGTTGTCTACACGGTTGAACGTGTGCCTGACGGGGTCGCGGTCCGCGCCGAAGTCGCCGCCCAGACTGCCGACGCCGCCTGCCCCGAGCTCGAGGACGGCGGCGAGTGGGGCGCACCCGGTCAGGGGTGAGCGCCCCCACCGAAGTCCGTCGCTACCCTGAGCCCGTGACCTCCGCCACGACCGCTTACGCCGCGCGAGCGTCGGAGTACACCTCGCTCCTCGGCTCGATGACCTCGGTCCACCCGCAGGACCGCCTGACGATCGACACCTGGGCCAAGGGGCTCACCGGGCCCGTCCTGGACGCCGGATGCGGCCCCGGGCATTGGACCGCCCACCTGCGACGACTCGGCCTCGACGTGCGCGGGATCGACCTCGTCCCGGGGTTCGTCACCCACGCCCGCCGGGCCCACCCCGGCATCCGCTTCGAGCTCGAGAGCATCGACGACATCCGCGAACACGATGCCTCGCTGGGCGGCGTGCTGTCGTGGTTCTCCACGATCCACCACGACCCGGATGCGGTCGCGCGACCGCTCTCGGAGTTCGCCCGCGTCCTCCGCCCGGGCGGACGCCTCGCGCTCGGCTTCTTCAGCGGTCCGCGCGTCGAAGCCTTCGACCACGCCGTCTTCCGCGCCCACCGGTGGCCGGTCGAGACCCTCGCGGACCTCCTCTCCGCCGCCGGCTTCGACGTCACCGGGACATACCTGCGAGAGGAGCGAGGGCAGCGCGCGGTCGGCACCCTCGTCGCCGAACGACGCCCGGACCTGCATCGGCCATGACCTCGACGCACCCTCCCACCGTCGTCCTCCTGCACGGCTGGCCCGGCCTGCCCTCCGACTACGACGCCGTCATCGACGGCCTCGGCGACGTCCGCGTCATCGTCCCCGCCCTCGAGGGCTTCGGACCGGGCTTCGACGGGATGCCTCCCGTTGCGGCCGCGACAGCCGCAGCGCACGCGACGCGGCTGCTGGCACACCTCGATCGCAACGGCATCCGCTCCGGCGTCGTCATCAGCGGATACGACATCGGCAGCCGGATCGCCCAGGCGGCGCTCCGCACCGACCCGGGCAGGTTTGACGGCGCGGTGCTGACCCCGGCCTACCCGGGGATCGGTGACCGGGCGGCATCCCCCGCCCTCGCCTCGGTGTTCTGGTACCAGCACTTCCACCGCGAGCCGGTCGCGGCAGCACTCATCGACGGCGACGAACGCGCCGTCCGCACCTACCTGACCCACATCTGGCGCTCGTGGCATGGGCACGGCGCGGAGCCCCCGCACCTGGACGAGATCGTCGCCGAGTACGCCCGCCCGGGCGCGTTCGCCGCGAGCCTGCAGTGGTACGCCGCGAACCGCGGGTACGCAGCGGGCGACGCGCCGATCACCGTCCCGACGACGATGCTGTGGCCGGACCGGGACCCGCTCTTCCCCGTGGAATGGTCCGACAACCTCTCACAGCACTTCGCCGACGTGCGGCTCGAGACGGTCGCCGACTGCGGCCACTTCGTCCCGGTCGAGCGACCCGACGCCGTCATCGCGGCGATCGGACGGCACCTGCAGCGCTGACCGCCTCAGGTCGCCGCGAGCCGCGCCTTCTCCGCCTCGACGTCGAAGTCCGCCGCGGGCCACTGCGGGTCGATCCGCTCGAGCACGTCGATGAGCAGCGCCTGCACGGCGAGCCGGGCGTACCACTTGTGGTTCGCCGGCACGACGTACCAGGGCGCCTCGTCCGTCGACGTCCGGTCGAACGCCGCCTGGTAGGCCTCCATGTACGCCGGCCAGAGCTCGCGCTCGTCGACGTCGCCGGGGTTGTACTTCCAGTGCTTGTCGGGCCGTTCCAGCCGCTCCCCCAACCGCGCCTTCTGCTCGTCGCCGGAGATGTGCAGCATCACCTTCACGATGTGGATGCCTCGGCTCGCCGCCCGCTGCTCGAAGTCGACGATCGCCGCGTAGCGACGTTCGATCTCCTCCGCCGGCGCGAGCTGCCGCACCCGCCCGATGAGCACGTCCTCGTAGTGCGATCGGTCGAACACCCCGATGTACCCGGCGTCGGGGACCTCCTTCTCGATGCGCCACAGGAAGTCGTGCGCGAGTTCCTCGGGTGAGGGCTTCTTGAACGCCTTCAGGTGGACGCCCTGCGGGTCGGTCGCACCGATGACGTGCCGGACGATCCCGCCCTTGCCTGCGGAGTCCATCGCCTGCAGCACGAGCAGGACCGCGGGCGCATCGGGCTGCGAGCGGCTCTGCGCGTACAGGCGCTCCTGCAGCTCGTCGAACCGCGCCGCGCCGCGCGCGAGGTCGGCCTGCCCGGCCTTCTTGCCGGCCTCGTACCCCGGGGTCGATGCCGGGTCGACGTCGACGAGGCGGAAGCTCTGCCCTACCCGCAGCAGCGCCGCGGGGTCACCGATCCACTGATCCTGGCTCTTCGAGGTCATGCGGCCATCCTGCCGCGCCCCGGCCGACCGCGCGACGGTCTTGCGGATGCCGTCGCTACCGCGCCAGCGGAACCTCGATGATCTGACGGCCGCCCACCGGAGACGTCAACGCCTGATCCAGCGCGCCCCGAGTGGTGACGCGGCGGTACTCCCAGCCGTAGGCGCGGGCGAGCTCCTCGAGTCGCGCGGTCTGCGGCGTGTACTGGACCCGGTCGAACTCCTCCGCCGTCGCGACAGCGGCCACCTCGAGACCGTCGAAGATCGTGCCGCCGCCGTCGTTGCCCACGATCACCTGGATGCGCGGCTCCGGCTCGGGAGCCGGATGCAGGAGCGCCCCGACGTCGTGCAAGAACGCGAGATCGCCCAGCAGCACCCGTGTCACCCCGGGTGTCGTCCCCCGCTGCGAGGCCGCAGCGATACCGAGTCCGGTCGCCACGGTGCCGTCGATGCCGGCCAGTCCGCGGTTCGCGTGCACGGGCACCTTCTTGCCGCCGAGGAGCTCGTCGGCGACACGCACGAGGCGGGACGACCCGAACATCAGCCGGTCGTGCGGCCAGGTGGCCCGCCAGACGGCGTCGACGAGCGCCGCGCGATCGAGGGGCGCACGGATGGCGCCGAGCTCGGCCGAGATCGCACCGAGCCGCTCGGCCGGGACCCCTGACGACAGCGCGTCGACGTCCGGCGCGGCCGGGCTGAGATCGACCGCGGCATCCCGCGATGCGCGCATCCACATCCCGAGCCAGTCCCGGTCCGCGTCGCCGGGGCGCACGGTCACGACGTCGACCGCGGTCGTCTTCCCGTTCAGGTTGAGCTGCTCGCCGGGCCCGCTGACAGCGAGCACGTCGACGTCCTCACGCGCCAGCAGTCGCGCGACCTCCCGGCTGAGCGTGGGATGCCCGAACACGACCGCTCGCTCGATGCGGCCGCCGAGGTCCGGGTCGGACAGCAGCCGGCGGTAGCCGTGCACGAGGTGTCGCCCGTACCTGGCGCCGCTGACGATCTCGGCGATGAGCGGGAACCCGCCAGCATGGGCCAGCGCCTCGGCGGCCGCGCCCGCGTCGGCTCCGGCGACGACGACGGTGCGAGGGCCGCGCTCGAGCGCGGCCGCGCCTGCCTCTGGCGTCTCCTCGGCGGCGCCGACACCACCGCCGCCCTGGTAGTGCGCGCCCCACTCAGCGTCCGCGGTCGCGTCCGCGTCCGATGATCCGGATGCCGCCGCGACCCCGTCTGCGGTCGGCAGCCACTCCGGCAGCCGACCGGCCAGCGGCTCTCGCGACGGCGTGTTCACATGCACGGGACCTGCGACCCGCGTGCCCACGCCGACCGCAGCATCCCACGCCTCGTCCGCCGCGAGCCGGAAGGGTGCCACCGCGGCGGCCGCGATCCCGTCGGCGACGTCGTCGGGGACCGGGAGATCCGCCTCATGGCGCACGAAGCCGGTGAACATCCCCGGCTGCCTGGTGGCCTGATTCGCGCCGACCCCGCGGAGCTCGGGAGGACGATCCGCCGTGAGCAGCAGCAGCGGCACGCCGGAGTGGTGTGCTTCGAGGACGGCGGGGAGGAGATTCGCCACGGCGGTGCCGGAGGTGCAGACGACGACCGCCGGCATCCGATCCTCCCGCCCGATGCCGAGCGCCGTGAACCCGGCCACGCGCTCGTCGATGCGGACGTGCAGCCTGATCAGACCGCTGCGCTCCAGTTCGGCTGCGACGAGCGCGAGCGCCTGTGAGCGCGAGCCGGGCGAGAGGACGATGTGGCGCAGACCGCGCTCGACGAGACGCCCGAGGATCGCGGCGGCCGCGTCGGTCGCGGGCGCGCGGCCGGGCCGGTCGCTCGTCACCATGTCAGGGGCGGGTGCCGCGGGACTGCTCGTCGGTGTCGTCGTCCGCCGGCGGGTCGGCCCGGCGATCGCGCGGGTCGTCCGCTTCGGAGTCGAGGGCCGCCAACTCCTCCTCGAGGCGCCGGATGCGGTCGTCCTGGTCGCTGACCGTGCCGATGCGGCCGAGGAACTCGGGGTTGTCGTCGGGCGCCTGGAACATCACGCGGCTGGTCGAGCGCCGCGAGCGACCGATGACGAACCACAGGATGCCGCCGACCACGGGCAGGAGGATGACGATGAGGATCCAGATCGGCTTGCTCACGCCCCGGTGACGGGTGGGCGGCTGCAGCGCGCAGTCCACGATGCTGTAGACCCAGAACGCGGCCAGCAGCAGCGCCAGAACAAGGTACACGCGCGCCATTCCTCCATCCTAGGCTCGCGAGCGAGGCGCGGACGCTGCCCGGGGGACCTCCCAGGTCGGCCGGTAGCATGAGGGGATGCGTGCCCGCTCCGCCCTCGTCTTCGCGCTGCTGCGGCTGCTCGCGTTCTTCGTGCCGTTCGGCATCATGATGCTGTTCCCCGTCATGCGCGAGCAGTACTGGCTCGCGGCGATCTTCGCCGCCCTCATCGGCCTGAGCCTGTCGATCCTCTTCCTGCGCCGACCGCTCGACGAGATGTCGGTCGGCATGGCCGAGCGGCGCGAGGCCCGGCGCCGGGCGAACAGTGATGAGGCCGTTGAGGACGCGTTCGGCGACGACGAGACGCAGACGCCCCGCTGAGCGGGGTCAGCCCACGTAGGCCCAGAGCACGAAGGCGCTCCACGCGAGCGAGGCGATCGAGCTCAGCTGCAGCGCGACGATGAGCTCGCGCGGCGTCCGATAGGTCCAGACGATGAGCGTCGCCGAGAGCGTCGCGAGCAGCACCAGCAGCGACAGCCACGCGATGGGGTAGAACTGCGCGAGCAGCACCGAGATCGCGAACGGCAGCAGCATGAAGACGGTGTAGAGCGCCTGCGACGCGCGGCGGCCGATCAGGACGGTCAGCGTGCGCTTACCGGCGACACGGTCCTGTTCGATGTCGCGCAGGTTGTTGGTCACGAGCACCCCGCAGGCGAGGAAGCCGACGCCGAGCGAGGGCAGCCACGACTCCTGCGGGATGACCCCCGTCTGCACGTAGGTGGTGCCCACGGTGGCGACCGGCCCGAAGAAGACGAAGACGAACAGCTCGCCGAGCCCGAAGTACCCGTACGGCCGCTTGCCCCCGGTGTAGAACCACGCGGCGACGATGCAGACGGCACCCACAGCGAGCAGCCACCAGTACTGCGTGCGGATGACGACGGCGAGCCCCACGAGCGCGGCGATGCCGAAGAAGATGAGTGCCGCCACCAGCACCGCGCGCGGCGAGACGCGTCCTGATGCCGTGAGCCGAGTGGGCCCGACGCGGTGGTCGTCGGTGCCGCGGATGCCGTCGCTGTAGTCGTTGGCGAAGTTCACCGCGATCTGCAGCGAGACCGCGACGACCAGGCAGCACAGCGCGAGCACCCAGTGGAAGCGGTCGCCGACGACGATCGCCGCACCGGTGCCGACGAGGATCGGGCTGATCGCGAGCGGCAGGGTCCGCAGCCGCGCGGCGCCCACCCAGTCCCGTGCGGTGACCGGGGTCGGCTTCGGCGGGGCGGCCGAGACGCGGGTCTTCGCAGGGTTGCCGCGCGAGCCGGAGCGCTTCGACGCGGTGGTGCGGGGGGTCTTTCGGGATGCTGCCACGAGCAAGGATCCTATGCCCGGACGCTCACGCCTCGTCCGCCAGGAGGCGCCCGAGCAGCGCACGGTCTGGTTTGCCGCTCGAGGTGAGCGGCACCTCGTCGAGGACGAGCAGCTCCCGCGGCCGCGCCGGTGCGCCGATCGCGTCCCCGACGATGCGTCGCGCCTCGTCGAGCAGTTCGGGCTCGGGCCGGCCGGCGAGGGCTGCACGCGACAGGACGACGACGGATGCCGCGCCCCACCGCTCGTCCGCCGTCGGAACCACGACCGCGCCCGCGAGTCCCGGCAGTGTCCGCACGGTCTGCTCGACCCGGTCGAGCGAGACGTTCACCCCGCCGGAGACGATCACGTTGTCGCGACGGCCGGTGACCCGCAGCATCCCGCCCTCGACCGAGCCGAGGTCGCCGGTGCGGTACCAGCGCATGCCGTCTCCGTCTCTGACGAAGGCATCCGCGGTGCGCTCCGGGTCGCCGATGTAGCCGTCGGCGAGCATCGGCCCGGCGAGCTGCACCTCGCCGTCCTCGATCCGCAGGCGGGCACCATCCAGCGGCACGCCGTCGTACACGCAGCCGCCGCTCGTCTCGGTCGATCCGTAGGTGCGGACGATGCGGGCCCCGAGCGCGGCGGCACGCTCGGCGAGCGCGGGCGGCAGCGCCTGTCCGCCGACGAGGACGGCCTCGAACGAGGCGAACGCGCCGGCGACCGCGGCATCCGCTTCACCGGCGTCGACGAGCGTCTGCACCTGCGCGGGCACGAGGGAGGTGTACGTGGGGACGCGGCGTCCACCCTCGCTCGCGGCCATCGCCGAGGCGGCCGCGGTGAACGTCTCGGGCGTGAACGAGCCGGCGAGGATCGCGGGGTCGCGTCCGGCGACGAGCGCCCGCACCATCACCTGCACACCCGCGACATAGGTGCCGGGCAGTGCCAGCAGCCACGAGCCGCTCCCGATCCGCTCGGCGGTCGCGAGCGCGGACGACGTCAGCGCGGAGCGACTGAGCGCGACGGACTTCGGGTACCCGCTCGATCCGCTGGTCGTCACGACGACCGCCGTTCCGGCGGGAACGTCCTCGGGCATCCCCGAGGGGCCGCCGAGCGCCACCGCGGGTCCCGCGCCAAGGACCGCGGCCCGCAGCGCCCGGAGGACGTCGCGCGGGTCGTCGGAGTCGAGCGTGCGCAGCTGCATCGGCGCCCTCAGTAGTGGTAGGGATACGGCGACCAGTCCGGGTCGCGCTTCTCGAGGAAGGCGTCGCGCCCCTCGACGGCCTCGTCGGTGCCGTAGGCCAGGCGCGTGGCCTCGCCCGCGAACACCTGCTGCCCCACCATGCCGTCGTCGATCGCGTTGAACGCGAACTTCAGCATGCGGATGGCCGTCGGCGACTTGCCGAGGATCGTCCGCGCCATCGAGATCGCTTCGCGTTCGAGATCGGCATGCGGCACCACACGGTTGACAGCGCCCATCTCGTAGGCGCGCTGCGCCGAGTACTCCTCGGCGAGGAAGAACACCTCCCGTGCGACCTTCTGACCGACCTGGCGCGCCATGTACGCCGAGCCGTATCCGGCGTCGAACGAGCCGACGTCGGCGTCGGTCTGCTTGAACCTGCCGTGCTCCGCGCTCGCGACCGAGAGGTCGCACACGATGTGCAGCGAGTGTCCGCCGCCTGCCGCCCAGCCCGGGATGACGGCGATCACGACCTTCGGCATGAAGCGGATGAGACGCTGCACCTCGAGGATGTGCAGCCGCCCCGCGCGGGCCGGATCGGGAGCGGTGGCGTCGTCGGCCGCGTAGGTGTACCCGTCGCGGCCGCGGATGCGCTGATCCCCGCCGGAGCAGAAGGCCCAGCCGCCGTCCTTCGGGCTCGGGCCGTTGCCGGTGAGGAGCACGACGCCGACCTTCGGGTCCTGCCGGGCGATGTCGAGGGCGCGGTACAGCTCGTCGACGGTGTGCGGCCGGAAGGCGTTGCGCACCTCGGGGCGGTCGAACGCGATGCGCGCGATCCGCCCGTCGTGGGAGACGTGCGCGGTGATGTCGGTGTAGTCCGCGGCGCCGGGCGCCTCGGTCCACTCGGCCGGGTCGAAGAGCTCGGAGACGGTCACCAGCCCAGCCTACGCGCGGGGGTGCGACGGATGCCGGGCGGCGGCCGGCGTCACGAGGCGTCGCCGAGCGTCACACCGACGGTGCCGCGCCGCCGCCCGCCCTACCCTGGAGCGGTGACCTCCCGCATCCTCCCCGCCCTCGCCGCCGCCGCGCTGGCGCTCGCCCTCACCGCCTGCGCGCCCGAGGCGGCACCCGCCGAGCCGAGCCCGTCACCGTCCATCACGTTCGCCGCGGACTGCACCCCCGAGAGCGGCGTCACCGTGATCGTCGACGGCGGCGACCTCGCCGGTGCGGACGAGGTCGCGACCGACACGTGCGTCGCCGCGGACGAGCCGATCGCCGCCCTCGACGCCCTCGCGCAGGCGGGCGTCGAGCTGGAGGGGTCGGAGGAGTACGGCGACGCGATCGTCTGCCGCGTCGACGGGCAGCCGTCGGCCGACGAGCCGGTCGGATCCAGTGAGGACCCGGCGTACGTCGAGACGTGCAAGAGCATGCCGGCGGGCTTCGCGTACTGGGGCCTCTGGGTCAAGTCCTCCCCCGACGGCGAGTGGGGCTTCGCGCAGGAGGGCATCGAGACCCTCACCCTCGCCCCCGGCGAGAGCCTGCAGCTGCTGTTCTCGCTCGACGGCGCACCGGCGGCACCGGCGGCGTGACCTTCCGACCCGGACCGCTGCGCGCCGCGGCCGCCCTTGCGGCCGGGTTCCTCGTCGTCCGGGTGGTCTACCGGGTCCTCTTCGCCGGGGCGGGCGGCGACGGCGCACTGCTGCTCGACCTGCCCTCCTGGCGCCTGCCGGCACCCTTCGCGCACGTCGAGCTGCTCGGACCCGTGACATGGGACGGCATCGCGGATGCCGCGGCATCCGCTCTGCCGATCGCCGCGAGCCTGCTCGTCGTCGGGGTGATCGTCGCCGCCCTCGACGTGCCCCGACTGCTCGCGCGCGCCGCTCGCCGGGGGCCGCTGCAGGGCACCGCCCGGGCCCTGGCGATCGCCTGGGCGACCCTGCCGGCGCTGGCCGAGGCCGCGCGGCGCGCGCGCCGGGCGGCACGGCTGCGCGGCGAGCGACCCGGTCCGCGGCTGCTCGCGCCGATCCTCGAGCGGACGCTCGAACGCGCGACGACGCTCGGCGCAGCGCTCGAGGTGCGGGGGTACGCGGGGCGCGGCGCCCCGGGCGCGTGCGAGCGTCCGGTCGAGCTGCGCGGCGCCGCGTTCGGCTTCGCCTCGCGCACCGTCGCGCGGGTGGATGACCTCGTCCTGCCGCACGGGTCGCTGACGCTGCTGGTCGGACCGACCGGGTCGGGCAAGACGACGCTGCTGCGCGCCCTCGCAGGACTCCACGGCACGCTCGACAGCGGGTGGCTCGCCGGCGAGGTGCGCGTCGTCGGCCTGCGGCGCGCGGATGCCGCTCCGCGCGACACGGCGCGGACGATCGGCGTCGTGCTGCAGGATCCGCGGGCCGGCTTCGCGACCGAACGCGTGCGCGACGAGATCGGCCTGACGCTCGAGCTCCGGGGCGTGGCACCCGTGCTGGTCGACGCCCGCGTGCGCGAGGTGGCGGAGCGGACGGGTGTCACCGCCCTGCTCGACCGCCCCCTGCGCGGCCTCTCGGCCGGCGAGGCGACCCTCGTCGCGATCGCCGCGGCCGTGGTCGACCATCCCATCCTGCTGCTGGTCGACGAACCGCTCGCCGACCTCGATGCGGGCGCGCGCCACCGCATCGTCGATCTGCTCGACCGCCTCGCGCACGAGGCGGGCGTCTGCGTCGTCGTCTCGGAGCACCGGGCGGCCGAACTCGCGCCGCGGGCCGACCGCATCGTCGCGGTGGGCGACCCGCACGTGGCGCCGCTGCCACTGCGACGCGCCGCGGCATCCGGTGCGACGGCGCTGCGCGCCCGCGGGATCACGGTGCGGCACGGCGACATCACTGCCGTCTCCGCCGCCGACGTCGAGGTCGCGGGTGGCGAGATCGTCGCCCTCATGGGAGCGAACGGCGCCGGCAAGTCCAGCCTGCTCGAGGCGCTCGCGCTCGGGGGTCAGCGAGTGTCTGCGCCCGGCCGTGTCGCGCTCGTCCCGGACGCGTCGGACGACCTGTTCGTCCGCGACTCGGTCGCCCGGGAGTGCCGGCGCGCCGACCGGCGGGCCGGCGTCGCCGCGGGCGACACCGCCGCCCGCTTCGCGGCGCTCGTCGGCCTCGCCGCCGACGATGCGGCGATGGCGAGGCATCCGCGCGACCTGTCCACCGGGCAGCGGCGATGCCTCGCGATCGCGCTGCAGACCGCGGGACGCCCCGCCGTCGTTCTCGTCGACGAGCCGACCCGCGGGCTCGACCCCGCGGCCCGGGCGCTCGTCGCACAGGCGCTCATCGCGCAGGCGGAGACGGGCGTCGCGGTGCTGTTCGCGACGCACGACGGCGAGCTCGTGTCCGCGATCGCCGATCGGGTGCTCGCGATGCGCGGCGGTGTCGTCACGGCGGGCCTGACGCAGCCGCATCCCCCGCGCGAGGTGGGTGCCGAGCCCGGTCTCGCAGCACCGGATTCGGATCAAGTCGCCGGATTCGGAGTCGATGCCGCACCGGCATCCGATTCCGACGTCGATCTCCGAATCCGTGACGGCGCTCGCACCCCGCGCTGGCGCGCCGCGGCGCTGGTCGTCGCGACCCTCGCCGCCGTCGCCGCGTTCGCCTGGCCGCTCGCCGCACCTGCTGTGCCGTCGCAGGCGCAGGACGCCGTCCCCGTCATCGCGCTCGCGCTCGCACCGATCGCCGTGCTCCTCGTCTTCGTCGCCCTCGACGCGTCGATCCGCTCGGCGCAGACCCTCGCGCTGCTGGCGACGCTCGCGGCCATCGGCGCGGCCATCCGCATCGTGGGCACCGGCGTGGGCGGCGTCGAGGCGCTCTTCGTCCTGCTGATCCTCGCCGGGCGCGCGTACGGCGCGCGATTCGGGATGCTGCTGGGCGCCGCATCCCTCGCCCTCAGCTCCCTGGTGTTCGGCGGCGTCGGCCCGTGGCTGCCGTTCCAGATGTTCGCGTGCGGGTGGGTCGCCGCGGGCGCCGGTCTGCTGCCGAAGCGGGTCCGGGGCCGCGCCGAGGTGGCGATGCTCGCGGTGTACGGGGTCGTCGCGTCGTACCTCTTCGGGCTCGTCATGAACCTCTGGTTCTGGCCGTTCGCCGTGGGCGCCGGCACCTCGATCTCGTATGAGGCCGGTGCGCCGATCGGCGAGAACCTCGCGAGCTTCGCGCTGTATTCGCTCGTCACCTCGACCGCGGGCTGGGACACCGTGCGCGCGGTCACGACGGTCATCGGGGTGCTGCTCGTCGGGCGCGCGGTCCTCGCCGCCCTGCGGCGCGCGAAACCGGTGGCGATGCGTCCGGTGCGCGCTCCCACCGCCCCCGGACGGCCCGCGATCGTGCGAAGCTTGTAGAGCGGCCCTTTTCCCCCGACGGGTGCCGCGGAAGGACCCCGCATGAAGATCACGAGATCATCCGATTGGCGGGATGCCCTCCCCTTCGAAGTGCCGCTCCTGGCGTCCGAGGCCGTGCCGGGCGAGCCGACGCGATGCGTGGGATGCCCCGCCGCGGCCGAGCCGCGAGACCGCAGCGAGCTGTGGGTCGTGAAGCACCGGCATCCGAACAACCACGCGGGCTTCGTGCGTTACTACTGCGTCGAGCACAAGCCGAAGACCGCTCCCCCGCCCCCTCCCTCCGTCGCTGCGCCGAGCAAGCCGCGCGGCGCTGCCTCGCGTGCGCCGAAGCCGGAGCGGACCGTCGCCCCGAAGCGCGCCGCGCCGTCGCTCGACGTCGTCCGCGCGATGTGCCCGGACTGCTTCGTCGAGGTCTCGGCGACCGGCGTTTGCGGGATGTGCGGACAGCAGGTCGCCTGAGCGATCACGGTTCCGACGGCTGCGCGTCGAGCAGCGACGGCGCCTCTGCCCGCCACCACGCGTCGATCGCGTCGAAGGATGCTGCGGGCAGCAGACCGCTTTCGGTGGTGCGGACCGCAGGCGCGGTGCCGTCAGGAGCGATCAGGCGGACGCTCCGCAGATAGACGAGGTCGGTGCCGTCGACCACGACCCGGACGTGCGGCTCAGCCCCCTCGCTGACCGTGACCGCCCCGTCGTCGCCGCGCACCGCACCCGGGCACGCGGCCACCGCGCCCAGGATCGGCGCGACCGACGCCTCGCGCGAGGTGCGGAACCGCCATGCCGCCACCGCGAAGAGGAAGTCGCCGTCCTCGGCGGTGCGCGCCCGCTCCGCACCCGAGATCTGCCGGACCGCTCCGGCGTGGAACATGTAGTCCATCTGGTCGGGCGCCACACGCATCAGGTCGTCGGGCGCGGCGAGCGCCGGCTCGCAGGGCTCGGACTCGTACCGCGGCTGCGTCGCCGCGGGTGCACAGGCCCCGCCCGCCCGCTCGAACGCTTTCGCGACGGCAGTCGATTCGGGGCTCTCATCGATGTCGGGAAGCACCTCGAGCGCCTCCCACAGCGGGATGTCGAAGTCCTCGATCCGTTCCGCGCACAACTCGAGATCGGCGTCGAATCCGGGCTCCACTGCGGGTGACTCGCTGGGCGTCTCGACCGGCGTCTCGAGTTCAGCGGTCGACACGCAGCCCGTCAGCAACGACGTGGCGACGAGGACCACGGCGAGACGGGCGAAGCGCATCCTCGCAGTATGGCGGGGCCGTGCATCCCTCGCCAGCGCACTGTCGGAGGTCGCGCATACCGTCGGCCCGTGGCGGAACCGGTGCGGCTGTGGTGGGCGAGGCGGCAGTTCTCCCGCGGGCGCGAGGTGCCGTACGAGGTAGGGGCGTATCGCTCGGCGTGGGCGGCCTATCCCGAGCTGATCCGTCAGTACCACCCGGATCTCAACGAGGGCGTGACGCTGTCGCAGATCCCCCCGGCCGCCGATGTCCTGTTGTGCTGGGAGTGCAGCGCCGGCCATCGGTTCGCCGCCACCCCCAGCGAGCAGCGGGAGCGGCCCGGCAGAGTGCGCCGACGGTCGGCGTGGTGCCCGGAGTGCAGCGCCCTCGCGGCTCCCCGACCGGTGCGGGTGACCGGGCGAGCGGACGCCGCGACGGTGCTGTCCGCCGTCGCCGACGCGAGAGCGGTACGGATGCCGGTGGCTCCGGCACCCCGTTCCAAGCCCGCCGCACGCCGCGTCGTCGACCTCTGCGACAGGACTCCCGACCTGCCCGTCGGCGAGCCCTTCGCGAGCGCGTGCGCCCCGAAGCCGGCGTCGGCGGCCGAGGCCGCACTCCGCGCACGCCTGACCGACGCCCTGCTGTTCACACCCGGGCTCAACGCCGTCCGCACCGGGCGCCCGTTCCACCGGCATCGGGAGGTGTGGCCCGACATCCTGCTCCCGGAACTCCGCGTCGCGATCGAGTACGACACACCCGGTCGTCACGGCCTGGAGCACGTCGGCAGCCGCGAGACCTCGGACCGGAGGAAGGACGCGCTCCTGCGGGCCGCCGGGTGGGAGGTGGTGCGCGTGCGCACCGGCGGACTGCAGTCGCTCGGCGAGCACGATGTCGTGCTCACGAGTGCGGGGCGTCGAACGGTGCCGATGCTGATCGAGGCACTCCGCGGCATCCGCGGCGCACTCCTCGTGGACGCCTACCTCCGGTGAGCTCAGGAGTAGGCGCGGTGCACGTGCCAGTGGCCGCCCTCGCGGTAGACGTCGAAGACGAACGACTGACCCGACGGGTCCGTCGCCTGGAAGCGCCAGGCCTCGACGCGCGCCCGAACGGGACTCGGCAGCGGCGTCGGCATGTCGGTGACCTCCCAGCGCCGCCGACCGAAGAACATCCGCGCCGGCACACCGTCGTCGAACCAGAGGGTCAGATCGTGCTCGGATGCCGCGGTGCTCATGACATCAGATCGTAGAACACAGATACGACACTGTGTCGGGATTGAGTTAGAACGTATGAGCGAATTGCGGGTCCGGCCTCACGGCGCCGGCCGCACGCCGTCGAAGGGCGTGAGCGTGCTCCACTGGCCCTCGTCTTCGGAGAGGAAGAGGCGGACCGGCCCGTCGCCGAGCATTGGGTCGCCATCACCGTAGGGGCGATCGGAGCAGTTGTCCGCGGTCGAGCCGACGCGGATCGTGTCGCCCGCGCGGAGGTCGCCCTTCTCCGCGACATCCACCGTGACGACATACGCGTTCGCGTCGTAACCGAGGATCCTCTCCGTACCGTCGGGCTCGACAGCCCTCGTGACGACGACGGCCTCGGCACTCGCAGCCCGCTCGTCGTCCGTGTCGAACGAGACCCAGGACGCACACGCCTGCGCCTCCACGAATGGGATGCCGTCGGCGCCGCACCCGGCGAGCCCCGCACTCAGCACCGCCAGCCCGACCACGATCGTCACCGTCCGCAGCACACCGCACCCCCTGTCCCAGAGTGTCCCACCCTGGGACATCGCCTCGCCAGCGACGGCAACGGCCCGCCGGTGCGAGACCGGCGGGCCGTGCAGACGAGCTCGTCAGCCGAGCGAGACCGCGCTCCACGAGACCGGCGGCAGCGTGACCGTCAGCGTACCGTGCGACACCGTCGCGGTGTCGTTCGGCTGCGGCGCGACGCGTTCGCGGTCCTCAAGGGTGTTCTTCGCGGTGATGTCGTCATCCGCCAGCGTGTGGGTCTCGAGCACCGAGACCTCTCCCAGCGCCGACACGTCGACGGAGACCTCGATCGCCTCGGTGCGGCTGCGGTTCACGAGGAACAGCGCACTCCGGCCCGCCTCCGCGTCGTGCGTCGCGACGGCGTCGACCAGCGGCACCTCGCCGTAGACGGCCGTCTCGTGCGTCGGCGCATCGAGCTTGACCTGCAGCGCGACGCCCTGCGCCAGGCGCGACGTGATCGAGAACGGGAAGAACGTGGTCTGACGCCACGCCGGTCCGCCCGGCTCGGTCATGATCGGCGCGATCACGTTCACCAGCTGCGCGAGCGACGCGCTCGCGACGCGGTCGGCGTGCTTGAGGAGCGAGATCATGAGGTTGCCGAAGACCACCGCATCCAGCACGGAGTAGACGTCCTCGAGCAGGCGGGGCGCGACGGGCCAGTTGTCGATCCCCTCGATCTTGTCGACGCCGTGGAACCGGTCGATGTACCAGACGTTCCACTCGTCGAACGAGATGTCGATCTTCTTCTTCGAGCCTCGGACGGCTCCGACGTGATCGGCCGTCGCGACGACCGTCTCGATGAACCCGTCCATGTCGACCGCCGAGGCGAGGAAGCTGTCGACATCCCCGTTCTTCTCCTCGTAGTACGCGTGGCACGAGATGAGGTCGACGTCGTCGTAAGTGTGGCCGAGGACGACGCGCTCCCATTCGCCGAAGGTCGGCATGTGGGCGCTCGACGAGCCGCACACGACGAGTTCGATCGACGGGTCGAGCTGCCGCATCCCCTTCGCCGCCTGCGACGCGATCTTGCCGTAGTCGTCCGCGGACCGGTGCCCGAGCTGCCACGGGCCGTCCATCTCGTTGCCGAGACACCACATCCGCACATCGAACGGTTCGGCCCGCCCGTTGGCGACGCGTCGATCACTCAGCTCGGTGCCGGAGCGGATGTTCGAGTATTCGAGCAGGTCGATCGCCTCGAGCGTCCCGCGCGTGCCGAGATTGACGGCCATCATGAGGTCGCTCCCGACCTTCTCGAGCCACGACGAGAACTCGTGCAACCCGACTTCATTCGTCTCGGTGGAGTGCCATGCCAGATCCAGGCGACGCGGACGCTCCTCGACGGGGCCGACCGAGTCCTCCCACCGGAATCCCGACACGAAGTTGCCACCCGGGTAGCGGATCGTGTCGACACCGAGCTCCTTGACGAGATCGATCACGTCCGTGCGGAAGCCCTCGGCATCCGCGCTCTCGTGCCCGGGCTCGTAGATGCCGTCGTAGACGTGACGGCCGAGGTGCTCGACGAAGCCTCCGAAGAGCTTTCGACGGACGGCGCCGATCGCGAAGGCGGGGTCGACGGTGAGACGTGCGGAGGGCATAGAGACGCTTTCTGGTTCGAGGGACGGCGAGAGGGGTACGGAGGTCACTTGACGGAGCCGAGGGCGAGCCCGCCCTGCCAGTACCGCTGCAGCAGCAGGAAGGACAGCAGCAGCGGGACGACGGAGATGAACGCGCCCGAGGTGATGAGGTTCCAGACCTGTTCACCGCCGGCGCCGGCGTTCGACAGCGCGAGCCACCGGTTCAGGCCAACGGTCACGGGCAGCAGCTGGGGGTCGGTGAGGACGGCCAGCGGCAGGAAGAAGTTGTTCCATGTGCCGACGACCGACAGCAGGAGGACGGTGACGATCGCGGGTCGCAGCAGGGGCACGACGATCGTGCGGAAGGTCCGCCACTCCCCCGCGCCGTCGATGCGCGCGGCTTCGAGCAGCTCGTCCGACACCGCATCCTGCGTGTAGACCCGCATGAGGTACACGCCGAACGGGTTCAGCAGCGAGGGCAGGATGACCGCCCACGGGGTGTTGATGAGCCCGTACTGGCTCAGCAGCATGAACGTCGGGATGACGAGCGCGGTCAGCGGCACCATCACCGAACCGAGGATCATGCCGAAGACGAATCCGCGACCGCGGAAGCGGTACTTGGCGAACCCGTACCCCGCGAGCACCGCGACCACCGTCGCGCCGAGGCCCGACACGAACGCGTACAGGAACGAGTTGCCGAGCCATCGCCAGTAGATCCCGCCCTGGTGGGTGAACAGCCCCTGGACGTTGGTGAAGAAGTCGCCGGGCTCGTCGAACCAGAACGCCGGGCTGGAGAAGAGTCCCCCGGTGTCCTTCGTGGCGGCGACGAACAGCCACCAGATCGGGATGACGAAGTAGATCGCGAGGATGATCAGCAGCACGTGCGAGCCGATGCGTCGCTGCCCGCGGGGCCGGCCCGCCGAGCGGTTCTTGCGTGACGGGATGCCGGTGACCGTCGTGTGGGCCTCGTCCGAGACCGACGCCGTGGTGGGGAGGGCGGACATCACTTCAGTCCGTTCTGCTTGCGGGTGAGGAAGAGGAAGCCGAACGAGCCGATGAACACGAGCACGCCGAGCGAGAAGGCGATCGTCGACGCGTAGTTGAACTGGCTGTAGCTGAAGGCCAGCGCGTAGGCGTACATGTTCGGCGTGTAGTCGGCCGGCAGCGCGCCGGACGCGATCGAGCGAAGGACGGTCGGCTCGGTGAAGAACTGCAGCGTGCCGATGAGGGCGAAGGTGATGACCATCACCATCGACGACGAGATCATGGGCACCTTGATGCGCGTGGCGATCTGGAAGCCGTTCGCCCCGTCGATGCGGGCTGCCTCGTACACGGCCGGGTCGATCGCCCGGAGGGCCGCGTAGACGACGATCATGTAGTACCCGGCCCACTGCCACGTCACGACGTTGACCAGGCTGAAGAAGATCGAGTCGCTCGCGAGGAAGCTCGGGGCATCCAGTCCGAAGAGGCCGAAGACCGTGGTGGCCGGGCCGAAGCGGGGGCTGTAGAGGAAGCTCCACATCAGCGCGCCGATGACCACCGGGATCGCGTAGGGCGCGAAGATCAGCAACCGCGACAGCTTCGACAGCCACGTCGCGAGGGAGTCCAGGACCAGCGCCGCGACGATCGCGACGATGAGCTGGGCGGGGATCATCACGACGGCGAACAGCACGACGCGGCCGAGGCCGCCGAGGAACAGCGGGTCGGTGAATGCCTTCACGTAATTGTCGGCCCCGACGAACTTCGTGCCCGTCGCCAGCGTCGAGCTGAACAGGCTCATCCCGAACGCGTAGATGAGGGGGAAGACGAGGAACGCCGCGAAGACGATGAGGAAGGGGGCGATGAAGAGCCAGCCGACCTGCTGCCGGCGTTGGATGCCGCTGCGGCGGCGCGGCGGCGCGGGCCGCTCGAGTACCTGAGTGGTCATGGTGTCGCTTCCGGGGAGGGGCGGGGGCCGGGTGCACCGGCCCCCGCCGCGCGTCAGTCGGTGAGCTCGAAGCCCTGCTCGGTCGCGTACGACTCGAGCGTCGACTGCAGGTCGTCGAGGGCGGCCGCGGCATCCTTCTCCTTGTCGACGACGACCGCGGTCACCTCCTGCTGCAGCTGGTCGTACGCGTAGTTCTGGAACGGGCTGAATGTGAAGCCCGAGTATCCGGATGCCGCCGGCAGGAACACGTCCTTGTTGATCTGCTGCCCACCGAAGAACGGGTACTCGAGGTCGCGGAAGTAGTCCGACTCGAGGACCGGCTTCCACAGCGGGAACAGGGCGGCCTGCTCGATGCCGATCTTCCACGCCTCATCGGTCCCGAAGATCTCCTTCGCCACGATCGCGGCGGCCTCCTTGTCGTCGGCCTGCGACGTCACCGCGAACGTCGACCCGCCCCAGTTGATCTGCACGGGATTGTCGACGTCCCACTGCGGGACGGGAGCGGCACGCCAATCGGCGCCCTCGTCGGAGCCCTCGAGGCCCTGCAGGTAGCCGGGGCCCCACGCCGCCGCGACGTAGATCGCGTACGAGCCGTCGACGAGCTTGGTGTTGTAGTCGGCCGTGAAGGCCTCGTCGACGGCGACGAGCCCCTTGTCGGCGAGGTCCTGCCAGAACGCGAGGACGTCCTTCGACCCCTGGTCGGCGACGTCGATGCCGATCTCCTGCGGGGACGCGCTGTCGTAAGTGAACGGGACTGAGCCCGCCTGCGCGAAGAGCGCCTGCGTGAACGCGCGACCGTTGGGCGGGAAGTTCGCGAGGACGCCCGGCGCACCCTCGTCCTTGAGCTTCTGCGCGGCGGCGGCGAATTCATCCCACGTCGTGGGCGCCTCGATGCCGTACTGGTCGAGGATGTCCTGCCGGTACAGCATCCCCATCGGGCCGCCGTCGACGGGGATGGCGTAGACGGCGTCGCCGCTGGAGACGTCCTTCCAGGCCCCCTCGGTGTAGTCGCCCTGCACGTCGGCCGCACCGTACTCGGACAGGTCGACGAGGGAGTCGCGGATCGCGAAGCTCGAGAGCACCTCGGCCTCGAGCATGATGACGTCGGGGGCGCCGCTGCCGGACTCGATGGCGGTCGAGAACTTCGTGTACTCGTCGTTGCCCTGACCCGCGTTCGTCCAGCAGATCTGGACGTCGTCGTGGTTCTCGTTGAAGAGGTCGACCACATCCTCGAACGCCGGGTACCAGGCCCACACCGACACCTGGGTGGCGTCGGGGTTGACGATCTCGTTCGTGCACGATTCTTCGGCGGCACCGGCACCGGCGCAGCCGGTGAGTGCGGCAGCGGTGACGACGGCGACGCCTGCGCCGGCGATGACCTTGGACTTCATGGGCTGTGAGCTTCCTCTCGCGGTGTGGACACCGGTGTCGAACGGAGACGGATGCGGGTGCGTCGTTGCACGGGGCGCGATGTGGCACTCGCTTTACAACGTTAGAAGTAAACGTTGTAAAGCGATGATGACCGCTCGTCCGAGACGTGTCAAGGGGCGTTACGCCAGGGGCGCCGACTCGCGGACGGCGAGCCGGAAATCGGCCAGCAGCAGCGCGGGCTCGTGCGGCTCCCCCGGTGCGGCGACCCGCGCGAGCAGCGTCTCGACGGCGGTGCGGGCGATCCACTCCTGGCCCGGATCGACGGTCGTGAGCGACGGGATCGAGTACTGCGCCTCATCCAGGTCGTCGAAGCCGACCACCGCGACGTCCTCGGGAACCCGGCGCCCGCTCTCCTGCAGGACGCGCATCGCCCCGAGGGCGAGGGTGTCGTTGAGCCCGAGGACCGCGTCGAAGTCGACACCCCGATCCAGCACGTCGTGCATCGTCCGCGCGCCGTTCGCGCGGTGCCACATCGTCGTCGAGCCGACGAGCGCCGGATCGAAGGGGATGCCCGCCGCCTCCAGCGCCTCGCGGTAGCCGCGCAGGCGCAGCCCCGCCGAGCCGATGACCTCGCCGTCGTGGGCGCCGATCACCGCGACCCGTCGCCGGCCCGCCGCGATGAGGTGCTCGGTGGCGGATCGCGCCGCCTCGACGTTGCGCATCGTGACGTGGTCGACCGGCCCGTCGAAGACCCGCTCGCCCAGGAGCACCATCGGGTAGGGCACGCGGAGGCGCTCGGCATCCTCCTGCCCCATGCCGAGCGGGCTGAAGATCAAGCCGTCGGTGAGACCGCGACGGGGGCTTCGCAGCAGGTCCAGCTCGCGGTCCCGGTCGCCGCCCGTCTGCTCCACGAGGACGACGACGCCGCGACGCTCGGCCTCGGCGATGACCAGTCCCGCGAGTTCGGCGAAGTAGCTGAGCGCAAGATCGGGCACGGCGAGCGCGATCGCCCCGGCGCGCCCGCTGCGGAGGTTCCGCGCAGTGAGGTTCGGGGTGTAGCCGAGGTCGGCGATGGCGCGCTCGACCTTCTCGCGCGTCGCGGGTCGGACGTGGGGGTGGTCGTTGATGACGTTCGAGACCGTCTTGATCGAGACGCCGGCGACCCGTGCGACGTCGTGCAGTGTCGGCGACATGACCCCTCCCCGCGTCACTGTACAACGTTGCAAGCCCCCGACGGTGACGCATCCGCCTCAGTAGGCTGGCGCGATGAGCGCAACGGCGAGGAACGCAGCACACGGGGCGAAGAACAGCCGGGCGGTGCAGACCCTCGCTCGAGCCGGCTTCGCCGCCAGCGGCCTGGTCCACATCCTCATCGGCGTCATCGCCGTCTCGCTCGCCATGGGCGGGGGCGGCGGCGAGAGCGCCGACCAGTCGGGTGCGCTCGCGCAGCTCGCTGCGGCGCCGGGCGGCGTCTTCCTGCTCTGGGCCGCGACCGCAGGGCTCGCCGCCCTCGGGCTCTGGCACCTCCTCAGCGCGTTCCTCGACCGATCGAGCGGGTCGGGCAAGGATCGCGCGAAGCACGTCGTGAAGAACGGCGCGAAGGGCGTCGTGTACCTGGCCATCGCCGCGACCGCGGGAACCGTCGCCGCCGGAGGTTCCGCCAGTTCATCGGGCTCGACGAGGTCGCTCACCGCCGACCTGCTCGCCACCCCGGGTGGCGTCGTCCTCGTGGTCGCGATCGGCCTGGTGCTCGTCGGCATCGCCGGCTATCTCGTGTTCAAAGGCGTGACCCGCCGCTTCGAGGAGGACCTCCGGATGCCCGCAGGCACCGCAGGAACCGCCGTCCGGGTGCTCGGCACCGTGGGCTACGTCGCCCGAGGCATCGCACTCGCCGGCGTCGGGGTGCTGTTCCTCGTTGGCGCGGTCACCAACGATCCCGAGAAGTCGAGCGGCCTCGACGGCGCGCTGAAGTCGTTCCTCGACCTGCCGGCCGGTGTCGTGATCGTCATCGTGATCGGCGCGGGCTGGATCGCCTATGGGGTCTACGCCTTCTTCCGCGCGCGGTACACCCGTCTCTGACGGTTCAGGCGGCTCTGACGGTGCCCGCGGCTCAGACGGAGAAGTACTTCGCTTCGGGGTGGTGGAAGACGAAGGCATCCGTCGACTGCTCGGGGTGCAGCTGCAGCTCCTCGCTCAGCTCGACCCCCATCCGCTCGGGCCGGAGGAGTTCGACGACCTTCCGCCGGTCTTCCATGTCGGGGCACGCGGGGTAGCCCAGCGAGAATCGGGCGCCGCGGTACTCCAGCTTGAAGAGCCCCGCCGTGTCGGCCGGGTCCTCGCCGGCGAAGCCGAGTTCGGCTCGGATCCGGGAGTGCCAGAACTCCGCGAGCGCTTCGGTGAGCTGCATGACGAGCCCGTTGAGCTCGTAGTAGTCGCGGTAGCGGTCCTCCGCGAACAGCTTCGCGGTGACCTGGTCGATCCGCGCGCCGGCGGTCACGAGCTGCACCGGCAGCACGTCGACCTGGCCGGACTCCCGCGATCGCACGAAGTCCGCGAGGCAGAGGTGCCGGTCGCGGCGCTGCCGCGGGAACGCGAACCGCAGGCGTTCGGCGCCCACGTCGCCGCCCGACCCGCCATCGGGCGAGAGCAGCCCCGGCACGCCCAGGCGACCCTCGGCATCCGCCCCGTGATGCAGCACCAGGACGTCGTCCCCCTCGCTCACGACCGGGAAGTAGCCGTAGGCGACCGAGGCGTCGAGCATCCCCTCGCCGAGGATCCGATCGAGCCAGTACCGCAGCCGGGGCCGGCCTTCCGTCTCGACGAGCTGCTCGTACGTCAGTCCGTCCGCCCCGCGGCCGGGCTTGAGCCCCCACTGCCCCATGAAGGTCGCCCGCTCGTCGAGGAACGCGGCGTAGTCGGCGAGCGCGATGCCTCGCACGATGCGGGTGCCCCAGAACGGCGGGGCGGGCACGGGATTGTCGGATGCCACGTCCGACCGCCCGGGCATGGCCTCGGGCTCGGTCAGCGTGAGCCTCGACCCGGCGGCGTGGATCCGCTTCTTCAGCGCCGGGAGGCCGACGGATGCGGCATCCGCCCCTCGCGCGATCTTCACGAGCGGCTCCATGAGCGCGAGCCCTTCGAACGCGTCCTTCGCGTAGCGCACCTCGCCCGGGAAGATGCCGGCGAGGTCGTCCTCGACGTAGGCGCGGGTGAGCGCGGCCCCGCCGAGGAGGACGGGCCATCGGCCGGCGAGCCCGCGGGAGGCGAGCTCCTCGAGGTTCTCCTTCATCACGACCGTCGACTTGACGAGGAGTCCGCTCATGCCGATGACGTCGGCGTCGTGCTGCTCCGCCGCGGCGATGATGTCGGCGATGGGTTGCTTGATCCCAAGGTTCACGACCGTGTAGCCGTTGTTGGTGAGGATGATGTCGACGAGGTTCTTGCCGATGTCGTGGACGTCGCCGCGGACGGTCGCGAGCACGATCGTCCCCTTGCCCGCCGCGCCGGTGCGCTTCATGTGCGGCTCGAGCAGGGCGACCGCCGTCTTCATGACCTCGGCGGACTGCAGGACGAAGGGCAGCTGCATCTGCCCGGCACCGAATCGCTCGCCGACGACCTTCATGCCTTCGAGCAGGTGGTCGTTGATGATGTCGAGCGGGGCGACACCATCCGCGCGGGCGAGGTCGAGGTCGGCTTCGAGCCCCTTCAGCTCGCCGTCGATGATGCGCCGCTCGAGCCGCTCGCCCACCGGCAGCGCGGCGAGCTCGGCGGCTCGCTGATCGCGCAGCGCCGCGGTGTCGACGCCCGCGAAGAGGTCGAGCATGACGGCGAGCGGATCGTAGGTGACGGCACCGTCGGCATCCCGCTCGCGACGGTCCCACACGAGGTCCAGCGCGACCTTCCGCTGCTCGTCGGGGATCGAGGCCAGCGGGACGATCTTCGCGGCGTCGACGATCGCCGAGGTGAGCCCCGCCTGGGTCGCCTCGTGGAGGAAGACCGAATTGAGCACCGACCTCGCCGCGGGGTTCAGCCCGAACGACACGTTCGAGACCCCGAGCGTCGTGTTGATGCCGGGGTACTTCGCGACCAGCCCTCGAATCGCTTCGATGGTCTCGATCGCGTCGCGCCGGGTCTCCTCCTGACCTGTCGCGATGGGGAACGTGAGGCAGTCGACGACGATGTCCGAGACCCGCATCCCCCACTCGTCCACGAGCTCGTCGACGAGTCGCGATGCGATGCGCAGCTTGTCGTCGGCCGTGCGCGCCTGCCCCTGCTCGTCGATGGTCAGCGCGATGACGGCGCTGCCGTGCTCCTTGACGAGCGGCATGATGCGCCCGAACCGGCTCGTCGGTCCGTCGCCGTCCTCGTAGTTGACCGAGTTCACGACCGGCCGGCCGCCGATCAGCTCGAGCCCCGCCTGCAGCACGGCCGGCTCGGTGGAGTCGATGACGAGCGGCAGGGTGGATGCCGACGCGAACCGCGAGACGACCTCGCGGACGTCCGCGACGCCGTCACGCCCGACGTAGTCGACGCACACGTCGAGCAGGTGCGCGCCGACGCGGATCTGGTTCCGCGCGATTTCGACGCAGTCGTCCCATCGGCCCTCGAGCATCGCCTCGCGGAACGCCTTCGAACCGTTCGCGTTGGTCCGCTCGCCGATCGCGAGGTAGGCGGTGTCCTGATCGAACGGCACGTGCTGGTACAGCGACGCGATGCCCGGCTCGATCTCAGGGGCGCGGGATGCCGGTGCGCGCAGCGGTCGCAGCCGCTCGACGACGGCGGCCAAGTGCTCTGGCGTCGTGCCGCAGCATCCGCCCACGAGACCCAGCCCGAATTCGCGCACGAACTGCTCGTGCGCGGTCGCGAGCTCGTCGGGCGTGAGCGGGTAGTGCGCGCCGTCGGCGGTCAGCACGGGGAGCCCGGCGTTCGGCATGCACGCGACCGTCACGGTCGAATGCTTCGAGAGGTGGCGCAGGTGCTCGCTCATCTCGGCGGGCCCGGTCGCGCAGTTCAGCCCGATCGCATCGACGCCGAGCGGCTCGAGCGCGGTGAGCGCCGCGCCGATCTCGGAGCCCATGAGCATCGTGCCGGTGGTCTCGACGGTCACCTCGACGAAGATGGGCAGCCGCACCCCGCGCGCCACGATCGCCTGCTTGCAGCCGTTGACGGCGGCCTTGGTTTGCAGCAGGTCCTGCGAGGTCTCGACGAGGAGCGCGTCCGCACCGCCGTCGATGAGCCCCTCCGCCTGCAGCGCGAACGTCTCCTTTAGGTGCTCGTACGTCGTGTGCCCCAGGGAGGGCAGTTTGGTGCCGGGTCCCATCGAGCCGAGCACCCAGCGCACGCGACCGTCCGAGTCCTCGGCGGCTTCGGCGCGCTCACGCGCGATGCGGGCCCCGGCTGCCGCCAGCTCGTGGATGCGGTCGTCGATCCCGTAATCCGAGAGGTTCGACCAGTTCGCGCCGAACGTGTTCGTCTCCACGGCGTCGATCCCGGTCGCGAGGTACTCGTCGTGGATCGCGGCGATCATGTCGGGGCGCGAGACGTTTAGGATCTCGTTGCAGCCCTCGAGCTGCTCGTAGTCGTCGAGGGTCGGCTCGTGCCGTTGCAGCATCGTGCCCATCGCACCGTCGGCGATCACGACCCGCTCGGCGAGCGCGTCCAGCAGCGCCTGTGCCCGCGCGGGACGCGGCACCGATTCGACGTCGAGCGGAAACCGGAGGGCGACGGGACTGCTCACCCGCGCGAGTCTACTTGCGCCCCCGCATCGCGGACCCGCCCGACGACCACGGGCGTCACCGCACGCGGCGGGGCCAGGATGGGGGCATGCACCTGCCTCCGCTCGCCGACCTCCGCGCGACGGCGCGCGTGGTCGCACTGCCCCTGCACACCCGGTTCCGCGGCATCGACGTCCGCGAGGCGATGCTGCTCGAGGGCCCCGAGGGGTGGACCGAGTTCTCGCCCTTCACCGAGTACGGCGACGAGGAGTCCGCGACGTGGCTCGCCGCCGCGATCGCCTGGGGCTGGGAGCCTGCGCCCCCGGCGCGGCGCGACACGATCCCGGTGAACGCGACGGTGCCGGCGGTGGCGGCGGCATCCGTCCCGGACGTCCTGTCGCGCTTCGACGGATGCCGGACCGCGAAGGTCAAGGTCGCCGAACCGGGGCAGGTGCTCGCCGACGACGTCGCCCGGGTGCGCGCGGTGCGGGAGGCGATGGGGCCGGAGGGACGCATCCGCATCGATGCCAACGGCGGATGGAACCTCGACGAGGCGGAGCACGCGGTCCACGCCCTGGCCGCCTTCGACCTCGAGTACGTCGAGCAGCCGTGCGCGAGCGTCGAGGAGCTCGCCGAGCTGCGTCGGCGCATCCGCTACATGGGCATCCCGATCGCCGCCGACGAGAGCGTCCGCAAGGCGGCGGATCCCGTGGCGGTGGCACGAGCCGGAGCCGCCGACCTGCTCGTCATCAAGGCCCAGCCCCTCGGCGGGGTCGCCCGGGCGCTCGCGGTCGTCGCCGAGGCTGGTCTGCCCGCCGTCGTCTCGAGCGCGCTCGACACGTCCGTCGGACTGTCGATGGGCGTGGCGCTCGCGGCATCCCTCCCCGACCTCGAGTTCGACTGCGGCCTGGGGACGGCGTCACTGCTCGCGGCGGACGTGACGGCCGAGCCGCTGCGGCCCCGCGACGGAGCGCTGACCGTCGGCCGGGTGGCCCCGGATGCCGCGATGCTCGACGCCCATGAGGCGGCGGCCGACCGGCGGGACTGGTGGCTCGCGCGACTCGAACGCTGTCACGCGGTGCTGGCGGGCTGACGCTCAGCCGGCCTCGACCAGGAGCGGCACCAACTGCTCGAGCCGGGCCTGCATGTCGGCGTTCGCCTGACGCTCGGACCTGCCCTCGAGTGCGGATTGCACCGTGCACTGCTCAGACACATCGAGCAGCAGTCGCGCGGCGTCGCCCAGCGGCATCCGCAGCCGCAGCCCGTGGGTCTCGGTCACTTCGCGGATGATCGCCTCGACCCGGCCGTGCATCTGCGCCCGCCACGCGAGGAACGTCTCGGCGAGGCGCGGGTCGCGCAGCGCCTGCGTGCGGATCTCGCTGAGCAGCTGCGGCTCCATCCGCTCCGCCAAGGACATGTCCGCGATCTGCCGGACGAGATCCAGCGGATCGTCACCGCCGGAGAGGCGCTTGACCCGGACGGACACCTCGTCGAGCTTGGCCTCGGCGAGGTGCGTGATGAGGGCGAGGAACAGCTCGTCCTTCGATTCGAAGTTCGAGTAGAAGGCTCCGCGGGTGAAGCCCGCGCGTTCGCAGATCATCTCAACGGATGCCGCGTCGAGCCCGACGTCGCCGAAGACCTCGTGGGCGGCCTCGAGGAGGCGCGCCCGGGTGTTCTCGCGACTGCGCGCCATCTCACACCCACCCCTCAGACTTCCGTCACCGATGTCGGACTACGATACACGTGTGTATTGGATACAGCGCTGTATCGAAGCCGTCCGACTCTGACCAGGAGCGCCCGTGTCCACCATCCTCTTCACCCTCGGCCGATGGGCCTACCGCCACTCGTGGCGCGTGCTCATCGCCTGGGTCCTGCTGCTCGCCCTCGCCGGCGGCGGCGTCGCCCTCTTCATGAAGGGCACCGACAACTCCTTCACGATCCCCGGCACCGAAGCCCAGGAGGGCATCGAGCTGCTGAACCGCACCTTCCCCCAGGCGAGCGGCGCCAGCGCACAGCTGATCGTGGTGACGCCCGAGGGCGAGACGGTCGAGGATGCACCCCTCCGCGGCGAGATCGACGACCTCGTCACCCGCCTCGGCGACATCGAGGGCGTGACCTCGGCGACCTCGCCGTTCGACGAGATGGTCGACGGCCTCGTGTCGGACGACGATCGCGCCGCGCTCGTGCAGATGCAGTTCGACGGTCAGGCCACCGACGTGTCGGACGCGACCGTCGAGGCGGTCGAGGCCGCGGCATCCGACTTCGCCGACGCCCTCCCGAGCGGCGCGCAGTCCGCCCTCGGTGGCGACCTGTTCGCCACGTCGATCCCGGCGCTGTCGATCATCGAGGCGGTCGGCGTGCTGATCGCCCTGTTCGTCCTGATCGTCACGTTCCGCTCCTTCGCCGTCGCCTGGTTCCCACTCGTCAGCGCCCTGATCGGCGTGGCGCTCGCGATCGCCCTGATCTACGTCTCCACGGCGCTGACGACGATCTCGTCGACGACGCCGATGCTCGCGGTCATGCTCGGCCTCGCCGTCGGCATCGACTACGCCCTGTTCATCGTGTCCCGGCATCAGGACCAGGTGCGCGCGGGCATGGAGCCCGAGGAGTCCGCCGCGCGCGCCGTGGGCACGGCGGGCTCGGCCGTCGTGTTCGCCGGCGTCACCGTCATGATCGCGCTCGTCGGACTCAGCATCGCCGGCATCCCCTTCTTGTCGACGATGGGCATCGCCGCGGCCGTCGCCGTCGCGGTGGCCGTCGCTGTCGCCGTGAGCCTGACCCCCGCCCTCCTCGGCTTCGCGAAGGGCCGCGTCGTGGGCTGGGGCGGCCGGATGCTGCAGCGCGGCGTCTCCACGAAGCGTCGCCGGCGTGCGAAGGACGCGGACGCCGACGGCGAGCCGGCGCCCGAGCGGCGCGCCGCCACGCCGGCACCGACGCGACCCAACCGCTGGGTGATGCTCGTCACCCGGCATCCGATCGTCACGACCGTCGCCGTCGTGGTCGGCCTCGGCATCATGGCGATCCCCTCGGCGAGCCTCCACCTCGCGCTCCCCAACGCCGGCGTGCAGCCCCCGTCGAGTCAGGCCCGCCAGGCCTACGACCTGAACGCCGAGTACTTCGGCGCCGGCTCGAACGGCCCGCTCATCATGACCGGGACGATCGTCACCTCCACCGATCCCCTCGGCCTCATGGACGACCTCAAGGCCGAGGTCGAGGCGATCCCCGGCGTCGAGCGGGTCGCCCTCGCGACGCCGAACGAGACCGCCGACACCGGACTCATCCAGATCGTCCCCACGACCGCGCCCGACGACCCGGCGACCGCCGACCTCGTCCGCGAGCTCCGGTCGCACCACGACGAGTGGCTCGACGAGTACGGTGTCGACCTGAAGGTCACCGGATTCACCGCAGTGGGCATCGACATCTCCGACCGGCTCGGCGCTGCACTGCTGCCCTTCGGGATCTTCGTCGTCGGCCTCTCGTTCATCCTGCTGATGGTCGTCTTCCGCTCCATCTGGGTGCCGCTCAAGGCCACGCTCGGCTACCTCCTGTCGATCCTCGCCGCCTTCGGCGCCGTCGCCGCGGTCTTCGAATGGGGATGGCTCGCCGATCTGCTGCACGTGACCCGCACCGGCCCGGTCATCAGCTTCATGCCGATCATCCTCATGGGTGTGCTGTTCGGTCTCGCGATGGACTACGAGGTCTTCCTCGTCTCGCGCATGCGCGAGGACTTCGTCCACGCGGCACGGGCCCGCGGCGGTCGGGCGAACCGCGAGACCGCGATCGCCGCCGTCCGCAGCGGCTTCACCGCCTCGTCCCGCGTCGTCGTGGCAGCGGCCGTCATCATGTTCGCCGTCTTCGCCGCCTTCGTGCCCGAAGGCGACAGCTCGATCAAACCCATCGCCCTCGGATTGGCCGTCGGCATCGCTGTCGATGCCTTCCTCGTGCGCATGACCCTCGTGCCCGCCGTGATGACGCTGCTGGGCGACAAGGCCTGGTGGATGCCGCGGTGGCTCGAGCGACTGCTGCCCCACGTCGACATCGAGGGCGAGGCAGTCGAGCACGAGCGGGCGCACGCCGACTGGCCCGAACGGGACTGGCCGGGTGCCCTCGCCGCCGACGACCTCGAGGTGCGCGCCGAGACCGCCGGCGACGACGTCGTGCTGTTCTCCGGAGCGAGCGCGCGGGTCCCCGACGGCGGGACGCTCCTCGTCACGGCCGACGACCCGCACGCCTCGCGGGCGTTCCTTCTGACGGTCGCCGGGCGCATCGCCCCGTCGGGCGGGTTGCTCCGCGTCGCCGGGCACCTGCTGCCCGGACGGGCGGCGTGGGTCCGCGCACACACCGGTGTCGCCGAACTCTCGGGCGCGGAGGCACCGCTCACCGAGCTCCGACGTGCACTCGCCGGCCGCACCCGCTTCGTCGCGATCGCCGGGATCGACCTGCTGAGCGGCAGCGACCGCGATCAGGCTGCCGCCCTGCTGCGGGATGCCACGAACACGGTCGCCGCGCGCGGCGCGGCCCTCACTGTCGTCGCCTCGGCACGCGACCTCGACGCAGCCCGCGCGCTGCTGGCCGAGGCCTACCGGCCCCGCGCCGAGGTCCTCCGCCTCACCCCTTCCTCCCCCGCATCCGTCACCGCACCGGCCCCGGCCGCCACCGACACCACCACCGACACCCAGGTGATCCCCTCATGACCCTCCCCATCGAACGCTCCCAGTCCCGCAGGCCCGTCTCGTGGATCACGCTCCTCGGCGTGCTCCTCCTGCCGGCGATCATCGGCGGCATCCTCGTCGCCGCGCTCTACAACCCGACCGAGCGCCTCGATGCGATGAACACCGCCATCGTGAACAACGACGAGCCGGTCGAGATCGACGGGCAGACCACTCCCCTGGGCCGCCTCCTCACGGCCGGCCTCGTCGAGGGCTCCGATGAGCTCGACAGCAACCTCACCTGGACGATCTCCAACACCGCGGACGCCGAGGACGGCCTCGAGGACGGCACGTACGACGCGATCGTGACGATCCCGGAGAACTTCTCCTCGGCGGCCACCTCGACCGCCCCCGGCGGCACACCCGAGCGCGCGACGATCGAACTGACTACCTCGCCCGACGCGCGCATCGTCGACGACGCCATCACCACGCAGGTCACCCAGACCGCGGCATCCGTCCTCGGCGAGCAGTTGACGACGACCTACCTCGAGAACGTCCTGCTGGGCTTCACCACCCTCGGCGAGCAGCTCGGCGACGCTGCGGACGGCGCGACCCAGCTGGCCGACGGCGCGGACGACGCCGCCGACGGCGCGGCGCAGCTGTCCGACGGTGCCGCCACGGCCGCCGACGGCGGGTACTCCCTCGCCGACGGCGTGCGCGAGCTGGCCGGCGGGGCGCAGGGCCTGTCGACGGGCATCGCCGCGATCGGCACCGGCGCAGCAGGGCTCGCCGGTGGCGCGCAGCAGCTCGCAGACGGGGCGGGAGCAGCGGCCGACGGCATCGACCGACTCGCCGACGGAGCCGACCAGCTGTCGGCGGGCGCATCCGCCACGGCGGGCGGGCTGAACGACCTGGCCGACGGGGCGAGGCCGCTCGCCGACGGCACGCAGCAGCTGGCGGACGGTCTCGCCGACGCCGCCGAGCAGACCGCCGCCATCCCCGCGATCCCGAGCGACGTCGTCGCCGGACTCAAGGCCCTGACCGCAGACGGGGAGCAGAACCGCGAGGCGGTGACGACCATCGTGCAGGCGCTGCAGTCCGCCTCCGCCGCGTGCGACCCGGCCGTCGACGCCGACCTCTGCGCAACGCTGGCGGACGCGTCCGCCGATGCGACCGCCGCCCTGCCCGGCCTGCAGCAGGTCGTCGGAGATTCCGAGCAGCTCGCGAAGGACATCGACGCGATCGCCCAGTTCGGCCCGACCCTCAGCACGGGGCTCGGCCAGTCGGCCGTGGCTGCACAGCAGCTTGCGGGCGGCATGGACGAGCTGGCCGACGGTGCCGACCGGCTCGCCGGCGGCGCCGACCAGCTCGCGACGGGCGCGTCGGGGCTCGCTGACGGGGCGGGACAGGCAGCCGCCGGCGTCCGACGGCTCGCGACCGGCGCCGACCAGCTCGCCACCGGCGCCGACGGACTCGCCGACGGTGCGGGGCAGCTCGCCACCGGGGCCCAGACCTTCGCCGCCGGCGCGGGCACTGCGGCATCCGGCACCGACGAGCTCGCGAACGGCATCGGCGCCCTCGCCGACGGCGCAGGACAGCTCGCAGACGGCAACCGGCAGCTCGCCGACGGCACCGGTGAGCTCGCCGATGGCCTGGGTCAGGCCGTCGACGGCGTCCCGACCTACACCGACGCGCAGGCCGCGGACCTCGCTTCGATCGTTGCGAACCCCGTCGTCGCGGACGGCACGGGCACCTCGCTCTTCGGCGCCTCAGCGGTGCCGCTCCTCGCGACGCTCGCCCTGTGGTTCGGCGGCCTGGCCTCGTTCGTCGTCCTGCAGGCCGTGCCGCGGTCCTCACTCGCGTCGCGCCGCTCGTCGGCCGCGCTGGCGCTGCGCGCCCTCGCCCCGGGCGCGGCGATCGGCGCCCTGCAGGGCGTGCTCGTCGCCGTCGTGGTGCAGCTCGCCGCGGGGTACGACGCCGGCGCGTGGGCGGCGTTCGCCGCGATGTGCGTGCTCGCGGGTGTCGCCTTCGCCGCGGTGAACCATGCGCTGGTCGCCCTCTTCGGCGGCGTCGGACGATGGATCGCCGCACTCGTCGGGGTGCTCGCGATCGCGACCGGCATCGTGTCGACCGTGCCGGGGACCCTGCTCGATGTCGCAGGCCTCATGCCGACCGCACCGTCGTACACCGCGATGCTGGCCGCGCTGACGGATGCCCGGGGCGGCGCCGCGGCAGCCACCGGGCTCGTCGTCTGGACCCTCCTCGCCGTCGGCGCGAGCATCCTCGCCGTGACCCGCCATCGGTCGACGTCGGCGCGGGCGGTGCTCGCCCAGCCGGCCTGATCGAGACCGAAGGCCCCGTCCACGCGGACGGGGCCTTCGTCGTCTCATCAGTCCGAGCGTCGGACCGTCGTCGTCATCGTCAGCTCGTGCCCGCCGGGCACCTCCGCTGCGGCCAGGGCCACCCGGATCTCCGCGATCTCGGACAGGGAGGTGAGGTGGGTCCCGCCGCACGGCAGCTCGACGACGCCCTCCGGCAGCTCGCACCGCCAGCTGCGGCGACCGGCCAGCGTCGGATCGTCCCGGTGGACGCCGACCGTCCCGGGCGTGCCCGCCCATCCGCGCAGGACGTCGTTCACACGCGCCTCGACGTCGGCGAGGTCCGCGAGGGCGGCGGGATCGAACCCCTTCTTCCGCAGCGACTTGCCGATGCGATAGACGTCGGTCGACCCGTTCTCGGTGATCCGGCTGGACTGGATCGCCAGCGCGTCGAATGCGGGGTGGCCCGCGGCATCCGTCACGACCGTCTTCGTCCAGGCGTCCGAGAGGGCTGCGTCGAGGGCGAGGGATGCCAGGTGGCACCCGGTGTGCCCCGCCGACAGGGCGCGTCGCAGCCGCGCGTCCACGGCGGCCTCGACGGTGTCGCCCGCGGCCGGACCCGGCGCCTCGACGACGTGCACGACGACGAAGGTCCACCCGTCCGTACCGGTGCGGACGGGGAGGTCCGGACCGACGTGCAGCTCGCCGTCGTGGACACCGGCGGTCAGCACGGCGAGGACCGGGAGGTCGCCGCCCGCGGTGCGCAGGGTGCCCGCGTCGGCCGGCTGGTCGGGCCACGCGGTGTCGACCGGGTGGAACGGGGTCCGATCGAGCACGACACCGACCCGACCACCCGCGAGCGGCACGACGTCGACGACGGTCGCCGTGCCCGTCAGGTCGCCGTCCGGGTAGGTGACGACCGTGGGCGCGAGATCCGTCAAGAGTTCAGGCCGCTGTAGGAGTGCAGGCCCTGGAAGAACTGGTTGACGATCGTGAAGTTGAACAGCACCGCGCAGAAGCCGACGATCGACAGCCAGGCGGAACGGACGCCGCGCCAGCCGCGGGTCGCGCGGGCGTGGATGTAGCCGGCGTAGACGACCCAGATGACGAAGGTCCAGACTTCCTTGGTGTCGAAGCCCCAGTACCGGCCCCACGCGTCGTTGGCCCAGATCGCCCCGGCGATGAGGGTGAAGGTCCAGAGGACGAAGCCGATGATCGCGAAGCGGTAGGCGAGGGACTCGAGCACCTCGGCGCTCGGCAGCGTGCGCAGGAACGGCAGCCGCGTGCGGGGTGCGGCATCCGATCCGACGGCGGCGAGCGCGATGCGCTCGCGACGGGTCTGCAGCAGCTGCACCACCGACAGGGCGAAGGCGATCGCGAGGAAGGCCGAGGCGAGGGACGCCACGAAGACGTGGATGACGAGCCAGACGCTCTTCAGAGGGTCCGAGAGCGGGACGACCTCGACGTAGTACGCGAGGGCCGCACCCCCCAAAAGCACGACGATCAGTCCGTTGATGAAGGCGCCGAGGAATCGCAGGTCGTACTTCACCAGCACGCCGAGGAAGACCGCCACCACCAGGAGCGTGCCGGTGAGAGCGAACTCGTAGTTGTTGGACCACGGCACCCGACCGGCGGCGATGCCGCGGGTGACATCGGCACCGAGGTGGAACAGCCACGCGATGGTCGTCAGCATGACGCCCAGACGCGCGAACAGATAGCGGCCTCGCTGCGAGGGCGCCGCTTCGAGGGCCACCTTCGCGGCCGCCTCTTCGGCGCGGATCTCGTCGATCGACTGACCGCCCGCCGCAACCAGCGAGCGGGCCTTGGCGTCCTGGGTCTGCAGGGCGAGGTCGGAGCGACGGGCGAGGTCGACGGTGAATGCGAGGAAGCCGAGCGTGTAGACCGCGATCGCGGTCCACAGCAGCAGGACGGAGATGTCATCGAACGACATGGCGGGCCCTTCGGGGGACGGGTGGTATCAGTCTACGTTCGCCCGCGTGTCACGGGCCGGGGCGGATGCCTCATCGGTGCCGGTCTCGGACCCACCGAGCGCTGCGCGGTGCTGACGCGCGAGGTCGGCGACGGCGACGGCGATGGCCGGGTCCTCGCCGCGGGCGAGACCGGCGTACTCCAGGCGGACGGTGTCGCCCTCGGGTGTCGCCTTGACCCACATCCGGCGGCGCGGGACGAACAGGGCGGTGAACAGGCCCAGCAGTGCGAGGATCGCGAACACCAGCACCCAGGTGGCGCTCGAGTCGTTGTGGATCGAGAGCGAGATGTACCGCTTCACCGATTCGGGGGCGCCCGCGCGGGTCTCGTCCTCGAAGGTGACGGTGCCGCGACCGCCCGGCAGGTCGACGGTCTGACCCGGGACGAGCTCGAGCGAATCGACGTCGGACTCGTTGCCGGCGATCTGCGTCATATCGTCCGTGTTCAGCGCGTACACCGACCGCGGGGTGCCGTCGTCGATGCCGAGATCCCCCTCGTAGACCCAGAAGGTCAGACGCGGGTTGACGAGGTCGCCGTAGATGGAGGTCAGCGCACCGCTGTCGAGCGCGCCGGCGGTCGGATAGAAGAACCCGACCATTCCCAGCTGCTCGCCCCCGGTGTCGGGCACCTTCACGACGCCCTGCGAGGTCATGGTGGCACTCTGCGGCAGGAACGGCACCGCCTCGCTGAAGACGACGTCGCCGGCGCCGTTGCGCACCGTGATGGTCGGTGCGTACCCGTTGCCCATGAGGTAGATCCGATCGCCCGCCATGGTGATGGGGTGGTTCACGCGGATGACCTGGCTCTCGGCATCCTGACCCGGGAACCGCGTCGTCACGTGCGCCGCGAAGTCGCCCGCCTGCCCGGCACCGGGCGTGCCCGGCTCGGCGTAGGTGACGTCGAACTCATCGAGCGCGATCGAATACGGCGGCAGCGCCTCGGTGTCGACGAAGCGACCCGGGTTGAACGAGGTGTAGCCGAGCCCCAGCGAGTTCACGAACCCGTCGCCCTCGGTGATGACGGTCTGCCCCGTATAGGTGAAGCCGCCGCCGATGCCGACGGAGATGAGGATGCCGACCAGCGCGCCGTGGAAGAGCAGGTTGCCCGTCTCGCGCAGGTAGCCGCGCTCCGCCGAGACCGACGCGACGCCGCGCGCGTCGTACCGCTCGACGCGGTAACGGGCGGAGCGCAGCTGCGCCTCGGCGAGGTCGACGGCGTGGGCGGCGTAGCCCGCGGCATCCTCCCCCTCGGGGAGTGCGACCGACGCCTGCGCGCGGTCGTCGAGGCGGGCCAGGCGTGCGGGCGTGCGTGGCGGGCGCTGGCGCAGCGCCTTCCAGTGGTGCTTCGTGCGCGGGAGGACGCAGCCGATGAGCGAGATGAACAGCAGGATGTAGATCGCGGAGAACCACACCGACGTGTAGACGTCGAACAACTGCAGCGCGTCGAAGGTGGGGAAGAGGTCGGGGTTCGTCACCCGCCACTGCGAGACGCCGTTCGGGTCGGCGCTGCGCTGCGGCACCAGCGACCCCGGGATCGCGGCGATCGCGAGCAGGAGCAGCAGGACGAGCGCCGTGCGCATGCTGGTGAGCTGGCGCCATCCCCAGCGCAACCAGCCGACGACGCCGAGCGCGGGCTGGCCACCGCTGAACACCGGACGCTCGTCGCCGGTCTTGTCGAGGTGGTCGCTCGGACGGAGGGGGCCGTCGACCTCGGCGGTCGTGCCGCGCTCAGAGGAACGTCGGGACACCCGCCACCACCCCCTGGAAGGCGGACATCAGCGCGGTCCAGGCGCCCGAGACCATGAGGACGCCGAGCACCACGAGCAGCAGTCCGCCCACGATGTTGACGACGCGGATGTGGCGCCGCACGAAGGCGACCGAGCGGGTCGCCCAGTTGGCGCCGAGCGCGAGCAGGATGAACGGCAGCCCGAGACCGAGCGAATACGCCACCGCGAGGAGTCCCGCGCGGCCCGGGTCGGCCTGGCTGTAGGCCATGCTGAGGATCGCAGCCAGTGTCGGGCCGATGCAGGGCGCCCAGCCGATGCCCATCGCGAGGCCGAGGAGCGGCGCACCGACGAGCCCGAGGTTCTGCCGCAGCTGCGGGCGGTAGATCTTCTGCGCGAAGCCGAACACCCCGAGGAACACGAGCCCCAGCACGATGACGACCACGCCGAGGACGCGGGTGATCAGCTCCTGGTACTCGAGGAAGACGCGGCCCAGGGTGCCTGCGAACAGCCCCATCGAGACGAAGACGACGGTGAACCCGGCGATGAAGAGCAGGACCCCTCCGAGCAGCCGACCGCGACCGGGTGCGGCGACGCGGGGCTTCGTGGCGGTCGCGACCGCTCCCTCGGCACGGGACGCGGCCCCGCGTCGCTCCGCCTGCGGGGTCACCGCGCCGCCGAGGAACCCGAGGTAGCCGGGGACGAGGGGCAGCACGCACGGCGAGAGGAACGAGACGAGACCGGCGAGTGCGGCGATCGGGATCGCGAGCCACAGCGCTCCGTCGAAGACGATCGAGCCGGGGTTCATCCCTCCTCCGCCAGCGCGTCGTCGACGAGGGTGCGGAGGGTGGAGGCATCCTCGAGCTGTCCGAACAGACGGGCCGCGACCCGACCCTCGCGGTCCACGACGAGCGTGGTCGGTGCGGCCTGGAGCGAGGTCCAGTCCGCGAACTCCAGCTTCAGGTCGACGTCTCCGCGGGCGAGGATCGAGGGGTAGGGCACGCCATAGGTCTTCTCGAACGAGGCCGCCTGCTCGGGCCCGTCGTAGATGTTGACGCCGAGGAACTGCGCGCCGTCCGCGGAGGTGTCGTCGTAGGCCTCCTCGAGGAACGGCGCCTCGGCCCGGCACGGCCCGCACGCGGCGTACCAGAAGTTCAGGACGAGGACGTCGCCGGCGAACTCGTCGCTCGAGACGGTGGAACCGTCGACGGCGGTGCCGCTGAAGGAGAGCGCCTCGCCGCGCTCGGCCGCCGGGATCTCCTCGACGGTGCCGTTGCTGGAGATGAACCCCTGTGTGTTGCCTTCGCGGTACTGGTTCGAGAGGTCGTCGTTCGCGCCCGAGCAGGCGGCGAGACCGACGGCGAGCGCGAGGACCGCCACGGCCGAGAGGATGCGGCGCCTCATACGGCCCCCACATCCACGGCGCCGGCGGTCGCGGCGGGCTCGGCGTAGTCGACCTCGCGCCAGACGTCTCCCGAGAGCTCGAAGCTCGTGACGCTGGACAGCTCGCAGCGGCGCCGCCGCGGGTCGTGCCGCAGCGGCAGGCCCGCGACCGCGAGGTGCGTGATCCAGATCGGCAGCTGATGCGAGACGATGACCGCGTCGCCGGAGGTCGTGCGATTCCAGGCGTCCCTCATAGCGGCGTCCATCCGGGCGACGACCTCGGCGTACGCCTCGCCCCAGCTCGGCAGGGCGGGGGTGCGCAGGTGCCACCAGTTGAGGGGGTTCCGGAGGGCATGCCGCATCCGACGCCCCTCGAAGACGTTCGTCGGCTCGATGACCCGCGCGTCGATGAGCGGCTGCAGACCGAAGATCTCGCCGAAGGGGGCGGCGGACTCGCGGGCTCGCTCGAGCGGCGACGCCACGAGCGAGCGGACGGGACGCCCCTGCCGCTTCAGGTACTCGGCGGCACTTCTCGCCATGCCGTGACCGTCGTCGCTGAGGTGGAACCCCGGAAGTCGCCCGTAGAGCACGCGGTCGGGGTTATGGACCTCCCCGTGGCGCACGAGATGAAGGCGGGCGGCGGGCACCCCTTCAGTCTACGTGAGGGGGTCCTATGGGGGACCTGAGCGCAGGCTGCGAGGGGCGGCCTTCAGGCCGAATCGCCGGAGGCCTTCGCGCGTCCGTCCCGCACGACCGCGCGGACGCGGACGACGACGAACCACACGACCAGCACGACGACGACGACGATCACGATGTTCTGGAAGACACCGGCGTACTCCTCGACGATGTGCCAGTTCTCGCCGAGGAAGAACCCGGCGAGCACGAAGATCGAGTTCCAGATGAGGCTTCCGGCCGTCGTCAGCAGCCCGAACTTCCACCAGTGCATCTTCGAGACGCCCGCGGGGATCGAGATGAGGCTCCGGAACAGCGGCACCATCCGCCCGAAGAAGACGGCCACGGCGCCGTGTCGCTCGAACCAGGCAACGGTCTTCGTGACGTCCTCGCCCTTCATCAGCGGGAGCTTCTCGGCGATGCGGGTGAGGCGGTCGGCCCCCAGCACGCGTCCGAGGACGTACAGGATGTAGGCGCCGAAGACGGAGCCGAAGGTGGTCCACGCGATCGCCTCAGCGAGGGTGAACGCGCCGCGCGAGGCGGCGAGGCCGGCCAGCGGCAGCACCACCTCGCTGGGGATCGGCGGGAAGAGGTTGTCGAGACCGACGGCGACCGCGGCACCGGGAGGACCGATGAGGTCCATCAGCGACACCACCCAGTCGGCGAGGGCGGACAGCCAGGAGCCGTCGCCGGATCCGGAGCCGGACGCGGCGTGGAGAAGGTCGGTCATCGGGTGCACTCTCGCCCTCGGTGATCGGATGCCCGGCCGGGCCCCTGAACCCTCAGCCTACGGGCGCCCGCAGGCCCGCGCCTGGGGACTGGCCGTACACTCCGCTCGGGGTGGCCGGACACCACCCGCCGCGTAGACTCTCCCCTCGTGAGTGAACGCACCCTCGTCCAGCAGCTGCAGTCCCGTGAAGACGGTCCCGTCTCGGTCTCCGGATGGGTCGAGACCGTCCGTGATCAGAAGAAGGTGCAGTTCGTCATCCTCCGCGATGAGACCGGCGCGGTGCAGCTCGTCAATCCCGCGACGCGCCCCGCTGAGGACGGCAGTGCGCAGGATGCCGCGGCCCTGGCCCTCACGGACCTCATCTCGAACCTGTCGACGGGCACCTTCCTGACCGCGACCGGTGAGCTCAAGCACGACGAGCGCGTCAAGCTCGGCGGCGTCGAGATCAAGATCGGCGGTCTCGAGATCGCGGCCGCCGCGCTGCCCGAGACGCCGATCGCGGCCGACTCGGGTCTCGACAAGCGCATGGACTGGCGCTTCATCGACCTGCGCCAGCGTCGCAACAACCTGGTCTTCCGCATCCAGACGACGCTCGAGCACGCGATGCGCAGCTACTGGGTCGAGCGCGACTACATCGAGGTCCACTCCCCCAAGCTCATGGCGTCGCCGTCGGAGTCCAACGCCGAGCTCTTCGAGGTGCCCTACTTCGAGGACAAGACGGCGTACCTGGCCCAGAGCCCGCAGTTCTTCAAGCAGATGGCCCAGGTCGCAGGCTTCGGCAAGATCTTCGAGATCGCCCCCGCCTTCCGCGCCGACCCGTCCTTCACCTCGCGCCACGCGACCGAGTTCACCTCGATCGACGCCGAGATCAGCTGGATCGACTCGCACGAGGACGTCGCGCGCATGCAGGAGGAGCTCCTCCAGACCGCGATCCGCGCCGTCGCCGATAAGCACGGCGACGAGATCAAGGCCCTGTTCGACATCGACGTGGTCGTCCCCGAGCTCCCGTTCCCGCGCATCCCGCTCGCCGAGGCCCGCGAGATCGTCGCGGCCCGCGGCTACGCGATCCCCCGCACCGACGGCGACCTCGACCCCGAAGGCGAGCGCCAGATCGCGGCCCACGTGCAGGAGACCTACGGTCACCAGTTCGTGTTCATCACCGACTACCACCCCGAGATCCGCGCGTTCTACCACATGCGCGACGAGGAGACCGGGCTGACGAAGTCGTACGACCTGCTCTTCAACGGCGTCGAGATCACGACGGGCGCCCAGCGTGAGCACCGCGTCGATGTCCTCATCGAGCAGGCGAAGGAGAAGGGGCTCGACCCCGAGCACCTCGACTTCTACCTCGACTTCTTCCGCTTCGGCGCCCCGCCCCACGGCGGCTTCGGCATGGGCCTCGCGCGCGTGCTCATGCTGCTGCTCGGCCAGGACTCGATCCGCGAGGTCACCTACCTCTTCCGCGGACCGACGCGCCTCGCGCCCTAACACGGCACCCCACCCGTTCGGCAACGGCTCGGCTTCGGCCGGGCCGTCGCCGTATCGTGGCTGACTCCGCGACGAGAGGAGCAGCCCGCGATGTGGGACGGATGGATGGAATTCGGGATCGCAACCCTGATCGGCGTCGCCGCGGCGACCGTGGTCGCCGGGGTCGCGGCGGTGACGCTGCGCGTCATCACACGACGACGCCGGTGGGCGGGTGTCCTCAGCCGGCAGTCACGCGCCCCGTTCCGGATGCTGCTGCTCGTCGTCGCGCTCTGGGGCGCGGTGCAGACGACGTTCCCGGATGCGACGTGGCGCAGCATCCTGGCGCAGATCCTCACCATCCTCATCATCGCGGCGAGCGCGTGGCTGCTCGCCTCGCTGGTCGTGGTCGCGACCGACGTCGCCCTCGGCCGCTACCGGATCGACGTCCCCGACAACCGCGTAGCCCGACGCATCCGCACCCAGACCCTCATCGTCCGCAGGCTCGCGATCGCCCTCATCGTGATCATCGGCATCGGCGCGGCGCTCCTGACCTTCGACTCGGTGCGAGCGGTCGGCGCGAGCGTCCTGGCGTCCGCCGGCATCGCCTCGGTCGTGGCGGGTCTTGCCGCCCAGTCGGTGCTCGCGAACGTCTTCGCCGGTCTGCAGATCGTCTTCAGCGACGCGCTGCGCGTCGACGACGTCGTCGTGGCGGACGGCGAGTGGGGCCGCGTGGGCGAGATCACCCTGAGCTACGTGGTGCTCGACCTGTGGGACGACCGCCGGCTCGTGCTGCCGTGCACCTACTTCACGACGACGCCGTTCGAGAACTGGACCCGTCGCGGGTCCGAGCTCCTCGGCGCGGTCGAGATGGACCTCGATTGGAACGTCTCGCCCGAGCGGATGCGCGAGCACCTGCACGACGTCGTCGAGCGGACCGACCTGTGGGACGGCCGCACCGCGGTGCTGCAGGTGACCGACGCCGTCGCCGGGTACGTCCGCGTCCGCATCCTCGTGACGGCGAAGGACGCGCCGACGCTCTTCGACCTCCGCTGCCTCGTCCGCGAGGCCATGGTCTCGTGGGTGCAGCGCACCATGCCGCAGGCACTCCCCGTGCAGCGCGTCGTGATGGCGGATGCCGGGGCGCAGCCGCCGCACGATCGTCACGGCGCGGACCCCACGCCCACCCACGACGGCCTGTTCACCGGCAGCATCGAGGCCGAACGGCGGGCCAGCACGTTCACGAACGCCATCCCCGTCGTGCGCGACCCGGAACCCGGTCGCTGAGCGCCGGCCGACCCGTCGCCCACGCGTCATCGATCGTTCACTCCGCATGAGCCACCGGGTCATCCGCCGCCCGTAGGTTCCCCTCGTCCCCCCGTGCGTCGCGCTGTTCTGCGCGCGCAGGACAACCGAGAGGAATCGCATGTCCCGTCCGTTCCCGCGCCGCGCGTCCGTCGCCGTCGGCCTTGTCACCATCGCCGGCCTGTCGCTGGCCGCCTGCGCCGCCACCCCCGGCGCCGAGAACGCCGCCGGCGAGGCGTCCGTCGCCTCGACCGCGACGAGCGTCGAGGACTTCGGCAGCTTCGAGGACCTCGAGGCCGCCGCCAAAGCCGAGGGCAACCTCAACGTGATCGCGCTTCCGCGCGACTGGGCGAACTACGGCGAGATCCTCGACCTGTTCGCCGACCGCTACCCCGAGATCACGATCAACGAGCAGTCGCCCGACGTCTCGAGCGCCGAGGAGATCACCGCGGCCGAGACGAACGAGGGCCTTGACACCGCCCCCGACGTGTTCGACCTCGGGTTGACCGTAGCCCTGCAGAACACGGACCGGTTCGCGGCCTACCAGGTGCAGACCTGGGACGACATCCCCGATGAGCTCAAGGAGCCGACGGGCCTGTTCGTCGGCGACTACGGCGGGTACATGTCGGTCGGCTACGACTCCGCGAAGTTCGACGGGCCGGCCGAGCTCGACGACCTGCTCGGGGATGACTACCGGGGTGCCGTCGCCATCAACGGCGACCCGACCCAGGCCGGTGCCGCCTTTGCCGCGGTGGGCCTGGCCGCGGTCCAGTCGGGTGGGACGCTCGACGACTTCCAGCCCGGCATCGACTTCTTCTCGGAGCTGAACGCCGCGGGCAACATGCTCAAGCTCGACGTGACGAGCGCCACGGTCGCGAGCGGCGAGACACCGGTCGTCTTCGATTGGGACTATCTGAACGCCGCGCACACCGCCGACGTCCCGACGTGGAAGACCGTCGTCTTCGACGGCGTCGGCTACGCCGGCTACTACAACCAGGCGATCAACATCGACGCGCCGAACCCTGCCGCCGCACGTCTGTGGCAGGAGTTCCTCTACAGCGACGAGGTGCAGAACCTGTGGCTGAAGGGCGGAGCGCGCCCGGTCCGGATGGAGGCGATGACGGACGCCGGCACGATCGACGCCGACCTCGCCGCGGCACTCCCGGAGGCCCCGGCCGAGACGGTCGTCCCGACGGAGGAGCAGTCCACCGCCGCCGGCGAGCTGCTCGGCGCGAACTGGGCCGCGGCGGTGCAGTGACGACCACCGCACCGGCGGGACACGCGACGTCCGGCAGCCCGCTCGTCGCACGCGAGGGGTCGGAGCGAAACGCTCCGGCCCCTCGCGGGCGCGGCCCGCTCGACTGGTCCTGGCTGGGCCTCGTCCCCTTCGCCGGCTACCTCGCGCTCTTCCTCGTCGTCCCGACGTTCCTGGCGCTCGGGACCGGCTTCGTCGACGGTGACGGAGCCTTCACCTGGGACAACATCGCGGCCCTCGGCGACCCCGTCGTCCTTCAGACGTTCTGGAACTCCACCTGGGTCTCACTCCTGACCGCAGCGATCGGTGCGATCCTCGGCGCGCTCGTGTGCGTCGCGATGCTCGGCCTCCCCGAGCGGGGCATCGTTCGCACGACCGTGGACGCAGCTTCCGGGGTCCTCGCCCAGTTCGGCGGCGTCATGCTCGCCTTCGTCCTCATCGCCACCATCGGCACGCAGGGCGTCGTGACCCGCATCCTCGACGATGTCCTCGGGCTCGACATCTTCGCCGGGGGTGCCTGGATCTACGCTCTCCCCGGCCTCATTCCGGCGTACGTCGTGTTCCAGGTGCCGCTCATGGTCATCACCTTCATGCCGGCCCTGTCCGCGCTGAAACCGCAGTGGCTCGAGGCGCACCTCACCCTCGGCGGAACGGTCCGCGGGTTCTGGCCGCAGATCGGGATGCCCGTGCTCGCCCCCTCGTTCTTCGCGAGCTTCCTGCTGCTGTTCGCGAACGCCTTCTCGTCGTACGCGACGGCGGCGGCCCTCGCCAGTCAGGGCTCGCAGATCGTGCCGCTGCAGATCCGCAACGCCCTCACGAGCGAGACGCTGCTCGGGCGGGAGAACCTCGCCGGGGCGCTGGCCCTCGGGATGATCGCCGTGGTCGCCGTCGTCATGGCGATCTACGCGCTCGTGCAGCGACGCGCCGCGAGGTGGCAGTCATGACGTCCTCGTCGCTGGCTCCCTCTCGGACCATGCGTCTCGTGATCGGGATCGTCGTCGGCATCGTCTTCGCGGTGCCGTTCCTCGCGACGGCCATGTTCACCCTTACGGCCGCCGACGGCACGCTGACGCTCGACCGCTGGGCGGCGCTCTTCGACCCGGCGGCAGCGGCACGGTACCGCCCGGTCTGGACGGGCCTCGTGAACTCCTTGGTCCTCGCCGTCGTCACCGTGGCGATCGTGCTCCTCGTGTTCGCGCCGACGATGGTGCTCGTGCATCTGCGGTTCCCGCGCCTTCGCCGCGGGTTCGAGTTCCTCGCGCTGCTGCCCATCACCATCCCCGCGATCGTGCTCGTGGTCGGGCTCGCACCCATCTACCTGCAGATCGGACGCACCCTGGGGACGGGCGCATGGACGCTCGCGTTCGCGTACGGCGTGCTCGTGCTGCCGTTCGCCTACCGGTCGATCCAGGCGGCCATCGACGCCGTGGACCTGCGTACCCTCACCGAGGCAGCGCGGACCCTCGGCGCGGGGTGGCCGATCATCCTGTTCCGCGTCGTCGCGCCGAATCTGCGGCAGGGGCTCCTGGCGGCATCCCTCATCTCGGTCGCGGTCGTCCTCGGGGAATTCACGATCGCGTCGCTGCTGAACCGTCAGGTGCTGCAGACCGGTCTCGTCGTCATCAACAAGCAGGATGCCTGGGCCTCGGCGATCTTCACGCTGCTCGCACTCGCATTCGCGTTCGTCCTGCTCCTCGCCATCGGCCGCGCCGGACGTGCCGGCTCCGAAAGGAACACACCGTGACCATCGACTCCACCCCGACGGCGCGGAGCCTGCCCCGCACGGCCGACAACACCCTGCTCGCGGGCGCGGGCGACGGCACCCGCGTCGAGCTGCGCGGCATCGTGAAGGACTACGGCACCACCCGTGTGCTCCATGGGGTCGACCTCGATGTCGCCCCCGGCGAGTTCATCTCCCTGCTCGGCCCATCGGGATGCGGCAAGACGACCGCGCTCCGGGTCATCTCCGGGCTGGAGCCGGCGACGTCCGGCTCGGTCGCCTTCGGGGGCTCGGACATCACCCGCATCCCGACGAACAAGCGCGACATCGGCATGGTCTTCCAGGCGTACTCGCTCTTCCCGCACCTCCGCGTGCGCGAGAACGTCGCGTTCGGTCTGCGACGACGCAAGGTGGATGCCGCAACCGCCCGCCGTCGGTCGGGCGAGGCTTTGGACCTCGTCGGCCTCGGACACCTCGCCGACCGCTACCCGCACGAGCTCTCCGGAGGCCAGCAGCAGCGTGTGGCGCTCGCGCGAGCGCTCGTCACGGAGCCGCGCGTGCTGCTCCTGGATGAGCCGCTCTCCGCCCTGGACGCGAAGGTGCGCGTGCAGCTGCGCGACGAGATCCGCCGGATCCAGCTGCGACTGGGGACCACCACCGTCTTCGTCACGCACGACCAGGAGGAGGCGCTGGCGGTCTCCGACCGGATCGCCGTCATGGACGCGGGCCGCATCGAGCAGGTCGGCACCCCCGAAGACCTCTACCGGCATCCCGCGACGCCACGGGTCGCCGCCTTCGTCGGCCTGTCCAGCGCCGTCCAGGGCATCGTCTCGGCCGGCGGCGTCAGCGTGTGGGGGACGGTCGTCCCCGTGCAGGGGGACGCCCCGGACGGCCCGGTGGACGCGCTCGTCAGACCGGAGCACGTCCACCTCGTCGGCGTCGGACAGGGCGTCGGAGCCGTCGTGGAGGAGAGCACCTTCCTGGGCAGCATCCGCCGGACCCTGGTCCGCACCGACGACGGCACGCTCGTCAGGCTGCAGCATCCAGCCGATGAACGCCTCGAGTACGGCGAACGCGTGCGGATCGCGCTCTCGCCCGTCCCGCTCTCGGTGCGGGGGCGCTGAGCGCCGGCTGACCCGGGTCAGACCTCGAAGTCGACGGCCATCCGGGAGCCGGTCACGCTCCGGATGTACGCGACCACCTCGAGGTGGGCCGGATGCTCCTGGTAGGCCTGCAGCGCGTCGAGGTCGTCGAGGTCGAGGACGAGCGAGACGTCCGCGTTGGACTCCGGGACGGCGACGTTCGTGCCGACGCTCAGCGAGCGGACGCCGGGGATCACGCCGTCCAGGCCGCCGAGCAGGCGCGCCACCTCGGCCGCGTGCGCCGCGCGCGTCGCGGCGTCGTCTGCGGCCATCTTCCAGATCACGACGTGGCGGATCATGCGCGCGCCCCCGCGGTCAGTGCCGTGCGGAGCCGATCAGCGGAGACACGCCAGTGCGCGTGCAGCTCCCCGTCGATCAGGACGACGGGGATCTTCTCCCACCACTGGGCGTGCAGCGCTGCGTCGTCCGCGATCGAGAGCTCCTCGATCTCGACCTCGCCCTCGGGCAGGTCGGCGACGACGGTCTCGACGATCTCGCGAGCGACGTCGCACAGGTGGCAGTCCGGCTTGGAGATGAGGGTGAGTGCGGTCACCCCCTCATTCTCCCCGCTGGCGCGGGCCCTGGACGCAACACGAAGCGCCCCGACGATCGGCGGACCGACCGGGGGCGCTTGGTGTTGCGTGCCGCTTACTTCTTGTTGCGGCGCTGGTGGCGAGTCTTGCGAAGCAGCTTGCGGTGCTTCTTCTTCGCCATGCGCTTGCGGCGCTTCTTGATGACTGAACCCACGGGAAACCTCACTAGATCGGGGTCTGGACGCGCGGTGTTCGCGTCCGGGAACGGCACAAACGGAAAAATGCCTCAGGGCAGTCTAGCCGACGTCGGCGATCGGCCGCTGCAGGGCCTCGGTGACCGCCGACTCGGGCACGCGGTAGCTGCGACCGAAGCGGACGGCGGGGAGTTCGCCGGAGTGCACGAGGCGGTACACGGTCATCTTCGACACGCGCATCAACTCCGCCACTTCCGCGACGGTCAGAAAGCGCGCGTCCGAAATGCCCGACATGGTGTCCCCTTTTTTAGTTCCCGTCCCCCGAATCCCTCAACAGTAGGGGCTCGGCGGGACCGGTGTAAACCGGTGTGACGGATGTGACCGGTGGGATCAGCGTCCGGGCAGCTTGCCCAGCACGCTCGCGACGGCATGTTTCGCGGATGCGGCGGCTCGACCGACCACCTCGGCGGCATGTGCGGCACCGTCGGGCAGCGCAGGGGCGTGGGCCGCGGCATCCTCGTCGGTCGCGAAGAACGGGAACAGCCAGTCGTCGACCTCGTCCAGCGGCGCGGGAGACAGGCTGTAGTAGCGGTGCTGGCCGAGTTCGCGGACCGAGACGAGGGATGCCTCGCGCAGCACCTTGAGATGCTTGGACACCGTCGGCTGGCTGACTCCGAGCGACGACACGATGTGCGAGACGCTGGTGCCGTCCGCCCCCGACACGGCTCGTTCGCGCAGCAGCTGCAGGATGTCCCGACGAGTGCCGTCGGCGATCACGTCGAAGATGTCCGCCATGGCATAAGGGTAGCCCGCCCTCGCGCGGGAGTACCATGACAACGATCTGAACGAGGAAGGGGCGCGGATGACGGGCCTGGCCGTCGACGAACGCGCCCCGCGGGGCGGCCCTGCGTGGCATCGTCGGGTGTTCTCCGCGCTGCGCGATCTCGCCACGGCATCCCCCTCCCGGTTCGCCGTGCTGATCTTCTCGGCGCTCATCCTGGTGTTCACCGCCCTGTTCTCGCTGCCGATCATGGCGGCGGACGGGCGGGTCACGCCGCTCCCCGATGCGCTGTTCACCGCGGTGTCGACCATCTGCGTCACGGGACTGGCCACCGTCGACATGGCGACCCATTGGTCGCCGATCGGGCACGTCTTCATCTTCATCGGCGTGAACGTCGGAGCGATGGGCGTCCTGACTCTCGCGTCGATCCTCGGACTGGTCATCTCCAAGCGCCTCGGTCTGCGCGCGAAGCTCCTCGCCGCCGGCGACAGCAACCCGATGCGGGCGCACGGCGGGCCCGTCAACGAGGGGCAGGCCGTGCGGCTCGGCGAGGTCGGCCAGCTGCTGTCGACCGTCGCGCTGTCCACATTGGTCATCGAAGCGGCCCTCGCCGTCCTCCTGTACCCCGCGCTCCTCGCGAGCGGGGTCGATGCCCTCACCGCGCTGTGGGAGGCCCCCTACTACTCGGCGATGGCCTTCACCAACACGGGCTTCACCCCGAACGCCGAGGGCCTCGCGCCGTTCGCACAGAACTACCTGCTGCTGACGATCCTCATGGCCGGCGTCTTCCTCGGATCGATCGGCTTCCCCGTCATCTACGCGCTCTGGCGCCACCGCTGGCACACCCGGCGCTGGACGCTCCACGCGAAGCTGACCCTCATCACCACCGTCGTCCTGTTCTTCGTCGGCGCGCTGGCCTTCGTCATCCTCGAGTACGGCAACCCCGAGACCTTCGGGACGATGGATGCCTGGGACACGACCTTCCAGGCCCTGTTCCTCTCCGCGATGACCCGGTCCGGCGGCTTCGCCATCATCGACATCGACGAGCTGCACGAGTCGTCGCTGGTCGTCGGCTCGATGCTCATGTTCGTGGGCGGCGGTTCGGCCTCCACGGCGGGAGGCATCAAGGTCACGACCCTCGCGGTCCTCGCCCTGGCCGTGTGGTCGGAGGCGAAGGGACGCCCGAGCGTCTCGGTCTTCGGCCGCCGCATCCCGAGCGACGTCCAGCGCGTGGCCCTGTCCGTCGTCGCCTGGGGCGCGACCATCGTGGCGCTGTCGACGATCACGATCGCGCACCTGACGAAGGCCCCGCTCGACGAAGTCCTGTTCGACGTAGTCTCGGGCTTCGCGACGGTGGGCCTGTCGACGGGGCTCACGCAGGAGCTGCCGGACTCCGCCGTCTTCGTCATGGCCCTCACGATGTTCATGGGCCGCGTTGGTACAGTGACACTCGCCGCGGCGGTGGCCGCGACCAGTCGAACGCAGCACTATGCGCTGCCCGTGGAGAGGCCCATCGTTGGTTGAGCAGTTGCGCAGCGATTCGCCCGTCCTCGTCATCGGCCTCGGTCGCTTCGGCGCCGCCTGCGCCGGCGAGCTCGACCGGCTCGATCGCGACGTCCTCGCGATCGACGACAGCCTCGACCTCGTGCAGAAGTGGTCGGAGCGGGTGACGCATGCCGTCCAGGCCGACGCCCGCAACATCGAGGCTCTGAAGCAGATCGGCGCGCAGGACTTCCAGGTCGCCGTCGTCGCGGTGGGGTCCTCGATCGAGGCATCCGTCCTCATCACCGCCAACCTCGTCGACCTCAAGGTCCCGCAGATCTGGGCGAAGGCGGTCTCGCAGTCGCACGGCAAGATCCTGGCGCGCGTCGGCGCGAACCATGTCATCTACCCCGAGCGCGAGGCGGGCGAGCGCGTCGCGCACCTCGTGAGCGGTCGGATGCTGGACTTCATCCGCTTCGACGACGACTTCGTGCTCGCGAAGATGTACCCGCCGCGGTTCATCCGCGGCGTCGGCCTGAACGAGTCGGGCGTGCGCTCGAAGTACAACGTCACGGTCGTCGGCGTGAAGAGCCCCGGCAAGCCGTTCCGCTACGCCGAGGCATCCACCGTCGTGACCAACCACGACCTGATCATCGTGTCGGGCACGAACTCGGACATCGAACGGTTCGCCTCACTCGACCGCTGACGCAGCGGGCGCTCACACCTCGCGCTGCGCGTTCTCCAGGAGTCGCGCCAGCAGGCCGGACAGAGCCGCCCGGTCGTCGTCGCTGAATCCGTCGAGCAGACGCTCGTCGTGTGCGAGGGCACGCGGCATCTCGCGCACCACGAGCGCGCGGCCGGCGTCGGTCAGCGACAGCTGCACCGCGCGGCCGTCGCGATCGGACCGTTCCCGCCGGAGCAGGCCCGCCGTCTCGAGACGCGTCGTCAGCTTGGTGGTCGCCGCACCGCTGAGCATGGTCTCGGCCGTCACCTCGCTGGCCCGCAGGGGGCGGTCCATCCGAGCCAGTGCGCACAGGACGTCGAACTCCGAGCGGGTGACCCCGCTGTCGGCGAGGAGCCGCTCGATCTGCGAGGTCGCGAGCGTACTCGTCCGATGCAGCCGGCCCCAGACGTCGATGGCGGAGGTGTCCATCCCGGGCATCGCTGCCGCCCACGCGGCACGGATGCGGTCGATCAGGTCGGTGCGGTCGGTCACCGCTGCAGTCTACGAGACCACCGAAATTAGTTCACTAGTGAATCACCGGTGTATCATTGCGGGAATGACCGCCCTCGACACCGGAACGCCCACGACCACCGCCGCACCACCCGCCGAGCCGCGCCTGCTCTCGCAGCCGCCCGCCGTCTGGGCGATCGCCTTCGCCGCGATGGTCGCCTTCATGGGCATCGGTCTGGTCGGGCCGATCCTGCCGACCGTTGCCGCCGACCTCCACGCGACACCGGTGCAGACCTCGCTCCTGTTCACGAGCTACCTGGTCGTGACCGCGTCGGCGATGTTCTTCACGAGTTGGCTGTCGACCCGGATCGGCACGCGCGCGGTCATGATCATCGGCCTCTCCGTCATCGCCCTCTCGGCGGTCGGGTGCGCGCTCTCCCCGAGCGTCGGCCCGCTGATCGGCTTCCGCGCCGTCTGGGGTCTCGGCAACGCCCTGTTCCTCTCGACCGCCCTCGCCTCGATCGTGTCGGCCTCGGGCGGGCGCAGCGCACACGCCGTCATCCTCTACGAGGCCGCGCTCGGCATCGGACTCGCCGTCGGGCCGCTCGTGGGGGGCCTACTCGGACAGATCGGCTGGTTCGCCCCCTTCTGGGGAACCGCATCGCTGTTCGCCGTCGGGGTGGCCGCGCTCCTCGTGCTCGTCCGCGACCCGGGACGGGCGGCGCAGCGCAGCGCGCTCTCCGCGCCATTCCGGGCCTTTTCCGACCGAGGGCTCCTCGCCATCAGCGTCGTCGCGTTCCTCTACAACGCGGGCTTCTTCGTGACCCTGTCGTACACCCCCTACGCCCTCGAACTCCCGGCGGTGGGGATCGGCCTCGTGATGATGGGATTCGGCATCGGCCTGGCGATCGCCGGGGTCGTGATCGCTCCCCGCCTCACGCGGCGGTCCTCCGTCGTGACGGTGCTGCTCTGGTTCCTGATCGCGTTCGCCGCGACCCACGTCGCCGCAGCCCTCAGCGCCGGAGACCGCCCGGCGCTCATCACCTGCGTCGTCCTGCTCGGCGTCGAGATCGGTGCCGTCAACACGATCCTCACCGAGGCGGCGATGGAGGCGACCACGCTCCCCCGCGCCGTGGCGAGCTCGGCGTACTCGGGGTTCCGGTTCTTCGGCGGCGCGATCGGCGCTCCGGTGGGCACCGCCCTGGCCGTCCTCGGCGCCGGCGCGCCCTACGCGGCCGCAGCCGTCGCGGCGGCGATCGGCGCAGCCCTGCTGTTCGCGTTCCGGCGACTCATCGGGCGCGCGGAGCACCGGGTGGCCCTCGACGATCGGACCGTCGCCGAGGACGTCACGCTCAGCGAGGGCTGAACACGCTCACGATCCTGCAGCGAGCTCGCGGGCACGCGCGAGGGCAGCGTCGGTCGCCTGCGAGAACAGCCCGTCGAGATTCGCCGTCTGAAGCACGCCGATCGCGCGCTCGGTGGTGCCCTTGGGACTCGTGACGCGGCGCCGCAGCTCGGCGGGATCCTCCCCCGACGCCGCCAGCAGGGCGGTGGCGCCGATGAAGGTCTGCTCCGCCATGAGTCGCGCGTCGTGCTCGTCGAAGCCCTTGCCGCGAGCAGCCTCGGTCAGCGCCTCGACGAGCAGGAAGACGTACGCGGGCCCGGAGCCCGAGATGGTCGACAGTGCGTCGATCTGGGACTCCGGCACCTCGATGACGACGCCGCACGTCTCGAACACGCGCCGCACGAGCGCCATGTGCTCGTCCGACGCGGTCGTGCCTGCGGCGAGGCCGGTGACCGCCGCACCGACGACGGCGGGGGTGTTCGGCATCGACCGGATGACAGGGATCTCGGGGCCGACGATCGACTCGAACGTCTCGATCGTGACGCCCGCCGCGAGACTCACGACCACCGTCCCCGGCCGCAGGGACGCCGCGATCTCACGCAGCAGATCGGGGACCATGGCGGGCTTCACGCCGATGAGCACGACATCGGCGGCGGCAGCGGCATCCGTGTTCGCCGTCGGGGCGTCGGCGAGCGCGACGCTCGTGACGGCATCGAGTCCGACGAGCTCGCGCGCCTTGTCGGCGGTGCGATTGGTCACCGTGACCGACGAGGCCTGCCCGGACCTCGAGATGCCCTGTGCGATCGCTCCTCCCATCGAACCGGCTCCGAGGATGGCGACGGGAGGAAGGGTGTGACTCATCCCCCCATCCTGTCATCCGGCACTCATCCACGGCCCGGGTGGCCGGCGCAAGACACTGGGAGGGCTCAGCACCCCGGCCTATCATCGGCACATGGCTCTCCTCGACGGAATCACGTCCCGAATCATCGACACGGACCGCCTGAGCGTCACCATCCTCGAACGCGCCGGCGATGCTCCCGAGACCGCGGCGGACCAGACGGTCGTCCTCCTCCACGGATCCCTGTCGTCGAGCCTGGTCTGGCAGGAGCTGATGCAGGATCTCCCCTCCGAGCTCCGGGTGATCGCGATCGATCTGCGCGGCTTCGGCGGCACCGAGCACATGCCCGTCGACGCCGGACGCGGCGTCCGGGACTTCAGCGACGACGTCGCCGAGACGCTCGACGAGCTCGGCATCGCGGCGCCCCACCTCGTCGGCTGGAACCTCGGCGGCGCCGTCGCCCTGCAGTTCGCGCTCGAGCACCGCGTCCGCACGATCCTGCTCGAATCGCCGATCTCGCCGTACGGGCTCGGCGGGACCCGCCGGGACGGCACCCGGCTGACCGACGACGACGCCGGCTGCGGCGGCGGCACGGTCGGCGCCGACGTCGTCCGCCGGTTGAACGACCGCGACGACTCGGCCGATGCGCCCACCTCGCCGCGCAGCATCTTCCGCACCGCCTTCGTCGCCGAAGGCTTCACCACCGAGCACGAGGACCTCTGGGTGGAGGCCATGCTGTCCACCTCGACGGCCACGGGGAACTATCCCGGCGAGTCCCAGCACAGCCCGCACTGGCCCGGCTTCGCACCCGGTCGCTTCGGCGTGCTGAACGCCCTCGCCCCCGGCAACTTCGACGTCTCGTCCATCGTCGACCTGCCCGACAAGCCGCAGATCCTGTGGATCCGCGGTGTGCTCGACCCGCTCATCTCCGACGCCTCCTTCTCGGACGCGAACCACCTCGGCGCCCTCGGCGTCCTGCCCGACTGGCCGGGCGACGAGGTCGCCCCGGCGCAGCCGATGGTGTCGCAGACCCGCGACGTGCTGCGCCGGTACACGGATGCCGGGGGCACTGCGACCGAGCTCGCCCTGGACGGCGTCGCCCACACACCGCACCTCGAGCGGCCCGCCGTCTTCCGGCGGGCGCTGCTCGAGCTCATCGGCTACATCGGGTCGCCGGCGTCGCCGGCACCGCCGACCGAGGCGATCATCCTCAGCTCGTCCGACTGACGGACGCGGTCAGCGGCGGGCCTCGAAGAACGCCCGCAGTAGGGCCGCGGCCTCGGCCGCTCGGACCCCTCCCACGACCTCGGCGCGGTGAGGCATCCGTCGGTCGCGCAGCACGTCGTACACCGACCCCGCGGCCCCGGCCTTCTCGTCCCAGGCACCGAAGACCACCCGGCCGACGCGCGCCTGCAGAATGGCGCCCGCGCACATGACGCACGGCTCGAGGGTCACGACGAGGGTGCAGTCCTCGAGGTTCCACGACCCGAGGGCGGATGCCGCGGATCGCAGCGCGACGACCTCGGCATGGGCGAGCGGATCGCCGTCGTGTTCGCGGAGGTTGCGCCCCTCGCCGATGATCGCGCCGGCACGCACGAGGACGGCACCGACGGGGACGTCGTCGTGAGCGGCAGCGGAGCGTGCGAGCTCGAGCGCCCGCGTCATCGCCGCGTCGTCGGCGGCGGGAACGGGCAGGCTCACGTCGTCAGCGTAGCCCCGGGTAGCCTGGACCCATGCGTGTGCACGTCGCCGACCACCCCCTCATCACCCACAAGCTCACGGTGCTGCGCGACAAGCGCACCACCTCGCCGGTGTTCCGCCAGCTGACGGAGGAGCTCATCACCCTCCTCGCCTACGAGGCGACCCGTGGCGTCCGGGTCGAGGAGATCGAGATCGACACTCCGGTGACGCGCACGAAGGGCGTGAAGATCAGCGAGCCGCGACCGCTCGTCGTCCCGATTCTGCGGGCGGGTCTCGGCATGCTCGAGGGCATGACGAAGCTGCTGCCCACGGCCGAGGTCGGCTTCCTCGGGATGGCGCGCAACGAGGAGACGTTCGAGCCGTACACCTACGCCGAGCGCCTGCCGGACGACCTGAGCGACCGGCAGTGCTTCGTGCTCGACCCGATGCTCGCCACCGGCGGATCGCTCGGCGCAGCGATCGACTTCCTCTTCGCCCGCGGCGCGCAGGACGTGACCGCCGTCTGCATCCTCGCCGCCCCCGAAGGCCTCGCCGCGATCGAGAAGCAAGTCGGCGACCGCGACGTGACCCTGGTCCTGGGCGCGCTCGACGAGCGTCTCAATGAGAAGGGCTACATCGTGCCCGGACTCGGCGACGCCGGCGACCGCCTGTACGGCACGGTCTGAGGCGGCACGGCACGGTCTGAGGCGGCACGGCACGGTCTGAGGCGGCACGGTCTGCGCCACGCCTAGACCCGCACACTCCGGCGCTCGTCGTCGGCAGCACGCGCCGGCAGTCCGCTGCGGTCGGCGCCGACGAGGCGCGCGAAGGCACTCAGTCGCGCCACGCCTTCGGGGGTCCGCGGAAGGTCGTCGAGCAGACCCGTGCTGTAGACGACGTACGCGGTGTGCATCGCGCGCGACACGGCCACGTTGATGCGGTTCTGCAGGAGCAGGAACTCGAGCCCGCGCGGCGCGTCCCGCCCCGATGACGCCGCGAGCGAGACGATCACCACGGCCGCCTCCTGCCCCTGGAACCGGTCGACGGTCCCCACCCTCACCGCGCCGAAGCCAGCGGAAGCGAGCGCTTCCTCCACGAGCACCTGCTGCGCGTTGTACGGGGTGACGACGATGACGTCGGCCTGATCGAGGGGGCGGGTGAGCGCCCCGTCGTGCCACGAGGCCCCCTCGAGCGCGCGCACCAGCCGCACGACCTCGTCTGCTTCCTCCGGCGACTGCGTCGCATTGCGCGTGTGGCGCAGGGGGACGGGGATGACCCCTGCCGCGACGCCGGCGAGGCTCCGCTGCGCCGTCTCGGGATGCGCCTCGAGCCGCCCCTCGTACGCGAGCTGCGAGACGGGTTCGGCGACCTCGGGCCGCATGCGACGGGTCCGCGCCAGGAAGTAGCCGCGATCCGGGGGGATGACGGCCGCGCCGTCCATGACCCACCCGAGCGCCGACGTGTCGACCGGCTCGGGGTGGGTGCCCTGGCTGACCTGCGGCAGCTGCTGCGGGTCGCCGAGGAGGAGCAGCCGCCGGGCGGCCGCGGAGACGGCGATGGTCGAGGCGAGGGAGAACTGACCCGCTTCGTCGATCACCAGGAGATCCAGCGACCCGCGTGCAATGCGTCCGGCGTGCGTGAGGTCCCACGCGGTTCCTCCGACGACGAAGCCCCCGGGCTGCCCGTCGATGTAGGCGGCCATCTGGTTCTTCGCGATGGCGGTGAAGCACTCGTCGCCCGTCGGCGCCCCCTTCGGCGCCTTCGCGACCTGCGCCTTCGGCACCCCCGCGGCGACGATCCGGTCGAGCATGTGCTCGACGACGTTGTGGGACTGCGCCACCACGCCGACGCGGAAGCCGCGCTCGCGCACGAGACGGCCCACGACGTGCGAGCCGACGTAGGTCTTGCCCGTGCCGGGCGGGCCTTGGACCGCGAGGTAGCTGTCCTGGATCCCCGCCAGCGCGGCGGCGATGTCGTCGATGTCGTCGCCGCTGCGCGGCAGCCCGGCCGCGACACGGGGCGGGCGCCGGAGGAGCAGATCGGATGCCGGGTCCTCCGGCAGCTGCGGGGCGGCCGCGAGGACCGCGTCGGCCCACTCGTCGATCGCCGTCTGCTGACTGCCTGCTCGCGGCGGGGCGGGCGGTGTCAGCGCGACGGGCAGTTCCTGCCAGGTGAAGCCCTGGAAGGCGTTCTCCTCCACCACGACGCCGTCGTCGAGGACCTCCACGACGGTGATCGAGCGAGCCGCGTGGATCCACCTCGGACTGGTCTCGATCGGGAACGGGACGGGCAGCTCGTAGAGCGCGAACGGGTTCTGGCCCACGCCGATGCGGGTGCCGGGCGCGAACTCGCCGCGGATCTCGACGACCCGACGGATCGCGGTCAGCCCCTCGGGACGATGCCAATCCGTCAGCACACGGCACCGATCACGGTCGACCACGACGACGTCCCGGGTGTCCTCCCACACCGACACGGGTTCGCGCAGACGCAGGAAGTGCGTGGCCCAGAACGTCTTGGCCTCGCGCGGGTAGTAGTCGATCGCTGCGGCCCCGAGCCGGAGCGCCTCCGCCGTCGCCTCGTCAGGCGCATCCGCGGCGAACCGCGAGAGGGCTCCGGCCCGGGGGGACGGCTCGTAGACCGACTCCCCCGCGTCGGGTTCGCGCGACGGGACGAGCTTCGCCTCGCGGGCACGCTCGACCAGCCAGTCGCGCAGTCGCCTCGTCGAGACGCAGTCGTAGCGGTTGTAATCGGCGAGGTCGTCGAGGATCGCCTCAGCCCCCGCCGTGTCACCGGCATCCTGCAGCGCGCGGGCCTCGACGTAGCGGACGATCGAATCGTCGCCGCGCTGCACGTCGCTCGTGCGCACCTCGTCGCCCATGTACAGGGGCTCGAGCTTCTTGATCGAATAGGACCGCGATCCGACGCGCAGGGCCCGGCGCACGATGGGGTAGAGGTCGACGAAGACGCCGTCGCGGAGCAGACGGTCGACCTCCGACTCCCCCACGCCGTGGCGTGCGGCCATGGCGAGCAGGTGCGTCGGCTCGTACGGCGCGTAGTGGTAGATGTGCATGCCGGGGTGCGCCTGCCTGCGCAGGGCGACGATGCGCAGGAAATCCTCGAGCGCGCGTCGTTCGTCCGCGAAGGAGTGCGCCCACAGCGCGGAGTACTGCTCCGTCGTGTCGACCCAGCCGAAGAGGTAGTCGATCCCCCAGTGGACGGCCGCCCCCTCGGTGTAAAGCGGGTCGCCTTCGAAGTCGAAGAACAGATCACCGTGGTCAGGGCGCGGGAGTGCGCCGAGGGCCTTCGGGAAGACGACGTCGAAGGTCGGGACCGCCGGACCGCCGGTCGGAGGTGCCGCCTCGACGCCGCCCGCAGGGCTGTCCAGCTGCAGCCGCGCTTGGGTCCGCAGCCCCGAGAAGGTGTCCCACGACATGCGCGGCGGAGCCTCGCGCGCGGCGGCGAGAGCGTCGACGGTGTGCACGCCGGCGGCGAGCAGGCGGTCACGCTGCACGGGTCGCATCCCCGCGACGAGCAGGAGGTCACGAGCCGCGACCACCTCGAGATCGCACGTCGCGCACCGGCCGCAGGCCACGACGCGGAGTTCGCCGCGCGGATCGCCCCACGGGATGGGGGTCCCGGCCGCACCGGCAGCGACGTCGCGGTCGGTGATGAGGGCGCGCAGGCGCTCGCGTCGGAGGGCGAACACGGGCATGAGATCGCGGACGGCGTGCTCGGAGACGGTCCCGTCGCCCAGGAGCAGCTGCACGGAGTCGGCGTGCGGAACGCCCAGTCTGTCGAGCTGGTCGACGTATGCGGCCAGCTGCATGAGCGCCGTCACGCGCGCGTGGCGGGCGAGCTTCGTGTCCTGCACGATCCAGCGTCCGTCCTCACCCCTGACGAGGAAGTCCGCGAAGCCGACGAACTCGTCGGTCGAGAAGGTCGCCTGGTAGACGACGGTGACGTCGGGGTCGGCGAGCGCCGCGTCGGTCGCCGCGACGGCGGTGGCCATGGCCGCGGCATCCGAGGACCGCGTCTCGGCGATCTCGACCACCCGCCCCGGGTGCGCCGCACGGTAGGCGTCGAGGACGCGCAGCTCGTGCTGGGTGCCCAGGCGCCCCGCACGCTCCAAGGTGAGGTCCTCGGGATCCTCGACGGCTGCGATGCGGCCCAGCTTGGCGTCGATCGCGCGTAGCCACGCGAACTCGCACTCGGCGGCCGCCTTCAGGTCGCTTGCGCTCCAGACGATCCGGCCGTCGTCTTCGATGTATCGCATGATCCCCTCTCGCTGTAGACCCTAACGACCGCCTCCGACACCCCCTCGCCCCCAGGCCGCCACCTGACAGACTGGGGCGGTGACCGAGGACCTGCCGTTCGAGAACCCGTACCGCCACGGCTACGCGCGCGTCGCCGCCTGCACGATCCCGGTGGCGATCGCCGACCCGGCCGCCAACGCCGCGACGGTGATCGAATCCGCCCGGGCGTGTCATGACGAGGGGATCGCCGTCGCCGTCTTCCCCGAGCTCTGCCTGTCGGGCTACGCCATCGACGACCTCGTCATGCAGGACGCGGTGCTCGATGCGGTGCTGGCCGCGATCGACGGGGTGGTCGCGGCATCCGTCGACCTCCGTCCGCTGCTCGTCGTCGGCGCACCGCTGCGCATCGGGTCGCGCCTGTACAACTGCGCCGTCGTGATCCACCGCGGGTCGGTGCTCGGCGTCGCACCGAAGTCGTACCTGCCGACCTATCGCGAGTTCTACGAGGCGCGCTGGTACGCGCGCGGGACCGACGCCCCCGACACCGTGACCCTGGCGGGCGCCGAGGTGCCGGTGGGCGCCGATCTGCTCTTCGAGGCGACCGACGTCCCGGGGCTCGTCGTCCACGCCGAGGTGTGCGAGGACTTCTGGGTGCCCGTGCCGCCGTCCTCGAGCGCGGCACTGGCCGGGGCCACCGTGCTGCTGAACCTCTCGAGCAGTCCCATCACCATCGCGCGCGCGGAGGACCGCCGCATCCTCACCCAGTCGCAGTCCTTCCGCTGCCTCGCCGCCTACGTGTACGCCGCTGCAGGGCAGGGCGAATCCACGAACGACGTGTCGTGGGACGGGCAGACGATGGTCTACGAGAACGGCTCGCTCCTCGCCGAGACCGAGCGCTTCCCCGACGGCCCCCGCCGTGCGGTGGCCGACGTCGACCTCGATCGCCTGCGCCAGGACCGTCTGCGCCAGGGGACGTTCGACGACGCCAGGACGACGCAGTGGGCGACGGGCACCCGCATCCCGTTCACCGTGGACCCCGACCCCGCCCTGCGCGGCCTCGTGCGGCCGCTCGACCGGTTCCCGTTCGTGCCCGACGACCCCGCGCGCCTCGACCTCGACTGCTACGAGGCCTTCAACATCCAGGTCTCGGGGCTCGAGCAGCGCCTGCGCGCCATCGGCTCGCCCAAACCGGTCATCGGCGTCTCGGGCGGGTTGGACTCCACGCACGCGCTCCTCGTGGTCGCCCGCGCCATGGACCGGATGGGCCGGCCGCGCAGCGACATCCTCGCCTTCACGATGCCCGGCTTCGCGACCGGCGACCGCACCAAGTCCAACGCGATCGCCCTCGCCGAGGCGATCGGCGCCACGATCGAGACGATCGACATCCGCCCGATGGCGACCGAGCTGCTGAAGGGCCTCGGTCACCCGTTCGCGACGGGCGAGCCCGTCTACGACGTGACGTTCGAGAACGTGCAGGCCGGCGCGCGGACCGACTTCCTCTTCCGCCTCGCGAACCAGCGCGGCGGCGTGGTCATCGGCACGTCAGACCTGTCCGAGCTCGCCCTCGGATGGGCGACGTACGGCGTCGGCGACCACATGGCGCACTACGGCGTGAACGCAGGGGTGCCGAAGACCCTCATCCAGCACCTCATCCGGTGGGTCATCGCGCACAGCGACGAGTCGGGCACGACCCTGACCGACCGCGCGAAGGAGGTGCTGCAGGCGGTCCTCGACACCGAGATCAGCCCCGAGCTCGTGCCGCCGACCGCCGACGGCAAGGTGCAGTCCACCGAGAGCACGATCGGTCCGTACGCCCTGCACGACTTCACGCTGTTCCACGTGCTGCGCTACGGGTTCCGCCCCTCGAAGATCGCCTTCCTCGCCGAGCAGGCCTGGGGCGACAAGGATGCCGGGACGTGGCCCGCAGGGTTCCCCGACGACGAGCGCTACGCCTACGACCGCGAGACGATCGTGCGGTGGCTGCGGGTGTTCCTGCGGCGTTACTTCGGCTTCGCGCAGTTCAAGCGCAGCGCGGTCCCGAACGCACCGAAGGTGTCGCCGGCGGGGTCCCTCTCGCCCCGGGGCGACTGGCGGGCGCCGTCCGACGGCAACGCCGCCGTGTGGCTCGCGGAGCTGGATGCCGCGCTCCCCGCACACGCGGGGTGATCGAGGTCAGCGCGTCGCCTGCGCGGGCCGCGCCCGAGCGATCGTGATCACCCAGGCATCCCGCGAGACATCCGTCACCTCGAAGACGGTCGTGCGGTCGGGGACGCGTCCGGCGCGTCGTCCGAGGTCCAGCCGCACCCGCTCGGGCAGCACGCGCGTGCCACGGGCGTCGGCATCGAGGATCGCCTGCACGCGCGTCCAGTGGTCGACCAGATCGGGGATGTTCGACTCGTCGAAGAGGTGACTGTGCCGCCGCATGACCGCGAGGTCGTGCGGGTCGGGGTGGAGGTCGCGGATGTCGAGACCGATCTGCTCCGTCGGCTCGCAGACGGCGACGACGGTGGCCGCCCGGTGGCTCGCCGTGGCGATCGTGAGCGGCAGGTCGACGCCGTCCCGGGTGGCGATGAGCCGCCGGTGGTAGCCGAAGCCGCGGGGCGCCTCGCGGTCGACCCTGACCTCGCGCGGGTCGCAGCCGAGCCGGCTGGACACGAGCTCCCGGGCGAGCAGGCGCCGACGGTCGTGCACGCTCGTGGCGGGGTCCCAGCCGAGTCGGGCGGTGATCCCCGCCGGGGCGTCGAGGGCCACTGTGGAGAAGGACATCGGAACTCCCTCCTGCCGGCGGGCACCGGCATCCGATCTCATTCTGCCCCGGGGGACGTCGGAGGAGGAGGGACGCGGCAGGAGGGAGGAGGATGGACCGGTGAAGCTCCTCGTCGCCGCCCTCGACTCCGAACTCGTCGCCTTTCCCGACGAACTGCCCGGCTTCGTCCGGCTGGTCACCGGGCCCGGCAAGCTGCAGGCGACCTATGCGCTGACCCGCGCCCTCGACCGTGACGCCTACGACGAGGTCGTCGTCGTGGGAACGGCCGGATCCGTCGATCCGACCGCTGTCGGCGTCCACGACGTCACCGCGGCGCTGCAGCACGACGTCTCGGACGTCGACGGCATCGCGGGTCAGCACGTGTCGCTGCCGCCCCTCGTGTCGATTGCCGGCCGCCCGGGCACGACGATCGCGACGGGGGACCACTTCGTCGACGACTCCGACACGGTCGCGGCCATCCGCGCGCTGGGTGGCACCCTCGTCGACATGGAGGCGTACGCCTACATCTGGGTGGCGCAGCAGTTCGGCGTGCCGATCCGTGTGCTGAAGGCCGTGTCGGACAGCGCGGAGGACGACGCGATCACCGACTGGCGAGCAGCGGTCGCCACGTGCAGCGTCCAGCTGCGGGAGCGGATCCGCGACCTCTACGGCGTGTGAGCGCTCAGACCTCGCGGCGGGAGAACAGCGAGCGCAGCACGAAGAACACGATCAGCGCGACGACGGCGACCAGCAGCAGCTTCCCGAGCAGGAAGACGGCCTTCAGGACGATGTCGACGACGATCCAGGCGATGACGACCGCGATCACGACGCCGAGGACGGTCCAGACGGTGGCCTTCTTCATGACTCCAGCCTAGGCGGGCGTCGAGACGCGCCGGACCGCGGCGGTCAGTTGGATGCCGCGGAGACCGCGCTGGCCGGGGTCGGCGGCGTGACAGGGGACGGCGGGGTCACGGGGGTGACCGGGCTGGCAGGCGTGGCCGGCGTCGCGGGCGTGGCGGGCGTCGCGAGGCTGGGCGCGGGCTGCGGGCTGGCCGCCGGGGTCGGCGACGGGGCGGAGACCACCGTCGCGTCGTCGTCGGTCACCTGCATGCGGACCGGGGTGGAGCTGTCGAAGGTGCTCGGCGCCTTGCCGGTGAGCTGGCCGCCGGGGAGCGTCGCACCCTCGGCATCCCGCAGATCCATCGCGGCGGCAGCGGCGGTCGCGCCACCGGCGATGAGGCCGAGGCCCACGACGCCCGTCGCGCCGTACACGATCCACTTCTTCGTCTTCATGATCCTGTCCCCTGGTGGTGGATGAGTGGCTCGGTCGGTCCTCCCGAGCCTGTCCCTCCAGCATCCGGCCGGGGGCTAAGCCGACTCGAAGGCTCCCATGAGAGCGTCCTTATGTTCCGGCTCGCCGTCGTGGTCGAGGATCCGACGCGCGACGCGCATCAGCCCCCGCGCGCGGTGCCTGTCTCCCGCGTCGGCGGCGGCGAGCGCGTGCCCCATGAGGTGGACGGATGCGGCGGCCGCACTGCCGGGATCGTGCCGCCAGCGCTGCCAGGCGGCCTCCGCGAAGGCCCACAGTGCGGACGCATCCCGCAACGGCGCGGTCAGGGTCGCACTCGCGACGGCATGGCCGACGAGCGCGCCGACGTCGTCCGCGGGGTCGCCGAGACCCGCCGTGTCGACGTCGATGAGCCCGGTGACGCCGCCGTCGCCGGCGAGGAAGAGCTGCCCGAGGTGGAGATCCCCGTGGATGCCGACGTCCGCCCTGAGCGGCGCGGGATGCTGCGCGAGCGCCCCGACGACGGTCGCCACGTCCTCACGGGCGGCGGGCAGCGCCGCCTGCAGGCGCGTGGCGTACCAGCCGGTCCGGGCGACGATCGACGCGCGGGCCGCACCCGTCAGGGGTGCACGCGACAGCGCGGCTCGGATCCGGTCGACGCCGTCGAGGACGGCCGCCTCCGGCGCCCCGCGGCCCGCCACGATCTCGAGTGCCGCTGCTCCGTCCGCGGGGTCGAGGACGACGAGTCCGTCCGGCGCCCACCCGCGGACACCCGGGACGGGCAGCCCCGCGGCCCCCAGGGTGCGGTGCAGGGCCACGATGCGCTCCACCCGACGAGGACGGACGACCTTCACCCAGATCGCGTCGCCGTCCGACGGCACCCGGAGGACGGCCCGCCGCCCCGGCCGGTACGCGACGAGCTCAGGATCGCCCTCGGCGATGATGCCGAGGCGGGAGAGGAGGATAGCCAGCGAGTGCCCGTAGGCGGACGGCGCCAGCGCGGGAAGGTGCGGGTCGGCGGGATGCATCCACAGGCGCGCGACCCCCTCCTGCACGAGACCGGTCTCGGCCGGAACGGACAGGAGCGACGTGTCGAGGTAGGCGACCGCCCCCGGGTTCCCGTCGACGGTGTACCCGACGACGGATCCGACGCCGAGCGGCTCGCGACTGATGGTCGAGAGGGAGTCGACGGGGACGCCCAGCGCATCGGCGGCCATGGCCACGTCGGGATCCTCGGGCGATGCGTGCACACTCGATCCCACCACGGCGCCTCCCCCTCCCGGCGTGAGACTGTTCTTAGCCTCGACGGATCCACACCCCGCACTGGCGATACTGAGGACATGGAACAGGCCCCTCGGCGACGCCTCGCGGTGTCGGTGCGCACGCGGATCGTCGCGGCCATCACGCTGGTCGCCGCGCTGGGTCTGCTGTCCGTGGGCGTCACCGTCTACTTCGTGGAGCGCGAAGCCAACCTGCAAGGCATCGAGGACCGTCTGCGGGACAACCTCGACTCCGCTCGCTACATCGTGGAGACGGGCGACAACGACTCGGGGACCTGGGCGAGCGCCGAAGAGGCGCTCCGTCAGGTGGTCCAGCGCATGAGTCCCGACGACAACACAGGGGCGCTCGGCATCATGGACGGGGCGGCACGGTTCTCCCCCGGCATCCGACTCGACCTCGACCTCACGACGAGCCCCGGGTTCGCGGCGGCTGCAGCGGAAGCGGCCGCCACGGGCGTCCCGGCCGTGCGGACCTACGCCGAGGACGGCGTGCGCTGGCGCTACCTGGCCGTTCCGATCGTCATCCAGGGTGCGGAGCCGGCCGAGGACGTGGTGTTCGCGCTGGCGTACGACGTCGACGCCGAGCTGAGCGAGATGGACGGCCCCGCTCGCGCCTACCTGCTCGCGAGCGCCATCGCGCTGCTCATCATCACCGCGGTGGCCGCCATCGTCTCGACGCGCCTGCTGCGTCCCTTGCGTCGGATGCGCGAGACCGCCGAGCGCGTCTCCGCCCAGTCGCTCTCGGAACGCCTCCCGATCGACGGGGAGGACGACGTCTCGGAGCTCGCGGCCACCATGAACGCGATGCTCGACCGCCTCGACGAGGCGCTGGACTCGCAGCGCCGGCTTCTGAGCGACGTGGGACACGAGTTGAAGACGCCCATCACCATCGTGCGCGGGCACCTGGAGGTGATGGACGCCGCAGACGTCGCAGACGTGGAGAGTTCGCGCGATCTCGCCGTCGACGAATTGGACCGCATGCACAACCTCGTGCGCGACCTGGCGAACGCCGCATCCCTCCACGGCCCGCGGCCCGTCGCCCTCGTACCCGTGGACACGTCGGACCTGCTCTCGCTGGTCGTCCGGAAGGCGGGGGCGATCGCCGGGGCGTCGGTGTCCGCCGGTCCCGCCGCCGACGTGGTCCTGGATGCCGACCCCGAGCGGCTCACGCAGGCACTGCTGCAGCTCGTGCAGAACGCCGTGACGCACGGCGGCGGCGAGGTCATCGTGGGCAGCCGGGTCGTGCCCGGGGCAGTCGAGTTCTGGGTCCGGGATCACGGTCCCGGCGTGCCCGACCACCAGAAGCCCCTCGTGTTCGATCGGTTCCACCGCGGCGACGCGGAGTCCCACGGCAGCGGGCTGGGCCTGAACATCGTCCAGGTCATCGCCCGGGCGCACGGCGGCACCGCGTCCGTGGTGGATGCGGCCGGCGGCGGCGCGGTGTTCCTCCTGTCCATCCCCTACGACGGGGCGTACGACGCGAGCACCTCGATGGCCGCTCCCGTCGGTCCGCCGCCCCCCGTCCCCGTCACCGAGGAGCGCTGACATGGCATCGATCCTGATCGCCGAGGACGAGGCCCGCATCGCGGGCTTTGTCGAGAAGGGGCTGCGCGCTGCGGGATACGCGACCCAGATCGCGCCGACCGGCACCGAGGCGCTGCACCTCGCGCAGACCGACGAGTTCGATCTGCTCGTCCTGGACGTGAACCTTCCCGGCATGAACGGCTTCGAGGTGCTCGAACAGCTGCGGGGCAGCGGATCCCGGATGCCGATCATCATGCTGACGGCGCGCGTCGAGCTGCAGGACACCGTCGCGGGCCTCGAGGGCGGCGCCGACGACTACCTGGGCAAACCGTTCCGGTTCGACGAGCTGCTGGCCCGGATCCGGCTGCGCATGCGAAAGGACGACGACGCGGCCGGGTCGGCGTCGCTCGCCCATCGCGACCTGGCCCTGGACATCCGGACACGCGAGGCCCGAGTAGCCGGCGCACGCGTCGAGTTGTCGGCACGGGAGTTCGCCCTCGCCGAGGAGTTCGTCCGCAACGCCGGGCAGGTGCTCAGCCGCGAGCAGCTGCTCAGCCGCGTCTGGGGCTACGACTTCGATCCGGGCTCGAACGTGGCGGATGTCTACGTGGGGTACCTGCGGCAGAAGCTCGGCTCGGACCGTATCGAGACGGTGCGAGGGGTCGGCTACCGGCTCACCTGATCCGAGGCCGAGACATCGCGGCCGACCGCTCAGCGCCCAGTCGCCTCCGGGATGGGAGACGCAGCGTCCTGACGGACGACGCTCGGCCCCTCCGGCGTCGCCTCGACCACGAGCTGCGCCGGGATCTGCTCCTTCATCGCCTCGACGTGGCTGATGACCCCGACGACGCGCCCGCCGGCGCGCAGTTCGTCGAGCGTGCGCATGGCGAGCTCCAGCGTCTCGGGGTCGAGCGATCCGAACCCTTCGTCGATGAACAGCGTGTCGAGACGGATGCCGCCTGCGCGGGAGGTCACGACCTCGGCGAGCCCGAGTGCCAGCGCGAGCGATGCGAGGAAGGTCTCACCGCCCGAGAGCGACTGCGGCGATCGCAGCCGACCGGTGTGGGCGTCGAGCACCTCGATGGACAGGCCGGATGCCGCGCCGCGCGCCTGTCGCGCGTCGGAGTGACGCAGGGTATACCGCCCTGACGACATCTCGGTCAGGCGGAGGTTGGCCGCAGCGACGATCTCCTCGAGCTCGGCGGCCAGGACGAAGGTCTCGAGGTCCATCTTCATCGTGTTCGGCGCCCGCCCGGCCACGGTGTCGGCGAGGCGGGTGATCGCCGCGGCATCCTGGGCCTCGTCCGATACCGCTGCCGCTGCGACCTCGATGCGCGACGCCAGATCGCGGAGCCCGCCGGCGACCCCCTCCGCCGCGGCCGCGGCGGCGATCGCGGCGGTGCGCGCGGCCTCGGCCTCGTCGGCCAGCGCCGCCGCCGCCGCGAGGGCCGCATCGTCGACGTGCTCGTCGACGACGGCCAGTTCGAGCTCGAGCGAACGGGCGCGCGCGGCGGTGAGCGCTGCCGCGTGCTCCTCGACGGCCCGCGCCGCACGCTCGCGCTCGGCGTCGGTGAGCAGGGCGGCGTCGACCGCATCGATATCGGCGAACACCGACGCCGCGACCCGGTCGTCGCGGTCGCGTCGCGCGGCGACGGCGGCGCGCTCCCGCTCGTCGACGAGGCGCTGGGCGTCGACGACGCGTACGGCGATCGCACGACGGTGCTCGTCGGCCGCGATGCGCGCAGCCACCGTGTCGTGGGCGCCACGCGCCGCGTCGATGTCGCGCTGCGACGCGTCGATGGCCGTCTGGGCGGCGGCGACCTGCTCGCGGAGATCGCCCTCGGCCTCGCGCAGCGACGCCGCCTCGGCGCGCGCAGTCTGCTCCAGGGCGTCGAGGTCGTCGGAGGCCGTCTGCAGCGACGTCGCCTGGGACACCGCGGCCTCGGCGGCCGCGAGCTGCGCCTCGACGTCGGCGAGCGCGAGGGTGAGCTCGTCCGCGTCGCGCCCACCCGCACCTGCTGCGGCGAGTGCGACCGCTTCGCGGGCGCTGGCTGCGGCTGCAGCGGCGGAGCGCTCGAGCTCCGCGGCCGTGTCGCGGGCGTCTTCCGCGGCGGTGAGGTCGTCGTCCGTGACGGGTGCCTCGCTCCCCTCGGCGGGGCGAGGGTGCTCCGTCGCGCCGCACACGGCGCAGGGCTCGCCCGGGACGAGGGATGCCGCGAGCTCCGCCGCGTGCCCGCGGAGCCGGCGCCGCAGCAGCTCGCCGACGAGCGCGGACGCCGCCGCTGCGCGGGCATTCGCGGCAGCGTACTCGGCCTCGGCAGTGACCGCCTGGGGGGCGAAGCGCAGGACGGCACGTGCGGCGTCCCGACGGCGGGCGAGATCGTCGCGCGTCGCCTGCAGGTCGTCCCGGCGGCCGGCGACGGCGAGCACCCGGGAAAGGTCGGCGGCGACCGTCTGCCGCTGCGTCGGAACCGCCGCGAGCATCGCCTCGATCTCGCTTCGGGAGGCCTCGACGGCGGCGAGCCGGTCCCGGCGCTCCTCCTGCGCACGCCGCAGCGCGGCGGACTCCGACTCGAGCCGGCCGGCCGACTGCGCGCGGGCGAGGTCGGCGGTGAGTCGCTCGACGACGTCGGCGGGGTCGCCGTCGTCCGTGGCGGCGACCGTGCGCCACGCGTCCGTGGCTCCCGCGAGCGAGGTCAGCGCGTCGGCGAGCTCCCGGTCCGCGCGCGCGGCGGTCTCGATCGGCAGGCGGAGGAGCTCGGCGATGCGGGCGTCTTCGAGCCGTCCTCGCAGGGCGTCCATCTGCGGGACGTCGGCTTCCCGTGCGGCGAGCTCGCGGCGAGCGGCGCCGAGGTCCGCGATGCGCTGCGCGACCTCGGTCAGCCGGCGGTGGGCCGCCGCGGCGGCGTCGGCGCGGACGACGGCGGCGTCGCGCTCGTTGCCGCGGATCTCGACGCGGTACTGCGCACGGGCGAGGGCGCGCTGCACGGCTGCGGTGCGACCCAGGACGTCGGCGTCGGGCAGCGCCTCGTCATCTCCGCCGAGCGCGTTCGCGGCGACGTCGCGCTCGGCGACCTCGAGCAGCGTGCGGACGCGGGCGCCGCCCTCGTCGACGCGCCTCTGCGCGTCGCGGCGGCGCTGCTCGAGACCGTCCTTGTACGCCTCGAACCGCTTCGTCCCGAAGAGCGTCCGCAACAGCTGCTGACGCTCGGCGTTGGCCGCGAGCAGGAACCGGGAGAACTTGTTCTGCGCGAGCAGGATGACCTGCTGGAACTGCTGTGCGCTGAGTCCGAGCACCTCGTCGAGCGCCAGCCCCACCTCGCGCTGCTTCGCGGCCCGTCCGATCCAGGCACCGTCGACGCGTTCCTCGAGCTCGGCACGCGCGGGTTCGAGGGTCAGGCCTCCCCCGCGCTTGGCGGGCCGCTCGTACTCGGGCGCACGCGTGACACGCCAGCGGCTGCCGCCGACCGTGAACTCGAGTCGCACCTCCGTGGGGTCGGTCACGAAGCTGTGGTCGCTGCGCAGCCGACGGTCACCGTTCTCGTAGCGAGGGACCGATCCGTAGAGCGCGAAGCTCACGCCGTCGAGGATGCTCGATTTGCCGGCACCGGTGCGACCGGAGATCAGGAACAGTCCGTCGTCGTCGAACGCGTCGAAGTCGACGACCTGTCGCGCGCGGAAGGGCCCGAAGCCGGTCAACTCGAGACGATGCACCTTCACGCCAGCGCCTCGAGCCGCACCCGGTCATCGAGCAGCTCGTCGACCAGCTCCTCCTCGCGCTCGCTCAGCCCCTGCCCCGCCCGCACGTGGGAGAGGAAGGCGTCGACGAGCTCACGGTCGGTCTTCGCCGCCCGCACCCGCTGCGCGTAGCTGGACACCTCGTCGGCGCCGGTGGCCGAGGGCGCGTGCACGACCTTGGCGCAGAAGGCGAACCGCTGCTGCAGACGCCGCAGCGGGTCGGACTCGGGCAGGTCGTCGGTGTACTCGACGCACACCCACGCGTCCTCGTGCACGGCGTGCGCCGCGTCGGCGAGGACGTCCGCGAAGGGTCCTCTCAGCGTCACCAGACGGCGAGGGACGGGAAGCGGGATCCAGTCGACCGAGGCGAGACCGTCGGCATCCAGCTCGACGAGCCACGAGCCGCGCGGCTTGTCGCCCTCGCCGAAGCTGTAGTGCAGCGGGGCGCCGGCGTACCGCACCCGCTCGGACAGCTGCTGGCGCCCGTGGATGTGCCCGAGGGCCATGTAATCGACCCCGTCGAACGTCGACAGCGGCACGACGTCGAGCCCGCCCTGCTGGATGTCCCGCTCGAGGTGCGGCGTCGGCTCGACGCCCGCGGCGAAGCAGTGGGCGATCGCGACGGACCGGCCGCCCCTCGCCGCCAGATCGTCGCGGACGAGGTCCATCGCGTGGCCCAGGACGGCCGCCTGCGTGCGCACCCCCTCCCACCGGTGCCGCAGGAGCGCCGGCTCGAGGTAGGGGATGCCGTAGAAGTGGACCGGCCCATGGGCGTCGTCGATGGTGAGCGGGGTGCCCACGGCATCCGGATTGGTCAGGACGTGGATGCCGTCGCGCAACAGTCCCGCCTGGAACCCGAGCCGCGCCGCGGAGTCGTGGTTGCCGCTGGTGACGACGACGTGCGCACCGGCGTCGGCGATGCCGCGGAGCGCGTCGGACAGCAGCGTGTAGCAGGCGGCCGCCGGCGTCGCGGAGTCGAAGACGTCGCCGGCGACGACGACCACGTCGACGCCGTGGGCGCGCACCTGCGAGGTGAGCTCGTCGAGCACGCCGCGCAGCGCGTCGAGCGTGGAGTGACCGTGGAAGGTCCGCCCGATATGCCAGTCGGAGGTGTGCAGGATGCGCATGCTCACACGGTAGATCGGGCCTCCGACATCGCCGTCGAGGCGTGCCGGAGCCGCGTCAGTCCGCGATCGGCGAGGTGATCCCGCGGCGGCGCATCCCGACGAGGTCGACGACCGAGACGAGCGTCGCCAGGGCGAGGAAGACCCCCACCGCGGCCATGCCGAAGGCGTACGCGTCGTGGAACACCGCGAGGTCGTCGAGGCCCGACCCGGTCTCGCGGTAGATCGTCGCGTAGAAGAGGGAGAGGCCGATCGCCGTCCCGACGGCGGTCCCGACGCGCTGACCGAGCTGGCCGACCGAGCCCGCCAGTCCGCCCTCGCGGACCGGGATCTCGGACAGGGTGATCGTCTGATTTGGCGAGACCACGAACCCGCCGCCCGCGCCGGCGACGAGCAGCGCCGCGGCCATCCCGTAGGCCACGATGTCGGGGGGGCATCGTGTAGGCGATGACCGTCAGCGCGATGACGCTGACCAGCACGGTCGCGAGGCCGAGCGTGACGAGCTGCCGGCCGTACTTCGCGACGAGCAGACCGCCGTAGTACGAGGTCACGGCGCTCGCCACGGCGAAGCCGATCGACACCATCCCCGCGAACACCGGCGCGAGCCCGACGCCGATCTGCAGGAACAGGGTGCCGAGCAGGAACATGGGCGGGATCGCGGTGAAGTAGGCGACCACGACGAAGGTGCCGTTGCGGTACGACGAGATGCGGAACATCCGGAACGGGATGAGGGGCTGCCGGCCGGATGCCGCGTATCGCCGCTCCCACCAGAAGAACAGCGCGGCGAACAGCACGAAGGCGGTGAGCGTCCACCAGCGGTTCGGGTCGTCGTCCGGCGAGCCGGTCGTGAACAGGAACGGCCACATCAGCGAGATGACCATGAGTCCGAAGATGAGGATGCCGATCGGGTCGAGCTGCAGCTTCTCACCCGACGCCTTCCGGGTCTGCGGCAGCAGCCAGATGACGCCCGCGAGGACGAGGAGGCAGAGCGGCACGTTGAACCAGAAGATGCCGCGCCAGCCCTCGGCCTCGCCGCCGATCGCGATCATCAGTCCGCCGAGCGTCGGTCCGAACGCGGTCGCGATGCCGATCGTCGCGCCGAAGAGCCCGAACGCGCGACCGCGCTCCTTGCCCACGAACAGCTGCTGGATCGTGCCCATCACCTGCGGCATCTGGATGCCGGCCGCGATGCCCTGCACGAGGCGGGCGGCCAGCAGCACCTCGACCGTCGGCGCGAGGGCGCACAGCGCGCTGGTGACCGTGAACAGGCTGAGCCCGACGATGAAGAGGGTCTTCCGCGAACGCTGATCGCCGAGCCGTCCGAATGGCACGAGGGCGAGACCGAAGGTGAGGATGTAGCCCGAGACGACGAGCTGGAGCTGCGTCGAGGTCGCCCCGAGCGAGGACTCGATGGCGGGGAGGCCGACGTTGATCTTCGTGAGGTCGAGGATCGTGAAGGCGGCAACGGAGACGCAGACCCAGAAGGCACGCCAGCGGTGCTTCTGCGAGAGCGGGATGCTGGCGGTGTTCGCTTCTGTCATGACCGCTCTACGCTACTCGCCCCTCGGGGCCCGGGAGGCGGGCGAGGTCAGGACGCCGAGCGCGCGGCGCGCTTGCGCTCCTGGAACTCGCGCAGCGCCTCGTAGCGGTCGGCCGACCGGGCACGCCGCTTCTCGGCCTCCTCCTCGCGGTCCTTCGGGGGAACCGCCGAGACGAGATCGTCGAGGAGGTGCCGCGTCGCATGGGCGATCTCGGCCACGGCGCGGTCGAAGACCTCACGGTTGGCCTGCGAGGGCCGCGTCATGCCGCTGATCTTCCGGACGTACTGCAGTGCCGCGTCGTGGCACTCGGCATCCGATGCGGCGGGCTCGAAGTTGTGGAGCGGCACGATGTTGCGGCACATGGCCGCCACGGTACGCCGGGGTCCGCGGGCCCGCCAGGGGTCACTCGGCGCGGCGGTCGGCCTGGTCGTCCGTCAGGACGTCGGGGTCGAGTCCCTGCTGGATCTCCGCGCTCTCGACGAACTGATCCGCGGACCCGTCGGGATCGGTGACCGGCTCTCCGACGTCGCGACCGCGGTCGGCGGCGTCCTGCGCCTCCTTCTCATCGAGGGACGCGGCGCCGCCTCCGACGATCTCTGATTCGCCGGACGAGTCCCGGCCCCCGACGGGGTCTGCGTCGACGATGTCGTCGGGGTGGTCGGATCCTTCACGGTCCATGGCGCTCTCCTCTGGTCGTCGTCCGCACAGTCTGCGCACCGAGGAGGACTGTTGACACGGGCTTGACCGGCGGGACGCGCGGGGCTACGAACGAAGGGTCGGAGGAGGCGCACATGTGGGCACACGGGCGGGACGCGGCGAGCGGGCCGTTCGTGGTGACGCTCGTCGTCGATCTGCCGATCACGAAGCCCGACGCGCTCGAGACGATCGCCTTCGCCTGCGACGGCGTGGTCGAGGGTCCGAGGACGGCGCACCCGCGGGTGAGCCTCGCACCGGGCGCGTGGGCGGAGGTGCAGATCCCGAAGTTCGCCGATCCGCCGCCGCTGGCCGTCGACGTGTGCTCCGACGAGTCGGTCGGCACCGCTCGGGCCGCCGCCGATCGGCTCCGCGTCGCCCTCGAGCGGCTGGGCTGGTCGATCCGCGACCCTCGCCCGGGAGAGGCGGCCTGATCGGATGCCCGGCGCCGCCGGTCAGCTCGCGCGACGCTCCTGCAGCAGCCCCTCATGGCCGGGGTTCGCGTCGAACCAGTCCGCCACGTACCAGCACACCGGGATGACGCGGCGGTCGCCGCGGCGCTCGAGGTCGTCGACGGCCCGCTTCACCAGCTCCCCCGCGAGACCCGCGCCCCGGAACGTCGGGATCGTGTAGGCGCGGGTGAGGGCGACGGTGCGACCGTCGTCGTTGTAATCCAGCACGCTCACGAGGTCCCGACCCCGGTGGAGCGTGTAGCGTGCGGCATCCTTCTCGTCTGCGAAGATGAGGTCGCTCATGCCCACACGCTACGCCGATCGGCCCTGGCGACAGCACTCCCCCAGCAGATTGAGCAATCTGTCACATTCCGTCATCCGAGTCGCTGCGCGGGTGCGCGGTTTGACACATCGCGACGCGGTTCGTCATAATCAGCCTCATGACTGACTTCGCACGCACTCTGTCCGCCCGGGAGGCGAACGGAACTGCCGGCATCATGATGCCGTCGCGTGCTGTCATGTGTTGCCGAATGTGTCGCTGACACGGTGATCCCCGCCGGGTCGCGGCGTCGTTTCTGAACGCGACGTCGCCCGACCCCCGAGGCTCCGGCCGGACCGCGCACAACGCGACCGCCGGGTGTCTCGCACATCGGCCCTCATCGAGGCCCTCCGCGCAACACCACTGAACCCGACGTCCCGTTCCGGGTTCCCCCTCCGAAGGACATCGCCATGTCGACCTCCGCTCTCCTCTCCGCACCCGCCACCCCCCGCCACCTCCGCGCCGTCGAGGACATCGCCCCGGCCCGCACCGCCGCTCCGTCAGGTCTTCCCGCCGGCACCGCCCCCCGCGGCTTCGCCCTCTACGTCGGCCTCGACGAGCTGAAGGCCGCCGCCGACGGCGTGAGCCTCTCGGTCATCGTCGACGCCCTCCGCCGCACCATCGCCGACCTCGCCCCCTCCGCCGAGACCCACGCCACCGTCGCCCTCGCGCCGGTCGGCGCCGGCGGTCGCGATGTCGACGTCGTCCGCCTCGCGCTCCACGAGCCCGCCGCGGTCGCCCGCACCAAGCCCGAGGAGCCGGTCGACGAGCACGTCCCCGGCGGCGTCACGATCGACATCTCCCGCCGTCGCGTGCACATCGACGGCGAGAGCGCCGCGCTCACCTTCAAGGAGTTCGAACTGCTGCAGTACCTCGTGCTCCGCGAGGGCCGGACGATCGAGCGCACCGAGCTGGTGTCGTCGCTGTGGAGCCACACCGAGGGCGACGACGCACCGGGCGAGCGCACCATCGACGTGCACGTGCGTCGCCTGCGGTCCAAGCTCGGCCGGTACGAGGACATCGTGCGCACCGTCCGCGGCATCGGCTACCGCTTCGACCGCCACGCCGACGTCGTCATCCGCTACGGCCACGGCACCCCCTCGCCCGACCGCTTCTGAGCCCGCACCCGGGTGCGCTGTCAGCGCCCGGACGTAGGGTGTTCGGCATGAGGTCGGGAGTGCGCGAACGGATGCCGCATCCGTCGCCGTCCCCGTCGCTCCGTCCCCTCGAGGCGGAGTACCGCCCCAGCGTCCCCGTCGACGCCGCACGGGCGATCCGCTATCAGCAGCGCGGAGCCCACGACCCGACGCAGGCAACGGTCGACGGCGTGATCTGGCGGGTCACGCGTACGCCCGAGGGTGTCGCCACCACCGCGATCCGCCCGGGCCTGCGCACCGTGCGCGCCGCCGCCTGGGGTCCGGGCGCCGCGTGGACCCTCGATCAGCTGCCGCGACTGTGCGGTGCGGACGACGACCCCGAGGGGTTCGACGCGTCGCGGCATCCGCTCATCGACGAGGTCCATCGCCGCCGCCCGGACCTGCGGATCGGCGCCACCGACCTCGTCTTCGACGCGCTCGCCAGCAGCATCTTCGAGCAGAAGGTCACCGGCCTGCAGGCGTTCGGTGCGTGGCGCTGGATCGTCACCCGATACGGCGAGCCCGCCCCCGGACCCACTCCCCGCCCGATGTACGCGACGCCGGCCGAGTGGCGCATGATCCCCAGCTGGGCGTGGCACCGCGCCGGACTCGAACCGCCGCAGTCGCAGACCGTCGTCGCCGCCGCGCGCCGCCGCGCGTCGATCGAGCGGGCAGCCGTCGCCGCGACGACCGGCGACGACCGCGACCGGGTCCTCACGAGCCTGCCGGGCGTCGGCGTGTGGACGAGCGCCGAGACCCGCATCCGCGCCTTCGGCGACCCGGATGCCGTCAGCTTCGGCGACTACCACGTCGCCCATCAGGTGGGCTACGCGCTCACCGGGTCGCGCGTCGACGACGACGGGATGCGGGAGCTCCTCGCGCCGTGGGCCGGGCACCGTCAGCGCGTCATCCGACTGATCTCCGCGAGCGGCGTGGTCGAGCCGCGTCGCGGCCCGCGCCTCGCCCCGGAGGACCACCGGGGCCGCTGACGTCAGTGCCCTCGCAGGACGGCGAGCGCGGCGAGCGCCTCGGGAAGATGGTCCAGGACGGCGATGTGCCCGGCGTCCGGGACAAGCCGCAGCAGCCCGTGCGGCAGGGCATCGGCGATCGCCGTCGCGTGCGCGGGCGGGATGACGCGGTCCAGCCCGCCCTGCACGACCACCACGGGTGCGTGGACCTCGGCGAGGTCGAACCCCCACGGTCGCGTGAAGGCGAGATCGTCGTCGACGAGACCGTCGGGGCCCCACTGATCGGATGCCGCGACGTCGGCGCCCAGCGATGCCCACGTCGTCTCGAGCGCCCGGTAGTCGGCGTCGACGAAGCTCGACGGGTCGAACTCCTCGACCTCGACATGGGCGGTCCGCGCGTCGAGCCCGGCCGCCGCCGCCCGGAGGCCGGACGGATCGGCCATCCCGGCGAACCATGCGTCGTCACGCGGCCGGAACGGGGCGATCGACGCGAGGGTGACGACGCCCGCGACCCGCTCGGGCGACACCGCGGCGACGGCGAGCGCGTGCGGTCCCCCGCCGGACGCACCGACGGAGACGACGTCGCGGAGGTCGAGGGCGTCGAGGACCTCAGCGAGCCCGTCGGCGACGTCGCGCACCGTGCGTCCGAGGTGCCGTGCGGCGCCGCCGTACGCGGGGCGGGCGACGGAGACGACGTCGAGACCCGCGGCATCCGCGGCGTCCTGCACCGGAGGCAGGACGGCGCCCGTCTGCGGGGAGCCGTGATGCCACAGCAGCACGGGCCGATGGGCGCCAGGACGGTCGACGCTCGCGTGGACGACGTAGCCGGGGACCTGCGGAAGATCGAGCTTCACCCGCGCCACGCTAACGCCCGGTCAGCGCTCGCGCGACCTAGGCTGATGGTCATGACGCAGCGACCACCCCGCGGCCGCGGATTCTGGGCGGTGGGCACGGTGCTGCTGTTCGCAGGCGGCATCCTCTTCGGCCTCGTCCTGCAGAACGTCTGGATCGGCCTCGTCCTTGCGGCGGCGATCTCGATCGGGTGGCTGATCGCGTACGAGTCGCGGCGGGGCCGCAACGAGGGGATCTACGACCGCGACGACGACGGGGCGCAGCTCTAGTAGTAGACCGCCAGGCGCCCTCGCGGACCGTCGACGACGTCGACCGGGGTGTCGAAGATGCCCGTGAGCACGTCGCCGCGGATGATCTCGTCCGGGGTTCCGAACGCGGCGACGCGGCCGTCCTTCATGGCGCAGACGCGGTCGGCGTAGTGGCCGGCGAAGTTGATGTCGTGCAGCACGACGACGATCGTGCGGCCAAGCTCCCGAGCGGCGCGCTGCAGGTGGCTCATCATCTGCACGGCGTGCTGGATGTCGAGGTTGTTGAGCGGCTCGTCGAGCAGCACGTACTCGGTGTCCTGCGCGAGCACCATCGCGACGTACGCGCGCTGGCGCTGTCCGCCCGACAGCTCGTCGAGGTAGCGGCCCTCGAGTCCGACGAGGCCCAGGAAGTCGATCGACCGGTCGATGACCCGCTCATCGTCGACCGTCAGCCGCCCGTGGGAGTGCGGGTACCTGCCGAAGCCGACGAGCTGGCGCACCGTCAGCCGCGTCACGAAGTGGTTCTCCTGTCGGAGGATGGCGACGACCTTGGCGAGCTCGCGCGACTTCACCGCCGCGACGTCGTGCCCGCCGACGGAGATGGCCCCTGCGTCGGCTGGCAGCAGACGGCCGATCATCGTCAGCAGGGTCGACTTGCCGGCGCCGTTCGGCCCGATGAGCGCGGTGATGCCGCCCGCCGGCAGGTCGAGGGTGACCGGACCGATCGCGACCTCGGTGCTGTAGCGCTTCTCGACGGCGGTGAGCGAGATCACAGGCGTCCCTTTCGGAGCAGGTGGATGAGGAAGAGCGTGCCCCCGACGATCTCGACGATGACGCCGACCGATCCGGCGGCGTAGAAGACGTGCTTGAGCACGACGTAGGCACCGCCGAGCACGACGAAGCCGAGGAGGGCGGCGAGGGCGAACATCCGGCGGTGGTCGAACGTGTCGGCCAGCTGGTAGGTGAGCATCGCGACGAGGAAGCCGAAGAAGGTCATGGGCCCGATCAGCGAGGTCGAGACGGCCATGAGGACCGAGACCAGGAGCAGGGCCAGGATCGAGTCGCGCCGCTGCGACGACCCGAGGCTCACGGCGACCTCGCGTCCGAGGCCGAGCACGTTGAGCCGGCCGCCGGCGACCACGAGCAGTCCCGCCGCGAGGACGACGAGCGGGATCGCGATCGGCAGGTGGGTGCCGTCGGCGTTCGCGACGCTGCCGATGAGGCGCGCGGTGAGCAGGTCGAACTCGGTGGGCGTCAGCATCCGCTGCAGGAAGGTCGAGAACGCCGCCAGCGCACCACCGAGGATGATGCCGACCAGCAGCATGATCTGCACGTTCGCGTAGCGGCCCGAGAGCAGCCACCCGTAGAGCGCCCCCGAGAACGCGAGCATCGCCAGGACCTGCAGGAGGTACGGACCCGCGCCCTGGACGAGCAGCGCGCCGGCGGCCCCGAAGAAGAAGATCACCGCGGTCGAGATCGCCGTGTACAGCGACTCGAACCCCATGATCGACGGCGTGACGATGCGGTTGCCGGTCACGGTCTGGAAGGTGATGGTGGCGATGCCCTGGCAGACGGCGACGACCGCGATGACGATGACGCTCGTGACCCGCAGCTGCGCGATGCGCCAGAAGCCGTCGCTGCCGGCGGGGGCGGGGTTGTCCCAGACGAGGATGCCGACGGCCACCACCGCGGCGAGGATGACGAGGACCGCGACGGTGAGCGCGTAGCGGCGCGCGCGGACGGCGGTGGGGAACGCGCCGGAGAGCGCGACGGTGTCAGCCACGTCGACGCTGCCGCAGCAGGAGGGCGATGAAGACGACGGCGCCGACCATGGCGAGGATGAGCGAGACGGGCACCTCGAATGGCGCGTTCACGACCCGGGCGAGGATGTCGCACGCGGTGACGAGGGCGATGCCGCCGAGCGCCACCCAGGGGAGGTTCGAGCGCAGGTCGTCGCCCCGGATGAGCGACACGACGTTCGGGACGATGAGCCCGAGGAACGGCAGATTGCCGACCACGACGGTGACGACACCGGCTGCGAGCGCGATGAGCACGGTGCCGATGAGGACGACGCGGGAGTAGTCGAGGCCGACGCTCGTCGCGACGTCGCGCCCGAGACCCGCGATCGTGAAGCGGTCCGCCGCGACGAAGACCGCCACCACCACGAGCAGGACGATCCAGAGCGGCTCGTACTGCCCGCGCAGCACCGAGGTGAACGACCCGGTGAACCAGATCGCCATGCTCTGCAGGAGGTTCGTCGACAGCGCGATGAACGTCGACACCGCGCCGACGACGGCGCCGAGCATCATCCCGACGATGGGGACGATGATCGACGAGGTCAGCATGACCCGGCGCAGGAAGAAGAAGAACAGCATCGTGCCGATGAATGCCATGCCCACTGCGCCGACCATCCGGACCATGAGCGGAGCGTCGGGGACGACGAGCATGACCAGCAGCAGACCGAGCCCAGCCCATTCGGTGACGCCGGTCGTGGTCGGCTCGACGAAGCGGTTCTGCGTCAGCTGCTGCATGACGAGTCCGCACATCGCGAGGGCCGCACCGGCGAGCACGAGCCCGACGGTGCGCGGGATGCGGGTGATGGCGAACATCTCCGCACCGTCCTCGGCGCCGATCACGTCGTAGACGCCGACGAACAGGGAGAGCGCCACCAGCCCCCCGACGACGGTGACGCCGCCGACGAGGGGCCAGGTGAGCAGGCGACCGCGGGAGCGTCGGCCCGCCGCGGTCGCCGTGAGGGCGTCCGTCATCGACCTTCGAGTGCGTCCGCCAGGTCGCTGAAGAACTGGGTGTAAGTCTCGATGCCCTCGTTGAGGTAGGTGCCCTGGGGCATGTAGACGACGTTCCCCTCCTCGACGGCGGTCACGTTCTGCAGCGCCTCGGACTCCGAGATGAGGTCGTTCGCGGGCGTGTACGCCTCGTCGGTGTTGACGCTGACCGCGGCATCCCGGTCCATCACGAGGATCCAGTCGGGGTTCGACGAGGCGACGGCCTCGACCGAGATGTCGTCGCCCTGGTGGTCGGTCGAGCCCTCGGACTCGAGCGCGGGGGTGAGCCCGAGGATGTCGTACACCGGGCCGAGGGTGCGTCCGGTGGTCGGTGCGGCGTAGTTGATCTCGCCGCCGGAGGTGATGACGCCCATCACCGTCTCGCTGTCGTCGTAGGCGGCCTTCACGCGCTCGATGGCCGCGTCGAAGTCGGCGACGAGGGCAGCCGCCTCGTCCTGCTTGCCGAAGATCTCGCCGAGCGTCGTGACCTGGCGCTTCAGCTCCGCGTCCAGCGGCTCGCCCTCGCGCGGGTCGAGCTCGACGATGGCGGCATCGGGGACGAGCGTCCCGAAGTCGCCGTAGTAGCTCGAGAAGCGCTGACCGTTGACGATGAGGTCGGGGTCGGCGGCGACGACGGCCTCGAGGTCGGGCTCGTTGTGGTTGCCGAGGTTCGCGACGTCCGGGTCGTCCTTGAACGAGAGCCCGTCCGGGAAGATGTCCAGCGGTGCCCCGACGACCTCCACGCCCCAGTCGTCGAGCATCGAGATGGTGCGGTTGTCGGTCGCGACGACGCGCTGCGGGGGCGTCGCGACGGTCTGCTCGCCGTGGTTGTCCTCGACCGTCACCGTGGCCGACTCGGCCTCGGCTGCGGGCTCGGCGCCCGCGGTCGTGCCGGCGCACCCGGCGAGCACGACGGCCGCGATCGCGACGAGCGGGGTGGCGGTGAGGGGACGGATGCTGCGCATGCGACTGCTCCTGTGGTCGGACGAGCGGGCGCGTATCAGCGCGCTGGCGAGTCCGGTCGGAAGGGGATGCCGGACGATCGCCGGCGTCATTTAGGCTAGCCTTACCTACGTGACCGCCGTCAAATCCGCATCCTCGTTCCGCCTCGAGCGGCAGCCCCTCGACCTGCGGTTCCGGCGTGCGACGCTCGCCGCGCGGACGTGGGAGACCTCGACCTATGTTCGGGTGCGACTGGAAGGCGACGACCTGCGCGGCTTCACGTCGCTCGGCAGCGACGACCACATGCGCCTCTTCTTCCCCGGCGTCGACGTCGACGACGTCGAGACCATGCGGCAGTCGCCGAGCCGCGAATACACCCCGCTCGCCTGGGACGCCGACGCGGGGCGGCTCGAGGTCGAGTTCGCAGTGCACGGCGACGCGGGCATCGCCGCGCCGTGGGCGGCGACCGCTCCTCTCGGCTCGGTGATCGGCGTCGGCGGCCCACGCGGATCGATGATCGTCTCCGGGCGGCCGGACGCCTGGTTCCTCGCAGGCGACGAGACCGCCGTCCCGGCGATCCGCCGCTTCGCTGCGCTCATGGACGAGTCGGCGACCGGGCGCATCCTCATCGAGGTGACGGATGCCGCGCATGCACTGCCCGTGGCCGCTCCGGCCGGCGTGACCGTGGCATTCGTCCACCGCGGCGACGCGTTCCCCGGCACGGCGCTCCCAGATGCGCTCGACGAGCTCTCCGAGGCCGATCGCCCCGCCGGCGACGTCTTCGGGTTCGTTGCGGCCGAGCAGGGCGTCGTCAAGGCGGGGCGCCGGCTGCTGCTCGAGCGGTGGGGCCTGGCATCCGACCAGGTCGTCGTGAAGGGCTACTGGAAGAGCGGCGAGGCTGCAGGCTAATTTAGGAGCCATGCCCGCCACCGCTGCCATCTACTGCCGGATCAGCCGCGATGCGGAGGGGGAGGCAGTCGGCGTAGCCAACCAAGAGGCCACCTGCCGCGCTCTCGCCGAGGCTGCGGGCCTGGAGGTCGTCAAGGTCTACACAGACAATGACCGGGGCGCGTCTAGCCTCTCGAAGAAGAGTCGGCCCGACTTCGAGGCCATGGTCAGGGCTGCGACCGAGGGCGAGTTCGGCACGATCATCGCCTACAGCATGAGCCGGGTTACCCGCCGCCCCAAGGAGTGGGAAACCCTGATCGACCTCGCCGGTAAGCAAGGGGTCCGATTTCTGTACAAGGTATCCCCCGAATACGACCTCAGTACGGCTGATGGCAGGGCTACGGCTCGCACCGTCGCCGCCTGGGATGCCGCAGAAGCTGAGCGAACCGGCGAGCGTGTCCGCCATGCTCTCGCCGCCAAGGTAGCGAAGGGCGTCGATCCTGGGGGTAATCGCCCGTTCGGCTTTGAACCCTCCCGCATGGAGATTCGCGAGCCAGAGGCGCAGTACATCCGCGAGGCGTACCGGCGAGTGCTCGATGAGGGACAGGCAATCTACGCCGTAGCTAAGTGGCTCTCGACCGAAGGTGTGCCGACTGCAGGCACGGCAGAGCTGTGGACACCTCGCGCTGTACGCGCCCTCCTCATGAGACCTCGGAACGCTGGGATGCTCGTCGTGAAGGGCCAGGAGGTCGAGGACTCGAAGCTGCCCGCCATAGTCACGCGCGAACGGTACGAGGAAATGATGGCGGTCCTCAGCGACCCCGACCGGAAACCGAAGCGGGGCAGGCGAGCACAGGCCCTCCTCTCCGGGATCGCGACGTGCTCGGTCTGCGGCTACTCACTCACAGCGGCGACCTCTCGGAAAGGCAAACGGAAAGACGGCACCGTCCGCGCGTACGAAATCTACCGCTGTTCCAACAATCAACCTGTAGGCCGGGGCACCCATCCCTCGATACAGCGAGAGATTCTCGACGCGAAGGTCGAGGTCGCGGTCATCGAGCACTTCATACATGCGAAAGACGAGACCCCTTCCCTCGACGCCCTCAGCATGGACGCCGTGGCTGCTGAGCTACGAGACCTCGATGAGCGCAAGCAAGATGTGCTGAGCGGCCTGCAGATGGGTCTCAAGATGTCGGACCTCCGGGAGCACCTGCAGCCGATCCTGGACGCTCAGAAAACCGCTGAGGAGCGTAGGGACGCGATCCTGCGACAGAGCGTGCGTGCCCGCGTTATCGCCCAGGTGAGCGCCCTCCTACCGGGGTCGTGGCTCGCCACCGGGCTGCGAATCGGAAGCATCACAAACACTCTCCCTCTTGACCAGAAGCGAGAACTCATCCGCGCTCTCTTCGACGTGACGCTAGAGCCTGGAAGCGATGAGGACAGGGTGAAGCTCACGCCCAAGAGCTAAACGCCGGTTGTCCCCAGCACCGATTTCCTGTGGATAACTACATCGATGTGATTCGTTACCAATCTGTGACCGTTGCACTCGTGCAACGGTTATGTAGGCCCGGATGTTGGCTCGAAATCGTGAGGTGGAACCAAAGGTCGGGACCTTGAAGGGGTGCGACGGCACGGAATCCGCTAGCAGGTGCATCCCAGGTGTACCCGAAAGGTGTAGCCGATGGAGCTTTCCCACAAGGAGTAACGGGACTACTCCCCGTCACTCCAAACGTGCACGCATGCAACGGTAGGACGGGTGCGGAACCCACAGCCTAGGCACGGTGTCGCACCCGGAACGTAGACTCTAGGCAAGCGAGAACCCCCCACCAAGAGTTGCCAGTGACGCGGCGATGAGGGGTTCCCGTAGTTGTATGGCGACCTTCGTCAACAGTGCACGCACTGAGAGACAGGGCCACAGGGATCGCCTGGAGTTGCACCTCTGGGCGGTCCCTGTTCTACCTTACGTCGCCTGCACTAGATAGTGCACCGTACCCCAGACATCGGGCTGGTCGTCGTCGCCGTCAGCGAGCACCTCAAGATGGCGCGCGGCGACTACTGACAGCGACATCATCACGGGCACTCCCCCGTACGACAGCGTTCGTCCACGGCCCGAGTGCCCTCTCCGACTACGCGGACTCCAGCGCCCTGTAGACGCTCGCACGGCTCACTCCGAGACTGCTCGTGATCCAAGCAATGGTCTTACCCTCGGCGCGCAGAGTCTTGGCTGCAGCGACCTTCTCAGGGGTGAGGGCGGTCTTAGCCCGGGGCTTGCGCTCCCCGTTGGCTGCTCGCGCTGCTCTACCCTCTGCAGCGCGCTCCTTGATCATTTCGCGCTCCCACTGAGCGACAGACAACATGATGTTCCTCAGTAGTGTGCCCGTGATCCCTTCGAACTCCTCACCCTCCTTCAAGCTCCTGACGCGGATGCCCTTCTTCTCCAGGTCCTCGAAGGTCTGGAGGACACCGAGCACGGTGCGTCCAAGACGGTCCAGCGAGCTGACGCAAACGATGTCGCCACGCCTCGCCCTCCTGAGAAGGGCCGTCAGTCCGGGGCGGTCCATCGTCTTGCCGCTCATCTTGTCCTCGAAGATGTGATCCTCGATGTCGTCGGCGGGTACTCCCCGTTTGAGGAGGGCGGCGGTCAGGTCTTCCGTCTGCCGCGCATAGGACTGCTGCACACTACTGACGCGCCGGTATCCCCACACGTAACCCTGCTGCTCATCGCTCATGGGCAGAGCGTATCATCTGCTGACCCTGTGACTCAATATCTGATACATGTCTCAAATGCTGTTTCTGATCGAGCTGAGAGACACTTTGAGGGGGTCGGCGGGACCGTCTCATCTGTTATGCGAGCTGAGACACAAAAGGGGTGCCCCCTCCAGGCGAGATTGCAATGAGATACAGGTTCCTGGAGGGGGCGGGGTGACTCGGCGGGCGTGGTCTACCTCCACGCCATTTGTAGAAGTACCGAGTCGGTCTATGGAGTCAGGTGCTGAACCGTCCGCGGGCATTCAAGCCGATGTCGGCGCACAACTTGCGAACGGTAGCGAGCGCGCGGCGGGTCTCATCATTCGTCAGCATGTCAAAGCGTTCGAAGTCTCGAAGCTCGGCCAGCTCACGCATGACACGGCGGGCGACTTCTTCAGGACGGGCGCTTGACGAATTCAACGCAATCACCTGCCCACACTTTGAGGCGCGCGATGGCGGCGAGGTCGGCGGGGTCGGTCGTCAACTTGGCCAGCATGTCCAGGCTGCGGGGTAGGCCGCGGGCGATGCTGGCACTCAGGATAAGGAGCCTGTCACTAGTCACGGTCGTTCGCCCTCCGAACCTGTAGACGGCGACCGATGGCGGTGCCGATGATGCTGCGGGCGGCGTGCAGGAGGTTCATGTCCCCGCACGTCAACTCGCTGTCGAGGGCGACGATGGCGCGAGCCAATCCCATGTAGCCGTCCGCGAGGGCGTCATCTGTTGCTGTATCTGTACCGGCGAGGATGCTCATGCTGGCCTCGGGCCGTATCGATTTTCAGCGTCGGGCGGATACGTCGCAATCGTCGTGCTCGTTAGTGGAGTGCCGAACTCGGCGGCGATGCGGGCAAGCTCTATACGTTGCTCGGTTGGGTGCCCGATCCTCTTCGCCTCATTGATCAGGAACTGTCGGCGTGCTTCGCGAGCTGCAAGGTCGGTATCCCAGGGATGAATGTTTTCCGGTGCGGGTCCGCGCTGGAAGTTGATCTTGCCCCAGCGAGCCTGCTGTTCATCGTCGGAGAGGTCGAGCCATGACACGCCGTTGCGGTCTTTCGTGGACTCGATCTGCGCCTCGGTAAGCAAGAACTCTTCGCCACGAAGACGAACGCGCCCGTCGAAGGTGAGTCCGCTGTCTACGAAATGGATCGTGTCTCCGGCTGTGATGGTGGTCATGAGGGGTCTCCTACAGGGGCAAGGGCGGCAAGGATCGAGCGCCCGAGGTCTTTGGTTTCGGTCTTCTCGATGAGGGTCTCCGCGAGGGTGCGGGCGGTCTCGGGCTGTGACTCGACCAGGTGTCGGAGGCCTGCGGCGAAGCCGGTGACCTCGCTGTACATGTCACGGAACGACGAGAGGTCGATGTCGAGCGCACTGAGCTTGCTGAGGATCGAGGTTTCGACGGCAATGGCCCTAGCGATGGCTGTAGGCGAGCCGGTGGCGGCTGCGGCCTGTCGAGCTGCTCGGGCAGCGTCTGCAGCGTCCACAAGGCGGCTGACGATGTCGAGAGGAGTCGTCTCCTTCGCGAACATTCGCGCGATGACTGCACGGCGAGAGGCCGAGTAGTTGTAAATCGTGGGGATGCTGACGCTGTGTCCCGCGTCTGCCAGTTGTCGGGCGATTTCTGGAACCGGCACGCGCTGGTCCAAGAGCCAGTCGACTTTGCCCTGGAGCGGGGTGTCTCTGATCTTGGGTGGTCTTCCCATGTCCTGTTCCTGTCTTGCCGTAGTGATGGTCCCCTGGGGTGGCTGGCGATGAACTTGAGGAACCCAGCCACCACCAGGGGGTTTTCCCGAAGTCTTTCTAGGGTGAAGTGAGCCCTCATCGGGATCGCGATGCCTCTCTGGGCTTTGGAGAACCCACATCGCTAGGTTGAGAGCTGGCGAGACCTAGACGAATCGCTTCGCCCTCACTAACTACTATCGCGCGCTGGATCAGAAAGTTAGTGAAAAGTCAAGACTTTTTTGAGACAGTAGCTATCAGAATTAGGAAAGCCCAGATCGAGAGGGCGAAACTACTTCTTGGGAACAACGAGACCGCCTAGAAGGTCTTCGAGGTCGTCGGCGGTCACTGAGAGCGATCCGACACCAGCCAAGGAATCTTCGAGCGAGTGTTCTTCCTTTGGTTCTCTCAGATTCTCTGCCGCGCCGACGCTCGCGCCGACAGGCGGGAGAGCGACGACAGGCGCGGGCGAGGGAGCGTTAGCGTTCGAGCCTTTGAGTTCCTTGGAATCCTTATTGTGGGTCTGTGGTTCGCACTCAGTAGTGCTGTGGTTCCTACTGAGTGGGGCTGTAGTTCCTACTCGTTCCGCCTGAGTGGGTCTGTGGTTCCTACTCGCTGATTCGTCGGGCTTCCAGTCGCGATCCTCGGTACGCATTACGTCGGCAACGAACTTCGACCTCCGGAACCGGTACACCTTCGATGGGCTTCCACCGTGGCGCTGCAAGTCGACAACCTCGACAGCCTGCGCCCGCTCTAGGAAGGCGAGCACCTTACGAACCGTCGCGGTACTCAGCCCGGTGATGTCGGCCAGGGCGACCTGAGTAGGACGTACGTCCTCGCCGGTCTTGAAGGTGCCGAACTCTGCCAGCGCCATGCAGACGGCATAGAAGCTGGGCCGCTCGATCTTGTTCGCCTTCAGGAAGTAGGTCGGCGTGAACCGAGCAAAGCGTCGAAACTCCCACGCCTGCAGCTCATAAGGGTCGGCGGGTTCGGCAGGGTTCGGCTTCGTGGCCATGATCGTCTCAATTCTTGAATGCCCTCTGTCGAAGGGCGGGGGGATGCTGAGCGCGGAGACGAAACACGCCCGACTGCATCCCCCCAGGTGCGGTTTCGACAGCCCGCGCATCTGTTGTACGAGTTCTGCTGCGGGCGCGTTGCCGACGACACGCCAAACGTTGTGTCCGAGCTATGAACTCTCGGAATCAGTCGTCGTCCTGAGAGGGATTCCAGCTCTTCAACGCCGTCTGCTCAGCTCGCTTGACGCGCGACCTGCGAGCCGTCTCCGCTTTCCACGCTCTGCACTCGTTACAGCGGCAGCGGAACGACTGGTAGGCCTTGTGGCCGCCGTGGAGGGTGCCAGGGGGCAGGTCGACGGGCACGCGATCTTGATTCGTGATCTGTCGAGGCCCCCTCTGCTGCTGAGCGCCCTCTGGAAGGGTCTTCGAGGGCTCGACGTGTCTTACCGTCACCTCACGCGGCTGGTGGCGCTCCAGGGCCTCTGAACGCTTCCGTGCGGCTCTCTCAGCTCGGGATGCCTCGCAGGTCTTGCACATGCATCGGTCACGCAACACGCATCGGTCGCTACCGTGCTGATGCGATGTCGGGCAGGTGTACGGTGCCGGGGCCGGTGGCAGCTCCTCGCGGTCGGGGAGCTGATTTCGGCTCTGGGCCACCAGGGCACCCGCACGGGCGACGGCGAAAGAGTACGCATTGTCCTGACCAAACGCTCGGCGCGCCTCAGCCATGAGTTGACGGATGTCGTCTGTGGGTTGGAACTCGGGTTTACGTTGCATGTCCCCCACTATCGAGCGTTTACGGACGTCAATTCAGAAAAAACTTGACGAACACAACCAGTCTGTGGTATATGCCGTGTCGCGCATACGATTTGCGTCAAGTGTGGGCTCTTAGGGCTCATTTCTCGTTCTGCGGGGGGGGGCGTTCTAACTTGCCGTCAGGCGAGGCCGAGTACCACGCCCCGCACTGACCGCGGTCCTAGGGTGGCCGTGTGCCCATCGACATCGCGCTCGAGCTCGAGCTCGACGAGGATCCGGATCTCGCGGACGTCATCCTCGTGCGCGTCGCGGCCGAGATCGATGGGGCGCCGCGGCCGCTCATCATCGACACCGGCGGCGCACGCAGTGGCCTGCCGGCTGGCAAGCTGACCGACGGTCTGACACGGCTGCCGCCGCAGGACGGTGGTGGCGGCGGAGTGTTCTCCGCGAGCGCGTCCAGCGAGCGGGTCGAAGCGCGCACGATGCGGATCGGCGACCTCCTCGTCGAACGTCCGGTGTTCGACGTCGAACCGCACGAGGACGCACCGGCGATCCTCGGCCTCGACGTGCTGCGGCGCCACCGTCTGGACTTCCGCTTCGACGACGCGAGACTCGTGCTCGACGCCGACGCTCCGGTGGACCGGCGGCGCGAGCTCGTGCAGTCGTCCCGGGGGCATCCGTACGTCGACGTCGACTGGGTGGAAGGGAGCTGGCCCGCGATCTGGGACTCGGGCGCCAGCATCAGCGTCATCGACCGCGGCGTGGTGTCGCGGCATCCCGAGCGGTTCCGAGCCGCGGGCGCCGCGTCGGGCACGGACTCGTCGGGCGCCTCGGCCGAGACGCCGCTCGTCCTCCTTCCGGAGGTGACCGTCGGCGGACGCCGGTTCGCCCCGTCGGTCGCGGCCGTCGCCGACATCGCGAGGCTCTCGCGCCCCGACGATCCCCCGTTCGAACTCATCCTCGGGATGCCGGTGCTCCGCCATGCGAACTGGGCGGTGCACCTGCGCGACGGCTGGTGGGGCTACCTGGTCTGAGCGTTGACGCCCGCGTTCCGCGCCGCCCGACCGTCCGGATCATATGCTCGGAACGACTCGACACGCTCCGGACGGTACGCAACGTGTGATCTCGACCGGAGAACATGATGTGGAACGGCACGGGCGGCGGCGCAAGGGCGACTGCGCGCGGGCGGCGGCCCCTACATCTCCTCGTGGGTGTCGGGGTCGCCGTCCCACAGCCGGCCGCGCTCGAGGGCGGAGATCGCCGCGATCTCGTCGTCGGTCAGCGAGAAGCCGAACACGTCGGCGTTCTCCGCCTGGCGCGCGGGGTCGGCCGACTTCGGGATCGGCGTGCTGCCGAGCTGTACGTGCCAGCGGAGCACGGCCTGCGTGGGCGTCACCTCGTGGGCGGCGGCGACGTCGAGCACGGTCTGCTCGCTCAGCAGCTCCGACCGGCGCGCCAGCGGGCTCCAGCTCTCGGTGCGGATCCCCTGCGAGACGTGGAAGGCGCGCAGGTGCGCCTGCGGGAAGTACGGGTGCAGCTCGACCTGGTTCACCGCGGGCACGACGCCCGTCGCCTCGATGATGCGGGCGAGCATCGGCTCGGTGAAGTTCGAGACGCCGACCGATCCGACGCGTCCCTCCTTCTGCAGGTCGACCATCGCGCGGTAGGTGTCGACGTACTTGTCGACGCTCGGGTTCGGCCAATGGATGAGGTACAGGTCGATCCGGTCGAGGCCGAGCCGCTCGAGCGACCCCTCGGCGCTGCGGCGCGTCTCGTCGTAGCCGTGGTCGCGACCGGGCACCTTGGTCGTCACGAGGAGCTCGTCACGGATGCCGCTGCGCCGCACGGCCTCGCCGACCTCGCGCTCGTTCTCGTAGTTCACGGCCGAGTCGAGCAGCCGGTAGCCGCCCTCGATCGCCGCGACGACCGCAGCCGTCCCGTCCTCCCCGCGGAGGTTGTAGGTGCCGAGGCCGAGCTGGGGGAACGCGGTGCCGTCGTTCAGCGAGACGGTGGGGATGGTGACCATCCCCTCACGCTACGCCCCGCACACGCTCCCCGGCGCGGGGCAGCAGACCGGCGAGATCGTCGGGGGTGTCGAGGTCCCACCGGAGGCCCGAGGTGGCGCGAACCGGCAACGGGCGGCAGCCGAGCGCCACGTGCTGCGAGAACGATTCCGTGCCGTACGCAGAGGCCCACGGCACACCGGCCCGTGCGGTGACGAGGGTCGAGCCGGTGCCGGCGGCATCCGGGATCACCGCGCGAGGCACGCCCGCGGCCATCGACAGCGCCGCCGCCAACTCCGCGGGGGCGAGTGCGGCGAGGTCTGCGGGCAGTGACGCCCGGTGACGCCGCAGACCGACGCGAGCGGATGCGGCGAGCAAGGCTGCGTCGATGCCCGCCGGCTCGCGCTCGCGGACCAGCTCGACACCGCCGGGCAGCAGCGAGGCCAGCGCCGCATCGGCGGTCACGACGATCACCCGGGCGACCCCGGCCGTGCGCGTGGCGACGTCGATCGTGTCGAGCGCGAGTGCGCGGGCGATCCCGCCGCGGCGGATGTCGTCGCCGAGCCGCGACTTGGCGTCGGCGAACGGCTTGACCGGGATCATCACCGCCCAGCCGCGACCGCTCATGCGAACCTCTTCCGCAGTCGCGGCAGGATGTCGTCGGCGTAGCGCCGCAGGAACGCCTGCTGGTCCGCGCCCGGGTCGTGGAAGACGAGGTGGCGGAAGCCCATGTCGACGTACTCCGCGATGCGCTCGACGTGCTCGTCGGGGTCGTCCGAGACGATGAAGCGGGATGCCGCTCGCTCGATCGGCAGGGCAGCGGCCCGCCGCTGCATCTCGCGCGGATCGTGGATCCCCATCTTCTCCTCGGCCGACAGCGCGAGCGGAGCCCAGAAGCGGGTGCGCTCCCGCGCCGTCTCGAGGTCGGGGTGATACGACACCTTGACCTCGATCATGCGGTCGACCTCGTCGGCGTCCCGCCCACCCTTGGTCACCCCGTCGGCGACGGCGGGCAGCAGCGTGTCGGTGTACAGCTCCCGGTTCTTGCCGCTCGTCGTGATGAACCCGTCGCCGGTGCGGCCCGCCAGACGCGCGGCGGCCGGTCCGGCCGCGCCGATGTAGATCGGCACGGGCTCGTCGGGGCGGTCGTAGACGGTCGCATCGTCGACCTTCCAGAACGCTCCGTCGAAGGTGACCCGCTCGTGGTCCCACAGCTCCCGCATCAGCGCGATCGACTCCTTGAGGCGCTGGAACCGCTCGGGGGGCTCCGGCCAGTCCAGTCCGAGCGTCACCTCGTTGAGCGCCTCCCCGGTGCCGACCCCCAGGATGATGCGCCCGGGGTTCAGCACCGCGAGGGTCGCGATCGACTGCGCGACGACCGCCGGGTGGTACCGGAAGGACGGGGTGAGCACCGAGGTGCCCAGCAGGATGCGGGAGGTGCGGGCGCCGAGCGCCCCCAACCAGGGCAGGGCGGCCGGCGCGTGACCGCCGTCGTGCATCCACGGCTGGAAGTGGTCGGAGATGAAGACGCTGTCGAAGCCCGCCGCCTCGGCGGCGACGGCGTGCTCGAGCAGCTCGACGGGGCCGAACTGCTCCGCCGAGGCCTTGTATCCGAACCGGATCGGGACGCTCATCGTGCTCCTCCTGTCAGCACGGACCGCTCGGTCCGCGTCACCGCGGTCTGCGCCGCGTCCGTCATCGCCGCATCCATGTCGGACACCGTCCCCGGCCAGAGCACCCCGATGCCGCCGGAGCGGTCATCGAGGTACCAGCTCTCGCACCCGCTGAGCCACGCCGTCCCCGCGGCTCGTGCGGCGACGTCGGCGGTGGCGCGGGCCTCGGCATCCGCGTCGACGCGGGCAACACCGCCGCCGTCGACCACCCGGCGGACGAAGGCCGCCTGCCGTTCGAGGACCAGCAGCGACGAGGCGTGCGGCAGCGCGGAGTGCGGACCGTTCATCACGAAGAGGTTGGGGAAGCCCGCGACCATCGTCGAGGCGACCGCGGTCATCCCACCGGCCCAGTGCTCGGCGAGCGTGCGCCCGCCCTCGCCCCGCACGATCTCGGCGTAGGGCTGATGCGTCGTCTCGAACCCCGTCGCCAGCACGATGCGGTCGACCCCGTCGTACGCGACGCCCGACGCGCCGACGAGGCGGCGACCCTCGACGCGGGCGAGGGCCGACGGCTCGAGGACGACGGCGTCGCCCGCGACGGCGGGGTAGAAGGCGTCGGACAGCACGACGCGCTTGCACCCGAACGGATACGTCGGGGTCAGGGCGCGCCGCAGCGCCCGGTCGGGCACGCTGCCGGCGAGGTGCGCGAGCGCGGCGCGACGGGCCCGAGCGGATGCCGCGCCGCGCCCGGACCGCGCCGCGAATCGCTCGTCGTCGCCGGACGCGTGCGCCTCCCGCTCCTGTGCGACCGCGCCCCGGGCGGCGAACCGCTCGGCGTCGACGGCGTCGTAGGTGCGGCCGCCGCGCGGGAGCACCCATGCCGGCGAGCGCTGGAACAGGGTGACCTCGGCGCCCGCGGCCACCAGCTCCGGGACGAGCTGCGCGGCGCTCGACCCGGTGCCGACCACGGCGATGCGCCTGCCGGCGACCGGTTCGGACGGATCCCACCTCGCGGTGTGCGCGACGCTGCCGGGGAAGGAGGCGAGGCCCGGGACGTCCGGGATCCGCGGCTCGCTGAGCCGCCCGCAGCCGAGCACGAGCACGTCGGCCGTGTCGGGGCCGTCGCCCGAGAACCCGAGGCGCCAGACCTGTGCGAGCTCGTCCCAGGCGGCATCCGTCAGCGCGGTGCCGAAGCGGATCGCGGCGCGCAGGCCCTCACGGTCGACGATCGCGTCGAGGTACGCGGCGATCTCGGCGCCGGGGGCGAACTCGGCCGACCAGTGCGGGTTCGGGTGACGCTCGAGGCTGTACAGGTGCGCGGGGACGTCGCACGCGACACCCGGGTAGACGTTCTCGCGCCACGTGCCGCCGACCCGGTCGGCGCGCTCGACGACCACGACCTCGTGTCCGGCGGCGCGCAGTTCGAGGGCCGCCGCGACACCGGCGAACCCGGCGCCGATGACGACGACCTCGCTGTGCCCCGTCACGCGGCCGCCCCGACCGGTGCGCCGTAGGCAGTGGTGCGTTCGCGGAGCCGCCGCCGCAGCGACGCCGACAGACGCGCGGCGTCGGCGAACGGCAGCTCGAGGCCCTGCTCGACGCCGGCGTCCGGGCGCACCCGACCGTCCAGCAGCGTGCCGCCCAGGTCGTCGCCGCCGCTGCGCAGGAGTTCGGCGGTGACCGCGCGACCGTGCCGGGTCCATGGGATCTGGATGTGTCGGATGCCGTCGTTCAGCAGCAGGCGCGAGACGGCGACCATCGCGCGGTGCTCATCGAGCGGCGAGCGTTCCGCGGCCGTCGACCCGTGGCCCGGTAACGGGATCGGGACGAACTCGGTGAATCCACCGGTCTCGTCGTGCAGATCGCGGAGCGCCAGCAGATGCGCGATGCGGGCGGCGGCCGACTCGACGTGCCCGTAGAAGAGGACCGAGCTGGTCCGCACGCCGAGGGCATGCTCGGCGCGGACGATCTCCACCCACCGGTCGACCTCGAGATCCTCCGGCGCGATGCGGCGCCGGATGTCGTCGTCGAGGACCTTCACGCCCGTGCCGGGCATCGTCCCGACGCCGGCATCTCGGAGGAGCGTGATCGCTCGCGTGACGCCGATGGTCGTCCGGTCCGCGAGGTCGGCGACGTCCTGCGGCCGGAACGCGTGGAGGTGCAGCGCGGGCGCGGCGGCGCGGACGACCCGCACGAGCTCCTCGTAGAGCGCGGGGTCCTCGGTGGCCTCGAGCCGCCCCTGGATGCAGAGTTCCGTCGCGCCCAGGGCCGCGGCATCCCTCGCGATCTCGGCCGCGTCCGCGAGCCCGAACGCTCCCGCACCGGATGCCGACGATCCGGCGACGGACCGGTGCAGGCCGCCGGAGGCGAGGTTGCGGTTGACGACGATGCTCACGGTGTCGCCGATCGTCGCGCGGCGCAGATCGTCGGCCGTCCGGACGAGACGCTCGAGGTCGGTGCCGGTCGCCGTCAGCAGGTGCTCCCAGTCCCCCGCGTCCAGCTCGCGGGGCGTCGTCGCGGCGGTCTCGAGCAGCGCGGTGCCCCGCGAGCGTCGTCCCGCCGCGCGAGGCGCCGTCCGCGCGAGTCCCGACATCGGGTCGGCGAGCGCCTCGACGGCCGCGTGCAGCCCTTGGTCGATCCACGCATCCCGGTCCTGCACGAACTCCGGCTGGGCGGTGAGCCGCTCGACCAGCGTGAAGCCCGCCGCGGCGGTGGCGGCGGCGAGGTCGTCCAGGTGCGGCCACGGCCGCTCCGGGTTCACGTGGTCCGCCGTCAGCGGCGAGACGCCGCCCCAGTCGTCGACGCCGGCGGCGAGCAGAGCCGCGAGCTCCGCCGGGTCCGACAGGTTCGGCGGCGCCTGGATGCGCATGCACGGCCCGAGGACCAGGCGCGCCACGGCGATCGCGGCGAGGTACGCGTCGCGGTCGGCATCGGGCGTGCTCTGCATCGCAGTGCTCGGCTTGGCGCGGAAGTTCTGGACGATCACCTCCTGCAGGTGATCGTGGCGCGCGTGCGCGTCGCGGAGCTCGAACAGCGACGCCGCGCGGTCCGCGACCGTTTCGCCGATCCCGACCAGGATGCCGGTGGTGAAGGGGATGCGGGCGCGCCCGGCATCCTCGATGACGGCCGACCGCACGGCCGGGTCCTTGTCCGGCGAGCCGTGATGCGCGGCTCCGGGGGTCTCGAACAGGGCGCGCGAGGTCGTCTCGAGCATCATCCCCATCGAGGGCGACACCAGGCGGAGCGTCGCGAGCTCGGCCGGGGTCATGACCCCGGGGTTCGCGTGCGCCAGAAGCCCCGTCTCGGCCGTCACGAGGCGCGCGGCGTGCGCGACGTAGTCGATCGTCGAGGCGAAGCCGTGCGCGTCGAGCCACGCCCTCGCCTCGGGCCAGCGGTCCTCGGGCCGGTCGCCGAGGGTGAGGAGGGCCTCCTTGCAGCCCTGCGCCGCCCCGGCCCGCGCGATGCGCAGGATCTGCGCGTCGTCGAGATACGCGGGCGCCTGCTTGCGCAGCAACTGCGCTGGGGTGTCGACGAAGGCGCAGTAGTGGCACCGATCGCGGCAGAGGGTCGTCAGCGGCAGGAAGACCTTGCGGGAGTAGGTGACGACGCCGGGGCGCCCCGCGGCGGCGAGCCCGCTGTCGCGCATCGCCGCGGCACGAGCCATCAGGGCGTCGAGCTCCCGCCCGGTCGCGGCGAGCAGGCGCTCGGCCTCGACCGGGTCGGCGAGGGTGTTCTCGGGGTGGGGCATGGCGGGTCTCTCAGTCGTGCTGCGGGAAGCCCAGGTTCAGGCCGCCGTGGGACGGGTCGAGCCAGCGCGAGGTCACCGCCTTCTCGCGGGTGAAGAACGCGAAGCCCTGGGGGCCGTAGGCCTTCGCATCGCCGAACAACGACGCCTTCCAGCCGCCGAACGAGTGGTACGCGACGGGCACCGGGATCGGGACGTTCACGCCGACCATGCCGACGCTGACCTCGCGCTGGAACCGGCGCGCGGCGCCGCCGTCGTTCGTGAAGATCGCCGTGCCGTTGCCGTACGGGCTCGCCTCGATGAGGGCGAGACCCTCCTCGTACCCGGCGACGCGCACGACCGACAGCACCGGGCCGAAGATCTCGTCGGTGTAGACCGCGGACGAGGTCGGCACCTTGTCGATGAGCGTCGGGCCGAGCCAGAACCCGTCACCGTCGGCATCCGGCACCACGTCGCGCCCGTCGACGACGATGTCGGCGCCGTCGGCCTCGGCCACGCCGAGGTAGCCGGCCACCTTGTCGCGGTGCTCGCGGGTGATGAGCGGGCCCATGTCGCAGCCGCGCGTCCCGTCGCCGGTGCGGAGGGTCGCGACCCGCTCGGCGATCTTCGCGACGAGCGTGTCGGCGATCGACTCGGTCGCGAGCAGCACCGAGATGGCCATGCACCGCTCCCCCGCCGAGCCGAAGCCGGCATTGACGGCGGCGTCGGCGGCGAGATCGAGGTCGGCATCCGGAAGGACCAGCATGTGGTTCTTCGCACCGCCGAGCGCCTGCACCCGCTTGCCCTGCGCGCTCGCGCGCTCGTAGATGTAGCGCGCGATGGGCGTCGACCCGACGAAGGAGACCGCACCGACGGACGGGTGGTCGAGGATGGCGTCGACGGCCTCCTTGTCGCCGTGGACGACGTTCAGCACACCCGCCGGCAGCCCGGCCTCGGCGAGCGCGCGAGCGATCCAGTCCGACGCGGTCGGGTCCTTCTCGCTGGGCTTCAGGACGACCGTGTTCCCGGCGACGAGCGCGATCGGCAGGAACCACAGCGGCACCATCGCGGGGAAGTTGAACGGGCTGATGACCCCGACGACGCCCACCGGCTGCTTGACGGAGTAGACGTCGACGCCGGTCGACACGTTCTCGGAGTACTCGCCCTTCAGCAGGTGCGAGGCGCCGCAGGCGAACTCGACGACCTCGAGCCCGCGGGCGATCTCGCCGAGCGCGTCGGAGAGGACCTTGCCGTGCTCCGCCGTGAGGATCGCGGCGAGCTCGTCCTTCCGCGCGTTGAGGATCTCGCGGAACGAGAACATCACGCCCTGCCGCTTGGCGAGGCTCGCGTCGCGCCAGGCGGGGAGCGCCGCGGCCGCCCGCTCGACCGCGACGCCGATGTCGGCGGTGCTCGCGAGGCGGACCTGTCCGCTCACACGGCCGGTGGCGGGGTTGTGGATCGGGCCGGTGCGGTCCGAGTCACCGCTCCACGCGGCGCCGTCGACCCAGTGATCGAGCACGGGGGCAGAAGTCTGTTCGGTCATGGTTCCTCCGAAGAAGTCGTGCGGGTCAGAGCGCGGCGAATGCCGCGTCGTAGATCTCGAGCGCCTGTCGCACCTCGTCGTCGGTGACGACGCAGGGCGGGACGACGTGGATGCGGTTGTCGGCGGCGAAGGGCAGGAGCCCCCGCGCCATGAGGTCCTTCTTCAGCGCGCCGATGACGGCGGGCGCCACGGGCTCCCGGGTCGCGGGGTCGGCGACGAGCTCGAGGGCCCAGAACACCCCTTCACCGCGGACCTCGCCGATGATCGCGTGTCGCTCGGCCAGGGCGCGCAGTCCCGGCCCGAGGGCGTTCTCGCCGATGCGACGGGCGTGCTCGACGATCCCCTCGGCCTGCATCGCGTCGAGCGCTGCGACCACGGATGCCGCAGCGAGGGGATGCCCCGAGTAGGTCAGCCCGCCGGGGAACACGCGCTCGTCGAACGTCGCCGCGATGGCATCGGAGATGATGACCCCGCCGATGGGGATGTACCCGGAGTTCACCCCCTTCGCGAACGTGATGAGGTCGGGGACGACACCGTGCCCCTCGAACGCGAACCACCGTCCGGTGCGGCCGAACCCGCTCATGACCTCGTCCAGGATCAGCACGATGCCGAACTCGTCGGCCAGCGCCCGCACGCCCGCGAGGTAGCCCGGCGGGGGGATCATGATGCCCGCCGTGCCGGGCACCGACTCGAGCAGGATCGCCGCGATCGAGGTGGGACCTTCCGCCTCGATGACGCGCCGCAGGTGGTGGAGGGCCCGCTCGCACTCCTCCTCGGGCGTGGTCGCCCAGAACTCCGACCGGTACAGGTACGGGCCGAAGACGTGCACGTGACCGCGGGCGTACTCGTTCGGGATGCGGCGCCAGTCCCCGGTCGCGACGATCGCCGCCCCCGTGTTGCCGTGGTAGCTGCGGTACCGCGAGAGCACCTTGTCGCGCCCGGTGTGCAGGCGCGCCATCCGGATCGCGTTCTCGTTCGCGTCCGCGCCGCCGTTCGTGAAGAACACCTTCGAGAACCCCTCCGGCGCGAGATCCACGATCCGCTTCGCGGCCTCGCCGCGGGCGAGGTGGGCCGTCGAGGGCGCGACGGTCGTCAGGAGGTCTGCCTGCGCCTTGATGGCGTCGACGACGGCCGGATGCTGGTGGCCGATGTTCACGTTGACGAGCTGGCTCGAGAAGTCGAGCAGACGCGTGCCGGTGTGGTCCCAGACGGTCGATCCGGACCCGCCCGCGAGCGGGAACGGGTCGATCAGTGTCTGCGCGGACCAGGAATGGAAGACGTGCGCGCGATCGAGCTCGCGGGTGCGGGTGTCGAGGTCGTCGGAAACCATCGGGTGCTCCAGGGGGTGAAGGACGGTCCCGGGTGCCCGGGGACCCCCGGGACCGTCACTGCGGTGCTGTTACTGTCCGCCCTCGGTGAGGGTGACGTCGATCGGCGTGTACCCGCCGTCGACGCTGACACCCTCATCCTCGAGCTCGGCGAGGGCCTTCTCGATGTACTCGTTCGAGAACGCGGATGCCGGGGGCTCGGCGGTGATGAGGTTCATGCCGTCCTGGTTGACCGCCGCGAGCGCGCCGTCGACGGTCTGGTCCCACTTGTCCTGCTCGACGGTGCCGAAGGGCGCATCGGTCCAGATGAGCTTGTTGACCTCGTTGAGCTGCCACAGCTGGTGCACCGGGCCGACGGGGAAGGCCGCTTCGGCGTTGGAGGCGACGTCCCACACGAGGTCCGCCGACTCCTCGACGTTGTCCCGCGCGTACAGCCATCCCTTGGTGACCGCCTTGAGGAAGCGGACCGCCGCGTCGGCGTAGGCCGGGTCCTCCTCGAGCCGCTGGGTGTCGGCCCAGATGGCGTCCTGCAGCATGGCCCCCTCGGTGTCCTCGTACGAGACGACGTCGAGGTCGTCGAGGGTGTAGAGCTCACCGGTGTCGGGGTTCACGACCTCGAGCACCTGGGCGAGCTCGTTGTAGGTCATCGCCTGCGCGGCATCCACATCGCCGTCGAGCAGGGCGTTCATCGAGAAGTCCTGCGTCGTGATCGAGACCGTCGACGAGTCGACCCCGTCGGCGGCCATCGCGGCGAAGATCTCCCACTCGTTGCCGAAGCCCCAGGATCCGATCCGCTTGCCCTCGAAGTCGCCGACGCTCGTGATGCCGTCGCCCTTCCACGAGACCTGCGTCGTGCCCGAGCGCTGGAAGACCTGCGCGATGTCGGTGAGTTCGACGCCGGACGATTCGATCGTGCCGAGGACCTTCGGCACCCACGCGACGGCGAAGTCGACGTCGCCGGCGGCGAGGGCGTCCTGGGGGATGATGTCGCCGCCCGAGGGCAGGATCTCGACGTTGTCGAACCCCTCGTCCTCGAAGTAGCCCATCTCCTGGGCGACGTAGTAGCCCGCGAACTGCGTCTGCGGCAGCCACTGCAGCTGCAGGCTGATGTCGGTGATCGGCTCGAAGTCCTCGTCGCCGCCGGCGGGGGTGGTGCTCGTGGTGCCCGCGCACGCGGACAGGGCGAGTGCGGCGGCGGTCACGGTCGTGACGACCGCGAACCGGCGTCGGGTGCTGTGTCGCATGGTGTTCCTTTCGGGTGTTCGGATGATGCGGGTGATGCGGTGGAGCTGACCGGGCCGACGGACGTCAGACCGGCCTCCGCCTGGTCACGGCGCGCTCGAGGAGCACGGTGACGAGGAAGAAGATGAGACCGACGGCGACGGCCGCGCCGACGTAGGTCCACGCGACGGCGGCGTTGCCGGTCTTCGCGTAGCTGGCGATCGCGGTACCGAGGCCGTCGGTCGGGCCGCCGAAGTACTCGGCGACGAGGGCCGAGATGACCGCGACGGAGCTCGCGATCCGGACGCCGGTCACGAGGTAGGGCACGGCGACGGGGAGTGTCAGCTTGCGGAACTGCTGCCCGCCCGTGGCGGCGTACGCCAGGAAGAGGTCGCGCTGGACCGGACGCGACTGTCGGAGGCCCCGCAGGACGTTCACGAAGACGGGGACGAAGGCGGCGATCGCCGCGACGATCTGCCGGCCGGACTGCGCCGACGCGCCGAACATCGTGTTGAGCAGCGGCGTGAGCGCGACGATGGGGACCACCGCGATGGCGGCGACGAGTGGCGCGAGCATGCCGTCCGCCGGCCGCAGCCACGCCGCGAGCGCCGCCAACACGACGCCGAGAAGGGTGCCGAGCACCAGCCCCACGAGGGTGTTGCCGCCGGTGACGAGCGCGTCCTCGCCCACGACCGCCGCGATCCGCACTGCCGTCTCGGCGACGTCGGCGGGCGCGGGGATCAGCGAGAGCCTGCCGATCTTCACACCCGACAGCACCTGCCAGAGCAGGAGCAGCAGGATGCCGGTGGCCACCGGCGCGGCGATGCGGGAGATCCGCTGGGTCGTCGTCACGGTGCCGTCACCGCTCGTTCGCGCGAGCGACCGGGGTGCCGTGGAGTGCCTCGCGCACCTCGGTCACCTTCTCGAAGAACTCGGGCGACTCGCGCAGCAGGTCGGGTCGTTCGGTGCCGAACGGGACGGTGACGACGTCGGTGATCCGACCGGGCCGGGGCGACATGACGACGACCCGGTCCGACAGGTACACCGCCTCGGGGATCGAGTGGGTCACGAAGACGACCGCGGCGCCGGTCTCGCCGGCGATGCGGGTGAGCTCGGTCTGCATCCGCTCCCGCGTCATCTCGTCGAGTGCGCCGAACGGCTCGTCCATGAGCAGCAGCTTCGGTCGCGTCGCGAGGGCGCGGGCGATGGCGACGCGCTGCTGCATGCCGCCCGACAGCTCGTCCGGGTATCGGCCGCCGAAGTCCGTGAGCCCGACCATCTCCGCCAACTCCGCCGCGCGGGCGCGGCGCTCCGCCTTGCCGACCCCGTGCAGTTCGAGCGGCAGCACGATGTTCTCCAGCACCGTGCGCCAGGGCAGCAGTCCCGCCTGCTGGAAGGCGATGCCGTAGTCCTGGTCGAGGCGCGCCTGCTTCGGCGTCTTGCCGAAGACGTCGAGCGCGCCCGCCGTCGGCTGGTCGAGGTCGGCGATCAGCCGCATGAGCGTCGACTTGCCGCATCCGGACGGACCGATCAGCGACACGAACTCGCCCGCGGCGATCTCGAGGTCGACACCGGTGAGGGCGTGCACCTCGGTTGTGCGGCGGCCGCCGAAGGTGCGGCCGACACCGGTGGCGCGAACGGCGATCTCGCTCATGCGGGGATTCCTCTCGGGTGAGGGCGGTGTGGTCATGCGGATGCCTCGCCCCGGCGGTAGCGGTGCAGCGTCGCCGCGAGCAGCGCGACGACGCCGGCGACGATGAGGCCGAGCAGCACGGCGCCGAAGATCGGCCCCCACGGCAGGGCCGGGTCGGCCGAGGACGATTGGGCGGCCTGCAGCAGCATTCGCCCGAGGCCTCCGCGCATGCCGATCGAGACCTCGGCCACGACGACGCCGACGACGGCGTTCGCGGCGGCCAAGCGGACCGCGGGGATGAGGTACGGCACGGCCGAGGGGAACTGCAGCGCCCGGAGGGTCTGCCCGTACCCGGCCGCGTAGCTGCGCATCAGGTCGAGGTGGATCGCGTCGGGCGACGACAGCCCCTTGAGCGCTCCGATCGAGACGGGGAAGAAGGCGAGGTACGACGCGATGATCGCGACCGAGAGCCACTCCGGCCACGGGAGGCCGGCGCGATCGATCTGCGACCCGATCCGGGCGACGAGCGGGGCGAACGCGATGAGCGGGACCGTCTGCGACACCACGATCCAGGGCAGCAGGCCCCGCTCGACGATGCGCCAGCGCTGCATCAGCAGCGCGAACGCCACGCCGACCACGACGCCGATGATCCAGCCGACCAGGGCGATGCCGAGGGTCACGAGTCCCGCCCCGGCCACCGTCGCCCACAGGGGCGGCGTGTCGGCGCCGCTCGTGGGGTCGAACAGCCGCGCGACCATGTCGGCGACGTGCGGCATCGCGCGGTCGTGGGTGCGCGGCAGGACCCGCAGCCCCTCGTCGCCGCCGATCACGACGCCGTCGGCGGGACCGAGCCACTTGTACGCCTCCCACAGCGCGACGAGGGCGAGGACGCCGAGGGCACCCCACCCCCATGCGACTGCGGAGCGGCGGGTCATGACTTGGCCGTGATGTGCTCGGAGAGGGCGGGGATCACCGTCTCGCCGTACACCCGCATCGTCTCCTCCTTGTTGTCGTGCTGGAGGTAGCCGGCGAACTGGGTGACGCCGAGGGCGCGGAGCTGCTCGAGCTTGGCGATGTGCTCCTCAGCGGTGCCGAGCAGGCAGAACCGGTCGACGATCTCGTCGGGGACGAAGTCCACGTGGTCGTTGTCGCTCTTGCCGTGCGAGTTGTAGTCGTACCCGGTGCGGCCCGCGATGTAATCGGTCAGCGCCTGCGGCACGTCACCCTCGGTGCCGTACTTCGACACGATGTCGGCGACGTGGTTGCCGACCATTCCGCCGAACCAGCGGCACTGGTCGCGCATGTGCTCCCGGTCCTCGCCGATGTACATCGGGGCAGCGACGCAGAAGGCGATCGAGTCGGGGTCGCGTCCGGCGGCCTCGGCGGCATCCCGGACGACCTTGATCATCCACGCCGCGATGTCGACGTCGGCCAGCTGCAGGATGAAGCCGTCGCCCACCTCGCCGGTGAGCTGCAGCGCCATCGGGCCGTACGCGGCGACCCACACATCGAGTTCGGAGCCACGGCTCCAGGGGAACTGGAGCGTGGCGCCCTTGTACTCGACGGCGCGGGAGTTGCCGAGCTCGCGGATGACGTGGATGGATTCGCGGAGCTCCCGCATCGTGACCGGCTTGCCGTTGGTCACCCGCACCGCCGAGTCGCCTCGGCCGATGCCGCAGATGGTGCGGTTGCCGTACATCTCGTTGAGCGTCGCGAACACGGATGCCGTGACCGTCCAGTCGCGGGTGGCCGGGTTCGTGACGAACGGCCCGACCGTGATGCGCTTGGTCGCGTTGAGGATGGCCGAGTGGACGACGTAGGGCTCCTCCCACAGGAGGTGCGAGTCGAAGGTCCAGACGTGGCTGAAGCCGTGGGCCTCGGCGAGTGCGGACAGCTGCACGGTGCGCGAGGCGGGCGGGTTCGTCTGCAGGACGACGCCGAAGTCCATGGATGCTCTCTTTCGGGGTTCGGGTCAGATGAGGTACTGGCTGAGGCCGCGCTTGACGTAGCGACCGTCGCCCTTGCGACCGAGGTAGGCACCGTCGTCGACGATGACCTTGCCCCGCGAGAGCACGGTGTCGACGTGACCGTCGATCTCGAAGCCCTCCCACGCGGAGTGGTCCATGTTCATGTGGTGGGTCTTCTCGTAGCCGATCGAGGTGTGCCCGTTGGGGTCGTAGATCACGACGTCACCGTCGGCGCCCGGGGCGATGACGCCCTTCTTGCCGTACATGCCGAACATGCGCGCGGGCGTCGTGCTCGTGAGTTCGACCCAGCGCTCGAGGGTGATCTCGCCCGTCACGACGCCCTGGTACATGAGGTCGATGCGGTGCTCGACCGACCCGATGCCGTTCGGGATCGAGCGGAAGTCGCCCCGGCCGAGCTCCTTCTGGTCCTTCATGCAGAACGGGCAGTGGTCGGTGGAGACCATCTGGAGGTCGTTCGTGCGCAGCGCCTGCCACATGTGGTCCTGGTGCCCCTCGGCACGGGAGCGCAGCGGCGTCGAGCACACGTACTTCGCGCCCTCGAACGCCCCCCACTCCTCGCTGCGCGCACCCAGGTGCTCTTCCAGCGACAGGTAGAGGTATTGCGGGCACGTCTCACCGAAGACGTTCTGCCCCTTGTCGCGTGCCCACGCGAGCTGCTCGACCGCCTGCTTCGCACTGACGTGCACGACGTAGAGCGGCGCGCCGGTGATGTTCGACAGCATGATCGCGCGGTGGGTCGCCTCCTCCTCCGCCTGCCACACCCGGGCCTTGCCGTGGAAGAAGGGGTCGGTGCTGCCGGCGCGCACGAGCTGCTCGGCGAGGACGTCGATGACGGGGCCGTTCTCGGCGTGCATCATCGTGAGCAGCCCGGTGTCGGCCGAGACCTGCATGGCCTTCAGGATCTGCGCGTCGTCGGCGTAGAAGACCCCCGGGTAGGCCATGAACATCTTGAAGCTCGTGATGCCCTCGTCGATCAGTGTCGGCAGCGCGGCGAGCGAGTGCTCGTCGACCCCGCCGATGATCTGATGGAAGCCGTAGTCCACCGCGCACCCCCCCGCGGCGAGTGCGTGCCAGGCGGCGAGTCCGTCCTCGACGCGCTCGCCCTGCCGCTGCACCGCGAAGTCGACGATGGTGGTCGTCCCGCCCCATGCGGCGGCCCGCGTGCCCGTCTCGAACGTGTCGGACGCGCTCGTGCCGCCGAAGGGCAGCTGCATGTGCGTGTGGGCGTCGATGCCGCCGGGGATCACGTACTTCCCCGTCGCGTCGATGACGGTGTCGACGGATGCCGCCAGGTCGTGTCCGAGCAGGGTGGAGCCGGGCGTCAGCACGGCGACGATGGTCTCGCCGTCGATGAGGACGTCGGCGGGTCCGCGACCGGTCGACGAGACGACGGTGCCGCCGGTGATGAGGGTGGTGGGCATGACTCCTCCGGAGTGCGGTCGGCTTACGGGGCGACGATCTCGGCGTACGAGTCGGGACGGCGGTCTCGGTAGAACTGCCAGTCGTCGCGCATCTCGCGGACGAGGTCCATGTCGAGGTCGCGGATGAGGATCTCCTCGTCGGTGCCCGAGCCGAGCTCGCCGACGTAGTTGCCGCGCGGGTCGACGATCTGGCTCGTGCCGTAGAAGGTGACCGCCTCGTCGCCGTACTCGTTGTCCTCGCGGCCGACGCGGTTGGGGGCGAGGACGAAGTAGCCGTTCGCGACGGCGGCGGCGGGCTGCTCGACCTCCCACAGCCGGTTCGAGAGCCCCGGCTTGGTGGCGTTCGGGTTGAAGGCGAGGTGCGCGCCGTTCAACCCGAGCTCGCGCCACGCCTCGGGGAAGTGCCGGTCGTAGCAGATGATGACGCCGACCTTGCCGACCGCGGTGTCGAAGACGGGGTAGCCGATGTTGCCCGGCCGGAAGTAGAACTTCTCCCAGAACTTCTCCACGTGGGGGATGTGGTGCTTGCGGTACGAGCCGAGGATCGTGCCGTCGGCATCCACCACCACCGCGGTGTTGTAGTACACACCGGTCTGCGCCTCTTCGTAGATGGGGAGGACCATGACCATGCCGAGCTCCTTCGCGAGCGCCGCGAAGCGCTGCACGATGGGGCCGTCGACGGGCTCGGCGTAGCGGTAGTACTTCTTCTCCTGCGTGATGCCGAAGTAGGGGCCGTAGAACAGCTCCTGGAAGCAGATGACCTGCGCGCCCTGGGCTGCCGCCTCCCGCGCGAACTGCTCGTGCTTGTCGAGCATCGACTCCTTGTCGCCGGTCCACGTCGTCTGCGTGATCGCCGCTCTCACCGTTGCCATCTCGGCCTTCCTTCCCTCGGTTCTGTTACTGTCCTGCTTGAACATTTCCCGACAGTTTCCGAGTGTGTCGCGGCCGTTAATCCTCCGGACACCTCGCGCACCCGAGGAGACGGATGCTTCGTCCCGAATCGCTCGAGACCCGCACGCCGCTCGGCATGGCCGGTGAGATCGCCCGACTCGTCGCGGACGGCTCGCTCGAGCCGGGCGAGCGCCTGCCGACCGTGCGCGAGATGTCGGCCGCACTCGGCGTCTCCGCCGGGACCGTCGCCGCCGCGTGGCGCGCCCTCTCGGATGCGGGCACGATCGTCTCGCGCGGCCGGGCCGGCAGCTTCGTGCGGACCGAACCGCGCGAGTGGCTGAGTCCGCGCGTGCAGGGACTGGCCGGCGGCGCGCAGCCCGTGCGCCTCGACCTCTCGCACGGCACACCCGATCCGACGATGCTCCCCGCGTTGGAGGGCGCCTTCTCGCGGGTCGCCCCGCGCGCGGACACCGGGCGCTATCACGACCTGCCGGTGCTCCCCGAGCTGCACGCCCACATCGCCGAGACCTGGCCCGCACCCGGCGTCGAGACGTTCACCGTCGTCGACGGCGCGCTCGACGGCATCTCGCGGACGCTCGAGCAGGTCGTGCGCTTCGGCGATCGCGTGGCGATCGAGTCGCCCGGGTTCCCGTACTTCTTCGACCTGCTCGAAGCGCTCGGCGCCGAGCCGATCCCGCTCACCCTCGACCGGGACGGCGTCACCCCGGGGTCGCTCTCCCGGGCACTCGCGCGCAAACCCGCCGCGATCGTCGTGCAGCCCCGTGCGCAGAACCCGACCGGCATCTCGATGACGGTCGAACGCGCCCGCGTGCTCGCGCAGCTCATCATGCACGCGCCCGACGGCCGTCGCGTGACGGTCGTGGAGGACGACCACTCCGCCCTCATCTGCTCCGCACCCGATGTGACCCTCGCCCGGTGGATCCCGGGTCAGGTCGTGCACGTGCGGAGCTTCTCGAAGTCGCACGGGCCCGACCTCCGCATCGCCGCGCTCGGCGGACCCGCCCGCGTCGTGGAACGCCTCATCGCGCGCCGGATGCTCGGCCCCGGGTGGACCTCCCGGCTCCTGCAGACCGTGCTCCTCGGCCTGCTGACCGACCCGGGGTCCGTCGCGCGCGTGCGGACGGCCAGGCTCATCTACCGCGACCGCCTCGATCGGATGGCGACCGCGCTCCGCAAGCTCGGGGTCGATGTCGGCGACCCCGACGGCATCAACCTGTGGCTGCCGGTGGTCGACGAGCGGGCCGCGCGGATGCGGCTGGCCGCCTCGGGCATCGCCGTCTCAGCCGGTGTGCCCTACCGCGCCCCCGGGGACGAGACGATGGCGCCGCACGTGCGGGTGACCGCCGGTGTCGTCACCGCGAACGTCCGTCTCGTCGCCGAGGCTCTCGCCGAGGCCGCAGAGGCGCCGCCGCTGCCGTAGGCGCCAGCGGCGCCGTGTTGCCCCGGGCGACTCACAGTCCCGCGGCCGCGAGCGCGGCGACGGCGAGCGCGCGGGTGCGCGCGGCATCCGCCATCCAGAGGGGCTCGACCCGGGCGTGCACGCCGAGCGCTTCGACTTCCGCCGCGGCGGCGGCGTCCTCTTCGGCGACAAGCCACGTGTCGAGCAGGCCGCCGTTCGAGCGGGCGCCGTAGTGGCCCGCGACCCCCGCCGCGGTGCACGGCACACCGGCCACCCGCAGGCAGACGTCGGCCATTCCCCGCACCGGGGCGTCGCCGATGATGGGCGAGACCCCGACGACGGGAGCGGATGCCTCGCGCACGGCATCGCCGAGGCCGGGGACGGCGACCACGGGGCCGATCGACACGATCGGGTTGGACGGAGCGAGAAGGATCGCGTCCGCCGCCGCGATCGCCTCGAGGACGCCCGGTGCCGGGACGGATGCCTCGACGCCTGGGTTCTCGAAGCGGACCGGTTCGAGCGAGGCGCGGTGGCGGGTCCACCACTCCTGGAAGTGCATCCGCCCGGCCTCCACCACCACGTGGGTGTCGACCTCGGCGTCGGTCATCGGCAGGAGGGTCGCCCGGAGGTCCCATCGGGACTGCAGACGCGCGACGGCCTCGCTCGGCGTCTTCCCCTCGCGCAGCCACGACGTCCGTGCGATGTGGGCGCCGAGGTCGAGGTCGCCGAGCTCGAACCAGTCCCAGCCGACCCGCCAGGCGCGAAGCTCGTCGGAGACCCGACGGGAGTCGTCCGCGCGCCCCCACCCTCTGGTCCGGTCCTTCACCCCGGCGAGGGCGTACAGCATCGAGTCGACGTCCGGCTGCAGCCGCAGGCCGCTCAGCCACAGGTCGTCGCCGGTGTTGCACACGACGGTGAGCTCGCCGCCGCGGGCGCGCAGTTCGTCGCGCAGGCCCACGGCGAAGGTGGAGCCGCCGACGCCGCCGGCGAGCAGGACGACACGGGGCGGGGTGCGGGCGGTCACTCCCCCAGCGTACGGTCGCCGTATCCTGGGCCGATGCCCGCCGCCCCCGCTCCCGCCGCGCTCACCGTCTGGCCCCTGACGGGGATCGGCGAGATCGTCCCCGGCACCGACCTGGTCGACGAGATCGTCCGGGCGGCCGGCGGCACGCTGGCGCACGGCGACATCCTCGTCGTCACCAGCAAGATCGTCTCGAAGGCCGAGGGGCGCTATCGCCCCGAGGCCGACCGCGACGCGGCCGTCGCCGAGGAGACCGTTCGCGTCGTCGCCGAGAACGAGGCGGGGACGGTCCGCATCGTCGAGAGCCGCCTCGGCATCGTCGCCGCCGCCGCGGGCGTCGACGCCAGCAACACCCCCGACGGGCTCATCCTGCTGCTGCCCGAAGACCCGGACGCCTCCGCACGGGTGCTGGCGGCCGGTATCCGGGAGCGCACCGGCGCCACGATCGGCGTCATCGTCTCGGACACGCTCGGGCGCGCGTGGCGCGAGGGGCAGACGGACTGCGCGATCGGCGCCGCAGGTGTGGTCGTCATCGAGGACCTACGGGGAGGGACGGATGCCTCGGGTCGCCCGCTCGCCGTCACACTGCCGTGCGTCGCCGACGAGATCGCGGGGGCGGGCGACCTCGTCAAGCGCAAGTCGAGCGGGATGCCGGTGGCCGTCGTCCGCGGTCGCGCCGACCTCGTGGGCGGCCTCGACCTGCCGGGTGCCCGGTCGATCGTCCGCCCGGCCGAGCGCGACCTCTTCGGCGAGGGCACGCGCGAGGCGTACGCGCGCGGCGTCGCCGACGCATCCGGGGGATAACCCGAACCGAGGTCTCCGGACCGCCCCGATGTGGGCGTTCTCCCCCGCCCCTACCTTGGGGACATGACCTCGAACACCACCCCGCCCCGCCGGCGGATCAGGCCGCTGCGCCGCCTCGGTGCGCTCGCGCAGCTCGCCGCGGCCGGCGTCGTCGGCATCGGCTTCCTGACCGCCCTCGTCTCACTCGTGAGCGTGGGCGTCGGCATGATCCTCGTGCTCGGCATCGGCATCCTCTTCCTCATCGCGGCGGTCTACGTCGCGTGGGCCGCGGCCTGGCTCGAGCACGAGCGGGTCGAGGGACTGTACGGACACGGCGTGCCGCGACTGCGGATCCGCACGAGCGGCGAACCCGGGTTCCGGGGATTCCTCCGGACCCTCTGGCTGCAGTTCATCGACGGCGGGATGTGGCGCGGCATCGCGAGCCTCGCGATCGCGACGGTCCTCGGCTGGGTCGTCATCGGCGCAGCCTGGGGCTTCGTCGCGGCGCTCGGCGTCGTGTTCTCGCCCGCCACCGCGCAGGGCCGTGACGTGCCCCTCATCGGCGTCGCGGTCAGCGACGGCTGGGCCGTCGTGGGCGGCATCGTCGCGGCGCTGTTCAGCCTCGGCATCCTCTTCGGCGTCTCACTCCTCGACGACCTCATCACCCGGTCGATCCTGGTGCCGTCCCGCGAGGCGATTCTCGCCGAGCAGGCACGGGCCGCCGGCGCACAGCGAGCCGGCGCCGTCCGCGCCAGCGAGGTCGAGCGCACCCGCATCGAGCGGGATCTCCACGACGGCGTCCAGCCCCGGCTCGTCTCGGTGGGGATGACCCTCGGCATGGCGCAGCAGAAGATCGACTCCGACCCGGCGGCCGCCAGGGCGCTCATCGACGAGGCGCACACCTCGACGAAGGCCGCCATCACCGAGCTCCGGCAGCTGGCCCGCGGCATCCACGCCTCGGTCCTCGACGACCGCGGACTCGATGCGGCCCTCTCAGCCCTCGCCGCACGGTCGCATGTGCCCGTCGCCCTCGACGTGCGCCTCGACGATCGGTGCAGCGCCACCTCCGAGGCCGCCGTGTACTTCGTCATCGCCGAATCGCTGACCAACGCCGCGAAGCACGCCCGCGCGACGGAGGTGCGGGTCGTGGTGCGCAGCCGCGACGACGCCGCGACCGGCCGGCTCATCTGGGCCCGGGTCGAGGACAACGGCATCGGCGGCGCGACCGTCGTGCCCGGCGGCGGCCTCGACGGCATCACCAACCGGGTGCTCGCCGCCGGCGGCACCGCGAAGCTCGACAGCCCCGTCGGCGGCCCGACGGCTCTGGAGGTGACGGTCCCGTGCGCATCCTGATCTGCGAGGACTCCACACTGCTGCGCGAAGGACTCGTGCGCGTGCTCGAGGACGCCGGCCACACCGTGGTCGCCGCCCTCCCCGACGCCGACGGCCTCGTCGACGCGGTCACCGATACGGCCCCCGAGCTCTGCATCCTCGACGTGCGACTGCCGCCGACGTTCACGGACGAAGGCATCCGGGCGGCGCTCGCGCTGCGGGCGCAGCATCCTTCCCTCCCGGTGCTGGTCCTCAGCCAGTACGTCGAGGAGCGCTACGCGAGCGACCTCATCACCGGCCAGAACGCCGCCCTCGGCTACCTGCTGAAGGACCGCGTCGCCGACGTCCGCGACTTCCTCGACTCGATCGACCGCATCGCGTCGGGAGCCACGGTGCTCGACCCCGAGGTCGTCGCCCAGCTGCTGACGCGACGGGCGCGGGACGAGCGGATGTCGCGCCTCACCGACCGGGAACGCTCGGTCCTCGCGCTCATCGCCGAAGGCAAGAGCAACTCCGCGATCGCCGGCGCGCTCTTCGTCTCCGAGGCGAGCGTCGAGAAGCACATCACGTCCCTCTTCCAGAAACTCGACCTCGAACAGGACGAGCACGGCAACCGCCGCGTCCTCGCGGCCCTCGTGCACCTCGAGCACGGCGGTCCCGGCCACACCGACCAGAACGGAGCAGTCCGATGAGCATCGACCTGAACCCGCCCGCCGCCGCAGCCGGCGCCACGCCCCCGCCCCCGTCCCCGCCGCGTTCGTCGGCGAAGGTCGTCGCGATCCTCGCGATGAGCCTCGGCGGCGCGCTGCTGCTCGGCACCCTCGTGTCGGGCATCGGCTCGATCGCCTACGCCGCCGGCGACCGCGGCGCCGGCAGCCGCTCCGCGGACGCGACCGACATCAGCGCCCTGTCACTCGACGTGTCGGCAGGCCACGTCGTCGTCCAATACGCGGACGTCGACGAGGCGGTCCTCGAGATCACCGGCGGCGATCGTGACTGGCGACTGGATCGCCGAGGCGACACGCTCTCGCTCTCGAACGACCGGCCGTGGTGGGCGTTCCAGGCCGGCTTCGACTGGAACGACAGCCGCGCGACGCTGACCCTCCCGTCGGAACTCGAGGAACAGCAGCTCGACGCCCGCTTCGAGGTGTCCGCCGGGTCGATCACGGCGGGCGGCACCTACGGCGACCTCCAGATCGACGTCGGGGCCGGCGACGCGGATGTGACGGGCACCGCCGACGACGTGACCGTCGAGGTGAGCGCCGGCAGTGCCGATGTCGACGTCGACGGCGTGCGCACCGCGGACCTGCAGATCGGCGCCGGCGAGATCGTCGCGTCGCTGACGGGCGAGTCGCTCCGGGACGTCCGGATCGACGTCAGCGCCGGAACGCTCGTGGCCGACCTCCCCGACGCGGACTACGACGTCACGTCCGACGTGTCGGCGGGCTCCTTCGACAACAACCTGTCGACCTCGACCGGCGCGGCGCGCACGGTCGACGTGCAGGTCTCCGCCGGCAACGTCACCCTCACCCCCGGCGACTGACTCCGTCGCGCACCGCGAGCCGCCGCAGATGGTCGCCCCTTCGACGGGCGAATGACCATCCGCGGCGGCTCGCGGGCGTTGCGAGGGTCAGCCGATGACGGCGATCTCGTTGGGGACGTGGTCGAGGGCGACCGTCTGCGCGATCTCGCCGGTGGTCAAGTCGACGACGACGATCTCGCTGTCGGCGGGGTCGGTGACGTAGGCGCGGTCACCCGCCACCTTCACCGAGGGGTGCGGGTCCTGCCACTCGGCCGGGCCCTCCCACGGGTCGACCACCTGCAGCGACGAGGTGATCTCACCCGTCGCCGGGTCGATCGAGTGCAGCTTGCCGTCGGTGCCGATCAGCACGGCCTCCTCGGCCGGTCCGCGTCCGACGCCCCGGTAGGTGTACTCCACACCGTCGGGCAGGGCGACCGTCTCGAGCGTGCCGGCGGCGGTGTCGACGAGGGCGAGGTCGCGCAGGAGGTAGCCCTCGGCATCCGGGTCGGTCTTGTAATCCATGACGACGAGCGGGCTCGACTCGGAGACGTACGCGTTGCCGCTGCGGCCGAACTCGTCGGGAGCGTCGAGCTTGGTGATCTCGCCGTCCTTCACGAGCAGCACGCCGTCCTCGCAGCCGAAGACGACCGCCTCGCCCTGCGCCGTCCCCTCGCCGTGCACGCCGGGGCACTGGTCGTTCGACGCGATCTCGTCGCGGTTCGCGTCGAGGACGCGGATGCCGGTGCGCCCCGCCTCGGTCCCGACGGTCGTCAGCAGCGTGCCGTCCTCGAGCTCGACCGAGACGCCGTGGTGGGCGGTGTCACCCGGGATCACCTCGGCTTCGGGTAGCTCGCCCTCCGATGCCGCGAGCGCGGCGGAGTCGAACACGGTCGTGTCGCTCGTCGCGTCGTCGTAGAGCACCGTCTTGTCGGCGTGCGAGACGACGTGTCCCGCGGCGGCCGCCGGCACCAGCAGCTCGGTCAGCTCGGGGGCCCGCGCGTCGAGCAGCTGGAAGCCCTTCGACGTCGTCACCATGACGTGTCGGCCGTCGCCGGCGGCGTTGAGGCGGATGAACTCCTCGGAGTCGAAGTCGCCGAGCTCGGCCAGGTCGTCGCCGCCGAAGACGGTGACGCCGCCCTCGTAGGCGACCGCGAGCCGCGGCCCGGCGACCGGCGCGGGCGCGTCGCTGGACTCCGCCGCGGGCGCCGAGCCCGGGTCCGCCGCGGACGCGCAGCCCGCCAGCAGCAGGGCAGCGGCGCCGGCGAGGGCGCCGTACTGCAGGATCTTGTTCATGGTTTTCCTTTCCAGGGAACGCCTCACGGGGTGAGGCCGTCGGCGATGCGCTGCAGGTTGCGTCGCATCATGTCGAGGTAGGTGTCGCCGGGTTCACCGGCGGGCGCGAGGGACTCGGTGAACAGCGCGACGACGCCCACGTCGCGTCCCGCCTCGTCGGCGAGCACCTGCATGAGCCGGTCGGGCTGCGACGAGTCCGCGAAGATCGTCCGCACGCCGCCCTCGTCGATCGCATCGACGAGCTCCTGCAGATCCGACGCGCTCGGTGCAGCGAGGGTCGTGCCGCCCGGGACGGCCGCACCGAGGATGCGGACGTCGTACCGGCGGGCGAGGTAGCCGAACACGTGGTGGTTCGTCACGAGCGCGCGCCGATCCTCCGGGATGTCGCCGAGGGTCGCCGCCATCTCGGCATCGAGCTCGTCGAGCTGCGCGAGATACGCCGCGGCGGCGCGGTCGACGGATGCCGCGCCGTCGCCCGCGATCCCGGCGAGCTCCGGCGCGAGCGCGTCGACCACGAGCGCGGTCTGCGTGGGGTCGGTCCAGAAGTGAGGGTCCGCGCCGTCGCCCTCCGCGTACGGGAGCACCTCGACGTGATCACCCGCGACGAACTGCGGTGCACCGTCGGCGGCGGCCGCGTCGACGTGGTGCTGCACGCCCTCTTCGAGCCCCAGCCCGTTCGAGACGACGAGGTCGGCGTCGCGCAGCTGGGCGGCCTCCCTCGCCGACAGCTCGAACGAGTGCGGGTCGGCGTTCGGCGGCATCAGGGTGACGACCTCGACCGCGTCGCCGGCGAGGTTCTCGACGATGTCGCCGAGGATGTTCGTCGTCGCGACCACGGTCGGGCGGTCATCCGCCGCCGGTGCGCAGGCGACGAGCGCCGCCACGCTCGCGACGGCCAGCGTCACGGCGAGCGCGCGCCTCATCGTCCCGTCTCCGCGACGAATGCGGGCGTGTGGGCGGCGGCGAAGGTGCGGGCGACGCGGGCGTCGTCGGCGGGATCGATCTCGAACATGGCGTGCTCGGCGGGTCCGTTCAGGTAGGTGCGGTGCTGGTCGACGGTGAGACTCACGCCGTCTGCGAGGTCGGGGGCGGCGAGGGATGCGGCGACGAGCGGCTCGGTGCGGGCGAGGCGCGCCCCGGTCTCGCCGTCGAGGACGAGCACCGCGCCGTCGGCGGTGAGGGCGACGACGTGCTGGTCGGCGTCGTCGACGGCGGCGACGCGGACGATCCGCTCCCCCGCCTCGATGCGGCTCCACGAGCGCTCCCGCGTGTCGAGCAGCCAGACGCCGTCATCCCCGCCGAGCCCGGCCACCGTCGGGCGCCCCTCGCGTGCCGCGAAGGCCATCACGCGGTCCTCGGCCCCGTCGGGGTACGGGATCCGCTCGAAGGTCGTGCCGTCGGCATCCGTCACCGCGAGGACCGCGCCGTCGGCGCACCCCACGACGACGCCGACGTTGGTGGCGATCGAGCCGGCCGGTTCGGCGCAGGAGACGACCTCGAGCTGCCGTCCGGTGCCGTCGACGTGGCGGAGGCCGGCGGCATCCGTCACGAGGGCGCCGGTCGGCAGCGGCACGACCATGCCGTCCCCGGGAGCCGACTCGAGGCGGAAACGCTCGACGATCTCGCCGTCCTTCAGCGCGTCGAGATCGAGCAGCGCGGCTTCACCGCCGTCGAAGTGGATGCCGGCGCCCAGGTCGCTCGCGACGACGGTCGGCGCTCCGGCGCCGCGCACGTCGCCGAGCAGGTCGGCCGGCGCCTCGTAGTAGTGGAAGTGGTCGACGTGGTTCCAGGTCCAGACGCCGCTGTCGACGACCGAGACGCCTCCGTCCCGCACGGCGTAGAGGAACCGTCCATCGGTCTGGAGCCCGGTCGCGGGGGCGATCTCGCCGAGGCGCTCGCTCTGCTCGTCGAGGAGGTCGAGGTGGTGGACGCCGCCGTCGGTCGCGATGCTCGTCAGGTGCAGCGCCGGTTCGGCGAGCTCTCGCGCGCCGGCGATCGCACCGTGGTCGTCCTCGTCGGTCGCGGCGGGCTCAGCGGTAGGCGCCGTCTGACAGGCGGTGAGGGTGAGGGCGAGTGCGGCCAGCAGGGCGGCGGGTGCGCGACGGTTCATGCGGTCCTTTCGACGGGGACGGCTCGGCGGAGGCGACCGAGCGAGCGGATGCCGGTGGACACCGCGCCGGAGCAGATCGCGGCGAACGCGACGGTGGCACCGGCCGCGGTGCCGAGATGCCACGAGAGGATGAGCCCCGCGGCCACGGCGACGACACCGACGAGCGCGGCGACGATCATGGTGGGGACGATCCGTCGCGTCCAGGCGCCGGCGGCGACGGCCGGGCCGAGCAGCATGCCGACGACCAGCAGCGAGCCGACCGCCTGGTAGGCCGAGACGACCGCGAGGGTGACGAGGCCGACCAGCAGGACGTGCGCGAGCCGCGGCCGGAGGCCCAGCAGCTGCGCCTGCCGCGGGTCGACGGCGAGGGCGACGAACGACCGGTGGCCGAGCGCGGCGACGGCGAGCGTGACGGCCACCGCGACCGCCAGCACGGCGAGGTCGCCCCGCTCGATGGCGAGGATGTCGCCGAAGAGGATCGCGGAGGCATCCGTCGCGAAGCTCCGAGACGCGGAGATCACGATCACACCGAGCGAGAGGCTCGCGACGAAGAGCAGGCCGATGCTCGTGTCGGCGGAGAGCCTGCCGCGGCGCTGCAACGCGCCGACGCCGAGCGACATCGCCGCCGCACTGACCGCGGCGCCGGCCATGGGCGGGACGCCCAGGAGGGTCGCGACCGCGACACCGGGGAGCATGCCGTGGGCCATCGCCTCCCCCAGGAACGCCATGCCGCGAAGGACCACCCAGGTCCCGACGACGCCGCAGACGACCGCGACGAGCGCGCCGCCGAGCAGCGCGCGCTGGACGAACTCGGCGGCGAAGGGGTCGAAGAGGGGGGACACGGTCGACGACTGTACACGTAATTGAGAACGGTTTTCATTTGCAATAATGAACGGATGCTGCCCACCGCCGCTCTCGCCTCTCTGACCGACGCGACCCTCGAGATCGACGGTCATGTCGCGTTGACGGGCGTCGACCTCGACGTGCACGCCGGCCGGGTGACCGCCGTCGTCGGCGCGAACGGTTCGGGCAAATCGACCCTGCTCGCCGTCATCGCGGGCCTGCGACGGCCCACGCGAGGAACCGCGACGAGTCGCCCCGGCATCCGGGTGGCGTTCGTGCCGCAGCACACCGCCGACACCGCGAGACTCCCGCTGACCCTCTCGGATCTCGTCGCGATGGGCCGGTGGCGCGAGCGCGGCGCGTTCCGTCCGCTCCGCCGCGTCGACCGCGATCGTGTCGCCGAGGCCATCGAGGCCGTCGGGCTGACGCCGCTGTCGCGGCGGCACCTCGGGGCGCTCTCGGGCGGTCAGCGGCAGCGGGCGTTCGTCGCGCAGGCCCTCGCACAGGAGGCCGACCTGCTGCTGCTCGACGAGCCGATGACCGGGCTCGACGACGCTGCGCGGCGGGCGACGGCATCCGCCCTGCGCTTGGCAGCCGACCGCGGTGCGGCGGTCGTCGTCGTGACGCACGACCTCACGGAGGTCGGCGAGGTCGACGAGGTCGTCACGCTCGAGGCCGGTCGCGTCTCGGGGCGCGTCACACAGCCGTCACCGCGTGGACGGGCCCTCGGGAACGTCGGTACCGTTGAGGCGTGACCAACGCTCCGATCGACGCCACCACCACCTCCGCTTGGGCCGAGCTCGAGGCCCTCACCTCCAGCTTCACCCCTGACCTCCGCGGCTGGTTCGCGTCGGATCCGCAGCGCGTCGCGAAGCTCACGCACGACGTGGCCGACCTGCACGTCGATCTGTCGAAGAACCTCGTGACCGACGAGATCGTCGCGGCCCTCGTGCGCCTCGCCGAGCAGACCGGGGTCGCCGACCGCTACGCGGCCATGCTCGCCGGCGAGCACATCAACACCACCGAGGATCGCGCCGTCCTGCACACGGCGCTGCGACGCCCCGCCAAGGCCGTGCCCGCGCTGACAGTCGACGGCCAGGACATCGACACCGACGTGCAGGAGGTGCTCGACGCGATGGCGGAGTTCGCCGGGCGGGTGCGCTCGGGCGAGTTCACCGGCATCACCGGCAAGAAGGTCGAGACGGTCGTCAACATCGGCATCGGCGGCTCGGACCTCGGTCCGGTCATGATCTCGGCGGCGCTGGAGCCGTACGCGGACGCCGGCATCTCCGCGCGGTTCGTCTCGAACATCGACCCGTTCGACATCGCGTCGAAGACGAAGGACCTCGACCCCGAGACGACGCTGTTCATCGTCGCCTCGAAGACGTTCACGACGCTCGAGACGCTGACCAACGCGCGTCTGGCGCGGGATTGGCTGTGGGAGGGCCTCGCGTCGGCGGGCGCGATCGACGGCAGCGACGAGCAGAAGAAAGATGCCGTCGCCCACCACTTCGTCGCCGTCTCCACCGCACTCGAGAAGGTCGCCGAGTTCGGCATCGACACCGCGAACGCGTTCGGCTTCTGGGACTGGGTGGGCGGCCGCTACTCGGTCGACTCGGCGATCGGGCTGTCGCTCGTCATCGAGTTCGGCGCCGACACGTTCCGCGAGCTGCTCGCCGGCTTCCACGCCGTGGACGAGCACGTGCGGACGACGCCGCTGGCCGAGAATGTCCCGGTGCTCATGGGCCTGCTGAACGTCTGGTACACGAACTTCCTCGGCGCGCAGTCGCACGCGGTGCTGCCGTATGCGCAGCAGCTGAGCCGGTTCGCCGCGTACCTGCAGCAGCTGACGATGGAGTCGAACGGCAAGTCGGTGCGGTGGGACGGCTCCCCCGTGACGACCGACACCGGCGAGGTGTTCTGGGGTGAGCCGGGGACGAACGGGCAGCACGCGTTCTACCAGCTGATTCACCAGGGAACGCGCCTCATCCCCGCGGACTTCATCGCGTTCGCGAACCCGGCCTACACCCTGACGGACGGCGACCGCGACGTGCACGGCCTGTTCCTCGCGAATTTCCTCGCACAGACGAAGGCGCTCGCCTTCGGCAAGACCGCCGAAGAGGTCGAGGCTGAGGGCACGACCGGCGCGCTCGTCGCGGCACGGACGTTCCCGGGGAACCGCCCCACGACGTCGATCTTCGCGCCGTCGCTGACGCCCGCGGTGCTCGGCCAGCTCGTCGCACTCTACGAGCACATCACCTTCACGCAGGGCGTGATCTGGGGCATCAACTCGTTCGATCAGTGGGGTGTCGAGCTCGGCAAGCAGCTCGCCCTGCAGATCGCGCCGGCGATCGAGGGCGACAGCGACGCGCTCGAGTCGCAGGATGCCTCGACGAAGGCGCTGCTCGAGTACTACCGCGACCACCGCGCCTGAGGCGGGGCTCCCGGGCGGCGGCCTCGGTCCTGTCGGTCGACCGGGCCGTCCTTCGAGCGGGCCGTCGTCCGAGCGGGCCGTCGTCCGAGCGGGCCGTCGTTCGAGCGGCCGTCGTTCGATCGGCCGTCGTTCGAGCGGAGGTCTGCGTTCGAGCGGCCGTCGTTCGAGCGGAGGTCTGCGTTCGAGCGGAGATCTGCGTTCCCGCGGACGGATGCCGCGCGCAGCGTCCGCTGTTGTGCGGATCTCCGCGCGGGGGCCGTTGCGCGGCGGCTGTCGCGGTGCGAGGGTGGCCGTCGTTCGTGCTGACTGACGTTCAAGCGAGCCGTCGTTCGATCGGCCGTCGTTCGAGCGTGCCGTCGTTCGAGCGGAGATGTGCGTTCGCGCGGAGATCTGCGTTCGCGCGGACGGATGCCGCGCGCAGCGTCCGCTGTCGTGCGGATCTCCGCGCGGGGGCCGTTGCGCGGCGGCTGTCGCGGTGCGAGGGTGGCCGCATGTCGGCGTGGAACGACGCGACGGTCGATGTCCGGGGCGGGGTCGTGGCCGCGCAGTCGCTCGGCGCCCATGGTCCCGCGGTGGTGCTGCTGGGCGGCGCGACCTGGTCGCGGGATTGGTGGCCCGAGGGGTTCTGCCGGGCGTTGGTCGACGCCGGGCTCCGGGTGATCCGGTTCGATCCGCGGGACACGGGCGGGTCGACGCTGAGCCCGCCCGGAACGCCGGAGTACGACGCGGAGGACATGGCGGCGGATGTCGTCGCGGTGTTGGACGCGTTCCAGGTCGGGTCGGCGACGGTGGTCGGGTTGTCGGCCGGTGGCGGGATCGCGCAGGAGGTCGCGGGGTGGCATCCGTCTCGGGTGGCGGGTCTCGTGCTGATGTCGACGACCGCCGGCGGGGACATCGGCGTCGACCTGCCGGGGCCGGCGGACGCGCTGGCGACCACCTTCGCGCATCCGCCGGCCGACCCGGATTGGTCGGACCGCGGCGCGGTCGTCGACGGGGTCGTCGAGTCGGAGCGGCCGTATGCCGGGCCAGGGATGTTCGACGAGGCCGAGGTGCGCAGGCTTGCAGGCGTGGTCTGGGACCGTACGCCGTCGATGGCGAGCGGATCGAATCATTTCGTGATCGCCGAGGCGTCGCCTGCCTTGTCGATGGACGCGCTGCGGGGCGTTCGTGCGCTGATCATCCACGGAACGGCGGATCCGCTGTTCCCCGTGGCGCACGGTGAGGCGCTGGCGGAGTACCTCCGCGCACCGCTGCTCACGCTCGATGGCGTGGGACACCAGATCCCGCCGGCGTCGATGTGGCCGGAAGTCGTGCAGGCCATCGCCGAGGTCGCGGCCGTCGACCAGTACGTCCGACCCCTCCGGACTCGATAGCCGCGATCCCGCACCGAGGAGCCGGCGCCTCGACCCTGGACAACCGCCCTCCGCAGCGGAACCCTGGTCGCATACACCGGACGAAGGAGACCGCCATGTTCCAAATCGACGGCGCCTACAGCGGCTTCGCGGTCGACGACCTCGACGCAGCGAAGGCGTTCTACGCCGACACGCTCGGCGTGGAGGTCGACACGCTCGACAACGGGTTCCTGCAGCTGCGTCTCGACTCAGGCGCGACGATCCTCGTCTACGGCAAGGAGCACCACGAACCGGCGAGCTTCACGATCTTGAACTTCCCGGTCGACGACGTCGAGGCGGCGGTCGACGACCTCAACGCGAAGGGCGTCGAGACCGCCATCTACGATGACTTCCCCACGGACTCGAAGGGAATCATGCGAGGTAACGGTCCGACGATCGCGTGGTTCCGCGACCCCGCCGGCAACGTCCTCGCGGTGCACGAGCGCTGAGGCTCAGGGCTCCCAGTACCCGACCGCGCACAGCAGCCGCGTCTCGTCGTCCGCGTCCGCGGGCGGCTCGATCGCGGGTGGGAAGACACCCCACTGCCGCCACTCGTCCGCGTGCGGGACGACGTGCTCGCTCAGCCCGGCGATGATCTCGGGCGAGAGGTGGAACGGGATGCCGAGATGCTTCGCGATCAGCCACGCCTGGAACGCCCGATACGTCGCCAGGTGGGCGAACCCTTCCTCGGCGGAGTAGTCGCCGTACTGGAACCGGAACACCGTCCCCGGCTCGACGCCTTCGCGCACCGCGGCCGTCGCGGCGTCGTTCAGACGGTCGTACGCCGCGATCGGGTCGTCGCCGAGCAGATCGGCATGTCGGAACTCGTCGCCGTCGGCGATCGACCTCCCGGCGAGGACGCCCGGCACCCACGCCTCGTCGTAGGCGTGCGCGAAGAGGATGTCGCGGAAGGTGGGGTCGGGCGTCGACGTCCACTCCTTCGGCGCCGGCTTGGACAGATCGGCCGGGTCGATGCGATCGATGACGGAGCGCAACGCCGCATCCGCCTGGAGAAACAGCTCGTCGGTTCTCATGCCCACACCGTAGAACCGGCCGCCGACATCGTCACGCCCCGTGCATGTGGATGCGCTCCCCGGCCGCGCTGAAGATGCTCACCGCCTCGGCCGCGCCGTCCGCGGTCGCGCTGATGCTGTGCGGCAGGCGGGTGTCGAACTCCGCCGCCTCACCCGCCCGGATCAGGTGCTCCTCGCCGTCAAGCACCAGCCGCACCACGCCGCTCAGCACGTAAAACCACTCGACGCCGTCGTGCACCTTCGGCGGCGGCGCCGCGGCCGTCGCGGGAAGGGTCACCTTGAACGTCTGCACGGGCGAGTGCTCGAGCGTCAGGGGTGCGATCACCATCCCGTCCCGACGCCTCGTCGCCCTGCGCACCCGCGGGTCCACCGGCTCGCCGCGCACGAGGTCGTCGAGGCGCATGTCGAGCACCGACACGAGCGGGACGAGCAGTTCGAGGGATGCCTGGCGCCGCCCGGCCTCGAGGCGCGACAACGTGCTGACCGACATCCCCGCCCGGCCCGCCAGGTCGGCGAGCGTCCAGCCGCGCTGCTGTCTCGCAGCGCGGAGCCGCGGTCCGACCCGTTGCAGATCCGTCGTCATGCCGACCAGTTTGCCACTTCGGCAAAGAACGTTGCAGAAAGGGTATCCGGCGGCGCACCGTGGAGGCATGACAGACACCCTGTACGACGCGGTCATCGTGGGCGGCGGCACCGCGGGCCTCAGCGCAGCCCAGATGCTCGGCCGCGCCGGCCGCCGCACGCTCGTGATCGACGCCGGAGCCCCTCGCAACCGCTTCGCAGCGCACATGCACGGCGTCCTCGGGCACGACGGCCGCCCACCCGCCGAGCTCCTCGCGCTCGGCCGCGCCGAGGCGGAGTCCTACGGTGTCGAGGTGATCGACGGCGTCGTACAGCGCCTCGACGACGCGGACGACACGATCGCCGTGCGCTACGACGGGGGCACCGTCGCGGCACGCGGCATCGTCCTCACCACCGGCGTCGTCGACGACCTGCCCGACATCCCCGGGCTCCGCGAGCAGTGGGGGCGAAGCGTGCTGCACTGCCCCTACTGCCACGGCTTCGAGGTCGGGGGGCAGCGTTTGGGCGTGCTCGCCACCTCGCCCGCAAGCCTCCACCAGATGGAGCTCATCCGGCAGTGGAGCGACGACGTCACGGCCTTCACAGCGGCTGCCGGCCCGCTCGACGGGGCGGTCACCGAGCGCATGCGAGCCCGCGGCATCCGCATCGTCGACTCGCCCGTCACGGCACTCCGCACCGACGACGACCGGCTGATCGCGGCGGTGACGGCGGACGGCGCCGAGCACCCGATCGACGCGCTCTTCACCGCGCCGACCCCGCACCTGCAGCTCGACATCGCCGCAGGCCTCGACCTCGCCGTCTCGGATCAGCCCGGCGAGGGGCTGCGTGTCGACATGCGCGGCGCCACGAGCCACCCTCGGGTCTTCGCCGCGGGGAACGTCGTCGCTCCGTTCGGCAACGTCCCGCTGGCGATGGGTCAGGGCTCGATGGCCGGTGCCGGTCTCAACGCGGCACTCGTGATGGACGACGCCGAGCGCGCGCTCGCGTCACTCGCGCGCGGCTGAGGCAGCGGCGGCCGCGCGGGCGAGCCATGCCGGCGGATCGCCGTACCGCTGGAACGGCACGAGCCTGCCCGCCGCCGAGTCCTCGATCAGCGTCGCGAGCCGGTCGACCCGGGTCTGCTCGCGGTTGGCCGTCTGCACCCAGTTCGCCACGGTACGGCGATAGGAGGGGGTTGCGGCATCCCAGAACGCCTGCGCCGCCGGGTTCGCGGCGAGGGATGCCGCCTGCTCGGCGGTCAGCTCGTTGCGCTGCTCGTGGGAGTACACCGCCGTCCGCTCCGGCGTGCGCGCCTCGTAGGCGGCCAGGCCGGCAGGATGCATCCGCCCCTCGGCGATCAGGCGCTCGACGTGGGTGATGTTGACGACGCTCCAGATCGACCGGGGCTTGCGGGGCGTCCACCGCTGCATGCGCGCCCCGTCGCCGATCGCACGGTTCGCCGAGTCGATCCAGCCGAAGCGGAGCGCCTCGGGCACGGCATCCACCCACGTCAGCCCCTGTCGCGGGTCGCCCTTGCGGTAGAACACCGTCCACACCTCGGTCGCCGCGGCGTGGTTCGCCTCGAGCCAGTCGCCGAACTCGGTCGCGGACGCGAAGAAGATCGGTTCGGGATCGGATGCCGCAGCCGCCATGCGGGCGAAGCTACCACCGGCATCCGACACTGCTCAGCGCAGCTGCAGGGTGTTCCAGGCTCCGGGCTCGTCGAGTTCGCCGTAGACCACGTCCGCGCCGGAGGCCGAGACCGACGCGGCGCACACGAGCAGCGACAGCGTCGGGTAGCCGTGCGGACGGTTGTCGCGGATGATGGCGCGGTCGTCCGTGGGCGGCAGCGCCGTGGTGCGCTCGAGGGCGGCGAGCCACTCGGTCACCCAGTCGTCGCCCGTGGGGGCGGCGAAGGCGTCGTGCCACGCCACGATCCGCGCCGTGCGAGGGTCGTCGACGTCGTCGTGGGCGATCATGTGGACGCCCGGCGCGAGGTCGACGGCGCGCACCGCGGCGCCGTCCCACATCGACACGCGGGCGCGCCCCGCCGTGACGTCGAGGAGGTTGAACCCATGCGTCGGGGGTGCCTCCGGCAGGCCTTCGCCGGCCGCTGCGTCGAGGACGATGTGCCCCCGCGATCCGGTCGCGAGCGAGTCGTCGATCAGGTCGGCGCGGTTGAGGACGACGGCCAGCCGGCCCGCCTCGGGGTCGGCGGCGAGCCACGCGCCACCCGCACGGGTGTCGCGGACGCCCACGAGCGACGGCCGGTCCGGCCACCACGCGCCGAGCGGATCCCACGCCCGTGCGGGGTCCTCGTCGCGGACGGCGAGCAGGCGGATCGCCGCGGCGGGATCCTCGGGCACGTGGACGATCACGGTGCACATCGTTCGGGCCTTTCGCGTCCGACCCCGTGGGAGGATCGGACCATGTTCGTCGTCGTGGGCGTCTCTGGCGGCATCGCCGCGTACAAGACGGTGCAGGTGATCCGTGCGCTGGTGACCAACGGGCACGAGGTGCACGTTGTTCCCACGGACGACGCCCTGCGCTTCGTCGGGACCGCCACCTGGGAGGCGATCAGCCGCCATCCTGTCACGACGAGCGTGCACGACGACGTCGCCGAGGTCCGCCACGTCGCGCTCGGCACGAAGGCCGACCTCGTCATCGTCGCCCCCGCCACGGCGAACACCCTCGCGAAGATGGCCGCCGGCATCTCCGACAACCTCCTGGGAGTCACCCTGCTGGCGACGACAGCGCCCGTCGTCGTCGCGCCCGCCATGCACACGGCCATGTGGGACCACGCCGCGACGCAGGCGAACATCGCGACCCTCCGCGAGCGCGGCGTGCACGTCGTGGGCCCGGCGAACGGTCCCCTTACGGGCGGCGACAGCGGCCCCGGCCGCATGGTCGAGCCCGACGAGATCGTCGCGGCCGCCCTCGCGGCCGTCGACGAGCAGACGACGGATGCCGGTGCCCCCCACGACCGCGATGACCTCCGCGACCTCGACGGCCTCCGCGCCGTCGTGTCGGCGGGTGGCACGCGCGAGCCGATCGATCCGGTGCGCTACCTCGGCAACCGCTCGAGCGGACGACAGGGCGTCGCCGTGGCGGTCGCGGCGGCCGACCGCGGCGCACGGGTGCACCTCGTCGCGGCGCACGTCGACGACGGCGTGCTCGGCGATGCGGAGCGGCATCCCGGCATCACGATCGAGCGCGCCGGGACGGCGGCGGAGCTCGACACGGCCGTCCGGGCTGCGACATCCGAGGCGGACGTCGTCGTCATGGCAGCCGCCGTCGCGGACTTCTCGGTGCCCGAGGTCTCGGACGTCAAGATCCGCAAGGAGGACGGCACCGTCACCCTCGACCTCGTCGAGAACCCCGACATCCTCGTGGGCCTGGTCGAGCGCCGCCGGCCCGGGCAGACGATCGTGGGCTTCGCCGCCGAGACGGCCGACACCGACGACGAACTCCGCGAACGCGGTGTCCGCAAGCGGGCACGGAAGGGCGTCGACCTGCTGACCGTCAACCGTGTCGGCTGGCAGCGAGGCTTCGAGGCCACCGAGAACGCGGCGCTGTTCATCGACGGGACCGACGAGGTCGTCGCGGAGGCGTCGGGATCCAAGCGCGCCGTGGCCGACGCCCTGTGGGACGCCGTGCTGCGCCTGCGCTGACGCACGGAGGACCCCTTCCCGGGGCTGCTCCGGGGACGTGGGATGCCGTGTGCTGACCGCCTGAGCGACCGTTCGCGTCCCCGGAACCGACGCCAACGCTGCTCCGGGGACCCGATACGCCGCGGCGCCCCCGCGTCAGCCGAGCCCGGCGACCTTCGGCGCTGGCTCGCCGTGCACGTGCTCGCCGAGGAAGCCGAAGACCGTCTCGTACCAGACGACCGCGTGCTGGGGCTTCAGCACCCAGTGGTTCTCGTCGGGAAAGTACAGGAACCGGTGCACGGTCGTGCCGTCGTCCTCGCCGAAGTGCTCGTTCAGCTCGGACCACAGGCGCAGGCTCTCGCCGATCGGCACCCGGTAGTCGCGGTCGCCGTGGATGACGAGCAGCGGCGTGGAGATGTCCTTCACGGACCGGTGCGGTGAGTTCTCCACCATCGCCTCGGGCGTGAAGATCTCCTGCCAGTACGACGAGCTGTCGGTCGTGCCGGCGAACTGGTCGAGGGCCCACAGACTCGCGTGGGTGACGATCGCACGGAAGCGGTCGGTGTGCCCGGCGACCCAGTTCGCCATGTAGCCGCCGAACGAGCCGCCCATCGCCGCGGTCTTCGTCTCGTCGATGTCCGCGCGCGCGACGACCTCGTCGGTGATCGACATGAGGTCGGTGTAGGGCTTGCCGCCCCAGCTGTTCCAGCCGCGCGCGATGAACTCGAGTCCGTACCCGGTCGAGAGCGCCGGGTCGGGCAGCAGCACGGCGTAGCCGCGGGCGAGGGCGAGCTGCGGGTTCCACCGCCAGCTCCACGCGTTCCAGCTGTTCAGCGGTCCGCCGTGGATCCACAGCAGCAGAGGGGCGGAGGATGCCGCATCCGCCCCCTCCGGCAACAGCAGCCAGCCGCGCACCCGGGCGCCGTCCTCGGCCGTCGTCTCGACCTCGGTCATCGTGCCCGCCGGCGTCGGCAGCGGGGCCGGCGTCGCGAGCGCGGTGACGGTGCCGTCGGGATCGATCCGGACGGGATGCGGCGGCGCCATCCATGACGAGCGGAGCGCGACGAGCGCGCCGGTCGCACGGTCGACCGACACGTTCGAGTAGGTGTGGTCGTCGGTCGTCAGCTGGTGCGGCGCGCCGCCGTCGAGCGGGACGCGGAAGATCGGGCCGCGGCCGTCCTGATCGGCGGTGACGATCAGCGCGGCGTCGTCGTGCGCGAACGCGATGCTCGTGGGCCAGCGGTCCCAGCCCTCGGCGAGGAGGCGCGGCGACGATCCGTCGATACCGGCGATCCACAGCTCTTGGTCGGCGGGGCCGCTGGGGTCCGAGAACGCGGCGCGGACGTAGGCGATCGCCGTGCCGTCGTGGCTGATGACGGGCGACTCGAAATAGGTCGAACGCTCCTCGAAGAGCGTCGCCCGCTCCCCCGATGCGACGTCGATCGACACGATGGCGAAGCGTTCCGCACGGCCCTGCGGGAACCGCATCGCGGCGATGAGCGTGCGTCCGTCGGGTGTGAGCGCCGCGCCGGCGGTGTCGGCCGTGCGGCCGGGGGCGGGTGTCAGGTCGCGGGGGCGCGGGAGCGACGCCGGGTAGGGGGTCGTGGCATCCGGTTCGTCCTCCGCGGTGTCCGACGCGGCGAAGGACCGGACCGAGTCGGAGAGGTCGCCGAGCTCGAGCGAGAGCAGGTGCGGCTCGGCCGGGCCGAGATCGTGGTCCCAGTACCGAATCGGGTAGGTCGTGTGCAGGATCGCGGAGAGCCCCCGCTTCTTCCGCTCGGCGCGCAGCTTCGCGTCTGCCTCGAGAGAATCCGCCGAGGGCAGCAGGTCGGCTGCGAGGACAGCGACGGATGCCGCTGCCGCCGTGGCAGCGACGGCCGACACACCGCCGGCGAAGCGGGTGATCGCCCGCGCGTCGCCACCCGCGGCGGGCAGCAGCCACAGCTGCGCCGCCTCGTCATCGCCGTCGCCTTCGGCATCGGGTCGGGCGCTCACGAACAGCACATCCCCGTCCGCCGTGAACGCGGCGCCCTGCTCGCCCTTCGCGGAGCGGGTGAGGCGCCGCGGCGTGCCGCCGCCGGTCGCCGGCACCTCCCACAGCGCACGGTCGTACCCGGTCCTCTCCGCGTTCAGCGTCGCGACCGTGAGCACCGCGCGGGTGCCGTCGGGTGAGAGGGCGACGGCGTCGATGCGGGGCAGGGCGATGGCGTCCTCGAGCGAGGCGAAGGGGGTCTGCGGCATCCGTCCACGCTAACCGCGCACCCCGTCCCGGCGACAGGGGCGGTTCAGCGCAGCAGGTCGCGGGTCGAGACGACGGTGGCGAACTCGCCGTCGAGGTTCGCCGCGGTGACGGCGGCGAGGGTCGCGGCCGGGATGACGGTGCCGTCGGGTGCGGTGCGGTCGAAGGTGTGCGTCGCATCGAGGGCGAAGTACACGTCGTAGCCGAGGTTGCCGCCGACGCGAGCCGTCGTCTCGCAGCAGTGGTTCGTCGAGATGCCGGTGATCACGATCTGCGAGGTGCTGTTCGCTCGCAGCCACGCGTCCAGATCGGGCGAACCGTGGAACGACGAGTTCACGTGCTTGGTGACGAGCAGATCCGGCGTGCCGGTGACCGCGCCCTTCATGTCGTTCCCCCGCTGCCCCGGGCGCAGGGGCGAGTCGGGCGACGTCGAGTCGTGCCGGACGAACACGATCGGCCAGCGGCGGTCACGCCACCGACCGATGAGCGAGGCGACGTTCGCCTCGCAGTCGGGGTTGTCGCGCACGCCCCAGTGCGCAGCGTCGTCGAACCCACGCTGCACGTCGACGACGATGAGCGCGGCGCGGTCGAGCGTGAGGTCTCGCGGCGGGATCTGCACGAGTCCGAGCCTGGCACGAGGTCAGCCGCGACGACGGTCAGGATGCGGCGGGATCCTGCCATGCCTGCGCCTCAGCCGACGCGGTGTCAAGGGTGTCCGCGGATGCAGGTCCGTCGGCGACCGTAGGGGGATGCCGCGCCGCTCCACCCCTGCATCGTCCGCCCCAGATCGCGCCGAGGTCGAGCGCGTCGCAGCCGAGCGATTCGGCCTCGAGCACCTGCGACCGGCGCAGCTCGATGCCATCGAGGCGGCAGCCGGCGGGCGTGACGTCCTGGTGGTGTGGGCGACCGGTTCGGGCAAGTCGGCGGTCTACCAGGTGGCCGCGGCGCTGCGCCCCGGTGTCACCGTCGTCGTCTCGCCGCTGATCGCCCTGCAGGAGGACCAGCTCGCCGGCCTCGAGCACGCCCCCGACGCGCCGAAGGCCGTCGCCCTGAACTCCGGTCGAGGCGAGAAGGCCCGCGACGAGGCGTGGCGTCGCCTGCGCGAGGGCGAGGCGACCTACGTGCTCCTCGCGCCCGAGCAGCTCGCGAACGACGAGGTCGTCGCCGAGCTCGCGAAACTCGACGTCGCGCTCTTGGCGGTCGACGAGGCGCACTGCATCGCCTCGTGGGGGCACGACTTCCGACCGGACTACCTGGGACTCGGCGAGGTGGCCGAGCGGCTCGGACGGCCGCCCATCCTCGCGCTGACCGCGACGGCATCCACTCCCGTCCGCGAGGAGATCGCGACCCGCCTCGGCCTGCAGGACCTGTCGGTGCACATCGGCGACGTCGACCGACCGTCGATCCGACTCGGCGTGCGCCGCCACGGCGACGATCGCGAGAAGCGCGCCGCGGTGGTCGACGAGGTCGCCTCGCTGCCCGTGCCCGGCCTGCTCTACACGTCGACGCGACGCTCGGCGGAGCAGTACGCCGACGACCTCATCGAGCGCGGCCGCCGCGCTCGCGCGTACCACGCGGGCCTGCCGGCGAAGGAGCGGGCGGAGGTGCACCGGCAGTTCCTCTGCGACGAGCTCGACGTCGTCGTCGCGACGAGCGCGTTCGGCATGGGCATCGACAAGGAGAACGTGCGGTTCGTCATCCACGCCGACGTCCCCGAGTCGATCGACGCCTACTTCCAGGAGCTCGGCCGCGCCGGCCGCGATGGAGAGGACGCCCACGGCACCCTGCACTACCGCGCCGAGGACCTCGCCCTGCGGCGGTACTTCGCGACGAAGAACCCGGATGCCGGTGAGCTCCGCACCCTGATGTCGGCGATGTCGACGCGCGCGCGGCTGAAGTCCGCGCTCGCGAAGGAGACGGGGCTCTCTCCGCGGCGCGTCACCGGATTGCTCACGCTGCTGGTCGACACCGGCTCCGCACGGGCGTCGAAGTCCGGCGTCTCGCTGCGACGCGGCCTCGACGAGCGCGCCGCGGTGAAGGCGGCGCTGGAACGCGTCGAGGAGCGCGAGCGCATCGAGCGATCTCGCATCGAGACGATGCGGGAGTACGCCGAGACGCGCCGCTGCCGCCGGCAGGTGCTGCTCGGCTACTTCGGACAGGATCTCGACGAACCGTGCGGCAACTGCGACACCTGCGAGAGCGGCGCCGCGACCGCCGTGAGGCGTGACGCGGCATCCACCCCGTTCGGGATCGACGAGAAGGTCTCGCACCGTGAATGGGGCGCCGGCACGGTCGTCTCGATCGACGACGACCGCATGCGCGTGTTCTTCGAGAGCGAGGGTTACAAGGTGCTGTCGCTCGAGATCGTCGAGCGCGAGGAGCTGCTCAAGGCCGGGTGAGGGATCGGCCCCGCCGTTCCCCTGTCACGACGTGCCGCCGCACGCGGCGTGTCGCGACGGGGGAAGCGGCCGCTCAGACCTCGAGGCCGACGGCAGCCGAGCAGCGGGCGAGCTCGTCGGAGGACAGCTCGAGGTCGGCGGCCTTCGCCGAGTCGGTGATGGACTCCGCCCGCCGGGCGCCGGGGATGGGGATGACCGTCTCGCCGAGCGAGAGCTCCCAGGCGAGGACGACCTGCTGCGGGCTGACGCCGTGCGCCTGCCCGATCTCCGCGAACGCCGCGAAGCGTTCGCCGACCGCGCGTGCGCCGCCGCCGGTGCCGCCGAGCGGACTCCACGGCAGGAACGCGATCCCGTGCTTCACGCAGTACTGCAGTTCGTCGTAGCTGCCGGGATGCCGCGGCGAGAACTCGTTCTGGACGCTCGTGAGCCCTCCCTCGCCGAGCACCTCACGGGCGATCGCGATCTCCTCGACGCTCGCGTTCGAGATGCCGATCGTGCGGACGAGGCCCTCGTCCTGCAGCGTCTTCAGGTTCTGGATGATGTCGCCGTAGACCATCCAGCGGTCGGGACGGTGGTACTGGTACAGGTCGATGACGTCGACCTGCAGGTTCTCGAGCGACTTCTGGACGGCGGTGCGCAGGTAGTCGAGCGAGCCGTCCCGGCCGAAGTCCTTCTCCTCACCCCGGGTGATGCCGCCCTTGGTCGCGACGACGATGGTCGACCGGTCGCCGTCCCAGCCGGCGAGCGCGTCCGCGACGATCCGCTCGTTGTGGCCCATGAGGTCCCAGCTCGGCGCGTAGATGTCGGCGGTGTCGATCAGCGTGACACCCGCGTCGAGCGCCGCGCGCACCGTCGCGACGGCCTCGTCGTGCGAGGGGAAGCGGTTGTCACTGTTCATCGAGACCGGCATCGCCCCGAGGCCGATGGCCGAGACGGTGAACGGTCCGAGGGTGCGCTGCTGCATGGGTCTCCTTCGACGGGGTGGGGGTTCCGGCATCCACCCTGCCACCTTCAACAGGCGGGCCGGGCAGGCCTTGACAGCTCAGCGCTTGGTCAGCTGCTCCCGCACCTGACGGCGCAGCACCTTGCCGATCTGCGACCGCGGCAGGTCGTCGACCTGCACCACGCGGCGAGGCACCTTGTACGACGCGAGGTGCGACCGCGCGAAGTCCTTGAGGCCGGATGCGTCGAACACCGCGCCGGGCTTCGAGACGACCGCAGCGACGACGTCCTCGCCGCCGGTCGGCCGCGCGACACCGACGACGGCGACCGCATCGACGTCGGGGTGCAGCGCGAGCACCTGCTCGACCTCGCTCGGGCTCACGTTGAAGCCGCCCGTGATGATGAGTTCCTTCACCCGATCGACGACCGTCACGAAGCCGTCCTCCGAGACGGTGACGATGTCGCCGGTTCGGAGCCAGCCGTCCTCGAGCAGCACCGACGCCGTCTCCTCGGGGCGACGCCAGTAGCCCTGGAACACCTGCGGCCCGCGCACGAGCAGTTCACCGGGCTCGCCGAAGGCCCGGTCGGTCATCGGGTCGTCGGGGTCGACGACCCGGATCTCGGTGCTCGGGAACGGGACGCCGACGGTTCCGGGGCGACGTGTCGGACCGATGGGGTTGCCGAGCGCGACCGGTGAGGTCTCGGTCATGCCGTACCCCTCGACGAGCAGCCCGCCGGTCGCCTCCTCCCAGCGGGTCACGGTCGGCACCGGCAGGCTCATCGCGCCCGAGATGGCGAAGCGGATGCTGGACAGGTCGACGTCCTTCCGGGTGCTCGCCCGCGACAGCGCGTCGTAGATCGGAGGCACGCCGGGGAGGAAGGTCGGCGGCGACTTCTTGAGCGCGCCGACGACGAGGTCGACATCGAACTTGGGGAACAGCACGATCCGCGCCCCGATCGACACGGCGAAGGTGAGGCACAGAGTCAGCCCGTAGGCATGGAACATCGGCAGGACGGCGTAGAAGACCTCTTCGCCCTCGCGGAGCCCGGGCACCCACGCGCGCCCCTGCGCCGCGTTCGAACGGAGGTTTCGGTGCGAGAGGACGGCGGCCTTCGGCATCCCCGTCGTCCCGCTCGTCAACTGCAGGAGCGCGATGTCGTCGAGCCCGGGGGCGGGATGCTTCGCCCGCAGCGGTCGCGTCTTCACGAACTGCGACCAGCGGATCACCCCGCGGGCGGTGGGCTTGGACGTCATCGCCTCGCGGCGCTCGCGCACGGCAGGCACCGGCAGGCGCAGCGCCGCGCGCTTGGCGAACGGGAGCGCGTCGGTCATGTCGACCGCGATGATCGCCGACGGCGCGACGTCGCTCGGGAACTCGGCGACGATGTCGGCGACCTTGTCCCAGACGATCGCGACGACCGCCTCGTGCACCTCGAACTGGTGGCGCAGCTCACGTGCCGTGTACGTGGGGTTGTGCTCCACGACGATCGCGCCCAGTCGCAGCGCCGCATAGAACGCCACGATGTGCTGCGGGCAGTTCGGCAGCACGAGGGCGACGCGGTCGCCCTTCTCGACCCCGAGCCTGCGGAGCGCGTTGGCCGCGCGGGAGACCTGTTCGCCGAGGTCGGCGTAGGTCGTCTCGGCCCCGAAGAACTCGGTCGCGACGTTCTTGCCGTACCGCGCGACGGCGTGATCGAGCAGGTCCACGAGCGTCTCGTCGACGGGGTCGATGTCGTGGGGGACGCCGTCGGCATAGGCGGTGAGCCACGGTCGAGCGGCGAGCCGGGCGGCCTGGTCGTCGTCGGACGCGTTCGGGTTCGCGGGCATGGTGACTCCTTCGGGACTCGGCCAGAGTAGGACGAGGATGTCATGCGGCGGCTGAGTGCCCGGACGGGTTGACGCGGGCGGGAAGAGCCGGACGACGAAGGGGCTGAGCGATGAGCGAGCAGTGGCGACCGGTCGTGGCGGCTTTGGCGAACGACCGTGTCCGGGAGGTGTACGCGCGTCTCGTGCTGGGCTCGTCGGCGGACGACGCGCTCGCCGACCTCGCACCCTCACGTCGGCGGCACATCCGCGCCGCGCTCCTCGACGCCGGTCTCGTGACGGGCGACGACCTGCGACCGGATGCCGCAGTCTTCGCGCGCGTGCTCACCGCGGCATCAACTCGCGCGAAGCCCACGGGCGCCCTCCGCTTCCTCTCGGCCGACGGACGCCTGCTGGCATACCCGTCGCAGCACAGCGAGCGGCACGAGCTGCTCGGGATCATCGCGCGGCGGACCCTCGCGCCGGGCGAGGTTGTCACCGAGCCCGAGATCAACGAACGTCTCGAGCGCGTCAGCGATGACGTCGCCGTCCTCCGCCGTTACCTCGTCGACCACGAGTTCGTCGAGCGCACCCGCTCGGGCACCGAATACGCGCTCGTCGAGGACGCCCCTCAGTCGTAGGACGCGGAGACGCGACGCGCGAGGCCATTCACCCCGACGGTCATCGGCTGTTCACCCTCGATTCACCCCGGCGGGCGAGCCTCGACGGATCCTGGAACGGATCTCACAGGAGAGGAAACACGGTGACGACTCTGGAACCCCCCACCACCCGCACCACACTCCCGCTCGCAGCGCATGCCGTCGGCAAGCGCTCGGCGGTGACCTGCCAGTTCAAGTGCGCGAACGCGTGCATGAGCCCCGAATGCAACGCCTCGGACAACCCCACGTTCCGCAGCATCGCCGAGCACGCCCTCTCGCGACGCGCGCTGCTCGGCGCAGCCGCTGCCGGCGCCATCGTGGTCGCGACCGATGCGTTCGGCGTGCTGAACCCGGCCCCCGCTTCGGCCGCAACCGGTGGCCTCGTCGACGCGACCCGCGGGTGGGGCGGCGGCAGCCTGCCCTTCCAGCCGATCGCGCCGGTCGCGGCATCCGTCGATGCGTTCACCGTGCCGAAGGGATACACCTGGTCGCCGATCATCCGCTGGGGCGACCCGCTGTTCTCCGACGCTCCGGCCTTCTCGCTCGATGCGCAGAGCCCGGCCGCACAGGCCCGGCAGTTCGGCTACAACAGCGACTACCTCGACATCCTCGCCGACCGGGGTGGCAAGACGGGCGTGCTGGTCAACAACCACGAGTACGTGAACCCGAACATCATGTTCGCGCCGACCACGGATGCCGCCGAGCTGCGGCGTCGCGGTGACGTCTACAAGGCCGCGCAGGGGCTGTCCGTCGTCGAGATCACGCGGCGTCGACGAGGCACGCCGTGGCGATACGTGGTCGACGGCAAGCGCAACCGGCGCATCACGGTCGAGACGGTCTTCGAGCTCACCGGTCCCGCCGCGGGGTCCGACCTCGTGAAGACGGCCGCCGACCGCGAGGGACGGTGGGTGCACGGCACCCTCGGCAACTGCGCCGGCGGAACGACGCCCTGGGGGACGATCCTCTCGGGCGAGGAGAACTTCAACGGCTACTTCGCCTGGGCGACCGACACCTCCGGGCAGAAGCGCTACCAGGCGACGGCGTCGCGGACGACCTCGACCGGGTGGGAGCAGTACGACCCCCGATTCAACGCCCACGACCCCGGGTACGTGAACGAGCCGAACCGCTTCGGCTACATCGTCGAGATCGACCCCGACGACCCGACCTCCACCCCCGTCAAGCACACCGCGATGGGACGCTTCAAGCACGAGGGCGCGAACGTCATCGTCGCGCGCGACCGCCGGGTCGTCGCGTACATGGGCGATGACGAGCGCAACGACTACCTCTACAAGTTCGTGTCGAAGCACAAGGTCACCGGGTCGCGGAAGAAGAACATGCGCCTGCTCGCCGAGGGCGACCTCTTCGTCGCACGCTTCCGGGGCGACTCCCCCGCCTCCCAGATCGACGGGTCCGGCATGCTGCCCTCGGACGGCGCGTTCGACGGCACCGGCGAGTGGGTGGCCCTCACGCGCGGCGGCAAGAGCGCCGTCCCGGGGATGACCGTCGAGGAGGTGCTCGTCTACACACGGCTCGCCGCCGACAAGGTGGGCGCCACGAAGATGGACCGGCCGGAGGACGTCGAGCCGGACCCCCGAACGGGCAAGGTCTACGTCGCCCTGACGAACAACACCGATCGCGGGAAGACCTCGATGGTCGACGAGGCGAACCCCCGCACCGGCAATCGGTACGGACACGTGATCGAGCTCACCGAGCGCGGCGGCCAGACGGGCACGTCGTTCGGATGGAGCATCCTGCTGCAGTGCGGCAACCCGTCGGATCCCAGCACCTACTTCGCGGGCTACCCGAAGGACAAGGTCTCGCCGATCTCCTGCCCCGACAACCTCGCGTTCGACGAGGACGGCAACCTGTGGATCTCGACGGACGGCGCTCCGAGCACGATCGGGTTCAACGACGGGCTCTTCCGCGTGCCGTTGCGCGGCCGCGACCGCGGACGCGTCGAGCAGTTCCTCGCCGTCCCGCGTGAGGCGGAGACCTGTGGACCGGTCATCCGCGCTCGCGAGCAGATGGTGTTCGTCGCGGTGCAGCATCCCGGCGAGAACGGCACCGTCGCGGCGCCCACGTCGCTGTTCCCCGACTACGGATCGACTCGTCCGGGCGACGTGCCGAACGCGCCGCGGCCGTCGGTGGTGCAGGTCTACCGGGCCTGAGCCGCGTCGGACAGGAGAGGCGGTGCGGCCAGGCGCGAGACCCCTGGCCGCACCGCCATCCGCTCCCTAGGCTGACCTCGTCCGCCGACGGAGGAGGCACCATGTGGATCGAATGCTTCAAGGGTGACGAACGCGTCGAAGGGTCGGATGCCGACGCCCTCGTCGAGCGCATGCTCGCCCACATCCGGAGCACCCACGACGTGTCGTACGACGACGACGAGATCCGCCTCTGGGCGCGGAACTTCGGAGATGCGTCGGAGCGGGAAGACGGACCGGTCGAACGCCTCGCCTCCATCGGCGAGATCGACGTGCAGCCAGTGACCGAAGAGCGCATCGACGACTGGCTGCGCTTCTTCGACCGCGACGCCTTTCCCGACAACCCTGATTGGGGCTCGTGCTACTGCCTGCATCCGCACGAAGGCGACGGGCCGGAGCGTCCGTGGCGCGACCTGCGCGCCGACATGATCGAGCGGCTGCGCGCGGGCGCGACCGTCGGCTATCTCGCCTATGCAGCAGGGCGGGTGGCGGGGTGGGTGAACGCCTCGCTCCGCTCGACGTACCGGAAGTACGACGGGCTCGATCCCGACGGCCCCGACCCGGCGAGCGTCGTGGGCGTGTCGTGCTTCGTCGTCGCGCCGCCGTTCCGTCGTCACGGGGTTTCGTCAGCGCTGCTGGGACGCGTCGTCGCCGACGGCGCCGACCGGGGCGCCCGCTTCATCGAGGGCTACCCTCGGGCGGGATCGGACGGCGGCGACGCCGCCGAGTTCTGCGGGCCTCGCTCGCTCTTCGACGCGCACGGGTTCGATCCCGCGCGCAATGAAGAGCGCTTCACCGTCATGCGACGAACGGTCTGACGCCGCCTCACTGCGGCAGGAAGCGCACGGGCAGGGCGGCGGCAGGAATCCCGGATGCCGCGACGATCCGCGCGACCTCGTCGTGCGTCCGCGGCGGCGCGATGATCTGGATCCCGTCGACCGGCGCCTCGGCGTCGGGGACGACGGCGAAGGACCGCACGCGGTGGTCGCGAGCGAGCGTCGCGAGCAGCGCCGCATAGGCGTCGCCGTCCGCTGCCATGACCGGGACGCTCAGGGAGGTCGACTCGAGGATGACGGTGCCCGAGGGGTCGAGGCCGGCGGCGGCGCGCATCGCCTCGGACTGGGTGACGAGGGGCAGCATGTCGTCGTAGCCGACGGTCGGCGCAGCCTCGAAGGCGGACAAGGAGAGTTCGTCCTCCTGCCAGAGCGACGCATACAGGACGAGACCGGGTGCGAGGCGATCGATCTCCCCGACCAGGGCCCCCGCGTCGGCCCCGAAGTCCGGACACGTCCCGGAGGAGAAGACCGGATCGTCGAAGCCGTTCTCGACCACGAGCGCCGTCCCGGCAGGAGTCTCCACCCGGACATTGACACTCACAGGGTCCGTGTATGCGGTTCCGCAGAGGAAGTCCATGACTGCCGGCAGCCCGGCATCCGTGACCGTGAGGTCGAGCCACGACGTGGGGCCGGCGAAGGTGGGCGCTTCGACCCAGCGCTCGGATTGCACGTCGGACACGCCCGACAGCCCGCTGATCTCGCCGACGAGCGCGTCGAAGTCCGGATCAGGCCGCTCGAAGCGCGTCTCGTCCACCATCCAGGAGAAGAGCACCATTCCGCCGATGACGGCGACGGCCGTCGTGGCGCCCAGGGCCCAGGCGGCCGCCCTGCGCCGCGCGCGGGTGAGATCCGACGGGCTCTGGGGAACGTCATCCGAGGTCTCGCGCGTCGTGGTCACTCTCGCACCTCCGGTCGCCGCTGGGGTCTATGCCGAGTATCCCGCTCACCCCGACGCTGCACCAGCACGCATCGGTGAGCGACACCCTTCGCCGCCGAGCCCGCGCACGGAAGCTTGGAATTGCTGTGAAGACGCTCTTGCGCTGTTCGGCTAATAGCCGTAGCTTGTAGCTATGACCCTTAGCCCGAAAGAGATCGCCATGACGCTGCGCTTCACCTGCGACGAGGGGACCATCGCCTACGACCTCGCCGGCGAGGGACCGCTGGTCCTGCTGGCCCACGGGATGGGCGACAGCCGCCACTCCTACCGCTTCGTGGCTCCGGCCCTCGTCGACGCCGGCTACCGCGTCGCCAACGTCGATCTGCGCGGCTGCGGGGAATCGAGCGTCGGATGGTCCGATTACAGCCGCACGGCGATCGCCGACGATCTCGTGGCGCTCGCGCGCCACCTGGGTGGCCCTGCCGTGATCGTGGGCCAGTCGATCAGCGGCGGAGCGGCGACGATCGCGGCCGCCGCCGCTCCCGACGTCATCCGCGGCGTCGTCGAGCTCGCACCGTTCACTCGCGCCCAATCCGTCGATGTCGGCGGATTGCTCCGCAACGCCGCGCACCGCAAGGGCACCGCCCGACTCGCAAAGGTGATGCTGACCGGCAGCCTCCCGGGATGGCTGGCGTACCTCGATCTCGCCATCCCGGCCAAGCCCGTCGATTGGCCGAGCGAACGTGCGCGCATCGAATCCAGCCTGCGCGACCCCGAGCGCATGGCCGTGCTGCGGGCGATGACGAAGACCAGCCCCGCCGACGCGGGCGCCCGCCTCGGGGACGTGGAGTGCCCCGTCCTGATCGTCCAAGGCGGCAGCGACCCGGACTGGGCCGATCCCGAGGCGGAGGGCAGACGCATCCTGGCCGACCTCCGCCCCGGCGTGGGAGAGCTCGCCGTGATCGCGCGGGCGGGGCATTATCCGCACGTCGAGACCCCCGACGATGTGGTCGCCCTGATCCTCCCCTTCCTCGCGAGGGTTGCGGCAGGTGGACGTGCCTAGGGTCGGGCTCGATGCGCGGACGGTGACCGAGGCCGGCGCCGACCTCGCCGACGAGATCGGCCTCGAGCGCCTCAGTATGAGCCTCGTGGCCGAGCGCCTCGGGGTGAAGCCACCCTCGCTCTACAAACACGTCGACAGCCTCGCCACCCTCATCCACCGCATCGCGGTGCTCGGCGCCGACGACATGGCGGACGAGCTCCGCGACGCACTGCAGGGAGTCTCCGGCCGGGAGGCAGTGGCCGCGGCGGCGCACGCATTCCGGCGGTACGTGCGGGAGCACCCGGGTCGCTACGGCGCTACCACCGGCGCCCGACCGCGGGGGCCCGAGGACGCGCTCGCCGCGGCCCTGCAGCGCACCCTCACCTCCCTCGAGGCGGTATTGCACGACTACCGCCTCGATCCAGCCGAGTCGATTCACGCCTTGCGGATGCTGCGCAGCATCCTGCACGGCTTCGCGACCCTCGAGGCCGCCGGCGGATTCCAGATCCGCACCGACGTCGACGAGAGCGTGGACTGGGTCGTGGACTTCATCGACCGCGGTCTGCGCACACCCGCACGGCACTGAGCCCGACGACCCCGCGGATCCCGTCGAGTCACCCATATCCCGCGCATCACGAATTCATAACGAGAAACCCTTGCCACCGTTACCTCGTCGTTATACAGTCGTCAGCACGGTAGATGTTTTGCTGTGGCAGCTACCGACATGTGATTGCAGGACACTCTTGGTGCAAGGGACAAGGGCCGGCCGGATGCCTCTCCGACCGGCCCTTACTCTGTCCCGTCAGGCGCGGGTCGGCGATCGCGAGTCGACCAGCGCCAGATCGATGAGCGACTCGGCCGCAGCCCGCGCATCCGCTGCGACCTCGGGCCGGTGGGAGATCGCCGCCGTCGTCTGCGCACCCTCGGCGAGGAGGGCGAGCTGAGACGCGAGGCGCCGCGGGGCGCCGAGTTCGTCGACGAGATCGGCGAGGTATCCGTGGAACGAGGACTTCTGCTCGTCGACGACCGCAGCCACCGACGGCATCACCGCACCGAGCTCCCCGAAGCTGTTGATGAAGCCGCATCCCCGGAAGTCGTCTTCGCGGAACCATGCATCGAGGAAGTCATACACCGCGAGCAACCGCTCCCGCGGCGTCGTCGCCCCTGCGGACGCCGCGGCGATGCCGTCATCCCAGATCCCACGCCTCCGCTCGAGCACCGCCAGAACCAGCTGCTCCTTCGATGAGAACGCGGCGTACACCCGCTTGAGCGACAGGCCCGCCGCCGCTCGGACCTCATCCATGCCGACCGATTGGATGCCTCGGCCGTAGAACAGTTCATCCGCCGCCGTGACGATCCGATCGCGGTCGATCGTGGTGTCCATGGTCTGCTCCGTGTCCAAGTCGTGCTGGGGAATGTTGCGTCGAGAACGTTCGTTCTCTAGTCTATTCGTCATTCGAAGAGAACGATCGTTCTCAGGACAGGAAGGCTGATCATGGGCTACATCACCGTCGGCGACGAGAACTCGACCCCCATCGAGCTCTACTACGAGGATCACGGGAGCGGCCAGCCGGTCGTCCTCATCCACGGATATCCGCTGAACGGCACGTCGTGGGAGCGCCAGACGCGCGAACTGCTCGACGCGGGGCATCGCGTCATCACCTACGACCGTCGCGGCTTCGGCGCCTCATCGAAGGTCTCGACCGGATACGACTACGACACGTTCGCTGCGGACCTCGACGCCGTGCTCACGACGCTCGACCTCACCGACGTCATCCTCGTCGGCTTCTCGATGGGCACCGGCGAGCTGGCACGCTACGCGAAGCTGTTCGGCACCGATCGCGTCGCGAAGTTCGCGTTCCTCGCCTCGCTGGAGCCCGGGATGCTCTCGCACGGCGTTCCGAAGTCCGTGTTCGAGGGCATCGATCGCGCCGCCCGCGAGGACCGGTTCGCGTGGTTCACGCAGTTCTACAAGGACTTCTACAACCTCGACGAGAACCTCGGCTCACGCATCTCCGAAGAGGCCGTCCGCGCCAGCTGGAACACCGCGAGCGGCAGTGCACCGGTGGCGGCGTACGCCGTCGTCCCGACGTGGATCGAGGACTTCGCCGACGACGTCGCCGCCGTGCGCGCCAGCGGCAAGCCTGCGCTCATCGCCCACGGCACGGCGGACAACATCCTGCCGATCGACGCCACCGGCAGGCCGTTCCACCAGGCCTTCCCCGAGGCGGAGTACCACGAGATCGACGGCGCCCCGCACGGCATGCTGTGGACGCACGCCGCCGAGGTGAACGCGATCCTGCTGCCTTTCGTCACCCGGTGACCGTCGAGGCGGGGGTCCAGTCGTGGACCCCCGCCTCGCCCGTCCGCGTGACTCAGACGCCGCCGACGCCTCCCCCGCCTCCGCCGCCCCCGGCACTGCCGCCGCCGGAGGATCCGCCCGTCGAGGACGACGATGAGGTGGTGGCCGAGAGGGAACCGATGCCGGACGAGAAGGATGCCGCGTCGAACCCGCCCGTTCCCGCGTACCAGACCGGCGCGACGACGCCCGCCGATGCGTAGAGCACGGCCAGATGCCTCGCCCACTGCCGCTCCTGCCCGAAGACCACCGCGTACGGGAGCAGGCGCTCGTAGAGGTCGAGCATCGCGCGCGGGTCGTCGGTGTCCAGCGGGACGCGCTCCGCCGTCCCGGGCGCCTGCAGCATCCGGATGCGGTCGGCTTCGGCCCACTCGATGAACCTGCGGAGGCCCGCGAGGTGATCACGGATCTCGGCGCCCTCCGCGGTCAGGGGGGTCCGGATCACGAGCCCCACCACCGCGAGGACCGCGACGATCCCGACGACGAGCAGGGCGATCGGCCACAGCGGCTGGACCGCGCGCTCGGCCAGCACGATCGTGAGGACGATGAGCGCCGCGAGCAGCGCCACGACGACGAGGATCGGAGCGACGCGCACCCGTGCGGCGACCTCGCGGCGGAGGCCGCGCTCCTTCAGGCCGGCTGCGGCATCCTTCAAGATCTTCTGGGCGGTCGTCGACAAGCGGGTGTCGGACGATCCGAACTCGAACCGGTCGCCGGGTTCGCCGTTCGGGAAGAGTCCGTTCAGCAGGACCCGGCCGTTCTCGTCGGCGCGGCCCGGGTCGATCAATTCGGCGACGAGCTTCGCGGAACCCCAGCGCGGCTTCTCACCCTCGGTGATGCGGATGGATCCGACGACGGCCTGCTCGAGGACCTCCGCGGGGATCGCCTTCCCGGTCTTCTCGAGCAGCACCGCGGCCTGCAGGGCGTCGACGCCCGGCGGCGGCTCGGACTCCGCGATGATCGTCGGCCGCCCCGGCCCGTCGGCAAGTCGTCGCCGACGCAGCCACAGCGCCCAGCCGAGCGACCCGACGAGCCCCGCGCCGACCGCAGCGTGCCCCCACCCGAGGGGCGTGGCGAGGTAGGACGTGTCGACCGGCTCGAACGTCCCGTCCGCGAACCCCACGGCGACGGTCAGCGACTCGTGCGGACCCACATCGGCCTGCCGTGCGGTGACGGTCACCCCGGTCCCGGTCTTGGTCAGGTCGACGCCGTCGCAGCGCGTCTCGGCGTCGAATGCGCCGGCGTAGCAGGCCGTCGCACCCACGGCATCCGCCACGTCGCCGTCCAGGTGCAGGCGCGCCGTGATCTCGCCGAAGCGCTGCTGCGAGTCGAAGCCGTTGACGTCCCAGTACAGCTCGATCCCGGTGTCCGGGAACTCCCGGGTGACGTTGTCGAGCGTGTAGGTGAAGACGAAGGTCTGCCTGCCGTGCACGTAGTCCTCGGACCGGGCGGTGACGACGAGCCCGTCGTCACCGTCGTCGGTCTCGACCACCTCCCAGGCGGCCCCGTCCGCGTCGACGGCGGATTCGAACGACGGGCGCAGCGGCTGCCCGTCGTACTCGTCGGGGATGACCCGGCGGATGCCGCGGTTCTGATCCGTCTCGGGGAAGACCGCCACGAACTCCTCGACGACCCGCATCCGGCTCGTGCCGTCACCGGCACGCGTGAGCGTGTAGTCGACCTCGAGGCGTTCGAAGGAGAAGTCCTCGACGTCGGCGGAGGCCGCCTGCGGGGCCGCGAGCACGGCTGCCACGGCCACGGCGAGGGATGCCGCGAATCGAACGTGCCGACGCAGGGATATGTCCACGCTGACACCCTATGAGCGGGGATACAGTGGACGCCATGACCGACAGACGCCTCGCCATCGCCGCATGGGAGAGTCTGTTCCGCGCGCAGCACGAAGTGATGGGCGAGATCTCGCAGGACTTCGACGAGGACGACCTCTCCAGCGCCGAGTACGACGTGCTCCTGACCGTCACGCGCTGCGATGAGCACACCGCCCGCCTGCGCGACGTCACCGCGAACATGCTGATCAGCCAGCCGAGCGTCTCGCGGCTCGTAGACCGGATGGTCGCGCGGGGGCTCGTCGCGAAGTGCCCCGACCCAGCCGACGGACGCGGGGCGATCCTGCGGGCGACCGAGAAGGGCGCGTCGACCTTCCGGCGTCTCGCGACGGTCCACGGCCGGACGATCGCCGAGCGGATGTCGGTGCTCAGCGATGACGAGCTGTCCCAGCTGCAGTCGCTGACCGCGAAGCTGCGAGGCGTCGACGGACGCTGACGAATGCCGAACGCCCCGCATCCGATTCGGGATGCGGGGCGTCCGACGTCTCAGCGCTGCAGTGGCTCAGCGATGTGAGGACTCAGCGGTCGCTCACTGATCGATGGGCTGCGGCTCGTCGCTCTCGCTCGCGGCGATGGTGCGGCTCGAGCCGGCGGCCTGCACCGCCACCTTGCGCGGCTTGGCCTTCTCGCTCACCGGGATGGTGACGCTCAGGACACCGTTGTCGTAGGTGGCGGTGATCGCCTCGGTGTCGATGCCCTGGCCGAGATTCAGCTGACGCAGGAAGCTCGCGGCTTCGCGCTCGCGGGTGATCCACTTCACGCCGTCGCCGGATGCGAGGGTCCGCTCGGCGCGGATCGTCAGCAGCTGGCCGTCCACGTCGATGTCGACCGAGCCCGGGTCGATGCCCGGGAGGTCTGCGGTGAGGACGTAGTGGTCGCCGTCGCGGTACAGATCCATCGGCATCCGTCGCGGGCCGCGGCGCGTGTCGAAGAGCGTCGACGCGAGGCGGTCGATGTCACGGAACGGGTCGTAGGTCGCCATGATTCTCTCCTTTGTCTGTTCGTGGTCTCAAAGTTGAGCCCGTGCGGCTCAAGTAGGTCCAGATTAGCACTCGGGGTGGTCGAGTGCCAACGGTTCTCCGAGGGCGAACGAGGGCCCGCCGATGCGCCCGTAGGCTGGCCCGATGAGTGCCGCCGAGACTGCGCCCGAGCCCGCCGACCCGTTCCTGTGGCTGGAGGACGTCGACGGCCCGGCGGCCCGCGCCTGGGCCGCCGATCGCACCGCCGAGACCGAGCGCACCCTCGCCGGACCCGACCGCGACGCCCTCGAAGACCGTCTGACCGGCATCCTCCAGGACCCCGACCGTCTCGTCGTCCCGAGCCGGCACGGTGACCTCGTCTACGACCTGTGGCGCGACGCCGACAACCCCCGCGGCCTTTGGCGACGGAGTGCGCTGGCCGCCTTCCGGGACGGCGCCCCGAAGTGGGAGACCCTGCTCGATGTCGACGCGCTCGGCCGCGACGAGGGCACGTCGTGGGCGTTCGCCGGCGCGACGCACGCCCCGACGGGCAGCGGCCGTGCGCTCGTCCGGCTGAGTCCCGACGGTGGAGACGCCGCGGTCGTCCGCGAGTTCGACCTCGAGACCCTCCGCTTCGTCGACGACCGGCCGTTCACACTCGCCGCCGACAAGCACCGCGTCGCCTGGATCGACGTCGACACGCTCCTGGTCGCCACCGCGCTCCACGGCGGCGGCGTCACCGACTCGGGGTACCCGATCAGTGCACGCGCATGGCGCCGCGGCGAGTCCCTCGACGATGCACCCCCCATCGTCATGGGTGTCGCCGGCGACGTCGGCGTCTTCGCACACGTCGATCACACCGGCGGGTCCGCGACGCCCGTCGTCATCGTCGCCCACGACTTCTTCCACTCCGAGGCGTGGATCTGGGACGGGCACGAGCCGCGGCTGCTGGCCGTGCCGCAGGATGCGCACGCGGACGTCCACGGCGACCTCGTGGCCGTCCGTACCACGACGCCGTGGCGCATCGGCGGCACGACGCATCCCGCCGGCACGCTCCTCGTCGGCCCGGTCGACACCGTCACCACCGGCGATGCGTCCGAGCTGCGCGTCGCGTTCGCACCCACCTCGACCTCGGTGCTCGAGACGTGGTCGTGGACGCGGAACCGACTGGTGCTCACGATCCTCGATCGCGTCCGAAGCCGACTCGCGTCGCTCGATCCGCACACGTTCGCCGCTGTCGACCTCGACCTGGGACTCGGGGACGCCGACCTGTTCAGCGCGAACGTCGCGGCGCTCGACCCCGACGAGGACGACGAACTGTGGGTCCTCGCCCGCGGCTTCCTCACCCCGCCGACGCTGCTGGTGCTGGACGCGGCCGTCCACCCGGGCACGGATGCCGCTGCCAGCGCACCGCGGATCGTCGACCGCAGCCACGCCACCTTCGACACCGATGGTCTCGTCGCCGAGCAGCACTGGGCGACGTCCGCCGACGGCACCCGCATCCCGTACTTCGAAGTCGGGCCCCGCGAGCGCGACGGCGTCCTCCCGGTGCTGATGAGCGGTTACGGCGGCTTCGAACACGCGCTCACGCCCGAGTACCCGACGATCGTCGGGCCGGCGTGGCTCGAGCAGGGGCGCGTGTTCGTCGTGGCGAACATCCGCGGCGGCGGGGAGTTCGGGCCGCAGTGGCATCTGGCCGCCCTCCGCGAGCATCGCCATCGTGCCTACGAGGACTTCGCCGCCGTCGCGCGCGATCTCGTCGCCCGCGGCGTCTCGACGGCCGACCGCATCGCCTGCCACGGGCGCAGCAACGGCGGGCTGCTCGTCGGCAACATGCTGACGCAGTATCCCGATGACTTCGGGGCCGTCGTGTGCGGTGTGCCGCTGCTCGACATGCGCCGCTACACGCGCCTGTCGGCCGGTGCCAGCTGGATCGCCGAGTACGGCGACCCGGACGACCCCGCGCAGTGGGAGTACGTGAAGACCTTCTCGCCGTACCATCTGATCGAGCCGGGGCGGCGGTACCCGGCATCCCTCATCTACGCGGCCGCCAGCGATGACCGCGTGGGGCCGGTGCAGGCGCGGAAGATGGCGGCGCGCATGGCGGACGAGACCGACGCCGAGGTCCACTACCTGGAGCCCGTCGAGGGCGGCCATGCCGGCGCGATCGACGCGCGAACGACCGCCGCGCTGCACGCCACCATCCACGCCTTCCTCGAACGGACGGTGGCGCGCGGCGCCTGAGCGTCCGGGGTGCGCCCTCTACGCTGGGGGCGGGAGGTCCACCGCATGAGCACCATCGGGACCGTCGACGACGAGCTCGCCGCGGCCCTGTCCGCCGCCGAGAACGCAGCGCGCGTCGACGACGCGCTGCGGGTGCGCATCGACGAGTCCTTCGCCGCACTGCACGACGCGGTGGGGCGGATGCCGGGGGCCACCTCCGCCGAGCTGTCGGCACTCGTGACCGCGGCGGTCGTCTCGTCGCACGCCCGCTCCCTCGACCTGCGCGTGCACGGCGAGCAGCGCGCCGCCCGACCCGACCGGATGACCTCGCGCTTCGCGCTGGGCGCCGCCTGCTACGCGGACCGGTTCGCGGGCAACCTGGCGGGGCTGCGGGACGAGATCCCGTACCTCCGCGAGCTGGGCGTCAGCCTGCTGCACGTGCAGTCCCCGTTCGCGCGGAGGGGCGACGGGACCGTCGACCTGCGCCGCGGGGACCCGGGCCTCGGTTCCATCGACCGTCTCACCGAGCTCGCCGCCGCGCTGCGGCTGGCCGGCATCTCGCTCGCGGTGGACGTGGCGGCATCCGGATCGATCCTGTCCTTCGCCGACGACCTGCTGTTCCTCGCGAACCGCGGCGTCGAGGCGTTCATCATCGCCGACCGCGCAGTGGGCGCGGTCATCGCGCCGGTGCTCGCGATCGGGGCACCCGGTGTCGCTGTGCTGGCGGCCTCCCCGGGATCGGCACCGCTCTGGCAGGCACTCGCCACGGGAGACGCCGCCCCATTGCGGCGAGCGGTCGGTCGACGGGGCGGCAGAGCGGATGTGGCCGCCGTCCGCGACGCGGACGCCGTGGTCTGGCACGAGGACACCGACCGGCTCACCGCGGCCTATGCCGACGGCCTCGGCCTGCCCGTTCCCGGCGGCATCGCGGGGACGGCGGCATCGCTCGCCGGCGTCGGCCAGGGCTCGCATCTGGGGGAAGCGCGTCTCGCCCTCGCGCATGCCGTCGCCCTGAGCGTGCCGGGGCTGCCCGTGCTGTGGCTCGGCGACGAGGTCGGCGCGCTGAACGACGAGACCTTCCGCGACGATCCCGACCGCCGCGACGATCCGCGCTGGGTGCATCGTGGGCAGAAACCCCGCGATCGCTATGCGACGAGGACGGATGCCGCGACCGCGGCGGGGCGCATCTTCCGCGACACGACGAAGCTGATCGCCGTCCGCCACACGACGCCCGAGTTCGACGGGACGACGCTCGTGGGCTTCGACGTGCCCGCGCCGTCCGTGGCCGCCTGGCAGCGCCCGGGGGCTGATGCCGTCGTGCTCGTGCTCGTCAACGCGGCATCCCACCCCGTGACGATCGATCCCGTCACGTTCTCTGGCTTCGCGCCGGAAGCCTCGGATCTCGTCGAAGGCGTCGACGTGGACCTTGGCGGAGGGCTCACGCTGCCCGCCTGCGGATTCCGCTGGCTGCGCGTGAGCCCTGCCGCCTGAGTCCGGCGGAGGTCAGTCCTCGACGACCGTGACGGTGACCTCGATGTTGCCGCGCGTGGCGTTCGAGTAGGGGCACACCTGGTGCGCGGCGTCGGCGAGCGCCTGCGCCTGGTCGTGCGGGAGGTTCGGGATGACGACCTCGAGCTCGACGGCGAGACCGAAGCCGCCCTCGCCGTTGGAGCCGATACTGACGCGCGAGCCGACGCTCGTGTCCTCGAGGGTCACCTTCTGGGCGCGCGCGACGGACTGCAGTGCGCTGTGGAAGCAGGCCGCGTATCCCGCGGCGAAGAACACCTCGGGGTTCGGGGCGCCGCCGGCGCCGCCCATCTCCTTGGGCACGCGGACGTCGGTGTCGACGAGACCGTCGACCGTGCGGACGTGGCCGTTGCGGCCACCGCCGGTGGCGAGGGCTTCTGCGGTGTAGAGGGCTTCCATGGGGTCCTTTCGTCAGGAGGCGGATGCCTCGTCGGTGGCGCGCATGACGCGGTTCAGCTCGTGCACCGCGTCGAGCAGTGCGCGGGCCTTCTCGCCCGTGAGTCCCGTGCAGCGCGCGATCTCGGCGCCGACCGGGGCCATGTCGGACTGCAAGGCACGACCCTCGTCGGTCAGGGCGATCTCGACGACGCGGTCGTCGTCGATGCGACGGGACCGACTCACGAGGCCGCGCGCCTCGAGGCGCCGGAGGAGGGGCGAGAGCGTGCCCGAGTCGAGGAAGAGCTGGTCGCCCAGCTCGCCCACGGTGCGGGGCTGCTGCTCCCAGAGCGCGATGAGGACGAGGTACTGCGGATACGTCAGCTTCCACGGTGCGAGCACGCGTCGGTACGCCTGCCCGAACGCGTGGCTCGCGGAATACATGCCGAAGCACACCATGTCGTCGATCACGCTCATGCTCCAATGGTTGCACGCAATTCAATTGCGCACAATTTGTCGAGAGGCGGGCGCGGCTCGCGGAGTTTCTACGGATGGATGGGGGAGAAGGGGCCGACGAAGGGCCGCCAGGACGGATCCATCCGGAGAACGGGCCGGATGACCCCCGGTCCGCGGTTCGCGGCCCGCGGTTTGCGGCCCGCGGCCGCGCCGGCGGCGGCGCTTCCGCTCCGCATCGCGCACGACGCGATTCCGCACCGACGCTCAAACAACGGACGCGATGTGCCGCCCGGCAGGGCGCACAGCGACCGTTCACGTCCCCGGAGCACAGACTCGTCACGTTCCAGGGACGCGAACTGTCGCCGACTTCGGCGCGAGCGACGATTCGCGTCCCTCGAACGCGCTCCGGGCCGAGCCGCCGGGCGCCCGCGGAAACAGAGAAGGCCCCGCCGAAGCGGGGCCTTCTCTGGACTGTCTCAACACAGTGTGCGCCCGAAGGGACTCGAACCCCTAACCTTCTGATCCGTAGTCAGATGCTCTATCCATTGAGCTACGGGCGCGTCGCCCTTTTCAGGGCCGAGGAACAGCATACGTCACGCATGCGCGCATCCGAAATCGAGCGGGCTACTCGAGCTCGCCGGGATCGATCCGCCCGGGCGCGGCCTCGACGACGGGTTCCGCCTCGACGCCGTCGTCACGGAGGGCCTGCTGCTTGGCGACGCTGCGGCGATGCGCGCGCAGCTTGGGCAGGTCCACCAGGCGGAGCGCCTGCATGCGGGCCACCCGCATCCGCTCGTAGTCGGCGTCGAGATCCGGGCGGGCGGCGGTGATCCGCAGTGACCGGTCGATGTTCTTCGAGACCTCGCCCCACGCGGCGTCGCGCGCGTCGGCGATGAGCTTGCGCAGCTCGTCCTGATCCTCAGCGCGGGCGCGCAGCTCCTTCGCCACGTGCAGGGACTGCTTGCGGCGTCGCCGGAGGTTGCGCACGTCACGGCTGCGGTAGTCGTGAGTCCCGCTCGAATCCGAGTATCGGTTGCGGGCGGCTTTGCGCTCGCGCTCGGTGCGGTCGGCATCGGCCTCCGCCTCCTCCGCGAGCGAGACGAGGATGTCCCGGGCATCCGGCACGAACCGATCGGGATCGAAGTCGTCGCCGTCGACGAGGATGTCCACGAGGATGCGGTTCTTCAACGCCAAACGCGTCGCCGCGGACGCGATGTAGAGCCCCTCGGCGACGACGTCTCGGGTCTTGACCCGTTCATTCTCCGTCACGCTCACCCCTCTTCTCCGATCCTACCGAGAGGGCGGCTGCGAGACCCAGGAGAGGATGCCGTCAGCCGCGCGACGGCAGGGCGTGACCGCCGGGTCCGTCACCGCGCAGCGGCGGGTACCGCCACGAGATCGTCGCCGCCGCACCGGGAGCGATGTCGACCTGCAGGGTGTGGGGCGTCTGGATCATCCTCAGCCGCGCACGCCAGACGCCGTCCGGATCCACCCCCGCGACCGACCGGAACGGCACCGCGTCGAGACCCTCTGCCGATGCGGGCCACTCCCCCGCAGCCCACGCGCCTCGACCGACGGCGAGGGCCACATCGAGACCGTCACCGAGGAAGCGGAGGGTCCACCCGTCGCCCGCCTCGACCACCTCCACCTGCTGCGCGCCGGGCACGGCCTCACCGAACGAGAACGGACCCACGACCGGCGAGCTCACGTCGGCGGCGAACGTGCCGGCGAACGGCGCGCCGGTGTCGTGCGGCAGCGGCAGCGCGAGCGACGCGAGCCGGGCGGCGAGCGCGGCATCCGCCTCGGCCGTCCCCGAACCGGTCATCGCGGGGCGCAGGTGCGTCGTGATGAGGCTCAGCAGCGCCTGCATGTCGATGGTCTCGGCGGTCGTGACGATGACGGCGTCCTCCTCCGGCCACACGATGATGAACTGCCCGTAGGCGCCGTCGCCCCGGAAACCGTGCCGGTTCATCCAGTACTGGAACCCGTACCCTTGCTGCCAGTCGGTCGGCTCGAGGCCACCCGGGGCGCGGTGGGCGGCGTCGTTCTGCATCTGCTCCGACGTCGCGGCCGCGACCCATGCGGGGTCGAGGATCTGCTGACCGTGCCACGCACCCCCGTCGAGCACGAGCTGACCCGTCTTGGCGAGGGACTCGGTGAAGACGTGGATGCCGCTGAAGCCCATCTCGACGTCGCCGAGCATCATCCACTGCGCCTCGTGGATGCCGAGCGGTTCGAGCAGGCGCGGCGTCAGGTAGTCGAGGATCGTGCCGCCGGTGGTCTTCGCCACGAGCCGTCCGACCCCGTAGATCGTGGGCTGGTTGTACGCGAAGATCGTGCCGGGTTCGCGCTCGGGCGGCACCCGGAAGAAGCCGGCGAGCAGGTCGCCGTCCGCGTCGCTGCTCGCCGCGGCCGCACGGTCGAGTGCCTCCTGCTCGTGGCCGCTCGACATCGAGAGCGCGTGACGGACGAGGTACCGGCGGTACTTCTCGTCGAGGTCGCTCGGGATGAGCTCGGGGAAATGATCGGCGACAACGTCATCGAGGCCGAACCGCCCCTCGGCGACCGCGAGGCCCGCCGCGGCCGAGGTGAAGGTCTTCGACAGCGAGTAGACGAGGTGCTTCAGGTCTGCCGCGAACGGCGCCCACCAGCCCTCCGCGACGACGTGTCCGTGACGCAGGACCATGAGGCTGTGCATCTCGATGTCCGCGTCCGCCACGGCGTCCAGCAGACGGTCGACGCCGGCGGCATCCACCCCCTGCGCGGACGGGGCGGACCGGGGCAGCGGGGCGGACGTCGACGTCATCCCGCCATCCTAGGGACGGCGAAGCGCGGTCAGATCGCGGCGATGCGCCACGACGCCGAGAACTCCGCGCCCGGCTCGAGCACCAACAGACCCGCGTCGTAGTCGTAGGACGCGGCGTTGAAGGCGTCCGGCGCGCACGTCATCGGCTCGACGGCGACGCCGTTCCGGTGATCCGGGTTCGCGGGCCCCTCGGGCTTGTCGCCCGTGTAAACCTGCACCCACGGGCACTCCGCGCCCCACGTGACCTCGACGCCGACACCAGAGGGGTCGGTCAGGCGCAGGACGGCTGCGCCGCCGGCATCCGTCTCGAGGTCGGTGAACGCGTGGTCGAGCTGCACCGCGCCGAGGGGACGCGGTTCGCGCCGGTCGAAACGGTCCGCGTCGTGCTCAGCGACCGCGCGCAGGGCGACGGGGCTGAGGCGGTCGGGCGTCACTTCCAGGACGGATGCCGCGGGCAGCGCGAGCGTCCATTCGTCCAGCGGCGCAGGTCCGGCCTGCAGGTACGGGTGCGGCCCCGTGCCGAACGGCGCGGGCCGGGCACTCAGGTTGCGGGCGCGGACCGTCTGGGTGAGGCCGTCGGCGCCGAGCGCGTAGGTCGTCTCGACGCGCACGCGCCACGGGTAACCCGACTGCGGCGCGATCGTTGTGGCGAGGGTGACGCTGTCGTCCGACGCGGCGACCTGCTCGAAATCCGCCCACGAGACGAGGCCGTGGAGGGCGTGCGAGCGCTCGGGCTCGGTGAGGGCGGTGACGATGTCCTCGCCCTCGAAGGCGTAGGTGCCGTCGACGATCCGGTTGGGCCACGGGGCGAGCGTCGCACCGCGGTAGTCGGGACGGACCTCGTCGGCGCCGAACGGAACGATGAGGTCGCGGCCGTCGTGGCGCAATTCGCGCAGCGACGCCCCGGTCGAGGCGATGACCGCCTCGTAGGCCCCGGAGCGGATGCGGTGCTGGGCGCCCGAGAGGGGCAGTGCGGCAGAGGTCACGGGCGGAGCATCACTTTCAGGGCGGCGCGGTCATCCATCAGGCGGTAGCCGTCGGCGGCTTCGCCCAGAGCCAGTTCACGGTCGAAGACGGCCCCGGGATCGACCGTACCGTCCAGCACGCCCGGCAGCAGACGGTCGATGTACGCGCGGACGGGCGCGACGCCGCCGGTGACCGTGACGTTCTTCTCGAACTGCAACCGCTGCAGCGGCCCCTCGGCGTACTGGGGAACTCCGACGCGGGTGACGGTGCCTCCCGCTCGGATGGCGCCCATCGCCTGCTCGTATGCGGGCAGGTGACCGACCGCATCGATGACGACGTGCGCACCGAGCCCGTCCGTCAGCTCGCGGACGGCGGCCACACCCTCGTCGCCGCGCTCCGCGACGACGTCCGTCGCGCCGTACCGGCGACCCAGATCTGTCCGCGCCTCGTGGCGCCCCATGAGGATGATGCGCTCCGCGCCGAGCTGACGGGCGGACAGCACGGCCAGCAGGCCCACCGCACCGTCGCCGATGACGACGACGTCCTTCCCGGGCGCGACACCGCCGGTGACAGCGGCGTGCCAGCCGGTGCCGTAGACATCGCTCAGGGTGAGCAGCCCCGGCATCCGCTCGTCGTCTTCGACGACGTCGACGCGGTACAGCGTGCCGTCGGCGAAGGGCGCACGGCGGCGCTCGGCCTGTGCGCCGCCGGCACCGGTCGGCACCGAGACCCCTGCGACACGGCACGAGGTCTGCAGCCCCGCGCGGCAGAACTCGCACACGCCGCAGGAGAAGACGAAGGGCACGATGACGACATCGCCCGGAGCGACGATGCGCACGTCGGCGCCGACCTCCTCGACGACCCCGATCATCTCGTGCCCCATCGAGCGCCCCTGCGCGGAGGGCTTCATCGAGTGGTACGGATGCAGGTCGCTGCCGCACACGCAGGCGACGACGGTGCGCAGCACGGCGTCGGTGGCGTGTTCGATCCGGGGCTCGGGGGCATCGATCACGCGGACATCACCAGGGCCGTACATGTACGCAGCTCGCATCCTCCGATTCAACTACGGATGCGACGCCGCCGCGCGCGTGCTGTGCGAGGCTGTCGCCATGGCTGCTGTCCACGACGTCGCGATCGTCGGAGCCGGCCTCGCCGGCCTCCGGGCAGCCGCGCTGCTCGCCCGCGCCGGTCGCGAGGTGGTCGTGCTCGACGCCGCGGACGAGGTCGGCGGCCGGCAGCGCACGGACCGCGTCGACGGATTCCTGCTCGACCGCGGCTTCCAGGTGATCAATCCGCGATACGACGCCCTCGCCCGCGCGCTCGACCCCGCATCCCTCGATCTGCGCCCGTTCCCCGTCGGCGTGCGCGTCGTACGGGACGGTCGGTCGGACGTCCTCGCGCATCCCCTGCGGCACCCCGGGATGCTGCCCGCAACGATCGCGGGCGCACTGTCGGGTCTCGTGTCGCCCGCCGATGCGGCGGGTGCGGCGCGGTGGCTCCTGCCGGCGCTCGTGCGGCCGGCATCCGTCGCGGCCTCGGGCGACTCGACACTGCACGCGGCGTGGGACCGAGCCGGCCTCACCGGTCCGCTGCGGCGCTCGGTGCTCGAGCCGTTCCTGAGCGGCGTGCTCGCCGACGACGGCGCCGACACCTCGGCGGCGTACGCGACCCTCCTCGCACGACTGTTCGCGCTCGGCCGACCGGGTGTGCCGGCTGACGGCATCGCCACGCTGCCTCGCCGACTGGCCGACATCGCCCGGGCGGCGGGCGCCGGCATCCGCCTGTCGCACCGCGCGACCGCGATCGACGTGCGCGCCGAGCGCATCGAGATCGCGATCGAGGCCGGCGACACCGTGACGGCGCGCGAGGTCGTCGTCGCCGTGGGCGGCGCACAGGCGGCGGGGCTCGTCGATCTGCCGGCACCCGCGATGCACGGACTGCAGACCTGGTGGTTCGGTGCTGATGCCGGGGCTCCGGCATCCGCTCTGCTCGCCGTCGACGGCGAGCGCCGCGGACCGATCGTGAACAGCGTGGTCATGACGCGCACGGCACCGGCGTACGCGCCGGCGGGGCGGCACCTCGTCGCGGCGAGCTGCCTGTCGCGGGATGCCGCCGACGAGGCGAGCGTGCGCGCCCAGCTGGCGCGCATGTGGGGCTCCGAGGCAGGCTCGTGGGAGCTGCTGCGCCGCGACGACATCCCCGACGCGCTGCCCGCGCTCGGGCCGCCCATGCGGCATGCGTCCCCGGTGCGGCTGGCGGAGCGGGTCGTCGTCGCGGGCGACCACCGCGAGACGCCCTCGATCGCGGGAGCGCTCGTGTCAGGCGAGCGGGCGGCAGCGGCGGTGCTCGGTCAGGGCTGATCGCCGGTCGCGACCGGGCGGTCGGGGTGGTTCGACCACTGGCTCCACGATCCGCCGTACAGTGCCGCGTCGACGCCCGCGAGGCGCAGCGCGAACGCCGCCTGCGCGGCCGACACCCCTGAGCCGCAGCTCACGCCGACCGTCGTGTCGCCGGTGACGCCGAACGCCGCGTACCGCGCGCGGATCTCGTCGGGCGAGCGGAATCGCCCGCGGTCGTCGACGTTCCCGCCGGTGGGGGCGTTGACCGCGCCGGGGATGTGACCGGCGCGGGGATCCATAGGTTCGACGTCGCCCCGGTAGCGCTCGGGCGCGCGGACGTCGAACAGGATGCCGGTGGCCGGAAGCTCCGCCGCCTCGCCGATGTCGAGGCGGGCCAGGTGCCCCGGCGTGAGCGACACGTCGCCGCGGGCTGCGTGCACCGGCCCGGTCTCGAGCGGGAGGCCGGCGTCGCGCCAGGCCTGCAGGCCGCCGTCGAGGACCCGGACGTCGGGGACACCGGCATCCGTCAACACCCACCAGGCGCGCGCGGCGCCGAACGTCTGCCAGTCGTCGTACACGACGACGGTGTCGCCCTTGTCGATGCCCCAGCGGCGAGCGGCCGTCTGCAGGTCGGCGATCTCGGGCAGCGGATGCCGGCCGTCCTCCGGCGCGCCGTGGGCGGCGAGCTCGTCGTCGAGGCTCACGTACACCGCGGTCGGGACGTGACCCGCCTCGTAGTCGCCGCGGCCGTCGGGCCGGTCGAGGCGCCACCGGACGTCGAGGACCGTCAGCGGAGCGGCATCCCGGATCATGCCGTCGAGCTCGTCGGGGGTGATCAGTCGCGCACGCGTCATGTCCCGACCCTACGACGACGGTCGCATGCGCCGAGCCGCCTCAATCGGTCGCCCGTCCGTCCCGAGTGCGACACTCTGCGGCGGCTCGGGAGTGACGTGACCGCCGGACACGACGATGCCGGGGCCCCGATGGGGCCCCGGCATGTCGGGAAGCGCGGGCGGACCAGTGGTCCGCCCGCGAGGATCAGTCGCCCAGGACGCCGTCGACCAGGTCGCTGACCTCGGAGGAGACGTCGCCGACGGTGCTGTCCACGTCGTTCGTGATGTCGTTCACCAGGTCGCCCGTCTCAGAGGTGACGTCGCTGGTGACGTCACCGACCTCGTTGCTGACGTCGGGCGAGACGTCGGTGTTCGGCGACACGTTCGTGTCGTTGCCCGAGCCGACCTCGTTGCCGCTGCCGACGGGTGCGTCGACGGAGGTGTCGTTACCCGAGCCGATCGGCGCGTCGACGCTGTTGCCCGAACCGATGGGTGCGTCGTTGCCCGAGCCGATGTCGCCGACGGACAGGTCGCCGGTCGAGACGTCACCCAGGAGCGGGCCGTCGAGCAGCGAGCCGATGGAGCCCTGGAGCGCCTCGTTCGCGTCGAGGAAGTCGGTGAAGCCCTCGGTCGCGGTGGTGGTCGTGGTGTCCTCGCTCTCCGCGGCGTTCGCCGGGAGGGCGAACCCTGCCGTGAGGGCGACGGCCGCGAGGCCGGTCGAGCCGAGGACGATGGTCCGCTTCAGGTTGGTACGCATGAATGTCTTCCTTCCTTCAGTGCGGCTTTCGCACGGTGGGTGGTCCGGAGGCATGCGCGGATCGGATGGGACGGATGCCGCCGCCGGCCCCTCTTCGGCGGTATCGGAGCCCCCGGCATCCCGCGGAAACACGGGCCTCGCGACCGGTTCCTGAACATTCCTTATGCGTCGGCGGATGCTGACCCGCCGACCCGACGCAAGCGGCGTCCAATCCCCCGTGATGACCGCCGTTTGCGTCGGGTCGAGCGGCGCAGCGAGTGCGCGTCGATGGGGCGTTCTCCCCATCGCGCGCGGCTGCGCGCCCTCACTACTGTCGGCTGCGGAGGTGGTCGCGGTGGGGATGATGTTGCCCAATGAGCTGATCTGGATCATGGACAAGATGGGGCTGGAGTGGCCCGACATCGACGAGGACGAGGTCCACAAGGCGGCCGATCTCGTGCGCGGGTACCGCGACGACATGGAGTCGATCATCCAGACGGTCGACAGCCGCGTGAACGGCGATCTCGCCACCGCACTGCAGGGCAATGCCGGGACGGCGCAGGTCGAGGGGTGGAACCGCAACCGCTCGGACAACATGCAGAAGCTCCTCGATGTGCTCGGGCCCGCCGCGACGGGGATCGACATCGCGGGTGGCATCGTCCTCGCGATGAAGATCAAGGTCATCGCCGAGGTGACCCTGACCCTCATCCAGCTCGTCCCGCTGCTCGCCGCGGGTCCGCTCGGCGCCGGCGGCGCAGCGGTGCTGCTGCTCGCGCGGAAGAAGCTGCTCGCCATGGCGATGGAGGCGACGATCGAGCAGGTCATCAACGAGGTGCTGCCGCTCGCCGTCGAGCCGCTCGTCGAGCAGGTCCCGGTGGTCGTCATGGCGCTGATGGATGCGCCCGTCGTGGAGGGCGCCATCGGCGACGTGGACGAGTTCCAAGCCGACCTCGCCGCGCTCGAAGCAGCAGCCGATGAGATGGACGCGCAGGCCGTCGACATCGAGGACCGCACCGATCGCCTGCTCGCCGACCTCGCCAATCTGCAGATCTCGGGAGACTGACATGACCATGAAGCACCTCATGCGCGAGATCGTCGATGCCGTCGACGGCGCGGGCCGCGAGTTCAAGAAGGGGTTCGGGAGCGCGTTCCGCAAGCGTGGCGGCAAGCACCGCGCGGACGCCGATCGCATCCGGGGCACGGACCGGCGCAACAGCACCGACGCCGGACGCCACCGGCGCGACGCACCGGTCGCGACCCACGCCAAGAAGTACGACATGCTCACCGACGTCAGTCGCGGACTCGATCAGCTCGGCCGCACCGGGCGACACGCCGCGCCGGACTACGACATCTCGCGCGATCTCGGGACCTCGATCGGCCAGGCCGTGCGCGAGACCCCGCGCGAGGTGCTCGACGACGTCCTCGGCGCCCCGAAGAAGATCCCCGGGCAGGTCGTCGAGGAGCTGTACGAGGACGCCATCGGTCAGGACGACCCCGACGCGTACGGGCAGACGAGCAGCGGCGACATGGAGTTCCTCGCTCCCGCCGGCGAGGCATCGGAGCTGCGCGGACTGGACCGGGCCGCCGTGGAGGAGCGCTTCGATCTCGCGCCCGGCGCACTGGACGGCGCGACATGGGAGGTCCGCCCCGTCCCCGGCACGAACTTCGTCACCATCGACATCTCCCGCCCCGAAGACTGACCCGACGGCACCGCCGACCCGACGCGAGCGGCATCCACCCCGGTCGAATGACCGCGGTTCGCGTCGGGTCGCGGCCACGGCGGGGCGACGGTCAGGTGCGCAGCGCGTCGGGCGTGACGCCCAGCAGCGCGGCGAGCGCGCGGCGGGTGAGGTCGGCGCGCGACGGGTCGGCGCGCCAGCGGACGAGTCCCTGCGCACCCAGGCCGTCGATGATCGCGAGCAGGTGCCAGGCGATCGCGTCGGCGTCGACGGCGCCGAACTCGCCGCGCTCGCGGCCACGGTCGATCTCCGCAGCGAGCGCGCGCTGCCACGCGTCCATCTCGGCGCGCACCCGCACCGCGAGCTCCTCGTTGCGGGTGCCCAAGGCCCACCCCTGCACCCAGACGAGCGTGACGGCGCTCGGCTCCTCACCGAAGACCGTGTCGAGCAGGATGCCGAGGCGCGTCGTCGCGGCATCCGTCACCCGCATCGCGGCCACGACGGCGGCGAGCTCCTCGGCGACGACGGCGCCGAACGCCTCGGCCACGAGCGCGTCCATGCCGTCGGCATGGTGCGCGACGAGCCCGGGCGCGACGCCGACGCGGGCGGCGACGGCGCGCAGGGTGACCGCATCGAGGCCCTCGGCGAGCGCGATCTCGCGGGCCGCCGCCGCGATCTCGTCGCGACGTTCGGCCGGGGTCTTCCGCATCCGGCGGACGGTTGACGCCTGTGACATCGACTCGGTAGCCTCCCCTTGTTGATCAAACGATCAATAAGCTACCGGACACCCGAGGGAGATGCCATGGCCTGGCGGATGCCGAGCGAGACCGCGCCGCACGAGCGGACATGGATGGCCTTCCCCCGCGAGGGCGTGACCCTCGGTGAGACCGCCGCCGAGCGCGAGGAGGGCTACGCGACGTGGGCGGCGGTCGCCGCCGCCGTCGCCCGGTTCGAGCCGGTCACGATGGTCGTGGACCCGAGCGAGACGGGCCGCGCCCGCCGCATGCTGCCCGCTGAGGTCACGCTCCTCGAGGCGCCCGTCGATGAGTACTGGATGCGGGACCACGGCCCGACCTTCGTCGTCGACGACGAGCGCCCCGGCGCCCTCGGCGCCGTGGACTGGATCTTCAACGGCTGGGGCGCCCCCGAATGGGCGCAATGGCAGGATTCGGCCGCGCACGCCCGGATCATCGCCGCGGAGGTGGGCGCCGAGCTCGTCTCCTCGGTGCTCGTGAACGAGGGCGGCGGCATCCACGTCGACGGCGAGGGCACGGTGCTGCTCACCGGGACCGTGCAGCTCGACCCGCGTCGCAACCCGTTCGCCGACCGTGCCCGGGTCGAGGCCGAGATGGCCCGCACCCTCGGCACGACACGCGCCGTCTGGCTGAGCCGGGGGCTGACCCGCGACTACGACGACTTCGGCACCAACGGGCACGTCGACATCGTCGCGACGATCCCCTCGCCCGGCCGCATCCTGCTCCACGACCAGCGCGACGCGTCGCACCCCGACCACGCTGTCACCGCGCAACTGCGCGCAGAACTCGAGGAGCAGACGGATGCCGCCGGCCGCCGCTTCGAGATCGTCGCCCTCCCCGCCCCCGAGACCCTGACCGACGCACACGGCCCCGTGGACTGGAGCTACGTCAACCACCTCGTCGTGAACGGCGGCGTCATCGCCTGCGGGTTCGGCGAGGAGCAGGCCGATGCGCAGGCCCGGGCGATCCTCGCGGAGGCCTACCCGGGGCGCGAGGTCGTCACGGTCGACGCCCGTCCGCTGTTCGATCGCGGCGGAGGCATCCACTGCATCACCCAGCAGCAGCCGAAGGTGACCCGATGATCGACGTCGTCGAGGCGACGATCGCCCAGCTGCGGGCGGCGCTGGAGTCGGGCGAGACGACCGCAGTCGACCTCGTCGACGCCTACCTCGCCCGCATCGACGCGTACGACGGGCCCGACACCGGGACCGCGCTGAACGCCGTCGTGGTGCGGAACCCCGACGCGCGCGCCGAGGCCGCGGCAGCCGATGCCCGTCGCGCCCGCGGCGAGACCCTCGGGCCGCTCGACGGCATCCCGTACACGGCGAAGGACAGCTACCTCGTGCGGGGGCTGACCGCCGCGGCCGGCTCCCCCGCGTTCGCGGAGCTCGTCGCGCAGCGCGACGCGTTCACGATCGAGCGCTTGCGCGCCGGCGGGGCGATCTGCCTCGGCCTCACGAACATGCCGCCGATGGCCAACGGAGGGATGCAGCGCGGCGTCTACGGCCGCGCCGAGAGCCCGTACAACGCCGACTGGCTGACCGCGCCGTTCGCCAGCGGCTCGTCGAACGGGTCGGGCACGGCCACCGCCGCGAGCTTCGCCGCGTTCGGCCTCGGCGAGGAGACCTGGTCGTCGGGCCGCGGGCCGGCGTCGAACAACGCGCTCTGCGCCTACACGCCCTCCCGCGGCGTCATCTCGGTGCGCGGCAACTGGCCGCTCGTCCCGACGATGGACATCGTCGTCCCGCACACCCGCACGATGGCGGACCTCCTCGAGGTGCTCGACGTCATCGTCGCCGACGACACCGAGACGCGCGGGGACTTCTGGCGCGTGCAGCCGTGGGTCGGGCTCCCCGCCGCGTCGACCGTGCGGCCCGCGTCGTACCCGGCGCTCGCGGAGGGCGCGTCGCTCGCGGGGGCGCGGATCGGCATCCCACGCATGTACGTGAACGCCGATCCGGATGCGGGGACCGGCACCGGCATCGGCGGTCCGACCGGCGAACGCATCGAGACCCGTGGGTCGATCCTGGAGCTGTGGCGCGCTGCGCGCACCGAGCTCGAGGCTGCCGGCGCGACCGTCGTCGAGGTCGACTTCCCCGTCGTGAGCAACTACGAGGGCGACCGCGCCGGCGCATCGACGATCCGCGATCGCCTGCCCGAGGGGTACCCGCACCGCGAGATCGTCGACCTGTCGGCGTGGGCGTGGGAGGACTTCCTCGCCGCCAACGGCGACCCCGCCCTCTCCACCCTGGCGGACGTCGACGGCGCGACGATCTTCCCCCACCCGCCGGGCGCCCTCACCGACCGCTACACCGGGTTCGACGACGACATCGCCGAATACCCCGACTGGGTGCGCGCCCACCCGGGCGCGGGCCTCGACGACATGCCCGAACTGGCCGACGGCCTCCGCGCCCTCGAAGACGTCCGCCGCACCGATCTCGAGGAGTGGCTGGATGCCGCCGGCCTGGACGCAGTCGTGTTCCCTGCCGTCGCCGACGTCGGCGCCGCCGACATGGACGTGAACCCGGCCTCGGCCGACCTCGGCTGGCGCAACGGCGTGTGGATCGCCAACGGCAACCTCGCGATCCGGCACCTCGGCATCCCGACCGTCACCGTCCCGATGGGCACCATGACCGACACCCGGATGCCGGTGGGCCTCACCATCGCCGGCCGCGCCTACGACGATTCCGCCCTGCTGCGCCTCGGCGTAGCCTTCGAACGTCTGGGCACCCGCCGGACCGCCCCCCCGCGCACACCCGCGCTCCCCCGCAGCACCTCGGAGAACCGATGACCCAGCCCGCCCGCATGCACGACGTGACCGACGAGACCCGTCAGATCGTCGACCTCGTCCTCGACTACTCGCGGCAGCGGCTGCTGACCGACGACAACCCGCTCGACAAGCCGCTGCCGCCCGCCGAGCTCGCTCGCCTCGCGGGCGTGACGATCAGCGAGCAAGGCATCGGCGCACGCAAGGCGCTCGGCGTGTTCGAGCACGTGCTCGCCCCCGCCTGCATCACGACCGACGACCCGCGGTACCTGTCCTTCATCCCCAGCGCGCCGTCGAAGGCCGCCGCCGCGTTCGATCTCGTCGTCTCGGCGAGCGCGCTCTACGGCGGATCCTGGCTCGAAGGCGCGGGCGCAGTCCACGCCGAGAACGAGGTGCTCCGCTGGCTGGCGAACGAGTTCGGCCTGCCCGCGACCGCGGGCGGCGTGTTCGTGCAGGGCGGGACGCTCGGCAACCTGTCGGCGCTCGTCGCCGCGCGTGAGACCGCCCGGGAGCGCGGCATCCGTCCCGACCGTTGGCGCGTGGTGTGCTCGGCGGAGGCGCACTCGTCGATCGCGTCCGCCGCGCGCGTCATGGACGTCGAGGTCGTCCCGGTCGCGCCGGACGCCGGCGGCGTGCTGCACGGCGACGGCGTGCGTACCGCGCTCGAGGAGCACGGCGACAGCGTGTTCGCCGTGGTCGCGACGGCCGGGTCGACGAACTTCGGGATCGTCGACGACATCGCCTCGGTCGCGGACGTCGCACGGGAGTACGGCGTGTGGCTGCACGTCGACGGCGCGTACGGGCTCGCGGCGGCGCTCTCGCCGGAGGCGCGGCACCACTTCGCGGGTCTCGAGCACGCCGACTCGCTCATCGTCGACCCGCACAAGTGGCTGTTCGCCCCGTTCGACGCGTGCGCGCTGCTCTACCGCGACCCGGAGCTCGGCCGCCGTGCGCACACGCAGCACGCCGAATACCTCGACACCCTCACGGAGACGAGCGACTGGAGCCCGTCGGACTTCGCCGCGCACCTCACGCGCCGGGCCCGTGGTCTGCCGCTGTGGTTCTCGCTCGCGACCTACGGCGCGGAGGTCTACCGCGAAGCGATCACGTCGTCGATCACGCTCGCCGAGCGCATCGCCGCCGAGATCGAGTCCCGCGACGAGTTCGAGCTCGTGCGGCGTCCCCAGCTGAGCGTCGTCGTGTTCGAGCGCCGCGGCTGGACGAAGGACGACTACACCGCCTGGTCGAACCGCCTGCTCGACGACCAGCACGCCTTCGTCACGCCGTCGAGCCACGCGGGGCGCACGAACGCCCGCTTCGCGATCCTGAATCCGCGCACGCGGTTCGAGGACCTCGTCGGCATCCTGAACACGATGCGCTGACGTGATGCGCTGACGCCCGGCATCCGCCCCACCCGCAACGACGCACCGGAGGAACCCATGGCACCGTCCGAGAACGACCTGCAGCAGAAGGCCCGCGATCACCTGTGGCTGCACTTCGCGCGGCAGTCGACGATGACCGAGGGGTCGGGGGTCCCGATCATCGTCAAGGGTGAGGGCCACCACATCTGGGACGCGAGCGGCAAGCAGTACATCGACGGCCTGTCGGGGCTGTTCGTCGTCGCCGCCGGGCACGGCCGCGCGCGACTCGCGCAGGCCGCGGCGCGGCAGGCGGAGGAGCTGGCGTTCTTCCCGATCTGGTCGTACGCGCACCCGCCCGCGATCGAGCTCGCCGAGCGCCTCGCCCATCTCGCCCCCGGCGACCTCAATCGCGTCTTCTTCTCGACCGGCGGCGGTGAGGCCGTCGAGACGGCGTTCAAGCTCGCCAAGCAGTACTGGCGACTGCAGGGCAAGCCCACCAAGCACAAAGTGATCTCGCGCTTCGTGGCGTACCACGGCACGCCGCAGGGCGCGCTCGCCATCACGGGCCTTCCGGCCATGAAGTCGATGTTCGAGCCCGTGACCCCGGGTGGGTTCCGCGTGCCGAACACGAACTGGTACCGCGCCGCCGAGCAGGGCTTCACCGGCACGACGCCTGAGGAGTACGGCCGGTGGGCGGCGGATCGCATCGAGGAGGCGATCCTGTTCGAGGGCGCCGACACGGTGGCGGCGGTCTTCCTCGAGCCGGTGCAGAACTCGGGTGGATGCTTCCCGCCGCCGCCCGGCTACTTCCAGCGCGTCCGCGAGATCTGCGACCGCCACGACGTGCTGCTCGTCTCGGATGAGGTGATCTGCGCGTTCGGGCGCCTCGGCGAGTGGTTCGGCGCCGACCGGTACGGCTCCCAGCCCGACATGATCACCTTCGCGAAGGCGGTCACGAGCGGGTACTCGCCGCTGGGCGGCACGATCATCAGCGACCGCATCCACGAGCCCTTCGCGCACGGGACGACGTCGTTCCCGCACGGGTACACGTTCGGCGGGCACCCGGTGTCGGCCGCGGTCGCCCTCGAGAACCTCGACATCTTCGAGGAGGAAGGTCTGCTGCAGAACGTACGCGAGAACTCGCCCGCCTTCCGCGCGTCGCTCGAGCGTCTGCTCGACCTGCCGATCGTCGGCGACGTGCGCGGCGACGGCTACTTCTTCGGGATCGAACTCGTGAAGGACAAGGCGACGAAGACGACGTTCGACGCCGACGAGTCCGAGCGGCTGCTGCGCGGCTTTCTCTCGAGGGCCCTCTTCGACGCGGGGCTCTACTGCCGTGCCGACGACCGCGGCGACCCCGTCATCCAGCTCGCTCCGCCGCTCACGATCGGACCGGCGGAGTTCGACGAGATCGAGGGGATCCTCCGACGCGTGCTGACCGAGGCATCCGCCCGACTGTGACGCCGACCCGGCTCACGCGATGACGTTGCGTCGCGTGAGCTCGGGTTCGCGCGGCGGCACGAGCCAGTTGACGGCCGCGATCCCCAGCGGCAGCGCGACGGCGAGCGCCCCGAGCAGCCACCACGGGATGTCGGCGAGGTCCATCGGCTCCCAGGACGTCTGCGACTGCAGCCAGAAGCCGATCGGTGGAAGGATGCCGGCGGCCGCCCCCGCGAACGTGCCGAAGCCCGCGATCACGAGCCCCTGCCACAGGCCGATGCGACGCCGGAGTCCCGGGGTGCCGCCCACGGCGGCGAGGGTCGCGTCGTCGGGCCGACGCTCGAACCGCGCGAGCCCGAGCGCGACGGCGCTCGCGCCGAGCACGAGGACGGCGACGGCCGCGAGCAGCGGAACGAGCCAGGCAGCGGGGCTCGGCGGGCCGGTCTCCACGGAAACGTAGACCGAGTGGTCGTCGGTCGTCAGGCTGTCCCCCAGCGCGTACGCCCGATCCCAGTTCCGATAGGGGGAGTCCTCGGGCATCGCCGCGAACAGGGCCGTCGGCTCCAGGTTCAGGCCGAGCTCCTCAGCGGCAGACGGATGCAGCACCACGCTCAGCGGCTGATCCGGCGCGTCGAGCGCGATCGCGGGGAGGGTCGTCCGCCACTGCGGCTCGGCGAACGCGGCATCGTTCGCCGAAGCGAAGATGTTGTCCGGCGCCTTGCCCGTCGCCCACTCCCGCTCGGTCCACGCGGCGACGTCGATGCGTCCATCGGTGATCAGGTCGCTGTCAGTGATCAGCGCAGCTCCCTGCTCGAACGCCCTCTTGTCGACGGCGCTCAGTTCGACCCCCATCACGGTCGGAACGTCCGACGCGTCCATCACGGCGATGTTGTTGGTCGGATCGCCGAAGACTCCCGACCATCCCTGATCGGTGTCGTCCCCGCTGAGCAGGTTTCGCTGGGGAACCATGACGGTCGCCCGCACAGCGTCGCCGGGGATGTCCTCCTCGCCGCTCCAGTACAGCTGGTATTGGCGCTGCACGAGCGCGGTCGCCGTCGCCCCCGCCTGCTCGAAGGCGTCGCGGACGTCCTCGAACACGGCGAGCCGTACGGTCGGATCGAGCTGGTCCCCGTCCATGCTCGACACGTCGGCGGTCACGGTACCGATCGGCGCGGAGTAGTCCCACGTCCGCACCTGCGTCCCGGCCGACATCATCCCGACCCCGACCGCGAACACGCCGACGAACACCGTGGCGCCGATGGCCGCGAACGCCGGCACCGTCCGAGCGCCGTTCGCGACCGCATCTCGCGACGCCATCCGCGCCGCTATGCCGAACCGCGACAGCAGCCGTGAAGCCAGCCAGAGCAGCCACCGACCGGAGATGAGGATGCCCACCTGCGCCAGGACGGGACCCGCGATGATGCCCACAACGGGGAGCCACCGGAAGGGCGAGTCCCAGGGGAGCATCGTGTCCGCAGCGACGGCCGCTGCCGCCACGCCGCAGAGGATCGTGACGACGACGCCGACGAGGATCAGCAGCGATCCCCACAGCGGCCGAGCAGCGTTCACCCGCTGGGGACGACGTGCTCCGCGAAGCGCGCTGATCGTGTCCGATCGCCCGACGGACCGGGCGGGCACGAATGCGGACGCCGTCCCGACGAGCGTCGAGAAGAGCAGGATGCCGATGAGGATGACCCAGGGCACATGGAAGCCCCAGAACTGCATCGCCGAGCCGTTGTCCGTCAGCCGCATCACGACGGCCGCCAATCCGACGCCGGCGGCGAGCCCCACGCCGCCGGCGACGAGACCGAGCACCGTCCCCTGGAGGAGGACGATTCTGCGCACGTCCCGCGTGTCGGCACCCACGCTGGCCGCGATAGCGAGCGCACGCTGCTGTCGCCGCGCACTCACCGCGAAGGCCGCTCCGGCGAGCATCACCACCATGTAGGCGGCCGCGAGGCCACCCGCGCCCAGGCCCGCTGCCAGGGCGAGCAGTCCTTGCTCCTCCGCTGTCGCCGCGGTGTACACCTGAGAACCGTCCGGCCAAGAGAACGCCGGTGGGTCGAGGACCACCTCGCGCGAGTAGACCCCGATGCCCTGCTCGTTCAACGTCCGGATCTCCGTCCACGACAGGGAGGTCTCGGGCAGGTACCAGGTCGCCCCCTCGAAGCGGTCTGCGTCCGGGAAGGCGACAGCGCTCTCGGTATCGGCGAGCTCCGCGGCATCGAAGGTGCCGACGATCCGAAGGACGTCATCCGAGTCGACCAGGCGCAGCTCTCCGCCCACCCGCGCCCCCACACGATCGAGTGTCGCGGTGGTCACCATGACCTCGCCGGCGCCGCTCGGCGCGTTCCCCGAGACCATGTCGAAACGACCCGTGAATCGAGGATCCCCGATGTCGCCCGCCCAGGCCCGGATCGCCGCGATCCCCGCGCTCGTCTGGACGCGCTCGCGTCCCTGCGACACCTCGATCGTCTCGGTCCCCGCGGGCAGCGCGGAGGTGGGGTCCGATAACGGTTCCCCCTCTGCCTCGGAGGTCCACTCCGGCCCCGTCCCGTACCCGTACGAGTACGGCTCGTCCGGCGCCTGCCAGAACCCCGCATCGGGGACGCCGATCGGCTCCACCCAGCCCTGCATCTCTCCGAGTTGCACCGCCACGCGCTCCGCCGGTGTCGCGATCATGCTCGCGACGTATACCGCAACCCCCGCCATCCCCGCGATCGGCAGCGCGATGAGCGTCATGATGAGCAGCGACGACACCCACGCGCGGCGCACCTGGCGCCGAGCGATGCGCACGGCGACGCGCACCCGCGCCGTGCGCGACGGCGCGGGTCGCTCGGCGCGGCGGCGCGCCCCGGCATCCGCTCGGGGCCGGTCCTGCACCGCGGTCATCGCGTGCCCGACAGCAGCGCGTCCGCGCCGTGACGCTGCGACTCGTCGACGATGCGACCGTCGCGGAGGAACACGATGCGGTCCGCCCACGCCGCATGGCGCGGCTCGTGGGTGACGAGGATGCCGGCGGCCCCCTGATCGACGCGATGGCGGATCATCTTCATGACCGCCTCCCCCGTCACGGAGTCCAGCGCTCCGGTCGGCTCGTCGGCGAGGATGAGCCGACGCCCGCCGACCACCGCCCGGGCGATGGCGACGCGCTGCTGCTGCCCGCCCGACAGATCGTCGGGGTAGGCGTCGAGCTTGTCCTCGAGTCCGACGGAGGCGAGCGCATCCCGACCCGCACGGCGCGCCACCCGGGCTCGGAAGCCGTCGAGCTCGAGCGGCAGCGTCACGTTCTCGACCGCCGTGAGGGTCGGGATGAGATTGAAGTCCTGGAACACGAATCCCAGCGAGCGCCGCCGCAGCTGCGCCAGATCGCGACGCGTCGCCGTCGAGAGGTAGGTCCCCTCGACGACGACCTCGCCGCTGGTGGGCTTCTGCAGCCCGCCCGCGATCGACAGGAGCGTGGATTTGCCCGAACCGGACGCTCCCATGATCGCGACGAGCTCGCCCTTGTCGACCGTCAGGTCGACGCCCGACAGTGCCGAGACGCTCGTCTCGCCCTCGCCGTACTGCTGCGTGACCCCCACCAGCTGCAGGACGGCGGCGGTCACCGCACGACCGCCTCGGCGTCGACGCCCTCGGCTTTCGCCGGTCGGCCGCGTTTCGGTGTCTCGGTCGAGAGCTCGAGTCCCATCGTGCGGTGCGGGTGCTGCGCCAGCCGGTGCTCGGTGTGGTCGAGCCACCGCGCCTCGGCCTCGGCCGCGAAGATCATCGAGTCCACGACGAGCGACCAGGCGAGCTCCTCCGGCCCGTCCGGGTTCGCGCCGGCGTACTTCGCGCGATTCAACTCCTGCAGCTGCCGCAGCGAGGCGGATCGCTGCCGCTGGATGACCGCGGCCAGGTCGACCCCCGGCAGCGTCGCAGCGATCGCCAGCTTGATCGCGAGCTCGTCGCGCGTGCCCTGCGCGCGCTCGACCGGCGCGTCGAGCCACGCCTGCACCTCGGCGGAACCGGCATCCGTGATCTGCCAGTAGACGTGGCCCTGCTCGTCGACGTCGCCCTTCTCGACGAGACCGTCGCGCTCGAGACGGTCGAGGGTGTTGTAGATCTGGCCCACGTTGAGGGGCCAGGTCGACCCCGTGCGGCGGTCGAACTCCGCTCGCAGCTGATACCCGTAGCAGGCGCCCTGATCCAGGATCGCCAACAGGCTCTGACGTACCGACACGGAGGTCTCCTCGCTGCATACCGGGTATGTGTTTTCTGAGTATATGCATACCGAGCAACGCCACCGCAAGCGAATCAAGCAATACGCTGGAGGAATGGCCGACGACCGCGCCGAGAACGAGGACCCGCGCGTCAGCGCCGCCCGCTATCGGGCCGAGAAGGCGGCGCGCGAGAACGGCGAGACGCCGCCCGAACCGGAGCGCCACGCGGGGACGCCGACCGGGACCGAGCGCGCGATGTACGTCGAGACCGCCATCCAGCAGGCGATCCGCCGCGGCGACTTCGACGACCTGCCCGGAGCGGGCAAGCCGATCGAAGGACTCGGCGCGTCGCACGACCCCGACTGGTGGATCCGTCGGAAGATCGCCAACGAGCAGCTGACCGGGCTCGGACCGCCCGCGCTGCGACTGCGCATCGAGCACACCGAGTTCGAGCAGCGCGTCGACGCGCTCAGCCGCGAGGACGACGTGCGCGAGTACACCGAGGACTTCTCGCGCCGGGTCGTCGAGGCCCGTCGTCAGCTGCTGGGCGGGCCTCCGGTCGTCACACCGACCCGCGACCCCGACGAAGAGGTCGCTGCCTGGCGGGATCGGCGCGCAGCGCGACTCGCGGCATCCGCCCCCGCGGTCGCCGACGAGCAGCCGCGGCGACGCTGGCGCCGCCGGCGCTGATCGTCAGTCGATCGCGGCCCGCCACTCGGCGAGCAGACGCGCGACGGTACGGGTCTGCGCCCACGGCATCTCGGGCACCTCGGTGCGTCCGTCGCGGAGGGCGCGGATGACGGCGTCGGCCTCGGCGGCCATCGGCTGGACCGTCGGTACCTCGATCTCCTCGCGGGTCCCGTCGGTGAGGATGAGGGTGGCCCCGGCCGTGCTCTCGGTGCGGCTGCCCCAGACGTTGGGGACCTCCAGCGCGGCGGCCCGCCCCACGATCCGAGCCAGGCGCGGAAGGTCGTGCACGATCGCCGTGCGGATGTTCGCCGACGCGCCGCCGAGATCGATGGATGCCGCAGCGCTCTCGTCGACGCCCGTCTCACCGATCGTGCCGGCCGCCGCCTGCACGGTCAGCGCATCGAGGTCGCGCCCCGACCACGCGGCGACGCCGACCACCAGCGAGACGGGGTAGCACCCGGCATCCAGGATCGCGCCGCCCGCCGTCGCGGGATCGAACAGCCGCCCCGTCCGCGTCGCCGCGGTGAAGCCGATCGACGACTCGACGTCGACGATCTCGCCGAGCCGGCCGCTCTCGACCACCTCGCGCATGGCGTCGGCGAAGGGGCCGAACCGGTACTTGAAGGCCTCGACGAGCGGCAGGCCGGCGGCGCGCGCTGCGGCCATCGCGGCATCCGTCTGCATCGGATCGACACCGAGCGGCTTCTCGCACAGCACCGCCTTGCCCGCCTCGAGCGCCCGCTGCACGAGGTCCGTATGCGTCGTGTGCACGGTGCCGATGTAGACGGCGTCGATGTCCTCTCGCTCGAGGACCTCGTCGTAGGTCCCGACCGCCGCCGCGCCGTGAGCGGCGGCGAACTCCTCAGCACGGGACGCGTCGCGCGCGCCGACGGCGTGCAGCCTGCCCAGCTCGGATTCCGGCAGGGCTCGGGCGAAATCGCCGCTGATCGTTCCGGCTCCGAGGATGGCCCACCGCGCGTGTGTCATCCGGCCACGCTACCCGCCGACCTCGTCGGGTCTCCCTGCCGAACTGCGGAGATTTCCGCCGACACGCCGCGCCACGCCGACGAACCGCCGGCGGGTGGCCGATCTCTCCGCCGTTGCGCACGCCGGACGTCGGATGCCGCACGCCGGGCGCCGGGGCGGCACCGCGGCCCGCCCGGAGTCAGGCCTGCAGCGCCTGCTCGACGTCGGCGAGCAGGTCGGCGGCATCCTCGATGCCGACCGACAGGCGCACGACCTCGACCGGCACGGCCGCCTCGGTGCCGCGCACCGAGGCGTGCGTCATCGCGTCGGGGTAGTTCACGAGCGACTCGACGCCGCCGAGCGACTCGGCCAGCGTGAACAGCTGCAGCGACTCGGCGAACCGGCGCGCGGCCTCGCCGGACTCGAGCGCGAGCGAGACGATGCCGCCGAAGCCCGACATCTGCCGCGCGGCGAGCTCGTGGCCGGGGTGCGAGGCGAGGCCCGGGTAGAACACCTTCGCCACGCGGTCGTGACCGTCGAGGAAGGATGCCACGGCCAGGCCGTTCTCGCTGTGACGCTGCATGCGCACCGCGAGCGTCTTGACGCCGCGCGTGGTGAGCCACGCGTCGAGCGGCCCCGAGACGGCGCCGACGGCGAACTGGAGGAAGCCGATCTTCTCGGCGAGCGCGTCGTCGTTCAGCACGAGCGCGCCGCCCACGACGTCCGAGTGTCCACCCAAGTACTTCGTGGTCGAGTGCACGACGACGTCGGCGCCGAACGACAGCGGGCGCTGCAGCGCAGGCGTCGCGAAGGTGTTGTCGACCACGACGAGCGCGCCGGCGGCGTGGCCGATCTCGACGAGGCCGGCGATGTCGGTGATGCGCAGCAGCGGGTTGGAGGGCGTCTCGACCCAGAGGATGCGGGGGGCCCGCTCGGCGACCGCGGCGCGGACGGCGTCGGGGTCGCTCATGTCGACGACGCGCAGCTGCACGCCCCAGTCGCCGAGGACGCGCGAGATGAGCCGGAACGTCCCGCCGTAGACGTCGTTGCCGAGCAGCACCTCGTCGCCCGGTCGGAGGACCGCGCGGAGGAGGGCGTCCTCGGCGGCGAGGCCGGACGCGAACGAGATCGCGTGGGCGCCGCCCTCGATCGCGGCGAGCTGCGTCTGCAGCGCGGTGCGGGTCGGGTTGCCGCTCCGGCCGTACTCGTAGCCGCCGCGCAGCCCCCCGATCCCGTCCTGGGCGAACGTGGTCGAGAAGTGGACGGGAGGGATGACGGCGCCGGTGGCGCTGTCGGGCTCCTGCCCTGCGTGGACGGCGAGGCTGGCGAAGCCTCGGGCCGCGGACTGTGCGCTCATGCGAGGCTCCCGGTGGTCTCGGAGTCGGCGGCGACGGAGAAGCCGTGGTCGGCCATCCACCCGTCGTCGTAGATCTTGCTGAGGTAGCCGCGCCCGTGGTCGGGCAGCAGAACGACGACGACCGCGTCGGCGGGCAGATCGCGCGCGACGCGCAGCGCCGCGACGACCGCCATGCCCGATGAGCCGCCGACGAGGAGCCCCTCCTCCCGGGCGAGGCGACGGGTCATGGCGAAGGACTCGGCATCCCCCACCCGCTCGTAGCCGTCGACCACGGTCGGGTCGAAGGTCGCCGGCATGAAGTCCTCGCCGACGCCCTCGACGAGGTAGCCGTGGATGTCGCCGCCGGAGTAGATCGACCCCTCGGGGTCGGCGCCGATGACGGTCACTTCGCCCGCGGTCGCCTCTTTCAAGAACCGGCCGGTGCCGCTGATGGTGCCGCCCGTGCCGACACCGGCGACGAAGTGCGTGACCCGACCCTCGGTGTCGCGCCAGATCTCGGGACCGGTGGTCTCGTAGTGACCCCGCGGGCCGTTGAGGTTCGCGAACTGGTTGGGCTTGAACGCGCCGGGGATCTCGGCTGCCAGGCGATCCGAGACGCTGTAGTACGAGTCGGGATGCTCCGGCGGGACGCTCGTGGGCGTCATCACGATCTCGGCGCCGTAGGCCTTCAACACCGCGACCTTCTCGCCCGCGAACTTGTCGGGCACGACGAAGATCATCCGGTAGCCGCGCTGCAGCGCGATGAGCGCCAGCCCGACGCCGGTGTTGCCGCTCGTGGGTTCGACGATGGTGCCGCCGGGCCGCAGCAGCCCGTCGCGCTCGGCGGCGTCGATGATGTTCCGCGCGATGCGGTCCTTCGCCGAGCTGCCGGGGTTGAAGTACTCCACCTTCGCGAGGACGGTGGCGGCGATGCCCTCGGTGACGGAGTTCAGACGGACGAGGGGTGTGTTGCCGACGAGGTCGGCGATGGAGCTGGCGTAGCGCACGAGTTCTTCCTGACGGGATGCCGCGCTCGCAGAGGCGCGGAAGCTGTTGGGGTCGCGGGAGTCGCCGGGGAACCGGCGGTCAGCGACGACAACAGCGAAGGGTCAGCACCCCACCAGCGTACCCGACGGCCACTCGGGCGCGCCACGAACCCCGCACCACGAGCACTAGGCGACTGCCGTCGGCGGTTCCGCGACGATCACGAGGCCGCTCGGCGAGTTGGCGGTGAGCATCAGCGCCGAGTACCAGGCCGCATCCACTCTGGGGCGCTCATGGCGGTACTTGTAGACGAGGTTGCTCGCCCTGTTGACCCAGATGGCGACGCGGCCGCTGCCGTCGTTCGCCTCGGTCGGGATGACGAACATGAAGCTCTCGCCCCTGCGGAGCTTCGCCTCGATGACCGCCTCGAGCTGCGAGAGCAGACGGTCGTCGAGTTCGAACGTGTTGATGCGGTGATAGATCAAACGGCCCATGCGGGGTGCCTCCGGCGCAGGAACGGCTCCGTCGACGCGCGGGCCGCGTCAGGCGGAGGAATCGATCGCAACGGGGCGGTTGGGAAATCGACCCTTACAGCGTAAGCCATTCACCCGTGTCGCCGTGTGACGACGCCGCGGGCCGTGGCCGGGGCGCGCTCCTATCGTTTCGGGCATGCCATCCCCGACTGAGCACTTCGACCGCGCCGGCGACCCGGCCTACACCCGCGTCTACAAGGAGCACACGCCCGACGTCCTCAAGACGTGGGCGGAGTTCAACGGTGCCGTCTTCGCGGCGGAGGGCCGCGAGATCCCGCTGAAGTACCGCGAGCTCATCGCCGTCGCCGTCGGCATCACGACCCAGTGCGTGTACTGCATCGACGGTCACACGCAGGCAGCCGTCCGGGCCGGCGCGACCGAGGCCGAGCTGGCTGAGACGGCCTGGGTCGCGACCGCGATCCGCGCCGGCGGCGGTTTCACGCACGGCCGGCTCGCGTTCAAATTCGCCGAGAACCCGCCCCACGCCCACTGACACACCCGTCCCGCCCACCGAAAGAGGCCGCCCGTGTCCACGCATCCCGTCCACCTCGCCCTCGCGCTCGACCGCGCCGGCTGGCACCCCGCCGCATGGCGGGATGCCTCGGCCCGCCCCGCCGACCTCACCTCGCCGCGCTACTGGCGCGACCTGCTGCAGCTCGCCGACCGCGCCGGAGCGATATTCGCGACGATCGAGGACGCCCTCGCCGTGCCCGATCGGTTCGAGTCCGCCGACGATCTCCGCGCCGGGCGCGTGCGCGGACGACTCGACGCCGTCCTCGTCGCGTCGTTCGCTGCGCGGAGCACGACGCGCCTCGGGCTCGTCCCGACCGTCACGACGACCCACACCGAGCCGTTCCATGTGGCCACCGGCATCCAGACCCTCGACCACACCACCCGCGGCCGCGCCGGCGTCCGTCTGGTCGTCGGCGGGTCGGATGCGGAGCGGGCCAACTTCGGCCGCAGGCCGCTCGGCGGCACCGGCTTCCCCGCGTCCGGCCGCGTCGAGGACGCACCGGAACTCGTCCGCGGCTTCCGCGAGGCGGGCGAGTTCGCGGACGTCATCGGCCGGCTCTGGGATTCGTGGGAGGACGACGCCATCATCCGCGACGCGTCCACCGGGAGGTACGTCGACGCGGACCGCATCCACAACGTCGGGTTCGAGGGCGAATTCTTCGATGTGACCGGGGCATCCATCGTCCCGCGGTCGCCGCAGGGCCGGCCGCTCGTCACGGTGCTCGCGCACCAGACCCTGCCGTACCGGCTCGCGGCCGAGCACGCCGACGTCGTGTTCATCACGCCGCACGATGCCGCGGCCACCACCGGCATCCTGGCCGAACTCGACCGTGCCGCCGCCGAGCTCCGCCACGGCCGCGAGCGTCTCCGCGTGTTCGTCGACCTGGTCGTCCTCGTCGAGGACACCCGCCGCGCCGCCACCGACGCCCTCGCCCGGCTCGACGAGCTCGACGGCCAGGCCTTCGCCTCGGACGCGCGCATCGTCGCGGGGACGGCGGTCGACGTGGTGGACGCGATCCGCGACCTCGCCGAGGCGGGGGTCGACGGCATCCGACTGCGGCCGGCCCGACAGCCCGCCGACGTCGTGGCGATCGGCGAACGCGTCATCCCTCTGCTCGCCGCCCTCGGCGGTGTCGCGGACGGCGACGCGTCGTCGCTGCGCAGCCGCCTCGGGCTCGCCCGCCCGCACAGTGTGTTCGCCCGAGAGGAGATCCCCGCATGACCGAGACACCTCGCCAGATCCACCTGGCCGCCCACTTCCCCGGGGTCAACAGCACCACGGTCTGGACCGACCCCCGCTCCGGCAGCCAGATCGACGTCGGCGCCTTCGAGTACTTCGCCCGCACGGCCGAGCGCGGCTTCTTCGACTACGTCTTCCTGGCCGAGGGCCTGCGCCTGCGCGAGCACCACGGCCGGATCCACGAGTTCGACGTCGTCGGCCGGCCGAACACCCTCGCGATCCTCGCCACGCTCGCCGGCGTGACCGACCACGTCGGACTCGTCGGCACACTCAACACGACGTTCAACGAGCCCTACGAGCTGGCCCGCCAGCTCGCGACGCTCGACCACCTGTCCGGCGGCCGGGCGGGCTGGAACGCCGTCACGAGCTCGGACGCCTTCCACGGCGCGAACTTCCGCCGCGGCGGCTTCCTCGCGCACGCCGACCGGTACGAGCGCGCGAAGGAGTTCGTCGCGCTCGCCAAGAAGTTCTGGGACTCGTGGGCCGTCGACGCCGTCGCGGCCGACGCGGACGCCGGTCGGTACCTGCGCGAGGACGCCATCGACCGCATCCGTCACCAGGGGGCCCAGTTCGACGTCGACGCCCTCTTCGACGTGCCGCGATCCCCGCAGGGGCGACCGGTGGTCGTGCAGGCGGGCGACTCGGCCGACGGCCGGGACTTCGCCGCCGAGCACGCCGAGGTGATCTTCTCGCTCCACACCGGGTACGACGACGCGCGCGTCTTCTACGACTCGGTCAAGGGCCGCCTCGCGGCGTGGGGTCGCGACGAGGACTCGCTGAAGATCCTCCCCGCCGCCACGTTCGTCATCGGCGACTCCGACGCCGACGCCCGCGAGCGCGCCCGCGAGATCGCCCTCGCCCAGGTGCGCCCCGACTCCGCGCTGCGCTACGTCGAGCAGGTCTGGGGGCGCGACCTCAGCGGCTACGACCCCGACGGACCGCTCCCCGATCTCGAGCCCGACACCGGGGACGAGTCCGAGCACGGCTGGGCGAACCGTCACGCGACCGCGCGTGCCCGCATCGACAAGCTCCGCGCCCTCGCCGAGACCGAGCAGCTGTCGATCCGCGAGCTCGTGATCCGCCAGACCGCGAACCCCACGTTCCTCGGGACGCCGGAGCACATCGCGGCTGAGATCGATCGCTACGTCCAGGGCCGGGCGACCGACGGCTTCACCGTCGTCGGCCACCTGACCCCGCACGGGCTCGACGAGTTCGCGTCGCGCGTCGTGCCGCTGCTGCAGGAGCGCGGGTCGTACCGCGAAGGGTACGAGGAGGGGGCGACCCTGCGCGACCTGCTGGGCCTGCCCGCCGTCGCGCCCGCGCAGCTGTCGCAGACCGCTCGGTGATGACTGCCGGCCCGACGATCGCTGCCCGCCTCGCCATCGTCGGGGCGGGTCCGCGCAGCGCGATGCTGCTCGAGCGCGTCGTCGCGCGGCGGACGCCCGACGACGAGCCGATCGAGATCGTGCTGATCGATCCGCATCCCCCGGGACCGGGCCGGATCTGGCGGCGGGAGCAGTCGCCGCTGCTCCGACTCAACTCCATGGCGCGCGACGTCACCGTCTTCACCGATGACACGTGCGCGATCGAGGGGCCGATTCGCCCCGGCCCCTCCCTCATCGAGTGGCTCGAGCAGTGGCGCGCCGGCGAGCATCCGGACGTCGATCCGGGGGATGCCTCGGCCGAAGCACGCGCGCTGACCGCCGACGGATTCCCCACACGGCGGCTGCACTCGCACTACCTCGCCTGGTTCCTGCAGCGGACGATCGCGTCGGCGCCGCACGGCACATCGGTCCGCTGGGTGCAGGACACGGTCGTCGGTGTGGACCTTTCCGCCGGGGCGAGGATCCGACTGGCCTCGGGTGACGAGCTCGACGCCGACGCGGTGGTCTATGCGCTGGGGCACAACGCCCGGCATCCCGACGGCGCGACCGTCGCCCTGCTCGCCCGCGCGGAGTCCGAGCGCGTCACCTATGTGCCCCCGTCCTTCACCGCAGACGCCGACCTCCGCTCGGTCGAGGCCGGGCGCGACGTCATCGTGCGCGGGATGGGGCTGGCCGCCGTCGACCTCGTCGTGCTGCTCGCCGAAGGTCGAGGGGGGCGGTTCGTCCACTCGAGCGAGGGTCTGCGGTACGAGCGCTCGGGTGACGAGCCCCGCCTGCACCTGGGCTCGCGGCGGGGTGTGCCGTACCGGTCGAAGGTGTCGTCGACGCTGCAGGGAGACCCACCAGCGCTCGAGGCGCTGACCGACGAGGTCCGCGACGCCCTCGTCGCCCGGCCCGGACTCCTCGACTTCGAGACCGACGTCTGGCCGCTCCTGGCGACCGAGCTGCTGATCGGCCACTATCGCGAACTGTTCACGGGTCACCCCGAGCGCGTCCGAGGGCGCTGGACGGAGTTCCGCGACATCATCCTGCGCTACCGCTGGGACGCGACCGAGCTGCACGACGCTGCCGTCGCCCAGGTTCCCGACCCCGCCGACCGCTTCGACGTCGACGAGCTCGACCGGCCGTTGGCGGGACTGCCCGCCTCGGACGCCGACACCGTCCACGCGAGGGTCCGGGCACACATCGTCCGCGACCTGGGGCTCCGGACCCGGCAGGAGCACAGCCCGGCACAGGGCGTCTTCCTCGCAGCACTCCTGTCGTTCATGTCGATCGCGGAGATCCCGGCGGAACGCTGGAACGTGCGGTCCCGCATCGAGGGCCTGGCACGCCTGCACACGTTCTTCAGCTACGTCGCGAGCGGCCCGCCGCCGCAGCGGCTCGAGGAGCTGCTCGCCCTCGCCGACGCGGGCGTCGTCCGCTTCCTCGGACCCGACGTCACCGTCGACATCGCGGGCGGTGCCGTCATCGCCCGCACGCGCAGCGGCGAGGTGCGCGCCGACGCACTGGTCGACGCCTGGCTGCCCGAGGCCGACGCCGCCGCGAGCGAGAACCCCGCCCTCCGCGAGCTCGCCGACGTGCACGGCACCGTCCTCCACCTCGCGGACGGCGACCGGCGCGTCTCCGTCGGGCGGGTGCTCGTCGACACCGACGGCCGCGTGGTCCGCCCGGACGGCACCGCCCACGACACGCTCTTCGCCATCGGGCCGTTCACGAGCAGGCCCGAGGCGGGCGCCTTCACCCGCCCGCGCAGCAACGCACTGTCCTTCCGGTCCACCGATCGCGTCGCCGCCACGGTCCTCGACGCACTGGCGCGGGTCCACGCCGGCTGAGCCCTCGGCCCCGGGCGCCGCGCCGCCCTTCCCCTGTCACGAGATGCAGGGGCCGGTGTCGCGACCGGCGGAGGATCAACCGGCAGCGGGATGCCGCGCATGACGCCGCGTGACGCAGCGTGACCCCGCGCGACTGCGGCCCGCGACACCGCGACAGCCGGCACGAAGAGTGGAGGGCGTCACGCCGAACCCGGCATCCGCCCCACGCCACACCGCCCCGGAGATCACATGCCCTCGACCGCTCGCCCCGGCCCCGCGCTCGTCCTGCTCGGCGCCGTCGCCCTCGTCCTCACCGCCTGCGGCAGCACCGCGCCGGCTGCCTCGCCCGCCGGCGACGCCGAACCCGTGGCGGGCGGCGATCTGACGTTCGCCATCTCCGTCGACAGCGGATGCATCGACCCGCAGCAGGTCGGCAACAACGACGCCATCGCGATCGCCCGCCAGACGGTCGCGTCGCTGACCGTGCAGGACCCCGACTCCGGCGAGATCCTGCCGTGGCTCGCCGAGGAGTTCGACGTGAACGACGACGCCACGGCGTTCACCTTCACCCTGCGCGAGGGTGCGACGTACGCCGACGGCGCGCCGATCGACGCGGCATCCGTGAAGACAAACTTCGAGGCGATCCAGGCGCTCGGTGCGAAGTCCACGCTCGGGTCGTCCTACCTCGCGGGGCTGCAGGACATCGAGGTCGCCGACGACCGCACCGTCACCATCACGTTCGAGCGCCCGAGCGCCCAGTTCCTGCAGGCCACGTCGACGTTCTCCCTCGGCCTCCTCTCGCCGGCAACCGCGGGACTGACCCCCGAGGAGCGCTGCGCGGGCGAGTACATCGGCTCGGGACCCTTCGCGGTGGCGTCGTACACGGTCGGCGACCGCGCCGTGCTCGAACGCCGCGACGGCTTCGACTGGGCCCCGCCCACCAGCGCACACCAGGGCGACGCCTACCTCGACACGATCACCTATCTGGTCGTCCCCGAAGCGGGCAACCGCACCGGCAGCCTGCAGTCCGGACAGATCGACGCGACCACCGGCATCTCCACCGCCGATGCCGCGCTGTTCGACACCGACGGGTTCTGGTCGACCACCCGGGCCAACCCCGGGTCGGTGTACAACCTGTACGCCAACCAGACGACCCCGATCCTCGCGGAGAAGGACGTGCGCCTGGCGATCCAGAAGGGCATCGACCGCGAGACGATCACCTCGACGCTGCTGGGCGCGGACGACACCCCCGCCGTCTCGCCACTGGCGAGCTCCACGCCGTTCTTCACCGATCTGAGTGACGTCCTCGAGTTCGATCCGGATGCCGCCCGCGACCTGCTCGAGCAGGCCGGCTGGACCGAGGGCGCCGACGGCATCCGCGAGAAGGACGGCACCCCGCTGCGCTTCCACGTCACCTACTGGCAGACCCCGAAGGAGGTGCTCGAGCTCGTGCAGCAGCAGCTCCGGGAAATCGGCGTCGACCTGCAGCTCACCTTCGCCGCCATCGCAGACGTCACGGCGGCCAACGCCGACGGCGACTACGACTTCAGCTACGGCAACCTCACCCGCGCCGACCCCGACGTCCTCCGCACCGTCTTCGGCGTCGACAGCCCGACCAACCCGACGCAGCGCACCGAGCGGAACACCCTCGACGACGCGCTCGATGCCCAGTCGGCCGTCGTGGACGCAACGGAGCGGCAGCAGCTCGTCGACGAGGCCGCACGGCAGCTCATCACCGAGGGCCACTCGATCCCCATCTACGAGCTGTCGACGACGATCACCGCCGCCGAACGGGTCCAGGGCCTCACCTTCGAGGCATCCAGCCGGCTCGACTTCTACGACGCCTGGGTGGCAGCCGAATGAGCGCGGGGAGCGGGACCGTGTGGGCGCGCTACGTCGGCCTGCGCCTCCTGCAGGGAGCGATCGTCCTGTGGGCGGCCTACACGGTCTCGTTCCTCGTCCTCTACCTCCTGCCGGGAGACGCCGCATCGCTGGCCGCCGGCGGCGATCAGAGCGTGGATCCCGCGCTCGTGGCGGAGCTCCGCGCGCAGCTGGGGCTCGACCGTCCGCTGTGGGAGCAGTACGTCCTGGCGCTCGGACGAGCGCTGACGGGGGACTTCGGCGTCTCGACGCAGACGGGCCGGCCGGCCGTCGATCTGCTCGCGGAGTCCCTACCTCCCACGCTCGCGCTGACCTCCGCCGCATTCGTGCTGGCGATCGCACTGGGCGCCTCGCTCGCGGTCGCCGCCTCGCTCTCCCGCACCCCGTGGGTGCGGAACGTGCTGTTCGCGCTCCCGCCCATCGGCGTGTCGATCCCGGTCTTCTGGATCGGCCTGCTCCTGCTGCAGGCGTTCTCCTTCCGGCTTCGGATCTTCCCCGCCGTGGGCGACGCAGGCCTCGTCAGCCTCGTCCTGCCCGCGCTGACGATCGCGATCCCGTCCGGCGCATTCGTCGCGCAGCTGCTTTCGCGCAGCCTCCGCTCGACGATGTCGCAGCCGTACATCGAGGTCGTCCGCGCCAAGGGGGCGGGCGAGGCGCGGGTGCAGCTCGGTCATGCGCTGCGCAACGCCGTCATCCCGACCCTGACGATGCTCGGGGTGATGGTCGGCGGGCTCCTGTCCGGGGCGGTCGTGACCGAGACCGTCTTCTCGCGCCTCGGGATCGGCCGCCTCGTCGTGACGGCCGTCAACAACCGCGACATCCCGATCGTGCAGATCGTGGTCGTCTTCGCGGCGCTGGTGTTCGTCACCGCGAACCTCGTCGTCGATCTCGTGTACCCCCTCATCGACCGCCGCATCACCGTGGCCCGCACCGCATTCGCGGTCGCCTGACGATCGGAGCCGACATGTCCGCCGACCTCGCCACCGCCCGGGCGGCCGCTCCTCCCGCGACCCCCGTCGACCCTCCGGCCCCCGGGCGCCCGCGGCGGCCCGGCAACCTCGCGTTCCTGCGCCGGCCGAGCCTGCTGATCGCGATCGGCGTCCTCGCCGTGGTGATCCTCTGGGCACTCGCGCCGACCTGGTTCACGTCGGCCGATCCTCTCGCGGGCGACCTCGGGATCGCCTGCTGCCGCCCGGCCCCGCGCACCCGTTCGGCACCGACAACCTGGGCCGAGACCTCTACGCCCGCGTCGTGCACGGATCGGCGACCTCGCTCGCCGCGACGACCGTCGCCGTCCTCGTCGGCCTGAGCGTGGGATCGTTCTTCGGGCTGCTGGCCGGCTTCATCCGCGGCTTCGTCGACGACGCGATCATGCGACTCATGGATGTGCTCCTCGCCATCCCGAGTCTCCTCCTCTCGCTGGCGCTCATCACCGCCCTCGGATTCGGGACGCTCAACGTCGCCGTCGCCGTCGGGCTCGCCTCGATCGCCACCTTCTCGCGGGTGATGCGCGCCGAGGTCCTCTCCGTCGCAACCTCGGTCTACGTCGAAGCCGCTCGGGTCAGCGGGGTGCGCTGGACGACAATCCTCCGTCGTCACGTCCTCCCGAACGCGGCGGCACCCGTCGTCGCGCTCGCTGCGCTGGAGTTCGGCGTGATGGTGCTCGCGATCTCGTCGCTGTCCTTCCTGGGGTTCGGCGCGCCGCCGCCGGCACCCGAGTGGGGATCCCTCGTCTCGGGCGGTCGGGACTACCTCGCCGTGGCGTGGTGGCTGACGACGCTGCCGGGCCTGGTCATCGTCGCCGTGGTGCTCTCCGCCAATCGGATCGCGCGCGCGCTCGAGCGGGACGGCGGCGCGCGGTGACGGCCTTGCTCGAGGTGACCGATCTCGCCGTCTCGTACACGGTGGGCGGCCGGACGCGGACGGCCGTCGACGGCGCCTCGTTCTCGGTCGAGCGCGGTGAGGTCGTGGCCATCGTCGGAGAGTCGGGCTCGGGCAAGAGCACGACCGCGCATGCCGTGCTGCGCCTGCTCGCACGGAACGCGACGGTGGATGCCGGGAGCATCCGCTTCGCCGGCGAAGAGGTCTCGCGGCTGTCGGCACGCCAGTGGCGGGCTGTCCGCGGTCGCCGCATCGGGCTGATCCCCCAGGATCCCGCGACCAGCCTCAACCCGGTCAAGCGGGTGGGACCGCAGGTCGCGGAGCCGCTGGTCATCCACGGCATCGCCTCGCGCCGGGCGGCCGAGCAGCAGGCCGTCGAACTGCTCCGCCTCGCCGGCATCCCCGAGCCCGAGGCCCGCGCACAGCAGTTCCCCCACCAGTTCTCCGGCGGCATGACCCAGCGCGCCCTCATCGCGACGGCACTCGCGGCGGAGCCGGACCTGGTCATCGCCGACGAACCGACCAGCGCGCTCGACGTCACGGTGCAGCAGCAGATCCTCGACCACATCGACGGGCTCTCCCGCCGACTCGGCACCGCCGTCCTCCTCATCACCCACGATCTCGCCGTCGCGAGCGACCGCGCGCACCGCATCGTGGTGATGCAGCACGGCCGGATCGTGGAGCAGGGGCCGACGGCGGCGGTGCTCGGCGACCCACGGCATCCGTACACCCGCGCCCTCATCGACGCGGCTCCGGGTCTTCGTTCCGCCCCGATCGCACGGGTCCCGCGTCGACAGCCGGATGACGCGCAGCCGCTGCTGGAACTGACGGGCGTCTCGAAGGAGTTCGCGCTACCGGGGCGACGCACGCTGCGTGCGGTCGACGACGTGTCGCTGACGGTCGGGCGAGGCGAGACGCTCGCGATCGTCGGCGAATCGGGGTCGGGCAAGAGCACGACCGCCCGGCTCGCGCTGCGCCTGGAGACGCCGACCTCGGGCCGGATCCGGTTCGACGGCATCGACCTGGGCGCCGCGGACGCAGCGGAGGTGCGCGCGGTTCGCCGTCGGCTGCAACTCGTCTATCAGAACCCGTTCGCCTCCCTCGACCCGCGGTTCACGATCGAGCAGGTCATCGACGAGCCGCTGCGGGCCTTCCGCGAGGGCGACCGCCCCGCTCGGGCGGCTCGCGTCCGCGAGCTGCTCGACCAGGTCGCGCTGCCCTCGGGCGTCGCGACCCGGCGGCCCGCAGAGCTGTCCGGCGGGCAGCGCCAGCGGGTCGCGATCGCTCGTGCACTCGCACTCCGACCCGACCTCGTCGTCCTCGACGAGGCGGTGTCGGCCCTCGACGTCTCGGTTCAGGCGCAGGTGCTCGCGCTGCTCACCGAGATACAGGACGCCACCGGTGTGTCGTACCTCTTCATCAGTCACGACCTGGCCGTCGTGCGGGAGATCTCGGATCGCGTCGCCGTGATGAGCGCTGGACGCGTCGTCGAGCTCGGCACTGCATCGCAGGTGCTCACAGACCCCCGCGACCCGTACACCCGACGCCTGCTCGCGGCGGTCCCCGGACGGCGGAGCGGCTCGTGGACGGAGGCGACGCGGTGACCGCGCGCTCGATCGGCCCGCTGGGCGCGCAGACGACGGACCTGCTGCGCGAGCTGATCCAGAACGCCGCCGTCAACGACGGCACCCCCGACTCGGGGCACGAACACCGGCAGGTCGCGACACTGCAGCGGTTCTTCGAGGGCTCGGGACTCGAGGGCGTGACCGTCGAGCCGCATCCCGGGCGCACGTCCCTGATCGTGCGCATCCCCGGCACCGATCCGGATGCTCCGTCGTTGGCCCTCGTGGGCCACACCGACGTCGTACCCGTCGAGCCCGCGGGCTGGCAGCGGGATCCCTTCGCCGCCGAGGTGGTCGATGACGTCCTGTGGGGTCGGGGCGCGATCGACATGCTCAACCTCACCGCCGCGTACGCCGTGGTGACGCGGGCTCTCGCGGCCGGGGCATTCGAACGCTCGGCCTTCAGACCGCGCGGTGACCTCATCTTCGCCGCGGTGGCCGACGAAGAGCACGGGAGCCGATTCGGCGTCGACTGGCTGGTCACGCACCGGCCGGACCTCATCGACGCCGATTACGTCCTCACCGAGTCCGGCGGCGCCTCGGCAGGACCACTGCCGTCCATCGGCGTCATGGTCGGCGAGAAGGGTGCCGCTCCTCGCACCCTGCGCATCACGGGCAGCCCCGGGCACGGATCGGCCCCCTGGAGCGCGCGCAACGCCGCCACGATCGCCGCGGAGGCCGTCGTCCGACTGTCCCGGCACCGCACACCGACGGTCATCACGCCGCAGTGGCGCGACTACGCGCGCGCGCTCGACCTCGACGACGCCGTCCGCGACGCCGTCACCGACCCTCGGCGCTTCTTCGACGGGATCGGCGGCGTCGGCGGTCTCGACGGCTTCGCGCACGCGTCGACGCACACGACGATCGCCCCCACGGTCGTGCGCGCGGGCGAGAAGGGCAACGTGATCCCCGGCGAAGCCACCGTGCAGCTCGACATCCGCATCCTCCCCGGTGTCACCCCCGAGGACGTGGACGGGTACCTGCGCGACGCGCTCGGCGACCTCATCGAGCACATCGACGTCGTCGGCGACTGGTTCGGAGCGTCGACGGTCTCGCCGACGGACACCCCGCTGTTCGGTGCGCTCGAGGCCGCCGTGCGTCGGGCCTATCCTCGGGCGGAGCTCCTCCCCATGCTCGGGATCGGCGGGACGGACGGCCGGTTCTTCCGGCGCCGCGGCATCCCCGCGTACGGCTTCGGCGTCCTCAGCGAACGGTGGGACTACGGCACCTTCCGCCGCCTCTTCCACGGTCACGACGAGCGCATCGACCTGGCATCCCTCGACCTCACGGCCGAGGCCCTCGACCACGTCGTCCGTCGCTTCCACGACCCCGCCGGCGCCGCGCGGCGGCCCGCGCGGCGGGACTCACGCGCGTGACGGCCGTCATCCCCACCGCGGGGGTCATCTTCGCCGGAACCTATGCCGAGGACTCGCCTGCCGCGGGCCTTGAGGCCGCGCTCAAGCTGTTCGCGCACGCCGAGGAGCTCGGCTTCGACGTGGCCGGCATCCGTCAGCGCCACCTCGAGCGCGGCGTCTCCGGCGCGCTCGCCTTCCTCGCCGCCGCGACGCAGCGCACCGACTCGATCACCCTCGAGAGCGCTGTCGTACCGCTCGGACACGAGACGCCGTTCCGCGTGGCGGAGGATGCCGCGCTCGTCGACGCGCTCGCAGGCGGACGGCTGCACCTCGGTGTCAGCACGTCGCGCCCGCACGACGAGCTGCTCACGCCCTACGCGCGCCCGGTCGCCGGCCACCACGCGGACCCGTACGCGGCCGTCGAACGACTGCTGCGAGCGCTCGAGGGGATGCCGCTGTCGGATGACCCGCTTCCGACGCCCTCCGGCCCTCAGATCCCGCGCATCCAGCCGCACGCCCCTGGACTGCGGGGCCGCGTCTGGCTGGGCGGCGGCTCGCTCCGGTCGGTGCGGTGGGCGGCCGAGAACGGGCTCCGCCTGCTGCTCGGCAACGTGGGCGACGGCGACGCGGCCCCGACCTTCGAGCACGCGCAGCGGATCCACCTCGACGAGTATCACGAGCGATTCGCCGGCGGCGAGCGCGCGGTCGGCGTCGAACGCGTCGTCATCCCCGTCGACTCGGCGACAGCCTCGCAGCGAGAGCACTACGCGGCGTACACCGCCGCCCGCGAGGAGCGGACGCATCGACCGGTCCTCGCGGGGGATCGTCGCCTCGTGTTCGGGCGCGACCTGCACGGTACCGTGGCCGAGATCGCCGACCGTCTCTCTGCGGACGAGGTGTTCGACGGCCGCACGCAGCTGCGGGTGTCGCTGCCCTACGGGTTCACCGTCGACGAGTACCGCCAGATCCTCGGCGACATCCGCCACGGCCTCCTCCCCGTCCTCGGCTGGCGCCCGTCCACCGTCTCCGTCCACTGACCGCACGATCACCGGGAGCATCCCCATGACCAGCACGACCGACGTCGACCTCGAGCAGTTCGAGACCGAATGGGAGCAGTGGCACCACCGGCACGAGCGGCGCCGGAACGACCCCCTCGGATTCCATGCCATCACGGGCCTGTACTGGCTCACCGAAGATCCCGTCGCCCTCGCGGACGCGCCGGGGCGTTGGAGCATCGGACCCGAGGGAGCGGTCGTCGAGCTGGCCGAGGGTGAGACGCTCACGCACGACGGCACCGTCATCCGCGGTCGGCACGCGTTCGGCGAGCTCGCCGAACGCGCCGGCATCCTGCTCCACTTCAGCGACGGGCCCGTCGCCGGGGCGATCGAACTCGCGAAGCGAGGCGGGTTCACGATCGTCCGCCCGCGCCGGTCGGACCACCCCTTCCTCGCGGCGTACACGGGAACCCCCGCCTACGACCCGCACCCGCGGTGGCGGGTCGATGCCGCGTTCGTCGCCTTCGACGAGCCGGAACCGACCGAAGTGGGCGCCGCTGTCGAGGGCCTGACGCACGTCTACGACGCTCCCGGTGTGCTCCGCTTCGAACTCGACGGCGGGCCCCGCGACCTGCTGGCCTTCTCCGCCGGCGCGGAGCACCTCCTCGTCCTGTTCCGCGACGAGACGAGCGGGGTCACCACCTACGCCGCCAACCGATCGATCCTCGTCCCGGCGCCGGATGCGGAGGGCCGCACGACGATCGACTTCACGCGGGCGACGAACCTGCCCTGCGCGTATACGGACCACGCCACGTGCCCACTGCCGCCGTCGCGGAACCACCTGCCCGTTGCGGTCGAGGCCGGCGAGAAGACGCCGCTCGACCGCGTCCGCGCCGACGCCGTCCCCGTCCGGCGCAGCTGACCGTCGACGCACGAGGAAGGGGCGGGACCCGGCATCCGGATCCCGCCCCTTCTCTCGTCGTCACTCGGACTTCGGCAGCCCCGGAGGGTTCACCCGCGACTCGGTGACGCCCTCGGACTCGAGGCCCCAGGCTTCGAGCACCTCGGCGTACGTGCCCTCTTCGATGAGGTGGTTGATGACGATCGAGACCGGCTCGGCGAGGCCGTTGCCCTTCTTCGTGCCGGCGGCGATCTCGGCCGTCTGCGGCCATCCGCCGGGGACGATCCCCACGAGCTTCGTGTCGCCGGTCTCGCGGGCGGCCCATGCCGCCGTCGCGTTCGGGCCGAAGCCCGCGTCGGCACGCCCCGACTGCAGCGCGAGGGTCGCCGCGGCGGTGTCGTCGTAATAGGCCAGCTCGGCCGGCGCCTCGCCGTCCGCCTCGAGCTCCTCGTTCCACGCGAGCAGCACCTGCTCCTGGTTCGTGCCCGAGCCGACGGTGATGGTCAGGCCCGAGATGTCGGCCGCTTCGGTGATCGCGTCGATGTCGCTGTCGCTCCGCACGTAGAACCCGAGCAGGTCCTGCCGGTAGCTGGCGAAGTCGTAGAGCTCCTTGCGCTCCTCGGTCACCGTCACGTTCGAGGTGATGAGGTCGTACTTGCCGGACTGCACGCCGAGCGGCCAGTCCGCCCAGGCGACGACCTGCGGGTTGTACTCGAGACCGAGGCCCTCCGCGATGAGCGAGCCGATGTTCGGCTCGGTGCCGGCGACGTCCGTCGCGGCGGAGGTTCCCTCGGGCTGATAGCTCAGCGGCGGGACGAACGAGCCGATGGCGACCGTCAGCTTGCCCGCCTCGATCGGCTCGAACCCGCTCGCCTCGAGCGCGTCGACGGCCTCGGGGACCGGCTCGGTGTGGATCCAGGTGATGTCGCCCGACGCGACGTTCTTCTCGGCTGCCGGCGTGCTGTCGGCGGCGGCGGGGGCGGCGTCGACGGGCGCGCCGCCGAGGTTCACCGCCGCGACGACTCCGCCGACGACGGCGGCGACGGCGACGATCCCGACGCCGAGGGCGACGCCCTGCTTCTTGCTGATGGCCATGTTCTGCTCTCTCTGGTGCTGTGGTGTTCGGGTGGAGGGTCAGGCGAGGACGTTGGCGAGGAACTCGCGGGTGCGGGGATGCGCCGGGGCGGAGAGGACCTCGTCGGGTGCTCCCTCCTCGACGATGCGTCCGTCGTCGACGAAGACGACGCGATCGGCCACCTCGCGGGCGAAGCCGATCTCGTGCGTGACGATGATGAGCGTCGTGCCGCTGCGCGCGAGGCCGCGGATGACGTCCAGGACCTCGCCGACCAGTTCGGGGTCGAGGGCGCTGGTCGGCTCGTCGAAGAGCAGCACCTTCGGAGTGAGCGCGAGCGCCCGCGCGATCGCCACCCGTTGCTGCTGACCGCCCGACAGCTGCCGCGGGTAGTGCCCCGCCTTGTCGGCGAGCCCCACGCGCTCGAGGAGCGAGCGGGCGAGGTCGGATGCGGCATCCCTCGACAGCCTGCCGGTCGCCACCGGCGCCTCGGAGACGTTCTCGAGGGCCGTCAGGTGCGGGAAGAGGTTGAAGTTCTGGAAGACGATGCCGATCTGGGTCCGACGACGCAGGATCTCCTTCTCGCGGAGCTCGTGGAGCTTGCCGCCCCGTTGCTCGTACCCGATGAGCTGACCGTCGACGGTAACCGATCCGCGATCGATCGACTCGAGGTGGTTGATCGTGCGCAGGAGCGTGGACTTTCCCGATCCGCTCGGGCCGAGGATCGCGACGACCTGACCCGGCTCGACCGTCAGGTCGATGCCCCGCAGGACCTCGATGCCGTTGTAGGACTTGTGGACGTTGTGGATCTCGACGAGGCCGGTCCGCGGCGCCGCGTCGACGATGCCGCTCATGCGCCGGTCCCCCCGTATCGCACGTCGTTGCGGTCGCCGACGGATGCCGTCGCCTGCCCGGGCGGCGGCGGCGGTGCCGGCGCGTCACCGAGGCGTCGCCACTGCGCCGTCGACCAGCGGCGGAAGCGCTGGAGCGGGGTGGGCGGCAGGACGCGGGTCGCGCCGCGTGCGTAGTGCCGCTCGACGTAGTACTGCGCGATGCTCAGGATCGTCGTGATGATCGTGTACCAGACGACGGCGACCAGCAGCAGCGGGATCACCCGGCTGTTGCGGTTGTAGATCACCTGCACGGCGTAGAAGAGCTCGGGGATCGCGATGACGAAGACGACCGACGCCCCCTTCACCAGCCCGATCACCTCGTTGGACGCGTTCGGGATGATCGAGCGCGCGGCCTGCGGCAGGATGATGCGGAACAGGCGCTGACGGGCGGGGATGCCGAGTGCCGCCGCGGCCTCGTGCTGCCCCTGGTCGACCGACAGGAGTCCGCCGCGGATGATCTCGGCGGAGTACGCGGCCTGGTGCAGTCCGAGCCCGAGGATCGCGGCGGCGAAGGCGCTGATCAGCTGCACGGTGGGGAACTCGACGATCCAGAAGTCGGTCGTGAACGGGGTGCCGAGCCCGAGCGTTGGGTACAGGTATCCGAGGTTGTACCAGACGATGATCTGCACGACGAGCGGCACCGAGCGGAAGAACCAGATGTACGACCACGAGATGGCGTTCAGCAGCGGTGACGCCGCGAGCCGGCCGAGCGCCAGGACCGTGCCGAGGACGAACCCGATCACCGCCGACACCGCAGTGAGGGTGAGGGTGTAGCCGATGCCGACGAGCACCGGCTCGGAGAAGAAGTACTGCCCGAAGACGCCCCATTCGTAGTTCTCGTTCGTGACGAGCGACCAGGCGAACTGCGCGATGACGAAGAGGAGGATCGCGCTCAGGGTCCATCGGAACCAATGCCGGGTGTGGACCACGGGCAGCTCGCCCAGGTCGACGCGGGATGACGGACGGACGGGTGCGACGGGTGCGACGGGTGCGTCCGTGACGGTCGTTGCCATGGTTCTCCCTGCGGGGTGTGAAGCGCGGACCGGATGGCCGCGTGCACGTGACGCTAGGGATTCGGCTCGGGCGTCGCGCGCGATGACGGCACATGCCGACATCGAGCGAGATACGGCGTAACACCGCCGATGCCCGAGCGTCAGTCGGGGATGCGGATCCCCATGAAGGTGGTCCGTCGACGGAGCTCGAAGCCGAGCTTCTCGTAGACCGCGATCGCACTGGTGTTGGCCGCGGCGGCGTGCAGCATGGCCCGCCCGCCGCGCGCCTGGATGTGGAAGGCGACGTCGAGGACCAGTCGCGAGGCCAGGCCCTGGCGACGGTACGCGTCATCCGTGGACACGGCACTGATCTCGGTCCACTCCCCCGGCTGCAGCCGCTCGCCCGCCATCGCGATGAGTCGACCCTCGCGGCGGATCCCGACGTAGCGTCCGAGCAGGTGGGTGCGCGGAAGGAAGGGACCGGGTTGGTTGCGCTCGACGAGCGCCAGCATCTCGGGCACGTCGTCGGCTCCGAGCACGACGACCTCGTCGTCGGGGCGCGGCCGCAGCCGATCGGTCTCGACGAGCTGCACGCCCTGGCCGTGCCATGTCGTCTGCCATCCGGCGGGCAGCTCCGGGTCGGCCCCGCTGATGCCGAAATCCGCCCCGCGCCCGAGCACCGCGACGAGCGAGTCCCAGACGGCGGGGTCATCCCACGTCCGGACCCCGACGAAGCCCGCGACGTCCGGCGGATAGCGCCCGACGAGGTCGTCACCCTCCGCGAGGTGCGCGTGCGTCCCCGCGAGGGAGTGCCAGGCCGGGTTGTCGCGGACGTCCGTCGTCGTCGTGCTGCTCACTGCATCGCCTTCCTCCCGACGCCGCGCGTCGGACGGTGTCGACTCTAGACACGTGATCCGGTGCGGCGGCCGAGCGCCGCCACGCCCCGACACACGCCGTCACGTAGCACCGGCGCGATCCGCCGGTGTCGTCAGGCGGTGCGGAGGATGCGCTCGGTGACTCGCGCCCCGAACGCGAGGGCGTCCACGGGCACCCGCTCATCGGCGGCGTGGAACTGGGCGAAGACGTCGAAGTCGAGTGGGACCCGCAGGGGGACGAACCCGTAGCCCGCGATGCCGAGCCGGGCGAAGTGCTTGTTGTCCGTGCTGGCGGGCAGCAGGTACGGGACGACGACGCCGTCCGGGTCGTCCTCGCCTACCGCACGCTGGATCACCCCGAGCAGCGGTGCGTCGATCGGCGCCTCGGTCGCGGACCACCATCGCCCGAAGTCGACGTCGACGTCGTCGCCGGCGATCGCACGGACGGTGCGCCGCAGGTCGTCGTCACCGCCGGGCACGATCCGCAGGTCGAGCCGCGCGCTGGCCTCGGCGGGGATGACGTTGGTCTTCTCCCCGGCGGCCAGCACCGTCGGCGTCGCGGTGTTCCGAGTGGATGCCCCGACCAGACCCGCGACGAAGCCGAGCGACTCGACGTCCTCGGCCAGCGTCTCGTCCGTGAACGCGAGCCCTCTCGCCGCCCCGAAGACGTCGAAGAAGCGTTGCAGCGCGGGTGTGCGGACGACGGGGAACCGGTGCGCGCCGACCGCCGCGACCGCACGCGCGAGCCGTACGACGGTGTTATCGTCCCGGGGACGGGACCCGTGGGATGCCTCGCCCCGGGCGACGAGCGTGGCCCAGGACACGCCCTTCTCGCTGGTCGCGACGAGGTAGGCGCGCCGGTCGTGGCCCGGCCGTCCGGACAGCGGCACCGAGAAGCCGCCCACTTCGCTGAGGGCCTCGGTGACCCCGGCCAGCAGATCGGGTCGGTGCTCGACGATCCACCCCGCTCCCCACACACCGCCGCTCTCCTCATCGGCGAGAAAGGCGAACACGAGGTCGCGCCGGGGCACGATGCCCTCGCGCGCGTAGTGGCGCGCGACGGCCAGCAGCATCCCCGCGTAGTCCTTCATGTCGACCGCGCCCCGGCCGTAGAGGAAGCCGTCGTGGATCTCGGCGCCGAACGGCGGGCGCGTCCAGTCCGTCTCATCGACGGGCACCACATCGAGGTGCGCATGCACGAGCAGCGCCCCGGCAGCCGGCTCTCGACCGCGGATGCGGGCGACCACCGACGCGCGCCCCGGCCGCGGTTCGACGAGCTCCGCCTCGATCCCCGCGTCGGCGAGCCGCTCCTGCACGTATCGTGCGGCCCGCGTCTCGCCGTCGCCGATGGTCTCGGCGACCCCCGTGTTCACGCTGTCGATCCGGATGAGGTCGCGGACGAAGTCCAGCGTCTCCTTCTCGAGGAGCGACCCACCGGTCATGGGAGAGCGACCCGGTCGAGCGCCTGTGCGATGTCGGCGACGATGTCGTCCGGATCCTCGAGGCCGATCGACAGTCGGATCGTGCGCGCCGAGATCCCGGCTTCGGCCAGCTGGCCGTCATCGAGGTGGCTGTGGGTCATCGACGCGGGGTGCGCGACCAGGCTTCGCGCGTCGCCGATGTTGGCGACCAGCTTGACCAGCCCGAGCGCGTCGACGAAGCGGTGCACCCGCGTCCGGTCGGTCTCGGCGTCACCGCTCGAGGCGAGGTCGAACGAGAACACCGCCGGCACGCCTCGTGGGAGGTAGGTCGTCGCGGCATCCGCCCAGGCGTTGCCGTCGAGGCCGGGGTGGTGGACGACGTCGACGTGCGGGTGGGCATCGAGATACCGGGCCACGACGAGACCGGATGCCGCGTGCCGCGCCATCCGCAGATCCAGCGTCTCGAGGCCCTGCAGCAGCTGGAACGCGTTGAAGGGAGACAGCGACGGCCCGAGGTCATGCACGTACTTGGTCTTCAGCAGAGCGATGAACGCGAGCCCCTCCGCCGAGAACCGGTCCCACAGGACGACGTCGCCGACGCGCGCATAGGGCTGCGTGAGCTGCGGCCAGCGCCCGGGTTCGACACCGAAGTCGAACGAGCCGATGTCGACGACGACGCCCCCCATCGATGTGCCGTGACCGCCGAGGTACTTCGTCGCCGAGTGGACGACGAGATCGGCGCCGTGATCGCCGGGCCGCTGCAGGAACGGTGTCGCGACGGTGTTGTCGACGACGAAGGGGACGCCCGCGTCGTGGGCGATGTCGGCGACGGTGCGGATGTCGAGGACGTGGGCCGTGGGGTTCGTCACCGACTCCGCGAACAGCGCCCGCGTCGTGGGCCGGATCGCCCGCCGCCACGCATCCGGATCGTCCTGGTCGACGAAATCCACCTCGATCCCCCAGTCGGCGAAGGTGTCCTGCAGCAGATCCACCGTGCCGCCGTAGAGCTGGGCCGCCGCGACGATGTGCTCCCCGGCGCGCGCCAGCGCGAGCAGGGTGATGGCGACGGCAGCCTGCCCGGACGCGACCGCTGCCGCCGCCCGGCCGCCCTCCAGCGCCGCCACCCGCTCCTCGAAGATCTGCTGTGTGGGCGTGGAGGAGCGGCTGTAGAGGTTGCCGGCGCGACGGAGGGCGAAGATGTCCGCCGCGTCCTGCAGCGAGGCGAACTCGTACGCGGTCGTCTGATAGATCGGCGGCGCCACGGCGTTCTGCGGTGTGCCGGGGACGTATCCCGAATGCACCTGGAGGGACGCGAACCGGTCGGCGGGGGCGCTCATACGGCCCATTCCACAGGAGTGCGCGATGGCGGGACGCCGTGTTGCTCCGTGTGTCGGCGGGAATGCTTTGCGCGCGCGACCGGTTGTCGTGTGCGGAGGTTTCGCCGTATGACGTCACGAGAAGCACGCACGAGTACGTCCGCCGCGATCGGGCTAACGTCGCGGAGCATGAGTGAGGCATCCCCGCTCGGCGCCGCGCAGCCGCCGACCCACACGTTCGGTGAGTCGCTGTCGGCCGACGAGTTCAAAGCGGTCTTCCGGGGTCATCCCGGCGGTGTCGCGGTCATCACCGCCGACGCGGGCCACGGCCCGGTCGCGTTGACGGCGACGTCCGTTTCGTCCGTGAGCGCAGACCCGCCGCTGCTCATCTTCTCCGTGTCGGCGCTGTCGTCCGCAGCGAAGACGCTGCTGGAGGCTGAAACCGTGGTCGTCCACCTGCTCGACGCCGAGGACCTCCCGGTCGCCAAGACCGGCGCCACGAGCGGTATCGACCGGTTCGCGGAACTCCCCTGGTCACGCCTCGTGACCGGCGAGCCCGTCTACCACGGTGTCCGGGCGTGGGTCCGCTGCGCCGTCATCGACCGAATGGACGCCGGAGGCTCCACGATCATTGCCGCGCATGCTCTGCAGGCGAACATCGAGCGCGATTCCTCGATCCCGCTGGTCTACCACAACCGGACGTGGCACCGGCTCGGCGAGGACACGACGATCTGACGTCGTTCCCCTGCAGCGGGCGGCCGGACGTCAGGACCGGCGGGCGAGGTCGTCCAGCGAACCGGCGATGCGGCGGATGACCTCGGTCGCCGCGATGACCTGGGCCTCGTCCAGCCCGTCGATCACCGAGACGACGGCGCCGTGGTGGGCGCCGTACACCTCGTCCACGAGCTCCACCGCCGCGTCCGTCGGCACCAGGTAGTGCGCGCGTCGGTCGGTCGGGTGCTGCTCGCGGATGACATAGCCCTTGCCGACGAGTCGCTCGATCACGTTCGTGACCGTGGCGCTCGACGTTCCGAGCATGACGATGAGGCCCTTTGGGCTGATCTCGCGGTCCTCCCGCTGCGCCTGCACGAGGTACCGGAGGGCGGAGAGGTCGATGCTGCCGAGGCCGGAGATCCGCTGCGAGCGGTCGGCCTGGACCTGCTCGGCGTGACGCAGCTCCAAGATGGCGCTGCTGAGGTCACGACCGGCGTCCGTCTTCGGCTGCGCCGCATACAGATGGGTGTGTTCGTGACGAACGATCGATTGAGGCATGTCAGCTCCCCGGCTCGCTGCGCTTGTCGTTCATCCGATCGCCGCCCGAGCCTCGGCGACGACCGAATACGTCCCCACGATGCCACCGGCATCGTCTCGGGTGACGTAACCGGAAGGAGTGGACTCCACGGTTCCGAGGAACCGCCCGTGGGTGTTGCCGACCCAGAAGCCCTTCTCCACTTCGTGCCACGTCGCGACTGCGTCGCGGACGCCCACGCTGTCGTGCGAGTCGAGCATCGTCATCGGCTAGTCCACCTTACTCATTCAGATCTGTGACAGATTCTGTCCTTCTCGAGATCAATGATAGACAAGAGATGTGAAATCCACTAGATGTATTGTTTAGCTAGTAATTCAGGAACGGACAGATGAACCCCACCACCGCTCGCCCCGTACCCGCGCCCTTCACTGCGCTGGGAGTCGCACTCATCCCTGAGCAGCGCAACTGGTGGCGCGGCGGCATCATCGACGCCCTGTCTCGGCGCCGCCACCGCTCGACGGCGACGCCGGCCACCAACTGAACACCTGCACACGTCACACACCAGGAGGAATCATGGGAAACCTGTACTACGGCAACGTCGACGCCCCCATCACGATGCCCGATCGCGTCCTCGCCCATCTTGCGGCGATCGCGACGACCAAGCTGCGCCGCAGCGAGAGCTTCGTCGTCTCGTGGAAGGGCACCGAGGCCGACGGCCAGGGCCGCACGACGCTCTGGTTCCAGCCCGCAATCCCGCTGCGCTTCGTATACGAGCAGGCCGAAGCGATCGCCCTCAACCCCGCCACCCTTCGCGAGATGGCCGATCAGGCCACCTCCAACGGCGGCTTGGTGCTCGACGCCGACCTCGACATCCCCGAGATCTCCCAGAACCGGGCCGAGCCCCGCCGAGCCGTGGTGGCCGCGTGAGCGAGACCGATCTCTTCGACGACGCGGACGCCTTCGAGGACGCCCTCGCCGCCGACTTCACCGAGCGATTCGGCACTCCGCCGCTCTTGGTGTGACCATCCCCCTGGTGTGACGGACCCCGGAGGCTCCCCACCTCCGAACGTCGGCCCCCATCGCCGACAGACGTGCCGCAAGACCTCGCACTCCCCCGACTGCGACGTGTTGCGGCACGTCGCATGTCTGGGCGGCGTCAGTGGACCCGACCGGTGATGACGTCGTCGAGCAGGCTGAGTGCCGACCGGACAGCCGCGTCGAGAATCTCTTCCGGCTCGCCGTCGAAGTGCAGCAAACGATGCCCTGTCCGATCCCCCGTCGCCCAGCCTAGGTACACCGTGCCGGCCGGGTGCCCGTCCTGGTCGTCCGGTCCTCCCACGCCCGTCGTCGACACCGCGACGTCGGCGTCCATGATGCTTCGCGCACCCCGCGCGAGCTGCTCGGCGCACGCCGCGGAGCACGGGTCGGTGCCGGGCTCGAGGCCGAGCACCTGCTCCTTGACCCGTGTCTGATAGGCGACGATGCCTCCGGCGAACCACTCCTGTGCGCCCTCGCCGCGCCCGACCTCCGCGGCGAGCTTGCCGCTGGTCAGCGATTCAGCGACGGCGCAGGTGAGCCCCGCGCGGCGAGCGGCGGCGGAGATGTCCTCGACGATGTCAGGCAGAGGACTCCGCCTCACCGGGGTCGGCGGGCTCGGGAACAAGGTGCAGTCCCGCGGGCGAGTTCGCCGCGTACATCAGCGCCTCGGACCACGCACGGTTGATGCGCGACTGACGGCTGCCGTAGTACTTGAAGACGAGGGATGCGTGCGGGTGGAGCCACACCGACGTTCGCCCCTCGCCGATGCTCTTATCGTCGCGCCACGTGAAGTGGAAGGACTCGCCGCGGCGGAGCTTGTTGCCGATCACCTGCTGAAGGTGCGCCAGCGTGCGGTCCTCGAAGTCCACCTTGATGGAATCCTCATAGATGAACTTGCCCACTCGTTTCCTTCCCCGTGTCACCGCGGTCCCGCAGCGACGTCTTCCCATTATGGTGTCCCCATGGGCCTCATCTACTACGGCGGCTCGGCGATGCCGATTCGGATCGAGGATCGTGCGCTCGCGCACTTGAAGGTCGTCATCGCCACGAAGCTCCGCCGCTCCGAGAGCTTCACCGTGTCGTGGCAGCATCCCGACGACTTCCCCCGTGGCCGCACGACCATCTGGCTGCACCCCTCGATCCCCCTGCGTTTCGTCTTCGACGAGCCGGAGCCGCCGGAACTGAGCCGGGAGTGGATCGAGGAGCTCGCCACCTCCGCGAACTCGTCGGGTGGCATCCAGCTCGTGTCGGGCCTCTTCGAGGTCGAGCACGGGCCCGAGCTCAGCTCGGAGTAAACGCGCCCTCCGCGGCGCCGTCGTCCTCGGGCGCGTCGGGGATCGGGATCAGGGCGATCGGCACACCGGGGGAGATCAGCAGATGCGCCGGGCGAGGCGCGCCCTCGCCGTCGTTGACGGTGATCCAGCCGTGCCCCGACGCCAGCGCGGCCGCGATCTGACCCGCGATCTCCTCGTAGGTCTCCTCGCCGATGCTGTACTGCTCCCCGCCGTAGTGCACGTCGATCCGCTTCACAGCCCGACCTCCTCCTTCGCCGAGGCCGCCGTCGGCTCGGGCACGATGTAGAGCCCACCGGGCGAGTTCGCCACGGACGACAAGGCCTCGATCCACGCCATGTTCAGCGGCGGTCGCTCGCCGCGGTAGAACTTGAAGACGAGCGTGCACCGGGGGTGCAGCCAGACGCTCGTCCGACCGTCGCCGATCGACGGGTCGTCCTTCCACGTGAAGTGGAAGGACTCCCCGCGTCTCAGCTTCGTGCTGATGACGAGCTGCAGGTGGGCAAGCGCGCGGTCGTCGAAGTCGACTTTGAGCGTGCCGTCGTAGATGAACTTGCCCACCGCAGGATCACCGAGGGGTGCGGTTCTCGGCGCTGATCATCCACGCGAACTGCTCGAGCGACTCGAGGATGCTGTGCAGAATGTCGGCGCTCGTCGGGTCCTCGTCGTCGACGTCGTCGTGGACGTCGCGGCAAGTGCCGATGACGGCTTCGAGCCGCTCGGTGACGAGGTCGATGACCTCGGAGGTCAGGACCTCGCCGTGCGGGAACTCGGGGAGGGTGGTCGTCTCGGCGACCGTGTCGCTGCGCCCGTCCGGGACGGCGTGGAGCGCACGCATGCGCTCGGCGACGGTGTCGCTGAATTCGCGGGCGGCGTCGATGATCTCGTCGAGCTGCAGGTGGGTGTCGCGGAAGTTCTTGCCGACGACGTTCCAGTGGGCCTGCTTGCCCTGGATCGAGAGCTCGAGGAGGTCGACGAGCACGGCCTGCAGGTTGTCGCTCAGCTTCTGCGACGCGGTGAAGCCGCGCTCGGCGTTCTGCTCCTCGGTCAGTTGCGCACCCGACTTCGCGGGGCGGCGCTTGTTACGGGCGGCGGGCTTCGCCTCAGTGGTCGTCATGGGACATCCCTTCTTCGCGGAACGTGGATGTCCTTCACGCTACGACCGCGCATCGCGCCGGGGCATCGGGTTGCGTCCCCTCCTGCCCGGTGATAACCCCGCGACGAGGGACGGTTGCGCACGCCGGGTCGCTCGTCAAGCCTGCTGTCTCCGAGAACGATCGCGTCCACAGTGGACGGTGGCAGGAGGTTCCATGCCCACGACCCACCCCATCGAGGCGATCGTCGTCGTCGTGCCCGCGCGCGACGAGGAGGAGCTGCTGGCCGCGTCGCTCGGCGCCCTCGAGATCGCGGCACTGGCGGCCCGCGCCGCCGGCATCGGGGTGCAGATCGTCGTGGTCCTCGATGCGTGCCGCGACGCATCCGCCGACATCGCCTCCGCCGCCGATGTCATGGTCGTCGAGATCGACGAATGCTCGGCCGCCGCGGGCCGGAACGCCGGCGTGGACGCCGCGCTCCAGCTGTTCGCCGACCTGCCGCCCGAGCGGATCTGGACGGCGCACACCGATGCCGACTCGATCGTGCCGCCGCACTGGCTCACGCATCAGCTCTCGCTTGCGCGGCGGGGCGCCGTCGCGATCGCGGGTACCGTCCGCCCCGATTTCGCCGACCTCACACCCGAGCAGACCGACGCGTGGTGGGCAGCGCACACACCGGGGGTCGCCGACGGTCGCGCGCACGGAGCGAACCTCGGCGTCCGCGCCGACGCCCTCCGTGACGTCGGAGGATTTCCGCGCGCCGACCGGGAGGACATCACCCTCGTCGACGCGCTGCGCGGATCCGGCGCTGAGGTGGTCGCGTCGGATGCCGCCTGGGTGCGCACGAGCGGGCGCGCGGCACGGCAGGCAGGCCGGGGGTACGCCGAGCGCCTGCGGGACGACCTGCAGCGGGCGGCGGCCGACGGCATCCGTCGCGTCGCGCACCCGATCTCGATGATCTGACGCAGCCGTTCAGCCGTTCAGCCGGACGGCGACCGCCTCGAACTCCTCGTCGGTGACAGCGATCCCGGCCTCCTTCAGCCGCTGCGCGAGGATGGATCTCGGGTCCACGTCGTCGTGACCGGCGACGTCCGCGCGCGTCTGCACGAGGATGCCCTCGATCTTCTGGCCGGCGTCGGCGTCGTTCTGCGACATCATCGGCGCGGTCTGCGCAGGGTCGCCTGCGGTGCCGCGTTGGACGTCCCCCGCCCAGATCTCTTCGCGTCCGCCGTCCTGGCCGTGGTGGTCACCCGTGCGGCCGACATCCTTCGCATCGCTCATAGCGCAAGTGTGCTCGCCCGTTCCACGGACCGTTATCCCCTTGACCGTGTCGGCACGCAGGGATAGGCGCTCACCGGCGGCGTGGTCGCCCGGTGTGGATCGTTGGTCCGTCCCAGAGCGGTGACAGGCCTTCCGGCTCCGGATCGTCGAACGCCGGGGCCTGTCCGTCCGTCGGCGGGTCCTGCGGCTCGGGCACGGGGATCACGGCGATGGGCACGCCCGGTGTGATGAAGAGGTACGCGGGGCGAGGACTGCCCTCACCGTCGTTGACGGCGAGCCAGTGCTCGCCGGCCCGCGCGCCCTCCTGGATCTCGCGGTGCACGTCGTCGAGCGTCCGGTTGCCGACGCTGTACCACTGACCGCCGTACGAGATGTCGATGCGCTTCATCGGGTCTCCTCGGCTTCCGGCGGGCTTCGGTGCACCAGCATCCGACCTATCGGACGCGAAGGCCACGATCTTGACAGGCCGGGACGCAGACACTACCCGTCAGAGCGCGGCGAGCGGCGGACGGTGCGCGATCGGCTTCGGCTTGCCCCGACGCGAGGCGCAGGCGGCGAGATGGCGGGCGCCGCCGAGAAGGAGTTCGTCGACGGTCGGGAACCATGCGGTACCCGACCCGCCGTGGACCCAGGTGACGTCGTAGCCGCCGTCGGCCGCCTCCTCGACGTATGCCAGGAGGTTCGCCGCGTCGGCGCGCGAGACCCGCGAATTGCAAAGACGCCAGGCGCCCGGCGCCAGCGCCTCGAGCGTGAGTTGATGGACGGGGTCTGCGCTCATGGTCGCACCTCCGGGGTGTAGCGTGTCTGGCGATCGTCATTGACCGTCGGCGAGCAAACTGCCTCGCGGATTCACCATCGCTCGCAGAGCCCGTCTCACGGAGGGCCTTGACACACCGCGCACCCGGGGGTACCCGCCGCCGAGGTGAGTAGCAGACCCGGCGGGGCGGAGTCAATGCCCCCACGCACATCCAACAGCCCGCCTAGCGTTGGGCGTGCAAGGTAAGTAGGCGGATGGTCGAGTCGAGAGGTGTTCGGGTCACCGTTCCACTCCCCCGCTTATGACAGGCCCCGGCGATCGGGCTTATCGCCGGGGCCTTACCTGTGCAAGCCCCTCTCCCGTGGCGCCCCTCGGACGTACCGTCGGCCCACCGAACGAGAGGAGCACGACATGACCGATCACACCGAACGCGCGGAGTCGGACGGCTCGCTGCCCGGGGGCTCGCTGCCGGACGAGGACCCGATCGAGGCCGTCCGTCACGCAGCCTCGAACGACGAGAGCGTGCCCATCGAGAACGTCGAGCCGGGCGTCGACCCCGACTCGGCGGACTCGAGCAGGTCGCTGCACCGCGACGGCGACTGAGGTCCCCCGATCGGGGAGCGGCCGCATCCGAACGGGGTGCGGCCGCTCCTCTGCGTCAGCGGCTGTCGTCGACGAAGTGGGCGTATTCGTTGGCCCGCACCGCGACGTCGTCCACGTATCGCGTCAGCGGGTTGTACGTGAAGATCGCCTGCCGCCACCGTGCCGCGGTGTCGAGCGGTCCCGATCGGCAGAGGTACCGGCCGGCGGCGAGGGCGGCATCGTCGATGTGGTTCGGGTCTCGCGTGCCGTCGGCGTCGCCGTCGGCACCCCACCTCCGCCAGGTCTCGGGGATGAACTGCATCGGCCCGACAGCCCGATCCCACCGTTCGTCGCCGTCGAGCCGGCCGCCGTCGGTGTCATCGACGGCGGCGACACCGTCGCCGTCGAGGCGCGGACCCAGGATGCGCGGGGACACGAGTCCGCTCTCGTCGAGCGACGCTCCGCCGTACGCGCCGTGACGGGTCTCGACCCATCCGATGCCCGCCAGCGTGTTCCACGCGATCGCGCACGACGGCTGCTCGTTCGCGAGGGTGAGATCCGCCGCTGCGTAGGCGACGACCGCGCGACGCGGGATGCCGGTGGCCGCCGCGACCTCCGTCGCCCACGCCGGGTCGACGAGGTCGATCGCCGGCGCCCGCGCGGGATCGGCGCCCGTCACCGCGACGGCCGCCTCCGGGATACGCGCCGCTGTCGACGAGACCTCGGGCGGCGCCTGCTCGTCGCGCTCCGGGACGGACAGGCAGGCTGCCAGGAGCACGACGATCCCCGCCGGAACGACGCCGAGCGCGACCGCGACGACCGCTGACCGGCGTCGCTGGACCCGTGCGGAACGGCGGCGCCGACGTGCAGCCATCTCGACGCCTCCTCCCGCGCCGAACGGTGTCAGGGCGCCCGGTCCACCGTAGTGCCGGCCTCTCCGGATTCGCCGGGGACGGGCCCAGAGGCATCCACCCCTCAGATCGTCTCGAGCGAGCCGATACGACTGTCGTCGGCCGGCTCGCTCATGACGAAGAGCCCTCCGGTCGAGTTCGCGGCGTGGGCCAGCTTCTCGAGCCAGGTCCGGTTGATCGACGGGGCGCGCGAGCCGTAGTACTTGAAGTCGAGATCCGCAGACGGGTGGATCCAGACCGCACGACGACCGTCACCGACGCTCGGGTCGTCCCGCCACGTGAAGTAGAAGGACTCGCCCCGCTTGAGTTTGTTGCCGATGACGATCTGCAGGTGGGCGAGCACCCGGTCCTCGACTTCGGTCTTCACGAGCGTGTTGTAGTGAAACCTGCCCATGGGGCGGCCCTCCGGCCGAGAAGCAGCGCCGACCGCGAACACACCGCTGAGCGGTGCTGCGGATTCGTGGGGGTGACGTTTCTCCGTTGTCCCCCACCGTCCTCGCCTGCGGGCGTGTTCACAACCCCCGGCGGCGGATCGGACCCTCCCGCTCGGCGTGTCGGACTCCCGCGTCGAGGATCGCCGTCGCCGTCGCGGCGGGACTGTGCTCGTGCACGACGTGCGCACCTCCGGCGATCTCCACCACCGTGCCGCGAGGGGCCGCGGCCGCCAGGCGCCGGCACCATTCGGGGCCTGCGATCGGGTCGCGCGACCCGCGGACGACCATGACGGGCATCTGCAGACACCTCACGCGCTCCTCGAGCGGGTAGGCGATCATGTGGCGCAGCTGCGTCACGTACCAGCGCGGACCGCAGCGCAGGTAGTCGGAGAAGACCATCGCATTGACGCGGGGCGACTCGCGGAGGGTGTCGGCCGCGAGTGCGACAGCCTGCGCTCGGACGTTCCGATGCCGATCGTCCGCCACGGGGCCGACCAGAACGACTCGACCGGCGACGGCGGGGTCGCGCCGCGCAGCCTCGACCACCCACTGGGCGCCCATCGAGTGCCCGACCAGCGTCGCGGTACCGATCCGCAGTCGCCGCAGCGCGACGGTGAGCGCCGCGGCCATGGTGTCGATGTCGACGTCACGGCCCGGCTTCGGCATGCCGCCGTAGCCGGGCAGATCGACGGACAGGACCGTCGCGGACCGCGCCAGCTCACGGCGAAGGCCGCGCAGGTAGCGGTGCGACATGCCGATGCCGTGGACGAGGAGGACGACCGGAGCGGATGCCGACGGTGCGGCATCCGCGATCACGCCGAAGACGAGCCCGTCGACGTCGATGCGTCGGCGCGTCTCGCCGCGGGTCGTGATCAGGAGCGGGGCGCCGGGTGGCGCCGGGATGCGGGGACGAACGCGGCGCGCCCGATCCGGAAGACCACGACAGCCGCGACCACCCAGGGGCCGACCACGAGGATCGGATCCAGCCACACGTGCCGCTGATCGACCCGTCCGCGCCCGAATCGCGAGGCGACGGGGTGCCGCCCACGCTCGCCGAGGACGCCGGACTGCGTGATCGGATCGTCGGGGCGACGTGAGAACAGTGATCGCACGTGCGCTCCCGCCGACTCGACGCGGTCGCCGAGGATCAGCAGCATCCAGTGCGGGGTCTGCCCCTCGCTGTACCGCGCGTACGCGAGCCGGCGGATCGCTCCCGAGACGCCGTGCAGCGGCTGCGCCGTGCCGAACACGGGGGTGAGCCGTTCATGCTCGATCGAACGCTCCCTGCCATGCCCGAAGGGCTGCTGCTCGGGCAGGTCCCAGTGGGCGCCGGTGTCGATGCCGGGTTGTTCCCTGGGGAAGGCGGGACGGTCGGCGGGGTCGAGGTCGCTCCCCCACCCGGGGATGCGGCGACGGAGCTCGTCGGGATCGGGCGTCGGACCGGGCTTGTCTGCGGTGTAGGGCATGTCTCCTCCTCGGGTCTCAGGCGCCGAATGTGACGACGGGCTTGATGATGCCGTCGAGCTTCGACGAGAACACGTGGTACCCCTCGGCGATGTCGTCGAGGGCGAAGCGGTGGGTGATCAGCTCCCGAGGAGCGATGTGGCCCGCGCGGATGTGCTCGAGCAGCCGCGGCCACTGCCGCTTCACGGGGGCCTGGTTCGCCCGGATCGTGAGGCCCTTGTTCATGGCGTCACCGAACTTCACCGCGCTGAACAGCGGGCCGTAGGCGCCCATCACCGAGACGGTCCCGCCCTTACGGACGGCATCGATCGCCCAGTTCAGCGCGACGGGCGATCCGCCCTGCAGCTTCAGCTTCGCGGCCGTGACGTGCTGCAGGACGTGCCCGTCGGCCTCGGCGCCGACGGCCTCGATCACCGCGTCGGCGCCCAGCCCGTCGGTCATCTTCTTCAGCGTCAGGACGACGTCGTCGACCTCGCCGAAGTGCACCGTCTCGGCGAGCGCGAACTCCCGGGCCTTCTGCAGTCGGTAATCGAGGTGGTCGACGACGATGACGCGTCCCGCCCCCATGAGCCAGCTCGAGCGTGCCGCCGCGAGACCTACCGGCCCGGCGCCGAACACGACGACGGTGTCGCCTTCGACGATGTCGGCGAGCTGTGAGCCGAAGTAGCCCGTCGAGAAGGCGTCGGTGAGCAGCAGGGCATCCTCCGACGCGATGTCGGCGGGGATCACCTGCGGGCCGACATCGGCGAACGGCACGCGGACGAGCTCGGCCTGACCGCCGTCGAAGCCGCCCGTCGAGTGCGAGTAGCCGTAGATGCCGCCGATCGCGGTCGCGTTCGCGTTGACGTTGTGACAGTTGGAGTACAGCCCGCGCGCGCAGAAGAAGCACGAGCCGCAGAAGATGTTGAAGGGCACCATGACGCGGTCCCCCACCTTGAGGTTCCGCACCGACGAGCCGACCTCTTCGACCCAGCCGATGAATTCGTGCCCGAACGTGTGGCCGACCCGGGTGTCGGGCATCATGCCGTGGTACAGGTGCAGGTCCGACCCGCAGATGGATGCCAGTTCGACGCGCACGATCGCGTCGTTCGGGTGCTCGACCACCGGGTCGCGCTTGCGGTCGACGCGCACCTTGTACGGCCCGCGGTAGGTCATCGCCTTCATACGTCCTCCTGTGGTCTCGGGCGAGCCTGGTCGCGCGAGCCGGAGAGGTGGAGGGGGTTGCGGTCTGCTCCGCGACGTGTCAGACGGGGGCGGCGTCGTCGCCGAGCTCGAAGCGGTAGCCCATGCCCGCTTCGGTGAGGATGTGCCGCGGATGCGCCGGGTCAGCCTCGAGCTTGCGGCGCAGCTGCGACACGTAGAGGCGCAGGTAGCCGGTGTCGCTGACGTGCTCCGAGCCCCAGATGCTCGTGAGCAGGGTCTGGCGGGTGACGAGCCTGCCCGGATTCCGGATGAGCATCTCGAGCAGCTGCCACTCGGTCGGCGTGAGGCGCACTCGTTCCGTGCGGCCGTCCGTCGTCCGGTTCACGCTCCGCGCGGCGAGGTCGACCGAGATCGCTCCGAACTCGGTGACGGGGTCGGGCTCCTGCTGCGGTGCGCGCCGCGTGAGGGCTCGGATCCGCGCCAGCAGCTCATCGATCGCGAAGGGCTTCGTCACGTAGTCGTCGGCGCCTGCGTCGAGCGCGTCGACCTTGTCGGCCGCCCCCGTCCGGCCCGAGACGACGAGGATCGGCGCGTCGGACCACCCTCGGATGGCGTGGATGACCTCGATGCCGTCGAGCTGCGGCATCCCGAGATCGAGCAGGAAGATGTCGGGTCGGTGATCGATCGCGGCGGCGATGGCCTGCGACCCGTCGGACGCGGTAAAGACCTCGTACCCACGGGCGGACAGGGTGATACGGAGGGCTCGGACGATCTGCGGGTCGTCGTCGGCGATGAGGATCCTCACGGTCTCGCCTCCGCGGAGGGGACCGGCAGCGAGACGACCATGGTCAGCCCTCCGCCCGGTGTGTCCTCGGGCGTGAGCGTACCGCCCATCCCCTCGACGAACCCCTTCGACAGGGCGAGGCCGAGCCCGAGTCCCGTGCTGTTGTCGGTGTCACCCAGTCGCTGGAACGGCACGAACACGTCGTCGCGTCTGTCCTCGGGGATGCCCGCACCGTGGTCGACGATCCGGATCTCGACGGCGCCGCCGAACGCGCTCGTCGCGATCCGGACGCGCTCGCCCTCGGGCGAGTGGCGCAGCGCGTTGGCGAGCAGGTTGACGACGACCCGCTGCAGCAGCACGGGGTCGGCGCGGACCCCCGCGGCATCCGGTTCGAGGTGGAGGTCGACGGATGCCGGTCCCGCACCGACCTCTTCGAGCGCGGGCAGGATCGCATCCGCCGGATCGACATCCTGCAGCGCGACCGCGAGAGCCCCGGCCTGCAGGCGGCTGACGTCGAGCAGGTCGGTCACGAGCCCTGCGAGCGTGCCGAGGCTCTCGTCGGCGGTCTGCAGCAGCTCGTCGCGATCGCTGTCGCTGTACGTGCCGCTCCGCAGGCCGCCGACCGCGGCGGTCGCGGCGGCGAGGGGACGGCGGAGATCGTGGCTGAGCGCCGACAGCAGGGCGCTCCGCACCCGATCGGACGCCTCGAGCGGCGCCAGCCCGCTCGCGACCTCAGCGAGGTCCTGGCGCTGCAGGGCGGCATCCAGCTGGGCGACGATCGCCGCGATCAGGCGGCGCTCCGACGCGCGGAGATCGTGTCCGTGGAGTTCGAGGACCGCGCGGTCGCCGACCGGCAGCGCGGTGTGCCGGCCGTCGCGCAGGGGCTCACCGCTCGAGGCGAGCGTCGTCTCGCCCGTGACCAGCCGGACGCCGGCGAGCCGGAACGCCTCGCGGGTGCGCTCGACGAGCGTCTCGACGGCGCCGCCGCCGCGCAGCACGCTCCCGGCGACCGTCTGCAGGAGTTCCGCCTCGGCGGCGGCGCGCCGGGCGGCGCGGGTCTGGCGCGCCGCGCGGTCGACGACGACGCTCACGAGGATCGCGATGACGACGTAGAGCCCGAGGGCGAGCAGGTGCTGCGGTTCGTGGACGTGCACGGTGAAGAGCGGGTCGACGAAGAAGAAGTCGAGGGTGAGCCCGCTGAGCAGGGCGGCCCAGAGCGCGGGCCAGACGCCGCCGACGAGGGCGACGACGACGACGAGCAGCTGGTAGCTGAGGACGTCGCTCGTGATCGACTCGGGCGTCCGCATCGTGAAGAGCAGCCAGGTGAGGAGGGGCCCGCCGACGAAGGCGAGGGCGAACCCCGCGAGGCGTCGCCGCATCGAGAGGGCGCCGCCCAGGCGTGGCAGTGCGAAGCGGCCGCCCGCCGCCGAGTGCGTGACGATGTGCACGTCGATGTCGCCGGATTCGCGGATGACGGTCGCGCCGATGCCGGGCCCGGTGAGCAGCGCCGCGAGCCGGCTGCGCCGGCTGACGCCCAGCACGAGCTGCGTCGCGTTCACCGACCGGGCGAACTCGACGAGCGCAGTCGGGACGTCCTCCCCCACGACCTGGTGGAAGCTGCCCCCGAGCGTCTCGACCAGGGCTCGCTGCTCGGCGAGCGCGGCCGGATCGCCGCTGCGGAGCCCGTCGTTGCTCGTGACGTGCACCGCGAGCAGCTGCCCGCCCGCCGACCGCGCGGCGATGCGTGCGCCGCGTCGGAGCAGGGTCTCGCCCTCGGGTCCGCCGGTGAGGGTCACGACGACGCGCTCGCGCGCCTCCCACCGGCTGTCGATCCCGTGCTCGGCACGGTACGAGGTGAGCGCCTGATCGACTTCGTCGGCCAGCCACAGCAGCGCAAGTTCGCGGAGCGCCGTCAGGTTGCCGAGACGGAAGTAGTTCGACAGGGCGGCGTCCACCCGCTCCGCCGGGTAGACGAGGCCACCGGCGAGCCGGTCGCGCAGCGCCTGTGGCGCGAGGTCGACGACCTCCACCTGGTCGGCGCCGCGGAGCACCTGGTCGGGGATCGCCTCGCGCTGCGGCGCCCCGGTGATCTGCTGGACGACATCGTTGAGCGACTCGATGTGCTGGACGTTGACGGTCGAGATGACCGAGATCCCGGCATCCAGCAGCCGCTGCACGTCCTGCCAGCGCTTCTCGTTCGCGGACCCGGGTGCGTTGGTGTGGGCGAGTTCGTCGACGAGCGCGATGTCCGGACGCCGCTCGATCACCGCGTCGAGGTCCATCTCGGTCAGCGTCACGCCACGGTGGGTGACCTCGCGTCGCGGTACGTGCTCGAGGCCCTCCGTCATGCGTTGGGTCGCCGCCCGGCCGTGGGTCTCTACGACGGCGATGACGACGTCCGTGCCCTCCGCGGCGAGGCGACGCCCCTCCTCGAGCATCGTGTACGTCTTGCCGACGCCGGGGGCGGCGCCCAGCAGCACGCGCAGCCGTCCGCGTCCCCCCACTGTCAGCCTCCGAGCCCGTCCAGGGCGAGATTGAGTTCCAGCACGTTCACGGTCGATTCGCCCAGGAACCCGAGGTCGGGACCCTGGGTGTGATCGGCGACGAGGCGTCGGACCTCCGACACGAGCAGGCCGCGGGCCTCGGCAACGCGGTCGACCTGGATCGAAGCGTACGCGGGGCTGATGTGCGGGTCGAGTCCGGAGCCCGAGGCGGTGACGGCGTCGGCGGGGACGTCCGCGGCGGGCACGCCGTCGCGCTCCGCGATGGCCGCCTTCCGCTCCCGGATCGCGGCGACGAGATCCTCGTTCTCGGGGCCGAGGTTCGAGCCCGACGAGGCGCCTCCGTCGTACCCGTCGCCGGCGGCCGAGGGACGCGGCTGGAAGTACTGCGGGAGCGCGTCGCCGTCGGCATCCGCGACGGGCTGCCCGAGGAGCGAGGAGCCGACGGCCGCGCCGTCGGCGCCCCGCACGAGCGACCCGTTCGCCTGGGCCGGCAGGGCGACCTGGCCGACGAGGGTGATGACCGCGGTGTAACCGACGCCCAGGAGGAGCGTGAAGACGACCATGGCGCGGACGGCGACCGCGACGGTGCGCCAGGTGGAGCGGGATGAGCTGTGCATGACGGGGTGTCCTCGATTCAGAAGCCGGGGAGGAGGCGGACGACCAGGTCGATCAGCCAGATCCCGATGAAGGGGGCGACCACACCACCGAGGCCGTAGACGGCGAGGTTGCGGCCGAGGATCGACGACGCGCCGCCGGGGCGGTAGCGCACGCCGCGCAGGGCGAGCGGGATGAGCGCGATGATGACGAGCGCGTTGAAGATGATCGCCGAGAGCACCGCGGATGCCGGTGAGTGCAGGCCCATGATGTTCAGCGCCCCCAGCTGCGGGAACACGCCCATGAACATCGCCGGGATGATCGCGAAGTACTTGGCGATGTCGTTCGCGATCGAGAACGTCGTCAGCGCGCCGCGCGTGATGAGGAGTTGCTTGCCGATCCGGACGATGTCGATGAGCTTCGTCGGGTCGGAGTCGAGATCGACCATGTTGCCGGCCTCCTTGGCCGCTGACGTGCCCGAGTTCATCGCGACGCCGACGTCCGCCTGCGCGAGCGCGGGCGCGTCGTTCGTGCCGTCACCGGTCATCGCGACGAGGTTGCCGCCCTCCTGCTCCCTGCGGATGTAGGCGAGCTTGTCCTCGGGCGTCGCCTCGGCGAGGACGTCGTCGACACCGGCCTCCTTCGCGATCGCGGCCGCGGTCAACGGGTTGTCGCCGGTGATCATGACGGTGCGGATGCCCATGGACCGCAGCTCGGCGAAGCGCTCGCTGAGGCCGTCCTTGACGACGTCCTTCAGGTGCACGACCCCGAGCACGCGGCCGGAGCCGGCGGCATCCTTCGTCGCGACCACCAGCGGGGTGCCGCCGGACTGCGAGATCTCCTCGGTGCGTGCGGTCAGATCCGCCCGGACGTCGGCGGGCAGCGGCGTGCCGCCCTGCTCGAGCCAGCCGACGATCGCCGAGCCGGCGCCCTTGCGGATGGCCGAGCCGCCGGGCAGGTCGAGACCGCTCATGCGCGTCTGCGCCGTGAACGGCACGACGACGCCCTGCGACTGCCGCGTCACGTCGATGCCGCGGCGGACGGCGAGGTCGACGATCGAGCTGCCCTCGGGCGTCGGGTCGGCCAGCGACGAGAGCGCGGCCGCGCGCGTGAGCTCCTGCTGCGCCTGGCCTGCCAGCGGGACGAACTCGGACGCCCGACGATTGCCGTACGTGATCGTGCCGGTCTTGTCGAGCAGCAGCGTCGTCACGTCGCCCGCCGCCTCGACCGCGCGGCCGGACATGGCGAGGACGTTCCGCTGCACGAGCCGGTCCATGCCGGCGATCCCGATGGCCGACAGGAGCGCGCCGATCGTCGTCGGGATGAGGCACACCAGGAGCGCGACGAGGACGGGGATGCTGACCGGTGCCGCCGCGTACGAGGCGACCGGGTTCAGGATGAGCGCCACGACCACGAAGATGATCGACAGGCTCGCCAGCAGGATGTTCAGGGCGATCTCGTTCGGCGTCTTCTGCCGGGCCGCCCCCTCGACGAGCGCGATCATCCGGTCGACGAAGGTCTCGCCGGGCTTCGAGGTGATGCGCACGACGATGCGGTCCGAGAGCACCCGGGTGCCGCCCGTGACGGCGCTGCGGTCGCCGCCGGATTCCCGGATGACGGGGGCCGACTCCCCCGTGATGGCGGACTCGTCCACCGAGGCGATGCCCTGCACGACGTCCCCGTCGCCGGGGATGAGGTCTCCGGCCGCGACCACGACCACGTCGCCGAGGGTGAGGTCGGCCGACGAGACGTCGTCGATCGTCACGCGCTCGGCCGCGGCATCCGTCTGCTCGTCGTAGCCGGTCACACGATGGGCGACCGTGCTCGTGCGGGTCTTGCGGAGCGTCTCGGCCTGCGCCTTGCCGCGACCCTCGGCGACGGACTCGGCGACGTTGGCGAAGAGAACCGTCAGCCACAGCCAGACGGCGATCACCACCGTGAAGGGCGCGGGCACCGGGCTGCCGCCCGAGTCGCCGGGGCCGCCGAGAGAGGGCTCCGCGATCGCGAGGACCGTCGTCAGCACGGCTCCGACCCAGACGATGAACATCACGGGGTTGCGCCACTGGGCGCGCGGGTCGAGCTTGCGCAACGCCCCCGGGAGGGCGGCCGCGATCGCGGCGCCGTCGATGCCGCCGCGCGGAGCGGGAGCCGGGGCGACGGGTTCGAGAGTGGGGGTGGACATGTCAGATCAGTCCTTCTGCCAGGGGACCCAGCGCGAGTACGGGGAAGTAGGTGAGGGCGGTCACGATGACGATCACGCCGATGAGCAGGCCGACGAACAGCGGACGGTGCGTCGGGAGCGTGCCGGCCGTGGCCGGCACCGTGTCTTGCGCCGCGAACGATCCGGCGAGGGCGAGGACGAGCACGATCGGCAGGAACCGGCCGAGCAGCATCGCGACGCCGAGCGCGGTGTTCAGCCACGGGGTGTTCGCGGTGAGGCCCGCGAACGCCGAGCCGTTGTTGTTCGCGGCGGAGGTGAAGGCGTAGAGCACTTCGCTGGAGCCGTGGATGCCGGGGTTCCAGATCGAGGTCGTCGTGACGTCCTCGCGGACCGCGGGGATCGCGAAGCTCAGCGCCGTGCCGACCAGGACGAGGATGGGGGTCACGAGGATGGAGATGCTCGCGAGCGTGATCTCGCGCGGACCGATCTTCTTGCCCAGGTACTCCGGCGTGCGGCCGACGAGGAGTCCCGCGATGAAGACCGCGAGGACCGCCATCACGAGCATGCCGTACAGGCCCGATCCGACACCGCCGGGGGCGAGCTCGCCGAGCATCATGTTGAGCAACGGCATCATGCCGCCGAGCGCCGTGAAGGAGTCGTGCATCGAGTTGACGGCGCCGGTCGAGGTGAGCGTGCTCGTCGACCCGAAGAGCGTCGACCCGATGATCCCGAACCGCACCTCCTTGCCCTCGAGCGCGGCGCCGGCGAGCGCGGGCGCGGTGCCGCGGCCCGCCAGCTCGAACGCGGTGAGCGCGAGCGTCGATCCGACGAACAGGACGCCCATCGCGCCGAGGATCGCGTACCCCTGGCGCTTGTCGCCGAGCATCGTGCCGAAGGTGCGCGGCAACGAGAAGGGGATGATCAGCATCAGGATGATCTCGAAGAGGTTCGTCCAGCCCGTCGGGTTCTCGAACGGGTGCGCCGAGTTCGCGTTGAAGACGCCGCCGCCGTTGGTGCCGAGGAGCTTGATCGCCTCCTGCGAGGCGACGGGTCCGCCGGGGATGCGCTGGGCGCCACCGCTCACCGTGGTGACGTCGGTGAAGCCGTTCAGGTTCTGGACGACGCCACCCGTGAGGAGCACGACCGCGGCGATGACCGACAGCGGCAGGAGCAGGCGGACCGTGCCGCGAGTCAGGTCGACCCAGAAGTTGCCGATCGTGCCGCTGCGACGGTATGCGAGGCCCCGCACGAGGGCGATCGCGACGGCCAGGCCGACGGCTGCCGACACGAAGTTCTGGACCGCGAGCGCCGCGAACTGCACGGTGTACCCGAGTGTCAGTTCGGGCGAGTAGGACTGCCAGTTCGTGTTCGTCACGAACGACACGGCCGTGTTGAAGGCGAGGTGCTCGCTCGGCGCGGGGAGCCCCAGGGACCACGGCAGCCATTGCTGCGCACGCTGCAGGAGGTAGACCAGGAGGACGCCGACGAGCGAGAACGCGAGCACGCTGCGCGCGTACGACTGCCACGTCTGGGCGGATGCCGGGTCGACGCCGATGAGTCGGTACAGGCCGCGTTCGGCCCGGGCATCCTTCGACGAGGTGTACACCCAGGCCATGTAGTCGCCGAGGGGGCGGTACGCGACGGCGAGGATGAGCGCGAGCGTCGCGAGGGTGAGGACGGCGGGGAGCCACGCCATCAGAACTTCTCCGGCTTCACGAGGGCGACGAAGAGGTAGACCACCGCGGCGACGCCGAGGACCGCGGCGATGATGTCGAACGCGTTCATACCCGGTCCACCGCCTTCGCGAACGATCCGATGATCACGAACAGGACGATGACGCCCAGCACGATGACGATGTCGAGCACGAGAGACGCTCCGTTTCGGGATGGCCGGTCTCGCGCTGACGCGGACCGTGCGTCGGGAAGACGCATCCCCGATGGAACACCGGTGCCCGCACGTCGCCGGCGGTCCTCACGGAATCCATACGGGCGCGCGCGGAGTCCTGACGGGATCCTGACGCGGCGCGGTTCAGCCCCTCGCGGCGGCCCACTCGGCGAGCGCGGTCACGAGCGCCGCGTGGCCCGCCGCGTCGTACGAGCGCGCGTCGTGGCCCAGCACGTCCACCGCGATGCGGGAGCGTCCCACCGTGCGACGCCAGGCGGCCGGTTCGCGGCCGCTCCCCGCGTCGTCGCCCGCGTGCCACGCGACGACCTCCCGCGCGCCGGTCGCCTGCAGCGCGCAGTACCGCTCGTCGTCGACCTCGAACGTCTCCCCGAGACCGGCGTCGACGTCGACGCGCATCCGGCCGAAGGGCGGGTGGAACGACGACTCCGGCACCCACACGGCGCCGATCGCGCCGGCCCACTGCGGATAGTCCCGGAGCGAGGCGGTCGCGCAGTGGTGGGCGAGCACCCCGATCCCCCGGTCGAGCGCAGCGGCGAACGAGGCGATCGACGCGGCGGGCGCGGCCCGCGGGCCCTCCCGCCACGGATCGCCCGCGTTGACGACGAGTAGGTCGACGCCCTCGAGGGCCGCCATGCCGGCATCCACATCCTCCGTCACGTCGACGTCGTGCCCGGCGGCGGCGAGGATGTCACGGATGCGGGCGGTGGTGGCGGGGAACGGATGCCACGGGTCGGCGTAGCGTCCCGAGCCCGACAGGATGAGCGCCCTGGAGGTCATCCCCCCATCCTGCCGTCGTCGCGGGGCCAGCCGGCCGGCCAGTCCCACGTCCGGAGCATGCCGCACATGCCGTGGCGGCGCCCGCCGCCCCGCGGCACCGCACGCGCGACGGCGGCGTCGCCGAGCATGCCCGGGTCACCGCCCGCGAGTGCCGACAACTGCGACGCGACCCGCGCCGTTTCGGCCGCGACGGTCGCGTCGAAGAGCTCCTGCCAGTGGGGGACGCGGTGACGGACGATCCGCACGGCGTCCTCGTGGAGCGCCCGGAAGGCCGCCGAGCCACCCGCACGCAGCTCGGCGAACCCCTCGAGCGCGAGGTCGCGCCGCGCGCGCACGGCCGCGTCCGCACCGGCGCCGTCCGGCAGGGCCGCAGCGACGGCGTACGCGTCCGGGTCGGCCCTGACCGCTGCCGGGAAGGTGAAGACCGCGTCGCCCGCTTCGGGCAGCCCCGCGTTGGACATGACGACCAGCAGCCGCAGATCACCGCCATTGACGAGACGGTGCACCGTGCCGGGGCTGAAGGACAGGACGTCCCCGACGTGCAGCGGGTGTTCCTCGAACCCGGCGGCTGAGACGGTCTGGACCGCGCCCTCCCCCCCGATGACCACATAGCCCTCGCTGGATGCGGTGTGCAGGTGGGGAGTGCCGCCGCGGCATCCGTCCGCCGCCGCCTCGTCGTACACCTCGAGGTCGGTGAGCGCGACGCCACCCGGGAAGAGGGTCATCGCAGGGGCCGCAGCGCGTCCGCAAGAGCCGCGGCGTCGCTCGCGTCGCCGTCTGCGATGCCGACGACGTAGCGGAACGTCTCGGTGCGCCCGGGGGCGATCTCGAACTCCTCGCTGAAGAAGGGCGCAGGATTCAGGCAGGCGAACTCCTCGGAGCGCGCGAACCACTGCGGGGGGTGGCAGGGGTTCTCCGCAGCGTCGAGCATCACTATCAGCGAGGTCTCGTCGACGACGTCATGGCGTCCGACGAACCCCATCCACTCGTGGCGCTGACCGCGGACGTCGTTGCCCGACCCCTCTCCGTCGACCGTCACGAGACGACCCTCCGTGAACGATCGCGGTCCCCGCCAGAACAGACCGCCGTAGCCGGCGTTCTCGCGCCCCTTGGTGGTGGGCGACCCGATCCGGATGGGATCACCGGTGACGTTCGTCAGCGAGATCGAGACGGTGAGGGCCCACGCCTGATCGGACAGGATGCGGGCCGACAGCGAGCGCTCCTCGGCGAGGATGCGGCGGCCCGACTCGGTCGTCCAGTCGAGCGTGTGGGTGACCCGCGCCACGCCGTCCGCGACGGATGCGTCGACCACCTCGCGGTGCGCCTGGGTGCCGTTGTTGGCGAGCTGGACGTAGCCGCGGTCACGGACGTACGTCGGTCCGCCCCAGAAGTTCTCGTCGTCGACGACGGGAAGCGACCAGGCGATCCCCTTGTGCCAGACGTGGTCCCAGGGACGGTACAGACTCACCACGCGGCCCGCACGCGTGCGGAGCGGGTCGAGGTACGGCTTGGGCGATTCGAGCTGCGGCGAGTCGGGGATGAAGACGTACCGCAGCAGTTCGACGTCGCCGTCGCGGACGCTCGCCGACTCGCCTCCCACCTCGAGCTCGAGAGCCTGCGGCGTGAGCGGGGTCGGGTGCGTCATCGCGCGGTCTCCTTCGTGTCGGCGGGCAGGTTCTTCACGCGGGGCCACGGCGCGGCACCGCCGCCCATCGTCCTCGCGAACGGGTCGTCGGCGCCGAGTTCACCGGCCCGGACCGGCACTCCGCGGAACGCCGAGGCGTAGGTCGCGGCGGCGAGTTCGAGCGTACGGGCGGCATCCTCGGCTGTCACTCCGGGCGTCTCGCCGCGGTCGAACGCATCGAGGATCGCCTCGATCTGGTCGCGGTGGGAGCTGGGTCGATCGGATGCCGGTGCCGGCCAGACCTCCGCGAGATGCTCGTGACCGGTGAGCGGGGTGAAGGTCCAGTCGGCGTCGGTGTAACCGTAGACGTGCTCGAGTTCGACGGTCGCGTATTCGAAGTCGAACCGCAGTCGCGAGGTCTGGGCGGGCGAGACGATCGAATTGACGACGCTCGCCAGCGCGCCGTTCTCGAACTCGACGACCGCCATCGACACGTCCTCGGTGTCGGTGGGGAGCGCCTGACGTGCCGCGAACGCGGTCAGACGCGACCACGGCCCCAGCACGGCGAGGAGCAGATCGAACTGGTGGATGCCGTGGCCCATGGTCGGACCGCCGCCCTCCACCTCCCACGTCCCCCGCCACGGGAGGTCGAAGTACTCCGGCGGGCGGTGCCACAGCGTGTCGCACGTCGCGACGAGCGGGCGGCCGAGGACGCCGTCGCGGGCGAGCCTGGCGAGCCGCTGCCCAGCGGGCCCGTATCGGTGCTGGAAGACCGTGAGCGCGGGGACGCCGGTCTCGCGGGAGACGGCGACCAGGTCGGCCATCTCGGCGAGGTTCGGCGCCGTCGGCTTCTCGATGAGCGCCGGGACGCCGGCGCGGAGCGCCTGCGTCGCGAGCGCGACATGGGTCTGCGGGGGTGTGCTGATGTGCACGAGATCGAGGTCCTCGGCGGCGAGCAGCGCCGCGGCATCCGGATACACCGTCGCACCCCCGTGCGCATCCGCGAAGGCACGCGCCCGACTCGCGTCGAGGTCGACGACGGCGACCAGCTCGATCCGCGGCGAGAGCTCGGCGATGGCGGCGGCGTGCGCGTCGGCGATCATGCCGGTGCCGACGATGGCCGACCGGACAGGACGTGTCATGGTGCTCCCTTGCAAAGTGAACGTTCACTTTCAGCGTAGCCGCGCCACCCGTCTCGAGCAAGCGGACGGGTCACTCCGCGACGGCGCCCTCGGGCTGCTCGCCCAAGCGAATGCCTGCCGACGCGAGGGCGGCGGTGGCCACGTCGAGCACGGCGGCGCTGTGGTCGAGCCGACGGTCGCGCTCGTCGAGGTCGAGCGCCGCCACCATCGCGACGAATGCGCGGAACTCCTCGACCATGCGGTGCGGATGCGCGTTGTCGGTGAAGCGTTCCGTCTCGCCGCGGCGGGGCCGGATCTCGACGGAGGGCACCTCGTTCGGCGTGCCGTCGATGATCATGACACCGTCGGTGCCCTGCAGCTTCGTCCGCGACGGCCCCGGTGAATCCTTCGCGCAGACGCACACCGCGGTGACATCGCCGTAGCGCAGCACCGCGACCCCCGAGGTGTCCACGCCGCGCTCGACGTGCGCGGCGTACGTGACGTCGTCCGGTGTGCCGAGCAGCCCGACGACCAGATGCAGCGCGTAGATGCCGAGGTCCATCAGCGCACCGCCGCCCATCGCGGGGTCGAACGCCGGCAGCACCGTCCCGTCGCGGAACGCGTCGTAGCGCGATGAGTACTGCGAGTACTCGCACTGCACGAGACGCAGGTCGCCGAGCGCCGGCAGTCGTTCCCGCATCCGCACCACGTTGCCGAGGTACTGGTTGCTGATGGCTTCGACGAGGATGAGCCGACGTTCGGTCGCGATGGCCCGGAGCTCGGTGAGCTCGTCGGGCCGCAGGACGAACGGCTTCTCGCACACCACGTGCTTGTCCGCGAGGAGTGCCCGCCGCGCGGAGGCGTAGTGCAGCGCATTCGGCAGGGCGATCCAGACGGTGTCGACATCCGGGTCCGTCAGGCACGCATCGAGGTCGGTGTACACCGTCGGGATGCCCGAGGCGGACGCGATCGCCTGCAGCTTGTCACGGCTGCGCTCGGTGCCGACGATGGCAGCCAAGGTCAGCCCCTGGACGTCGGCCGCGTGGGGGAGGAAGTCCGCGACGATCTGGCCGGAGCCGACGACGGCGAGCCGCACGTCAGATCGCGAGACCGACGGCCAGCAGGACGACGCCGAGCAGCGGCGGCGTCAGCTGGATCAGCGCGGCCCGCGCCTTCGAGCGGTCCGAGAGCAGGAGGACGAGGCCCGCGGCGACCATCGATCCGGCCCCCGTGAACACGAGCGTCGCCCCTACTGCGAGCGAGCCCGCCGCGATGAACACGATCCCGAGCACGATGGCGATCGCGAGGAAGAGGTTGTAGAAGCCCTGGTTGAAGGCGAGCGGCTTCGTGATGCGCACCGTCTGGTCGGTCTGACCGAAGGTCCGCCGGGCCGCCGCCCCCTCCCACGCGATGGACTCGAGCACGAAGATGTAGACGTGGACGGCTGCGGCGAGCGCCGCGAACACGAGGCCGGCGATGATCATGGGGACAGTCTCCCAGAGGCCGTCGCTCCGCGTCAGGTGGCGGGCGCGGGCCCCGTCGACTCGCGCCAGATGACGGCGGTGGACAGCGGCGCCGGTTCCACCTCGGCTTCCGGCCGCAGCACGGCGATGAGCCGGCGCATGGCGTTCCGGCCGAGCCCCTCACGGTCGACGCCGACCGTCGTCAGCGAGGGCACCGTGAACCGCGCCACCGCATGGTCGTCCCACCCCGTCACGCTCAGGTCGTCGGGCACGCGCCAGCCGCGCGCCCGGGCGCCGCGGATGACACCGGCCGCGACGATGTCGTTGGCCGCGACCACCGCGGTCGGGCGGCGCCCGGCATCCCACGACATCGCGAAGTCGACACCGGACTCGCCACCCCAGTCGCCGTCGACGACGTCCGTCACCTCGACGCCGTGCAGTGCCGCAGCAGCGACGAAGCGCTCCCGTCGCGCGCGGGCGGACGCGAAGCCCGGGTCCCCGCCGACGTACGCGAACCGCCGGTGACCCAGGTCGACCAGGTGCGCGACGATCTCGTCCACCGGAGACGCATCGATCAGTCCGCCGATGCCCCGCATGTCGTCGTCGACCTCGTCGCTGGCGATGATCGGCACCGAGCCCTCGACGACGTCGGCACCGAGGGGCGCGAGCGAGAGGACGCCCTCCACCTGACCGGAGTCGGCGATCTCCCTCGCCCGCTCGGCCCGTCGCGAGGTGCCGCCCACGCTGAGGACCTCGATCGTGAAGCCCGCAGCCTCGGCCGCCTCAGCGGCACCGGCGACCATCCGCGCCGGATCGAACGTCAGGTGCGGCAGGAGGACGGCCAGGCGTCCCGTCCGCCGCGTGCGCATCGATCGCGCCACGAGGTTCGGACGGTAGCCCAGCTCGTCGACCGCGCGCTCGATGCGGACGACCGTCTCGGGGCGCAGACCGCCCTCGTGGCGCAGGAAACGCGAGACCGTCTGATGCGAGACGCCGGCCAGGCGCGCGACCTCGATCATCGTGGGGCGCTTGCCCGGGATCGACTGTCCCTCGGCCATGCACCCTCCTCCGTCGAGCCGGCAGGCGTCCGGCGGCTCCCGACTCTATCGCCGACCGACGAGCCCCCGCCCGACACGGGGCGGGGGCCCTGACGTCGTCGTTCAGGATGCCGGGACGAGCACGCGGTCGATCGTGTGGATAACGCCGTTGGACGCCTGGATGTTGATGGCGCGCAGCACCAGCTTGGGGTTCTTCAACGCGGGGGTCTCGTCACGCAGCACGATGCCGCGCGGCTCGACCGTCCCCCCGTTCGCCATCTCGAGCGACCGCGAGAGGATGACCGTGATCGGTGAGAGCTTCTTGCCCGCCACCACGTGGTACAGCAGGATGTCGCTGATCTGCTCCGTCGAGAACGTCGACGTGATCGCATCGAGCGCAGCCGCCTCGGAGGCCGGCGCGCTGCCGGTGAGGTCGGTCACCAGGCGGAGGAACGCGCGGTCGTTCGGGGCGAAGACGGTGAACGTCGACGACGGGTCGCCGAGCGTCGCGTCGAGGCCCGTCGCCAGCACGGCCTGCACCAGCAGGTCGTAGTCCGATCCGTTGCTGTCGGGCGTTCCGCCTCCGGACGCCGCGACCGCGACGTCGACGATCGTGCCCTGCGGCTTCGCCTGCTGATGGGCCGAGGCCGGCGACGCGGTGAAGGCCATCGCACCAGCGACCAGCGTAGCGACGGCCACTGCGATCTTCTTGTTCATGTCCAGCTCCTTCGATGGGGAGAACGGCCCGGCGCTTGTCGGGCGCTACTGGGTATTCCGTCTCGAGGCCATCGGTGGATGCAGGGGCGCCAGGATTTCCTGCACCTCACTCGGCGAGCGCGGCAAGCTCTCCGATCACGCGCGGGTCCGCGAGGATGCGGAAATGACCGCCGGTGTCGAGCTGCACGTTGCGCGCGGCGCCGGCGAGCTCGCTGCCCTCCGGGATGTGCGGATCGAACCGTCCGTAGACCGACACGATCCGCGCGTTCACCTCGACCTCCGCCGTCAGCGCACGGATGGTCGAGTTGCCCGGTGAGAATGCCCGCAGCGACGGCACGACCATCAGGCGCCCGTAGCGTGATCCCCCGAACGGCGTGGCGACCGCCAGCATCCGCTCGATCCTGCCTGCACCGGCGTCGAGCAGCATGGCTCGTTTGCCGACCAGTCCGCCCTTGCTGTGGGCGAGGATGACGCATCCGCGCAGGTCGTTGTCGTCGAGGTACCGGATAACCTCCTGCGCCGCCTCGTCCACCGGGCGGAGGTTCCGTCTCAGCACGGGGAGGACATGCACGGGGTGCCCACGGCCGTGCACCGCGGCGATGAGGGGCTGCAGGAACCTCCAGGTCTCGTAGACGCCGGGCAGCATCACGATCGGTGTCAGGTCACCCCGCCGGAAGGAGCTCGGATCGGTGCGGTCGACCGCGGCTCGGACCTGCCACACGAGCGCGTACAGGTAGTCGCGGACCCACCACGAGCCGATGCGGAGCAGGTCCCTCATGCACTCACTGGGAGACGTCTCGGTCCAGGCGGTCGAGCAGGAGCTCGAGTGCGATCTCGAACTCCTCCTTGCTGTGATCCTCGCTGAGGAGGGGGCGCAGGCGCCGGACCTCGGGGGTGTCGTCGAGCGTCTCGCTGCCGTCGGTGTTGGGCACCGTGGCGTCGCCCTCGTCGATCGGCTCCTCCGCAGGGCCGAACGACGCGCCGCGGACGCTCGCCTCGAGCAGCAGTTGCCCGAGCAGGAAGCTGCTGAACGCGCGATAGGCGCGGACGGCCTGCAGGTCGGTGAAGCCGTGCGAGATGAGCACGCGGAGGAAGATGTCGACGACCTCGATGCTCCGCAGCGGTGGACGCAGCCACGGCGCGGCGGGATGCCGGGTGGCGACCAGCGGGAAGGCCTGGGGGTGCTCGACGGCGATGTCCCGCACGGAGTGGGCGACGTTCTGCAGGAACGTCTGCCAGTGCTCCGACGACTCCCGTCGCATGGTCGCCGTGAGGTCGGTCATGAGCGAATCGACGACACCCTCGAGAAGATCCTCTTTGCCGTGCACGTGGCGATAGAGCGACATCGCCTCAACGCCCAGACGCTGGCCGAGCGTGCGCATCGAGAGCCCCGGCGGACCCGAACCGTCGACGAGCTGCAACGCCGCCTGGATGATCACATCTCGGCTGAGCTTCGGTGGTGACGAAAGATCGGTCTGTCTGCTCATGTGGAGCCTCCACGTCGATCCTCCCCCCTTTCGTACGATCCGTGGGACACCAGCGGATTTCTTGACCCTGCTTACACCGTAAGCTAGCGCCATGCACTGCGCGCCGCAGCAGCGGACACGGCGACCGGGACGGTCGTCGTCATGATGTCGTTCCGCAGCCATGGCACCCTCCAGGGGTGGCTCGCCGAGTTCTTCCACACGACCGGGACAGGCGACCTCATCAAGGTCGCCATCCAGGACAGTTCGCACGGGGAGGACGGCGGCCTGATCGTCGTCCCGCTCCATCACGCGACGACGACGGTGTACCTCCGGCCGCCCGAGGAGCGCGGCGGACGCTGGCGGGTGATCTTCGAACCGCAACCAGATGAGACGGCCCTGACGCCGGAACAGACCCGCGGACTCATCGCGGAGCTGGCCGTCGCCGCCGACCTCTGCGAGTTCCTCGAACGCAAAGCCGCGGCGCACTCCGAACCCCTGCCCCGCGCCTAGGGCCGGCGGTGCTGCCGAAGCCGCGAGTCAGCACCGTCCCTCGATCGCGGCACGGAAGGACGGGACCCCGTGGGTCGTCTCGCATTCGGCAACGAGGTCGTCGCGCTCGACGACCGCGTCCTCGCGCACCTCGAGATCGTCATGGTCACGAAGCTGCGCCGCCACGAACCGTTCATCCTGACCTGGACCGTCGACCCCAGCCTCGGCAGCGGTCGGGTGTCGCGGTGGGTCGGCCTGTCCACCAGTTGGGACATCCGCTTCGAGTCCCGTCCGGCGGGACCCATCAACCAGGCCTGGATCGAGGACCTGATGAGCACCGCGAACTCCCCCGGCGGGCTCCGGATCGTGCCGGAGCCGTCCGCCGGCGGGGACTGACCGGAACGTGAAAAGCCCCGGGAACCCAGGGCTTTTCTGGCGGAGACGGAGGGATTTGAACCCTCGGTCCCCGTGAGGGGACTCCACCTTAGCAGGGTGGTGCACTAGGCCTGACTATGCGACGTCTCCAGGCATCCGACCACAAGTGGCGCGGACGCACCGTGCAATCATAACCGCATGACGCGGGCTGTCCGAACCGCGGATCACTGCTCCGCGACGGTGCAGGTGACCTGGTTCGCGGACTGCCCGGTGATCTCGGTCGGCAGGTCCACCGCCTCACCCGTCGGAGCCGGCGAAGGCTCCGCGTCGGGGGTGGCTCCGGCATCCGCGGTCGCCGTCGGCGTCGGAGTGGGCTTCTCGGCACCGTCCTCTGCCTCGCCGATGACCTCGACACCATTGCCGCCGCTGGGGTTGCCGGTGACACGGACGGGCTTGTTCTCCTGCAGCGCCGTGAACAGCACGTCGGCCGCCGAGGTGACAGGCAGCACACGCCCGCCGCCGGGGGCGTACACGGTCGGGTACTGGACGAAGACGATGTCTTCGTACGGCACGTCGGCCACGGCCATGGCGATCTGCGCCATTCGCTGCGGGCTCGTGAGGGACTCGCTCAGGACGAGCTGCTTCTCATTGACCTGTCGGATCGCGGTGTTCGCCAGGTTCAGCAGCGTCGGATAGTTCGAGAGGACCTCGCCGGACTGCAGCTTGCGCACCATCGAGCTCATGAACTGCTGCTGATTGGAGATGCGGCCGAGGTCGGACCCGTCGCCGATGCCGTGGCGGATGCGGAGGAACTGCAGCGCCTGCGCACCCACGAGGTTGTGGTTGCCCGCGGTGAGGTTGAGGCCGGTGTGGCGGTCGGAGATGTCGGAGCTGACACAGACGTCGACACCGCCGATCGCATCGGACATGTTGATCACGCCGGTCCAGCGGATCGCGGCGGCGAACTGGATGTCGATGCCGGTGAGCTCTTCGACGGTGGCGACGGAGCAGCCGAGGCCGCCGTAGCTGTACGACACGTTGATCATCTGCGCGCTCATCGCAGGGTACGAGCCGCCATCCGGGTTCTCGCACGACGGGATCGGCACGATCATGTCGCGCGGGAACGAGACGACCGTCACGCGGCGCGGTTCATCACTGATGTGCACGAGCATGGTGACGTCGTTGCGCTCGCCGCCGTCGTCGTGGGCGCAGCGCGGGAAGAGCTTGAGGTCCTGCCCCTCGCACGAGTCGGTGCCGACGACGAGCATGTTCACGCCACCCTCGATCTCACCGATGTGCGGGGGGAGCGTGCCGTCGTCGCCGATGGAGACGCCGCTCTCGTCGAGGGTGCGCGCGGCATCCCAGACGTAGAAGCCGCCGATCGCGGTGGCGCTCACGACGACGACCGCGAGCATCGCGCCGAGGATCGTCAGCACCTGACGGATCGGGCTGGGCGAGCTCAGCGCCCCGTGACGGGCGACGGGCTGACGGCGGTACTTCGTCGCCTTCGCGTCGGACCTTGCGCTCACGGCTCACCTTTCGGACACTGCGGAGGGTGTGGGATTCGAACCCACGGGACATTGCTGCCCACCGGTTTTCAAGACCGGATCCTTCGGCCGCTCGGACAACCCTCCCGACCTCGCCCATCGGCGGCGGTCGAAGGCCGAGTCTAGCCGACCCCAGAACCACACCATTCTCGCGGCGACGCCTGTGGGACGCCTGAAAACCCGGGTCAGAGGGCCTTCAGCACCGCGGTCACGCCGCCCTCGGTGACGGATGCCGTCAGCTCCGACGCCTCGGACCTCACCTCGTCGGGGCCCTGGCCCATGGCGATCGCCCGGCCGCCGTTGGCCCGCGCCCACCGGAACATGCCGATGTCGTTGCGGCCGTCGCCGATGACGACCACCCGTGCCGCGTCGATCCCGAGCCAGTCGCGGACCAGCTCGAGCCCGGTGGCCTTGTCGACGCCCTGCGGGGCGATGTCGAGCCACGCCGACCAGCCGACCGCGTACGACACCTCGTTGAGGCCGATCCGCGAGACCAGGTCGACGAAGTCCTCGTCGGTGTCGTCCTCCGAGACCACGACGACGCGGGAGACGGGCTGGGCGGAGAGCTGCTCGAAGGGCACCCGGTCGGCGCGCGAGACGTTCCACTCGTCCATGTGGTCGGTATACAGCCGTCGCCCGTCGGGCAGCTCGACCATGTACCGGGCCGAGGGGAGGTGGTCGCGCAGCAGCTGCAGCACCTCGGTCGCGTCGAACTGCTCGGTGTGGAAGCGCTCGTAGGACGCACCGGCGTCGGCGGCGCCGACCCGCTTGAGGATCACGGCGCCGTTGGAGCAGACGACGTACTCGGGCGTGATGGCGAGGTGCTCGAGGATGTGGCGGGTGCCCTCCCACGAGCGCCCGGTCGCGAGCATCACCTCGTGCCCGAGTCGCTGCGCCTCGGCGACCGCGTCGACGACGCCGGGACTGTACGTTTCGTCCTCGAGGAGGATCGTGCCGTCGATGTCGAGCGCGATGAGCAGCCGCTCACGGGGGGCGGCTGCGGCATCCTCGACGATCTCCTCGACGACGTCCGCGGCCTCATCGGCCGAGACCGCCTCGATGCTGCCGGTGGCGGGGGCGCTCTCGGGCGTCACGCGACGGGCTCCGCGACCTCGAGGCCGCCCAGGTACGGGCGCAGCACCTCGGGGATCACGACGGAGCCGTCCTCGCGCTGGTGGGTCTCGAGGAGTGCGACGATCCAGCGGGTCGTCGCCAGCGTGCCGTTCAGGGTGGCGACGGGGGCCGTGCGGCCGCCCTCCGGCCGGTACCGGATGTCGAGCCGGCGGGCCTGGTACGTCGTGCAGTTCGACGTCGAGGTGAGCTCGCGGTACGCGCCCTGCGTGGGCACCCACGCCTCCACGTCGTACTTACGGGCGGCGGACGAGCCGAGGTCACCGGCCGCGACGTCGATGACGCGGTACGCGAGTCCCAGATCCTGCAGCATCCGCTCCTGCATCTCGACGAGGCGCAGGTGCTCGGCCTCGGCATCGGCCGGCGCCGTGTACACGAACATCTCGAGCTTGTTGAACTGATGCAGACGGATGATGCCGCGGGTGTCCTTGCCGTACGACCCCGCCTCGCGCCGGTAGCAGGTGGACCAGCCGGCGTAGCGCTTGGCTCCCGCCTCGAGGTCGAGGATCTCGTCCATGTGGTACCCGGCGAGTGGCACCTCGCTGGTGCCGACGAGGTACAGGTCGTCGTCGTCCAGGTGGTAGACCTCGTCGGCGTGCTGCCCGAGGAAGCCGGTGCCGCGCATGACCTCGGCCCGCACCAGGGTGGGCGGGATCATCGGGGTGAAGCCGGCGTCGAGGGCACGCGCCATGCCGAGGTTCATGAGGGCGAGCTCGAGGCGGGCGCCGATCCCGGTGAGGAAGCTGAACCGGGCACCCGAGACCTTCGCGCCGCGCTCCATGTCGATGGCGCCGAGCTTCTCGCCGAGGGCCAGGTGGTCACGGGGCTCGAAGTCGAACGTCGCAGGCTCGCCGTGCGTGCGCAGGGTGACGAAGTCGTCCTCTCCCCCGGCGGGAACGCCGTCGATGACGATGTTCTCGATGCGCGCGAGCGCGGCGGATGCCTCTTCTTCGGCGAGCGAGACGGCTTGCTGGGCCGTCTTGACGCGCTCGCTCAGCTCCTTCGCCTCGGCGACGAGCGCGGCCTTCTCGTCCTTCGGCGCCTGAGCGACGCGCTTGCCGTGCGCGTTCTGCGCAGCGCGGAGCTCTTCGAAGGCGGTGATCGCGCTCCGTCGCTCGCGGTCGGCGGCGAGGGCCTCGTCGACGGTGTCGGGCGACTCGCCGCGGGCTTCCTGCGAGCGCTTCACGAGGGCGGGGTCGTCACGGAGGAGGGCCAGATCGATCACTCGTCGAGTCTAGTCCGGGGCCTCCCCGGTGCCGCGGGTCCGGAACAGTGACGCCGCGCGGCCGCGGGCGCAAGGGGCGCGGCGCCCGCGCGGGCGCGCAATACGCTGGACCAATGGCGACCGACCCCCGCACGACGCACGACTCCGACGACGCGCAGGACCAGGCATCCGAGGATGCCATCCGCCAGCCGGAGGACGTCGCGCCCGACACGGCCGACGCCGAGAGCGGCGAGGCCCGCCGCGTCGATGAGAGCGGCTCGACGGAGCCGATGCCGGACGTCGAGGGACGGCCGAGCCCGAAGTCCGCGCTGATCTACAACCCGACGAAGGTCGACGGCGACGCCCTCCGCGAGCAGGTGGCGGCCGCGGCGAAGGATGCCGGCTGGTCGGAGCCCCTCTTCTACGAGACGACGGTCGACGACCTCGGCGACGACGTGACCCGTCAGGCCCTGTCGGAAGGTGTCGACGCGGTCCTGGTCGCCGGGGGCGACGGCACGGTCCGCGCCGTCAGCGAGGCGATGACGGGCAAGGACGTCCCGCTGACGATCGTGCCGAGCGGCACCGGCAACCTGCTCGCGCGCAACCTGCGCCTGCCCCTCGACGACCCGGCGGCGATGATCGCGGCGACCTTCGACGGCGACACGGTCGCGATCGATGTCGGCCTCGCGAGCCTGCGGCGTCCGACCGGCGAGACCGACGAGCACGCCTTCGTCGTGATGGGCGGCATGGGGCTGGATGCCGCCATGATCGCCAACACGAGCAGTGACCTGAAGAAGAAGGTCGGCTGGGTCGCCTACGTCGACGGTGCCGCGCGCAGCATCGCGCAGGCCAAGCCCTTCCCCGTCGTCTACCAGGTGCCGAAGCACCGCATGCACCGAGCCGACGTGCAGAGCGTGCTGTTCGCCAACTGCGGGTCGCTGCAGGCCGGCCTCGAACTCATCCCCGAGGCATCCATCACCGACGGAGAGCTCGACGTCGCCATCCTGCAGCCGCGCAGCGCCCTCGGCTGGCTGCTCGTCTGGCGCCGGCTGGCGTGGGACAACAGCGTGCTCCGCAAGTTCCGGGCGGGCCGCCGCATCCTGTCGCTGCGCACCGCCGACAACTCGGTGCGGTACTCGCGCGGCGCCGGCATCGACCTCGCGGCGCAGGAGGCACACCCCGTCCAGCTCGACGGCGACGAGTTCGGCGAGGCGACCCGCATCGCCGTGCGCGTGGTGGCCGGCGGGCTGACGCTCGCCATCCCCCGCGGCCACAGCATCTCGGGGGTCTGACCCCCGAGCGCCCCGGCGTCAAGGGGCGGCGCCCCGCGGCGACCGTCGTCAGGATGTCGACATGACGTCCCCCTCGATCGTCTGGTTCCGCGACGATCTCCGCCTCGCCGACAACCCCGCGCTGCGGGCCGCCCTCGACCGCGGCGAGCCCGTCATCGGGCTGTACGTGCTCGACGAGGAGTCGCCCGGCATCCGACCCCTCGGCGGCGCGGCGAAGTGGTGGCTGCACCACTCGCTCGCCTCGCTCGCGGATCGCCTCGAGGAGCGCGGGAGCCGCCTCGTCCTGCGCCGCGGGAAGGCCGCGTCGGTCGTCCGCGAGGCGGTGACGGATGCCGGTGCCGGCGCAGTCTTCTGGAACCGCCGGTACGGCGGGCCCGAGCGCGACATCGACACCGAGCTCAAGGAGGGGCTGAGCGACGGCGGCGTCGAGGTCGCGTCGTTCGCGGCATCCCTGTTGTTCGAGCCGTGGACGGTGAAGACCGGCTCCGGATCGCACTTCTCGGTCTACAGCCCCTTCTGGCGGGCCTGCCTCGCGCTCCCCTCGCCGCGTGCTCCACTGCCGGAGCCGCGCGAGATCGCGGGTCCGGGCCGGGCCCCGGCCTCGGATCGCCTCGAGGACTGGGAGCTGCTCCCGACGGCGCCCGACTGGGCGGGCGGCCTGCGCGAGACGTGGGAGCCCGGCGAGCCCGCCGCCAAACGCCGCCTGCGCGAGTTCCTCGACGAGGACCTCGGTCACTACGACCGGGCCCGCAACCACCCGGCTGCGGGCGCCACCTCGCAGCTGTCACCCCGTCTGCGGTGGGGGGAGCTGAGCCCGCACATCGTCTGGCACGCAGCGGTCGACACCCCCGGCGCATCGGGCTTTCTGTCCGAGATCGGATGGCGCGAGTTCGCGTGGCACACGCTGTACCACTTCCCCGACCTCGCGACGAAGAACCTCCGTCCGGAGTTCGACGCGTTCCCCTGGCCGCGCCTGCGGCCGGCGGCGCTCGAGGCGTGGCAGCAGGGCCGGACGGGGTTCGCCATCGTCGACGCCGGGATGCGGGAGCTCTGGGAGACCGGCTACATGCACAACCGGGTGCGGATGGTCACGGCATCCTTCCTCATCAAGAACCTGCTCATCGACTGGCGGCGGGGCGAGGAGTGGTTCTGGGACTGCCTCGTCGACGCCGACGGGGCGAGCAACACGTTCAACTGGCAGTGGGTCGCCGGGTCGGGCGCCGACGCGGCGCCGTACTTCCGCGTCTTCAACCCCGAGCTGCAGGCCGACAAGTTCGACAAGGGCCGCGAGTACATCGGGCGCTGGGCGCCGGAGTACCGGGATGCCGACGGTCAGCCGCCGACGCCGATGGTCGACCTCAAGGCGACACGCCAGGACGCCCTCGCCGCGTACGAGAAGGTCAAGCAGGCCTCACGCCGCTGACCGCGCGAACGACCGCGCCGCGGGACGGAGCCCGAGGGCCCGCCCCGCGGCGCGGGTGGCGGTGTCAGCGAGTGGTCACTCGGCGACGGGGATCGACTGCGCCTCGAGTGCGGAGACCGTCTTGGTCTGCGCGGCCTCGAGCGCCTCGGTGAGGGTCCCCTGGCCGGTGGCGGCCTTCTGGAAGCCGTCCGAGACGTCGGCGTAGGTCTGCGTCATGGTCGGGCCCCACACGAAGTCGGGGTTGACCTGGGACGCCGCCTCGGCGAACACGTCGTAGATCTTCTGGCCGCCGTAGAACTCCACACCCTCCTGCAGCGAGGGCAGCGTCAGGCCCTCGGTGGTGGCGGGGTAGATGTTCGCCGACTCGTTCAGCGCGGTGAGCGCCTCGTCGGACGTGTTCAGCCACAGGGCGAACTTCGCCGCCTCGTACGGGTGCTCGCTGCCCTTGAAGACGGCGATCGACGATCCGCCCCAGTTGCCGGCGGCCTGCTCGCCCGCGGACCACTGCGGCGACGGCGCGACCGACCACTTGCCGGCGGTGTCGGGAGCACCGGACGAGATGGAGTTCGCACCCCACACGGCCGAGTTCCAGGTCCAGACCTCGCCCGAGTTGTAGGCGTTGTTCCACTCCTCGGTCCAGGCCGGGTAGGTGGAGACGAGGTCCTCGTCGATGAGCTCCTGCCAGTAGTCGGCGACCGTCTTGGACTCGTCGCCGGCCAGGTTCACCGTCCAGGCCTCACCGTCGTTGGAGAACCAGTCGCCACCGGTCTGCCAGACGAACCCGGCGAACTGGTTGATGTCGGCGGTGGAGAAGTTGGTGATGTACCCGCCGGCGTCGCGCACCTGCTGAGCGGCCTCCTTGTACTCCTCCCACGTGGTGGGGACGTCGATGCCGTTCTGCTCGAACAGGTCGGAGCGGTAGAACAGCGCCATGGGGCCCGAGTCCTGCGGGATGCCGTAGACACCCTCGGAGCCGAGCGTGACCTGCCCCCACGTCCACGGGATGAACTGGTCCTCGGCGGCGACGACCTCCTCGCACGCCGACAGGTCCTCGAGACCGTCCTGCACGCGGAAGCTCGACAGCGCGTCGTATTCGATCTGGCCGAGGTCGGGGGCGTTGCCGGCCTCGAGCTGGCTGAAGAAGCTGGAGTAGGTGCCCGAGTTGCCGTTGGGGCCGGTCTGCACCTGTACCTGGATGTCGGGGTTCTCCTCGTTCCACATCGCGACGACGTCCTCGATGCCGGGGATCCACGAGGTGAAGTCGAGCGTGACGTCGCCGTCCGAGGGCGCGCAGGCGGCCGGGTCGGCGGCGCCGCCCTCGGAGCCTCCGTTGCCGCTGCCGCCGGCGCACCCGGCGAGGGTGAACGCGGTCAGCAGAGCGACGCCGGTGACGACTGCCTTCTTGGTGTGCTGCATGGGATTTCCAATCTGATCGTTGATCGGGGTGTGACAGGTACGGGTGGTGCGGATGACGGGTGTTGCAGGGGATGCCGCGGGGTGCGCCCGCGGCGGGAACTCACTTCACGGACCCGGTGCCGAGTCCGCCTCGCCAGAAGCGCTGAAGCAAGAGGAAGGCGACGATGAGCGGCACGATCGACAGGAACGCGCCGACCAGGACGTAGGTGCGCAGCTCGGGGATCTGGTTGAGCTGCGTGTTCCACGTGTAGAGGCCGTAGGTGACCGGGAACAGCTCCTGGCTGCGCAGCATGATCAGCGGCAGGAAGAAGTTGTTCCAGATGGAGACGAACTGGAAGAGGAACACCGTCACGAGCGCCGGCGCCATGAGCCGCGACGACACCGTGAAGAAGGTGCGGACCTCACCCGAACCGTCGAGTCGCGCCGCTTCGATGAGCTCGTCCGGCACCGACGACGATGCGTAGATGCGGGCGAGGTACACACCGAAGGGGCTGACGATGCTCGGGAGGAGCACCGCCCAGAAGGTGTTCGTGAGGTTCACCTGGCTGAACAGGAGGAACAGCGGCAGGGCGAGCGCGGTCGCCGGCACGAGGACGCCGCCGAGGACGATGTTGAAGAAGGCCTCGCGACCCCGGAAGTTGTACTTGCCCAGCGCGTATCCGGCCATACCGGCGAACAGCGTGGCCAGCAGGGCGCCGAGTCCGGCGTACCCGAGGCTGTTCAGCAGCCAGCGGAAGTAGATGCCGTCGTTGTAGGAGACAAGATCGCCGATGTTGGCGAACAGGTTCCAGTCGGCGAACCACAGGGCGTTGGTGGTCAGCAGCTGGCCGCGGTCCTTCGTGGAGGCGATGAACAGCCACCAGATCGGCACGAGGAAGTAGAGCGTGAAGACGCCCATGATGAGCAGGGCCGCGGTGCGGGAGAGGATGCTCTCGCGCGGTCCCCGGGTCTTCGGCAGGTCGGTCGCCAGGGCGCCGTTCGTACGGGTGAGGAGGCTCATTGCTCGGCCTTCCGCTGGGTGAGCTTCAAGAACGCGAACGACAGGACGCAGGTGGCGAGGGCCAGCACCACCGAGAAGGCCGCAGCGAGGTACGGGTTGGGGACGGCGCTCGTCGCGTAGATCGTCATGTTCGGCGTGTAGGTCGACGAGACGGCCGAGCTGAAGGATCGGAACACCTGCGGCTCGGCGAGCAGCTGCAGCGTGCCGATGATCGAGAACACCGCGGTGAGGATGATCGCCGGGGCGACCATCGGGATCTTGATCGACCAAGCGATGCGGAACTGGCCCGCGCCGTCGAGGCGGGCGGCCTCGTAGATCTCCGAGGGGATCGCCAGCAGCGCCGAGTAGATGATCAGCATGTTGTAGCCGACGAACACCCAGGTCACGACGTTCGCGATCGACCAGAGCACCATCTCCGGCGAGAGAAAGTCGACCGCGCGGGTGACGTCGGTGAACGGCGACAGGTTCGGCGAGTAGAGGAACCCCCACATGATCGCCGCGATGACACCGGGGACGGCGTAGGGCGCGAAGAACGCGAGGCGGAAGAAGCGCTTGCCCTTCAGCGCCGGGGAGTCCAGCAGCAGAGCGAACAGCAGCGCGAGACCCAGCATGATCGGCACCTGCACGACGCCGAAGAGCAGCACACGGCCGACCGACTCCCAGAACGGCGCGTCCTGGAACACCTGGATGTACTGCGTCAGCCCGCCGAAGACCTGCGTCGGCTCGCCGTAGAGACCGTCGCGCTGGACGACGAGCAGCGACTGCCAGACCGCGTACCCGATGGGCAGCAGGTAGAACAGCAGGAAGAGGATGCCGAACGGTCCGGTGAAGACCGCGATCGCCCCCTTGTGCGGGGTCTTGGCCCGCGGGATCCGCTTCGCGCGCGCAGGCTTGCCCGACGAGCGCGTCACGAGCACTTCCGTGGCGGTCATGCGGCCGCCTCCTCTCTGATGATGCGCACCGCACCCGCGGGAACGGTGGCGCGACCGGCGACGGGCGTGCCGGTGACGAGGTCCGTGCCGCTCGCGGCGACGTGGACATCGGTCTCGCCGTGGTTGATCACGAAGAGATACGAGGCGTCGGCACCGCGGCGGCGGACGACCTCCAGGTCTCCGGCGCCTCCGTCGACCTCGGCCGCCGGCGCCACGCCCGCCTCATCGGCGAGTCGGGCGATGAGGTCACGGTAGGCCGCGCGGCTGGGAACCGTCGCAAGGTAGCGAGCCGTCCCCTCCCCCCACGCGTTGCGGGTGAGCGCCGGCATCCCCTCGGCGGGACCGTCGGTGAAGGATGCCTCGACCTCGGCCGTCGTCGCGCGGGACCGCTCGGACCACAGTGTCGCGGTCGTCCCGTCGGAGAGCGAAAGGATCGCGTCGGGCGCGACGGGGGCGAACTCCTCGATGTGCAGCCCCAGGGCCTCTCGCAGGGGGCCGGAGTATCCACCGGTGTAGACGCGGTCGTTCTCGTCGACGATCGCCGTCGAGAACGTGACGAGCGCACTGCCCCCAGCGGCGATCCAGTCCGTGAGGACGACGGCGTCGGACTCGCGCATCAGGTGCAGGCCGGGAACGACGACGAACCGGTAGCCGGAGAGGTCGGCGCCGGGCGCCACGACATCGGCCGTGAGGCCGTTCGCGTGGATGGCGCCGTATGCGGCGTGCACCTGGTCGAGGTAGCCGAAGGCCTGGCTGGGGCGGGTCTCGCTCTGCGTCGCCCACCACGATTCCCAGGAGAAGAGGAGGGCGACGTCGGTCTCGACGCGCGAGCCGGCGACCTCGCCGATACGGTCGACGATGCCGCCGAGGTCGACGACCTCGCGCCACACCGCGGAGTCCGTGCCGGCGTGCGGGAGCATCGCCGAGTGGAACTTCTCGCTCCCCTGCACGGACGCGCGCCACTGGAAGAAACAGACGCCGTCGGCGCCGCGGGCGACGTGGGTCAGCGAGTTGCGGATCATCTCGCCGGCGGCCTTCGCCTTGTTCAAGGGCTGCCAGTTGACCGCACCGGTGGAGTGCTCCATGAGGATCCACGGCGCACCCCCGCCGAGGCCCCGGGAGAGGTCGGCTGCGAAGGCGAGCTCGGACCGCGGGTCGCCGAGTCGGTGGTCGAGGTAGTGATCGTTGGCGATGACGTCCATGTCGCCCGCCCACGACCAGTAGTCGAGGTTCTCGATGTGCGCCGTGACCATGAAGTTCGTCGTCACCGGGATCTCGCTGTGGCGACGGATCGCCTCGGCTTCGGCGCGGTAGTGCGCCAGGAGCGCGTCGCTGCTGAAGCGGTGGAAGTCGAGGAGCTGCCCCGGATTGCGGCTCGAGAGCGTCGCGCGCGGGGTGAGGATCTCGTCCCACTCGTAGTAGGTCTGGCTCCAGAACGCCGTGCCCCACGCCCGGTTGACCTCTGCGACGCTGCCGTAGCGGGCGCGCAGCCACTCGCGGAAGGCGCCGGCGCTCTCATCGCAGTGGCACAGTGCGTTGTGGCATCCCAATTCGTTCGAGACGTGCCACAGCGCGACCGCGGGGTGCGAGCCGTAGCGCGCTGCGACGGCGTCGACGAGCCGGACGGCGGCTGCCCGGTAGCGCGGCGAGCTCGGGCACCACGCCTGCCGCCCGCCCGGGTAGCGGCGGGTGCCGTCCTCGACGACGGGCAGGATCTCGGGGTGCGCCGTGGTCAGCCAGGCCGGGGTCGACGCGGTGCCGGTGCCGAGGTTGATCCGGATGTCGGCGGTGTGCAGCCGGCCGATGATGTCGTCGAGACGGGCGAAGTCGTACTCGCCCGCGCGCGGCTCGATGTGCGCCCATCCGAAGATGTTGATCGCGACCAGGTCGACGCCGGCCTCGCGCATGAGCGCGATGTCCTCGTCCCACACGTCAGGCGTCCACTGTTCGGGGTTGTAGTCGCAACCGAACGCGATGCCGTCGTGCTCGAAGGGGCGGGCGGGGGCCGACATGTTCTCCTCTGGATCCTGTGAACGTGCACAGGTCCGAGCGGTGTTCCTCCGCGTTGAGGCTCTGTGAACGTGTACAGAGTAGACATGCCCTCGCACCGGTGTCAACACGACCCGCTTCTGCCCAGGTGAGCCGGGCGATCGCGGTCCGCCGCCACCGCAGCGCCGCGATCGGCGGTGCGACGCCGCATGTGTGCGTGCACATACGATGACTGCGTGAGCACTGGTCGCGTGGAGACGAACGGGCGCCGACGCCGCGCCACCGTGAAGGACGTCGCGACCGAGGCGGGGGGTGTCCCGCGGCACGGTGAGCCGGGTGCTCAACGGACAGCCCTATGTCTCCGACGACGCACGCGTGGCGATCGAAGCGGCCATCCAGAAGGTGGGGTTCGTCCCTAACCGCGCCGCGCGCAGCCTCGTGATGCAGAGCTCGCAGGCCATCGGCCTGATCGTCCACGAGCCGCATTCCCTGTTCGTGGAGGACCCGAACATCGGCTCGATCCTGCTCGGCGCGAACGCCGCCCTCTCCGAGGCCGACTACCAGTTGTCGTTCATGATCGCCGACACCACCCGCGACATCGAGCGCCTCGCGCGCTACCTCAGCGGCGGGCTCATCGACGGGGTGATCATCGTCTCGGCCCGTGTCGGAGACCCGATCACGCGCGCCGTCGCCGAGCTGGGGCTGCCCGCCGCGTTCGTCGGCCACCCCCGCGACATCGGGGATGCGGCGTACGTCGCCATCGACAACCGCGGTGCGGCGCGGGAGATCACCACGCGCCTCGCGGCCACGGGCCGCCGCCGCATCGGCATGATCGCGTCCGCGCTCGACCGCGACTCCGGCTCGGACCGACTTGCGGGCTTCGTCGACGCGCTCGGCTCGCGGTTCGACCCCAGCCTGATCGAGTCCGTGCCGCTGTACTCCTATTCGGACGGACAGGCGGGGATGCGTGCCCTCCTCGAGCGCGCACCGGACATCGACGGCGTCTTCGCCTCGAGCGACGCAGTCGCCGCCGGCGCCATGGACGTGCTGCAGGCTGCGGGTCGCAGCGTCCCGGGCGATGTCGGGGTGGTGGGCTTCGACGACAGCTCATGGGCGCTTCGCTGCGATCCCCCATTGTCGACCGTCCACCAGCCCGCCGGCGAACTGGGTCGCGCCGCGGCCGAGTCGGTGCTCCGCCAGCTGCGCGGCGAGGACCCCGAGACCGGCGGGACGGTGCTCGCCTGCCCCGTGGTCTGGCGCGACTCCGCCTGATCCGACGGCACGCGACGTGGCGCGCGTGCACGTTTGCGCACGACGCCGGTCGACCATTGACACCCCTGACGCTCGGTGTCACCCTTGTGCACGTTCACAGCGAGCCTTGGTTCGCTCCGTGAACGTGCACAGCGGGCATCGTCGCCCGTCTCCGACAAGGAAGTAGGAACCGTGACCTCCCACGTCCCAAGGCGGCGCCTCACCGCCGTCGCGACCGCGATCGCAGTCGTCGCCGCATCCCTCGCCATCGTCCCTGCAGCGACAGCCGCACCCGCCGCGACGTCCACGGCCGCCGCGACCGCGACGTCCGTCTCCCTCGACCTCGAGGGCACCTGGAAGTTCACGACGGGCGATGACCCGTCCTACGCCTCCCCCGCGTTCGACGACTCGGCGTGGCAGGACATCGCGGTCCCCGGCGACGGCACCCCGTTCGCCGACTACGACGGGTTCGGGTGGTACCGCCTCGACTTCACCCTCCCGGCCGAAGCGGAGGGCACGAATCTCGTCGCCTCCCTCGGCTTCCTCGACGACGTCGACGAGGCGTTCCTGAACGGCACGCGCATCGGCGGATCGGGCACCATGCCGCCCGCTGCCAGCAGCCAGTGGTTCGAGCAGCGCCTGTACCCGGTCCCCGCGGACGCGCCGAACTTCGGCGGCGAGAACACCCTCGCCGTCCGGCTCTACGACATGAACGGCGGGGGCGGCTGGTACGAGGGCCCCGTCGGCATCTTCTCGAAGGACGCGGTCCGCGCGAACGTCCACGGCATCACCGGTGAGCGCGCGTCGGCGTCGCAGGCCGCGGCTGTGGCGAAGGTCCTGGACCGCCAGCGCGCCGCCCTCGCCGCCGGCGACGCCGCCGCCTACCTCGCGACGCTCGACAAGACCTACTTCCATGACGGCCGCGCGAAGGAGCGCCGTGCCCGCGAGGTGCGGGGGTGGCTCGCGGAATCGGGCACGCTGACGCTCACCGACAGTGAGGTCGAAGTGGTCCGCGGCGACGACGGCCGGCTCATCGTCGACACGAACCGCACGATCACCGGGACCAAGGACGGCGCCCCGTTCACGTTCCAGCCCGCGGCGCAGGAGTTCCTCCGCATCGACGCGAAGACCCTTCGCGAGACGGGCAACCGCTCGCGCTTCTTCCGCGAGACCGTCGACTCCGAGCTCGAGGGCCAGCCGCGCGAGTTCGTGACCTACCTGCCGCCGTCCTACCTCGACCAGCCCGATCGCGAGTATCCCGTCGTCTACCTCCTGCACGGCATCAACGGCGGAAGCCGGGAGTGGGAGCCGCGTGACATCGACGACGTCCTCGACGGGCTCTGGAGGAAGGGCCTCGCCGAGTCGATCGTGATCATGCCCGACGGCGAGTCGCTCTGGTACTCCGATCAGCCGAACGGCGGCACCCCGTGGCGCAGCATGTTCCTGACCGAGATGGTCCCGCTCGTCGACAAGGAGTACCGCACCCTGCCCTCTCGCGACTTCCGCGCTCTGTCGGGCGTCTCGATGGGCGGATTCGGCGCCTGGTCGCTCGGCCTGTCGAACCCCGGCATGTTCTCCTCGATCGCGTCGCACATCGGGTCGCTCAGCTACTCCGGCTCGTCGCTGCCCACGCCGCTGAAGCAGGCGGGGGACATGACGGCCGCGCAGCTGAAGAAGTTCGACCTCTACTTCGACGCGTGCGAGTTCGACGAGTACCGCTTCGACGACGCGGCACGGTCGATGCACACCCTGCTCGACGGCAAGGGCGTGCCGCACACCTGGGAGGTCTACCCCGAGGGACGCCACAACGACGACTGCTGGATGCCGCACCTGAAGGACTCCTTCGGCATGCACTCCGCGCACTTCCGCGAGGCCGGTCTGGTCGAGGACGTCGTCGCGCCGGTGATCACCGCACCGAAGGCGACGACCGTCCGCTTCGGCGCGACCTTCGATGCTCTCGCCGGCGTGACGGCGACCGACGCCGTCGACGGCGATCTGACCGCCGGCATCACCGTGCAGGGTGCGGTGAACACCCGGAAGCCCGGGGCGTACCGGCTCGTCTACTCGGTGACGGATGCCGCCGGCAACACCGCCACCGCGACGCGCACCGTCACGGTGGTGAAGGGCAAGCTGAGCGCCGCCACGCCGAAGGTGACCGGGGCGGCGAAGGTCGGCAAGAAGCTGTCGGCGAAGCCCGGCTCGTGGACGAAGGGCACCCGGTTCGCTTACCAGTGGCTGAACGACGGCAAGGCGATCCGGGGTGCCACCACGAGCACCTACGTCGTCTCGCGCGCGGACCGCGGCGACACGCTGTCGGTCCGGGTCACCGGCTCGCTGAGCGGGTACGAGACCGAGACCCGCACCTCGAAAGCGGTCCTCGTGAAGAAGTGAGCCCGTCGGAGCGGTGACTCCCCCCGCACCGCACCGACGCGCGACGCGGAATGCGTCGCCCCCGGCCGGGGTTGCAGTGAAGCGATATGAGCACTGCGACCCCGGCCCTCTCCGTTCTCGACCTCGTCCCCGTCCGCACCGGCCAAACCAGCAGCCAGGCGATCGCCGCCTCGCTCGCGGTGGCGCAGCGCGCCGATGAGCTCGGCTACCGGCGCTACTGGTTCGCCGAGCACCACAACATGCCGGCCGTCGCGTCGACGACCCCGCCCGTGCTCATCGCGGCGACGGCGGCGCGGACCAGCCGCATCCGAGTCGGCTCCGGCGGCGTCATGCTGCCGAACCACTCCCCGCTGGTCGTCGCCGAACAGTTCGCGGCCCTCGAGGCCCTCGCGCCGGGCCGCGTCGACCTCGGCATCGGCCGCGCGCCGGGCTCGGATCCCGTCATCACCCAGTTGCTGCGGCAGTCCGGGACGACCAGTGACGTCGAACGGTTCCCGAACCACATCACCGACATCCGCTCGCTGGTCTCGCGCGACGGTGCCACCGTCCGGTTCACCTCGGGCGGCACGTACGACGTGCACGCGACGCCTGCGCCGACGACCACCCCCGAGGTCTGGCTGCTCGGATCCAGCGACTATTCGGCGCAGCTGGCCGCCGGCATGGGCCTGCCGTACGTCTTCGCCAACCACTTCTCGGGCGAGGGTCTCGAGCGGGCCCTGGATCTCTACCGCGGGCAGTTCACGCCGTCCGAGACGCTCGCCGAGCCCCGCACCTTCCTCACCGCCAACGCCGTCGTCGCCGAGACCGACGAGCAGGCCCGTGCGGCGGCGCTGCCGCAGGCGCGCATGATGGCCCGGCTGCGGAGCAACCGGCCGCTCGTCGCCCTGGAGACCGTCGAGCAGGCCGCGGCCGCCGAGGCCGCCGACGGCCTGGCCGGCCCGATCCTCGACGCGATGCTGTCGCGCTGGTTCGTCGGCACGGGCGATGAGACCCGCTCGCGCATCGCCGAGTTCGCCGCCCGTCACGGCGTCGACGAGGTCATGGTCTCGCCAGTCGCGGCCGCGAGCGACGACGAGCAGATGGATGCGGCAACCGCCCGCATCCGCACCCTCGAACTCCTGGTCGCCTGACACCGAGGCGTCGCGCGCGTCGTGGCCGGTGTGCGGCGGTGACTCCGGAGAGCCGCCGCGACGTTCGGCGCCGAGGCGCACATGGCACGGATCCGTCCGGAGAACTGGTCCGTGTGAGCGCCGGACTCAGGCCTCGGGTTCGCCGGACACGAGGCCGCGCAGCCAGTCGCGCGCCTCGACGAAGATGTCGTCCGAGTACCGGTCCGGGTACCGGACGATCGCGCGGTCCGCGCGCGGGTACGAGCCCAGGTACAGCACGCGCGGTGAGAAGCGGCGCAGTCCCAGCAGGGCGTCGGCCATCCGCTCGTCCTCGATGTGCCCGTCCGCGTCGATGACGAACCGGTACCGGCCGAGCGCGTCGCCGATCGGCCGCGAGGCCAGGAGCGACAGGTTGATCCCGCGGGTGGCGAACTGCTCGAGCAGCTCCAGCAGCGCGCCCGGGTGGTCCTCGGGCAGCTCGACGATGAGCGAGGTCTTGTCGGCACCGGTCGGCGCGGGCGGCGGGGCGGTCCGGCTCACCAGGACGAACCGGGTCACGGCGTTCGGGTTGTCGCCGATCTTCTTGGCGAGCGGTTCGAGGTCGTAGAGGCCGAGGATGCCCGGCGGGGCGATCGCGGCATCCGCGTCACTGGTCCCCTCGACGATCGAGACCGCCGCCGCGACGTTGCTCGCGGCGGGCAGGTGGGCGTGCTCGGGCAGGGTCGCCGTCAGCCAGCTGAGGCATTGCGCGTACGCCACCGGGTGCGCCGCAATGAGCGACACGTCCTCCAGTCGGATGCCGGGCTTCGCGACCAGGACGAAGTCGACCGGCACCAGGTACTCGCCGACGATCCGCAGACCCGGCACCGTCGCCAGGGCGTCCTGGGTCGTCGACACACCGCCGTCGACGGAGTTCTCGATCGCGATCATCGCGGCATCCGATCGCCCGTCGACGACGTCGGCGAGCGCCTCGCCGACGTTGCGGACGGGTCGCCAGATCTGGTCGCGAGCCTCGGGAACCTGCGCGAGCGCGGCCTCGGTGAAGGTTCCGGCGGGTCCGAGGAAGCTGTACGTGCGACGGCTGGGGGCTGCCGTGGGCTCGAAAGTCACCCGGTCAGCCTAGTGGCGGCCTCTCTGCGCGCCGCCGCGAGCGCCTCGCCGCGATGCGCTGCGGCGGGACGGGCGCGGGGACGGATGCCGGCGACCAGCACACCCGCCACGAGCACCGCGCCGCCGAGCACCTCGCCGAGGCTCGGGGTCTGGCCGAGCAGGAGCGCGGCCGACGCCATCGCCACGACGGGGGCGAGCAGCACCCAGGGCACGACCGCGGCGGACGGGTTGCGGCCGAGGAGTCCGTTGAAGACGGCGTAGCCGAAAAGCGTGCAGAGCCCCGCCGTGTACAGGGTCGACAGGCCCGCCTGCCAGCTGAGGGCCGCGAGTCCCGCGGCGATCGCGTCGGGACCCTCGAACGCGGCCGACAGCGCGAGCGCCGGCACAGGGACGACGAGTGCCGACCAGACCGTCAGCGACAGGGTGCCGCCGCGGCCCCGCCCAGTCACGACACCCGCCCGCCGTGAGATGACGTTGCCGATCGCCCACGACAGCGCCGCGGCGAGCGCGAGGCACACGGCGAAGGCCGGTGCGTCGCCGCCGCGGCCGACGGCGACGACCGCGAGCCCCGCGACGCCCAGCGCGACGCCGATGGTCTGCGGCGCCGACGGTCGCTCGCGCAGCGCGGCTGCCGCCAGCACGATCGTGAAGACGGCCTGCGCCTGCAGCAGCAGCGCGGCGAGGCCCGGGCTCAGCCCGAGCGACATCGAGGTGTACAGCAGCCCGAACTGTCCGAGGCTCATGAACAGGCCGACGCCGACGACCACGCGCCAGCCCGTCTGCGGCCGGGGCACGACGACGACGGCGAGCGCGACGACGGCGAAGCGGATCGCGACGAACAGCAGGGGCGGGATACCGCGCATCCCCCAGTCGATGACGACGAAGTTGAACCCCCACAGCGAAGCGACGAGGGCGGCGAGGAGCTTGTCACGGCGAGGCACGTCTCTAGTGCACCGCGCGGCATCCATGAAGCACAAGCGATCATATCTATGCGTGATTCGGTAGCATCGCTGCATGATCGACCTCGACGCCGTCGTCTCCCTCCGCACCATCGCGACGGAGGGCAGCGTCGCGGCGGCGGCGACCGCGCTCGGCTACACGCCGTCGGCCGTGTCGCAGCAGATCAAGCGGCTCGAGCGCGACACCGGCGTCGCGCTGCTCGAACGCGTCGGCCGCGGCGTCGTCCTCACCGACGCGGCGACGCGCCTCGTCGTCTCGTCGACGCCGATCCTCGCCGACCTCGAACGCGTCCGTGCCGATCTGCACGGCAGCGGCGAGATCGACCGCCTGTCGGGCGAAATCCGCATCGCGGCGTTCTCCACCGTCGTGCGCGGCGTCATGGTGCCCGTCGTCGCGGACCTCGGGCGACGGCATCCCGATCTCCGCCTGCCGATCCGCGAGAGCGAGCCGTGGGAGACGATCGCGCTCGTCGCGTCGGGACAGCGGGACCTCGGCCTGGTCCACCGATGGGGCAATGTGGCGCTCTCCATTCCCGACCATCTCGTCGCCACCCCGCTGTTCACCGACGTCGCGGACGTCGTTCTCCACCGCGACAACCCGCTCGCCGCCCGAACGGAACTGCGACCGGAGGACCTCGCGGGCGAGCCGTGGGTCGCGACCTTCGACTCGACGATCTGCCGCCAGTGGCTGCGGCGCCTGTTCGATGGCGTGGGTGGTGCACCGCGGATCGTCCACGAGTCGATGGAGTTCGAGAACCACCTCGAGATCGCCCGCGCCGGCATCGCGGTGGCACTGGTGCCGCGTCTCGGGCGCCCGCCCCTCGCGCCCGAGCTGGTCGCGATCCCCACGGTGTCGCCCGAATCCACGCGCGACGTGTCGGTCATCCACCGCCGCACCATGGCGGACTCGCCGGCGCTCCGCGCCGTGATCGACCGCCTGCAGGACCACACGGCGGGGATGGTCTCCGCGGACGGCAGACTCCCCGCCTGAGACCCCGATGTCGATCCGCGACACGGGGGCGCCGCCGCCGCGGTTCCCTGGCAGACTGGGCGGATGAGCCGCGCAGGACAGCCCGCCGAGGCATCCGACCTCATCGACATCGACGAGCTGATCGGTGCGTACTACGACCGCAGACCGGACGCCTCGGTGGCGGGTCAGCGGGTCGCCTTCGGCACGAGCGGCCATCGCGGCTCGTCGCTGACGACGAGCTTCAACGAGGACCACATCCTCGCCACGACGCAGGCGATCGTCGACTACCGCGGCGCACAGGGCATCACCGGTCCCCTCTTCCTCGGCCGCGACACGCACGGGCTGTCGTTGCCCGCCGAGCGCACCGCCATCGAGGTGCTCGTCGCCAACGGCGTGGACGTCCGGGTCGACAGCCGGGATTCGTGGGTGCCGACGCCGGCGCTCAGCCACGCGATCCTCGCGTACAACCGGGGCCGGGACGAGTCGGATGCCGGGCGTGCCGACGGCATCGTCGTCACCCCCTCGCACAACCCGCCGCGCGACGGCGGGTTCAAGTACAACCCGCCGCACGGCGGACCCGCCGACACCGATGCGACCGGCTGGATCGCCGACCGGGCGAACGCGCTCATCGAGGCCGGCCTCGACGGGGTGCGTCGCGTTCGGCACGCCGACATCGACGCGGACGCGCTCGGTCAGTACGACTTCCGCGAGGGGTACGTCGCCGACCTGGCCTCGATCATCGACGTCGAGGCGATCGCCCGCTCGGGGGTGCGCATCGGGGCCGACCCGCTCGGCGGCGCTTCGGTGGAGTACTGGGCCCTCATCGGCGAGCGCTACGGCCTCGACCTGACCGTCGTGAACCCCGAGGTCGACCCGACCTGGAAGTTCATGACGCTCGACTGGGACGAGAAGATCCGCATGGATCCGTCGTCGCCGTCGGCCATGGCATCGCTCGTGGCACGCCGCGACGAGTTCGACATCCTGACCGGCAACGACGCCGACGCCGACCGGCACGGCATCGTGACGCCCGACGGCGGCCTCATGAACCCGAACCACTTCCTCGCCGTCGCGATCGACTACCTGTACTCGCACCGCGAGGGGTGGCCGCAGGATGCCGCGATCGGCAAGACCCTCGTGTCGTCGATGATCATCGACCGCGTCGCCGCCTCGCTCGGCCGTGCGCTGCTCGAGGTCCCGGTGGGCTTCAAGTGGTTCGTGCCGGGCCTGCTCGACGGCACCGTGGCCTTCGGCGGCGAGGAGTCCGCCGGCGCCTCGTTCCTCCGCAAGGACGGCACCGTCTGGACGACGGACAAGGACGGCATCCTCCTCTGCCTGCTGGCGGCCGAGATCCTCGCCGTCACGGGCAAGACCCCGTCGCAGCGCTACGCCGAGCTCGAGTCGGAGTTCGGGGCATCCGCCTATCAGCGCGTCGACGCACCCGCCTCGCCCGAGCAGAAGGCGGCCCTCTCGAAGCTCTCGGGCGACGCCGTCTCGGCGAGTGAGCTCGCGGGCGATCCGGTCACGGCGAAGCTGTCGCACGCACCCGGCAACGGCGCCGCCATCGGCGGGCTCAAGGTCCAGACCGAGTACGCCTGGTTCGCCGCGCGCCCGTCGGGCACCGAGGACGTCTACAAGCTCTACGCCGAGAGCCTCAAGGGTCCCGAGCACCTCGCTCAGGTGCAGGACGAGGCGCGGAAGGTCGTCGCCGCGGCGCTGGAGTCCTGAGGCCTGCGGCGCCGGGTTCCTGAGGCCGCGGGCGCCGGGGCCGCGAGGCCCGCGGCGGTCGGGTCACGCGTTCCCGCGCCAGTAGGCTCGGGACCATGAGTTGGCTCGTCACCGGAGGCGCCGGGTACATCGGCGCGCACATCGTCCGCGCTCTCGCCGAGGCGGGTCTCGACCCCGTGGTCCTCGACGACATCTCGAGCGGCCACGAGTCGTTCGTCCCCGAGGGGGTCCCCTTCGTCCGCGGCACGATCCTCGACCAGGAGCTCGTCGCCCGCACCCTTCGCGAGCACGACGCCGAGGGCGTCATCCACGTCGCCGGCTTCAAGTACGCGGGCGTCTCGGTGCAACGACCTCTCCACACCTACGAGCAGAACGTCGAGGGCACGCGCGTCGTCCTCGCGGCGATGGCGGATGCCGGCGTCTCGAGCATCGTCTTCTCCTCGAGCGCCGCCGTCTACGGCACCCCGGACGTGCCGCTCGTGACGGAGGACCTGCCGAAGCGCCCCGCGTCGCCGTACGGCGAGTCCAAGCTCATCGGCGAGTGGCTGATCGCCGCGCAGGGCGTCGCGACGGCGGCATCCGACTCGCCCCTGCGCCACACGGCGCTGCGGTACTTCAACGTCGTCGGCTCGGGCGACCCGTCCGTGTACGACACGAGCCCGCACAACCTGTTCCCGATCGTGTTCGAGATGCTCATCGAGGGCAAGACCCCGCGCATCAACGGCGACGACTACGACACCCCGGACGGAACGAACGTCCGCGACTACGTGCACGTGTCGGACATCGCGGCCGCGCACGTCGTCGCCGCGCAGCGGCTGCGCGCCGGCGAGCCGGTCGAGCCCGCCTACAACCTGGGCTCGCAGAACGGCCTGTCGGTCCGCGAGATCATGGATGCCGTCGCCCGGGTCACCGGCATCGACTTCACGCCCGAGATCGCCCCCCGCCGCGCGGGCGACCCCGACCGCATCGTCGCCACCGGCGAGCTCGCCGCCCGCGACCTCGACTGGCAGATGCGGTACACCCTCGACGAGATGGTGCGCACCGGCTGGGAAGCCCGCCGCAACGCCGGCTGACCCGACCCCGTCGTCCCGACCTCGCCTCCTGCGCGCCTCGCGGACAGGGTGGGGTCGGTCGTTGCGGGCAGGTCGGGCGCGTCAGCCGGAGGCGCGGGCGATGAGCGCGGTCGGGACGACGGTGCGGGTCGGCGCCTCGCCGTCGAGCGTCGCGGCCAACGCCGCGACGGCCGCCTCGCCGAGTGCGGCGAAATCCTGGCGGACGGTGGTGAGCGGCGGGCGGTAGTCGGCGGCATCCGCCACATCGTCGAACCCGATGACGGCGACATCGTCGCGACCGGCCTCGGCGAGTGCGCGCAGCACGCCGAGCGCCATCTGGTCGTTCGCCGCGAACACGGCGTCCACGTCGTTGTCGGCCGCGAGGGCGACGCCCGCCGCGTAGCCGGATGCCGCGCCCCAGTCCCCGCGCACGGGTTCGGGCGCGGGCGCCCCGTCGTGCGCCACCCGCCATCCGCGCTCGCGCTCGGCCGCCGCGTACGACCCGGCGGGACCGGCGACGTGCGCGACCGCGCGGCGCCCGGCATCCCGCAATCGACGCGTGGCCGCTTCCGCACCGCCGGCGTGGTCGGACTGGACGGTCGCGAACGCGCCGCCGGGCGAGTCGACGGCCACGATCGCGAGACCGGCCGGCGGCGCGACGCCCTCGGCGATCGCGGTCGCCTCGTTGAGGACGATCGCGCCGTCGACGCCGAGGTCGTGCAGCCGGTCGAAGGCGGCGGCGACGTCTGCGCGGTCGGCGAGGGCGATGAGGGTCACGGCGAGCTCGCGCTGCGCGGCGGCGGATACCACGGCCTCGAGCATCCGCGAATTGCCGACCGTCGACAGGGTGGCGACGATCACACCGATCGTGCCGGAGCGCCCGGTCCGAAGCGCCCTGGCGGCGCGGTGCGGCCGGTAGCCGAGCTCGGCCATCGCCGTCTCGATGCGCGCCCTGGTGTCGGGGTCGACTCGCGGGCTGCCGTTGACGACGCGTGAGACGGTCTGTCCGGAGACGCCCGCGGCCGCGGCCACGTCGGCCATCGAGACGCGTCGCTGCACGGCATCCTCCCCTGCGGCGACGGATAGAACTCCGCAAGGCCGCATGATGTTGACGATAACATAGCGCGTCGGTTACCGTGTTGACGTGAACACGACGGAGTTCGAGCCTACCCCCGCTGAGACCGCCGCCCTCGGCGCCGGCGTCGTCAAACGCGCGACGCGCCTGGCCGACGGCCGCGAGCTGATCTACTTCGACGACCCGGGCACGACGATCGGCGCCGACCGCGCCATAGACGCACGCGATCTCGGTGCGCGGCCCGAGACGGCCACCATGCGGCAGGACATCCTGACGGGCGACTGGGTCTCGATCGCCGCGAACCGGCAGAACCGCGCCTTCCTGCCCCCTGCCGAACTCGACCCGCTCGCTCCGCAGACGGCGACCAACCCCTCCGAGATCCCCTCGGTCTACGACGTCGCCGTCTTCGAGAACAAGTCGCCCTCGTTCGGCCCCGCCCTCGCCGCGGCCACAGACGATGTCCCCGCCGGCATCGACCCGCCGCGCGGTCTCGACGACCTCGCCCACCTCGGGCTCGGCCGCACCCGCACGAGCGTCGGCCGTACCGAGGTCGTCTGCTTCTCGCCCGAGCGCACCGGCTCGTTCGGCACCCAGACCGTGACCCGCGCCCGCACCGTCATCGAGGCGTGGGCGGACCGCACCGCGGCCCTGTCGGCACTCCCCGGCATCGAGCAGGTGTTCCCGTTCGAGAACCGCGGCGAGGCGATCGGCGTCACGCTGCAGCATCCCCACGGCCAGATCTACGCGTACCCGTACGTCACGCCGCGGACGACCCGTCTGCTCGACTCGATCGACCGCACGGCCCCCGATCTGTTCCAGCGCATCCTCGAGTTCGAGCAGGCCGGCCCCCGCGTCCTGCTGCGCGGCGAGCACTGGACCGCGTTCGTGCCCTTCGCCGCCCGCTGGCCGCTCGAGATCCACATGCTGCCCCACCGCCACGTCGCCGACTTCGCGGGCCTGACCGACGAGGAGAAGGACGAGCTCGCCCCGCTCTACCTTCGCCTCCTCCGCGGCGTCGACGCGCTGTACGAGTCCGAGACGCCCTACATCGCCGCCTGGCACCAGGCGCCGGTCCACGTCGGCCGCGATACGGTGCGCCTGAGCCTGCAGCTCACGAGCCCGCGCCGCGCCGCCGACAAGCTCAAGTTCCTCGCCGGATCCGAGGCCGCCATGGGCGCCTGGATCGGCGACGTCCCCCCGGAGGACGCCGCCGCGCGCCTCCGCACCGCCATCGAAGGGATCACCCTGTGACCGCTGCCGGCGAGGCCCACGGCCTCTTCTCCTCCCTCACCGGATCCGAGCCGGTCGGCCTCTGGTCGGCGCCCGGCCGCGTCAACCTGATCGGCGAGCACACCGACTACAACGACGGCTTCGTCTTCCCGTTCGCGACGCCGCACCGCACGCACGTCGCGCTCGGCCGCCGGACGGACGGTCGCATCCGCGTCGTGTCGACCTTCGACACCGAGCCGGTCGAGGTCGCCCTCGCCGACCTCGACGACCTCTTCCCCGAGCGTCGCGACGAGATCGTCGAGTGGGCCCGCTACCCGCTGGGTGTCGCCTGGGCGCTGCTGCAGGCGACGGGGACGGATGCGGCATCCGTCACCGGTGTCGACCTCGCGTTCGCCTCGGACGTCCCCGTCGGCGCAGGGCTGTCGTCGTCGGCGGCCATCGAGGGCGCGACCGGTTCGGCACTGAACGACGTGTGGGGCCTCGGCCTCGACCGCGTCGCCCTCGCGCAGGCCGGCCGCCGAGCCGAGAACGAGGCCGTCGGGGCCCCGACCGGGATCATGGACCAGATGGCGTCGATGCTCGGTGAGACGGATGCCGGGACCTTCCTCGACTGCCGGAGCCTCGACGCCCAGGTGGTCGAGCTCGGCTTCGACGCGGCGGGCCTCGAGCTCATGGTGATCGACACCCGCGTCGCCCACGCCCACTCGACCGGCGGCTACGGCGAGCGCCGTGCGGCATGTGAGCGCGGCGCCCAGGCGATGGACGTCGCCGCGCTCCGCGACGTGAGCGTGGATCAGCTCCCCCGCGTCGAGGAGCTCGTCGACGAGCAGACCTACCGCCGCGTCCGTCACGTCGTGACCGAGAACCAGCGCGTGCTCGACACCGTCCGCACGCTCCGCGAGCAGGGCCCGCGCGCCATCGGCGACCTGCTGTACGCCTCGCACGCCTCGATGCGCGACGACTTCGAGATCTCGGTCCCCGAGCTCGACCTCGCCGTCGAGACGGCCCGTGCCCAGGGCGCGATCGGCGCGCGGATGACCGGCGGCGGCTTCGGCGGGTCCGCCATCGCACTCGTCGAGCGCGCGTCGGTGCCCGCCGTCCGCGACGCCGTGCTCGCGGCCTTCGCCGCGGCGGACCATACCGAGCCGCACGTCTTCACGGTGCGACCGTCCGAGGGCGCCCGCCGCGACGGCTGACGTCGTTACGGCTCGGTAAAGCCGGCGATCCCCCCGTGCGTCCGCGGCGGGCGGAGGGCAGGATGGGTCTCATGCCCTTCGCCTCCTCCCCCGCCGCCGGCACGCCGCTCCTGCAGGTGCGCGACCTCGCGGTCGAGTTCCAAACCATCGACGGCTCCGTGCGGGCGGTCGAGGGCGTCGACCTCGACCTCGCCGCCGGTGAGACGGTCGCGATCGTCGGTGAGTCGGGATCGGGCAAGTCGACGACCGCGATGGCGGTGATCGGCCTGCTGGCCGGCAACGGACGTGTCGCGGAGGGCAGCATCCGCCTCGACGGGCAGGAGCTCGTCGGCGCCTCCGAGTCGACGATGCGCGGCATCCGCGGCGCACAGATCGGCCTCGTCCCGCAGGACCCGATGTCGAACCTCAACCCGACGTCGAAGATCGGCACGCAGGTCGCCGAGACCCTGCTGGCCCACGGCCTGGCCACGAAGAAGGACGTCGACCGCAAGGTCGTCGAGACGCTCGCCGCCGCAGGCCTGCCGAACGCCGAGGACCGCGCGAAGCAGTACCCGCACGAGTTCTCGGGCGGCATGCGCCAGCGCGCGCTCATCGCCATCGGTCTCGCCTGCAACCCGCGCCTGCTCATCGCCGACGAGCCCACGAGCGCGCTCGACGTGACGGTGCAGAAGACGATCCTCGACCAGCTCGGCCGCATGACCACCGAGCTCGGCACCTCCGTCCTGCTGATCACCCACGACCTGGGGCTCGCCGCCGAGCGCGCCGCCCGCGTCGTCGTCATGCACCGGGGCCGCATCGTCGAGCAGGGCCCTGCCCGGCAGATCCTCGAGGACCCGCAGCATCCCTATACGCAGTCCCTCGTGCAGGCGGCACCGTCGGTCGCGGTCGCGAGACTGCGCCCCGAAGCGTTCGCGGCGCCGACGGCGAGCGACGCCCAGACGGATGCCGCGCCGAAGCCGGTCGACAACATCGTCGAGGTCGAGGGGCTCACGAAGCTGTACAAGGTCCGCGGGCAGAAGCAGGACTTCGCGGCGGTCCAGGACGTCTCGTTCGCCATCCCCCGCGGCGAGACGGTCGCGATCGTCGGCGAGTCCGGGTCGGGGAAGACGACGACCGCGCGGATGCTGCTGAAGGTCGTCGACCCGACGGAGGGCACGATCCGCTTCGACGGCACCGATGTGGCATCCCTCAAGGGACGGCAGCTGCGCGAGTTCCGTCAGAAGGTGCAGCCCATCTTCCAGGACCCGTACTCGTCGCTGAACCCGATGTTCACGATCGAGCGCATCGTGCAGGAGCCGCTCGACTTCTACAACCGCGGATCGGCGAAGGACCGCGCCGCGCGCGTGCGGAAGCTGCTCGACGATGTGGCGCTGCCGGAGTCGTCGCTGCGGCGCTACCCGTCGGAGCTGTCGGGCGGTCAGCGGCAGCGCGTCGCGATCGCCCGCGCCCTCGCGCTGTCGCCGGAGCTCATCGTCTGCGACGAGCCGGTGTCGGCGCTCGACGTGCTCGTGCAGGACCAGATCCTGACGCTGCTGCGCGACCTGCAGACCGAGTACGGCCTCAGCTACCTCTTCATCTCGCACGACCTCGCCGTCGTGCGCCTGATCAGCGACTACGTCTGCGTCATGAAGGACGGCAAGCTCGTCGAGGCGGCCTCGAGCGAGGAGATCTTCACCAACCCGCGCGACCCGTACACGCGGAACCTCCTCGCCTCGATCCCCGGCAACGAGCTCGACATCGCCGTCTGACCCTCAGCCCCTCCCTCCACCGGAACGTTCGCGGGCGCCCCTGACGGAGGCACGCCCGGGCAGCGCAACGATCCCGGTGGGCCGGACAGTCGGGGAAGGGGCCTGTTGTCCGACCCGCCGGGATCGCTTGGCGGTACCCGCGCAGGGCGGATGCCGCGAGAGCTCAGCGTCCGCGTGTCCGCGGATCCATGGCCTCACGCAGCGCCTCGCCGAAGAGGGTGAACCCGAGCGCGGTGATGGCGATGCAGATGCCGGGGAGGAAGGCGAGCCACGGGGCGATGGCGAGTTCCGCCTGCGCGTAGGTGAGCATGCGGCCCCACTCCGCGGTCTCGGGGCGTCCGCCGCCGAGGCCGAGGAACGACAGCGCGGCGGCGTCGATGACGGCGGTCGCGAGCGACAGCGTGCCCTGCACGATGACGGGGCCAACCGCGTTCGGCAGGACGTGGGTCATGGTGATGCGGCCGCGGCCGAGGCCCAGGGTCTGCGCCGAGAGGACGTAGTCCGCCGAGCGCTGCTGCAGCATCGAGGCGCGGAGCAGGCGCGCGAAGATCGGCACCTGCGCGACACCGATGGCGATCATGACCGAGTTCTGGTTCTGACCGAGGATCGCGGCGATCGAGACGGCGAGGAGCAGGCTCGGCACCGACAGCAGGATGTCGACGAGACGCATGATGACGTTGTCCACCCAGCCGCCGAACGTGCCCGCGATGAGGCCCAGCAGCATCCCGCCGATGAGGCCGTACGCCGTCGAGACGACGCCGATGAGCAGCGACGACTGGGCGCCCCAGATGAGCTTGGAGAGCACGTCGCCGCCGAAGCGGTCGAGCCCCAAGGGGAACCCTGGGATCTCGCCCGGGCCGGGGATGGACGTCGGGGTGATCTCCCGCGCGCCGGGCAGGGCGGTCTCGGCGTAGGGCGCGAGCAGCGGCGCGAGCAGCGCGACGAGCACGAACAGCAGGACGATGACCAGGCCCGCCCACGCGGTGGGGCTGCGCCGCAGGCGTCGGAACACGTCGTGCCAGAAGCCGCCGCGTGGGGCGCCACCGGTGCCGGCCTTCAGGTCGACGGCGGTGGCGTCCGCGGCGGCGCTGCCGCCGGCTGCGGGGGGAAGGACGGCGCTCATGAGACCCTCACTCTCGGGTCGATCAGGCTGTACGAGACGTCGACGAGCAGGTTGATGAGCGCGTAGACGATCGCGATGAAGATGATGAAGCCCTGCAGCACCGGGAAGTCACGGTCGAAGATCGCGCCGGCGAGGAAGGATCCGATGCCGGGGAAGGCGAAGACCGTCTCGGTGAGGATGGCCCCCGACAGGAGCAGCCCCGCCTGCAGACCGATGGTGGTGATCACCGGCAGCATCGCGTTGCGCAGTATGAAGCGGTTCCGCAGCAGCGGACCGGGCACGCCCTTGGCCTTGCCGGTGCGGACGTAGTCGGCGTTCTGCACTTCGAGGACGGATGCGCGGGTGATGCGCACGATGATCGCGAGCGGGATCGTCCCGAGCGCCAGGGCCGGCAGGATGAGGTGCAGGAGGGCGTCCCACGCCGCGTCGAACTCGCCCGTGATGAGCCCGTCCAGGACGTAGAAGTTCGTGTAATGCGTCGCGTCGATGCGCGGGTTCTGACGCCCGTCGGAGGGCAGCCAGCCGAGCTGGACCGCGAAGACGTACTTCAGGATGAAGGCCAGGAAGAACACCGGGATGACGATGCCCAGCAGGCTGAAGACGACCGCCGTGCTGTCGGCCGCCTTGCCGTGGCGCCGCGCTGCCCAGTAGCCGAGGGGCACACCGACGCCGACGGCGATGATGAGGGCCGCGATCGACAGCTCGATCGTCGCTGGGAAGCGGCGGAGGAATTCGTCGAGCACCGGGCGGCCGGTCTGGATGGAATTGCCGAAGTCGCCCGAGAGCAGGCGGCCGATCCAGGTGAAGTACTGCTCGATGAGGGGACGGTCGAAGCCGTAGAGCGCGTTGATGCGTTCGATCGCATCGGGCGTGGCCTTCTCGCCGAGGAGGGCGACCGCAGGGCCGCCGGGGAGGGTTCGGACCCACCAGAAGAGCAGGATGCTCAGTCCGACGAGGGTGGGGATCAGCAGCAGGAGTCTTTTGCCGATGGTTCGCAGCACGTGTGTCGCTTTCGTGGGGGTCGGTGCGGGACGGGGGGATGCCCCGCCCCGCACCGGTCAGGCGACGGATGCCGCCTCGTACGTCTTACTCGCTGAGGACGATCTCGCTGAACACCTCGTCGTTGACGGGGCTCGCGGGGTAGCTCTCGACACGGGGGTCGAAGGCCAGCGTCGGAGCCGGGTGGGCGAGCGGAACGCCGGGGATGAACTCCGCGACGGTCTCGTTGATGTCCTCGTAGAGGGCCGACTGCTCCTCGAGGTCGGCGACCCCGCGAGCCTCGTCGAGCGCGGCGAACAGCTCGGGGTTGTCGAAGCCCCACTCCGAGGACTTCTGACCGAAGAAGACGCCGAGGAAGTTGTCGGTGTCGTTGTAGTCGCCGGTCCAGCCGAGGAGGTGGATGCCGTGGTCCGCCGTGGCGGTGATCTTCTCGAGGTAGTCCGGGTTCCACGCGTCGGTCTCGGGCTCGGTGACCACACCGACGTCCGAGAGCTGCGAGGAGAGGACCGTGAAGATCTGCTCGGGGTTGGGCATATACGGGCGCGAGACGTTGACCGGGTAGTTGAAGGTCAGCTCGAGCGGGTTGGCCTCGTCGTAACCGGCCTCGGCCAGCAGCGCCTTGGCCTTCTCGGGGTCGTAGTCGTACGTCGTGACGTCCGGGTTCCAGCCGTTCACGCTGTCGGGCATGAACTGGGTGGCCTTCTCGGTGCCCTCGGGGAGGACCTGCGAGATGAGCGCATCCTTGTCGATCGCGTACGAGAGCGCCTCGCGGACCTTCGGGTCCTGGAGCTCGGGGATCGCCTGGTTGAAGGCGAGGTACAGGATCGTGAAGGGCGGACGCGACACCATGGTGTAGCCGTCCTCCTCAAGCGCGGTGGTGTCGGCGGGGCCCACGAGGTCGTACCCGTCGATCGAGCCGGACTCCAGCGCCTGACGGCGCGCGGTCTCGTCATCGATCGTGCGGAAGATGATCTCGTCGATCTGGCCCGCGTCGCCCCAGTAGTCCTCGTAGGAGCTCAGGGTGACCTGCTCGCCCGGCGACCACTCGTCGAACTTGTAGGGGCCGGTGCCGGTGGGGTGGGCGGTGGCGTACTCGCTCAGCGTGGGGGCCTCGGCGGTGCCGCCGACCTCGTCTGCGCCGTACTCCTCCATCGCCGTCGGCGACTGCATGCCGAACGCGGGCAGCGAGAGCGCCGCGACGAAGCCGGCGAACGGCTTCTTGAGGGCGATCGTCACCGACGCGTCGCCGTCCGGCGTGCAGGAGTCGTAGACCGCGGCATCCGGGCTCGACGCGTAGCCGCGGAAGAGCTTGTTGTAGTAGTAGCCGAGCGCCTCGCTGGCGGCCAGGCCCTCCCAGTTGTACCAGCGCTCGAAGTTGGCGCAGACGGCCTCGGCGTTGAACGGGGTGCCGTCGTGGAAGGTGACGCCCTCCTTCAGCGCGAACGTGTAGCTGAGGGAGTCGTCCGAGACCTCCCAGGACTCGGCGAGCAGCGGCGCCGGGTCAGGGGTGCCGGGCTCGGTGCCGACGAGCCCCTCGAAGATCTGCCGCGAGACGCGGAAGGTCTCGCCGTCCTGCGCGAAGGCGGGATCGAGGCTGGCCGGGTCGGACGACGCCGCGAAGACGAACGTGCCGTCGACGTCGCCGCCGCCCTCGGCTTCGCCGTCGCCGCCGCGCTGGCTGCCGCACGCGCTGAGCGCGAGGGCACCGATCACGAGGGCCGCGGCACTCGCGACCACCCGCTTCCTGTGTGTGGAGAGCATTGCTGTGCACCTTCCGATGAGGCTCGTCGGCGGCGCGCCGGGTGGGCGGCACTGCCGAGGGGATGCGGCTGACGCTACCGGCCGCACTGCCGGCAAGCGGTTACATCTGCATCTCGATCGTGTTTCTTCCTGCGGGCTACCGTAGACGAATGGCCCGCTCCCGCGACCCGATCGACCCGCCTGTCGCGAGACTGTCCGACGGCCGGCAGGCCCGCATCATCCCGAGCCGCTTCGCCGGCGGCTGGGAGCTCGTCGTCGAGACGACGCCGCAATCGCACGTCGACCTCGACGACCCGTCGCACCTGCACTTCGAGTACGTCGCCCGGATGGGGGCGGTGATCGACCAGATCGGGATGCCGGGTGAACCCCTCACCGCGGTCCATCTGGGCGCGGGCGCCATGACGCTCCCGCGCTACGTCGAGCACACCCGGCCGGGGTCGCGGCAGCAGGTGGTCGAGCTCGAGCAGCCGCTCGTCGACCTGGTCCGCGAGCACCTGCCGCTCCCCCGGGGCGGACAGCTGCGCGTGCGGATCGGCGACGCCCGCGACGTCGCCTCACGGCTGCCGCCGGGGCTCGTCGGCAGCGTCGACCTCGTGGTCTCGGACGTCTTCGCGGGGGCGCAGACCCCTGCGCACATCACGAGCGTCGAGTACTACCGCGTCCTCGCGGGCCTGCTGGCACCCACCGGCATCCTGCTCGTGAACATCGCCGACGGCAGCGGACTCGCCTTCGCCCGCAGGCAGGTCGCGACCGTGCGGTCGGTCCTCGAGCACGTCGTGATCCTCGCCGAGGTCGGCACCCTCAAGAGCGGCCGCTTCGGCAACATCGTCATCGCCGCGTCGCCGTCGCCGCTGCCGATGGAGTGGCTGCCGCGGCTCATGGCGGCGGGACCGCACCCGGCGAAGGTGGCGCACGGCGACGAACTCGACCGCTTCGCACGCGACGCGAAGATCGTGACGGATGCCGACGCGACCCCGTCGCCGAAGCCCGCCGCATCCGTCTTCGACCGCTGAGACCCCGCCCGCCGGTCGCGACCTCCGCGACACCCGGCGCGCCCTCAGCCCGATCACGGCGGCCCCCGGTGACACTGGAGGGACACGTCGCTGGTTCGGAAGGAGTCGCCGTGAGCTTCATCAAGGGATACGACCTGGAGACCCTCCGGGAGATCGTCGACCTCGATGAGTGCGGCGACCGACTCGCCGAACTCGGCGAGCAGCGCAGCCTCGCGGCGATGCTCGAGAAGGTCTGGCTGCTGAAGGTGCTCGGCCGTCTCGATGACGCACTGGTGGTCTCGGAGCAGTCCGTGCGACTGGCTCGCATGGCGGGGACGCGCAAGGACCTGCTGCGGGCACGCGTGCTGCACGCCACGGTGCAGCAGTTCCGCGGCGCCTACGCGGCCGCGATCCACGAGCTGAACATGTGCGTGGAGGAGGCCGAGGGGCAGGGCTGGGCGGCGCTCGCCGCCTTCGGCTACCAGCACCGCGGCAAGGTGAACTTCGACGCCGGCAACGACGGCGCCGCCCGGGCGGACTTCAAGAAGGCCCTCTTCCTGCGCCAGGAGGCCGGCGCCCCGGAGGATCAGCTCGAGTCGACGCTGCTCGCGATCGACGCCGTTGATCGGCGTCGCAACGGGGCATTCGTCGCGAGCTGACCCGTCACCGAGTCCGAACCCCATCCCGTGTCGTACCCCCGTCCTACGGTGTCCGCATGAGTGACCTCATCGATGTGCGCCGCGAGGCCGACGCGCTCCTGGGCGTCCACCTCGACGCCTCGTGGAGCTTCGCGTTCGACAACGCCAAGCGCCGCGCGGGCGCGTGCGACTACCTCCGCAAGCGCATCACCCTCTCGCGGTACCTGTCGGCCCGGTACGACGACGAGACCAATCGGCAGACCATCCTCCACGAGATCGCCCATGCGCTCGCAGGCGCCGCGGCCGGTCACGGGATCGAGTGGAAGCGGGTCGCGCGCTCGCTCGGGTACACCGGCGGTGTGACGCACCGGGGCGAGACGGCCACCGAGCTCGCGCCGTGGGTCGGGGTGTGCCCCGCCGGTCACGTCGCCTTCCGGCACCGCAAGGCCACCCGCGCGACGTCGTGCGCGCGCTGCGCGCCGACGTTCGACGAGCGCCACCTCATCACCTGGCGGCGGCGCGAGATCACCGCCGAGACGCGGCGGGCGGCGCTCACTCCGCGCTGATCGCCTCGGCCGACTCGAACGGATAGGCGCGCCACACGTCGCCGCGCAGGACCGGGACCGCGTCGTCGGCATCGTGCGCCGCCGCGGCCTGCACCTCGGCGCGGTTGCCGGCCTCGAGCAGCTCCTGACCGGATCCGCTCGCCGTCAGCAGGTGACGGACGGCCGAACGCAGCCCGCGGAACGCTTCGGATGCGGCGGCGGCCTCCGGCGACGAGTGGTCGAGGCCGAGCGACTCGAGGGCCGCGAAGACGGCGCCCGCGCCGAGCTGGTCCTCGACGGAGAACCGCAGGACCGCGGTGTCCCCGTGCCCCGCCAGTTCGCCGGCGGCGATGACGTTGACGCTCGTTCGCGCCGCTCGACGGTTCTGCTCGGCGAGGACTGCGCGCGCGACCGCCGTCGCGTTGCGCAGACACCCCGCGAAGACCACGGCACCGGCGTCCGCCGCGGCGGACGCGACGGCGGCCCCGTTCCGCGAGATCTCGTGCGCCGCCTCGCCGTGCGGCACGGCCTCGCCCCCGGCGACCTGCGCCGACACCGTGGACGAGAAGCGCAGCACGTCCACGACCACGACCACGTCGGCCGGGGCGAGTCGTCGAAGCCCGGCCACGCCCCAGTCGAAGCGCAGCTGGTAGCGGGACTGATCGAAGGCGCTCGCGGTCATTCCTCCAGCGTACGAGCGTCGACGACCGGCTTCAGCGCGAGCGCGAGGCGGAGGACGTTCCGCGCCGTGCGCTGCAGCTCTCCCCGAGTCAGGCCGCCGTCACGGGCGAGCGACTCGAGGATCGTGTCGTCGGCGTAGGCCTGGGGCCCGGCATCCGTCTTCACCCCTCCCGGCATGAGCACGTCGACCTGGGCGCGGACCCGATAGGCGTTGTCGGCGAGGGCCGGGAAGTCGGGGTCGACGGCATCCTCCATCCACCAGTCGGTGACGACGACGCCCTCGTACCCCCACTCCTCGCGGAGCACGACGGTCACGAGGTCGTGGTGATAGTGCGCCCAGACGCCGTTGATCTGGTTGTACGACGTCATGATCGTCCGGGGCGCGGCCTCGCGTACGCAGATCTCGAACCCGCGCAGGTAGATCTCGCGGAGCGCGCGCTCCGAGACGCGGGAGTCGTTGCGGGTGCGGTTGGTCTCCTGGTTGTTGGCGGCGAAGTGCTTCGGACACGCCGAGACCCCCGCGCTCTGCACGCCGCGGACGACGGCGGCGGCCATGCGGCCGGTGAGCACCGGGTCCTCGCTGAAGTACTCGAAATTGCGCCCGCACAGCGGGTCGCGGTGGATATTCATCCCCGGGCTCAGCAGGACGTCCGAGCCCTTCCGGAGCATCTCCTGCCCGTGCAGGGCGGCGACCTCCTCCACGAGCGGCGCGTTCCAGGTCGATGCGAGCGCGGTGCCCGACGGCAGCAGCGATGCGTAGGCCGACAGCCGCAGCCCGCTCGGGCCGTCGGTCGTCGTGATCGGCGGCACGCCCTTCGCCCGGAGCGACGCCGAGACGCCGCCGAGGACCCCCGCATTGCCCGGGGCACCGAGCGGGCTGTGCATCGTGACGTCGCCGCGGGCGAGGAGCGAGAGTTCCTCGTCGGTCAGCTGCGCGACGAACCCGTCGAGGGATGCGGTACCGGCCGCCACGTCCGCGAGTCCGATCCCCCGGTCACCGGTCGGCGCGACCTCGGGCGGCAGCATCGCTCGCACCCGGTCGGCGCGCGAGACGGTCGAGGTGGGGACGGGCTCGCGCGCGATGACCGCCGATCCATCGGCCCTGCGGGCGAGCGTGATCCGTTCGAAGGGCACGACGGGCGCGGCGACCTCGGCGAGCGCGCGGACGACCCGGAGCTCCGCGATGTCGAACGCGGCGACCTGCGCCGCCGACCGCACGTCGGTGCCGACGAACACGGGGTACGCGCCCGCCTCGAGCACCCAGCTGCTGCGGTGGCCCGTGGCGCCGCCGTCGTCGTACGAGGCGAGGTCGTCGAGGTGCACCTCGAGGTGCAGCGTCTCGGACGCGCCGGGAGACAGCTCCCCCGTCTTGGCGAAGGCCGCGAGGTGACGCGCAGGCTTTCCGAGCGCCCCGTCCGGCGCCCCGGTGTACACCTGCACGACCTCTCGGCCGGCGGTGGCGCCCGTGTTGGTCACCGTGACCTCGAGGCCGAGACGGCCGGCATCCCGCATCGTCGCATCGGTGCGGACCCCGAAGGTCGTGTACGACAGACCGAACCCGAACGGGAAGAGCACGCGCTCGGGCGCGAAGGTCTCGAAGTAGCGGTAGCCGACGAAGACGTCCTCGGCGTACTCATTGGCATCGGGATGCCCGAAGTTCGGGGCGCTCGGATAGTCCGCGTACGAGCGGGCGATGGTGTCGGTGAGCTTTCCGCTCGGCGACGACTCGCCGGCCAGGACACCGGCGATCGCGCGGGCGCCCTCCATGCCGCCCTGCCAGGCGTACAGCACCGCACCGATGCGGTCGCCGTATTCGGCGAGCCACGCCAGGTCCATGACGTTGCCGGCGTCGAGGACGACGACGGTGCGGTCGAAGTGCGCGGTGACGGCGTCGAGCAGCGTCCGCTCGTCCTCCGTCAGGTAGTAGCTGCCGGGCTCCAAGACGCTCTCACGGGCCTCGCCGGCGGCGCGGCCGAGAGCGACGACGGCCGTGTCGGCACGGGATGCCGCCGCCTCGACGTCGGCGACGTCGATCGGCATCTCGGGGAAGTGGTGCGGCCACTGACCCCACGTCGCGGTGAACACCGGCCGGTTCGCCGCGGACCACGTCGCATAGCGCGAGGCCAGCTGCTCGTCGACCCGCACGCCGGCGTCGCGGAGGCCCGCGAGGAGGTTCCAGATGTACGGCACCTTGACGTCGCCGCCCGACCCGTACCCGACGGCGAACCAGTCGATCTGCACGCGGCCGAAGACGGCGACGGAGCGGCTGCCGAGCGGGAGGGTGCCGTCGTTGGTCAGCAGCACGGCGCCCTCGCCCGCGGCCGTCCTGGCTGCCGCGGCAAGCGCCGGGTCGAGCGTGGGGTCGGTGTCGAGCAGCAGCGTCGAGATCTGGGCGACGGACTCGACGGGTGCGAGGGTGTGCGAGCGGTCGCCCGACTCGATGGCGGGATCCAGGGGCATGGGGTTCTCTCGGGACGACGGATGCGGCCGGAGCCGCGTGGGAGCGCTCCCACCATACCGGCGCCGCGGCGGGGATGCGAGACTCGGGGGATGCGGATCCTCCTGAAGCTCGAGCTCGACTGCACCGCCGACGCCGCATGGCGGGCGCTCCACTCCCCGCGCGCCATCGCCGAGCTCTACGGGCCGCTGCTCGAAATGGGCCCGATGGCGGCCGAGCTGCCGACCTCGCTCGAGAACGGCGCAGACGTGCCGGTCGAGATCCGGGCGCTGGGGCTGTTCCCCGCCGGACAGCAGCTCATCCACGTGAGCGATCGATTCACCGAGGACTCGAACGGCGCCGTCCGCATCCTCCGCGACAGTGGCATCCCCCTCACCGGCCCGCTCGCGACCCTCGACGTGTGGGACCACCAGATGGCGGTCAGCCCCCTGCCGGGCGACCCGACGAAGACGCTGTGGCGCGATCGGCTGACGATCGGCGGTGCGACCGCCCTGCCGCTGTGGCCGGTCCTGTGGGCGACGTGGCAGTACCGCGGCCTGCGCCTGCGGGCGCTGGCACCCACCTGGTCGTACGAGCCCCCGGCGCCCGAGGCGGATGGACCGGCCTGAGGCGTCCCGCGCCGACGCCCCGCGCGACCGGACGGTCGCACGGGGCGGGCCTGATCACTCGGCGAGCGCTTCGACGGGCGCCGTCCGCGTCGCGATGCGCGTCGGTGCGACAGCCGCGGCCAGCGTGAGCGCGGCGGTCGCGAGCACGACGACGACCACGGGCAGCCACGGCACGGCGGGTGCGACGAAGGTCGGCGCCGTCCACGACGGGGGCATGGCGACCGAGCCGAGGAGCGACTGGGCCGCGACCCATCCGTAGAGGACGCCGAGCGTCAATCCGAAGAGCAGCGCGGTGATCGTGACGTGCGCCGCCTCGATGAGCACCATGCGCCGGATCTGTGCCGACGTGAGGCCGAGCGCGCGCAGCAGGCCGAGTTCGCGACGGCGCTGCACGACGCCGATCGTGAGGAGGTTCACGAGTCCCACCGCCGCGATGACGGCGCTGACCGCGACGAGGCTCATCATGACCGTCGAGAACGTGTCGATCATCTGGTCGAACGCGGGATCGGGAACCCCGCCACCCGACGCTGAGACGAGGGCCTTCACCGACTCCGCGGCGACGGCGAACATCACCACGAGCGCGACGCCCATCACCACGCCGATGGCCATGCGGCTCGAGCGCTCCGGGTACCGGACGGCGTTCTCAGCGGCCAGGCGCGCCGTGACCGAACGGCCGAAGAGGCGACCGGTCGCCTTCAGGAGCGGCGGCATGATCGACACGGCGCTGAGCGAGACCGCGGTGAAGGAGCAGAGACCGCCGAAGAACGCGACCACGACGCCGATCGGGCTGAGCGCGCCCAGGAGCAGCCCGCCCCCGAGGAGCATCACGCCGATCACGCCGAGCACGATCGCGACGACGCGCCGACCGCGACGCTCGGCGATCTCGTCGCGCGAGCGCTCGACCGACCCCCCGAGCGCTTCGAGCGGCGTCACCGTCAGCACGCGCCGCGACCCCGCCCACGCGGCGAGCCACGTCGTGAGGACGACGGCGATCGCGGGGACGACGAGGACGGGCTGCACGGCGGCGTAGCCCGAGGCGACGCCGAGGACCCGGTCGAGGAGGGGGATCGCCAGCACGACCGCGAGCACCGTGAGCACGAGCCCCGCGACCGCGCCGACGGCGCCCACGACGAACCCCTGTCCGGCGACCTCGCTGCGCTGGGAACGCGCCGTCGCGCCGATCAGACGCAGCAGCGCGATGCGCCGGGTGCGGCCCGCGATGATCGTCGAGAACGTGTTGGCCGTGACGATGGCGGCGACGTAGACGGCGACCGACAGCAGGACCCCGCTCAGGATGCCGAGGATCAATGTGAGCGTGTCGGAGGACCCGTAGAGCGGGTTGGCGGCGAACACCGCCGCGATGTAGCCGGTCGCTGAGAGGAGCACGACGCCGAACGCCGTCGAGATCGCCGAGACGAGGATCGTCGCCCCCATGCCGCGTTCGCGGAGCCACGCGAGGCGCGACAGCCGCGCGGGTTCGACAGCGACGGCGGGCGCGTCGACGTGGGATACGAGGGCGGTCATGCCGCCACCTCCGTCTGCAGCATGTGCGTCGAGATCTGCTCGGCGGTCTGGCGGGGCTTGTCGGCCACGATGCGCCCGTCGCCGAGGAACAGGACGCGGTCGGCGTACGAGGCGGCGACGGGGTCGTGCGTCACCATCGCGATCGACTGCCCGTGGTCCCGGCTGGCTGCCGCGAGCAGCGACAGCACCTCGCGACCGCTGCGGGAGTCGAGGTTGCCGGTCGGCTCGTCCGCGAAGACGAGGTCGGGCGCCGTCGCCAACGCGCGGGCGATGGCGACGCGCTGCTGCTGTCCGCCCGAGAGCTGGTGCGGACGGTGGCGCAGGCGCGGGCCCAGCCCCAGGCTGGCGACGAGCCCGTCGATGCGGGTGTGCTCCTGCGACGTGGGGCGGCGGCCGTCGAGGTCGAACGGCAGCAGGATGTTGCCGATCGCGTCGAGCGTCGGCACGAGGTTGAACGACTGGAACACGAACCCGACGCGGCGGCGGCGCAGGATCGTGAGCTCCACGTCCGACAGCCCGGTGATCTCGGTGTCGCCGATCCAGACGGCACCGGATGCCGGTGCGTCGAGCCCCGCCATGATGTGCATGAGCGTCGACTTGCCCGAGCCCGACGGGCCCATGATCGCGGTGAACTCGCCGCGTCGGATGCCGACGGTGACGTCGTCGAGCGCTCGGACGGCGGACTCGCCCCCGCCATAGGTCTTCGTGAGGTTCTGGACGCGGGCGGCGAGGCCCATCTCGGTGGTCGTGATCTGCATGTCTCCGACGCTACGGACGGCCCCCGGCCCGCCGCATCGGCCCATCGTCGCGGCGGCGTACATCCCGAGGATGATCCCGGGGAGGCCGTGCGGCGGGGTCAGGCCAGACCGTGCTCGAAGGCGAAGACGACGAGCTGCACGCGGTCTCGCAGCGACAGCTTCGACAGGATGCGGCTGACGTGGGTCTTCACGGTGGCTTCGGAGAGGAACTCCCGCGCTGCGATCTCGGCGTTGGAGAGTCCTCGTGCGGCGAGCGCGAAGATCTCGCGCTCGCGCTCGGTGAGCTCCTGGAAGGACGGCGGCACCGCCCGCACCGGTTCGTGCAGCTGCGCGAACAGCTCCCGTGTCGCCGCGGCGGCGATCACCGAGGAGCCGGCGTGCACCGTGCGGATGGCCGCCAGCAGGAACTCCGGGTCGGCGTCCTTCAGCAGGAACCCGCTGGCGCCGCGTTGGATGGCGCGGGCCGCCGCCTCGTCGAGGTCGAATGTCGTCAGCATGACCACCTTGGGCGGGTCGGCGTCGGCGAGCAGGGCCTCGGTCGCGGCGAGCCCGTCCATCACCGGCATCCGGATGTCCATGAGGACGACGTCGGGTCGGGTCTGTCGGACGACCTCGATCGCCTGCGCGCCGTCGGACGCCTCGCCGACGACCTCGAGGTCGGGCTGCGAGGCGACGACCATGCGGATGCCGGCGCGGAAGAGGGCCTGGTCGTCGACGAGGACGACGCGGATGACGCTCATCGGGTGTGCTCCTCGTTCCGGGCGGCGGGGGCGCCGGTGGGCAGGTTCGCGCGGACCACGAAAGCCCCGTCGATCGGCACCGCCTCGAGGGTGCCGCCGATGAGCTGCGCGCGCTCCCGCATGCCGATCAGCCCGTGGCCGCCGGCAGGCCGATCCGCGGCATCCGACCCGTCCGAGACCGCGTTGCGCACCGTCAGCTCGACCCGGTCGTCGTGCCACGCGAGGTTGACGTCGACCCCTCCGTCGCCGCCGTGGCGGAGCGCGTTCGTGAGCGCCTCCTGCAGGATCCGGTACACCGCGAGCTGGACGGATGCCGCCACGTCGCCGCGCGGCGCCGGATCGACGTCGACGCGCAGCTGGACACCGGCCGCCCGCACCTGCGCGTAGAGCTGCTCGAGGTCGGCGAGCGTCGGCTGCGGCCCGTCGGACTGCGAGTGCCGCAGCTGCGTGAGGAGCAGCCTGACGTCCGAGAGCGCCGCCCGCGCCGTGGTCGCGATGGTGCCGAGGGCCTCGGTCTGGGCGGCCGGATCGGATGCGGCGGCGTACCGTGCGCCGTCGGACTGCGCGATGATCACCGCGAGCGAGTGGGCGACGATGTCGTGCATGTCGCGGGCGATCTGCGTCCGCTCCTGCTCGGCGGCGGTCTCGGCCTCGGCTCGCGATTGCGCCGCGCGGTTGGCCCGGGCGCGGAGCGCGGTGCGGACCAGCGCACCGGCCGTCCACGAGAGGCCGAGCGCGAACAGCGCCGCCAGCAGGACGAAGATGAGCGTCGGGATGTCGGACAGGCTGCCGCTGCCGACGAACGCCCAGCGGAAGAGGTACGCCGTGATCGTGCCGGCGCCGACGATGACCGACGAGAACCCGAGCCAGAAGACGAGCCGGCTGCCGTAGGCGGCCGAGGTGTAGAGCACGGCGAAGACCACGATGTCCGCGAAGCCGGGCCCGCGTCCGAGTCCCATCTGCACGATCGCTGCGAGCCATGCGACGCCGAGCGCGAGGCCTGGCGAGAATCGCCGGAGGCCGAGGGCAGCCGCCATCAGCCCGACGACGGGCAGCGCCGAGATGTCGCTCACCGGCTGGAAGGAGCTCGTCCCGAGCTCATACGGCAGGGCGATGAGGGCGAACAGCACCGCCAGGGCCGCGTCGACGGCGACCTGGTACGGGCGGAGCGAGCGGAACACCCTCCGACGGTACGCGCTCGGGGCGAGCGGCCGCATCCGCCTGGAGATGTATGCGATCAGACGCCGCGCTGAGGCAGGTAGACCCGCAGCCCCTGCGCGACGGCGCGCACCCGCATCCGGAAGCCGTCGGCACCGACCTTCTCGAGCTCGCCGTCGTGCACCCAGATGTCGGGCGCGCTGCCCGGCTGCACGACGATGTCGAAGTCCTCGTCGATGATGCGCTCGATGTCGGATGCCGGGGGCATCACCCGTAGCGCACGGAGCACCCGGACGGTGTTCTTGCCGAATGCGAGCGAGGCCATCGCCCTCGCCCGCGAGCCGCGCGCATGGTGCACGCGCACGTCGACGACCGGGTCGTCGAGCGTCGCGCGCTGCATGGTCGCGATGTGGTCGGGATCGTTGCGGCCGACCCCGGCGAAGACCGACCAGACCGACGCCCGCTTGCCGCCCCGGACGATGTCGACGGCGTGCGCACCGTGCATCTCGCGCCACGCGGCGACCGCCCCGCCCCACCACTTGCCGAGACTCGTGCGACGCTCGCGCTCGGCGAGGAATTCGGGGTATGCCCCGAGCGACACGGCGTTGAGCACGGTGATGGGGTCGCCGTCGTCGACCGACACCTCGGCCACCGCGACGGCGCGGACCTCCCCCGTCGTGTAGGCGTCGAGGCCCGCGTCGACGTCCTCGATGCCCGCCGACCGGGCGAAGTGGTTGAACGTGCCGTTCGGGAGGACCAGAAGCGTCAGGTCGTGCGCGCGGGCGAGGTGTGCGGCCCGGGAGACGGAACCGTCGCCGCCGAGGATGCCGAGGACCTGGGGCGGCTGGTCGCCCGCGACGGCTGCTGCGACGACGTCGTCGAGCGTCTCGTTCTCGCCCAGCTCGCGGACGGTGGCGCCCGGCATCCGTCGACGGACGTCGGGGACGCGGTCCGGCCGCCCCAGTGAGGCGCCCGAGCGGCTGTTCGCGATGACGAGGACGCCGCTGCCGGTGGACGTGTCGCTCGGGCTGCCGCTCATCCCTTCACGGTAGGCGCGGGCCCGCGCCGCCGTCGCCCTCTTGACACCCGATCGGTGGCCGCGTCACGCCGGCGAGATCGGGCGGTGCTCGAAGAAGGTCTGCAGCACGACGGTGGTCCGGGTGTTGACCGACGCCGCCGACCGGATGTCGCGGATGAGCCGCTCGAGATCCCGCGGCGTCGCGACGCGGACGAAGAGCATGTACGCCGCCTCGCCCGCGATCGAGTGGCACGCCTCGATCTCGTCGAGGTGCGCGATCAGCTCGGGCGCGTTGTCGGGCTGTGCCGGGTCGAGCGGGGTGATCTCGACGAACGCCGCGAGCGGCTTGCCGGCGATCTCCGGGTCGATGACGGCGCGGTACCCCGAGATCAGGCCGCGGGCCTCGAGGCGACGGACGCGAGCCTGCGTCGCCGAGACCGAGAGCCCCGCGACGGCGGAGAGCTCGGCGAGCGTCGCGCGCGCGTTGCCCGAGAGGGCGGCGATGATCGCGGCGTCGGCGGAGTCGGTCTCGTCTGCGGGCACGACCCGACGCTACCGCAGGCGTGTTGCACACGCGATCCTTACGGCCGTACGCTGGAAACACCGGAAATCTTCTCGTCACATCGCGAGCAGACCGTGAGGAACCGATAGGAGGTCCACCATGAGCACCGTCACCACATCGACGATCATCGGAATGCCCGAGGTCGTCGAAGACGCCCGCGAGGCCGAGACCTCCGCCGCCTGGGCGATGCTGCGGGATGCCGCGACCGCCCTGCAGGACCTGCAGACCACCGACGGCTCGGTGCCCGAACCCGCCGACCACGACGCGGCCCGCGCGCACGTCGAGGCGATCACGGCCGGCATCCGCGCGCTCTCGCCCGCCTTCCCGCACGACGCCGCCTACCTCGACGCGAGCATGGCGGACTTCGACCGCTGGGCGTCGGACGGCTTCGGCGTGCCCGACTTCCTCGACTCCCTCGTCGCATTCCAGCCGCAGCAGCACCGCGTCGACGGGCTGCGGCACCTGGTCGTCTTCCCGATGTACACGCAGAACGGCACCCGCGACCGCAAGGTCGAGGCGGTGCTCGTCGAGACGATCTGGCCGGAGTTCATCGGCGAGCTCGAGCAGACCTACACGAACCGCCTGTTCGTCTCGTTCCGCCTGCTCGACTTCACCCCGGGCTACGACACGAACTCGGCCGTCCTCTTCCCCGAGACCGTCGCGATGCGCGAGATCCCCACCTTCACGTGGGGCGCGATCTTCCAGGATCGCGAGGCGGCGCGCTACCGCCGCGTCGTGCGGGCGGCATCCGAGATCACCCGCCTCGAGCTCCCCGAGGCCGCCGCCCGCCTGCTCGACGACCAGCGTCTCGCCGAGAAGACGTTCGTCATGTGGGACCTCATCCACGACCGGACGCACATGCGGGGCGACCTGCCGTTCGACCCGTTCATGATCAAGCAGCGGATGCCGTTCTTCCTGTACTCGCTCGAAGAGCTCCGGTGCGACCTCACCGCGTTCCGCGAGTGCGTCTCGATCGAGCGCGACCTGTCGGCGAAGGCGTCGCTGACGGATGCCGAAGGCGAGATGCTCGAGCACGCCGGCCTCGTGCAGTACGCGGTGATCTTCGACCGGATCTTCCGCTTCGCGATCACGGGCACCCGCGTCCGCAACTACGACGGGCTCGGCGGCCAGCTGCTGTTCGCCTGGCTGCACCAGCGCGGCGTCCTGCACTGGACCGACACCTCGCTCGCGTTCGAGTGGGACCGCGTCGCCGACGCCGTCATCGCGCTGAGCGACGCGATCGACCGGCTCTACTGGGAGTCGATCGACCGGCCCAAGGTCGCACACTGGCTCGCCGCGTACGACCTCGTGCGCACGACCGTCACCCCGCACCCCGCGTCGCAGTGGGCCCGCGGGCTGTCCGACGAGATCCTCGCCGGCCCGCCGAAGGGGTACACCGACGCGGTCCTCGACGACGAGTTCCCGCTGTCGATGTTCTTCGAGGCCCTCGAGAAGAAGATGCGGCCGGTCATCGCCGGCGTCGCCGGCATCCGCGCCACCGACGCCTGAGCGACGCGCAGAGACCTTCGGCGCCCGGGATCGGGGGATCCGGGCGCCGAAGCCGGCGCCTGCGTCGTCCGGCTCAGTCTCCGCCGGCGGCTCAGTCTCCGCCGACGCCGCCCGCTGCCTCGCGGGAGCTCGTCGGGATGCCCGGGGCCGGGTCACCGGCATCCGCTGCAGCCGACTCGGGGGCGTCGCGGTACTCGGCCGACAGCGTCCGGTACGACCGGGAGAGGAACGCGGCCAGGGCGGCGGCGACCATGATGAGACCGCCGATCAGGAAGATCAGCGCGATGCCGCGCATCTCGCCCTCGCCGAGCAGCCACGACCAGGTGCGCTCGCCCTCGTCGGTGCGCAGGTACGGGATGACCCAGAACTCCGCGATCGGCGCGATCGCGAACGACGTGATCGGACCGGTCGAGACCTCGAGCGCGGTCGCCGCCCCGAAGACGCGACCCTGCCGCTCGAACGGCACGACCTTCTGGATGACGGTCTGCTCAGCCGCCTCGATGACGGGGACCAGCGTCATGTACGCCCAGATGCCGAGGGCGTAGAGCCACCACCACTCCCGCAGCGTGAAGACCGCACCCAGCAGTCCCATCGCCGCGACCGCGAGCAGCAGCGTTCGGATCGGATTCCTGCCGAGCCCCTTGGCCGCGATGATGCCGCCGCCGATGAGGAAGCCGGTGGCGGTCACGGCGAGCACGACGCCCCAGATCCTGACATCGAAGAGCTCGAGTCCGTACGGATCCATGAGCGCCATGTAGAGGCCGCCGATGAGGTTGTTGAACGTCGAGAAGAGGATGAGGGCGAACAGTCCCGGCACGGCGCGGATCGCCGCAGCCGCGCCACGGATGTCGAGGATCTTCGATCCCGGGTCGGGTGTCGGCGCCTGTTCGGGGATGCGCACGAAGAGCAGATGGACGAGCGGCACCGCGGTGAAGGCGATCGCCACGGCGAGCGTCCACCCCATGCCGACGAAGCCGATCGCGAGACCCGAGAGCGCACTCGTCACGATGAACGCGATGCCCTGGACCGTGCCGACGAGGCCGTTCGCGTTCGCGTGCCGGGCGGTGGGGACGAGGAGGGTCACGGTGGTGGAGAGTGCGATGTTGCGGAGGTTCTCGACGACGGCGCCGGTGAGGATGATGCCCGAGAAGAGCCAGAACCACGGGCCGCCGAGGTCGAGGATCGCCGACTCCGGCTGGGCGAGGTAGATCGCCCCGGCGGCGAGGAACGCCGCCAGGGTGAACACACCCGAGAAGACCATGACGGCGTGCTTGCGGAAGCGATCGACGAGCGTGCCGAACACCATCCCGAACACCGCCAGGAGCAGCATGTAGGCGCCGCCGATGATGCCGGTCGCGAGGACCGACTCGGTCTCGAGGTACACCCAGAAGGTCAGCGCGAACCAGAGGAAGCTCGTCGTCACGTTCGCGACCGCGGTGTTGACGAGGACGTGCAGGAACGTCCGCATGCCCCCGGGAGGGACGGTGCGTTCGGGCATGGCTGCCTGCGGCGTCGCGTCGCTCATGCGGCGAGGCTACTGCGGGCCTCGGACACGGGGAAGGGAGAGGCGGGATCGACCTAGGCTGGAGGGGTGACGACGCTCCACGACCCGACGATCCGCTCCTTCGCCAGCGACAACTACTCGGGCGTGCACCCCGAGGTCCTCGCCGCCCTCACCGCGGCGAACGAGGGGCATCAGATCGCCTACGGCGAGGACGTCTACACCGAGCGACTGCAGCAGGTGTTCGCGCGGCACTTCGGCGACGACGCACAGGCCTTCCCCGTCTTCAACGGCACCGGTGCGAACGTGACCGGCCTGCAGTCGATGCTCCCCCGCTGGGGCGCCGTGGTCGCGGCATCCACCGCCCACATCAACGTCGACGAGGGCGGCGCTCCCGAGAAGGTCGCGGGCATCAAGATCCTGAACGTCCCCACCGACGACGGCAAGCTCACCCCCGAGCTCGTCGACCGCGAGGCGTGGGGCTGGGGCGACGAGCACCGCGCGCAGCCGCTCGTCGTCTCGATCACGCAGTCCACCGAGCTCGGCACGCTGTACACGCCCGACGAGATCCGCGCCATCGCCGACCACGCGCACGCCCGCGGCATGCGCCTGCACCTCGACGGCGCGCGCCTGTCCAACGCCGCCGCGGCACTCGACCTGCCGATCCGCGCCTTCACCCTCGATGCGGGCGTCGACGTCGTCAGCGCCGGCGGCACGAAGAACGGGGCGCTCGCGGCCGAGGCGATCGTGGTGCTCGACCCCGCGGCATCCCAGGGCCTGCCGTATCTCCGCAAGCTCAACATGCAGCTCTCGTCGAAGATGCGCTTCGTCTCGGCGCAGCTGATCGCGCTCTACGAGGACGACCTCTTCCTGCGCAACGCGCGGCACGCCAACGCCATGGCGGCGCGGCTGCGCTCGGCCGTCGAGGCGGGCATCGCCGACGGATCCATCTCGGGCGTGCGCTTCAGCCAGCCGACGCAGGCGAACGGCGTCTTCGCGATCCTGCCCGACGGCGTCGCGGACGCGCTGCGCGAGTCGTTCCGGTTCTACGACTGGGATGCCTCGAAGAACGAGGTCCGCTGGATGTGCTCGTTCGACACGGCGGAGTCCGACGTCGACGCGTTCGTCGCCGAGCTGTCGCGCCTGACGACTACCTGAGCGCCCCGACCGACGCGAGCGCGAGACGGACGAGCGTCGAGCGCCCGCCCTCCATCTCGGCCGCGAGGCTCTCCGAGCACGCCTCCTCCGGCGACATCCAGGTGACCTCGAGCGCGTCCTGCCGCGGCTCGCACGTCCCCGTCACGGGCACCACGAACGCGAGCGACACGGCATGCTGCCGGTCGTCGTGGAACGCGCTCACGCCCGGGATCGGGAAGTACTCCGCGACGGTGAACGGCGCGGGCTGCGGCGGCAGCAGGGGGAAGGCCATCGGCCCGAGGTCGTTCTCGAGGTGGCGGAACAGCGCGTCGCGCACGGTCTCGCCGTAGCGGACGCGCCCCGACACGATCGTCCGGGTGATCTCGCCGACGGGCGTCGCCCGCAGCAGGATGCCCACATCGATGACGGCGCCCATGCCGTCGAGGCGCACCGGGACGGCCTCGACATAGAGCATCGGCAGTCGGCGGCGCGCCTCGGTCAGCTCGACGTCGCTCAGCCACGCGGGGTTGCCCGCCGCGCCGGACCGTCCGAGCGACGACCCGAGCCCGCGCAGCGGATCCTGCGAGCCTCCGTCGTCGTCGCGCTCGTTGGGATCGGGGTCAGGGGTGCGGACGGCCATGCCTCATGTATACCCGAGCGCATGGCCGCACCCGAGCCCGGTGCGCGTCACCCCTGCGGCAGGATGGACGCATGGCCGACGCCTTCACGATCGATCCCGACGCCGTCCTCTGGTCGGCGCCCGCCGACGAGCGCGCGGGACGCCCGCTGCTGGTGCTCCTCCACGGCTACGGCTCGAACGAGCAGGATCTGTTCGGTCTCTCCCCCTCTCTGCCGGACGCCTTCGTCGTCGCCTCGCTCCGCGCGCCGCTCGCGCCGCCGTTCCCGACGCCCGGGCACTCGTGGTTCGCGCTCGAGGGGCCCGGCCGCCGCGACCCCGACGAGGTCGCCGCATCGGTCGACGCGGTGCTCGCCTGGCTCGACGGCGCGCGGGGGGATGCCGCATCCGTCGGTCTCCTGGGGTTCTCACAGGGCGGCGCGATGGCGCTGCAGATCCTCCGGACGCGTCCCCGAGCCGCCGACTTCGCGGTCGTGCTCGCCGGCTTCGCCCTGCCCGGCGCTCTTCCGGGCGACGCCGAGCTGGCCGAGGCCACACCATCCGTCTTCTGGGGGCGCGGCGCGCGCGACGAGGTCATCTCCCCTGCAATGGTCGAGCACACCGCGCAGTGGCTGCCCGACCACGTCGACCTCAGCGGACGGGTCTACCCCGGTCTCACGCACAGCGTCTCGGAGGAGGAGCTCGCCGACGTGCGGACCTTCCTCGAGAAGCAGCTGGCGGCGACGCAGGACTGACTGGCCCTGGCATCCGTGCCGCATCGGGGCTAGCATGGCCCGGTCCCTGTCCCGAGTGTGAGGATGAGCCGTTGAAGGCACTCGACGCGATCGCGCTGTGATCCCGCGCTGACCCGTCGACCCTCCTCGAGGACGATGCCGACGGTCCGCCCGGTGATCGATTCACCGACCAGCGCGGACCGTCGACCTTCGACCGCAGCACCATCGTGCTGCCCGGCCGCACCGAGCGCTGCGGACCGGATCGTCGGCACACGCGTCCGCGCACCCCTCACCACAGGGAGGCGCACATGCCCACCACCCTCACCTCCGCGGTCACCCTCGACCGCCTCACCTTCGCCTGGCCTGACGGCACCGCCGCGCTGAGCGAGGTCTCGGGAGCGTTCGGCGGCGGCCGCACCGGACTCGTCGGACGGAACGGCTCCGGCAAGTCCACGCTGCTGAAGCTCATCGCCGGCGCGCTCGAGCCGACATCCGGATCGATCTCGACCGCCGGACGCGTCGATCTGCTGCCCCAGCAGCTGACGCTCGACACGTCGCGCGGGGTCGCCGACCTGCTCGGCATCGGCGCGGTGCTCGACGCCGTCCGGGCGATCGAGCAGGGCGACGTCGACGAGCGCCACTTCGACACTGTCGGCGACGACTGGGACGTCGAGGCACGGGCCACGGCGGCCCTCGCCGAGGTCGGCCTGCCGGACGGCGCCCTGGACCGGCGCGTCGGCGAGCTGTCGGGCGGCGAAGCCGTGCTGGCGGCCCTGGTCGGCGTGCAGCTGCGCGGGGCCGAGATCGCACTGCTGGACGAGCCGACGAACAACCTCGACCGCGATGCACGTTCGCGCGTGCACGAGCTGGTCCGCACCTGGCGCGGCACGCTCATCGTCGTCAGTCACGACGTGACGCTGCTCGACGAGCTCGACGACACCGCCGAGCTGCACGAGAACGAACTGTCGGTGTTCGGCGGCCCGTACTCCGAATGGAAGACGTGGCTCGACACCGAGCAGGCCGCGGCGGCGCAGGCCGAGACCGCGGCACGGCAGCTGCTGCGGCGCGAGAAGCGCGACCGCCAGCAGGTGGAGTCCGCCATCGCCACCCGTACCGCCCAGGGCAAGCGCGCCGCTGCGGAGCGTCGCGCGCCGCGCATCGTGCTCGGCGCGAAGAAGCGGGCGGCGCAGGTCACGGCAGGCCGGCTGCGCGTGGAGGCGAACGAGAAGGTGGATGCCGCCCGCGCCGCCGTCGACACCGCCGGACGGCGCGTGCGCGACGACGACTCGGTGCGCATCGACCTGCCGGATCCGGGTGTCGGCACCGGCCGCCGCATCGCGACGATCGGCGACGGGGAGCACTCCTGGGTGATCCAGGGCCCCGAGCGCGTGGCGCTCATCGGACCGAACGGTGCCGGCAAGACGACGCTGCTCGAGCGGCTCGTCGCGTGGGCGGGTGACTCGTTCTCCGGACGAGACGTCGCCCGGCCGGTTCCGACGGGCGCGGAGGCGGCATCCATCCGGAGTTCGGTCCGCGCCGACGCGCACACCGACCGGATCGGGTACCTGTCGCAGCGGGTGGACGGGCTCGACGACACGGCCTCGGTGCTGGCGAACATCCGGGCGTCAGCACCGGGTGCCGGGGACGTGGAGCTGCGGAACCGTCTCGCGCGCTTCCTCATCCGCGGCGACACGGTGCACCGGCCGGTGTCCGCGCTGTCGGGAGGCGAACGGTTCCGCGTGGCGCTCGCGCGCCTGCTGCTGGCCGATCCGCCGCCGCACCTGCTGGTGCTCGACGAGCCGACGAACAACCTCGACCTCGACACGGTCGACCAGCTCGTCGACGCGGTGTCCGCCTACCGCGGCGCGGTGCTCGTGGTCAGCCATGACGACGCGTTCCTCGCGCGGATGGGTCCGGACCTCACGCTGGAGCTGCGGGACGGCCGGCTGACCGAGCGCTGACGCGCGGGCCGGGGCGCAAGCCCCGGCCCGATGTCGGTGGTCCGCGCGATGATGGGGAGATGGCGGATGTCCTCGGGCGGTTCAGTCCTGCGACGCAGGACTGGTTCCGTGGCGCCTTCCACGCGCCGACCGACGCGCAGGCCGGGGCGTGGCAGACCATCTCCGCCGGCAAGCACGCCCTCGTGGTCGCGCCGACCGGCTCCGGCAAGACGCTGTCGGCATTCCTCTGGGCGCTCGACCGCATCTTCCGCGACAAGGTCGCAGAGAGACCCGCGGCCGCCGAGCAGAAGCCGAAGAAGAAGCGGGCGGATGCCACGCCGCCCCGCACGCGCGTGCTCTACGTCTCGCCGCTCAAAGCCCTCGGCGTCGACGTCGAACGCAACCTGCGCTCTCCGCTGGTGGGCATCGGGCAGTCCGCCCGGAGGCTCGGGATGCCGGCGCCCGATGTGACGGTGGGAGTCCGCTCGGGTGACACGCCCTCCGCCGACCGGCGACGCCTGCTCGCCGATCCGCCGGACATCCTCATCACGACGCCGGAGTCGCTCTATCTGATGCTGACCTCGCAGGCGGCCGAGACGCTCCGCGGCATCCACACCGTCATCGTCGACGAGGTCCACGCGGTCGCCGCGACCAAGCGCGGTGCGCACCTCGCCGTGAGTCTCGAGCGCCTCGACGCCCTGCTCGACACTCCCGCGCAGCGGATCGGCCTGTCGGCGACGGTGCGCCCGATCGACGAGGTCGCCCGCTTCCTCGGCGGCGCGGCTCCCGTCGACATCGTCGCCCCGAAGGCGAGCAAGGCGTTCGACCTCTCGGTCGTGGTCCCCATCGACGACCTCACCAACCCGCCTCCCCCACCCGGCGCGCCGGAAGAGGAGGAGCCGGTCGCCGTCGACGCGGACGACGACGATGACGGCGACGGCGGCAACTGGTACACGCCGCCGCAGTCGTCGGAGATGACCGGATCCGTCTGGCCGCACGTCGAAGAGGCGATCGTCGACCGCATCCTCGCCCACCGGTCCACGATCGTCTTCTCGAACTCGCGTCGCCTCGCCGAGCGTCTGACGGGACGGCTCAACGAGATCTACGCCGAGCGGGTCGGCATCGAGGTGCCGGACCAGACGGTGCCGGCGGCGATGAGGGTCCCGGCCGCAGAGGCTCCGGGCGGCGCGAATGCGCCGTCTGGAGGAGCGGTCAGGGCGGCGCAGGCGGGGGCATCTGCCGGCGTCGAGGCGATCCTCGCGAAGGCCCACCACGGCTCGGTGTCGAAGGAGCAGCGCGCACAGGTCGAGGACGAGCTGAAGTCCGGCGCGCTGCGCTGCGTCGTCGCGACGAGCAGCCTCGAGCTCGGCATCGACATGGGCGCCGTCGACCTCGTGATCCAGGTCGAGGCGCCGCCGTCGGCGGCATCCGGTCTGCAGCGCGTCGGCCGCGCCGGTCACCAGGTCGGCGAGGTGAGCCGCGCGGCCCTGTTCCCCAAGCACCGGGGCGACGTCCTGCACACGGCCGTCGTGACCGAGCGGATGCTGGCGGGCCAGATCGAGGCGATCTCGGTGCCGCAGAACCCGCTCGACATCCTCGCGCAGCACACGATCGCGGCCTCCGCCGTGGCCGTGCTCGACGTCGAGGGCTGGTTCGAGACGATCAAGCGATCGGCGCCCTTCCGCTCGCTCCCCCGCTCGGCGTACGAGGCGACGCTCGACCTGCTCGCCGGCCGCTATCCGTCGGACGCCTTCGCCGAGCTGCGCCCGCGCGTCGTGTGGGACCGGGATGCCGGGACCATCACCGGCCGGCCGGGCGCCCAGCGCATCGCGGTCACCAGCGGCGGCACGATCCCCGATCGGGGGCTGTTCGGCGTCTTCATCTCGGGCGAGGCCCGCAACGCCCGGGTCGGCGAGCTCGACGAGGAGATGGTCTACGAATCCCGCGTCGGCGACGTGTTCACCCTCGGCACCACAAGCTGGCGGATCGTCGAGATCACCCACGACCGCGTCAACGTCCTCCCCGCGTACGGCCAACCCGGCAAGCTCCCGTTCTGGCACGGCGACGGACTCGGCCGCCCGGCCGAGCTCGGCGAGGCGCTCGGCAAGTTCTCGCGCGAGCTGTCGACGTCGAAGCCCGAGAAGGCCACCGAACGACTCCGCGAGTCCGGCCTCGACGACAACGCCATCGGCAACCTGCTCGCCTACATCGGCGAGCAGCGCGAGGCCACCGGCAGCCTGCCGACCGACAAGACGCTGACCGTCGAGCGTTCGCGCGACGAGGTCGGCGACTGGCGCGTCATCCTGCATTCCCCGTACGGCATGCACGTGCACGCACCGTGGGCGCTGGCCGTCAACGCGCGGATCCGCGAACGGCTCGGCGTCGAAGGAGCGGCTGTCGCAAGCGACGACGGGATCATCGCGCGGGTCCCGGACACGGATGCCGAGCCGCCGGGTGCCGAGCTGTTCGTCTTCGATGCGGACGAGCTCGAGCAGGTCGTCACTTCGGAGGTCGGCGGGTCCGCGCTGTTCGCCTCGCGGTTCCGCGAGTGCGCCGCCCGTGCGCTGCTGCTCCCGCGGCTGAACCCGAACAAGCGGTCGCCGCTATGGCAGCAGCGGCAGCGGTCCGCGCAGCTGCTGGAGGTCGCCAAGGAGCACCCGACCTTCCCGATCATCCTCGAGACCCTCCGCGAAGTGCTGCAGGACGTCTACGACCTGCCCGCTCTCCTGCGCATCACGCGGAGCATCGCGGACCGCCGCATCCGTCTCGTCGAGACGACGACCAGCTCGCCCTCGCCGTACGCGCGTGACCTGCTCTTCGGATATGTCGGCGCGTTCATGTACGAAGGCGACTCGCCCCTCGCCGAACGTCGCGCCGCCGCGCTGTCGGTCGACCCGGCCCTGCTGAGCGAACTCCTCGGCAAGATCGAGATGCGCGAACTGCTCGACCCCGGCGTCATCGAGCAGTACGAGCGCGAGCTCCAGCGCCTCGATCCGACGAGGCGCGTGCGCGGGGTCGAGGGCGTCGCCGACCTGCTGCGGCTGCTCGGGCCGCTGTCCGCGGCCGAGGTCGCCGAACGGCTCGAAGGCGCTGCGCCGGACGATGACGCGCCGGCACCGGCCGCGACCGAGGCAGTGGCCGCCGCGCTCCTCGACGAGCTCGTCGACGCGCGCCGCGCGATCCGGGTCACCTTCGGGGGCGCGGCGCGGATCGCCGGCATCGAGGACGCCGGACGGCTGCGCGACGCCCTCGGCGCGGCCCTGCCCGTCGGCATCCCGACGGCGTTCCTCGAGCCGGTCGCCGATCCGCTCGCCGACCTCGTCGCCCGTTATGCGCGCACCCACGGGCCGTTCCGGACGTCCGACGTCGCCACCCGCCTCGGCGTCGGCGGCGCTGTGGCACGGCAGACGCTGCAACGACTCGAGGCGCAGGGACGCCTCGCGAGCGGCTTCTTCCTGCCCACGGACTCGGCGCACACCGACGACCTCGAGTGGTGCGACAGCGAGGTGCTGCGCCGCATCCGGATGCGGTCGCTCGCCGCCATCCGCGGCAGTGTCGAGCCGGTCGCGCCCGACGCGCTCGGGCGGTTCCTGCCGGTCTGGCAGCATCTCACCCGGCCGCTCGAGGGCGTGGACGGCGTGCTCGCCGTCGTCGAACAGCTGGCCGGAGTGCCGCTGCCGGCGAGTGCGTGGGAGTCGCTCATCCTGCCTTCCCGCGTGCGGGACTACTCCCCGGCCCTGCTCGACGAGCTCACCGCGACCGGCGAGGTCGTGTGGTCGGGGCACGGGTCGCTGCCCGGTCGCGACGGCTGGATCGCCCTGCACCCCGCGGATGCGGCATCCCTGACCCTGCAGGTCCCCGAGGACGAGCCAACGCCCTTCGAACAGTCGATCCTCGACGCCCTCGGCGCCGGCGGCGCGTTCTTCGCGGGCCAGCTCGCCGGCATGATCGAGGCGCCGAACGAGCAGTCGGTCATCGACGCGCTCTGGAACCTGACCTGGGCGGGGCGGGTCACCAACGACACCTTCGCACCCGTCCGCGGCCTGCTCGGCGGCGGTTCGCAGGCGCACCGGGTGACACGGCGCACCCCTCGGACCCGGATGTTCCGCGGCACCCCGATCGCCGCCGCAGCCCGCCCCGCGCCGCAGCGGCCCGCGATGGTCGGCGGGCGCTGGTCGCTGCTGCCGCTCCCCAGCGACGACGCGACGCTTCGCGCGACGGCGACAGCGGGTCTGCTGCTCGAGCGCTACGGCGTGGTCACACGCGGGCCCGTCCAGTCGGAGGGCGTGCCCGGCGGGTTCGCGCAGGTCTACCGCATCCTCGCCGGGTTCGAGGATGCCGGGCACTGCCGGCGGGGCTACTTCGTCGAGAAGCTCGGCGCCGCGCAGTTCGCCACCTCCGCGACCGTCGACCGTCTGCGCGAGTTCGCCTCGGTGCCCGAGCCTGCGCCCCTCACGGCGCGAACCCTCGCCGCCACCGACCCCGCGAACCCCTACGGCGCTGCGCTCAACTGGCCGTCGATCGAGGGCGTGAACCATCGTCCCGGCCGCAAGGCGGGCGGTCTCGTCGTCCTCGTCGACGGCGCACTCGTGCTGTACCTCGAACGGGGCGGCCGGACCGCCCTCGCGTTCACCGAGGCGGACGACGTCCTCGCCGCCGCCGCGCGCAGCCTCGTCGAGACCGCGCGTGCACGGAAGCTCGACACCCTGACGATCGAGCAGGTCAGCGGCGCCTTCGTCTACACGACGGCAGCCGGCCGGGCGCTCCGGGATGCCGGGTTCGTCGAGTCCCCGAAGGGGCTCACCCTTCGCCGGGGTGCCCGGGAGCCGGCCCGTGCCTGACGTCAGCGCACGATCGACGGCTGCGTCGGGAGCAGCGGATGCTTGGGGTTCCGGATGCCTGAGGTACCGGATGCCTGAGGTGCGTGATGCCTGAGGGCGACACCGTCTTCCGCGCCGCGCGGAAGCTCGACGAGGCGCTCGCGGGGCACGAGGTCACGCGCTTCGAGGTGCGGGTGCCTCGCAGCGCCGCGGCCGACCTGCGAGGCGAGACCGTCCACGGCGTCATCCCTCGCGGCAAGCACCTGCTGATGCGCATCGGCGACCAGACCCTGCACTCCCACCTGAAGATGGAGGGACGGTGGCACGTCTACCGTCCGGGGCAGAAGTGGCGCGCGCCCGCGTTCCAGGCCCGCGCGATCGTCGGCACGAGACCCGCGGATGCCGTCGGCTTCGAACTCGCGATGGTCGAGGTCCTCCCGACCACTGACGAGGACCGCGTCGTCGGACATCTCGGTCCCGACCCGTTGGCCGCCGACTGGGATCCCGTCACCGCCGCGGCGAATGTCGCGGCGGACGAGCGCGCCATCCACGTCGCCCTCCTCGACCAGCGGAACGTCGCCGGGTTCGGCAACGAGTACGCCAACGAGCTGCTGTTCGTGCGCGGCATCCGCCCCACCGCGCTCGCGAACGACGTCGACGTCGCCGGCCTCATCGAGACGGGCGCTCGCATGATCCGAGCGAACCGCGACCGCCTGGGACGCACCTTCACGGGCGACAACCGTCCGGGGCAGCAGACCTGGGTCTATCGCCGCGAGGACAAGCCCTGCCGTCGCTGCGGCACGCTGATCCGCAAGGCGGATCTGGGCGCGCGCGCGACGAGCGAGCGGATCGTGTTCTGGTGCCCGGTCTGCCAACCATGACCGGCGGTGCCCTCAGTCCGAGGACAGCCCGGTGATGCGGTAGCGCCGCTCGAGGCCGGCCGTCGCGCGACCCCAGTCGCTGTCGGCCATCCGGTGCTGGTGCGCGCGGAAGGCCGCCTCGTCGATGAACAGCTCTTCGACCGACCAGGCGCGTCCGCCGCCCAGCGACGTGATCTCGAAGCGCAGGCAGCCGGGTTCGGCGAGCGTCAGCTCGATGTGCCGGGCGAGATGGCGGCGCACCGCATCCGCCTCCTCCGCCGTGTGGCAGATGAGGCGTCCCGACAGGCGCACTCCTCCGATGTCCACGTCAGTGTCCGATGTACCGGCCGGGCCGGTGGTTGAGGGCGAGGACGAGGTTCAGCACGACCGCGCCGGCCGCGCTCAGCAGCACGTTCGGCCACGGAACGACGAGGAGGGCGAGCAGGATGATCAGCACGTCGAAGACCATCATGGTCCAGCCGACGCGGATGCCGGTCGCATCCTGGATGACGAGGGCGACGACGTTGATCCCGCCCAGGCTCGCGCCGTGTCGGAAGACGATCAGCAGGCCGATGCCCGCGAGCAGATTCCCCGCCACCGTGCCGAAGACGGGGTCGATGCGGTCGACGACGAGAAGGTTCTCGATGACGACGGAGAATCCCGAGACCGCGCCGATGCAGACCAGGGTCCGGATCGCGAACCGCCACCCGCGCTTCACAACGGCGAGCACGCCGAACGGCAGGTTGACGACGGCGAAGAGCACCCAGAACGGCCACCCGACCGCGTAACCGAGCAGCAGCGAGAGCCCTGCGGTGCCCCCGGTGACCGCCGTGCTCGCGTGCAGCAGGAACAGTCCCAGCGCGACGGTGAAGGTGCCGGTGGCGAGACCGACGAGGTCATCGAGCCACGTGTGCGGCGCCGCCTTCTCCTCGAAGACGAGGGACGGGCCCGTCTCGGGGGCGGCGGGGTCGACGGCGGTCACCGATACACCTTACAGAGCCCAGGTCAACCCCGTGATTCTCGGGGCTCCCGGGGAATGAAATGCCTTGTGGGGCGTTATATCCGCCAAGGAGGGTTCAGTGGGTAAGAACTACATCGACATCGAGAACGACCGAGGCGAGACGCTGCGCTACCGCAAGCACGCCAACGGACGTGGCTTGATCGCGCACGGCGCCAAGGTGCACCCGAGCGCGCTGGTCGAATCGGGCGCGTACGTCGAACCCGGCGCCCAGATCTCCGCCGGTGCGCGCATCGGCCGCGGGGTCTGGATCGAACCGGATGCCGTCATCGGCCCGAACGCCGAGATCGCCCCCCACGCGCACATCGGACCCGGAGCCGCCATCGGCGCCGGCGCGAAGATCGGCGTGCGGTGCTTCATCGGCGCCGGTGCCCGCGTCGCGGGCGAGTCGCTGATCGGCGACGACGAGAGCGTCGGAGACGGCGAGCGCGTCGCGACGGACCATCGCGGGCTTCGACTGGCTGCGTGATCCGCCACCGGTGACGCCGGCCCGGCGTGTGATGGTCGGGCGGGTGTCAGCGCGCCGCGCTAGCCTCGCCGAGTGACCACACCGCGCCGATCTCCCAAGGCGCTCGTCATCGGGCTCGTCGGTGCTGTGCTCCTCGCGGCGCTGGGGACCGTCGTCGCGGCGTTGAACGCCCCGAAGGAGACCCCGGCCGCCCTCCGCCCCGCCGACGCGGTGGCGTTCACGGTGTCGTACGTCTTCGACGGCGACACCATCGAGGCCCGCGAGCGCTCGGGCGAGCTCGCGGGGACCACCGAGGACGTCCGCGTCCGCCTCATCGGCATCGACACCCCGGAGGGCCGCCCCGAGCCGGAGTGCGGAGCGGATGCCGCCCGCGACCGGCTGCGCGATCTGCTGCCCGAGGGCAGCACCGTCTGGGCCGTTCCCGACACCGAGCTGCGCGATCGGTACGACCGCATGCTGCTGTATCTGTGGGCCGACGACGGCACCTTCGTCAACGAGGCGCTCGTCCGCGAGGGCCACGCCGAGGCGCTCCGCGTCGAACCGAACGTCGCCTACGCAGACCTCTTCTCCCGCGCCGAGTCCGACGCGCGTGCGCGTGACGCGGGCCAGTGGGGCGCGTGCTGACGCGGCTACGCTGAAGAGCATGGCGACACGCGGCGGGCCCCCACGCAAGGGCGGCAGACCCGCAGCGCGGGCCGGGTCGTCGGCGAAGGGCGCGAAGCGCGCGCAGCCGCGCCCGGCGAAGAAGTCGGCACCCGCGGCATCCTCCCCGCCGCCGCCCGCGGGCCCCTTCCGCCTCGGCGTGATCCCGGGCGCGACCCCCGGCAAGTGGGTCGACGTGTGGAAGGCCCGGATGCCGCGCGTCGAGCTCGAGCTCGTGCCCGTGGCGGTGGCGACTCAGCGCAGGGCGCTGGCCCGCGGCGAGGTCGACGCCGCCATCGTCCGACTGCCGATCGACCGTGACGGCCTCAGCGTCATCCCGCTGTACGAGGAGACGACCGTCGTGGTCTGCGCGGCCGACTCGCACCTGACCGCCGCCGACGAGCTGACCGTCGAAGATCTGGCGGGCGAGATCCTGATCGTCCCCGGCGACGACGTGCTCGACCTCACCGTCCCCGGAACCGAGCCGCCCCGCTTCCACCCACCCGAGACGACGGAGGAGGCGATCGCGACGATCGCCGCCGGTGTCGGGATCGTCGCCGTGCCGATGTCGCTCGCGCGCCTGCATCACCGGAAGGACGTGACGTTCCGCCCGCTCGCGGCAGCGCCGACCTCTCCCGTCGCCCTGGCCTGGCCCGCCGACGGGACGACCGAGCTGGTCGAGACCTTCGTGGGCATCGTCCGCGGTCGCACCGCGAATTCGTCCCGCTGAAGTCCCGCTGAAGCGGCAATCGCCCCGGCACCGGGCCTTTAGACTCGAGGAATGCCCCCGCTCGTCTACCTCTGCGTGCGCCCGCAGCTGGATGCGGCGGACGGCGAGTACGCCTCGTTCCGGGCGGCGATGCAGGTGGGCGAGGGCGAACTCGAACGCTGGGACCTCGTCGACGAGCCGCTCCCGGGCGACGCGTTCTCGCGCTGGCGTGGCTTCGTCGTCGGCGGGAGCCCGTTCAACACGACGGAGCCTGCCGCCGGGAAGCCGGCCGAACAGGTGCGCATCGAGGCGGGGCTCGCCGCCGTCGCCGAGGCGGCGGCCGCGGGCGAGACCACCGCCCTCTTCACGTGCTTCGGCATCGGGGTCGCGACACGCGCGCTCGGCGGCGAGGTGACGCTGGCGCATCCGGAGGGGACGGGGCCCACCGGCATCCGACTCACCGACGAGGGACGACGCGACCGGCTCTTCGGCGGCCTGCAGGCCGAGTTCTCGGCCCTCACCGCGCACAAGGAGGCGACGTCACGGCTGCCGGGCCGCGCCGTGCTGCTCGCCACGAACGACGAGTGCCCCGTGCAGGCGTACCGGGTCGGCGACCGCCTGTACGCCACGCAGTTCCACCCCGAGCCGACCGGTGTCGCGTTCACGGAACGGATGACGATCTACCGCAACCACGGCTACTTCGACGCGGACGCCTACGACGAGGTGGCGGCGACCGTGCTCGCCGCCGACCTCACCGAGCCGCAGCGACTGCTGCGCGAGTTCGCGCGCCTGTTCTGACGCGGCTCAGTCGCGGGCGAAGGCGAGCTCTCCCCGGCGGCGGCCGGTGATCCAGAGCACGAGCGGGACGAGGACGACGATCGCCGCAGCGATCCAGGCCGCGATGGCGACGGGCGTCGACTCGGGCTCGCCGCCGAACCGGCCGACGCCGATCCACGCGAGACCCCACGCCGAGGCGAGCGCCGGCGCGAGGCGGGCACGGGTGCCGATGGCACTGGCGGCGGCGATGAGGACGACGACGGCCAGCACCGCGATGCCCCATGCGTCGGCGGCCTGACCCCAGGACTCGGGGACGACCTCGGCCTTCAGCCACGCAGTCGTGTTCGCGACGGTCGCGAGGGTCACCCAGCCGAGGTGCAGGCCGACGGTGACGTCGGTGAAGAACGTCTCGGCGAAGGTGCGGGGCGGGTTCCGGACGAGCAGGCTGATCGTGTAGCCGAGTGCCGCGAGCAGCGCGACGATCGTGATGACCGTCAGCAGCAGCGTCGTGTACTGCGCGGCGAGCAGCCACAGTCCGTTGAGCACGGCCGTCAGCGCGATCGGGTAGCCGACGATGCGCTGGCGCGCGCTGCCCCGCTGCGAGGGCAGAGCCTGCCAGATCGTGTAGGCGATCATGAACAGGTAGATGACGCTCCAGATCGAGAACGCCGAGCTGGCGGGCGCGAGGATCGTCGCCGTGGCCGACAGCGCGCCGCCCTGCAGGTCCTGCACCGCCGTGCCTCCGAGGACCCCCGCGCCGAACAGCGCGGCGATGATCATGAACGTCACCGCCGAGATGACGACGACCTGGCGGGCGATGTCGGATGAGGCGGTGGCGGTGCTGGTGCTCATGGCGTCACGGTACGTCCGCGTCGACGCGCGCGGCGAGCTCTTGACAGCTGCAGCGCGGCGGCATCCACCCACCCCTGTCACGGACTGCAGGCGCACGCGGCGCGTCGCGACAGGGAAAGCAGCGACAGCGGAACGGGGATGCGGCGGGTCAGCCGACGACGACCGCCGAGTCGGGCGGGAGGACGAGGTGATCGCCGGATGCCTCGGGCTCGACGGTCGCGATCCAGACGTCGCCGCCGGGCACCGTCCAGGGCTCGGTCGAGAGGTTCACCAGCACGCGCGCGCCGCCGCGGTACAGGACGTAACGTCGCCCCGTCGCGTCGCCGACCTCTTCGGCGCCCCGGCCGCCCGGACCGGGATGCGTCAGCTCGGGGCGCTCACGACGCAGACGGGCCAGGCGCCGGTAGAGATCGAGCAGCCGGGCGTGATCGCCCTGCGAGACCTCGCCCCAGTCGAGCTTCGACCGTTCGAACGTCGCCGGCTCGTTCGGGTGCGGCACGATGCTCTCGTCCCAGCCCATCTTCACGAACTCCTCGATGCGCCCCTTCGCGGTCGCCTCGGCGAGCTCGGGTTCGGGGTGCGAGGTGAAGAACTGCCAGGGTGTCGACGCGCCCCACTCCTCGCCCATGAACAGCATCGGCGTCCCCGGCGCGGTGAGCGTCAGCACCGCGGCGACGGCCAGCCGATCCGTCGACAGCGTCGCCGTCAGTCGGTCGCCCGCCGCGCGGTTGCCGATCTGGTCGTGGTCCTGCGCGTAGGTCACGAGCCGCCAGGATGCCGACTGCTCCGGCACCGGCTTGCCGTGATCGCGCTCGCGGAACGACGAATACGTGCCGTCGTGGAAGAAGCCCTTCGTCCAGGCCTTCGGCAGGGCCTCCGGGTCGGCGAAGTCCTCGTAGTAGCCGACCGCCTCGCCCGTCAGGGCGACGTGCACGGCGTGGTGCCAGTCGTCCGACCACTGCGCCGTCAGCCCGTACCCGCCCGATTCGCGCGGCAGGAACATGACCGGGTCGTTCATGTCGCTCTCGGCGATGAGGGTGAGGGGCCGTCCGACGTGCGCGCTCAGCGCGTCGGTCCGCTCCGCGATCTCCTGCAGGATGTGCACCGGCTGCGTGCCCGACTCGTGCAGCGCGTGCACGGCGTCCAGGCGCAGCCCGTCGACGTGGAAGTCGCGCATCCACATGAGCGCGTTCTCGACGATGAACGACCGCACGGCCGCCTCGTCGAGGTTGAGGCTGTCGCCCCATGTGTTGCGGGAGCCGTCGCGAAGGTACGGACCGTACTCGGGCAGGTAGTTGCCGCTCGGCCCGAGGTGGTTGTACACGACGTCCTGGATGACGGCGAGTCCGGCGGCGTGCGCGGCGTCGACGAAGCGCTGGTAGGCAGCCGGCCCCCCGTAGGTCTCCTGCACGGCGTACCAGAGCACCCCGTCGTAGCCCCAGTTGTGGGTGCCGTTGAAGGCGTTCACCGGCAGCAGCTCGATGTGCGTCACGCCGATGTCGACCAGGTGGTCGAAGCGGGCGATCGCGGCATCCAGCGTCCCCTCGGGCGTGAAGGTGCCGAGGTGCAGCTCGTAGATGAGACCGCCCGCGAGCTGCCGCCCGGTCCACGCCTCATCGGACCACGCGAAGGATGCCGGGTCGAACCACGCCGACGCCTCGTGCACGCCGCGCGGCTGCCGGCGCGACCGCGGGTCGGGTCGCAGGTCGTCCCCGTCACCGAGCACGAAGCCGTACTCGTCGCCGTCCGACAGGTCGACGTCGGCGCGCCACCAGCCGTCCCCGGTGGCGGTCAGCGCGACATCCGACGCGCCCGGACGGCGCAGTCGCACGCGCTCGACGCGCGGAGCCCAGACCTCGATCACGATGCGTCCCCCTCGGTGACATCCGCCGGCGCGAGGAGCGCGACGGGATAGGTGTCCAGCAGATCCGCGAGCCGGATGGGCCCGCCGCCGAAGCGGCGCCCGGTGAGCACGTCGACCGTGGGGCCGTGGTGCCGCAGCAACACCGTGTCGCCCCATCCGCCCCGCCGCGCGAGGCCGGCAGGCAGGCGCGTCGCGACCGCGACGGCGCCGCCGCGGTCGAAGGCGACCGCGTGCTCGGCGGCCTCGCCGACGACCGTCATGGGGGTGTAGCGGGTGAACAGCTCGGGACGACCCCGCCGCAGGCGCAGGGCGCGCGAGACGACGAGCAGCTTCGCCGCACCCGACGCGTCGACCGGCGGCATCCACCCCTCGTCGAGACGGGCGAGCAGGCGGCGGCGCTCCGCGAAGTCGACCTCCCGGCGGTTGTCGGGGTCGACGAGCGAGTGGTCCCACAGCTCGGTGCCCTGGTAGACGTCGGGGACGCCCGGGCCGGCGAGCTGCAGCAGCTTGAGCGAGAGCGAGTTCGAGCGGCCGAGCGCGGCGATCTCGTCGACGAATCCCTCGACGATCGACCGCGCGTCGCCGAACGCGGCGTCGACGACGGCGTGCATCCGCTCCTCGAACGCCTCGTCGGGGTCCGACCACGTCGTGCTGTCGCCGGCCTCGCGCGACGCCTTCTCGGCGTACGCGTGCAGCCGCTCACGGCTCGCCGGCCACGCGCCGACGATCGCCTGCCAGAGCAGCGTGTCGAACGGCCCGTCGCCCGTGGACGCGACCGCGCGCAGGTCGCCGAGCACCTCGGCCCAGCGGTCCGGGATCTCGGCGAGCACCGACAGCCTGGCGCGTACGTCCTCGCTGCGCTTCGTGTCGTGGGTCGAGAGCGACGTCATCGCCGCCGGCCACGAGGCCTGACGGTCCGCGGATGCCGCGTGGAACCCGTCGACGCCGAGCGAGAAGACCGTCGGGTCGCCGCCCACCTCGGTGAGGGTGCCGAGCCGGTTCCAGCGGTAGAAGGTCGTGTCCTCGACGCCCTTGGCCATGACCGGACCGGTCGACTGCATGAACCGCCGGGTGAACTCGCCCTCGGGGTCGGCGACGAGCCGAGCCGCGATGGCGTCGAACGACCCCGCCAGCTCAGGGCGTCGGCCCGAGGCGAGCTCCACGGCGTGGTCGAGATGCTCCCGCCCCGCGGGCAGGTACGCGCGGTACACGGGGAACGCCGCGAGCAGCTCGGCCACGGCGTCGCGCCAGGTGCCGTCGTCCGCGCCGCCGCGCTCGCCCTCGGGGACGAGGGCGGACAGCCGCCGCACCTCGGCGCGGAATCCGCGGGTCGCCCAGTCGAGCTTCGCGGCGTACATGACGTCCTCGTACTCCGGGGCGTCGCCGCCGCGCAGATCGGCGTCGAGGCGCGCGAGCGGCTCGGCCCCCGCAGGATCGATGAGGACCCGGTCGAGGGCGGCCATCGCGTCGTACCCCGTGGTGCCGTCGGTCGCCCACCAGGCGGGCAGCTCTTCGCCGTGCTCGAGGATCTTCTCCACCAGCACGTACGCGCCACCGGTGGCATCCGACAGCATCTCGAGGTAGCCGCCCGGGTCGGCGAGGCCGTCGGGATGGTCGACCCGCAGTCCGTCGGCGAGCCCATCGCGGACCCACCGCAGGATCTCGGCGTGACTGTCCTCGAAGACCGCCGGGTCCTCGACACGGACACCCGCGAGGGTCGTCACCGCGAAGAAGCGCCGATAGTTCAGTTCCTCGTCGCCGCGGCGCCAGAACAGCAGCTCGTAGTGCTGACGGGCGAGCACCTCGCGGACGTCGCCCTCCGCCGTTCCCTCTGCGAGCGGGAACTCGTGGTCGAAGTAGCGGAGCACACCGGCATCCGCGTCGACCTCGATCTCGCCGTCCTCGATCGCCTGCTCGAGCTCGCCGCCGAGGATCGGCAGTCGCACCTTGCCGCCACCGAGCGTCCAGTCGATGTCGAACGCCGACGCGTGCGGCGACGCCTGCCCCTGGCGCAGCACATCCCACCACCACGGGTTCTCGCGTGGTGCCGAGACGCCCTGATGGTTCGGCACGATGTCGATGAGGATGCCGAGACCCGCCGCGCGTGCCGCGTCGGCGAACCGCTCCAGCCCCTCCGGACCGCCGCGCTCGGGGTCGACGACCGTCGGATCCGTCACGTCGTAGCCGTGATCCGAGCCGCTCGTCGCGCGCAGGAGCGGCGACAGGTAGGCCCAGTCGACGCCGAGGTCGCGCAGGTAGTCGGTCAGCTCCGCGGCGGCATGCAGGTCGAAGCCCTTGCGGATCTGCAGGCGGTAGGTCGATCGGGGGGCGACGGCCCGGGCGTGCTCGGTCACGGCATCCTCTCCTCTGGCGGTCAGTGCGGGAGCTCGGCGGGCGGCGCCTGCGCGGGGATGACGTCGATCGTCCCCGTCAGGGCGGCCAGGGATGCGGCGACCGACGGGTCGGGCTCGACGGTCTCCTCCTCGTGGTCGCGGAGGACGACGAGCGCACGTCCGCCGACCGAGACGCTGCCGCCGGGGTCCACGATGGGCGCGTCGGCGGCACCGCCGGCGGTGTCGACGATGATCTCCCACCGCGGACTCGCGGTCGCCGTCGGGATCGTGAAGTCGATCGCCTCGTCGCCCGCGTTGAAGAAGACGAAGAAGTGCCGGTCGTGGATCTCCTCACCGCGGCGGTCGCGCTCGCGGATGCCGTCGCCGTTGAGGAACACACCCACCGCGCGGCCGAAGCCGGAATCCCAGTCCTCGGGCTGCATCTCGGAGCCGTCGGGGCGGATCCACGCGATGTCCGGGAGCGGCGCGCCCTCCTCGCGGCGCACGGGGCGGCCGTCGAAGAAGCGGCGACGGCGGAACGTCGGATGGTCGCGACGCAGCCGCGCGAGCACCGAGGTGAACTCGATGAGCGGCTGGTCGATCGAGGTCCAGTCGATCCAGGTCAGCTCGTTGTCCTGCGCGTAGCCGTTGTTGTTGCCGTTCTGCGTGCGGCCGAGCTCGTCGCCGTGCGAGATCATCGGCACGCCCTGGCTGAGCAGCATCGTCGCGAGGAAGTTCCGCTGCTGCCGCGCCCGCACCCGCAGGATGTCGGGATCGTCGGTCGGTCCTTCGACGCCGTGGTTGTACGACCGGTTGTGCGATTCACCGTCGTTGTTGTCCTCGCCGTTGGCCTCGTTGTGCTTCTCGTTGTACGAGACGAGGTCGCGCAGGGTGAAGCCGTCGTGCGCGGTCACGAAGTTGATGGATGCCACCGGCCACCGCCCGTCCTGCTCGTACAGGTCAGCAGAGCCCGTGAGACGCAGCGCGAACTCGCCGAGCGTGGACGGCTCGCCGCGCCAGAAGTCGCGGACGGTGTCTCGGTACTTGCCGTTCCACTCCGTCCACTGGGGCGGGAAGTTGCCGACCTGGTAACCGCCGGGGCCGATGTCCCACGGCTCAGCGATCAGCTTCACCTGGCTGACTACCGGGTCCTGCTGCACGAGCTCGAAGAAGGCCGACAGGCGGTCGACGTCGTAGAACTCGCGGGCAAGCGTCGAGGCGAGGTCGAAGCGGAACCCGTCGACGTGCATCTCCAGCACCCAGTACCGGAGCGAGTCCATGATGAGCTGCAGCGTGTGCGGGTTGCCGACGTTGAGGCTGTTCCCGGTGCCGGTGTAGTCGGTGTAGTACCGCTTGTCGTCGTCTTCGAGCCGGTAGTAGGCGATGTTGTCGATGCCGCGCATGGACAGCGTCGGGCCCATGTGATTGCCCTCGGCGGTGTGGTTGTAGACGACGTCGAGGATGACTTCGATGCCCGCCGCGTGGAGCGCGCGCACCATCGCCTTGAACTCCTGCACCTGCTGCCCCACGCCGCCCGCGGACGAGTAGGTGTTCTGGGGCGCGAAGAACGCGATCGTGTTGTAGCCCCAGTAGTTGGAGAGGTCCTTCTCCTGGAGGGTCGAGTCGTTGACGAACTGGTGCACCGGCATGAGCTCGAGCGCCGTGACGCCGATCTTCTTGAGGTGCTCGATGACGACCGGATGCGCGATCGCGCTGTACGTGCCGCGGATGTCCTCGGGGATGTCTGGGTGGGTCATCGTCAGGCCCTTGACGTGGGCCTCGTAGATGACGCTCTCGGCGTAGGGCGTCTTCGGCTGGCGGTCGCCCTGCCAGTCGAAGTACGGGTTCACGACGACGCCCTTCATCATGGCGGCGGCGGAGTCGTCGTCGTTCGTCGAGTCGGGGTCGCCGAAGGTGTAGCTGAAGACCGACTGGTCCCACTCGATCTGCCCGTCGACCGCCTTCGCGTACGGGTCGAGCAGCAGCTTGTTCGGGTTGAAGCGCTGCCCCTTCTCGGGGTCGTAGGGACCGTGCACGCGGTAGCCGTACCGCTGCCCCGGCTGCACCGAGGGGAGGTACGCGTGCCAGACGAAGGCGTCCACATCGATCAGTTCGACGCGCGTCTCCTCGCCGCTCTCGTCGAACAGGCACAGCTCGACCTTCTCGGCGCACTCGCTGAACAGGGCGAAGTTCGTCCCGTTCCCGTCGAAGGTCGCTCCCAAGGGGTAGGCGGATCCGGGCCAAACCTGCATGCGTACTCCTGAGATAGGTGGAAGGCCACACTATCCAGGGGGTGTTTCCGGTCCCGGGCCCTTGACAGGTGGGCCCGCCGAGCCCGTTCCGCGGCGAGGGTCAGCGCAGCGAGAGCATGTCGTCGAGGTAATCCTCGAGGGGTCGCGGGGGGCCCGTGTGGCTCCATGCGACCTGCGGCACCCCGTGCGCGAGCGACAGGATGCCGGAGGTCTCGCCGCGGTCGACGGCGGCGGCATCCATCTCCGTCCAGCCGAGGTGCAGCACCTCGCCCTCGGCGAACCCGCCGCGGAAGGCGGCCGCCGCACGCTCGGACCGCGCGCGCTGCGCTTCGGCGGTGTACCCGCGGACCGCCTCGTGCCGCGCTCGCAGCACCTCGCCGGTCGCGAAGACCCGCTCGTCGCCGATGAGCAGCACCCCGACGTGCCAGGCCTCGGTCACCGGGAGGATGCGCGGGGCCCGGCCGATCCCCAGGATCCGGCGGTTCGACGCCCAGTCGCCCAGCCGCTCGCGCGGCGACCCGGCGAGCCGAGCGCGCGCCGCGTCGAGCAGGCCGCTGGTGGAGGCATCCGTCACCGTCCCATTCTGCGGGGCGCAGGGCTCGTTCTGCGTGGCGCAGGGCTCGGCGGCGTCAGACGAGGGTGCCGGGGCCGCCCGCAACCGAGCCGCGAATCTGCTGATGCAGGTCGGTCATGCGCGCGTCGAGCTCTGCGGCGGTGTCGGCGGCGTCCTTCAGCTGACCCAGCAGGTGCGCCGGCACCTGGCGCTCGAACTTGTAGTAGATCTTGTGCTCCAGGCTCGCCCAGAAGTCCATCGCGATGGTGCGGAACTGCACCTCGACGGGGACGTCGACCCGACCGGTGGAGAGGTACACCGGCACCTCGAGGATCGCGTGGAGGCTCTTGTAGCCGTTGACCTTCGGCTCGGCGATGTAGTCCTCGACCTCGCGGACGGTGATGTCGTCCTGCGCGGTGAGCAGGTGGAACAACCGGTAGACGTCGCTCACGAAACTGCAGGTGATGCGGATGCCGGCGATGTCGGTGATGTGCGACCGGATGGACTCGAAGTCGGGTTCGATGCCCCGGCGCTGGATCTTCTCGACAAGGCTGTCGGGCGACTTCACGCGACTCGAGACGTGCTCGATCGGGTTGTAGTCGTGCATCTCGTGGAACTCGTCGCGCAGGATCGAGATCTTCGTCTCGATCTCCTGCAGACCGAACCGGTACTCCATCAGGAAGCGCTGGAACTCGTCGCGCATGGATCGGAGGGCGGACGCGGACACGGTGATCTGCTGCTCGTCGAGCGGGGTGGACATGCGCCCGACGCTATCGGGATCCACTTCGAGCGCGCTGTGAGACGACGCCTCAGCTCGCCGGCGGCGCCGTCGTCGCGCGCGGGACGAGCGCCGTCGGCAGCCGCAGATGGGTGCGCGACGGCATCCCGCCACCCATCAGCTCGAGGAGCATCGTCACGGCTTCGGCGCCCAGGCGCTGCATCGGCTGGCGGACGGTCGTCAGCGCGGGCTCGGACTGGGAGGCATCCGGGATGTCGTCGAAGCCGACAACCGACAGGTCCTCCGGCACGGACAGGCCGTGCTCGTGCGCGACGCGGATGACGGTGAGCGCCGACACGTCGTTGGCCGCGAAGACGGCGGTGGGGCGGTCCTCGAGGCGCAGGAGCCTCGTCGCGGCCTCGCGCGAGATGTCCTCGTCGTAGCTGCCCACGCCGACGAGTGCCGGGTCGAAGCGGATGCGGGCGTCTTCGAGCGCGCCGCGATATCCGCCCGCCCGCAGCATCGCCGAGCGGAGGTCGGGTCGCCCGGCGACGAAGCCGATGCGTCGGTGCCCGAGCGAGACGAGATAGGCGACGGCGTGACGCGCGCCCGCGAGGCTGTCGGACTCCACTGTCGGCAGGTCGGCGGGACCCGTGTGGGGGTCGATGGCGACGACCGGCACGTCGGCGCGGACGTTCACGACCGTGGGCGTGACCATGATGACCCCGTCCACGAGGGTGCCGCTGAGCCGGCTGAGCGACCGCCGCTCCCAGCCGTCGCTCGACACCTGCCGCGAGCCGCTGTAGGCGAGCAGGTCGAGCCGCGAGTCGCGCAGCGCCGCGCCGACCCCCTTGAGGACTTCGGCGGAGAACGGCTCGAAGTCGGCGACGAGCACGCCGATCACACCGGTCTGCCGCGACCGCATGCTGCTCGCCACGAGGCTGGATTCGTAGCCGAGCTCCTCGACGGCGGCGAGCACGCGCTCGGCGGTGGCCGTCGCGACGCCGTATCGACCGTTGACGGCCTTGGACACGGTCGCCACCGACACACCCGCGGCGGCGGCGACGTCGTGGATGGTGGGGCGGCTTCGCACGGACCGAGCGTAGCGCGATGGAAAACCTTTTCGAAAACGTTTGACGTCGCTGGCAACAATTCCGACACTGGCTGAGCACCCGGCACGCACCGCCGGAACCACCCGCACCTCGATGACCGAGCGTGCACTCAATGAGGAGATTGGTGATCACATGAGGACCACACGGTTCGTCGCGGGGGCCGCAGCCTTCGCAGCCGCCGCGCTCGCGCTCAGCGCGTGCTCCCCCGGAAGCGGCGACTCCGCCGGCGGGGCCGTCGAGATGACCCTCTGGCAGAACTCGACCACCGGACCCGGACAGCAGTTCTGGACCGACGCGATCGCGGCGTTCGAGGAGGAGAACGAGGGCGTCACGATCACGATGCAGTCCGTCCAGAACGAGGACATGGACGGCAAGCTGCAGACGGCGCTCAATGCGGGCGATCCGCCCGACATCTTCCTGCAGCGCGGCGGCGGCAAGCTCACCGCCATGGCGAACGCCGGCCAGCTGATGGACCTGACCGACCTCATCTCGGACGACATCCGCAGCGAGATCTCCGAGGGCTCGTTCGCCGCCGAGACCTACCAGGACAAGGTCTGGGCGATGCCGCTGTCCGTGCTCCCCGGCGGCTTCTTCTACAGTCAGGACGCCTTCGACGCCGCGGGGATCGCGGAGACCCCAGCGACCATCGACGACCTGACGTCCGCCGTCGAGGACCTGAAGGGCACCGGCATCCAGCCGATCGCCCTCGGCGCGAAGGATGCCTGGCCCGCCGCCCACTGGTACTACTTCTTCGCGATCCGCGAGTGCAGCCCGCAGGTGATCGAAGAGACGGGCGACTCGAAGGACTTCAGCGACGAGTGCTGGACCCGCGCCGCCGAGGACCTCGTCGACTTCGCCGCCATCGAGCCCTTCAACGAGGGCTTCCTGACGACCGCCGCGCAGCAGGGCGCCGGCAGCTCGGCGGGACTCATCGCGAACCGCCAGGCGGCGATGGAGCTCATGGGCGCGTGGGACCCGGGTGTCATCGCGTCGCTCACCCCCGACGAGAAGCCCCTCCCCGACCTGGCATGGTTCCCCTTCCCCGAGATCGACGGCGGTGACGGCGAGCCCGGTTCGATGATGGGCGGCGTCGACGGCTACTCGTGCGCCGCGCAGGCACCGAAGGAGTGCGCCGACTTCCTGAACTTCGTGGCGAGCTCGGAGCAGCAGGAGGCGTACTACGCCGCGTTCCAGTCGCCGCCGGTCAACTCCGTCGCCCAGGAGGCCGTCACCGAGCCGTACCTGCAGCAGATCCTCGAGGCGTACAACAACGCCCCGTTCGTCTCGCAGTGGCTCGACACCGTCCTCGGCCAGAACGTCGGCAACGCGCTGAACGTCGCGGTCGTCGACATGCTCGCCGGCAACAGCGACCCGGCCGCATTCATCCAGACGGTCAGCGCGGCGGGCGCGCAGGGCTGACCGTGTCCACCCGCGAGATGTCCGACACGGACGCATCCGATCTCGCGCCGCACGACGGGGGCGGCAGCACGCCGCCCCCGTCCGTGCCGCGAGCCCGACCTCGTGCCCGTGGACTCGGCTGGACGGGCCGGCTCGAGGTGCTCCTGCTGGCCGGCCCGGCCGTGGTCTTCTTCCTGGGCTTCGTCATCCTGCCCGTCGGGATGGCGGCGTACTACGGCTTCTTCCGCTGGTCGGGCTTCGGTCCCGCGACCGATTTCGTCGGTCTGCAGAACTACGTCACGATCTTCAGCGACCCGAACTTCCAAAGCGCCCTCCTGCACAACGGGTTCATCGTCGTCATGTCGCTCGTCCTGCAGGGACCGATCGCGATCCTGCTGGCGCTCCTGCTGAACCGCAAGATGCGGGGGCAGTCCGTCATCCGCGTCCTCATCTTCGTCCCGTACGTCATCGCCGAGGTGGTCGTCGGCACCGGCTTCAGCCTGCTCCTGGCCACCAACGGCGCCGCCAACGGCATGCTCGACAAGCTCGGCCTGGGCGCCTTCACACAGGACTGGCTCGCCGACCCCGCGATCGCCATCTGGACCCTGATGGCGATCCTCACGTGGAAGTACGTCGGCTTCGCCGTCATCCTGTTCCTCGCGGGCCTTCAGGGCATCCCCGAAGAGCTCTACGAAGCAGCCGCGATCGACGGCGCCTCGTACTGGCAGATCCAGCGTCGCATCGCGCTGCCGCTGCTGGCCCCCACGCTGCGCATCTGGGCGTTCCTGTCGATCATCGGCGCACTGCAGCTGTTCGACCTCGTCTACATCATCTGGGGGCAGTACGTCTCGTCGGTCGCGGGCACCAACACCATGGCGATCTACATGGTCGTCACCGGCCGCAACGCCGGGAACTTCGGCTACGGCAACGCGGTCGCCGTCGTCATCTTCGTCATCTCGCTCGTCGTCGCGCTGATCTACCAGCGCGCCGTGCTGCGACGCGACACCGCCGGTGCGATCACAGAGAGGGGCGTCCAGTGAGCGCCACGATGACCCTGACGACGGCGCCGCAGGCGGATGCCCCGCGCCGCCGCCCAGCACGGCAGAGGCTCCCGTGGGGCTCACCCGCCGTCTACTTCGTCGCGCTGGTCGTCATCGCGCTGATGCTCGGCCCGGTGATCTACATCATCATCGGCGGCTTCCGCTCGAACTCCGCCATCACCGTCGACCCCGCGGGCTTCCCCGATCCGTGGAACATCGACAACTACGTCGGCGTCATCACGAGCGGACAGTTCTGGGGTCAGGTCGGGAACTCGACGATGGTCGCGCTCGCGACGACGGCGGGAGCCGTCGCACTCGGGCTCGCCGCCAGCTACGTCATCGCCCGCTACAGCTTCCGCGGTCGCGGCGCGCTCTACGCACTGTTCGCGGCGGGACTCATGTTCCCCATCACCGTCGCCATCACGCCGCTGTACATCGTGGTGCGTTCGCTGGGTCTCATGAACACCCTGCCGGGCGTCATCCTCCCGCAGATCGCCTTCGCCCTGCCGACGACCATCATCATCCTGGTCCCCTTCCTGAAGGCGATCCCGGATGAGATCCAAGAGGCCGCCTCGATCGACGGCTGCGGCCGGCTGTCGTTCTTCTGGCGGATGGTGCTGCCGCTGGCCGTGCCCGGTGTCATCACCGTCGGCATCCTCGCCTTCATCGGCAGCTGGAACGCGTACCTGCTGCCGCTGTTCATCCTGAACAACGAGGCGCAGTTCACCCTCCCCCTGGGCGTGCAGGCGTTCTCGTCGCAGTACTCCGTCGACACGGCGCGCGTGCTCGCGTTCACCTCGCTCTCGATGCTCCCCGCGCTGGCGTTCTTCAGCCTGTTCGAGCGGCGCATCGTGGGCGGACTCACCGGCGCAGTGAAGGGCTGACATGACCGATCCCACAGACACCGCATCCCCGCGCGTGCGCGACCTGCTGTCGCGCATGACCCTCGAGGAGAAGGCGGCGCAGCTCGTCGGCTACTGGGTCGACCAGGGCGGCGAGGTCGTCGCTCCGCTCGCCGACGAGATGGTGACCTCCACGAAGTACGCGGATGCCACGGCGCACGGCCTCGGCCACCTCACCCGTGTCTACGGCACACGCCCCGTCGACCCGATCGAGCGCGCCGCGTGGCTCTGGGAGGAGCAGCGCCGCCTGGTCACCGAGACGCGGCTCGGCATCCCCGCCATCGTGCACGAGGAGTGCCTCACCGGCCTCGCCGCGTGGCAGGCCGCGACGTATCCGACCCCGCTTGCCTGGGGCGCGTCGTTCGACCCCGATCTGGTCGCCGAGATGGCGGCCGCCATCGGCGGAACGATGCGGGAGCTCGGCATCCACCAGGGGCTCGCGCCGGTGCTCGACGTCATCCGCGACCCCCGGTGGGGGCGCGTCGACGAGTGCATCGGCGAGGATCCGTACCTCGTCGGCACGGTCGGGACCGCCTATGTCCGCGGCCTGCAGTCGAACGGGGTGGATGCCACGCTGAAGCACTTCGTCGGCTACTCGGCGTCGCAGGCGGCGCGCAACCACGCGCCCGTCCACGCCGGGCCCCGCGAGATCGCGGACGTCCTGCTGCCGCCGTTCGAGATGGCGATCCGCGACGGCGGAGCGCGCTCGGTCATGAACTCCTACGCCGAGATCGACGGCGAGCCGGTCGGTGCCAGCCGTCACCTGCTGAGCGACGTCCTGCGGACGCTGCTCGGCTTCGACGGCCCGGTCGTCTCGGACTACTTCTCGGTAGCGTTCCTCCACGCCACACACGGTGTCGCGGCGGATCTCGGCGAGGCGGCCGAGCTGGCCCTGCAGGCCGGGATCGACGTCGAGCTGCCGACGGGCGACGCGTTCGCCGCGCCGCTGCTGGCCCGCATCCGAGACGGTCGCACCGACGAGTCGCTGCTGGATGCCGCCGTGCTCCGCGTGCTGTCGCAGAAGGAGGGGCTCGGGCTGCTCGACGCCGACTTCGACGAGCCTCCTGCGCAGGCGGACCTCGACGGACCCCTCCACCGCGACCTGGCCCGACGCCTCGCGGCCGAGTCGGTCGTGCTTCTGTCGAACGACGGCGTGCTGCCCGCGGCATCCCCTCGGCGCATCGCGCTGATCGGCCCGAACGCGGACTCGGCCGAGGCGCTCATGGGGTGCTATTCGTTCGTGAACCACGTGCTCGCGCACCACCCCGGCACCCCGTTCGGGATCGAGATCCCCACGGTGCTCGACGCGCTGCGCGCGGAGTTCCCGGATGCCGCGATCGACCACGCGCGCGGCTGCGAGGTCGAGGGCGACGATGCGTCGGGGATCCGGGACGCCGCCACCCTGGCGGGCGGCGCGGACCTCGCGATCATCGTCGTCGGCGACCGGGCGGGCCTCTTCGGCCGCGGCACGGTCGGCGAGGGCAACGACGTCGACGACCTCGAGCTGCCGGGCGTCCAGCGCCGACTCGTCGAGACGGTCGTCGCCACCGGAACGCCGGTGGTCCTCGTCGTCTTGTCGGGCAGGCCGTACGCGATCGGGTGGGCGCTCGACGGGCCTCAGCCGGTCGCCGCAGCGCTGCAGTCGTTCTTCCCCGGCGAAGAGGGGGCCGACGCGATCGCCGGCATCCTGTCGGGGCGGACCTCGCCGTCGGGTCGACTGCCCGTCACACTGCCCCGGTCGGCGGGAGCGCAGCCGTACACGTACCTGCACCCCCGGCTCGGCGGCACGGTCGACGTCACGAGCGCCGATCCGACGCCCGTCCGGCCGTTCGGCTTCGGGCTCGGCTACACGACGTTCGGGCACGACGACCTGCGGGCGCCCGAGACCGCCGCCGCCGGGTCGACCGTCGAGGTGAGCGTCGTCGTCCACAACACCGGCGACCGCGCCGGCGATGACGTCGTGCAGCTGTACGCGCAGGACGTGATCGGCAGCGTGACGCGGCCCGTCGCGCAGCTGATCGCCTACCGCCGGGTCTCGCTCGAGCCCGGGCAGCGTGCGCGGGTGACGTTCGAGGTGCCGACGGCGCGGCTCGCCTTCACCGGGCGGGACGGCCGCCGTGTCGTCGAGCCCGGCCGCATCCACCTCTGGGTGGGCGGGTCCTGCGACGACCGCGAGACGACCGCCGCCCTCGAGCTCGTGGGCCCGGTGCATGCGGTCACCCCGGATGACGCGCGGATCGTGCCGTCCCGCGCCGAGGTGCTCGTCGAGTCGCCGGTCGGCGGCGCCTGACGGAAGCGCGGCGACTGTCGAGGTCCCCTTCCGGCCGGGAATGACGGCGTCATACCCGGCCCGATCGGGACCTCGACCGCACGGTCAGCGCAGGTCGGCCGCTCGCCGCTGCGCGACCGCGTCGTACGCGGTGCGGATGTCGGGGTGCGGGTCGGATGCCGCGGCGCGGTGCATCTCGACGGGCCAGTCCGGCAGCGCGCCCGCGAGGACGCCCGCTGCCTGACGCGCGGCGCCGAGGGCGACGTACTCGCCCGGCGCGGGGACCGCGACGGGGACGTCGAAGACCTGCGCGGCGACCGCCGCGACGGCGGCGTTCTGCGCGGCGCCGCCGACGAGCAGCACGCGCCGGGCCTCGACCCCCAGGCCGCGGATCGCGTCGACACCGGTGGCGAGCCCCGCGAGCATGCCCTCGACGGCGGCGCGGGCGAGGTTCTCGCGCGTCGTGTTCTGCAGCGAGAGCCCCTCGAGCGACGCGCGCGCCGTCGGCAGGTTCGGCGTCCGCTCGCCCTCGAACCACGGCACGAGGACCACGCCCCCCGAGCCCGGTTCGGCGGCAGCAGCCAGGTCGGTGAGGCCCGCGTGGTCGACACCCAGCAGCCGCGCCGTCGCGTCGAGCACGCGCGCGGCGTTCAGCGTCGCCACGAGCGGCAGGAAGCCGCCTGCCGCGTCGGCGAAGCCGGCGACCGTGCCGGTCGGATCGATCGTGCGCGTCTCGCTCACGGCGAAGGCGGTGCCCGAGGTGCCGATCGACACGACGACATCGCCGGTCGCGGCGCCCACACCGAGGGCGGCGCCCGCGTTGTCGCCCGCGCCCGGTCCGACGCGGCGACCGTCGGCATCCGTCACGTACTCGGTCGCACCCAGCACGCGCGGCAGCACAGCGTCGTGGCCGAGGGCCGCGGCGAGCAGCTCGCGATCGTACTCGCCCGTCGCGGGGCTCCAGTAGCCGGTGCCCGACGCGTCGGAGCGGTCCGTGACGAGCTCGCCGAGGTCGGGACGATCCGGACCGAAGCCGCGCAGGCGCCAGGTGAGCCAGTCATGCGGCAACGCGACAGCCGCGACCCGCGCGGCGTTGTCGGGCTCGGCATCCCGAAGCCATCGCAGCTTGGTGATCGTGAACGACGCCACCGGGACGAGCCCGGTCCGCTCGGCGAGGGCGTCCGCACCGAACTCGGCGATGAGATCGGATGCCGCGCCCCCCGACCGGGTGTCGTTCCACAGCAGCGCATCACGGATGACCGCGCCGCCCGCATCGAGCGCGACCATGCCGTGCTGCTGGCCCCCGACCGACCACGCCTCGACGTCGTCCATGCCACCGGCATCCGCGATCGCCTGCTGCAGCGCATGCCACCAGGCCTCGGGGTCGACCGACGTCCCGTCGGGGTGCGGAGCGCGACCGGAGCGCACGATGCGCCCGGTCGCGGCATCCGCGATCACGACCTTGCAGGACTGCGTCGACGAGTCGACGCCCATCACGAGGGTCACGTCAGCGCGCGCCCAGCAGGTGCTCGGTCGCCAACTGCTGCAGGCGCACGAAGCCGCCGCCCTTGCCGCCGAAGTACGCGTCGGCGTCGAAGTCCTCGTACGCCGACCGGTCGGCGAGGAAGTCGTCGTAGCTCTCGCCCTCGTGCAGCGTCGGGGTCGCGAGCTCGTCGACCTTGGCCGCGGCGAGCGCCTCCTGCACCTCGGGGTCGGCGCGGAACGCCTGCGCCCGCTCCTTCAGCAGCAGGTAGGTGCGCATGTTGGCGGCGGCGGAGTCCCAGACACCGGTCTCGTCCTCGGTGCGGCTCGGCTTGTAGTCGAAGTGACGGGGGCCGTCGTAGGCGGGCACGCCGCCGGGGCCGCCGTTCTCGAGCAGGTCGACGAGCGCGAACGCGTTGTGCAGGTCACCGTGACCGAAGACGAGGTCCTGGTCGTACTTGATGCCGCGCTGCCCGTTCAGGTCGATGTGGAAGAGCTTGCCGTGGTACAGCGCCTGCGCGATACCCGCGGCGAAGTTCAGCCCCGCCATCTGCTCGTGGCCGACCTCGGGGTTCAGGCCCACGAGCTCGGGGCGCTCGAGCGAATCGATGAACGCGATCGCGTGACCGAGGGTCGGCAGGAGGATGTCACCGCGCGGCTCGTTCGGCTTGGGCTCGATCGCGAAGCGGATGTCATAGCCCTTGTCGGTGACGTAGTCGCCGAGCAGGTTCACGGCCTCGCGGTAACGCTCGAGCGCCTGACGGATGTCCTTCGCCGAGTCGTACTCCGCACCCTCCCGGCCGCCCCACATGACGAAGGTCTTCGCGCCGAGCTCGGCGCCGAGGTCGAGCTGACGGAAGACCTTGCGGAGCGCGTAGCGGCGCACGTCGCGATCGTTGGCCGTGAAGCCGCCGTCCTTGAAGACCGGGGCGCTGAAGAGGTTCGTCGTCACCATCGGGACGATGAGGCCGGTCGCGTCGAGCGCACCCTTCAGGCGGTCGATCTGCGTCTGACGCTCAGCGTCGGTCGACCCGAACGCGAAGAGGTCGTCGTCGTGGAAGGTGAGACCGTAGGCGCCGAGCTCGGCGAGCTTCTCGACGGCGTGGACGACATCGAGCTGCGGACGGGTCGGTCCGCCGAACGGGTCGGTGCCGTTGTACCCGACGGTCCAGAGACCGAAGCTGAACTTGTCGGCGGGGGTGGGGGTGGGCATGACGCTCCTTCGCGGCGGCTGATGTTTGTTGCTGACAACAACCTATACCAAGCGCGTCGCCGCGCCAAGCATCGTCCGGTGGCTAATGTGGGGTCCGTGACCGAGCAGGGGCGAACCGTCGAATCCGTCCGGCGCGCGAACCTCGGGAGCATCCTCGGGACCGTGCACCGCGAGGGGCCGCTCTCGCGTGCGGCCCTCACCGAGGCGACCGGGCTGAACCGCTCGACCATCGCCGACCTGGTCGGCACGCTCGTCTCGTTCGGCCTCGTCGCCGAGCGCGCCCCCGACCCCTCGCACCGCGTGGGCCGGCCCTCACCCGTCGTGTGCGTCGACCCGTCCGTCGTCGCGATCGCCGTGAACCCCGAGGTCGACGCGCTCGAGATCGCCGCCGTCGGGCTCGACCGCGGCATCCGGGCCGTCGTGGTCCTGCCGCAGGACCAGCTGCTGTCCCCCGCCGCGACCGCCGCCCTCATCGCCGCACAGATCGACGCCTGGCGCACCGAGGAACTTGCGGACGCGCGCATCCTCGGCATCGGCCTGGCCGTCCCCGGGCTCGTCCGCACCGAGGACGGCGTCGTCCGCGATGCGCCGCACCTGGGCTGGATCGACGAGCCGCTCCGTGACGTCGTCGCCGACGCGACCGGCCTGCCCGTCGTCGTCGGCAACGACGCCACGCTCGGCACGGTCGCCGAGCACCTCTTCGGGGCGGCCCGCGGCATCCGTCACGCGGTCTACCTCAACGGCGGTGCGAGCGGCATCGGCGGCGGCATCATCGTCAACGGGATGCCGGTGGTCGGCGCCGGCGGCTACGCCGGCGAGTTCGGCCAGAACCGCCCCGGCATCGCGACCCTCGCCGACCGCCGCGCCCGCGACGGGGTGCTGGAGGACGAGGTCAGCCGCGCGCGGCTGCTGTCGGTCGTGGGGCTCGCCCGCGGCGACGATCGCGAGCTCGGGGACGCCCTCGCCGCAGGCCTCGACACCCCGTCGGTCGCGGGAGAGGTCGAGCGGCAGCGCCGCATCCTCGCCACCGCCCTGTCGAACGCGGTCAACGTCCTCAACCCGTCGGCCATCGTCCTCGGCGGCTTCCTCGCCGTGCTCGCCGGGCTCGACACCGCCGCCCTCGAGGCGGCCGTCCGCGCGCAGGCCATGCCCGCCTGCGGCGAAGACCTGCGCATCCTGCCCGCCGAGCTCGCCGAGCACCGGCTGCTCATCGGCGCGGCCGAAGCCGTCTTCGACGGCGTCCTGGTCAACCCGCAGCCGGTCTGACCGCCCGCACGCGTGCCGAGCGCAGGTGCAGCGCCCGCTCCGCGCTGCGAACTGCCCGGAACAGGGCCCTGACCCTGCATCCGGCACGCCGCCGCACCTCGACGGCATCGGGGTGCGGCCCGTTCTCCGGAGATTCCGGCCGGATCCGGGCGGCGACTGCCTCCGGCGCCCCGTTCTTCCGGAGAACGGGCAGCGCGCCGGTCAGCGGGGGCCGGGTTTGACGGACAGGTCGGTGATGACGGCGTCGCGCGGCAGGTCGAGGGCGGTGAGCACCGCGGCGACGACGGATGCCGGTTGGATCCAGGCATCCGCGTCGTAGTCCTTGCCCTCCTGCGCGTGGACCTGCGCCTGCATCGGCGTCGCGGTACGACCGGGGTAGACGGTCGTCACCCGGACGCCGGAGGCGGCCTCCTCGCCGCGCAGCGCGTCGGCGAGGGCCTTGAGCCCGTGCTTCGACGCGGCGTAGGCGGCCCACTGCGGGTGGGCCGTCAGCCCCGCGCCCGAGTTCACGAACAGCACCTGTCCGCGCGCGGCGCGCACGCGCGGCAGCAACAGTCGCGTGAGCTCCGCCGGCGCGACGAGGTTGACGGCGAGCTGGTCCTGCCAGGACTGCACCGGCAGGTCGGCGACGTGCCCGAGGTCGACGATGCCCGCCGCGTGCACGATCGCGTCGACCTCGTCGGGAAGATCGGATGCCGCGACCGCCGACGCGAGCGATTCGGGCCGCGCGAGGTCGGCGACGATCGAGCCGGCGCCCGGGTGCTCGGCGACGAGGTCTGCGGCCCGCGCGGCGTCGCGCGCGACGAGGACGAGGCGGTCGCCGCGCCCGGTCAGACGCTGGGCGAGGAGCTGCCCGATGCCCGATCCGGCACCGGTGAGGACGATGGTGTGCGGCATCCCCTCATCCTGTCATCGCGCGTCGCTCACTCGTCGAGGAGCGCACGCCGGGCCATGCCGGCGAGGATGCCGCCGGCCCGCTCACCGCTGGGGGCGGCGGAGTGCGGGGTCGAGTTCAACAGTCCGAAGGCGGCGAGCAACCGCGTCTCGCGCTCGGCGTCGTCGAGGTCGGGGCGGAGCGCCGCGAACGGCCGGTCCCACTCCTGGACGTACTCGCGCTGCAGCCTCCGCACCCGCTGATTCACCTCGGCGGGCAGGTTGGCGAGTTCGCGGTCCTGCACGCGGATGACGTCGGCGTCGCTCGTGGCGAAGTCGAGGTGGAACGCGATGAGCGCGTCGAACACCGCGCCCGGCTCGCCGCCGGCCGCCGTCAGCGCTCGCCCTCCCTCGAGCAGCCGTTCGCTCGCGTCGAGCAGCAGGTCGCACAGCAGCGCCTCCTTGCTCGCGAAGTGCCGGTACAGCGCGGGGCCGCTCATCCCGACGGCGTCGCCGAGGTCGGCGGTCGACACGGCGGCGAACCCGCGTTCGGCGAAGAGCCGCGCCGCCGAGGCCATCAGCTCCGCTCGCCGGTTCGCCTTCTGCGTCGCCCGCCAGGTGGTCATCGCGACAGCACCCGCCGCGCCTGTCGCAGCACCGGCTCGTCGATCATCCGCCCCCGGAACCGGAACACCCCGGGCTGCCGGGTCGCCTCGTCGAGCACGGCCTCGGCCCACTCGAGCTCCTCGGGCGTCGCCGAGTACGCTCGCCGGATCACCTCCACCTGGGACGGATGGATGCAGGCGGTCGCCGCGAATCCGGACGCCGCGGCATCCCTCGCCTCGTCCTCGAGACCGGCGGTGTCGGCGATGTCGAGGTGGACGGCGTCGATCGCGTCGATCCCGGCCGCGGCGGCCGCGACGAGCACGCGCGAGCGGGCATAGCGGGCGACGTCGCGGTAGCGGCCGTCGTCGAAGCGGCTCGAGCGACCGCCGATCCCGGCGACGAGGTCCTCGGCGCCCCACATGAGCCCGTCGACGAGCGGATGCCGCGCCAGCTCGCCCGCGTTCTCGACGCCCTGCGGCGTCTCGCACAGCGCCAGCACCCGGTACTCCTCGAGGGCGTCGATCTGGCCGGACTCCTCCGCCTTCGCGAGCATCAGCGTGGCGAACCGCGTGCCGCGGAGCGCCTCGAGGTCGCGTTCCAGCTCGGGGGTGGATGCCGGGTTCACCCGCACGATCACACGCCGGGGGTCGACGTCGGCCGCCACGAGCGCCTCGCGGGCGCCGGGTTTGCCCTCCGGCGCGACGGCGTCCTCGAGGTCGAGGATCACGGCGTCCGCGGCCGCGAGCGCCTTCGCATACCGCTCGGGGCGATCAGCCGGGCAGAACAGCAGCGCAGGTCCCAGGATCAAGGCAGCGACTCCGGCGACATCCGCATCAGCGTCGATCGACGCGCGGTCGCGACGACCTGGTCGTGCTGGTTGCGCATCGTGTGGACGAACTCGACGACGCCCTGTCCGGGGCGCGACCGCGACTCCCGCTTCGACGCGACGACGGTCTCGGCGTAGAGGGTGTCGCCGTGGCGGACGGGGGCCGGAAAGGTGACCTCCGAGAAGCCGAGGTTCGCGACGATCGTCCCCTGCGTGAGCTGGGCGACCGAGAGCCCGACGAGGGTCGACAGGGTGAACATGCTGTTCACGAGCCGCTCACCGAACTCGGTCTGCTCGGCCCACGCGGCATCCACGTGCAGGGACTGCGTGTTCATCGTGAGCGTCGTGAACAGCACGTTGTCGGCCTCGGTCACGGTGCGGCCGGGGCTGTGCACGTAGACCGTGCCCTGTTCGAGCTCATCGAAGTACAGCCCGCGCTGCACGATCCGGCGCGGCACGTTCTCGCTCATGCGACCTCCTCGGCCGTGGGGGTCACGACCGCGAGCGTCTGCCCGCGGCCCACGCTGTCACCCGTCGACACCCGCAGCGCCACCGTACCGGCGACCTCCGCCCGGACGACATGCTCCATCTTCATGGCCTCGACGACGACGACCGGGTCGCCGGCGGAGACCTCCGCGCCGTCCGCGACGGACGTCATCACCACCACCCCCGGCATGGGCGAGACGAGCTCGGGCACCGCCGAGGCGTCCGCGTCCCGGCGATGGTCGAGACGCGTGCGGCGCACCTCGAGGGCGCGACCACCCGTCGAGAGCCAGACGCCGTCACCCTCGACGACCGCGATGGCCGAGACGCTGCGATCCCCGATCCGCACCATCCACGGGTCGCCGATCCGACGGGCGGATGCCGGGACCACCGCGCCGTCGACGATCACCCCGTCGCCGACCAGCTCGACCACCTGCTCCTCGCCGCCGCATGCCAGCCCGTACCGTCGCGGCACGGGCGGGCCCAGACGCCAGCCGTCCGCGCGACGCCACGGATCGCCCGTGCGCGGCACCGCGGCATCCATCAGCAGCGCGGCCTCGACGAACACGCCCGCGTCGTCGGTCGCGGCGACGAGCCCGTCGAGCTCACGCGCGATGAGCCCGGTGTCCAGGTGACCAGCCGCGACCGCGGGCAGCTCGAGCAGCGCCCGCAGGAACGGGATGTTGGTCTCGAACCCCAGCACCGCGGTCTCGCCGAGCGCCGCGACGAGCCGGCGCCGCGCCTCGTCGCGGGTGGCGCCGGTCGCGATGACCTTCGCGAGCATGGGGTCGTAGTCGACCGAGACGTCGAGTCCGTCGGCGAGGGCGCTGTCGACCCGGATGCCGGGCCCCGCCGGATGCCGCACGGCCACGACGCGCCCGCCCGTCGGCAGGAAGCCGGCGGCCGGGTCCTCGGCGTAGACGCGCGCCTCGATGCTGTGGCCGGTGAGCACCACCTCGTCCTGCCCGAACCCGAGCGGCTCCCCCGCCGCGATCCGCAGCTGCGCCGCGACGAGGTCGACGCCGGTGACCTCCTCGGTCACGGGGTGCTCGACCTGCAGTCGGGTGTTCATCTCCATGAAGAAGAACTCGTCGGGGCGGTCCGCCGCGACGATGAACTCGACCGTCCCGGCGCCGCGGTAGTCGACGCTCCGCGCCGTCTCGCACGCCGCCTGCCCGATCCGGGCGCGGGTCGCCTCGTCGAGGAGCGGCGACGGGGCCTCCTCGATGACCTTCTGGTGCCGGCGCTGCAGCGAGCACTCCCGCTCGCCGAGGTGGACGACCGTGCCGTGCGCATCGGCGAGCACCTGCACCTCGATGTGCCGCGGGGTGTCGACGTACCGCTCGAGGAAGAGCGTGTCGTCGCCGAAGCTCGCCCCGGCCTCGCGGCGCGCGGCGGCGAGCGCGGCCGGGAGGTCCGCGGCATCCGTCACGACGTGCATGCCCTTGCCCCCGCCGCCTGCGGACGGCTTGATGAGCAGCGGATAGCCGACCTCCGGTGCCGCGGCGATCAGCTCGGCGTCGGTCATGCCGGCGCGGGCGACGCCGGGCACGGTGGGGACCCCGCGCGCCTCGACGGCGTGCTTCGCGGCGATCTTGTCGCCCATCGTGCGGATGGCGTCGGCGCTCGGTCCGATGAAGACGATGCCGGCCTCCTCGCACGCCGCGGCGAAGACGGTGTTCTCGGAGAGGAACCCGTAGCCGGGGTGGATCGCCTCCGCACCGGTGGCGCGGGCCGCGGCGATCACCGCGTCGATGTCGAGGTAGCTCAGCGCGGCGGGCGCGGGACCGAGACGCACGGCTTCGTCGGCGAGCGCGACGTGGCGGGCACCGGCATCCGCGTCGCTGTAGACGGCGACCGAGCGGATGCCGAGCTCTCGCAGCGTGCGGATGACGCGGCAGGCGATCTCGCCGCGGTTCGCGACCAGGACGGTGGAGAACATGCGCATCACATCCGGAAGACGCCGTAGCCCGGCGCGTCGTAGGGAGCTCGCAGGCAGACATCGAGCGCCAGCCCCAAGGCGTCGCGGGTCTCTTCGGGGGCGAGGATGCCGTCGTCCCACAGGCGCGCCGTCGAGTAGTACGGGCTCCCCTGCTCCTCGTACTGCGCACGAATGGGTGCCTGGAACGCCGCTTCGTCGTCCGCCGACCACTCCTCGCCGCGTGCCTCGATCTGCTCGCGGCGGACGGTCGAGAGGACGGATGCCGCCTGCGGACCGCCCATCACCGAGACCCGCGCCCCGGGCCACAGCCACAGGAAGCGCGGCGAGTACGCCCGTCCGCACATCGAGTACGTGCCGGCGCCGAAGGATCCGCCGACGACGACGGTGAGCTTGGGCACCGAGGCGCATGCCACGGCGTTCACCATCTTCGCGCCGTGCTTGGCGATGCCGGCCGACTCGTACTCGCGGCCGACCATGAAGCCGGTGATGTTCTGCAGGAAGACGAGCGGGATGCCGCGCTGATCGCACAGCTCGATGAAGTGCGCGCCCTTCAGCGCCGACTCGCCGAACAGGACGCCGTTGTTCGCGACGATGCCGACCCGGTGCCCGTGCAGGCGAGCGAAGCCGGTGACGAGCGTCTCGCCGTACTCCCGTTTGAACTCGTGCCAGCTGCCGCCGTCGATGATGCGGTCGACGATCGCGCGCGCGTCATACGGCGTCGTGAGTTCGACCGGGACGACGTCGACGAGGGTCGTCGGATCCGCCGCCGGTGCCGTCACGGGCTCGGGCTGCTCGCGGAGCGGCGCCGGAGCCGGCAGCGTCGCGACGATGTCGCGGACGATCTGCAGCGCGTGCTCGTCGTTCTCGGCGAGGTGATCGGTGACGCCCGAGACCTTGGTGTGCACGTCGCCGCCGCCGAGGTCCTCCGCCGAGACGACCTCGCCCGTCGCCGCCTTCACGAGCGGCGGGCCGCCGAGGAAGATCGTGCCCTGGTTCCGGACGATGACCGTCTCGTCGCTCATGGCCGGCACGTAGGCGCCGCCTGCGGTGGACGATCCCAGGACGGCCGCGATCTGCGGGATGCCGTCGCGCGACATCCGCGCCTGGTTGTAGAAGATGCGCCCGAAGTGGTCGCGGTCGGGGAAGACCTCGTCCTGCATCGGCAGGAACGCACCGCCCGAGTCGACGAGGTACACGCACGGCAGGCGATTCTCGGCGGCGATCTCCTGCGCGCGGAGGTGCTTCTTCACGGTGATCGGGTAGTAGGTGCCGCCCTTCACCGTGGCGTCGTTGGCGACGACCATGACGTGCCGGCCGTGGATCAGGCCGATGCCGGCGACGACCCCGCCGGCGGGGCAGTCGTCCTCGTACAGGTCGAGCCCGGCGAGCGCGCCGACCTCGAGGAAGGGACTGCCGACGTCGAGCAGGGTGTCGATGCGGTCGCGGGCGAGGAGCTTGCCGCGGGCGGTGTGCCGCTCGCGCGCCCGCTCGGGCCCGCCGCGCGCCGCCTCGGCGCGACGGCGCTCGAGCTCGGCGATCAGATCGGGATACGTCGTGGGGGCTGTCATCGTCGACGGCACCTCCGGGAGGATGCGATTCAGTTATCGAGTGATAACCGAAAGGCACGATATCACCGAGCGCACGCCGCGGGAAGGGCTCAGTCGTCGAGCGAGTCGACCCAGACCTGAGCGGCCTCGACGATCGTCGGCGGCGCGGCATCCACATCGACCTCGACGCCGATCTCGTCGTCGTCGAGGTCCTCGAGCGTCGCGATCTGCGAGGCGAGCAGGTTCGCCGGCATGAAGTGGTCCTTCCGGGCGGAGGCCCGCTGCTGCAGCAGCTCCCGTGAACCGGTCAGGTGGACGAAGACGGCGTCGGGGGCGTGACGACGGATGCGGTCGCGATACGCGCGCTTCAACGCCGAGCAGGCCATGACGAGACCGCCCGACGCAGCGCCCCGCTCGAGGCCCTGACCCACCAGGTCGAGCCAGGGCCAGCGGTCCTCGTCCGTGAGCGGCTCGCCGGCCCCCATCTTCGCGACGTTGGCGGCAGGGTGCAGATCGTCCGCGTCTGCCCAGCGGTATCCCAGCACCCGGGCGAGGCCCGCCGCGATCGTCGATTTGCCGGCGGCGGAGACCCCCATCACGACGATGGCGCGAGCGGGCGGGGGATCGGCGGGAGCGTCGGTCATGCCTCCATGATGGCCCGGAGCGACTCGAGATCGGCTTCGATGGCCGCCGCATCGTCGGCGAACTCCGCATCGCCGACCCCCTCCCGCCGGTAGAGCGTGAACACTACCTCGCTGCCCTCGTCGTTGCGGAGCACGCGGAGCGGATTGTGGACGACCACCCCGCCGGGGAGCGTCACGTCGTGGTCGAGCACCCCCGCCGCGACCGGCCCCACGAACGCGACCTCGATGTCGCCCATCGGCGACTCCGCCAGCCAACGGTCGTCGACCAGGCGGATCCCGCTGCTCAACCCGGCGGCCCACCTCGGCAGTTGGGCGGGATCACCGGCGAAGGCGACCACCTCGCGCGGCGAGCGTCGGATCGAGCGGGAGATGTGGAGTGCGGGCCAGGTCATGCCGGGAGGCTAGCGCGCAGCGGCGACACCCGCCTCGGGAGCGACCAGGATGGGTGCATGGCGAGTTCCCCCGATCCGGTCCTGCAGGCGATGGCGACGCGGCGTTCGCTCGCGAAGGTGGGCCCCGGAGCGCCGACCGACGACGAACTGCGCGAGTTGCTGGCCGCGGTCACGCCGGTCGCCGACCACAAGGCCCTCCGGCCGTGGCGGCTGCTCACCCTCCGCGGCGACGATCGGGTACGACTGGGCGAAGCGCTCGATGCCGCCGCCGGCACCGAGCGAGGCCCCGGAGAGCGCAACGGCAAGCCCTTCCGCGCCGACCTCCTGATCGCGATCGTCGCGAGCCCGAAGGCGCACCCGAGCGTGCCGGAGTGGGAGCAGCACGCGACCGCGGCGGGCGCCGCGCACCTGCTCGAGCTCGCGCTGTGGCGCGCCGGGTGGGGCGTCATGTGGCGAACCGGGCTGCTGGTGAACGCACCGGAGGTCCGCACGCTGCACGGTCTGCGCTCCGACGAGCTGCTCATGGGCTGGCTCTATGTCGGCAGCGTGGACGACGAGCTGCGAGCACGCATCGCCGAATCGCCGCGCAAGCCGCTCGACACCGCGCCCTTCCTCGCCGCGCTGCCGGGCTGACCTGCGCCGGCGCGACGCTCAGCCGCGCCGCAGCGTCGCCGCGGCCGGGCAGTCGAACGGGTCACGGGCGGCGAGGCCGACGCGGTTGAGGTAGTCGATCACGATCGCGTACGAGCGGCCGAGGCTCGTCTCCGTGTACGGGACGCCGAGCGTGCGGCAGTGCTCCCGCACGATCTCGCGCGCCTTCGCAAGGTGGGGGCGGGGCATGTTGGGGAAGAGGTGGTGCTCGACCTGGTAGTTGAGCCCGCCCATGAGCCACGTGGCCCACCAGCCGCCGCGGATGTTGCGGGAGGTGCGCACCTGCTTGCTGAAGAAGTCGAGCTTCGCGTCGGCGGCGATCACCGGCATCCCCTTGTGATTCGGTGCGAACGACGCCCCCATGTACACGCCGAATACCGCGAGCTGCACCCCGAGGAAGGCGAACGCCATCCCGAGCGGCAGGAGCAGGAACACCGGAACGAGGACGACGGCCAGACGCAGGGCGATCATGCCGATCTCGAGCCAGCGCGCCTTCACATCCTTCTCCGTGAAGAGGTACTTCAGTCCGAGGAAGTGGAGGTTCAGCCCTTCGAGGGTCAGCAGAGGGAAGAACAGCCAGCCCTGCCGCTTCGTGATCGCCCGGCGGAGCCCGCGAGCCGAGGCGGCGTCCGTCTCGATGAACGAGATGGTGTCGATCTCGATGTCGGGATCCTTGCCGACGCGGTTCGGGTTCGCGTGATGGCGTGTGTGCTTCCCCGTCCACCAGGCGTAGCTGATGCCGACGACACCGGCCGCGAGAATGCGGGCGAGCCGGTCGTTCCCCGGGCCCGAACTCAGCACCTGACGGTGCGCAGACTCATGCGCGAGGAAGGCGACCTGCGTGAAGATGATCCCGAGCGCGCCCGCGATGAGCAGCTGATACCAGGTGTCGCCGAGGAGGACGAAGCCGGTGACCGCACCGCCGAAGGCGACAGCGAGCGCGACGCCGACGATCAGGTAGAACCACGGTGTCCGGCCCAGGAGCCCGGTCTCGCGGACGATGCGCGAGACGTCGGTGAACGCCTTGGCCATCGGAGGGAACTGCGCTGTTCCCGCGTAGGTCTGACGGACGGGACCGAGACGTGATTCGGCGACGGATGAAGCGATGGGGGCACCTACTCGGGATCGGGTGTCCGCTGGGGCGGATGAAGAGCAACAGACGGATGCCGATCGCTGAGGGCTACGCTACGGCGTTCATCATGGCCGCGACGGTATGCGCCGACGATGCCCACGTGACTGCCAGTCACCGCACAGACTCGGACGCGTCAGCTCTCGCCGGATCGCGCCGACGCCGTCTCGGGGAAGTTCCGCACCGGGACGATGACGACGTCGTGCATCTTCCAGTCGAGGGCCCGACAATCGGCCTGCGCGCGCTCGATGTCCTCCAGCCGCGGCATCCGTCCCCGGCGGGGCCGGACGAACGCCTCGACATGGAAGAACTGGCCCTGATCCCTCGTCCGGGTGCGGACCTCGTCGACCCAGCGCAGGGAGGACAGATGATCGTGGATGCGATCGATGTCGGGATGCGGCTTCGCGTCGTCGAACGTCGTCGCGCGCGTGTCCATGAGGTCGGTGACCGCGCCCTTCGTGTTCTTGACGCCGTCCCACAGGATGCTGCCCGAGATGAAGATCGCGGCCGCGGCGTCCGCCCACCACAGCCCGAGACCGATGCCGCCGACACCCACGATGGAGCCGACCGCGGTCATCCAGTCGGCCTTGTTCATGTCCGCGTCGGCGTAGAGCACCTTGTTGTGCAGCCGGCGCGCCAAGCGCATCTTGACCCGTCCGAACCAGATCGGCAGCGGGATCGTGGCCGCCATGACGGCCATCATGAACCAGCCCAGCCACACGGACTGCCCGAACACCTCGACCGAGCCGATCGGCGGCCGCTCGCCGCGGATCAGGGTGAGCGCCGAGTCGACGAGGAGGAACGCGCCCATCGTGAACAGCGCCACCCCCGCGACCAGATGCGCGACGCCGACCGAGCGGAAGTATCCGTAGGGATAGCGCGGAGTGGCCGCGCGGGACATCACCCGTACCGCGACGAGGAACGCAACCGGCGGCGCGAGCGAGAGCATGTCCTCGATCCATGCCGCGCGCATCGCCTGCGAGCTGCCGGTCACGATGCCGACGACCGGGATGGCGACTGCGAGGAAGGCGATGGTCGCCCACTCCATCCGCACGGCGCTGCGAAGGGCTCGCCGCCCGTCGTCGTCGAGTCCGTCCCGGAGCGCGCTGCGGCCCCTCACTCCGCCTCCTCTCGGAGAAAGACCTCGAGCTCCATCAGGAGGCCGTTCTCACCGGCTCGGGTCAGCATGACGTGCTTCTCGACCTGCCCCGTCGGGCTCGGGGTCTCGAGATACACGTCGGTGACGGCTGCCTCGTCCTTCCACGGTGTCGAGTCGGTGAGCCCGCCCACGACGATGTCGAGACGTCCGGCGTGCAGCGCGTCGACGAGCACCTCCTCGGTGCTCTGACGCCATTCCACCTCGGCGCCGTGCCGGGCGGCGAATCGCTCGACGAGGGCGACCTCGGTGCCCGTCGGTCGCGCCTGCCCGAACGACGACCACGGCGGGTTGTGGGTCGCGCCTGCTCGGAGCACCCCGCTCGAGGCCACCCGCGAGAGCGTGTCATCGGTGTCGGCCGGCACGACCCCGCACCCCCCGAGAGCGAACAGGGCCACGAGGGATGCGGCCACCACCGCCCGCGCTCGACGCCCCATGACAGCCTCCTCGGCCGTCACCCTAGAGAGGGCGTCCCGACGCGTCCATCGGGGTTGACAGCGCCCCGGCCGGGCATCAGCCGACTCGCTGCTCCATGATGGGCGACGACGACGAGCGCCCGTTCACGTCGAGGTAGAGCTGACGTTCGGTCACCGAGACCGTGACGGTGTTGCGCCGTTCGAGACCGGATGCCGCGTCCTCCACGAAGTCGCGGTCGAAGCTGTACAGCGGGATGTCCGCCGCCCGGTGGATGGTCTTGCCCGACCATGCCTGCAGGAGACGGCCCGGCTCGCGCTGCGTGTAGACGGCGACGCGACCGGCGGCTCGGCTGCCCGCGTGCAGGCGCCCGGCATCCGGAGCACCCACCTCGATCCACGCCGTCAGCCGACCCGTGGCGTCGCGGACGAAGACCGCCGGCTCGTCCGTCGCGGCGACGCCCTCGCTCACGCCGATGCCCTCCTCGTACTCGAGCGCGTACGCGAGCACTCGAAGCAGCAGGTAGGACGCCGTCTCGGACGGATGCCGCGCCAGACGCAGCGACAGCTCGTCGTAGACGCCGCGGTCGACGTCGGCGAGGTGCACGGAGAACGTGTGCATCGTGGATCCGATGGCCATCCGACGAGCCTAGACGGGGTGACTCTCCAACCGCCGACAGGTCATAATGGTCATGGTCATCCGCCCGGCGAGACGAGACTTGGAGTCCCCGTATGCCGTTCCACAGCCAGGAGATGCTCGAGCAGTGGCTCGAGGAATTCGCTCAGCTGGGGTACTCGATCAGCCAGCGGGTCAAGGTCATCCCGCAGGACGGCACCGACGGCCTCGACACCGGGCTCATCGCGCTCAACCTCCTCGACTCGATGACCCTCACCTACATCCAGCCCGAGCCGCTCGGATCGGTCCACTGGGGGATCACGTTCGAAGCGCGCGAGGACGACCTCAAGCTGAACGCCGGACGCACGTTGGAGCTCGCTGGTGAGCTGACCATGGTGTCGGTGCTCTGCACGTTCCTGCAGACCAAGTCGATGGCCGAGGTCGACGCAGAGGCGGGCAGCGTCGCGCGCTGACCCGCCGACCCCGTCGCCGTGGAACTGTGCGACGATGCGGTCATGGACGATGACGTGCACGCCGAGCTGCGCGCGCTGCAGGCCCGAGCGTACGGTCCCCGCCCCGACATCGACGACGATCCGGGGGCGCGACAGCGGCTCGCAGAGCTCGAAGACGTCGCACGCCTGGGCCGCGCACCCGCCACCCGACCCCCGCACGCACCCGCACCGCTGCGCATGCCTCCGGCGGCTCCGTCCGAGCTCCCTCCCGTCCCGCCGATGCCGACGGCCGTCCTCGTGTCGGAACCGTCGCGGACGGTTGACGGGGACGCCGCTGCCGCGATCAATGGGAAGACCCGCGGCCTGCTGAGGGGCATCACCTGGGCGGGGTCGCTCGCCGTCGTCGCCACACTCGCCGTCGCGCTCACCGCGGCGTTCACGAGCCGCACCGCATGGACCGGGACCTCGATCTCCCCGGCGGCGGACGTCAGCCACGTCGCGACGCTCACGGTCGACGAGGGAGGGGAGCTCCCTGAGTACTTCGGCGGCTCCACCGACGACGCGACGGTCTACGAGGCGTTCTTCGGCCTCATCCCCATCAGCGCGGCGCTCGAGGGCGCGGACACGGAGCAGCTGTGCATGCAGGTGATCGACGAGCGGGCCTACCAGACGGGCGCGGAGGGATCGGCGACCTCCACCTGGTACTACGGATGCGGCTTCGCGCCCTTCTCGACCAACGTCTCGCTGCCGGTGACCCCCGACGCCCCGGCCGCGCTGCGCGAGCGATTCCCCGACGGCACGAAGCTGCAGTTCGTAATCGACGGCGACGTGGTCGACGTCTTCGCCTCGGACCCGCCGGTTGCGGAAGCCGCTCGCTGACCGCTCAGGGCGCAGCGTCCGCAGCGATGCGGTCGGCGATCGACGGCGCGACCGGTCGCAGGCGCGGGATCCAGCAGCGCACCCCGGCACGATAGCTGCGGAACTGCGCTCCGAACCGGTTCTCAAGATCCGCCTCCTCCTGCGGACGGATCAGCGCATTCCAGACCACCGACCCGCACACGGCGTAGAGCACGACGAGCCATGACGACAGCATGAGCCCGACGGCGACCCCCTGCGCGATCCCCGCGACGGCCATCGGATTGCGGACGAATCGGTAGGGTCCGCGGACGACGAGCCTGCGCGCGGTCGCCATCGGCAGCGGTGTGCCGTCGCCGAGCGACGACATCGAGACCGCCGCCCAGAGACCCAGCGCACTGGCGGCGACGAAGAGCGCGACCCCGGAGAGGGGGACGGCGCCCGGAACGGGGGCCGACAGCATCCAACGCCCCTCGAACCACGCGACGATCAACGGGACGACACCCAGACCGAGCCCCCAGAAGACGACGATCTGCAGGCCCGTCGCGGCGAGGTGAGCGCGGGGTCGTGACCCGGGCCGTGCGGGCCGGGTCCGGAACGGGCCGCGCATGACCCATTCGATCGGCAGTCTGCCGTGGACGAGGAGCAGTGACGCGACGAAGGATGCCGCGCTCGCCGCCGCCATGAGGACGACACCCCAGCCCGCGCGACCGGTGACGGTCGCGTAGAGCGCGAGTGCGAGGGCGACCAGCGTCGCCCATCCGGTCGTCGCCCAGGCCGCTCCTCGGAGACCGGCCGCCGCGACAGCCGATCCGCCGACGAACAGCGGGATGTCGGCGATCGCGACCGGGACAGGGTCCAGCCCGCCCAGCGTCGCCTCGCGGACCGGGGGGACGAGCGCCACCGCGGACCACCACACCATCCCGGCGACAGCCTGCAGGAGGAAATAGAGGCGACCGGCACTTCGCGTCATCCACCCCATGGCCGCATGCTACCGACGCGACGAACCCAGCCGGATCACGCCCGGCCGGGTTCTGTCGTCTGCGATCAGGCCGTCTGGTAGGTCAGGCAGTCGGCCGACTCGGCACCCGGGCCGACGCGCACGGCCGACGCGGTGCACTCGAGTGAGGAATTGAAGACGCACTCGGACCGCTGGCACGCGCCGACGTGACTGACGATCTTGTCGAGTCCGCCTTTGGTCCCGAGCGGGATGAAGGTGGCGCACTCGGCGTCGCCGGGGGCACCGCCGATCGTGACGGCCGCGGCGTGGCAGTGGGAGTGGTCGTTGTACGAGCAGCCGTGCGCGGCGCACTCGGAGACGCGGGGCAGGTCATCGAGGGTCATGCTCATGAGAGGTCTCCTTCGCAGTGGTAGGGGCGACGATACGCCCGCACCCCGCGGGATTGGACAGCCTAAGTCGCGTTTTTTTCTCCCAGGTCAGGCAGGCAATGAATGTTAGGTGAGCCTGGCCTGGGGTGGGTCGCGGGGGTCGTGCGGAATACCACACTCGGCGCGTTTTCCACAGATGCATCCCCTCGGCGTGTCACCGGTGATACATTCCGAGGGTTCTGCCGACGAGGGACGGCGGGGCCCTGCAGCGCCTGTGCGGAGCAGGTGCGGCGCACTGCCGCGACGTGAATGCGGGTGGCGGCCGACTCGCCGCCCCGGCTCACGTGCTGCTGATCGACGTCGACCGGCAGCGTGGGGGAAAGGGGTGAGCGGCATGGTCGAATCGACCACGACGGACGGGATCGACTCCGGGCCCGGCATCTGGCCCGCGCTCGCCCTGGCGCAGGTCCGCGACGCGCTCCGCGCCGACACCGCGCCCCGCGTCGTCATCGTCGGCCCGGCGGGGTCGGACAAGTCCCCGCTGGCCCGAGCGATCAGCGAGCATCGGGCAGTGCCCGCCGACCGCGCCCGTGATGGCGTCGCTGATCCGACGCTGCTTGTGGACGACGGACACCTGCTGTCCGACGCGGACATCGAGGCCCTGCATCGCCACCTCGACGGGGATGGCGCCGGCCTCGTCCTCGCCTGCCGTCCATGGCCGAGGTCCGCAGCGCTCACCACCCTCATCCGTCGCATCGAGCAGACGGGACCGGCGATCGCGCTCGGCCAGGTGGACGCGCGGGACGTGGAACGGTCCCTCCGGCGAGACGGACGGATGATCGCGGCATCCTGTCTGCAAGAACTGGTCGACTTGAGCGGCTCGGTGACCTGGCTGGTCCGGCAGGCCGTCGCCGCCCACGGCGACGATCCATGTCTCGACCCTGCTCACGAGCGGGTCGTCCGCGCCGTCGGGGAGTCGGTCGCGCTCCGCCTCGACACGATCGATCCCGCCGCCGCGGATGCCGTGCGTCGAGCAAGCCTCAGCGGTGGGAGCGATCTGCCCGCCGCGGTCGACGCGGCCGCAGGTGATGCGCTCGCCGCAGGTCACGCCGAGGGGCTCCTCCTACGAGGCGGGCACGCCGTGCCGATCGTCCGGGCGACGGTGCGACGGATGACTCCCATCGCGGAGGTCATCTCCCTCCTCGAGCAGTCCCCCGGCACACCGTTCGACGCCACCCTCATGGAGGGCCTGGGGAAGCTCCACGATCCTCGGGTGGCCCGCTCGCTGCTCCTGCACGCCGACGAGATGGCCGGATTGGACTCGGAACGCGCGCTGGAGCTCTACGACGCCGCGCTCGCGTCGGGGGCCTCCCCCGTGACGGTCGCCATCCGCAAGGCGCGGATCGCGTGGAGCAGAGGAGACGTCGACGAGGTCGCCGCGCTCATCGACGCCGTGGCCCTGGACGCCCACGAGTCCGAGCGGGCCGAGGCGATACGCCTGCTCGGTGCGACGTGGGCTGCGCGGGGCTTCCTCCGAGCGGCGGCGGCGACCTACCGGGCGCAGCCGTTGTCCGATGCGCTCATCCGCGCACACGGCGCGGTTGCCGCCTTCGGCGTCGGGGATGCCGGGCCACTGCGCCAGGAGGTCCGCGAGGAGAACGAGACACGGAACGGCTTCCCGACCACGATACGCGTCGCTCATTCCATCCTCCTCCGCGGGCTGGCGACCTCGATCTCGACGCCGCCGACCGGAGCGCTCGACGACCTGCTCCGCGCCAGTGAGACCTACGGCGAGTCCGGGGTTCACGGCGCCACGCCGGAGCTGCCCGCCGTCCTGGCCGCGATCGCCGCTGTGAACGCAGGTGAGCTCGACACCGCCGCGACCGTGCTGAGCGATGCGCTCATGGCTGAGCACGGGGGGCCCTGGGCACGCGCTCGCCTCCTGCTGTGGTCGGCCTGGGTCGCTGTGCACCGGCAGCATCCCGAGGAGTCCGCGGCGCGCCTGGCCGACGTCGACTCGTCCGTCCTCCCGCTGAGCGGGCGCGAGGTGCTGCTCCGCAACGCCGTGATGCTCGCGCACGTGCGCCGGTACGGTTCGCCGGCCGAGCTGCACTCGCTGTGGGATCGGGTGCGCGACGACATCCGTCACATCGAAATCGACCTGTTCGCTGCGCACCCGGTGTGCGAGTTCGTCGTGACATCCGCGCTCTTCGACGACGGCGAGCGCACCGCCGCCGCCTTCGACGGCATCGTCGGCATCCTCGCCGAGCTCGGCGACCCACCGCTCTGGTCGGCGCACGTGCTCTGGAGCGCCCATCAGCGAGCGGTGATCGCGGGCGACGCGAACGGCCAGGCGCAGATCGCGAAAGCCCTCACGGATGCCGCTCGTCACAGCCGCGTCGCCGCGACCATGGCGGCGGCGACCGCGGAATGGGCCCACAGCCGCGTCGACGACGGCGACGTGGATCGCATCGAGCGGGCGGCGTCACGCTTGGCAGCGGCGGGACTCGGCTGGGACGGCGCCCGCCTCGCACTCACGCTGTCGGAGCGGACCCGCGATCGCCGCGCGGCCTCGAGACTGGGGGCGTTCGCCCGCCAGCTGCATGCGAGCGCGGGGCCGACGATGGGCGGCAGCGCCTCGTCACTGGCCGACAACGGCCTCCTCAGCGCTCGCGAGCGCGAAGTCGCGACGCTGGTCCTCAGCGGCATGACCTATGCCGAGATCGGCGAGAGCATCTTCATCTCGCCTCGAACCGCCGAGCACCACATGGCCCGGATCCGGCGGCGCCTGGGCGCGACGTCCCGGACGGACCTGATCGCGAAGCTCCAGACCATCGTCGGCACCGACGACGGCGGCAGCGAGGAGCCCGGGGACCGCTAGACGAAAGAACGGACCCCCTCGAGCCGAACAGTGGGGACTGGGGCGGGAGAGGGTCCGCGTAACCATCCGGACCACCAGAAGAGACGCAAGTTTGGGGACAGTGCGTGTCGGGACCGCTTGGGGAACGGCCTGGTGGTCGTCGAGGACGGCACCCTCATGCTAACGGAAGACGGGCTTTTCCCAACAGGCGACGTGCCGGATTGCTGACGGTCACACCGCCGGACACGAAAGGCGACCGGCTCCCACCTCCACCGGTGTCAGCAGCGGAGTGTGCAGGAGCATCGGTTCGCCGTCGCCGGTCACCGTCGGGCCGGCGATGAAACGGAAGATCAGTGTTCGCGCCGCGCCGGGAGGGAGATCCACGCGTCGTGTGACGGCGTGCCGGCCGAACTCCGACGCGTCAGCGGACGCGACGGCCGCGCCGTCGAGTGTGAGACCGCCGACGAACCACCCCGGCGGTGCGACGACTGTCAGGGTCGGCGCGATGTACCCCTTCGTCGTGCCGAAGATGCCGCCTCCGGTCACGCTGATCGGAAGCGATTCCGCCTCCTGCGCCGTCAAGGCGCTGCTCAGGTCCACCTCCACCTCCACTTCGCGCAGACCGTCCGGACGGCAGACGCCGTCCCTGGTCTGCATCCCGATGCCGAGGTACGGAGTCAGCTTGCCGCCTGTGGCGTCGTTCACCCACACGCCGAACGCATCCGGACCCGCCGCCTCCAGCCGCGCGAGCGGTCCTGCCAGCGGCGTCGATTCGATCACGGCCTGCTCGCTCTCGTGCCTGCTCCACATCGAGACCCGACCCTCGCCGACGACTCCGGAGAGCGCGGCGAACGCCGACACCGGACGCGCGCGCTCGGTGATCGCACGGAAGACCGCGGATGCCGCATCCGCGAACCATCTGCTCTGCACATCGGAGGACATCGAGACGTACGGGTCGACGAGCAGCCTGTCGACGACGTTCGCCTGATCCAGCGGGCCCGCGGCCGTGTCGACCGGCCCGATCGCGCCGAGGAGCGCCGACAGCACGAGCGGGTCGACGGACAGCACGACGTCCGGGGCGGCGCCGCCGGACGAGGTCCACCACGCCGATGCGAGACGCGCAGTGAGGGAGAAGTCCGCCGTCATCGACGCGTTCTGCACGAAGCGCCCGATCCCGTCGCCCAGCGCACGCTCCTCGCCCGCGTGCAATGCCAGCAGAGGCCGGGACACGGGCTCGAACGCGGTCGAGTCGCGTTGCGCGACCAGGCGCAGCACCCCGTCGCGTGCGACCAGCTCGAGGAACGTTCCCGTGATCCCCCCACCGGTGCGCAGTTCGGCCGGGTTCTGCACGACGACCAGGATCGATCGGTCCCCACCCGCACCCAGGGTGGGCGGCAGCAGCTCAGCCGCCTGGGCCGCCCCGTCGGTCACCGCCGCGAGCGCATCGACGGCCGCCGACACGCGATCGACGCCATCTGCCAGCTGCGGGATCAGACTCGAACGATCCACGCCCGCGAGCTCGGCCGCGACGTGACGGCGCTCCTCGGCGGCGGCGCGCAGCCGAGGAGCGTGCGCCTCGAGGATCCCGACGCTCGCTGACGTGTCCGCGTCGGCCAGCGCATCGATCGCGTCCCACAGCGGAGGGGCGACGCGGTCGCCGAGATCGACGAGCGACGAGGCCGCCACCCGGGCGGCGTGGAGATTGGGTCCGATCAGCGGGACCGTCTCGGCGACAGCCCAGACCGGATCGCCCGAGGGTACGGAGCCCCGCAGGTCGGCCGCGATGCGCGTCGCCGCATCCTCGGCGCCGACCAGATCTCCGCTGGTCGCGGACTGCAGGGCTGCCGAGGCCTGTGCCTGCGCGTCGCCGAGTCCTCGCTGCAACCCGGCTGCCGTGACGCCGACGTGGACGACGGCCGCGCCGGTGCCGACGAGGATCAGAGCGCCGGCGACCAGGAGCAGTCGTCGGCGCCGGCTCACGACAGCGCCCTGCGGCGACGACGGACGACGAGGACCCCTCCGACCAGCAGCGACGCCGCTCCCGCCACCCCGACGGCGATCGGGAGCTGACCACCGGTGGCGGCGAGCCCGCCCCCGGGTGTCTCGCCCGACGATGCGACCCCGAAGGGGGTCATGCACTCGTCGGAGAAAGGCGGGTACGCGAGCGGGACGTCGAGGGATCGGTCGCCCACGCGCAGTTGTGCGCGGATGTCCCCCGTGGTCCATGCGGCGGCGTCGTCGCGCGGTTCCCACGAGCTGCCGGCGAGCCTCCACCCCGGCAGCGCTGTGACGGCGCCGTCGGCAGCGACCTCGACACCGGGCCACAGCACGCTCCCCTCGCCGTTGCCGGACGCGTCGAGCGGCAGCGGGATGTCGAGGCGGGATGAGCCGTCGATGAGCACCAGGTGCGCGGTGTCGGCACCCGGTGGGGCGGCGTCGTCTGCGCCTACGTGGACGATCGAGTACTGGATGCGCGGAGCGAGATCCACGCAAACCGCAGCGACGCTCGACCCACCGAGCCCAGGTTCTCGCGGCGTGTCGGGGAGGTAATCCCCGTCATCCGCCAACGCCGGTCCTGCGACCGCCCCCGCCAGCACCGCGCCCACAATGGCGGCGCGCCACACATTCCCCCACATCACAGCCTCCCCAATCGGCCGTCGAGCGCGCGGCCTCGGGTGAGTGCGCGCCGGATCTTCAGAACGTACCTCTCATGCCGGCGATCAGACCCCCGCTTCGCCACGTGGGGGCCCCCTAATCACCCCCGCAACGTGTCCCCCATTTGGGGGACAGCAGATTAGGTTTGTCCCCCTATTGGTGGACTGACCGCCGCCGAGTAGCGTTCCCGATGTCGCCGCTGAAGATGCTTTGGGGAGCAGAAGTCAGCACACGGCGGCAGCAGAGGAAGTGGGGGCGATCTTGGGGGCCGTACCCATGTCTGTCTGGGCTCTTCGTGCGGCTCCGTTCTCAGAACGGGCCTGCACGAAGAGCCCGAAACACGTACCGGAGGGGTCGGTGCGCACGACCCGATGACACATCGGGTGCAGTGATCGGATACGTCGAGGGGTCGACGCATCCGGGGACGGGCAACCGTCAGTTTGGGGAAACGCGGATCTGATCCGCATCGGGGGGCGTGGGCTTCGGTCCGCGTCGTGGCATTTGGGGAATGACGTTCATGGGGACAGAACGGATGGTGCGCGCGTGCCGAGGACGGCTCACCCGCACCGCGACGGCATCCCGTCGCACGCATGAGGGGGAACGACGATGACGTCGGCGACGATGCCGACGTCCATCGAGGCACCGTTCACCCTGGCGATGAAGCCGCGACCGACCGCCGAGGCGCTCCGCCGATCGCGCGAGCACCGCCGGCACCGTGCGCTGCTGCTGCTGACGGACGGGGCGGCGCTGTCGCTCATCGGTGCTGCCGCGGTCAGCGGCCTCGCCGCGGGCGGCGCCGCACCCGTCGGCCCGCTGGTGGCCGCGGGCGCCGCCATGACGGTGCTGCACCTGATCAGCCTCGGCGTCGTCCGCACGCGGGGGCAGGGGATCACCGCGTCGCGCGAGATCCGGCGCGTGCTGCTCGCCGGAGCACTCACGTTCGCCGTCGTCGCCTGCTGGGTGGCGTTCGCCCCGTCGGCCACGCTGCGCAGCGTGCTCCTGGCTGCTGTCCCGGCCGGCGCCGTCGCCGTCGTCGTGCTGCGCCTCGCCTGGCGTCGGTGGGCATCCGCGCACCGAGACCCTCTAGCACCTCGCGCAGTGGTCGTCGGGCCCCGGCGACTGCTCGACACCCTCGTGCCCGCGCTGCAGACGGGGCGCTTGGGTTACCACGTCGTCGGTCTCACTGTCGAAGGGCCTCAGCCCGCCGACAGCGACCCGCGCGCCGGGAACGCACCGATCCTCGGACCCGCCTCGGCGACCGCGGACGTCGCTCGCGCGGTGAACGCGGAGGTCGTCGTCGTCGCAGGAGCGACGCACGATCCGGACTTCGTCCGCCGGCTGAGCTGGCAGCTGGAGGGCTCCGCTGCGAGCCTCGTGCTGGCGACGCCGCTCACCGACGTCGCCGCGGGACGGATGTCGGTCGACACATCGGCCGGGCTCGCCCTCGTCGGCGTGCGCATCCCGACCTACGACGGAGCGTCCTACCGGATCAAACGGCTCCTCGACGTCGCCTGCTCGATCGTCGCGCTCGTCCCGATCCTGTGCGTCGCACCGTTCATCGCCCTCGCGATCCGGCTCGATTCGCCCGGACCCGTGTTGTTCCGGCAGCGGCGGGTGGGCTGCGACGGCCGCGAGTTCGACATGCTGAAATTCCGCACCATGCGGGTGGGCGCAGAGCACGAGGTCGACCGGCTCACGTCGCAGAACGACGCCGACGGCGCGCTGTTCAAGGTCAAGCGCGACCCCCGGGTGACGCGTGTCGGCCGCCTGCTGCGCAAGTACTCCATCGACGAGCTGCCGCAGTTCTGGAACGTGCTGCGAGGCGAGATGAGCATCGTCGGACCCCGTCCTCCGCTGCCCCGCGAGGTGCGCAGCTACGACGTCCCGGTGTTCCGGCGGCTGTACCTCCGCCCCGGAATCACCGGGCCCTGGCAGATCGGCGGCCGAAGCGACCTCTCCTGGGAGGAGAGCGTCCGCCTCGACCTCCACTACGTCGAGAACTGGTCGGTCGCCCGCGATCTGGCCATCATGATCCGCACCGCTGCCGTGGTGCTCCGTGCGAAAGGGGCCTACTGATGGCCATGCGTGTGGCGACGACGCCCATCCGGACCCGCGGTGTCACCGCCGATCTCTCTTCGACCCGTGTCGCACCACGGCCGTCCCTGCTGGGACCGCCGACCATCCACATCGCGGGGACGGACGTCCACCTCACCGACACGTCGGGGGCCTGCGACGTCATCGCCCGAGCCGTGCGCCACCCCGGGCACGCTCCGCTCGCCGTCGTGTCGGTCAACCTGGATCACGTGCATCACGCGGCATCCCTGCCCCGAGACGACGCGTCGCGCATCCGGCACCTCAATCTCATCGACGGCGCCCCGATCGCCCGCCAGGCGACCCGGCTCACCGGCACCGAGTGGCCGCGGCTCGCCGGCAGCGATCTCATCGGCGACGTGCTCGCCCGTGCCCACACGGAACGGTGGCGGGTCGCCGTCCTCGGCGGCTCGGCGGAGATCCGCGAGGCCCTGCATCACCGCGTCGAGACCGAGTGGCCGGGGGTCCGGCTGATCGGACACTGGACGCCCTCGCGCGATGAGCTGGCGTCGCCCGAGGCGTCCGCGGAGATCGCGGCGCAGATCAGACATGCAGATGTGGACATCGTCCTCGTCTGTCTCGGAAAGCCCCGTCAGGAGCAGTGGATCAACGACTTCGGTGAGGCGACAGGCGCACGCGTCCTGCTCGCCTTCGGAGCCGTCGTCGACTTCCTGGCAGGTCGAGTCTCGCGCGCACCCCGGTGGGTGTGCGACGCGGGATTCGAATGGATGTGGCGGCTCATGCTCGAGCCGAAGCGATTGGCGAAGCGGTACCTCGTCGAGGGACCCCCGGCCTACATGGCCGTCCGCCGATCCTCGGGTCGTCAGGGTGCATGAACCGTCGCCCGCACGCGGGCACGGCCGGACGTCCCCCCCGTCCGTCCGTGCCCGCCTGATGGATCGACTCGGCATCCGCTGAGCGACCACCACATCGACAGACCGCTCAGAGGGGGTAGCGGAATGGAACAGCAGACACGGGAACACCGGGGCGCACGGCGTCGCCGCACGATCGGTCTCGGCGTGGCCGTCGGCGCCGTCGCGCTGGTCGCCGGCGCCGCCGTCGTGGCGTCCCTCGTCCTGCAACCGGACGCCGGCCGGCAAGCGACCGCGGACACGTCCTCGACGCCGACTCCGAGCTCCGCGCCGGGACCGGCGCCGGACGCGACGCCGGTCGACGGCAGCGAGGTGCTGCCGCCCGAGCCATCCACCGACCGTCGGACGGCCGGGGTGCCGCTCCTGACGCCGGCGCCGCCACTGATCACCGGACCACTGCCCGAGGACGCCTCCGCGGACGGCGCGCTCGTGAAGGGGTACCCCGCCGACCTCGCCGGGCCCGCAACGGGGGACACGGTGCTGCAGAGCTCGGTGTCGTCCGAAGGCCGCACCATGCAGGCCGCGCTGACGGCCCGCACGGACGCGGAACCGGATGCCGTGCGGGAACACTTCCGCGCGCTGTGGGACGAGCTCGGGCTGACCCCTGACGCACCTGCAGGCGACGACCAACTGACCTACCGCGGTCCGTCCGCGACCGTCACCCTCGCGGTCGAGACCGGAGGCACCGGCACCGTCTACTCGGTCTTCACGGTCGTGACGGCGGGCTGAGCGTGTACATCTCGCTGACCAACACGCCCACCCCGTCGACGCCCCGGCAACGGGGACCGCGCGGGGTCCGCACCGTCTCGTCGACCGTGGTGACCCTAGGTCTCGTCTCGCTGCTCACCGACGTCTCATCGGAGTCGGTCTCCGCAGTCCTCCCCCTGTACGTGACCGGGATGCTGGGGCTCTCGACGATCGCGTTCGGCCTGCTCGACGGGCTGTACCAGGGCGTCAGCGCGCTGGTCCGGATCGCGGGCGGATACACCTCGGATCGGGTCGGGCGACCGAAATGGATCGCGTTCGGCGGGTACGCCGTGGCGGCCGTGGCTCGGATCGGTCTGCTGTTCGCGTCCGGGTTCGGTGCACTCGCCGCCGTCCTCACCGCGGATCGGATCGGCAAGGGGCTGCGGACCGCGCCGCGGGACGCGCTGATCGCCGCGGCATCCGACCCCGACAGCCGCGGCCGGGCCTTCGGCGTCCACCGGATGCTCGACAACATCGGCGCCGCCATCGGGCCGCTGCTCGCTTTCGTCATCCTGTGGGCCGTGCCCGACGGCTACGACGTCGTGTTCGCCGTCTCGCTCGCGTGCGCGATGATCGGCGTGCTCATCCTCGCCGTCCTCGTCCCGAACATGCGCACCCGCCCTCCGGTGGCGGAGCGCGCCGAGCGTCGGGAGGAGCGGAGAGCCGCCTGGGCGACCCTGCGACGAGGTCCGTTCCGCCGCGTGCTCGCCGCGGCGGGCATCCTCGGCATCGTCACGATCGGCGACGGCTTCGTCTACCTCGCCCTGCAGGGACGCAACGACTTCGCCGCCCAGTGGTTCCCGCTCCTCTACGTGGGCACGAACATCGCGTTCCTCGCCCTCGCGGTGCCGCTCGGACGCGCAGCGGACCGCATCGGACGCGCGCGGGTGTTCGTCCTGGGCCACCTCGCCCTCCTCGCCGCGTACGTCGTCGCCGCGCTCGCCATCGACGACCTCGTCGCGACAATCCTCTGCCTCGCGTTCCTCGGCGCCTTCTACGCCGCGACCGACGGGGTGCTCGCCGCCCTCGCCGCCGACCTCACCGGGCCCGAGACGCGGGCGACCGGGATCGCCGCGGCCCAGACGGTCGTCGCGCTCGCGCGCTTCGGGTCGGCCGCACTGTTCGGCGTCCTCTGGTTCGCCGTCGGACGGGAGTCCGCCTTGCTGATCGCCGCGGGCGTCCTGGCCGCAGCGGTCGCCGCGGCCGTCGTCATCCTCCGCCCGCTCCTCCGGACGGTAGCACCGTGAGCGGCTCTCGCACGCGAGTGGCCGTGGTGGCCGGTGTCAGCGCCGTGCTGCTCGGCGGGACCGCAGCGTTCGGGGTGTCGGCGTGGGCCGACCGGCGGGAGTCGACGGACCCCGCGGCGTCGGCAGCCGCGCCGGGCACCTGGGCGGGCGAGGGCCGCATCGTGTTCCGGACGACTGCGCCGGGCGACGACTACGGCCACGTCGCCAGCGTCGACATCGACGCACCCGCCGCGGACCGCCGGGTGAGCAGCGAGGTGTGCGATCGGGTCGACGCGACCCCCGGCATCCTGTCGTGCCTTCGGATCGTCCGGGGCGTCGTCCCCGCCTACTCCGCGACCGTCTCACGGCCGGACGGCTCCGTCGTCGGAGCATGGCCGCTGCCCGGCATCCCGAGTCGAACGAGGATCTCCCCGGCCGGCGACCTGGTTGCCACCACGGCCTTCGTGAGCGGGCACTCCTACGCCACCGTCGGATTCTCGACGGCGACGGTGATCGCACGGCAGGACGGCTCCTCGCTCGGCAACCTCGAGGACTGGCGGCTCACCCGCGACGGGACGGCGATCGCACCGTCGGACCGGAACTTCTGGGGCGTGACCTTCGCTGACGACCAGACGTTCTATGCCACCGTCGGCATGAGCGTGTCGGGGACGACATGGCTCGTTCGCGGCGACATCCCGTCACGCGCGCTGGAGATGATCGCCGAGAACGTCGAGTGTCCCTCGCTCTCGCCGGACGGGACGCGGATCGCTTTCAAGCGTGTGACCGGCTCGGACCCCGGCGGACCGCACTGGACACCCGCCGTCTACGACATCGCCACGGGCCGGATCGACCTGCTGCCCGAGGCGCGCGGGATCGACGATCAGATCGAGTGGCTCGACGGCGACACGATCCTGTACGGGATGCCCCGCGACGACACCCGCGGTGACAGCGACGTGTGGGCGCTCGACGTCGACGGTACGGGTGAACCGCGTGTGCTCATCGAACACGCCTGGTCGCCCGCGGTCGTCCCGGACGGGAGCGGCGGATGAACAGCCAGGCCAGGAGCACCCCCGCGGCCGCCCCGAGGCTGTTCGCGAGCACGTCGCGCACGCTCGGCAGGCGAGCCGGCAGGACGAACTGCACGAGCTCCACGGCAGCGGAAAGTAACACGGCCAGTACGAGCGCGATCCACGCACGACCGAGCAGCAGCGTGAGCAGCACTCCGAGCGGGAGGAAGAGCACGATGTTCGCGACGAACTCGATCCATCCCTGCCCGAACCCGACCAGACCGAGGTCCTCCCTCATCCAGGAACCGAGCGCTTCGACGATGGCGCCCGGCGACACCGGCGAGACCAGGACCGCGACGGCGGCAGCGGCATATGCGAGCAGTCCCGCCACGGCGAGGCGACGTCTGCGTTCCGGGGCCGGCATGCGACCACTCTCGCACGCGGGGAGGCGATCGTGAACGATCGGGATGCCGCGGTGACCGCGGTCGTCGTCACCTACAACAGCGCCGACACGATCGGCGCACTGCTGGACTCGCTCGCGCAGGGCACCGTGGTCCCGCGCGTCGTCGTCGTCGATAACGGGTCGATGGACCGGACCCTCGAGCTCGCCTCGGCGCGCGCGGGCGTGGAGGTGATCGCGACCGGCGCGAACCTCGGGTACTCGGGCGGCATCAACGTCGGGCTGCGACGCGTCGCCGACGGTGACGACGTGCTGATCCTGAATCCCGACCTGACGGTCTCCCCCGCGATGGTCGAGCGGATGAGGGACGAGCTCGCCGACCCGACCGTCGGGATCGTCGCTCCGCTGCTGCGCGATGCGGGGACCGGCCGGCGGTACCACAGCCTTCGACGCGATCCGTCTCCCCTGCGGGCACTGGGCGACGCCGTCCTCGGCGAGCGCTGGCCGACACGACCCGCCGCGCTCGCCGAGACGATGCGACGCGACGCCGAATACGCCGCCGCTCACGACGTCGCGTGGGCGGGCGGCGCAGCCCTGCTGATCTCCGCCCGGTGCCGTCGGCAGGTCGGCGACTGGGATGCGGCGACCTACTTCCTGTACGCGGAGGAGACCGACTACGCCGAGCGCGCACGTGCGCACGGTCTGCGCGTGCGGTTCACGCCGCGAGCAGAGGCTCGGCACGTCGGCTCGGGATCGGGCCAGCCCGCGGCGCTGGTCGCCCTGGTCTCGGTGAACCGGGTGCGTTGCTACGCGCGTCGGCACGGCGCCGTCCGGACGGCGCTGTTCCGCGGCGCGATCGCCGCCCAGCATCTGCTGCGCCTGCGAGACGCGCGGCACCGCTCCGCCCTGCCGGTGGTGCTGGACCGGCGCCGGTGGGCCGCGCTGCCCGCGGGCGATGCGGTGCCGGACCATCTGACGATCCCCCCGGCGGAAGCGAGGCCGACAGCATGATGTGGACCGACGACGGACGCGGACGCGCCGTCATCCTCAACTTCCACGGCATCGGTGAGCCGCAACGGCCCATGGAACCGGGCGAGGAGCGCTTCTGGATCTCAGCGGCGGCCTTCGAAGAGATCCTGGATGCCGCCGTCGCCCACCCGCGGCGGGTGCAGATCACCTTCGACGATGCGAACGCCTCCGACCACGCCGTCGCGCTGCCCGCGCTGCGCGGCCGAGGCATCCGGGCACGGTTCTTCGTCATCACCGACCGCATCGGCCGGCCCGGGTCCCTGGGCACCGAGCAGCTGGTCGAGATGGCGCGCTCCGGCATGCGCTTCGGCACGCACGGCGCGAGTCACCGACCGTGGCCGGAACTCGCCCGCGCTGGGCGGCTGCACGACGAGCTCATCGGATCCGCGAGCCGGCTGGGGGGCATCATCGGCGAGCCGATTGACCATGCCGCATTCCCGCAGGGACTGTACGACCGGACGACCCTCGCCGAATTGCGGCGGACGGGATTCCCGCACCTGTACTCGGTCGACGAAGGCTGGAATCGGGCGAGCGCGACCGTCCGGACGCGGTACTCGGTCATCCACACCGATACCGCCGCCAGCATCCGGCAGCTGCTCGACCGTCCGATGCGGACGTCGGCGCCATGGCCCGTGCGCCCCGTGAAGCAGGCGGTGAAGAGATGGCGGTGAGCGGCGCCGTCGTCCTGATGGGCTTCGCGGACGCCTTCGCCGCCGTCGAGACCGCCTGGTCGCTGCAGCGGGCCGGGATGCGTGTGCTGGCGGTCGAGCGCGAGGGGCGGCGGAGCGCACTGCGCCGTGTCCGCGACGTCGAGGTGGTGCCGATCACCGCACCCGAGACCGACACCGCGCGGTCGCGTGCCGATCTCGAACGAGTCATCCGGTCCCGGCGACCCGACGCCGTGCTGCCGCTCGACGACGCCGCCCTGTGGCTGGCGTCCGGCGCGGATCTCGCGGGCGCCGTCTTCGTGGGCCCGTCGGCCGCCGGTGCGGCACTGGCCCTCGACAAGGGGGCGCAGCTGCGGGCCGCAGCCGCCGCGGGACTCGCCGTGCCGGCCACGCAGACCGTGGACGCCGGCGACGTCGCCACCGACGCGAACTGGCCGGTCGTCGTCAAGTCCTCCGCTGCGGTCGCCGAGGTGGACGGGCGCCTCGTCCGCCCAGGCGGCGCCATCTTCGCCGACGCAGAGGAGTGCGACCGAGGTCGGGCCCGGCTGCAGGGCACCCTCCTGCGCCAACCGCTCATCGCCGGCACGGGCGAGGGCGTCTTCGGCTACATCGACGAGCGCGGACCCGCCGTCCTCAGCGCACACCGACGCGTCCGGATGGTCAATCCGCACGGCTCCGCATCGTCGGCCTGCGCATCCATCGACGTCGACCCGACCCTCGTGGAACCGATCACGAGGCTGCTCACCTCGATCGGCTGGCGCGGGATGTTCATGATCGAGTTCCTCCGCGACGACGCCGGCGTCCCCTGGTTCATGGAGGTGAACGGCCGCGCCTGGGGAAGCATGGCGCTCGCACGGCGACGCGGGCTCGAATACCCCGCCTGGGCGACGCAGTTCGCGCTCGGTGAGGCGCGGACGCCCCCCGCCCCGAGCGCGCCGCCGCAGGTCGTCGCGCGGCACCTCGGGCGCGAGCTGGCGCACCTCGTGTTCGTCCTCCGCGGACCGCAGTCCCACGCGGTCGCGGCATGGCCGTCGCCGTGGGCCACCGTGCGGGACCTCCTGACGGTGCGCCGCGGCGACCGGCTGTACAACTGGTCGGCCGGTCAGCCCGGTGTCCTCGTCGCCGACACGGTCGGAACGCTCACCGCGCTCGTCACCGGGCGGAGGCGGCGCGCATGACGACGCTGAGGCTCGCCGCACACATCCACACCGCTTGCTCGGACGACTCCGACTGGGGTCTGTCCCGGCTCGCCAGGATCCTCCGGCGGTCGGGGTTCGGCGGGGCGCTGGTCTGCGACCACGACCGGACCATGGACGACGCGACCTGGGCGGCGCTGCAGGCGGAGTGCGACCGGGTCGGCGATGCCACCGGATTCGTCCTCGTGCCGGGGATCGAATATCAGGACCCCGATCACGTCGTACACCTCCCGGTGTACGGGCGGGCCCCGTTCTACGGGGCGTCGCCCGAGATCTCGGATGTGCTCTCGCGCGTACGCGGAGACGGCGGGGCCGCGGTGTTCGCCCATCCGGGCCGCCGCGAGGCGTGGCGCCGATTCGATCCGTCGTGGGCCGACGGTCTCGCGGGCATCGAGGTGTGGAACCGCAAGTACGACGGCATCCGACCCTCCGAATGGGCCGCCCGCACGGCGCACGGATTCGGCATCCCCGCCTTCACCGCACTGGACTGGCACGGACCGCGTCAGCTCTACCCGCTCGCCGTCGAGGTGGCCTCGCCCACCACGACCGGCAATCGGGCTCGAGCCGATGGCGTGGTCGATGACCTCCTGACCGGCCGGCTGCGGGCCACGGCCTTCGGGGCGGACGTCGCGCGGTTCTCCTCCGGACCCCTGGGTCGCGCCGCGCGAGGGCTCGAGTCGTCACGGCGCTGGATCGCGCCGCACATCCGCCGCCTCGAAGCAGGGATCCGATCACGATGACCGCCACTGTCGACCACGTCGTCCTCACCCGATTCAATCTGCCCACGCCGGGGCCCGAGAGCCTCGTGCGGGCACAGGACGGGTGGCTGCGGAACCGGGTCGAGCTGTTCGAGCGGTACACGGTGCCGTCGATGCGCGGCCAGACCGTCGGCGATCTCACCTGGATCGTGTACCTCGATCCGGACAGCCCTCGGTGGCTGCAGGAGCGGCTGCAGCCACTCGTCGACGACGGGGTCTTCCACGCACTCCACCGCGAGCGGGTCGAATGGCAGGACGTCGTGTCCGATGCCCGAGCGCTCACCGGTGGTCGCGGTGACATCCTGCTCACGACCAATCTCGACAACGACGACGCGGTCGCGCGCGACTTCGTCGAGCGGCTGCAGCACGAGGCACGCCGCCACGTGGGCACGGCCCTCTACCTGCGCACCGGCCTCATCGTGCAGGACGGACGCCTGTACCGCCGCGACGATCCCGAGAACGCCTTCTGCAGCGTCAGCGAGACCTGGGCGCGGCCCGTGACCGCATGGCGCGACTGGCACAACCGGCTGCACGAGCATCTGCCAGTCGCGAGCGTGGGCGGATCGCCGGCGTGGCTGCAGGTGGTGCACGGACAGAACGTCAGCAACCGCGTACGCGGCGCGCTCGTCGACCCGTCGGCGCACCGCGACGACTTCCCCGGGCTCCTCTCGGACGCGGCCTCACCGAGCGCGACCGCGCTGTTCGGTGACCGGATGCTGCGCCGCCCCGCCCGCGCCATGCGGGACGGGCTCCGCGGCATGGCACGCGACGTGCTGCTGCGACTGTGGGGCAAGGACGGGCTCGACCGGCTGAAGACCGGCATCCGGCGCCTGCGCGGCGGAACCCGTCAGCGCGGGAGTGCCATCACCCGCTGACGCGCCGTGACCGGGGCGGCGGAGACCGTATCGGCGCGGACGGTGTCGGGCAGCATCCCGACCGTCGTCGCCCAGCTGTCCGAGAGGCCGACAGTCCGAGCGGCTGCACACATCCCTACGACGAGGAACGCGGTGCCCGCCGAGATAGGGAAGGCCAGCCCGTCGAACAGCCCGAACAGGACACCGACGGTGACGACGCACGCGCACAGGCACCGACCCACCACCTGCAAGTCCTCGAGATGTGAGCGCCGGGTGGCTCGCCAGGCACTCCAGATCGCTGCCAGCAGGACGCCGGCGAACGCTGCTGCACCGAGGACGCCGATCTCCACGATCATCTGCGCCCACTGATTGTCGAAGATGTAATAACGCGGCAGGAAGGTGCCGATCCCTGCCCCGATGAGGGGCGAGGAGGCGAGGAAGGTCGGCAGCAGGTCGAGGGCTGCCGTTCGCGAGAGCGCGCTCGGATCGTCGCCGACCCCGAGGAACATGCCCACGATGGTGCCGTACAACCCGGGCACGGCGACCATTGCACCCGCGAACGCGATCAGGATGACCGAGCCTGCGAGGGGGCGGAATCGCGCGGGAAGCCCGGGCACGGCCGCCACGACGGCGATCCCGAAGCCGATGACCGCGGAACGCGAGACGGCGAGGAATGAGGCCAGCGCGATCACCGCGACTGGCAACCACCAACGCGCGCGTCTGCGACCGGCGTCGCCGACGATCGTGCACGCGAGCGCCAGCGGAAGCGCGACGGCGATGGCGGTTGCGTACTCGAGGGGATGCGTCGCCGTCCCCGCCGGGCGCACGAACCCGCCGCGGCTGTCGATGCCGCCGGCGTCACCGGAGAATCCGGGGAGACCGGTGAGGAAGTCGATGATCGGCTGGTCCGTGAGGAACTGGAGGAGGCCGAGGGCCGCCATCGCACCGCCCGCGAAGGCGAGTCGCCGGACGAGCTTCATCAGATCGCTCATGCTGCGGATGCCGTCCATCGCCACGAGCACGACCCCCGTCCACGAGAGCAGCCGCACGAGAGCGGATGCTGCGGGGCTGATCTGGTCCACGGGCTGGCCTCGCAAGAGGGCGTGGGCGAAGCTGACGAGGCAGATCACGAGGAACAGCCCGAGTGCGATCCGGACCGGTTGGGGCACCGAGCGGACGCTCTGGGTGGGCTGCAGCCGCGCGAGCAGCCACCAGCCGAGGAGGACGAGCCCCCACAGGAACTGCGGGCGACCGAACGATCCGAGGAAGGAGATCGAAAGGCTCGACGGGAAGCCGTACAGCAGGACGATGTAGATGGTGAGCATCGTCACCGCGTCCGTGCCCGCGGGTCGCCAGCCCGTGTGTCCGCGGGCGGCAAGGGGGGCCGGCGCCGTCGCCAGCGGACGGAGGATCATCCGGCTTCCCGCTCCGACTCGAACGGCCCCATCGGTCCCGCGACGAACGCGTCGTCATCAGCCGCGGGATGCGGCGCCTGCCAGTTTCGTCGGCGCGCACCGACCGGTCGACCCTTTCGCGGGCGGCCCCCGGCGGACCCGCCAGGCATGTTCTGGACCGCTTTGCCTTCAGGCGTCGCAGACGTGTCCCCCCGATCCGGCTCGACCGCTTCGTCGGGGTCCTCGCCTGCGTCGGCCAGCGGCGCTGACGACGCCTCCGCGCGGACGACGCGCTCAGGCGCCCCGACGTCCGGCGAGTCGGCATCCGCTCGGTCGGCGTCGCTCGTCGCGGCCTCGCCGTCCTCCATCGCGGACCCCGCGGCGCCCGCGTCGATGATGACCTCGTCCGCGGTGGCCCGCAGGGGGGTCTGCTCCGACCGACTGCGCCGTCGACGACGCAACCGGATGAGGGTGTCGCCGAGGACCGCGATCGCGACGCTGAGCATCGCGATGACGAGCCCGACGACCCCGGTCACGAGGATGCGGTTCTTCTGCACGACGACACTTGCCGAGTCGTGCGTCAACGGGACGAGATCGACCCGCTCGTCTGTCGGAATGCCCTGCTCGTCCTGCAACTCCCCGAGCCTCGTCTCGATGAGTTGCAAGGCGGTAGCGAGGACGACATCGGCATCCTCCTCACTCGATGCGGAGACCGTGACCAGCATCACCGCACCGGCAGCGGTGTCACGAGACACAGCGATGCTGGCGCCTGGCGCATCCGCCGTCGCCTGGGCGATGTCATCCGGACCGATCGCGCGGACAAGGATGTCGGCCACCTGATAGAGGCCCCCGACGAAGAGGTACGGGTTGGCGTCGTCCGGAATGGTCGCCTCACCGGGCAGGAGCAGCTGCGACGCCGACCTCTCGTATTCCGGCGGGATGACGGTCCACGCACCGTAGGCTGCGGCGGCCGCGACGATCACCCCCACCACCAGGACGTACCACCGTCGACGAAGTGCGCCGATGACATCTGCGAGCTTCATGAAATCCCACTTCCCCCCACCCAACGGCGCATCCCCCTGATGCCGCCGGAACGTTCTCGGCTCTCCCGAGCCAGCCGATCCGCAGTCGACGCGAACCAGCCCCCCACGAGCAGACCCACTGCCCCCAGCGCTCCAGCGGCGAGGGCCGTGCCGGAGCGGCTCGGAGTCACGTGCTCGATTGTCTCGCTGAGCGGCTCGACCGCGACCGCGATGCGGTTCTCCGCCGAGATCCCGGTTTGACGGTCATCAGCCGTCGCGAGCACGGAGCGGATGGCAGCAGTCTGCTGCTCCTCCACCCAGCCCCGATCAGGAGAGACGACATCGATCGTGATCGCCGCCTTGTTGTAGACGACCTCCCACTGCCCGCCCGTGTCGGGGACCGCGACGCGGAGCCCCTGGCGGATGCCCGCACCGTAGAACGGCGCGTCGGCCTGCGAGTAGGTCACAGGTTCGGCACCGCCGTTGACCTCGGTGGCGACGGCGGAGGCGAACATGATCACCCCGCGATCCGCGCTTCCACCCTCCTCCCACGGCCCGGCATCCGGCGCCTCGAAGGTCACGAGGGTGCGGGTCACATAGAGCCCGCCATCACGGAGGAACAGCCATCCGAGTCCCGCGGTCAGGCCGAGCACGACGACCATCACGTACCAGCGGCGAAACAGCACCCGGGTCAGGTCGTAGAGCGTCATGCCGAGACCTCCCCGATGACCCGTGCGACGGTCTTCCATTGCCGCTGCACCGTGAATCGTGCCCGCACGTCGTCTCTCGCGCGCTCCCCCATCGACCGACGTCGCCCGTCGTCGCGCAGGAGCTCCGTGACGGTGCCGGCGAGCGCCTCGCAGTCGCCCGGCGGCACCAGCTCGCCGGTCGACCCGGGCACGACGTAGTCGCGCATCGCAGCGGAGTCCGTTGTCACCGTGGCCGCGCCCATCGCCATCGCCTCGAGGACGACCGTCTGACCGCTCGGGTAGGCCGGCGCTGTGGTGGTGGTCACGACGAGGTCAGCGCCGTGCAGCAACGCGCGGTAGTCCGCGTCGAAGACGCTCACGAGCCTGATCCCGGGCGGGATGCGCAGATCGGTGACGTTGCGCGGTCGGCAGGCGACGGTCATCGGGATGCCGGTGCGCTCGGCCATGCGGAAGAGGGTGGCGTAGTCCCGCCGCGAATCGCTGCCGACCGCGATGACCCCACCCCCGCCCCTCGGGCTCCTAAGGCGCCCGGCGTCGAAGTAGTCGACGTCGATCCCGAATGGGACGACACGGATCCGATCGGCCCCGACTCCCAAGTACTCCTCGAGGATGACCGCCTGATTGGCGGAGTAGACGCACACCGCCGCGACCGACGACAACGATGCGCGGACGGACGCGGCGGCCGCCGGCCGATCGAGGACATCCTGGGCGAGCCAGCACGACACCATGACGTGCGGTGACCGGTCGCGTCGTCGACCCGCCCGGCGTGCGTGAGCGAGACCGGCGTCCTCGAACACGGAGAGCACGGGACCGCGTGCGCCGCCGCGGGCGGCGCGAGCCAGCATCCATCCCCTCCTCCCCGGGGACAGCCGGCGGATCGCGCCGTCCACGCGCGTCGCCACGTGGCGTCCGAGCGGGCCGAGACTCGGAACGACCCAGTCCACGTCGAAGTCGGACTGCAGCGCGCCCATGCCGTAGGGCAGCGGTCCCCCGGGCTTGTCCTCGCCGGGCGTCCGAGGCGGAGTCGCGCAGAGGACCGTCAGCGGGATCACCGACGCACCTGCTGGGCGGAGGCGGCCAGCACGTGCGTGCGAACCGCATGGACGAAGTCGGGCGTGCGGTGCAGCCGCAGCACCTCGTCACGGCCGCGCCGGCCCATGCGAGCGGCCTCCTCCGGGTCGTCGCGCAGACGCTCGATTGCCGCGCGCAGCTCCTGGACGTCCCCCGGGGTCACATAGAGCCCCGTCTCGCCGTGCCGGATGACGTCCACCTGTCCCTCCGTGCGGCTGGTGATGACAGCGCGACCCATCGCCATCGCCTCGAGGATGACGCTGATTCCGGCATTGTTCTCCGACTCGACGAGCGGGACGACCACGACGAATGCCGACGCGTACGCCTCCCGGAGCGCGGGCGGCTCGAGCGGACCGACCTGGATGCCGTCCGCCGCAACGAGTGCGTCGCGGGCATCGACCAGCCGGGTGCGGACGCCGTCGAAGGTGCCCAGCAGGTTCGCCGCGACGATCGTCGGCACACCGAGAGCCGCCACCGCCGCCATCAGTGTCGGAAAATCGCGCTGGGTCTCGCCCGCTGAGACGACGGGGCGCTGACGGGGATCGACCATCGACTCCTGCGGCGCGAAGAACTGCTCGTCGACGGGATGCTCGATGCGGTGCACCTGCTCGGGAGCGAAGCCGACGCGGTCCACCGCGACGCGCGCCTGCACGCTGCTCCAGGTCAGGACGTCGTCCACGCCCGAGCGGACGATCCGCAGCGGCACCCGCACGATCGGCTTCGACACCCAGTCCAGGATCGCGACGTGTCGTGGACGCCGGCGCCGTAGACACAGCGTCCCCGCGACGCCGACCGTGTACTTCTCCGCCCAGGTCAGGATGACGTCGTAGTCCTTCGCGCGCCGCGATGCTTCCAGTGCGAGCGCGATGAACATGGGCAGGCGGCGCAGGAAGGTCCCGCGCAGGCCCGGGAGCGCGCGGATGTCGGACTCGCCAAGCAGATCGAAGCCGAACGCCTCCTCGACGAGCACGCGCCGCGGCGCAGCACCCGCCGACTCCTGGGCCCGTCGCTCCGCGCGCGAGATCGCGGCGCGGCCTTCGGTGCGCACGTAGAGCGCGCGGACGCCGACGGCAGCGTCCCCCGCCTCGTTCCCCAAGTGGGCGCGCAAACGCCCGTCCCCCAAAAAGCTCACCGTAGGTCCCCAAACCACTCGGATCGTGGGGCAACTATACCTCCGGCAGGCTCGGTGCGGTAGCCTCGGTCGAGCGGGCCGTCTGGGGACGACTGCCCGATGGGACGCATTTTTGGGGGATGCATGTCTGTTCGACGACGCCGTCTGTGGGCACGGGTGAGGGGACGCTCACCGAGATATCTGGCGCAGTTCGCAGCGTTGCGCCTGGCGGCGCATCTGGAGGCGCGCGAACTCGAGTTCCCGTTACTGACGCACGACCTCGCGGACTCGCTCGCGCTCGCTCCGCCGCCGGCACGGACGGGTGACGGCGCCGAGCGCGTCGCGTGGCTGGCCATCCCGCCCAGCGCGGGATCCGGAGGCCACACGACGCAGTTCAGGATGATGCAGGCATCCATCGACGCCGGCGTCGACACGACCCTGCTGCTCTACGACCGGCATGCGGGAGACTTCGAGCGCAACGCGGACACTATTCGGCACGCCTGGCCGTGGATGACCGCCGAGATCCTGCCGGTCGGCGAACGGATCACCGGCTACGACGCCGTCGTCGCGACGTCGTGGCCGACGGCGCACGTCGCCGCCTCCCGAACGGACGAGGGCAGACTGCTCTACTTCATCCAGGACTACGAGCCGTACTTCCTCCCCCGAGGCGCAGAGTTCGCCCTCGCGGAAGACAGTTACCGGTTCGGGTTCCGTCACATCGCCCTCGGTGAGATGGTGCACGATCTGCTCCGCGACGACGCGGGGGTCGACGCGGACCTCGTCCCGTTCGGATGCGACACCGAGGTGTACCACGCTCTCGGAGACGGACGCGAGCGCTCCGGGATCGTCCTGTACGCCAAGCGCGGGAACGACCGGCGCGGGTACGCACTCGCCGTCCGGGCGCTCGAGCTCTTCCACGCGGCGTGCCCCGACGAGCCGATCCACGTCTACGGCGACATCGTCGACGACGCCCCCTTCCCGGTCGTCAATCACGGCAATCTCCCACCGGCTCTGTTGAACGAGCTGTACAACGGCGTCGTCGCCGGTCTCGCCCTCTCGTTCACCAACATCTCGCTCGTCGCGGAGGAGATGCTCGCCGCCGGCGTGATCCCGGTGATCAACGACTCGCATCTGGCCCGAGCAGATCTCGGCAATCCTCATGCGGCGTGGGCGCGACCCACGCCGACGGGCCTCGCGCGAGCGCTCGTCGACGCGGTGCGGCGCCCGAGACGCGACGCGCACGGCCAGGCCGTGGCCGCATCGGTGGCGGGGCGGTCCTGGACCGAGACCCAGCGCGCGACCGTCGCGATCATCGGCGACGAGCTGTCACGGGCGCGATTCGCGCGGTCCCCGAGATGACGCTCGAAGGATGCCGACGGTGAAGGCCCGTCGCGTGCGCCCACGACCTCTCGAGCGTCGACCGCTCGTGAGCGTCGTGATCCCGTGTTTCAACTACGTGTCGTATGTGACCGAAGCCATCGACAGCGCACTGTCGCAGCGGGGGGTCGAGGTCGAGGTGATCGTCGTGGACGATCACTCCACCGACCGCAGCGTCGAGGTGGTCGCAACCGTCGCCGCGCAGGACGAACGAGTGCGTCTGGTGCGCCACACCAAGAATCTCGGCGCGGTCCGCACGTTCAACGACGGCCTGGCGTGCGTGAACGGCGAGTATGTGGCACGGCTCGACGCGGACGACCTGCTGACACCGGGGTCGCTCGCCCGAGCGGTAGCCGTCATGGAGGCCCATCCGGGCGTCGGGCTCGTCTACGGCCACCCACTGCACTTCTCCGGTCCGGCCCTGCCGAGGGCGCGCCACCGGGCTCGGCGCTGGATCGTGTGGCCCGGTGCGCTCTGGCTCGAGGGGCGCTGCCGCACGGCGGTAAACGTCATCACCTCGCCCGAAGTCCTCATGCGACGATCGGTCGTCGACGACGTGGGCGGACAACGCGATCTGGCGCACACCCACGACATGGAGATGTGGCTCCGGATCGCCTCGGTGTCCGATGTCGCCTATGTCCGGGGCGCTGATCAGGCCTGGCACCGTGAGCACGGCGCGAGCCTCTCGCAGTCGCTCGATCCCGCCTTCGGTGACCTCGAAGATCGACGGGACGCGTTCGACACCCTGTTCGCATGGGCGACTGCGCGGGTGCCGGATGCCTCACGCCTGCACGACCTCGCACGTCAGGCACTCGCGGACGAGGCGCGTCGCAACATCGCCCACATGATCGACCGCGGCCGAGTGGACGAGCCGCTGCGGCGCCGCTACCGCGAGTTCGCGGACGCGACGTGGCCCGGACAGACACCGCACGCCGAGGCCGCGATCCGCGCGGAGGCGGAGACGGTGTCAGGGCGGGATTCCGCGCGCTCCTTCCGAGCGGCGGTGCGCCGCATCCGCTCGATGCGGCAGTACGCCCGCTGGCACCGCACCGGCGTCTTCACGCCTGATCCGTGACGGGCTCAGCGATGGCGGTCCTGGTCGCCCGCGCGTTGCGAAGCCGCGTGAACAGCCATGGACCCGCAACTGCCGCATAGGTGACGAGCGCGCCACTGCCTGCAACGAGCAGCGCCGTCAGCAGGTCATCGAAGAGCGAGCGCAGCAATCCCGCGATCGCCATCGCAGCGGCCGCGCCGACCGACGGCCACACGCACGAACGCAGGATGGCTCCGACGGGCGCGCCGGCCCGCGTGAGGGCCAGGAGGTAGCAGGGCAGGATGACGAGCACTGCGACGACCACGTGCGCCCACCCGGCACCGGAGATGCCGAACATCTGCACCCCGGCGAGGACGGCGAGGACGATGGCGACGAGCCATACGAGCTGTATCCAGAGGACCGGACGCGAGCGCCCGCGCGCGTACAGATAGCCCGCGAACACATCGAAGACCACGCGGAGCGCGCCGTACACCCCGAGGGCCGCCAGAACCGGAGCCGCGGGGAGCCATTTGTCTCCGTAGACGAAGTGGATGACGGGAGCGCTCAGCACCGCAAGCACGCCCCCCGCGGGTATCGCCAGCGCCCAGGCGAGAGACGTGACGAGTGGCATCGCATCCGAACTGGCACCCGCCCGCGAGAAGTACGGCAGCGAGATGGAGCGCACTACGGCCGAGAGCGCGCTCATCGGCCAGTTCGACATGTTGAACGCGAGGACGTAGTAGCCGAGTGCTGTGGCTCCCACAGCGCGGGCCAGGATGACATTGTCCGCGTTCAAAAGAGCCCAGGACAGAAGGTTCGCCGCTGCGATCGGCAGACCGAAGGCCAGGACCGGCCGGAGCACGGCGCGGTCGAGACCCAGGCGCGGCACCACACGGGCGAAGGCGAACTGCAGGACCGTCGACACCGCCTGGGCACTCACCCGTCCGATGGCGAGGGCGAGCACGCCGAACCCGGCGCCGATGAGGACCAGCGTCACCGCCGTGGACACGACGAAGTCGGCGACGAAGACGAAGAACAGCTCTCTCTGCTGGAACCGCCGCTGGAGCAGACCGAACGGCACGACGGTGATCCCACCGAGCAAGAGCGTCACCGAGAGTACGGCGACGGCGGGCGACGCCCCCGGACTGCCGAACGCGTCGGCGATCTGACCGCTCCAGATGAGCGTGGCGAGCGCCAGTGCGCCGCCGCTCACCAGCCCGAGCGTGGCGATCGTGGGCGCAAGCCGCATCGGATCCTCGGACCGGATGATGTCGGCGGACAAGCCCAGGTCCGCCACTGTCATGAGAATGGCCTGCACTGTGAGGGCGATCGCGTACACGCCGAAGTCCTCGGGCGCGAGGATACGGGCGAGGATGATCCCGATGACGAAGCTGCCCAGCCGGAGCGCGATGCTGCCCATGCCGCTCCACGCGGCGGCTCGAGCGACTCTCCCGCCCAGCGAACCCACGTCAGCCATGGCGGTGCACCACCCTCCGGAATGCCGAATGGGCTCGGGGATGGGTGAGGGCGACGCGGAAGAGGAGATATCGCCACAGCGCGTACGCAGCAGACCGACGTCCCGGCGCACGCGGGCCACGCGCCTCTGCGATGTAGACCTGTTCGAGTCGCGACGCTGCGCGGTCGATGGCGAACCGGTCCTCCACGACGGCTCTCCCGAACCATCCGAGTGCCTCCGCGGATGCTGGGTCAGCCATCACCCCGCTGACGATGGCGGCGAGGCTCGGCCCCCCCGAATCCCCATGCCCGAAGAACCCCTGCCGAAGGTGCAGGCCGATGGTGTCGGGGCTGAGGAGGTTCCAAAAGCCGCCTGGACCCTGGACGACGACCGGTCGAGCATGCGCCATGGCGCGGAGGGCGGAGCTCCCCATCCCGATGACGAGATCGGCCGCTGCGTACACAGGGCGCGGGTCGGCCACGTCTCCCTCGAGTCGGACGTCGAAGTCGACTGCCGAGAATCGCGCGGCCGCAGCTCGGACACCTTCCTCGTCATCCCCGCTGCCTGCAACGACGAACGTGACAGCGCGTGGGAGGGGCGCGGCGGCAAGAGCGGCGATCGCCTCCGCGACGCCGCGCGCCTTCTCGTGCTCGCTGGACAAGCGTCCGACGACCGAGATGACGAAGCGGTCGTCGCCCAGCCCGAGATCCGCACGAGCGCGCCGACGGTCCGTCGGCCGGTCGTGCGCGGTGTCCACCGGCGGCTCCATGAGATGCACAGTCCCGCGCCTCGCGCCCTGGCCGCGCGCCAGGTCCGCGGTGCCGACGATCAGGGGCACGTCGACCGGCAAGAAGTCGGGAACGTCCATCGACAGCACCGTGATGACGCTCCGGTGACGCGTGGCCTGGGAGATCGCGGTCGACGTCACCGCAGGCGGATGTTCGTAGGCGTGCACGATGTCGGGCCGGAACTCACGGATCTCGCGCCGCAGGGCGCGGACCGTTCGCGGAGAGAGGGCGCGGCCGGTCATCGGGGGCGCCGGACGGTATTGCAGCCCGAGGGCGTCGATCCTGCTTTGCAGCGGCCCCGGCGGCGCGAAGACACGTACCTCGTGGCCGCGGTCCCGGATGCGCGCGGCCAGGTCGATCGCATTGATCTGACTGCCGCCCGTGATCAGCTCGTGCGGGCAGACGAGAACGCGAAGACGCGCGGCCGTCTCAGCGGACACCGTATCGCTCCATCCAGGTGGCCAGCGGGCTGCCCGACTCGGGGTCACGTCCTCGACGCACCTCGTTCCACAGATGGACGGCGTACGTCGCCGAACTGAGCGGGAGCCGTCCTGGCGCGAACAGGACGTCGGCGGCTGTCCAGGGGACCGGGTAGAACACCTCGGCGGACAAGCCACGGTGGAGCAGTCGTTCCCCGGTGACCACAGTGGTGATCGCGGCTGGACCCGTCGCGCCCCATGTGATCGCATCAGCAGTCCGTCGCCCGAGCACCGCATCACGCGTCTTGCGCAGAATGCGACGGGGTGGGTCCCCGCGCATCCATCGGTTGGGGTGCGCCATCAGGGTCGTCAATCGCCGCGCGGCGTCATGTCCCGCCGGCAGACGCAGGACCGCCTGATTCGCGACGCGTTCGTCCTGCCACCCGAAGACGATGTCGGAGGTGAAGTCCCATGGCTTCACGCAGACCACGTCGCAGTCGCTCCACCATCCACCATGCTCGAACAGCAGCGCGTAGCGGAAGATGTCGGCGATGGGTCCCGGCTTCACGCCGCGGGCGCGGAGCTCCTCGAAGCGTGCGTACGACATGACCTCACGAGCATCGCGAATGACCGTCCCGTCCGGGACGCCGTCCAGAGGCTCGTAGGCGTAGAGATGGACCTCGTGCCCGTTCGCCTGGAACGACCGGATGCTGAGCCGCTCGACATCGCCGAGCGGCCGCCCGAACCAGAACATCTGGATAGGGGCGAGCGCGACCGTCGCGACGGTGACAGCCCCGGCCGCAGCACTCATCACCGGCCCTCCACCGCAGCCCGGAGAACCTCCGCGACCCGTTCCTGCTGCTCCGCGGTCAGATGCGGGAACATCGGCAGCGACAGGATGCCCTCGGCCGCCCGCTCAGCCACCGGGAACTGGCCCGGTCGGCCGCCGAGCTCGGCGTACGCCCCGGTGAGGTGCACCGGCGTCGGGTAGTGGATGCCGGCGCCGATCCCGGCATCCGTCAACTCGGCGAGGACCCGATCGCGCTGGGCGACGCGGACGACGTACAGGTGCCAGACGTCGCGGTTCCCCGGTCGCGACGCCGGCAGCCGGACCCCGTCGATGTCGCCGAGCAGCTCCCCGTAGCGGGATGCCGCGGCTCGCCGCATCTCGTTCCATCCCTCGAGCCGGCGCAGCTTCGCCCGCAGGACGGTCGCCTGCACGGCGTCGAGCCGTGCGTTCACCCCGATGTGGTCGTGGACGTATTTGACGGCGCTGCCGTGCGCGCCCAACGTGCGGACGAGGGCCGCGATCCCCTCGTCGTCGGTCATGACGGCGCCGGCGTCTCCCGCGGCGCCGAGGTTCTTGCCGGGGTAGAAGCTCGTCGCGGCGACGAGCCCCATCGCCCCTGCACGCCCGGCGAATCCCGACGCGCCCTGCGCCTGCGCCGCGTCCTCGACGACGGCGAGCCCCCGACGGTGGGCGATGGCGGTCAGCGACGCCATCGGCGCCGTCTGCCCGAACAGGTGAACCGGGGCGATCGCCCGGGTGCGCTCGGTGACGGCCGCTTCGACCGCTTCGGGGTCGATGAGCAGGTGCACGTCGTCGACGTCGACGAAGACCGGGACGGCGCCGATCCGAGAGACGGCCTCTGCCGTGGCGATGAACGTGTTCGCCGGCATGATGACCTCGTCGCCGGGCTGGACGCCGATCGCGCGGTAAGCGAGTTCGAGCGCGTCGGTGCCGTTGGACACCCCGATGACGTGACGCACACCGATGTAGTCGGCGTATTCGCGCTCGAACGCTTCGACCTCCGCGCCGCCGATGAAGGCGGCGCTCTCGAGCTGCGCCCGCCACACGGGAAGCACCTCATCGGCCACCTCCGCCTGCTGCGCGGCGAGGTCGAGGAACGGCACGGCGGTGACACCTGTCGTCGCGATGGTCATGCGAACACCCCCAGCGGTCGCGCGGGCACACCGGCCCAGGTCTGCTGCGCCGGCACGTCGGAGAGGACGACGGCGCCCATCCCGACGGTGGCGCCGTCCCCCACGGCGATCCCCTGCCGGATCGCCGCGTTCATACCGACGTACGCGGCCTCGCCGATGCGCACACCCCCGCCGAGGGCGACCCCTGCGGCGAGCGTCGCGAAGTCGGCGACCTCGTCGTCGTGCGTCACCACGGTGTTCGGCATCACGACGACGTGCCGGCCGAGTGCGGCATCCGCCGTCATCACGACCCCGTCGAGCACGATCGATCCCGCGCCCACCGTGCAGCCGGCACCGATCCGGGCGGATGCCGCGACGAAGGTCGCATGCCGATCCGCCGACAGTCCGGCCGATTCGAGCGAGCGGACCACGTCGCGTCGCACAGCGCTCGGCCCGATGCACACCAGCACCTGCTCGGGCCGGTGCACGACTTCGCGCACCGCTCCAAGGACCGGCACACCCCCGACGGTGGTGCCGTGACGACGCGGGTCATCATCCACGATCCCGACGACCGCGCCGGGCGACGCCGCCATCACCTCGCGTGCGAGGCCGCCGGCCCCGACGAGCACGATGCCGTTCATGACGCGACCTGCTGACCCGCCGTCAGCGCAGCCAGTGCCTGCCGCGGATCGCGGAGCACCGCGATGACCCGGTCCTGGTCCGCATCAGAGAGGGTGTGGAAGACGGGCAGGATGAGGGTCCGGTCGGTGAAGCGCTCGGTCGCCGGGAGCCCCTCGGCCGGCACGAGATCGCGATACGGCGCCTGCCGGTGGGCCGCCATGATGCCGCGCCGCGCGGAGATGCCTTCGGCGGCGAGCGCGGCGAGCAGCCCGTCGCGATCGACCGGGTAGTCGTCGCCCACCTCGACCCAGAACGACTGCACGTTCGAGGTGCCCCAGGCCGGGTCGACGACGAACCGCAGGCCGGGGACGCCGCACAGCGCCGCGCGGTAGCGGTCGGCGATCTCGCGTCTGCGCCGCACGATCTCGGGGAGGCGCCCGAGCTGGACGAGTCCGACGGCGGCCTGCAGATCGGTCATGCGGAAGTTCCAGCCGACCTCGTCATAGACCTCGGCCGGGGGGAGCACCGAGGTGTGGCGGTCGGCCGCCGACACGCTCATCGCGTGCTCGCGCAGCTTTCGCGCGCGAGCCGCCCACGCGGCGTGCGTGGTGGTCAGCATCCCGCCCTCACCGGTGGTCAGCAGCTTCCGGGGGTGGAACGACCATGCGGCGATCTCCGCGCCCGCGCCGACCGGTCGACCGCGATACGTTGAGCCGGCACCGCAGGCGGCGTCCTCGATGACGACGATGCCGAGCGGGTCGGTCACGGCGCGCACGTCCTGCAGATCGAGGGGGACGCCGCCCTGGTCGACGGCGATGACGGCGGTCGTCCGGTGGGTCAGGGCCTGATCGACCGTCTCACCGGTCACGTTCCCGGTGATGGGGTCGACGTCGGCGAAGACCGGCGTCGCCCCGACGTATCGGACTGCATTGGTCGTCGCGATGAACGACAGCGACGGGATGACGACGTCGTCGCCGGGCTGGACTCCCGCGACGATCAGCGCGAGGTGCAGCGCGGTCGTGCAGCTCGTCGTCGCGACCGCGTACGGAGCCTCCATCGCCTCGGCGAACTCCTGCTCGAAGCGGGCGACCCGAGGCCCCTGCGCCACCCAGCCGCTCTCGATCACCTCGGCGACCGCCTGGGCCTCCTCAGCCCCCATCCAGGGCATCATGACGTTGATGCGCTCGCTCACCGCGCGACCGCCATCCGCTCGCCCGCGACCTCGGCGCGGAGGGGTCGCCACCATTCGACGAGTCGCTGCAGCCCTTCGTCGAGTCCGATCCGCGCCTCGAAGCCGAGGTCACGGCGTGCCGCCGACGTGTCGGCGAGGCGTCGGACGACGCCGTTCACCGCGCGTTCGGGGCCGTGCTCGAGCGACAGATCGGAGCCCATGACGCGCAGCAGCGCATGCGCGAGTTCCGCGAGGCTCGTCTCCGTGCCGCTCGCGATGTTGTACGTGCCCTCGACGACGTCGCTGCGGGCGGCGAGGACGTTGGCACGGGCGATGTCGGGCACGCAGACGAAGTCCATCGTCTGGCTGCCGTCGCCGAAGATGAGCGGCGGCTGTCCGTCGGCGATCCGCTCCATCCACCGCACGAGGACTTCGGTGTAGAGCCCGTGCACGTCCATCCGCGGTCCGTAGACGTTGAAGTACCGCAGCAGCACGTAGTCGAGCCCCTGCATCGCGCGGAAACTGCGGACCAGCCCCTCGTTGAAGGTCTTGGCGGCGCCGTAGATCGTGTCGTTGTTCTCGTGGTGGTGGCGCTCAGTCGTCGGGAATTCCTCGGCCATGCCGTAGACGGAGGCACTGGATGCCGCGATGAGCTTGCCGACCCGGTGCCGCGCAGCCGCCTCGACGACGTTGAACGTCCCGTCGACGAGGACTTCGAGCGCGAGTCGGGGCTCTTCGGCGCACTGCGTGATGCGGATCGCGGCCTGGTGGAAGACCACGTCCTTCTCGGCGACGAGGTCGTCGACCAGACGCGCGTCCCGGATGTCGCCGTCGATCAGCGAGACCCGGCCGGACGCGAGTGCCGGCTCGAGGTTGCTCCGACGACCGCGCACCAGGTTGTCGAGGACGTCGACCGAGGCGACGCCTTCGGCGAGCAGGTCGTCGACGAGGGTCGACCCGATCGTGCCGGCGCCTCCGGTCACGAGGACGCGAGCTCCTTCGAGCCGGGTCATGCCGCCACCTCCTCGGCGGGTACGAGACGGGGGACGGGATGCGGGGCGCCGAACGCGGCGAGGCTGCCCGCCGCCGCATCCAGCACCGACAGCACCCGAAGGCCCGCGGCACCGCTCGTGCGCGACGCGCGGCGCTCGCGAATCGCGGCCGCGAACTCGGTCACGACACCGCCGAGTGCTTCACGTTCCTCGAGAGCGGGCGCCCAGGTGTCACCGAGGCGGTACGAGACGTTCGCCGCGCGACGGTCCTTGGCGGTCGCCTTCGACACGGTGTTCACGTCGACGCCCCGGTCGTAGACGCTCAGGCGCTGCTGCGGGTTCAGGTCGTCCCAGACGAGCGTGCGGCGTGTGCCCCCGATCACCATGCGGCGGATCTTCGTGGGGCTCAGCCAGTTGACGTGCACGTGCGCCATCGCGCCGCACTCGAGGGGCATCGCCATGTAGCCGATGCACGACTTGCCGGTCCCGAGCGGGTCGGATCCGTGCGCCGAGACCGAGGTGGCCGCGAGTCCACCCGGAAGCACGAAGTCCATGATCGACAGGTCGTGGGGAGCGAGATCCCAGAAGACGTCGACGTCGGGCTGGATCAGGCCGAGGTTGATGCGCACGCTGTCCACAAAGAGGATGTCGCCCAGGGCGCCCTTCGCCACGAGCTCGCGCATCTTCAGCACCGCCGGCGTGTAGCAGTAGGTGTGGTCGGCCATGAGCACGAGTCCCTGCTCCTGCGCCCGGCGGACCATCTCGCCGCCGCGGTCGCGGGAGTCGGCGAGGGGCTTCTCGACCATCACGTGCTTGCCGGCGTCGAGCGCGGCGAGCACGATGCGGTGGTGCGTCCGCGCCGGGGTCGCGACGGCGACGGCGTCGATCATCGGGTCCGACAGGACGGACTCCAGGTCGCTCGTGACGGGCGCCCCGCCGACGGCGTCGGCGACCTTGCGGGCCCGGTCGATGTCCAGGTCGCAGATGGCCGCGAGGTTCCAGTCACGGCTCGCGCGGAGGTTCCGTGCGAGATTCGGTCCCCAGTAGCCCGCGCCGATGACGGCGACGTTGAGCCTTCCATTCATTGCATTCCCCCAAATGTCCCCATGTGTGTCCCCGAAGGGCTTCCCCAATGCGCGGCGTCGCCGCTATCCGGATGGGACGAACGTCACGTCCACCCAGTAGTTGTGTCTCGACAGGGCGTCGGGATAGCCCCTCGAGTACGTGTAGGCGCTCCCCTGCGCCGGGATCGCGAACGGACCCACGACCGTGGGCTCAGCGAGCGTCCCCAGGTCGACGGCGTACCTGCCCGTCGTGCTGTGCAGCCCGACGCGGTATTCGGAGCCCGGCATCAACGGGATGGGTTCGGCGAACTCGGCCGTCTGCCACCCCTCGGCGGTCTCGTCCCGGAACGTCACCTCGGTGAGCAGGGTGCCGGCGGGTCCCCAGAGGTATCCCGTGTGATCGCCCGTGTTCGCCGATCCCTTGTAAAAGCGGATGCCGGTGGCATCCCCTTCCGCATCCACGGAGAACCGCGTCGCGACCTGCACGCTGTCCGGATCGTTCCAGAACGGGTGCTGCGGCGAGAGGTTGCGGAAGATCGTCGTGACGCTGCTCGTGACCGGCTCGCTCGCCGTCGAGAACGACCATGCACCTCCGGAGACCACGGAACCGGGCGTCGCGATGGAGACGTCGTAGCGCGCAGCCCAGGCGAGCGGATCGTCGGGCGTGAAGGTCACCGTCCGCGTGGGTGCGTCGATGGCGGTCGTCCCCGATGCCTGCCCGCCCGGTCCGGTGACGACGACGACCGCTTCGGCGACGGAAGACGAGAGGGTCGCTGTGATCGTGGCCGTGGGCGAGACCTCCGTGGCACCAGGTTCCGGCGTGCTCGCGGTGACGCGCGGCGCCGGCGCCGAATCGGTCGTCGGCGGCGGCGGGTTCGGGCTCGGCTCCGGCGTCGGCGTCGGGCTCGGCTCCACAGTCGGGGACGGCGTCGGTTCGACGGTCGGCGTCGGCGTCGGCGCCGGCTCCACACTCGGCTCCGGCGTCGGCGTCGGCGTCGGCGTCGGGGTCGGGGTCGGGGTCGGTGCGGGGCTGTCCGGGAAGACGACCTCCGCGTCGACGAAGTAGGACGTCGATCCCCACGACTCCGTCGGCCGCAGGCCCTCCCGCCCGTAGGCGAAGCGGCCGTTCGCACCGGCGGGGGCCGAGATGTCGCCGCTGACCTTCGGTGCCGTGAAGTATCCCGCCGTCGCGGCGTAGCCTCCCGCCAGCGCCGAGTACGCCACGGTGTACGTCCGGCCGGGCTGCAGCTGCACCGGCGCGGACAGCGCTGCTCGCTGCCACCCGGACGGGGTCTCGTTCCCGAAGACGACTCGAGCGAGCTCCGCGCCGTCAGCGTCCCAGAGGACGCCGACATGGCGGCCGGTGTTGCCGGCACCCTTGTAGAAGCGGATCGCCGTGACCGACCCCGGGCGAGCGACCTCGAACGCCGTACCGAGGTTCACCGAACCCGAGTCCGCCGCCGACGCGACGGCAGGCTCCTCCGCTCCGAAGAGCGTCTGCGCCGCGCCGTCCACGTCGGGCGCACGCGTCGTGAACTGCCACGAGTCGAGTACCTGACCGCCGAGACGCACGGTCGCGCGATAGGTGACCGCGCGTGCCAGCGGATCGGTGGATGAGAACGTCACGACACGGGACGTCGGGTCGAAGGTCGAGGACCCGCCGACGGTCTCGCCGTCTCGCGTCAGAGCGAGCGAGACGTTCGTCGCGGGCGCGCTGAGCATTGCCGACACCCGACCCTCGACGGGGGCGTCGGCGCCGCTGGGCGTCCTCTCCGTCACTTCGAGCGCCGATTCGCCGGCGGTTCCGGCGACGAAATCGACGTCGACGAAGTAGTTGGTCGCTCGATACGAGTCGGTGGGCGCCGTCGACCCACCGCCCGCCCGGAACACGCCGTTGGGCGCACCCGCGGCCGTGAGCGGGCCGCTCGTGACGGCGGTGGAGAACGCGTTCTGCGCGTAGGTGAACCGACCGTCCGGCGAGGAGTACGACACGGTGTACGTGCGACCCGGCAGGATGTCGACGGGCTCGGCCAGCTGCGCGCGCTGCCAACCGCCGGCGGTCTCATTCACGAATTCCACGCTGGTGATCCGGCGACCGTCCTGGTCCCACAGCGTGCCCGTGTGAGACGCCGTGTCGCCGGTCGCCTTGTGGAACCGGATGCCGGTGACCCGCCCCGCGACGGCGGAGGTGAACCGCATCCCGAGTTCGAGTGCTGCTCCGTCGGAACCGCTCTGCGCGCCGGCGGGGTCGTCCTCGCCGAAGAACGTGACGGTCACGGGCTCAGCGGGATCGGGCGCGGTGCGGAAGTTCCAGTCGCGCCTCGCGATCGCCCCGCTCTGCGGCGATGCCGCGACCACTCGCACCGACACGTCCGCGCTGTAGGGCAGAGGGGCATCGGGATCGAACGTCACGGTCTTCTGGTCGGCGGACAGCACCGTCGATCCCGTGAGGGACTGGCCACCCACGGTCACGGTCATGGTGGGTGCCGCGGAGAGTGCATCGGCATACGTCGCCCGGATCGTGGCGTCGACCGGCACCCCCGTCGATCCCGGCGCGGGCCGTGTCGACACCAGGCGCGGACCGTCGTTCGCACGCTCGAAGATGGGATCCACGAAATAGCTCGTGGTCGACCGCTCGCCGGGGTACCCCGTCCCATAGGTGTACGCGCCGCCACGGGCGGGTACGGTGAGCGGCCCTCGCTCAGTCGTACCGGTGAAGCGTCCCGCCGTGACGGAGTATCCACCGGCGGGTGCCCGATAGGACACGACGTAGGTGCGACCGGGGGACACCGCGACAGGCGCAGCGAAGGACGCGGTCTGCCATCCGGTGCCGGTCTCGTCCTCGAAGCTCACCCGCGCCAGCTCGGTCTCGTCAGGACCCCAGAGGGTTCCCACGTGCGGGCCGGCATTGGCGGACCCCTTGTAGAACCGGAGTCCCGTGATGAATCCGGCCTCGGAGACGGAGAACGCCGTCCCCACGCTGACCGGACCGGGGTCGCCGGCGGAGGCGACGGCGGGGCGCTCGAGATCGTCGTGGATCGTGCAGGGGCACACCGTGTCGGGGTCGATCAGCGGGGCGGTGCGGAACGTCCACGAATCGGCTTCCAGTGCGCTCGCGTCGGGGTCGACGGGGTCCGCGGCGATCGTCACCGTGTAGTCCGTCTCGTTCGCCAGCGTCGTCGTCGGCGCGAACCGGAAGCGGCGCGTCGACTCCGAATAGGACAGCGTGCCCTGCACCCCCGCCCCGTCGGCGGACTCGACCGCCACCTCGATGGACGAGGGGAAGACGGGCTGCGTGAACGTGCCCGTGACGGCCGACGAGACGGGGACCTTGAGCGCGCCGGGTGCGGGGCTCTGATCCGTGAGCCGCAGCGGCGACTGCGGGTCCGCCTCGAACAGCACATCGACGTAGTAGTTCGAGTCGCGGTAGGCGCCGGTCGGGCGCTGACCCGCGGGTCCGTGCACCCCTGGAACGGAAGCACCGAGCGTCGAGGCGACCTCGATCGGAGCGCCGGGTCGCGCTTCGTAGGGCCAGTACCACTCCTCGTACGCGTAGCCGCCCTGCGGCGCCGTGTACGAGACCGTGTACTGCTTCCCGGCGACGATGTCGACGGGTGCGTCGAACCGTGCGCTCTGCCATCCCGACGCCGTCTCGTCACGGAAGACGACCGAGGCGAGACGCTCGCCGCTCGGCGACCACAGCGAGCCGACGTGCGTGCCGCCGTTCCGCGGTCCCTTGAAGAACCGGACGCCCGTCACGGCGCCGTCCTCAGTGGCGCGGAAGCGCAGCCCGAGCTCGATCGACTGCGCATCGGTCACCGACGCGACGGTGGGCTCCTCCGCCCCGAAGTGCGACGCTTCACCGGTCACGGTGAGGTGACGTCGCACGCCTTCGGTCGAGAAGTTCGCGCTGTCGTCGATCGCCCGGGCGCGGATGGTCGGGGTCGCTCCGCCCTGCTGGACGTACGAGTAGGTCCAAGAGGTCGTGCCCTCGGCGGCGAACCAGGTCCGCCCGTCGTCCGTCGAGACCTCGACACCGGCGACGACGCCTCCGACATCAGCGGCGGTACCCGTCACCGTGACACGGGCGCCGTGGGTGACCTCGGTCGCCTCGCTGGGCGAGGTGATCGAGGTCGTCGGTGCGATGTCGTCACTGCTCGCGTCGGCGGGCGTGAGCTCGTCCATCAACGTCTGCGGCTGCGCGTCCATGTCGGCGAGGAGGTTCACCTGCGCCTGCTGCATCCGCGGGTCGGCGGGCGCGCCGTTGCCGTCGTGCACGGCGTCGAGACCCCACCCCCATTGGACGGTGCCCGCGGAGAAGACGAGCGCGTCGCTGGCGGCGCGATAGAGCGTGATGTTGTGATGCGTCGTGCCCTCGACGAGGGTGTTCCCGTGGTCGGTCAGATACTGCGCCACAGGGCCGATGGTCGTGGACATCCGGATGAGGCCCGGCGGGGTGAAGCCGTTGTCGACGACTTCGTTCGACTCGTAGCCGACGGTGTGCGGCGCCAGTGCCGTACTCGAGCCGGCGGGCATGGCGGACAGTCCGGTGTGACGCCACATCCGCTGCTGCGCCTCACCGCTCGTCACGGTGAGCGGCAGGTCGCCGTCGTTGACCATGTACATGGTGCCGGTGAGGCCGTTCTCGGGCAGGTGACCTCCCTGCGAGGCGTCGGCGAAGCGCGGGTCGCGCCACGTGCCGGTCCACTCGTCCGTCGGATCGATCTTCTTGTTGTCCCACGTCTCCTTGTAGGACACCAGCGTCCGGTGGTCCGTCTCGGACGCATCCGCCGACGGCGCCCAGCGTGCTCGCCAGTATCCGTCGTTCCCGGTGAGGAACTGCAGGTTCACCCCTGCGTCGCGCGCCGCCTCGATGTTCGAGCGCTGCGGTCCGGTCCAATACTCGTCGTGCCCGACGGAGAGGAAGACGCGGTGATTGCGCAGTTCCTGCCCGCGCCGATCGGTGTCCACCCCGGCGAGGTAGCTGACGTCGTACCCGTTGCGCTCGAGGAACCGTACGGTGGCGTACTCCGAGCTGAAGTAGAAGTCGCGCTGGGTCACACCACCGCGGGTGGCGAACGGTCGGTTGTAGCTGATCTCGTACGCACGGCCCTTCGCGCCGCCCTGATAGAAGTTGGCTCCCCCGTACGGGTTGTAGGCCTGCCAGGTCGTGTCGGAGGTCTGGAAGACGATGTCCGATGAGTTCCCGTCCTTCCGGACGATGAAGATGATGTGGCTCCGCCCGCCCGTGTCGCCACGTTCGAGGACGGCGAGGTAGACGCCCGAGACGGCGGTCTGCGGGACCTGCCAGGTCGCGGACACATCCCAGGTGCCGCAGTCGTACAGGAGCGTGGTCTCGTCCGTGATGCACTCCGGCTGAGTCTGCGGCAGCGACGCCGACGGGGAGACGTCCGTGACGTACCGCGCGCCCTTGCCCTGGTACCACCCGGTCCGGAAGATCTTGATCGTGTAATCGTCCGCATCGGTGTCGATCTTGAAGTCGATCGCGCTGCCGGCGTTGACGCTGATGTCGGTCGCGAAACCCTGGATCGTCGGGTCCCCGGCGCCTTCGACATCCCAGTCGGCGGGATCCGTGCCCTCGTTCCGGTTCTCGCACGTGATCGGGTTGACGTCCGCGCCGCACGGACTGGCCGCCTCGGCGGAGCTCGCGGGCGTGGTGGCGACCAGCACCCCGAAGATCACGGCGAAGACCGCGAGCAGGGCGAGCGGCCGACTGCGCCACCGGCGCTGTCGCGCGCTCACGCGGTCACCCCCTGCGCGCCGCGGCTCGACAGGTCCCGCTCCCAGGTCTGCGAGGCCGTGTCGCGGAGCGCGAGCCGGACCCGCGCGGCCACCGTGAGTCCCACGTACCAGCCGGCGTCCACCGCGTCGCGGATGCCGCGCACCGCCCGCAGGAGTGAGGCCACGCGTCCGGCGCCGGTGGCCCCGGCATCCTCTGCGCTCTGCTGCACGTGCCCGCGGTGCTGTCGCATGAGGACGCCGAGGAGCGTCCGGGTGTCGCGCGGCGTCCGCACCCGCATCGGCGCGGTGGCGACGACGCGCTTCTCGTCCTCGGCGAAGAGGGCGTCGAACCAGCAGTCGTCGGCCGTCAGCGTCGGGAAGGCGGCGAACCGCGCGTGCCCGACCTCGTTGGTCGCGTACCCGCCGGCGCCCCACATGCGACGGGTCGGGGCGGCGATGCGCGCTCGCGCCCGGTAGTAGGCGCGGACGGGAAGGCTCGCCCCGGAGATGTCGTACCCGAAGCACGGACGGGCCGCGAGGACGGTCGGCTCCGCGAGCGCGGCGAACGCGGCGGCGACGGCCGCGGGCTCGACTTCGATGTCCGCGTCGAGGTAGAGACGCGGCCAGCTCGTGGCGGTGCTGTCGCCGAGGTTGAGGCCGGCGACCTTCGATGCCTCCGCCGTCTCGACGACGGTCACGCCCGCGAACCGCCGCGCGATGTCGGCGGTCTCGTCCGTGCAGCCGTTGCACGCCACGATGACCTCGACCCCGGCGTCCACGAGCGGCGCGAGGTGCGCGAGCGTGCGCGCGATCACCGCTGCTTCGTCGTGCGCCGGAATGACGACGGCGCCCGCAAGGTGCGCGGTCGTCGCGAGCGGCTCGGCGTCGAATCCGTCGACGATGACACCGTCGACAGCGCGTGCCGGCCGGTCCGCACGTGCGGCGGATGTCCCCAGAGTCCCCATGCTCTTCCCCAAGTCGCCCACACCCCGAGCAAGGAATGCGAGCCATAGACCGGCGCCGTCGACGATCCCACTCGTCGCCGTCGCGTCCGCCTCCCCAGGCGAGCGCAACCGGTGTCCCCGCGGCAATGTAAGCAGATCGAGGCGCCGGGCACAATACAATCCGACACACGGATGCCGGGGGCATCCGCATCCGATGGAGGAGGCCGTCATGTCCGGCACCGCAGCGACCGTCCACCCGTCCGCCGACCTCGACGACGATGTCGAGCTGGGCGACGGCACCCGGGTCTGGCATCTCGCCCAAGTGCGGGCGGGCGCGCGGGTGGGAGCGGACTGCAACATCGGGCGCGGCGCCTACATCGGTCCCGGCGTCGTGCTCGGCCGCGCCTGCAAGGTGCAGAACTACGCGCTCGTCTACGAGCCGGCGATCGTCGGGGATGGGGTCTTCATCGGTCCGGCAGTCGTCTTCACCAACGACGAATTCCCTCGTGCGGCGAACCCAGACGGCTCGCTGAAGGGATCGGACGACTGGCACGCCGTCGGCGTGGTGGTCGATGACGGGGCGTCGATCGGGGCGCGGGCGGTGTGCATCGCGCCGGTGCGCATCGGCGCCTGGGCGCTCGTCGCCGCGGGCGCGGTCGTGACGAGGGACGTCCCGGCGCATGCGCTCGTCGCGGGCGTGCCCGCGAAGCGCGTCGGCTGGGTCGGCCGCACCGGGCGGCCCCTCACGTCCGCCGGCGACGATGTGTGGGTGTGCCCCGAGACCGGTGAGCGGTACGCGCCCGACGGCGACGGACTGCGCCTCGTCTGAGCGCCCGCGTCAGCCCCAGCCGCCCAGGTAGGCGGCCACGTCGGGCTCGGCGTCCAGGGCCCGCAGCCTGCCGCTGCGCTCCTCGATGTGCGCGAAGAGATTGTCGCGCCCCCACCGCTCGGCGCGGGCGACGGCGCGGCGCGCGCGGATGCGCAGCAGCGGACGATCCGCGCCGTCGGTCACGGTGAGCGAGCCGAGCCCCTCGCGTCCGACGCGCGCCACGGCGTCGGCGAGCGCGCCCGCCTCGGCGCGCAGCGGGCGGAGGATCTCGGCGTGGAGGCGCACCCGGTCGAGCCGGCCGTCTCCGGCGGCGAGCGCCGAGGCGTCGACCTCCTCCGCTCCCGGCAACGCCGCGAGGACGGAGTCGACGCTGACGAACGCCGCAGCCGGCGAGACCCCCTCCGGGGCCGTCACGGCGATGTCGACGTGCGACGTCCGACTCCCGCGCGGCCTGGACCCGGGCGCCGGGATGAGGTCCGAGAGCAGGATCGCCTCGGCGTTCCGGGCGGCGAGGTCGTGGTCGTCACGAGCCCCGGCATCCGGCCCGTCATGCCACGCGACCGCCGTCGGCACGTGCGCGAGCACGGCTCCCCGCAGCCACGCCCGGTACGTCCACTCCCAGTCCTCACCGCCGTAGGCGCGGAAGGCCTCGTCGAACCCGCCGGTCTCGTCGAAGACGCGACGCGAACAGGCGAGGACCGCGCCGATCGTGTGACGGTAGCTGCGGTCGTCGACGTCGAGGAGGTCACGAGAGCGCTCGTACGCGTCGCGCAGCCAGGCCGGTTCGGCGAGCTCCCGACCGGCGATCACGCTCCGGACATCGGCGACCGGGGCGACGCCCTCGAGATCGGCGTGGCGGCGACGCCCGACCGCGACGACGTCAGGGGCGAGCGCCGGCATCCGCGTCAGTGACCGGACGAACCCGGGCTCGGGCACCGTGTCGGCATCGAGGAAGACGAGGACGTCGCCGGTGGCGTGGGCAGCGCCGAGATTCCTCACCGCAGCGAGGCGGAAGCCCTCGTCGGCGTGCCGCACGAGCCGGACGCCCGCGGGCACCTCCGGCGCCTCGGCGGACCCGTCGTCGGCGACGATGACCTCGAGACGGTCCTGCGGGTGGTCCTGTCCCGCGAGTCCCGCCAGGCACCGGGCGAGCTGTGCGGGCTGCTCGAAATGGGCCACGACGACGCTGACCCGTGGGGCGGGATCGGCGACCTGACCGTCGAGCAGATCCCACCGGTTGCCGGGAAGGGCGATGCCGGCAGGGGTCATGCCGCCCACCACGCGAGGTACGACGCGGCCACGTCGTCGAGCGTCGGCGAGAGCGACGTGCCGGCGGCCAGACGGGTGGATGCCGGGTCGCGCCACGCGGCCGCCAGCCGGGTCGCGAGGTCGTCGGCGCGGTACCGGACGAGCGTCCCCGGACGCAGGGCATCCATCTCCGCCGCGTACCGCGAGTCGACGACGAGCGGCCGCCTGCCCGCCTCGACCCAGTCGAGCATCGACCGCGACGCGGAGACGTGCTCGTGGGCGGCGAGCGGGACGCCGGGCGCCGCCAGGGCCCGCACGAACGCCGCGTCGTCGAGGAACCCGGTGACCTCGAACGCCACGCCTCGGGCCGCGGCATCCCGTCGGAGGTCTTCGACGTCCGCTTCGTGGCCGCGCGACGGAGACCCGATCGCACGCACGACGACCCGACCGACCTCCGATCCCTGGGACCGGAGCTCGGACGCGGCCCGCGCCGCGGCCAGGACGGCCGGGCGGTGTCCCTTGCCGGGGTAGACGTAGCCGGCGATGAGCACGGTGAGGTCGGTCACGTCGGCGTCGGCCCAGGCGTCGGCATCGGGCGTGCCCGCTGCGGTCCGGCTGCCGAGGGCGATCGCGTGGGCCGTCCCCGATCCCGCCAGGAACTCCGCCATGAGCTGCTGCTCGTGCGCGCTGTTGACGGCGACGCGCTCGGCGGCGGCCACCATCCGCGCATAGGCGGCGCGACGGCGTTCGAACATCGCGCCGTCCGAGGTCTGCGGCACGTCGTGCAGCGTCAGGCTCAGACGCGTCCGCGCCGACCACCGCTCGACGACGTCGGCGGCGTCCTCGGGGCGGGTGCCGAAGATGCGGTCGGTCGCGTGCAGGTGCACGATCGCGCCGTCGCCGGCATCGGCGATCACGCGGTCGCCCGCGGCGACGTCCTCGACGTCAACGACCCGCACCAGCGGGTCGATTCGGGCGACCGCGTCGGCCACATCGTGGCCGTATCGGGTGACGCCGTGGCCCTGCGGACCGAGCACGAGCAGGAGCGGAGGCGCAGAGATCACTCGGCATGGTTATCCGGCCCCGGCGACCAGGTCAAGCCCCCCTCTCGGAGGGGGTCACCGCGCGTACGGTCGGGGCGTTCAGGCGCACCCACTTCTCCGGTCGGCGCGACGCCGTCAGAGGGAGCACCGTTGGGAACGATCACGCGCACACGCAGGCCCGAGCAGGCTGAGGGCACGGGCACGACGACCATCGTCTCGGTGCCGGCAGGGCACCCGTATGTGCAGCAGGTGACGGCAGACCCGCGCATCGCGGTGCTGCCGGACCCCGTCGCGCCGGGCGCCGACCCCGCAGTGTGGTGGCCGCCGGCGGCGCTCGACCCGAGCTGGATCCGCTCTTACGCGGATGCGGCATCGCTCCTGCACATCCACTTCGGCACCGAGTCGTTCCCCGAGGGCCACCTCACCGCCTGCGTCGACGCGGCGCACGCCGCCGGCTGGCCCGTCGTCTTCACCCTGCACGACCTCGAGCACCCGCAGCTCGGCGACAGCACCGCCTACCTCGCGCAGCTCGACGAACTCATGGCGGGTGCCGACGCGATCGTCACGCTCACGCCCGGCGCCGCCGCGGTGGTCGCAGAACGCTGGGGCCGCCGCGCCGAGGTCATCCCGCACCCCTCGGTCCTCCCCGGCACCGCCTCGACCGAGCCCGCCGTCGGCGCGGGCCGCGTGGTCGGCATGCACCTGAAGGACCTGCGGCCCGGCGTCGACGGCCCCGGATCGGTGGGCACCCTCGACGCGGCGCTCACCGTCCTGCGGGACGCTGGCCACGACGTGCGAGGCGAGGTGCGCCTGCATCGCCGCGTGCGCGACGCGGATGCCGCGAACGCGGTGCGCGCGCTGTGCGCGGCATCCGATGTCCTCGACCTCGTCGAGCACGAGCGGCTCGCCGACCCGGATCTGTTCGCCGCGCTGGCCCGGCTCGACGCGTGCGTGCTGCCCTACCGTCACGGCACGCACTCGGGGTGGCTCGAGCTCTGCTGGGACCTCGGCGTGCCCGTCGCGGCGCCCCGCGTGGGGTTCTTCGCCGAGCAGCACGTCGACGGCACCGTCGCGTCATTCACGCCGTCCGACGGTGCGGGGCTCGCTTCCGCGCTCTCGACGCTGTGGACCGCGGCGTCCTCGCGTCCGGCAGGCCCCGCTCGCGACGCGCTGGTCGAGCACCGTCGCGCCCTCCGCACGATGACGGATGCCGCGATCGCCGAACGTCACGCCGACCTGTACCTCCGCCTCCTCGAAAGCCGCACTGCGTGAGCGCCCGCCCGCTCCGCATCGTCGTGATCGCACCGCTGCGCTTCCCGATCCGCCGTCCGCACGCCGGCGGCCTGGAATCTGCTGTCTGGGCCGAGGTCGACGCCCTCCGTCGTCGCGGCCACGAGGTCACCTTCGTCGCACCCGAGGGGTCGGACTTCCTGCCGCCGTCGAGCGTGTTCCGCCTGCCGCCGGTCACCTGGCCGGGCGGATCGGCACCGACCGACAAGACCTGGCCCGAGAGCTACCACCGCGACAGCGCCCCGGCGCTCGCCCGGGCGCTCGACGAGATCGCCGCGCATCCGCAGCGGTACGACGTCGTCTCGAATCACTGCCTGCATCCACTCCCACTGCAGCGGGCGGCGGGCCTCGGCGTCCCGATGGTCACGACCCTCCACACCCCGGTCGACGACGCATTCGTCGCCGCGCACGCCGGCTCCCACGGCGCCGGCTCCGCATTCTTCTCCGTCAGCTCGCACACGCGTGTCGAGTGGGGTGCCGCAGGCGTCCCCTCGCGGCTGCTGCCGAACGGCGTGGACCCGGCCGCGTGGGCGCTCGGTCCCGGTGGGGACGATCTCGTCTGGTTCGGGAGGATCGTGCCCGAGAAGGCGCCGCACGTCGCCGTGGAGGTGGCCCGCAGGCTCGGGCGACGACTGGTGATCGCGGGGCGCATCGGCGACGAGACGTACGCCCGCGAGGTCCTCCTCCCCCGGATCGGCGGCGACGTCGAGTACGCCGGCGAACTCGAGCCCGCGGCGCTGGCGCGCCTGGTCGGCAGGAGCGGCCTGGCGCTGGCGACGCCGGCCTGGGCCGAGCCGTTCGGGCTCGTCGGTCCCGAGGCGCTCATGTGCGGCACGCCGGTCGTCGGCTTCGCGGTCGGCGGCGTGCCCGAGATCGCGGCAGCCACGTTCGGCATGCAGCTGGTGCCGGCGGGCGACGTCGACGAGATGACCGCCCGTGTCTCCGGGCTGCTGCCGAACGGAACGGATGCCGCCTTCCGCGCCCTCGTGCGCGAGTCCGCAGAGCGGCGCTTCTCACTCGCGGCCCGCATCTCGGCGCTCGAGGCCGCCTTCGCCGACCTCGTGACGGCGGAGACCGCCGCGTGAGGCCGCGCATCGGCTGGTACGTCCATCACCACGGCCGCGGACACCTCACCCGCCTGCTGGCGATCGCGCCGCACCTCGACGCCGACGTCGACTGCCTCAGCAGCCTCCCGATACCCGCGCATCTGCCGCAGGGGTGGTCGTGGACCGTGCTCGACCGCGACGACGACGGCGGCACGCCGGTCGACCCGACCGTCGACGGGATGCTGCACTGGGCGCCCATCGGACACGCCGGCCACCGGCGGCGGCTCTCCGTGATCGCAGACGCGGCCACCACGGGTCGGTGGGACGGCATGGTCGTCGACACCTCCGTCGAGGTCACGCTGCTCGCACGCCTGCTCGGGCTCCGCACCGTCGTCGTCACCCAGCCCGGGCACCGTGTCGACCGGCCGCACGTCCTCGGGTTCGCCGCCGCCGACACGGTCATCGCGCCGTGGGCCCGCGGCATCCTGTCGCCACCGCACCTCGAGGCGCTGGGCCGCAAAGTCGTGCACACCGGCGGCATCAGCCGGTTCGCCGGCCGACGGCCCGCGGGCATGCGGACGGAGAGCGTCGTGCTCCTGGCGGGCTCCGGCGGCTCGAACATCGGCCCCGCTGCGATCCGCGACGCGGAGAAGGCGACCGGCAGACCGTGGCGCGTGCTCGGAGGGGACGGCGGCGCGTGGGCCGACGACCCGTGGGAAGCGCTCACCTCCGGCGCGGTCGTCGTGTCATGGGCGGGGCAGAACGCGGTCGCCGACCTCGCGGCGGCGCACGCACCGGCAGTCGTCGTGCCGCAGGATCGCCCCTTCGACGAGCAGCGAGAGACGGGACGGGCGCTGCGACGAGCGGGGCTCGCCGAGGTGTCGGACTCCTGGCCGGTGCCGGAGCAGTGGCCCGCGCTGATCGACCGCGCGGTCGCGGCGAGACCGGAGTGGGAGCGCTGGGAGGTCGCCGGGGCGCCGGCCCGCGCGGCGGCGGCGATCCTCGAGACCGTGCGAGGCGACCGATGAACGTCGCCGTCGTCAGTCTGTGCTCGGCGGCCCGGGTGGACCACCTCCGCGTGCAGCTCGACGCACTGGCCGATGCGCCGGGCGTCCGGCGCGTCGTCGTCTGGGTCGGCGACGACGATCCGCCCGAGCTCGCCGCCGACACCGTGCTCCACGTCCCCCCGGGAGAGGATGGACTCCGGCTGGCGGCCGGCAGGAACGCCGGCGCCGCAGCTGCGTCGGGCGCCGACCTCCTCGTCTTCCTCGACGCCGACTGCGTCCCGGGACCCGCCCTGCTCCGGCGGTACGGCGAGGCAGCCCTCGCTCACCCCGGCGCGGTGCTGTGCGGTCCGGTGACGTACCTGCCCGAGGGTGTCGCGGCATCCGACCCTGCCGAACTGGCCGCGCGCACGTCGCCCCACCCGGCCCGGCCGATGCCCGATGACACCGACGACAGCGTCGCCGACGCCGGCGACTACTCGCTGTTCTGGTCGCTCTCGTTCGCCCTCACGCCCGCGACATGGGGACGGATCGGCGGCTTCGACGAGGCATATGAGGGGTACGGCGGCGAAGACACCGACTTCGCCTTTCGCATGCGGTCCCGCGAGGTGCCGCTCGTGTGGACCGGCGGCGCGCACGCCTACCACCAGTACCACCCGACGTCCTCGCCCCCGTGGCAGCACGTCGACGCGATCCTCCGCAACGGCGCCCTCTTCGCCGAGCGATGGGACGAGTGGCCGATGACCGGCTGGCTCGAGGCGTTCGAGCGGGGCGGCGCCGTGGTGCGGGATGCCTCGGGCTGGCGGCGCGCGGGGGCCGGCGATCGAGTCACCGGATTCGCGTCCCATGTCGAACGGAGTTCCGTTCGCGAATCGTGATCTGAAGGCGCGGCTGGATCTGTACGTTCACCTACAGACGGGTGATGCTGCCCCACGGAAGCGGAGAATGGCGACACCCCGTGCGATCGGAGCGGCATGGATGCGAGGCAGGATCCGCTGGAGGGTGCATCGATCCGGTCGCGCGTGCGGCGGGTCACGTGCACGGTCGCTCTCCTGCTCGCGCTGACGGGATGCTCGACGCTTCCCGCGTCCGGCGATGCGACAGCCGCCGTGCTGGGAGCGAAGTTCGGGGGCTGTGACGGCGACCACGTCGAGATCGAGGCGGTCGGTTTCCTCTCCGGCGTCGGGGAATGGGTCCACGTGGTCGATGTCCTCGGCAGAGATGATTCACGTGAGGACCAGGACGCCGTCGTGGTGAGGACCGCAGAGGGCGAGCCGCACCGCTACATCCTCGACGCCGCGCGCCCGGCCGGGATCGAGTGGGCACTGGAGAATGACGCCGAGGTCTGGTTCGCGATCGCAGATCCCGCGATCTGGGAAAAGGACCTGGTCGCGACGGTGACGATCGTCACCGATGGTGGGGAGGTCTTCTTCTCCGGTCGTTGCAGCGACCTCGCCCTTCGCCAGCCGCTGACCCAGCGCCTCGGCGAGAAGACCAACAGGCTGCTCGCCGGCATACCCCACGTGGAACCGGCGGACGTGGAACGCTACCTCGGCCTCGTCTCCGGGACACCCGCTCCCACCGAAGTCATCCTCAATCCCGACACAGCCGACGCGGCCCTCCTGGCCTCTTTGACACTCATCGGTGTCACCATCACCACCACCTCCGCACCTGGTGACGGCGGACTCATGATCGTCACACGGATCCCCGCCGGCTGGAACGACGCCGTTCCGATCGGCGACCTCACGCTCGAAGGCGCAGCCATCAACGCGTACGTCGACGACACCGGCATCCTCGAATTCTGGCTCGTCGACGGATCCGGCGACGTCTCCGTCCCGTACGGCCGGCTCGGTAGGGTCGACACGCACGGCGCGTCCGTATCGGTCCTCGTGAACACGTCGTTGGTGTTCGACGACGGCGCGATCGGTAGCGGAGAATTCGTCACGGTCGTCGATTGAGAACAGTCGCGGATGGAGGTGGGACGTGCCCGCGACGTCGGGCCTAGCCCTCAGCGCTTCGGCACCCAGGTCTCGGCGATCACCCCGGAGTCGAAGGCGAGGCGGTCGACGAGCTCGAGGTCGAGCGGCTCGGGCAGGCCGGCGAACAGCCGCGGACCGTGGCCGACGATGCGCGGATGCACGACGAAGGTGTACTCGTCGATCAGCCCCCAGCGGGCCAGCGTCGTCGCGAGCGTGACGCCGCCCGTGTAGAGCCCTGTGCCCGGCATCGACTTCAGACGTTCCACCTCGGTGCGGAGGTCGCCCGAGAGCAGTTCGGCGTTCCAGTCGACCGCGTCGAGGGTCGACGAGACGACGTACTTCTTCGCCGCGTCCATCGTGCGGGCGAACGGCTGCATCCATTCCGGTCGCGCGTCGGATGCCGGGGGCCGCCAGGCATCCTCCATCATCCGGTAGACGGTGCGGCCGAGGATGAGCGCGTCGGCCCGCGCGATCTGCTGCGCCGCGTGGTCGTGCGTCTGCGCGTCGGGGATGCCCGCACGGTGGTCGACACAGCCGTCGAGGGTCACGTTGATGGAGTAGCGGAGCGGTCGCATGGCGCGACATTACGCCGAGACGGCGGCGGTGCCCAGGAGTTGGTCGATCGCTGCGCGCAGGCTGGTCGCGATCGGGTCGGGCGAGAAGCGGTCGACTCCGCTCGACGCGCGGCGCACCCGATCGCCCGCGGCCAACGCGTCGTCGAGCGTCCGTGCGAGGGCGCGAGCGAGCGAGTCCGGGTTCCCGGGGCTCGCCGTCAGGCAGTCTTCGCCGTCGGTGCAGAAGTCGTCGAAGCCGCTGCCCGACGTCACCACCAGCGGTGCTCCGGCAGCCTTCACCTCGACGGCCGCGTTGCCGAAGCCCTCCCACCTCGATGGGCACATCGCCACGTCGGCGGCGGCGATCGCGCCGTACAGCTCGTCGCCGGCGATATGGCCGAGGAACGTCACACGGCTTCGCACCCGATCCGGCAGGCGATCGAGCAGCGCCGCACGTGACGGCTCGAAGCGGTCGTCTCCCCCGGCCCCGGCGACGACCAGTCGCGCCGTCGGATGCACTCCAGCCAGCTGCCCGAACGCGTCAACGGCGTCGACGACGCCCTTTCGCCGCTCGGCGCGCCCGACGAACAGCACCACGGGACCCGCGGCGACCGGCCATCCGGCGGGCAGCCGACCGAGCGATGCGGCGCGTCGAACCGCCGCCACGTCGATGCAGTTGGGCACCACCGTCGTCGGCGGGAGCGGACCCCAGAGCGCGCGGGCACGCTCCGCCATGGCCTGGGAGATCGCGATGACGGCCGTCGACCGCCGCACTTGCCGGGCTTCAAGAAGACTCTGCACGGCGACAGCGGGGCGCATCCCCCACGGCAGGTCCCGGAGTCGCAACCCCGACACGTCATTGGCCAGCCGCGCGCCCGTCGCGAGGTTCGTCACCAGCGGCGCGTCCGCGGGAAGGAGGGCGGCAACACCCATCCACTCCGGCACGAAGACCCGGTCGTACGACGAGCCGAGGAAGACACTCCGCACGACGCGCGCCCGGTGCAGAAGGGCCGACATCCGCGTCATCCGTCCCGTGGGATGGATCAGGAGCCTGCGGATGCCGGGCGCTCCGCGCGCCGCCACGTCGCCGTCCGCGAACACGACGAGGTCGATCTCGACCCCCTGGGCGGCGAGCGCCGGAAGGAGGGCCGCGTAGTGCCGACCGATGCCGCCGGTGTAGGCCGTGACACCCGCGTACTCGGTCGTCGCAACGAGCCAGCGTTCGCTCATCGGCACCGCCGAGGCCGCGGCGCGCGCACGACGAGGCTCCGCTCCCGCCATCGCGGGCGCCTCAGAACGACTCCTCGTACCAGGGATCGTCCTCTTCGTACGGGTACTCGCCGATCGGGACAGGGGGGTGCAGCAGTCGGTCGTTGCGGCTGAGCAGCTCCATCACCCACGACTCGTCATCGAACCCGGGCATCGCGCCCGAATGCGGGGTCGTGTAGAGCTGACTGGCAGGGCCGATGAGCATCGAAGAGGTGGCAGGGCCCTCCGGTGTCGCGATCGGCACGGAGATGAGGTCCGAGGCCTTCTGATCGGCGAGGCTCTTGGCGTACCGCATCACTGCGTCGGCGACGGCGCCCGTGGTGACCACGTATCCGTCGGAGTAGTGCAGTTCGAGCATCGCTCGATGGTGCGCCCGGTGGACCGCCCGGCAATGGGGGTCGCGCCCGCGGCATCCGTCTTCTACACTCCGTCGCCGGCCGCGCGGCGCATCGGAATGTGCGGGATCGCGTCCTCGACGTAGGGGGCTCCGGCAGGGACGAAGCCGAATCGTCCGTACCAGTCGGCGAGGTGTTCCTGGGCGTCCAGGACGAACGGACGACCTGCGTCGTCCGCGACGCAGGCATCGATCGCCCGCTGCATCAGTGCCGCCCCGACGCCTCGCCCGCGCGCCGCGGCGGAGGTCACGACGCGCCCGATGCGCCACGCGTCCGCCTCGTCCAGCACGCGGAGCGCGCCCAGGACGTCGCCGTGCTCCTCGGCCCACACATGAAAGGCCCCCGGCTCGATGTCACGGCCGTCGAGCTCGGCATAGGCAGCCTGCTGCTCGACCACGAAGACGCTCACGCGCAACCAGAGGATCCGATAGAGCGTCGTCGCCGGGATGTCGGCGAGCGGGGACAGGTGGATGCCGAGGGTCACCGCTCCACGGTAGCCGCGGCGAGACATCCTCCGAGGCCGGTGCCGTTCTCGCAAGCCCTTGTCGCGCACGGCGGCTCAGGCGGAGTCTGCCGTCATGAGTGATCCCGACGACATCCGACAGCCGCTCGACCACCTGCCGAAGAAGGAGGACCGCGACCCCGCCATCGAGATCGAGGAGCCCTCCTACCCCGGCACCGCATCGCCCCATGGCGGATCTGCCGCGTCTCCGGACACGGCGGCGGAGCCCGAGGAGCCCGGCCGCCACGGCACCGCGAAACTGCCGCCCACCGACCGCTGAGCCCACCGGCCGCTGAGCCCACCGGCCCCCTGACGGGGGCCGGACTCACCTGCGGACGCGTGAGCGCGCGATGCGCGTGGCGAGGAACAGCAGTGCGCCGACGGCGAGCAGCCCCGCCCCGAACAGCCAGACGACGCCGGACTGCTGCGTGAGCAGCAGGACGCACGACGCGATGCCGAGCACCGGGATCGGCGTCCACACCCGGAAGTGATCGTGATCGACGCGATCCCGTCGCAGGACGAGCACCGAGACGTTCGCGCTCAGGAACACGAACAGCAGGAGGAGCACGACCGTCTCCGCGAGCAGGCTCAGGTCTCCGACGAGCGTCAGCAGCATCGCCACGAGGGTGGTCGCGAGGATCGCCACCCACGGCGTTCGCCGCTTCGGCAGTACGCGGCTGAGGACGCCGGGGAGGAGCCCCTGCTCCGACATGCCGTAGGCGAGTCGGCTGGCCATGATCATCGTCAGGAGCGCTCCATTCGCGACCGCGATGAGGGCGATGAGGCTGAACAGCCATGCGGGCACCCCGACCCCGGCCGCCGCGACGACGTCGAGGAGCGGGCCGCTCGAGTCGACGAGATCCTGCGCCGGCAGTGCGGCCGCGCTCGCGAGACCGACCAGCACGTAGACGACACCCGCCGTGATGAGCGACGCGAAGAGCGCTCGCGGGTAGGCCTTGCGGGGCTCGCGCACCTCTTCGATGACGTTCGCCGACGTCTCGAACCCCACGAAGGAGTAATACGCGATGATCGCGCCCCCGAGCACCGCGGTCGGCAGCGCGGCGTCGCTCGGCAGTTCGAACACCCGACCGGGCTCCCCCCCCCGCCGGCGACCAGGACGGCGACGACGACGATCACGATCACCAGGCCGCTCAGCTCGACGAGCGTCATCACGAGGTTGGCACCCATCGATTCTCGGATGCCTCGGGCGTTGAGGGCGCCGACGACGGCGAGGAAGATGATCGCGACGAGGGGCGCCGGCAGATCGATGAAGGTCGCGAAGTAGTCGCCCGCGAAGGCGATCGCGAGTCCCGCGGCGCTGACCACCCCCGCCGCGAGCATGCAGAATCCGATGAGGAACGACACCAGCGGAGTCCGGAACGCGCGTTCGGCGAAGACCGCTGCTCCGCCCGCACGCGGGTACTTCGTGACGAGCTCGGCGTACGACCCGGCGGTGAGTAGCGCGAGCAGCAGCGCGACGAGCAGCGGAGCCCACAGCATCCCGCCCACCTCGGCGGCGAGGACGCCCATGAGGGCGTAGATGCCCGCGCCGAGGACGTCGCCGAGGATGAAGGCGAACAGCAGCGGTCCGGTGATGCCCTTCTTCAGCCGGGTCGGCGCATCGAGCTCGGTCACCGCTGCTCGTCCTCGCCGTGGGCGAGACGGATGCGGCGGCCCTCGTCGATGTCCTTCTGCTCCTTCTCGGCCTGCTTGTCGGACTTGCGGGTGTCGCGGGCGGGCAGCTGGATGTCCTTCTCCGCGGCGATGCCGCCCTGCAGCTGGCGGCCCCGCTCGAGCTCGGCGTCGAACTCCGCGCCGAACAGCAGCACGTTGTTCGCGATCCACAGCCACAGCAAGAAGACGATCACGCCGGCGAGCGAGCCGTAGGTGCGGTCGTAGTTCGAGAAGTTCGCGACGTAGAAGACGAAGCCGGCCGTCGCGATGATCATGACGACGATCGCGATCAGCGCGCCGAGGCTGATCCAGCGGAACTTCGGCTGCTTCGCGTTGGGGGTGGCGTAGTAGAGGATCGCGACGAGGAAGACGACGATCAGCAGCATCACCGGCCACTTCGCGATGTTCCACACGAGCAGCACACCCTCACCGAGGCCGAGCGCTTCGCCGATCGAGCGGGCGACGTCACCGGAGAGCACCAGCCCGAGCGCCACGAGGGCGAGCGAGACGACGGCGATCAGGGTGACGAGCAGCTGCATCGGACGCAGCTTCCAGAACGGGCGCCCCTCCTCGATCTCGTAGATCCGGTTCATCGCCCGCGAGAAGGCGCCCACGTACCCGGATGCCGACCACAGCGCCGCGAGGATGCCGAAGACCAGGGCGAGCCCCGCCCCGGGCGAGGACGCCACCTGCTGGATGGGTCCCTCGAGCGCGCTCGCTGTGTCGGCGGGGGCGACGTCGCGCACGATGCCGAGCACGGCGTCGGCAGCGGCCTGGCCCTGGCCGACGACGCCGAGCAGCGAGAAGATCGCGATGAGCGCCGGGAAGAGCGCGAGCACCGCGTAGTAGGTGAGGCCCGCCGCGGCATCCGTGCACTGGTCCGCGCTGAACTCGCGGATCGTCTTGCCGAGGACGTACTTCCACGACCGCTTCTTGACGTCGGTCACGGAGTCGGGTTTCTGCGACGCCTCGGGGTCAGGGGCATCCGTGCGCGTCGTCTGCGTGGTGTTCTGCTCGGCCATGCAGGTCACCCTGCGTGCGCCGACCCCACCGTCAGAGGGGCTTGCACCGCGCGGCGGTTCGTGGCATCCGCTCCGCCGCCCGCTCGCGATCAGCGGCGGTGGAGGGGGCACCCGCCGGTCGACCCGTCGGCGCGGACGCGGCCGCCCGAGCGCGGTTTGGTCGGCATGCGGCGCTCGTTCACCTCGAGTCCCGTGGGCAGGATCGTCAGCCGGGGGTCGCTCATCGCGCTGATGGATGCCGCGAGCCCCGCGATCGCGAGCTTCTCACCCGGGCAGCGGTGCCCCGTGGCGACGTCGGCGCCGCCGTGCGGGACGAAGGCTGCGATCGCCTCGTAGTCCTCGACGTCGACGAACCGCTCCGGGTCGAACTCGTCCGCACGGTCCCAGGAGCGCTCGTCCGTGTCGGTGCCGAGGATGTCGAGGACGATCCGGCCGCCGGCGCGGACGGTACGACCGTCGACCTCGATGTCCTGTGTCGCGAACGCCGGCAGCATCGGGACGAACGGCGCCGTGCGGCGGATCTCCTGCGCGAAGGCTGTGGCCAGCGGCCCGTCGACCAGGGAGCCTCGATCCGAGACCTCAGCGGCGATGCGCTGCCGCCAGTCCGGGCGCTCGTGCAGCCGCTTCGCGGCGAAGGCGGTGAAGCGGGCGACCGCGATCATCGGCCGGAAGCTGTTCTGCAGCTCGACGCCGGCGACCTTCGCGTCGAGCAGCCTGCCGTCCCGATCGCGATGCCAGGCCCACGCGTTGAGCGCCGTGCCCGGGTGCGCGTCCAGCCGGCCTGCGCGGACGGCGAGGATGAGCCGCTCCGCGTGGCGATCCGACCACCGCCGGTGCAGTGTCGCGAGGAGGTATTCGGGTGAGTACGGCACGCCGAACCCATCCACGATCTGCGCCTGCCGCCGGGCCCAGCGGGTCTTCGCCTCTCCGGTGCCGGGAAGGCCCGCCCAGCGCATGATGGCCCGCCCGAGCGCGCCGACGGCCGCGTCGTACGCCGAGCTCGTGCCGCCCGAGATCCACTCGTCGACCTCGTGCCGCCATTCGCGCTCGAGGTGCGGCCGCAGGCGCGCGACCTGCTCATCCTCGTACAGCGCCGTCACGAAGGTCGCCTTGCGGTGGAGGTGCTCGTCGCCGTCGAGACTGTGCACGGAGTCGTGGCCGAACAGGGTCTCCTGGATGAAGGGCGGCATCGCGCCGTGTCGCCGTACCCGGTCCGCGTCGTAGAACGCGGCTACACCCTCTGCGCCCCGGACGAGGAGCGCGTCGGCGAACAGCAGCCGCATCGGCGCCGACCGCGCGCCTCGCGGCGCACGGCGCCAGATGCGCTCACCGAAGCGGTAGCCGCGCGTGAGCAGAGCGGCCGAGTCGTCGCGCCACGCGGGCCGGGACACGACACCCAGCGTCGGGTCGGCGGAGCGCTCCGCTCGAGTCGCGGGGCCGGTCGTCGGGTTCGCATCGGTGATCGACATTCCCCGACGGTCGCAGAGGCGACGCAGACGAGCCAGGGGCGTGCGCCGACGGAGTCGGTGTGTTAGTCGCGCCCCGGACTCAGGCGGCGGGCGCTGCGGTCGAGCCGCGGACGATGAGCTGGGAGTTCAACGTCGTCAGCTCTGTGACGGGTTCTCCCGCCAGCGCCTGCAACAGGAGGTCGACCGCGAGGGTGCCGCACCGTTCGATCGGCATCCGCACGGTGGTGAGTCCCGGGGTGACCGCCGCGGAGAGGTCGATGTCGTCGATGCCGACGATGCTGATGTCCTCCGGGCACGACCGGCCGAGCTCGGACATGCCCGCCTCGACGCCGAGTGCAACGAGGTCGTTGTAGGCGACGACCGCGGTCGATCCGCTCGCGAGCGCGGGGGCCGCCGCCGCCCGGCCGCCCTGGATGGACGCGGCGTGATGGCTCAGGCGCGTCAGCCGGATGTCGAGACGCTCGCACGCGCGCTCGATCGTCGCCGAGCGCCGCTCGTCGGCCCACGAGCCGCGGGGTCCCGAAGCGTAGGCGACATGGCGGTGGCCGAGGGCGGCGAGGTGCTCGACCGCCTGGGTCGGCCCGTACTCGAAATCCATCAGGACGCTCGGTGCGCCCTCGAGCTGCCGATTGACCACGACGAACGGCGTGTCGCCGACGAGGGCGCGGATGTCGTCGTCCGGCAGTCGCGGTGAGCACAGCAGCATCCCGTCGAGTTTGCGTGCCCGCTCGATCTGCTCTCGTTCGCGGCGCAGATCCTCGTCCGCGTCGAACAGGACGGTGCGGTGCCGTCCGTGCCAGGCCTGTCCGAGGATCGCCTTGAGCAGGGTGCCGTAGACGGGGTTCGCCACGTCGGGCACCACGACACCGAACAAGCGTGTCACACTGGCGGCCTGCGAGGTCGCATAGCCGAGCTCGGCGGCCGCCTGCAGCACACGCTCGCGCGTCGTCGCCGCGAGGCGCTCGGGTTCTCCGAAGGCGCGCGACGCGGTGGCCACGGACACGCCGGCCCGTCGTGCCACGTCTGTCAGCGTCGCCGCCATCGAGCCCTCCCCCGTCGGTGTCTCTCTATGATCACGCATCGCCGGGCCGACGCGAACCCTCCGGGTAAAAAGTCTTGACAAGTTTGTACAAACCTTGCACACTGATTTTCACGACGATCATCGGCGATCCCGAACGGGTGCGCCGCGAACCGAGAAGGAGCCGCGTGAGCACCCACATCCCGCGCCTGCGACGGTCCACCGCGGGAACCGCCGTCCCCGCCGCTCCGGAGACCGCCGGCATCCTGCACCTGGGTCTCGGCAGCTTCCACCGCGCGCACCAGGCCGTCTACACGGCGGCCGCCCGCGACGCCGGCGGTGCCGACGGCTGGGGCATCGTGGGGGCCGCATCGCGGTCGCGGTCGGTCGTCGACGCGCTGCACGCCCAGGACCTGCTCTACAGCGTCGCGTCCGTGTCGCCCGAGGGCACCTCGGTGACCGTCCCCGCCGTCCACACCGACGCGTTCGTCGCCGCGGACGAGCCGGCCCGCGTCGTCGCGCACATCGCGGACGAAACGATCCGCATCGTGACGCTCACCGTCACCGAGAACGGGTACAGCTCCTCGCCCGCCACCCAGCACCTCGACCTCGACGACGCTGCGATCCGCGCCGACCTCGCCGGTGGGGATCCCCGAACCACCATCGGGCAGCTCGCGAGGGGCCTGCAGGCACGTGCCGCCTCCGGCGCACCGATCTCGATCCTCAGCTGCGACAACCTCGCCGCGAACGGCGCCCACACCGAGAAGCTCGTCCGCGAGTTCCTCGGCGCACTGCCCCGCGAGGGCGGCGCGGCGACCCTCGACTTCCTCGACCGTTCGGTGGCCTTCCCGTCGAGCATGGTCGACCGCATCGTCCCGGCGACGACGCCCGAGCTGCGCGATCGCGTCGCAGCGCTGCGCGGCCTGCGCGACGAGGCGCCCGTCCCCGCGGAACCGTTCACCATGTGGGCGATCGAGGACCGTTTCGCCGCGGGACGCCCCGCGTGGGAGGCCGGCGGCGCGGTGTTCACCGACGAGGTCGGCCGCTTCGAGCAGATGAAGGTGCGCCTGCTGAACGGCACCCATTCCCTGATCGCCTACCTCGGCGCCCTGCAGGGGCTCGCCACGATCCCCGAGGCGATCGCCCGGACCGACGTGGAGGAGGCCGCCCGCACCGTTCTGCGCGACGAGTACGTGCCCTCCATCACCGTCCCCACCGGCGTCGACATCGACGCGTATCAGCACGACCTGTTCGACCGGTGGGCCAACAGCGCGCTCGCCCACCGCACGGCGCAGGTCGGCACCGACGGGTCCGTCAAGCTGCGTCAGCGCATTCCCGAGCCGGCCGTGCGGATGCTCGCCGAGGGGCGGATGCCGCACATGATCGCGCTCACCGTGGCGGGCTACCTGTCGTGCCTCGCCCCGCTGGACGGCTTCGACCCCGGCGTCCATGCCGCTGCGATGACGGATGCCGCCCGCCCCCGACTGGCCGACGCCGCCGCATCCGCCCGCGACGGTCGCGACCTCGCGGCGCGTGTCATCTCGGGGATGCGGCTGTTCGGCGACGACCTCGCCGCGCACGACGGCTTCGCCCTGCGGGTGGGGGAGCTCGTCGACACCATCCGCCGCCGCGGTGTCGACGCCGCGGTCGCGGACGCCGTCGGCGCGAGCGACGACGCCACGATGCGGACGGCGGCCTCCGCATGACTCGAATCGATGAAGGAGGGGCGACCATGAAGGCGCTCACGATCCACGGCGCGGAGGACATCCGCTGGGGCGACCGCGAGGTCCCGGTCCCCGGAGCCGGACAGGTCCGCATCCGCGTCGCATACGTCGGGATCTGCGGATCCGACCTGCACTACTACTTCCACGGCGCGAACGGTGAGTACACGATCCGCGAACCGTTCCAGCCCGGCCACGAGCTCTCCGGCACCGTCGACCTCGACCCCTCCGGTCGCCTCGCTCCCGGTACCCCGGTCACGGTGCACCCCGCCCGCTACGGCCCGTCGGTCCCCGGCCTCGAGGACCGCCCCCACCTGCGGGCCGGCGGCGACTACCTCGGCAGCGCGGCCACCTTCCCCCACCGGCAGGGCGCTGCGGCAGAGCTGATCGTCGTCGAGGAGCACATGGTCCGCGTCCTCCCCGAGGGCGTCTCCGTGCAGCGCGCAGCCCTCGCCGAGCCACTCGCGGTCGCCCTCCACGCCGTCGGGCTCGCGGGCGATCTGACCGGACGCCGAGCGCTCGTGATCGGCGCGGGGCCGATCGGTCTGCTCGTGGTCGCGGCCGCCGTCCGCGCGGGCGCGCAGACGGTCGGAGCGAGCGACGTGCGGCCCGAGCCGCTCGACCGCGCTCGCGCGCTCGGCGCGACCGAGGTGTCGATGGTCGGCCGAGACACGATCGACGCAGAGTCGTACGACGTCGTCTTCGAGTGCTCGGGCGTCGGCGTCGCCCTCACGCAGGCGGTCCGCGTCGCCGCCCGCGCCGGCACGATCGTCCAGGTCGGGATGCTGCCGAACGCCGACATCTCGGTGAACCTGGCGCCCATGCTCGCCAAAGAGCTGACCCTCCGCGGCGCGTTCCGCTTCTCGACCGAGATCGACGACGCGATCGAAATGCTCCGCGACACGCCCTCACTCGACGAGGTGGTGTCGCACGTCGTCCCCGCCGCTGACGCCGTCTCGGCGTTCGAGCTGGCGCGCGACTCCTCCGCATCCGCGAAGGTCCTGCTCGCCCTCTGACACCCCTCGCGGCTCGTCCGCACCCGATCCGAACCCTGGTCCGAAGGAGTACCTCCCATGTCCGAATCCCAGACGACGGCAGCACCGGCCGTCGACCCGACCCAGAAGAGGTCGGTGCGCGACCTCGTGCGCGCAGCCGTCTCCGGCTGGCTCGGCACCGCCCTCGAGTTCATGGACTACCAGCTCTACTCGCTGGCTGCCGCGCTCGTGTTCGCCGAACTCTTCTTCTCGTCCGAGAACCCCGCCGTCGCCGTCGTCGCCGCGATGGCGACCTACGGCGTGGGCTACGTCGCCCGACCCGTCGGCGCGTTCTTCTTCGCACGCCTGGGCGACAAGACCGGTCGCACGAAGGTGCTGTTCTACACGATCCTCCTCATGGGGCTCGCGACGACCCTCATCGGCTTCCTGCCGACCTACGACCAGGTGGGCGTGCTCGCACCGATCCTCCTGGTGCTCCTGCGCATCGCGCAGGGCTTCGGTGCCGGCGCCGAGATCTCCGGCGCGGGGGTCATGCTGGCCGAGTACGCTCCGGCGAAGCACCGCGGCATCATCGCCTCGCTGGTCGCCCTCGGCACCAACTGCGGGACGCTCCTGGCGTCGGCCATCTGGGCCGTCCTCCTCGTTGCCTTCAGCGAGGGCGAAGTCATCGAGTGGGCGTGGCGAATCCCCTTCATCGGCAGCGCCATCATCATGCTGTTCGCGATCTGGGTGCGCTTCAACCTCAAGGAGACCCCGGTCTTCGAGGAGCGCGACGACGTCGTCGACGGCAAGGCGCTCTCGAAGGAGGAGGCTCGCCGCCTCGCCACCGAGACGGGCGACGTGCGCACGCTCGAGGCGATGGATCGGAAGCCGTGGAAGGCGTTCTCGATCGCGCTCCTGCTGCGCTTCGGCCAGGCCGGCAACTCCGGCATGATCCAGACCTACCTGATCAGCTACATCACCGTCGTCCTGCTGCTCGACCGCTCGATCGGCGTCAACGCGGTCATCGTGTCGTCGCTGGTCGCCTTCATCACCGTGCCCCTGTCGGGCTGGCTCGGCGACCGGTTCGGCCGCAAGCGGATGTACATGATCTGGGCGATCATCGCGCTCATCGTCATCGTGCCGACGATGCTCATGATCAGCAGCGGCGTGACCGCGCAGGTCTTCATCGGCTACGTCGTGCTCCACAACCTCGCGGTCATGAGCTTCGCCTCGCTCGAGAACCTGACGCTCCCCGAGATCTTCGGTGCCCGCAACCGCTACACGTTCACCGCCATGGCACGCGAGATCGCCGCGATCGTCGCGACCGGCGCGGGTCCCGTCATCGCCGCCGCATGGGTGTCGGCCGCGACCGGCTCCTTCATCCCGATCATCGTCATGCTGATGTTCTTCACGGTGTGCGCGCTGATCGCGTCCATCTGGATGCCGGAGGTCGCCGGCCGCGACCTCACCGACCCGCGCGACGCGATCTGACCCACCCCACCATCGGGGGCGGACGCCGGCGCGTCCGCCCCCGCATCTCCAGGAGAACGACATGAGCATCGAATCCGTCGACGTCATCATCACCAGCCCGGGGCGTAACTTCGTGACGCTCAAGATCACGACCTCCGACGGGATCGTCGGCTGGGGCGACGCGACCCTCAACGGCCGCGAGCTCTCGGTCGCCTCCTACCTCTCGGACCACGTCGCCTCGACCCTCGTCGGTCGCGACGAGGACCGCATCGAGGACACGTGGCAGTACCTCTACCGCGGGCCGTACTGGCGCCGTGGCCCCGTCACGATGGCGGCGATCGCCGCCGTCGACATGGCGCTGTGGGACATCAAGGCCAAGAAGGCCGGGATGCCCCTGTACCAGCTGCTCGGCGGCGCGAGCCGCGAGGGCGTCCGCGTCTACGCGCACGCGTCCGGCACCGACTACGCCGCGCTGTCGAATGCGATTGCCGGCTACAAGGAGCTCGGCTTCACCGCGGTCCGTGTGCAGACGGGCGTCCCCGGACTCGGCCAGATCTACGGGGTCTCGTCGGCCGGTCCCGGGGTCCGTTACGACTACGAGCCCGCGAAGCGATCCGGCGCGCGGCCCGCCGAGGAGACGTGGGACACCCGCAACTACCTCAACCACATGCCGGGCGTCTTCGCCCAGATCCGCGAAGAGTTCGGGATGGATCTCCGCATCCTCCACGACGGCCATCACCGCATGTCGCCGATCGAGGCCGCGCGCTTCGCGAAGGACATCGAGCCGTACGACCTCTTCTGGCTCGAGGACTGCACCCCCGGCGAGGACCAGACCGCGCTGCGTCTGGTCCGCCAGCACTCCACGACGCCGCTCGCCATCGGCGAGGTGTTCAACACGGTCTTCGATTACCAGACCCTCATCACCGAGCGGCTCATCGACTACGTCCGCTCCGCCGTCACCCACACGGGCGGCATCACCGCGATGAAGAAGCTGCTCGACTTCGCCGCCGTGTACGGCATCAAATCCGGCATCCACGGCCCGACCGACATCTCGCCGGTCGGCATGGCGGCCGCGCTCCACCTCGACCTCGCGATCCACAACTTCGGCATCCAGGAGTACATGCCGCACAACGAGCAGACGCTCGAGGTGTTCCAGACCTCCTTCACGTTCGACAGCGGCTTCCTCCACCCCGGCGACCAGCCGGGTCTCGGGGTCGAGCTCGACGAGGAGGCCGCCGCGGGGCACGAGTACACGAAGGCGTACCTGCCCGTGAACCGCCTGCTGGACGGGACCGTCCATGACTGGTGACCGTCTCGCGCTGCCCGAGCGCACCCTCGCATCCCGCCTGGTCGTCGTCGCCCGCGCCCAGCGCGCCGAGGACTACGACGCCGTGCTCGAGGTGCTCGCTGACGCGGGCATCCGCAGCGTTGAACTGACCCTCACGACCCCCGGCACCTTCGATCACCTCCCGCGCCTGCGGGATGCCTTCGGCGACCGGCTCGATCTCGGCGTGGGCACGGTGGTGGACGAGGCGCAGCTCGACCGCGCAGTGGCCGGCGGCGCGGCCTACCTCGTCACCCCCATCACCTCGACCTCGCTGGTGCGTCGCGCCGTCGAGGCGGGCGTCCCCATCGTCCCGGGCGGACTCACCCCGACCGAGCTGTTCTCGTCGTGGTCTGCGGGCGCATCAGCCGTGAAGGTGTTCCCCGCCGGGCAGGTCGGCCCTGGCTACCTGTCCGACCTCCGCGGACCGTTCCCCGACATCCGGGCCGTGCCCTCCGGCGGCGTCGATCTCGCCGGGGCGACCGCATGGCTGGATGCCGGCGCCCTCGCCGTCAGCGTCGGCGGGCCACTCCTCGGTGACGCGTTCCGCGGCGGCGATCTCGGCGCGCTGCGTGAACGTGCAGAGGCCTTCGTGCGGGTCACACGGGGCGCCGACGCATGACCGGCACCGTCGTCACCTTCGGCGAGACGATGGCGCTCGTGCGGGCGACCGACATCGGCTCGCTGCAGCACGCCTCGTCGCTCACGCTCGGCGTCGGCGGCGCGGAGAGCAACGTCGCGGTGGGTCTGCGGCGCCTCGACGTCGCCGTGTCGTGGCTCGGCCGCGTCGGTGACGACTCGCTCGGCGCACGCGTCGCGCGCGAGATCCGCGCCGAGGGCGTGGACGTCCACGCGATCGTCGACGGGGGCGCCCCCACCGGGCTCATGCTGAAGGAGCGTCCGTCGGTGGCCGCGACCGCGGTGCACTACTATCGCGCGGGCTCCGCAGGGTCGCGGCTGCGCCCCGAGGATCTGCCCGAGGGCTGGATCGAGAGCGCCGCGCTGCTGCACGTGACGGGCATCACCCCGCTGCTGTCCGAGTCGGCTCGCGCCGCGACGACGGCGGCCGTCGACCGAGCCGTGGCCGCCGGCATCCCGGTGTCGTTCGACATCAACTACCGCTCGAAACTCGCCGCCCCCGATCTCGCGCGCCCGGTGCTGCGCGAGCTCGCCGAGCGGGCGGACATCGTCTTCGGCGGCGAGGACGAGTTCGCCCTCCTCTTCCCGGACACCCCCTCTCCGGATGTCGCGGCGCACCTGCGGTCCACGGGCTGCGCGCAGGTCGTCGTCAAGCTCGGCGAGCGCGGCGCCGAGGTGCACCACGGCGACCACGTGTCGGCGGCGCCCGGCATCCCGATCACACCGCTCGACACCGTCGGCGCGGGCGACGCGTTCGTCGCGGGCTACCTGAGCGGGCACCTCGAGGGCCTCGCGGTCGAGGACTCGCTGATCCGCGCCAACGCCTGCGGTGCGCTCGCGTGCCTCGTGCCCGGCGACTGGGAGGCCGCGCCCACGCGCCGCGAACTCCAACGGTTCCTGGGCGGCGCAGGCGATCCCGTCAGCCGCTGACGGGATCGGTGCTAGCGGCGGCGCCAGGCCCGCGGGATCCTGCCGCCGAGGCGACGCACCACGCGTTCGCGCAGGGACGGCTTCGCGGGCTTCTCCACCCGCCGGGCCGCTCGACGTGCCAGCGCGTCGTCGTGGACGGCCTCCCACGCGTCGAGGTGGGCATCGTCGGTGCGTGTCGCAGCGGCGGCGCGAGCGGCGGCGCGCATCGCCGCGTACTCGGCATCCGGCATCCGGCACACCTGCTCCAGCGCATCCGCGGCGGCCGCGATGTCGCCGGCGGGGACGAGGAAGCCGCTGACACCGGGCTCGATCGCCTCGGCGGGACCGAAGTCGATGTCGTAGGCGACGGGCACGCATCCCGCCCCCATGGCCTCCGAGAGGGTGAGGGACTCCCCCTCGGACCGGCTCGCCAGCATCGTCCAGCCGCCCGCCTCGAAGCGCGCCGCGCCGTCTGCGATGTGCCCCGCGAACTGCACTGCGTCACGGAGGCCCAGCTCGGCGGCGAGGGCCTCCGTCCGCTTGCGCGCTCCGCCGTCGCCGACGAGCTCGAGCGTCACCGGCACCCCCCGCTCCCGCACATCGGCCACGACCCGGAGGACGTGGTCGAGACGCTTGAGCGGCGTCATCCGCGAGACGATGACGCCGTGCATCCGATCGCGAGGCAGGCGGGGGATGGATGCCGGTGTCCCGACCGCGTTGCGGACGACCGCCAGACGGTCGCCGCCGCCGAAGTCCGCGTCGATGATCGCGCGCTGGCGCTCGGTGAGGACGACGACGGCATCCCACCGGTCCAGGTGCTCGAACACGTCGCCGCGCGACGGCGCGACCCCGCCCTTCGGGCTCCGGTGATCGGCGTGGATCATCAGGATCAGCGCCGCGTTCGGGCGGGCGTAGTGCTGCAGCGTCTGCGCCGCCGTCTTGCTGTCGACCGTCACCACCGTCGGCTCGCTGCCGATGAGCCCGTCGAGCCACGCGAACCGGAAGCTGCGCACCGACGGCCACTGCCCGGTGACCCTCCCCCGCCGATCGAGCGAGGTCACGTGCCGTGAGCCGCCGGCACGGACGGTCGCCTCTTCGACCACGGCGATCGTGCCGTCGGCACGCACGTGCTCGACGCGGCGGAGGCCGTCGTCGTCGCGCCACCGCCGCACCTCCCCGGCGTCGGTCGTGACGACCTCGTTCGGGTCGTCCCGCGCTGCGGACGGCGCGATGGCGAGCCCGGCGGAGCGCTCGGCGACGCGGAAGTCCTCGTAGATGTTCCGCAGCGTCGCCCCGCCGAGCGCACCGCTGGACTCGAGGCGCCGGCGGACGACGTCGTAGTCGGGGCGGTCGTCGAAGGTGACCACCTCGACCTGCGCGCCGCGCGCGGCGAGACCGCGCGACCGCCGGAGGGCGGCCCCCGTCATCCCGCCGTAGTCGTCGGGGATCCGCCACGCGACGGTGACGTGCCGGCGCATCGGATCGGTCATGTGCGTCGGCTGGCTCATCGGGTCACCGTACCTCTGCCCGCCGCCGCGCCCCCGCGGCTTGACAGGGCGCACCGGGCCCGGCCGCCCAGCGGCGGGTCGCGGGCCGCGCCGCAGTTCGGCCACGGCGGGCGCTCACGACGCGGCATCCGACCGGCTCGAGGGACCCATGTCGTCGCGTGCTCCCCCGCCGATCGTCGTGTCGCGCCCCCGAGCACTCGGACCACGATATTCGGCACCGCCTCCCTCGGTCGGATACCTCATACCCACCCGAGGAATCCCCGTCCACCCCTTATGCTCGGCGGGCCCGACGCGCCATGGTGATCGTGTGCGATTCGAAGACGACCTCGGCGCCTGGGTGGCGCGGCAGCGCTGGTACGCGGGCAAGAGCCACGAGCCGCAGTTCCGGGTGCTCGATGCGCAGCCGGTCCCCGGGGCGACCCGGTACCTCCTCATGGACGACGCGGGCGCCGCCCCGACGCTGTACAACGTGCCCCTGGCCGAGTCACCCGACGCGCCCGACCACGCCGTGGCCGCACGGGTGGACGGTCGGACGCTGGTGGATGCCGCCGGCCACCGCGAGTTCACGGTCGGCCTGCTCGCGGCGATGGGGCTCGACACCGCTCGCGTCACGGGCTCCCGCATCCTGACGGGAGAGCAGTCCAACACCTCGATCGTGTTCGATGTGGACGGCGAACCGACCATCATCCTCAAGCTGTTCCGCACGCTCCACCACGGCGAGAACCCCGACGTCACGGTGCAACGGGTCCTCAGCGACGCCGGCTCGCCGTTCGTGCCCCGCTTCTTCGGGAGCCTCGATGCCGAGTGGCCCGACATCGGCCGTGACACCGGCACCGCCCACGGCACGCTGGGCTTCGCGCAGGAGTTCCTCGCCGGGGTCCGCGACGGCTGGGCGATCGCGCTCGACGCCGCGCGCGAGGGCCGCGACTTCACCGACGCCGCGCGCGACCTCGGAGTGGCGGTCGCAGGCGTCCACGGCGACCTGGGCGCGCACCTCGACACTGTCGACGCGACGCGCGCGGACGTGTCCGCGGTCGGTCGCGCCTGGCGCCGGCGCCTCGCCATCGCCGCGGCGGAGGTCCCCGCGGTGGCCGACCGGCTCACGGCGATCGAGGCCGTCTACGACGCCGCGCTCGCACGGCCGTGGCCGCGGCTGCAGCGCATCCACGGCGACCTGCACCTCGGGCAGGTGCTGGCGGTCCCGCACGGCGGCTGGCGCCTGGTCGACTTCGAAGGCGAGCCCCTCCGTCCGATGGAGGAGCGCGCGATCCCCGATCTGCCCCCGCGCGACGTCGCCGGGATGCTGCGCTCGTTCGACTACGCGGGGGCGGTGGGCGGTGGGCCCGAAGCCGCCGCGTGGGCCGCCACCTGCCGCGCGGCCTTCACCGAGGCCTATGCGGCCGCGCCCGGGGCGATCGAACTCGACCCCGAGCTGCTGCGCGCACTCGTGCTCGACAAGGCCGTCTACGAATCGATCTACGAGGCGCGGAACCGCCCCGACTGGCTGCCGGTGCCGCTCGCCGGCATCGACGCCGCGCTCGCCTGACGGCCGCGTCGCGCGGCCGGTCATACGGCGACGCCGCGTCAGTCCGAGGCGCCGCGACCGGTCGCCTGCTGCAGCCGGTCGATGTGCTCGGATGCCTGCGCCTTCGTGAGGTCCGCGGGAATCTGCTCCCCCGCCTCGCGAGCGAGGGTGTCGAGGTAGCTGCGCTGCGCGCCGGTCATCGGCTCGTCGCCCGTGACCCACTGCTCGGGGTCCTTCACCGCGGTGTCGCCGCTCGGCCCGCCGAGCATCTCGCCCGCACCGTCCGGCTGCGCCTCAGGCGGCAGGGCGTGGCCCTCGGCGGGCGCGGACTCGTTCTCGGGGGTGTGCTGATCGCTCATGCCGCGACGCTACGCCGGTGATCCGACATCGGGCCGGGGCTTGCGCCCCGGCATCCGATCGGCTTACTCCTCGGTCTGCGGGCGCAGCAGCAGGAACTTCGCTCCGTAGCCGTCCAGCGACACCGAGAAGCTCTGCAGGTCGTCGACCCGACCGATCGTCTCGCCGGACGCGGCGTCGACGACGTCGCTCTGCGGCACGAGGTGCTCCGATCGGACGGTGCCCTCGGTCGCCTCGGCCGAGAAGTTCAGCACCGTGACCTGCACGGGCGCGTCCTCGTCGGCGTGTCCGTCGTCGAGGCGGTGCACGAGCACGAGCATCCCGGCGTGGGCGACCTCGGGGATGTCCACCTGCGTCGCCGTGGCGATCCCGTGCTCGCGCCGCAGCTCGATGATGCGCGAGAGCCGCGAGGCGAACGAGTCCGGGTCCTCGAGCTGCGCGGGCAGCGGCCCGTAGAGGGCGCGGCCGCGCGGCATCCCCGACGTCGACCGGGTCGCACTCGGGTCCACGTCGAGCAGGTCGTGGGCGCCGCGCTCGATCCAGCGCGTGTCGCCGACGCGGATGAGGTCGGCCACCTCGTCGCCGGGGAGCGTCAGCATGCCGACGAGGTCCCAGCCCGACAGGCCGAACACCCCGGGCTGCCAGGCGTTGTAGGCGCAGAGCAGCAGGTGCGCATCGCGGATGGCGGGGACGTCCTCGTCGCTGATGTCGTCGAGGGTCGGGATGCCGCGGGTCGCCGCGATGAGCGACGTCGACGTGCAGGCGATGCCGTTCTGCGTGAAGACGCGGTTGTAGTCACCGGCATCCACCAGCTTCTCGGTCAGTTCGGCACGGACGAGCTCGGCGAGCTCCCCGCCGGTGATCTCCTCGCCGCGGAAGTGGTACTCGTCCTCGGCGTGCCGGGTCGCCCAGTGCACGAGCTCGTAGGTGAGTTCGTCGTGGTTCTGCAGCCCGTGGACGAGTTGCACGGGCGCGACGCCGAGCTCGAGCGACGAGGTGAGCGCGAGGCGCAGGAACTCGGTCTGGCCGGTGGCGAGGGCGTGGTGGTAGCCGGGGCGGCCGATGAAGTCGTACGAGAGGTCGGCGCCGACCGCGCCCGTGTCGCGGATGTCCTCCATCGTCAGGTTCAGCTCCTGGAACGTGAACCCGCCAACCTTCCGCACCATGCCGGCGATGATGTGGTTCGCCGCGTGCGAGAGCGGATGCCCCTCCGACCACGCGGGCAGCCCTTCGGCGCTCTTCTCGACCCCGAGGAAGCCGTTGGCGTCGAGACGCAGCGCACTCGTGCCGAGCTCGCCGAGCGAGTGGAGGGCGTCGCCGATGACCAGGCGCATCCCCGCGAACGTCGGGTCGAGCCAGTTGATCGAGGGCTGGCCCTGTTTGAAGTAGTGCAGGTAGACCCAGCGGCGCGTCACGCCGTCGGGGCCGATCGCCGGTGCCGTCGCGCTCCAGTTCGTCTCCTTCACGCCCGGCGTGTAGAAGATGACGCGCTGCAGGGCACCGATGATGTAGCCGTGCTCGGCGAGCGTGTGCTCGGTCGCCGGGTCGAGGTTGACGCTGTCGTAGCCTTCGGGGACATCGGGCAGCAGGTGCCAGTCCTCCGGCGGGATCGCGACCATGTGGTAGATCCCGGGATAGTCCTTGAAGCCCATCTCGGCGAGGCGGAAGTCCGCGCCTTTGCCGGTGTGGCCGGGGACGATGTCGTCGATGATGCTGCCGCCGTGCGAGTCGGCGACGTCGCACAGCGCGCGGAACTCGTCCTCCGTGCCGAAGGCCGGATCGATGGCCGTGCTGATGCGGTCGAAGTGACCGTCGACGCTGGGGGTCTCGCCCCAGCCCTCGATGCCGCCGGCGCGCTTGACCGGACCGGTGTGGATGGCGGTGATGCCGATGCGCTCGAACGCCGACCAGAGTTCGTCGTCGCCGAGGGCGGACAGGAACGACTGCCCCGGCCGGGTGATGAGCGAGATCGGGTAGGCCGTGAACCACACGTCGCTGGTCGCGATCGCGCGTCGGGCGTCGGGGCGGGCGTAGGCGTTGCGCCACATCGTCGGCTGACCCGACAGCTGCCGGGCGAGGACGTCGGCATCCTTCAGCATCGACTGCCGCACCAACCACTCGACGTACGACGGGTTCGTCCCGTTCGCGGTGCGCGGGTCGGTGCGGATGCGTCGCACGCTGCTGCCGCGCAGGTTGTCGCGAGGACGCAGCCGCCGCGGGCGCGCCGGGTACCGCTGCTCGTCATAGCTGATCTCGGGCATCCCGAGGTCGCTCTCTTCGTCGGAGGTCAGTCCGGACAGGTCGATGGGGCCGGTGTAGAGGTCCTCCGGCCGATCCTCGTCGCGCGCCATGCCTCCACGCTACGGATTCGCCCGAGTCGGCCGGAAGGGGTGGTGCGCAGTTTCCCGACGCGATAGTGGGCCGCTACGGCGCCGACCCGACGCGGCTCAGACGGTGAGGAAGTCGGCGACGCCGACGAGGGCGGCGGGCTGCAGCCGGTAGTAGGCCCACGTGCCGCGCTTGGAGCGGGAGAGGAAACCGGCCTCGGTCAGGACCCTCAAGTGGTGCGACACGGTCGGCTGCGAGAGACCGATCGGCTCGATCAGGTCGCAGACGCAGGCTTCCTGATCGGCGGACGAGGCGACGATCGACAGCAGCCGCAGGCGCGCGGGATCGGCGAGGGCCTTCATCGTCGCGGCCAGGCGCTCCGCCTCGGTCTGGCTGATCGGCTCCTTCACGAGCGGCGCGCAGCATGCCGCCGCGTCGATCGGAGCGCTCGAGATCACGGGAAGCATCGTCACCATGCATCGATGCTAATCGATATTGACAGCCATCGATAGATCCGCGCATACTTTCCATCGACATCCATCGATATCGGAGGACCGGATGACGCTGCTCGACCTGACGCCCCGCGCGGCCACCGCGCCCCGACTCGACGCCCTCCCCGTCGTCGTCATCGGTGCCGGCCCGATCGGACTCGCCGCGGCCGCCACCCTCATCGAGCGCGGCATCGACGTGATCGTCCTCGAAAGCGGCGACGAACCTGCGGCCGCCGTCCGCCGGTGGGGCCACATCCGCCTCTTCTCGCCGTGGCGGCATCTCGTCGATCCCGCATCGCGCCGACTGCTCGAGGCCTCGGAGTGGATCGAGCCCGACGCGGATGCCGCACCGACCGGGCGCGAGCTGGTCGACGAGTACGTGCAGCCGCTCGCCGAGCTCGAGCCGCTGCGCTCCCGCATCCGCTACGGGGCGCGGGTCGTCGCCGTCGCCCGCGAGGGCATGGACCGCACCCGCAGCGCGAGTCGGGACACGACGCCGTTCGTCGTCCGGTACGCGACCACCGACGGGATCGACGAACTCACCGCCCGCGCCGTCATCGACGCCTCAGGCACGTACAACTCCCCGAACCCGCTGGGCTCGACCGGGCTCGACCCCCTCGGCGCCGCGGATCTCGGCGACCGGCTGGTCCACCCGCTGCCCGACGTACTGGGCGGCGACCGGGCGCGCTTCGCAGGTCGCCACACGACCGTCGTCGGCGCGGGGCACTCCGCGGCGAACACGCTCCTCGCCCTCGCGACGCTCGCCGAGTCCGCACCCGGCACCCGGATCACCTGGCTCATCCGCACTGCGTCCGCGATGCGCGTGTCCTCCTCCACCGAGGACGAGCTCGGCGACCGGGCGCGCCTCGGCTCGCGGCTCGACGCCCTGGTCGCGAGCGGGGCTATCGAGAAGATCGACTCATTCGAGATCACGACGGCGGAACTCCGCGGCGACGGCGTCCGGCTGAGCGGGATGCGGCGGGGCGCGGCATCCGTCCACGACACCGACCTCGTGGTCGGCGCGACCGGCTTCCGGCCCGATCTGTCGATGCTGCGCGAGATCCGGCTCGGGCTCGACGACATCGTCGAGGCCCCCGTGCGACTCGCGCCGCTCATCGACCCCAACGTCCACTCCTGCGGCACCGTCGAACCGCACGGGTTCGACGAGCTGCGGCATCCCGAACACGGCTTCTTCATCGTCGGCATGAAGTCCTACGGCCGCGCACCGACGTTCCTCCTCGCGACCGGATACGAGCAGGTGCGGTCGGTCGTCGCCTGGATCGACGGCGACATGCGCGCTGCGACGCAGGTCGAGCTCACGCTGCCCGCGACCGGGGTCTGCTCGACGGGTGCCGGGGGATGCTGCTGATGGCGCGCGTCCGACCGATGACAGCCGCCGACTGGCCCGCCGTCGAGCGCATCCTCGCGACGGGGATCGCCGGCGGCGAGGCGACCTTCGAGACGTCCACGCCGACCTGGGAGGCGTTCGACGCGGGCAAGGTGCCGGACGCGCGCCTGGTCGCCGTCGATGCCGATGACCGCGTCGTGGGGTGGGTGGCGGCATCCCGCGTATCCGCCCGCGACGTGTACCGGGGGGTCATCGAGCACTCCGTCTACGTCGACCCCGCCGACACGGGCCGGGGTGTGGGACGCGCGCTGCTCGATGCGTTCATCGACGCAGCCGAGGCGGCCGGGTACTGGACGATCCAGGCGAGCGTCTTCCCCGAGAACACGGCGAGCCTCCACCTGCACGCGGGCGCCGGATTCCGCACCGTCGGCCGGCGCGAACGCATCGCCCGCTCCACGCTCGGCGCCCACGCCGGTCAGTGGCGCGACACCCTCCTCATCGAACGCCGATCCACCCGAAACGGAAGCGACCTCCCATGACCGCGAACCCCACCGTCCTCTTCGTCTGCGTCCACAACGCGGGCCGCTCGCAGATGGCCGCCGGCTACCTGCAGCACCTCGCCGGCGACCGCATCGAGGTGCTGTCGGCCGGCTCGGAGCCGAAGGACCGGATCAATCCGGTCGCGATCGACGCGATGGCGGAGGAGGGCATCGACATCGCCGCGAACACCCCGAAGCTGCTGACCGTCGACGCGGTCCGCGAGTCGGACGTCGTGATCACGATGGGATGCGGCGACGCCTGCCCGATCTTCCCCGGGAAGCGCTACGAGGACTGGGAGCTGGATGACCCGGCCGGTCGGGGCATCGACGACGTCCGCCGCATCCGCGACGACATCCGCGGTCGCGTCGAATCGCTCATCGCCGACCTGACCCCGTGACCGCGCCGCTGTGGCGGCGCGCCGTCGCCGAGGCGCTCGGCACGGGGCTGCTCGTCGCGGTGGTGGTCGGCTCGGGCATCGCCGCTGAGCGACTGTCGGCCGACGCCGGGCTCCGTCTGCTCGAGAACTCCATCGCGACCGCGCTCGGCCTCTTCGCGATCATCGTGCTGCTCGCCCCGGTGTCGGGCGCGCACCTGAACCCGGCGGTGACCGCAGCGGATACTGTGCTGCGACGCGCGCGGGTCGGCGAGGCGCTCGCGTACGTGGCCGCACAGCTCGCGGGTGCGGTCGGCGGCGCCCTCCTCGCCGGCGCCATGTTCGCGGAGCCCTTCGCACTGTCGTCGGCCCCGCGTGCCGAGCCGGCGACCCTCCTCGCCGAAGTCGTGGCGACGGCCGGACTCGTGCTGCTGGTCACGGGCCTCGTGCGGACGCGCGCGGCGACCGCGGTGATCGCCGCCGCCGTCGGCGCATACATCGGCGCCGCCTATTGGTTCACCAGCTCGACGTCGTTCGCGAACCCCGCGGTCACCCTCGGCCGGGTGTTCACCGACACCCTCTCCGGCATCGCGCCCGCCTCGGCTGTCGCCTTCTTCCTCGCCCAATGCCTCGGCGCGGCCGCCGGCACGGTGCTGACCCTGGTGCTCTTCCCGCGCGGGGCATCGCCCGACGTCTCCTCGAGCCGACGCGACCTGTCGCTCCGCCGCCTCTGAAGCGACAGTTCGGGTCGGCTCGGCAGGCGCTCACCAGGTACGCCCGGGGAACGAAGAAACCCCCGCATCAGCGGGGGTTTCTGTGGCGGTGACGGTGGGATTTGAACCCACGGTAGGGGGTTACCCTACACAACTTTTCGAGAGTTGCACCTTCGGCCGCTCGGACACGTCACCGTCGTCCAGCTTACGACACGAGAGCGGATGCCGCGAACCACACCCGTTTCCGGCCTCGAGCCGACGCGAATCGTCGCCTGCGGACGCCCAGAACGACAGTTCGCGGCGACTCGACGCCGACCGGCTAGCGTCGTCGGGTGATCACCACCGGAGTGGACCTCGCCGCCCAGCCTGCGCGCACCGCGCTGGCCGTGATCGCCTGGCGCGGCGACCACGCGGAGCTCGAGCACCTGCAGCTGGGCGCGGACGACGACACGATCGTCCGGCTCTCGCGCGACTCGGCTCGGGTCGGCGTCGACTGCGCCTTCGGCTGGCCCGACGAATTCGTCGCCTACGTCACGGCGAACGCGCGCGGCGACGCACCGCATCCGGATCACCGCGGCCTCGACGGACGCCGGCGCCTGGCCTACCGCGACACCGACCGCGCCGTGCAGACCCTCACCGGGCGCCTGCCCCTCAGCGTGTCGACCGACCGGCTCGGCCTCACCGCCATGCGCTGCGCCGACCTGCTCGCCGCGTTCGGCGCCGCCGGCGACACCGTCGACCGCTCAGGGCTCACCGGCCACCTCGTCGAGGTCTACCCCGCGGCGTCCCTCCGCCTCTGGGGCGTCGACGTCACGGGATACAAGACGGATGCCGCAGCCCGCGTCCGCGCGACGGCGAACCTCCTCGACCACGCCGGCTGGCTGCGGGTCGACACCGCGCAGCGTGCGCTCATGGAGGCATCCGACGATGCTCTCGACGCGGCGGTCGCGGCCTGCGTCGCCCGCGCGCACGCCGTCGGCGCGACGCATCCGATCCCGGAGGACGCGCGCGCACGCGCCCGCCGGGAAGGCTGGATCGCCCTCCCCGACGGGCCGCTCGCCCGGCTCGTGTGACCCCGGCGCTCGAACCCCGCCGCTCAAACCCCCGCGCTCCGACCCCGCCGCTCAGGCGCCGGCACCGTACAGGCGCCCGATCTCCTTCGACGAGATGCCGTGGTCGTAGGTCCCGCGCTGCGGCCATCCCTCGGGCACGTCCTGCCAGTCCTCCTGTCGACCCCACGGCAACACGTCGATCAGCCCGTGCAGGTGCCCCAGCTGCTCGGTGCCGCGTCCGTCGGTGTGCCACGTGCGGAACACCCGGTCACCGTCGCGCAGGAAGACGTTGACCGCGAACCCGGCGTCCGGCGGCGCGCCCATGTCGGCCCCGAAGGAGGTGTGGGCGGTCGAATACCAGTCCATCCGATTGCCGACGCGCTCTTTGTAGGCGAGGGCCTCGGCGATCTCGCCCTGCGTGACGATCACGAACCGCGCGTCGTACTCGTCGAGGAAGTCGAGCCTCGTGAACTGCGAGGTCCAACCGGTGCAGCCGGGGCACTGCCAGGTGTTGCCCGTCGTCCACATGTGGTTGTAGACGATGAGCTGCGACCTCCCCTCGAAGACGTCGACCAGCCGCACCGGGCCGTCCGGTCCGTCGAGCGTGTACTCCGGCATCTCCACCATCGGCAGCCGGCGACGCTGGGCGGCGACGGCATCGAGCTCGCGGGTGGCGGCCTTCTCGCGGATGCGGAGCTCGTCGAGCTCACGCTGCCACGTGGCGGCGTCGACGACGGGAGGGAGGGACGTGGGCATGGCGACTCCTTCGTGACCTTGCCGCGAAGGCTACGCCGCCCCGCCGACACGGGCCAGACCTGCCGCAGCGTCCTCGCTCGGGCGTACGGTGATCTGGTGAGCGCACCCGCGACGAATCCGCAGGCAGGGCTCATCGTCGCCGTCACCGCGCTCGCCTCGGCCGTCGCGTTCCTCGACGGCACCGTCGTGAACGTCGCACTGCCGGCGATGAGCGATGAGCTCGGCGGCGGTCTCGCGACGCAGCAGTGGACGGTCGACGCCTACCTGCTGACCCTCAGCGCGCTCATCCTCTTCGCCGGATCGGTCAGCGACGCCTTCGGCCGGCTGCTCGTGCTGCGGATCGGACTGATCGGGTTCGGCGTGGCATCCCTCGCCGTCGGGCTCGCCCCCGACCCGGTGACCCTGATCATCGCCCGTGCGGTGCAGGGCGCTGCCGGCGCCTTCCTCGTGCCCAGCTCGCTCGCGCTGATCACCTCGCAGCTGAACGGTCCGGCGCAGTCCAAGGCCATCGGCCAGTGGACGGCGTGGACGACGGCCGCGACCCTCGCCGGCCCGCTCCTGGGCGGCGTGTTCGTCGACACCCTGTCGTGGCGCTTCGCGTTCCTCGTCAACGTCATCCCGATCGCGATCACCTTCGTCCTGCTCGCCCGGCTGCGCATCGACGATCACCGCCGGCCCGATGCCCGCATCGACGTCCTCAGCGCCCTGCTGTGCACGCTCGGCCTCGCCGGCATCGTCTTCGCCCTCATCGAGCAGCCGAACCTGGGGTGGTCCAACCGACTGATCTGGATGCCCCTGGTCGGCGGCGCCGCGCTGTTCGGCGCCTTCCTCCTCCGCCAGCGGACCGCGTCCTCGCCCATCCTCCCGCTCGACATCTTCACGGTCCGGAACTTCTGGACCGGCAACCTCTCCACCTTCTTCGTCTACGCGGCACTGTCGCTGAACGGCTTCGTCGTGGGCGTGTACCTGCAGCAGGGCGCCGGCCTGTCCGCGACCCTGGCCGGTCTCGCGAGCCTCCCCGCGACGGTGCTGCTGTTCGCGCTCAGCTCGTGGGCGGGCGGCCTGTCGGCCCGCCTCGGCCCCCGCCTGTTCATGACCGCGGGGCCGCTGGTCATGGCGGGCGGGGCGCTCCTCCTGCTCACGGTCCGCGAGGACTTCGACTACTGGACGCAGGTGCTGCCCGGCCTCTTCGTGTTCGGCCTCGGCCTCGCCTTCACCGTCTCGCCGCTCACCGCGGCGATCCTGGGCGCCATCGGCGGCGAGCGGTCGGGCATCGCCTCGGCGACGAACAACGCCGTCTCGCGCATCGCGGGGCTGGTGGTCATCGCCGTCCTCGCGACGATCGTCGGCGGGTCGCTCGACCTCGAGGGCTTCCACCGCGCCGCGCTCGTCACCGCGGCGCTGATGGCGGCCGGCGCCGTCGTGGCGCTCGTCGGCATCCGCAATCCGTCCCGCGTGACGGACGAGTGATATTCCCGGCCCGCACTCCTGGCCGCCTCATCACCGGCACTGACACACTGACGGTATGAGCGTCATCGAGAACTCGAAACTGACCGTCGTCGGCGCGGGCGCCGTCGGATCGAGCGTCGCCTACGCGGCCCTCATCCGCGGCTCGGCGCGACACGTCGCGCTGTACGACATCGCCACCGAGAAGGTCGAAGCCGAAGTCCTCGACCTCGCCCACGGCGCGCAGTTCACGGGATCGAGCGACATCACCGGCGGGTCCGACGTCTCGGTCGCAGCCGGCTCGCACGTCGTCGTCATCACGGCAGGCGCCAAGCAGAACCCCGGGCAGACCCGCACCGAGCTCGCCGGGGTGAACGCCGACATCCTTCGGCGGATGCTGCCGCAGCTGCTCGAGGTGGCCCCGAACGCCGTCTTCGTCATCGTCACGAACCCGTGCGACGTCCTGACCGTCATCGGCCAGGAGGTCACCGGCCTCCCCGCCGAGCGGATCTTCGCCTCGGGCACGGTCCTCGACACCTCGCGCCTCCGGTGGAAGCTGGCGCAGCGCGCGGGCGTCTCGACCTCCAGCGTGCACGCCTACATCGTCGGCGAGCACGGCGACACCGAGTTCCCGCACTGGTCGAAGGCCACGATCGGCACCGTCCCGATCCTCGACTGGCAGCCCCTCGACGGCCAGCCGGCGTTCACCGTCGATGAGCTCGACAGCATCGCGGTCGACGTCCGCGACGCGGCCTACAAGGTGATCCAGGGCAAGGGCGCGACGAACTACGCGATCGGCCTGTCGAGCGCGCGCATCGTCGAGGCGATCCTCGGCGACCAGCACGCCGTCATGCCGGTCTCGACCGTGCTGCACGACTTCCAGGGCGTCGACGGGGTCGCGCTCTCGGTGCCGTCGGTGGTCAGCAGCGCGGGCGCGCGCCCCATCCTCGAGACGTCGTTCTCCGACGACGAGCTCGCGCTCTTCCACCGCTCCGCGGACGCGTTGAAAGAGGTCGCGGCGACGCTGCGGTAGAGGGCTCCCGTCGCCGCGCTGTGGAGGGACCGGGCGATGTCGGATGCCGCGGTTAGCCTGTGAGCATGGCTTCCCGACGACCCGCCCCCACCGCGGCGTTCCGCTGCACCGAGTGCGGCTGGACGACCGCCAAGTGGGTCGGGCGCTGCGGTGAGTGCCAGCAGTGGGGCACGGTCGTCGAAGCCGGCGCGCAGACCGGCATCACGGCATCCGTCACCCCGGTCACCCCGACGCGCAGCGCGCGGCGGATCACCGAGATCGACACGCGCGAGACGCCGCGGCGATCGAGCGGCGTCGGCGAGTTCGACCGGGTGCTGGGCGGCGGCATCGTCCCGGGCGCCGCGATCCTGCTCTCAGGCGAACCCGGTGTCGGAAAGTCGACGTTACTGCTCGAGGTCGCCGCGCAGAGTGCACGGTCGGGGCGACGCGTCCTCTACGTCAGCGCTGAGGAGTCGCTCAGCCAGGTGCGTCTGCGCGCCGAGCGCACCGGCGCGCTGCATGACGAGCTCTACCTCGCGAGCGAGACCGACCTGGCCACGACCCTCGGGCACGTCGACGACGTGCGGCCCGACCTGCTCATCGTCGACTCGGTGCAGACCGTCTCGTCGGGCCTCATCGACGGCGCGGCCGGGCAGCCGAGCCAGGTGCGCGAGGTGGCATCCACCCTCATCCGCGTCGCGAAGGAGCGCGACCTGCCCGTCGTGCTCGTCGGGCACGTCACGAAGGACGGTCAGGTCGCAGGTCCCCGCATCCTCGAGCATCTCGTCGATGTCGTGTGCCACTTCGAAGGCGACCGGCAGACGTCCTTGCGCTTCGTCCGGGCCCTGAAGAACCGCTTCGGGGCTACCGACGAGGTCGGCTGCTTCGACATGGCCGGCGACGGCATCGCCGAGGTCCCAGATCCGAGCGCGCTCTTCCTCAGCACCCGTCCGAGCGAACCGGGCACCTGCGTGACGGTCGCCCTCGAAGGCCGCCGCGCGCTGCCGGTCGAGGTGCAGGCCCTGACCCTGCGCACATCGGCCCCGAATCCCCGCCGGATCGTCAGCGGTGTCGACGGCGCCCGCGTCGCGATGGTGCTCGCCGTCCTCGAGAAGCGAGCCGGCATCACGCTGTCCGACCAGGACGTCTACGTCTCCACCGTCGGGGGCGTCCGGCTGACCGAGCCCGCTGCCGATCTCGCCATCGCCCTCGCGATTGCGAGCGCAGCGTCGGAACGCCCGAATCCCGAGAAGCTCGCTGCGATCGGTGAGTTGAGTCTCTCCGGCGAGATCCGCCGCGTCACGCAGCACGACCAGCGTCGTGCGGAGGCTGCGCGCCTCGGCTACCGGGCCGTGATCGACGCGCAGGCGGGCACGCTCCGTGACGCCCTCGCGCAGCGCGCTCGTCACCATCGGCCGCGCGCGGACGACCGCCCCGACTTCTGAGCGACCGCCGGTCAGGCGTCGAGCGCCGCGATGATGTCCGCCGGCGCCGCCTGCATCGGATGCGGCCCTGCGATGTCGAAGAAGACGGTCGTGATCTCCTCGCCGTGCGCGCCGAGGAACGCCCGGAGCCACGCGGGCGACTGCAGCCCGACGCCCGGCGGCAGGGTCGCCGGCTTGTTGGCGGCGTCGCTGAACAGCAGCAGTGCGACGTCGCCGCTGTTCGGGTCGCGATACGTCCACACCTCGCCGGAGTCGCGCGGATCGTCGCGCTGGCCCGGCCGCATGAGCGGGACCACGGTGGGACCGTGTCGCAGGGCGAAGGCGAGTGCTGCCATGTCCTTGGTCTGGAGCGCATCCGCCAACTGCGTGTTGCGGAACTCCAGCGGCTTCTTGTCGCGCTTCTTGCCGGCCATCCCACCAGCCTAGAACGGCGCGTCGCCGGCGGGAGGATGCCCGCAGAAACGTCAGGGGGCCCCCTCGAACTCCCCATTGGGGACTGGAGAAGTCGAGAGGGCCCATCGCTCACCGGTGGCCCGGGGGATCCAGGCGTTCCGTCTCTGGGGTTCGACGGAACTTCCGCTGCTGGGGACAACGGGGGTGTGCCACCGGGAGCTGAGACCCAGGCTACGCGCCTGCGCTCGCGGCGTAACCCCCTCCAACCCTCTCGCAGATGAGAAAGTTCTCAGAGAAACGTGTGCGCGAGCCGGGTGCTCAGCGCAGCGTGAACTGCGCCGGCTCGACCGATTCGATCCCGCCGATCGACACCGTGAGGTTGTACCAGCCGGGCAGCGCCTTCTGGCGATCGCCGTCGCACGAGTCGACGGACGACCGGGTGCGGTCCCACACAATCGGCGCCGCACTCGCGACGGTCTGCCCCGCCCCGAGCGTCACGACCTGGTCGCTCGGCTCTTTCTGGCAGTCGGTCGACCGCCACCATGTGTCGCTTCCGCTGGTGATCTCGAACGTCTGCGCGGCGGTGCCCACGTTGATGACGCACGGCATCTCGGTGTCGTTGGTGAGCCGGATCGAGAGGTTCGGCAGCTCCCCCGTTCCGTAGGAGCCCTTGTCCGCGACGGCCGCCACGGTGACGTCGCCCGTCGTGCACGGTTCGGCGTTCTGCGCGTCCTCGTCCTCCGCCTCCGCTGTCTCGGTCGGAGTCGGGGACGGGCTCGCCGCCGATTCGCTCGGAGCCGGGCTCGAAGGTACGGGAGTCGCGTCGTCGACGACGCTCGAAGCGGATGCCGTCGGTGCCGCCTGCGATCCCGTCGCCGCGTCGGCGGCCCATGCCCGCCACGGCTGCCAGACGATGAGTGCGACGATGCCGCCGATCACCACGAGGGCGAGCAGCGCGGCGACCAGCCGACGCCGTCGGTACACGGCCGGCGACGGCCGGCGGCGAGGGGTCTGGCTGGTCACGCGTCCAGGGTAAGCGCGCCCTCCGCCGGCGCCGGTCCGGCGCGCCTACAACTGCTTGAGCATGCGGGTGTTGCCCAGGGTGTTGGGCTTCACGTGCGCGAGGTCGAGGAACTCGGCGACGCCCTCGTCGGGGCTGCGCAGCAGCTGCGAGTACACGTCGGGCGCCACGACCTGCTCGCCGATCTCCTCGAACCCGCGGCGCGAGAAGAAGGGCACCTCGAAGGTCAGGCAGAAGAGGCGGCTGAGCCCCAGGACCCGTGCGTTCCGCTCGAGCAGGTCGACCACCGCGCCGCCCACACCGCGGTGCAGCCAGTCGTCGGCGACGATGAGGGTGCGGATCTCGCCCAGGTCCTCCCACATGACGTGGAGGGCGCCGCAGCCCACGAGGCGGTCGCCCGACTCGGCGACGACGAACTCCTGCACCGTTTCGTACAGGGTGACGCGCTCCTTGCCGAGCAGGATGCGGCGTTCGACCCAGGGCTCGAGCAGCCGCTGGATGCGGGGGACGTCCGAGGTGCGCGCAGGGCGCACGGTGAACTCCGCGTCCTCGGATGCCGTCATGCCTCCACTGTATTGCCGGCGGCGCAGCCGTCCGGGCGATCTCGCCGCTGCCCCTACTCTTGACCCAGCGGGCGCGCGATGCCGGGAGCGTGCCTGATCCGAGGGAGGGGACCGCCGTGAGCGTGCTCCGCGACTATGCCGCCGCTGTGTCGCAGCCGACGCTGCCGTTCGCGTCCACCTCGGCGCGCTATGACGAGGTCGTCGATGCTGACGGCACTCTCCGCCCCGCGTGGCAGGCCCTGGCATCCCTCGCCCTCGGGCTCACCCGTGACGAACTCGACCGTGTCGACGGCGAGATCTCCCGCTTCCTCGCCGACGACGGCGTCTCGTACGCCCGTGCGGGCTCGGAACTGCAGCCGTGGCAGCTCGACCCGATGCCCTTCGTCATGGATGCCGCCGGCTGGGCGCGCCTCGAAGTGGGGCTGGCGCAGCGCGCCGAACTGCTGAACGCGCTCCTGGCCGACCTGTACGGGCCCCAGACGGTGCTGCGCGAGCGCATCGTCCCGGCCGCGGTCGTCCTCGGGCACGCGGGGTTCGTCCGCGCGATGGCCCGGGGGCAGGAGGGTGGGGCGCCGCCCGATCTGCTGCTGTCGGCGGTGGACCTCGGTCGGGATGCCGACGGCGAATGGCATGTGCTCGGCGACCGCGTGCAGGCGCCGTCCGGGCTCGGGTATGCGGCCGAGAACCGGCGCGTCATCTCGCAGGTGCTCCCCGATCTGCTCGACGAAGGCGCCCTCCACCGGATGGACCCGTACTTCGCCGCGCTCCGGGCCGCCCTCATCGCCGCGGCACCCGACGGGGCGGAGACGCCTCGCATCGTCGTCCTCTCGCCCGGCCCCCTGTCCGAGACGGCATTCGACCAGGCGTTCCTCGCGAGCGCGCTCGGCTTCCCCCTCGTTCAGGGTAGCGACCTCGTCGTCCGCGGCGGCGCGGTGTGGATGAAGCCGGCCGGCTGGCCGGGCAAGGCACCGGTGGAGCGGGTCGACGTGATCCTGCGGCGCGTCGACGCCGAGTGGTGCGATCCGCTCGAACTGCGCGCGGGCTCGCGGCTCGGCGTGGCCGGTCTCGCCGAGGCCGTCCGCCGGGGGCGGGTGCGCGTCGTCAACGGGCTCGGCGCCGGCGTACTGGAGAACCCCGCGCTCCTGCCGTACCTGCCCGCCGTCTGCGAACGGCTGCTCGGCGAACAGCTGCGGCTGCCCTCGGTGCCGGCGTGGTGGCTGGGCGACCCGGCATGCCGCGACGAGGTGCTGCCGCGACTGCTCGCCGGTGACGGCGCCGTGGGTCTGCGCCACATCGACGATCCGCGCACGCGACTCGACCCGGCCGACCCCGACGTGCGCGCCCGGCTCGACCGCGAACCGCACCGCTACGCCGCCGTCGCGCAGCTGCCGCTGTCGCAGGCGCCCGTCTGGGATGCCCGGCCCCAGGCATCCGCCACCGGCACCGCACCCGCCGGGTCGGCCGCGGCCGCCCTGCCGGTGACCCTGCGGGCATTCGCGATCCGGTTCGGCTCGACGTACCGGCCGCTCGTGGGCGGTCTCGCGACCGTGCGCGCGCAGCCCGGCGCGACTCCCCGGACGAAGGACGTGTGGGTCCTGAAGGCGGACGAGACAGACCCCGACCAGGGCATCGCGGACGTCGCCGCCCTCCCGACGACGCGGTCCGACCCGACGCTCGCTCCGCGCGCCCTCGCCGACCTGTTCTGGACGGGGCGCTACGCCGAGCGGGCCGAGGACCTGCTGCGGCTCGTCATCGCGACGCAGGCCGCGCTCGATCAGCCCGGCGCGCACAGTGCGGCCCGAGCGGCGGAGAGCGTGCGCGTGCTGCTCACCGCGCTGCACGCCCTCGCAGGGACGCGGTCGCCCGACCCAGAGGCCGAGTTCCGCTCGCTGCTGCTCGACGTGTCGCGCCCCGGCTCCGCGGCGCATTCGATCGCGCGCCTGCGAGACGCGATGGAGGGCGTCCGCGACCAGCTGTCGGGCGACACGTGGCGCGTGTTCTCGAACATCGACCGCGCCGTGCGAGCGCTGCGAAGCGCCCCGCATCCGCATCGCACCGCCGAGTCGGCGGGACGCATGCTCGCCTCGATGCTGTCGCTCTACGGCGTCACGGCCAACATGATCCGCGACCCCGGCTGGCACATGATGGAGGCCGGACGATACCTCGAGCGCGGCCTGCAGCTGACGACCCTGCTGTCGTCCGCATTGACGGCCGGCCGCGGGCCGCGCACCGAACGCGAGGTGCTCGAGTCGCTGCTGCTGTCGGCCGAGAGCGTCGTCACCCACCGCAGGCGCTACCGCGGCGCGATGCGGGCGGCCGACGTCGCCGAGCTGCTGCTGCTCGACCGCGGCAACCCCCGCTCGCTCGCCTACTCGCTCGCGACGCTCCGCGAGCACCTCGGCGCGATGCCGGCCTCGACGGGCTCGTCGCGGGCCGAGCGTCTGCTCGACGAGCTCGAGACCGAGCTCGGCAGCATCGACGTCCTCGAGGTGACGGCCGTGACGGACGGGCGTCGCGCCGTGCTGACCGATGCGCTGGCAGGGGTCACGGCGCAGCTGGAGCAGCTGTCGGATGCCATCGGCCACCTCCACTTCGAGGCGGGACCGCCGGCGGTCTCGCTGTCGGAGCTGTCGCTCATCGAGCTGACGGGGGCCCGCGCATGACCACCTACCGCGTGTGGCACCGCACCGCGTACAGCTACAGCGACGCCGTGCAGGACAGCATCGGGCAGTTCCATCTGCGCCCGCGCGAGCTGCCGTGGCAGCGGGTGTCGGCCTCGGACGTCACGGTCGAGCCCGTGCCGGGAGATCTCGGTCCCCGGCTGGACTGGTTCGGCAACTCGTCGACCTACTTCCACGTGACCGAGCCGCACGAAGCGCTCACCATCGAGGCGTCGAGCGAGGTCACGATCGAGACCCCGACGTACGACCCGGACGCGCTCGCGCAGCCCTGGGAGCTGGCGCGGCCGCTGCGGCATCCCGACCTGGCCGGCGCCGTCGAGGCGACCGAATTCGCCCTCGAATCGGCGCGGGCCGAGCACGTGCCGGCCGCGCTCGCCTACGCCGCGGAGTCGCTGACGCCGGGGCGCGCGATCGGCGAGGCCGCGACCGACCTCATGCACCGCATCTTCCGCGACTTCGACTACGACAAGACTGCGACGACGGTCACCAGCACGGTCGCCGATGCCATGGGGAAGCGGGCCGGGGTGTGCCAGGACTTCGCCCACGTCGCGCTCGCGTGCCTTCGCAGCCACGGCGTCGCCGCCCGGTACGTGTCGGGATACCTAGCGACGCAGCCGCCGCCCGGCAAGGAGCGGGTGTTCGGCGCCGACGCGTCGCACGCCTGGCTCGCCGTCTGGCTGCCGGGCACCGACCAGTGGCTCGCGATCGACCCGACGAACGACCAGTGGGCGAACGATCGGTACGTCACGGTCGCGTGGGGTCGAGACTACGGCGACGTCTCACCGGTGAAGGGCATCATCTTCACCGAGGCGAAGACCTCGACCCTCCGCGTCCAGGTCGACGTCGCGCCGGTCTGATCCCGTGCGCGATTGCAATGGATCCCGCGCGACACGCCGATGACCGGCCCCGGGACGCGGGGTGTCGCCCGGCATCCACTGCAATCCGTGCGTGCCGCAGCGGTCGCGCGTCAGATGAGGAAGCCGCGCAGCAGCGCCTCTGAACCGGCGAGGTGGTCGAGGACGGCGGCCTCGGCGGCATCCGCCTGCCCTGCGAGGATCGACGCCACGATGCGCTCGTGCTGCGCGTCGGAGTGCTCGATGTTGCGCGGCAGGAGCGGGAACGTGTCGAGCCAGGCGTTCACCCGCGCCCGGTTCTCGACGACGAGCGGCAGGAGTGAGGGGATGCCGCTGGCCTCCGCGATCGCGAGGTGCAGCAGCGAGTCGAGTCGGCGGTAGTCTGCCTCCTCGGCGCCCGCGGTCGCGCGGTGGCGTTCGTCGAGCTGGGTGCGGGCGGCATCCGTCAGCTCGCGAGACGCCGCCGCGCGGGCGGCGCCGGCCTCGAGGACCCGCCGGAGCCCGAGGACGTCGTCGAGCTCCGCCGCGTCGACCGGCCCCGCGGGCACCGGCAGCGGATCGGCGACGAACGTGCCGCCGTACCGGCCGCGCCGCCGCTCGACGTACCCGGCGTCGGCGAGCTCGCCGATCGCCTGCCGAACGGTGTCGCGGCTGACGCCGTACCGTTCGGCGAGGTCGCGCTCCGAGGGGAGCGACTCCCCCGGCGCGACGACGCCGAGCCGTACGGTCTGCACGAGCCGCGCGACGGTGTCTTCGAGCGCGTTGCCGCCGCGCACCGGCCGGTAGACGGTGCGGCCGAGATCGGGCGACGACGCGGCGCGGGTCACAGCGGCGTCACGTAGGCGTTGGTGATGCCGCCGTCGACGACGAACGCGTTCGCGGTGATGAACGAGGAGTCGTCCGAGGCGAGGAACGCGACGGCGGCCGCCATCTCCTCGGGTTCGGCGAAGCGGCCCATCGGCACGTGCACCAGGCGGCGCTGGGCGCGCTCGGGGTCCTTCGCGAAGAGTTCCCGCAGCAGGGGCGTGTTGACCGGTCCCGGGCAGAGGGCGTTGACGCGGATGCCCTGCCGGGCGAACTGGACGCCGAGCTCGCGGGTCATCGCGAGCACACCGCCCTTCGACGCGGTGTACGAGATCTGCGACGTCGCCGAGCCGAGCAGCGCGACGAACGACGCCGTGTTGATGATCGAGCCCTTGCCCGCCGGCACCATGTGACGCAGGGCCGCGCGCGAGCAGAGGTAGACGCTCTTGAGGTTGACGTCCTGCACCTTGTCCCACGCGGGCAGCTCGGTCGTCTCGATCGAGTCGTCGTCGGCGGGCGAGATGCCGGCGTTGTTGAACGCGATGTCGACCGAGCCGAGGTCTGCTGCGACCCCGTCGAAGAGCGCGTCGACGGATGTCTGGTCTGCGACGTTCACCTGGCGGAAGACGCCGCCCACCTCGTCGGCGGCCTTCTGGCCGGTCTCGGGGTCGAGGTCGGCGATGACGACGCGGGCCCCCTCGGCGGCGAACCGCCGCGCGGTCGCGAGACCGATGCCGCTGGCACCGCCGGTGATGATGGCGACGCGGTCGCGCAGGCGCTGGGTGAGGTCCATTCTGGGAGGTCCTTCCGGGTCAGGAGGTGGCGTAGAAGACGTTCTTGGTCTGGGTGAAGTGCTCGGCCGCGTCGGGTCCGAGTTCGCGGCCGAGGCCCGAGGCCTTCATGCCGCCGAACGGGGTCGTGTAGCGGACCGACGAGTGCGAGTTGACTGACAGCACCCCGCTCTGCACGCCTCGGGAGACACGGATGCCGCGGCCCAGGTCGCTCGTCCAGATCGAGCCCGCGAGCCCGTAGACGGTGTCGTTGGCGAGCGAGACCGCATCGGCCTCGTCGTCGAACGGCAGCACCGCGACGACGGGCCCGAAGACCTCCTCGGTCGCGATGCGGTCGCCGCGGCCGGCGAGCACGACGGTCGGCGCGAACCAGAACCCGTCGCCGTCGGGCGCGGAACCGCGGAACGCGACGTCGGCCCCGTCGACATACCCGGCGACGCGGTCGCGCTGACCGGCGGAGATGAGCGGACCCATCTCGGTCGACTCGTCGTTCGGGTCGCCGACGCGCCACGCGGCGACGGCCGGCTCGACGAGCTCGAGGAACCGGTCGGACACCGAGCGCTCGACGAGCAGCCGGCTGCGGGCGCAGCAGTCCTGTCCGGCGTTGTCGAACACCGACCCGGGGACGGCCGCGGCGGCCGCCTCGAGGTCGGCGTCGGCGAACACGATGTTGGCGCTCTTGCCGCCGAGCTCGAGCGTCACGGGCTTGAGCTCGCGCGCGCAGCCCGCGGCGACCTCGGTCCCGACGCGGGTCGACCCGGTGAAGACGACCTTCCGGACATCGGGGTGCGTCACGAACCGCTCGCCGACGACGGGACCCGCACCCGGGATGACGGCGAAGACGCCGTCCGGGAGCCCCGCCTCGAGCGCGAGGTCGCCGAGGCGCATCGCGGTCAGCGGGGTCATCTCGGCGGGCTTCAGCACGACGGCGTTGCCGGCGGCGAGTGCCGGCGCGAACCCCCATGCCGCGATCGTCATGGGGAAGTTCCACGGCACGATGATCCCGACGACCCCGTACGGCTCGTGGTAGGTCACGTCGAGTCCGCCGGCGACCGGGATCTGGCTGCCGATCAGTCGTTCCGGCGCGCCGGCGTAGTAGTTGAGCACCTGCGCGACGTGCGAGGCCTCCCACCGGGCGGACGAGATCGGATGCCCCGCCTCGAGCACCTCGAGCTGGGCGAGCTCCTCGACGTGGTCCTCGACGACGCGTGCGAAGTCCCGCAGGGCGTCGGCGCGGGCGACGGGGGCGAGCTCGGCCCATGCGCGCTGCGCGCGGACGGCGCGGGCGATCGCGGCATCCGTCTCATCGACCGACGCGAGCGCGACGTCACGGACGGCAGCGCCGGTGGCGGGGTTCAGGACGGTGAAGGAGCTCACGCGGTGACCCCCCGGTGCGCGACGGCGTAGGCGTCGGCGGCGGCAACCAGGCCGAGGAAGAGTCGCCGGTCGGCGGAGTTCTCCTCGGGGTGCCACTGCACCGCCACGAGGTAGTCGTCGCCGGGCGTCTCGAACGCCTGCACGAGGCCGTCGTCGGTGCGCGCGGTCACGACGAGCCCCTCGCCGAGGCGGTCGACGCCCTGGTGGTGGTAGCTGTGGACGCCGTACGGACCGGCGCCGATGAGGCCCGCGAGCTTCGTGTCGGCATCCACCTCGACCGTGTTCTCGGCGAAGACGCCGCCGCCGATCTTGTAGCGCTCGGTGCCGAGCGCTTCGGGCAGGTGCTGGTGCAGCGTGCCGCCGTAGGCGACGTTGATGAGCTGCAGGCCGCGGCAGATGCCGAAGACCGGGATGCCGCGCTCCCGCGCTCCGGCGAGCAGGGCGAGCTCCCACTCGTCGCGGTCCGCGCGGGCAGGATCCGTGAGCGGATTCCGGGGCGCACCGTACAGCTCGGGCTGCACGTCGAGGCCGCCGGTGAGGATGAGCCCGTCGAGTCCGTCGAGGACGACCTCGGCCGCAGCCTTCGCGGACGGCTGCGGCGGCAGCAGCACGGCGACGCCGCCCGATGCGGTCACCGCGTCGAAGTACTGCTGCGGCAGGAAGCTCGCGCGGACGTCCCAGACGCCCTGCACCGCCCGCTCGAGGTAGGTGGTGAGTCCGATGACGGGGCGGCGGTCGCCCGCGGGATCAGAGACGCTCGAAGCCACGGATGCGCTCCCAGTCGGTCACGGCGGCGTCGTAGGCGAGGACCTCGACACGTGCCTGGTGCAGGTAGTGGGCGACGACGTCCTCACCGAACGCAGCGCGCGCGATCTCGGACTTCTCGAAGAGGTCCGCCGCCTCGCGGAGCGTCGTCGGCAGGTGATCGACGTCGGAGTCGTAGGCGTTGCCGGTGAGCGGTGCGGGCAGCGGCAGCTCGTGCTCGATGCCGTGCAGGCCGCCCGCGATGATCGCCGAGATCGCGAGGTAGGGGTTCACGTCGCCGCCCGGCACGCGGTTCTCCACGCGCAGCGACGACCCCTTTCCGACGACGCGCAGCGCGCACGTGCGGTTGTCGACGCCCCACGCGATGCCGGTCGGGGCGAACGAGCCCTTCGCGAACCGCTTGTACGAGTTGATCGTCGGCGCGTAGAGCAGCGTGAACTCCTTCAGTGTCGCGAGGATGCCGGCGATCCAGTGCTCCATGAGCGGACTGAACCCGTACTCGCCGTCGCCGGCCATGACCGCCTCGCCGTCCTCGCCGCGGACGGAGAGGTGGATGTGGCAGCTGTTGCCCTCGCGCTGGTCGAACTTCGCCATGAACGTCAGCGACTTGCCGTGCGCGTCGGCGATCTCCTTGGCGCCGTTCTTGTAGATCGTGTGCTGGTCGGCGGTCTCGAGCACCTCGGCGAAGCGGAACGCGATCTCCTGCTGGCCGTCGTGGCACTCGCCCTTCACGCCCTCGCAGTACAGGCCCGCGCCCTCCATGCCACGGCGGATGTCGCGCAGCAGGGGTTCCAGCCGGGTGGTCGCGAGCAGGTTGTAGTCGACGTTGTAGTCGGTGGATGCCTGGAGTCCGACGTAGCGCTTGGCCCAGGCATCCCGGAACGAGTCGTCGAAGACGATGAACTCGAGCTCCGTGCCCGAGTAGGCGACGAGGCCGCGGTCGGCGAGGCGCTGCCGCTGCGCGTTCAGGATGCCGCGCGGCGACTGCACCACGGCGCCGCCGCGCACGTACTCGAGGTCGGCCATGAGGAGCGCGGTCGCCGGCTGCCAGGGGATGCGGCGGAGCGTGGCCATGTCGGGACGCAGCACGAGGTCGCCGTAGCCCTTGTCCCAGCCCGACATCTCGTAGCCGTCGATCGTGTTCACGTCGACGTCGACCGACAGCAGGTAGTCGCACACCTCCGCGCCGTGACCGGCGACCTCGTCGAGCCAGAACCGGCCCGCGACGCGCTTGCCGACGAGGCGTCCCTGGGCGTCGGGGAAGGCGACGATCACCGTGTCGATCTCGTCGGCCGCGATCGCTGCGGCGAGGTCGTCCACTGACAGGTTTCCAGGCATCCGTCGTCCTTCCGTCGTGCGGGGGTCGGGTCTGTCACAAGAACGCTACATGGCAAAGGTAGACAGGGCATACCAATAGACGCCACACTCTTCCGCAAGGCGTGAGCCAGCGCGCCCACCCGACGGCGCCCACCGCGCCGACCGCAGCCAGGAGGTCTCATGACGAATCCGAGCACCACTCCCCCCCGTACCGGCGGCGTCCGCTACGCCCGAGCCGAGGACGGCCACTTCGAGAAACGCACGCTCAAGCGCTCGGCCGGAGTCTGGGGACTCTGGGGCCTCGCTGTCGCCGCCGTCATCTCGGGGGACTTCTCGGGCTGGAACTTCGGCATCGACTTCGCCGGGTTCGGCGGCATGCTCATCGCCTTCGCCGTACTCGTGCTCATGTACTACGGCCTCACCTTCTCCATCGGCGAGATGGCCGCGGCCATGCCGCACACCGGCGGGGCGTACTCGTTCTCGCGCTCGGCGATGGGGCCCTGGGGAGGGCTCGCGACGGGCCTCGCCGAGACGATCGAGTACGTCGCGACGACCGCGGTCGTCGTGTACTTCTCGGGCTCGTATGCGAATCAGGCGCTCGAGCTGCTGACCGGGATCAGCCTGCCCGCGTGGCTCTGGTGGGTCGTGCTGTACGTGCTGTTCATCGGGCTCAACGCGGCCGGTGCCGCGGTCTCGTTCCGGTTCGCGATCATCGTGTCGATCATCTCCATCGGGATCATCGTCGTGTTCGGCGTCATGGCCCTCGCCTCGGGCGCCTTCTCGTGGGCGTCGCTCTGGGACATGGCCCCGAACCCCGACGCGTTCGGCGCATCGACGTTCCTGCCCGAGGGCATCGGCGCGATCCTGTTCGCCCTGCCCTTCGCGATGTGGTTCTTCCTCGGCATCGAGGAGCTGCCGCTCGCTGCGGAGGAGTCGCACGATCCGGCCCGCGACATCCCGCGCGCGGGACTGTGGGCTCGCGGCACCCTCATCGTCACCGGCCTGATCGTCCTGTTCCTCAACACCGGCGTGCTGGGTGCGGAAGCGACCGGCACCTCGGTGGAGCCGCTCCTCGACGGGTTCAAGGCGTTCCTGCCGCCGCAGGCCGCGGCGATCCTTTCCCTGCTCGCCCTGATCGGCCTGCTCGCCTCGCTGATGGGCATCATGTTCGCCTACGGGCGCAACATGTACTCGCTGTCGCGGGCGGGCTACTACCCGCGGTGGCTCTCGCTCACCGGCAAGCGTCAGACGCCGTGGGTCGCACTCACCTTCGGTGCGGTGCTCGGCTTCATCGCGCTCGTCATCCTGCAGGCCGCCGGCGGCGACACGAGCCCGGCCGGTGCGATCGTGCTGAACATCGCCGTGTGGGGCGCGGTGCTCGCGTACTTCCTGCAGATGGTGTCGTTCATCATCCTGCGCAAGAAGTTCCCGAACGCCGAGCGCCCCTACAAGAGCCCGTGGGGTCTCTTCGGGGCATACTCGGCCGCGATCATCGCGGCGATCGTCTTCGTCGGGCTGCTGTTCAACCCGACGTTCCTGCTCGCCATCGTCGCGATCATCGTCGTCTACGTCGTGATCTTCATCGGGTTCGCGCTCTACGGGCGCAAGCGCCTCATCCTCTCTCCCGAGGAGGAGTACGCGCTCTCGGGCGGCCTGCACCGCGACCCGCAGCGCGAGGGCTACGACGCCATGGAGAAGGAGGTCTTCGGCGACCGTCGCCCCTGAGAGACCCGGACGGGCCGGGCGCTGCTGAGGGCGCGCCCGGTCCGTCCGCATGTTCGCCCCCGTTCGCGGATGCAAGAGTTCGCGCCCGACACGCCGAGCACCGCGCCACGGATGCCGGGTGTCGCCCGGCATCCCTTGCATCCGTCGACGCCTCTCAGCCCTCCCTGACCCGACGCAGGTACCCGAGCGTGAGCGGCAGGTTCTCGTCGAGCGACAGCATCGAGTCGATCGTCAGCCGCGCATCGGTCCAGCCGTCGAAGCCGACGGATCGCGCGCGGACCGCGTCCCAGGTGGGCTCCGCGAATCCCGCCAGCGGCCTTCGCCGAGTCTCGAGGCGGCGGCGATGCTCCTCCGGGTCCGAGCAGATCACCTCGACGAACGCGATCGCGACCCGCTGCTCGGCGGCCAGTGATCGCCACTGCTGCCGCGCGAGTTCGGCGTCGTTGACGGCGTCGACGATGACGTCGGCACCGATGCGGAGCTGCTCGCGCGCGAGATCCTCGGCCACGACGTAGGCCGCCAGCCCGGTCGGCTGGCCACGGTCGATGCCCGCCCGCCACAGCGCGGCCTCGATGGGATCGACCGACAGGATCGCGCAGCGGAGCTCGGTGGCGAGCCGCACCGCGATGGCGCTCTTCCCCGACGCGGGCAACCCTGCCAAGACGATGAGCATGGCCCCATCCTCGCCTGTTGTCGGAGGGAAGGATCGTGCGCGACTCGCCCTGGACCACGACGACCCCGGGGCTAGGGTGTGGGCATGAGCCACGCCGGAGCGGGGATGCCCCTGCGCGACTATCGGATCCACCGCTATGTGAACGCGTTCTGCCCGACGTGCCACGAGGAGGATCCGGACCGGCCGCTCAGCGAGGTGCGCAGGCTGTCCGGATGGCTCGCCGACCGCGACGGCACGGTCTGGCTGGAACGCGGATGCCCCGACCACGGTCTCGTGCGCACGCTCTACGACGAATCGGCCGAGATCCTCAGCTACCTCGAGCAGTGGACCGCCCCGACGAAGGTCCACGGGCCCGATACGACCGGCAACTTCAAGCCGGTGCCCTCGGCGTATGAGGACGGGCTGCCGCAGATGCAGACCCAGCACACCTGCATCCTCCTCGAGGACCTGCTCGACCACTGCAACCTGAAGTGCCCGACGTGCTTCGCGGAGTCGAGCCCTGCGGCATCCGCGATCGCGCCGCTCGCCGAGGTGCTGGCGTCGGTCGATGCGCGTCTGGCCAGGGAGAACGGCCGCATCGACGTGCTCATGCTCTCGGGCGGCGAGCCCACCCTCTACCCGTGGCTCGAGCAGCTGCTCGAGCACCTCGTCGCGCGCCCCGTCGTCCGCATCCTCTTGAACTCCAACGGCCTCCGCATCGCGCAGGACGACGCCTTCGTCGAGGTGCTGAAACAGCACCGTGAGCGGGTCGAGGTGTACCTGCAGTTCGACGGCGTGACGGCCGAGGCATCCGCTTTCCATCGGGGCGCGGACATCCGCCGGTTCAAGGAACGCGCGATCGAGCGGCTGTCGGATGCCGGGGTCTTCACGACCCTGACGATGACGGCGACACTGGGCGTCAACGACGGCGAGATCGGCGCGGTCATCCGGAAGGCGATGGCGACGCCGTTCGTGGGCGGCGTCACCGTCCAGCCGGTCTTCGGGTCGGGACGCTCGTCGGGCATCGACCCGAACGACCGCCTCACGCACACCGGGGTGCTGAACCGGCTCGGCCCGCAGACCGACGGTGAGGTCACCTGGCGCGACCTCACCGCACTGCCGTGCAGCCATCCGCACTGCTGCTCGGTCGGATATCTGCTCAAGGACGACGCCGGCGAGTGGAAATCCCTGGTCGGGCTCATCGGGCACGAGCGGTTGAAGGATTTCCTCGACTTGCAGCCCGACATGATCGCCAACCGCATCGCCGACAGCAACGTGAACAAAGCCATCCGTGAGGTCGTGAAGGGCTCGCTCCTCGACCTGCTGAGCGAGCAGTCGTCCCTGTCGCATCCGTCGATGAGCTCGATCTGGCGGGACATCTGCCAGAACTGCGACCTCGGCATCGGGACCCTCGCAACCCTGGCCGCGTCGAAGCTGCCGGGACAGCACGCACGGCTGCGCAAGATGATGGGCGAGCGCGTCCTCCGGATCACGGTCAAGCCGTTCATGGACATCAACACGATGATCGAGGAACGGCTCACGCAGTGCTGCGTCCACGTCGCGACGGTGAACGAGTCGACCGACGCGCACCAATGCGCCCCGTTCTGCGCCGTGCAGGCGTGGGCGCCGCTCGGTCGCACCCGCCTGTCGACCGCGACCGGCGGCCGGCGTCAGATCCCGGTGAGCGTGTCGTGAGCGCGGCCGGCTTCGGCCACCTCAACCAGCGCGACGAGACCGTCGCGGACCCGGTCGCCCCGTTCGACCCGCTGCGGCTGTGCGTGTTCGCGACGATCGCGGCGATCGCCGCCGTGACGGGGCCGCTCGCGGTCGCCGTCTTCGCCGGAGTCGCGATCGCAGGGTATGCGCGGGCTCGGCGGGCGGGACTCCTGCGGTCGCGCTGCAAGCTCGGCGACACGCGCCTCGTCCTGGTGTATCTGTGCGTGCTCGAGGTGCTCGCCCTGGCGGCGATCCCGCTGTGGGTGCTTCTCTGGCTGAAGCTGCTGGGCTGAGCCGTGTTCCCCCTGCTGAGCGATCTCGCCCCCTGGCTGCCGCGGATCGACACGCACGCCGCGTTCGTGGGTCTCGGTCTGATGGCGGCGGGAGTCGTCTTCCTCGTCGAGAAGCGGCGCCGGGGGGTGACCGACCCGCGCATCGCCTACCTCGTGCTCGGCGCGCTCGTCGGCGCCGCCGTCCTCTCGCGCCTCGGCACGTGGGCTCAGCACCTCGATCCCTCGAAGAACCTGTCGCTCATCGATCAGCTCGCCTACGGCAACGCGTCGATGCTGTCGGCACTCGTCGGCGCCTGGCTCGGTGTGCACGTCGCGAAGCGGATCGCACGGTATCCGGACCGTTCCGGTGACCTCTTCGCCCCTGCCGTCGCGCTCGCCATGGCCGTCGGACGGATCGGATGCCTCCTCACGGAGCAACCCGGAACCCCGACCGGCGCCGGGTGGGGGATCATTCTCGACCCGGCAGCGGCCTCGCGGGTGGGCGCGCCCGCGGGCGTGCCGCTGCACCCGAGCTTCGTCTATGAGATCGTCTTCCACGCCGCGGCCTTCGCGGTGCTCTGGTTCTGGTTGCGGCACCGGCCCATCGCGCCGGGCGAGACGCTGACCCTGTATGTCGCGGCGTACGCCGTGTTCCGTTTCGCCGTCGAGTTCGTCCGCGGCAACGAGGTCGCATGGCTCGGACTCACGAGGCCGCAGCTGTTCCTCGCCGTGACGATCCCGCTGCTGCTCGCCCGCCTCGCCTGGATGGCCTCGCGCGGACGGCTCACCCTGCACGACACCCCACCGATCAAAAGGATGGCCGCCGATGTCCCCCGAACCTGATCGCCCCGACGACGCCGAGCCGACGCCTCCCGCTGACCCGCCGGCGGGTCCGCCCGCGGACGCGCCGCAGGCCCCTCTGGCGGGCGAGTCGCAGGGTCCGCTCGCCGGCGAGCCCCCTGCCGGGCCGCCCTCCCCGGCGCCACCGCTGGCCGGCCCGCCCTATCCGACCCCGCCGCACCCCGGCGCACCGGGCATCTCGCCGGAGCCGCCCGGGTACGGGCAGCCCCCGGGACCACGGCGGCTGAGCTTCGGCGCCGGCGTCGGCATCGGCACAGGCATCGGATGCGGCGCCTACGTCCTCGGCGGCCTCCTCGCCATCGCGCTGATCTCCACGGGGCTGGTCGGCTTCCTCGCTCCGTTCGTGATCATCGCCATCGTCGGCGTTGCGCTCATGTTCTCCGCACGCACGCGCCCGATCGGCACCGGCATCCTCATCATCACGGCCGCCGCGTGGATCCTCGTCCTCGGCCCGTGCGTCGCCCTGCTGGCGCCCGGCGGCTTCTCCTGACGCGCCCCGTTCGCGGATGCAACAGATCCGCCGCGACACCCCGATGATCGGACGACGGATGCCGGGTGTCGCCCGGCATCCATCGCATCCGCTGACGGCCGCTCAGAGCGGAAGGCGCAGGCACACGAGTCGCTGGCGCGATTCCCACGACGGGACCGCAACGAAACCCTGCTGCGCGTACAGTGCGAGCGCGTCCGTACGCCAGTCCCAGACCGAGAGCCGCAGGCCGGTCGCACCGGCGGCACGGCCGCGGGCCGCGGCATCCGCCATCAGTGCGGATCCGGCACCCGACCGACGCCCTGCGGGCGCGACCCAGAGGCGCTTGATCTCGACGTCGGCGCCCGCGCGGTGCAGCACCACCATGCCGATCGCCTCGCCGTCGCGAGCCGCGACGATGACGTCAGCACCGGCGAAGGATGCCGCGGGGTCGCGCACCTCGGCCGCGTACCGCTCGGGCAGCTCACCGGGCGCGGCGACCCCGTGCGCGACCTTCTCACCCTCGGTCTGCGCGTGGTAATCGGCCAGCATCGCCGAGACCGGCCCGCGATCTGCACTGTCGAGAACGGCGGGGCGGATGGAGACGGTCACCCGACCATCCTCGCCTGTTCGCGGATGCAATGGATCGCGCCCGACACGCCGACGATCGGACCGCGGATGCCGCGTGTCGCCCGGCATCCGTTGCATCCGACGACGCGGCCACCGGGTTGAATGGACGGATGCGCTGGACCCTCCGCCCCTCGACGCCCGACGACGCGACGTGGATCGCCGAACTCCGAGCCGTGGTCATGCGCCCCGACCTGGAGCGCCTCGGGCGGTACGACGAGCATCGCGTGCGGCAGCGATTTCTCGACGCCTTCGATCCGACCCTCACTCGCGTGATCGTCGTCGACGGAACGGATGCCGGGTCGATCGCCGTCCGTCCGGCCCCCGACGGCACCTGGCTCGAGCACTTCTACCTCGCCGCGTGGGTCCAGGGGCACGGCGTCGGCACGGAGATCCTGCGGGCGACGCTCGCGGAGCTCCACCCGGCCCCGTGGCGCCTCAACGTCCTGCAGGGAAGCCCCGCCCGCCGCCTGTACGAGCGGCACCGCTTCGTGCTCGACACCGAGGACGAGGTCGACGTCTTCCTGGTGCGCCAAGACTGAACGACGAAGGGGCCGGATGCTCCCCACTCCCACTCCGCCTGTTGCTACGCAACAGGCGGAGCCTCTGGGAGCGTGGGCCCACGCATCCGACCCCTGTCGCTCTGGTCGCTTACGACCCGGCGATGATGTCCGGGCTCGCGGTGATCTCGCCCGCGGCGCCCACACCGACCGCCTCGCGGCCTTCCTGGCGGGTCGTCGCGAAGACGAAGGCGTTGTTCTCGACGTCGACCGCGACGTGGTCGCCGGCGTTCAGCTCGCCCCGGAGGATCCGCTCGGAGAGCTGGTCCTCGACCTCGCGCTGCATGGCGCGGCGCAGGGGCCGGGCACCGAGAGTCGGGTCGAACCCGATCTCGATGAGGCGGTCCTTGGCGGCATCCGTCAGCGCGACCGTCATGTCGCGGTCGAGCAGCCGCTCGCTGAGGCGCTTCGTGAAGAGCGTCACGATCTGGCGCAGCTCGTCCTTGTTCAGCTGCGGGAAGACGATGACGTCGTCGACGCGGTTGAGGAACTCGGGCTTGAAGTGACGCTTCAGCTCCTCGTCGACCTTGCCCTTCATCCGCTCGTAGGTCGTCTGCGAGTTGCCCTCGACCTGGAAGCCGACGGGACCACCGGCGATCGCCGACGAACCGAGGTTCGTCGTCATGATGATCACGGTGTTCTTGAAGTCGACCACGCGACCCTGACCGTCGGTCAGGCGACCCTCTTCGAGGATCTGCAGCAGCGAGTTGAAGATGTCCGGGTGGGCCTTCTCGATCTCGTCGAACAGGACCACGGAGAACGGCTTGCGACGCACCTTCTCGGTGAGCTGGCCGCCCTCTTCGAACCCGACGAATCCGGGAGGGGCACCGAACAGCCGCGAGACCGTGTGCTTCTCGCCGAACTCCGACATGTCGAGGGAGATCAGCGCGCCCTCGTCGTCGAAAAGGAACTCGGCGAGCGCCTTGGCGAGCTCGGTCTTTCCGACACCCGTGGGGCCGGCGAAGATGAACGAGCCCGAGGGGCGGTTCGGGTCCTTCAGGCCGGCACGCTGGCGACGGATCGTGCGGGAGAGGGCCGCGATGGCCTCCTCCTGACCGATGACGCGCTGGTGCAGAGCCTTCTCCATGAAGACGAGACGGCTGGTCTCCTCCTCGGTGAGCTTGAAGACCGGGATGCCGGTGGCCTGCGCCAGGACCTCGGCGATCAGCCCCTCGTCGACGACCGCGTGCGACGCGACGTCACCCGAGCGCCACTGCTTCTCGAGGCGGAGACGCTCGGCCAGGAGCGACTTCTCCTCGTCGCGCAGGGCGGCGGCCTTCTCGAAGTCCTGCTCCTCGCTGGCGGCTTCCTTGTCCTCGCGGACCTTGGCGATCTTGTCGTCGAACTCGCGCAGCTCCGGCGGGCTCGACAGGATGGACAGGCGCAGGCGGGCGCCGGCCTCGTCGATCAGGTCGATGGCCTTGTCGGGCAGGAAGCGGTCCGAGACGTACCGGTCGGAGAGGTTCGCCGCAGCGACGATGGCGCCGTCGGTGATCTGCACCTTGTGGTGCGCCTCGTAGCGGTCGCGCAGCCCCTTCAGGATGTTGATCGCGTGGGGAAGGCTCGGCTCCGCCACCTGGATCGGCTGGAAGCGGCGCTCCAGCGCGGCATCCTTCTCGAAGTGCTTGCGGTACTCGTCGAGGGTCGTCGCACCGATCGTCTGCAGCTCGCCGCGGGCGAGGAGCGGCTTCAGGATGCTGGCGGCGTCGATCGCACCCTCGGCGGCACCCGCACCCACGAGGGTGTGGATCTCGTCGATGAAGACGATGATGTCGCCGCGCGTGCGGATCTCCTTGGTGACCTTCTTCAGGCGCTCCTCGAAGTCACCGCGGTAGCGGGACCCGGCGATGAGCGAACCGAGGTCGAGCGAGTAGACCTGCTTGTCCTTCAGCGTCTCGGGGACCTCGTTCTTCACGATCGCCTGGGCGAGGCCCTCGACGACGGCGGTCTTGCCCACGCCGGGCTCGCCGATGAGGACGGGGTTGTTCTTCGAGCGGCGCGACAGGATCTGCATCACGCGCTCGATCTCCTTCTCGCGCCCGATGACGGGGTCGAGCTTGTTGTCGCGCGCGGCCTGCGTCAGGTTGCGGCCGAACTGGTCGAGGACGGCCGACCCGCCCTGGGCCGTGGCCTGCGCCTGCTCGCCGGCACCGGTCGAGACGCCCGCGGGCTCCTTGCCCTGGTAGCCGCTGAGCAGCTGGATGACCTGCTGGCGCACCTTGTTCAGGTCGGCGCCGAGCTTGACGAGCACCTGCGCGGCGACGCCCTCACCCTCGCGGATGAGCCCGAGCAGGATGTGCTCGGTGCCGATGTAGTTGTGGCCCAGCTGCAGCGCTTCGCGCAGCGACAGCTCGAGCACCTTCTTGGCACGCGGCGTGAACGGGATGTGACCCGTCGGCTGCTGCTGCCCCTGCCCGATGATGTCCTGGACCTGCTCGCGCACGGCGTCGAGCGAGATGCCGAGGCTCTCGAGGGCCTTGGCGGCGACGCCTTCGCCCTCGTGAATCAGGCCGAGGAGGATGTGCTCCGTGCCGATGTAGTTGTGGTTCAGCATCTTCGCCTCTTCTTGGGCGAGCACCACCACACGACGTGCACGGTCTGTGAATCTCTCGAACATCGTCTCCACCTCCACTCGACGCACTGGCGGCGTCTTACGTAGAGGCTAACGACGGTGGGATGCCGGTATGCCCGTGTTCGCCGTGGGCATACCGGCATCGGGGGTTGCGGTCGCGGCATCCGTGGGCATAACGTTTTTCGATAACAACGAATGTCGTTATGGGGGTGCCGCATGGCTTCTGGAACCGATCTGCCAGCGGTGCTGCTGTCGAGCGGTATCGGGCTCGCGATCGTCGGTGCGTTCGTGGGCCTGCTGGTCTGGGACGCACGACGGAGGAAGTCACCATCCGTCCTTCTCGACGTCGTCGCGGCGATGGCACGCGTGTGGGTGGCGTTCGTGATCGTCGGAGCCGCGTTCCTGATCATCCGCGGGGTGTCGGATGCCTCCTACGACGTCGACGCGATGCCGATCTCCATGGCGTGGCCGACGAGCCTGCCGTGTCACACGAGCGGCTACGAGCCCACCGGCGCAACCGAGCTGTACTGCGCCCGCACCGACTCCGCCCACGCCACCGTCCTTGGGCTCGAGGGCGGACTGCGCGCTCTCCTCACGGCCGGGGATGTGCTCTCGCTACTCGTGGTCGGCGTTCCGGGCCTCGTGATCGCGGTGCTGAGTCAGCGCGCCGCCGAAGGAGCCGCGTTCGCGGCGAGGACGTCCCGATGGCTGCTCATCAGCGCGATCATCGTGCTCGTCGCAGGGACGCTCGGCCAGACCCTGACGGACATCGGGTCGACCCTCGTCGCGCAGGAAGTGCTCCCTCCGTCGGACACGGATGTCGCGGTGGCCGCGGGGAGGACGTTCAGCATCGCCCCACCCCTCTGGCCGGTCGGTGTTGCGCTGGGGTTGGGCGCGCTGAGCGTGATCTTCCGACAGGGCGCGCGATTGCAGCGCGAGACCGAAGGGTTGGTGTGACGTGGCACGGTGGATGCTGATCGTCGGGGCGGTGCTCGTCGTCATCCTGATTGTGGGGACGATCTTCGCCTTCGCGCTGGCGACCGCGAAGAAGCAGCGGGCAGGGCAGGACACCACGACACTGGTGCGCGTCACGCGCGTGGTGGCCGTCGTCTGGGCGGGAGTCGCCGCCGTCGGAGCGGCCATCGCCCTGCTGACCGCGTTGCTGGCTCCAGGCGTCGCCATCACGATGCCGATCCGCGAGTTCTGGCCTCAGCTGCCCGACACCGTGCAGCTCGACGCGGACACCGTGCGGCGAGTGTCCGGCGGGTTCACGGAGGTGACCCTCACGGTCGAAGGTCTCGACGCGACGTCGCGCGTCCTCTGGGCGTTGAGCCAGGCGATCACCTGGGTGATCCCCGGCTTCGTCGCACTCTTCGTCGCGGTCACCTGTTCGCGCCTCCTGTCGGGCGCGGCGTTCACCCCGGTCGTCGCCAAGATGGCCGTCACCACGGGAACGATCATCGCGCTCGGCGGCGTCACGGCGCAGGTCATAGGGGACATCGCCGGGAGCATCGCGTCGACGCAGCTCTTCGGCACGAAGGGCGGCGGCTGGGAGGGTGACTTCCCGGGCATCGACAACGTCTTCGACGCGTGGCTGCCCTCCGCCAACGTCCAGATCTCGTTCCCCTTCTGGCCGATCGCGGTCGGGCTCGCCTTCGCCGTCCTCGCCGCGATCCTCCGCTACGGCTCGCGGCTGCAGCACGACGTCCGGGGGCTCGTCTGATGGCCGCCACGACTCGACCCTCGGGAGCGCTCGACCTCATCGTCTTCGGCGTCGCCGCCTCGGTCGCGGCCCTGGCCGTCGCGGCCTCCCGCATCACCGAGATCCTGAGTCCCGGCGGGCCGTCCGTCACGCTCGAGGCGGAGGCGGCGTCGGCCTCGCTCGGGCTGACGGCCGGCGCGACGGTGGAGGCGATCGTCGTTCGCGCGCCCGACCTCGGTGCGGGAGGCCGCGCCTGGATGATCGCGGCGGTCCTGGTCGCGGCCAGCGCGGCGATCGTCGTCGCGGCGGCGCTCATGCGGGTCGCGCTCGCGGTCCGCCGGGGGCGCGTCTTCACCGGCGGCGCGACACGCGCCCTGACCGTCATCGCCGGCACACTGATGGTCGCCGTGTTCGCATGGCCGATCGTGGACGGCATGGGGCGTCAGCACGCTGCGCAATCCCTCGGCATCCGGTTCGAGACGCTGTCGATGCTCGATCTGCTCCCTCTGCTGCCGCTCCTCCTCGCCGCGGTAGCCGCGGCGGTGCTGGCCGCCGCCTTCGCACAGGGCGAGCGGCTGCAGCGCGACACCGAGGGACTCGTGTGAGCCCGGCCGAAGAGGACGAACTCACCGGCATCCACTGCCGCCTCGACGAGCTGCTCGCCGAGCGCGGCATGACGCTGACCCGACTGTCCGAGATCGTCGGCGTCTCGGTCGTGAACCTGTCGATCCTCAAGAACGACCGCGCCCGCGCGATCCGGTACTCGACGCTGTCCGCGATCTGCCGCGCCCTCGACTGCGAGGTCGGCGACCTGCTCGTCCGCGCGGACTGAGCCGCGGCATCCTGCCCGGCCGCTGCCGTCACCCGATCGGGATCGCCTCACCGCCGACGACGCCGAGCGTCAGCGTCGCGTCGCGGTCGACCTGCGCCTCGGGATCCAGGTTCGCGACGGTCAGCTGCGGACCCATGTCCATCGTGCAGACCTGGTCGGCGGCCGACTTCGCGAACGTGACGACGACGGATGCCGGCGAGGCCACTGTCACGGCCTCGATCACCGGCAGGCATGTCGACGACCCCCACGTCAATACGGCGATCGCGTGGTCGCCGATCCATCCGGCGGAGGGGGTGAACTCCTCGACCGACCCACCGGCGTACGCGGCCAGGTCGATGTCGGCGCGCGCATCGCCCTGCGAGACCGAGACCCGCGCCCCGTCGGCCGGCTCGATCCCGGCAGGCACCGGCACCGCGAGCGGCTGCGGCACCAGGTCGTCGGTGCACGCGTCCGCCTCGGGCTCGCGCAGCGTCACCTCCACCGCACCGTCGGCGTTCGTCACCTCACCCAGCTCGGGCGTGCAGGACGAGCTGCCGTAGGTCACCACCGCGATCATCGATCCGCCGTCGAGCCAGCCGGCGTCCACCTGCCAGGCGGGGGCGATGTCCGGGGTGCCGGTGTCGGGCGCAGTGCCTCCCGGGCCGGCAGCTCCCGGGGTGGCGCACCCGGCGAGCGCGGTGATCAGCAGGACGGTCGCGCCGAGGGCGGCGAGCAGGCGAGGGCGCATGGGGGGTCCTTTCCGAGAACGGATGCCGCGGCATCCACCCCGTCAGTGTCGCCGTGCCGCGGATCGTCTCACTGCAGCGCCGAGGTGAGGCGGGCGAGGTTGTCGAGGACGACCGAGCGGATGGGGCGACGCTCCCACTCCTCGATGGTCAGCTCGCGCGACATGCGCCGGTACTGGTCCTCGACGTCGCGCAGCTGCTCGACGAACTCTCCCCCGCGCACGAGCATCGTGACCTCGAGGTTCAGACCGAACGAGCGCATGTCCATGTTGCTCGAGCCGACCACGGCGACCTCGTCGTCGATCGACATCGACTTGGAGTGCAGGATGTACGGCTTCTTGTACATCCAGATCTTCACGCCGGTGGCGAGCAGCTGCTCGTAGTAGCTGCGCTGCGCATGGTAGACCATCGCCTGGTCGCCCTCTTCGGAGACGAACAGCTCCACCTCGACACCACGGTGGCAGGCGGTCTGGATCGCAAGCAGCAGGCCCTCGTCAGGGACGAAGTACGGACTGACCATGACGATCTTGCGCTTCGCGGCGAAGATGAGCGAGAGGAACAGCTTCAGGTTGTTCTCGTATTCGAATCCCGGGCCGCTCGGGACGATCTGACAGTCCAGGTCGCCGGACCCGGCATCCGTCGAGAAGTCCGACTCGACGACGAACACCTCACCCGTCTCGCCGTACCAGTCGCTCACGAACACGGCGGCGAGGGATGCGACGACCGGGCCGTCGACGCGGACCATGAGGTCCACCCACTGCAGGCCGCGGCGGATGTTCTTCTTCAGGTTGTAGCTGCGATCGGTGACATTCTGCGAGCCGACGAAGCCGACCACACCATCCACAACCACGAGCTTGCGGTGGTTGCGGAGGTCCGGACGCTGGTAGCGACCCTTGAACGGCTGCACCGGCAGCATGAGATGCCAGTCCGCGCCCATCTTCTCGAGCCGGGCGACCGTTTTGCGGTAGTTCGGCTTCCACCGGTTGGCCCAGTGGTCGAGCAGCACTCGAACCGTGACACCTCGGGCCGCCGCACGCTCCAGCGCCGCGAACATGACCTCGGTCGAGGCATCCGCCTGGAAGATGTAGAACTCGACGTGGACGTAGCGCTGCGCCGCGTCGATCTCGGCAGCCATTGCGTCGAGGCTGTCCTGGTAATCCGAGATGATCTGGGCGCCGTTGTCACCGGCGATCGGGAGCGCGCCGAGGTTGCGGTTCAGGGTCACCAGCTGGGTGAACCACTCCGGGGCGTTCGGGCGCAGGGTGCCGAAATCGAGGTCCGAGCTCGCGGCGCGGAACGCGTCGTTGATGGACTCCTGCTGCTTGCGGCGCTTGCGCGGAAGCCGCGGGTTGCCGATCAGCAGGAACAGCAGGATGCCGATGAACGGGATGAAGTAGATCGCGAGCAGCCAGGCCATGGCTGCCGTCGGCCGGCGATAGCGCGGGACGATGAAGACGGCGACCAGGCGCACCGAGATGTCGAAGGCGAGGACCAAAACGACCCACCACGTCCACGTCCAGTCGACGCTGATGCTGACCACGTGCCCCCCAGACTCCCGAGGTCAGCCTAGCAATCGCCCGTCAACCGGCGATTTCGTCGCGCGGGGGCAGGCCGCGCTTGCGCCGCTCCTCGGCTTCGACCTTGGCGTAGGCCTTCCGCTCGGTGCGGTCCATCCGGATGATGCTGCGCAGCACGAAGAAGAGCAGACCCGCGACGACGAGCGTCGGGATCAGGCTCCAGAAGACAGCACCCCAGTCCATGCCTCCATCGTAATCGGCGACGGCTGCGCGGCGGCCCAGGACGAATCGGGCCGAGGTCGATCCGCATCACGACGTTCTCCACCTCCGGCATCCCGAGGACTCGCTCCCCAGCCCGCCATGCGCCAGGGCCGGCGTTCCCCGCGGGCGCCCATCGTGGGGCGATGTCGACCATCGTCACCGCCGCGGATGCCGCGCACTTCCTCGCCCTCGTCCCCCGCCTCCTCGGGTTCACCCCGACCGAGAGCCTCGTCGTCGTGCCTCTGGCGCGAGGTCGCAGTCTCGGCGCCATGCGCGTGGACCTCCCGCCCGACTGCGCACACCTCGACGCGACGGCGTCGACCGTCGTCGGCCTACTCTGCCGGGTCGGGGGCGCCGACTCGTTCGCCGCCGTCGTCTTCACCGACGCCCCGGCCACCAATCCGCTGCCGGGTGCGGACCTCGCCGAGGCCCTCGAACGATCGGCGGATGCCTGCGGTCTCGGTGTCGTCGACGTCCTGACGGTCGCGGGGACGGGCTGGGGCTCGCACTTCGACGGCCAGCTCCCCCCAGGCGGGCGTCCGTTGGACGAGATCCGACGGCGCCTGCCGCCGCCCACTGGGGACCAGAACGACGGCGCCGACCTTCCGCCGGTCGAGGCCGCCGCGGTCGCCGGGGTGGACGCCGCCGTCGCGTCGCTCGAGGCCGCGCTCACCGTCCTCTGCGGCATCCCCGCCGCGGGCGCCGGGGCGGCACGCATCGACCCTGCGGCGCTCGAGGCCGCCTGCGCGCTCGACGATCTGCCCGCGCTCTACGAAGACGCCCTGACATGGGATGCCGCATCCCTCGACCCCATGCACGTCGCCGTCCTGTCGTGGTGCCTCGCGCGGCCCTCGCTGCGCGACGTCGGCATCGTGCAGTGGGCGAGCGACCGCTCGGGCGGCGACACCGCCCTCGACGCCCAGCGGCGCTGGGAGGACGGCGAGGAGTACCCCGCCGACCTGGCATCGGTCATGTGGGGCGAGGGCCCACGACCCGATCCGCGGCGACTGGAACGGGCCCTCGAGCTGGTGCGGCACGTCGCCGCGCGGACGCCCGAACGCCACCGCGCCGGCGCCCTCGCGACTGCCGGGTGGCTCGCTTGGTCGCTCGGCAGATCGACCCACGCCGACCGTCACGCGGCCGAGGCGCTCGACCTCGACCCCACCCACGGTCTCGCCGAGATCGTGCGATCGTTCGTCGCGGCCGCGCACCTGCCGGATTGGGCGTTCCGCCGGTGACGGAACCCCGAGGACGAGGCGCTCGCCGGGGCGAGGGAGACCGCGGCATCCACCGCGGCCCCCTCCCCGATCAGCGTTCGACGATCGCGAACCCGCCGGCCGGCACCACGACGGCACCGGTGCGATCGGTCCGCACCCGGACCTCGCGACCCCGATCGTCGTAGACAGAAACATCGCCGTCGCCGACCTGCACGCGCTCGGGCGATCGTGACGCCGAGTGCACCAACTCCGCGCGCGCGTCATCGCCACCGAGCACGAGACGCGACACGAACGGGCGGACGAGGATGCCGTCCAGCTGCAGATCGCCCTTCGTCGACTCGACGCGCAGCTGATCACGCGACCCGACGAGCGCCTTCTGGAGGGTGTGCGGGTGCATCGCCCCCGCCGTCGGCGAGATGCCCTGCGCCGGGCCGCGCAACCGCAACGTCCCCACCCGCGAGCGGTCGCTCGTCCAGATCGATGCGGTGCGCTCGCCGACCTCGGACCACACCACCGGCTCGATCCACCGCGCGGTGTCTGACGTTCCGACGTCGAAGACGGCGGCGTCGCCGCGCGACAGCGTCAGCTTGTCGCCCGACCAGCTGGACTCGCCGGTCCACGACTCGGGAGTGGAGATCTCACCCGACGTACGGACGGCGTCCTCCGCCTCCACCCAGGACAGCCCGTCCCGATCGACGACCTCGGTCAGCGCGACGGCCTGCTCGCGGACATCCGGGTGGGCGTCGAGGGCGAGGGCGGTGAGCAGACCGTGGATCGTCGACTCCGCGCCGCTGTTGCGGTTGACGGTGCCGTCGGGCTGCAGCCCGTCGAAGGTGACGCCCGTCGCGGGGTCGTACATGCGCTGCCCCGCGTGGTTGGCACCGAAGAACCAAGCCGCCTGCATGGCGGCGAGGTCCTCGAACCCCTCCGACCCGGTCGCGTCGGCGACCCCCAGCAGCGACTGCACCCGCGAGTCGGCACCGTAGGCGATCTGGACCCGGTCGAACGGACTCGGGTTCCAGCCGTTGTCGGGACCGCCCGCCGTCAGCAGCGTGGGTGTGAAGGTCGCCGCGTCGGCGACGGCGGGCCGAGCGAGCGACCGATCGCCGAGGGTGACGGATGCCGCGGCGAGCGCCGCCGGCATCTGCGACCCCCAGGCGTGCCAGATCGCGGGCGACTCCGCCCAGGGCAGCACCGCGTTGTACGGCCATTCGTTCGCCGAGCCGTCCGACATCGCGGCGATGCCCTTCGCGAGCTGACGCAGCGCGGTCGCGGCCTTGCCGTCCGGACCCGCCTCGACACGCGCGGCGAGGCCGAGCACCGCTTCGGCCGAGGCATCCGCCCCGTTCGTGATCAGCCACGCCGGGACGCGTTTGCCGTCCGAGACCGTCCATTCGCCGTACCGGGTCAGGACCTGACGGTTGAGGGCGTCGAGGGACAGGTCGAAGCGGTCGTCGAGGAAGTCGGCGAACTCGGGGTCCTCGTCCTTGAACGCGGCGTACCCCTCGCCGAGGGCCCAGAGCGTCCGCGCGAGCCAGTAGCTCGGACCGCTGTCCGACGGATCCGGCAGCTCGACCGGCTCGGGGGACGGGTTGAAGGTGCCGTCGGGCTGCATCCACAGGACGACGTTGCCGGCATCCGGACCGTCGGTGGTCTGGAAGTACGCGACCGACCGCAGCAGCTCGTAGGCCTTGTCTCGGCTGTCGTCGTCGCCCGTCTGCTCGAAGTGGCGGATGTAGACGATCGCGGCGCGGGTGATGTCGTCGGCGTTATAGGCGCCCTGACCCCAGTAGCCGGTCTCGGCGTCGAGGGGGCCACCGCCGACCCGTTCGAACGTGCCGCCGTCACGCGCGTCGGCGTAGGTCCACGGCATGACGAGGGCGGGCTCCTCGTCCTGGCGGTACGTGCTGTGCCCGTCGACGTCCTGCGGCGGGGTCGCCTCGTCGAGGAGGAAGTCGAGGTGCGCCAGGTTGGTGATCTGGTCGGATGCCGGTGCGGCGACGGCGGTGGTCGCTGTCGCGCCGAGCGGGACGGCGAGCGCGAGCGTGGCCAGCGCGGCGAGTCCGACGGTGCGCGCACGACGTTGTGCGAAGGTGGACATGAGGGTCGTTCCTTTCGTTGCGGTGCCGTTCTCCGGATGAATCGAGCGATCTCAGCCCTCGCGGGCCGGGGCGGGCGATCCTTCCGGAGAACGGCACGCGGTCAGTCGGTGCGCTCCAAGAGAGCGACGCCGATCTTCGAGTCGGCCATGCCGTAGAACACGAACAGGCGGCCGTCGACCTCTTCGATCGCGGTCGGGAAGACGACGTTCGGCACGATGCCGCTCCGCTCGTCGTCGGTCTCCGGGGCCAGCAGCGGCTCCGGAGTCCGGGCCACGACCCTCGAGGGGTCGTCGGCGTCGAGGATGATGGCGCCTGCGGCGTAGTTCACCTTCTGCTGCTGCGAGAAGGCGCCGTCGATGACGCCGGTCACGCCGTGGTGCAGGACGAGCCAGCCCTCGGGGATGCGGCGGGGCGGCGGACCGCCGCCGATCTTCAGCTCCTCGAAGGGGAACTCCGGCCCCGCGACGAAGCGGTGCTGCTCCCACAGGGTGAGCGCCGAGAGGTCCTCCCGCACGGCGGCGAGCGGGATGTAGCTGATCCAGATCGACTGCCGCTCGTCCTCGACGCCGGCAGGGACGCGGACGCCCTGACCGGCCTTGGTCTCGCCGAGGTCCCACATCGGGCGATGGAGGACGGCGAGCGCCTCGCGGCCATCGGGCGCGGTGACCGCCTCGGGGAAGAACACCGTGTCCTTGTTGTGGAAGAGGTTCAGGTCCATGTCGAGGTCGTCCTGGTACCGGAACAGCGCCGGTCCCAGCCGGCGCCAGTCGCGCAGGTCGCTCGAGACGGCCACCGCCGTGCGGGGCCCGAGCGGCCCGTACGCGACATACGTCATCACGTGCAGACCGAGCGTCTCGACCCAGGTCACCCGGGGGTCTTCGACGCCGGCGTTGCCGACCCCGCGCTCCCACCCGCGGTCGGGTTCGAGGACGATGCCCTCGCGCTCGACCGCCGTCGGCACGCCGTCCTCGATCACCACCCGGGCGAGTCCGACGCGCGACACGTTGCCGTCGGCGACGAGCCGCGGCAACAGGTACAGCTCCCCGTCGGGTCCGCGGCCCGAGGCGGGGTTCAGGACGCCTTCGGCCTCGTTCGGATCGCCGTCGGCGGGGGTCATGACGACCCCCATTCGCGTGAGGCGGTAGGGGACGTGGGTCTCGGCGGGCATGGTCATCCTTTCACTCCGGATCCGAGGTCGTTGGACGTGAAGTAGCGCTGGAACACGAGGAACAGCGCCACGGCGGGGGCGGCGAGCACGACGGCGCCGGCCATCATCGCCCCGAACGGGTTCGCGGTGGATGCCGCGATGTTCGAGATGAAATTGGCGAGCGACACCGCGAGCGGCTGCATGTCGGCATCCTTCGTGATGAGGAACGGCCACAGGAACTCGTTCCACGGTCCGATGAACGTCAGCAGCACGACCGTCAGCAGCGCGGGACGCACGAGTGGCAGCGCGACGCTCCACAGCAGGCGGAACTCGTTCGACCCGTCGATCCGCGCGGCGTCGAACAGCTCCTTCGGCAGCTGCAGGAAGTACTGCCGGAAGATGATCACCGCCGTCGAGTTGACGAAGAACGGCAGAATCATGCCGAGGTAGCTGTCGGCCAGGCCGTAGTCGCGCGCGATCATGACGTACAGCGGGATCATCAGCAGCTGGAACGGCACAACCTGCACGAGCAGCGCGAGGGCGAACGTGGCCCCGCGCCCGCGCCAGCGCAGGACGGCGAGCGCGTAGCCGGCGAGGACGCCGAACACGACGGTGCCGAGGATGACGCCGCCGGTGAAGATCCCCGAGTTGGCGAGTCCCTGCAGCAGGTCGATACGGCCGTTGATGGCGCTGTAGTTGTCGAGCGTCAGGTTCGCCGGATTGGGGAACGCCCCCGCCGGGGTCGGGTCGACATTGGTCTGCAGCGACCCGACGACCATGTAGAAGAACGGGAACAAGAACGCGAGCGCGCCCAGCGACAGCGCGACGTACATCGCGATCTTCGATCCGAGTGCCCGCTTCATCGCTCCTCCCCTCCCACGAACTTGCGCTGGAGCGCCGCGATGGCCAGCACGAACACGATGAGGACCACGCCGATGGCGGCCGCGACGTCCGGGTTCTGCTGCTCGATGCCGCGCTGGTACATGAGCAGCACCGGCGAGGTCGAGGCGCCGTTCGGTCCGCCGCCGCCGGTCAGCAGGTACGGCTCGGTGAAGAGGTTCGCGCCGGTGATCGTCGCGAGCAGCACGACGAGCAGGGTCGCCGGCCGCACGCTGGGGACCGTCACTGCGAAGAACTGCCGCAGCCGCCCGCCGCCGTCCATCGACACCGACTCGTACAGTTCGCGGGGCACGTTCTGGAGCGCCGCGAGGTAGAGCAGGATGTAGAAACCCAGCCCCTTCCAGGTGACGAAGAAGGCGATCGTCGGCATCGCGAGCGCCGAATTCACCAGCCACGACGGGTCGGGGGCGAGCGGACCGAGGACGTTGTTCACGAGCCCGCCGCGGGCGAAGAGGAACAGCCACACCGCGACGACGGCGACGGATGCCGTGACGTACGGCACGTAGTAACTCACCCGGAAGAACGTCCGCGCCTTCGTGACGCGGTCGAGCGCCGTCGCCAAGAGGATCGAGAGGACGACCGTGAGCGGCACGTTGATGATCAGGAAGATCCCCACGTTGCCGAAGGACCGCCACACCTCGGGGTCGCTGAGCGCGGTGACGTAGTTGTCGAAGCCGACGAAGGGACGGTCGACCTCTGCGCCGGGAGCGGCGAAGAAGTAGTCCTGGAACGACATCCACACCGCGAAGACCACCGGGTAGGCGAAGACCACCAGGACGAACGCGATGTAGGGCGCCGAGAAGAGCAGCCCGTGGGGTTGCGCGCCGAGGAGGCGGTGGAGGATGCCGCGGCGAGGCGCGGCATCCTTCCCGTCCTTCTCGGGGGTGGCACCGCGGGTCGCGCCGGGATCGGACCCGGCGCGGCCCGGGACGACGGCGGTCATCTCAGCCCGCCGACGCCAGCTCGTCGACCTCTGCCGCGGTGTCGGAGAGGAACTGGTCGACCGGCGTCTCGCCGAAGATGACGGACTTCGAGTAGCCGTCGCGGAACGCCTGCCAGATCTCCACCGACCCGATGACGTTCGGCACCTCCACGGTGCGTGCGGCCTGGTCGCCGAACTGCTCGTAGGCGGGGTTGTCGGCGAAGTAGTCCGGGTAGGTGCCCGTCAGGTCCTGGCGCAGCGGCATCTGCCCGGTCGCCTCGAGCCAGGCGCCGTCCTGCTCCTCGCTCGTCGCGAACTTCAAGACGTCCCACGCGGTCGCCTTGTTGTCGCACGCGGTGAACATGCCGACGTTCTTCGCGTCGCTGAAGGTCCAGGTGTCCTCCGGCGCGGTGCCGTCCTGGGTGGGTACGGGGACCGAACCCCATTCGATCGAGTCGCCGTAGACGCTGATCGCCCACGGGCCGACGATCGCCATCGCGGCGTAGCCGTCGGCGAACGCGTCGCCCTGGTACTGCTCGTTGCCGGCGAGCTGCTCGTCGTAGAGCGTCCGCCAGAAGTCCGCGACGGCGGCGCCGTTGTCGTCGTCGAACGTGGCCGCGCCGTCCTCGACCAGCTGCGTGCCGCCGGTCTGCGCCGCGTAGAGCGGGTAGAAGTCGAACCACGACTGGAAGAACTCGCTCGTGGGGGCCGGGTTGATCGCGTACTCCGAGACGCCCGCCTCCTTCAGCGTCCGCGCGGTCTCGAGGAACTCGTCGTAGGTCGACAGCGACGGGTTCTCGGGGTCGAGGCCGGCCTCTTCGAACAGCGCCTTGTTGTAGAAGATCATGACGGGGTTGGACTTCCACGGCATCTGGTAGAAGTCGCCGTCGTCCGAACGGTACTGGTCGGCCAGGTCGCCGCTGCGTCCGGTGATGTAGTCGTCGCCGTCCTCGAACTCCGACAGGTTGACGAGGCCGCCCTGCCGCTGGAAGCCGGGCACCGCGGCAGGCGAGGTGTTGAAGACGAGGCAGGGCGCGTTGCCCGCCGTGATCGCGGCGCCGATGACCTCTTCGCTCGAGGCGCCCGCGGGGATCTCCTGCGCCTCGATCTGCTCGTCGGGGTTGTCGGCGTTCCACGCCTCGACCATGGCCTGACCCCAGCCGATCTCGGCCTCGTTGTTCGAGTACCAGATGGTGATGTCGCCGCGGCCCTCGAGGTCGCCGCCACCGCCACCTCCTCCGCCGCCGCTGCAGGCGGTGAGGGCGAGGACTCCGGATGCTGCTGCGGCAGTGATGAGGATGCGTCGTCGCATGTCTCTCTCCTTGATTCGTCGTGTGCTCGTGCTCGGTGGTGCGGGCGGTCAGCCGTCCGCGGGGGGTGCCGTCGAACCCCGGACGGCGAGGGTGGGGTCTGCGAGGTCGAGGTGCGTGGGGGCGTCTCCGGCGATCGCGCCGAGGAGCGCCCGGGCGGCGGTGACGCCCCAGCCGCGGGCATCCGTCGCGACGCTCGTCAGCGCGGGATGGATCCAGCGGCCGATCTCGGTGTCGTCGAAGCCCGTGATCGAGAGGTCGTCCGGCACGCGCAGGCCGCGCTGATGCGCGACGCCCATCCCGGCGACCGCCATGTTGTCGTTCGAGTAGACGATCGCCGTCGGCGGTGCCGCCGCGTCGAGCAGGGATGCCGTCGCCCGGGCCCCGTCGGCCGCGCTGAAGTCCGTCTCGATCACGCGCGAGTCGAGGCCGGCGGCATCCGCGGTCTCGCTGAACGCCCGACGACGCCGCTGCGCGTGCAGCATCTCGGCGGGGCCTGCGACGTGAGCGACGCGCCGGTGCCCGAGGGCCACGAGGTGCTCGACAGCGAGCCGGATGCCGGCACCGTCGTCGGTCGACACCGACCCGAACGGCGACTCGACGTCGGGCACACCGAGGGTGACCGCCGGGATCTGCAGTTCGGCGAGCAGCGCGATGCGGGGGTCTCCGGCGCGGATGTCGGTGAGGATGACGCCGTCGACGCGACGGCCGGTGGCGAGGGAGCGGTAGGTCGCCTCCTCCTGCCGTCCCGGCGTGGCGACGGCGAGGACGAGCGCCTGCCCGGTGACGGAGAACTCGTCCTCGAGCCCCGCGATGAACGAGGGGAAGAACGGGTCGGCGGCGATGACGTCGGGACTGCGGCCGATGACCAGTCCGCACGCGAAGGCCCGGCCGACGCTGAGCGAGCGGGCGCTGAGACTCGGCGTCCAGCCGAGGTCGGCAGCGACGGCCATGATGCGCTGCCGGGTGTCGGCGGCGACGCCGGGGCGGCCGTTCAACGCGAACGAGACGAGGCCCTTGCTTACGCCCGCCGCGCGCGCGACATCCGCGATCGTCGGACGGGTCTCGGGCGGCATCGGTCACTCCTTCGTGGCGAACCCGATCTACTAAACCGGTTCAGGTGCCACGAATGCAAGACCTTGACATGGCGGGCGGGTGAGCGTATCCGCGCTCGCGGGCGGTGCGACAGGCGCGCGGTTCGCCCGCAGTGTTCTCGGCGCGCGAGTCCCGCCGAGAGACCACATCATGTGCTCCAGACGAGGTCACATGGCATGCGCCGTCCACGACGTATGGTCTCGTCGCGAGCACATGATGTGGACGTGGGGAATGCGGCCCGGGCACGCCCCATGGCCGCACACCGGCATCCGCTCCGGCGCCCGGCTTACTTGACGAGCGGGAAGAGGATCGTCTCGCGGATCCCGAGGCCGGTGATCGCCATCAGCAGGCGATCGATGCCCATGCCCATGCCGCCGGTCGGCGGCATGCCGTGCTCGAGGGCCCGCAGGAACTCCTCATCGACGCGCATCGCCTCGTCGTCACCGCGCGCGGCGAGCTTGGCCTGCTCGACGAAGCGCTCGCGCTGGATGACGGGATCGACGAGCTCCGAATAGCCCGTCGCGAGCTCGAAGCCGCGGACGTAGAGGTCCCACTTCTCGACGACGCCGGGGATGCTGCGATGCTCGCGCACGAGCGGCGAGGTGTCGAGCGGGAAGTCCATGACGAAGGTCGGACGCTCGAGGCCGCCCTTGACGAAGTGCTCCCAGAGCTCCTCGACGAGCTTGCCGTGCGTGGCGATCTTCTCGGGAACCTCGACGCCCGCCTCGGCGGCAAGCGACTGCAGCTCCTCGAACGAGGTCTCGGGCGTGACGCGGCGCCCGGCGGCATCCGACAGCGACTCGTACATCGAGATGCGATCCCACTGGCCGCCAAGGTCGTACTCGGTGCCGTCGGCCCACGTGACCGTCGTCGACCCGGCGACCGCGATCGCGGCGTTCTGGATGAGCTCCTGCGTCAGATCGGCGATGCCGTTGTAGTCGCTGTAGGACTGGTACGCCTCGAGCATCGCGAACTCGGGGCTGTGCGTGGAATCGGCACCCTCGTTGCGGAAGTTGCGGTTGATCTCGAACACCCGGTCGATGCCGCCGACGACGGCGCGCTTGAGGAACAGCTCGGGCGCGATGCGCAGGAACAGCTCCGTGTCGAACGCATTCGAGTGCGTGACGAACGGACGGGCCGCGGCACCGCCGTGCTGCACCTGCAGCATCGGGGTCTCGACCTCGAGGAAGTCGTGCTCGTCGAAGGTGCGCCGCAGCGACGCGTTGACCTTCGCGCGGGCGACGACCGTCTCGCGGGCGGTGTCTCGCACGATGAGGTCGAGGAAGCGCGAGCGCACGCGGCTCTCCTCGCTCAGCTCGGAGTGCAGGTTGGGCAGGGGCAGCAGCGCCTTCGCCGCGATCGTCCAGTCCGAGACCATGATCGACAGCTCGCCGCGGCGGCTCGAGATGACCTGGCCGGTGACCGAGACGTGGTCGCCGAGGTCCACGAGCTCCTTCCACGCCTGCAGCGACTCGTCGCCGACCTCGGCGAGCGAGACCATGGCTTGGATGCGGCTGCCGTCGCCCGACTGGAGGGCTGCGAAGCAGAGCTTGCCGGTGTTGCGGCTGAAGACGATCCGCCCGGCGACCGACGCGGTCACGCCGGTCTCCTCGCCCGCCTCGAGCGATGCGTAGCGCTCGCGGAGCGCTGGGATCGTGTCGGTCACGGCGACCGCGACCGGGTACGCGCCACCGGCGGCATCCGCCCGCTCCGACAGCAGTCGCTCCCGCTTGGCGAGACGGACCGCCTTCTGCTCGAACACATCCTCTTCGGTCGTGTCGGCGGGCGTGGGCGCGGGCGCGTCGGTCATGTTCGGGGGCTCCTCGGGGATTCGACCCCTCAGTCTATCGGCGGGCTCCCGGGCGCATTCCGGCAGGGACGAGCGGATGCTGGTGCCCCGGATCGGGCGGTCAGCGCCGCGGCGTCCAGCCCGGCGGCCGCGGATCGCCGCCCGCCGCCCGCTCGCGGTCGAGCGCGGCGGACCATCCCTGCGCGACGTCCTCGGCGTCGAAACCGCCGCGGGCCACGCGGAACCCGACGTCGTCGTGCGTCATCCGCGGTCCGCCGCCGCGGCGAGTGCCGGCGCGGACGCTCCACGCGTCGTCGGCGAATCCGCCGCCCCGGAACACCCGGTAGTCGTCGTAGCGCTCGGTGTCGAGGAAGTCCCAGCACCACTCCCACACGTTGCCGAGGGTGTCGAAGAGTCCGTGCAGGTTCGGCAGCTTGCCGCCGACGGGCTGCGGAGCGCTGACCCCGTCGGCCGCGGTCCATGCGACCTCAGCGAGCAGCCCGTAGTGCGGGCCGGTGGATCCGGCGCGGCACGCGTACTCCCATTCCGCCTCGGTGGGCAGGCGGTAGCCGTCGCTGTCGACGTGCCAGCGCACCTCTTCGCCGTCGACGGCGTAGGCGGCATCCAGCCCCTCCCACTCCGACAGCGCGTTGCAGAAGCGCACAGCGCGTTGCCAGCTGACCTCGACCGCCGGACGGCGGGGGTGGGATGCCGCGATCCCGAGCACCTCGGACAGCTGCTCCTGCGTGACCGGGTAGACGCCGATCTCGAACGGCTCGAGCTCGACGGTCCACCGCCGCTTCCGCCGCGCATCGTGCAGCTCGACGCGTCCCGCGGGGATGCGCGCGAGCTCGACGTCGCTCACGGTGCGAGCGGTCCAGGACCGTCGAGCGGATGCGGTGCCCCCGCCGCCGACAGGGCTCGGTCGACCGTCGTGTGCACGAGCGCGGAGAGGTAGCGCGCCGGGTCGTCGATCCCCGCCGTCTGCAGCAGCTCGGTCGACTGTCGGACGATGGATGCCGAGAACTCCGTCGCGGTCGCGATCGCCTCACCGTAGGCGGCGCGATCCGCATCGGCCACGACGACCGGCTCGCAGCCCATCTCGACGGCGAGCGCCTGCGCGATCGGCAGCACGGCGGGCGGTGCGGTGACCGCGGCGTAGGCGTCCTTCAGCGCTCGGAGGTCGGTCGACGTGCCGGTGAACGCGATGGCGGGATGGATGGCCACCGGGATCGCGCCGCGTGACGCGGCGGGCGCCAGCACCTGCATGCCGTGCGCGGCATCCGTGTGCATGACGATCTGCCCGACCTGCCAGGCGCCGAGATCGGCGAGCCCCGCGACGACGTCGGGCAGGTCGCCGTGCGGCACGGCGAGGACGACGAGCTCGCTGCGTCGGACGACCTCGTCCGCCGGGAGGCGCGGGACGTCCGGCAGGATCGCCTCGACCCGGTCGTCGTCCGAACCGGGGGTGATGCCCGTGAGCGCGTGTCCGGCACCGGCCAGCGCCGCCGCGACCACCGGACCGACGCGTCCGGCGCCGATCACGCCGACGCCGAGACGCCCGTCACGGGTCACGGCGGTCTCCACGAAGTGCTGGCGCGGGCCGTGCGACCTCGACGGCCGGAGCGGCCTCGGGTGCCGCGACGGCCACGGGTGCGTCGTCCGGGGACGTCGCGGGGTCCACGGCGCCCTCCGACGCCGCCGCGGCCACGGCCGCCGCAGTGCCCGACGTCCACAGCCCGAGCGCGTCGTGCACATCGAGACCGGAGATCGAGCCGGCGACCGGCCCGGTGACCGTGTGCCCTGTGACACCGGCCAGACCCAGGCGGCGGTCGATCGGCCCCTGGTCCACGCGCAGTGACTGCAGGCGCGCCAGGGGCAGCACCGTGAGCTTCGGCCAGAGTCGCCCCGAGCGCAGCAGGATCACTCCGGGGAGGACGCGGAATCCGTTGCGCGCCCACGAGAGGGGCTTGAAGAGGCGGGCCCGGGCGGGCGACACGGTGTAGCCGTCGCCGGCACGGGGGCCGCGCAGGCCCGCGTCGACTAGCGCGGCATCCACCGAGGGCGCCGGCAGCAGCAGACGCAGCACCCGCTCGACGTCGGCCTGCGTGCCGATCGGCAGGATCTCGGCGAACTGCGTGGCGGACGTGTCGGTCGCCGAACGACCTGACAGGCGGTTCACGCGGATACGCCACCAGCCACCCAACCGCCACAGCAGCGGCTGTCGGATGTCGATCGCGTGGATGCGGCTCGGGTGCAGCGTCTCGGTGACCGTCGTGAGCAGCCCGAAGGTGATCCGCACACCGGCGGAGGTCGGGGCGATCGAATAGCGGACGGTCTTGATGAACTGCCGGATGGCGTACGTGCCGAAACCGATCGCCGCCGGGACCGAGGCGCCGAGCGCCGGGACGAGCCAGAACGGGTCGACGATGATGCCGACGACGGCAGCGACGATGATCGCGAGGAACCAGATCGTCGACCCCGAGAGCAGGTTCGCGAGGATGAGGCGGCCCATCGGGACGCGGACGATCGACTCGGGCGGGCTGTCGTCCTCGTCGACGCCCTCGATGATCTCGCCGACACCCGCCGTGACCCGCCCCGTCAGACCGCCAGGCGCCGCCGCGCGCGCAGCCGACGCCTCGGCCCGCATGCCCGAGGCGAGCCGGAGGATGTCGCCGCGGATCGTCTCGGCGTTCGCCGTCGACAGGTACTCGAGCTTCACGTTCGCATCGAGTCCTGCCCCGACCACCTCGAGCTTCGCGAGCCCGACCAGGCGCGCGAGGGCGGGCCGGGTGAGGTTGACGCCCTGGACCCGATCGAGGGGCGCGCGCCGGTGCGTGCGGAAGAGGACGCCGCTGCGCACCTCGACGTCGTCGCCCGTGATCCGGAACGTGTGGAACCGCCACGCCGTCCAGAACAGGGCGATCAATACGACCAGGCCACCGGCGACGACGAGGATCGCGGGGATGAGGATGTCGTTGCGCAGGACGAACTCGACCGGGTCCCCCTCGGACTCGAAGTCGACCCCTTCCGGCAGAAAGATCCCGATCAATCGGTCGCGGAGGTTCGCGACGAGGATGCTGAGGATGACGAGCAGGGTCAGCCCACCGCGCAGGAGCGGCGACAGCGGGTGCAGCCGGTGCCACTCGCCGTCGCTGAGCTCGGAACGGACCGCGGTCTGCGGCGGGACCGGCGCTCCGGTCGTCGACACCGCAGCCCCGGGCGCCGCCGCCGGAGCCGCGGGCGACGGATCGCCGGGCACCGGCGTCGAGCCGACCGGGGGCGTCGCGTCGGCGTCGCTCACAGGCCGGTCCGCCGGGTCTCGGCGACCTCGATGAGCGTGTCGCGCAGCTGCTCGGCCGCGGCCTGCGGCAGGCCCGGGATCGTGACCCCGGTGGATGCCGCCGCGGTGACGAGCTTCAGCTGGGCGATGCCCAGCATCCGGTCGAGCGGTCCGTGGGTGATGTCGACCAGCTGCAGCCGGCCGTAAGGGACGGCGACCATGCGCTGCCACAGGATGCCGCGACGGAAGACGAGATCGTCCTCCCGCAGCTGGTAGCCGATGGAGCGCGCCTGACGAGGCGTGACGACGAGCGTCACGAGGGTGATGGCGAAGATGATGCCGCCGGGGATGAAGGGCCAGGTCGCCTCGAACATCAGCCACAGCGTCAGCACCGCCGCGGCGATCAGCACGAGCAGCACGATGTAGCCGATGACCTGACCGATGACGTACTTCGTCGACAGCTGGTGCCAGGTGCCGTCTCCCAGCGGCAGGCGCTGCACCCCGCGGGGCTCGAGGACGCGGGTGTACGTGCCGTCCGCCCGCGGTACCCCGGGGGCGGGCGCCGACGGTGACGGGGCGGATGCCGCCGCGTGCTCAGTCGGTGTGGGAGAGCCCGTAGCCGGGCTCATCGGGTCCGGGCTGTTCGTCATCATCGTCCTTCCGGATGGTGCACAGGTGTTCGGCGACGAGCGCCGCGGCGACGAGGAGCAGCCCGCCCCCCAGCGCGGCGATCACCGCTCCCGTCGAGCCTAACGAGGGCGCGACGGGTCGTGTGAGGACGAAGACGAGGAGTCCGCCGGCGAAGCCGGCGACGATCGACCCGAGGATGCTCGACGCCTTGGCGAGCATCGCGATGCGGAGCGCCCGGAACGGGTCGACGGGTGCCGCGGACCCGAGCGTCGCGCGCCGGACCGGGATGGCGGCGGCGACGACCGCCGCGCCGAGTGCCACGAGCAGGATCGGCAGGAGTCCCGACGGCGTGAAGCTCGGGTGCCCCATGCCGGTGAGGACCTGGTCGACGGCGAAACCGACGGCCCCCGACACGAGCGCGACGACGACGAGGAGTAGCGGCTTGGTCCGGCTCACGATGCTCCCCCGGGGAGTGCGGCGCGCAGATCCGCGACCCGGCCGACCCCGGGCAGGACGGCATCGGGGTCGAGGCGCAGCCACGGGTCGAGCACGAAGTCGCGCTCGGCGGCGCGCGGATGCGGCAGCACGAGGGACGGCTCGTCGGATCGCACGTCGCCGTAGGCGATCAGATCGAGGTCGAGCGTGCGGCTCCCCCACCGCTCGCGGCGCTCACGTCCGTGCCGGCCCTCGATGGCGTGCAGGTAGCCGAGGAGCAGGGTCGGCGCGAGGCGCGTGTCGATGAGCGCCACCGTGTTCAGGTAACGGGGGGCGTCGGCATCCGGCCCCCCGAGGGTGATCGCGACCGACTCGATCGGCTCGGCCGCCGCGACGAGGTCGGTCAGCGGCAGGCGGCCGAGGTCGGCGATCGCCTCGGCGATCGTGTCTGCTCGCGGGCCGAGGTTCGCGCCCAGCGCGACGACGGCGCGGTGCGCCGGACCCGCCGCCCGCGGCTCGGCCGGCGGCATCCCGTGCGCGAGACGGCGGTTCACGAGCGGCTCCGACGGACGGTCACGGCGACGTCCCCGAACGGCACGGCGATGGGGGCGGCCGGCTTGTGGACCGTCACGGCGACCGCGTCGACGAGCGGCCATTCCAGCGCTGCCGTCGCGATCCGCTCCGCGACCGTCTCGATGAGGTCGGCCGGCTCGCCCGAGAGGATCGCGGCGACCCGCTCGGCGACCTCGCCGTAGTGGACCGTGTCGGCGACGTCGTCACTCGCCGCGGCGGCGCGCAGCGACAGCGACAGGACGACGTCGGCCACGAACTCCTGGCCGTCGCGCTTCTCGTGCTCGAAGACGCCGTGGTGCCCCGTCGCACGGATGCCGGTGATCGAGATCTCGTCGCTCATCGCCGCCCCTCCCAGCTCGCGCTGACCGCGAGGGCGAGGCGCGTGGCGGCGACGTCGTGCACGCGGACCGCCCAGACCCCCGCCTGCGCGGCGAGCACACTCGTGACGGCCGTCGCGAGGTCGAGGCCCGCCTCGCCGACATCGACGCCGGCGGGTGCGGCGGCGACGGTCAGCATCCGCTTGCGACTGGTGCCGATCAGCACGCGATGGCCCGAGCCGACGACGCGGTCGAGTCCGCGCACGACGTCCCAGTTCTGCTCGGGCGTCTTGCCGAAGCCGAAGCCCGGGTCGACGACGATCCGCTCGTCCGGGATGCCGGCGTTCAACGCGGCGTCGATGCGCGCGCCGAGCTCACCGACGACCTCGGCCACGATGTCGTCGTAGACAGCGGTCGCGTACATGTCAGCCGAATGCCCGCGCCAGTGCTGCAGGACCACGTCGGCATCCGTGTCGGCGACGGCGGCGAGCATGTCGGCGTCGGCGAGCCCGCCCGACACGTCGTTGACGATGCGCGCGCCGGCGGCGACCGCGGCCGACGCGGTCGATGCGTGCATCGTGTCGACGCTGACCAGGGCGCCCTCCGCAGCGAGGGTCTCGATCACGGGCAGGACGCGGGCGAGCTCGACCTGCGGCGCGACACGGGTCGCGCCGGGGCGGGTCGACTCACCGCCGACGTCGAGGATGTCCGCGCCTGCGGCCAGAAGGGCGCGGCCGTGCGCGACGGCGTCGTCGTGCGACGCGTAGCGTCCGCCGTCGCTGAACGAGTCGGGCGTCGCGTTGACGATGCCCATCACGAGCGTCACGCGGCGCCCCCGGTCAGCAGCGCGATGACCTCGGCCCGCGCGGCCGGCTCGGTGAACTCCCCGCGTGCCGCGATGGTGACGGTGGATGCCGAGGGCTGGCGTCCGCCGCGCATCGTGACGCACTCGTGCACGGCGTCGAGGACGACGAGCACGCCGCGGGTGTCGAGCGAGTGGGCGATGGTGTCGGCGATCTGCTCGCCGAGACGCTCCTGCACCTGCGGACGCGCCGCCACGATGTCGATGACCTTCGGCAGCGCGCCGAGCCCGACGACCTGCTCACCCGGCAGGTACGCGACGTGCGCGCGTCCCGCGAACGGCAGGAGGTGATGCTCGCAGACGGAGCGGAACCGGACGTCGCGGAGCATGACGGCGCCCGAGGGCAGCGTGTCGGGCGCCGGGCCGCGGGCGACCGAGATGGTGTGCGCGAGGGGGGCCGCGGCATCCTCCCCCACCCCTGAGAAGAACTCGGCGTAGGCCTCGGAGACGCGCTGGGGTGTGAGCTTCAGCCCGGGGCGTTCGGGGTCCTCCCCGATCGCCTCGAGCAGCTCACGGACCAGGGCGGCCACACGCTCGCGGTCGACCGCCATGCGCGCCGCCTCAGGCCGTCGCGGGTCGAGCGTGTCCCGTCGCGTGGCGCGCCGGGGCGGTCTCGGTCGCCGGCTGCTCGGCCGCCGCGTTCGCGGCGACGGGAGCCTCGGCGCGGCGCGGGACGTCGACCGGCGGGAGCGTCGAGACGGGGCGCTCGCTGCTCGAGAGCCACTGCGGGCGCGGGGGCAGCTTGGTGACGTCGCGGAAGATCTCGGCGAGCTCGATGTGGTCGAGCGTCTCCTTCTCGAGCAGCGCCAGGGCGAGCCGGTCGAGCACCTCGCGGTTCGCGTTCAGCACCTCGTAGGCCTCGTTGTGCGCCTGCTCGATGAGCCCGCGGACCTGGGCGTCGACGCGTTCGGCGATGCGCTCGCTGAAATCGCGTCCGTGGCCCATGTCGCGGCCCATGAAGACCTCGCCCGAGGACGAGCCGAGCTTGACGGGTCCGACGTCGGTGGTCATGCCGTACTCGGTGACCATCTTGCGGGCGATGCCGGTGGCCTTCTCGATGTCGTTGGATGCACCGGTCGTCGGGTCGTGGAAGACGATCTCCTCGGCGACACGGCCGCCCATCGCGTAGGTGAGCTGATCCTGCAGCTCGTTGCGCGTGACGGAGTACTTGTCGTCGAGCGGAAGCACCATCGTGTAGCCGAGCGCCTTGCCGCGGGGAAGGATCGTGACCTTCGTGACGGGGTCGGTGTGGTTCATCGCCGCGGCGGCGAGGGCGTGGCCGCCCTCGTGGTACGCCGTGATCAGCTTCTCCTTGTCCTTCATCACGCGGGTGCGACGCTGCGGACCGGCGATGACCCGGTCGATCGCCTCGTCGAGCGCGCGCATGTCGATGAGCTGCGCGTTCGAGCGTGCGGTCAGGAGCGCGGCCTCGTTGAGGACGTTCGCGAGGTCGGCGCCGGTGAACCCGGGGGTCTTGCGCGCCACGACCGAGAGGTCGACGGAGGGCGAGAGCGGCTTGCCGCGGCCGTGCACCTCGAGGATCTTCTGGCGACCCTTCAGGTCGGGGGCGTCGACGCCGATCTGCCGGTCGAAGCGTCCGGGACGCAGCAGCGCCGGGTCGAGGATGTCGGGGCGGTTCGTCGCGGCGATGACGAGCACCGAGACCTTCGGGTCGAAGCCGTCCATCTCGACGAGCATCTGGTTGAGCGTCTGCTCGCGCTCGTCGTGACCGCCGCCCATGCCGGCGCCGCGGTGGCGGCCGACGGCGTCGATCTCGTCGATGAAGATGATGGCGGGCGAGTTCTCCTTGGCCTCCTTGAAGAGGTCGCGGACGCGGCTCGCGCCGACACCCACGAACATCTCGACGAAGTCCGACCCCGAGATCGAGTAGAACGGGACCCCCGCCTCACCGGCGACGGCGCGCGCGAGAAGGGTCTTGCCGGTCCCGGGAGGGCCGTACAGCAGCACGCCCTTCGGGATGCGGGCGCCCACAGCCTGGAACTTGGCCGGGTCCTTCAGGAAGTCCTTGATCTCCTGCATCTCCTCGATGGCCTCGTCGGAGCCCGCGACGTCGACGAAGGTGACCGTCGGGGTCTCCTTCGTGACGAGCTTGGCCCGCGACTTGCCGAACTGCATGACCTTGCTCCCGCCGCCCTGGGCGCTGGAGAGAAGCCACCAGAACAGGAGACCGAGGATGAGGATGGGGAGGAGGATCGAGATGAGGCTGCCGAACCAGCTGGTCTGCGGCACGACGTCGTTGAAGCCGTCTGCGGGCGCGGCGGTGTCGACGGCCTGGACGACCTCGTCGGCACGCTGCTCCAGGTAGTAGAACTGCACGTTCGTCGAGCCCTCGAACTCGTCGTTCAGCACGAGGTCGACGCGCTGGTCGCCGTCGGTCAGCGTCGCCTTGGTGACGGTGTCGCCGCCGAGCAGTTCAAGACCCTGCTGGGTGGTGATCTGCTTGGCGCCCGTGAGGTTCGAGATGAGCGTCATCCCGAGGATCAGGAGCACGCCGATCAGCACCACGTAGACGAACGGGTTGCGCGAGAGCTTCTTGACGTTCATTGTGCGTTCAGGCTACCCCCGCGGGCCTATGGGGGCTCTGTGCGTTCGTTTTGGGCGTAGCCCGCCCGACGTCAGGAGTAGACGTGGGGTGCGAGCACCGCGACGTCGCGGAGGTTGCGGTACTTCTCCGCGAAGTCCAGGCCGTAGCCGACGACGAATTCGACCGGGATGTCGAAGCCGACGTAGCGGCAGTCGATCTCGACCTTGGCCGCCTCGGGCTTGCGCAGCAGCGCCAGCACCTCGATGGACTCCGCACCGCGCGAGGCGAAGTTCTCGAGCAGCCAGCTGAGCGTGAGGCCGGAGTCGATGATGTCCTCGACGATCAAGACGTGCTTGCCCGAGATGTCGGTGTCGAGGTCCTTGCGGATCTGGACCACACCGCTCGACTTCGTGCTGGCGCCGTAGGACGAGACGGCCATCCAGTCCATCTCGATGTCGCGCTTGAGCGAACGGGCGAAGTCGGCCATCACCATGACCGCGCCCTTGAGGACGCCCACCAGCAGCAGGTCCTTGCCCTCGTAGTCGGCCTCGACCTGGCGGGCGAGCTGTTCGAGCTTCGCCTGGATCTCCTCCTCGGTGACGAGGACGTCGGTGAGCTGGTCGGCGATCTCTGCTGCGCGCATTGCAGAAGTCTAAAGACCGCGCTCGGATGCCGTGAACTCGACCATCCCGCCGACGCGCCGCGCGCGGCATCCCGGCAGGTCGATCGGCCCCTGCCCCGACCACTCGGTGACCAGCCGCGCCACCTCGAGGGTCTGGAGGCGGGTCAGCGACACGTGGAACTCGCTGGCGACGACATGCCGGATGATGCGGTGGCGGAGGGCGGGCGGGTTGGCGGCCAGCGCCGCGACCGACACCGCGATGCCCGCCTCGGCGTGCTCGACGATGTCCTCGATCGTCTCGTCGATCATCTCGTCGAAGGCCGCCGCATCCTCGCGCAGCTGCGCGGCGGTGCGCGCCAGGGCCTCGGCGATGCCCGGTCCGAGCTCGGCCTCGAGCACCGGCAGGACCCGCTCCCGGGCGCGGACGCGGGCGTACGCGGCATCCGTGTTGTGGGGGTCCTCCCACGGTTCGAGCCCCTGGGCGGCGCACGCCTCGCGGGTCGTCGACCGCCGGACGTCGAGGAGCGGCCGCAGCAGGGGCACGCCGTCGAGATCGGATGCCGCGGCCATGCCCTGCAGGCTGGTCGCACCCGCCCCGCGGGCGAGCCCCAGCAGCACGGTCTCGGCCTGGTCGTCGAGCGTGTGCCCCACGAGGACCGCGGACGCCCGGGCGTCGCGCGCGGCATCCCGCAGCGCCGTGTACCGCGCCGCTCGCGCAGCGCCCTCGGGGCCGCCGGCCGCACCCACCTCGACCCGCACCACCAGGGGGTCGAGGCCGAGCCCGGCGGCGGCCTGCGCCGCGCGGTGGGCGACGTCGGCGGACCCCGCCTGCAGACCGTGGTCGACGGTGACGGATGCCGCGCGCAGCCCGAGCGCCCGCGCCTCGAACGCGGTCGCAGCGGCGAGGGCGAGCGAGTCGGCGCCGCCCGAGAGGGCGACAATGACGACGGCATCCGCCGGCAGGCCGGTCAGCGCGGCGCGGACGGCGCGTCGGACCTCGGCGACGGCGGGGTTCAGGGACGGCACCGCTCCACCGTAGCGACGACGCCAGGGCGTCCCGCCCGCTTGCGCGGGCCGAATGCCGGAAGAATCGACCGATGTCGAGCGCAGCGGGGCATCCACGGCGTTTCATCCGGAGTTCGGCACGGTCAGCCGCGCCAGTAGGCTTGTCGGCGCATCCCACCGGACAGTCTTAAGGAGCACAGGCATGGGCGCGTACGACGCCGTCATCGAGATCCCGCGCGGCAGCCGCGTGAAGTACGAGGTCGACCACGGCACGGGCCGCGTGTTCCTCGACCGCGTCCTGTTCACCCCGATGGGCTACCCGTCGAACTACGGGTTCTTCGAGAACACGCTCGGCGAGGACGGCGACCCGCTCGACGTGCTGGTCCTCCTCGACCGCGAGATCTACCCGGGTGTGCTCGCCAAGGTCCGTCCCGTCGCCGTCCTGAAGATGAGCGACGAGGCCGGCGGCGACGACAAGGTCGTCGCGGTCCTCGCGAAGGACCCGCGCTGGGCGCACATCCAGGACGTCGACGACATCGACGAATGGACCAAGGGCGAGATCGGCCACTTCTTCGAGCGCTACAAGGACCTCGAGCCCGGCAAGTGGGTCAAGGTCGACGAGTGGGCGGGTGCCGCCGAGGCCGAGCGCCTCGTGTCCGAGGCCTTCACGCGCTTCGACGAGCACGAGGGCGAGACCCGCACGCAGGGTGAGGGCGAAGCGCCCAACAGTCTCTGAGGCTCACAACGAGAAGGTCGGATGCCGCGCGGCATCCGACCTTCGTCGTTTCGGGACGCTGAGCGTCAGACGCTGATGCCGCGGGCGCGCAGGAACGGCGCGGGGTCGATGCGCGCGCCGCCGCGGTAGACCTCGAAGTGGAGGTGGCACCCGGTGGATGCGCCGGTGCTGCCGATGTACGCGATGGTCTGACCGGCACGGACGCGCTGGCCGTAGCCGACGTTGTAGCCGCCGTTCATGATGTGGGCGTAGCCGGTGACCGTGCCGTCGCTGTGACGGATCTGGATGTAGTTGCCCCAGTCGCCGCTGTAGCCGGCGAAGATGACGGTGCCCGATGCCGCCGCGTAGATGGGCGAACCGCACGAGCTGGCGAAGTCGATGCCGCGGTGTCCTGCCGTGGTGCAGCGGCCGTTGCCGCAGACGGTTCCGCGGATGCCGAACCAGGAGCTGATCCAGCCGTGGGCCGGACGCACCCACCCGGAGGACTGGACGACACCGCCCCCGCCACCGCCGGACGACGAGCCTCCGCCCGAGGACGACCCGCCGCCGGACGACGAGCCACCGCCACCGCCACCGCCACCGGAGTTCTGCGCCGCCTCCTCCTGCTCGCGGCGCCTGCGCTCTTCCTCGCGCCGGCGGGCCTCTTCTGCGCGGGCGCGGCGAGCCGCCTCCTCGCGCGCCTTGCGGCGAGCCTCTTCGCGGCGACGCCGCTCCTCCTCGACGCCCGCCTTGTAGGCGGCGACCGTCTTCTCGGTGGTGTCGCGGAGCGCCTCCAGCTGGGCTTCGAGCACGACGCGGTGCTCGTTCTGCGCGGCGAGCGCAGCCTGGGCCGCTTCGGCGGCCTCCTGCGCGGCCTGCAGCTTCTGCTCGGCCTCGACCTTGCGGCGGTCCCGCTCGTCGCGGGCGACGGCGGCCTGGTCGGCGAAGCTCTTCGCACTGTCGCGCGCGCCGACGGCCTCGTTGTACACGTCGCGGTTAGCGGCGACGAGGCGGTCCATGGTCCCGAGGCGGCCGAGCAGGTCGTCGGCGCCGGCAGCGGAGTCGGAGAAGAAGAGCTCGAGGGTCGCGTCGCTCTTGCCCGTCCGGTACTGCTGCGCGGCGAGGACGCCGAGCTTGGCGGCCGCGGCATCCGCCTTGGCCTCTTCAGCATCGGCCTGCGCCTGCAACGCCTCGGCGCGGGCGACCGCGTCCTCGTAGGCGATGAGCGCTTCCTGATACTCGATGCCGAGCCGCTCTGCGGTGGCCTGCTTGACGGCGACGTCGTTCTCGAGCGAGGAGATGAGGTTCTGGATGCGGGTGATCTCGGAGCTCTTCGCCGACTGGTTCTTGCGCGCCTTCTCGACGTCGTCCCAGCTCGGATATCCGGCGATGGCGAAGGCCGGGATGCCGAAGCCGAGACCCGCGGTCGCGGCGGCGACGCCGATGGCACCGAGCCCCAGGGCGTTCCGCCGGCTGATGCGTGAGCGCAGCGAGGTCACTTCGGCGGGCGTGGGCGCGCAACCGCAGTCGACGTCGGTCGCATCGGGTCCGTTGGTCACAGCAAGCACCCCTCCCTCGGCCGCAGACGGCGTGCTGATCCGCTGATCACAGTAGCAACACTGTTCACATTCGTCACAGGGGGATGACGGCGACCGCCGCCATCCTCTCTTCCATCGACCCCTTCGAGAAGGCGCCGCGCCCTCGATTCGCACATTCGCGAGTGATCGCATATGCTTGACCCTCGGTAAGCGTGATCCCCTCGGGGTCGCTCGGCCCCATCGTTTAGCGGCCTAGGACGCCGCCCTTTCACGGCGGTAGCACGGGTTCGAATCCCGTTGGGGTCACTTTCCACCACAATTCAATACGCATGGCCCTGTAGCGCAGTTGGTTAGCGTGCCGCCCTGTCACGGCGGAGGTCGCGGGTTCAAGTCCCGTCAGGGTCGCTCCGAGCGACAGGCCCTTTTGTCTTCAGCTTCTGTTGAATGCATGGGGCCTTTCGTCTAGGACATGGCTCTCGCAGCCATGCGGCTCTGTAGCTCAGTTGGTAGAGCGCACGACTGAAAATCGTGAGGTCACGGGATCGACGCCCGTCGGAGCCACACGGACCGTCGTTACAACGGTCCCAGAAACCCTCGCCTAGCTTCTACATGGCGGGGGTTTTGCTTTGCCCGGGCGCAGGTCCGCGTTCCCAGGTCCACGGCACCGTCTCGGTCACCTTCTGCAGCCCTGCGCGCTCGAGGATCGGTCGCGAGAACTCGGTCGAGTCCGAGTGGACCCAGCGGGCGCCGCGCCGCATCGCCGACCGCACCCGCGCGGCCGTCAACGCGCGGTATATGCCCCGTCCGCGGTACTCCGGCAGGGTGGCGCCGCCCCAGACGCCGGCGAACTCGGTCCCCACGACGATCTCGATGCGACCGGCGCTGACGATGCGCCCGTCCACCTCCGCCGCCCACAGCTCGACGGGCTCGCGGCGCTCGCGGCGCGGGAGGATCTCGGCCAGCATCCGCTCCGCCCGGGGCACGCCGCCGAACACGGCATCCTGCATCTCGAGAGCGGCTCGCATGTCGCCCTCCGCCGTCACCTCGCGGATCGTCACACCTGTCGGCGGGGCGGCCGACGTCAACTGCTCGGCCCTCCCGACCATGACGGACTCGGGTTCGCCCGCTGCAAATCCGGCCGCGGACAGCGCCGCCTCGAGGCCCGGCGCCTGGTCGTGCGACCGGGTCTTCCACTCGGCCTCGACGATGCTCGTCTCGTCGGCGAGCATGGCGGCGACCTCGGCGACGCGAGCCGCGGGGTCGTCGAGGTCGCGGTAGCTGACGAAGAGCACGCCGCCCTCGTACCGCCCGATCCACAGCGGGCCGCGCCGGGTCACCTCGAGGGCGCCCTGCATCTCCGCCTCGGCGCGCAGCTGCGCGTCGTACCGCGCGAGGAGGTCCGACGCAGTCATGAGCGGGTCCGGCTACAGCGCATGCCTCATCGTCGCACGGGCGGTGCGGCAGAGGTCGCTCGGCTCAGGCGTCCGCCGCGAGGGTGACCCGCCACTCCCGGGCCGCCTCGCGCAGCACCGCCACCCCGCCGGGATCCAGCCGCACGCGGTCGGTCGCTCCGGTGAGCAGGTCGACACCAAAGCCCTCGACGTCGACGCTCCGGTCGCCGTGATGCAGGAGGAAGAGGTAGTCGCCGCCCGCGCCCCGGCGACGCACGGCCTCGACACCCCAGCCCGCCGCACCCGCAACCACGGGCGCGACACCGGCGCGCTCCGCCTGCTCGACGAGGAAGGCATCCAGCGAATCCTGCGTCAGCTTGGTCGACACGTACGTCGCGCTGCCCGAGCCGTGCGAACGGCGGGTGATGGCAGGGGTCCCCGCCAGCACGCCGGTCTCGTAGGTCGCCACGACCTCGCTGCCCTCGGTCCGCATCCGCTCGGTCCAGACGCCTGCGACCAGCCCGTTGCTCAGCCGCACCTCGTCACCGTCGGGCCGGGGGTAGATATGCTCCCCCCGGACGCCCAGCAGTTCCCGCAGCATGCCGGGATACCCGCCCAGTGCGATCCGCTGGTCCTCATCCGCCAGGCCCGATGCGAACGTCACGACGATGCAGCCGCCGTCCGCGACATACGCCTCGAGCCACCGCACGGTCTCGGCGGTGAGCGCGTAGAGGGCGGGGACCACCAGCATCCGGAACCGCGTCAGATCGCCGCCGGGACCGACGAACTCCGTCGCGAACCCGCCGCGCCACAGCGAGCGGTGTGCCGCGCGCACCTCGTCCGAGTAGCGGACGGCGTCGTTCGGCAGGTGCGGGGTGTCGAGCGCCCACCATGCCTCGGCATCCCACACGATGCCGATCTCGGCCTCGACGACCGGGCCGTCCGCCGGCGGCGCGGTCACCTCGCCGATCCGGTCGAGGATGTCACCGAGCTCCACGACCGCCTCGAAGGCGCGGGAGTCGGCTCCGGCATGCGGCACGAGCGCCCCGTGCCAGAGCTCCGAGCCACCGGCCGATGCGCGCCATTGGAAGAAGAGCGAGCTCTGCGCACCGCGGGCGATGTAGCCGAGGGAGTTGCGGATGGTGCGATCGGGCTCCTTCGTGGCGAGCCGGTCGCCGATCCGCATCCCCGTTGCGTTCTGCTCCATCAGCAGCCACGGACCCCCGCCCCAGGAGCGGGTGAGGTCCGAGCCGTAGGCCACGTGCGCCTCGCCGTCGCCGTCCTCGGTGTCGAGGTAGTGATCGATCGAGACGACGTCCTGCGCCTTCGCCCAACGCCACTGGTCCAGATGGTTCCAGGTGGGCAGCATGAAGTTGGTCGTGATGGGGGCGGTCGATCCGGATGCCCGGATCTCGGCGACCTGCTCCTCGTAGGCCGCGAGCATCTCGTCCGAGCAGAAGCGCTTGAAGTCGACGACCTGCGCGGGATTGTGCAGGTACTGGGTCTGCACCGGCGGGAGGATCTCGTCCCAGTCGCCGTAGGTCTGCGACCAGAAGGCGGTCGACCACGCCGCGTTCAGCGCGGCGACGGTGCCGTACTTCGCCCGCAGCCACTCGCGGAACGCGCGGGCAGCGTGCGGACCGAAATCGATCGTGCCGTACTCGTTGTGGACGTGCCAGCCGCGGAGCCCGGGATGTCCGCCGTAGCGGTCCGCGAGGAGCCGGGCGATCCGTCGCGCCGCGGCCCGGTACGCCGGGGCGCTCACGGCGTACGTGTCCCGGGACCCGTGGCGCAGCGGCGTCCCGTCCTCCCGCACGGGGAGCGCATCGGGATGGGCGAGGGTGAACCACGGCGGGGGCGACGCCGTCGGCGTCGCGAGGAAGAAGCCGATCCCGGCCTCGGTGAGATCCGCGATCACCTCGTCGAGCCATTCGGGGGCGAAGAGCCCCTCGCGCGGCTCGAGCAGGGCCCACGAGAAGACGCCGATCGTGACGGTGTTCACCTTGGCCAGCCGCATGAGGATCATGTCCTCCGCGCGGACCTCACGTGACCACTGCTCGGGGTTGTAGTCCCCTCCGAAGAGGAGGGAACCGGGGTCGTACGGCGTCGGCGCGGCGGTCATCCCTTCATCACATCGGACACCGGGTCTGATTGCCAAGAGCGCTGCGGGGAGATCAGGAGCTGAGCGTCCCCGCACCGCAGCCCGGTCGGTCTGCGGCTTCCCTTCCGCCCGCTGCCGTTCATCCCGCCAGCTCGTCGAGCCAATTCGATCGCAGGCGCAGCGCTCGCTCGACGCTCGCGACGGCGACAGCGATCGTGACCGCGATGTTCGAACCGACGGACAAGCGGATGGGCGACGTGAATGTGCCGACCGTGTCGGCGATCAGCTCCGTCCGCGAGATGGTCTCGACCAGCTGCGGCACCGCGATGCACACGCCCACCACGACGACCACGGACGTCAGGGTTCCGATCAGACGGCTGACGGCGGGATGCCGCTGGTGCAGCAGCGCGCGCAGGCCCTCACCCGACCGCGGGTGCGGCGCCAGCCGGCGCTCGCTGCCGTCTGCGGCGACGAAGTGGCAGCGGCGCAGCCCGTACGTCGTCGCCGCGACCTCGATGTGCCCGCCGGGGACCGCGAACCGGGCGGGCAGTCTGGAGACGGCGACCAGGGCACCATCGCGGTGGAGACGAGCGCGCACCTCGCCGTCGTCGCGATCGCCCCATTGGTGCACGTCGACGGTGAAGGTGGACGCGGAGCCCCCGGCATCCGTCAGCGTGATGGTGAACAGCGACCTGCTCAGCGCCTGCCACCACCGGTACGGCTGCAACGGCCGCCCGTCGCCCGGGCGACTGCGTCGCTCGGCGAGGCGCTGTCGCCACGTCACCATCATGCGGCCCCGCCGAGCAGCCACCGACCGAGCGGCGCGATGAGGTACCGGAGCGAGTACGCCTCCCACAGCGCGCCGGCGACGAGCAGGGCGACCGCCGGGAGGGCGAGGAGACCGATGCTCTTCAGCCCTTCGACGTACCCGCGCCGTCGGGTCGCCGCGCCGACACCGCTCGGGCGGATCCAGTTGCGACCGAGCAGGAACACCCCGAGCAGCAGCAGTGCGTACGCCTGCAGCTCGATGAGTAGGGTGACCGCGTGCGGGATGAGCGCGACCCAGCCCACGGGTGTCGTCTGCACGAGCGTCACGCCGGTCTCGACCGCCCAGTACGCGAACAGCGCGAGCCCGGCGAACGGGATGAGCATCGACGGCAGCACGATCGTCGCGAGACTCAGCCGCACGAGGTTCACGGCGAAGATGACCAGCGCGAACAGGGGTACGGAGGCCGCGATGGCGCGCACGAGTGCACCGGTGCCGTCGGCTTCGAGCGCCGCCGCCCGCGCGGCGACGAGCTCAGGGAACAGCATCCCGATGATGAAGCCGACGACGACGAGGCCGTACGCGGCGGCGGCGATGAGGACGTAGGCGCGCGAGTTGTCGCGGATCAGTCGGAAGGGGCGACGCCAGAGCGCGATTCGCTCGCGCGCGACGACGGGGGCAGATGAGCTGGACATGCGTCCATCCCACGTCGTATCCCGCCGCCGCGGCAGTGTCGGAGCGTCACCACTTGTCGTGACAATCGTCACCGTCCGGCCGTCGATCGCGATCCGGACCGGCGCTGCGCAGACCGCGGGCGTCCCCGAGGATCCCGGCGTACGCTGGCGCGATGAGCGCCCCTGACGAGACCGGTCCGTTCTTCCACGGGACCAAGGCCGACCTGCGGATCGGGGACCTGCTGACCGCGGGTCGACGGTCGAACTACCGCCCCGAGATCGTGATGAACCACATCTATTTCACGGCGACTCGAGACGGAGCGGGCCTCGCAGCCGAGCTCGCCGCCGGCGACGCCGAGCCACGGGTCTACCTCGTCGAGCCGACCGGACCGTTCGAGGACGATCCGAACGTCACCGACAAGAAGTTCCCCGGCAATCCGACCCGCTCGTACCGCAGCACCGACCCGCTCCGCGTGGTCGGTGAGGTCCGCGACTGGCCGCGCCTGGCACCGGAGGCGCTCGCGGACTGGCAGCGACGCATCGCAGCGATCAACGAGTCCGGCGGCGAGATCATCAATTGATGCCCGGCTCCGGCATCCTCCGTTTCTGCCGCAGCCGCAACGCGGGCCGCCGCTGCACCCGCCCGCTCGACCACCCGGGCCTGCACCGTCACCGGACGATCATGTGGACGGATGCCGCGGCCGACCCGCCGCGATGCCCGGGCTCCGGCGACCCCGCCGACCCGGCGCCCGCGCTCCCCGACGGATACCCCGACGGCCGCGCGCTCTGCCCGGTCTGCCACCGCTTCATCGCGCTCGACGACGCCGGCCGCCTCGAGGCGCACGACACGTCCGATGCGACGGAGACGGATGCCGAGGCATCCCGTCGCCGGGAGTGGCTCAACACCCACGGATGGTGACGGCCCGCATCCGCCCGTCCCGTGCCATGCTGGCCCGATGCGCATCGCCGTCACCGGGTCGACCGGAAAACTGGGGTCCGTCGTGGTCCGAGAGCTCGCCGCCGCGGGACACGACGTCATCGGATTCGATCAGCACGGGACCCGCGGCCCCGGCTTCGTCCAGGTCGACCTGACCGACTACGGCCAGGTCATCGACGCCCTCACCGGCGTCGGCGACCAGCACGATGGCGTGGACGCCCTCGTGCACCTGGCGGCGATCCCGGCCCCCGGCATCCGCCCCGACGTGGCCACGTTCCACAACAACATCTCCGCCACCTTCAACGTCTTCTGGGCGGCGCTGCGCCTGGGCATCACGAAGATCGTCTACGCCTCGAGCGAGACGGTGCAGGGACTGCCGTTCGACGCCCCGCCGCCCTACATCCCGGTCGACGAGGACTATCCCGCCCGGCCGGAGTCGGTCTACTCCGTCGTCAAGCACCTCGAGGAGCAGCTCGCGATCGAGCTGTGCCGCTGGTACCCACGGGCATCCATTACCGCCCTCCGGTTCTCGAACGTGATGGTGCCCGAGGACTACGCCGAGTTCCCCTCGTTCGACGCCGACCCCCGCGCCCGCAAATGGAACCTGTGGAGCTACATCGACGCTCGCGACGGCGCCCAGGCGGTCGCCCGTGCGCTCGAGGTCGCACCCGCCGGCTTCGACCGCTTCCTCATCGCCGCGGCCGACACCGTCATGTCACGACCCAACGCCGACCTCGTCGCAGCGGTGTTCCCCGGCGTCGAGCTCCGCGGTGAACTCGGCGAGCACGACTCGCTGTTCTCGACGGCGAAGGCGCGCCGGCTGCTCGGCTACCAGCCGCAGCACTCCTGGCGCGACGAGGTGGGCTGAACCGCTCAGCCGCCGAACTCGGCGTAGGTGATCAGTTCGCTGTGGTTCCAGGAGCACGCCTCGGTGATGGGGCGCTGCACCTCCCAGTACTCGGTGACCTCGGTCATCCCACCGGGGATCGGCGACCGCTCGGCGAGCAGCGCCGCCATGGCGGCGAAGTCGTCGGCGAGGGCGCTCTGCGCGGACTCGGCGAGCTGCGTCATGCCCCACGCCGCCGCATCGATCCGCGTGTTCCACTCCTCCTCTCCGAACGCGGCGTAGTACCCGAAGCCGTCGTCGGCGTTGGTGACCTCGCTCGAGATCTTCGAGTACCGGTCGCACTCCGCCGTCAGCACCTCGTCCTCCGGGAACGGCTCGGTCGAATACGTGACGGATGCCGTCCAGTCGACACCCTCCCCGACGGTGAGCATGAGCATGCGTGAGGACGCCGCGTCCCACGGCCACGCGAGCGGGCGGGATCCGTCGCACCGGCCTCCCAGCGGCGACTGACCGAGCATCATCGAGTCGCCGATCTCCGCCGTGAACCAGGCGTCGCCGTCGCAGACGAGGTCGATCAGGATGGAGCGGGTGCCTCGGGGCACGGCGAGCGGAACCTGTTCCGCCGACCCCGTCCCGGTGCCGATCTCCTCGTGCTCGCCGAGCACCGCCGATGACGGCGTCGGGCTCGGGGTCGGCCTCGGACTCGGGGCCGGCGACTGCGAGGTCGGCGCCGGCGAGGGCGTCGCGGACTCGGCTCCCGCAGGCGCGACCTCGCCCGTGGGGACGACGCAGCCCGCGAGCATCGCGCCGACCACGGCCACGGTCCCGATCACGGCGGCGACCCGCCTGCGCGGCTTCGCGTTCGGCGCGCGCCGGCCGTCGGCATCCCCCCAGGTCATAGGGGCATGTCTACCAGAGCGCGTCAGCGCGTGCGCAGCCGGGTGGCGCGGGCGATCTGGATGCCGCCCAGGACGATGAGCGAGACACCCATCCAGACCCAGAGGAACAGCGCACCCCACAGCGGGGCGAACAGGATGAACACGCCCGCGACGATGCTGAGGATCGCGAAGGCGATACCCCAGCCGCGGGACGGACCCGAGCCGAGGGTCGTCAGCGCGACGACGCCCTCCACGATCCAAAGGATGCCGACCAGCGCGCCGAGGAACGTCGCCAGCGTCGCCGCGGCGAGGCCGAGGTTCGAGAACGCGACGATGCCGGCGATGACGAAAAGGACGCCGAGGACGATGTGCCCGACCCTCGACCACGCACCCGCGGACTTCGACAGCAGACCGATCGCCGCGTAGACGAGACCGCCGAGGATCGCGTAGCTCGCGATGATGCCCGCGACCACCATCGCGGTCTTCGCCGGCCAGACGAGGATGAGGATGCCGACGATCACCGCGAGGACGCCGCCGATGAGCAGCGCTCCCCTGATCCCCTTCACCACCCCGCGTGCCGCGTCCGAACCGGTCATGTCGCGCGCCCCTCGACGATGACGCCGATGCGTCGACGATGCCGCCAGGGTAGCGCCGTCGGCGTCCGCTCGACAACGACGCGGCGTGCACCGACCTCACGGGCGACGCCGTGCACACCCCCAGTCCGACCGACGGGCCCGCAGGTAGGCTGGGTATCCCGTGCCCGCCGAGCATCGCGAGCCCCGCCATGGATCTGTCGATCATCGTTCCGACCTTCAACGAGGGTCCGAACGTGGATGAGCTGTTGGCGCGGATCGGAGCCGCGCTCGACGGCCGGGTCTTCGAGGTGATCTTCGTCGACGACTCCGACGACGACACCCCGGCCATCATCGCGGCCGCGGCGGCACGGTCGCCGTTCCCGGTCCGCCTCATCCATCGGGACGAGCCGACGGCGGGGCTCGGCGGTGCGGTCGTCGCGGGCTTCCAGGCGGCGAGCTCGCGCTGGTGCCTCGTGATGGACGGCGACCTGCAGCATCCCCCCGAGGACATCCCACGGCTCGTGGAACGCGCCGAACGGGGCGACGTCGACGTCGTGGTGGCCTCGCGCTACGCGTCGGGCGGCACCTCCTCGGGTCTGGCCGATGCGACCCGGACGGCCGTCTCGCGCGCATCGACCGCCCTGACCAAGGCCATGTTCCCGCGCAAGCTGGCAGGGTGCTCCGACCCGATGACCGGCTTCTTCCTGCTCGACCGCGACGCCGTCGACGTCGACGCGCTGCGCCCGCGCGGGTTCAAGATCCTGCTCGAGGTGCTGGCACGCCGGCAGCTGCGGATCGACGAGGTGCCCTTCGACTTCGCCGAACGGTTCGCCGGCAGCTCGAAGGCGACCTTCACACAGGGTGTCCGCTTCCTGACCCAGCTGGCGATGCTCCGCTTCGGTCGGATGTCGGCGTTCGCCCTCGTCGGCGGGTTCGGGGCGATCGCGAACCTCGTCATCATGTGGGGCCTCATCCGCCTCGACCTCGACTACGTGCCCGCGGCGATCGTCGCGAGCGTCATCACGATCATCACGAACTTCCTGCTGCTCGAGTACCTCGTCTTCGCCGACATGCGATCCGAATCGGGGCGGATGGCGACGCGGTTCCTGAAGTCCTTCACCTTCAACGGACTCGAGGCGATCGTCCGCATCCCGGTGCTGTCGATCCTCGTCGAGGGCGCCCACATCCCCGCGGTGCTCGCCGCCGCGCTCACCCTCGTGGCGGCGTTCGTGCTGCGGTTCATGTTCCACGCGCTCGTGGTCTACGCGCCGCGGCGGGCGAAGCGGGCCGCCGGCGAGCGCGCGACGGAGCCCGCAGCCGCGGGCGGGCGTACGCTGGAATGATGACCGGAACGACCGAGAAGATCACGATGTTCGGGGCCGAATGGTGCCGCGACTGCCGCCGCACGAAGGCGCAGCTCGACGGACTCGGCATCGACTACACCTACGTCGACCTCGAGGCGGACCCCGCCGCGGCCGAGGTGGCGCGTGAGATCTCGGGTCGCACGAACATCCCGGTCGTCGTCTACCCCGACGCGACGCACCACGTCGAGCCGAGCAACGACGACGTCGCCGCGAAGCTCCGCGAGCTCTCGCTGGTCTGAGACCGCCGCGCACGACGATGACGACAACGTCACCGGCCGGTCCGCGGATGCCCTCCCCCGAGGTGCAGGCGTCGATCGATGCCGCCGTCGACCGGCTCCGCGTCGGCGCATCCGCGTGGGCGGAGCGCACCCCCGCCGACCGCCGCGCGCTCCTGCTCGACGTGCGCGCCGCGGTCGGCGTGCTCGCACCCGAGTGGGCGCGCGTCGCTGCAGCGAGCAAGGGCATCGCGCCCCGGCATCCCCTCGCCGGGGAGGAGTGGCTCGCGGGTCCGTATGCCGCGCTCGTCGCCCTCGACGCCTACGCCGGCACCCTCGACGCGATCGCGCACGGCCGCAGCCCGCTGCACGCGATCCGCTTCGGCGCGGCACCCGGCGGGCGCACCGTCGTCCGCACCTCGCCGCTCAGCGCGATCGACCGCCTGCTCCTGTCGGGGTACACCACCGAGGTGTGGCTCGAGCCGGGTGTGACGGCCGGGCAGGCGACGGATGCCGCGGGCCTCGCGTCGCGGCATCCGTCCGGTCCCGGCGGAGTCGGCCTCGTCCTCGGAGCCGGCAACGTCACCTCGATCCCGTTCCTCGACGTCCTGTACGAGCTGCTGGCGAACGGACGGGTGGCGCTGCTGAAGGTGAACCCGACGCAGGACGCCCTGATCCCCGTGTTCGAGCGCGTGTTCGCACCGCTCATCGCGCCGGGCTTCGTGCAGATCGTGCGCGGCGGCGGTGACGTGGGGGCGTATCTGACGGGGCATCCCGGAATCGACCACGTCCACATCACCGGGTCCGAGTCGACCTTCCGGGCGATCGCCCGGAGCGGCCTCCGCGTGCCCATCACCGCCGAGCTCGGCGGGGTCTCACCCGTCATCGTCGTGCCGGGCCGATGGTCGAGGGCAGACCTGCGCTACCAGGCCGAGCACGTCGCCACGATGCGCCTGCACAACAGCGGACACAACTGCATCGCCGCCCAGGTCGTGCTGCTCAGCGAGGACTGGGACCAGCGCGAGGACTTCGAACGCGAACTCCGCGCGGCGTTCGCGCGGACGCCGAAGCGTCCCGTCTGGTACCCGAACGCGGACGCCCGGCTCGAGCAGGTGCGGGCGGCGTATCCCGACGCCGTGTGGTCGGCCGGCGGCACCCGGGCCATCGTCGACGGCGGCGGTGAGGTCGAGACGACGGAGCTCTTCGCACCGGTGCTGGGCGTCGTGCGCCTGTCGGGCGCGGACTTCCTGAGCGCCGCCGTCGCGTACGCGAACGAGCGGCTCACGGGCACGCTCGGCGCGAACGTGCTGATCGATCCGACGACGCGGCGGCAGCTCGGATCACGGTTCGAGGATGCCGTCGCGCGTCTGCGGTACGGGACGGTCGCCGTGAACGCCTGGACGGCGTTCGGCTTCCTCACGCCGACCGCGACGTGGGGCGCGCACCCCGGCGGGACCGTCGACGACTGCCCGAGCGGCATCGGGATCGTCCACAACGCCCTGCTGCTCGACCGTGTCGAGCGCACGGTGGTCCGCGGTCCGTTCCGCCCGTTCCCCCGATCGATCGGCCGCGGCCGGTTCTCGCTGCTGCCGAAGCCGCCCTGGTTCGTCACCTCGCGCACCGGTCGAGCGGTCTCGCAGGGGTTCACCCGGTACCGGGTGGACGGCGATCGCGCGCGCCTCGTGCTGACCCTCGTGCGGGCGTTCTTCGCCTGAGCCGTCGGGCCGGCGCGCCGACGTCCCGTTCCGGCCGGGGATGCGGCCGGAGTTCCCGGCTCGATCGGGACCCCGGCGACCCAGACGGCGAGAGCCGCGACCCCGGCAGGGGACGCGGCTCTCGCGAGAGGGAGGATGCGGGTCAGCGGCCGCCGCGGCGGTTCGCGCCGTTCTGGCGGACGACCGACCCGACGGTGAGGCCCGTGGTCGCGCGGCGACCGGTGCGGCGGGCGCCCCCGGGCGCCGCCTTCGCGGGCTGGCCGTGCGACGCGCCGTGGCTGCGGGCCGAGGGCGCCTGACGGTCGTCCGAGCGGCGCGGCGCGGCATCCCGACGCTCGCCCTGGGCCGCGCGTCCGCGCCCACCCTGGTCCGAACGGCCCTGGCCGCGACCCTGGCCCTGGCCGTCGCGCGCGGCGCGCTTGCGCTGCGCGTTGGCGCCCTGGCTCTGACCGCCACCGCGGGTCGGCTGCTGCACCGGCGCGGGCGTGACGTAGGGGGCGACGGGCCCGACGAGCTCGACGACCGACGGGGATGCCGCGGTCACGGTCTCGGGCGTGACGGAGATGGCCGCCTTGCGGAGCAGGCCGTCGACGTCGCGGCGCTGCTCGGGCAGGACGATCGTCACGACCGCGCCCTCGGCGCCGGCGCGAGCGGTGCGTCCGGAGCGGTGCAGGTACGCCTTGTGCTCGAGCGGCGGATCGACGTGGACGACGAGCTCGACGTTGTCGACGTGCACACCGCGGGCGGCGACGTCGGTGGCGACGAGCACCTTGGCCTCGCCGGACGAGAACGCGGCGAGGTTGCGGTCGCGCTGCGGCTGCGACAGGTTGCCGTGCAGGTCGACCGACGGGATGCCCTGCGAGGTCAGCTGCTTCGCGAGCTTCTTCGCGGCGTGCTTGGTGCGGGTGAAGAGGATGCGGCGGCCCATGCCCGACGCGAGGGCCTTCACGAGGTCCTTCTTCTCGTCGCTGCCCGCGACGTGGAACACGTGGTGGGTCATCGCGGCGACCGGCGAGTGCGCCTCGTCGACGGAGTGCAGCACCTGGTTCTGCAGGAAGCGGTTCACGAGCTTGTCGACGCCGTTGTCCAGGGTGGCGCTGAACAGCATCCGCTGTCCGCCCTGCGGGGTCGCGTTCAGGATGCGGGTGACGCCCGGCAGGAAGCCGAGGTCGGCCATGTGGTCGGCCTCGTCGATGACGGTGATCTCGACGGCGTCGAGGCTCACGAGCTTCTGCTGCATGAGGTCCTCGAGGCGACCGGGGCAGGCCACGACGATGTCGACGCCGGCGCGGAGGGCGTCGACCTGACGCTTCTGGTTGACGCCGCCGAAGATGGTGGTCGTCGTCATGCCGTACGCGGCGGCGAGGGGTGCGAGGGTGCGGTCGATCTGCGTCGCGAGCTCGCGGGTCGGGGCGAGCACGAGGCCGAGCACACGGCCGCGGCGGCGCGTGCCGCCCGCGAGTCCCTGCCCGAGTCGCGCGGCGAGCGGGATCGAGAAGGCGAGGGTCTTGCCCGAGCCGGTGCGACCCCGGCCGAGGACGTCGCGTCCGGCGAGGGTGTCGGGGAGGGTGTCGACCTGGATGGGGAACGGCTCGGTCTTGCCGTCCGCGGCGAGCGCGGTGAGCAGGGGTGCGGGCACGCCGAGCGTGCTGAACGTGGGGTTCGTCATGAGAGGACTAACTCGGGCGGTTCGCCCGGATCGGTGGCCCGGATGCGGGTGCGCATGCGGGTTCGCCGTGAGAAGGAGTCGCCGGCGACGATCAACGGATCGGCAGCGGAAGATGCGTTCTACGACGCGAGGGGCACCAGGGAAGGATGCCGCAACGCGTCCAGTCTATCAGCCGGTCCGCTCAGCGGTCCGCGAAGCGGTCGGTCGCGGCGCGGAGCGCGGTGGCGATACCGGGTTCGCTCGCGGAGTGCCCGGCATCGTCGACGATCGCGAACTCCGCCTCCGGCCAGGCGCGGTGCAGGTCCCACGCGGTCATCACGGGTGTGCAGGCGTCGTAGCGCCCCTGCACGATGACGGTCGGGATGTGGCGGATCGCGTCGACGCCGTCGATCAGCTGGTTCTCGCGGAACCAGCCCTTGTTGACGAAGTAGTGGTTCTCGATGCGCGCGAACGCCGTGGCGCGGGCATCGCCGAGCATCGACGCGACGAGCTTGGGGTCGGGCCGGAGGGTGAGGGTGGATGCCTCCCACGTCGTCCACGCCACGGCTGCCGGCACGTGCACCTCGGGGTTCGGGTCGAACAGCAGGCGGTGGTAGGCCTCGATCATCCGCGAGCGCTCGAGCACCGGCACCGGTTCGAGGAACTTCTCCCAGAGGTCGGGGAAGACGGCCGCAGCCCCGCCCTCGTAGAACCACTCCAGCTCGTGGCTGCGGAGGGTGAACACGCCGCGGAGGACGAGCTCGGAGACCGAGCCCGGATGGGCCTGCGCGTAGGCGAGGGCGAGGGCGCTGCCCCACGATCCGCCGAAGACCTGCCACTGCTCGATGCCCAGGTTCCGCCGCAGCAGCTCGAGATCCGCGACGAGGTGCCACGTCGTGTTGTGGCGGAGGTCGGCATCCGGTTCGCTCACGTGCGGCGTGCTGCGGCCGCATCCGCGCTGGTCCATCAGGATGATGCGGTAGCGCTCGGGGTCGAAGAACCGCCGATGCCAGGGAGACGTGCCCGCTCCGGGGCCGCCGTGCAGGAAGACGACCGGCTTGCCGTCGGGGTTGCCCGACTCCTCCCAGTAGACGCGCTGGCCGTCGCCGACGAGCAGTTCCCCCGTCTGATGCGGTGCGATCTTGGGGTAGAGGATGCCGTCGAGGCGGGTCTGCGGTTTCATAGATCCCTTCCGGAGACCGCGAACGTGTCGCAGGCCGTGAACCCTCCACGGTATCCGGTCGTGAACCATCGCTGACGCTGCTCGCTCGACCCGTGCGTCCAGCTCTCGGGGTTGACCCGCCCGGACTGCTGCTGGATGTGGTCGTCGCCGACCGCCGCCGCCGCCTCGAGTGCGTCGTCGATCTGCGCCTGGGTGGGCTCCTGCAGGTAGGGGTTGCCGTTGCGGTCGGTCTGCGCGGCGGCATCCGCCGTCCACGCCCCGGCGTAGCAGTCGGCCTGCAGCTCGGTGCGCACCGCGTTGCTGTCCGCCCCCGTGCCGTCGCGAGGGTACTCCTCGAAGACGCCGGTGAGGTGCTGCACGTGGTGGCCGTACTCGTGGGCGAGCACGTAGAGCTGGGCGAGGTCGCCGCCCTCGGCACCGAGCTGGCCGCGGAGGATGCTCCAGAAGGTCGGGTCGATGTAGACGGTCTCGTCGGTCGGGCAGTAGAACGGGCCCGTCTGGTTGGATGCCGTGCCGCAGGGCGACTGCGTCTGCTGATCGACGATGACGAGGGCCGGCGCACGGTAGCCGTCGAGCGCCCCCTCCCAGTAGGCGTTGATGACCTCCTCGCCCGCGTCGAGGCGACAGGCGTCGTCGGCGTTGGCATCGGCTCCGGTGTCGCAGTTCTCGACGACGCCCTCGTCCGTCGACGTGCCGCCGCCGGTGCCGCCGAGGAAGCCGCTGAAGTCCTGGCCGGTGAAGAGCATGAGGAGCAGCACGACCACGGCACCGGCTCCGCCTGCGCCGCCGGCGATCACCGCACCGCGTCCGCCGCGGCGCTTCGCGCTCGTCCCCCGGACGTCCGCGTTCGGGTTGAATGTCATGCCCGCACCGTACGCCGGGGCGGGCCGCTCCACGAGGCCGTTGCGAGCGAGCGGGGATTCGTGCTCATCGCCCGATCGGCCACAATGGACCAGACGGCGCACCGTCGCGCCGCCACCGAAGGTCGAGGAGAGCCCACCAGAGGGCGAGGAGAATCACAGTGGAGACACGACCAGGCGACGCCGTACCCGGCGACTACGCCGAATCGCGCACCATCCCCATCCCGGACGACCCCCTCGCGCAGACCCCGGAGCTCGCCGCACTGCACCCCAACCCGGAGTGGTGGCTGGCGCTGCCGGCGGGGTCACGCCTGGTGGGGCTCGTCGTCTCGCGACCCGACATGCCGAGCATCGTCGCCCAGCGCGAAGCGCTCGCGACCTTCGGCGTGCCGATCGAGGGGTTCCGGCATCCGGCACCCGAGATCGGCGAAACGTGGGAGGAGCGGCTCACCCGGTTGTTCGGCCGCCTCGGCGCGGGGGACGTGCTGGTCGTCACGGACGTGAAGGCGCTCGGACGGGACGCCCACGAGGAGACGCGCACCGTCGCCGAACTGCGGCGCCGCTCGGTGATCGTGAAGGTGCTCGACCGCAGCTGAGCCGGTCAGCTCGCCGCGCAGATGCGCGTGGCGTCGCTCACCTGCCCGGTGTCGCGGCGCACACTCACGTCGATGCAGACCTGCGTGTCGTCGCCGAGCGGCACCGTGACCGTCGACTCGGTGATGTTGCTCGACGCCGCAGCGCCGCCGTCCAGGCGCACCTGCTGCCACAGGAAGGTGTCGCCCTCCTGCGGGTCCGGGTTGATCCACCGGAACACGGCCTGATCGCCGTCGACCCGACCGCTGCCGTCCTGCGGCGCCGGGATGAACTCCGCGACCGGATCCTGCGGATCGACCGGCTCGCTCGTCTCGGTCTCGGTGGGCTGCGCCTCGTCGCTGGGCGGGGCGAGCAGCGACGCCGTCACGACCGCGGCCACGACGAGGACGGCGGCTGCGGCGACGCCGAGGGCGATCCAGAGACCTCGGCGGGAGCGCGGACCGGGTGCACCGGAGGGATCCGTCTGCGAGGGCAGCGGAGGCACCGGCGGCACCGAATCCGGCGCGGCGGCCGTCGTCGGGCTCGCCGTGGCGGCGGGGATCGAACGGGGACCCCGCACGATGGTGCCTTCGTCGGCGGCCGTCGTGACGGGGCCTGCAGGCGCGATCGCCGTCGGCGGCCGCAGCTGCGTCGCCTCGGCGGCCGTCGCGGACGGGGCCCAGCCGGTGGTGTCGGGCAGTCCCCGCTCCGCCGCGATGGCCGTGCGCTCCCAGGTGGGACCGGCCGCGGGCGCCGTCTGCGGGTCGATGCTGACGATGCCGCGCACGCGGGTCAGCTCGCCGTCCTCCTCCTCGTCCTCGAGCGGAGGCGAATCGTCGAGGATGTCGATCGGCGTCACCGAGTGCGACAGCTCGATCTGCACCTTCTGCAGTGCGCGAGCGAAGGCGACGGCCGACTCGTACCGGTCGACGGGGCGCTTGGCCATCGCCCGCTCAAGCACCTGGTGCAGCGAGAGCGGCGCGTCGGGGCGGTCGAGGCGCGCGACGGGTTCGCTCTCGATGCGGCGGATGAGCTCCGCTCCCCCGTTGCGTCCGCCGGGGACCTCGAACGGCGACCGTCCGGCGAGCAGGTTGTAGACCGTCGCCCCCAGCGCCCAGACGTCCGAACGGACGGTGAAGTCGGGGCTGTCGGCGAACGACTCCGGCGGCGACCACGGGATCGACATGCCCGCCGCCGGGTCGCTCGCCTCGGCGGTCGTCGCGATGCCGAAGTCGGTGAGGGCCGGGCGGTTGTACTCGGTGACGAGGATGTTCGCGGGCTTGATGTCGCGGTGCAGGATGCCGGCCCGGTGGGCGGTCTCGACCGCCGCGGCGACCTGGATGCCGACGCGCAGCGCCTCGGCCACCGAGATCGACGCCATCTTGGCGCGGACCTGCAGGTTCGGCTTCGAGCAGTACTCCATCACGAGGTACGACCGGCCGTCGTCCGAGACGCCGGCCTGGTAGATCGTGACGATGGCGGGATGCGTCGAGAGCATCGCCATGACGTTCGCCTCGGCCTGGAACTGCTCGGCCGCCCCGCCCGACATCTTCTCGGCGAGCAGCACCTTCACGGCGACGCGGCGGCGCGGCAGCGCCTGCTCGTACAGGTACACGTCGGCGAAGCCGCCGGATCCGAGCGGCTGGACGTAGGAGAAGCCGGGCAGCTGCGGCGGCGGCGCAGGGGCGCGCTTCGAGCTCACGGAAGATCCTCGAAGGTCAGGGTGACGCCGTCGCCGAGGTCGAGGACGTCGGCATCCACCACCATCGTCGGCTCGTGCGGATGCAGTCGCACCGGGTCGTGCCCGCCGCGCAGCAGCACCGTGCCGTTCGTGCTCGCGAGGTCGACGGCGAGGACGTGCTCGCCCTCGGCGCGGATCTCGACGTGGTTGCGGGAGATGTCGTGCTGCGGACCATCGACGGCGACGAGCGTCGGAAGTTCGGATTCGGCGGGCCGTGTCGACCGCGGGCGCCGGCCGACGATGACGGTGCGCTCGAGTTCGATCACCCGGCCGTCGGCGAGGCGGATGCGACCCTGCGACGGCGTGCGGGCCGGCACGTCGTCGACGGCTTCGTAGGAGGGCTCCGCGTCGCGCATCGCGCGCGCCTGGGCGACCGAGACCGTCTCGCCGTCGTGGTCGCCGAGCTCATCGGGCAGCGGCGGCATCGGCGGGACGAAGGGCGGCAGCGACGGCACCGGCGACGAGGTCTTCGCCGTCCGGGGGCTGGCGATCGTGGCGCCCAGGACGGGGTCGTCGTCGACCGACCCGATCGTCTCGGACGTCGCGGCGTCGCCCGGGACTGCGGGCGTGGCGACCGGGGACCCGCCCAGCGTGTACGCGGGCGGAACACCGGTGACGAGGCCCGCGGGTTCGGGCGAGGGGGCGGGTTCCGGCTCGGGCTCCGGGGTGGGCTCCGGCTCGAGCTCGGGCGTGGGCTCCGGCTCAGGCTCCGGCTCCGGGTCGGGCTCCGGCTCCGGCTCCGGGTCGGGCTCCGGCTCCGGCTCCGGGGCGGACTCCGGCTCGGGCTCCAGCTCCGGCTCCGGGTTCGGCTCCGGCTCAGGCTCAGGCGCCGCGACGATCGCAGGCGTCGCGGCAGGCTCCGGCGCCGCCGAGGCGCCGTCGAGGTCCAGCACGACCTCGGCGACGGGGACGACGCCCGACTCGATGGGCAGCGCGTCGCCGTCGGCGGGGGCACCGTCGCCGAGGTCCACCGTCACCCGCGTCGCACCGGCGAGGAAGCGTTCGGTCCACGTGGCAACGCCCGCACCCGACACGGCCTCCGTGCCCGACGTCGTCTCGACGATCAGCGTCGCCGGGCCGCGGACCGCCACCCGGACGCCGTCGCCCTCGGCCACGGCGAGCGCGAAGGGCGGGATCGCCGCCAGCGACGTGCCGAACGCGCCGGTGAGCGACTCGAGGACGGCGCCGATCCCGCCGCCGTCCAACCGCCGCCAGACCGCCTCGACCGCGTGCGGGGTGACGGTGGGGGGCAGCACGGCGATCGCCGAGCCGGTCACGGCCGCGCGCCAGGCGTCGCCGCGCCCGTCGGGCCGATATCGCACTGCGCGCATCAGGCGTCTCCTCCTGCCGCGTGGCGCGGCACTGTATCGATCTCGACATCCGAGGACGCACCCGCGGGCGCCGTCTCGTACGGTCCATCTTCCTGCCCGGCGACGCTCAGCGCATCGACGACCACAGCGGTGATGTTGTCGCGGCCCCCGTGCAGCATCGCCTCGTGGACGAGGCGGGTCGCGGCATCCTGGGGATCGTCGACCTCCCGGAGCACCTGCGCGATCCGCTCGGCGGGGACCTCGCCCGACAGACCGTCCGAGCAGATGAGCATGCGGTCACCCGGTTCGGCGGGAACGAGCCAGAAATCCGCCTCGCCGCCGCCTCCGGCTCCGATCGCGCGGGTGATCTCGTTGCGGCGGGTGTCGCGCCCGGCGGCGGCGGCATCGAGCACACCCTCGTCGATGAGCTCCTGCACGACGGAGTGGTCGACGCTGATCTGCTCGAGCAGACCGTCCGCGAAGCGATAGGTCCTCGAGTCGCCGACGTTGACCGCCAGCCAGTAGCCGTACCCGCCGACGTCGGTCACCGCGACACCCGTGAGCGTGGTCCCTGCGGCACGGCCGCTGTGCCCGATCCGCTCGACGGTGGCGCGGGCGCGGGCCAGGGCAGCCCGCATCCCTTCGAGTCCCATCGAATCGGCGCCGGCCAGCAGCGCGAACTCCTCGACGACGGCGGCGCTGGCGGCCGCGCCGGCGTCGTGCCCGCCCATGCCGTCCGCCACGAGGAACAGCGGGTAGGCGGCGAGGTGGGAGTCCTCATTGACGCGACGACGGAGTCCCGGATGCGTCGCGGCGCCCGCTCGCACCTCGATGACCGCGCGCCTCATCGGGCGCTCTCCACCGTGACCCGTCGATCGCCGACGTCGAGGACGTCGCCCGACCAGATGCGCGCACGGATGCCGGGGGCGAGCCGCTGCGGAACGCCGTCACGCGAGACGACCACCCCGTTGAGGGAGTGCCGGTCGACGATCCACGTGCCGTCCGCGTCCGCGCCGATCTCGAAATGGGTCTTCGAGATCGACAGGGTCTCGTCGCGGACGGGGACCGTGCGCAGACCGGGCTGCGCCGACGGTCCGCGCCCGAAGAGGGTGCCCTCGTAGACGGTGTGGCGCGTGCCGTCGTCCCAGCGGAGGATCGCCACGGCGGGCGGCGCGAGGGACTCGGCGCCCGCCGGGCGCCCGTCGCGGTGCGGCGCACCGGGCACGGTCGAGATGACGTCGACGGGAAGCGTGCGGGCAGCCCGACCGGGACCGGGCTGTGCCGGCGCCCACGCGGGTCGGGGCCGCGGCGCGGGGTCGCCCGGGGCGGGCTCCGGCGTCGGCGCGATCGCCTCGGGTGCGGGGGCGGATGCAGCAACCCGACGCGGCTCCGGCCCCGGCGGCGTCACCGATGCCGCCGCCGCCAGAACGGGCTCGCGTCGGGGCACGGCCACGGCCGGCGCGGGCGCGGGTGCCGGCGCCGGCGCCGGCGCGGGCTCCGGCGTCGGCACGGGCGCAGGCTCTACCGCCGCCGGAGGCGAGGGGACGCGGCGCGCGGCCTGCGCACCGGCATCCGTCATCACGGCCGAGACCGCGAGGTCGTGCCAGCCGCGGCGCCAGCGACCGGGGTCGAACAGCGGCGAGAAGTAGCCGACGACCACGCTGCAGCTCAGCGCCCACACGACGGCGCGGCCCAGCGCACGGCCGACGCCCAGGTCGGCGTCGTCGCCGGTGTGCGCGAGGCGCAGCCCCATCGCCCGCATGCCGAGCGAACCGGCGGCGCCCTGCATGGCGGTCTGCACGAGGAACCACGCGATCGCGGCGACCGGCAGGACCACGAGCAGGACCGCGGGCGAGACGGAGCCGGCGGTCAGCACCGAGATCGCGACAGTCGCGCCCGACGCGACGGCGAGGACGGCACCCGAGACAGCGCCGTCGATGATGACGGCGATGATGCGACGACCGAGGGATGCCGGGGTGTGGCCCGTGGCGGACAGGGCACTCATCGCCGCAGCACCGACCTGAGGCTCCACGTCCGTCGCAGCGACCGCAGGCTCAACCGGGCGCGCAGGCGCTGCCAGAAGGTCGCGCCGCCCGCCATCCCGATGACGATCGCATCGACCTCGCTCCAGAACTTGTCGACGTCCTCGGGGCTCGGGTCGCCCGGGCCGTAGACCTCGGCGTCGGCGCGCTGCGCGAGGGTCGTCACCCGCGGCCCGTCGAACGCGCCGGCGACGGCCGCCGCGCTCTCGGCGCGCGTGGCACCGGGCGTCACCGGGACGCGGTAGTCGACGGCGCGGTCGACCAGCTCGTCCCAGCCGCCCGAGATCCGGTCGGCGGTGCGTTCGGCCTTCCACCGCTTCGCGCGGCGAGCGGCCTTCATCCCGCCGATCACGAGGAACGGCGAGAGCAGCAGGAGGATCGTCCCGAGTCCGATCCCGGTCCAGAAGAGCACCGGTCCGAGCCAGTCGAGTCCGGGCCCCTCCTCGTCGTCCTGGTCGCGCTCCTCCGCCAGTGCCGGCGGCAGCTCCGCGGGCTCCTGCGCGGGGGGCGGCGGCTGCAGCACCTGCGGCTTGGGGTTCGCTCGCGGCTTCGTGTTCTGCTCGCTCGGCTCGTTGTCCTCGTCGGGGGTCGGGTCGAAGGTCACCCACCCGGCGTCCTCGAACGCGATCTCGACCCAGGCGTGCATGTTGTCGCCCGTGGCGGTGAAGACCTCCGCCGTGTCGCCCTCGTCCGGGTACCACCCCATGACGACGCGGGCGGGCATGCCGAGCTGGGTCGCCATGAGCGCCATCGTCACGGCGTACTGCTCGTCGTCGCCCACCATCTGCTCGCCCGAGATCAGGCTCGTGATGCGGGCGGCGCCGTGGCCGGACGGCGAGTACACGTCGTCGGCGAGCCCGTGGCTGAAGAAGCCGTCCGTCTGCAGGTACGCCTCCAGCGCGCGCGCCCGCTCGATGGGCGTCTCGGCGTCCTCCGTCGCGTCGGACGCGAGCTCGGCGACCGCCTGCGGGATGTTCGACTGCTTCGGCATCTTCAGCGGCGCGAACTGCTGATCGGCGAGGACCTCGTCCTCCAGCACCGGGGGCACGATCGTGTCGACGGTGTAGGCGTCGCCGGAGCGGACCTCGGCCGTCGCGACCGCCGTCCCCGTCGCGTCGTTGAAGTGGGCACCGCGTCGCAGGTCGGTCGCGCGGGCGCCGTCGAAGGTGATCTCGCGGGCATTGCCGACCGAGGGGAGCCAGACGCCCTCGAGGTTCTCGATGTCGACGCGGACCGTGGCCTCGTCACCCTTCGCGGCCGGTGACATGTTCGAGCGGATCGGTGTGAAGGCGCTCGAGGACCCCGCGCCGTCGTCGGCGACGTTGTAGACCACGCCGTCGTAGGCATCCATCGTCGCGAGACGGACGCGACCGTCCTCGGGCAGTCCGCTGACGGTGAAGAGCGGTTCGGTCTCGAAGTCGCGCACGAACATGCGCCACGACTGCAGGGGACTCGCGTAGTCGTGCACGTCGAACGGCGGGACGACGAAGTCGCGCAGGATGTAGCGCTGCGTGGGCGGAGACGCCGCCGCGGCGACGGCCGCGCCGGCACCGGCCGCCAGGGCGAGCACGACGCCACCCGAGACGAGGCGGCGCAGCCGCGCCGACCGGAAGGCGTCGACCTCGGGTGCCGCGGCCTCGACAGCCGCGCGCTCCGGGCTCCACAGGGAGCGGAGCGCGAGCCAGACGACCGCGACGACGACGAACAGCGCACCCTGGACGACCGGGGCGATGGGCTGGGCGGTGCCGAGCAGGATCTCGAGGGCGATGTAGAGGGCTGCGGGGATCAGCGCCCAGGCGGCCGACCGCAGGCGGAAGGCGAGGGATGCCGCGAGCACCGCGCCGACGAGGGTCATCAGGAACGGCACGATGAGGTGTCCGTCGCCGGCCGCGACCGGCGGCACCGTCGTCAGGAGGTTCTTCCACGAGGTGACGGCGCCGACTGCCAGCTCGCTCCACGTGGTGAGGGTCGGGATGACCCCCAGGAGTGTCGTCTGCGGCAGCGCAAGGGCACCGCCCAGCACGAAGTAGAGGGCGATCGTCGCACCGGCCATCGACAGGATGCCCCATCGCCAGCGCGCTCCGACCCAGGCGAGGACGAGTCCGGCGATGAGGGCGCCGACCGACGCCACGACGTACTGCGGCCCGTCGAACGTCGCCGCGAATCCGATGACGCCCACGCCGAGCAGCAGGGTCACGGCGACGGCGTCGGTGATCAGCCGCCGCGCCGTGCCGCCCGGGAGGCGAACGTCGAACCGCGTCACGAGAGCACCTTCCGGACGGCGCTCGGCAGCTGGTCGAGGTGGCCGAGCGCGACGACGTCGGCGTCGCCGACACGGCGGAGCGAAGGCGAGTCGAGGCGGCCGTCGGCGATGATCGCGAGGGTGCGGACCCCGTAGGGGATCCGGGCGCACGCGATGCGGAGATCGGCCGCGTCGACGGTCGACCCGCACACGAGCACCGCAACCGCGGCATCCGGTGCGTGTGCGGCCAGCACCCCTGCGAGGGCGACGATCCCGCCGTCGCGGGGCTTGCTCGGCTCGAGCGCCGAGAGGGAGTCGAGGTAGCGCCGCCCGGTCTCAGCGCGGATCTTGCCGGCCGAGGTCCGGACGTCGAGGGTGCGGGAGTCTCGAAGGGCGCGAAGGCCGATCGACCCGGCGACCGAGATCGCGGTCTCGAACTCCTCGGGGTCGCGGTAGTCGGCGGGGAGCGTCGACAGCGCGACGACGAAGTGCGAACGCCGGGTCTGCTCGTACTCGCGGACCATGAGGTCGCCGACGCGGGCGGTCGACTTCCAGTGCACGTGACGCAGGTCGTCGCCGGGCTGATACTCGCGCAGCGCGTGGAACGAGACGTCGTCGCGGGCGAGGTGCTGGTCGGGGAGGCCTTCGAGGTCGCGCATCTGCCCCAGCGAGAGACCGTCGAGCGGCAGCGTCCGCGGGTGGACGAAGAGGTCGACCGCCTGACGACGGTCGTTCGTGCGCTCGAACAGGCCCAGGGGGTCGCCGCGCAGGACGCTCACGGGACCGACGGCGAGGACGCCCCGGCTCGTCGTCGGGATGGCGAACAGCTCCTCGTGCTCGGCATCGGGCTGCAGCCGCGGCACCTGGAACACACCTCGACCGGCGCCGACGGGGAGGATGATCTCGGACGGCAGCAGCGATCTCGTCGTGCGGTTGGCGAGGGTGAGCGCACCGACCGCGCGCTCCCCCACGACGACACGGGTGCGCGTGAGGTCGAGCTCGACCTCGTAGGCCGTGCGCCCGAACAGGAACGCGACGCACAGCAGTGCGACGATCGTGGCGATGACGGCGGCGACGAACGCCTCCTGCCAGCCGAGGGCGAAGGCGGTGATCCACAGGACGAGCGCTGCCGCGATCACGACCCAGCCGGTCACCTGGATGACGTCGGCGATCAGGCGGGTCCGAGACCACGCACGACGCGCCCAGACCGCGGCATCCTCTCGGAGCTTCTCGGTGCGCGTCGCCTGGCGCGGTGCGAGCAGCGGCGGAGCCGTCTGGCCGACGTCGTCAGCGGGCGCGCCGGAGTCCCGCGACGCGTCCTGCGTCCCGGTCACCGCCTCCGGCGTGAGCGTCATCAGGCGGATGCCCTCGCGAGGGGGGCCTCGACGTCGCTCAGCGCGCGCTCGACGACTGACTCGGCGGTCGTGCCCGAGAACTCCGCCTCGGGGTCCAGCACGAGTCGGTGGGTCCAGACGGGGGCCGCGAGCGCCTTGACGTCGTCGGGGATGACGTAGTGGCGCCCCTGGGAGGCGGCGACGACGCGCGCGATGCGCATCATCGAGATCGCACCGCGGACCGAGACGCCGAGCTTGGTGGACTCGGACTCGCGCGTCGCCTCGACCAGCTGCGCCGCGTAGCGGGCGACCGCGGGGTCGACGTGGACGGACGAGGCGAGGTCGGCCATGTCGGCGACCGCCTTGGTCGTGATGACGGGCGTGAGCTTGCCCGAGGGGTTGCGGTCGACCTCACCGGCGAGGATGCGCTCGGCGACGGCGAGGGAGGGATACCCGATCGAGGTCTTGATCATGAAGCGGTCGAGCTGCGCCTCGGGGAGCTTGTAGGTGCCCGCCTGCTCGATCGGGTTCTGCGTCGCGATGACGAGGAAGGGTCGGCCGACCTCGTGGGGCACGCCGTCGACGGTGACCCGCGACTCCTCCATGACCTCGAGGAGCGCCGACTGCGTCTTCGGCGAGGCGCGGTTGATCTCGTCAGCCAGGACGATCGAGGCGAAGACGGGTCCCTTGTGGAACTCGAACTTGTGGTTCTGCTGGTCGTAGATCGTCACACCCGTGACGTCGGAGGGCAGCAGGTCCGGCGTGAACTGGATGCGGGTCGACGTGCCCTGCACGCTCGCCGCCAGCGCCTTCGCGAGGCTCGTCTTGCCGGTGCCGGGTGCGTCCTCGAGGAGGACGTGCCCCTCGGCGAGCATGGCGGCCAGCACGAGGCCGACGACCTCGCGCTTGCCCATCAGGGCCTGGTCGACGTTGTCGACGAGGCGCGTGAACGTGTCACGGAACCAGGCCGCCTGTTCGGGGGTCATGCTCATTCGTTCAGTCCTTGCTCTCGAAGGGGGGGATGTGCGATCACGGTCGCGGCCAGAATGTCTTCTCGGTGTCCACACCGTCACCCCAGCCCTGGATGTCCACCCAGACGTTCTGGCCGTCGCGGCCGACGTAGCACCCGATCTCCTGGTTGCCACGACCGTTGAAATTGATCTGGTATGTCGAGAACCCGCCGTCGTTGTCACTGACGCAGGTGACGGCACGACTGCCGATGTCGAGGTTCTCCCAGTGCACGTTGTACTTGCGGCAGCCGTTGACGCAGTTGCCTGCGGCGCCACCCTGTGTCACCCACACGCGCGGCTGAGGAGCGTTCTGTGTCGTGGCCTGAGCGGCGTCAGACGTGTTGCTGCTGCCGTCCGCGCGCGCGACGACCTCGATCCGGATGGTCTTCTCGTATCCCGGGTTGTACGACCGCGACCCGCCGCCGTTGACGTCGAAGGTCTCCGTGACCGCGCCCGTGATCCGGACCGTGCCGGACACTGGGCGGCCATTCGAGGCGGGCAGGTCCCAGCTGACGTCCACGTTCGTCGCGCCGGCGTTCGCCCGCGCACGCGGAGCACCGATCTGACCGTAGGGGCGCACCTGGTTCGAGGCGCCCGACGCCGCTCCTTCGTAGGTTGTGCCGTCGGCTGTGGCCACGGCACGCACCCGAACGGAGTACGTCCCACCGTTGTTCACCGTGCCGTTGCCGATCGTCCCGCTGTTGCTCGTTCCGCCTTCTACCCAATCGGCCCGCCATCCGTTGCCGTTGACGCTGTACTGGTACCGGATCTCGTTGGCGTTCGCTCCGTTCGACGCGCCGGGCTGCCACTGCACCGTAACCCGGTTGTCGCCCTCGCGGGCGGTGACACCGGTTGGTGCTCCAGGCGGCGTGAACGCTCGCCTGGGGGCGGACTGCGGACTCGTCTCTCCCCAGCCGGCCTTGTTCCGTGCACGCACGCTGTACGTGTAGTCGGAGGTGGAGGTGTCCACGGTGACCGCTTGACTCGTCTGCCCGGCGGGAACATCGATCACGTTGATGGTCTGTCCACCGCGGATGACGTTGAGCTGGTAGCCGGCGATCGCATCGCCGTTGTTGCCCGGCTCGTTCCAGCTCACCTGCATCTGCGCGCGGTCGCCGACCGGTTGGAGCCGGGCGACGGTCGGCGCGCCGGGCGCCGCCGGAGGCGCCGCCGGAATCTCACCGGCTGACCACTGCGAGAAGTCGGACGGCTCGGGCGCGCGGTTGTGGGCGCGCACCCGCACCTGGTATTCGGTGCCGTTCTCCAGTCCGTCCCAGCGGGTCGAGTTCCCGGTCACACCGGTCCGCTGCGCCACCCCGGAGGGGGGTGCCGGCGAGATCTCGAGCGTGAAGGACTCCACCGGGGAACCCTCCGTCCGCGGAGTGGTCCACGCCACGTCGAGGCTTCGATCGCCGAAGGTGAGCGTGGGTGGTGCTGGCTGGTCCGGTCGCACGTCCGGGCGGGCAGTCTCGGAGGGGACCGACGGGTCGGACTCTCCCACGCTGTTGGTCGCGGTGACGGTGAAGTTGTACTCGACATTGTTGGTGAGGCCGTCGAGCGTGCACGTCGTCGAGGGGCACTCGCGCGTGTATCCCCCTGCAGTCGACCGCACCGTGTACGTCTCGATGCGGCGCCCGTTGTCGACAGGCGGGGTCCAGCTGAGAACGACCGTCCGACTCTCGACCGCTGTGACGGTGGGCTTGCCCGGTGCGTCGGGGCGCCCTTGCACGGTGATGCGGATGCGACCATCCACCTGTCGATCGGCGTCTTGGGTGGCGTCCTGAACGGTGTAGCGGACCACGACGGAGCCGACGAAATCAGATGCTGTCGTGACGCGCACGGTGCCACCGGAGACGTCGACATTCGTCACCGCGCCCGTCTCGATCTGCGTGCCCACGATCTCGAGAGGCGTGTCCGGGAAGGGATTGACGTCGTTCCCGAGCACCCCGACGGACACCGTCTCACCTTGATCCGCCTGCGCGACGATGTCGTCGTTGACGGAGGGCAGCTCGCGCGTCGACGCGGTGACTGCGACCTGGATCGTTCCCACGACCGGCTCGGTCTGGTTGTCGGTGACCTGGACGTCCAGGGTGAAGCGCGTGCCCTTCGCGACGTCGGGCTGCGCCGACACTTGCAGCGTCTGTCCGTCCACGGAGGCGTTGACGCCGGCAGGCGGGTCGGACACCAGGGAGAAGGTCAGGTCGTCCAGATCGCCCGGGTCGGGATCGGTCGCCAGTTCACGGAGGCCGAGCGTCGCCGGGTCCTCTCCGGGGGCGACGTTCATCGTGGCGCCCGCCATCTCCGGCGGCTGATTGTCGGGAGGGAGCACCGTGATCGGGATCGTCAGTGTGGCTTTGCGTCCCTCGGGATCGTCGGGGCCTGTTCCATCGGTGACCTCGAACGTCAACGCGTCCGCTCCGAAGTAGCGATCGGCGGATGTGTAGGTGAGGGTGCGCTCATCGCGTACGAGGTCCCCACCGTTGCTGTGCGCCGCGATCACCTTCTCGGTCTCGGTGATGACGACCTCGCGACCGCCCGATGCACGAACGTACTCGGACAGCGGCAGCTCGATCGTCTCGCCGCTCTTGACCTCCACCGCGTCGGTCGACAGCAGCGTCGGGGGGAGGTCGGCGAGCGCGGGCACATGGATGAACGCCGCCGCAACCTGATCGTCCTCGTCTTGAACGACGTACGTGATGAGCTGCCGCTCGTCGGTGACGGAGAGCGACACCCGACCGTCCGCTGTGACACGCGCGTCTGCACCTCCCTCGCTCAGTGAGACGATCAGGGCCTCACGGGTGCCGTCGGGGTCATCGTCGTTCTCGAGCACATCGAGGGTGACGGTCCCGTCTTCTGCGACGTCCTCCGGCCGCACCCGGTCGTCTCGCGCGATGGGACGCGCGAGCGGCACGTCCGGGTCGACCGTTATCTGCACAGACGTCGTTGCCCGAAGACCGCGTTCGTCGGCGATCGTGTAGGTCACGCTCGTCTGCATGGGCTCGTCGGGCGCTGTGATCAGCAGCTGAGAGCCGGACACCTCAGCGTCGAGACCCGGGACGTCGGGAACCTGGATGGCATCCTCGGCGAAGTTGAAGTCGTCTCCATCCGGATCCGAGTCGTTCTGCAACACGTCGACGGCGACCGTTCGGCCGGGCCGCATGACGATCGAGTCCCGCACGGCGTAGGGCGCCTGGTTCGTAGACTCCGCCGGAGCGATGCCCACCTCGACGAGAGCGGTTGCCTCCTTGCCCAGGTTGTCGCGAACGCGGTACTGGAAGCGGTCCACGCCCGTCGAGTCGTCGAAGGCCGTGTACACGAACGAGTCGGCGTCGATGTCGGTCACCGCCCCCTTCGACGGCGAAGAGGCGAGGCCCACCAGCTCCACGGAATCACCGTCGGCATCGATGCCGTCGAGCTCGATGGGGACGAGCGTCCCCGACCCGGCGAGAGTTCGCACCGTGACGTCGCGCGGTCGCGGCGCCGCATTCGCCTCGTCGTCGCGCGCGAGGATGCGTATCGTGACGTACCCCGCGTCACGCTGTCCGGTCGAATCCTCGACCTCGTATGTCGCATTGACGGTCTTCGCCTCAGGACCGGCACGGAACCTGAGGGTGTCTTCGGAGACGAAGAGGTCGCCGTCCTCCTCGTCGACGAGGGGAGGGACCAGCTCTGGGACGATGTGGATCTCGTCGTTGTTGGGGTGGTAATCGTTGTCCATCACGGGGATGGTGGCGATGTCACCGACACGCACCACGACCTCGTCGTCGACTGCGATGGGCGGCCGGAGCTTTTCGGGCGCGGGCACCGGTATGACGATGATCTCACCGTCCGCCGACTGCGACCCGTTCGAGATCGTGTATCTGACGCGGACCTGCTTGTCGAGCGAACCCTGATCGCTGACACGGATCGTCTCGTGGCCGAGGACGGCGGCCGCAACGCCGCTGTCATCGTCCGCGCCCACGGACTGGACGACCAAGATGCCGCCTGCCGGGTCGGTGTCATTGCCGAGAACGTTGACGAGCGCGTCGCCCCCGGCGGGGAGCAGCGCGACATCGCGGACCGCGATCGGTGCGACGTCAGCATCCTCCTCGGGGAGGACATCGATACGGACGATGCCTGGTGCACTGTTCGCGCCGGCCGAGGCGAGGTAGGTCGCGTAGTACGTGCCGGTTTGACCGGACTCGAAGGTGAACGACTTGTCGGGATAGTCCCGCGTGACTTGTCCGCCGTCGACGTCGTCCACGCGGGTCAGCCGAAGTTGCTCGCTGCCGGTGCTGGTGTCGTTGCTGAGTGGTCGGACGGTGACGGCGCGATCGGGTCGGGTCACGACATGGTCCGCGTTCGTGACGGGGAGGGTCGTCCCCAGTGGGCGGATCTCGTATCGCGCGACCCCCGGCGCGGCCTCGACGCCGTCCGAGACGGAGACGGGGACGTCCTTTCGTCCTTGCATGCCGCCGATGGCCCGATAGGTGATCTGACCGTCGGAGGTGAACTCCGCCTCGTCACCGCCATCGGGGGACACGGACTGCAGGAAGATGTCGTCGCCGTCGGGGTCGACCCAGTCGGTGAGGACGTTGTACGAGACGACGCCGCTCTGCTCGACCGTGATGGCGGTCTTCCGCTTCTGCACCGGCGGCGAGTTCTCGCTCAGCGGGCGCACCGTCAGGTCGACGCGTGCGGTGTCCTCGCCCTTGCGGCCGTCCGACACCTTATAGGTGAAGGAGGTCGTGCCGGTCGCGTCCTCGGGCAGCGCGATCTGCAGCGCCGTCCCGTTGTAGATGGGGGTGATCTCCCCGATCGAGGGCGTGTTCACCACCTCGGCGACGAGCACGTCGCCGTCCGCGTCGAGGTCGTTCTCCAGGATGGGCAGCACGGTCGTGCGGCCCGGGCGCACGCCGTATCGGTCGTCCTCGGCGACGGGAGGCGTGTTGTTCTCGGTGCGCTCGGGGAGGGTCGACTGGATCGTCTCCTCGGTCGTCTCCTCCTCCTCTTCACCCTCGCCCTCGGGAGGCGTGATGTCCTCCCAGTTGTCGACCTGCTGCAGCGCGTCGCTGGCCATCCAGGCGGCCCCGCCGAAGACGTCGTTCAGGACGACGACGTCGCGGTTGACTCGGAAGCGCAGGTCGCTGGTGGGCTCGATGCCCTCGATGGTCTCGGACAGGTCGGATGCCTCGCCGCGGCAGTCGCGCACGAACGCACCCGATCCCGACCAGGCGCCGTAGGCGCACCCGGCGACGTAGACGGGCTGCGAGGGCGCGCCCTCGGCCGACGCGTCGACGATCGTGGGGTCGCCGCCGGCCAGTGGCTGGCGGAGCAGGCCGGTTGCGGTCGCCATCGTGACCGCATCCGTCGCGTTCGAGGGTTGCTGCAGCACGGCATCCGCGGGAGCCTCCATCTGCTGCCCGTCGCTCGTGTACAGCGTGGAGGTGTCGCGGTCGAGGACGACGCTGACGCCGCCGACCGAGGTCATCGTGATCTCGTGTCCCTCTTCGACCCCTTCGAGCTCGCGCTCGGCGGTCTGCTCGAAGGTGCCGTCCGCACCGGGCGCGTAGGCGTAGAGCATCCGCTCCTTAGGCGAGACCGCGTACACGACGCCCGCGGTGCTCACCGTCGCCACGGCGCCGCGCCCCAGCTCGGCGATGGGGTCGCCCGCCTCTTTGCCCACCGCCCCGATCGAGGTGAAGGGGGCCGCGCGGAGCGCGCCGCTCTCGTCGAGGACGGCGACGGCGGGACCGCCCAGGATCACCTGGGCGCCGGAAGGGAGGTCGGCGCTGTCGGAGAGGACGACGCGTGCGGGATCGATCGCGGTGGCGGTGTTCTCGGTCTGGTCGGTCACCAGCACCCGGTTGCCTGCCTGCTGGATGTCGTACTCGGGCGAGAGGGTGCGCAGGCCCCCGTCGAGCAGTCGTGACTCGTTGTTGAAGTGCCCGACGAGCAGGCTCGTCTGCTTGGTCAGCCAGACACCGCCGTCGTTGAGGTCGACCTCGGTCGTCGGCTCGCCTTCGTAGGTCAGCGCGAGCACGCCGATCGTGACGGCCGCGACCGTCACGGCGCCGATCGAAGCGAGCGTCTTCGGACGCGCGCGGAGCCACGCGAAGGACTTCATACGAGCTCGGCCTCCCCCGGGCAGTCGAGTGTGCACGGCGAGGAGCCCCGTTCCACCGTTCGGGCTCAGCGCTGCGAGTTGACGACGAAAAGCCTAAGCGAGGGATGAATTTCCGGCGAGCGCGTGACGTGGGGAGTTCTCCCCACTTATGCTCTTCTGCCCGGTGAGCCCGGACGAACGGATGCCGCGGCTCACCGCCCCACGTAGCGGGCGAGGTGCTCGCCGGTGACGGTGCTCCGCGAGTCGACGAGCTCGGCGGGCGTCCCCTCGAAGACGACGCGGCCGCCGTCGCGGCCCGCCCCGGGTCCGAGATCGATGATGTGGTCGGCGTGCGCCATCACCGCCTGATGGTGCTCGATGACGATGACGGAGTTGCCGGCATCCACCAACCGGTCGAGCAGGGCGAGCAGGTTGTCGACGTCGGCGAGGTGCAGACCCGTCGTCGGCTCGTCGAGGACGTAGACCGCACCCTTCTTCGCCATCGCGATCGCGAGCTTCAGCCGCTGCCGCTCGCCGCCGGAGAGCGTGTTGAGGGCCTGGCCGAGGGTGATGTAGCCGAGTCCGACGTCGATCATGCGCGACAGGGTCGTCTTGGCGGGGCCCGAGGTGAACCCGTGCGCCTCCTCCGCCGACATCGCGAGCACTTCGGCGATGTTCTTGCCGTCGAGGGTGTACTCCAGCACGGCGTCGCTGAAGCCGGAGCCGTCGCAGACCTCGCAGCGGGTCTCGACGCTCTGCGTGAAGCCGAGGTTCGTGATGATCACCCCGAGCCCCTTGCAGGCGGGGCAGGCGCCCTCGGAGTTCGCGCTGAACAGCGACGCCTTGACCCCGTTCGCCTTCGCGAAGGCCGTGCGGATGGCGTCGAGCACACCGGTGTAGGTCGCAGGGCTCGAGCGGCGTGATCCCTTGATGGGCGACTGGTCGACGACGACCACGTCGTCGAAGGCGGGGACGTTGCCGTGGATGAGGGAGGACTTGCCCGACCCTGCCACCCCGGTGACGACGGTCAGCACCCCGAGCGGGATGTCGACGTCGACGCCGGTGAGGTTGTGCTGCGTCGCACCCCGGATCTCGAGCGCGCGCGAGGAGGTGCGCGAGGTCGTCTTCAGGGCGGCCCGGTGGTCGAGGTGCCGCCCGGTGAGGGTGTCCGACGCGCGGAGGCCTGCGACGTCGCCCTCGAACATGATCTCGCCGCCGCGCGATCCGGCGTGGGGCCCCAGGTCGACGACGTGATCGGCGATCGCGATGACCTCGGGCTTGTGCTCGACCACCAGCACCGTGTTGCCCTTGTCGCGCAGGAGCAGCAAGAGGTCGTTCATCCGCTGGATGTCATGCGGGTGGAGGCCGGCGGTGGGCTCGTCGAAGACGTAGGTGACGTCGGTCAGCGCCGAACCGAGGTGCCGGATCATCTTGGTGCGCTGCGCCTCGCCGCCGGACAGCGTGCCCGATGAGCGGTCGAGCGAGAGGTAGCCGAGCCCGATGTCGATGAACGAGGTGATGACCTTCTGCAGCCCCGACAGCAGCGGGCCGACCGCCGACCCGTCGATGGTGTCGAGCCAGGCGGCGAGGTCGGTGATCTGCATCGCGGCGACCTCGGCGATGTTGACGCCGGCGATCCTCGACGAGCGCGCTCCTTCGTTCAAGCGGCTGCCCCCGCAGTCGGAGCAGGGCAGGAACTTCACGGCCCGGTCGACGAAGGCGCGGATGTGCGGCTGCAGCGACTCGCGATCCTTCTGCAGGAACGACTTGGTGATCTTCGGAACGAGCCCCTCGTAGGTCATGTTCATGTTCTGGAACTTGACCTTGGTCTGCTCCTTGTACAGGAAGTCGGCGCGCTCCTGCTCGGTGTAGTCGGCGATCGGCTTCGCGGCATCCAGGAATCCGGACTCGGTGAAGATGCGCACCATCCAACCGTCGACGTTGTACCCGGGGACCGTGATCGCCCCCTCCGACAGGGACTTCGAGCTGACGAAGAGCTCGTCGAGATCGACGTCGCTGACCTCGCCGAGTCCCTCGCACCGCGGGCACATGCCGCCGGTGATCTCGAAGGTCCGGTGCTCGCGCGTCCCCTTCTTCGCACCGGTGGCGATGGTGACCGCTCCCGATCCCGACACCGAGGGGACGTTGAACGAGAACGCCTGCGGCGATCCCACATGCGGCTGCCCGAGTCTGCTGAACAGCAGCCGGAGCATGGCGTAGGCATCGGTCACGGTGCCGACGGTCGAACGGGCGTTGGCACCCATCCGCTCCTGGTCGACGATGATCGCGGGGCTGACGTTCTCGAGACCGTCGACCTCGGGCCGGCTCAGCTGCCCCATGAACTGCTGCACGAACGTCGGATAGGTCTCGTTGATGAGGCGCTGCGACTCGGTCGCGATCGTCCCGAAGACGAGGGACGACTTGCCCGAGCCGCTGACACCGGTGAAGACGGTCAGTCGGCGTTTGGGGATCTCGACGTCGATGCCCTTGAGGTTGTTCTCGCGAGCACCGATGACGCGGATGACGTCGTGGGAGTCGGCGATGTGCTCGGCGGATGCCACGGCTCAGCCCTCGGCCCACGGCATCGGCCGCGGGGTCGGCTCGTCGCGGGTCGCGTCGTCCGGCAGGTGCGGCAGTTCGCCGCCGCCGGCGCGGATGCACAGCCACCGCAGCTGCCCGGGACTGTCCGGGTGGGCCCGCCAGGTGCGCCAGACCCCCTGGCCGACGCGGACGACCGATCCCGGTCCGACGTGGACGAGGTCGTCGTCCAGGCCCATCTGCCCGCGGCCCTCGAGGAAGACGTACAGTTCCTCGACCTCGGCGTGCGTGTGCCAGTACCCCGCCTGCTCGCCCGGTTCGAGGGCGTTGGCGGTCATGCCGATGTACTGCATCGCGAGCTCGTGATCGACGACGCGGCGGCCGTCGCGGGATCGCGCCGCGGCGAACCCGCCGAAATGGTCGCGCCACTGGTCGAGCGAGCCGATCTCGGTGATCTCGTAGCCGGTCATGTCGCCATCCTTCCGCCCGCGTTCAGTCTGTCGCATCGTTTGCCCGGTGGCAGCCGATGACGTGATCGTCGACCATGCCCGTGGACTGCATGAGGGCGTACATCGTCGTCGACCCGACAAAGCGGAAGCCGCGCTTGCGCAGCGCCTTCGACATGGCGTCCGAGTCCGCGGTCGTCGCGGGGACCTCGGCGAACGAGGCCGGGCGGCGATGGGATGGCGGGGCGAACGACCACATGAAGTCGTCGAGCTCGCCCGGCGCCAGCTGTGTCACGAGCTGCGCGTTCCCGATGGTCGCGAGGATCTTCGCGCGGTTGCGGATGATCCCGGCATCCGCCATGAGCCGTTCGACGTCGGACTCGTCGAACCGAGCGACGACGTCGGGCTCGAATCCGGCGAACACCTCGCGGAAGCGGGGGCGCTTCCGCAGGATGGTGATCCACGAGAGGCCCGCCTGGAAGCCCTCGAGGCTCATCTTCTCGAACAGCGGACGGTCGCCGTGCAGCGGGCGACCCCATTCCTCGTCGTGGTAGCGCCGGTACTCGGCGTCATCGCCGACCCAGGAACAGCGGGAGAGGCCGTCGGGCCCGATGCGCAGACTCACCCGCTCAGGCTACCGACGGCCTCCGACGTCACTGCTTCTTGACGTGCTTCTCCGGCACCGGCGCCTCGCCGCGTGCGGCGAGACCCGCGTAGTGGGCACGCGCCTCGTCCTGCCGCACCTTCTCGGCGCCCGATGCGATCGGCGCGCGCACGTGCTCGGGCGCGAGACCGAAGGCGTCGACGAGATCCTGCGCGTGCGGACGCAGACGCGCGCAGAGGCGGTCGATGTACTTCGACACCGCCGCGCCGCGCTGGGTGGAGAGTCGACCGTTGATGAGGTGCCAGGCGAGGTGCTTCTCGATGAGGTGCAGCCCGAAGAGGTCGCGGAGCCAGGTGAGGACCTGTCGCGTGCCGTCGTCCGTCGTCGCCCTGACGGCGTCGGAGAAGGCCTCCCACTGCAGCAGCTCTCCGTGCGCGCGCGCCGTCTCGATGAGCTCGGCCTGGTGCTGGTTGAACAGCGCGGCGGCTTGGTCGGCCGAGAGCTTGGATGCCGGGCGCAGCGCACCGGCGAGATCCGCGACCATCTGCTCGACCCGACCGGCCAGCAGCTCGTGCTGCTGCTCGGCCCGCAGCCCCAACTCGACCGAACGGGCGGTCGAGCCGAAGTCGGCGACGGTCTGGCCGAGGCTGCGCAGGCCCGCGCCGTGGAAGACCTTGCCCGCCGTCTGTCCGACGGCGAACTTGGCGAGGGCCGCGGCATCCGCCCCCGTGAACCGCCGCGCGAAATCAGCGAGCAGCCGCTTGCCGACCAGCTGGAGCAGCACGTTGTTGTCGCCCTCGAAGGTGACGTAGACGTCGAGGTCGGATCGGAGCCCGACGAGGCGGTTCTCGGCCATGAAGCCCGACCCGCCGCACGCTTCGCGCGCTTCCTGGATCGTGGTCAGCGCGTTCCACGTGCTGAGGGGCTTGAGCGCCGCGGCGAGGGTCTCGAGGTTCTCTCGCTCCGCCGGGGTGTCGGCCTTGCCGCCGAAGACGCCGTCGAAGGTGCGGAGCAGCTCGTCGTGCGCGAAGAACTGCGCGAAGTTCTGAGCGAGCAGCGGCAGCAGGCGTCGCTGGTGCTTGCCGTAGTCGAGCAGCACGACCTCGTCGGTGCCGGCGCCGGAGTCGAACTGCCGACGCTGGTTGCCGTAGGTCACCGCGATGTGCAGCGCGAGCGACGAGGCGATCGTCGCCGCTCCGTCGAGGGAGACCCGGCCCTGCACGAGGGCGCCGAGCATCGTGAAGAACCGTCGACCCGTGCTCTCGATGGGGCTCGAGTACGTGCCGTCGGGTGCGACGTCACCGTAGCGGTTGAGGAGGTTCGTGCGCGGGACCCGGACGTGGTCGAAGGCGAGTCGGCCGTTGTCGATGCCGTTGAGCCCGCCCTTGACGCCGTCGTCCTCGCTCTGCACGCCGGGGAGCATCTCGCCTTCGGCGGTGCGGATGGGCACGAAGAAGCAGTGGACGCCGTGGTTCACGCCGTTCGTGATGAGCTGCGCGAAGACGGTGGCCGCCTGTCCGTGCACGGCGGCGTTACCGAGGTAGTCCTTCCACGCCGCCCGGAACGGGGTGTTGATGACGAATTCTTCGGTGTCGGGGTCGTAGGTCGCGGTCGTGCCGATGGCGGCGACATCCGATCCGTGCCCGATCTCGGTCATGGCGAAGGCGCCGGGGAGCTTCGCATCGCGGATGTCGGCCAGCCAGCGATCATGGTGCGCCTTGGTGCCCAGCTGCAGGACCGCCGAGCCGAACAGTCCCCACTGGACGCCGGACTTGATCTGCATGCTCGGGTCGGCGAGCACGAGCTCTTCGAAGCCCGCGAGGTTGGCGCCGTTGTCCTCCTCGCCGCCGTACTCCTTCGGGAGCGCGCGGGTCGAGCCGCCGTTCTTCGCCAGCAGACGCACTTGCCCCATGACACGTTCGCGGTGCTCGGCGACGCTCTGGCCGTCGATGCGCCAGTACGCCGGGTCCTTGATGAGCTCGCGGACGGTGAGGCGGGTGTCGCCCCAGGTGCCACGGAGCATCGCGCCCACGGCGTCGATGTCGATGCGGGGCTCGTGCGCCTCGTCGGCAGTGTGCGGAGCGGTGGGAGCGCCGCCGGCGGGGGTGCGCTTGTCGGCGGCGGGCGTGGAGGAGCGGACGACGGTGTCGGTCATCACTGGCCTTTCTGAGGACGCCTGGATAGGGCGACGGGGCAGGGAAGTTCACCGGCAACGGTAGGAGTCCTCCAACGCGCCACCAACTGCGTTGTGCGGATCGGACAACCCGGCGCGGCGCCGTGGCCGGATCGCGTTGTACGCCGCCTACACCGCCGGGTGTCCGAGGCGAGCGGGACACTGGAGGCGGAGGACGCGATGATCACGATCGAACGGTGGGATTCCTCGGGCCGCAGCCTGCTCGCACAGCTGAACACCCCCGAGATGACGGCGCACCTGGGCGGCCCCGAGACCGAGGCGCAGCTCGACGATCGGCAGGAGCGCTACCTGCGCACGTGGGACGACCGGCCGGGCGCCATGTACCGCATCGACGTCGACGGGCGAGCCGCCGGCGGCATCGGCTACTGGCCGGTCGACGAGGGCGGGGTGCCCGCCTTCGAGACGGGGTGGAGCGTGCTGCCGGAGTTCCAGGGGCGAGGCGTCGCCACGGCCGCGCTGAGGCTCGTGATCGCGGAGGTGCGTCGCGACGGCAGTCGTGAGCTCCTGATGGCCTATCCCGGCGTCGACAACGCGCCGTCGAACGCGCTGTGCGCGCGTGCGGGGTTCGAGGAGCGCGGCGTCGGCTCCGAGCCGTGGCGCGGCGGTGTCCTCACCTTCCGGCGGTGGGCGCTCGACATGTCCCCGCTCGACCTAACGGGGTGCGTCGCGGACATCGACGAGCGCTTCGACGGGCAGGGACTCGACCCCTCGCGGTGGTGGCCGTACTACACGCCGCACTGGTCGTCGCGGGAGCGGACGGCCGCGCGGTACGCCATCTCGGCAGGGCTCGAGCTCCGGATCGATGCGGACACCGAGCCGTGGGCGCCGGAGTGGGACGGCGACGTGCGCGTCTCGCACCTGCAGACCGGTCAGCGATCGGGTGCAGTCGGCTCCGGGGTCGGACAGCACCGCTTCCGAGGCGACCTCGTCGTGCGCGAGGAGCAGGAGGAGCGGCGGCTGTGGCTGCCGCACTTCGGGGTGATCGAGGCGCGGATGTCGGCGGTGCGGCATCCGGACGCGATGGTGGCGTTCTGGCCGATCGGGTTCGAATCCGAGCCCGAGGAATCGGGCGAGATCTGCATCGCGGAGATCTTTGGGTCCGAGATCGACGACGAGGGCGGCCTAGTCGGCGTGGGCGTGAAACCGCAGAACGATCCGCGCCTGAGAGAGGACTTCGAGAAGGTCCGAGTCGACGGCGACCTCACCGTGCCGCACGACTACGCCGTCGAGTGGACGCCGGAGCGGCTGCGCTTCTTCGTCGACGGGCGGTGGGTGAAGACCGTCCCGCAGACCATCGACTACCCGGTGCAGCTCATGCTCGATCTGTACGAGCTGCCGTCCCCGGGGGGTGCACGCGACGTCGACGCCCTGCCCCATGCGATGCGGGTCGAGCGGGTGCGGACGTTCCGCCGCTGAAGCACTGCCAGAATTGTCGGATGCCCGATCTCAGCGCCCGCCGCAGCGTCGCCCACCTCCACGCCGGGGGAACCAGCGTGGTCATCGACCTCGACGAGGGAACGATGCCCGCGATCGTCCACTGGGGCGAGGATCTCGGTGATGCGCCGCAGGAGACGCTCGTCTCGCTCGCCGTCGCCTCGCGGCTGCAGCGGGTCTCCGGCGGCGCCGATCGCACGGTGGGCCTCGGTGTGCTGGCCACCGCCGCCGGCGGCTGGCTCGGCACTCCTGCACTCGAGGGGCACCGCGACGGCGAGTCGATCAGCGCGCTGTTCGCCGTCACCGACCTCCGCGTGACCGCGGACTCCCTCGAGGTGCATCTCACCGATGACGAGACCCGGATCTCGGCCCGGTACGAGCTCCGGGTGACGGCATCCGGACTGGTCCGCGTCCGCACCACGGTCCGCAACGACGGCGAGGACGACTACACCGTGCAGGCGCTGCACACGACGCTTCCCCTCCCGTGGGACGCCACCGAGATCCTCGACACCACCGGACGCCATCTGCGCGAGCGCTCCGCGCAGCGCCACGAGCTCACCTTCGGCACCCACCTTCGCGAGTCGCGCCGCGGGCGGCCGGGCGCCGACGCGACGCTGCTGCTGGCCGCCGGCACGCCCGGCTTCGGGTTCGAGCAGGGCCGGGTGCACGGTGTCCACCTCGCCTGGAGCGGCAACTCGCGGATCTTCGCCGAGCGCATCCCCACCGGGGAGTCGTTCCTCGGCGCCGGCGAGCTGTACCTGCCGGGCGAGATCCGTCTGGCCCCCGGCGAGGAGATCTCCTCGCCCGAGCTGCTCGGGTCGTGGGGCGACGGCCTCGACGAGCTCGCCGTCCGCTTCCACGACGAGTGGCGCGCCCGGCCGCAGCATCCGACGCGCCCGCGCCCGATCACGCTCAACACGTGGGAGGCGGTCTACTTCGACCACCGCCTGCCCAAGCTGATCGCACTCGCCGACGCCGCCGCCGAGATCGGCGTCGAGCGCTACGTGCTCGACGACGGCTGGTTCCGCCACCGCCGCGACGACACCGCCGGCCTCGGCGACTGGTACGTCGACGACACCGTCTGGCCGGGCGGTCTGCACCCGATCGCCGACCACGTGGTCGCGAAGGGGATGGAGTTCGGCCTCTGGTTCGAACCCGAGATGGTCAACCCCGACAGCGACCTCGCCCGCTCCCACCCCGACTGGGTCCTCCGCGGCCGCACCGAGCTGCCGCCGTCAGCGCGTCAGCAGCAGGTGCTGAACCTCGCGCACCCCGAGGCGTACGCCTACATCCTCGGCGTCATCTCCGACATCCTAGCCGCCTACCCGATCTCGTACATCAAGTGGGACCACAACCGCGACCTCGTCGACGCCGCGGCCGGTCCCGGCGGCGCGGGTCGGGTGCACGCGCAGACCCTCGCCGTCTACCGCCTGATCGACGAGCTCAAGGCAGCCCACCCGGGCCTCGAGATCGAGAGCTGCGCATCGGGTGGCGCCCGCGTCGACCTCGGCATCCTCGATCGCACCGACCGCATCTGGACGAGCGACTGCCTCGACCCCGTCGAGCGTCTCGAGAACCAGCGCTACACCGCGCTGGTCGTGCCGCCCGAGATGATGGGCATGCACCTCACGACCCCGCACGTCCACTCCACCGGCCGCACCGTCTCGCTCACGATGAGCGGTGCCGTCGCCCTCTTCGGCCACTTCGGCATCGAGTGGGACGTCACGACACTGTCCGAGACGGATGCCGCCGAGGTCGGCGCGTGGGTCGCGCTCGCCAAGCGCGTGCGACCCCTCGTCGCGACGGGCCGCGTGGTCAACGTCGACGTGGCGGACCCGGGGCTCGATGTCCGCGGCGTCGTCGCGGAAGACGCGGCATCCGCCTTCTTCACCGTCACGCAGTCGCAGACGCTCATCTCGTCGCCGACCGGCCGCGTGCGTCTTCCGGGGCTCGACGCCGACCGGACCTACCGCGTCCGGATCGTCACCCCGGGTGGCATCGTGCAGGACCCTGCGCAGTCGCCGCTCGCGTGGGCCCACCACGACACGGTCCTGACCGGCCGCCAGCTCGCCGTCGTGGGCGTGCGGCCACCGGTGCAGAACCCGCAGCAGTCCACCGTGATCGAGGTCACCGCACGCTGACGCGAGGGGGTTGACCGCGCGCGCACGGCCGCCGGAGGATGCTCGGACGCCCATCGAGAGGATCCCCGTGAGCCAGCCCGTCCGTTTCGCGATCGTCGGCGCGGGGTGGCGCGCCGAGTTCTTCCTGCGTCTCGCGGCCGCCGCGCCCGACCGACTCGAAGCGGTGGCGCTGCTCGCCCGGTCGGACGAGTCCGCGGAGCGCATCGAACGGTCCTGGGACGTCCCCGTCGTCCGGACGCTCGACGATCTGCTCGCCGCTGAGCCCGAGTTCGTCATCGCGTCGGTGACGTGGCCGGCCATGCCCGGGCTCGTCACCGAGCTGGTCGAGCGGGGGGCGCACGTGCTCGCCGAGACGCCTCCGGCGCCGGACGCGGCCGGCCTGCGGTCGCTGTGGGAGGCGGTGGGGTCGTCGCGCCGGGTGCAGGTCGCCGAGCAGTACATGCTCATGCCGGGGCACGCCGCCCGACTCGAGGTGGTGCGCTCCGGTGCGCTCGGCGCCGTGGGGGGCGTGCAGATCTCGTCGACGCATCTGTACCACGCGACGTCGATGATCCGGACGTTCCTGGATGCCGGCATGGCCGAGGCGACCGTGTCGGCCCGGACCTTCGCCGCACCGCTCGTGGATCCGTTGACGCCGGCGGGCTGGTCGGACGACGTCACGCCTGCGGAGCGGACGACGACGATCGCGACGATCGACTTCGGCGACGGGCGGATGGGCCTCTACGACTTCGTCGACAACCAGTGGTGGAACCCGATCCTGTCTCGGCGCATCGTCGTCCGCGGCTCGCACGGTGAGCTCGCCGACGACATCGTGCGCCGGTTCGAGGGCACCGAGGTGATCACGTCGCCGATCACCTACCGCCGGACCGGAATCGACCTCAACCTCGAGGGCAACGACGTCGTGTCGGCCGCCTTCGAAGGGCGGGTCGTCTACCGGAACCCGTGGGTCGGGACGCGGCTGTCGGAGGATGACATCGCGGTCGCGTCGCTGCTCGAGCAGACCGGACAGTGGGCGCGGGGTGACGGCGCGGAGCCGTATCCGCTCGCTGAGGCGTGCCAGGACCACCTGTTGGGGCTCGCGATCGGCGAGTCCGCGCGGACGGGTACCGATGTGAAGGTCACCCGCGACGTCTGGAGCTGAGTCGGCGTCGTTCGCCCGCGCTCAGGCGTTCGCGATGACGGCCACGACGGCCTCGCCGTAGGCCTCGCGCTTCTTCGCACCGATCCCGGTGATGCCGTCGAGGTCGGCGACCGACGTCGGGCGGTGCTCGGCGAGGGCGCGGAGGGTTGCGTCGCCGAAGACGATGTAGGCGGGGACTCCCTGCTCGCGCGCCTGCTCGGCGCGCCACGCGCGGAGCGCCTCGAAGAGGTCGCGGTCGCCCTCGGGCAGCGAGTCCGCTGTCGACGACTTCTTCGCACGGGTCGATCCCCCGCCGGTGCGGCCGAGGACGTCGCGCCGCAGGGGCACCGCTTCCTCGCCGCGGAGCACCGGCATGCCCGCGTCGCCGACGGCCAGCACGCCGTACTCCCCCTGCGCGACGAGGATGCCGCGGGCCAGGAGCTGCCTGACGACCGAGCGCCAGTCCTGCTCGGACAGGTCGTTCCCGATGCCGTAGGTCGAGAGCTTGTCGTGCCCCTGCTGACGGATGCGCTCGGTCGATCCGCCGCGGAGGATGTCGATGAGGTGCCCGGCGCCGAAGGCCTGGTTGCGCTCGCGCTGCAGGCGAACGATCGTCGAGAGGAGCTTCTGCGCCGCGACCAGGCCGTCCCACGTGTCGGGCTGGGTGAGGCAGGTGTCGCAGTTGCCACAGGCATCCGACGACTGACCGAAGTAGCCGAGCAGGTTCTGCCGGCGGCACGAGACCGTCTCGCAGAGGGCGAGCATCGCGTCGAGGTGCTGCCCCAGACGCATCTTGTAGGTGCGATCGCCGGGCGACTGGTCGATGAGGCGGCGCTGCTGGACGACATCGCCGAGGCCGTAGGCCATCCATGCGACCGCGGGCTCGCCGTCGCGGCCGGCGCGGCCGGTCTCCTGGTAGTAGCCCTCGACCGACTTCGGCAGGTCGATGTGGGCGACGAAGCGGACGTCGGGCTTGTCGATGCCCATGCCGAACGCGATCGTGGCGACCATGACGACGCCGTCTTCGCGCAGGAAGCGGGACTGGTGCCGGGCGCGGATCGAGGCATCCAACCCCGCGTGATACGCGAGGGCGTCGACGCCCTGCGTGCGCAGGTACTCGGCCGTCTGCTCGACCGACTTGCGGCTCAGCGCATAGACGATGCCTGCGGAGCCCTCGGGCTGCGACCGCACGAACTGCACGAGCTGGCGCCGCATGTCGACCTTGGGCTCGATGCGGTACTGGATGTTCGGGCGATCGAAGCTGGCGACGAAGTGGCGGGCATCGGGCAGGTGGAGGCGCTCGGTGAGCTCGGTGTGCGTCGCGCGCGTCGCCGTGGCGGTGAGCGCCATGCGCGGGACGCCCGGGAAGCGCTCGGCGAGGTCCCCGAGCGCGAGATAGTCGGGACGGAAGTCGTGGCCCCACTGCGAGACGCAGTGCGCCTCGTCGATCGCGATGACGCTGAGCTGTGCACGCTGCAGGAGCGCGGTGGTCGCGGGGACGGACAGCCGCTCGGGCGCGACGTAGATGAGGTCGAGTTCGCCGTCGAGGAGTGCCTGCTCGACGCCGGCGCGCTCGGCCGGGGTCTGCGTGGAGTTCAGGAACGCGGCGCGGACGCCGTTGGCGATGAGCGCATCGACCTGGTCGTGCATGAGCGCGATGAGAGGGCTGACGACGAGGCCGGTGCCGGGACGCACGAGCGCCGGCACCTGGTAGGTGATCGACTTGCCGCCGCCGGTCGGCATGAGGACGACCGCATCGCCGCCGGCGATGACGTGCGAGACGATGTCGGCCTGATCGCCGCGGAACGCCGGGTAGCCGAAGACCTCGGTGAGGACCTTCACCGGATCGTCGCCGACGTGGTCGCGACGCTCGAGCCGCAGGACCGACGCGGGCGCCGCCTGCGCGCTGCGCGGGCGGGTCGCGGGGCTCACGGGTGCACCGCGCGTGGCGCGTGCGACGGATGCCGCGTAGTCGTCGTACCGCGGGTCGGGCGGGGGCGGCGAGTCGAAGTCCTCGGGCGGGACGAGGTCGTCGGGATCCCACGAGAGGTCGGCGTACGGGTCGTTCTGCCAGCCGCCGTCACTCACCCGCTCAACGATAGCCGCGGGTGCCGACACCGGCTGCCGGTGTCGGTGCGGGGCGGGGTTGCGGCCGGCCGGTTGGGGCTGTGGAGAAGGCTGCCCCCGGCCCGCGAGACTGCACCCGCGCACCGAGGATGCGGCGTAGGAGTGCAGTCTCGACGCGCAGGTGCAGTCTCGATGCGCAGGTGCCGTCTCGACGGTCTCAGCGCGGGGCTCGGCCTTGGCGTGAGGATGTGGCCGACGCGTGAGGGGCCGGCCGAGCGCCTGCACCGCGGGTGCGAGCGGGGATCAGCATTCGAGCGGTCGTTTGTGCCTTCGTCGACCCGCCCAAGCGCAGAGCTCCGCTCGTGCGGCGGGTCCCCGCGATGACGGCATGCGAGCCGCGACGAGACTCTCGGAGATGTCGGGACCCTGCCTTACATTCGAAGATAGATACGAATGAGAGGGAGTTTGTCATGGATCGAACACGGCTCGCCGCGTGGCTCGACGAGGAGTCGGCGTATACCGCCGCGGTTATCCGCGATCACGGGGTGTTCATTCAATATGTGGGCGGGATGCTAGAGAGTGCGGCTCCTTTCGCCTACACGGTGGGACTCTTCGGGTCCGGGCGCCCGGAGATCGCAATCGTCGGGGTCTCCCCCGGGACCGCCGCCGCGGTCCTCAACACGGTCGCGAAACGGGTCATCGCCGGCGAGGAGCTTCGTCCTGGCCAGATCATCGGATTCGGAGAGGAGTGGCCGCATCGTGTCCGCGTCGAGCAGGTTCCGAACCCGGGCGATATCGCCTACAGCGCGAACGATCACTACCGCCGCGCGCCTGGGTCTTCCGTGCCCCTGCTCCAGCTCACGTACGACGACAAGGGCGGACGATTCCCGGACGAGGACGGGTACGCGAATCCCGGATGGGTTCAGCCTCGCCCGGGCAGGTGGCGTGCGTGATCCCGCTCCGACGCGCCACCCATCAGCACCACTTCTCCGCAAGGGTCCGTACGACGTTCGCGTTCCGGTTCGTCGCGACGCCCAGCAGGGCCGCCGCCGCGAGCGGATCGACCGTCCCGTCCTGGTAGCCCGGCTCGAGCAGCGCATGAGCGGCTCGGCCGCGAACCAGCATCCGTCCCCTGCCGTCAGCCTTCGCCTCGACCGCAGCGACCTGCGCGGGCGACAGGTCGTCCTTCATCAGATAGACGTAATGGCGCGCCAGCCCGGGGTTCTCGTCGTCGATGCGGCGGGTGTCCTGCCCGATCGCGGCGAACTCCGCGGCGGAGTAGACGATCGTCGGGACGTCGAAGCCCCGGTCGTCGGCGAACGCCTTCTCGAGCACCTGCTCGATCTTCGGCCGCGACCGCATCCGCGTCTCGAATCGCACATTGCCGGTGTTGATGTGCGTCTGCACGGCCTCGAAGCCCGCGCCTTCGACGGCACGGCGGATGTCCTCCTTCGGGAACACGCGCTTCGGGCCGAGGTTGATCGCGCGCAGGAAGGCCAGGTACGTCGCCATCGCTCCAGTGTGCCGCGCGGCGCCGACGGCCGCTCGGACTCTTCTCAGAGCCGCACGACCTCGGTCACCCGCACGACCGCGGCGCCCTCGTCGACGGATGCCTCCAGGTCGACCTCCGCGCGGATACGCCAGTCGTGGTCGCCCGCCGGGTCGTCGATGATCTGCTCCACACGCCAGACACCCTCGGACGCCGAGGTCTCGTCGATGAGGCACAGCGCGGGGCTGCGCGCGGCACCGCCGGTCAGGATCTCGTCGTGGTCGTCGAAGTATCGGTCGAGGACGTCGGGCCAACCGGCATCCGGATCCAATTCGACCAGCGCATCGTCGTTCTGCAGCGCCGCCAGCTGCACCCGCCGGAACATCTCATTGCGCACCAGCACGACGAATGCGCGCCGGTTCGCGATGATCGACGGCGGCGCGGGCGGCACGACCGGCGCCTCGGGGTCGTCGGCCGGGTTCACGAGCGCGTTCCACTCGTCGACGAGACTCGAGTCGACCTGTCGCACCAGCTCGCCGAGCCACTCGATCAGATCGAGCAGCTCGTCGGTGCGAGCCTCGGCCGGCACCGTCTGCCGGATCGCGCGATAGGCATCGGACAGGTACCGCAGCACCAGGCCCTCGCTCCGCCCCAGTTGGTAGAACGACACGAACTCCCCGAACGACATCGCCCGCTCGAACATGTCGCGGACGACGGACTTCGGCGACAGCTCGAAGTCGCGCACCCACGGCTGACTCGACGCGAACGTCTCGTAGGCCTGCGCTAGGAGCTCCGCGAGCGGCTTCGGCCACGTCACCGCCTCGAGCAGCTCCATCCGCTCGTCGTACTCGATGCCGTCGCGCTTCATCGCCGCGACGGCCTCGCCGCGCGCCTTGAACTCCTGCTGCGAGAGGATCGCGCGCGGGTCGTCGAGCGTCGACTCGATCACGCTCACCACGTCGAGCGCGTAGTGACCGCTGCCGGTCTCGCTGTCGTCCGGGGACAGCAGCTCGATCGCGGCGAGCGCGAACGGCGACAGCGGCTGATTGAGGGCGAAATTCGGCTGCAGGTCGACGGTGAGACGGATGCCGTCGGCATCGGCCTCGACGATGTCCGCCGCCACGAGGGTCCGGAACAGCGCGATCGCCCGGCGGGCGAGCTCGTACTGCCGCGCCTTCGGCTCGTGGTTGTCGAAGACCAGCGAGCGGACGTTCGCGAAGACGTCGCCGCCGCGACCGATGACATTGATGAGCATTGCCGCGGTCAGCTTCAGCTGCGGAGACAGCGGCTCTGGCTCGGCGGCGACGAGGCGCTCGAACGAGCCCTCGCCCCAGTTCACGACCCCCGTCGGCGCCTTCTTGCGGACGATCTTCTTGCGCTTGGCGGCATCGTCCCCGGCCTTCGCGAGTGCGACGGCGTTCTCGATCTCCCACTCGGGCGCCATCACGACGACGCTGCCGTGGGTGTCGTATCCGGCGCGCCCCGCGCGACCGGCGATCTGGTGGAACTCCCGCGCCGAGAGCTGGCGCATCTTCGTGCCGTCGTACTTCGACAGCGCCGTGATCAGCACCGTGCGAATGGGGACGTTGATGCCGACACCGAGGGTGTCGGTGCCGCAGATGACGCGGAGCAGACCGCGCTGCGCGAGCGTCTCGACGAGCCGGCGATAGCGCGGCAGCATCCCGGCATGGTGCACCCCGATGCCGGCGCGGACGAGCCGCGACAGCGTCTTGCCGAACCCCGTCGTGAAGCGGAAGCCGCCGATGGCCTCGGCGATCGCATCGCGCTGCTCCCGGGTCGTGACCTTGACGCTCGACAGCGCCTGCGCCCGTTCGAGGGCGGCGGCCTGCGAGAAGTGGACGATGTAGACCGGGGCCTCGCCGTTCTCGAGCAGCCCCTCGAGCACTTCGTGCACGGGGCGGCGGGCGTAGGAGAAGTCGAGCGGGACCGGGCGCTCGGCGCCCGCGACGTGCGCCACCGGCCGACCCGTGCGTCGCTCGAGGTCGGTCGTGATCGCCGACACGTCGCCGAGGGTCGCCGACATGAGCAGGAACTGCGCGCTCGGCAGGAGCAGCAGCGGCACCTGCCACGCCCATCCGCGGTCGGGGTCGCCGTAGTAGTGGAACTCGTCCATCACCACCTGGTCGACCTGCGCCTCGGGACCCAGGCGCAGCGCGACGTTCGCCAGGATCTCGGCGGTGCAGCAGATGATCGGCGCGTCGGGGTTCACCGACGAATCGCCCGTGACCATGCCCACGGCATCCGGTCCGAAGATGTCGACGAGGGCGAAGAACTTCTCGCTGACGAGGGCTTTGATCGGAGCCGTGTAGTACGTGCGGCCGCCGCGGGCGAGGGATGCCGCGTGTGCCGCGACCGCGACGAGCGACTTGCCCGTGCCGGTCGGCGTCGCGAGGATCACGTGCGACCCCGACGCGAGCTCGAGGACCGCCTCGTCCTGCGCGGGGTACAGGTCGATGCCGCGCTCGATCGTCCATTCGAGGAAGCCCTCGTAGACGGCGTCGGGGGTCGACCCCGCCGGAATGCGGTCCCGGAGCGTCGAGGTCATCCCTCGAGTCTGCCTCACGGGCGGCCTGCCGGCGTGCGGGCGTGAGCGGGCGACGACCCGTTCTCCGGATGGATCGGTCTCTCGCCGGTCGCACGGGGAGTTTCGGGCCGTGAGTCCGGAGAACGGGCCGGACTGTGCCGAGCAGAACGATCTCAGCCTGCGGCGACCCGGCAGGGCTGGCCGCAGGCGACGACGGCCGGGCGCGCCATCGACCGGCCCGGCCCGGCCCGACTCAGGACCGGCCGGGCGTGTGCAGCCGCGCGAGGTAGGCGCCCGCGCGGACGGGGGCGCCGGCACGGTCGGTGAGCGAGACGACGACGGTGACCGCGGTCGCGAGCGGGATGGTCCACGCGGCGGGCTGGGCGAGCAGCGGCGCCGCGGCCCCGACGCCGCCGACGGCGGCGTGCACCAGCAGCGCGAGCCCGCACGCGACGGCGCCGGTCGCCATGCCGGCGACGGCGCCTCGCGCGGTCAGCCGGTCCCACCAGATCGCCAACAACAGGACGGGCGAGAGCGCGGACGCCGCGAACACGAAGACCACGCCGACCGACGCGACGAGCCCTGCCGGCTGCGTCAGCAGGGCGATGCCGAGCGGCACGACGGCCACCACGACCGCGGACAGCCGGAAGGAGCGCACCGAGCCGCTGAAGACGTCTTGGCTGATGACGCCGGCGAGCGACACCGTGAGACCCGCCGACGTCGCCAGGAAGGCGGCGAACGCCCCGGCCACGACGAGCGCGGTGAGCAGTTCGCCCGGCAGGCCCGGGAAGACCCGCGACGGCAGGACGAGGGCGACGGTGTCGGCGACCCCCGGCACCGCGAGGTCGGGCGCGACGACGCGGGCGAGCAGGCCGATGACGCTCGAGACGGCGTAGAAGACGCTCACCATGACGATGACGAGCACGGTCGTCCGCCGCGCCGACCCGCCGGTCGGGCTCGTGTAGAAGCGCACGAGCACGTGCGGCAGGCCCATCGTGCCGAGCAGCAGGGCCAGCAGCAGCGATCCCGCGGCATAGGCGTCGAGGCCCGACGGGCCCGCCTCTGCGGGGAAGACGACGAGCGGGTCGAGCTCGCGCGACCCGCCGCCGACCGCGAAGGCGATGAGCACGGCGGGCACGAGCAGGGCCGTCAGCTTCAACCAGTACTGGAACGCCTGGACGTACGTGATCGCCCGCATCCCGCCCGCGGCCGCGGCGGCCGCCACCAGCACCGCCACGAGGACCGCGCCGACCCAGGGCGGCACGTCGGCCACCACCTGCAGCGTGATGCCCGCGCCGTGCAGCTGCGGCACGATGTACAGCCACCCGATGAGCAGGCACGCCGCGCTCACGACCCGGCGCGCCGAGCGCGATTCGAGGCGCGCCTCGATGAAATCGGGGATCGTGTATGCGCCGCTCCGCCGCAGCGGCGCCGCGACGAACAGCAGCACGAGCAGGTACCCCGCGGCGTAGCCGATCGGGAACCAGAATCCCTCCGAGCCGCTCAGCAGCACGAGTCCCGAGAGGCCGAGGAACGTTCCCGCGGAGAGGTACTCCCCGCTGATCGCCGACGCGTTCCAGACGGGCCTGACGGTGCGGGATGCCACGAAGAAGTCACCCGTCGTGCGCGAGACCCGCAGCCCGTAGACCCCGATGAGCGCCGTCGCGCCCACCACGAGCGCGACGGCGACGAGGTCGAGGACGGCGTTCACCGCTCGTCCTCCTCGCGGAGCGCGCGGTAGCGGCGCTCGTTGCGGTTGGCTCCGCGCACGTAGAGGAGCGCGAATCCGGCGATCGCGGGGTAGAAGCCGAACGCGTGCAGCAGCCACGACAGCGGCACGCCGAACCAGACGATCTGGTCGAGCTCGGGGATCAGCGTGAGCGCACCGAAGAGCGCGAGCATCACGACGACGAAGCCCAGCAGCGTCCCGACCGCGAGCCGCAGCTGCGACCGCCGCAGCGCCCGGGCGTAGGCAGCCTCGACATCGTCGACGGGCGTCCCCGGCAGCGCGATCCCGCGGGTCGGCGCACCGGGGCGGCCCGACCCGGCGGTGACCCGCACCCGCTCGCGCGTCACGGTCGGCGCCAGCTCACGGTCCGCTCCGGCCGATGAGCGCCTCGCGCACGAGCGGCACGAGTCGCCGGCTGACCGGCAGGGCGGCGTCGTCGATCCAAACGGTCGGCTCGGCTCCCGCGAGCCGGACCTCGGTGACGGATGCCGCGCGCACGAGATACGAGCGATGGATGCGGACGAAGCCGGCATCCGCCCATCTCGTCTCGAGCTCCGAGATGGGGATGCGGACGAGGTGCCCGGCGTCGAGGTCGGTGTGGAGGCGGGTGTAGTCGCCCTCGGCGCGCACCCAGCGCACGTCGCTGCGGTGGACGAAGCGGACGGCGGAGCCGACGGTGACGGGCAGCACCTCGTCGGCGTCGGCGGGACGCTCGGTCTCGGCGATGCGGTCGACCGCTCGGCGCAGGCGCTCGGTGCGGACGGGCTTCAGCAGGTAGTCCAGCGCCCGCAGCTCGAACGCGTCGACGGCGTGCGCGTCGTCGGCCGTGACGAAGACCACAGCCGGCGGCGACGCGAGCCCGCGCAGCGCCGTCGCGAGCTCGAGCCCCGACAGCCCCGGCATGTGGATGTCGAGGAAGGCCGCGTCGACCGCACGCTCAGTGAGCAGGCGCAGCGCCTCGGCGCCCGAGGACGCCGTCAGCACCTCGCCGACCCGCTCGTCGGCGCGCAGCAGGAAGGCGAGTTCATCGAGCGCCGGCTGCTCGTCGTCGGCGACGAGGACGTCGATCATCGCCTCACCTCAGCCCTGCCGAATCGTGATGCGGCTGCGACTTCGGGATGCGCATCCGCACCAGGGTACCGGCGCCGCGGTTCGTCTCGACGACGAGCCCGCCCTCGGCGCCGTAGAGCTGGCGGAGCCGGGTGTCGACGTTCCGGAGCCCGACGCCTCCCGCATCGCCCGTGCGCGTCAGGAGCGCATGCAGCTCGTCCGGGTCCATGCCCGCGCCGTCGTCCTCGACCGTGATTTCAGTGTGCGTGGCGGCATCCTCCGATGCGAGGAGGATCGTGCCGCCGCCCTCCCCCGGCTCGAGTCCGTGCCGCACCGCGTTCTCGACGAGCGGCTGCACCGAGAGGAACGGGATGACGGTGGCCAGCGTCTCGGGCGAGATCCGCAGCGTCACGGTGAGACGGTCGCCGAAGCGCGCCCGCTCGAGTTCGAGGTAGGAGTGGATGCTGCGCAGCTCCTCCGCGAGCGTCGTGAACTCGCCCTGGCGCCGGAACGAGTACCGCGTGAAGTCGGCGAACTCCAGCACCAGCTCGCGTGCGCGCGGCGGATCGGTCGTGATGAACGAGGCGATCGCCGTGAGCGCGTTGTAGATGAAGTGCGGCGAGATCTGCTGCCGCAGCGCCCGGAGGTCCGCCTCGGCGAGGGCCGCACGGGATGCGTCGAGCTCGCCGAGCGTCGCCTGCGCGGCGCACCAGTCCGCGACCTCTCCAGTCGCCCGCACGAGCGCCGCGCGCACCGGGGCGGCGAAGGCGACGAGCACGCCGGCGACGGCACCGTCCACCCGGATCGGTGCGCCGACCGCCTCGAGCCCGTCGCCGCCCTCGGCGCGGGGGAACACGCGGCGTTTGCCGGTCTCGGCGACCTGCGCCGCGACGCGGCGGGCCGCGGCATCCAGCCCCTCGGTCTGACCGTCGCGGGCGACGACGACCTCGCCGACGACCAGGACGACGGCGGTGCTGCCGAGCACCGCGCGGAGATGCCTTGCCGCGCGGGCGACGTCGGGCGTCGCGAGCCCGCCGCGCAGATGAGGGGCGGCGAGGCTCGCCTGATGGAGGGCGCGGTACGTCGCCTCCTCGGCCTCGCTGCCCAGGCCGCCCGGTCCGCGGGCGTACCGGCGCGCGAGCAGCAGGAGCGCCGACAGCACGATGCCGCCGACCACGCCGAGCAGGGCGGCGAGGACGACGGCATCGGTCATGCGACGAGCCTAGATCGCGGGCGTCAGCAGCAGCGGGCGCCCGGATTGCGATCCTGGTCGTCCATCTTCTGGCGCCAGAACTGCCGCTCGGTGAGCGGGGCCTCCCCCGGGTGGACGCGGCGGTGGTGGGCCACGTAGGTCTCGTAGGCGGAGTCGCCCATGAGGTTCCTCATGTACCACCGGATGCCGCGGCCCGCCCGGGCGACGTGCTCCCATGCATACGTGACGGTCGACATGTCAGTGCCGGTTCGCCGCGCGCTCGTCGGCCAGGATGGGCTCCCACTCCTTCTCGAGCCCGCGCTCGGACGAGGTGGGGATGAAGCCCGCGGGGGCGAACCGGCGCGACGGCGTCGGCTCGTCCTCGTGGTTCTCGCCCCCGCCGCGGCGGATCGCGGCGATCGTGACGAGCACCGAGGCGACGATCACGATGATGGCGAGCACCACGAACACGATCGACAGGGTGCCCTGCACGAAGGTGTTGCGGATGACCGCGCCCATCACCTCGGGGGTGCCGAGCTCGGTGTTCCCCGAGGCGAGCGCGTCGCGATAGAGGAAGTGGTTCGACCAGTAGCCGATCTTGGGGTCGGGCGAGAAGATCTTGTACGCCGAGGCGGTGATCGTCACGACCGCCGCGAACGCGAGCGGCAGGGCGACGATCCACAGCCACCGCACGAACGACGGCCCGCGCTTGGCGATGATCGCGAGCACCACGGCGAGCGCGATGGCGGCGAGCAGCTGGTTGGCGATGCCGAACAGCGGGAAGAACGTGTTGATGCCGCCGAGCGGGTCGGTGACGCCGAGGATGAGGATCGCTCCCCAGCCGGCGACCATGATCGCCGTCGTGATCCACACACCCGGACGCCACGAGACGTCGCGGAACTTCGGGACCCAGTGGCCGATCGAGTCCTGCAGCATGAAGCGCGCGACGCGGGTGCCGGCATCCACCGCCGTGAGGATGAACAGCGCCTCGAACATGATCGCGAAGTGGTACCAGAACGCCATCATCGCAGGTCCCCCGAGGGCCTGCTGCATGATGTGCGCGAGACCGAGCGCGAGCGTCGGTGCGCCGCCGGTGCGCGAGACGATCGACTCCTCACCGACCGCCGCCGCGGTGTTCGTCAGCACCTCGGGGGTGAGGTTCACCCCGGTGATGCCGAGCGAGTTGACGAAGGCGACGGCGCCCTCCACGGTGCCCTGCGTGGCCGCAGCCGATGCGTTCATCGCGTAGTAGATGCCCTGATCGATCGAGATCGCGGCGACGAGGGCCATGATCGCGACGAAGGACTCCATGATCATGCCGCCGTAGCCGATGAAGCGCGTCTGGCGCTCCTTCTCGACGAGCTTCGGGGTCGTCCCCGACGAGATGAGCGCGTGGAAGCCCGAGAGGGCACCGCACGCGATCGTCACGAACAGGAACGGGAAGAGGGGCCCGGCGAACACCGGCCCGGTGCCCTCGAGCGCGAAGTCCGTCACCGCCGGCACCGAGATCTCGGGGCGGACGAGCACGATCGCCCCGGCGAGCATCACGATGACGCCGATCTTCATGAACGTCGAGAGGTAGTCGCGCGGGGCGAGCAGCAGCCAGACGGGGAGCACGGCGGCGATGAAGCCGTAGATGATGATGCCCCACGCGATGACGCTGCGGTCGAGGTGCAGGAACTCCTGGCCCCACGCCGTCTCGGCGACCCAACCGCCGGCGACGATCGCGCCGATGAGCAGGACGAAGCCGATGATCGAGACCTCGGTGACCTTGCCGGGACGCAGGTAGCGCAGGTACAGGCCCATGAAGAGGGCGATCGGGATGGTCATCGACACCGAGAAGACGCCCCACGGGCTCTCGCCGAGCGCGTTGACGACGACGAGCGCGAGGATCGCGACGATGATCAGCATGATCAGCAGCGACGCGACGATCGCGGCGGTGCCGCCGATCTTGCCGAGCTCCTGCCGAGCCATCTGACCGATCGTGCGGCCGCCGCGCCGCATCGAGAAGAAGAGCACCGTGTAGTCCTGGACGGCGCCCGCGAGCACGACGCCGACGATGATCCAGATGGTGCCGGGGAGGAAGCCCATCTGCGCCGCGAGGACGGGCCCGACGAGGGGACCTGCGCCGGCGATGGCGGCGAAGTGGTGGCCGTAGAGCACCCGTCGGTCGGTGGGGACGTAGTCCTTGCCGTCCTGCTTGACCTCGGCGGGGGTGGCGCGGCGGTCGTCGGGGCGCAGCAGGTGCTTCTCGATGACCTTCGAGTAGAAGCGGTAGCCGATGAGGTAGGTCGCGACGGCCGCGAACACGAACCAGATCGCGTTGACGGTCTCGCCGCGGACGATGGCGAGCATCGTCCAGCCGAGGCCGCCCGCGAGGGCGATGGCCGCCCAGATGACGATCTTCAGCGGCGTCCAGCGGCCGTCTTTCGTCTTCTGCGTCTCGGTGAGGGCGACGGGGGGAAGCGAGGGATCCGGGCGGGCCCCGGCATCCGGGTCGAGCGTGGTGTCCTTGCCACGGCGCGACGGTGCAGACATGGGTGACTCCTTCATGCGCGTCTTTGCGTGCCCCTCACGGTACGGAGAGGGATGCCGAGGTCGTCCCTGCGCCGGCGGCACCGTGCGACGAGCGGCACCGGCGGCGCGACGAACGGCACGCGGGGAGGGGCCGACCAGTGGCGGAGCGCAGGATGCTCTGCGTACGGTGGACCCACACGACAGAGGGAGTCCCGTGGCAGACGACGCCGGCACGACGGTCACGCGCAACGACGAGAAGCACCGGTACGAGATCCATGTCGAGGGCACCGTCGCGGGGTACACGGAGTTCGAGGCCGACGCATCCGGCCGCACCGTGCTCCCCCACACGGTCATCGACCCCGCCTTCGAGGGCCGGGGGCTCGGCAAGGTGCTCGTCGGCGACGCGCTCGCCGACCTGGCGGCTCGCGACGAGGAGATCGTCCCCACCTGCCCCTTCGTTCTCCGCTACCTGGCGAAGACGGAGGTGCCCGGCCTGCGGGTCGCCCGGCGCTCCACCGACGCGGAGTGAGCGGATGACCCGCCTCGACGCCGACCCGACCGAGACGGTCGACGCCCCGACCGCCTGCGACGGCCCGCGGTCGCTGCTGCTGACGGCGCGCGAGGTGCCGCTCGGCGGCGTCCGTGGGATGCAGGTGCATCGGGCACTGCCGCAGCGGGAGCTGCCGATGGTCGGCGCCTGGTGCTTCCTCGACCGCTTCGGCCCGCAGGTCACCACGATGCGGGTCGAGCCGCATCCGCACATCGGCCTGCAGACCGTCACCTGGCCCTTCGCCGGCGAGACCCGGCACCGCGACACCCTCGGCTCCGACGTCGTCATCAAGCGCGGACAGCTGAACATCATGACCAGCGGCGCCGGCATCGCGCACTCCGAGTACTCGATGGGCGACGAGCCGACCGTCACCGACGCGCTGCAGCTGTGGGTCGCGCTCCCCGAGTCACGGCGGCACGGCGGCCCGGACTTCGAGCGGCACACCGACCTGCCGGTGATCGATCTCGACGGCGGGGCTGCGGCGGTGGTCGTGGTCGGCGAGTTCGCCGGCATCCGCTCTCCGGCCACGATGTACACGCCCATCGTCGGCGCTGAGGTGTTCGTCCCCGCGGGGTCCCGTGTGCGGATCCCGCTCGACCCGGCGTGGGAGCACGCCGTGGTCGGCGTTGACGGATCGCCCCTCGTCCACGCGGGCGACGAGCCGGTGCAGGTCGGCGACCACGACCTGCTCTACCTCGGCCTCGCGCGCGACGAGGTCGAGATCGAAGCCCCCACGGACGTCACGGTGTTCCTCCTCGGCGGGGAGCCGTTCGAGAGCGACATCGTCATGTGGTGGAACTTCGTCGGCCGCGACCACGACGAGATCGTGACCGCCCGCGAGGAATGGGAGGCGAATGCCGACCGCTTCGGCCACGTCGTCGGTCACGGCGACGAGCGCATCCCCGCACCGCCCCTGCCGACCGTCCGGCTGACGAAGCGCCGCCGCCGCACCTGATTTTGCACGGCCGGGGCATCGGCGGGCGCCGATAGCCTGGTTCCGTGCCCCGCCGCCCGATCCTGTCCACGCGCGTGCTGCTCGTGTGCGCGGCGATCGGCGTCGCGACGGGGGTCGCCGGCGGCGTCGCCGGGCTCGTGACGCCGCTCGTGATCGCCGCGGCACCCTTCGCCTACGGCATCGTCCTCGGCTCGCACGTGCTGCCGGGGATCATCGCCCAGCAGGTGTTCCGCCTGCCGCTGGTCGCCCTGACCACCCATGTCCTCGCGGCGCTCGTCGCGAGTGCGTTCAACCCAGCCTGGATCGGCCGGTTCCTCGGCACGGCGCTGCTCTTCGGCGCCATCCAGGAGGGTGTCGCCGCCCTCACCCGCTACCGGTCCTGGGGGGTGTGGCGCTTCTTCGCGGCGGCGCTCGCGATCGGCCTCGTCGTCGCGGTCGTCGTGTTCTTCGCCGCGCACCTCGGGAAGCTCGCGCTCTGGGCGCAGATCGCCTACCTCATCGTCTCGCTCCTCGGTCCCGTGGCCTGGACGGCCGTCGGGCTCGGTGTCGGCGAGAGCCTCCGGAAGGCCGGCGTGGCACGCGGAGTTAGGGCAGGCTAAGTTCAGAGGGCACACTCCCCATCGGTTTGGACCCACCGTGACCTCTGCCGCCTCCGGCGCCACGGCGGCCGAGGCGCCCCGCGACGACCGGACGCCGACGCCGCTCCTGCGCGTGCGCGACGTCGCGATCGTCCATGAGGGGGCGGATGCGGCGGTCCCGACATCCGTCACCTTCGACATCCGACCCGGCGAGGTCGTGCTGCTGCTCGGACCGAGCGGGTCGGGCAAGTCGACGCTGGCCCTCGCGACGAACGGCCTCCTCCCCCAGGCCGTCCCGGCCAGGATGACCGGCACGGTCTCGGTCCGAGGCATGTCGACGGTCGACGTCCCCGTCGCCACGCTCGCCGGCCACGTCGGCATGGTGTTCCAGGACCCCGACGCGCAGCTCATCACCGGCACGGTGCTCGACGACGTCGCGTTCGGACCCGAGAACCTGCGCCTGCCCGTCGACGAGGTCCTCCGGCGGACGGAACGGGCGCTGCGGCAGGTGGGCCTCTGGGAACGCCGAGCCGAGAACCCCGACCGCCTGTCGGGTGGCGGTAAGCAGCGCCTTGCGATCGCCTGCGCGCTGGCGATGGGGTCCGAACTGCTGGTCCTCGACGAGCCGACCGCCAACCTCGATCCGGCCGGGATCGAGGACGTCTACGAGGCCCTGCGCGCTGTCGTCGCCGACGGCCGCTCGATCCTCCTCGTCGAGCACAACCTCGACGCCGCCGTGGGACTCACCGACCGCGTCGTCGTGCTCGACGCGACGGGACGGACGGTCGCCGACGGCGGCGTCGACGAGATCCTGCGCGAGCGGGCCGAGGACCTCGAGGCGATGGGCGTCTGGCTGCCGGTCTCGACGATGGCCGCACTCGCCCTGCGGCGGGCGGGCTGGGACCTGCCGCGCGTGCCGCTGACGCCCGACGAGCTGCGCGACGCGCTGGAGGCGGCCGAGGCTCCTGCGGCCTCCGTACCGTTCTCCGGATCAGCGAGGCTCCCGGCCGCTGCGGCGTCCGATGACGACCCGTCCGTCCGGAGAACGGCACGCCCCGTGATCGAGGTGCGCGGTCTCACGCTCCGCCGCGGCCGGCGGACCGTCCTCCACGAGATCGATCTGACCATCGGTGCGGGTGAGTTCGTCGCCGTCGTCGGCGCGAACGGCGCCGGCAAGACCACCCTCGTGCAGACCATGGCGGGCGTCATCCCGCCGCCGCGCGGCACCGTGCGGATCGACGGCGTCGACGCGGCGAGGACCGCGCTGCGCGACCTCTCGCGCCGCATCGGGTTCGTCTTCCAGAACCCCGAGCACCAGTTCATCGCCCACACCGTCTTCGACGAGCTCGCGCACGGCCTGCGCGGTCGTGGCCTCCAGGGCGACGCCGTCGCCGCGCAGACCACGGCGATGCTGGAGCGGTTCGGACTGGAGGGCAGGGCCGACGTGCACCCCTTCCTCCTGTCCGGCGGGCAGAAGCGCCGCCTCTCGGTCGGGACGGCGCTCATCGGAGGCGCCCCGATCCTCGCGCTCGACGAGCCGACGTTCGGCCAGGACCGCGCCCGCGCCGACGAGCTCCTGCGCCTGCTGCGCGACCTGCACGCGACGGGCACGACGATCGTCGTCGTCACCCACGACATGCAGCTGGTCGCCGAGTACGCGCATCGTGTCGTCGTCGTGCACAATGGCCGGGTGCGGGCGGATGCCGCCACCGCCGACGTCTTCGCCGATGAGGCGCTGCTGCGCGAGACGGGCCTGCGCCGCCCGCCGCTGCAGGCCGCGCTGCGGGGCGTGACGCGGCATCCGGATCTCGCCGGGGCGACCGCGCTGCGGGACCTCACCGGGGGCAGGCCGTGACCGCCGTCGTCGATCCGTACGCCGTCGCCCCGCCCCGCGGGGCGCTCGCCGCGCTGAACCCGCTCGCGAAGCTGGTGGGCCCGCTGCCGGCGATGCTCGCGCTCGTCTTCGCCCGCGACCTCCTCACCCCGCTCGTCTTCCTCGGGGTCGCCGTCGCGCTCGTCCTCATCGGTGCGCCGCTCACGCGGCGGACGGCGGCGGTGCTGTTCGTCGCGATCCCCGTCGGCGCGGTCGTCGTCGGACTCTCCCTCGGCCTGTGGGTCGACCCCTCGCAGGTGGACGACACCCCGGCGATCGTGTCCGTCGGCGACTGGACGCTCCACGCCGGCGCGGTGCAGGTCGGTCTCGCCACCGGCGCCCGCCTCGCCGCCATCCTCGCGCTCGGTCTCATCGTGGGGCTCACGACGGCCGGGGCCGATCTCGTCCGCGCGATGGTGCAGCAGCTGCGGGTGCCGTACCGCATCGGCTACACGGCGCTCGCGGCGTTCCGGTTCGTCCCGCGCTTCGCGTACGAGCTCGAGGTGATCCGACAGGCGCACCGCGTCCGCGGGGCGCACGGCGGGCGCGGACCGTTCGCCGCGATCGCCCGATGGTGGGGGTACGTCGTGCCGCTGCTGGCCGGCGCGATCCGGCACGCCGAGCGGGTCGCCCTCGCGATGGACGCCCGTGCCTTCGGGGCGCACCGCGACCGGACCGAGCGGTACCGTGTGCCGTGGCGCGCTCGCGACACGGTGTTCGTCGCGGTCTTCTGGGTCGCATCGGCCGCCATCCTCGTCGCCCTGTTCCCCTGGTCGCTCTGACCACTCGCACCGACCGAAGGATGCCGATGGCCCGCGCCAGCGCTCTCGTGAAGCCCGCCCAGCAGGAACTGCTGCATCTGACCGTGCTGCGCACCGAGCGGCTCGCGCCGCACTGGATGCGCGTCACCCTCGGCGGGGGCGAGATCGAGAGGTTCACGCCCCTCGGCTACGACCAGTGGTTCCGCCTGTTCCTCCCGGTCGGCGGCGAGGCGGGCCTCGATCGGATCCCGGCGAAGGCGAACAGGCTCATCGGCTACCTCCGCTACCTGCGCATCCCCGAGGGCGAACGGCCGGTGATGCGCAACTACACCGTCCGCGCGTTCCGCCCGGCGACGACGGATGCCGGAGCCGAGATCGACGTCGACTTCGTGCTGCACGGGCACGGCGACGCTGCGGGACCGGCATCGTCGTGGGCGGAGCGGGCGCAGCCGGGCGAGAGCGTCGTGATCATCGACGAGGGGCTCGGCTTCAACCCGGCGCGCGGGGTCGACGAGGTCGTCCTCGTGGCCGACGAGACCGGCGTGCCCGCCGTGGCCGGCGTGCTGGCCTCGCTCCCGGCCTCGGCGACGGGGACGGCGATCATCGAAGCGCCGACGGCGGACGACGTCCTGCCGCTCGCCGGGCCCGCGGGGGTCGAGGTGCGCTGGCTCGTGCGCCGGGTGGATGCCGCGCCCGGCACGCTCGCTCTCGCCGAGCTGCAGCGGCTCGCCCCGGCATCCGCTGCCCACCACTTCATCGTGGGTGAGCAGAGCCTGCCGACGTCCGCCCGCCGCCACCTCGTGGCGACCGGCATCGACAAGGCGGCGATCAGCTTCATCGGGTACTGGCGCAGGGACGCCGCAGCGCACGCGGAGGCCACGCCGCGACCGGCCTGACACCGGGTCTCGTGCGGCGCGGAACCGCGGTGCTAGGGTGAGGCCACTTCCCGCTCAGGACGGTGATGGCGCCGCCCGCGAACCCGACCGCGGGAGGGCGGATCGCTTTCCCTGAGGAGGCCGGCGTGACCACGACACCCGTTCATCTGACTCGGCCCGACGGCAAGGGATTGGCCACCGGCACCCTCGGCCTCTGGGGCTCCACCGTCATCGGCCTCGCCTCGACGGCGCCGGTGTACTCCCTGGTCGCGACCCTGGGGTACGTCGTCCTCGCCGTCGGCGGCCAGGCGCCGATCGCGTTCGTGATCGCGTTCGTCCCGATGCTGCTCATCGCCTTCGCCTACCGGGAACTCAACAACGCCGTCCCGGACTGCGGCACGACGTTCACCTGGGGCACCAAGGCGTTCGGCCCGTGGGTGGGCTGGATGGGCGGCTGGGGCGTCGCGGTCGCAGGCATGATCGTGCTCGCGAACCTCGCCCAGATCGCCTCGGTCTACTTCTGGGCGCTGCTCGGTCAGGAGTTCGAGGAGCCCAACGACTGGCGCATCGTCCTCGTCGCCGTGGCGTTCATCGCTGCCATGACGTGGGTGTCGTGGCGCGGGGTCGAGATCGGCGAGCGCATCCAGAACGTCCTCCTCGGCGTCCAGTACCTCGCGCTGATCGTCTTCGTGGTCGCCGCGCTCACCCAGTTCTTCTCGGGGACCGCCCCGAACCCCACCGCCTTCTCCTGGGAGTGGCTGAACCCGTTCGCGTTCGGCGACTGGGGTGGGTTCGTCGAGGCGATCCTGCTCGCACTGTTCATCTACTGGGGGTGGGACACCTGCCTCGCCCTGAACGAGGAGACGAAGGACCCGAAGCGCATCCCCGGGCTCGCCGCACTCCTCACCTGCGTCCTGCTGCTGGTCACCTACGTCACCGTCACGATCGCGGCCATGATGTACGCGGGCATCGGCGAGGAGGGCACGGGGCTCGGCAACGAGGCCAACGCCGACGACTTCTTCCTCGGCATCAGGGACGGCCTGCTCGGCCCCTGGGGATGGCTGCTCGTCGTCGCCGTCCTCATCTCGGCCGTCTCCTCGACGCAGACGACCATCCTGCCGACGGCGCGCGGCACCCTCGCGATGGGCGTCTACCGTGCGCTCCCGGCCAAGTTCAAGGACGTCCACCCGCACTACAAGACGCCGTCGTTCTCGACCCTCGTCATGGGTGTCGTCGCGAGCGTCTACTACGTCGTCATGACCTCGATCAGCGATGCGATCCTGCAGGACACGATCCTCTCGCTCGGACTCGCGATCGCGTTCTACTACGCCATCACCGGGTACGCCTGCGTCTGGTACTTCCGGAAGGACCTCCGGCGCTCCGCACGCGACGCGATCTTCAAGGGCGTGTTCCCCCTCATCGGCGCACTCATGCTGACCTACGCGTTCGTCCAGTCGGCGATCGACATGCTGAGCCCGGACTACGGCTACTCGGGCACGCTGCTCGGCGTCGGTTCGACGTTCGTCGTCGGCATCGGGGCGCTCGGCATCGGCGTGATCCTCATGGTCGTGTGGTTCCTGTTCCCGCGGTCGAAACGGTTCTTCCGCGGTGAGAGCCTCAACCGCGAGACGCCGGTCCTCGTCCCCGACGACACCAGCTCGCTCCCCCGCTCGATCGACGGCGGCATCTGACCGCCCCGGAAGGAACCCTCCGCATGCGCATCCTCATCGTCGGGGCGGGAGGCGTCGGCAGCGCCGCCGCCCGCATCCTCCGCCGCCGGGACTTCTTCGAGACCGTCGCGGTCGCCGACTACGACCCTGCCCGCCCGCAGGCGCTCGTCGACGAGCTGGGCGACGAGCGCTTCGTCGCCGCGCAGGTGGATGCCTCGAGCGCCGAGTCCGTGGCATCCCTCATCCGCGAGCACTGCGCCACCCACGTGCTGAACGCCGTCGACCCCCGGTTCGTCATGCCGATCTTCGACGGCGCATTCGCGGCCGGGGCGACGTACCTCGACATGGCCATGAGCCTGTCGCAGCGGCATCCGGACCGTCCGTACGAAGAGGTGGGCGTGAAGCTCGGCGACGCGCAGTTCGCCAAGGAGCAGGAGTGGAAGGATGCCGGGCGCCTGGCGCTCGTCGGCATCGGCGTCGAGCCGGGCTTGTCGGATGTGTTCGCCCGCTACGCGGAGGACGAGCTGTTCGACGAGATCGACGAGCTGGGCGTCCGCGACGGGGCGAACCTCGTCGTCGCCGGCTACGACTTCGCGCCGTCGTTCTCGATCTGGACGACGATCGAGGAGTGCCTGAACCCGCCCGTGATCTACGAGGAGGGGAAGGGCTGGTACGTCACCGAGCCGTTCAGCGAGCCGGAGGTGTTCGACTTCCCCGAGGGGATCGGGCCGGTCGAGTGCGTCAACGTCGAGCACGAAGAGGTGCTCCTCATGCCGCGGTGGACGAAGGCCAAGCGGGTCACCTTCAAGTACGGCCTCGGCGACGAGTTCATCGAGGTGCTGCGGGTGCTGAACAAGCTCGGCCTCGACAAGACCGACCCGCTGACGGTGAAGGGCGTGCAGGTCTCGCCGCGCGACGTCGTGGCGGCTGCCCTGCCCGACCCCGCCACGATCGGCGACAAGATGAGCGGCAAGACCTGCGCGGGCGTCTGGGTGACGGGCACCGGCAAGGACGGCCAGCCGCGCTCGACGTACCTGTACCACGTGGCCGACAACGAGGAGACGATGCGCGAGGACAACTCGCAGGCCGTCGTCTGGCAGACCGCGATCAACCCGGTCATCGCGCTCGAGCTGCTCGCCCGGGGCACCTGGTCGGGCACGGGGGTGCTCGGCCCCGAGGCGTTCGACGCAAAGCCGTTCCTCGACCTGCTCGCCGCACCGAAGCCCGAGGGCTACGGCTCGCCGTGGGGCATGCGGGAGCAGCCGCATCCCGTCCCCTCCGAGGCCTGACGCGACCGGTCAGGCCTCAGCCAGCTCGGCCGCCCACGGCAGGTCCGCACCCGCTCGCGACACGGTGATGGCAGCCGCGCGCACGGCTGCGGCACCCGCGGCGGCGAGGTCGCTCTCCGACGCCGGCACACCGTGCGCGGCGAACGACACGAGCAGCGACGCCATGAACGTGTCCCCCGCGCCGATCGTGTCCACCGCCGTGACCTCGACCGCCGGCACCCGCACACGGACGTCCGAGCGAGCCAGCAGCGCACCGCGGCTGCCGAGGGTGACCACGGCGAGTTCCGGACCGAGCGCGAGCACTGCGTCGAGCGCCTCATCGGGTGCGGCGCCGGGGAACAGCCACTCGGCATCCTCGTCGCTCATCTTCACGACCTGCGAGACGCGGGCCGTCTCGGCGAAGGTCGCGAACGCGACGTCGTGCGCGCCGACGAGGGCCGGACGGATGTTGGGGTCGAAGGTGACGATGTCCGCCCCCGCCGAGGCGAGGATGTCACGGACGCTGCCGGCACCGGGCTCGAGGAAGGCTGCGATCGAACCCGTGTGCAGGATGCGGGCGGAGAGACCCTCGATGCTCGGGAGCCGGTCCCACACGATGTCGAAGTCGTATGTCGCCGAACCGTCCTCCGCCAGGTGTGCGACGGCGGTGGAGGTCCGCGGCAGGCTGGTCGACGCCGAGAGCAGCCGGACGCCGGACGCCTCCAGGTGCTCTGTGATGGTTCGGCCGCGCGCATCGGGCCCGATCTGCGTCAGCAGCGCGACATCGACGCCGCGCCGCCCGAGACCGAGCGCCACGTTCGCGGGGCTGCCGCCGACGCTCTCGCGCGCGCCGTCCGGCGTCGCCACCACGTCCATCAGCGCTTCGCCCACGACGAGCACGTCAAGGGATTCCATCGTTCTGCCTCCTCGTGGCCGCGACGCGGCAAACGCCCTCACCATACCGCTCGGCGCGTGACGCGCATCCCGCACACAGACGAGGTCCCGATCAAGCCGGGAAACGCGGTGGCGTTTCCGGCCCGATCGGGACCTCGGATGCGGTCAGCGCTTGCCGGCGATCTGGCGCGAGACGATGTCGCGCATGATCTCGTTCGTGCCGCCGTAGATGCGGTGGACGCGAGCGTCGAGGAAGGCGCGGGCGATCGGATACTCCGTGATGTAGCCGTAGCCGCCGTGGAGCTGCACGCCCGCGTCGAGCACCTCCCATTCGCGCTCGGTCGCCCAGAACTTCACCTTGGCGGCCTCCTCGGGCGACAGCTTGCCCTCACCGTAGAGCGCGATCGCGCGGTCGATGTAGGCCCACATGACGTCGACGGTCGTGACGAGGTCGGCCAGCGTGAAGCGGGTGTTCTGGAAGTCGATGATCCGCTCGCCGAAGGCCTCGCGGTCCTTCGTGTAGGCGATCGTCCACTCGACGCCGGCCTGCGCGGCGGCAGCCGCGGCGACGCCGATCGACAGTCGCTCGAGCGGGAGGTTCATCATCAGCTGGATGAAGCCCTTCCCCTCCTCGCCGCCGATGAGGTTCTCCTCGGGCACGAACACGTCGGTGAAGCTCAGCTCGGCCGTGTCGTGACCGTGGAAGCCCATCTTGTGCAGCTTCTTGCCGTGGTCGAATCCGGCCATGCCGCTTTCGAGCAGCAGCAGCGAGAACGCGTCGGGGCGGTTGCCCTCGCCCGTCTTCACGAACACGACGAAGATGTCCGCCGTTGCGCCCGAGGAGATGAACGTCTTCGCACCGTTGACGACATAGCCGCCGTCGGCCTTCTTCGCCGTCGTCTTGATGCCGCGGAGGTCCGACCCGGCTCCCGGCTCGGTCATCGCCAGCGCACCGAGGACCTCGCCAGTGGCCATGCGCGGCAGCCACTTCTGCTTCTGGGCGTCGGTGCCCATGTGGACGAGGTAGGGCACGGCGAGGTCGTCCTGGATGCCGAAGGCGCCGGCCAGCGACCCGGCACCGGCCCGGACGACCTCCTCATTGACGACCGTGCGGAAGCGGTAGTCCTGCAGCATCCCTGCGCCGCCGAACTCCTCGGGGACCGTCAGCCCGATGACACCGGCGTCGCCCGCCGCGCGCATCGTCTCGCGGTCGACCTCACCCGCCGCATCCCACTGCTCGCGCTTCTCGTTCGTGACGTAGCGCCTGATGAACTCCTTGACGACGTCGCGGAACGCCTCGTGGTCTTCGTCGTAGATGGCGCGCTCCATGCGCGGACCCCCTTCGTATCAGCGCGACGCTGCGCTCGTGGGGCGGCGTCGCCACCGTCCACTGTACGCGCGCCATGGGATCGGATGCCAGGATCGGCGCGACTCAGTGTCGACGCGGCATCCGATCGTTCCGGTCCGCAGAGATCGGGCGCCGGATCGACGACAGGATGAGAGTGGATGCCGGAGGAAGAACCATGATCACCGCACTCATCCGCCTCGTGGAGCACATCGAGGCCCATCTCGGCGAGGAGCTCGACGTCGCCGCCGTCGCCCGCGTGCACGGCACGACCGAGTACCACCTGCGCCGGATGTTCTCGTCGCTCGCGGGGATGCCGATGTCAGAGTACGTCCGGCGACGGCGGATGACGGTGGCCGCGGGCGACCTCGTCGGTGACGAGGAGCTGCTGGCCATCGCGGTGCGGTACGGCTACGGCTCCACCGAGGCGTTCGCCCGGGCGTTCCGGGCCGTGCACGGCACCGCTCCGGCCGCCGTGCGGCGTGACGGTGGTCCCCTCCGCGCACAACCGCAGCTCAGGTTCCGCCTGACCGTAGAAGGGAGCATCCCTATGGACACCCGCATCATCGATCGACCCGCCTTCCGCCTCGTTGGCCACGCCGCGCGCGTACCGCTCGTGCACCGTGGGACGAATCCCGCCATCCGGGCGCACATCACCGCACTCCCCGCGACTGAGCATGCGCGACTGAGGGAGTTGAGCGACACCGATCCGTCCGGCCTGCTCCAGGTCAGCGCCGATATCGACCCCGACTACTCCGAGGGCAGTGAGCTGACCTATCTGCACGGGGTCGCCCGGGAGGACGACAGTCCCGTGCCCGTCGACCTGGACGTCATCGAGGTGCCCGCCGGCACATGGGCGGTGTTCCGCACGATCGGCGCCTACCCCGACGCCTTGCAGACGACGTGGGCCGCGACGGCGACCGACTGGTTCCCTGCGAACCCGTGGCGGCTCCGGCAAGGCCCCTCGATCGTGTCGGTGCTGGATCGGACGGACGACTTCTCGACGGCGACGTGCGAGCTGTGGCTGCCCGTCGAGCGCGACGCTCAGCCGTAGTCGGGGGCGGGCTCGAGCCCGAAGAACTCCTCGAGGGTGCGGAAGCCGCCCTCGGCGTACGCGGCGGCGAGCTCGCGTCCGATGAACCGGAGGTGCCACGGCTCCGCCGAGTACCCGGTGGTGTCGGTGTGGCCTTCCTCGTAGCGGACGACGAACCCGTAGCGCCAGGCGTTCTCGGCGATCCAATCGGACTGCGGCGTCCCGCCGAAGCCGTCATGGTCGCCGCATCCCGAATCGCACGCCACGACGTCCACGGCGAGCCCGGTCTGGTGCTCGCTGTGCCCGGGGCGGGCGCTGCGGAGGTCCGCCGCCTCGCGGCCGCGCATGCCGACGTACCGGTTGTAGGTGTCGACCTGGAAGTCGTAGGGCCGGAATCCGCTGCTCACGCCGATCGTGCCCGCGGCATCCCGCACATCCGCCGAGAGCTCGTCGAGCGCGGCGGCCGTCTGGTCGAGCAACCAGCCGCCAGCGATGATGCGCGTGTCCTGCGGGCGGGCCTGCGGCGTCGGCCAGTAGTCGATCGGGTCGAGCGCGTGACGCTTGTTCGCCACGACCCAGACACGGCCGGCCTCGTGCAGGTCGATGCACGGCGCATCCCCGCCGGCGACGGCAGCACGGAACGCCCCTCCCCCGCCGAACGCCGCGATCACGTCGGCGTCGCTCCCGGCCTCGAGGGCCGCAGCGACCTCGTCGGTCTCGCAGACGGGCACCTGCGCTGCGGGGGTGGCGGTCGGGGCTTCCTCGGGGGTGTCGGCCTCTTCCGTTGCGACGGTCGGGGTGGGGGTGGATGCCGGCTCGGCGACAGCCTCGTCCTGCGACAGCGCGCGGGGCACCATGACGGCGATCGTGACGATCATCGCGGACGTGAGCGTGAGGATGACGAGCGCCCGCCGGCGACGCCGCGCGCGGAGGACACGCCGCCGCGCGGCGCTCCTCGTGTCGGACATACCCCCATCCTCTCAGCCGTCGACAGCGTCCGCCGTGTTCGCCTCGACGCCGTGTCCCGTTGACAGACATTCGAACCTGTGTTCGAATCGACGATATGCGGTGGCAGGGTCAGGACATCTCGACTGTCGACGTCAATGCGCTGCCGGGCCTCGAATCGGTGGGCGGACTGGTTCGATCCGTCACGACACCGGAGTTCGCGGGGATGACCTTCCACGAGGTCGTCGCCAAGTCCGCGCTCAACCACGTTCCGAGCTCGTCGCCCATGCCGTTCTCGTGGACGGTGAACCCCTATCGCGGCTGCTCGCATGCATGCGCCTACTGCCTCGATCCCGAGACGCTGGTCATGACAGCCGATGGCCGGCACCGGCGTCTCGCCGACGTGCGGGTCGGGGATGAGCTCATGGGCACGCGACTCGACGGCCCGTACCGGCGCTACACCGCGTCGACCGTTCGAGCCGTGTGGCCGACGAGAAAGCGCGCCTATCGGATCACGCTCGCCGACGGCACCACGATCGTCGCCAGTGGCGATCATCGATTCCTCACCGACCGCGGGTGGAAATACGTGACGGGCACGGGCTCCGGCGCAGGACGACGGCCGCATCTGACGACGGCGAACCGTCTGCAGGGATTCGGGATCGGCGCTCCGCCCAGCACGAGCTCATACGCGGAGGATCCCGAATTCGAACGCGGCTATCTCAGCGGCATGATCCGCGGCGACGGCATGATCTTCCACGCGACCTACGCCGACGCGAAGCGCGTCCGCACCGTCCATCGCTTCCGACTCGCCCTGGCAGACGGGGAAGCGTTGGATCGCACGCGTCGATACCTCGAGAACGCCGGCATCCCGACCTCCGAGCGCGCGTTCACTCCGGCCACCCGGGTCCGCCGGGCGATGACGGCGATCCACACCGCTCGCGGAGGCGACGTCGCGGCGATCGAGACGATCGTCGCCCAGCCCGCGGAACCGTCGCCGGCATGGCGGGCGGGTTTTCTCTCAGGAGTATTCGACGCTGAGGGCTCGTGCTCGCGCGGCATCCTCCGCCTCGTCAACACCGACGAACACCTGCTCGAGACCGTCGCCACGTCGCTGCATCATCTCGGCGTACGGTTCGTCTGGGAGCCCCGTCGTCCAAGCGGCGTCGCCGCGATCAGGGTGGCGGGCGGCCTGCCCTCGCGCGACCGGTTCTTCCGCATCACGACCCCGGCAATCACGCGCAAGCTGTCCCTGATCGGAGCGGCCGTGAAGACGGTGACCGATCTGACGGTGGTCTCGATCGTCGACATCGGGGAGAGGGATCTCATCGACATCTCCACCGACACGCAGGACTTCGTCGCGGCCGGCGTCATCAGTCACAACTGCTTCGCCCGCAACACGCACACGTACCTCGACCTCGACGCCGGCGCGGACTTCGACTCCCAGATCGTCGTCAAGGTCAACGTCGCCGAGGTGCTCGCCCGCGAACTGGCGAAGCCGTCGTGGCGGCATGAGCCGGTGGCACTCGGAACCAACACCGATCCGTACCAGCGCGCCGAAGGCCGCTACCGGCTGATGCCGGGCATCATCGACGCGCTCACGTCGAGCGGCACGCCGTTCTCGATCCTCACGAAGGGCACCCTCCTTCGACGGGACCTCCCGCTGTTGACGGATGCCGCGGCCCACGTCCCGATCCACATCGCCATGTCGATCGCGATCCCTCACGAGCCTCTCCGGCAGTTGCTCGAACCCGGTGCGCCGAGCTTCCAAGCGCGGCTCGACACCGTGAAGGCGGCCACCGATGCCGGGTTCACCGTCACCGTCTTCCTCATGCCCATCGTCCCCCACCTGACCGACGGGGTCGACGTGCTCGACGACGCGATCCGGCGGATCGCAGCCTCGGGAGCGCAGCGCGTCGTGTTCGGAGCGCTGCACCTGCGACCGGGCGCGAAGGAGTGGTTCTGGCAGTGGCTGGAGCGCGAGTGTCCGGATCTCGTGCCGGCCTACCGCGGCCTGTACCCGGGAGTCTCCGTGTCGGCTCCGAAGGGCTACCGCTCGTGGCTGTCCGCGCGCGTGCGCCCGCTGCTGCAACGACACGGCCTGCACGGGCGGTTGGAGGAGGAAGACCTCCCGCCGCGGGGGTCTCGTCCGGGACCGGTCCGGACGACGGGGCCGGTCATGAAGACCGCGACGCGCGAGCAGGCCGCCGCGATGCTGTTCTGACTCAGTCGTCCGCGATGAGGCGCTTGCCGAGCACGGATGTCGCGTCGCGCTCGTACCCGATGCCGTCGTAGAACCCTGTGACGTCGTTGCCCTCGCGGACCATGAGCATCACCTTCGGGCAGCCGAGCGCCTGGAGCCGGCGCTCGGCCTCGGCGACCAGCATCCGCCCGATCCCCTCCCCGCGCCGCTCCGCCGAGGTCGCGAGGTAGTAGAGCCACCCGCGGTGTCCGTCGTAGCCCGCCATCACCGCGCCCACCACGGCGCCGTCGTCGACGGCGATCAGCAGCAGATCCGGCCAGACGGCGCGCGCACGTGCGATGTCGCGGCGCGGATCATTCCAGGGACGGGTCAGCCCCGCCTGTTGCCAGAGCGAGACCACCTGCTCGACGTCGGGATCACGGAGCGGGCGGAGGACGACCGGCATCCGACCACCCTATCGACGCCGCTGCAGGCGTAGAGTGCGTCTCGGGGAAGATCGCCGAGCTTTGGGGGAGCGGATGATCAGTCACGTCGTCGTGATCGGCGCGGGCATCGTGGGGCTCGCGACAGCGCAGGAGTTCGCCGCGCGCGGGCACCGGGTGACCGTGCTCGAGAAAGAAGCGGGCGTCGCCGCGCATCAGACCGGCAACAACTCGGGTGTCATCCATTCGGGGCTCTACTACGCGCCCGGCAGCCTCAAGGCCCGCTTCGCGGCGGCCGGCGCCCAGTCGATGCGGTCGTTCGCGGCCGAGCACGGCGTGACCGTCGACGTGTGCGGCAAGCTCGTCGTCGCCACCGACGAGTCGCAGCTCGGTCGCCTGCGCGATCTGCACGCGCGGGGCGTCGCCAACGGCGTGCCGTGCCGGCTGATCTCGGCGGGCGAGGCGCGCGACTACGAACCGCACGTCCGGGCGGTCGCCGCGCTCCGGGTCGAGACCACGGGCATCGTCGATTACCGGGGTGTCTGCGAGGCCCTGCGTGGCCTCATCGAGGCGGACGGCGGGGCGATCCGCTTCGGGCAGGGGGTCACCGGCATCCGTGACACCGGTTCGGGTGTCATCGTGACCACGGATGCGGACGAGATCGCCGCCGACCTGCTCGTGAACTGCGCGGGGCTGCACAGCGACCGCATCGCACGACTCGCCGGGCTGCGACCCGATGTGCGGATCGTCCCGTTCCGTGGCGAGTACTTCACGCTCACACGGGACGCCGAGCAACTCGTGCGAGGCCTCATCTACCCCGTCCCCGACCCGGCGTTCCCCTTCCTCGGCGTGCACTTCACGCGGATGTTCGACGGCACGGTGCACGCCGGACCCAACGCGGTGCTGGCCCTCGCCCGCGAGGGCTACACCTGGGGCGATGTCGATCCGCGAGACGTGGCGGACAGCGCGCTGTGGCCGGGGCTGTGGCGGCTCGGCGGGAAGTACTGGCGCACCGGGATCGACGAAGTGCGGCGCTCGCTGTCGAAACGGCGCTTCACGGCCAGTCTCAACGAGCTCATCCCCGACCTCGCGGCCAACCAGCTGCGTCCGACGCACGCGGGCGTCCGCGCCCAGGCGATCCGCCGCGACGGCAGCATGGTCGACGACTTCCACATCGAGCGCGGCCCGCGGCAGGTCCACGTGCTGAACGCACCGTCGCCCGCCGCGACGGCCGCGCTCGAGATCGGGAGGTCCATCGCCGACGAACTCGCGCCGGCGCCCCGATGAGGCTTACGCGTCGACGTTCGCGGCCTGGCGGCCGCTGAGCTCTTCGAGCACATCGTCGCCGGCGCGGACCTCCTCGAACGGGGCGTCGATCTCGGCACGCTCGAGCATCTCCGTCATGCGACGACGACGCTGACGCGTGATGAGCGTGACGACCGTGCCGGAGCGCCCGGCGCGGCCGGTGCGACCCGAGCGGTGCGTGTAGGTCTTGTACTCGTCGGGGGCGTCGGCCTGGACGACCAGATCGATGTCGTCGACGTGGATGCCGCGGGCCGCCACATCCGTCGCGACCAGCACGTTGACCTTGCCGTCGGTGAGGCGCTGCAGGTTGCGGGTCCGCTTGGCCTGGTTGAGGTCGCCGTGCAGGGCGACGGCGGCGATCCCGGCATCCTCGAACTGCTCGACGAGCATCTCGGAGAAGGCGCGCGTCCGTGTGAAGACGAGCGTCTTGCCGTCGCGGTCGACGAGCGAGGCGAGGATCTCGGCCTTGTCGCGGTGATCGATGACGAGCACGCGGTGATCGATCGTGCCGGTCTCCTGCGTCTCACCGGCCACCTCGTAGACGGCCGGGTCGACGAGGAACTCGTCGACGAGCGCGGCGACCTCGCGGTCGAGCGTCGCAGAGAAGAGCAGCTTCTGCGCATCGTCCTGCACGAGGCGGAGGATCCGCTGCATCGGCTCGAGGAAGCCGAGCTCGCTCATGTGATCGGCCTCGTCGAGGACGACGATCCCGACCTCGGAGAGGTCGAGCTTGCCCTGCTTCTCGAGGTCCTCGATGCGACCGGGGGTGCCGATCACGATGTCGACGCCCTTCTTCAGCGCGCCGACCTGGCGCCCCTGCGGGACGCCGCCGTACACCTGCGTGGTGAACAGGCCCACGCTCTGCGCGAGCTCCTGCACGGTGCGGTCGATCTGCAGCGCGAGCTCACGCGTCGGCGCGAGGATGAGCGCCTGCGGCGAGCGACCCCACGCACGGCGCTTGCCGGCCTGACCGCGCAGCACGCGCTCGACGAGGGGGGCACCGAACGCGATCGTCTTGCCCGAGCCGGTGCGGCCCCGGGCGAGCACGTCGCGCCCCTCGAGGATCGGGCGGACCGTGGCCGCCTGGATCGGGAACGGGCTCGACGCGCCGAGGCCCTCGAGGGTCCGGACGATGTTCTGGCCGAGCCCGAGGTCGGCGAACGATGCCTGCTCGACGGATGCGGCATCCACCGCTTCGGCCTGCAGTCGCTCGTGCACGACGTCGACGTGGTCCTGGTGCGCCTTCGCCTTCTCGGCCGCGTTCCAGTCGGATCGGTTCGCACGCTCGTCCCGACGGGGACGGTCGTCGAACGAACGAGCCGGACGGTCGCTCCGGTCGAACCGGGGACGGTCGCCCCGGTCGTCCCGACGCGGACGGTCATCGAACGAACGAGCCGGACGGTCGTCGCGACGCGGACGGTCGTCGAACGAACGGGCCGGACGGTCGTTCCGGTCGAACCGGGGACGGTCGCCCCGGTCATCCCGACGCGGACGGTCGTCGAACGAACGGGCCGGACGGTCGTTCCGGTCGTACCGGGGACGGTCGCCCCGGTCATCCCGACGCGGACGGTCGTCGAACGAACGGGCCGGACGGTCGTTCCGGTCGTAACTCCTCACCTCCGCGCCCGAACGGCGCGGATCGGTCCCGCGGGCAGGGCGCCGCGCCGAATCTGAGGAGTTGCTGCTCGCGCTCCGGTCGAACCGGGGACGCTCGCCCCGGTCATCCCGACGCGGACGGTCATCGAACGAACGGGCCGGACGCTCGTTCCGATCGAACCGGGGACGCTCGCCCCGATCATCGCGACGCGGACGGTCGTCGGACCGGTCGCCGCGGGCGTGCGAGCGGATGCCGCGGGCCTCGGCACGACCGGCGCGGTCCTGCTCCGTCCAACGGCCCTTCGAGGCCGCGCCCTCTTCGGGTGCACGGTAGCCGCGGTGGTTCGGGCTCTTGCTGCCGGCGGTGCCGGCGGACGACTGGCCGGGGCGGCGCTTCGCGTCCTGGTAGGAGGTCTTCTTGCCGTATCGGGGCTCGAAGTTCTGCGCGCGGCCGCCGGCCGGCTTCTTGTTCTTGGGCATGCGTGTGTCTTCCTGAGTTCTCGCACCACAACAGCGCCGTGCGCACGCACGGACATACCCGGACTTCCGTCGGCCGGGGGCCATTCCAGTAACTGGTTCCGAAACCGCGGATCGGGTTTCGAGATCGGCCCCGAGGACTACACAGGATGCCCGCGCACAGCGCGGTGTCCTCCGCCGACCGGCCCAGACTACCGGAGCACCCTGGGAACCCGCCCGTCGATACGCTGGCCGCATGGCCGCCGATCCCACCGGAACCCGCTTCTCCCTGCACGCCGGCGCCGTCACGGCGCAGATCACCGAGGTCGGGGCATCCCTCCGCGCCCTCCGCGTCGGCGACGTCGACCTCGTGCCCGACTATCCCGACGGCGTGCCCACCCCCGCCGCGTGCGGCGTGGTCCTCGTCCCGTGGCCCAACCGCATCCGCGACGGCCGGTGGACCGATGACGGCGAGGAGCGGCAGCTGGCGATCTCCGAACCGAAGCTCGGCAATGCGTCGCACGGTCTGCTCCGTTTCGCCGCGTACCGCGTCACGGAGCAGACGGATGCCGCGATCACCCTCGCGGCGCAGGTGTTCCCCCAGACCGGGTATCCGTACCACCTCGACACCCGCGTGACGTATCGCCTCACCGGCAGCGGGGTCTCCGTCGAGCACGCGATCACGAACGTCGGCGACGGTGACGCGCCGGTGGCCGTCGGCACCCACCCGTACTTCCGCATCTCCGACGTCGACACCGCCGATCTGTCGCTGCAGCTCGATGCGAGCACCTGGTTCCGCCTCGACGAGCAGAGCATCCCGGTGGCCGAGGAGACCATCGACCCTGCGCACGACCTACGCGCGCCGCGTCGGGTCGGTGAGCTGTCGCTCGATGCGGCGTTCACGGGCATCCCCCGCACCGATGGCCGGATCGCCGCGCACCTCGTCGCACCCGACGGACGTCGCGTCAGCGTGTGGGCGGGCGAGGGCTTCGACTACGTGCAGCTCTTCACGACCGATCGCTTCGCGGGGCACGACGTCGCGGTGGCCATCGAGCCGATGACCGCACCCGCCGACGCGTTCAACTCCGGCCGCGACCTGCGCCGCCTGGCGCCCGGTGAGACGTGGACGCTCGAGTGGGGCGCCGACCTCGTCGACGCCCCCTGACGATCAGCGCTGCTGGTCGTCGGGCTGCGGGTCGGACGACTGCTCCCCGGGCGACTGCTCGCCGGTCGACTGCTGGTCGTCACGGCCGGGAGCAGGGATCTCGACGTCCGGCGACTCCTCGATGACGAGCGCCGTGTCGACCGCGGCCGCACCGGTCACCGTGGCGGCCGCCGCGCTCTCGCGTCGCGCTCGGCGCGAGGCCGGCACCGAGACGGCTGCCCCGTCGGGGGTGGGTACGACCTCCTCGCCGCGCCCCGCGGCACGGCGCTCCTTCGCCCCTTCGACGAGGTTGTAGAGCGCCGGCAGCACCAGCAGCGTCAGCACGGTCGACGAGACGAGGCCGCCGATCACGACGAGGGCGAGCGGCTGCGAGATGAACCCGCCGTGCCCCGTGATGCCGAGGGCCATGGGCGTCAGGGCGAAGATCGTCGCCAGCGCCGTCATGAGGATCGGCCGCAGTCGTCGCGCACCACCCGCGAGCACGGCCTCGGGCGTCGACAGCCCCTTCTCGCGGTACTGGTTGACGAGGTCGATGAGGACGATCGCATTCGTCACGACGATGCCGACCAGCATCAGCACGCCGATGAGCGAGGCGACGCCGAGCGGGACGCCGGAGACGATCTGCAGCAGGATGGCGCCCGTCGCCGCGAAGGGCACCGACACCAGCAGCAGGATCGGCTGGCGCAGCGACTTGAAGGTCGCGACCATGACGATGTAGACGATGAGGATCGCCGCGAGGATCGCGAGGCCCAGCTGGGCGAACGCGTCCTGCTGCTGGGTGACGACACCGCCGATCTCGGCATCCGCTCCGTCGGGCAGATCGACGTCGGCGAGCGCGGTGGTGACGGTGGCCGACGATGCGTTCAGATCGTCGGAGCTGGGGGTGACGGTGACGGATGCCGTGCGCTGGCCGCGCTCGCTCGTGATCGAGGCGGGGCCCTCGGACTCCTCGACGGTGGCGACCTCGTCGAGGCGGACGAGGCCGTTCGCACTCGCGATCTCGAGGGCGCGCAGCTCGCCGATCGTCTGCGGGATGTCCTCGGCCTGCAGGTAGACGGTGAGCGACGCGTCGTCGATCTCGACGGTGCCGATCTGCCGCGGCTGCATCGTGTTCGACACGAGCCCGCCGACGGCGACCTCGGAGAGGCCGAGCGCTGCGGCATCCTCACGGTCGACCGTGACCGAGACGAAGGGGAGGGATGCCGAGAGGTTCGAGTCGACCTGCTCGACGCCGTCCGCGTCCTCGAGTGCGTTCACGACCTGGTCGGTCGCGTCGCGGAGCACGCCCGCGTCGGGGGCGGTCACGTTCACCTCGATGTCGGTCGACCCGAAGCCGCCCTGCGATGCGGCGACGGAGATCTCCCCGGCGTCGTCGAGGTCGGCGAGGGCGTCCTGCACGTCCGCGCGCACCTGCTCCTGATCGGCGTCCGTGTCGGTGGTGATCGAGTAGGTGATGCCCGCACCGCCACCCGAGAACGCGTCGCGCAGCTCGGACCCGCTCGAGCCGATGGAGGTCTGCACCGTCTCGATCCCGTCGACGCCGAGGAGCACGTCCTCAACCCGCTCGGCGGCGGCATCCTGCGCGTCGAGCGACGCGGTGTCGCCGATGTTCTGCGTGACGGTGAAGGTGTTCTGGCCCGAGTCGCCGAGGAAGTTCACCTTCATGAGCGGTGCCGCCGCGATCGTGCCGGCGAGGACGAGCACCGCGAGCACGAGGGTCACGGCCGAGTGGCGGAGGGTCCAGCGCAGGACGGGCAGGTAGCTCTTCTGCAGGCGGGAGGGCGGCGCCGCCGGGTCCTCGGGGTCGATCGCGCGGCCGCGCTCGTCGAGCACCGGCTTGCCGGGGCGCAGGAACCAGTACGCGAGGACCGGGACGATCGTGAGCGAGACGAACAGCGACGCGAGCATCGCGATCGTGACCGTCAGCGCGAAGGGGCGGAACAGCTCCCCCGTCAGATCGCCGACGAACGCGATCGGCAGGAACACGGCGACGGTCGTGAGGGTGGATGCCGTGATCGCCGCCGCGACCTCGCGCACCGCGAGCAGGATGGACGCGCGCTTGTCGGCGTCCCCGACGTAGTGGCGCTTGATGTTCTCGATGACCACGATCGAGTCGTCGACGACGCGGCCGATGGCGATCGTCAGTGCTCCGAGCGTGAGGATGTTGAGCGAGTAGCCGAACGCCTGGATCCCCACGAACGTGATGAGCACGCTGGTCGGGATCGAGATGGCGGTCACCAGGGTCGAGCGCACCGAGAGCAGGAAGACCAGGATGACGATGACCGCGAACGCGAGGCCGAGGAGCCCTTCCTGCGCGAGCGCCTCGATCGACTGCTCGATGTACGGGGCCTGATCGAAGACGACGGTGACCTCTGTCCCGCCGCCGAGCGACTCCTGCAGCTCGGGGATGAGCGCCGTCACGAGGTTCGAGACCTCGACGGTGTTCGCGGCCGGGAGCTTCGTGATCGAGACGGTGAGCGCCGGCTCGCCGTCGACCCGCGAGATGGAGGCGATGGGGTCCTCGGCCAGCGACACGTCCGCGACGTCGCCGACGGTCACCGCCCCCGCGGCGAACTGGTCGGCGTCGGTGGGGACGAGCGGCAGCGCCGCGATCTCGTCGGTCGAGGTGATCTTCGTGCCGGTCTGGACGGTGAGGGTCTGGTCGCCCTCGTCCACCGTGCCGCCCGGGAACAGCACGCCGTTCTGGTCGAGCGCATCGGTGATGGCTGCCTGCGTGTAGCCGCGTTCGGCGAGTGCCGCCTGGTCGGGGACGATCGTCACCCGCGCGGTCTGCCCGCCGACGATCTGCGCGGCGGCGACACCGTCGACGTCTTCGATGTCGGGCACGACGCTGTTCTCGAGGCGGTTCTGCACCGCGTCGGCGTCGTCGAAGCCGGTGACCGCGAGCGAGATGACCGGCAGGTCGTCGGTCGAGAACGCCAGGACGCTCGTGTCGATGCCGTCCGGCAGCGAGTCGTCGATGCGGCCGATCGCCTGCGTGATCTTCTGCTCGGCCGTCGCGAGGTTCGTGCCGTAGGCGAAGGACGCCTGGATGATGGACGCGTTCGTCGTGCTGGTCGCGGACGTCGACTCGAGGTCGGGCACGGCTTGGATCGCCTGCTCGATGGGCGTGGACACGTCGTTGTTCACGACGTCGGGCGATGCGCCCGGGTAGGTCGTGAGGATCGACAGCTGGGGCAGCTCGATCGGGGGGATCAGCTCCTGCTTCAGATTCGTCAGCGCCAGCCCCCCGAAGATCGCGGCGACGATCGTGATCAGGGCGATGAGGGCGCGGTTCTTCAGGCTCAGGACGGCGAGGTGAGACAACGAGGGCCCATTTCCACGATGCAGGGTGCGGGGATCGGCGTCAGTATCGCACGCGCGGGTTTCAGGATGCCTGATAGCCCGACGCGGGGTCAGCCGAGCGGTCGGACCGATCCCAGCATCAGCCCGACACCGGCGAGCAGGACGCAGAGGACGAAGGTCCCGAGGAGGTTCGCCCAGGCACGGTCGCGCCGCCCCGCCCGGGCGAGGCGCACGGTGTCCAGCGCCATCGTGCTGAAGGTGGTGAACCCGCCGAGCAGTCCGACGCCGATCACGGCCGGCCACGCGGCCCCGATCACGTCGCCGAGTCCCGTGAGGACACCCAGCGCGAAGGACCCGATCGCGTTGACCACGAGGATGCCGATCGGGAAGGCGTCCGCGGGCCGACGGCCCGACAGCGCCCGGTCGAGCAGGTGACGGAGCCCCGCGCCAACCCCGCCCGCGGCGGCGAGCAGCGCCACATCGACCGCGTTCACGCGGCGCCCCCGGAGGCGTCGCGTGCACGAGCGGTGAGCATGAGCCCCGCGGCCGCGGCGACGACGCCGCCGAACAGCGACACGGCGACGAGCAGCATCCCGACGACGGGGGCGTCCGTGAACACCTGGAGCGCCTGCACCGCGAACGCACTGTAGGTCGTGAAGCCGCCGAGGACGCCCGTGCCGAGCAGCAGTCGGAGCCCTGGGCGACGGTCGCCGAGTGCTCCGGCGAGCGCGCCGAGCGCGAACGAACCGGTGATGTTGATCGCCGCGGTGACGGCGGGGAGGACGAGCGGGTGGGCGTCCGCCGGGATCGGGAGCACGAGCGCCGCACGAGCCGCCACGCCGGCCGCGCCGCCCACCACGACGGTCAGCAGGGCGACCCACCAGACCGGACGCGCGGATGCCACGCGCCACACGCTAGCGGCGGCGAGGGGGGACGGATGCCGCGGGCACGCCGCATCCGTCCATTCCGATCAGCCGAGGATGAGCCGTCGGATGGCGGATTCGGGCGAGACCGTCGTATCGAGCAGGATGCCGCGCCGGTAGCGGTCGAAGACCCGGGGGTCGATGTACGAGCTCCGCGCGACGGACGGGGTGTTGCCCAGCGCCTCCGACGTCACCTTCACCGCGAGGACCTCGGCGCGCTTGAGGTCGGTCTTCTTCGTCACGGTGCCGATGCGCGCCAGAGCGTCGGCGGCGACGATCGTGCCTCGGAGTGTCCGGAAGTCCTTCGCCGTGAAGGCGCCACCGGTCATCGTGCGGACGTAGACGTTGACGTCACGCGGACTGAGGGCGACGCGTCGCCTCCCCCGCAGGAACGCGAGCAGCGGTGAGCTCGGCCGGCCGGCGACGAGTAGGCCGACTGCGGCGGCGAGGTCGATGTCCTCGACCTCCATCTCCTGCCGCTGCCCGCTCTTGCCGGGGAAGCGGAGGGCGACGACGTCGCCGTCCACCTCGGCGTCGCGACGGAGCAGCGTGGTCAGGCCACGGCTGCCGTGCTTGATGAGGTATCGCTCTGCCCCCACGCGGGGAGCTGCGAGGTCGAGCAGTCGGAAGGCGGCGGCGAGCACCCGTTCCTGGTCGATGTCCTCCCGGCGCAGCGACGAGGTCACGCGCCCGCGGGCGCGCGGCAGGGCCTCGGCGAGCAGCAGCGCCCGCGCGTACTTGCCCTTGTCCCGCCCCGCCGTCCACTGCGGGTGGTACATGTACTGCACGCGCCCGGCGTCGTCGACTCCCGTCGCCTGGATGTGTCCGTTCGCGTCCGAGCAGATCCACACGTCCTGCCATGCCGGTGGGATCACGAGTGCCCGGATGCGGTCGGCCTCGACCTTCGGCAGCGGCGCGCCGTCGGCATCCACGTATCGGAAGCCGGTGCCCGATCCGAGGCGCCGGTAGCCGATGTCCGTGCCGGGCCGGACGCGCTTCAGTCGCGGCAAATCAGTGCGAGCGGAGCATGTCGATCAGCTCCGCCTTCCGCTTGCTCGAGTACCCGCTCATGCCCAGCTCCTTGGCCCGCGCGCGGAGGTCGGCGACGGTCCAGCCCTCGTAGTCACCGGACCTCCCGCCACGACTGCCGACGGCCTTCCGGCCATCGCGGGCGGCCGCGTTCGAGATGCGCGCCGCCTTCTCCTTGGACGCGCCGTCCTTCCGGAGCTCCTCGTAGAGCTCCGGGTCCTTCAGGCTGTTCGAGCCCCGTCCTGCCGGCATGGTGCACCGCCTCATCGGTCCGGAATCAGGCGCGCTCGCGCCCACGTCCGGCCACGGTATGACATCGCGGCCCGAACCTGTCAAGGGGTGTCGCCAGCTGTGAGAACGCTGATAGCAAGGGACGGACGCACACCCGCGTCACTCCCGCCTGCGGGCGGATCAGCGGAGACGGAAGAGGGAGCCTCCCATGAATCTGGCACTCATCATCATCATCGTGATCGCCATCGTGCTGGCGATCGTCGGCGGTATCACGGAGGGGCTCCAGTTCCTGCTGTGGGTCGCCATCATCGTCGGTGTCATCGCCCTGATCGCATTCTTGCTGCGGGTACTGCGCAAGAACACCTGATCACCCGAACGCCTGACGCGCTCCCCCAGGTGCGTCAGCGGCGCTCTCCCCCAGGAGCGCGTGAGGCCCCCTCCCGTCTTCGGTCGAGGGGGCCTCTCCGTGTCGGCCGATCACGCGTCGTAATGCCGGCGAAGGGCGGCGCGCACGAACTCCGCGCCGACCGGGCCGCCGTAGTTCGCGCCGAAGCGCCCGTCCGCGACGTACATGTCTGCGAGGCCGAGGACGTAGGCGCGGACGTCGCCGCCGTCGGCTGCGGGCGTCCCCGGGATGCCGGTGAGCCACGCGACGTGCCGTGCGGCGAGATCCTGCGCCTCGGGCGATTCCGGGGGGATGCCGCGGGCCGCCGCGTCCGCCCATGCCCGGGCGAGCCCCTCGGACCGGCCCTTCCACTGCGCGCGATCCTCGCCGGACAGGCCGCGCCACCATGCGTCGCCCCGGGCGTACGCGTCGGCCCCCCAGCGATCCGTCACCTCCCTCTCGTGCTCCGTGTGATCGAAGCCGTCGAACATCGCCTGCGGCATGGGTTCCTCTCCTTTCTCCAGGGCGTCGATGGTCGACGCCACGGCGGCGATCTGCCGCGAGATCCGGTGCTGCTCGGACTGCAGCCAGGCCAGATGGGACGCGAGTGCGGTGGTCTCGTCGACGTCCCTCGCGAGGACGTCCGCGATCTGCGGCAGTCCGACGCCGAGCTCGCGCAGCAGCAGGATGCGCTGGAGACGACGGAGCGACGCCGCGTCGTAGTAGCGGTACCCGTTCGCCCCCACCCGGGCGGGGGCCAGGATGCCGACCTCGCCGTAGTGGCGCAGCGCTCTGCTCGTCGTGCCCGCCAGCCGGGCCAACTGCTGGATCGACCATTCCGCCGTCATGACGACCACGCTAGAAGTTGACGCTGCGTCAAGGTCAACACGCAACGCGAACACGTGATGACACTCGAGATATATCGTGTTATGGTTCGTCAACGCGATATATCTCGATTCGCGCTCGACCCAGGAGATGACATGACTCTCGAGAAGTGGCTGGTCCAGCCGGGTGAGACCCGGATCATCGACCTCGACGGCATCCGCCGACTGAAGGTCGGCCTCGTCGGCGGTCAGATCGACGTCGTCGCGCACGACGAACCCGGCGTGCGCATCGAAGTGCACTCGGTGACCTCGAAGGAGCTGCGCATCGAAGCACAGGACGGTTCGGTGGAGATCGACCACGCGCAGCTGCGCTGGGACAACTTCCTCGCCTCGTTCCGCAACTTCGGCAGCGGCGGGCCGCAGGCCGAGATCAGCATCGCCGTGCCGCGCGCCATCGCCCTCACCCTCGGCGTCGTCAGCGCGAGCGCGCTCGTGGCCGGGCTCGACTCCGACGCGAAGCTCAACACCGTCTCGGGCGACATCATCGTCGACGGCCTCGCCGGCGACGTGACCGCCAACTCGGTCTCGGGCGACGTGCAGATCCGATCGCTCACCGGCACCCTCAGCGCGAACTCGGTGTCGGGCGACGTCACCGCTGTGGGCACCATCCGGACGGCGACCATCGACACCGTCAGCGGCTCGGCGCTCATCGATTCCGCAGGGCCCACCCAGAACGTCTCGTTCAACACCGTCGGCGGCGCGGCGACCGTGCGTCTCGACGAGGGCGTCGCGGCCAAGTACGTGCTGCGGACCGTGAGCGGCAAACTGCGGGTCGACGGCGTCGACCGTTCGGGCGGCATCGGCTCGAGCTACACCGGCACGACCGGTGAGCTCAGCGGGTCGTTCGCGGACGTCCGCGCGAACACCGTCTCGGGCGACGTGACGGTCCTCCGCCGCGCCGAGGTGACCGCCGAGCCGGGCGACGCCCCGACCCCCGAGGAGTGGTGACCATGGCATCCGTCTTCTCCCACGGCGACCTGCGCCTGTACCTCCTGAGCCTGCTCGACGAGGCACCGCGCCACGGCTACGACCTGATGCAGGCGCTGTCGGACCGCACCGGCGGCACCTACACGCCGAGCGCCGGCACGGTGTATCCGCGCCTGGCCAAACTCGAGGAGGAGGGCCTCGTCACCAAGACCGTCGACGGTCGCAAGACCGTGTACGAGATCACGGATGCGGGCCGCGCCGAGGTATCGTCCCGGTCCGGCGACATCGAGGGCATCGAGGCGGGCCTGGCCGACAGCGTCCGATTGATCGCCCAGGAGGTCCGAGCCGGTGTGCGCGAGGCGATGAAGAGCCTGCAGGCGGACCTCGCCGCGGCATCCGTCACCACCACCGAGCACGCCCCCCGTCAGCACGGCGGCGACGCCCGCACGGAGGCGCGCGAGCAGGTGCGCCGGGCCGAGTCGCTGCTCGGGGACTTCCGCACCGATGTGCGGACCGAGCTGCGCAGTCACGTCGCGCGGGGCGGCGACCTCGCGGCATCCGTCATCGACGAGCTGGCGACGGCGCTCGACGATGCCGCCGCCGCGATCCGTCGAGCGACGCGCGGCTGAGCTCAGGCGCCGGGCCAGAGCTCTTCGGGCCAGGTGTTTTTCTTGGGTCGGAACGGATCCTCGTCGTCTCCCACGGGCTCACCCAGGGGGACGACGAGGATCGGTCGCGGCTGCCGGTGCGCCAGACGAGCGGCGACCGATCCGGTGAAGAACTCGCGGATCGAATCGCCGATGCCGCGCTTGCGGGTGCCGACCACGATGAGCCGCGCCTCGGTGCGCTCGGCGAGGTCCTTGATCGCGAGCGCGGGGTCGCCGGCGAGGAGCTCGAGCGACCACGGCACGTCGACATCGGCGAGGGATGCCTCGGCCTCGCCGCGCAGCCGCGCCGCGAGCTCCTCGCTGGGCACGGCGTCGAGGTTGATCGGCGCCGTGTGCACGTAGCCGTCGGGGTCCTCGTACGACACGAACCGCGTCACGTCGACGTGGGCGACCAGCAGCGACGCACCGTGCAGTTTCGCGTAGTTCGCCGCCTCGCGCAGCACGCGTGCCGACCGACCGGGCACGATCCCGGCGATGACGGGTCGGTGCGGTCGTCTGTTCACCGGAGGAAGCGGCGCGGCATCGGCCATGTCGGGTCACCTTTCGTCGATCTCCACCGTTCGGGGCGGCGGGAAGGCTCCGTGATATCCTGAATGCTACTCTTCCCGGCCTGTGCCGGACTATTGCTGCGTCGGGCTGTCGGATAGGCCCGCATTCGTGAAATGAGGGGGTTACGCATGGGGCGTGGCCGTCAGAAGGCGAAGAACACGAAGATCGCTCGTGAGCTCAAGTACGACACGTACAGCCTGAACATCAATGCGCTCGAGCGTGAGCTCGGCGCACCCGGCGACGAGCAGTACGAGGACAAGTGGGCCGACCAGTACGCCGACGAGGACGACGAGGACGACCCGTCTGCGCCGACGTCCGCGTCGTACGAGAAGGCCTGATCGACACGCGAATGTGACGGATGCCGGTGCTCACCAGGCGCCGTGACGCTGTTCCCACTCCTGCTCGACCGTCTTCCGTCGCGCCAGGACGAACCCGGCGGGCAGCGCGAGCACCGAGACCACCGCGAGCATGACGAGCGGGATCGTCCACGAGTCCGTCGCGTCGTGGAGCAGACCGATGCCGAGGGGCATCAGCATCGTCATGCCGTAACCGAGGCTCTGCATGAACGAGCTCAGCGCCACCGTCGCGTCGTGCGTGCGGGTCCGGAGGCCCACGAGCGTCAGCACAGCGGGGAACAGCAGCGGTGTGGTGCCGATGAGCGACGTCCAGAGCCAGGGCGCGGCCGCCGGGGCGAGCAGCATCCCGCCGTATCCGACGAGTCCTGCTCCTGATGCGATCATGAACAGCGGCAGCACCACCCCGCGCCGTGCGACGAGGGCCGGGACCACGAGCGAGGCGGGCAGGCCGATCAGCGCGAACAGCGACAGCAGCACACCGGCGACCTGCGGGGTCACGTCCGCGATGTCGACGAGGATCGTCGGCAGCCACGCGAAGGACGTGTAGGCGATCGCGCTGGAGACGAAGAACGCGATCGCGAGCGCCCAGGCGGTGGGGAGTCGCCACATCCGCCCGAAGACGCGGGTACTGACCTGCTCGAGGTCGACGTCGGCGGCCGCCGCCGCTGCCCGCTCGCGGATGGACAGCAGGATCCAGGGTACGAGACCCGCGACCGCGAAGACCGCCCAGAGCCCGAGGGAGGTGCGCCACCCCGCCGCATCCGACACCGGCACCGCGATGAGAGGTGGCAGGAACGTCGAGACCGCCATCATCGTCGAATAGAGCGTCGTCAGCAGCCCGATGCGGTCACCGAAGTACTTCTTCGTCAGCGCCGGGAGCAGGACGTTGCCGACCCCGACGCCGGCGAAGATGATCGCGGATCCCGCGAGGAGACCCCCGGCATCCTGGGCGGCGGCACGGGCGACGAGCCCGAGCGCCGCGGCGACGAGCGCGGCGATCGTGGTGCGCTCGAGCCCGAACCTCCGCTCGAGCCCCGCCGCGAGGAGGCCGAAGACCGCAAAGCACAGGGGCGGCACTGTGCCGATGAGGCCCGCGACTGCCGCGGGGACGGCGAAGTCCTCGGCGATCTCGCCGTAGAGCGGCGACAGCGAGGCGACAGCCGACCGCAGCGACAGCGCCAGCAGGACGATCCCCGCCAGGGCCAGCGCCCTCCCCCGCCAAAGCGGGCGGGATGCGGGGGTGCTCAAGACTCCTGGGTGCCCTCGACCCAGGCGAGGTACTCGTCGGTCACGGTTCCGGTGACGTACCGGCCGTCGAAGCAGCTCATGTCGAGGTCCTCGACGTCCGGCGCCCCGTCGAGGATCGCGGCCTTCAGGTCGTCGATCTCCTGGTAGACGAGGTAATCGCAGCCGAGCTCCTCGGCGATCTCGGGGATCGTCCGGTTGTACGCGACGAGCTCGTGACGCGACGGCATGTTGATGCCGTAGACGTGGGGGAAGCGGATGGGCGGGGCGGCGGAGGCGAACGTCACCGACTTCGCCCCGGCATCCCGGGCCATCTGGATGATCTCCCGCGAGGTCGTGCCGCGGACGATCGAGTCGTCGATCAGCAGCACGTTCTTGCCCTTGAACTCGGTCGACATCGCGTTGAGCTTCTGGCGCACGCTCTTCTTGCGGATCGCCTGGCCCGGCATGATGAACGTCCGGCCGATGTAGCGGTTCTTGTAGAAGCCCTCGCGGTACTCGATCCCGAGCTTGCGCGCGACCTGCATCGCGGCGGGGCGCGAGGAGTCGGGGATCGGCATGACGACGTCGATCGACCCCTCGGGGGTGTACTTGGCGATCGTGTCGGCGAGACGCTCGCCCATGCGCAGACGCGCCTCGTACACCGAGATGCCGTTCATCACGGAGTCCGGGCGAGCGAGGTACACGTACTCGAACGAGCACGGCACGAGCTGCGGGTTCGTGGCGCACTGCTTCGTGAAGAGGTTGCCGTCGAGGTCGATGAAGACCGCCTCGCCGGGTTCGACGTCGCGGACGACCTCGAAGCCGCCGTTCTCGAGGACCAACGACTCGGAGGCGACGGTCCACTCGTAGCGGCCGTTCTCGGCCTGGCGAGTGCCGAGGATGAGCGGACGGATGCCGAAGGGATCGCGGAACGCCAGCAGACCGTACCCAGCGATCAGCGCGATGGCGGCGTAGGAGCCCTCGACGCGCTGGTGCACCCGGGAGACGCCCTCGAAGATCTGCTCGTGGTCGAGTTCGAGACCCGAGATGACCGCTTGCAGCTCGTTCGCGAGGACGTTCACCAGCAGCTCGGTGTCGGAGCTCGTGTTCAGGTGACGGCGGTCGGTGCGGAACAGCTCCTCGGTGAGCTCACGCGTGTTCGTGAGGTTGCCGTTGTGCACGAGGACGATGCCGTAGGGGGCGTTGACATAGAAGGGCTGCGCCTCTTCTTCGTTCGACGCCGTGCCCTTCGTCGCGTACCGGACGTGACCGAGGCCGATCGTGCCGAGGAGCGACCGCATGTCGCGGGTGCGGAAGGCCTCGCGGACCATGCCGCGGTTCTTCGCGATGTGGAAGATGCCGCTCTGCTCGGCGGTCGCGATGCCGGTGGAGTCCTGACCGCGGTGCTGCAGCAGCAGCAGGGCGTCGTAGACCTCTTGGTTGGCGGGCCCCTGAGCGACGACGCCGACGATTCCGCACATTGGTGTAGCTCAGTCCGTTTCTGCGTAGGAGCCGACGAGACGCACCGCGCCGCCGTCGACGCCCTTCGCGCCCTGCTCGTAGTCGCCGGCCGGCAGTGCCGCATCCGACACCGTCCCGACCTGCCAGGTGTGGATGCCCTCTGCCGAGAGGGTGGATGCCGCGGCGTCGGCGGCCTCCGCCGAGACGACGGCGAGGAAGCCGATGCCGAGGTTCCAGGTGCCCTCGGTCTGCTCGAGCGACAGCCCGCCGAGGTCGGCGAGGACGCGGAACACCGGAGACGGCGACCAGGTGGAGCGGTCGACGTCGACCCAGGTGCCGACGGGAAGCACGCGCGCGAGGTTCGCCGCGATGCCTCCGCCGGTGACGTGGCTGAGCGAGTGGATCGCGCCCGGGTGCGCGTCGATCGCGCGCAGCAGCGGTGAGGTGTAGAGGCGGGTGGGCTCGAGGAGCTCCTCACCCCACGTCCGACCGAAGTCGGCGGCGTTGTCGCCGTAGCCGATGCCGGCGTTCGCGATGATATGCCGGATGAGCGAGTACCCGTTGGAGTGCGGCCCGCTCGAGGCGAGCGCCAGCACGACATCGCCGGAACGGACGCGGTCGGCGCCGAGGACGGCATTTGCCTCGACGACACCCGTCGCCGCGCCCGCGACGTCGTAGTCGTTGACGCCGAGGAGCCCGGGGTGCTCGGCCGTCTCGCCGCCGACGAGCGCCGTGCCCGTGGCCGAGCAGCCGTCGGCGATGCCGCGGACGATGTCGGCGATGCGCTCGGGGAAGACCTTGCCGGTGGCGATGTAGTCCGTCATGAAGAGCGGCTTCGCGCCGACCACCACGATGTCGTCGACGACCATGCCGACCAGGTCCTGGCCGATCGTGTCGTGCTTGTCGATGGCCTGCGCGATGGCGACCTTCGTGCCGACGCCGTCGGTCGAGGTCGCGAGCAGGGGCTTCGCGTACCCGAGCAGTGCGGATGCGTCGAAGAGGCCGGCGAAGCCGCCGACGCCGCCGAGGACCTCAGGGCCCTGGGTGCGACGGACGGCCGATTTCATCAACTCGACGGCGAGGTCCCCCGCCGCGGTGTCGACGCCGGCAGCGGAGTAGGGATCGGTGGGAGTCGAGGCCACCCGCACAGCCTACCGGCCAGCACGGCGCCCCGATTCGCCCCGGAGCGGACAGGCCCTCCCTAGAATGTGCCCATGAGCGGGGCTGAGCGGCCCGAATGGGTGGTGCGGGAGGACGCGAGCGCGACGGTGCTCGTCGCCCTCTTCCTCCGCCAAGCCCTCGGCATCCGGGCACCCGAGGAGCTCCCCCACCTGCGGGGCGCCCCCGCCGCGCCCGCGTCGGGTGACGACGACGATGCTCGCCTGCTCCAACGGCAGTGGCTCGCCTACTGGGCGATGGCCGTCGAACCGCAGGCGCATCCGTCGCCCGTGCCGCTCGAGCTGGTCGACGGCTACGAGACGCTCGCCGTCCTCCCGGTCGACGGCTTCGACGAGCTCCGCGCCGCGATGTCGCCGCTCGCCGCCGATGCGGTCGCCTTCGCGCGGCGCGCGAACGACCGGTACAACCTGCAGGCACGAGGCGGATCGGCCAGCAGCTACCGCGCGTACGCCAGCGCGATCGCCGAGCACGAGCGCCGCGTCGGTCGTCGCGCGCACTCGTTCGAACTGAACGTGCAGGTGCTCCCGCTGACGCAGCGGGGGGTGTGGTGGATCGGCTCCCTGACGATTGCCGTCACGGACGGACTCCGCGGGGATGTCGCCGCGTTCGATCCGGCGATCCAGCCGATCATCGCCGAGCTCGCCTGACGGCGCGGGCCTCAGTCGTCGGACTCGACCGTCTCGCGCTCGATGCGCACGCTCCGTGCGCGTCGGCGCAGGACGCGATCGAAGATGAGGGCGACAGCGCCGCCCAGGGCGAGCCCCACCGGGATGCAGGCGAGCAGCAGGAAGCCGAAGACCTGCGCCTCGGAATACCTGGCGCCGGTGCTCTCACTGATCTGATCGGTGCCGACGGCGTAGGTGAGGATCAGCGCGAGCACGATGCCGAACGCGCCGCCCACGGCGAAGAAGGCGCCGAAGCGGGGGCTGCGGCGAAGCTCCGCGGATTCGACGTGCGTCTCGGTGTGCTCGGCCATACGTCCATTGTCCACCCGCGGACCGCGCAGCCGGGTCAGCGCGGTCCGTCGCCCGACGGCTGCTCGTGCAGCTCGCTGCGGGCGCTGTTGCGCTTGCGGCGCTGCACCGAGCCCGCGGCCAGCAGCACGGTGAGGACGGATGCCGCTGTCGTGACCCCGACGGCGATCCACAGCCCCGCCGAGCCGCCGCCGTCCTCGGCCGGTTCCGCTCCGGCCGTCGGGGTGGCGGCGGCATCCGTCCCAGGGCAGTCGGCTTCGACCGCGAGGTCGAGTGCGCCGGGTGCTCCGCTCCACAGCACGTCGACGCCCTCGGACGTGAGATCGGTGGCCGCCTCGACGCCGTCGAGCATCGCTGTGCCGTCGCCCTCCGAGATCGCCGCCGCCCGCAGGTCGATCGTCGCGAGCGCCGCCTGCGGGATCAGCTCGGTGCCGTCGGGCTGCACGTCGAACAGCAGCATCCCCTCGCCGCCGTCGACCACCACCGTCGGGTTCGAGAGGGTCGTGGCGACGCCCGCCGCGCTCGTGTACGAGACGTCGCCCTCGAACGCGATGCTGCCGGTCGGGCCGACCGGATCGAGGACGCCCGCACCCCCATCGAGCAGCAGGACCCCGTCCTCGAGCTCGATCGCACCCGACGGGGTGAGGTCACCGCCCCCGGACGGCCACGAGACGCGGGCGGCACTGACGGTGCAGGTGCCGGCATCGGCGAGCGCCGGCGACGGCGCCAGGGCGACGGCGGCCATCGCGACGGCGGCGGCCGCGAGGGCGGTGCGGGTGCGCATGAGTGTCATCTCCGTGTGGTCAGGGGCGCAGCGGCAGCAGCCCCACGAGATCGGCGCGGGTGCCCGACGCACGGACGGACCCGGCATCGACCGCGTCCGACCAGGCCGCGCGCCCGGTCGCGAGCGCGATCCAGGTCGCGGCATCCATCTCGATCACGTTCGGCGGCGTCCCCCGGGTGTGGCGGGGGCCCTCCACCGCCTGCACGGCGCCGAACGGGGGCACGCGGACCTCGACCGAGTTGCCGGGTGCCTTCTCGGCCAGCAGCTGCAGCAGGTATCGCACCGCGGTCGCGAGCTGCGGGCGGGCGGGCTGCCCGGCGGCCACGGCGGCGAGCGCATCGCGGCCCTCGCCGGTGCTGATCTTGCGGGGCATGGATGCCACGGTAACGCCCGCGGGCCGCTCGGTAGGCTGGCGGGGTGAAGATCCTGGTCCTCGGCTCGGGCGCGCGAGAGCACGCCATCATCCTCGCTCTGGCCGCCGAAGGCGCGGGGCACGAGATCTTCGCGGCCCCGGGCAACGCCGGCATCGCCGCCGACGCGTCGATCGTCCCAGGGCTCGATCAGAACGACCCGGCCGCGGTGACCGACTACGCCAACCGGGCGCACATCGACCTCGTGGTCATCGGGCCCGAGGCACCGCTGGTGGCGGGCGTGGCCGACGCGCTGCGTGAGCGAGGCATCCCCGTCTTCGGTCCGGGCAAGGCCGCGGCGCAGCTGGAGGGCTCGAAGGCCTTCGCGAAGCGGATCATGGATGCCGCCGGGGTCCCCACCGGCCGTTCGGTGCGCGCGCAGACCCGTGACGAGGTGGCCGCCGCCCTCGACGAGTTCGGCGCCCCCTTCGTCGTGAAGGCCGATGGGCTCGCGGCGGGCAAGGGCGTCGTGGTCACCTCCGACCGGGACGCGGCGCTCGCCCACGCCGATGCGTATCTGCCGACCGGGCCGATCCTCGTCGAGGAGTTCCTCGCAGGCCCCGAGGTCTCGCTCTTCTTCGTCTCGGACGGCGACACCGTGCGGGCGCTCAGCCCGGCGCAGGACTTCAAGCGCGCCTACGACGGCGACGAGGGCCCGAACACCGGCGGGATGGGCGCGTACTCGCCGCTCCCCTGGCTCGGCGAGCGCTTCGGCGGCGAGGAGGCGTTCGTCGCGCAGGTCACCGCCGAGGTCGCAGAACCCGTCATCCGGCAGTTGGATGCCGAGGGCACCCCCTTCATCGGGCTGCTCTATGCGGGCCTCATCCTCACCGATGCCGGCGTGAAGGTCATCGAGTTCAACGCGCGGTTCGGCGACCCCGAGACGCAGGTCGTGCTGGCACGCCTGCGCAGCCCCCTGTCGCGGCTGCTGCTCTCCGCCGCGAGCGGGACGCTCGAGTCCGAGCCGGCACCCGACTTCGCCCCCGACGCGGCGGTCACCGTCGTGCTCGCCAGCGAGGGGTACCCCGAGTCCCCGAGGACCGGTCGCGTCATCGAGGGTGCGGATGCCGCGGCATCCGTCGACGGCGTGCACCTCGCCCACGCCGCGACATCCCTCGAGGACGGCGGGCTCATCGCGACCGGCGGGCGGGTGCTCAACGTCGTGGGCCTCGGCGCCGACTTCTCGACTGCTCGAGCGCGGGCATACAAGGCGCTCGGCCGGATCAGCCTCGAGGGATCGCACTTCCGCAGCGACATCGCGGCCCGCGTCGCGCAGTGACGCGCTCGCCCTACGCCGGCAGGATCTCACCCGAGCGGGCCTCGATGGCCCGCTCGAGCCGGTCGTCGTCGGCGACCGCGTAGAACTCGTCGTCGAGCGCGTCCCAGAGGCGGGCGTCCTCGTCAGAGATCTCCTCCTCGCCGGTCGGACGGAACCGCAGGTACTCCGCGCGGGCGCGGTCCACGACCGCCGCCGCCTCGGTCATGCCCAGCCAGTGGAACGCGGAGATCGCCTCGTCCACGTGCGCGAGGTCGTCCGCGAAGAACAGCGTCTCGATCGCCCCTCCGACCAGTCCGCCGTTCATGGCCCGATCATGGAACGCCAGCGCGGCACCGAGACGGCGCAACCCCTCGGTTGCGGCTGCGTCGTCGTCCTCGAAGGCCTCGACCGCCGGCCCGTGGAGCGTGTCCAGCCACGTCGTCGTCATGTCCTCTCCCCGTCGGTCACCGAGCCGGACGCATCCGAGCCCACACCTCGTCGATCGATTCGGCATCCCGGAGCGTGAGCTGCAGCGGGGATGCCGAGGCGAAGACGATGCCGGCGACCGCCGCCGGGCCGTCACAGGTCGCCAGGACTCGACCGCCGTCCCCCGGCTCGAGGACGTCGGCGGACGCATCCGACCACTCCAGCGTGAAGGTGGCCGTCGGGTCCTCTGCGCGGCAGTCGTACTCGACCTGGTACTCGACGTCCGGCTCGACGGGTGCCGTCACCTGCATGCGCGTCACGGGGCCGTCGGGTCCGTCGCTCTCGTGCTCGAGGCGGGAGATCTCCTCGGGGTCCGGCCGCGGCACGCGGTACTCGGGCAACGGGACCGCAGAGGATGCCGTGGGCGTCGGCGTCGGCGAGACGGAGGGTGGCGCCGACGGTGACGTCGAGCGCGAGGGCGCCGCCTCGTCCACCCCGACGGTCGACACGCACCCCGTCAGCAGGATCGCGAGCGCCGCCGACGAGACGGACGCCGCGCGACGACATCCGCGGGTCGACCGTGACATGTGCCGAGTGTAGGCCGAATGGCCCCCGTGCGCCCGCGTCGCGATAATGGCCCTGTGACGGATGCCGCGACCCCCCTGCCCGGATGGACCCACGTGTACTCGGGCAAGGTCCGCGACCTCTACCGTCCCGAGGACGGCGCGGATGGAACCCTCCTCGTCGTGGCGAGCGACCGCGTCAGCGCGTTCGACCACGTGCTGGAGCCGGCGATCCCCGGCAAGGGCGCCTTGCTGACCAGCCTCAGCCTGTGGTGGTTCGCGCAGCTCGCCGGCGCCGACGGGGGCCGCGCAGTGCCGAACCATCTCGTGCCGGGCGCCACGCCGCCCGCCGAGACCGCCGGTCGCGGCATGGTCGTGCGCGAGCTCGAGATGCTGCCCGTCGAGTGCGTCGTCCGCGGGTACCTCACGGGGTCGGGATGGGCCGAGTACCAGCAGAGCGGCACCGTCTGCGGCATCCCCCTCCCGGACGGCCTCGAGAACGGCGACCGCCTTCCCGAGCCGCTGTTCACACCCGCCTACAAGGCGCCCCTCGGCGAGCACGACGAGAACATCTCGTTCGAGCGGACCGTCGAGCTCGTCGGTGCCGATCGCGCCGCCGAGCTGCGGGACCTGTCGCTCGAGATCTACCGCCGCGCCGCGGCCCTCGCCGAGGCGAAGGGCCTCATCCTCGCCGACACGAAGTTCGAGTTCGGTCTCGATGACGACGGCGTCCTGACCCTCGCCGACGAGGTGCTGACGAGCGATTCGTCGCGCTACTGGGATGCCGAGCGCTGGCGCACCGGCGCGACGCCGGCGGACCGCATGGCGAGCTTCGACAAGCAGATCGTCCGCGACTGGCTCGCCGCCAACTGGGACAAGACGGGGACGCCGCCGGTCGTGCCCGTCGACATCGTCGAGAAGACCGCGGCGACCTACCGCGAGCTGCTCGGCCGCCTCACCGCCTGACCCCCGGCATCCGCCACCACTCGAGGAGCACCCGCATGCCCATCTGGACCCTCCACGGCGACGGCCGTCGTGTCGCCCCCGGCGCCGTCGTCAAGCCGCACGAACGCCTCGGCTGGGGCAGCACCGTCGCCATCGGCGCGCAGCACGTCGTCGCGATGTTCGGCGCCACGTTCCTCGTGCCGCTGCTGACCGGCTTCCCGGTCAGCACGACGCTGCTGTTCTCGGGGCTCGGAACGCTGCTGTTCCTCGTCCTCACGCGCAACAAGCTCCCCAGCTACCTCGGCTCGTCGTTCGCCTTCATCGCGCCGATCACGGCGTTCGGCCCCGGCGACGGCGCACCGCTCGACAGCCCCGAGCAGATCGGGCAGGCGCTCGTCGGCGTGTTCGTCGCCGGCGTCCTGCTCGCCGGTGTCGGATTCCTCGTGCAGGCGACCGGGACGCGCTGGCTCGAGCGGCTCATGCCGCCGGTCGTCTCGGGCGCCATCGTCGCGCTGATCGGGCTCAACCTCGCCCCGGCCGCGTGGAACAACTTCAAGACGGATGCCGTCCTCGCCACCATCACGCTGGTCGCCTGCATCCTCTTCGCCGTGCTCTTCCGCGGGTTTCTCGGCCGCATCTCGATCTTCCTCGGCGTAGTGGTCGGGTACGTCGCGGCGCTCATCATGGGTCGCGTCGACTTCAGCGGTGTCGAAGACCTCGTCGAGCAGCGAGCCTGGATCGGTCTCCCGACCTTCCACCTGCCGTCCTTCGGCGATCCGGTCGCCTGGGGACTCCTGCCGATGTTCCTGCCCGTCGTCCTCGTCCTCGTCGCCGAGAACGTCGGCCACGTGCGCGGTGTGGCGACGATGACCGGAGACCCCACGGTCAACACGCGCACCGGCCGCGCCCTCCTCGCCGACGGTCTCGCGACGACTCTCGCCGGTGCGTTCGGCGGCTCGGGCACGACCACCTACGGCGAGAACATCGGCGTCATGGCGGCGACCCGCATCTACTCGACGGCGGCGTACTGGGTGGCCGGCATCATCGCCGTGCTGCTCTCGTTCTCGCCCGTCGTCGGCGCCGTGCTGTTCACGATCCCGAGCGGCGTCATCGGCGGCGTGACGACGGCGCTCTACGGCCTCATCGGGGTTATCGGCATCAAGATCTGGGTCGACAACCAGGTCGACTTCTCGCGGCCCGTCAACCAGTACACGGTCGCCGTCGCCTTCGTCATCGCGATCGCGAACTTCACGATGGACCTCGGCCAGCTGCAGTTCGGCGGCATCGTCCTCGGCACGGTCGCCGCGCTCGTCGTCTACCACGCCGGCAACGCGATCGCGCGGGCACGCAGAACCGGTGCGGACGACGGCGGGCCCATCGTCCCGATCGGTCAGCTGGGCGGCGACCCGGACTGACGGGAAGAGAATCGGATGCCGGTGCGTTCCCTATCCACATGAATACACCGGCACCCGAGCGTCTCGAGGGCGCGACGCACATGGGCGCGGTCACGCTCCTCGTCGGCGACCTCGACGGCATGACCCGCTTCTATCGCGACGTCATCACCCTCGAGGTGATCGCGGCCGAGGGCGACACGGTCACGCTCGGCCGCGCCGGTGCACCCGTCGTGATCCTGCGGCATGAGCCGGCCCTCCGCCATGCCGCCCCCGGTTCGGCGGGACTCTTCCACACCGCGATCCTGTTCGAGTCGCAGACCGCCCTCGCAGCCGCCCTGTACTCCCTCGCCCGGCACGCGCCGCAGACCTTCACCGGCAGCGCGGACCACCTCGTGAGCCAGGCGTTCTACGCCACCGACCCCGAGGGCAACGGCATCGAGCTCTACTGGGATCGGGACCGGGCCGAGTGGTCGTGGACCCACGGACAGGTCGAGATGGACACCCTCTTCCTCGACCCGAACACCTTCGTCCGCGAGCACCTCACCGACGACGCGGCGCAGGGCGCCACCGCCGGAGACCCGGCATCCGTCGGCCACGTGCACCTCTCGGTCGGCGACGTCGAGACGGCACGCGCGTTCTACGTCGACGCCCTCGGCTTCGACATCACTGCATCCCTCGGCTCGTCGGCCCTGTTCGTGAGCGCAGGCGGGTACCACCACCACATGGCGATGAACGTCTGGAACTCCCGAGGGGCCGGTCCACGCATGCCCGCCCTCGGGCTCGGCAGGGTCGATCTCGCACTGCCGTCCGCCGACGGCCTGGGCGAGCTCGGCGAGCGCTTGCGGCGTTCCGGCATCCGCACCATCGACGACGGCCGGACCGTGAGCTTCACGGATCCGTGGGAGAACGCGCTGCACGCGAGTGTGGCCTGAACCGGCCGGGTGATGCTCAGGCGGAGTCGCGGACGACGAGCTGCGTCTCGAGCAGCGTGACGTGCGGCGGCTGACCGCCCGCCAGAAGCGACAGCAGCGTGTCGGCCATGAGCTCACCCTGCTCGAAGGACGGCTGGCGCACCGTCGTCAGCGCCGGCGTGACCGAGGTCGCCACCGGGGAGTCGTCGTAGCCCACGATGGCCACGTCGTCGGGGACACCGATTCCGGCACGCGCCAGTTCGACGAGTGCGCCGCGCGCCATCAGGTCGCTCGCCACGAAGAGCGCGTCGAACGCGACGCCCGACGCGATGATGCGGCGCATCGCGGCCGCTCCCCCGTCGGCGGTGAAGTTGCCGTCCTCGATCGCGACCGCTGTCAGGCCTGCGGCATCCAGCGCCTCCTGGAACCCGGCGAGACGGTCGATGCCACCGGGCATGGTCGGCGGTCCGGTGATCGTCGCGATGCGACGATGGCCGCGGTCGACGAGGTGCTGCGTGGCCACGCGGCCGCCCTCGACGTTGTCGACGTCGACGTAGTAGTCGCGCTCGCGCTCGCGCACGGGGCGTCCCCCGTAGACCACCGGCATCGCGGCGGCGATGCGGTCGATGAAGGCGTCGCTCGTGTGGTGCGACACGATGATGGCCCCGTCCACCGCGCCGCTGCGAAGATACGCCGTCGCCTTGTCGTCGGGGTCGTCGCTCGCGATGATCAGGTTCAGCACGTAGTCGGACTTCGACATCCGCTTGTTGATGCCCGTGACGATGGACGCGAAGAACGGGTCGCCGAAGAAGCGCGTGGTGTCCTCGGGGACGACGAGGGCGATGGCCATCGTGGCGCGACTGGCCAGCGACCGTGCCGCGCGGTTGGGCACGTAGCTCAGCTCGCTGATCGCCCGACGCACCGCCTCGAGGGCCGCGGGGCTCACCGCCGTCGACCCGTTCACGACGCGCGACACCGTGGAACGCGACACGCCTGCGGCGGCCGCGACCTCTTCGATGGTCACCGGCGTGTGGACGGTATCGGTCACGGTCACCTCGGGACTGCGTTCATTCGATCGCTCGGGCTGCGATGACCCGACGATACTCCAGCGCGCTGTCCTTGAGTGTGCGGCGCTGCGTGGCGTAGTCCACGCGGATCAGACCGAACCGCTTCTCGTACCCCCACGCCCACTCGAAGTTGTCCATGAGCGACCAGTAGAAGTACCCGCGGACATCGACGCCGCCCTCGGCGGCATCCGCGATCGCGGCGAGGTGACCGCGGAGGAAGGCCACGCGGTCGGCGTCGTGCACCCGCAGCCCGTCGCCCTCGGTGACCGCCTCGTCGTCGAAGGCGGCGCCGTTCTCGGTCACGTAGAGGGCGGTCCCGGCATCCTTCGCGTACTCCGCCCAGACACGCTGCAGCAGCACCGTCAGGGCCTCGGGCTGCACCTCCCAGTGCATCGAGGTGCGCGGCAGACCGCGCTCGTACCAGTAGATCGCGTCTCCGGCAGGCCACGGCGACCCGATCACCCGGTCGGTCGGGGCGTCGCCGGGCAGGGGCGGGTCCTCGGGCGGTGTGCCGCCCACGAACTCGCCGTGGTAGTAGTTCACGCCCAGGGCATCGAGCGGGCGCGAGATCGTCTCGAGGTCGCCGGGGAGGACGGCCTCCTCGAAGCGCTCGACCGCCGCCGCATCCACCGCCCGGATGTCGGCGACGATGTCGGCCGGGTACCCGCGTCCGAAGATCGGATCGAGGAACCAGCGGTTGAACTGGCCGTCGATCCGTCGCGCTGCGTCCACGTCCTCCGGCTTCGCGGCGTCGGCGGGCTCGGCGACGGTCAGGTTGAGGGTGATGCCGAGACGGAGGTCGGCGTCGCGGCGACGCAGCTCGTCGACGACGAGACCGTGGCCGAGCAGGAGGTGGTGCGATGCCCGCATCCCGTCGGCGATGGAGAACCGGCCAGGAGCGTGGATGCCGCCGGTGTAGCTCAGGAACGACGAGCACCACGGCTCATTGAGCGTCGTCCAGTTCACGACGCGATCGCCGAGCGCGTCGTGGACCGACATCGCGTAGTCGAGGAAGCGCTCGCTCGTCTCGCGGACCGTCCAGCCACCCCGATCCTCGAGCGCCTGCGGCAGGTCCCAGTGATACAGCGTGAGCCAGGGCAGGATGTCGGCGCCGAGCAGCTCGTCGACGAGCCGCTTGTAGAAGTCGAGTCCCTTCTCGTTCACCGCGCCGCCGTCCGGCCGCACGCGCGACCACGACGTCGAGAACCGGTACGTGTCGAGACCGAGCTCCTTCATGAGGGCGACGTCGTCGCGGTACCGGTGGTAGTGGTCGCAGGCGATGTCGCCGTTGTCGCCGCCGATGACCGCCCCGGGCACGCGACTGAACGCGTCCCAGATCGAGGCCGTACGACCGTCCTCGAACGCGGCCCCCTCGATCTGGTAGGCGGCGGTCGCCGCGCCGAACAGGAAACCGGTGGGGAATCGGGTGGACACGGGGGCAGAGTACTCCTGCGCCATCACGCTCATGTGATGACCCTCAGCCCTTGACTGCGCCGGCCATGATGCCGCTCACGAGCTGTTTGCCCGCGAAGACGAACAGCAGGATCAGCGGGATCGTGGCCAGCAGGACGCCGGCGAGCACGACCGAGTAGTCGACGAAGTAGTTGGCCTGCAGGAGCGACAGCGCGACAGGGAGGGTGGGGCTCTGCCGGTCGAGCACGATGAAGGGCCAGAAGAACTGGTTCCAGGCACCGACGAAGGTGAACAGGAACAGCATCGCCGCGGCGGGACGCGCGGCGGTGACGCCGACGGTCCAGAACGTGCGCAGCTGGCTCGCACCGTCGACGCGCGCGGCCTCGATGAGCTCGTCGGGAACCGTCTGACCGATGTACTGCGTCATCCAGAACACGCCGAAGGCGCTCGTGAGGGCCGGGATGATGATGGCGCCGATCGTGCCCGTCCATCCGAGGTCCGCGAAGAGGATGTACAGGGGCACGACGCCCAGCTGCATCGGGACGGCCATGGTGGCCACGACGAAGGCGAGGAGGAACTTGCTCCCTCGGAAGCGCAGCTTCGCGAAGGCCCAGCCGGCCAGCGTCGAGAAGACCACGACGGATGCCGCGATCACCGTCGAGCTGAAGATCGAGTTCCACAGGGCCAGCCAGAAGTTCACCGCGGGGTCGTTCATGACCGACAGCGCGTTGCTGACGAAGTTCGCGCCGGGGATCCAGGACAGGTTCGGGTCGTTGATCGTGAACTGGTCGCCGGAGCCGATGAGGAACGACCAGTAGTAGGGGAAGATCGCCGACACCGCGACGACGCCGAGCCCGACGTAGACCCAGAAGCCGGCGCGGACGCCGCGGATGCGGGTGGTCCGCTCGCCCCGACGGCGGCGCGCGGCGTTCGGGATGTTCTCCTCGACGATGGCCAGGGGCGGCTCACTGATGGTGGTCATCGTGCGGTGTCCTTCCGTGCGCGTCGCGGCGTTCGCACGCCGCGGCCACCTTCGTCGCGGACGAGGCGGCGGGTGATGAGGAGGTTCACGAGACCGATCACCACGATGATGATGAACAGGATCCACGCGAGCGCGGCGGCGCGGCCGAAATTGAACTCGCCCCAGCCGATGTTGTAGAGGTACAACGTGATGGTCAGCCACTGCTGCGCGGGGCCGCCCTCCCCGGTGTTGTCGAACATCCGCGGCTCGTCGAAGATCTGCAGTCCGCCGATCGTCGAGGTGATGATGACGAAAATGAGCGTCGGGCGCAGTGACGGCAGCGTGATGCTGAAGAACTGGCGGAATGCACCCGCCCCGTCCACGGTGGCCGCCTCGTAGTACTCCCGGGGGACGGCCTGCATGGCCGCCAGCAGGATGAGCGCGTTGTATCCCGTCCAGCGGAAGTTCACCATCGTCGCGATGGCGACGTGGCTCCAGAACGGGTCCTTGTGCCACGCGATCGGCTCGAGCCCGACGGCGCCGAGCGCGTTGTTCACGAGGCCGTGCACATCGCCGAACATGTTGCTGAAGATGAGCGCCACGGCGACGGGGGCCATGACGAAGGGGAGCAGGACGCTCATCCGCCAGAAGGTCTTCGCGCGGATGTTGCGGTCGAGCATGGCGGCGATGAACACCGCGAGGATCAGCTGCGGAACGGTGGACAGCAGGAAGATGCTGAAGGTGTTGCGCAGGGCCACCCAGAACTTCGGGTCGTTCAGGATCCAGGCGTACTGGTCGAACCCGACGTAGGTGCCGGAGTTGCGGATCAGGTCCCACTCCTGGAACGAGATCACCGCGGTGAATCCGATCGGGAACAGGCCCACGACCGCGAAGAGGATGAAGAAGGGCGAGATGTAGAGGTACGGCGAGACCTTCACGTCCCACCGGCTGAGCTGCTGGCGGAAGGAGAGCACACGGACAGGACGTTCCGCCGGTGCGGAACGGTCCTCCAGCGGAGTCCGTGGTCGGGTGTCGGTGGTGGTCACGTGGCGTCTCCGTCGTCGTCGAGCGGTGGTGGGGATGCCGGCCGTCGCAGGGTGACGGCCGGCATCCCGGTCATGTGCGGGTCAGAAAGCCTCGACCTCGGCCACCCAGGTGTCCCAGGCCGCGGTCTCGGACTCCGAGCCGTCGAAGACGCGGTTGACCGCGTTCTGCAGTGCGTCGTGGTACTTGAAGTAGTCCGCGCTCTTGAACGGCAGGACCGTGACCGCCTCGGCGCGGTCGGCGCCGATCTCACCGGTCTTCGCACCGCCGAAGTAGTCGTTGACGTAGCCGGTCAGGTCGGCGTTCTCATACGCGTCGACCTGGCTGGGGAACGCGCCGACGTTGACGAACGCCTCGACCTGCTGCTCGGGAGCGGACAGCCAGTCGGCGAGCTTCTGCGCCTCCTCGACGTTCGCGCCGTTCGCCGGGACGGTCAGGTACGAGCCGCCCCAGTTGCCGCCGCCGTTCGGGAAGGTGTTCGCGATCTTCCAGTTCGCCTGGTCGGGCGCGTAGCCGGCGATGATGCCCTGCATCCAGCCGGGGCACAGCACAGTCGCGAAGTCGTCGCCCTGGAAGGACGCGATCCAGTCGTCGCCCCACTGCGCGGAGTAGGCCGAGTTCGGCACGGCGCGCTCGGTGACGCTCTTGTAGGCGTCGGCGATCTCGGGGTTCGAGGTCGCGATGACCGTGCCGTCGGGCTCGTCGTAGGTGTACTCGATCTGGTTGACGATGCCCTGCAGGACCGAGTTGGCCGAGTCGATCATGGCCTTGCCGGATGCCTCGCGGTACTGGTCCGCGACGTCGAAGTAGGTGTTCCAGTCGCCGTCGAACAGCGCCTCGACCTCGGCGGGCTCGGAGGGGAGGCCCGCGGCCTCGAACAGGTCGGCGCGGTAGCAGATCGCCTGCGGGCCGATGTCGGTGCCGTAGCCGATGAGGTTGCCGTCGGCATCCGTCGCGGCCTGCTCCTTCCAGTCCAGCCAGCGGCCCTTGAGGTCGTCGGGGACGGGAGCGAGCAGGTCGGAGTACTGCATGGCCTCGCTGAGCCAGTCGACCTCGACGGCCTCGATGTCGGCGAGTCCGCCCTTGCCGAGCTTCTGGAAGAAGTTCTTGCGGGCGTCGCCGGACTCGGCTGCCTTGTTGTGGACGATCGTGACGTTCGGGTTCTCGTCCTCGTACTTCTGGAGGAACTCGTCCGTGTATCCGAAGTTGTTGAAGGTCGCGATGGTCAGCGTGACCTTCTCGCCGTCGCCGGTGTTCGCGGCGTTCTCGCCGCCGCCGGCGCAGCCGGCCAGGACGAGGGCGGACGTCGAGGCGACGGCGGCGAGGACGCCGACGCGGCGCAGGGCGCGTGTGTTCACAGGACACTCCTTTGTGGTGTGGAGAGGGCGCACGTGCAGACAGCCGGTGCGTGGCTGCGGATCGGATGTGGGAGCGCTCTCAGCGGTTGCGAGTGACGCTATGGGATCGCTCCCACGGTGTCAAGAGAGCGCTCCCACGCACCGCGTCACGGTTTGGTCACGGGACCTCGCTGCCGGCCGCCCACGGCGTCGCCCGGCGGGCTCTAGACTGGTCGCGCACCCCTGCCCGCGACATCCCGGAGCTTTCTGATGCCCACCATCGTCGTCGACGTCATGCCCAAGGCCGAGCTGCTGGACCCGCAGGGGAAGGCCGTCGCCGGTGCGCTGCACCGCCTCGGGCACGCCGGGTTCGGCGACGTCCGCATCGGCAAGCGCTTCGAGCTCACCGTCGACTCGGCCGACGAGGCCACCCTCGCCGCGGTCAAGACGATCGCCGACGAGATCCTCTCGAACGCGGTCATCGAGGACGTCGTGGGCATCGAGGTGGTCGAGTGACCGCCCGCATCGGCGTCATCACGTTCCCCGGCTCCCTCGACGACGGCGACGCGCGGCGGGCCATCCGCCTCGCGGGCGCCGAGCCGGTCGCCCTGTGGCACGGCTCCCACGATCTCGACGGCGTCGACGCGCTCGTCCTGCCGGGCGGGTTCAGCTACGGCGATTACCTGCGCGCCGGCGCGATCGCGGCGCTCGCGCCGATCATGTCCGAGGTGAAGGATGCCGCGGCCAAGGGGATGCCGATCCTCGGGATCTGCAACGGCTTCCAGATGCTCGTGGAGGCGCACCTGCTGCCGGGCGGGCTCATCCGCAACGCGCACCAGCAGTTCATCCGCCGCGATCAGCGCCTGGTCGTCGAGAACGACGACACCGCGTGGACGAGCGGCTTCCGCAAGGGCCAGGAGATCGTCATCCCGCTGAAGAACGCCGACGGCGGCTACATCGCCTCGGATGACACGCTCGCGCGCATCCAGGGCGAAGGCCTCGTCGCGTTCCGCTACGCCGGCGTCAACCCGAACGGGTCGATCGACGACATCGCCGGCCTCACCAACGAGCACGGCAACGTCGTGGGACTCATGCCGCATCCCGAACACGCGATCGAGGCCGGGTTCGGACCCGACACCTCAGCCGCGATGCGCTCCGGTGTCGACGGGCTGACGTTCTTCACCTCGGCGGTCGCCGCCGTCGTGCACGCCGCCGCCTGATCCCTCAGACCGTGCCGGCCGGCGGCCAGACGCCGACGATGACCGCCATCACGAGCAGGGTCACCAGTTCGTGCGCGATGTTCAGCACGGTGAGGGACGACGGACGCCCCTCGAAGGCGTCGTGGGTGATGAACCGCGCCGCGGTGAGACCCGCCCACAGCAGCACCGAGGTGACGACCGCCGCCCAGAGGTAGGACCCCTCGTAGAAGTGCCAGGCGATGGTCGTCGCCCCTGCCAGCACCCAGGCCGTCGCGAAGCTCACGAACAGGGTGACGACGATGGCGACGGTCGCCGTGGACGCGGGGCGGTCCATGTCGACGCCGGCCAGCCGCGACCAGCGTGTGCCGAACACCTTCGGCGCGTACCAGATCGACCCGACCACCATACTGGAGAGAGTCGCGAGGATGACGGTCCAGTAGTTGATCTCGGGGATCACGGCGACCTCCAGGTCAGGGTTGCGGGGCTGGTGCAGTTGGGGCGACAGTAGCGCCACACGGGCGAAACGGGGCGGAAACGCGGCGGGTCTAGCTTCGGCATCGCACCTCCATGTCCCGAAGCATGAACCCGGAGTCCCCCTTGCCTCGACACCCCCGCGCCATCGCGCTCGCCTTCGCCGCCGCCACCGCCCTCTTGCTCGCCGGCTGCGCCGCCGGAGGTGAACCCGCCGGCGCCGAGGGCGACGTCGACCACGGTGAGATCAGCGTGCAGTACTCGTGGATCAAGAACGAGGAGTTCGCCGGCGAGTTCTACGCGTACGAGAAGGGCTACTACGAGGATGCCGGCTTCTCCGACGTCGTCGGCATCTCCGGCCCCGACACCGGGGTCGCGAAGCTCCTGTCCGGCACCGTGCAGGTCGCGCTGAGCGATGCGGCATCCGTCGGTGCGGCCGTCGCCGAGCAGGACGCGCCGCTCAAGATCATCGGCGCCACGTTCCAGAAGAACCCCTTCACGATCCTGTCGCTCGCCGACGGAGCGAACATCACGACACCGCAGGATCTGATCGGCAAGAAGATCGGCGTACAGGACTCCAACGCCTCGGTGTTCGCAGCCCTGCTGAACGCGAACGGCATCGACCCCGCCGACGTCGAGGTGGTCCCGGTCGACTTCAACCCGACCCCGGTGATGAACGGCGAGGTCGACGGCTTCATGGCGTACCTCACGAACGAAGCCCTGACGGTCGAGCTTGCCGGGTACGACGTGACGAACCTCGCCTACGCGGAGAACGGCGTGCCCTACGTCGCCGAGACCTTCACCGTGACCGACCAGTACCTGGCCGAGAACGAGGAACTGCTCACGGACTTCCTCACGGCCGAGATCAAGGGGTGGACCCACGTGTTCAAGGAGCCGGCGGCCGACACCGTCTCGCTCGTCGAGCAGTACTACAACCAGGCGGCCGAGGAGTCCGAGGACGGCCTCGAGTCCGTCTTCGGAGCACTCGACCCGGAGAAGACCATGAAGGGCATCGAGGCGCAGAACCTGCTGATCTCGACCGATGAGACCGAAGCGAACGGCCTGTTCACGATCTCGGACGAGCTCAAGCAGCAGACCGTCGACTCCCTCGCCGCCGCCGGCTGGGACGTCAGCGTCGAGGACCTCTTCGACACGACGATCATCGACGGGATCTACGCCGAGAACCCCGAGCTCAAGGACTACCTGCCCTGACATGACCAGCACCAACGTCGCGGATGCCGGGCCCCTCGCGGGTACCGGCATCCGCATCGACGGTCTCGCGAAGACCTTCCACACCGGACCCGGACGCACCGTCGAAGCCCTCGCCGACACACACCTGCACACCGATCAGGGCTCGTTCCTGTCGCTGCTCGGCCCGTCGGGATGCGGCAAGTCCACCATCCTGCGCATCCTCGCCGACCTCGAGCAGCCCACGGAGGGCGAGGTGCGCGTCGACGGCAAGTCGCCCGCGCAGCTGCGCCGCGACCACGAGCTCGGCATCGCCTTCCAGGACCACGCGCTGCTGCCGTGGCGGAGCGTCCTCGCCAACATCCGCCTGCCGTTCGAGGTCGCCGGGCGCACACCCGACCGCGACTACATCGACGAACTGATCGGGCTGGTCGGTCTCCGCGGCTTCGAGAAGGCGAAGCCCGCACAGCTGTCGGGCGGCATGCGGCAGCGGGTGTCGATCGCCCGCGCCCTCAGCCTCAAGCCGTCGGTGCTCCTGCTCGACGAGCCCTTCGGCGCACTCGACGACATGACGCGGCGAAACCTGAACCTCGAGCTGCTCCGGATCTGGACCGAGAAGCCCGCGACGACGCTCATGGTCACCCACGGCATCTCCGAGGCGATCTTCCTCTCCGACCGCGTCGCCGTGATGTCGCCCCGACCGGGACGCATCAAGGAAGTCATCGAGGTCGACCTGCCCCGCCCGCGCCTGCCCGAGATGCAGCGGACGCCCGAGTTCCACGCGCTCGTGGACCGGGCATCCGATCTGCTGTTCTCGGACGACGGTCGCGCGGCAGCCGAGTCATGACGAGCGCACCGGCTGCCCGGCGGACGCGCCGCGCGCCGCGCGGGACGGCCGCCGTCCTCGGCGTCGTCGCGCTGCTCGGCGCGTGGTGGCTGTTCTCGGCGACCGCCTTCGTGCCCGCCCCGGGCACGACCTTCACGCCGGTGCCCGACCCGTGGACGGTGTTCGCGACGATCGCCTCGGACGGCCTGGCCGCGTACTGGCCGGTGTTCCAGGTGACGATCTCCGAGGCGCTGATCGGGTTCGCCTGGGGCAACGCGATCGCCCTCCTGCTCGCCTCGGTGGTCCTGCTCGTCCCGAGGGCCGAAACCGTCGTGACGCAGATCGCCGTCGTCAGCTACTGCCTGCCGGTGGTCGCCGTGGGTGGCATCGCCGTCGTCGTCCTGCCGGCCGCCAAGCGCGCCGGCGACCTCAGCGCGACGGCGATCTTCCTCGCCGCCCTCGCCGTCTTCTTCACCACGGTCGTCGGCGCCCTCGTCGGGTTCAAGGCGGCCGACCGCGCCTCGCTCGACGTCGTCCGGGTGTACGGCGGATCGCGCTTCACCCAGCTGCGCAAGGTGCGCCTGATCGCGGCGGCGCCGGCGATCCTCAACGCCCTGCAGATCGCGGTGCCGACGGCGTTCCTCGGGGCGATCCTGGGCGAGTACATGGGGGCGATCGACCAAGGCGTCGGCATCACCCTCATCAAGCTGCAGGGCGACCTCGACTCGCCCCGCGTCTGGGCCGTCTTCCTGCTGACCGCGTTCGTCGCACTGCTCGGCTACGCACTGCTCGGCCTCGTGAGTCGCCTGGTGACCCCCTGGGTCTCGGGAGTGCGCCGATGAAGGGCGCCGGCCGCGCGCTCGGCCGCTCGAGCGCACACGCTGTACTGACCCTCGCCATCGTGGTCGCCGCGTGGTGGGCGGTGGTGTCCTTCACCGGCATCTCGCCCTACGTCGCCAAGGGACCGGTGGACGTGTGGGAGTTCCTGTTCACGGACGAGGATGCCGCGGCCCACCGGGACGCCCTCGCCCCGCTCGTGCGCCAGACCCTCGGCGACGCCGCGCTCGGATTCGTGACCGGGATGGCGGCCGCCCTCGTGCTCGCGATCGTCTTCTCTCTCTCGCGCGCGGTCGAAGCCGGCGTCATGCCACTCGCACTGCTGCTGCGCAGCGTCCCGCTCGTCGCGATCGCCCCCGTCATCATCCTCATCACGGGGCGCGGCACCGCGGCATCCGTCGCCGTCATCGGCAGCATCGTCGTCCTGTTCCCCGCCCTCGCGTCGATCCTCTTCGGCCTCTCCCGAGCGTCCCCGCAGAGCCTCGACCTGGTGCGCGTCTACGGCGGCGGACGCTGGACGCAGTTGCGCAAGGTCGACGTGCCGGGCGCGCTGCCCTCGCTGTTCGCCGCGGCGCGCGTGTCCGTCCCGGGGGCCGTGACCGGCGCCCTGCTGGCCGAATGGCTGTCGACGGGCACGGGGATCGGCGGCATGATCCAGAAGTTCACCGCGCAGGCGCGCTTCGACGACCTGTGGGCGTCGGTCGCGATCATCACCCTCGTGACGCTCGTCCTCTACAACCTGGTGCAGATCGTCGAGAACGTCGTCCTCGCCCGCATGGGTATGACGACGACCGTCGACTGACCCGCCGGTAGCCTCGGAGCATGGCTTCGATCAGCGTCAGCGTCCCGTCCGAGAAGCTCGCCGAGAACCTCGCCGACACCGGCGCCGAGGTGGTGGTGTGGAAGATGGACGGCCCGCCGCCGCGACAGGTGATCGACATCGTCGTTCCCCCGTACATGTCGGCGGGTGAGGGTCTTCCCCTCCTCGCCGATGTGCGCACCCGACTCGTGCAGGGTCAGTCGATCGGCTACGAGGGCACCGAGGAGAAGCTGCCCGCGGGGGTCGTCTTCGCGAACGCATCCACCGTCCACGAGACGTCGACGGCCGAGCTCGCCCTCGCGCTCACCCTCGCCGCACAGCGCGAGTTCGTCCGCTTCGTCCGGGCGCAGACAGAGGGCGAGTGGTCGCCGGTGCGAGCCGACAGCCTCGCAGACCGGCGGGTCCTGGTGCTCGGCTACGGCGGCGTCGGCAAGGCGATCGCCGCGCGGCTCGCCCCGTTCGAGGTCGAGATCATCCCCGTCGCCTCGACGGCGCGGGACGAGGACGGCGTCCACGTGCACGCGGTCGGCGAGCTCGAGGACCTCCTCCCCACGGCCGAGATCGTCATCACGTCGCTGCCGGGCGGCGAATCGACCCGCCACATCATCGACGACGCCTTCCTCGCGTCGCTCCCCGACGGGGCCCTCGTGGTCAACGTCGGCCGCGGCTCACTCGTCGACACCGACGCGCTGGTCGACCACGTCCGGCGCGGCCGCATCCGTGCCGCGCTCGACGTGACCGAACCCGAGCCGCTCCCGGCGGACCACCCGCTGTGGACGCTCGACGGCGTGCTCATCGCACCGCACGTCGGGGGCGCGACCTCGGCGATGTTCCCGCGGGTGGAGCGCCTCATCCGGCGTCAGATAGAGCACCTGCAGCGCGGTGAGGAGCCGGAGAACGTCGTCATCCGCACCTGAGGCCGCCGGTCGCGCGTCGACCGCGAAGGCCGGTCAGACCTCGAACACGCTGTGCACGGGGCCGCAGACCGCGCGCCCGCCGAGCCCGGACAGCTCCATGAGCACCGAGGTGCCGGCGAGCGCATAGCCGAGCGACTCGAGCAGCTGCTGCCCCGCCCGCAGGGTCCCGCCCGTCGCGAGCACGTCGTCGACCAGCAGCACGCGCGCGCCGTCGACGAGGTCGCCCGACATCTCGATCGTCGCGCTGCCGTATTCGAGGTCGTAGCTGACCGATCCCGCCGGTCGAGGCAGCTTGCCCGCCTTGCGGATCGGCGCCAGTCCTGTCCCCGAGGCGATGGCGATGGCGCCGGCGAGCAGGAATCCGCGCGCCTCGACACCGGCGACCACGTCGAACGTGCCGACGAACGGCTCGGCCATCGCCATCGCGATGGTGCGCAGACCCGCGGCATCCGCCAGCAACGGCGAGACGTCACGGAAGAGGATGCCGGGCTCGGGGAAGTCGGGAATAGTCGCGATGAGCGCTTCGGCTCGGGCGAGTGCGTCGGGATTCACTGGGTCGAGGGTAGTCGACCCGGCTGATGGCGCCCGGGGTGCACGGCGGCGCAGCGCCGACTCCTCGAAGAACGCGCGCGGCCCGGTCCGGGGCAGCTCCGACGAGCCCCCCGCGCGCACATCTGAGGAGTTGCTGCAGTCGAGGCCACCGGACGTCGCCGCCCGCGCCCGGCCGCCGGGTGCGCAAGCGCTTGCACTACACTGGCGCGCATGACTTCCCCCTCCCTCGCGACCACCGCGTCGACCCTGGCTGAGATCGGCGAGAGCCGTCCGGGCGCCGAGTGGTGGCGCACCGCAGTGATCTACCAGATCTACCCCCGCTCCTTCTCCGACGCGTCGGGCGACGGCATCGGCGACCTCCCCGGCATCACCTCGCGCCTCGACGACCTCGCCTCGCTCGGCATCGACGCGGTCTGGCTGAGCCCGTTCTTCACCTCGCCGCAGAAGGACGCCGGCTACGACGTCGCCGACTACCGCGACGTCGACCCGCTGTTCGGCACGCTCGGCGACTTCGACGACATGCTCGAGGCGGCGCACGCCCGCGGCATCCGCGTCATCATCGACCTCGTCCCGAATCACTCCTCCGACCAGCACGTGTGGTTCCAGCAGGCTCTCGCCGCCGGGCCCGGCAGCCCCGAGCGCGCGCGCTACATGTTCCGCGACGGCCAGGGCGAGCACGGTGAGCTGCCCCCCAACAACTGGGAGTCCGTCTTCGGCGGCCCGGCCTGGACCCGCATCCCAGACGGTCAGTGGTACCTCCACCTGTTCGACAGCACGCAGCCCGACTTCGACTGGACCAACCGAGAGGTCCGCGCCGAGTTCGAGGCGACCCTCCGCTTCTGGCTCGACCGCGGTGTCGACGGCTTCCGCGTCGACGTGGCGCACGGCCTCATCAAGGCCGACGGCCTGCCCGACTACACCCCGCCGGCCGAGGCCGACTCGATGGGCGGCGCGGAGCCGGTCCCGTATTGGGGTCAGGACGGCGTCCACGAGGTCTGGCGCGAATGGCACCGTGTGCTCGCGGAGTACGACGGGGACCGCGCGCTGTGCGCCGAGGCGTGGCTGCCCACGGTCGACGAGACCGCCAAGTGGGTCCGCTCCGACGAGATGCACCAGGCCTTCAACTTCCCCTACGCGATGAGCGAATGGGATGCCGCGCAGCTGCGCGAGGTCATCAGCGAGTCGCTGCGCGCCTTCCCGGCGGTGGGCGCCCCCGCGACCTGGGTGCTCTCCAACCACGACGTGATCCGCCACGCGACCCGCCTCGCGATGCCCGGCCACCCGCAGGGCCACGGCGTGGGACCGACGACGCCCGGCAAGCCCGACCCCGCCGCGGGCCTTCGTCGCGCTCGTGCGGCGACCGCGCTCATGCTCGCCCTCCCCGGCTCGTCCTACCTGTACCAGGGCGAGGAGCTCGGCCTCCCCGAAGCCATGGAGCTGCCCGACGACGTCCGCGAGGACCCGACCTGGTTCCGCACCGAGGGCGAGCGCTACGGACGTGACGGATGCCGCGTGCCGCTGCCCTGGACCGCCGATCAGGGCGCGTTCGGCTTCAGCCCGACGGGCGAGAGCTGGCTGCCGCAGCCCGCCGAGTGGACCGCGCTCGCGCGCGACGTCCAGGAGGACCAGCCGGACTCGACGCTGTGGCTTTACCGCACGCTGCTCGCGACGCGCCGTCTGCACGACCTCGGCTCGGGTCGGATCGAGTGGCTCGAGGGCCACGGTGACGACGTCATCGCGTTCCGCAACGGCGACATCACGGTGATCGCGAACGCCGGCACGACCCCCGTGGCCCTGCCGAAGGGGATGCTGCTGGTCGAGAGCGACGCGTTCGAGGGCTCCGAGCTCCCCGCCGACACCACGGTGTGGATCGCCGCCGACTGACGTGACCGGCATCGACGACGTCGCCCGCGCCGCAGGCGTCTCGGCGGCGACCGTCTCTCGCGCGCTCAGCGGGCGCGGGCGCATCTCGGATGCGACCCGCGCCCGCGTGCGCGCCGCCGCGGCCGACCTCGGCTACGTGGTCTCGGCCGCGGCATCCGCGCTCGCAACCGGGCGCGCCGCGAACATCGGCGTCGTCGTGCCGCTGCTGGACCGCTGGTTCTTCGCGAACGTCCTCGACGGCATCGCCGGGCGACTCGCCCCTCGCGGCTACGACATGACGCTGTACAGCATGACCGCCGATCCGTCGCAGCGGTCAGACGTGCTGGACGTGTCGCTGCGCCGCGGCCGCGTCGACGCGCTCATCGTCCTCTCGCTCGAACTGGACGAGGACGAGGTCGATCGGCTCCTCGGACTGCACCTGCCCGTCGTGGGTCTCGGCTCGGCGAGCGCACGGCTGCCGGCGCTGCGCGTCGACGAACGGGCCCTCGCCCGCGCCGCGACGCAGCACCTGTTGGACCTCGGTCACGGTCGCATCGCGCACATCGGCACCAGCCGCCCCGGTGAGCCGGGGCTGGACATCCCGTCGCTGCGCCGGCAGGGCTTCGCCGAGGCGATGGCGGATGCCGGCCGCACCGCCCCCTTCGCAATGGCCGACTTCACGATCGAGGGCGGACATCGCGCGGCCGCCGCGCTGCTGGATGCCCCGGACCGACCGACCGCCGTGTTCGCGGCATCCGACGAGATCGCCTTCGGCGTGCTGTTCGCGGCCCGCGAGCGAGGGCTCGACGTGCCGCGCGACCTGTCGGTGATCGGCGTGGACGGCCATGAGATGGGCGGGTTCTTCGGCCTCACCACGATCGCGCAGTTCCCGCACGAGCAGGGCGAACGAGCGGCGGATGCCGTGCTCGCGCTGCTGGACGGGGAGGATGCCACCGGGGAGCTGCCGTTCCGCCTCATCGAGCGGACCTCGACCGGGCCGCCGCCGCATGGAGAAACCGCAGAGGTTGCGGGGCGTCACGCCCCGTAGGCTCGAAGACATGCCTCTCGACCTCGACGCGATCTACACCGACCTGCACCGGCACCCGGAACTGTCATTCCAGGAGACCCGGACCGCCGGTGTCATCACGCGCGAGCTCGCGGCGATCGGACTCGAGTACGAGGAGGGCGTCGGGCGCACCGGTGTCGTCACGGCGATCCGCAACGGCGAGGGACCGGTCGTCTGGCTGCGCGCCGACATGGACGGCCTCCCCGTGGAGGAACTGACAGGTCTGCCCTACGCGAGCACCGCCCGCGGGGTCGACCCGGCGGGCACCGACGTGCCGGTCATGCACGCATGCGGGCACGACATGCACGTCACCGCCCTGCTGGGCGCACTCGAGAAGCTCCAGGCATCCCGCGAGGAGTGGTCCGGCACCGTCGTGGCCGTCTTCCAACCGGCCGAGGAGTACGGGGCGGGCGCGCAGGCGATGATCGCCGACGGCGTCTTCGACCGCTACCCGAAGCCCGACATCGTCCTGGGTCAGCACCTCACCCCGCTGCCGGCCGGCACGATCGGTGTGCGACCCGGCACCCAGATGGCGGCATCCGACGGGCTGACCGTGAAGCTCCTCGGCCGCGGCGGACACGGATCACGACCCCACGCGACGATCGACCCGGTCGTCATGGCCGCCGCGACCGTCATGCGACTGCAGACGGTCGTCTCGCGCGAGGTCGACCCGCGCGAGATGGCGGTCGTCACCGTCGGGTCGATCCACGCCGGACTGAAGAACAACATCATCCCCGCCGAGGCGACCCTCGAGCTGAGCCTGCGGTACCCCGACGACGACGCCCGCGCCGACATCCTCGCCCGCGTGGAGCGCATCGTGCGGGCGGAGGCCGCGGCCTCCGGAGCGGAGCAGGGACCCGTCATCTCGACCCAGCACAGCCTGCCGCCGACCATCAACGACCCCGCCTCGACGGCGCGCCTGACGGCCGCGCTCGACGCGGCCTTCGGGCAGGGCACCGTCATCGACCCCGGCATGTTCACCGGAAGCGAGGACGTCTCGTGGTTCGCTCGCGAAGCCGGCGTCCCGCTCGTCTACTGGTTCTGGGGCGGTGTCGAGCCGCAGCGCTTCGCGGACGCGGTCGCCGCGGGCACGGTGTCGAAGGACATCCCGACGAACCACTCCCCCTACTTCGCCCCGATCCTGCACCCGACCATCGAGCGCGGCGTCGATGCGCTGACCGTCGCCGCAAGGGAGTTCCTCGCGTGAGCAACAACGACGACTGGCTGCCGTTCGCCCCGCTCGACCCGCAGGAGCACGTCGAGCCCGAGAAGAAGCCCCGCAATCCGAACCGGACCCCGATGATCCTCGGGGCCGTCGCGGGGGTGATGCTCATCGCCGCCATCGTGGTGGTGAGCGTCTACCTCCTGCGCGTCACCGCCCCGACGACCGCCGGCCCCGCGGCATCCGAGTCGGCCGAGGCGGACCCCGCGCCCCAGCCGTCGACCCCGCAGCAGCAGCCGCAGCCGAGCGCGACGCCGACCGAGGAAGCGCCCTCGACGGCCATCGCGCTGAACGGGAGCGGGTTCACGCTCACGACGGCCGACGGCGAGTTCACGCACCGGTGGGCCGACGACCCGGCGCCCGCGATCGAGGCGCTCACCGAGGCCTTCGGCACGGCGCCGGAGGAGGACTTCGTCAACGGCGACGCTGAGAACTGGGCCTACGACATCTACGTGTGGAAGGGCTTCCGCTTCTACGACGTGTTCCTCGGCGACGGCGGCCGCTCGCGCAGTGAGGTGCCGGCGCCGACGTACGTCGCGGTGACCGCCGGTCTCCCCGCGGACGTCCGGGTCACGAACGAGTTCGGCATCACGGTGGGGCAGAGCCTCGACGACGCCCGCGCGAAGAACCCGGTGGACGAGGTCGCGCTCACGAACGGCCGGGTCCGGCTCGCTTTCGGGGACGGCCGCGGGACGTTCTACAACGACGGCAACCGGGTGTTCAGCGCCTTCGTCGAGTCGGACGAATCTGCCCAAGAGGTGGCCTCGGTCACGTACGTCTTCCGCGCCCGCGGTCAGTGACCGCGGGCGGATGCCGCCGGTGACGTCGCGCGGGCATCGATCAGCTCGCGTCCGGACAGGACCCCGGGCAGTCCTCGACCCGCCTGAGTGGTGAAGAAGAGCACGACGGCGAGCAGCCCGAAGGCCCCGGCCGCGATCCCCGCATCCCCGAACAGCTGAGCGACGAGCAGGTACCCGCCGATCCCGCCCGCGAAGCGCAGCAGGCGCGCCGGCACCTCCGGCATCCGGCCGCCCGCGAAGCGGAGCTCGACGGCGAGATCCCCGACCGACCGACCGCTCGTGAGGATGACCGCGAGCCAGACGGCGATCGGGACCCACGCGGCGGCGAGGTCGCCCCAGGTGCCGTCCTCGACGAGGTCACGCCGTCCGAGCACGAACTGCAGGATGAGCTGCACGGCTGCGCCCGCCGCCGCAGCGAGGATGGAAGCGCCGAGCACGTCGCACACGATCGCGAGCAGCCGCCGCCACCGCGTGACGGGTCGTGGTTCGTCGGCGTCCGCTGCCCGCTCGACGCCGCGGAGGCGGCCCGGCACGAACAGGCCGAGGAGCGAGCCGACGATCGCACCGGTGACGTTCGTCGTGAGGTCGCCGACGTCGAAGAGACGGTATGCGCAGGGGAAGACGCCCCACACGCCGGTGAGCTGGGTGAATTCGACGACGAGCGAGACCGCGAGACCGGTCGCTGCCCCGATGAGCACGCCGCGCCGCCCGACGACCCGAACGAGGAAGCCGAGAGGAACGAACAGCAGGACGTTGAAGGCGACCTGGAGCAGGCGCACATCCGTGAGCGGGCTGCCGTCGGCGATCGCGCCCGCGATGTCATCGATCGTCGGGCGGAGGGTCAGCACGGCTCCCGCACAGCGGTAGTCCGATGACGAGGGGATCGGCAGGAGCGTATAGGTCCAGATCGCGACGAAGTAGACGAGGGATGCCGCCCAGAATGCGAGTCGCGGAAGCGTCAGCCGTCCGCGGCGTCGATAACTGACGGCGACGAGCGGGACGAACAGCAGCACCCCCAGGATGACACCGAAGAGCACGGCCATGAGGGCGGAGTACAGCTGGGCGGCCATGTCGGGAGTCTATTGACACGGACGGAACGCCTGACGTTGCACGGATTCCGCTCGAGGCGTAATGTCGCCCGCCGTGACCACTGATAGTCGCGACCCGAACGCGGCCCCGTCGCCCGCCGTCAAGCGCATGCTGATCGGCGAGCCCCTCGACTCCGAGAAGCTCGACGGGCAGCTCCTGCCGAAGAAGCGGGCGCTGCCGATCTTCGCCTCGGATGCGCTCTCCTCCGTCGCGTACGCGCCGCAGGAGCTGCTGATGATCCTGCTCATCGGCGGCACCGCGTTCATGGCCTTCGCGCCGCACGTCGCGGCGGCGGTCGTCGTGCTCCTGATCGTCGTCGTGCTGAGCTACCGACAGCTCATCAAGGCGTATCCCTCGGGTGGCGGCGACTACGAGGTGGCCCGCACGAACCTCGGCGAGAAGGCCGGGGTCGTCGTGGCATCCGCCCTGCTGGTCGACTACGTGCTCACGGTGGCGGTGTCGGTCTCATCCGGCGTCGACAACATCATCTCAGCGATCCCCGTGCTCGACCCGTGGCGCGTCGAGCTCGCCATCGGCTTCGTCGTCCTGCTGGTGATCGTGAACCTGCGCGGTGTGCGCGAGGCATCCCAGGCCTTCGCGATCCCGACCTACATCTTCATCGGCTCGGTCGCCCTGATGATCGTGACGGGGCTCTTCCGGTGGGCCGTCGGCGATGCGCCCGTCGCCTCGAGTGCCGAGTTCACGGTGCAGACCGAGAGCCTCTCGCAGATCGCCTTCATCCTGCTGATCCTGCGGGCCTTCTCGAGCGGATGCTCCGCCCTGACCGGCGTCGAAGCGGTGAGCAACGGCGTCCCGGCGTTCCGCAAGCCGAAGATCAAGAACGCGCAGACGACGCTCGTCCTGATGGGCGGGATCGCGATCCTCCTGTTCACGGGGCTCACCGCCCTCGCCCTCATCTCCCGCGTGCACTACGCCGAGAACCCGTGCGACCTCGTGGGCTTCGACTGCGCGGCCGGTCCGCAGCCGAGCCTCATGGCGCAGGTGGCGTCCGCGACGTTCGGCGGTGACTCGATTCCGTTCTTCGTCATCCAGGCCGCGACCGCGTGCGTCCTGCTGCTCGCGGCGAACACCGCGTTCAACGGCTTCCCGCTGCTCGGGTCCGTCCTCGCGCGCGACAGCTACGCGCCGAAGTCGCTCAATTCGCGTGGCGACCGACTGGTGTTCTCGAACGGGATGCTGATCCTCGGCGGCGCTGCGATCCTCATTCTCGTCGTCTTCCAGGCCGACCTGACCACCCTCATCCAGCTGTACATCATCGGTGTCTTCGTCTCGTTCTCCCTCGGCCAGATCGGGATGGTCCGTCACTGGCGGCGCGAGCTGCGACTGCTGAAGAAGCACTCGGCCGCGCGGCGCGAGGCCCTGACCGGTCTCGCGATCAACAGCGTCGGCGCCGCGTTCACGGTGGCGGTCCTCGTGGTGGTGACCGTGACGAAGTTCACCCACGGTGCCTGGCTCGTCTTCCTCGCGATGCCGGTGCTCGCCTTCCTCATGGTCGGCGTGAACCGCTACTACCGCGACGTCGAGCACGAGATCGCGATGGACGACACCGTGCGATTCGGCTCGACGGGCGACCTGGCCATCGTGCTGGTGGGCAAGCTGCAGAAGCCCGTCGCGAAGGCCATCGACTACGCCCTCGCCGCGAAGCACGACAAGACGCTCGCCGTCCACGTCGCCATCGCGGGCGACGACATCGCCGAGCTGAAGGCCGACTGGCAGTACCACGGCATGCCGGTGCCCCTGATCGTGGTCGACTCCCCCTTCCGGCAGTACGCATCGCCGTTGATCGGGTTCATCGAGAAGTATCGCGAGAAGCACGGTCCGTCGGTGGTGACGGTCTACCTGCCGCAGTACATCGTGGGTCACTGGTGGGAGACACCGCTGCACAACCGTCGTGCGCGTCGCATCGCGCAGCAGCTCATGATGGTGCACGGCGTCACCGTGACCCTCGTGCCGTGGCTGCTCGACTCGTCGGAGATCATCTACGGCCGTCGCTCGCGACCGCTCCCGGGCGATGACCGCGGTGGTCGCATCGAACAGCGTCATTACGGTTTGGTGGAGCATTCCGACAACTGAGGGATCCCGGGCGCCGGCTCTGCCAGGATGACGGCATGACTGCGCAGAGCCGCTCGAAGGCACTGGTTCCGCTCCTGATCGCCGCGGGGGTGCTGGCCGTCGCCGTCGTGTTGGTGCTCGTCATGTTCCTCGGTCGGCCGACGGAACCTGCCGCAGCCCCCTCGCCGTCGTCCACCCCCGTCGACCAGCAACCGTCCCCGACGCCGTCCCCGACCCCGACTCCCAGCTCGACGCCGAGCGCGAGTGCGGATGCGACACCTCGCGAGGTCGCGGTGGGCCCGGATGGCTTCGACATCGTCGCCGAGGACGGGACCAGCCTGTTCACCTATCTCTGGACCGACGATGCGGATGACGCCGTCGCGGAGCTCACCGACGTGTTCGGTGCGGAGCCGAGCGAATCGCTCGTCGAGGGTGATCAGACCCACTTCCCGGACTACACCTCGTACAACTGGGATGGGTTCGCACTGCGCGACATGATCCCCAGTGAGGGCGGCAAGTCACGGGACGAGTACTTCACCCCGTCGTACGCATCCATCACGGCGAATGAGGTGAACGGGATCGCCGTCGTGGGCGAGTTCGGTCTCGCCGTCGGACTGAGCGTCGACGACGTCCGCGCGCTCGATCCCGACGAGGAGATCGAGATGTCCGACGGCACGCCGCGATTCTTCTTCGCGACCGATCGGGACGATGACGCCGTCGAGGACGAGGTCTACGGCTATTCGCCGTGGGTCGAGACCGACGGATCCGCCGTCGTCCAGATCACCTACCGTCCGTATTCGGAGCTCTGACGGCCCTCCGCTACCACCGGCCGCGGGTCCGTGTACCGGCGTAGCCTAGAGGGGTGTCTTCCCCCGTCCTGTCCGAGTCGGCCACGTTCGACGCTGCCCGGTTGCGTGCGGATTTCCCGATCCTGCAGCAGGAGGTCAACGGGCACCCCCTGGTGTATCTGGATTCGGCTGCGACGAGTCAGAAGCCGCGGCAGGTGCTGCAGGCGGAGTACGACTTCCTGACCTCCAGCAACGCTGCCGTGCACCGCGGTGCGCACACCCTGGCCGCGGAGGCGACCGACCTGTTCGAGGACGCCCGGGCTGCGGTGGCCCGGTTCGTGGGTGCACGGCCCGAGCAGCTCGTGTGGACCAGCGGTGCCACGGCGGGGCTGAACCTCATCGCGTACAGCATCTCCAACGCGACCCTGGGTCGGGGTGCGCCCGCATCGGCCCGGTACGTGCTGCAGCCCGGGGATGAGATCGTGGTGACCGAGGCGGAGCATCACGCGAACCTGATCCCGTGGCAGGAACTCGCCGCCCGCACCGGTGCGGTGCTGCGCCACATCCCGGTCCACGACGACGGCCGGCTCGACATGGACGCCGCAGCCGACCTCATCGGCGACCGCACCCGGATCGTCGCGTTCTCGCACGTGTCCAACGTGCTCGGGATCGTGAACCCCGTCACCGAGCTCGTCGCCCTCGCCGGGCGGGTCGGCGCGCTCACGGTGATGGACGCGTGCCAATCCGCCCCGCACATGCAGCTCGACCTGCCCGCCCTCGGTGTGGACCTCGCCGTGTTCAGCGGCCACAAGATGCTCGGCCCCTACGGGATCGGCGGGCTCTACGGCCGCAGCGAGATCCTCGAAGCCCTGCCCCCGTTCCTCACCGGCGGGTCGATGATCACCACCGTCACCCTCGACGAGGCCGGGTACCTCCCCCCGCCGCAGCGGTTCGAGGCCGGGACGCAACCCATCGGCCCCGCGATCGGGCTGGCCGCAGCCGTCGCCTACCTCCAAGACGCCGGGCTCGCCGCCGTCCACGCCCACGAACAACGCCTCGCCGCACGCATGCGCGACGGCCTCATCGACATCCCCGGCATCCGCCTCCTCGGCGACGCCGACGGCGCCGAACGCGTCGGGCTCTGGGCGTTCGAGGTCGACGGGGTCCACGCCCACGACGCCGGACAATTCCTCGACGCCCAAGGCATCGCCGTCCGCGTCGGCCACCACTGCGCCGCACCCCTGCACCGCCGATTCGGGATGACCGCATCCGTCCGCGCATCCGCCGCCCTCTACAACACCGACGCCGATGTCGATGCCTTCCTGGACGCCGTCACCGGCATCCGCCCGTACTTCGGAGTGAACGCATGAACGGTCTCGACTCGCTCTATCAGGAGCTCATCCTCGATCACTCGAAGCACCCGCACGGGCGCGGCCTGTCGGAGGAGGCGGGACGCTCGGCGAGCTCGCACCAGCACAACCCGATGTGCGGTGATGACATCACCCTTCGGGTGCGCGTCGACGACGACGGAGAGCGCATCGTCGATCTGTCCTGGGAGGGGTCGGGCTGCTCGATCTCGCAGGCGTCCGCCTCGATGCTCGCCGCCCTCGTCGAGGAGGACGGCGGAGACGCCGGCCTGCCGCGGGAGGATGCCGTCGCGCTGATCGACCGGTTCCGCGAGGCGCTCCGGTCGCGCGGCAGCATCCCGCTCGACGAGGAGACGTTCGCCGATGCGGCGGCCCTGTCGGGCGTCTCGAAGTTCTCGGCGCGGGTGAAGTGCGCGATGCTCGCGTGGGTCGCGCTCGAGGACGCCCTCGCCCGGGCCTGAACGCGAGGACGCCCTCGCCCGGGCCTCAGCCGGCGGACGAGGGCGTCGCTTGGCAGGACGGTCAGGCCGTCTGCAGCACCTCGCGCTCGAGGCGAGCGTACGACGCCTCCATGCCGTCCGCCATCCCGGTGGCGAGGATCATGTCGCGCGTCTCGCGATCGGGGTACTCGATCAGCAGCGTCAGCAGCGTCGCCCCGTCCTCTTCGTAGAACTGCAGGTCGTTGGTCGTCGACGGGCCGTCCATGCCGATCATCTTCTCGGTGCTGACCGAGCGGCGCGGCTCGTCGAGCAGCAGCGTCTCGCCCTCGAAGCCGAACCGGCTCTCGGGGTTGCCGTCCTCCTCCCAGACGTTCCGGTAGTGCTCGCCGACCACGCACTCGACCATCGACCACCCGTCGGGGCCCAGCATCCACTTCTTCAGCAGTTCCGGGTCGTTGTGCGCCCGCCACACCAGGTCGCGCGGTCCGTCGACCAGGCGTGTGATGCGGACGTGCGTGTCGTCGAGCAGCTCGACGTTCGTCCCTTTGCCCTGGAACCACTCGCGGAGGTCGTGCAAGACCGTGTCGAGCTGGCCCATCGCGAGACGGGAGCCTTCGACCGCGCCCATGGCGACAACCTGCTCGAGCGCCTCCGCCGACGTGAAGTACGAGACGTTGGACAGGCGGGATCCGCCCGGCGTCTCATCGAAGGAGAAGACCATGCGCATCGACGGGAACTCAGCGATCGGCTGCCCGTGCTCGTCGGCGAATGCGTCGAGCACCTCGAAGCCGCGTCCCTCGTCGATGGAGAGGAACTCCCAGGTGCCATGGGACTTCTCGCCCTGCGGGCTGGTCATCGCGTAGTGCGCGTGGCCGCCGACGGTGAAGTCGAACTCGGTGAAGGTCGCCGGCCAGCCGGGAGGGCCCCAGAAGCGCTCGAGCTGACGCGGCTGCGTGAACGCGCGCCACAGCCGATCGACCGGGGCGTCGACGTCGGCGGTGAGCGTCATGGTGAGGTTCTCGGCATCGGTGGTGATGTCGGTGACGGGCATGTCCTTCTCCTTCTTCGGATGGGGTGTGTCAGTTCTCTGATTCGGCCAGGAAGGCGTCGAGTCGGTCGATGCGGGCGCGCCACATGTCCTCGTAGTGTGCGAGGAGCGCCCGCGCGCGGGCGATCATCGCGGGGTCCGCTCGGACCAGGCGCTCGCGACCCTCGGCGCGTTTGACGACGAGCTCCGCCGCCTCGAGGACCGCGACGTGTTTTTGCACGGCCGCGAACGACATCTCGTAGTCGGCTGCCAGAGCCGAGACGGACTGTTCGCGCTCGAGCGTGCGCCGCAGGATGTCGCGGCGGGTCCGCGTTGCGAGCGCGTGGAACACGCGGTCGATCTGTGCATCGGTGAGCTCCATTTGTGCAACCATTTGGTTGTACGTTAGGGGGTGGGATGCCGGGTGTCAAGAGGCGCCGCTCGTCGGCTTCCAGAGGGCTCCGCGACACCGGATTCGGAGGATGTCATCGGATTCGGATCGGTCGGGGCGTTCTGATCCGACTCCGGCGCGTTCCTCCGAATTCGGTGATCTCCGTCGGACGCGTGGGTGAGGTGAGTCTCATCTTCGGCCTGTGGAAACCGGCCGTTCGGGGGCGGTTTCGGCGGGGTGGATGTCGGAGGTTGCTGCTGCAATCGGGGTATGACGGATGCGGTGGAAACCCCAGATGGCGACGACCATTTCGCCACGCTGGCGGGGATCATCGCTGACGCCGGCGAGGTCAGTCTCGGCCTCGCCCGCATGCAGATCGCGGAGCTGCGCGCGCTGGCCGCGGCTGGCCGCTCGGCGCAGGCGCGGGCGCAGGCCGTCACCGCGAACACCCGCAGCGGCTTTGAGTGAACCCGACCGTGAGGCTGGCGAATCCGGCCCCCGACCGACTCGCGCGCAGCTCACGCGCAGCACACGCGCAGCACACGCGACCGCCACGCGGGGCGCACACGACCGAGGAGAAGCTCAGGCGACCGACGCGCACGCGACACAGGTCGTCGCCTGCGGACGGACCTCGAGCCGCGCGTCGGGGATGGGTGTGCCGCACCGCTCGCACACGCCATACGTGCCTGCGTCGACCCGCGACAGGGCGGTCGCGACCTGCGCCAGCTCATCGCGCGTCGAGATCCGCAGCGCCTCGACGCGTTGCCATTCACCCGAGAGCGTGGACCCCTCGGGGTCGTGCTCGTCATCGGCGTTGGCATCGGCCCGGTCATTCCGGAGGTCGGCATCGTCGTCGTCGAGCCGGGCGAGCAGCGACTCGAGCTCGGCCCGCCGTTCGCGCAACCTCCCGACCGGATCCACCCCGCCATCGTAGGGCTACCGCCCGACACGAGGGCCGTCAAGACCGTCGCCGCATCAGCTCCCCACCACGAGAGTGGGCATCTGACCGAAGGGAGCCACCATGGCCGAAGACGAAGGCACCGACGCCACCGAATCCACCGAAGGCACCGACACCACCGAGGGCGCGGAGCACGCCGACCCCGAGGAGATGCCCGACACCGACGAGCTCGAGGAGCCGAGCGTCGCGAAGGAGCCCGGCGAAGAGCCGAAGGCACCCCCGCAGCAGGACGGGGAGCCCAGCCATCACGCGGTCGGCATCGGCGTCGTCGAATCGGGTCCGGTCGACCCGGGCGAGAGCCCCGACGAAGACCCCTACGAAGCCTGACGGCCGCTGTCCTCCGCGGTCCCCGTCACGGAAACGCCGTCGCTGCCGAGGAGACACTGGATCGTCCGATCGCGGTCGGTCCCGTCCCAGCCGCCCTCGGCGGGCACGTAGTACGAGAACTCGAGGGGCGAATCCTCGTAGGGGGCTCTGACGAATACGCCGAACTCGTTGAGGCAGCCCTCCTCGGCTTCGGCGGCCACCGCGTCGTCGCCCGGATACTCCCCGTTCGGCAGCGTGAACACGTGGTACACCTCATACGTGTGCGGGTCGTCGCAGGGGATCGCGGCGACGCTGGACACGGAGTCCTCGGGAACGTCCGGATCGGACTCGCTCGACTCGTCGAAGCAGTCCCCGACCTCGAGGTCGTACACGTCGAGCTCGCCACCCACGGTGATCTCGCCCGACGCGTCGCGGTAGACCATCCCGGACATCTCGTAGAAGATCGCCTCGCTGCACCCGACCAGCACTGGCGCCGCGAGGAGCAGCCCCGCTGCGCCGAGCAACCCCGCTCGCCTCGCGCGTGTCGACATGTGGTCCCCCGGGAGTGCGCGCCGAGGTGACGGCGCCAGCGTAGCCGACAGGGGTGGGATGCCGGTGGCCCGCCGATAGGATGATGGCGACCCCCGGCATCCCTCAGCCTTGGAGCCCAGCCGCGTGAGCACCCCAACCACTCCCTCCGTCGCCGACACCGTCGAGAACGCCATCGCCACGCCGGAGAGGGAACAGCCCTTCGCCGCGCTCGGCCTGAAGCCCGACGAGTACGACCGTATCCGCAAGATCCTCGGGCGCCGCCCCACCTCGGGCGAGCTGGCGATGTACTCCGTCATGTGGAGCGAGCACTGCTCCTACAAGTCCTCGAAGATCTACCTGCGCCGCTTCGGCGACAAGGTCTCGGACCAGATGAAGGAACGGCTCATGGTCGGCATGGGCCAGAACGCCGGCGTCGTCGACGTCGGCGAGGGCTGGGCCGTCACCTTCAAGGTCGAGTCGCACAACCACCCGAGCTACATCGAGCCGTTCCAGGGCGCCGCGACGGGCGTCGGCGGCATCGTCCGCGACATCATCTCCATGGGCGCGCGCCCCGTCGCCGTCATGGACCAGCTGCGCTTCGGCGCCATCGACGACCCCGACACCGCCCGCGTCGTGCACGGCGTCGTCAGCGGCATCAGCTTCTACGGCAACTGCCTCGGCCTGCCGAACATCGGCGGCGAGACCGTCTTCGACAAGGTCTACCAGGGCAACCCGCTCGTGAACGCCCTCGCGGTCGGCGTCCTCCGCCACGAGGACATCAAGCTCGCCAACGCCACCGGCGCCGGCAACAAGGTCGTCCTCTTCGGTGCCCGCACGGGCGGCGACGGCATCGGCGGTGCCTCGATCCTCGCCTCCGACACGTTCGCCGACGGCGGCCCGACCAAGCGCCCCGCTGTGCAGGTCGGCGACCCGTTCGCCGAGAAGGTGCTCATCGAGTGCTGCCTCGAGCTGTACCAGGGCGAGCTCGTCGAGGCGATCCAGGACCTCGGCGCCGCGGGCATCTCGTGCGCCACGAGCGAGCTCGCCGCCAACGGCGGCTCGGGCATGAAGGTCGACCTCGAGAAGGTGCTGCTGCGCGACCCGTCGCTCACGCCCGAGGAGATCCTCATGAGCGAGAGCCAGGAGCGCATGATGGCGATCGTCGCGCCCGAGAAGCTCGACGCGTTCCTCGCGGTCGTGCAGAAGTGGGATGTCGAGACGAGTGTCCTCGGCGAGGTCACCGGTGACGGCCGCCTGCAGATCTTCTGGCACGGCGAGCAGATCGTCGACGTCGACCCCTCGACCGTCGCGGTCGACGGCCCCGTCTACGAGCGCCCCGTCGCCTACCCGACCTGGATCGACGCGCTGCGCGACGACTCGGCCGCGCACCTCGAGCGCAGCGACGCCCCGGAGGTCCTGCGCGAGCAGTTCCTGCAGTTGCTCGGCAGCGCGAATCTCGCCGACACGTCGTGGATCACCAACCAGTACGACTACTACGTCATGGGCAACACCGCGCTCAGCTTCCCCGACGACGCGGGCATGATCCGCGTCGACGAGGAGTCCGGCCTCGGCTTCGCCATCGCGACCGACTGCAACGGCCGCTACTGCCAGCTCGACCCGTACGCCGGCGCGCAGCTCGCCCTCGCCGAGGCCTACCGCAACGTCGCCGTCACCGGCGCGCAGCCGACCGCCGTCACCGACTGCCTCAACTTCGGCAGTCCCGAGAACCCTGAGGTGATGTGGCAGTTCGGCCAGGCCGTCGACGGCCTCGCCGACGCGTGCCTCGAGCTCGGCGTCCCGGTCACCGGCGGCAACGTCAGCTTCTACAACCAGACCGGCGACCAGCCGATCTTCCCGACCCCGGTCGTCGGCGTGCTGGGCATCATCGACGACGTCGCCCGCCGCATCCCGAGCGGTTGGCAGGACGCCGGCGAGAACATCTACCTGCTCGGCACGACCTCGACCGAGCTCGACGGCTCGGCGTGGGCCGGCACCGTGCACGACCACCTCGGCGGCCGCCCGCCGAAGGTCGACCTCGCCGGCGAGAAGACCCTCGCCGGTCTCCTGCAGGCCGCCCGCGACGAGATGCTCGTCTCGAGCGCGCACGACCTGTCGGCCGGCGGTCTCGGCCAGGCCCTCGCCGAGGCGACGATGCGCTTCGGCGTCGGCGCCCGCGTGTGGCTGCGCGAGATCATGGAGCGCGACGGGGTCGATGCCGCGACCGCCCTGTTCAGCGAGTCGACCGGCCGCGTCATCGTGTCGGTGCCCCGCGAGGAGGACGTGAAGTTCCGTGGCCTCTGCGAGGGGCGCGGCTACCCGGTCCTCCGCATCGGCGTGACCGACTCGGCACCCGCAGGAGAGCAGCCGGCGCTCGAGGTGCAGGACGTCTTCTCGATCCCGGTGCCCGAGCTGCGCCGCATCTCGAAGGCGACGCTGCCGGAGGCCTTCGGCGCGATCGTCGACGAGGTGCCCGCGTGAGCGACGATCCGGAGTACGCCGAGTTCATCGGGCGCAAGCGCGCCCGCACCAAGGTGATCGCCTGGACGGTCATCGTGTCGATGGTGCTGGTGGGCGGCGGCGCGACCGTCCTCACCCTGCTGTTCGGCTGACCCGCGGCATGGATGCCACCGCGCCTGCCCTCCCGGGTCGCGCGGTGCTGCAGCAGCGCTGGAGCGGCGCGTGCTTCCTGCACTGGCGCGTCGACCCGGCGCGGGTCGCGCCGCTCCTGCCACCCGGGACCGAGCCCGACGTGTTCGACGGGTCGGCGTGGGTCGGCCTCATCCCGTTCGTCCTGAGCGAGTTCCGCTTCCTCCCACTCCCTCCGGTCCCGTTCGTCGGCCGGTTCGTCGAGATCAACGTGCGGACGTACGCGAGGGATGCCGACGGCCGCCGCGGCGTCGTCTTCCAGACACTCGAGGCCGAGCACCTGCTCCCGGTCCTCGGCGCACGCGCCGTGTTCGGGTTGCCCTACCGATGGGCGAAGGCCGCGGTCCGCACCGACGGCGGCGCGCTCGAGTACGCGTCGCGACGGCATCCCGGGTTCGGCGACCGCGTGCGCACCCGCATCCGCGTCGTCCCGGGGACGCAAGTCGTCGACGACGAGCTGAGCCGGTTCCTCACGGCCCGATGGGGCTTTCACGAGCGGCACCTGGGCCGCACGATCTGGGCAGCGAACGAGCACGAGCCGTGGCCGCTGGTGCGAGCCGAGCTCGAGCGCCTCGACGACGGCCTGCTCGCGGATGCCGGATTTCCGGATCTCGCGGGCCGGGCGCCGGATTCGGTGCTCGCGATGCCGGCCGGCCACCCGGGGGTCGTCACCCGGTTCTCAGCCGCATCCGTCGTGCGCTCCTGAGAACACTGTCACCGAGCGCGGATAGCATTGCCGCATGCAGCTCTGGGTCGTCGCGATCGGGGCCGCGGTGGCGGAGTTCTGGTGGGTGGCGCCCGCCGCAGCCGGAGCCGGCGCGGTCGGATTCGTCGGCGTGCGCCGTGGTCGGTCCACCCGTGCCCGGCGCCTGGGACTGCACGCCGCGCAGCGCGAGTTGCAGCAGGCCCGCTCCGACGCGATCGGAGCCCGAGCCGCCGCCCGCGTCGCGCAGGCCGAGCTGACCCGGATGGAGGCCGAACGGGCCGCAGGTCGGGTCCGGCCCGAGGACGTCCGACTCGCGCGACGCGCGCTCGACGACGCGCAGCGCGCCAAGGCGTCGGCCACCGCGACCATCCGCGTCGCCCGCGCGCGCGTCGGCGCTGAGCGTGCCGCCGTGCCCGCCCGCGGCACCGACCCGCAGCACCTCCCGCTCGCCCGCCTGATGGCCTCGCACGACGCGGTCGCTGCGCGCTGGATGGAGTACGAGACGGATGCCGCGCGCCGCCTCGCGTTCCCCGCGCTGAGCGACGCCCGGGTCCCGGCGACGAGCGAGTTCCTCCGCCTCGAAGGCATCGCCCGTGAGCTGCGCCCGGCATCCGCCCTGGCGAAGACCAGCCCCGACGAGTTCGCGGCCTATCGGTCCGCGGTCGACGCGGTCCGCCGGGCCTTCGACGCCGCCGAGCAGGAGGCGTGGCGCCTCGCCGGCCACCGCCCGGAGGGCGTCCCGAACGATCCGCCGCTCACCCAGCGGTGGACGGTGGTCGCGACCGAGGCGCTGGCCCGCTCGGTCGACGGGCTGACGCGAGCCGCGGAGGGTGCGGCATCCGCTCTCGACGCCTATCGCTCGCGGCGCGACGGTCGTGACCGCGACCAGCCTCGCCCGTAAGGTGGAGCGGGTGGACGGGTTCTGGGCTTTCGCGAGCAGCTACTGGTGGCTCGTCTTCCCGCTGTTCGGACTCGCCTCGGCCGCAAGTGGCTCCTGGGCTGCCGCGTCCAAGCGCCGCCACAAGCAGCGACTCGAGATCATGAAGGCGAAAGCCGAGCTCACCACGGCGCGCGCCGCCGCGAAACGCGGTGTCGGGTCGGCCTCGGCCGCAGAGATCGAGGCGCCGTCGCAGTCCCTCACCGACCAGCTCGACGACCTCCGCGCCGTCCACGACGAGGTCACCCACCGTTGGCTCGACTACGAGCTCGACGTCGCCAAGCTCATCGCCTTCCCGTCGATGAGCGACGGGCGCGACCCGCTGACCGCGGGGTTCCTCCGCGCGAAGAAGGTCGCCGACCGTGCGAAGCCGGCCGACGGGGTGAAGCCGTCGGCCGAACAGGTGACGGAGTACCGCCGTGCCGTCACCGACTTCGAGGTCGCCTTCGACCTCGCCGAGCGCGAGGCGCGGCGGGTGCGGGACTCGGGACTGACCGATGCCGAGCGGAAGCGGCTCGCCACGGCATCCCGCATGCTCGCCGTCGCGACGGACGACGCGGCCACACCGGCGGAGCGGCACCTGGCGTATCAGCGCGTGCGCGAGGAGATCGACGGCCTCATCGCCCTGTCGGACGAGGCCGTCGAGGTGCTCGAGAAGAAGGTGGCGCAGCCGCTCACCGAGCGCCCGTCGACGGAACCTCCGGCGCCCGCACGCTGATCCGCTCCCGGGCGTAGACGACGACCAGGGCGCCGGCCACCGCGGTGACCACCGCGCCGACGACGAGCAGCGTCCCTCCGCCGATGCGATCCACGAGAGGCGACCTGCCGAGGTGAGTGCGGCGACACGGTGCATCCCCCGATCGCAGCACAACGGGGACCCGGCCGCAGCCGGATCCCCGTCGAACGCCCGCGGTCAGTCCGCGATGAGGGTGTCGTACGCGTCGGTGTGGGCCGCGATCCACTCGTCGATCGCGTCGGCCTCCTTGCCCTCGCCGAACTCGTTCACGACGGTGTCCTCGAGCGACGCGTACTGCTCGTCGTCCAGCGAGATGCCCGCGATGTACTCAGCAGCCTCGGGGAACTCCTCGGCGAACCCGGCGGTGCCGAGGAAGTGGAGCGCCTCGGCCTCGCCCATCGCGCCGCGCGGGTCCTCGAGGTCCTTCAGGCCGTACGCCTCGTTGGCCCAGAAGGGACGCCACGAAGTCACGACGATGTCGCGTTCGGCGGCGATCGCGCTGTCGAGCTCGGTGAGCATCGCCGCGGTCGACGAGGTCTTCAGCTCGTACGTGCCGTCGAGGCCGTACTCGGGGATCATCGAGTCCTGCGTCTGGGCGGTGAGGCCCGCTCCCGGCTCGATGCCGAAGACGGTGCCGTCGAAGCGGTCGGCGTTGTCGGCGAGGTCCTCGATCGAGTCGATGTCGACGTACTCGGGGACGGCGATCGTCAGCTTCGCGTTGCCGTAGTACGCCCCGAGGTCCTCGATCTGGTCGCCGTACTTCTCCATGTAGGACTTGTGGGTGAGCTCCGGCCATGCCGACGGGTAGATGTCGACGTCGCCCTGTGCGAGGCCGGCGTAGAGCGGCCCCGCCTCGGTGAGCTCCTGCATCTCGACCGTGTAGCCGATCTTCTCGAGCTGGTCCTCGAGCAGGTACGCCGTGCTGAGGCCGTCGGTCCACGACGGCAGGAAGCCGAGCGTGATGGTGCCGAGGTCGCCGTCGCCGCCCTCGTTCGAGCCGCCTTCGGCCTGGTTGCCGCTCGCGCAGCCGGCGAGGGCGAGGGATGCCGCGGCGCCGAGCGCCACGAGACCGGTGAAGTGTCGCTTGTTCATCGTGTGCCTTCCGTATGTGATTGCTGGTTCCGTATCGTGCAGGTCCGGGTGCATCCGGACCGTGCGGCCCGAGGCCGCACGTCTGTGGGGGTCAGGCCCCGGTGGAGATGGGCGCGCGCCGGGGCGACGCCGTCTCGCGCTCGGCCGCGGCCGCGGCGTCCTGCGCCGGGGTCGCGGCAGTCGTCGCGCCGTCCTTCGCGCCACCGCGCCGACGCGAGACCGCCCCGAGCAGCGAGCTGCGCTGACCCTTCAGGTCTCCGAGGGCGCCGGTCAGCCGATCGAGGTACACGGCGAGGATGACGACGCTGAGGCCGGCTTCGACGCCCTTCGCGATGTCGACGGTCGACATCGCCTGCACGATCTCCTTGCCGAGCCCGTCGGCGCCGGCGATGCCCGCGATGACCGCCATCGACAGGGCGAGCATGATCAGCTGGTTGACCCCGGCCATGATGCTGGGCATGGCCAGCGGCAGCTGCACACCGCGCAGGATCTGCCCGGGGGTCGCGCCGAACGCGTGCCCGGCCTCGACCGTCTCGGAGTCCACTCCGCGGATGCCGAGCTCGGTGAGTCGCACGCCCGGGGGAAGGGCGAAGATGACCGTCGCGACGACGCCCGGGACGACGCCGATGCTGAAGAACACGATCGCCGGGATCAGGTACACGAACGCCGGCATGCTCTGCATGAGGTCGAGGATCGGACGCACGGCGGCGCTCAGCCGGTCGTTGCGCGCCGTCGCGATGCCGACCGGCACGGCGATGACGACCGCGATGAGCGCGGCGATGAGGACCAGCGCGAGCGTCTGCATGGAGGTCACCCACTGGCCGACCGCGAGGATCAGGACGAAGCTGACGACCGTCCCGAGCGCGAAGCGCCACGAGCGGAACACCCACGCCAGGGCTGCGAGGATCGCGATGACGGCGACGATCGGCAGGCTCAGCAGGACGTCGGCGAGGGTGTCGACCAGCCAGCCGACAGCCGTCGAGACGGCCGACAGCAGCCAGCCCAGGTTGTCACGGATCCAATCGACGCCGGCGTCCGCCCACTCGCCGATCGGGATGCGGAACCCGTCCATCAGCGCACCTCCTCCTTCTCGGATGCCGCTGCTCCGTCGGCGGCACCTGCCAACGCCTCGTCGATCACGGCGCCCGGCACCGGGTCGAGGATGACCGGGATCTCAGTCGTCTCAGTGGTCTGGGGGCCGAGGGCGGTGAGCAGCGTGATCCGCGGGATGACGCCGACGAGGCGGCCATCGGCATCCGTCACCGCGAGCGGCAGCGGCGACTCGGCAGCGGGGACGAACAGGTCCATGAGCACGTCGTCGCGGCCGACGGCCTGCGGCACGGGCCGCAGCATCGACGCGAGCGAGCTCTCGCCGCGACGGACGAGCTTCAGGGCGTCGCGGTCGGTGATCATGCCGACGAGGGTGCGGCTGCGGTCGGTCACATAGACGGCGGCCATGCGGGCGTCGCGCATGGTGCGCAGGGCCGTGCGGGGGCCGGCGGCATCCGTCACCGACACCGAGCCGGGACGCTCCATGACGTTCGCGGCGGTCAGCACGCGGGCGCGGTCGACGTCCTGGACGAACTGCTCGACGTAGTCGTTGGCGGGGTCGGTCAGGATGTCCTCGGGCGTGCCGATCTGGACGATGCGGCCGTCGCGCATGACCGCGATCCGGTCGCCCAGGAACATCGCCTCGTTCAGGTCATGGGTGATGAAGACGATCGTCTTCTGCAGCTTCTGCTGCAGTTCGAGCAACTGCTCCTGCATCTCGCGACGGATGAGCGGGTCGAGCGCACTGAACGCCTCGTCCATCAAGAGGATGTCGGTGTCGGCGGCGAGCGCGCGGGCGATGCCGACGCGCTGCTGCATGCCGCCCGAGAGCGCGGACGGCAGCTTGTCGCCCCAGCCCTCGAGGCCCACGAGCGCGAGGATCTCCTCCGCCTTCGCGAGACGCTCGGCCTTGGGGGCGCCCTGCAGCTCGAGCGGGTAGGCGACGTTGGCGGCGACCGTGCGGTGCGGCAGCAGCGCGAAGTGCTGGAACACCATCGCGATGCGCTCGCGACGGATGCCGCGCAGTTTCGAGGCGGGGATGCCGGTGATCGGCTCGCCGTGGACCAGGACCTCTCCCCCGGTCGCGTCGTGCAGGCCGTTGAGCATGCGGATGATCGTCGACTTGCCCGAGCCCGACAGGCCCATGATGACGAAGATCTCGCCCTTCTCGACGCGGAAGCTCGCGTCGATGACGGCGGCGGTGCCAGCATCGCGGACCCGATCGCGGGACTCCCCGGACTGGAGGCGCTTCACCGCCTGCCCGGGATTGCGTCCGAAGACTTTGAACAGGTTCTTCGCTTCGACAGCGGCAGTTGTCACGTGCTTCCCTCGGCGGGCGCGCACGCGTCCGCATCGGTAGCGCCCGGGTGGCGATCACCGGCATCCGCACGAGCGTCATCCACTCGAGTGCGAAGCTTCGGCGACGAACATCGGGATCGTCGCCCAGACCGCCGACCATACGTCTGTGCGTCGCCGCCTCGGGAAGGCGGGTCGAACAGCCGCGGACTGGTCGTCGAGGGCACCATGCCCGCCCACGACGGTAACGACAATCGTTGACGCGGATCAAATCGATCCATCGACTTGCATGAACGCCGCCCGACGACTATCGCGCGCGCGCACGTCGGGTCCGGCTGCAGTGGGACTCTTGACGGATTCGAGGTTCAGTGGTTACCTACTCATGTAACTAACCAACGAACAGTGCGGAGTCGGAATGGTCGACGAAGGACGTCCGCTCTTCCTGCAGATCGCGGAGAGCATCGAGGACTCGATCATCGACGGGAGTCTGTCCGAACAGGACCAGGCGCCGTCGACGAACGAGCTCGCCGCGTTCCATCGCATCAACCCGGCCACCGCAGCGAAGGGGATCACGATGCTCACCGACAAGGGCGTGCTGGTCAAGCGCCGCGGCATCGGCATGTTCGTCGCCGACGGCGCCCGCGAGCTCCTGCTCACCGAGCGGCGTTCGGCATTCGCCGACCGCTACCTCGACCCCCTCATCGCCGAGGCACGAAAACTCGGCCTCGGCCCCGACGACCTCGCCCGCCTGCTGGCGGAGCGTGCCACCGCATCCAGAGCGAAAGGAACCGCACGATGACCGCCGTCATCGAGGTGAAGAACCTCACCAAGCGTTACCGCGACACCACCGCCGTGGACGACATCTCGTTCACCATCGAGCGCGACTCGATCTACGGCCTCCTCGGCCGCAACGGCGCCGGCAAGACCACCGTCATGTCGATCCTGACGGCGCAGAACTTCCCCACCGCGGGCGACGTCCGCGTCTTCGGGGAGTCCCCCTACGAGAACGCCGCCGTCCTCAGCCGCATGTGCTTCGTCCGCGAGAGCCAGAAGTACCCGGACGACGCCACGCCGCTGCACGCCTTCCGCATCGCGCGGCTGTTCTACCCGCACTGGGACCAGCCGCTGGCGGACAAGCTCGTCAGGGAGTTCCGGCTTCCGGTGAAGACCCGCATCAAGAAGCTCTCTCGAGGACAGCTGTCGGCAGTGGGCGTCATCATCGGCATCGCGGCCCGTGCCGAGGTCACCTTCTTCGACGAGCCGTACCTGGGGTTGGATGCCGTCGCGCGCCAGATCTTCTACGACCGCCTCCTCGAGGACTACGCAGAGCACCCGCGCACGATCATCCTCTCGAGCCACCTCATCGACGAGGTGTCGAACCTGCTTGAGAAGGTCATCGTCATCGACGGCGGACGCATCGTCATGGACGAGGACACCGAGTCCGTGCGGGACCGTGCGGCGACCATCGTCGGCGAGAGCGCGGCCGTCGAGGCGTTCGTCGCCGACCGCGAGGTGATCCACCGCGAGAGCCTCGGCCGCGTGACGAGCGCCACTGTCGTCGGCGTCCTGACCCGGGCGGACCGCGCCGAACTGGCGGCATCCGGTCTCGACGTCACCCCCGTCTCGCTGCAGCAGCTCATCGTGCGGCAGACCCAGAACTCCGCCAAGACCGACGAAGGAGCACTCCGATGAACCGCACCCTCAACGTCGTCCGCATGCAGCTCGTGAACCGCGCCACCTACATCTGGGTGCCGCTCATCGTGCTCGGCGGCACCGTCGTCATCAGCCTCGCCATCTTCGGTCTCATCTCCAGCAACGGCGTCGAGACCACGATGTTCGGCGGCGGGGCGCAGGCGCCGCTGTGGTACTTCCTCGCCGTGGGTGTGCAGGCACTGACGCTCACGTTCCCGTTCTCGCAGGCGATGAGCGTGACCCGACGGGAGTTCTACCTCGGGACGCTCCTCACCGCAGCGCTGACCTCGCTCGGCCTCGCCGTGCTCTTCGTCATCGGTGGGTTCATCGAGGAGGCTACGAACGGCTGGGGCATGAACGGCTACATGTTCCGTCTGACGTGGGTGTGGTCGCAGGGCCCGCTCGTCGCCGGGCTCTTCTTCTTCACCCTCGCCTTCCTGTTCTTCGTCGTCGGCTTCTGCTTCGCGACGATCTACAAGCGGTGGACCAACGTCGTCATGACGCTCGTCATCGTCGCCATCGCGCTGCTGCTGGTGGCCGCGATGTGGCTGATCGGTCAGCTCGACGCCTGGCAGCCGGTGCTGACCTGGTTCGGCTCGCTCACGCCCATCGCCCTCACGGGGTCGATGCTGCTGGGCTCGGCGGTCCTGGCGGCGATCTCGTACGGGATGCTGCGCCGCGCCATCGCCTGAGGTGGGGAACGGCAGCGGCCGGGGATCGCGTGAGCGGTCCTCGGCCGCGGTACGATTCGGACCCACCGAACCGAAGCGGAGAGCGCCATGGCACGTCTGGAATCCGAAGCCTCCGCCGACGTCCGCGCCGCCGAAGCGGCCGCAGATGCCGAGCTGGGCGGAATGGATGCCGGATTCCGGGAGCGCTTCGACGAGGTGTTCCCCGTGCTCCACGGCCTGTTCCTCGAGCTGTACGGCGACCGCGACGACGGCCGGGAGGCGCTGGCCGCCGTCGTCGGTTCGGCCGCGGGAGCGTGGCGGGACCGGCCGCAGAGCTTGAAGGCGCTCGATGCCCGTCGATCGACCGATCCGGAGTGGTACCTGTCGGAGCGGATGCTGGGGGGCGTCTGCTACGTCGACCGCTATGCGGGTTCGCTGCGCGGCATCCGGGATCGCATCCCCTCATTCCAGGAACTGGGACTCACCTACCTGCACCTCATGCCGCTGTTCGCCTCCCCCGAGGGCAACAACGACGGCGGGTACGCGGTGTCGAGCTACCGCGAGGTGGACCGGCGTCTGGGCACGATGGCGGACCTGGCGGAGCTGGCCACCGACCTGCGCGAGGCGGGCATCTCGCTCGTCGTGGACTTCATCTTCAACCACACGAGCAACGAGCACGAGTGGGCGCGGAAGGCGGTCGCGGGCGAGCCGGGGTACGAGGACTTCTACCTGATCTTCCCCGACCGCACGATGCCCGACCGCTATGAGCAGACCGTCCGCGAGATCTTCCCCGACGACCACCCCGGGTCGTTCGTGCAGCTGCCCGACGGGCGCTGGATCTGGGCGACGTTCTACCACTTCCAGTGGGACCTGAACTATGCGAACCCTGCGGTCTTCCGTGCGATGGCCGGCGAGATGCTGTTCCTCGCCAACCAGGGCGTCGAGGTGCTGCGGATGGATGCCGTCGCCTTCATCTGGAAGCGACTCGGCACGACGTGCGAGTCGCTGCCCGAGGCGCACCTGCTGCTGCGGGCGTTCAATCAGGTGCTGAAGCTCGGCGCCCCGTCAGTGCTGTTCAAGTCCGAGGCGATCGTCCACCCCGACGAAGTGGTCACCTACATCTCGACCGACGAGTGCCAGCTCTCTTACAACCCGCTGCAGATGGCGCTCGGCTGGGAGGCCCTCGCGACCCGCGACGGCAGGCTGCTGCAGAAGGCGCTCGACGAGCGCCACGACCTCCCGCCCGGCACCGCGTGGGTCAACTACGTCCGCAGCCACGACGACATCGGCTGGACCTTCGCCGATGAGGATGCCGCAGCCCTCGGCATCGACGGCTACTCCCACCGGCGGTTCCTGAACGACTTCTACGTGGGCCGGTTCCCGGGCACGTTCTCGCGCGGGGTGCCGTTCCAGGAGAACCCGAAGACCGGCGATGCCCGCGTGACCGGCACGACCGCGTCGCTCGCCGGCGTCGAGGCGGGCGATCCCGGCGGCGAGGACCGCGTCGTCCTGGCGCACGCGCTCGCGCTGTCGACCGGTGGCATCCCGCTGCTCTACCTCGGTGACGAACTCGGCCAGCTGAATGATTACGGCTACCGGGACGACCCGGCAAAGGCGGGCGACAGCAGATGGGTGCACCGGCCCGAAGCCGATCCTGCGGCGTTCGCGTCGCGGCACGACACGACCACGGTGGCGGGCCGCATCCACACCCGCCTGGTGGCGCTGATCGACGCTCGGCGGCGGACGCCGGAGTTCGCCGGCAACCCGCTGACGCCGTTCCACACCCCGCATCCGTCGGTCGTGGGCTTCCAGCGGATCGGCGCGGGCACGGTGGTCGTGCTCGCGAACGTCGGGGACCACGCCGTGACGATCGACCGCGTGACGCTGTCGGGATTCGAGTCGGCGGCGACGGACGTCGTGGACGGGTCGTCGGTCGACCTGTCGGGCGGGCTCGAACTGCCGGCGCACGGCTTCCGCTGGCTGCGGGTGCGGCCGGCCTGAGGGCGACCGCGTCCGTGATTGCAATGGATGCCGCGCGGCGCGCCGCGGCATGCGCCTCTCCCCCGGCGTGTCGCCGCGGATCCATTGCATCCGCTGACGGCGGAGAGGCTCAGCGCTCTTCGGCTGCCTCTGTGTGATGGCGGATGACCTCGGCAACCACGAAGTTGAACCACTTCTCGGCGAACTCGGGGTCGAGGTCCGCCTCCGCGGCGAGGCGGCGCAGGCGCGCGGTCTGCTGCTCTTCCCGCGAGGGGTCGGATGCCGGCATCCCGTATTCGGCTTTGAGGACGCCGACCTGCTTCGTGCAGCGGAACCGCTCGGCGAGCATGAAGACGAGCGCCGCGTCGATGTTGTCGATGCTGGAGCGCAGGGTCTGGAGCTGGGCGTTCGGGTCGGTCATGATTCCTCCAGAACCGAGGGTATCGCGGCGATCCGGCTCACCCCGGCTCGGTCGTCCGGACGGCGCCGCACGACAGGCACGACCACGCGACGACGAACCGCTCGTCGTCGAGGATCTCGAACCGCAGCGGATCGCCGCAGGTCGGGCAGCGGTACGGCGACGTCCTTGCCGGCGTGCCCATCAGCTCGGGATCAGCGGCCTCACGCGCCGCCTGACGATCACGGAACTGGTGACGAGGATCGGGCTGGGCGCGCCGTCGCACGATCTGCGACGCGCGCACGTCGCCTGCGACCACCTCTTCGGCCAGGCCGAGGATGAGGCCGAACGAGACTGCGACGTCATGGGCATCCGCGCCCCGTCCGATCGCGTCGGCGACCGCATCATCGAGGTCGGCCAGCGCGCCCTCCGCAGCCCGTGTGCTCGCACCGGGCGCTCCGCCCTCCGTGACCATGAGGGCGTGGCGGAACAGCGCAGCCAGCGCGTCGCGCTGCTCGTCGTCGAAGTGCCGGCTCATCGGCTCGGGAACGGCAGCAGCATGGTCGGCGTCGGCGCCGCTGTGCGGTGCCGCACGCGGCCAGGGGCGCCGGTCCGCAGGTCGAGCGGAAGCGACACCACCTCGTCGGCCTGCTGACCGGCGACGAGCAGCGTGTCCCGGACCACGACGTGGTGGCGCGGCACGCGCGTTCCCGTTTCGGCGAGCGCCACCGGCTGCAACGTCTCACCGGCCCCGCGGACGCGCACCACTGCGATCGTGTCGCTCCCGCGCAGCCCCGCGTACAGGAACTCCGCGTCATGCGACATCGCCAGCTCCGCCGCACGGTCGTCCGGCAGGACGCCCACCTGCGCGCCGCCGACCATGCGGAATCGACCTTCGGCGTCGGGAGCGAGGGCGAAGACCTCGTCGCTGTACTCGGTCAGGACGTAAAGGTGACCGCTCGGGTGCCACCGCATGTGGCGCGGACCGGTGCCCGGCGGCAGTGCGAGGCGCTGGCGCTCCCGACCGTCGCGCCAGAACCGCACGAGGTCGAGGCCCAGGTCGGTCGTCGCGATGATGCCACCCGGCAGCGCGGCCGCCTGGTGGGCATGCGACGGACGGCCGGCGACGGCATCCGTCTTCGGCGCCTCGTCCACCTCCGGAAGGAGGTGCGCGAACTCCTCCCCCGCCACGGCGCGAAGGGCGCGGACAGCGGCGGCGTCGTCGAGCACCGGCTCATCGGCCGCCGTCCACGACCACGCCCGGACGGGGCGCCCGTCGGCGGCCAGCGCGACCTGCACGACCGCGCCGTCGCCGTAGCAGGACACGATCAGCCGGTCGGCCAGCGCCAGGACGTGGCACGGGCTGTCACCGACCGCGACCTCGTCACCGAGCGGCACGAAGGTGCGGTCGCCGGAGCGGCGGTACGCGCGCACCGCCCCTCGCCCCTCGAGCGCCGCATAGACGACGTCGAGGATCGGATGCCCCGCGACCCACGACGGCGATGCGGCCGCCACGACGTCGCCGCCGAACCCCAGCGGGCCGCCGGCCAGCGGCGAGTCGACGCCACCGGCATCGAGCAGCCCGATGCCCGTCGCCGAGCCATCCATGTCGGCGGAGTACCCGCCGAGCAGGAACCGCACGGGTCAGTCGAGCAGGTCGTGGCGCACGATGACCGCGTCGCGGGACGGGCCGACGCCGATGACCGAGATGCGTGTACCGCTCATCTTCTCGAGCGCGAGGACGTAGTCCTGCGCCGTCTGCGGCAGATCCTCGAAGGTGCGGGCCGTCGAGATGTCCTCGCTCCATCCCGGGAAGTGCTCGAGGACCGGGGTCGCGTGGTGGAAGTCGGTCTGGTTGACCGGGACCTCGTCGAACCGCTCGCCGTCGACGTCGTACGCGACGCAGACGGGGATCTCCTTCAATCCGGTCAGGATGTCGAGCTTGGTGAGCACGAGGTCGGTGATCCCGTTGATGCGGGTCGCGTAGCGCGTGATCGGCGCGTCGTACCAGCCGACGCGGCGCGGCCGGCCGGTCGTCGTGCCGAATTCGAACCCGCGCGAGCGCAGGAAATCGCCGTTCTCGTCGAACAGCTCGGTCGGGAACGGACCCGAGCCGACGCGCGTCGTGTAGGCCTTCACGATGCCGACGATGCGGTCGAGTCGGTTCGGGCCGACGCCCGATCCCGTCGCAGCCCCGCCCGCCGTCGCGGAGGAGGAGGTCACGAACGGGTAGGTGCCGTGGTCGATGTCGAGCATGGTCGCCTGGCCGCCCTCGAAGACGACGACGTCGCCGGCGTCCAGCGCATCGCTCAGCAGCAAGCCCGTGTCGCACACCATCGGGCGCAGGCGATCGGCGTACGAGAGCAGGTCGTCGACGACCTCGTCGACGGTGATGGACCGGCGGTTGAAGACCTTCACCAGCAGGTGGTTCTTCTGGTCCAGCGCGCCCTCGACCTTCTGGCGCAGGATGTTCTCGTCGAAGAGGTCCTGCACGCGGATGCCGGTGCGGTTGATCTTGTCGGCGTAGGTCGGGCCGATGCCGCGCCCGGTCGTGCCGATCATGCGCTTGCCGAGGAAGCGTTCGGTGACCTTGTCGAGCGTGCGGTGGTACTGCGTGATGATGTGCGCATTGGCGCTCACCTTCAGGCGCGAGACGTCGACACCGCGGGCGTGCAGTGCGCCGAGCTCCGCGAAGAGCACCTCGAGGTCGATGACGACGCCGTTGCCGATGACGGCGTTGACGCCGGGCGACAGGATGCCGCTGGGCAGCAGGTGCAGGGCGTACTTCTCGTCGCCGATCACCACGGTGTGGCCGGCGTTGTTGCCGCCGTTGAACTTGACGACCCAGTCGGTGCGCTCACCCAGGAGGTCGGTGGCTTTGCCCTTGCCCTCGTCTCCCCATTGCACTCCGACGATCACGATGCCTGGCATGGGCTCTCCCCCGTTATCGGACGGTTACACCCCATCCTATCGGGCCGGGTGCGCGGCACCGACGTGCGGTCATCAGCGGCGCCAGTCCTCGATCGAGCGGCGCGAGCGCATCACCTGACGGAGTTTCTGCAGCACGTACTCGAGGGCGTCCGACTCGGTGTCGAACACCCGCAGCGTGCGGCCCATGGCCCCGCCCCGCTCGTCGGACACCCATACCCGCCATGCGCCGTGATCGTCGCGCGCGAGGACGACGGCGTCCGTCGCCACCGTGCCCACTCCGTACAGCACGGGCGAGTCCAGCGCCTCGTCGCGCACGATCGCCTGCAGCTGTCCGACATCCACCCGCCCATTCTCGTCGCGGCAGCCACGCTGACGGCGTCGTCTCCGCACGGTGCTCCGCGCGCTATCGTTCGCTCATGCGTACCCGAACGTGGCCGACGGTGTGGTCGGTCCTGCGGCTGCTTGCGGCCGCCACCATCATCGCGGCGCTGGTGGGGCAGTTCGTCGCGACCGTCCGCGCCTCGATCGCTGCGGACCGCGACACGGCCACGACGATCGTGAACTTCTTCAGCTTCTTCACGATCCTGTCGAACATCATCGGCGCGCTCGCCCTGCTCGCTGCCGTCGTGTGGTTCTGGATGCGGCCGTATCACGAGCAGCGCGAGCCGCGAGGCATCGCGCTGGCACTCGCGGTGGCGACCACGTGCCTCCTCATCACGGGCGTGGTCTACAACATCCTGCTGCGTCCCCTGCCGAACAACGCGGACGACCACGTCGCGTGGGCGAACGAGATCGTGCACGTCGTGGCTCCGGCGTTCCTGCTGCTGGACCTGCTCATCGCCCCCACCCGCCGCGCGCTGCCCTGGCGGTCGGTGCTGGCCGTCCTCGCCGTGCCGAGCATATGGATCGCCTACACGCTGCTGCGGGGGCCGTTCGTCACCGACCCTCGGCTCGGGGTCGCGTTCTGGTACCCCTACCCGTTCCTCAACCCGAACGGCGTCGCCGGCTGGGGCGGGGTGTGGGCCTACGTCGCGGGTATCGCCGCCGCCTTCGTCGCGGTCGGCTCCTTCGTGGTGTGGATCTCGCGTCTGCGCGGGCGGGAACGCGAGGCATCCCCCGCCGTCGTCCCCGCGACCCCCTGAGTCGTCAGCGCCCCGAGGACTCGCGCACGATCAGGTGCGTGGGCAGCGGGGTGTCCTCGGTGAGACCGTCGGGCTCCTCCACCGCGAGCAGGACCTTCTGCATCATGAGCTCTCCGAGCGCGCGGAAGTCCTGCCTGACGGTCGTCAGCGGCGGCGACAGGTACGCCGCCTCGGGCACGTCGTCGAACCCGACCACTGCGACGTCCTCCGGCACCCGCAGGCCCCGCGCCCGGAGGGCCGACAGCAGCCCGATCGCCATGTGGTCGTTGCCGACGAAGACGGCGTCGCCCGGCTCGACGGCGAGGGTGCGGCCGATCTCGAACCCGCTCGCGGCCGACCAGTCGCCGTGCACCGGTTCACCGGCGGACAGTCCGTGCGCGGCGAGCTCGTCCCGCCACCCGCGGATGCGCTCGACCGCGTCCGGATTTCGCACCGGTCCTGCGATGTGCAGGATGCGTCGGTGCGCCAGTTCTGCGAGGTGGCGGACCGCCGAGCGCGCACCGCGGTACTGGTCGATCGACACGAGGGACGGGTGCCGTCGCTGCGTCGCCGCCGCGGCGACCATCGGCACTCCGAGGTCGAGGCCGCGGACGACCTCGAGGACGCCGAGGTCGGTCACGACCAGGACGATCGCGTCGACGCGCTGGCGCAGGAGGCCCTCGACGACCGAGCGGACGCTCGCCGGGTCGGTGTCGGGCGATGTGACCGAGTCGACGGAGTACCGCTCGACGCGCGCCGCGACGTTGAAGTGCATCGCGATGGACGTCGGCCCGAAGTCCGCCGTGCCCGGCGTGATCAGCCCGATGGTCCGGGTGCGCTTGGTGACGAGCGCGCGGGCCGCCGGCGACGGGCTGTAGCGCAGCTGCGCCATCGCCTGCTCGACGCGGGCTCGGGTGGCGGGTCGGACGTTGGGCAGATCGTTGAGCACCCGCGACACGGTCTGGTGCGAGACCCCCGCGAGGCGCGCGACGTCGAAGATGTTCGCGGACTTCGCGCCGCGCTCGTCGCTCACGACTCGTCCTCGGGCCGCGCGACGAGCGCCAGCAGCGAATCGACCGTGAGCGAATCGGCGGGGATCGTGTCGACGAGCCGTCCGCCGCGCATGATCGCGATCCGGTTCGAGACCCGCAGCACCTCTTCGAGCTCGGCGGAGATGAACAGCACCGAGAGGCCGTTGTCGGCGAGGTCGGCGACGAGCCGCTGGATCTCGACCTTCGCGCCGACGTCGATGCCGCGGGTGGGCTCGTCGAGCACCAGCACCCGCGGCGACAGCGCGAGCAGGCGGGCGAGCAGCACCTTCTGCTGGTTGCCGCCCGACAGGGTGCCCGCGGGCCGGTCAGGGTCGGCGGGTCGGATGTCGAGCGCCTCGATCCAGCTGAGCGCCAGTTCGCGACGTCGCGCACGACTGAGGCGATGCAGGATGCCGCGATCGGCCTGCAGCGCGAGGGTGATGTTGTCCTGCACGCTCAGCTCGCCGATGATCCCCTCGGTACGGCGGTTCTCCGACGAGTACACGATGCCCCGGCCGATCGCGCGGCGAGGGGTCGCGAGGACGGCCGGCGTGCCGCGCACCTCGAGGACGCCCGCGTCCGGACGGTCGACGCCGGTGAGCGCACGCGCCAGTTCGCTCCGCCCCGAGCCGAGCAGCCCCGCGAGCCCGACGACCTCGCCCTCGCCGATCGTCAGGGTCGCTCCGGTCAGCCCGGTCCCCGAGGCGAGGTCGCGTCCGGCGAGCGCGACGGGGCCGGATGCCGCGGCATCCTCCCGCTGGTGGACGTCGATCTCGTCGGCGCCGCGGCCGAGCATCTTCTCCACGAGGTCGACGCGCAGCAGCTCGGTCGGCACGTACTCGCCGATGCGGCGGCCGCCGCGGAGCACCGTGATGCGGTCGCAGATCTCGTAGACCTGGTCGAGGAAGTGCGACACGAACAGCACCGCGACGCCGCGCGAGGTGAGTTCGCGGATCACGCGGAAGAGCTCGGCGACCTCGTCGAGATCGAGGCTCGAGGTCGGCTCGTCGAGCACGACGACGCGCGCGTCGACCGAGATCGCGCGGGCGATGGCGACGAGCTGCTGCACCGCGAGGGAATGCCGCGACAGCCGCGAGCGCGGATCGATGGCGAGGCCGAGTCCCTCGAGGATCTCGCCCGCGCGGCGGTGCGTCTCGCGCCAGTCGATCGCTCCGAATCGACGGCTCTCGCGGCCCAGCAGGACGTTCTCGCCGACCGACAGGTTCGGCAGGAGGTCGATCTCCTGGTACACCGCGCTGACGCCGGCGGCGAGCGCATCGGCCGGCGAGGCGAAGTGCACCGGCTCTCCGCCGATGCGGATCGTCCCGGCATCCGGTCGGAGCGCGCCCGTGATCGCCTTGATGAGCGTCGACTTGCCGGCGCCGTTCTCGCCCATGAGCGAGTGGACCTCGCCCGGCAGCAGGCGGAAGTCGACCGCGTCGAGCACCGTCTCGGCGCCGAAGCGGACGGTCGCGCCGGTCACGTCCACGACCGGCGCGACCGCTGCTTCGCGCGCATCCATACGGACCATCATGCCCGCGGCGAGCCTCCCCCGAGGTTCACCGCGACGTTCGCGACGTCCGCGCGACCAGCAGCCGCTGCACGACGACGAAGACGAGCAGCAGCGCGCCGATCGTGATGCGCGTCCAGGACTGGTCGACGCCGAGGAACGAGATCGCCGTCTTGATCGTGCCGTAGACGAAGACGCCGATCATGGAGCCGAGCACGAAGCCGCTGCCGCCCGTGAGCAGCGTGCCGCCGATCACCACCGCGGCGATGGTGTCGAGCTCGGTCCCGATGCCGTTCAGGGGGTAGGACGCTCCGGTGTACGCCGTGAAGACGACGCCGGCGAGTCCCGCACACACCCCGCTGATGACGTAGGCGAGCAGCTTCGTCCGCACGACCGGCAGACCCATCAGGCGCGCCGACTGCTCGTTGCCGCCGATCGCGTAGATCGTCCGGCCGAACCGCGTGAACTGCAGGATCAGGATGCCGACGACGACCACGACGAGCGCGAGGATGCCGGTCGGCGTGATGTAGAAGCTACCCGGGCCACCCTGCATGCGGGTCGACTGCAGCCACAGGATCGCCGGCTCCTCGACGCGGATCGAGGAGAGGCTCACCATGAACGCGAGCCCGCGGGCCGCGAACATCGCCGCGAGCGACGCGATGAACGGCTGCACCCCGAAGTACTGCACGAGCACCCCGACGAACAGGCCCATCAGGGCACCGAGGACCAGCATGACCGGGATGACGAGGGCCACCGGCATCCCCTGGCTCAGCATGCTGGCACCCAGCATCCCGGTGAACGCCATCACCGCGCCGACCGAGAGGTCGATCCCGCCGGTGAGGATGACGAAGGTCATGCCGACCGCGAGGATCAGCAGGTACGCGTTGTCGAGCAGGAGCGCCGACAGCACGCGCGGGGTCACGAAGTTGCCGAAGTAGGCCTGCGCCCCGATGAGCATCGCGACGAGGATGACGACGGCGGCGAACACGGGCACCCACGAGGCGTGCCGGCTGCGGAAGCGCTGGATCGTGTCGGCGAACCCGCCGGTGCGACCGAGGTCGGCGGTGACGGCGCTCACGAGGCCACCTCCGCAGTGCGACGGCCGCCGCCTCGGACGGCATCGGCCCCCTTCGCGAACAGCGACCGCGTCCGCGGCGACTGGACGAGCACCACGATGACCACGACGATCGCGAGGAACAGCGGGCTGACCGCCGGCGGCACCCCGAGGAAGGTGATCGTCGACTTGAGCGTCTGGATCGTGAAGACGCCGACGACGGTGCCGGCGATCGTGAACTTGCCGCCCATGAGGCTCGTGCCGCCGAGGACGACGGCGAGGATCGCGTCGAGCTCGATGTAGAGGCCCGCCGCGTTGGCATCGGCCGCCATGATGTTCGACGAATAGAGGATGCCGGCGAACCCCGCCAGCAGGCCGCTCGCCGCGTACGCGCCCCAGATGATGCCGCGCGAGCGCACACCCGCGAGGCGGCTTGCCTCGGGATTGATGCCGACGGCCTCGGTGAGGACGCCGAGGGCGGTCCGGCGCTGCAGCACGGCGACGATGACGATCGCGATGACCGAGACGTAGAAGGCGAACGGCAGGCCCACGAGGTAGCCCTGCGCCATGAAGCGGTAGGGCGCGCTCGTGATGGTCGTGATGAAGCCGCCCGTGATGAGGAGGGCGACGCCGCGACCGGCGAGCATGAGCACGAGGGTCGCGATGATCGGCTGGACGCCGACGACCGCGACGAGGAAGCCGTTCCACACCCCGAGCAGCAACGCCACGAAGACGGCGAGCGCGATCGCGATGAGGACGGTCGACAGGTCCTCGGGAGCGGGCGAGGCCGAGATGTAGGTGAGCGCGACGGCACCCGAGACCGCCATGATCGCGCCGACCGAGAGGTCGATGCCGCGCGTCGCGATGACGAGGGTCATGCCCAGAGCCACGAGCATGAGCGGCGCGCTGTTGCGCAGGATGTCGATCAGCGGACCGTACAGCTGACCGTTCTGCACCGTGATCGAGATGAAGGAGGGCCTCGCGATCGTGTTGACGATCACGAGCACGAGCAGTGCCGCGATCGGCCAGACGAGGCGGTGCGCCAGGAAGCGCTTCAGGGTCGGGTTCATGCCGCTGTCTCCGGGTTGAGGCGAGACGACGTCGTCTCGCCGGACTCTTGCGCGATGAGGGCGACCAGATCGTCGACCGTCACGTCGGCGGCGTCCAGTTCGCCGATCTTAGAACGGTCGCGCAGCACCACGATGCGCTGGGCGATGCGGACCACCTCCTCGAGCTCGGAGGAGATGAAGACGACCGAGAGGCCCTCGGCCGCGAGCTCGGCGACCTTGCGCTGGATGTCGGCCTTTGCGCCGACGTCGATGCCGCGCGTCGGCTCGTCGAGGATGATCAGCTGCGGCGCGGTGGCGAGCCATCGCGCGAGCAGGACCTTCTGCTGGTTGCCGCCCGAGAGGTTGCGGACGAGCGCGTTCGGGTCGGCGGGGCGGACGCCGAGCGCCGAGATGTACTCCGAGACGATGGCGTCGCGCTCGGCGCGGCCGATGGGACGCATCGCGCCGCGCTTCGCCTGGATGCCGAGGACGATGTTCTCGGCCACGGTGAGGTCGGCGATGATGCCCTCGGCGCGACGGTCCTCGCTCGAGAAGGCGATGCGCTTGTCGATCGCATTCCGCGGGGTCGTGATGCGCGCGGCATCCCCCCGCACTTCGTGGGTGCCGGCGTCGGCGCGGTCGGCGCCGTAGACGAGGCGGACCAGTTCGCTGCGGCCTGAGCCGAGCAGGCCCGCGATGCCGACGACCTCGCCCTCGTACACCGCCATGTCGACCGGTTCGATGACGTTCTTGCGGCCGAGCCCGGCGACGCGGAGGACCGGCGTCGCGCTGCGGTCGATCTCGCGCTCCGACGTACGGGAGAGGGCTTCGAGCTCGTCGAGCTGGCGGCCGATCATCTTGGCGATGAGCTCGCCACGGGGAAGCTCCGCGGGCAGGTACTCCCCCACCAGCTGGCCGTTGCGAAGGACCGTCAGGCGGTCGGAGATCTCGTAGACCTGGTCGAGGAAGTGCGTGACGAAGAGGATGGCGACACCGCGGTCGCGGAGGCCGCGGACGACGGTGAAGAGCTGCTCGACCTCGCTGCGATCAAGGCTCGACGTCGGCTCGTCGAGGACGAGCACGCGGGCGTCAGCGACCGTCGCGCGGCTGAGGGCGACGAGTTGCTGCACCGCGATGGAGTGGGACGACAGGGCGGAGCGCGGATCGATGTCGAGCCCGAGGGCGGCGAGATGACGCGTCGCCTCGCGGTGGGTGGCGCGCCAGTCGATGAAGCCCGCCCGCCGCACCTCGCGGCCGAGCATGACGTTCTCGCCGACCGACAGGTTCGTGCAGAGGTTGACCTCCTGGTACACCGTGGAGATCCCGGATGCCTCTGCGTCGGCGGTCGAGCGGAACACCCGCTGCTCGCCTGCGACCTCGATCGTCCCGCCGTCGATCGCGTGGACGCCCGTGAGCGCCTTGATGAGCGTCGACTTGCCGGCACCGTTCTCGCCCATCAGGGTGTGGACCTCGCCGGAGCGGAGCGTGAGATCGACGCCGTCGAGCGCGAGCACCCCGGGGAATCGGATGGTGACGTCCCGCATCCGCACGACCTCGTCGCGCGGCGGGGCGGTGGCCGGGAAGACCGGCGTGGCTGCGACATCGACCATGAAGCGCGCCTTTCCGTGATGACCGCCGGGGACCGGAATCCGGTCCCCGGCGGTGGTTCGGTGATCCGCAGGGTTCCGGGATCAGTAGGGGCGGGAGTCGAGGACCTCGGCGGCCTGCTCGGGCGTGAACGACTGATCCTCCACGATCGTGCGCTTCTCGACCTCGTCACCGGCGACGACAGCCTTGACGAGCTCGGCGGCCTTGTCACCCAGCAGCGGGTTGCACTCGACGATGAAGTTGAACTCGCCGTTCGCGAGGGCGGTCATGCCGTCCTTCACCGCGTCGATCGTCACGATCTGGATGTCCTTGCCCGGGGTCAGACCCGCGGCCTTGATGGCGTCGAGCGCGCCCAGGCCCATGTCGTCGTTGTGGGCGAAGAGGACGTTGATGTCCTTGCCGTACTTCTGGAGGTAGCCCTCCATGACCTTCTTGCCGCCGTCACGGGTGAAGTCACCCGTCTGCGAGTCGAGCACGTTCACGTCGGTGCCCGCGATCGCCTCGTCGAAGCCGGTCGCCCGGTCGAGCGCGGCCGAGGATCCCGTCGTGCCCTCGAGGACGACGAGGTTCGCGCCCTTGCCGTCGAAGTTCTCCTTGACCCACTCGCCGGCGGTGCGGCCCTCCTGCTCGAAGTCGAGCCCGACCCACGAGGCGTAGAGGTCTTCGCTCGCCGAGACGGTGCGGTCCTCGAGGACGACCGGGATGCCGGCATCCTTCGCCTCCGTCAGGACGTCGTCCCAGCCGTCGACCGTGATCGGGGCGATGACGATGGCGTCGACACCCTGGTTGATGAAGTTGCGGACCGCGGAGATCTGCGCCTCCTGCTTGTTGTCCGCGGCGTTGAAGATCAGCTCGAAACCGTTCTCCGCCGAGAAGGCGCTCTTCATCGATTCGGTGTTGGCGGCGCGCCAACCCGACTCCGATCCGGTCTGCGCGAAGCCGATCGTGATGACGTCGTCACCGCCGCCACCGCCCGCCGCGGGCGTCGCGCCACCGGCGCATCCCGTCATCGCCAGTGCGAACGCCCCCAGCATGGCCGCGGCCGCGTAAACACTCTTCTTCATCCCAAAACCTCCTTGTTCGGGTCCGGCTCACCGCCGGTGTTCCGGGCCGCCATGGCCTCCGGATGCTCGAATGTTAGCCTTCACATTTTCGCGGGCACAAGATTGTGAGCGATAACATTCGGGTAACGCACTAGTCGCGCGTCGAATTTCGTCCGGTGCGACCTGTGCGACGGCCCCTGCACATGTGAACACTCACATCGCTGCGCCGGTCGGCGGCGATCCCTTGCGACGCGGCGTCACACCGCATCCACTCACCGGCGCGTCGTCGGAGATTCCCGCGATACGGCCCGCGCGTAACCCCGCCGCGGCGCTGACGGCCCGCTCGATAGGATGGAGACCATGTCGAAGGTCCTCCAGTCCCTGCCCGTCGGCGAGCGCGTCGGCATCGCCTTCTCGGGGGGTCTCGACACCTCGGTCGCGGTCGCGTGGATGCGCGATAAGGGCGCCGTCCCCTTCACGTACACCGGCGATCTCGGCCAGTACGACGAGGACGACATCGCCTCCATCCCCGGCCGTGCACTGCAGTACGGGGCCGAGGGATCCCGCCTCATCGACTGCAAGCCGATGATGGTCGAGGAGGGCCTCGTCGCCCTCTCCTGCGGCGCCTTCCACATCCGCTCGGGCGGACGCACCTACTTCAACACGACGCCGATCGGCCGCGCCGTCACGGGCACGATGCTCGTCCGTGCCATGAAGGAGGACGGCGTCGACATCTGGGGCGACGGCTCCACCTATAAGGGCAACGACATCGAGCGGTTCTACCGCTACGGCCTGCTCGCGAACCCGGCGCTGCGCATCTACAAGCCGTGGCTGGATGCCGACTTCGTCACGGAGCTCGGCGGCCGCACCGAGATGAGCGAATGGCTCGTCGCGCACGGCTTCCCGTACCGCGACTCGGTCGAGAAGGCGTACTCCACCGACGCGAACATCTGGGGCGCGACCCACGAAGCCAAGACCCTCGAGCACCTCGACGTCTCGCTCGAGATCGTCGAGCCCATCATGGGCGTCCGGTTCTGGGACCCCGAGGTCGCTATCGAGACCGAAGACGTGTCGGTCACCTTCGAGGCGGGACGGCCCGTCGCGATCAACGGCGTCGAGTACGCGGATGCCGTGGCCCTGGTCATGGCGGCGAACGAGATCGGCGGGCGCCACGGCCTCGGCATGAGCGACCAGATCGAGAACCGCATCATCGAGGCGAAGTCGCGCGGCGTCTACGAGGCGCCGGGTATGGCGCTGCTGTTCATCGCGTACGAGCGCCTGGTCAACGGCATCCTGAACGAGGACACCCTCGCCACCTACCACGAGCAGGGCCGACGCCTCGGTCGCCTCATGTACGAGGGACGCTGGCTCGAGCCGCAGTCCTTCATGCTGCGCGAGTCGATCCAGCGCTGGGTGGGCTCCGCGATCAGCGGCACCGTGACCCTGCGTCTGCGCCGCGGCGAGGACTACACGATCCTGAACACCGAGAGCCGCAACCTGTCGTACTCCCCCGAGAAGCTCTCGATGGAGCGCGTCGGTGACGCCGCCTTCGGTCCGACCGACCGCATCGGTCAGCTGACGATGCGCAACCTCGACATCGCCGACTCGCGCGCCCGCCTCGAGCACTTCGTGTCGCTCGGCATGATCGGCGGCGCGACCGCCGACCTGGTCGGCGAGCTCGAGCAGGGCGGCGCCGACGCCATCACCGGGAACTCCGGTGAGGTCGACGAGCTGGCGGGTGCGATCGACGAGGCGGGGGACTCGGCGTCCTTCGACTTCGGCGCCGACTGACACCCCCTCGCCGGCGTCGCCGCCCCTCGGCGTCTACCGGCCGCCGACCCAGCCGGGCGCGGCGTACTCCTCGCCCGGACGGCGCACGAACCACGCGCCCGCCCGGCGCGGCAGCGTCAGCGGCTCGCGCAGCAGCGCACGCCCGTCGCGCTCGAGCGTGAGGTCGGTGTCCCAGGGCGACACGTTGATCGCGTGCACGACCTCGACCCCCTCGGGGGTCCGGCAGGGCACGACGACGACGCCGCGGCTGTCGGACGTGATCCGCACGGCCGGCTCGGCGCCGAGGCGGGACAGCACCGCGTCCCAGATGCCGGGCAGGCAGGGCAGGTCCGCGGCCGCGAGCACCACGCGGCCGCTCCCGACACCGACCTCGAGCACGCACGGCTCGCCGCTGCGCGCGAGCTGCGCGAGCACCGTCGCCTCGGCGGCGGGGTCGCGGAGCGAGAGCGGATGGGCGAACCCGACCGCGACCTCCGCACCGTCCCACGCCGGCCGGCCGTCGACGGTCGCGGCCGCCACGAACGGCGTGCGCCCCGGGGTCGCCGCGTACGTCATGGCGTGCAGGCCCGACTCGTCGCGGACGCCGATGTCGATGCCGAGGCCGTCGATGAGCGACGTGGCGGGCCGGCCCTCGAGATCGTGCTGCGGCAGCGGCCCGGACAGCAGCAGCCGCCCTCCGCGTCGCACCCAGGTGACGAGCGCACCCTGGATGTCGTCGTCGAGGTACGGCGTCGGCGACAGCGCGAGGATCTGATCCGTCGGCAGGCCGTCGAACGCCGCCGGCCCGTCGATCAGCGTCGCGCTCGGGGCGTGTCCGCCGACCACCAGCGCGCGGGTCAGGATCTCGCGGGCGCCGGATCCCCGGAATCGCTCGAGGTCCGCGACGAACGCGGCCTCACGCGCTGACCCCGGAACACGGTACTCCGTCATGTAGTGATCGACGACGAAGCCGATCGCCACCGGCGGCCGCTCCGGCCGCGCCGCACGCAGGGTCTGCGCCTGGTCCGCGACCGCCCGCGTCAGCCGCGTCGTCTCGTCGAACCACGGCGCGAGGTCGCCCTCGGGACGGATGGGCGCGGCGAACCCGTGGCGCTCCCCGGTGAAGGCGATGCGGTCGTTGCCGTCGCCGGCGGGCTCGAAGAGCATCGGATTCCGACCACCGGCCAGCAGGTAGTAGTTGACGATGGATGCGCCCTGGGCGATCGACAGCTGCAGTTTCAGCGCGGCCGCCTCCGGTCCCGTCGTCACGTCGAGCGCCTCGCCGTAGTCGCCCGACCCCACTTCGAACTCCAGCACGCCGTACGGCTGCCCGGGGCGGCAGGTCGCGGCCAGGAACGCGTTCGAGACCCACAGGCCGGGGAGTGTGTCGAGGTCGAGGTCGCCGATGTAGATGTCGTTCCCGGGGATCACCTCGCCGTCCGCCCAGGTGCGGTGCAGCTGCGAGATGCCGAGGGGGAACATCGTCGCCCGGTCGCCCCAGCAGCCGTGGACGTTCACGAGCAGCGGCACCTCGGCGCCGACGCCGCGCTCCCGCATCCACTCGGCCAACAGGCCGGTGTAGCGCGCGTACCGGTCCCGCGTGAACCGGCCCAGATCGCGGTGCAGGGCCAGCACCTGATGTTCGTTCGGGCTCCGCAGCGCGGGCGCCCACGTCGACTGATCCGTGACGTCGAACGACGTGTCGCCGACCCGGTACCGCGCCTGCACGTCCGCCGTCGACGTCGATGCGACGAGTGTCTCGACGAGCTCGGCGACCGTCCGGTCCGAGAGGTCGGGGCTGTTCGTCACCCAAGGCAGCATCCCGATCTCATTGTCGAGCTGCACCGCGACGACGGGTCCGCCACGCGACACCGCGTGCGCCCCGAGGATCGGGATGACGGCGTCGTACCACCCCCGCACGGCCTCGAGATAGGCGGGATGCAGGTAGTCGACGATCGTCTCGGGGCGCATCTCGCCGCGCCAGCCCGGGCAGCGGATCTCAGGATGCCGCCGGATCACCGAATACCCCAGCCCCTCGTTCTTCAACTCGGCCATGACGAAGGGACCCGGCCGAGCGATGACGGACAGCCCCCGCTCCGCGCACAGGTCGAGGAAGCGCGGCAGGTCCAGGTGGGGGTGGCGGTCGCCGAAGTCGACGGAGCCGCCCGGGAGCTCGTGCACGAGCCACGGGATGTACGTCGCGATCGCGGTGACGCCGGTGCGGACGGCGGTGTCGAGTCGATCGGCCCACTGGTCGGCGTCGAGCCGGAAGTAGTGCACCTCCCCCGAGACCACGAGATCGGTGCGCAGGTCGACCGGAGCGGTGACGGGTGTCGGCATCGTGTGACGCTAACCGCGGTAAACGGTTACATCAACCGATCTCGCGACGCTGTGCATCTGCCGAATGAAGTTGCACACGTGTGTGCACGTTCCTATTCTGGAGGGGTGACAGACACCGCTTCTCCCCGCCGCGCGCGAAAGGATGCCGCGGCCAACCGTCTGGGACTGCTCTCGGCCGCCGCGCGGACCCTGGCGCACGACCCGACCGCCTCGGTCGACACCATCGCCCGCGCCGCGGGGCTCAGTCGCCGCGCCCTGTACGGGCACTTCGACGACCGCGACGCGCTCGTCCGCGAGCTCATCGCCACGGGTGCCGAGCGCTTCAACGCGATCGCCGAGCGGGTCGACGACACCGCCTCCGCCCCCGTGGTGCTCGCGCGCCTCGCGCTCTCGCTCTGGGACGGCGCGGCGCACGTCCAGTTCGCGGCCGCGATCGCGCTCGACGACACGCACGTGGGCGACACGGCCGCCGTGCTGACCCCGCTCCGCCGCCGCGTGCTGCGCCTGGTCGAACGCGGTCGCGACGAGGGCACCCTCCGCACGGATCTGTCCGCCCCCACCGTCGCCCGCCTGATCGAGGAGGCGGCACGCACGGTGGTCACGCGCCTCGACGGCGCCCGGCCGGATGCCGCAGACGTCGCCGCACGAGCCATCCTCGGCGTGGCGGGGCTCAGCTGGCGTGAGGCCGACGCCGTGCTCCGGACCGCGCGGTCGTGAGGATCGAGCTCGACGCCGTCTCCAAGGGACGCGGCGGCAGCATCCTCGCGCCGACCTCGCTCGTGATCGAGACCGGACGCGTGGTCCTCGCGACGGCCGAGACCGAGCAGCGCCCGTCGGTGCTCGGCTTGATCGCGTCCGGGCGGATGCGTCCGTCCGGCGGCACCGCGAAGATCGACGGCCGGCGCAGCGCGCGCCGGCTGCGCCGTACGGCCGCCCTCATCGACGCGCCCGACGTCAACGATCCGGCGCCCGACGTCACGGTCGCCGGGGTCGTGGAGGAGGAGCTCATGTTCGCCGGGCGCCGATCCGACCCGATCGCGGCCCGCCGCTGGCTCGACGAGCACGGCCTCCGGTCGCTGGCGGGCACGCCGATGGCCGAGGTGCCGGCGGACGACCGCATCCGCATGCTCCTCGAACTGGCCGCGCTCCGTCCGACGGTCCAGGCACTCGTCCTCGTCTCCCCCGACCGTCACGGCGGCGACCCGGCGCACTGGTGGCGGATCGCCCAGACGTTCGCCGACCGCGGCTACGCCGTCCTCGTGATCGCCGGCGTCGCCGCGGCGAGCGCGCTCCGCCGGCCCGCGCCGACGCATCGTCGCCGCGTCCGGATGCGGGCGGGCGCCGCCCTGCGCTCGCACCATGCCCAGACCTCCCGAGAAGGCACCCCCCGATGAAGATCCCCGCCATGTTCGCCGCAGAGTTCCGGCGTCTCACCTCGACGCGGATGCGGGTGATCGCCCTCATCGCGCTCGTCCTCGTCCCCGTCCTGTACGGCGGTCTGTACCTGTGGGCGAACCAGGATCCCTACGGCAACCTCAGCGAGGTCCCGGTCGCCCTCGTCGTCCAGGACGACGGCGCGGAGCTCAACGGCGACACCCGCAACCTCGGCGACGAGGTCGCATCCGACCTGGTCGAAGACGGCACCTTCGACTGGCACGAAGTGGATGCCGCAGCCGCCGAGCGGGGTCTCGGCGACGGGGCGTTCGACTTCGCCGTGACCCTGCCCGCCGACTTCACGGCCTCGGTCGCCTCGATCGCGACCGCGGACCCGCATCAGGCCGCCATCGATCTGACGACCAACGACGCGAACAACTACCTCGCCTCGACCATCGGGGCGCAGACGGTGGAGCGCATCCGTTCGACCATCACCGAGAAGGTCGTGCGCGAGGCCGGGCTCACCATGCTCGACGCCCTGCACATTATCCGGGTCGATCTCCTCGACGCCGCCGACGGCGCGACGCAGCTCTCCGACGGTCTCATCACCGCCGGCACCGGCGCCGACGACCTCGGGCGCGGCGCGGCGACCCTCGCCGGCGGCACCGCAGCCCTCCGCGACGGCTCCGCCGACCTCGCCCACGGCGTCGACTCGATCGCCGCGAATCTGCATACCCTCTCGGACGGGGCGGAGCAGGTCGCGAGCGGCACCGCCGAGCTGCGCGAGGTCGCCGACCGGGTGGGTGCGGCATCCGATACCGTCACCTCGGCCGTCCCCGGCGTGCGCGACGACCTCGCGGCGGCACTGCGCGAGCAGGGGCTCGGCGACGACCGGATCGCGGAGGTCCTGCACACCCTCGACCCGCTGGGCGACCGGGTCGCCGCGCTCGATGACCGCGTCCAGTCCGCGGTGTCCGACATCGACCGACTCGACGACGGGGCCGCGCAGGTCGCGACCGGCAGCGCGGAGCTCGCCGCGGGCGCCGGCACGGCCGCGGCCGGCGCGCACGACCTGGCGCGCGGCGCGGCGCAGGCCGACGACGGCGCCCAGCGACTGAGCGATGGGGCCACGACGCTGGCCTCCGGCATCCATCGCCTGGAAGACGGCGCCACCGCCCTGCGGGACGGGTTGCGCGACGGGGCGGCGGAGCTCCCCGACGACGACGACGGCACCCGCGCGGCGCAGGCGGCGACCCTCGGCGACCCGGTCGGCGTCTCGGAGGACGCGCTGACGCAGGCGCAGAACTACGGCGCGGGACTCGCCCCCTTCTTCGCAGCCCTCGCCGGCTGGATCGGCATCTACGCGCTGTTCCTCATCGTCAAGCCGGTCTCCCGACGCGCCGTCACGGCGCTCCGTTCCCCCGTCCGCGTCGCCCTCGCGGGGTGGGCGACGCCCGCCGTCCTCGGAGCGGTGCAGATGGCTGCGCTGTTCGGCGTCCTCTCGGTCACGCTCGGCTTCGCCTTCGCCCATCCCCTCCCGACCCTCGGCATCCTGCTCCTCGCCTCGGCCACGTTCGCGGCGATCATCCTGGCCCTGAACGTCTGGCTCGGCTCGGTGGGGCAGTTCGTCGGCCTCGTGCTGATGGTGCTGCAGCTCGTGACCGCCGGCGGCACCTTCCCCTGGCAGACCCTCCCCGCGCCGCTGGCGGCGCTCCACCAGGTCCTGCCCATGGGCTACGTCGTCGACGCGATGCGGCAGGTGATGTACGGCGGCGACGCCTCGAGGGCGTGGGCGGATGCCGCGGTCCTCGCCGCCTGGATGCTCGGCGCGCTCGTGCTCGCGATCCTCGGCGTCACCCGCATGACGCATCGGCGCACCATGCGTGACCTGCAGCCGAGCCTGATCGGCTGAGTCAGCCGCCTGCGGCGGGCGGCGTCTCCTTCGCGTCGGCCAGCTCGTCGACGTGCAGGTGCTGCCGGTCGATCGTCCCGTTGCGGTAGGCCTGCCTGCCCACCATGTGCGCCGACAGCGGAGCCGTCGCGAACTGGATCAGCAGCACCGGCACGAGGAACGCGGCGACCGCCCACGACTGCAGTTCGATCGCCACGGCGATCGCGATGAGCAGCAGTCCGAGCACCTGCGGCTTGGTCGCCGCGTGCAGCCGGGTGGGGACGTCGCGGAACCGGAGCAGCCCGATCGCCGCTGTCAGGCAGAGGATCGCGCCTACGAGGATCAGGAGCAGCGAGACGACGTGGAGGATCTCGGTCATCGGTCCGCTCCGTCCCGGCGGGCGACGAAGCGCGCGATCGAGATCGACCCGAACACGCCGACGGCCGCAACGATGAGCAGCACCGGCAGGGTCCGGGTGTGGTGGTTGATGGCCATCTCCGCGCCCAGGACGCAGATGAGGAGCGTGAGCAGGACGTCCGACGCGACGGCCCGGTCGAGGATCGACGGTCCGACGATGATCCGCCAGACGGTCAGCAGCGCCGCGACGCCGAAGACGGCGGCGATCACGATGATCAGAACGGCGGTCACGAGGCCTCCCCCTTCGCGGCATCCCGAGCATCCGCGCCGTGCGCGCGCCGTGCGCGCGCCTCGCGGACGGCCTCCAGCTGCGCGTGCGACCCGACCGCGCGCACGAGCCGCTCCTCCCACTGCTGCACCATGTGCCGCTGCCGCTCGACCTCCGCGTCGGTCGAGGCGCCGATCACGTGCAGGTAGAGGATGCGACGGTCGCGGTCGGCGTCGAGGACGAGCGACCCCGGGATGAGGGATGCCGTGACCCCTACGTGGGCCATGATCAGGTCGTCGTCGGTGACCAAGGGCACCGCGACGACCGCGACGCCCGGCTGCCTGCGCACGTCGAGCACCTGCCATGCGACCACCAGGGAGCCCTTCACGAGGGCGAAAGCGAACTGGACGACGAAGACGATCAGCCACCAGGGGTTGAGACGGCCCGACAGCTCCACCGGGGGCAGCCGGAACACGGTCGTCACGAAGACGGCGATGACGAGACCGGTCACGAAGGCGAGCAGCGTGAACTGCCCCCACAGCAGCATCCACAGTGCGATCAGCCAGACGAAGAACGGCAGCTGACGCCACACGGCGGTGAGCGCGTTGCGGCGCACCTCAGTTCCCATCGCCCACCTCCTCCTGAAGCTGGGTCAGGGTGACGGGGTACGGCAGCGCCTCGCCGATGCTCGCACACAGCCGGTACAGCGGACCGGCGAAGATCGTGAGGGCGAGGGTGACCGCCACCATGCCGGCGGTCGATGCGGTCATGATGCGAGGGATGACACGACGCTCGGTCTGGATGCCTGCCGCCGGTGCGTCGTCGAGGTACGAGATGCGGTCGGCGACGCCGGACTCCTCGGAGTGGTCCTCCTCCTCGCGCCAGAACGAGAGGTTCCAGGCGCGCATGAGGGCGTAGAGGGTGAGGAGCGAGGTGATGATGCCCGCGACGATGACGGCGTACATGAGCGGTGTCCCGACCGCGGCCCCCGCGTCGAACAGGGCGTACTTGCCGATGAATCCCGAGAAGGGCGGCAGCCCGCCGAGGTTGATGGCCGGGATGAAGTAGAGCACCGCCAGCACGGGGGCCGCACGCATGAGGCCCTTCACCTTGAGGATGGAGGTCGACCCCGCGCGTCGCTCGACCAGTCCCACCGCGAGGAACAGCGTCGTCTGCACGACGATGTGGTGGACCATGTAGTAGATCGTCGCGCCGAGCGACTCCGGCGTCGCGATGGCGAGTCCGAAGATCATGTAGCCGATGTGGCTGACGAGCGTGAACGACAGGATGCGTTTGAGCTCGGCCTGCGCGACGGCGCCCAGGATGCCGACGACCATGGTGGCGAGGGCGACGATCAGCAGCAGCTGGTTCACGTCGTTGTCGCGGAAGATCTGCGTCTCGGTGCGGATCATCGCGTAGACGCCGACCTTCGTCAGCAGACCCGCGAACACCGCCGTCACCGGCGCCGGCGCGGTCGGGTACGAGTCGGGCAGCCAGAACGACAGCGGGAACACGGCGGCCTTGATGCTGAAGGCGAGCAGCAGCATCAGGTGCAGGACGAGCTGCACCTCGTCGGGCAGCTCCCCCATCCGATCGGCGAGCTGCGCCATGTTCACGGTGCCGAGGGCGCCGTAGATCGCGGCGATCGCGGCGAGGAACAGGATCGATGACACCAGCGAGACGACGATGTAGACGACGCCGGTGCGGATGCGGGACTCGGTCGAGCCCAGGGTGATCAGCACGTACGACGCCACGAGCAGGATCTCGAACCCGACGTAGAGGTTGAACAGGTCGCCCGCGATGAACGCGTTGAAGATGCCGGCGGCGAGGATCAGATACGACGGGTGGAAGATCGAGACCGGCGTCTCCTCGTCGCCGTCGGCGGCACCCTGCCCGACGGAGAAGAGGAGGACGGCGAGCAGCACGATGCTCGAGACCACGACCAGCAGGGCCGCGAGGCGGTCGACGTAGAGGACGATGCCGAAGGGGATCGGCCACCCGCCGACCGAGACGGCCAGCGGCATCCCGTTCGCGTCGACCGCGTACAGGAGCACCCCCGCGATGATCGCGACGACGGTCAGCGTGACGATCGAGACGCCGACCTGCACCCGGCGGCGGCGGCCGAAGATGAGCGCGATCCCCGCGCCGAGCAGCGGCAGGGTGACCAGAAGCGGGACGAGGGCGCTCATCGGTCACCTCGCGGGCGATCGACGGGCGCGTCGTCGCGGAGCTCGGCGATGTCCTGCGCGTGGAGGATCACGATGGGCGAGGTCTCCGTCCCGATGAAGTCGGTCGTGGCGTCGTCGTCCTCGTCGGTGATCTCGTCGTCCATCGTCTCCTCGTCGCGCGTGCCGCGCTCGCGGACCTCGCGGTCGGCCTCGTCATCGGCGACGGTGTCGGCCTGACCGAGCTGCCATGACCGGTAGATGAGGGCGAGCAGGAACGCCGAGACGGCGAACGTGATGACGATCGCGGTGAGGGTGAGCGCCTGCGGCAGCGGGTCGCTGAACCCCTCGGGGCTGTCGGCGTCGCCGTAGAACGGCGCCACCCCCGGAGCGCCCATGACGACCAGGAGGAAGAGGTTCGCCGCGTTGCCCAACAGGAGGAAGCCGATCAGCACGCGGGTCAGGCTCCGCTCGAGCATGGCGTAGACACCGGCGGCGAACAGCGCGCCCATGATGATGATGAGGACCAGCGAGACGGTCATGCGCCCACACGCTCCCGGTGCGCCTGCGTCTGCCGGTCGACCTCGGCGCCCAGCGATCGCAGCACGTCGAGGACGAGACCGATCACGACGAGGTAGACGCCCACGTCGAAGATGGTCGAGGTGACGAACTCCACGTGACCGAACAGCGGGATCTCCGCCTCCCAGAAGGTGCTCGTGAGCGGCGCCGCGCCGAAGAACAGCGGCACGATGGCGCACGCCAGGGCCAGGGTCATCCCCGCACCCAGCAGCCGTCCGGCGTCGGTCGGCGCGGCCACGCCGAGCTCGAACCGTCCGCCCGCGACGTACCGCATCACGAGGGCCATGCCGGCCACCAGTCCGCCGGCGAACCCGCCGCCGGGGAGGTTGTGCCCGGCGAAGAGCAGGTAGAACGACACGACGATGATCGAGTGGAACAGCACCCGCACGATCACCTCGAGCATGAGCGACCTGTTCTCGGGCTTCACCTTGAGCCCGCCGAGGAGCCACGTCTGCCGGGTCGACTCCGGCGCCGCGGACCGCGGGCGCGGCCCCTCCGCCGTCTCCACCAGGGGCCGACGCACCCGCGACCGGTTCGGCAGGGCGGGCAATGACGACAGCGAGTCGGCCCGGTTGGTGACGAACACGAGCGAGGCGACACCGGTCGCGGCGAGGATCAGCACCGACAGCTCGCCCATCGTGTCCCAGCCGCGCAGGTCGACGAGGGTCACGTTGACGACGTTTCGACCGTGCCCGATGTCGTAGGCGAGGCCCGGGAAGGGATCGGAGATCGGGTCGGCGACTCGCGCACCCGTGGCGATGAGGGCGATCGCCGCCATGGTCACGCCGACGCCGATGCCCAGGACGGCGCGGACGACGGGCAGCACCGAGGCGTTGTGGTCGCCCAGGCGCGCGGGGATGCGGCGCAGCACCAGCGCGAAGGCGATCAGCGTCACCGTCTCGACGAGGATCTGGGTGAGGGCGAGATCGGGGGCGCCGCTCGTCGCGAACAGGAGCACCATGCCGAGGCCCGTCACCGAGACCAGCACGACTCCGGTGTAGCGCTTGCGCGCACGGACTGCGACGAACCCCGCGAGTATCATGATCGGCGCGGCGATGAGCTGCGCCGGACTCTGCCACGCGTCGAAGGCGACCTTCCACGCGGGACCGGCGGCCGCGAGCGCCGTCACCTCAGCGGCGATGAACACGACGAAGATCGTCCCCACGTAGAAGGGCAGCGAGCCGCGCTGCGTGAGCGACGTCGTCCACACAGACAGCCGCGCGATGCCGCGCAGGCTGACGTTGTAGGCGTCATTCGCCGTGAAGGGCAGCAGGCGCCGCGTCCACCGCATGCGCTGGAAGACCCAGAACAGCGCTGCGCCGAGCAGGATCGAGCCGATCGAGAGGAACAGCGCCGGCTCCCATCCGTGCCAGAGCGCCAGGTGGTACGGCTTGCCCCCCTCGTCGAGCGGGATGGTGTCGGCGTACCCGGTCAGTGCGACGTCGAGCAGGGGGGACGCCACGCCGGCGACGATCGTGAGGCCGCTCAGCAGGATCGGCGCCACGAGGAAGCCGAGCGGCGGGTCCGGCCACTCGGTGCGCTCCTTGGCTGTGCCCGCGGCATCCTTCTTCGTCCAGAACGCACCCCACACGAAACGGATGCCGTAGGCCGCCGTCAGCGCGGAGCCGAGGACGATGCCGATCAGCGGGAACAGGGCCGCCGCATCCGTCCCTCCCTCGAGGAAGGAGGTCAGCGTGGCCTCCTTCGCGACGAAGCCGACCGTCGGCGCGACGCCGACCATCGAGGCGATGGCGATGATCGAGAAGGTCGCGAGCGTCGGCGCCTGCCGCCCGACGCCGGAGAGCTCGGTGATGTCACGCGTGTTCAGCTGGCGGTCGATGACGCCGACGATCAGGAACAGCGAGGACTTGAAGAGCGCATGCCCCACGAGCAGGGCGAGGCCCGCCAGCGCCGAATTCCGTTCGCCGTACCCGAGGACGACGGTCAGCATGCCCAGCTGACTGACCGTGCCGAAGGCGAGGACGCGCTTGAGGTCGGACTCGCGGAGGGCCTGCAGCCCGCCGAGGAGCATCGTGAACAGGCCGAGGGCGAGGACGATCGGACGCCAGGGCTCGGTCTCGGCAAAGCCAGGTGCGAACCGGGCGATGAGGTAGATGCCGGCCTTCACCATCGCGGCCGCGTGCAGGTACGCGCTGACCGGGGTGGGCGCGGCCATCGCTCCGGGAAGCCAGAAGTGGAACGGGAAGATGGCGGACTTGCTGAGCGCTCCGACGAGCAGCATCACGATCGCGGCGTTCAGAGCGACGGCCTCGCCGCCCTCGAAGATCGGACCCGCCTCGATCATCGCCGTGATGCTGGTCGTGCCGTACAGCACGACGAGCATGACGACGCCGATGAGCATCACGAGTCCGCCGAGCGTCGTCACCAGGAGCGCCTGCAACGCTGAACGGCGACTCGCGCCGCGCCGATGATAGAAGCCGATGAGCAGATACGACAGGACGCTCGTGACCTCCCACAGCATGATGAGGACGACGATGTCGTCGGTCAGCACGAGGCCGTACATGGCCCCCGCGAAAGCGAGGAGCACCGCCGAGAAGGTGGCGAGCCCCTCTTTCTTCCCTGCGAAGTACCAGCGGCAGTAGATCATCACGAGGGCGCCGACGCCGGTGACGATGAGCGCCATCACCCAGGCGAGGACGTCCATCCGCATCGACAGCTGCACCTGCAGGTCGGGGATCCAGACGTATGTCTCGAAGGGGATATCTCCGGCGAGGACGCGAGGCGTCTGCATCGCCGTGTGCACGAACGCGACGATCGGCACGACGGCGGCGACGAGGAAGACCCGGGACCCCCACCGCGCGACGAGCACCGGCAGCACGAGCGGCACCAGCGCGAACGCGAGGAGGAGGATCAGCAACCTGGCCTCCTCAGGAAATCGCGGGGGTCGAGACGTCCAGTCTACCGGCTGGGTCCAAGGTGGCGCCCGGCGGGCTCTCAGGTCAGCCGGATACAGGCGCGGTCGTGTTCCCCCGCCGGAATGTACAGCTGAGGGTGAGGGATGCCGGCTGCCTGCCGTCGAGCATCGCCACGACCGCTTCGCCCGCCGCGCGACCCTTCGCCCCGGAGTCCTGCACGAGCGTGGTCAGCTCGTAGGGAGCGAGGCCGTCGACGAGGATGCCGTCGAACCCGGTGACGCTGAGGTCCTCGGGAACCCGGAGCCCGGCCTCCTCGGCCGCGCGGATCACCCCGGCCGCGAGGAGGTCGCTCTGTGCCAGGACGGCCGTCGGTCGCGCCCCGGCCAGGAGCACTCGACCCGCAGCGAACCCCTCGTCGATCGAGCTCTCGGCTGCGGCATAGGCAGGCGCCTCGGGGAAGACCTCTCGGACGCCGCGCAGTCTGTCGCGCGTCACCGGGACGACGATCTCGTCGCCGTCCGAGACGAATCCGCGTACCCGCGCGGCGTCGCGGGCGAGCGTCACGACGGCGACCTCGCGGTGCCCGAGGGAGCGCAGGTGCTCGGCCGCCGCTCGCTGCGCCTCGGTGTTGTCGAGGAGGATCCGAGGGACCTCGGGCCCGGCGTCGCCTTCGACGACGACCACGGGGATGCCGCGACCGCGGACGACGTCGACGGCGGAGCGCTGGGCGTCGCTGAACCCCATGAGGACGGCCGCGTCGATGGGCGCCGAGGTGAGGGTGGGGGCGGAGGCGACGGTGCCCTCGTCGTGCAGCAGGAGCACCCCCGCGCCGACGGGTGCGATGGCCTCGCTGAGCCCGTCCATCACCGAGCTGGTGACGGGGTCGAGGAAGGCCGAGGCGAGGCGCTCTCGGAACAGCACCGCGACGATCCCCGCTCGTCCCGTCCGCAGCGACGCCGCGCGCGGGTCGGGTCCTGTGTAGCCGAGCGCCTCCGCCGCCGCGGTGACGCGTGCTCGCGTCGCCTCCGAGACGGAGACCTTGCCGCTGAAGACGACCGAGGCGGTCGATGGCGAGACGCCGGCTTCGCGAGCGACGTCGGCGATCGTCGCGCGCCGGGAGGTCATGCACCGATCGTAACGGGCACCCCTATCGGGTCGAATCGTTTCGACGACGGCAGTACCCTGAGGGCATGACATCGACGTCGACCCGCGCCTCCCTGCTGGCCTGGCGCCTCGCCGTGTTCGCGATCTTCACCGCCAGCGGCCTGAGCATCGCCACGTGGGCTTCTCGGGTGCCCTCGATCCGGTCCTCCCTGGGCGTCGACAACTCGACGATCGGGCTTCTGCTGCTCGGAGCGGGCGCGGCATCCATCCTCGGGCTCTCGCTCGCATCCGTCCTCATCGCGCGGCTGGGCACCCGCCGCGGGATGCTGCTCATGATGCTGACCTTCGCAGCAGGACTCGTCCTCATCGGCGTCGGAACCGACCTCGTCGGCTCGCTCCCGCTCGTCCTGGTCGGTCTCGCCTTGTTCGGCCTCGGCAACGGGGCGCTGGACGTGATGATGAACGTCGACGGCGCCGCGATCGAGGTGCAGGTGGGCAAGACGATCCTGCCGCTGTTCCACGCGTTCTTCAGCTTCGGGACCGTCATCGGCGCGGGACTCGGCGCCCTCGCCGCCGCGAGCGGTGTGAGCGTCTTCGTGCACGCCACGTCGGCGGGGCTCGCGATCGCCGTCATCGCGGTGGTCGCGTTCGCGTACGTGCCGCAGCGCGATCTCGGCGGCGACGACGCCGCGGCGGATGCCGGGTGGCGGGAGCGACTCGGCGTCTCGCTCTCCGCGTGGCGCGAGCCGCGCACCTACGCGCTCGGCGTCGTGATGCTCGGCATGGCCTTCGCCGAAGGCGGTGCGAACGACTGGATGGCGCTCGGCGTGACCCAGGGCCACGGCGGTGCCGAGGAGCAGGGCGCACTCGCGCTCACCGTCTTCTCGGTTGCGATGGCGGTCCTCCGCCTGCTGGGCGGGCCACTCGTCGACCGGTTCGGCCGTGTCGCGACGCTCCGCGTGCTCGCCGTCACGGCGGTCGTCGGCATCCTGCTCTTCATCCTCGCCGACGACCTTCCGCTCGTCTTCGTCGGCGCAGCACTCTGGGGCATGGGCGCCTCGCTCGGGTTCCCGCTCGGCATGTCGGCGGCGGCGGACGATCCCGCGAAGGCCGCCGCGCGCGTCAGCGCTGCGGCCACGGTGGGCTACGTCGCGTTCCTCTGCGGCCCGCCGATCCTGGGAGTGATCAGCGACCACGTCGGCCTGCTGAACACGCTGTTCATCATCGCGGGGCTCGTTGCGGCCTCGGGGCTGGCATCAGCCGCTGCGCGACCGCTGCCCGGCACGCGCGGCACCGGGCACTGACGACCGAGAAGCGGCGGGTCAGAACAGGCGCGGGGCGCCCGATTCGATGCCCTTCATCTCCTCGTAGTCGAGGGTGACGCAGCGGATGCCGCGGTCCGCGGCAAGGACCTTCGCCTGCGGCTTGATCTCCTGCGCGGCGAAGACACCCGTCACCGGCGCGAGGTGCGGATCGCGACCGAGCAGCTCGAGGTAGCGCGTGAGCTGCTCGACGCCGTCGATGTCGCCACGACGCTTCACCTCGACGGCGATCGTTCCTCCCGCAGGGTTCCGGAGGAGGAGGTCGACCGGCCCGATCGCCGTGGGGAACTCGCGTCGGACCAGGGTCAGGTCCTCGCCGATCACACCGACCTGCTCGGCGAGCAGTCGCTGCAGATCGGCCTCGACACCGTCCTTCACGAGGCCCGGGTCGATGCCGAGCTCGTGCGATGAGTCGTGGAGCACCTCGTAGATCCGGACGGTCAGCGCGTCACCGGTCTTCGCGTGCGTCACCCGCCACTTCTCGATCACGTCGATGTCCTCTTCACCGGGCTCCACGACCGTGAGGGTGCACGGCGGGCTCATCCAGTTCAGCGGCTTGTACGAGCCGCCGTCAGAGTGGACGAGCAGGCTGCCGTCCCCCTTGTGCACCAGCAGCCGCGTGGCGAGCGCGAGGTGCGCGTTGAGACGGCCGGTGTAATCGACGGAGCAGCGGGCGATGACGAGACGCACGGCGACGAGCCTACCCGCGGCATCCGGCTGCATCGGCCGAAGCCCATAGGCTGGTCGCATGACGTCACGCTCCCCCTGGTCCTGCATCCTCTGGGACGTGGACGGAACGATCGTGGATGCCTCCGACGGCATTCTCAGCCGACTCGACCGGTGCCTGACCCATTTCGGACGGCCCGCCCCGACGCGTGCGGAACTCGTCCACTGGATCGGACCGCCCATGTACGAGTCGTTCCAGAAGAACGTCGGGATGACGCCGGAAGAGGCCACCGAGGCCGTCGCGTACTACCGGGCGCTCGGCAAGGCCGACGGCTACACCGCTCGCGCGCGGGTCTACCCCGGCGTGGGGGAGCTCATCGCGGAGCTCGCGGCGTGCGGCATCCCGCAGGCGACCGCGAGCTCGAAGCCGGAGATCCAGGTGGTCGCGCTGATGGACCACTTCGGCCTGTCCGAGCACATGCAGGCGATGGCCGGCGCGACGCCGGACGAGAAGACGCTCGCGTCGAAGGCCGACATCGTCGCGGAATCCCTGCGCCGACTCGCTGCCGCAGGTGTCGACACGAGTCGGCCGATCCTCATCGGCGACCGGCACCACGACATCGACGGCGGAGCCGCCAACGACGTGCCCGTCATCTTCGTGCGGTGGGGCTTCAGTTGGCCCCACGAGTCAGAAGGGGCGCAGGCGGCGGTCGACACGGTGGCCGAACTCCGCCGCCTGCTCCTTCTCGAAGACGAGGTCTGAGACCTCACATCTGAGAAGACTCAGATCTGAGAGGACTCAGAGGGGACGGATGTTCTCCGCCTGCAGGCCCTTGGGGCCCTGTGCGATGTCGAACTCGACTCGCTGGTTCTCTTCCAGCGAGCGGTAGCCCGAGGACTCGATGGCCGAGTAGTGGGCGAAGACGTCGGCGCCGCCTTCATCGGGAGCGATGAACCCGAAGCCCTTCTCCGAGTTGAACCACTTGACGGTACCGCTGACGCTCATGAACTGCCTTACTGATAGTGCCGACGACTGTTGCGCCGGTCGCTCCCAACCTAGCCGCCATGCCTCGCGGTGTCTCCCCCCGAGTAGGAAGGTGACACAAACGTTGCCGGATGGTCATGCGGCCGTCGCTCGGGCGTCGCGGGACTGAGAAGAGAGAGGAGTGACCTGTGGACGGACGCGCGATCCAGCGAGCCGCCGCCGCGCGTGCGGAGGAACTGCCGGGTGCCGAGCTGACGCATCCCTTCGGACCGGAGTGGGATGTCTGGAAAGTGCGCGGCAAGGTCTTCATGCTCCTCACCGACCTCGGCGCGGACCCCATCGTCACGCTGAAGACCCATCCGGACGACGGCATCGCCCTCCGCGGCATGCACGGCGCCATCAGCGCCGGCTATCACATGAACAAGCGCCACTGGATCAGCGTCCGCCCCGGCACCGGCGTCGACGGCGACCTCGTCACCGACCTCGTCACGGAGTCCTACCGCCTCGTCGTCGCGGGGCTGCCTCGGCGGGTGCGTCCCGTGGATCCCGAGCTCTTCGGTCGAAGATGAAGGGATGCCGCGTCGCACCAGGCGCGCCATCGGGACATCGCGGGAACGATGAAGCCGGTCGGGGTTCTCACCACCGACCGGCTTCGTGTCGCACTGTCTGTGCGCGAGGGGGGAGTTGAACCCCCACGCCCTTTCGGGCACTGGCACCTGAAGCCAGCGCGTCTGCCTATTCCGCCACTCGCGCGAACCCGCGTCGCCGCGGGATCAACTTTCCGAGGATATCATGGCGCGAGCCCGCCGGAGAAACGCGCGCAGCCTTGTTCCCCAGACCCTGCCAGGGTCGACAACTAGCATGTGAGCACCGGTCCAGACTGCCTGAGGAGCCCCGTGGGACTACTTGACAGCTTCGAGAAGGGAATCGAGCGCGCCGTGAACGGTGCGTTCGCCAAGACCTTCCGCAGCGGTGTGCAGCCTGTCGAGATCGCCTCTGCACTGCGCGCCGAACTCGATGCGAAGGCCGCCGTCGTCTCGCGCGACCGCATCCTCGTCCCGAACACGCTGGTGGTGCGTCTCGCTCCCGCAGACCACGAGCGGATGGGCGCCCTGGGCGGGGCGCTGAAGGACGAGCTCCTCCAGCTCGTCGAGGGGCATGCGAAAGCCCAGAACTACAGCTTCGCCGGTCCCGTCACCCTCGCCGTCAACGCGGACGAGACCCTGACGACCGGCACCGTCCGGGTCGACTCGCGGTCCGCTGCGGCCGCAGAGGTGTCGTGGCACGGCGTCGTCGAGATCGACGGCAACCGGCACCCGCTGGTGAAGAGCCGCACCGTCATCGGTCGCGGGTCGGATGCCGACATCACCATCCCCGACGCCGGCACGAGCCGGCGCCACGTCGAGATCCTGTGGGACGGGCGCCGCGCGATGGTCCGCGACCTCGGCTCGACCAACGGCACGCAGCTGAACGGCCAGAAGGTCTCCGAGGCGGGCCTCGAACCCGATTCCGTCGTGACCATCGGCCGCACGCGCATCGTCTTCCGCGTCGTCGCGCAGTCGGCGCCACCGAAGCCGGGGGATGCCGCGACCCGACTCTTCGACCTCGGAGGCCAGCCGTGAGTGAACTGACCCTCCTGCTGCTGCAGGTCGGATTCCTGATCCTGCTGTGGTTCTTCGTCTTCGCAGTGGTCTACTCCCTGCGGGCCGACCTGTTCGGGGTGAAGGTGCGGAAGATGCCCGAGCCCGCCACGGCGGCGCCCGGGCCGATCGCGACCGCCCCCGCCAACGCCGAGACCTCCATCGTGACGCCCGTGACGCCGCGCGCGTCCGCACCGTCGGGTCCTCAGAAGGCCACCGTCAACACGGTCGCCCGCATCGTCATCACGAGCGGACCCAAGGCCGGTCTCGAACTCCCGCTGGGCGATGAGCCGCTCACGATCGGGCGCTCCAGCGAGTCCGGACTGGTGATCCGGGACGACTACACGTCGAGCCACCACGCACGGCTCGTCCTGTGGGGCGAGCAGTGGATGCTGCAGGACCTGGACTCCACGAACGGCACCTGGCACGACGGCCAGCGCGTGGCATCCCCCGTCCCGATCGTCGTCGGCGCACCGATCAAGGTCGGCGCGACGACCTTCGAGCTGCGGAAGTAACGGCCCGAACCGATGGTCTTCGAAGGGTCGAGCGCCGCCATCTCGCATACCGGGAAGGTGCGCTCCAACAACCAGGACTCGGGCTTCTCGGGCTCGAACCTGTTCGTCGTCGCCGACGGCATGGGCGGGCACGCCGGCGGCGACATCGCCTCGAGCATCGCCGTCCACCACCTCGAAGGACTCGACCACTCCTATCCGACGCCCGCCGAGGCGGAGCGCGAGCTGCGCGAAGCGATCGTCGACGCGGCGCACGTCCTCGTCGACACGGTCGCCGAGCGACCCGAGCTGGCGGGCATGGGCACGACGGTGAGCGCGGTGCTCATGGTCGACGAGTACGCCGTGATCGCCCACATCGGCGACTCCCGCGTCTACCTCTTCCGCGACGGCGCGCTCACGCAGATCACCACCGACCACACTTTCGTGCAGCGGCTCGTCGACTCCGGGCGCATCACACCCGAGGAGGCCCGCTACCACCCGCGGCGCTCGGTCCTCATGCGGGTCCTGGGCGACATGGGCACCGACCCCGAGGTCGACGCGTTCATCATGCAGACCCAGCCGGGCGATCGCTGGCTCATCTGCTCCGACGGGCTGTGCGGCGTGGTCGAGGACACCCAGACCGCGAAGATCCTGCGGCAGGACCTCGCCCCGGGACGCACCGCGGACATGCTGTTGAAGCAGGCGCTGGATGCGGGCGCCCCCGACAACGTGACGATCGTCCTCGTCGACGTGGGCGGCCGGCACCCGATGTTCAGCGGCACGGCCACCGTGGTGGGCTCGGCTGCGACGCCGAAGGGCCTCGACATCCCTGCCGCGCGGCCTGTGCGCACCGGGTGGTTCCAGACCGGTCGCCAGGCGGCCAACGAACCCAGCCACTTCGAGCCGGCCGCCGAGTACCTCGAGGAGCTCATCGAAGAGGACCGTCGCCGCGCCCGACGTCGCCGCGTCTGGTGGATCGTCGGATTCATCGCGATCGTCGCCGCCCTCGCCGCGGCGGTGTTCGCCGGATACGCCTGGACGCAGACGCGCTACTTCGTGGGTCCCGACGACGACAGCGTCGTGATCTATCGCGGCATCCAGCAGGACATCGGCCCGATCTCGCTGTCCACGCCGTACGAAAACACCGACATCCTGCTCGCAGACCTGCCCGCCTACCAGCGGCAGTCGGTCGAGCAGACCATCTCCGCCCGTTCGCTCGCCGACGCTCAGGCGATCGTCGACAACCTCCGCCTGGGGACGCCATGACAGCCTCGATCGAGACCGACACCACGGTCATCAAGGCGCTGCGGAAGCTCCGGATGCCGGCCACGCAGCGCAACCGCGAACTCGGCCTGCTCCTGTTCGCCATCATCATCACCACCGCGGCGACCGTCCTGGTGCAGTTCGGCACGCATGGCGAGCTCGACCCGACGTTCCTGTCGTACACCGGCGCGCTGGCCGGACTCGCCCTCGCGCTGCACGTCGTGACGCGCATCTGCGCGCGCGACGCCGACCCCTTCGTCGTGCCGATCGCGACGCTGCTCACGGGCCTCGGTGTCGCCATGATCTACCGGCTCGACATCTCGGCCGATCGCGTGGGATGGGGCTCGCTCGGCCTCCGGCAGCTGGTGTGGGCGGCGATCGCCATCGGCGGGGCCATCCTCATCGTGGTCTTCCTGCGCAACTACCGCATCCTGTTCCGCTACACGTACATCTTCGGCGTGACCGGCATCCTGCTCCTCCTCCTGCCCTTCGTCCCCGGCCTCGGGCTCGAAGCCGGCGCCGACGTGTGGGTCTCGATCGCGGGGGTCTTCTCGTTCCAGCCGGGCGAGCTCGCCAAGATCTGTCTCGCGATCTTCTTCGCGGGCTACCTGGTGCGCACGCGCGAGGCGCTGACCTCGGTCGGCACCCGGTTCCTCGGCATCACGTGGCCGAAGGCCCGGCAGCTCGGGCCGCTCCTCATCATCTGGGCCGCATCGCTCGCGATCATCGTGTTCCAGCGCGACCTCGGTACCGGCATCCTCATCTTCGGCATGTTCATCGCGATGCTCTACGTCGCCACGGGCAAGGCGAGCTGGGCCATCCTCGGACTGCTGCTCGCCGTCGCCGGCGCCCTCGCGGCGTCGCAGATCCTGCCGTACGTCGGATCGCGGTTCTCGAACTGGCTCGACGCGTTCAACCCGGACTACGTCAACGGCAGCAGCTACCAGCTCGTCTCGGGCATCTTCGGGCTCGCGCACGGCGGTCTGATCGGCACGGGGTGGGGCCTCGGACGCCCGAACCTCACGCCGCTCGCGCACAACGACTACATCCTGCCGAGCCTCGGCGAGGAGCTCGGGCTCGTCGGCGTCTTCGCGATCCTGGTGCTGTACATGGTGTTCGTCAGCCGCGGCATCCGCGTCGGCATCGCCGGTCAGGACGACTTCGGCAAGCTCCTTGCGACCGGCCTGTCGTTCACGCTGGCCCTGCAGGTGTTCATCATGGTCGGCGGCGTGACCCGCCTCATCCCGCTGACGGGGCTCACGATGCCCTTCCTCGCCGCGGGTGGGTCGTCGCTCATCGCGAACTTCCTCATCATCGGGATCCTGCTGCGGATCTCGGATGCCGTCCGCTCCAGGCCCCGGGTGGTGATCGGATGACCAAGCAACTCCGCCGTCTGAGCGTCGTCGTGCTCCTCATGTTCCTCAGCCTCTTCGTCGCGACGAGCTGGATCCAGGTCGCCATCGCCGGCCAGCTCGCCGAGAACCCCGAGAACCGTCGCACGCTGTACGACTCGTACGAGGTGCAGCGCGGCACGATCTTCGCCGGCAGCACCGCGATCGCGTCATCGCAGCCGAGCGATGACATCTACAGCTGGATCCGGCAGTACCCGGATGCCGAGATGTGGGCGCCCGTGACCGGGTTCATCAACCCGGTCCTGCGCTCCTCCACCGGGTTGGAGCGCGCCATGAACGCCGCTCTCGCCGGCACCGGCAGCCAGCAGTTCCTGACGCGCCTCGACCAGATCGTCAGCGGTCAGCCGCCCCGCGGGTCGAACGTGCTGCTCTCGCTCGACCCCGATGTGCAGAAGGTGGCGTACGACGCCCTCGACGGACTCGAGGGCGCGGTCGTGGCCATGGAGCCGGACAGTGGCCGCATCCTCGCGATGGCCACGAGCCCCAGCTTCGACACCAACCTGCTGGCGTCGCACAACAGCTCCGAGGTCAACGCGGCCGACCAGCAGCTGCGCGACGACCCGCTGCGTCCGCGCACCAACCGCGTGACGGAGGAGACGGACCCGCCGGGGTCGACCTTCAAGCTCGTCGTCGCGGCGGCAGCGCTCGCCTCGGGCGAGTACACGCCCGACTCGACCTTCGACAACCCGGCGACCTTCCGTCTGCCCGGGACCGACAACATCCTGCACAACTTCGACCGCGGCACCTGCGGACCGGGCGAGGAGACCACGCTCGAGACCGCGCTGCGGCTCAGCTGCAACATCCCGATGGCCGAGCTCGCCCTCGAGCTCGGAACGGATGCCATCCGTGAGCAGGCGCAGAAGTTCGGGTTCAACTCGTCCTTCGAGATCCCGTTGGACGTCACCGCGTCGAGTTACCCCGAAGGGTTCGACGAGCCGCAGACCGCGCTCAGCGGCATCGGGCAGACCGACGTCCGCGCGACGCCCCTGCAGATGGCGATGGTCGCCGCGGGCATCGCGAACGACGGGATCGTCATGAATCCGCGGATGGTGGACCGTGTCGTGGCCGCCGATCTCGCCGTCCAGGACGAACCCGCGGACTCGCAGTTCGGTCAGGCGCTGACCCCCGAGCAGGCCGAGACGCTGACGCAGATGATGGTCGGCAATGTCCAAAACGGCGCCGCGAGCGGTGCGAGAATAGAGGGCGTCGACGTGGCTGGGAAGACCGGCACGGCGGAGCACAACCCGGGTGACCCGTACACACTGTGGTTCACCGGGTTCGCGCCCGCGGAGGACCCGGAAGTGGTCGTCACGGTGATGGTTCAGGACGGTGGTGGGCTCGGCCAGGACGGTACGAGCAATGGGATCGCGGCCCCGATCGCGAAGAGAGTGATTGAGGCGGTGCTGAGCGAATGAGACCGACGCAGGGTGTGAGCTTCGGCGGACGGTACGAACTGGACTCGCGGATCGCGATCGGCGGCATGGGCGAGGTGTGGGAGGCCACCGACCACGTCATCGGCCGCACGGTCGCCATCAAGATCCTCAAGGACGAGTACATGGGCGACCCGGGCTTCCTCGAGCGCTTCCGCGCCGAGGCCCGTCACGCCGCCCTCGTGAACCACGAGGGCATCGCGAGCGTCTTCGACTACGGCGAGGAGAACGGCTCCGCCTTCCTCGTGATGGAGCTCGTCCCCGGAGAGGCCCTCTCGACGATCCTCGAGCGCGAAGGCGCCCTGTCGACCGACAAGACCCTCGACATCGTCGCCCAGACCGCATCGGCGCTGCAGGCCGCCCACGCGGCGGGTCTCGTCCATCGCGACATCAAGCCCGGCAACCTGCTGATCACCCCCGACGGCCGGGTGAAGATCACCGACTTCGGCATCGCCCGCATCGCCGACCAGGTGCCGCTCACCGCGACCGGTCAGGTGATGGGGACGGTGCAGTACCTCTCGCCCGAGCAGGCGTCGGGGCACGCGGCATCCCCCGCGACCGACATCTACTCGCTCGGCATCGTCGCCTACGAACTCCTCGCGGGGCGTCGTCCCTTCACGGGCGAGTCGCAGGTCGCGATCGCGATGGCGCAGATCAACGACACCCCGCCGCCGCTGCCCGACACCGTGTCGGAGCCGGTGCAGCGCTTCGTGATGAGCATGATCGCGAAGAAGCCCGAGGACCGGCCGGCATCCACGTCGGCGGTGGCGCGCGCCGCGAACGCGCTGCGCCGCGGAGATGTGGCCGGTGCCGCCGCCATCGTCCCCGCGATCGCGGGCGCCGCGTCGACCGACGAGTTCACCAAGCTGCTGACCTCGCCCGGCGGGTCGGACGCGACCACGCGCATCCTGCCCTCCGCCGGTGCCGCGGCGGCGGGAGCCGGTGTCGGCGCCGCGGTCGGCACGGGCACCGCTGCGCTGGCGACGGACGCCGAAGGCCAGGAGCCGGCGAAGAAGAAGCGCAGCCGGTGGACCTGGCCGCTCATCGCCCTCATCGTGCTGCTCGCGATCGTGCTGATCGGCACCTCCATCGCGTTGCTCAGCGATCCGCAGGGTGCGCCCGAGGAGACGCCGACGACGCAGAGCTCGGCACCGTCGACACCGTCGACACCCCCGAGCAGTGCGCCCGCACCCTCGACCCCCGCAGCGCCGACCAGCGGGAACCCCGGCTCGCTCGACCTGCTCGGTCAGACGTGCGAGGACGCCACGGCGACGCTCACCGACGAGGGCTTCGAAAGTGTCGTCTGCCAGGACGGCGACCCCGCGCCCTCCGAGGATGAGGTCGGTCAGGTCTACCGAGTCAACCCGACCGGCGACGTGGACTTCACCGAGCGGGTGACGCTCCTCATCTACACCGAGCAGACCGAGATCGGCACGCCGGCGGCGCCGCGCATCGAGGGCGGCAACGGCGACGGCACGGTCACGGCAGGTTCGACCGTCCGCGTGATGTGGGACAGCTTCACCTGCCCCGCCGGCGCGCCGACCGCCAGCAGCTACGTCATGACGCTCTCGGGCGGTGTCTTCGAGATCAACGGCGAGTCGACCGCGAGCTTCTCCATCGACCAGCGCCCGCAGGGGATCGTGGTCGACGAGAACAGCACGGCACTGTCGGTGACCTACGCAGTCACGTGCTCCGGCGACAACGGCGACCGCAGCTCGGGCGACTCCCCGGAGGCGTCCGCATCTATCACTCCGGCCGAAGCACCCCCCGCCGAAGGCGAGGGCGACGGCAGCCAGGGCTGATCACCCCGCCTTTCAGGAGCCTTTCGACCACGGTCGGTTAGGCTTTCGGAGTTCCAGTCCGGGGAGTGTTGTGTCCGTCCAGTCACGCGTACTATCGGGCCGCTACCGCGTCGATGACCTCATCGGCCGTGGCGGTATGGCTTCGGTGTACCGCGGCGAGGACCTGACGCTCGGTCGGGCGGTGGCGATCAAGCTGCTCGAGCCCGACCTCGCCGCAGACGGTGCGTTCCGCACGCGATTCCGCCTCGAGGCGCAGTCGGCGTCCCGGATGTCCCACCCCGCGATCGTCCGCGTCTTCGACGCCGGTGAGGAGACGAGGACGGATGCCGCGGGCCGGGCGCATCCCGAGCCCTACATCGTCATGGAGCTCGTCACCGGTCGCCTGCTGAAGGACATCATCGCCGAGGGGCCCGTCCCGCTCGACGACGCGCTGCGCTACACAGACGGCATCCTCGAAGCCCTCGAGTACTCGCACCGCGCGGGCGTGGTGCACCGCGACATCAAGCCCGGCAACGTGATGGTGACGGATGCCGGTCAGGTGAAGGTCATGGACTTCGGCATCGCACGCGCGGTGTCGGACTCGTCGTCCACGGTCGCCGAGACCACCAACATCATCGGCACCGCGTCGTACTTCTCGCCCGAGATGGCCAAGGGTGACCCGGTCGACGCGCGCGCCGACATCTACTCGGCCGGCATCGTGCTCTACGAGCTGCTCACCGGCCGGCCGCCCTTCCGCGGCGAGAACCCCATCGCCGTCGCCTACCAGCACGTGTCCGAGGCCCCGGTCCCACCGTCCGAGGTGACGGATGCCGCGCCTCGATCGCTCGACGCGCTCGTCCTGCGCGCGCTGGCGAAGGATCCCTTCCAGCGCCCGCAGACGGCTGTCGCCTTCCGGGATGCGCTGGCGTCCGCGACCGGTCGGAAGGCGCCGAGCAAGCGCCGCGTCGAATCGCTCAGCAACGAACTCTACGGCCCCGATCCTCGTCAGGCCGCCGAGACGGCTCGATCGCTTCGACAGTTGACGAGCGACGACACCATGCGTCGGACGCAGGCAGGGCCGCCCGTCGCGTGGGTCTGGGCGGGGATCGCGATGCTCGCCGTGCTCCTCCTCTCGGTCTTCATCTGGGTCAACACCATCCGGCCCGACACCGAGGCGATCAGTCCGAACGTCCTCAAGGTGCCCGACATCGTCACGATGACATGGGACCGGGCCGAGGAGGTGCTCGCCGACGAGGAGCTCCAGGCGCAGCGCGCGACGGAGGCGAGCGCCGAGATCCCCGAGGGTGCCGTCATCCGCACCGACCCCCTGGCGGGGACGACGGTGGCGCCCGGCGACCTCATCACCGTCTACGTCTCGAGCGGTGTGGAGACCTCCACCGTCCCGACGCTGGAGAACCTCACGCTCCAGGAGGCGACGACGGCGCTCGAGGACGCAGGGCTCCGCCTCGGCTCGGTGACACGGCGGAACGACCCGAAGCTCTCCGCGGACATCGTGATCAGTGCGACGGCCGGGGGATCCTCCGTCACCGACGGCTCGGAGTTGCCGGAGGACACGGCGGTCGACGTGGTGATCTCGAGCGGCACCGTCACCGTCGAGGACTTCGCGCTCAACTACTCCGTCGACAAGGCCGTCGAGATCCTCGAGTCCGAGGACTACGGACTGACGCCGGTCGTCGTCGAGGACCCGTCGTGTCCGGCCACCGATCCGCGGATGGTGAAGGTGCAGTCCGCGATCGGCGAGGTGCCGGTCCGAAGCGAGATCACACTCACGACCTGCAGCGGCTGACGCTCAGACCGGCTGGCGGTGCGGAGACAGACCGGCGCCGCGCGCCGCGGCGCCGGACACGCCGATGCCCTCCAGCCATGTGCCGAGCAGCAGATGGCCCCCGGCGGTCAGGACGCTCTCGGGATGGAATTGGACGCCGTGGATCGGCAGTGTCCGGTGGGTGAGCCCCATGACGGTGCCCTCCTGCGTCCACGCGGTGACGCGGAGGACGTCAGGGATGGTGTCCCGCGCCGCCGCCAGTGAGTGGTAGCGGTTCGCGATGAAAGGCTGGGGCATCCCGGCGAAGACACCGCTCCCGTCGTGCTGGACCAGGGATGTGCGACCGTGCATGACCTCGGTGGCGTACGACACCGTGCCGCCGAACGCGACGGCGATCGCCTGATGACCGAGACAGACGCCGAGCAGCGGGATCGCCCGGTCGCGGCACCGGCCGACGACCTCGAGGGACGCGCCCGCGTCCTCGGGTGTGCCTGGCCCCGGCGAGAGGAGGACGGCGCGGGAGGCATCCGTCCGCAGGAGCACGTCAGGGTCGTCCGATTCGATCAGATCGATCTCCGCACCGAGCTCCTGCAGATACCCGGCAAGGGTGTGGACGAAGCTGTCGTGGTTGTCGACGACGAGCACCCGGATGCCACCGCGCACGGTCAGCCTCCGCCGACCGTCGACTCCTCCGCGGGCCACAGCGTCTGGAACACCCACGGGAAGGCGTAGAAGTAGAGCAGGTAGAGGATCGCGGCGACCAGCGCCAGCAGGATGAAAACCCGCACCCACCAAGGGCCGGGCAGTACGCGCCAGAGTGCGGCGTACATCAGGCGGTCACTCCCTCGGTCAGCGACGCCGGCGGACCGTCCGCGGCGGGGGTGAACTCTTCGAAGACCGCGTACGCGATGATGCGCTCGAGCGAGTTGAATTTCGGCGCGCAGCTCGTCAGCGTCAGGTATTTGCCGTTCGCCGCGACATCCGTCTTGTTGGGGACGGGCAGCAGCACCTCGACCTGGGTGTCCTGCACGTACTCGAGCGACCGGAACCGGTAGGTGTAGTACCCGGCCTTCGTCTGCACGACGATCGCGTCGCCGATGACGAGCCGGTCGATGGGGTCGAAGGGCGCGCCCGAGGTCCACCGGTGCGCGGCATACGCGCTGTTGCCCTCGGCGCCCGGCATCGCAGTGTCGGGATAGTGCCCGATCTCGCCGCGGTCGAGGATGTCGGGTCGGGAGATGCCGGAGGCGATCCGGAACTGCCAGTCGGCTCCGAACCGGGGGACCCGCATGATGCCGAAGACCTCGGCGTGCGACTGCGCACCGAGGACGGGCACGGCGTCCGCCTCGGGGGTGTCGGCCGGGTCCGTCTCTCCCGGTTCTGGATCGGTCGGCTGCTCCTCGGCCTGGCCCGCCCACTCGTCCGCCAACGCCTGCGCCTGCGAATGCTGCTGATTCTGCACGATGGCATCGCCGATCCAGGTGTGCCATGAGACGTAGAGCAGGGCGACGACTCCGACGGTGATGAGGATCTCGCCGAGCACGCTCAGGAAGGTCGCGCGGTGCCGGGGACGACGGCGGCGGCGCGCGCGGCGCGTGGGGTGGTGCTCCGGGGAAGGCGAGGAGGTCACGGATCGGATCTTAGCCAGCGAAGGCTGTGCTGGGGCTGGCAGGTAGACTTCCAGCCATGGCACGTGGAGACAAGGACGAGGACCAGCTCGTCGAGCCCGAGGGCGATGCAGCCCCGAACCCGATCTGGTTCAAGCCGATCATGCTGGGCCTGATGCTGATCGGGCTCGTCTGGATCATCGTGTTCTATCTGAGCGGTCAGGCGCTCCCGATCCCGAGCATCGGGGCCTGGAACCTCGTCATCGGGTTCGGCATCGCGTTCGTGGGGTTCCTGATGACCACCCGCTGGCGCTGACGCTCCGACGTCCGCCGACAGGAATTACACCCGTGTGATTCATCCCCAGCTGGGGATGAATCTGTGGATAACTCAGAGATAGAGCAGTCCGGGCACCGTCACGGCGAGGGCGACCAGCGCAACACCGACGGTGACCAGCAGTCCCACCTGCAGCCCCTGACGATTGCGCGCGCGCGTGCGCGAGAAGATGAATGCCACGAGCAGCCCGACGAGCCCGCCGCCGATATGCGACTGCCACGAGACGCCCGAGCCGACGAACGAGAACACCAGGTTGATCCCCAACAGGATCGCGATCGGCAGGATGTTGACGCCCAGGTTGCGGCCGATGATGAGCATCGCGGTCAGCAGGCCCCAGACGGCGCCCGATGCTCCGACGACCGCGGATCCGGGCGCTATCAGGGCGACGAGCGCGGAGCCGCCGATGGCGCTGAGGACGTAGAGAGCCAGGAACCGGACCTTCCCGAGCAGCGGCTCGAGGCTCCGGCCCAATGCCCACAGCGCCAGCATGTTGAGGGCGACGTGGAACGGCAGCGGTGCGGAATGCACGAGCGCCACGGTGACCATCCGCCACGGCTCGAACGGTGCGCCGGTCGCCGGCACGACGTACGGCGGAGCGAAGGCGAGCGCACCCGTGACGGCGCCGCCGACGACGGGGATGAGCTGGATGACGTAGACCGCGATCGTCACGATCATGATCGCGTAGGTGACGACGGGGCGGTCGCCGCGCATCTTGCGCGCGAACCGCCCCGGCATCCGCTTCACCTCAGCGGACCGCGCGCCCTTCTGCTGCTCCGCGAGGCACTCCGGACAGATGACCCCCACCGGCATCGGTGTCTGGCACTCGTGGCAGATGGTGCGCAGGCACCGCTGACAGAGCACGAAGCTCTGGCGGTCGGGATGCCGGTAGCAGAAGTTGTCCGGGTTGGCCCGGGGATCGGCGGCGGTCACGAAGGGGTCAGGCCTCGGAGATCTCGATCGACGAGATGACGACGGGCTCGACGGGTCGGTCCTGTGCACCGGTCGGCACGGCGCTGATGGCGTCGACGACAGCGCGCGAGGCGTCGTCGGCGACCTCGCCGAAGATGGTGTGCTTGCCGTTGAGCCACGGCGTGGGATCGGTCGTGATGAAGAACTGCGAGCCGTTGGTGCCCTCGGCCTTGCCGGTGATGGCGTTGCGACGCAGCCCGGCGTTGGCCATGGCGAGCAGGTAGGGCTTCGCGAAGGTCAGTTCGGGGCTGATCTCGTCGTCGAAGTTGTAGCCCGGGCCGCCGATGCCCTGGCCGAGCGGGTCGCCGCCCTGGATCATGAAGCCCGGGATGATGCGGTGGAAGATGACGTCCGTGTAGAGGGGACCCTCGCCGGGCTTGCCGGTGGCGGGGTGGGTCCAGGCCTGGGATCCGTCGGCCAGACCGGTGAAGTTCTTGACGGTGCGCGGCGCCTGATCGCCGAACAGGTTGACGACGATGTCGCCGTGGGTGGTGTGCAGGGTCGCGACAGCGGAGTGAATCGGCATACTCATCATCCTCTCACTTGCAACCCCCCGCGCCGCCTGAATGCGTCTGGCAGTATGGACCCACTACGTCCCCGGATGACCCCGAAAAGGGAGGGCCCGTGAGCCTCAACCGCAAGACCAAGAAGGAACTCCGCAAGCTTCAGAAGCAGGCCGCGAACCTGTGGGAGTCGCAGCAGGTCCTGGTCGGCCAGGCCGGCGACGTCGCCCGTGAGGCGGGTCGCCAGCTCGGCAAGTACAACCACGACCACGTCGTGCCCGCCGCGAAGCACTCCTACGACAAGTTCGCCGCCCCCTACGTCGACCGGGGTGTCGACGCCGGTCGCAAGGTGCTGAACGACGCCATCGTCCCGGCCGCGGGTGCGGTCGTCGGGACCGCCTTGTCCGTGTGGGACGTCGCCAGCGACAAGCGCCACCGTCTCGCTCACGGCAAGGGCCTCGGCGGCTTCGACAGCGACGACTTCCGCAAGAAGGCGAAGAAGGCCGGCAAGAAGGCGACCAAGAAGCTGAGCGTCCCGCAGAAGAAGCAGGGCATCGGCGCCGGAGGCGTCATCGCGATCATCCTCGGCGTCGCTGCGACGGCCGGTGTGCTCTACGCCGCGTGGCAGACCCTTCGCGCGGACGACGAACTGTGGGTGGCGGACGACCCGCTGCGCGCACCGGATGCCTGAATCCTCGCCGGTCCCGTCGGAGCGCGTCGCAGCAGCGGCGCGCTCCCGGTCGTTGTCCGTCGAATTCGTCGCGCGCCCGGCGGCCGGCAGCCTCGAGGAGGCAGCCGCACTGCTCGGTCTCGGTCCCGCCGACATCGTGAAGACCCTCGTCGTCAAGCGCAGCGACGACACCTATCTCTTCGCGCTCGTCCCGGGCGATCGGGCGATCTCGTGGCCGAAGCTGCGGGCGGTCGTCGGCGTGAACAAGCTGCGGCTCCCGGATGCCGACCTCGCCCTCGCCGCCACGGGGTTCGAGCGCGGGACCATCACCCCGGTCGGCAGCACGACCGAGTGGCCGGTCTTCGCGGACGCATCCATCCGGGGGCGACGGATCGCCATGGGCGCGGGCGCGCACGGGTACAGCCTCTTCGTCGACGCCGACGAGCTGCTGGATGCCTACCGGGCGACGGTCGCCGACATCACCGACCCGATCGGCGAGCTGCAGCGCTGACACTCACTCCGACGGGATCAGCCCCGCCATCCTCATGGCGGTGTCGACGAGGCCGACACGAGTGAGCCCGGCGACATCGGAGATCCGGAACCACGCTGCCTCATCGGTGGAGCCGTCGGTCTCGTTGCGCAGGGCACCGCCGACGATGTGCGCGCGGTAGATGATCCGGAGCGCCTGCACCGGACCCTCGCCATGGAACCTGTCCTTCGCGGCGATCACGAACGAATCGGTACCGAGGATGCCGTCGAGTTCCACGTGGAACCCCGTCTCCTCGAAGACCTCCCGCACCGCGGCATCCATCGGATCCTCTCCGGGGTCGATGCCGCCGCCGGGCATGGTCCACGCAGGTCGCTGCGGGCTGTTCCAATGCGCGAGCAGGATCCGGTCGTCCTCGGTGACGACGGCGTAGGCAGCGACGCGGATGTCCACGGCCTCACCCTAGCGTCGGGGGACTGCCTGGGGCGCGAGCTCCCCAGCCACGCACCCCAGGCGATGTCGCAGGCATGCCCCAGAGTGCCCCGCGTACCCCCGCGGAGCTGCTGCCCATCGCTGGATCCGATCTTCGGGTGACCGTCTCCATCGGCGACATGTCCATGGTGCGCGCGTGACCGCAAGAGGAGCGCAACACCACCTCAAGGTCAGCGCAAGATGTCCGTCTTCTGCTCGGCGGAGGCGGCTGCCGCGTGCGGCGCACATCCCGGTGCGGGACACGAAACGCCGGCCCCCGAGGGGACCGGCGTTTCTGGACTGTGGAGCCTAGGAGATTCGAACTCCTGACATCCTGCTTGCAAAGCAGGCGCTCTACCAACTGAGCTAAGGCCCCCGGTGCGGTGACGGTGGGGCTACCAGGACTTGAACCTGGGACCTCTTCATTATCAGTGAAGCGCTCTAACCGCCTGAGCTATAGCCCCGTCGTTGCCGGCTCACGCCTGCAACCTCCAAGACTTTACCCGAAGAGGGCGCCGTTTGACGAATCCGGACGGACGGCGACCCGGGGCATCCCGGTGTTCTGGTTCACTGGCGTCATGAGCGCCCCCACCCACGTCGAACCGCACGCCGCGAACATCGGTCAGCGTCTCAACTGGCTGCGGGCGGGGGTGCTCGGGGCGAACGACGGCATCGTGTCGGTTGCGGCCGTCGCGGTCGGCGTGGCCGGCGCAACCGCGGACCTCGGTCCCATCGTCACGGCATCGTCGGCAGCCCTCGTGGGCGGTGCGATCTCCATGGCCCTCGGCGAATACGTCTCGGTGAGCAGCCAGCGCGACACCGAGCGCGCACTCATCGAGAAGGAGAAGCGCGAGCTCGCCGAGATGCCTGAGCAGGAACTGGCCGAGCTGACCGAGCTCTACCGCGAGAAGGGGCTCTCGGACGAGACGGCTCGGCGGGTGGCGGAGGAGCTGACGGCCCACGACGCGCTCGGTGCGCACCTCGATGCGGAACTCGGTATCGACCCCGACGAGCTGACCAGCCCGTGGCAGGCAGCCCTCTCGTCCGCGATCTCGTTCACGCTCGGAGCGCTGCTGCCGTTCCTGGCGATCCTGCTGCCCCCGGCGGAATGGCGTGTGCCCACGACGTTCGTCGCGGTGCTGATCGCGCTCGCACTCACCGGGACCATCTCAGCCGTGCTCGGTGGCGCCGGCAAGGTCCGCGCCGTCACCCGGCTCGTCGTCGGCGGCGCACTGGCCCTCGCCGTCACCTGGGCCCTTGGGCTGCTGCTGGGCACGTCCGTCCTGTGACGGGATGCCGCGGCATCCCGCTCAGTTCGAGGTGAAGCCGACGAGCAGTCCGCCGGTGACCTTGACCATCAGGTTGTAGATGCCGGCCATGACCGCGCCGAGCACCGTCACGACGATCAGGTTCAAGATCGCGACGACGGCCGCGAACGCCATCACCTGCGGCAGGTTGATCACCGAGGCGAGCGTGAAGCCGCTGTCGCCGTTGATCGCGCTGAGCAGCTCGTCGACCTGGCCGATGAGGCCGGTCGAGCTGATCACGAGGTAGACGAGGAACGTCGAGACCACGGTGACGATGGCGAGCGCCACCGCCGCGAGGAACGACAGCTTCACAGCCGACCAGAAGTCGAGGTACACGAGCCGCAGGCGGACCTGCTTCGCGGTCGTCCGGCTCGAGGACTTCTTGGCCAGCTTGTCGGCTACGGAGCTCATGCGTCACTCTCTTCGGGGGTCTCGGGGGCCGCAGTGGTGTCCGCGTCGGCAGGGTTCACCGCGTCGGCGGGGGCGTCGGGATCGGCGACGTCGGCCAGTCCACGCTCGCCGTTGCGTGCGATCGCAAGGATCCGGTCATCGTCGTCGGGCCGGGCGAAGACCACACCCATCGTGTCGCGGCCCTTCGCAGGCACCTCGGCAACGGCCGAGCGTACCACCTTGCCGCTGGCAAGAACCACGAGGACCTCGTCGTCGGCGCTGACGATCAGCCCGCCCGCGAGTTCGCCGCGGTCATCGTGCAGCTTGGCGACCTTGATGCCGAGGCCGCCGCGACCCTGGACGCGGTACTGGTCGACGGCGGTCCGCTTCGCGTATCCGCCCTGGGTGACGACGAACACGTAGCCCTCGTCACGGACGACGGATGCCGACAGCAGGCTGTCCGACTCGCGGAACGACATGCCCTTCACACCCTCGGTCGAGCGACCCATCGGGCGGAGCGACTCGTCGCTCGCGGTGAAGCGCAGCGACATGCCGAGGCGGGAGACCAGCAGGAGGTCGTCGGTCGAGTCGACGAGCATGGCGCTGACGAGCTCGTCGCCGCCCTCCTCGTCCTGCCCGCGCAGCCGGATCGCGATGATGCCGCCCTGACGGTTCGTGTCGTACTCGGTGAGCGCGGTCTTCTTGATCTTGCCGTCACGGGTGGCGAGCACTAGGTACTCGGCGGCCGCGTAGTCGCGGATGTCGAGGATCTGCGCGATCTCCTCGCCGGGCTGCAGGGCGAGGAGGTTCGCGACGTGCTGACCCTTGGCATCCCGACCGCCCTCGGGCAGCTCGTAGCCCTTCGCGCGGTAGACGCGGCCCTTCGTCGTGAAGAACAGGAGCCAGTGGTGCGTCGTCGAGACGAAGAAGTGCTCGACCACGTCGTCCGCGCGCAGCTGCGCGCCCTTCACGCCCTTGCCGCCGCGGTGCTGCGACCGGTAGTTGTCGCTGCGCGTGCGCTTGACGTAGCCGTTGCGCGTGACGGTGACGACGATCTCCTCTTCGGGGATCAGGTCCTCCATCGACATGTCGCCGTCGAAGCCGTGCAGGATGTGCGTGCGGCGCTCGTCCCCGAACTTCGCCACGATGTCGCCGAGCTCCTCGGCGATGATCGTGCTCTGACGGTCGCGCGAGGCGAGGATGTCGTTCAGGTCGGCGATCTTGATCTCGAGCTCGTTCGCCTCGTCGACGATCTTCTGCCGCTCGAGAGCCGCGAGTCGACGGAGCTGCATCGACAGGATGGCGTCGGCCTGCGCGTCGTCGATGTCTAGGAGTGACTTGAGTCCCTCGCGGGCCTCGTCGACGGTCGGCGAACGACGGATGAGGGCGATCACCTCGTCGAGCGCGTCGAGCGCCTTCAGGTATCCGCGCAGGATGTGCATGCGCTTCTCGGCCTCGCGCAGCCGATAGCGGGTGCGGCGGACGATGACCTCGAACTGGTGGGTCAGCCAGTAGCTGATGAATCCGTCGATCGGCAGCGTGCGCGGGACGCCGTCGACGATCGCCAGCATGTTGGCGCCGAAGTTCTCCTGCAGCTGCGTGTGCTTGTACAGGTTGTTCAGTACGACCTTCGCGACGGCGTCGCGCTTGAGCACGATGACCAGGCGCTGGCCGGTGCGATCACTCGTCTCGTCGCGGATGTCCGCGATGCCGCTCAGCTTGCCTTCGCGGGCGAGCGTCGTGATCTTCGCGGCGACGTTGTCGGGGTTCACCTGGTACGGCAGCTCGGTGATGACGAGGCAGGTCCGGTTCTGGATCTCCTCGACGCTCACGACGGCGCGCATCGTGATCGAGCCGCGGCCCGTGCGGTAGGCCTCGCGGATGCCCTTGGTGCCGAGGATCTGCGCGCCGGTCGGGAAGTCGGGACCGGGGATGCGCTCGAGGAGTGCGTCGAGCAGCTCCTCGCGGGAGGCATCCGGGTTCTGCAGCGCCCAGAGCGCGCCGTCGGCCACCTCGCGGAGGTTGTGCGGCGGGATGTTCGTCGCCATGCCGACCGCGATACCGACGGAACCGTTCACGAGGAGGTTCGGGAAGCGGGCGGGAAGAACCGCGGGCTCCTGCGTCCGACCGTCGTAGTTGTCCTCGAAGTCGACGGTCTCCTCGTCGATGTCGCGGACCATCTCGAGGGCGAGCTGGGCCATCTTCGTCTCGGTGTATCGCGGGGCGGCGGCACCCATGTTGCCGGGAGAGCCGAAGTTGCCCTGCCCGTCGGCGAGCGGGTACCGCAGCGACCACGGCTGCACGAGGCGGACCAGCGCGTCGTAGATCGCGCTGTCGCCGTGCGGGTGGTACTGACCCATGACCTCGCCGACGACGCGGGCGCACTTGGAGAACGCCTTGTCGGGACGGTAGCCGCCGTCGTACATGCCGTAGATCACGCGGCGGTGCACGGGCTTCAGACCGTCCCGCACATCCGGCAGCGCACGGCCGACGATGACGCTCATCGCGTAGTCGAGGTAGCTCCGCTGCATCTCGACCTGGAGGTCGACCTGATCGATGTTCCCGTGCTGGTAGCCGGCGTTCGGGTCCGGGCGCTCTTCGTCAGCCATGTTCTCTCAGTCTTCGTTCGTCGTCTCGTGCCGGGTGGGCGGACTCAGATGTCCAGGAAGCGGACGTCCTTCGCGTTGCGCTGGATGAATCCGCGCCGCGCTTCGACGTCCTCGCCCATCAGCACCGAGAAGATCTCGTCGGCGGCAGCGGCGTCGTCGATGGTGACCTGACGCAGCGTGCGCGTCTCGGGGTCCATCGTCGTCTCCCACAGTTCCTTGGCGTTCATCTCGCCGAGACCCTTGTAGCGCTGCACGCCGTTGTCCTTCGGGATGCGGTGACCCGCCGCCACGCCCTCGCGCAGCAGCGCATCGCGCTCGGCGTCGCTGTAGACGTACTCGTGCGGGGCATTCGACCACTTGAGGCGATACAGCGGCGGCTGCGCCAGGTAGACGTAGCCGGCTTCGACCAAGCCGCGCATGTACCGGAACAGGAGCGTCAGCAGGAGCGTCGTGATGTGCTGCCCGTCGACATCGGCATCCGCCATGAGGACGACCTTGTGATACCGCGCCTTCGCGACGTCGAAGTCCGGGCCGATGCCGGCGCCGAACGCCTGGATCATCGCCTGGATCTCGGCGTTGCCGAGGGCGCGGTCGAGACGCGCCTTCTCGACGTTGAGGATCTTGCCGCGCAGCGACAGGATCGCCTGGCGCTCGGGATCGCGCCCCGAGACGGCCGAGCCGCCGGCGGAATCGCCCTCGACGAGGAAGATCTCGCTGATGGACGGGTCCTTGCTCGTGCAGTCCTTGAGCTTCTCAGGCATGGATGCCGACTCGAAGACGCTCTTGCGGCGCGCCGTCTCGCGGGCCTTGCGCGCGGCCAGGCGCGCGGTGGCCGCCTCGAGGGCCTTCGTGATGATGAGCTTCGCCTGCGCGGGGTTGCGATCGAGCCAGTCGCTGAGCTGGTCGCCCACGACCTTCTGCACGAAGGCCTTCGCCTCGGTGTTGCCGAGCTTCGTCTTCGTCTGTCCCTCGAACTGCGGTTCGGAGAGCTTCACGGAGATGACGGCGGTGAGCCCCTCTCGGATGTCCTCGCCCGCGAGGTTCTCGTCCTTCTCCTTGAGGAGGTTCGCCTGGCGCGCGTAGCGGTTGATGTACATCGTCAGCGCGGCCCGGAACCCCTCTTCGTGGGTCCCGCCCTCGTGCGTGTTGATCGTGTTCGCGAAGGTGAAGACGTTCTCGGTGTACCCGGAGGTCCACTGCATCGCGAGCTCGAGCGAGATGTGTCGGACGGTGTCCTCGGACTCGATCTCGATGATCTCGTCGTTGACGACCTCGGCCTTGCGGACCTTGTTGAGGTACTCGACGTAGTCGACGAGGCCGCGCTCGTACAGGAAGTCGTCGCGGCGCTGACGCGTCTCGGACCCGCCCTCCTCGAGATCGACGACGTCGATCGCCTCGGGACGCTCGTCGGTGAGGATGATGCGCAGGCCCTTGTTGAGGAACGCCGTCTGCTGGAAGCGCGTGCGCAGCGTGTTGTAGTCGAAATCGACGGTCTCGAAGATGTCGGCGTCCGGCCAGAAGGTGACCGTCGTGCCGGTGGTCTCGCTCTCCTCGCCCTTCACGAGCGGGCCGTCGGGCTTGCCGCCCTTCGAGAAGCTCTGTCGCCAGACGTGGCCCTGCCGCGAGATCTGCACCTCGAAGCGGGTCGACAGCGCGTTCACCACGGACGATCCGACGCCGTGCAGACCGCCGGAGACCGCGTATCCGCCGCCGCCGAACTTGCCACCCGCATGCAGGACCGTGAGGACGACCTCGACGGTGGACTTGGTGGGGTCCGACGAGTGCGGGTCGACCGGGATGCCGCGACCGTTGTCGACGACGCGGAGACCGCCGTCGGCGAGGATCGTCACGCTGATCGTGTCGCAGTAGCCTGCGAGCGCCTCGTCGACGGAGTTGTCGACGATTTCGTAGACGAGATGGTGCAGCCCTCGCTCACCGGTCGAACCGATGTACATGCCGGGTCGCTTGCGGACGGCTTCCAGACCCTCGAGGACCTGGATCTCGTCGGCCCCGTACTCCGCGGGAATCCGGGGGCTGGAAGCGGGAGCGGGATCCTCGGGGAGGTTGTCGGGGGTATCTGACGTCATCGGTTTCGCGCGCTCCACATCCATCGTCTGGGCTTGTCCCCAGTCTAGTGCCTTGCGGGCCTCCTCCGCCTCTGCGCGGCGCTGTGGCGCCCGCAAATCGTCCGCAAGGCTGCGGGACGTGGGTCAGCCGTAGGTATCGCGAGGGCCCCGCCCTGGAACGGCTCTGGGGCCCCATTTCCACGAGGGGACGTCCGGCCCCACGAACCGCACCGACTCGACACCCGCCTCGGGGAAGCGTCGGATCAGCTCCGTGACGATCGTCGTCCGCATGAGGTGGAGGTTCTTGGCCCACGCCGTCGAATCGCACTGCACCGTCAGCACGCCATCGCTCAGCGCGACGGGATCCGCGTGGCGCGCCGTCTCCTCGCCCGCGACCTCGGCCCACTGCAGCACGAGGTCCTCCTTCGCCAGCTGGACGTCCCAACCGGACTGCCGCGTGAGATCGGCGAGCAGGTCTCCCACGCCCTTCGGGTCGCGACCGGCGGTGAAGGGCTGGTTCTCGTCGTCGTCGTTGCGGCGACGGCGGCGGCGCTTCTTCGCCGCGGACGGCTCGAGACCGCGCAGGCGGAAGTAGGTCGCGATGGTGAGGGGGACCTCGGATGCCTCGGGCGAGGTCGATGCGTCAGCCATCGGCATCCATCACGATCGTCCCCGCCTCGACGCGGACCGTGCGGGCACGGAGCGGCTCCGGGACGTCGGTGTCGACCGCCGCGGTCACGATGACCTGTTCGAAGTCCGCCACCACGCCGGCGAGGCGAGCCCGGCGATCGGCATCGAGCTCGGCGAACACGTCGTCGAGGATCACGATGGGATCGCCCAGACGCAGTTGGTCGCGCAGGAGCTGCGCCGACGCGAGTCGCAGCGAGAGCGCGGTCGACCAGGATTCGCCGTGCGAGGCGTAGCCCTTCACCGGCAGCCCGCGGAGGCGGAGGAGCAGATCGTCCCGGTGCGGACCGACGAGCGTCACGCCGCGATCCAGTTCCTGCACGCGCTTGGCAGCGAGTGCGGAGCGGAAGGATGCCTCGAGCGCCTCGACCCCACCGGGGAGGGGCTCGTCCGTCGATGCGGACGCGTCCTCCTCGGGATCCGCACCGGCGACGCTCAGGACCCACTCGAGTCTGGGGTCGTGGTCCGCCCCGGCGATCGCCTCATAGGCATCGCGCATCGGCTGGGCCAACTCGTCGGCCACGCGCAGCCGGGCGCGGATGATCTCCGTACCCAGCGAGACGAGTTTGTCGTCCCACACGTCGAGGGTCGTCAGCTGGTCCGCCTTCATCCCACGGGCCCGCGCCGACTTCAGCAGCGCCGTCCGCTGTTTGAGGACCCGGTCGTAGTCGCCGAGCACGCCGGACATGCGCGGCGCGCGCTGCACGAGCAGCTGATCGGCGAACCGGCGCCTCGCCGACGGGTCGCCGCGGACGATCTGCAGATCCTCCGGCGCGAAGAGCACGACCTGCGCGTAGCGCGGCAGCTCCGAGGTCCGCACCGGCGACCCGTTGACCCGCGCCTTGTTCGACCCGGATCGGTTCAGCTGCGCCTCGAGCTGGATGCGACGCTCGCCGTAGCCAAGTCGCGCCCGCACGAATGCGGCATCCGCCCCGTAGCGCACCATCGGCGCATCCTGCGAGACGCGGTGGGATCCCAGCGTCGCGAAGTAGCCGATCGCCTCGGCGAGGTTGGTCTTGCCCTGACCGTTGCGGCCCAGGAAGACGTTCGGTCCCGGCACCAGGGTCACGTCGGCAGCCGCATAGTTGCGGAAGTCCACGAGACTCAGGTGCTCGACGATCACCGGTTCAGCCTATGTCGGGAGTCCGACGCCCCGGTCGGGCGTCAGCGCAGCAGCAGGTTCGGCTGGAGCAGGTACTTGAACGTCTCGGGTGTGCCGGAGGTCTGCGGGGTGATGAGCACCGGGCTGAGCTTGTTCGCGTTCTCGCTCGAGGTGAACGTGACGCGCGTGAACTCGCTCTTGACCGCACCGAGGGCTTCGAGCAGGTACTGCGGGTTCAGGCCCAGCGTGACATCCTCGCCGGTGAGCGTCGCGTCGACCGATTCGGTGGCGCGGGCCTGCTCGGTGCCGGCGGCATCCATCGACACGCCCTCGTCGGTGAACGTGAACCGCAGCGGCGCTGAGCGGTCGAGGACGAGCGACACCCGACGGACGGCCTCGGCGAGTTCGGCGGTGTTGACCACGGCGTAGTGCTCGGTCTGTGCGGGGAACAGCCGCCGGACCGGCGGGAAGTTTCCCTTGATCAGCAGCGAGGTGACCGTCTTGTTGCCCGCGGTGAAGGCGATGATCTCGCGGTCACCCGAGCCGGAGAACGACACCTGGATGTCGCCGGAGTGCGAGAAGGTCTTGCCGACCTCGGTGAGCGTGCGGGCCGGGACCAGCGCGGTGGTCGCCTCTTCGCGTGCGACGGCGCCGCTGTCGAAGGTGATCTCTCGCAGCGCGACGCGGTAGCGGTCGGTTGCGACGAGACTCAGCTCGTTGCCGGTGACCTCGAGCTGGACGCCGGTGAGGACGGGCGTGACGTCGTCACGGGATGCCGCGAAGGCCACCTGCGCGATGGCGGTGGAGAAATCGTCGCCGGGGACGAGTCCCGAGTCGCCGGAGACCTCGGGGATGGCGGGGTATTCCGCCACCGGCATGGCCGCGAGGGTGAAGCGCGCCGACCCGCAGGTCAGGAGGATCTCGCCGTCGGCGTCCTGCGTGATCTGGATCGGAGCGTTCGGCAGCCGGCTGGCGATCTCGGACAGCAGTCGACCGTGCACCAGGATCGTGCCGGGCTCGTCGACCGTCGCCTCGATGACCGTGCGGGCGGATGCCTCGTAGTCGAACGCGGCGAGTGACAGGCCCTCATCCGTCGCCTCGATCAGCACGCCGGCCAGGATCGGCTGGGGATTGCGCTGCGGGAGCAGTTTCACGACGAAGGACACGGCTTCGCTGAATACGTCGCGGTTGACGTGGAACTTCACTGATGCTCCCTTGACGTGGGGATGGGCCCTCTCATGCTAGTGCCCAGGTACCGCCGGTTCGGAAGCCGACGAGCATCGGTCTTCGGCACGCCGTCGTCCCCTCGGTGTGATCGGACCGGGTTTCAATTCAAGAGTTCTCTGTCATGGTGTTAACAGCTGTGGAAACTGTGGATAAGTCGGTGGATAGCAGTCGACGAGCCGGAACCACACGCGTGTAACTTGTGAGCGACTTGCGGAAAGACGGGCGCGAACTGCCGCCCGCCGTCCGACGCCGAGACCGACTCATCCACAGGCGGATGCCGTTCGTTCACATTCGAAGCGGCGCGGCGCACAGTTATCCACAGGCTTTCCACACTGTGGGAAACGGGCATTGTGGGGGTGCGGGAGTCCCCCTGTCAAATGCGCGGACGCGCACGGGCGTGCCGCGCCCGGCATCGGCTCAGCGGGCGGAGCGGCCGAGCTGCGAGGTGATCTCGGAGACCTGGTTGTAGATCGAGCGCCGCTCCTTCATGAGCTCGCTGATCTTCTTGTACGCGTACATGACCGTCGTGTGGTCGCGGTTGCCGAAGAGCTGCCCGATCTTCGGGAGCGACAGACTCGTCCGCTCGCGGCACAGGTACATGGCGATCTGACGAGCCGTGGCGACCGACTGCGACCGGCTGGAGCCGTAGAGGTCGTCGACCGTGAGACGGAAGTACTGCGCGGTCGCGGAGATGATGTCGGTCGGCGAGATGATGTTCGCGTCGTCCTGGTCGACGATGTCGCGGAGCACCGTCTGCGCAAGGGAGATGTCGAGGTTCGACCGGTTGAGGCTGGCGAAGGCCGAGACCCGGATGAGGGCGCCCTCGAGTTCGCGGATGTTGCTCGACACCTTGGTCGCGATGTATTCGAGCACCTCGTCCGGGACCTGCAGACGCTCGGACTGCGCCTTCTTGCGGAGGATCGCGATGCGGGTCTCGAGGTCGGGCGCCTGCACGTCGGTGATGAGGCCCCATTCGAAGCGGCTCCGCATCCGATCCTCGAAGCCGGTGAGGTGACGGGGCGGGACGTCGCTGGTGATCACGACCTGCTTGTCGTGATCGTGCAGCTGGTTGAACGTGTGGAAGAAGGCCTCCTGCGTCTCGGCGCGACCCTGCAGGAACTGGATGTCGTCGATCAGGAGGATGTCGACGTCGCGGTAGCGGGCCTGGAAAGCGGAGGCGCGGTTGTTCACGATCGAGTTGATGAAGTCGTTCGTGAACTCCTCGCTCGAGACGTACCGGACCTTGATCCCCGCGTAGAGGTTGATCGCGTAGTCGCCGATGGCGTGCAGGAGGTGGGTCTTGCCGAGGCCGGAGTCGCCGTAGATGAAGAGCGGGTTGTAGGCCTTCGCGGGCGCCTCGGCGACGGCGACGGCGGCCGCGTGGGCGAAGCGGTTGGACTGGCCGATGACGAAGTTGTCGAAGGTGTACTTCGGGTTCAGTCGGGTGTCGTTGCGGGATGCCGGGGCCGCGGGTTCGGCGTAGTCCTCGGCGCTGGGACGCGTCGGGGTGGATGAGGTCGGTGCCAAGGCGGACTGCACGGGGACCGGCGCGGTGAGGTGCGCGTCACCGAGCTCCGGGTTGACCACGACGCGGAAGGTGCTGGCGGCAGGCTCGGCGTGGACCTGCGCGAGCGCTTCCATGATCGGACCGCGGAGGCGCTTGTTGAACTGGCCGGCGGTGAGATCGTTGGGGACGTCGAGATACAGCGTCCCGCTCATGACCCCCTGCGCGACGGCGAGGTTCACGAAGCCGTGCAGCTGCGGGGTGACCCTGTCATCGTGTGCCAGGACGTCGAGCACGGCGGTCCAGACGGGGACATCTGGAAGATCGCGCTCGGACATGGCCCTCCCGGGTGTGGAGAAAGATGTGCAGGGGTCTGTGCACAACCTGTGGATAAGTATCCGCATCACGCTAGTCACCGGCGACGCGCAAGGCAAAATCAACTGTAGAACCGGCCCGCGTGTCGTCGCCAGCGCCTGTGTACAACCAGTGCATACTGGCGGGTCGGCCGGGCGGGTTTGGGATCTCGGGGAAGTCGACGTATCCTAGGTCGGTTGACTTATGCCCGTCCGGCGTGAGTCCCCCATGTACCTGTGTCCCCGGTCTTAGAGCGTTCGGGTGACCCCGCCCATCCGGAGTGATCTTCATGAGCAAGCGCACGTTCCAGCCCAACAACCGCCGCCGCGCCAAGAAGCACGGCTTCCGCGCCCGCATGCGCACGCGCGCCGGCCGCGCCATCCTTTCGGCTCGCCGCTCCAAGGGGCGCACCGAGCTCTCGGCCTGACCCGCAGACGGTGCTGGCGCGCGGGAACCGCATCACCCGCGGGACGGACTACCGAGCCGTCGTCCGCGGCGGTGCCCGGTGCGCCGCAGCGCACACCGTGACCCACGTGGTCGCCACGTCAGAACAGCGCCCCCCACGCTTCGGCTTCATCGTGAGCAAGCAGGTGGGGGGCGCTGTCGTGCGCAACACGGTGCGCCGCCGGCTGAAGGCCATCTGCGCCGAGGTGCTGCCCGAGGTTCGGGTCGGTGCCGACGTCGTGATCCGAGCACTGCCGGCGTCGGCATCGGCGGACTTCGCGACGCTGCGGTCCGAGGTCGTCCGGTGTCTCGAGCGCAAGGCGGCAGCGTGAGCAGTGCTCCCCTTCCGTCGTACACGCGAGGCCACGCGGGGCTCGACGGCGCATCCGTCATCGGTCTGATGGCGCTGGTCCCGCGGAACGCCCTCATCGGCGTGCTCCATGGCTATCGGGCAACGGTCTCCCAGCTGTACGGCGATGTCTGCAAGTACTATCCGTCGTGTTCGGCCTATGCCCTGGGTGCCGTGCAGCAGCACGGCGCGGTCAAGGGGGCGGCGCTCACCGCGGCGCGGCTCGCACGGTGCCACCCCTGGGCGGCAGGCGGGATCGACGACGTCCCCCCGCACTCGCATTTCCGACACGACTTGACTCCGCACGGCTTCGTCGTGCCCCTGAGAAAGGACTGATCCCTTGTTGGATCTCTTCGCGGCGACGCTCGAGCCGCTCCCGAATCCCACGACGCCCCGTCCCGGTGATCTCGACTTCTTCAGCATCATCCTGTGGCCGTTCAAGTTCGTCGTCGAGGCGATCCTCGTCTTCTGGCACTGGATCTTCACGTCGATCGGTCTTGCTCCGGATGCCGGTCTGACCTGGGTTTTGTCCATTGTCGGGCTCGTTGTCGTCGTCCGGGCCGCCCTCATCCCGCTCTTCGTCCGGCAGATCAAGAGCCAGCGCAAGATGCTCGAACTCGCCCCCGAGATGCGGAAGATTCAGGAGCGCTACAAGGGCAAGCGCGACCAGCTGTCACGAGAAGCCATGAGTCGGGAGACCATGGCGATGTACAAGAAGCACGGCACGACACCGCTGTCGAGCTGCATGCCGCTGCTGGTGCAGATGCCGATCCTGCTCGGCATGTTTTACACGCTCAGCGAGGTGAAGCGTCACGCGGAGTGGGGCGTGGGTGGCACCGGGCTGCTGAACGCGACCTTGACGCGCGAGTTCTACAACGCCGAACTCTTCGGTGTGGCGCCGCTCCACGTCAACATGATCGATGCGATCAACACGAATCAGACGGCGACGGTCGTCATCCTCGTGATCCTCGTCGTCCTGATGATCGTCTCGCAGTTCTTCACGCAGTTGCAGATCATCTCGAAGAACCTGTCGCCCGAGGCCAAGACGGGCCAGGCGTACCAGATGCAGAAGATCATGCTGTACGTCCTCCCCCTGGCGTTCATCTTCTCGGGTGTCTTCTTCCCGCTGGGTGTGGTCATGTACTGGTTCGTGTCGAATCTCTGGACCATGGCGCAGCAGTTCATCGTGATTCGCAACCTGCCGACCCCCGGCTCGGAAGCCGCGAAGGCCCGCGACGAGCGTCTCGCACGCAAGGGCAAGGCGCTCGACGCGAACGGCAAGGTGATCCCGCTCGAGAAGTACGAGGCTGAGCAGCGCCGTCTGTTCGAAGAGGCGGAGCGGGTGAAGGCGGAGGCACCGAAGCGACAGCAGCCGGTGAGCAAGCAGCGCGCGAAGAAGCAGGCCCAGAAAGGCAAGCAGGACCCCGCGTCCTGACTCGGATCGAAGGAATCCCATGACGCAGACCGACAACACCCTCGACTCCCGCTCGACCCCGACCGTCGAGCAGCTCGAGCAGGAAGGCGATGTCGCGGCCGATTTCGTCGAAGGCATCCTGGACATCGCCGATATCGACGGTGACCTCACGCTGGACGTGCGGGCGGGGCGGGCGTACGTCTCCGTCGAGAACGAACAGCCTCAGGCGCTCTCACTGCTGTCGGATCCGGACACGGTCCAGGCATTGCAGGAATTGACCCGGATCGCAGTCCAGACCAAGACCGGCCGCTTCTCGCGGTTGATCCTCGACGTCGGTGGATCTCGTGATGCTCGTCGCGGGCAGCTACAGAAGCTCGTCGAGCGCGCGATCGAGCGCCTCGAGGACGGTGCGTCCCAGGCGTCGCTTCCGGCCATGTCGAGCTACGAACGGAAGCTCATCCACGACATCGCTGCTGAGCACGGGCTCGTCTCCGAGTCGTACGGCGAGGGTGCAGACCGCCACACGGTCCTCCGCCGTGCCTGACGTTTCACGTGAAACCACCGGCGTAGAAGCGGAGCCGGCGTCGGCGTCCGTCCTCTTCGGTCAGCGCGTGGAACTCGCCCGCCGGTTCACTGCCGCGTTGGCGGAACAGGGTGAAGAACGCGGACTCATCGGCCCGCTCGAGCTGCCCCGGCTTTGGAGTCGCCACATCCTGAACAGCGCTGTCGCGGCTCCGCTGTTCTCCGCGGGATCCCGGGTCGGCGACATCGGCTCCGGTGCCGGTCTGCCGGGTATCGTGCTCGCGATCGCACGACCGGATGTTCGGTTCGTGCTCATCGAACCGATGGAGCGCCGCATCGCCTGGCTCACCGAGCAGACCGAAGCGCTCGAGCTCGACAACGTCGAGGTCGTGCGCGGGCGCGGTGAGGACTGGACCGAGGGTGCGGTGCTGGACGCCGTCACCGCACGAGCTGTCAGCGCCCTGCGCACACTCATCCCGATCACCGCGCCGCTGGTGCGGGACGGCGGTGAACTCGTGCTCCTGAAGGGAGCGAACGCGGCGAACGAGATCGCCGCAGCGGAGAAGGCCATCCGCCGTTTCCGTCTCTCCGATGTGCGTGTCGAGCCGGTCGGTGAAGGCGTCATCGACGAACCCACTCGGGTCATCCGCGCAACGGTCCGCTGACGCGCAACGGGGCGTTCTCGGCCCCGCCCCCGCTGACCGATCCGCGCTGAGGATCGCGCTCAGTGTCTCGTTTTCGGCGAAACAGCAGATCAGCTGTCTATTCTGCCGTGTCGGAATTCGATGCATTCGGGCTGATTCGAGCTCACGGGGTGCCGTGACACACACGATGTGTTCCGTCGTGAAATCGATTCGACCTCGCCCGACTCGCGCGCTGTTCTCCCCCATGACACCGGCGTTCCGCGGCACCGATCCGTGCGAGTACCACGTTGAGGGCCCTCCGATGTCGCGCTGGACCGTTACACAGCGGCGGCGGCATCCACCTGACGGCGCACACTGGTGGTGGGTGTGTTGCACGAGCACCTCACGCATGGTCACGGGAGTGACCGGCGGCGTGAGCAACTGAGACTGCACGACCTCGGGAGTGAGATCGTGGAGGTGCGACCGACCTGCGATCTCGTCATGGTGCTGGAGGTTGGTGCAGGCGGCGGACGGCGTGTTTCACGTGAAACACCGAAGCTGCGCCGCCAATGGGACACCTCAGCTGCATTGCGCGACATCGACGACTCGGTTGTCGACGCAGCGCGGGTGCGAGATTGCGACGCGGACGAACGTCTCACGTGAAACGCGAGCCGTTTCCTGTGTTCGTGCCGATCTACTGGGTTGGGCGTCGTACGGGACCGATGGATCGAGGGGTCGTGGGTTGCACCGCAGTGCGGTGGGTTCAGACCGGGTCGACGTTTGATGTAACGGTCACGACGACGATCCACGTGAAACGTAAGTCTTGGCTGCTTGCGCGCGCGCTGTTGACCGGGTCGAGCCTCAGACAGGACCGAGGTGGTCAGAGGGTCGTGACTCGCGCGGCAGCGGGTGACCATGCACTGAGCCGACGTCGGATGACACGCTCGAGACGACCGTTTCACGTGAAACGCTGGATTCGAAGAAACAGCGCGGTGAGTCGGTCCGGCGTTCACCCCAAGTCCACATCCGCTTCCGCGGAATGGCTCGCGTCGACTTGGACCGCTCCGCTGAACGCGTCGCCCACTGCTGCGACGATGAAGCACTGTCCCGCGGACGCCGACGGGGTGGGCCCCGGCCCTCGGCGACGCGTGACCACCGGCCGCCTACCGGGCGCCCTATCGATGTTTCACGTGAAACAATAGCGGCTCGTCACTCTCCACTAGTGCTCGTGCAACCCCGGCTCACAAATGTTTCACGTGAAACAGAAACGCCGGAGCGCCCATGATCGGCGTTGAGATGGCAGCAGCCGCCGATGTTTCACGTGAAACCCCGCCACGAACTGCCGGGTCCCGCGGATGTGGGGGCCCTCGACTACAGTGGGAGAGTCCTCGACGCGACAGGAGTTTCAGGTGCAGGAATCGGAGAACGCGACCTCTCCCGCACCCTTCTCTCTCGACGACAGTCCCATCGCCCGACAGCTCGCTGATCTGACCTCCCGGCGCAAGGTGCTGGAGGACACCCGTGTGGAGTTCGACGGCACGACGCGCGTCCTCACGGTGTCCAACCAAAAGGGCGGGGTCGGTAAGACGACGACCACCGTCAATCTCGCCGCCGGTCTCGCGTCGGTGGGAGCGAAAGTCCTCGTAATCGACCTGGACCCGCAGGGGAACGCCTCCACCGCGCTCGGAGTACCCCACAGTGCCGATGTCCCGAGTGTGTACGACGTCCTCATCGACGAGGAGCCACTGGCATCCATCATCCAGACCAGTCCTGAGTCGGACAATCTGCTGTGCGCGCCGTCGACGATCCATCTCGCAGGAGCGGAGATCGAGTTGGTCTCGCAGGTCGCCCGTGAGCACAGGCTTCGGACGGCACTGGATGCCTACCTGAGCGACCATCACGTCGATTTCGTGTTCATCGACTGCCCGCCGTCGCTCGGCCTGCTCACGATCAACGCCTTCACGGCTGCCTCCGAGCTCCTGATCCCGATCCAGTGCGAGTACTACGCGCTGGAAGGGCTCAGCCAACTGCTGGGCAGCGTGTCGATGATCCAGAAGCACCTGAACCGAGACCTCCACCTCTCCTCGATCCTCCTCACGATGTACGACGGCCGCACGAGACTGGCACAGCAGGTCGCGGACGAGGTGCGGACGCACTTCCCGGAACGCGTCCTCAGCACCGTCATCCCGCGTTCGGTCCGGGTGTCCGAGGCGCCGAGCTTCGGACAGACGGTCATCGCGTACGACGGGCAGTCCGCCGGAGCGGTCGCGTACCGCGAAGCAGCTGTGGAGCTCGTTCGTCGGGGACAACAGCACAATGAAGGGGCACACTGATGGCCAAGCGAACCGGACTGGGCCGAGGTATCGGCGCCCTGATCCCCACCTCCTCCGAATCTGCAGAGGCTCGGCCCGTCGACGTCTTCTTCCCGGGCGCCTCGCTGACCGAGAAGAACAAGGCGAAGGCCGAGTCGAACGGGGCGGGGGATGCCTCGGAGGTCACGGTCGCCGTCGATGCGCCGCCGGCTGCGCCGGACGAAGCCCCGGAACGGGAGGAGGCGACCCCGGACCTCGTCGTCATCCCGGGGATGCGCCTCATCGAGGTCGATCCTCAGTCGATCGTCCCGAACCCGCGCCAGCCGCGGTCGAACTTCGATCCCGATGATCTTGCTGAGCTCGTGCACAGCGTCCGCGAGTTCGGCGTGCTGCAGCCGGTCGTCGTCCGGCGCAACGACGACGGGGACTACGAGCTCATCATGGGTGAGCGTCGCACCCGAGCAGCGCGCGAGGCGGGTCTCGCCAGCATCCCGGCTGTCCTTCGCGAGACCGAGGATGAGAACCTCCTGCGCGACGCGCTGCTCGAGAACCTGCACCGTTCGCAGTTGAACCCCCTCGAGGAAGCCTCCGCCTATGCGCAGCTGCTCGAGGACTTCGGGATCACGCAGGAGGAGCTCGCGACCCGCATCGGGCGGTCCCGCCCGCAGATCAGCAACACCATCCGTCTGCTGAAGCTCCCCGTGCCGGTGCAGCAGCGGGTCGCCGCCGGCGTCCTGAGCGCCGGCCACGCTCGCGCAATCCTGTCGGTCGACGACCCTGATGGCATGCAGCGGCTGGCGGACAAGATCGTCAACGAGGATCTGTCGGTCCGAGCGGCCGAGGCCGCGGCGAAGACCATCGGCAACCGCGTGCGCCCGCTCCCGAAGGCGGGCACGCGTCGCGCGCACCTGGATGACGTGGCCGATCGTCTTGGTGACCGTCTGAACACGAAGGTCCGCATCGCCCTCAGCGCTCGGAAAGGCCAGATCAGCATCGATTTTGCGACGATCCAGGATCTCAACCGGATCCTTGGCGAGCTCGGCGAGACGGAGTACGGCGCAGTCTGACGTCCTCGTCGGCACCGCCTCGACGACCGCGTCGGCGCGTAGGCTGGGAGGGTGACCGACACTCCGAACCTGCCGAGACGCGCCAGTCTCGAAGTGTTGCGCGCGGAGGCGTCGGATGAGCTCTCGGTCCTGGTGGAGGAGCGATTGCGTGACGGCGAGGATCCCTGGGACTTCATGGAGGACCTCCCCAGCGTCGATGAACTCGTCGTCCTGACGCTCCGTGCCGAGAACATCGCCGCCGACGGCGGCCAGCGTCCGACGCAGTCCCGGAACTACCGCGTCCTGCGGCAGATCGCGCTCGACTACCCGGCGCTCAGCACGGCCGTGTGGCGGCTTCTGGGCAGCGAGCCGCACCGCACCTGGAACGTCTCGGTCCGCGCGTCCTGACCCCCGTGGGATGTTCCACGTGAAACACGTCGTCTCGTCTCCGTAGGCTCGACACGTGGACCCTGCTGACCTCCTCGCGGCCGATCTCACCATCACGCCCGCGCCGCGGCCGGCAGCGATCGCGGACGCGCTGCGCGATCGCCGCATCCCCGGTGTCGTCGGGGCGTCGTCCGCGACCGTCGCGGTCACCCTGGACGGACGACTGGTCGTGATGGATGCCGACGGTCACCTCGCGGCGACAGATGCTGACCCGGTGGTCGCTGCCCTTGCGGCTCGCTGGGGCGCCGACGTCATCCTCGACGGGGAGACGATCTTCGCAGCGGCGTCGGGCGGCGCGAGAACCGACGCTGAGACGCGCAGCCAGGACGGCGTCGAGATGCGCAGCCAGGACGGCGCCGACCGCGTCTACATCGTCCGCGGCGAGCTCCCCGCCGATCCCGCGCGGCGCCTCGAGCTGGTAGCGCAACTGGAGGCATCCGTCAGCATCGTCACCGTCGACGGCGTGCACCTCGTGGTTGGTCACTCGCCGGTCCGGGACTACTGGCCACCAGCCCAGCGACCGGTCATCGTCCTCGAGCGAGGAGGGGAGGGCCTCCGGCTGGAGGTCTACAGTCGCACGGCGCTCACCGTCGGCGGGGTGCGGGATCGCCTGGCGATGCGCGGGATCCCCGACATCGAGGCGACGTGGCCGGCTGCCGTGACCCCGGTCCTCGAAGACTCCGGCGCAGACCGGCGCGACGTCCGGGACGTGCAGCGGATGCTGCGCGGCGGCCGGGTGCGCATCGGGACCGTGACGGGCGATCACCCCGACCCCGCCGCTGCGCTGGCCGAGGTCGGTGCGACAGCCGCCGACCTGGCACGACTCGCGCGACACGGCGGTGAAGAACTGCTGGTGAACGCGATCGGAGACGTGCTCGGCCTGCCAGCGGAGGCCGCGGACCTGCTGCTCCGTCGGATGCGCGTCGACGATCTGCCCGGAGCGCAGCACATCGAGCGCACGGGGGCGGCGCGGATCGTGTGGGAGCAGGTCATGTCCCCGCCCGCCGGGGCATCGCTCTGGCGTCGCTGGCGGCGTCTGGCGTTCACGAGGCCTCGTCTGGCCGCGACGCTGACGGTCATCGAGGCGGGTCTCACGGCGGCACTGATCGCGTACCTGCTGTGGGCCTCGCCCGCCGCGCCGTGGAACGTGGTGCTGTGGATTGCGGCATCCGTGCTCGTGGTCGACGTCGCGACCGACGTCATCGTGCTCCTCGCGATCCGACGACGTCGCGACTGACACGCCGAAGGGCCCGGCGACCGTGGTCGCGCGGGCCCTTCGGAGCGAAGTGCTCAGCCGATGTAGTCGGCGAGGTCCTGCTGGAGCGCGTGCTTCGGCTTCGCGCCGATGATGGTCTTCTCGACCTCGCCCTTGTTGAACACCTTCATCGCCGGGATCGACGTGATCTGGTACTCCATCGCGAGCTGCGGGTTCTCGTCGACGTTGAGCTTGAGGACCGTGATCTTCTCGGGGTTCTCAGCCTGGATCTCGTCGAGGATCGGGCTCACCATGCGACAGGGGCCGCACCACGCCGCCCAGAAGTCCACCAGGACGGGGCCTTCGGCGTTGATGACGTCCTGCTGCCAGGTGCTCTCACTCGTGGCCTTGGCGGTCATATGTCAGTCTCCTTCGGGGTCGACACGATCGTGTCAGTGGAAGATAACGCGGTGGATGCCGCGGGTGTTCCCGCTCAGGCGACGCCGACCTCGGCGTCCGCGCGGTCCTCGATGAGCGCTTCGGTCGCGGCCGGCGCCCCCGCGTCGCCGCGGGCGGCGAGGTAGTGCTCGAGGTCGAGCGCCGCGACCGTGCCGCTGCCGGCTGCGGTGACCGCCTGGCGGTAGGTCGGGTCGATGACGTCGCCGGCCGCGAACACACCCGGGACCGAGGTCTTGGAGGTGCGCCCGTCGACCCAGATCGTGCCGTGCTCGGTGATGTCGAGCACGTTGTGCACCAGGTGCGTGCGGGGGTCGTATCCGATCGCGACGAACACGCCGTCGAGGGCGAGGTCGCGCTCGGCGCCGTCGACCGTGTCGCGCAGGCGGACGCCGGAGACGGCGTCGTCACCGAGGATGTCGACGACCTCGCTGTTCCAGACGAACTCGATCTTCTCGTTCGCCCGCGCACGGTCCTGCATGATCTTCGATGCGCGCAGCTCACCGCGGCGGTGGATGACGTAGACCTTCGAGGCGAACTTCGTCAGGAACGTCGCCTCCTCCATCGCGGAGTCGCCGCCACCGACGACGGCGATGACCTTCTCGCGGAAGAAGAACCCGTCGCACGTGGCGCAGTACGAGACGCCGCGGCCCGACAGGCGGGCCTCGCCCTCGATACCGATCTTGCGCGGGGCGGACCCGGTTGCGAACACGACGGCCTCGGCCTCGTGGGTGTCGCCGCGACCCAGCGTGACGCGCTTGGTGTCGCCGCTGACGTCGAGCGCCGTGACGTCGTCGTAGACGACCTCTGCGCCGAACTTCTCGGCCTGCTCCTGCATCTTCGTCATGAGGTCGGGGCCCATGATGCCCTCGGGGAAGCCGGGGAAGTTCTCGACCTCGGTCGTGTTCATCAGCTCACCGCCGGCTTCGACCGAGCTCGCGATCACGAGGGGGGAGAGGTTGGCGCGCGCCGCGTAGATCGCCGCGGTGTAGCCCGCCGGACCCGATCCGATGATGATGACCTTGCGCACGTTGAATCCTCTCTTCGTCAGGGCGATGTTCGCGCCCAGACAGTCCAACCAATGGTAGCCGCGTGGCATTCCACGCCGGCGGGGCTCACCGCCCGGGCAGGAACCTCCGGAGCGCACGCCCCGCCGGGGCCAGCTCGGGGGTGCGGAAGAGGGCGAGGATGGCGGCGTAGACGAAGAGCGTCACCCCGCCGATGAGGGCCGCGCCGAGGAAGCCGAGAAGGCGCTCTGACACCGTCCAGCCCTCGACGCCGCCGAGGAGGAGGAATACGCCCCAGCCGGCGGCGGCGGCGGGGATCGCCGCCATGCCGAACCGCAGGATGCCGCGGAATGCCGCGCCCAGGCCGAGGGGGCCGATCCTGCGCCGCAGGAGGGTGATCGCGAGCGCGAACTGCACGATGTTGGCGACGGACTGCCCGAGGGCGATCGTGACGGCCAACCATTCGAGCGGGAGGATGCCCGCGGTGAGGAGGGCGGAGGCGGCCAACGCCGTGGCGATGACGATGACGGCCTGGACGAGCGTGTACAGGAACGGTGTGCGCGTGTCCTTCAGCGCGTAGAACGTGCGCTGCAGGCCGAACTGGAACGACAGCGGCAGCAGTGCGACGAGGTAGGCGCAGAGCACCCACGCGAAGGCCACGGCGTTGTCGGGGGTCGTGGTGAACAGCCGCGCCAGGGGGACGGCGGCCACCGTCATGGCGGCGAGGACGCCCACCATGAAGATGCCGACGGTACGGGTGAGGGACGACAGGTCGGCGGTCACGGCATCCGTCCGTCCCTCGGCGACGTGCTCACTCAGCTTCGTGTAATACGGGGTGCCGAGTGAGAGCACGATGACCGAGAACGGCAGCATGAACAGCAGCCAGGCGTTCTGCAGGGTCGCCCCGGCGGCACCCTCGCCCGAGGCTGATCCGACGATGTTGACCTGGAACGCGCCGGCGATCTGGCCGACGACGACCATGAGGAACGTCCAGCCGGCGAGCCGCCCGATCTGACGCAGACCGATACCCCGCCAGCGGAAGTCCGGCCGCACGTGGAGACCGGCGCGACGCCAGAACAGGAACAGGATGCCGGCCTGGATGACGATGCCGAGGGTCGCCGTGCCGCCCATCAGCGCGATCATGCCCGCGGTCCACCCGCTCGCCGTCTCATACGTCCCGAACAGGGCGATGAAGACGCCGAAGCCGGCGATGGACACGAGGTTGTTCACGATGGGCGACCAGGCGAACGGTCCGAAGATGCGGCGCGCGTTCAACACCTCGCCCACCAGGGCGTACAGGCCGTAGAACAGCAGCTGCGGGAGGCACCAGTAGGCCAGGGCGAGGGTCAGCGACTTCGCCTCTGCGGTGAACTTGCCGGCGTAGATCTCGACGAGCAGAGGCGCGGCGACGACAGCCGCCGCCGTGACGACGGCGAGGGCGAGCACGCCGAGGGTCAGGAGCTTCGAGACGAACGCGCTGCCGCGGTCGTCATGGGTCTTCACGGCCTTCACGATCTGCGGCACGATCACGCCCGCGAGGAGGCCGGACGAGATGAGGGCGAAGACCGAGTTGGGCAGCTGGTTCGCCACGGCGAACGAGTCGGCGGCTTTCGCGCCGACGGTGCCCACCGCGATGGTCAGCACGATGTTGCGGATGAGCCCCGTGATCCGCGACGCCATCGTCCCGGCCGCGACGGTCGCGCTCGCGCGCCCGAGACCGGCCATCAGGAGACCATCTCGAGGAGGCGGCGACGGCGGCGACGCACGGTGCGGACGACGCCGAAGACCAGGAGGCCCGAGACGAGGACGGAGAGGATGACGATGGCCACCGATTCCCATTCGGCCCGCACCGAGACCGCGACCCGCTCGGTGTCGCCGAGGATCACGCCGGTGGGGCTTCGCAGTTCGAGGTCGACGGAGGACTCCCCGCTGCCGACGAGGGCGGTCACGGGCACTTCGACGCGGGTGGTCTGCTGTGCGCCGACCTCGACCGGCGTCTGGCCGGTGATGACGAGGCGGGCATCGTTCGGTTCGGCGCGCAGGTCGACGCGGGCAGGCCACGGCAGGTCGTTGCGGACCGTGAAGACGAGCGCCGCGCTGGAGCCTGCCAGGGTGATGTCGCCGGCGAGGACGAGCGCGACGCCGTCCGTCCAGGTGGCGATGCGCTCGCGCTGCGCAGCGAGGGCTTCGGCCCATCCCTCGGGGTCGTCGAGCCACGCGTTGCCCATCAGCTGCATCTCGGTCGCCCGCTCCGACGACAGGACGACGGACGGGTCGTCGAGCACCGACGAGACGCGGATGAGGCCCGGCTGCGCGTCGCGGAAGGCCTCGAGGGCCGCGACGCGGTCGGCGTCGGGCGCCACGTCGTCGAGCTCCACGACGTCGGCGGGCGTCGCCAGCAGATCGCTGAGACCCGTGGCATCCCGACCGGGCAGGTCGGTTGCGGCACGGATCGTCTCGCTGAGCGCCGCGGACGAGCGGCCGGTCGCTCGATCGACCGTGACGAGGAGCGGCTCGCGCGGTGACCCGAGCGTCGCGCGAGCTGTGACCTGGGCCAGGAGCGCCGCGCGGTTCGTTCGGGCGTCCGTCGTCGACGCCTCTTCGAGCAGGCCGGACAACCGGTCGTCGTACACGAGGAGGTCGGCGCCGCTTGCGCGGGCGTGGACGGCCGCTTCCGAGCGGACGACGGAGCTCGGCACCAGCGTGACGGGTGCGTCCTCCGCTCCCGTCAGCGCGCCGAGCGCCGCGACCGTCGCTGCCCCCGCTGTGCCGGTCGCGGGCCAGAACACGCTGTCGCGCCCTGCGCCAATGTCGGTCAGTTCGTCGAGGGTCGGCAACGTCGGCACGGCGGGCGTCGGCGTGGGGGCGGGCGTCGCGTCGTCGTCGGGTGCGGGTGCGGTGAAATTCGCCGGGTCGAGGTACGCCGAGAACGACGGGACTTCGAGCAGGGATGCCCCGTCTGCTGCGACCTGCGAGGCGAGATCGGCGTCGCCGTACTGCAGCGCGAAGCGGTCGTTCGGAAGGGCCATCAGATCCTCGAGCCATTCGACGGCGTCGGCCGGGGCGGCGGACCCGAGCGCGCGGATCGAGGCGGGCAGGGCGGGGTCGACGGCGAGGATCGCCGACGTGGCGGTGACCCCGTCGAGGAGCTCGCGGAGGTCGCCGTCCTCCGCCGTGAGCGCGGCGAGGGCGTCGGCGCTGAGCACACCCGTGGACTGCGGTCCCGCCGAGACGGGGACGACGACGCCGATCGGTGCCGGCGGGTTCGTCACGCCGGGGATGACGACGACCGAACGCGCGCGCGCGGACTCGTCGCCGGTCGTGTAGGTGCCGCGGATCGGATACACACCGGGTGAGCGGTCCTCCAACCCGGTGTCGGCCGGCGTGATCGAGACGGTCTGGGACACCGCGTCGTCCGCGGGGACCTCGGCGATGTCGTCGCGCGACACCTCGTCGAAGCCGCCGTTCGCCGCACCCGCGTCCAGCCAGGAATCCAGGGCGGTCGTCGTGGTCAGGGGCCGTTCGCCGATCTCGACGATCACCTCGCCCGGCGCGAGGGGCGCGTCGCCCGGGTTGCTCGCATCCACGGACAGGATGAGGGACCGCCCCTCACCGACGACGCCGTCGGCTGTCGGAGCGAGCGCGAGGTCGATCTGCGTCTGCGCATCGCCGTCGGTCGCGGCGACGGCGGCCGGTGCCGCGCCCAGGGCCACGAGGAGCGCGGCCAGCGCAGCCGCCGGTGCGATGTGACGCACACGACGACGCGGCGTCGACGCCGACGAGGGGCGCGGCGGCGCGGTGTCGGGGTGACCCGCAGCAGGGCGACCCGGAGCAGGCGGAGTGAAGGTCATGGTGAGGTCTGTTCCGGTGCGATCCATGACCGCACGTCTCGACAGATTCTAGGGTCCCCCTCCTTGGAAGCCCCCGATTGCACGGGCGGGGCGGTGGGACCGGGCCGTCGGACGGTTGAATGGGAGGGTGAGCGACACCCGGTATCCCGACCCGTCCGTCATCGAGGCGCTGCGGGCGGACCTGTCCGCGGCCGGCTACACCGCCGACGCGGTGCGGGGTGCGTGGGGGCCCGTCGCCGACACCGCCACCGGTCACGGCCTGCTCGGGCCTGCGCGGCGAGCACTGGCCGGGCGCACCGATCCGCTCGCGGTGCTGTGCCGCACGCTCTTCCTCGGCGACGCTGCGCCCCGCGCCGACGTCGACGCCGCGCTCCCGACCGCGCGGGCCGACGGGCTCGTCGCGCTCGACCTGGCCCGCATCGACGGCGAGGTCGTCACCCCGACCGCCCTCCTGCGGCCGCAGGACTTCGCGGATGCCGGGGGCACCGGCGGCTGGTGGATCGCCAGCGACCTCGACGAGGCGGCGCTCGGCGGCGCGCTGCCGACCGGGCACGTGCTCGGCATCGGCGGGGCATCCCTCACCCTGGCCGGCCTGCAGCTCGACACCCCCGCGCGCCGGGTGCTGGATCTCGGGACGGGATGCGGCATCCAGGCGCTCCGCGCACGCCGCATCGCACCCGAGGTCGTCGCGACGGACGTGTCGGAGCGCGCGTTGCGGTTCACCCTGCTCAACGCCCGCCTGAACGACCTCACCGGCATTGAGGTGCGCCACGGGAGCCTGTTCGAACCCGTCGCCGGCGAGGAGTTCGATCGCGTCGTCTCGAATCCGCCGTTCGTCATCACGCCGCGGGTCGCGGGCGTCCCCGAGTACGAGTACCGCGACGCCGGGTTCGCCGGCGACGACCTCGTCGCGGCGTTCGTGAGCGGTGTCGGCGGGGTGCTCGCGCCCGGCGGCACGGCACAGCTGCTCGGGAACTGGGAGTACCGGGACGGGCAGGACGGCCTCGACCGCGTCCGCACCTGGGTCGCGGCATCCTCCCATCCGCTCGACGCGTGGATCGTCGAGCGCGAGCAGCTCGACCCGCTCGCGTATGCGGAGCTGTGGGTGCGCGACGGCGGCACGACGCCCGGGAGCGCCGAGTACGAGCGACTCATCGACGCGTGGCTCACCGACTTCGCGGCACGGGGGGTGACTGCGGTCGGATTCGGGTACCTGCTGCTGCGGAGGACGCCGATCGGGATGCCGCCCCTCGTCCGGTACGAGCGCGTCGCCCAGCCGGTCGCCGGGTCGCTCGGCCCGCACCTCGGCGCAGCGCTCGCCGCGTGGGACCGGTTGGGGCTCCTGGACGACACGGCGCTGGCGGAGTCGACGGCGATCGTCGCCGAGGACGTCACCGAGGCCCGCCACCACCGGCCGGGCGCCGAGGAGCCGTCGGTGATCGAGCTGCACCAGGGCGGCGCCTTCGCGCGCGTGCTCGATGTCGACCCGGCGCTCGCTGCGCTCGTCGGCGCCTGCGACGGCGATCTGCCGCTCGGCGTGTTGATCGACGCGATCGGCGATCTGCTCGATGTGGATGCCGGGGCGCTCCGCGCCGACCTCCTGCCGCGGGTGCGCGAACTGCTGTTCACGGGATTCCTGCGGCTTGCGTGACGCATCGGGCACGAGCCGCGCAGACGGCGCACCGTAGGCTCGAAGGCATGCTGAACATGGCCGAGGGTCTCGCGCGCCTGGGCGCGCTCGCCGACGCTCCCGTGTCGGCCGCGCTCGCCGATGCCTTCTCGGATGCCGAGTTCGAACTCGCGATCGTCGGCGGGCCCGTCCGCGACGCGCTGCTCGGCCGCGCCGTCAACGACCTCGATTACACGACGAACGCCCGACCCGACGACATCCTGCGCATCGTGAAGCCGCTCGCGACGGCGACGTGGGACATCGGCCGCGCGTTCGGCACGATCGGCGCGAAGATCCGAGGCGAGCAGGTCGAGATCACGACGTACCGCGCCGACAGCTATGACGGCACGACCCGCAAGCCCACGGTCGAGTTCGGCGACACGCTCGAGCAAGACCTGGTCAGGCGCGATTTCACGGTCAACGCGATGGCGCTGCGGATCCCCGGCCCCTCGCTCGTGGACCCGACCGGCGGCGTCGAGGACCTCGTCGGCCAGACGCTGCGCACGCCCACCGACCCCGACGTCAGCTTCGGCGACGACCCGCTCCGGATGCTGCGCGCCGCCCGCTTCGCGAGCCAGCTCGGCATGGACGTCCATCCGGCGACCCTCGAGGCGATGAGCCGCCTCGCGTCGAGCCTGTCGATCGTGAGCCCCGAGCGGGTGCAGGGCGAGCTCGTGAAGCTGCTCTCGACCGAGGCGCCGGACCGCGGCATCCGTCTGCTCGTCGACGCCGGCCTCATGGAGCAGTTCCTGCCCGAGGTCCCCGCGCTCCGCCTCGAGGTCGACGAGCACCACCACCACAAGGACGTCTACGAGCACTCGCTCACCGTGCTCGCGCAGGCGATCGACCTCGAGCGGCAGCGGCACCCGGGCCAAGCGCCCGACGTGACGCTCCGCCTCGCGGCCCTGTTGCACGACATCGGCAAGCCGGCGACGCGCAAGCTCGAGCCCGGCGGTGCGGTCAGCTTTCATCACCACGACGTGAAGGGCGCCCGCATGGCGCGGAAGCGCCTGCAGGCGTTGCGGTTCGACGGTGCGACGACGGATGCCGTGTGCCAGCTCATCGAGCAGCACCTGCGCTTCTTCGGGTACGCCGAGGGCGCCTGGACCGACTCGGCCGTGCGCCGCTACGTCCGAGACGCGGGTGAGCAGCTCGAGCGGCTGCACATCCTGACGCGGGCCGACGTGACCACGCGGAACAAGCGCAAGGCGACCCGGTTGCGCACGGCCTATGACGACATCGAGACGCGGATCGCGCAGCTCGCCGAGCAGGAGCAGCTCGAGGCGATGCGTCCGGCGCTCGACGGCAACCGGATCCAGGAGATCCTCGGCATCCGCCCGGGTCGCGAGGTGGGCGAGGCGTACCGGTATCTGCTCGACATCCGCCTCGATGAGGGCGTCATCGAGCCTGCGGTCGCGGAGCAGCGTCTGCGCGACTGGTGGGCCGCGCGCGGCTGACGCTCAGCGCAGTCGCCGGGCGGCCGTCAGGTCGATGACGAACAGGGCGGCCCCCTGGATGACGATCGCGAGCCCGTGCCCGCGCGCGGCCGTAGGACTGAGGCGCCCCCCGAAGGACGGGGTGCGCGCGGCGAGGTGCCCGCCGGCGGCGATGTAGCCGACGTCGAGAGCGGCGTTCACGAGGAGGATGCGGCGCAGCATCCGCTTCTTCGGAACGGCGTCCTGCCGTCGGGTGACCCCCGCGAGAGCGATGTCGATGGCCCCCCACATCAGGTTCTGCAGGCCGAAGGCGCGGGTGCGTCGTGGCAGGGCAAGCAGTCCGCCGAGGACGACGGATGCCGTACCCCACCGTGTCAGACGGCGGACGACGGTGGCGGCGGCGGTCTTCGGGGAGCTCATGGCTTCATCATCGCGCCGCCAGGGCACCCGAGGGCCGTTCGCCCGTCACGATCTGCGGCCCCCGACGGCGCGTGGTGACGGGCGAACGACGCATGTCACGCTGCGCGCGAGGCTGCCAGCGTGCGGCCGGCATCGACCGCGGCCTGCTCGGCACCGGCCTTGAGTTCGGCGGCGGCGTCGGTGAACGCGTCGAGGGCGGGGTTGACGCCCACGAGGGTGAAGGGCCGGTGGACGACGGTGAGGTCCAGTCCCCAGACGTCTTCGAAGACGCGGCGCAGCCACCCGGTCGAGTGGTCCCAGCCCTCCTTCGGGCTGCCCGGCTCGTAGTTGCCGCCGAGCACCGTCACGAGGGTCGCCGGCTTACCGCGGAGCGCGGTGCCCTGCGGGTCGACGCGCGGGTCGGTGTAGGCGAGGTCGAACCACGTCTTCACGTGCTGCGAGACGCCGTAGTTGTAGAGCGGCACGGTGAACAGCAGCGCGTCCGCGCCGATGAGCTCGTCGGCCAGCTCGGTGCGGAGGGCGATCGCCGACCGCTGCCCGTCGGTGTGCTGGTCGGCGGGGGTGAAGCCCGAGGTCACCGAGTCGCGCCACGAGGTGGCGGGGATCGGGTCGGCGGCGACGTCGCGGCGGACGACGTCGCTCGAGGGATGGGCGGCGAGCCATTCGGCCTCGACGAGGTCGCCGAGCTCGCGACTCGCGGACGTGGCGGGCAGGATGCTGGCATCCAGACGGAACAGGGTCATGTGCTTCTCCGATCAGAGTCACTAAGAAAAACGAAGCGGCTCCGGGAACGCTAGCACACGTACGATGGAGGCATGGCCGAGGGACATGACGCGCGACAGTGCGACGCCGCGGTCTCCCACGCGTTCTCGGTGCTCGGCAAGCGCTGGAACGGGATGATCCTCGACGTCCTCAGCGACGGTGAACTCTCGTTCTCGGGAGTGCGCCGTGCCGTCTCGGGCATCAGCGACGCCGTCCTGTCCGACCGACTCACCGAGCTCGCCGACGCCGGCCTCGTCGCGCGCCAGGTCGAGCCGGGTCCGCCGGTCGCCGTCACGTACGCGCTGACCGAGGCGGGGTGCCGTCTCGCGCCGATCCTGACCCAGCTTGGCGAGTGGGCAGAAGGCAACCTCCTCCGGCGCTGAGCCCTGTCGCCGCGCGACGCGCCGACCTAGACTGACCGGCACAGCTCCTTCGACGAAGATCGGAGCCCCATGAGCTCGCCGTGGTCCACCCGCGTCGAGGTCGCACCCGCCACCTCGCGCCTGCTCATCGAGCGCGCGCACGAGGAGCTGCTCGCCGGGAACGCCGGCGACCCCCGCCTCGAGGACGTCCGTCCGCTCGTGCGCGAATCGTGGCGCCGCTCGCTCGCCTCGGATGCCGCCGCCGAAGGACTCCCGCGGCTCGACATGACCGCCGACGAACTCGAGGCCTACCGTCGCGCCCATCCGCTCGCGGGCGTCATGGAGATGGTCCGCTCGCTGCTGCTCCCCGGGTCCCCGGAGGACTCCGGCGTGATCGTCGCGGTCGGGGACGCCTCGGGCCGCCTGCTCTGGGTCGAGGGCGATCGCGGCATCCGCACCCTGACCGGCGACATGGGCTTCGTCGCGGGCGCGGACTGGGCCGAGGCATCCGTCGGCACATCCGCACCGGGCACCGCGCTGGCCCTCGACCGCGCCGTGCAGATCCGTCAGGCGGAGCACTTCAACCGCTTCGTCCAGCCCTGGTCGTGCACCGCGGCGCCCGTCCACGACCCCGAGACGCGGCGGTTGATCGGCGTCATCGACGTCACCGGCGGCAGTGAGGCCGTCACGCCGCAGGCGCAGCTGCTCGTCGACGCGGCGGCGCGTGCGATCGAGGGCGAGCTGCTGGTCGGTCGGCTGCGCTCCCGCGCGGAGGCACCCCGGCGCCGCGCCGCACGGACCGTCGCAGGCGGGCACGCGACCCTTCGGGTGCTCGGACGCGACCGGGCGCTGCTCGAGACCGAGGGGGATGCCGCGGCATCCGTCACCGAGCTGAGCGCACGCCACGCCGAGATCCTGCTCATGCTCGCCAGCCACCGCGAGGGGCTGTCGGCCGAGGTGCTCGCCGACCTCGTCTACGGCGAGCCCGCGGTCGAGACCCTCCGGCCCGAGATGGTCCGGCTGCGGAAGGTGCTCGAGAAGCGCGCGCCGCAGCTGGTCCCGCTGTCGCGCCCGTACCGGCTGCCCGTCGAGCTCGAGACCGACGTGCAGCACGTCGTGTCGCTGCTCGGGCGCGGCGCCCACCGCGTCGCGCTGACGACGTACACCGGGCCGGTGCTGCCGGACTCCGTCGCCCCGGGCGTCGAGGAGCTTCGGGCGTCGGTGCGTGCGACTCTGCGCGAGACGATGGTCGGCGAGGCCGGTGTCGAGGCGCTGCTCGCGTACGCCGACAGCGCCGACGGACGCGAGGATGCCGAGGTGCTCCGCCTGTGCCTGCGGATGCTGCCCGCGCGCTCGCCGCGGCGGGCCGGGCTGGTCGCCCGGCTGCAGGCGCTCGGCGCCTGAGTCATCGCGGCCGGCCCGCGTTCGGCGTCGGCCCGCGTTCGCCGATGCAATGGATCCGGGGCGACACGCCGGGGTGGGATGCCGGGGCGCGGCGTGTCGCGCGAGATCCATTGCATCCGCGCACGGCGCACGGCCCCGCAACCGGATGCAACGTCGCACGGCGTAGCGTGCCCGGCATCCGATCCGCGGCGACGTCGCCGCATCCATGTCCGTCGAAGGAGACAGCATGACCATCGTCGAAGAGGGCGTCTCGAGCGTCTACGCCGCACCCGGCCAGCGGGGAGCGGTCGCCGAATACCGGGCGCGCTACGGCCACTACATCGGCGGCGAGTTCGTCGAGCCGGTGAAGGGCCAGTACTTCGAGAACATCACCCCCGTCACCGGAAAGCCGTTCTGCGAGGTCGGCCGCGGCACCGTCGAAGACATCGACCGTGCGGTCGACGTCGCGTGGAAGGCGTTCGCGTCGTGGAAGAAGACGACGCCCGCCGAGCGCGCCGTCATCCTCAACAGGATCGCCGACCGCATCGAGGAGAACCTCGAGAAGATCGCCGTCGCCGAGACGTGGGAGAACGGCAAGCCGGTGCGCGAGACGCTCGCCGCCGACATCCCGCTCGCCGTCGACCACTTCCGCTACTTCGCGGGCGTCCTGCGGGCACAGGAGGGCACGCTCAGCCAGCTCGACGACGACACCGTCGCGTACCACTTCCACGAGCCCCTCGGTGTGGTCGGACAGATCATCCCCTGGAACTTCCCGATCCTCATGGCGACGTGGAAGCTCGCCCCGGCCCTGGCGGCCGGCAACTGCGTCGTCCTCAAGCCCGCCGAGCAGACCCCGGCATCCATCCTGTTTCTGTTCGAGCTCATCGGCGACCTGCTGCCGGCGGGCGTCGTGAACATCGTCAACGGGTTCGGCATCGAGGCGGGAGCCCCGCTCGCATCGCACAAGCGCATCCGCAAGATCGCGTTCACCGGCGAGACCACGACCGGGCGCCTCATCATGCAGTACGCCTCGCAGAACCTCATCCCGGTGACGCTGGAGCTCGGCGGGAAGAGCCCGAACCTTTTCTTCGAGGACGTCGCCCGCAGCACCGACGACGCCTACTACGACAAGGCGCTCGAGGGCTTCACGCTGTTCGCCCTCAACCAGGGCGAGGTCTGCACGTGTCCGTCGCGCTCGCTCATCCAGCGCTCGATCTACGACTCCTTCCTCGCCGACGGCCTCGAACGCGTCGGGAAGGTCGTCCAGGGCAACCCGCTCGACCCGGCCACAATGATCGGCGCGCAGGCGTCGAACGACCAGCTGGAGAAGATCCTGAGCTACATCGACATCGGGAAGCAGGGCGGCGCCAAACTGCTCACCGGCGGCGAGCGGGTCGACCTCGGCGGCGATCTCAGCGGTGGGTACTACGTCGCCCCGACCGTGTTCGAGGGCACGAACGACATGCGGATCTTCCAGGAGGAGATCTTCGGCCCCGTGCTGTCGGTGACGAGCTTCGACGACTTCGACGACGCGATCTCGATGGCCAACGACACGCTCTACGGCCTCGGCGCCGGCGTCTGGAGCCGCTCCGGCGACATCGCCTACCGCGCGGGCCGTGCGATCGAGGCCGGCCGCGTGTGGACGAACACCTACCACCAGTACCCGGCGCACGCCGCGTTCGGTGGGTACAAGCAATCCGGTATCGGTCGCGAGAATCACCTGCGGATGCTCGACCACTACCAGCAGACGAAGAACCTGCTCGTGTCCTACGCCGAGGGCGCGATGGGCTTCTTCTGAGCCGACACCCATGACCGACACCACCTTCAGCAGGGTCGCCGTCTCCGACGAGGCGGCGGCCCTGCTGCGCACCCTCACTGCGCAGCACGGTCCGCTGATGTTTCATCAGTCGGGTGGATGCTGCGACGGCAGCAGCCCCATGTGCTATCCCGTCGGCATGTTCCTCACCGGACCCGGCGACGTGAAGCTCGGCGAGGTCGACGCGGCCCTCGACGATCCGATCGAGGTCTACATGTCGGCATCCCAGTTCGAGTACTGGAAGTACACGCATCTCACGATCGACGTCGTCCCGGGCCGCGGCGCCGGGTTCAGCGTCGAAGGGCCGACCGGGATGCGGTTCCTCATCCGGTCGCGGATGCTCACCGAGGAGGAGCTCGTCGCCTTCGGGCTCGCGTGAGAGGCCCTGCAACGCAACGCGCCTCCCGGCCGTCGGACCGGGAGGCGCGTCGCGTGACGGGTGTCAGCCGTTGCACGCCTCGGTGATCTCGCCCGCAGCGTCGGTGAAAGCGGTGATGCCGTCGTTCAGACCGCCGGCCGCGGCCTGGATGCCCTCCTGGTCCTTCGCGTCGACGGCGTCGCTCAGGTCGACGAAGACGGACTCGAAGTCGCTCCAGGCGGTGGAGTAGGAGTCGAACGCGGCGGAGACCTCCGGGTTGGTGATCTTGCCCGCGACCTCGTCGATCTTGGTGCCGATCGAGGTGAACGTCTCGCGGGCTGCGGTCGTGTCGCCGGACTGGACCGACTCCGAGAGCTCGCCGCTGGCGGCGTTGATCTCGGAGCTCAGGTCGCTCATCTCGGTCTGGAGCAGCGAGCAGGCATCCGCGACGCTCTGGTCGCCGGCGGGGGCTTCGGCCTCTGCCGATTCCTCCTCGGCGGGGGCCGAGCTCACCGGCGCGGGAGTGGTGGTCGTGCCCGACTCTGCCGACCCGCAGCCGGTCAGGGCGAAGAGTGCGAGGGTGGCGGCGGCGAGGCTCGCCGAGACGGTGTGCGTACGCGACATGTGTTCTTCTCCTTGGTGGGGTGCCGACGAGGACGCGCACCAGGACGAAGCGCCCCCCGACGATCCCCGACTCTAACCGCCGCCTCTCGGATCGAGGACGGCGTGGACCGGGGCGGCCTGCTGTGGTAGCCCGGACGCAGCGTCAGCCGCCGTTCACCCCGAGGCCACCTTCCGGACAGACCCGCTTGTTTGGATCGCGGCGTGTCCACACCGCTCGTCACCGTCATCCTGCCGGCGAAGGACGCGGGTCCTTACATCGGCACCACGATCACGACCCTCCGTCGCCAATTCGACGACCCCGCCGATCTGCGGCTCGTCGTCATCGACGACGGGTCCCAGGACGACACGCGCGCACAGGTCGAGCACTTCGCCGCAGGGATGCCCCGGTTCGACGTCGTCACCAACGCCGAGCCCGTCGGCCTGGCCGCCGCCCGCAACCAGGGCCTCGACCTCGTCGACAGCGAGTTCTTCTGCTTCGTCGACGGTGACGACTGGATGCAGCCCGGTCGCCTCGAGAGCCTCGTCGCGTCGATGCGCCGACTCGAGTGCGACTTCGTCCGGACGGACCACGTGACCGACACCGACGGCCGTCGCAAGCTCATGCGGGCACCCCACGGGTGGCGCGGACGCGTGCTCTCGCCGCGTGACGCGATCCTCCCCGCCGACGAGACGACCATGGTCGACTACCCCTATGCCTGGGCCGGCATGTTCCACCGGCGCATCCTCGACGATGGGCTCGCCCACTTCGAACCAGGGCTGTTCACCGCCGAGGATCGTCCCTGGATCTGGCGACTCCACCTGCGCGCCCAGTCCTTCGCCGTCGTCGACGCCCCCGCGATCCTCTATCGCCGCGGGGTGACCACGTCGCTGACGCAGATCGTCGACCGCCGTCGGCTGGACTTCCTGCCGGCGTTCGCCGAGGCCCTCCGCGTCGTCGAGGAGGATGCCGAGGCGGACCGCTTCCTGCCGAAGATCGCGACGACCACGATGTCGGTCTGCGCCTATCACCTGTTCCGCGCCCGGGCGATGGCGACGGCGGACCGGACCGAGCTGCGGCGCGGCATCCGCGAACTGCTGCGCGCGATCCCCGCCGATCAGATCGACCCCGCGCTGTCGCGCCTGTCGGATCGTCGCCGGCGCATCCTCGCCCGACTGGTCCGCGAGGTACGTACGGCATGACCCAGGTCTTCGTCCTCAATTCGGCCTACGGCCTGATGACGGCGGTCGCGGCGATGGATGCCGGTGCGATCCCGGCATCCGGATCCGGCCGCATCCTCGTGACGGTGAACGCTGCCATCATCCCCGAAGCCGCCGACGGCATCGACACGGCGGCGCATCTCGCGACGCTCCGTGCACGGTTCGACCGGGTCGTCGACCTCAACGAGCTCCTCGCCCCCGAGCGGCCTCCGCACTGGCGTGTCAGCGGAGGGGAGGCCCCCGTCCTCGAGCGTCTGCTGCGTCAGGCGTGGCGGATCGGCGACGGCGAGGTGCACCTGTACCTGCAGAGCCCGCAGGTCGCGCCGTCGCGCGTCTTCATCGACATCTTCGCCGGAGCGCCGGTGACGATCGTCGGCGACGGACTGATGACCTACTCGCCCATCCGCAACCGCTGGCCGCACTCGGTCGCGGGGCGCGTGGTGGGAGTCGTGTACGCCGACACCGTGCCCGGTGTCGCGCCGCTGCTGTTCGCCGAGTCGGGGGCTGCCCGCATCCCGGTGCCGCCCCCAGCGCTCCGGGCGGTCGTGGGCGAGGTCGCGGACGCGACGGCGGACCCTGCGATCGACGCGCTCACGGGACTTCCGCGCCCGGCGCTGGTCCTCGGGCAGTACCTCGCCGCGCTGAAGCTGATCAGCGTCGAGGAGGAGCTGCAGATGCAGCGGGAGATGATCGACGCGGCGATGCGGTGGCGACCGTCGGCGATCGTCTTCAAACCGCATCCGTCCGCGGCACCGTCGGTGATCGACGAGCTCGCCGACCACGCACGGGTCCGCGGCGTCGCGTTCGAGGTGTTCCGCGGGACGACACCCGCCGAGGTGCTCGCCCTGCGCCTGCCGTTCGTCGGTGCCGTGGCCGGGTTCTCGACCGCGCTGCCCACGCTGCAGGCGCTGAACGGATCGCCGATCGCCGCGGTCGGGACCGAGCTGCTGTTGCAGCGACTGACACCGTACGAAAACGGGAACCGCATCCCCGTCACGATCATCGACGCCCTGACCCGCGCGGATTCCCCCTATCGGGGCGAGCGGATGCAGGAGCTCGTCGACGCCGTCGGCTACGCGATGCAGCCGCTCATCGCCGACCACCTGCGGCCGCGGGCAGAGGCGTTCCTCACCTCGGCGCCGACACGCGAGCGGGAGCGCTACTTCGCGCAGGCCCGGCTCACGTCCCTGCAGCTGCCCGGGGGCGGGCGACCGGGGCTGCTCGCGCGCGTCACGGCGCGCCGCGACGGCGCGAGCCGGATTACCGAGGCGACCCTCGCCGTACGCGGCGCCCAGCGTCGCAGCCGACGGGCGTGGAAGGCCCTGCGAGGAGGATGATCGTGATGGGCAACATGGTGAAGCACACGGCGCAGCAGCGAGCGGTCGAGACCATCGCCGTGATCCCCGCCCGCGGCGGATCGAAGGGCGTCCCGGGGAAGAACGTGCGGCGCGTGGGCGGGGTTCCGCTCGTCGCACGGGCGGTCGCCGCGGCCCGACGGTCCGAGGCGGTCGACCTGATCGTCGTGTCCACCGACGACGCTGCCATCGCCGCTGTCGCCGAGCAGGCGGGCGCCCGGGTGGTGCACAGGCCGGCGGAGCTGTCGGGCGACACCGCGACATCCGAGAGCGCGCTGCTCCACGCGCTGGACGTCCTCCGAGCCGACGGTGTCACCCCTCGGGTGACCGTCTTCCTCCAGGCCACGAGCCCGTTCATCCCCGCAGCGGCGCTCGCTGATGCCGTCGCGGCCGTTCGCGACGGAGCGGCGGACAGCGTCTTCTCGGCGCGGGAGAGCTACGAGTTCGTCTGGCGCCGCGACGCCGACGGGCTGGCCGAGGCGGTCGGGCATGAGGCCGACCGGCGGCCCCGGCGGCAGGACCGCGCCCCGCACTACGTCGAAACGGGCGCGTTCTACGTCTTCGACACCGACGGCTTCCGCCGGGCCGGGCACCGGTTCTTCGGGCGGACGCGGATCGTCGAGGTGCCCGAGGCGACGGCGATCGAGATCGATGAGCCCGCGCAGCTGCGGATCGCGCAGGCCGTCGCGCCGCTCGTCGACCCGTCCGAGCCGATCGCCGCATCCGTCGTCGTCACCGACTTCGACGGCGTGCACACCGACGACACCGCATTCGTCGACGCAGCCGGCAACGAGCACGTGCGCGTGAGCCGGACGGACGGCATGGGGGTCGCGATGCTGCGTCGCGCCGGCATCCCCTTCCTCATCCTCTCCACCGAGGAGAACCCGGTCGTGCGTGCCCGGGCCGACAAGCTGCGGGTCGACGTCCGTCACGGGGTGCAGGACAAGGCCGCCGCGCTCCGGGAGTGGGCCGATGAGCACGGGCACGCCCTCGAGGACATCGCCTACCTCGGCAACGACGTGAACGACCTGCCCGCCATGGGTCTCGTCGGCTGGCCGGTCGCGGTGGCCGATGCCCGGCCGGAGGTCCTGGCGGTCGCGCGGGTCGTCCTCGTCCGGGCGGGTGGTGCGGGCGCCGTCCGCGAGCTCGCCGATCGCGTGCTCGACGCGCGCTGAACGGACTCGACAGCCAGACGTCCGGCGTCGGCCATCGTCGGTTCATCCGTCATTCACGGTCGGCTCTCACGCTGAGTGGGACGCAACGAAAGGACCAGCCATGACGGTCACCATTGGGAACAACGTCCTCGGGGGCAACCACCCCGTCTACGTCATCGCCGAGATCGGACTGAACCACAACGGCGACGTCGAGCTGGCCAAGCAGCTCATCGACGTCGCCGCCCGCGCCGGCGCGAACGCCGTGAAGTTCCAAAAGCGCACGCCCGAGATCGCCACGCCGCCGCACATGCGCGACACGCCCCGCGAGACGCCGTGGGGGACGATGACCTACCTCGAATACCGTCACCGCGTCGAGTTCGGCCGCGACCAGTACATCGAGATCGGCGACTACGCCACCCTGCACGGCCTCGACTGGTTCGCCTCGCCCTGGGACGTGCCGAGCGTCGAGTTCCTCGAGGACCTGAACGTCGTCGCCCACAAGGTCGCCTCGGCCAGCCTCACCGACCTCGAGCTGCTCGAGGCCCTCCGTGCCACCGGCAAGCCCGTCATCCTCTCGACCGGCATGTCGACGATCGAGCAGATCGACCGGGCGCTGAGCGTGCTCGGCACCGACCGCACCGTCCTCATGCACGCGACCTCCACCTATCCGATGGAGCCCGACGAGGCCAACCTCACCATGATCCGCACCCTGCGCGACCGCTACGCCGGCATCCCGGTCGGCTACTCGGGTCACGAACGCGGTCTGCAGATCTCGCTCGCCGCCGTCGCGCTCGGCGCCGTGGCCGTCGAGCGTCACATCACGCTCGATCGCACCATGTGGGGCTCCGACCACGCGGCCTCCCTCGAGCCCGGCGGCCTCGAGCACCTCGTCCGCGACATCCGCGTCATCGAGACTGCGCTGGGCGACGGTGTGAAGCGGATCTACGACGGCGAGCTCGCTCCGATGGCGAAGCTCCGGCGCGTCCCGGCATGACCGTGCGCGGGGACCGCCCGGGACGCCTGCGGGTCGTCGCGATCGCCGATGCCGACTCCTTCGTGAAGTGGTCGGCGGCGCTCATCGACTCCGCTCCGTCGGTCGATCCGCATCTGCTGCTCGTACGCACACCGCTGACCGTCAGCGTGGCACAGGAGCATGCGGCACTGGCGGGCACCGGCATCCGTCCCGAGGCGGTCTCCCGCGTCGGCCACGATGACATCGCGGACTGGCTCTCGCGCGATCGTCCCGACGTCGTCGTCATCGCGGGCCGCGGCCCGTTCGTCCGCCTCGTCACGCGCCAGATCGACCGGGTCGCCCGGCGGCCGGTCGTGGTCTCGGGGCTGCCGGGCATCTCGATCCCCGCACAGCGCGGGGCCGCGACCTACCGGCGGCACTGCGACCTGATGGTGGTGCACTCGCAGCGCGAGCTGCGCGCGTTCCGGCAGCTCGCCGAGCACCTCGGCATCGATCTGCGGCTCGGTCTGGCGACCCTGCCGTACGCCCGGCCCGCGGCATCCGACGGCGGCGGCACCGACCTCGTGTTCGCAGCGCAGGCGATCGTGCCGCGGGAACCCGCCGACCGCGCTGCGTTGGCGGGGATGCTGCGCGCCGCGGCGCTCGCCGATCCGTCGCGTCGCGTGGTCGTCAAGCTGCGGTCCCGCCCCGAGCTCGGCGAGACCGAGACACACCTCGAACGCACCGAGCTGACGGAGCTGCTGCGCGACCGCCCCGACAACCTGGTCTTCTCGCACGAGCCGATGTCCCAGGCCCTCGCTCGCGCCGAAGGGCTCGTGACGGTCAGCTCGACCGCCGCGATCGAGGCCATGGCCGCCGGCGTGCCGGTGATCGCGCTCGACACGTTCGGCGTGTCGAAGACCCACCTCAACACGGTCTTCAACGGCAGCGGCGTCCAGGGGACGGCCGAGGACGTCATCGCTCGGCGGTTCCGGCATCCGAACCAGCGTTGGCTGGCCGACAACTACTTCCACGACCCGGAGCGATCCACGTGGTGGAACGAGGTCGAGCGTCTCGTGTCGCTTCGGCGTCGCGGCCTCCTCGCGCCCCGCTTCGTGCCGGCGGCCCGCGGCGGCGCGCTGCACGAGGCGTGGCAGCGCAAGGCGGTCCTCGGCGATGAGGACCGATCGGTCTCCGGCACGGTCGCCCTCCTCGTGGGGGGACCGCTGGTCTGGTCGATCCTCACCGCGCGACGCGCGCTCGGCAGACGCGGTCCGGGCACGTGGTTCGACGACGCGACCGACATCACGGTGACGCCGGCCCGCTATCAGGACCCCATCGTGCGGCCGCGGCGAGCGGCCCTCGTCGGTGTCATCGACTGAGTCGTCCGGCGAGCATTCCGGCCGCGTCGGCGGTCGCCTCGCGCAGTTCGTCGGCGAGCGCGGCGACAGCGGGGATACGCAGGGACTCCGGGCGCACGATCATCCAGTACGGCAGCCGCTCGGCGAACTCGTCGGGCAGGAGGCGAACGAGGTCGTCGTGACGGTCGGCGACGAAGCACGGCAGCAGCCCGATCCCCGCCCCGGCGCGGGTCGCCTCGACGTGCACGAATACGTTCGTCGAGCTGAGACCGTCGCGCATCTCGGGCACGAGGCGTCGCGGCAGGTCGAGGGCGTCCACTTGCAGGATCGCGTCGACGAAGTAGACCAGCGGATGCCGCATGAGCTCGGCGGCGTCCCGCGGCATCCCCTCCCGTTCCAGATAGGCCCGCGAGGCGTACATCCCGAGCGTGTAGGCACCGAGCTCCACGCCCTGTGCGCGTCGGGACTGCGGGGCGCCGACGACCACCTCGATGTCGAGGCCGGGCCGGTGGGCGGCGGCCCGTCGCGTCGCGGTCACGATCTCGACGCTCAGGCGCGGGTGCTGCCGGCGCAGCCGCGCGACGGCGGGAGCGGCGATGAAGGCGCTGAAGCCGTCCGTCGCTGACATCCGCACGACGCCCGCGATCGGGTCGTGGTCCTCACCGGCTCCCGCGAGCTGCGTCAGCGCGGACTCGATGCGCCCCGCCGTGTCGACGGCCTGCCGACCGAGGGTGGTGAGCTCCCACCCGCCGCCGGCCTGCGCGACCAGGCGCCCGCCGACCGCGTCCTCGAGGGCTGCGATGCGCCGCGCGACCGTGGTGTGGTCGACGCCGAGCGCGTTCGCGGCCGTGGTGTAGCGACCCGATCGCGCGACGGCGAGGAGCACGAGCAGATCATCGGCGCGGAGGCGACCACGGGCATCCATGTGTGCAATTCTGCACATGCGAGGTGCAGGACTGGGCATTGATCACCATGGCATCCGCTCCGCAGACTGTGGGACGGACGCCACCGCGTCCCTCGTCAGCGCAGACCACCCCGGATGTCATCGACGACATCGATCGGAGAACCCATGTCAGCCCCCACCCGTGCCGCCGACCCCGCGGCGTCCGCCACCCCGTCCGGCCTCCGCCGCGTCGTCGCCGCCTCGATGGCCGGCACCGTCGTCGAGTGGTACGAGTTCTTCCTCTACGCCACCGCCGCGAGCCTCGTGTTCGGCACCTACTTCTTCCCGCAGACGGGGTCCTCGCTGGACGGGATCATCGCCGCGTTCGTCACGTACGCGGTCGGTTTCGTCGCGCGTCCGCTCGGCGGTGTCGTCTTCGGTCAGATCGGCGACCGCTTCGGCCGCAAACCGACGCTGCAGGCGACGATCATCATCGTCGGTGTCGCGACGTTCCTCATGGGCTGCCTTCCCGGCTTCGTCGAGATCGGCTATTGGGCCCCCGCGCTGCTGGTGGCGCTGCGCTTCCTGCAGGGCTTCGCCGTCGGCGGCGAATGGGGCGGCGCGGTGCTGCTCGTCGCAGAGCAGAGCCCGAACCGGTCCCGAGCGTTCTGGTCGAGCTGGCCCCAGGCGGCGGTGCCCGTCGGCAACCTGCTCGCGACGCTGGTCCTGCTCGTGACGTCGTGGGTCCTCAGCTCCGAGGACTTCCTCGGCTGGGGATGGCGCATCGCGTTCTGGCTGTCCGCCGTCATCGTCCTCGTCGGCTTCTACATCCGCCGCCACGTCGAGGAGGCGCCGATCTTCCTCGAGGCCAAAGCGCAGGTCGAGGCCGAGAAGGCCGTCTCGTACGGCGTGGTCGAGGTGCTGCGCCGCTACCCGGTCGGCGTGCTGCAGGCCATGGGCATCCGCTTTGCGGAGAACATCGTCTACTACATCGTCGTCAGCTTCTCGATCGTGTACCTGAAGACCGTGCACGAGTACGACACCAGTCAGCTGCTGCTCGCCCTCCTCGTCGCGCACGTCGTGCACTTCCTGGTGATCCCGCAGGTGGGTCGCCTCGCTGACCGGTTCGGCCGGCGCCCGGTTGCGCTGACCGGTGCGATCCTCAGCGCGACGTGGGCGTTCTTCGCCTTCCCGCTGTTCGACACGCTGAATCCCGCCCTCATCGTCCTCGCCGTCGCCGTCGGCCTGACCTTCCACGCCTTCCTCTACGCGCCGCAGCCGGCGATCATGGCCGAGCTGTTCCCGACCCGCATGCGGTACTCGGGTGTCTCACTCGGCGCGCAGGTGACCGCCATCGCGGCCGGCTCGCTGGCTCCGATCCTCGCGACGCAGTGGCTGCGCGACTTCGGGTCGTGGACGCCGGTGTCCATCTACATCGCGATCGCCTGCCTCATCACCGGCACCACGATCGTCCTGATGCGCGAGACCAAGGGCGCCTCGCTGCAGGCGATCGACGACGCGGATGCCGCCCGCACGGCCGAACTGCGCCGCGAGAAGGAGCGCGCATGACCGACCTGACCGGTCGGAGCGCACTCGTCACGGGTGGCGCGAGCGGCATCGGGGCGGCGTGCGCCTCGGCGCTCGCCGCCGCCGGTGCCCGGGTGACGGTCGCGGACCTCGACGCCGACGGCGCGCAGCGTGTCGCTGCCACCGTCGGCGGCGAGGCCTGGCACGTGGACCTGAGCGACACGGGCGCACTCGCCGACCTGCGGCTCGACGTCGACATCCTCGTCAACAACGCCGGCATCCAGCACGTCCGCCCGATCGAGGAGTTCGAGCCCGAGCGGTTCTCGTTCATGCTGCGGCTCATGCTCGAGGCGCCGTTCCTGCTCATCCGGGCGGCGCTCCCCGCCATGTACGAGCGCGGGTTCGGCCGCATCATCAACATGTCGAGCGTGCACGGACTCGTGGCATCCCCCTACAAGTCGGCCTACGTCGCGGCCAAGCACGGTCTCGAGGGGCTGTCGAAGGCGACCGCGCTCGAAGGCGGCGCGCACGGGGTGACGAGCAACTGCATCAATCCCGGGTACGTGCGCTCGCCGCTGGTTGAGACGCAGATCGCCGACCAGGCGAAGCTGCACGGGATCAGCGAGGACGAGGTGCTGTCGCAGGTGCTCCTCGCCGAGGCCGCCGTGAAGCGGCTGATCGAGCCGTCGGAAGTCGCCTCCCTCGCGGTGTGGCTCGCGGGGTCGGATGCGGGCATGGTCAGCGGCGCGAGCTACTCGATGGACGGCGGCTGGTCGGCCCGCTGAACCGAGCGCCGTTCCCCCGTCGCGACCTGCGGCACGGGGCCGCCGTTCGCGACGGGCGAGCACCGGGCCGGACGCCCGGACAACCGCCTCAGCGGAAGAACGCCCCGAAGATGCCGCTCTGCAGGGCGAAGAAGCCGACCGCGAACACGCCGACGACGACGATCGCAGCCCACGGGATCCCGGTCTTCAGGCGCTGTCCGCCCGCGGCGACACCGGGCGGCGGACGCAGCGCCTCGACGGGCGGTGCGAACGGGAGGGTGCCGGATGCCGCCGCCGCGGTCGCCGACTGGGTGAGGCGGTCGTCGCGCCAGCGCTCCCACTGCGCGAGCTTGTCCAGCAGCGCCCCGACGACGGAGAACAGCCACGCCCAGGTGTTCGGGTCGAGCGTCGAGAAGTCGCGCTTGGCGTAGAGGAAGAGCCAGTCGTCGACGATCTCGACGTCGAGCTGCGCGGCGTGGTCGATGAAGCGCGCCATGATGTCGGGCGTGAAGAGGTACAGGGCGTCCTGCTCGTATCCCTGCGGGCAGTAGAGGGCGAAGTGGCGGTCGAAATCCCCCTCGAGGCTCAGCCGCTGATCCTTGTCGAACACCTGCGGCAGGTTCGAGCCGAAGAGACCGTTGTTGCCCTCCGCGTCGAGCACGATGTGCGGCAGCGGTGTCGCCAGCTTGATCGCGACGTACCCCCAGCGGTGCGTCGTCCGGTTCTTCCCGGACCCCGTCGTGAAGCGGTAGTTCGCGAACTCCACGAAGCGCGGTCGCTCGCCGCGCAGGATGTCAGAGGCCGTGCGCGAGCTGCCTCGCGAGAAGATCATGCCCGGCAGGGGCGGGTTGGATGCCTTCGCGAACCACGTGAGACCGTTCGCCCGCGCGAACCGGTCGAGGCGGTAGATCCGCGTGTGCGAAGCCTTCACACCGCGGACGATGAGCGAGATGATCCCCACGGCCATCACGGCGACGACGACCACGAACCCGATCGACACGGGGCTCCCGCCGGTCCGGGCGAACGAGGTCAGCAGACTGATGAAGACGTTCAGGATGAAGAAGCCGACGAACAGGAACACCGCGACGGCGATGACGATGCCGACGGTGCCGCCGCCGCCCGAGGGCAGTCGCCCTGCCGCGAGGAGTTCCTTGCGGTGCGCCGCGACGGCCGCTCGATCGATTGGTTCGGTGAGCGGTCGCGGGTCGAACGTGGACGTGCTCATCTGTTCTCCTCGTCGGAGTCGTCGGTCAGCGCTGACCCGGCCGGGATCTCGAACGCCTCGAGCCCGGGGGCGGCGGTCACCGCGGTGATCACGTCTCGTGAGCCGCCGACGATCGTCGAGTCGGCGTCCACCTCGGACACGAGCACCCAAGCGCGGTCGTCGGGCCAGACGAGACTCGGGCTGAGTGCGGACGCCTCGAACCCGTGTTCCTCGGCGGGGAGGTCGCGCCACGGGACGTCGAGGAACCAATCGGGTCTCGCCAGCTCGGCGACGCCGCCCCGGAACAGCACATGGGAGCGGCCGGGCAGCTCGAACCGGTCGGCTTCCGAGATCTCGCGGGACAGGACGCCCTCCTGCCACGTCTCCCGGCGGAAGACGTTGTTCCACGGGTCCTTGACACTCCCGGTCAGCATCTCGTTGTGGCGAGCGAGTACGGGGTCGGTCGGGTCGCCGAGTTGGAAGAACGTCCGCGACGGACCTACTCCCATGTGGCCGAGCAGCCCGCCGTGCCCCTCCCACAGTGCGACGATCCCGGCATCCGGTGTCGTCGTGTGCCGCGCCAGGATCGCCGCGACCAGCGCCAGCAGGTCGGGCTCGAGGCCGCCCTGCACCGGCGGATCGAACGACCGGCCGTCGGGCGCCTCAGCGGGGGCGCCGTCGTTGATCCGGCCGGTGAGCCCCTGCCACTGCGAGACCGGGTGGAACAGGGATCCGAATGCTCGGGCGGCTTCGGACCACGACGATCGCCGGTCGTCGGCGAGCGGCGGGTGGAACACCCGGGCGTACGCCTCGAACCCGCGCGGCACGACGTCGTGCATCGTCCAGGTCCACGGGTCGTCGATGCGCTCGCGCAACCAGTCGCCGGCCGACACGTCCGCGGTCCACTCCATGACGGCCACGGTACCGGCCGGCCGCTCCCGGGAGCGGGACGGATGCGGCGAGGCACCGGCATCCGTCCCGCCCGTCATCAGGCGGGTCCGGTCAGGCCGGCTGCGGGGCGCGGACGTCGACGACCCAGGTCACGCCGAAGCGATCGGTCAGCATCCCGAACCCCGCACTCCATGCGGATGCCGCGAGCGGTTCGACGATCGTCGCGTCCTCGGCGAGACCGGTCCAGCGTGCCGTCACCTCGTCGAGGGTGTCGCCCTGCAGCGAGACGAAGAAGGCGCGGTCGGTGATCGTCAGGCCGTTCTCGCGGTGCGTGGTCCCCGCGACCGCGTCGGCACCGGCGTCCTCGCCGGGGACGTCGTAGGCCATGAGGCGGAACCCGTCCGCCGCGACGAGGATGCCGAAGACGACCGTGTCGGCGCCGGGTGCGTCCGCCGGCATCCCGAGGTCGGAGTAGGTCGTCACCGTCGCCTGGCCGTCGAAGATGCGGGCGTAGAACTCGAGGGCCTCACGTGCGGTGCCGCGGAAGTTGAGGTGGGTGGTGGTCGTGAGGGTCACGGTGCGTCCTTCGTTCGGGGTGGGTGTCGTGCGGATACCACGCTCCTCCCGGTAGAGGTCGGATCCTGTCCGCTTCTCGCGCAGGATGGAGGCATGCCCTCTCCGTCGCAGCGGATGCTGCACCTGCTGTCGGTTCTGCAGTCGCGTCGCGACTGGGGTGGCCAGGAGCTCGCCGATCGGCTCGGCGTGACGGTCCGCACGATCCGGCGCGACATCGACCGCCTGCGCGAACTCGGGTATGCCATCGCGGCGGTCAAGGGGCCGTTCGGCGGGTACCGGCTCTCGTCGGGCGAGGAGCTGCCGCCGCTGCTCTTCGACGAGGAGCAGGCGATCGCGATCGCCGTCGCCCTGCAATCCGCTTCCGGCGTCGACATCGCGGATGCCGCGGCCAGGGCACTCGCCACGATGCGACAGGTGATGCCATCCCACCTGCGGCACCGGATCGACGGGATCCGGTTCGAGACCGAAGCGTCGGCCGACCAGGCAGCGCCGGGGGTGGTGGAGGCGGTGAGCGCCGGTGCGCGCGACCGCCGGACCCTGCGTGTCGACTACGGCGACGGCGACCGGTCGCGGCGCATCGAGCCGCACGCCGTCGTGTCACGGGACCGGCGGTGGTACGTCGTCGCGTGGGATTTGAATGCCACGGACTGGCGCATCCTGCGGCTCGACCGCCTGCGCCTGCGGCAGGGCGGCGGGGTCCCGTTCGAGGAGCGCGAGATCCCGACCGGCGATGCGCGCACCTACCTCGCGGCCCGGTTCAAGGGTGCGGAAGCCGAGGACCGCTGGCCCGTGACCGCCGACCTGATCCTGTCGACGCCCGCGCAGCGGGTCGTGCCGTTCCTGGGCGACGCGGAGCTCGAGGACCTCGGCGACGGGCGCACGCGCGTGCGGGTCGGCTCCTGGTCGTGGGTCGGCGCGCTGGCGTGGGCGCTGCGGTTCGACGCCCCCCTCGAAGTCGTCGGGCCGCCAGAACTGGCGGAGGCGGCGGCCGCGCTCGCGCGGCGACTGCTCGATTCCGCGGCGGGGCTGCTCGATTCCGCGGCTGGGCTGGGCGTCCGCTAGACTGTTGTGGTTGTCCGTCTGCGCTCCCGCGCGGAATCACCGGACACGTGCATCAACCCTCCTGATGCCGGGAAACGCCCGGCATCCGTTCTAGTCCGAAGGAGGTGGGTTAGTGACGCACATCCACCAGTACGAACTCATGGTGATCCTCGACCCCGAGATCGACGAGCGCCAGGTCGCTCCCAAGCTCGACGGGTTCCTGAAGGTCATCACCGCAGATGGTGGCTCGATCGACAACGTCGATGTCTGGGGCAAGCGCCGTCTCGCGTACGAGATCCAGAAGAAGACCGAGGGCATCTACGCCGTCGTCAACTTCACCGGCACCAGCGACGCCACCAAGGAGCTCGACCGTCAGCTCAAGCTGAACGAGCAGATCATGCGCACCAAGGTCCTCCGTGCCGAGGAAGCGATCGCTCAGGTCGCCGCCGAGAAGGAGCGCGCCGACGCCAAGGCCGCCCGCAAGGCAGCGAAGGCCTAAGGCTCATGGCCGGCGAGACCATCATCACGGTCGTGGGAAACCTCACGGCAGACCCCGAGCTGCGCTACACGCAGAACGGCCTGCCCGTCGCGAACTTCACGATCGCGTCGACGCCGCGCAGCTTCGACCGTCAGGCCAACGAGTGGAAGGACGGCGAAGCGCTGTTCCTCCGCGCGTCGGTGTGGCGCGAGTTCGCTGAGCACGTGGCCGGCTCGCTCACCAAGGGCATGCGGGTCGTCGCGACCGGCCGCCTGAAGCAGCGCTCCTACCAGGACCGCGAAGGCAACAACCGCACGGCGATCGAGCTGGAGGTCGACGAGATCGGCCCCTCGCTCCGCTACGCCACTGCCCAGGTCACCCGGGCCGCCTCGAACGGCGGCGGCGGTGGCGGCGGCAGCTTCGGCGGCGGTCAGCAGTCGCGTCCGCAGGTGCAGCAGGACGAGCCCTGGGCCACGCCCGGGTCGGCCGCACCTGACGCGTGGAGCGCGCCCGGGACGAGCTACGGCGACGACACCCCGTTCTGATTCGAATTCCGGATGCCGCGGGCCGCGGCATCCACCTCTCTTAAGGAAGACACATGGCTGGAAAGGCAACCGGCGATCGCCGCAAGCCGCGGAAGGGCGCGAAGAACGCCGCTCCCGCGAAGGCGATCCGCGTCGGCGTCATCGACTACAAGGATGTCGCGACGCTTCGTAAGTTCATCTCGGAGCGCGGGAAGATCCGCGCCCGTCGTATCACCGGAGTCTCGGTGCAGGAGCAGCGTCTGATCGCGAAGGCGATCAAGAACGCCCGCGAGATGGCGCTCCTGCCCTACGCCGGCGCTGGCCGCTGAGGAGCACCGACATGGCAAAGCTGATTCTCACGAACGAGGTCGCCGGGCTCGGTAGCGCAGGCGACGTCATCGAGGTCAAGAACGGGTACGCCCGCAACTACCTCATCCCCCAGGGCTTCGCTGTGGCCTGGACCCGCGGTGGCGAGAAGCAGGTGGCGTCGATCCGCGCCGCCCGCGAGTCCCGCGCGATCCACGACCACGAAGAGGCCGTGGCGCTCAAGAACACGCTCGAGTCGAACACGGTCAAGCTGACCGTCAAGGCCGGCGCTGAGGGTCGCCTCTTCGGTTCGGTGAAGACCGCCGACGTGGCCGACGCCGTCAAGGCCGCCGGTTTCGGTGACCTCGACAAGCGCAAGATCCACATCACCTCGCCGATCAAGGCCGTGGGTCAGCACGAGGCGACTGTCCGCCTGCGTGACGACGTCACCGCCGCGATCACCCTGCAGGTGGTCGCCGCCAAGTAATCCTGGCGCGCGGAACGGATGCCGCGGTCCCACCCTCTTCGGAGGGTCGGGTCCGCGGCATCCGTCGTTTCCGGCGGGGTGTGCATGCGGGCGCTGACTGGCTAGTCTTCGGGCATTGATCCAAACGATGGAGTTCTTCATGAAACGACGTATCGCGGCCGCCCTCGGCGCCCTGTCGGCCGCCGCCCTCATCGCCACGGCGGGCCTTCCTGCGCAGGCGGTGACGATCACGGACGACATCAAGACGAAGGCCTCCTACGCCGTCCCCGACGGAGGCTCGGTGTTGGCTTCCGCGCTGTCACCGGACGGTCGCACCGCCTACCTCGGGACGGCGCAGGGCATCGACGTGGTCGACACGGCGACGGGTGAGCGGACAACCCGCGTCGGCTCGGGCCGCGTGTGGCACATGGCGCTGTCACCCGACGGCACCACACTCGTCGCACTCTTCGACGGCGGCCTGCGGGTCATCGCGACCAGCACTCTCACGGTCTCGCGCACAATCACGATCAAGGACGGCGTCGATACCCTGGCGTTCGGGCCCGGTGGTGTCGGCGTCTACGTGAAGGACGGCAGGTACGGCCTCTCGATCGTGAATACGAGAACGGGTGCCGTGCGCACGCTCACGACGTTCCCGCAGTTCTCGCTCGATGCGCCCTGCGCGTTGCTTCCGACTCCTGACGGCCTCCGGCTGTACCTCGTGGATTGCGGCTACATGGACGGCACGACCAACTTGTGGGCCATCAATGCCAAGACGGGCGCCATCGGCAAGAAGGTGCGGATCCCGGAGAACGGCATCGAGAACGAAATGACCTTCTCCCGGAACGGCAAGGCGCTGTACATCCCGGGCGGCGATATCGACGGCTACACGAAGCGCATCCGCGTCTACCGCGTGCCCGAGGCCACGATCGCCCGCACCGTCGACCTGACCGGTGACGGAGCACCGACGGGCGTGGTGGCGGCAGGAGATGGTCGGAGCCTGTACGTCGCAGGTCTGCCGTATCGAGGTGTCGCCAAGATGACCGCTTCGACCGGTGACATCACCGACTATCACGAGCTCACCGGCTACCTGGACGATCTGCGCATCTCCGCCGACCGCAGCACGCTGCTGGTCGAGGACGTCGAGAACGCGGTCGTGCACTTCCTCTCGACCGGCGAGTAACGCCCGATCGTCGCGAGCGGATGCCGCGGTCCCGCCCTTCCCGGAGGGTCGGGTCCGCGGCATCCGTCGTTCCCGGCTGGGGACCGGGGTGCCGGTGGGGTCCGGCGGGGTGCCGGTGGGGTCCGGCGGGTGTGCGTGATTGCGATGGATCCCGGGCGACACGCCGATCGGTGGGGCCCGGACGCGGCGTGTCGGCGGGAATCCATTGCAATCGTGCACGGGTGCCGACGGATGCCGCGGGGTCAGGACCCGCGGCATTCGCCGGGCAGGTGATCAGATCAGGCGGTGCGGCGGCGCAGCGCGAGCAGTGCTCCCGCGGCGATCAGCCCCGCTGCAGCCAGGGGCAGCCAGGTGGCGGAGGTGCCGCCCGTCTGCGCGAGGGCCCGAGGCGTCTCACCCGCGGTGGCTTGGGGAGCCATCGGGGTGCCGGCGGTGCCGGGGATCTGGTCGTCGGTACCCATCCCGGGGGTGTCACCCGGGGTCGCCGGGGCGGCGGGGTCCGTCGGGTCGACCGGGGTGGTCGGGTCCGTGGGGTCGACCGGGGTGGTCGGGTCCGTGGGGTCGACCGGGGTGGTCGGGTCCGTCGGGTCGACCGGCGTGGTCGGGTCCGTCGGATCCGTCGGGTCGACCGGGGTGGTGGGGTCCGTCGGGGCGACCGGGGTGGTCGGGTCCGTCGGGTCCGTGGGGTCGACCGGGGTGGTCGGGGTGGTCGGGGTCGTGCCCGGGTTGGTCACCGTGCTGTCGCCGATGACCGAGACGGCCGTGTCGCCCACGGTGATGGGGATCCCGATCGGCAGGAGGATCTGCGTCCCGCTCCCGATCCCGTCCTCACCCGAGGTCGAGGGAGAACCGACGGTCCCCCCGCCGGGCGCCGCGGTCGCGCCTCCCCCGATCACGGAGCTGTCGCCGATCACCGAGATCGCGGTGTCGTCCACGGTCACCGGGGCGGTGATGGGGGCGACGACCTGGGTGCCGGAGCCGATGCCGTCGGTTCCGTCGGTGGACGGGGCGCCGGTCGAGCCGGTGGCGGGTGCCGTGGTCGGGGTGGTTCCGGTGTTCTCGGTCGAGCTGTCGCCGATCACGGAGACAGCGGTGTCGCCGATGGTCACCGGGAGGGTGATGGGGGCGACGACCTGGGTGCCGGAGCCGATGCCGTCGGTTCCGTCGGTGGACGGGGCGCCGGTCGAGCCGGTGGCGGGTGCCGTGGTCGGGGTGGTTCCGGTGTTCTCGGTCGAGCTGTCGCCGATCACGGAGACAGCGGTGTCGCCGATGGTCACCGGGAGGGTGATGGGGGCGACGACCTGGGTGCCGGAGCCGATGCCGTCGGTTCCGTCGGTGGACGGGGCGCCGGTCGAGCCGGTGGCGGGTGCCGTGGTCGGGGTGGTTCCGGTGTTCTCGGTCGAGCTGTCGCCGATGACCGAGATCGCGGTGTCGCCGATGGTCACCGGAATCGAGATCGGGGCGATCAGCTGCGTGCCCGAGAGGATGCTGTCCGAACCGCTCGTCGACGGCCCGACCGCCGGCGTGGTGACCGGGGTGGCGTCCGACGACGACGAGCCCGTCGTCGAGCTGTCGCCGATCACGGAGATCGCCACACCGCCGACCGTCACGGGCACGGTGACAGGGGCGACGACCTGGGTGCCCGAGCCGACACCATCCGCACCGTCGGTGGTAGCCGACGACGTGGACGAGGACGGGGCGGCGGGAGCAGCGGCATCCGATCCCTCGGTGGAGCTGTCACCCACGACCGACACCGCGGTGTCCTCCACGGTGACAGGCGCGGTCACGGGCGCGACGACCTGGGTTCCGGAGGCGGCGCCGTCGGTTCCGTCGGTCGACGGCGCCGGCTTCGCGACCGGCGCTGCCGGGGCTGCGGCAGGCGTCGAGCTCGCGCTCGAGCTGTCGCCGACGACCGACACCGCAGTGTCCTTCACCGTCACCGGTGCCGTCACGGGGGCGACGACCTGTGTGCCGGAGCCGACCCCGTCGGAGCCGTCGGTCGTGGCGGCTGCGGGCTGGCTCGCCGGCGTCGAGGTCGTCGCCTCGTCGGTCGAGCCGGTGGACGAGTCGCCGAGCACAGACACCGCGGTGTCGTCGATCGTGACCGGGATGTCGACGTTCAGGATCGCCTGGGTGCCCGAGAGCAACCCGTCCTCGCCTGACGTGGTGGATTCTGCGGCCTGAGCGGCCGCCGCGCCGAAGAGCGTGATGCCCCCCGCCACGAGCGTGCCCAGCAGGGCGCGCGACAACATGGCATTCATTGCATCTCTCCAAAGGATTGGAAGTGGACTGAGGATGGCGCTGGTGCGCCTGCACGCGGGGCGTGCGACTCGTGCCGCGATCGAAGCGCGGCCCGGGTCCGTCAGTCGGGAGAGACGTCGGTGTCGAAGGTGGGGGCCGGGAGGCCGTTCTCATCGCCGGGACCGCCTCGCCGCACCCAGGCACGGTGCGCGACGAGGAATCCGAACGAGAGCACGGCGAGCACGCCGGCTGTCCCTCCTGCGGAAGAAGTGATGCTGGCCGACCCGGCGGGGGCCGCGCTCAGAGGCGGCACCGCGCCAGGGTCGGCGGAACGTTCGAGGGCGAAGACGGGCAGCGCCTCGAGAACGGGGAGGCTGCTGGCGGTGCGCACCAGCGTCATGACCGTGGCTTCGAGCAGCGGGGCCGCGGTCACCGCACGATCCAGCACGGCCGCCACCGCCTCGCTCACGGACTGCGCCGCAGCATCCGGCTCCGAACCCAGCGCCGGCAGACCGAGGCCACCGCCGCCGACGGGAATGGGAGGGATGCCGGGGGTCCCCGGCACGGCGGGCGCACCGCCGCCACCGATCGGCGCCACCGCGTCGGTGACGGGGGCGACGATCGGCGTCACCGCGTCGGTCACCGGCGAGACCACAGGAGTCACCGTGTCGGTCACCGGCGCGAGGATGGGAGCGACCGCATCGGTCACGGGCGCGACGACGGGCGACACTGCCTCCGCGACGGGTTCGACGACCGAGACGACGCCGTCGACGACAGGGATGACGGCGCTGACCACGGGCGTCGCGACCGGCTTCACCGTCTCGACGACCGGCTGGAGGACAGTCTCGGCGACCGGCGCGACGACACTGTCGGCGATCGGCTTCACGATGGTGTCGGTGACGGGCTTCGTGACGGCGCGGACGGGCTCACTGACAGCGCTCACGACCGGCTTCGCGACCTTCTCGGCGACGGGTGCGACAACCTTCTCCGCCACCGGCGCCGCGACGTTCTCGACCGGCGCTGCGACCTTCTCGACGACCGGCGCTGCGACCTTCTCGACCGGCGCCGCAACCTTCTCGGTCACCTGACGCACGGGCGTGGTCACAGCGTCGGTGACCGGCGCGACGACCTTGTCGCCCACGTCACCCACCGTGTCTCCGACAAGCGTCACGACACCCGCCAACACCCCGCGGCGATCTGATCCGTCATCGCTCGCATGGGCCGAGGCGAACGTGGCAGCCGCGCTCAGCACCATCCAGACGAGGGCGAAAGCGACCCCGCACAGCGCGAGGAGAACGAAACGGCTGAGCGTTCGGAGCGTCGAGTGCACAGGTCACCTCCCACGATGGATCATCGGGACGCACGCCACGATGGGCCGCGTCTGCGGGGTGCCTGGACCACACAATTTAGGGAACTGCTGTGAATTTGTAAAGGCCTTCGTCGAGAAGATTCTTACCCTCACCGGCAGCGCTCGACGGCCCGCAACTCTCATTTGACAAACGTGCGTCGATGCCCATGGGTGGGGATAACCCGCCAACCTTCAAGTAGCCGTTGAAGCACGTTTCCATCCACAACCTGTGGGAAAGAGAATCCCAGGTCAAGCGGGTTTCCGAAAGGGTACGTGTGCCGATATCACGCGATTGTCCACAGGTCCTCTACACAGGGCGTGCGGCGTTTCCCGCACGTTGTCCCCAGGGTTATCCACAGGCTGGTTTGCGTGTGTCGGACCCCCTGCCTAGCGTGTGCGAGGGCCTTCCAGCGGGCCCGGAAGAGGGGCATGGATGTCGATCGCGGACCTGTCTGACGACCGCCTCGGCGGATCCCGGGGTCCGGAGCGAACTCCGCCGCACGACATGCTCGCCGAGCAGAGCACCCTCGGTGGAATGCTGCTGTCGGGCGACGCGGTCGCCGACGTCATCGAAGCACTCCGCGGCACGGACTTCTACGTGCCGAAGCACGAGCTCATCTTCGAAGCGGTGCTCTCCCTGTACTCGCACGGTGAACCGACCGACGTCGTCGCCGTCACCGACGAACTCATCAAGACGGGCGATCTGCAACGTGCGGGCGGGGCCGATTACCTGCACTCCCTCACCTCCATCGTCCCGACGGCGGCGAATGCGGCCTACTACGCGTCGATCGTGCGCGAGCGGGCGCTGCTCCGACGTCTCGTCGAAGCCGGTACGCGCATCGTGCAGATGGGCTACAACGGCCAAGGCGAGGCGCTCGACCTCGTGAACAACGCGCAGGCCGAGATCTACTCGGTCACGGGTGCGGAGCAGTCCGAGGACTACGTCCCGCTGCAGGTCGCGGTCGATGCCGCGGTCGAGGAGATCGAGGCGGCGCGAGGTCGCGACGGTCAGATGACCGGCATCCCCACCGGCTTCGCCGCCCTCGACCAGCTCACCAACGGCCTGCACGGCGGACAGATGGTCGTCGTGGCCGCGCGTCCCGCCATGGGTAAGTCGACGCTCGCGCTCGACTTCGCCCGCGCGGCCGCCATCAAGCACAACCGCCCCACCGTCTTCTTCTCGCTCGAGATGGGACGCAGTGAGATCGCGATGCGTCTCATGAGCGCCGAGGGTGCGGTCCCGCTGCAGAGCATGCGCAAGGGCATGCTCGACAGCCGCGACTGGACGACGATCGCCTCGACCCGCGGGCGGATCAATGACGCGCCCCTGTACATCGACGACAGCCCGAACATGACGCTCGTCGAGATCCGCGCGAAGTGCCGCAAGCTGAAGCAGCGCGTGGGCCTCGAGATGGTCGTCATCGACTACCTGCAGCTCATGACGAGCGGCAAGCGCGTCGAGTCGCGCCAGCAGGAGGTCTCGGAGTTCTCGCGGGCCCTCAAGCTGCTGGCGAAGGAGCTGCAGGTTCCCGTCATCGCTCTGTCGCAGCTGAACCGTGGCGCCGAGCAGCGCGCCGACAAGAAGCCCGCCATCAGCGACCTGCGTGAATCGGGCTCGATCGAGCAGGATGCCGACATCGTCATCCTCCTGCACCGTGAGGCCGCCTATGAGAAGGACAGCCCCCGCGCAGGCGAAGCCGACCTGATCGTCGCCAAGCACCGAAACGGCCCGACCGACACGGTCGTCGTCGCCTTCCAGGGGCACTTCTCGCGCTTCACCGACATGGCCGTGGGGATGGACTGAGCCCACCGGCGTCCGCACCGACAGGCCGGCTGCGACAGCTCACGCGGGATGCCGCGCGAGCAGCTTCGACGTGACGATCATCGCGCCGCCGAGCACCGCGGGGATGCCGCCGCCCGGGTGCACCGATGCGCCGACGCGCCAGAGCCACGGCGTCCGCGGATCGTGATGCGCGGGGCGGTGGAACGGACCGCTCATCCAGAGGGGCCGGGCCGCGCCGTACAGCGCTCCGTGCGGCTCGCCGAAGCTGCCGAAGTAGCGCGGGTCGAGCACCGCGGCATCCGTCATCAGCTCGGTGATCGATCCGTCGAGACCCATCGCCCGCGAGATGCGGTCGACCTCGCGCCGGACGAAGGGGTGCTCGAGGCTGTAGTCCGACCCGTCGGCCGGGGCGGTCAGCAGCACCGCGACCGTGCTGCGCCGGTTCGGGTAGGTCTCACCCGCACGGTACAGGTTCACGAATGCCATCGTGTCGGCGGGCTCGTCACCCGCGGCGAGGCTGCGGAACAGCGCCTCGGGCTTCGTGGGCAGGATGACGCTGTGCGCCGCGATGTGCGCAGGCAACGACTCGCGCAGCGCACCGTAGATCGCGACCGCCGAGCACGACAGCGCGCGCGCCGGGCGAGGCCGCCGCCCCCGCAGCTCCGCCACGCGATCGGCGTCGAGTGCGGTGACGACGAGGTCCGCCGCGAACGATCCGCCCGCCGTCGTGACCCGCCCGCGCTCGATGCGCGTGACGGCTTCGCCCGTGCGGATGTCGACACCGGCGGCATCCGCCATGCGTGCCAGCGCGAGCGGGATCTCGTACACGCCGCCGCGCGGCACCCAGACGCCGGACTCGGCCATGACGGCCGGCATGCTGGCGTACAGGGCCGGCGTCTGCGACGGCGAGACGCCGGCGTTCAGCGTGTGGATCGCGATGATCTCGCGCAGGCCGTCGGGCATCCAGGTGAGACCGTCGAGGTAGGCGCGCGTGCTGAGCCGTGCGCCGTAGACGGCGAGCAGCCGGCGCAGCGCCGGCAACGAGCGACGGTCGAGCGGGTCGGCGACCAGGAGCGAGGTCACGTCGCCGGCGAGCGGGGCGTGCAGGTCGCTGAACCGCTTCCACGCCGGGTACCACCGGTGGTCCGGCGGGACGGGGAGCGTGACCTCCTCGCCGTCGAAGTGATAGCGCCCCACTTCGGGGAGCCGCTCCAACTCGATCTCGCCTGCGTCGCCGGCAGCGCCGAGTCGCCGTCGCAACTCGTCCCAGACACCGGGGAAGGTCACGAGCGACGGCCCCGAATCGATGCGCTCGCCGTCCACGTCGAGCCGGCGGCTCTTGCCCCCAACGGTCGATGCCCGCTCGAGCAGGGTCACCTCGTGCCCGGCCTGGGCGAGCAGCGCGGATGCCGCGAGCCCGCCGAGCCCTGCGCCGACCACCACGATCCGGCTCATCCGTACGCCTCGAAGAACATTTTCGCCAGTTGCAGTCCGCTCGCCAGCGACCCGGCGACGTACGGGAACGCGATCGACAGGGGGTACAGGCGGCGGCCGGTGGCGGGGGTGGGGCGCAGCAGCATCCATCCGACGAGGACCCCTGCGATGAGGAGGTTGAGCGCCGCGACCGGGATGCTGACGAGGGCGAACAGCGCGGTGGAGGCGAGCCACCAGACGCCGCTCCACACCGCCGTCCCCCGGGGGCCGAGCAGCACCGGGGTGGTCAGGATGCCCGCCTCGCGGTCCTCGTCGATGTCCTGCACCGCGTCGTAGGCGTGCTTGGCGACGCTCCACGCGAGCAGGCCGATGACGGCGGGCCAGAGCGGCGGCGCCCCGAGCGCGACCGGCACGATGAGCAGGGGCAGGCCGTACGCGGCGTTGCTGAGGGAGTCGACGAACGGGTGCTGCTTGAAGCGCAGCGGCGGGGCGGAGTAGAAGACGAACACCGCCGTGTAGAGCAGGATCAGCGCGTTCGCCGCCGGCGGGTAGGCGATCGCGAACCACACCAGGAACGGGACGTTCGTGATCGCGACCGCCCACACGATGAGCCGCACCTCGCGCGGCTCGATGCGGGCACCCTCGATGGAGCCCTTCCGCGGATTGAGCGCGTCGGTCTCCTGATCGAAGATGTCGTTCACGCCGTAGATCAGCAGGTTGAACGGCAGGGTGAGCCAGAGCAGCAGCGGGATCGCCGCGGCATCCAACAGCTGACCCGTCAGCCACATCCCCAGCACGCCCGTGCCGATCGTGTTGATCCAGAGGACCGGACGCGAGATGTGGACCAGCCGGCCCACGACCGATCGCACGGAGGACGTCGGTGCGCGGTGATGATCGATGGCGGGGCTCCTCGGACGGGGGACGGTGCGGACATCGACCCTGTCCCGCGATTGTAAGCAGGGTGGATGCCTGCGGTTTCGCCCTTGCGCCGGTCGGTTCGGCGGGTCAGGGGTGGCGGGCGATCGGCTCAGGGGACGCGAGTTGTCGCCCACGTGCCGAACCAGCGGCAGATCGGGTCCCCGGAGCGGGGGATGCCGGCGTTCGGGGGACGCGAATGGCCGCATCAGCCGGGTCGGCGCGACAGGATGCGTCCCTCGAACCCGGAGGCCCGCGAGCAACAAGCCCGCCGCTTGACGCGCATACCCTAGGGGGGTACCGTATCCAGCATGAACGGGTACGACGCCAACAAGGATGATCTGCAGAAGCGGCTGCGCCGCGTCGAGGGGCAGGTGCGCGGCATCGCGCGCATGGTCGACGAGGACAAGTACTGCATCGACATCCTCACGCAGGTCTCGGCCGCGACGAAGGCCCTCGAGACCGTCGCGCTGTCGCTGCTCGCCGACCACCTCAGCCACTGCGTCGCCGAAGCCAGCGCCGAGGGCGGCCAGGTCGCCGCCGACAAGATCCGCGAGGCGAACGACGCGATCGCGCGTCTCGTCCGCTCCTGAACCCGACAACCCCCGAACCCGGAGGAATGACATGACCGAACGCATCCAGCTCGGACTCACCGACGTCTCCGCGTCAGCGCAGGCCCCCGCATCCGCCGTCAACGTGGACATCCTCGTGACCGGCATGACCTGCGGGCACTGCGTCGCGAGCGTGAAGGAGGAGCTCTCCGAGGTCGACGGCGTCGAGGCCGTCTCGGTCGAGCTCGTGAAGGGCGGCGCGTCGCGGGTCACCGTGCACAGCGCGACTCCTGTCGACGACGACGCCATGACCGCCGCCGTCGAGGAGGCCGGATACACCCGGGTGCACGCATGAGCACCACCGACGTCGAGCTCGACATCTCGGGGATGACCTGCGCGTCGTGCGCCACCCGGATCGAGCGCAAGCTGAACAAGCTCCCCGGCGTCGAGGCATCCGTCAACTACGCGACCGAGAAGGCGCGCGTCCGGTCGAGCGATGTCGACACCGACCGGCTCATCGCGACGGTCGAGGCGGCCGGCTACGGAGCTGCCGTCCCAGCGCCCGAGGTCGCCGTCGACGATGCGGATGCCGACGAGACCCGCCCGCTGCGTGATCGCCTCATCATCAGCGCGGCCCTCGCCCTGCCGGTCGCGGTGCTCTCGATGGTTCCAGCCCTGCAGTTCGAGTACTGGCAGTGGCTCGCGCTCACCCTCACCGCGCCCGTCGCGGTCTGGGGCGCCTGGCCGTTCCACCGCGCCGCCGCGATCAACCTCCGACACGGCGCCGCGACGATGGACACGCTCATCAGCCTGGGCGTCGTCGCCGCGTTCGGCTGGTCGCTGTACGCGCTCTTCTTCGGCGGAGCGGGCATGCCCGGCATGACCATGACGTTCACGCTCGTCGGCGCGCCCCGGTCGGGCGGACACGAGATCTACCTCGAAGTCGCCGCGCTGGTGACGGTGTTCATCCTCGCGGGCCGCTACATCGAGGCCCGCGCGAAGCGGGCGTCGTCCGAGGCGATGCGCGCGCTGCTCGAACTCGGGGCGACGGATGCCGCGAAGCTGCAGGACGGCGTGGAGGTCCGGGTGCCGGTCGCCCAGCTCGTCGTCGGCGACACGGTCGTCGTGCGCTCCGGGGAGAAGATCCCCTCGGACGGGCTCGTCGTGTCGGGGATGAGCAGCGTGGATGCGAGCATGCTGACCGGCGAGTCCATGCCCGTGGAGGTCGTGGAAGGGTCCCGCGTCGTCGGCGCGACGGTCAATGTCGGCGGTCGACTCGAGGTCGAGATCACCCGCGTCGGCGCCGACACCGAGCTCGCGCGGATGCGGCGGCTCATGGAAGAGGCGCAGACCGGCAAGGCGCAGGTGCAGCGTCTCGCCGACCGCGTCTCGGGCATCTTCGTGCCCGTCGTCATCGTGCTCGCGATCGCCGCCCTCGTCGGCTGGAGCCTCGCGGGTGCCCCGTGGGAGCTCGCCTTCACCGCGGCCGTCGCGACCCTCATCATCGCCTGCCCCTGCGCCCTCGGCCTCGCCACCCCGACCGCTCTGCTGGTCGGCACCGGGCGCGGGTCGCAGCTCGGCATCCTCATCCGCGGTCCGCAGGTACTCGAGCAGACCCGCACGGTCGACACGATCGTGCTCGACAAGACCGGCACGGTCACCACGGGACGCATGAGCGTCACCGACGTCCGCCCGGCGCCAGGCGTCGACCGCGATGCGCTGTTGGCGGTCGCCGCCGCCGTCGAATCGGGGTCGGAGCACCCCGTCGCCCGCGCGATCGTCGCGGCGTCGGCTCCGGGGAGTGTCGAGTCGTTCCAGTCGCACGCCGGGTTCGGTGTGCAGGGCGTCGTCGACGGCGCGGCCGTGGTCGCCGGTCGGCCTTCGTGGCTCGCCGAGGAGTGGGCCGTCGCGATGCCCGCCGACCTGCCGGACGGAACGGTCGTGGCCGTCGCGCGGAACGGCGACTACCTCGGCGCGATCGTCGTCGCCGACACGGTGAAGCCGTCGAGCAGCGCGGCGATCGCGCGGTTGCGTGAGCTCGGTCTCGAGCCGATCCTGCTGACGGGCGACACCGAGTCGGCGGCTCGAGGCGTCGCCGCCGCCGTCGGCGTCGAGCGGGTCGAGGCCGGCGTCACACCCGCGGGAAAGCTCGACGCGATCCGCCGACTGCAGGCGGATGGCCGCGTCGTCGCGATGGTGGGCGACGGCGTCAACGACGCCGCAGCGCTCGCCGCCGCCGACCTCGGCATCGCGATGGGTGGCGGGACGGATGCGGCGATCGCGGCATCCGACATCACCGTCGTCTCCGGGGATCCGATGGTCGTCGTCGACGCGGTGCGCCTGTCGCGGCGGACCCTCGGGATCATCAAGGGCAACCTGTTCTGGGCCTTCGCCTACAACGTCGCCGCCATCCCGCTCGCGATGGCGGCGCTGCTGAACCCGCTCGTCGCCGCCGCGGCCATGGCGCTGTCGTCGGTGTTCGTGGTGACGAACAGCCTGCGGCTGCGCGGATTCCGCCCTACGGTGAGGTGATGTTCACCGTCACCGAGTCCGTCCGCATCGACCGCCGGGTGGACGAGGTGTTCGACTTCTTCACCGAGGGTCGCGCCCGCTGGGACGAGTCGGTCATCTCGGAGGAGCTCACCTCACCGCCCCCGGTCGGTGTCGGGTCCACCCTGCACACACGGATGCGGGCGATGGGACGCGAAGTCGACTTCGACTGGCGCGTCACCGCGTACGAGACCGGCTCGCGGATGGCGGTCACCAGCACGAGCGGGATCATGGCGACCAGCTCGGATCTGCAGTTCGCCGACGCGGGCGGGGGCACGCTGGTGGCCGTCCGCATCGACGCGGAGCCCACCGGGATGATGCGACTCGCCGAGCCGATGATCGCCGAGTCGATCCGCTCGACGCTCGCGTCGTCGCTCGGGCGGGCGAAGCGGATGCTCGAAGAGCGCTGACCTACTTCACGAGCGGCCGCACCGCGGTGAACCCGCCGTCGACGGGGATGATCTGCCCGGTGACGCGCGAGGCATCCGTCGACAGCAGCCAGTCCATGACGGCTGCGACCTCGTCTGCGGACTGCACACCGCCGAGGGGATACTGCTTCTCGGCGCCCTCGCGCAGCATCGGCGCTTTCAGCATCCCGGCCGTCAGCGGCGTGTCGGTCATGCCGGGGGCGACCGCGTTGACCCGGATGCCGCGGCTCGCATACGTCGCGGCGGCGCTGCGCACGAGCGCCTCGACCCCGCCCTTCGCGGCGGCGATCGCCTCGTGGTTCGCCACACCGATCCGCGCAACCACCGAGCTCGCGAAGACGGCGGCGCCCGGCTCCTTGCCGATCGCCTCGATCCACGCCTGCAGGATCCAAATGCTGCTCTCGAGGTTGACGCGCAGGATGTCGCGCGCGGCGTCGGCCTTCGTCCGATGCAGCGGGGTGATGAGCGTGCTACCGACCGCGTGCGCGAGCCACGCCGGTGCGTCACCCAGCTCGGACCGGCAGCCCTCGAGCGCCGCGGCGGCACCCTCGGGCGTCGTCACGTCGGCTTCGATGTGCGCGTCCGCATCGACGGAGGCGAGGGATGCGGCATCCCGCCCCACCGCGGCGACGCGCAGACCGCGCGCCCGCAGCCGTGCGACGAGGGCGCTTCCGACACCGCCACGGGCGCCGGTCACGAGGGCGATGTCGGTCGAGGTCATGATGCTCTCCTTGCTCAGGTGTGCGGAACCGCGATGTCGCCGCGCCGGAGCGCGTCGGCGCGCTCACGGATGCCGGTGATCTCGTCGTCGTCGAGGCGCGACACGTTCTTCACCTGCAGCGCCATGCGGTGGTTGGCGGCGAGGGGCTCCTCGTGGCGGATGAGGTAGTCCCAGTACAGAGTGGTGAACGGACAGGCGTCCTCACCGACGCGCTTCGCGGGGTCGAACGGGCACATCCGGCAGTACGGACTCATCCGCTGGATGTACTTGCCCGTCGCGGCATAGGGCTTGCTGCCCATCAGGCCGCCGTCGGCGTACTGGCTCATGCCGAGGGTGTTGGGCAGCTCCGCCCATTCGACCGCGTCGACGTAGACCGCGAGGTACCAGGCGTGCACCTCCTTCGGGTCGACCCCGAGCAGCATCGCGTAGAGGCCGGTGACCATGAGGCGCTGGATGTGGTGCGCGTACCCGTTCTCGAAGGTGGTGTCGATCGCGTCCTTCAGGCACGCCATCGGGACGTCGCCGGTCCAGTACCAGTCCGGCAGCGGCTCGAACGCCTCGAACGCGTTGCGCTCGAGGTATCCCGGCATCTGCGTCCAGTAGATCCCGCGGACGTACTCCCGCCACCCCAGGATCTGGCGGACGAAGCCCTCGACGGCCGCGATCGGCGCCTTCTTCGCACGGTAGGCCGCCTCGGCGGCCGCCACGACCTCGCGCGGCGTGAGCATCTTGAGGTTCATCGACGACGAGAGGTGCGCGTGCCAGAGCCAGGGCTCACCGGGCCACATCGCATCCTGCGTCTCGCCGAATCCCGGCAGCCGCTCCTCGATGAAGAGGTCCAGCGACTCGAGCGCCTGCGCGCGGGTCACCGGCCACGCGAACGTCTCGAGCGAGCCAGGGTGGTCGCCGAAGCGCCGCTCGACGAGCGCGAGCACGTCGCGGGTGATGTCGTCGGGCTCGAACCTCGCGCGCGGCGGGACGAGTCCCGGTCCCTCCTTCGGGAACGAGCCGCGATTGTCGGCGTCGTAGTTCCACTGTCCGCCGAGGGGCGTCCCGCGGGTCGTCATCAGCACTCCGTGCCGCTGACGCATCTCGCGGTAGAAGTACTCCATCCGCAGCGACGTCCGCCCCGCGGCGTGCTCGGCGAACTCGGCGACGGTGCAGAAGAAGTGGCGGTCCTCGCGGATGTCGAGGGGGATGCCGGCATCCTCGGCCGTCTCGCGCACGGCCTCGCGCACGCGCCACTCGCCGGGCTCGGTGACGATGAGCGCCTCGGGTGCGAGCTTCTTCACGTCCGCCGCCAGTTGCGCGGCGAGGGAGTCCTTCGTCGCCCGACCGTCGAGCTTCGCGTAGTGGAGGGGACGCCCGGCATCCGTCAGCTCCGCGGCGAAGTGGCGCATGGCGGCGAGGAAGACGGCGGTCCGCTGCTTGCTGCTCCAGACGTGTTCGGACTCACCGGTCACCTCGGCCATCCACACCGCGTCGCGGTCCGGATCGAAGTCGTCGAACGCGCTCGACTCGTGATCGAGCTGATCGCCCAGCACGATGACGAGGTGTCGCAGCATGGCGCCAGCGTAAGAACGTCATCGGAGGACCCCCACGGGTTGTGCGCGTGGCCGGTTCGCGCTAGCCCGCGTCGAGACGGCATCCTGGGGGCATGCCTGCGACCGAGGACGCCCCCGACGTCGACGTCGAGCACGTCGGCGACGGTCACCGCCGCACCCGCGTGACGCGCGTCGAGACCACCGCCGGGGACGGCGGCCGCCCGTTCGTCCTCGTCGCGGGCGTCGGCGTCGCCGCGACGTACTTCGAGTTCCTCGCGCCCTCGCTCGCCGAGCACGGCGACGTCTTCGCCCTCGATCTGCCGGGCTTCGCGGGGATGCCCCGCCCCGGCGACCAGCCGACGGCCGAGTTCTTCGCCGACCGGGTCGAAGAGGTGCTCGACCATTACGGCCTCGATGACCCTGTGGTCATCGGCCATTCCATGGGCACGCAGGTCGTGACCGAGGTGCTCGTCCGTCGCCCGCAGCTGCGTCACGCAGTGCTCGTGAGTCCCGTCGTCAACGATCAGGAGTCGTCGCTGCCGATCGTCGCGCTCCGCTTCGCGCAGTCGGCCACCCGCGAGACGTTCCACCTCGCGATGACCGCGCTGTCGGCCTACGTCCTCTGCGGGTTCGTCTACTTCGTCCAGGTCCTGCCGCACCTGCTGCGGTACCGGCTGATCGAGCGGCTGCCGCTCGTCGACGCATCCGTGCTGCTCATCCGCGGCGAGTTCGACGCGACCTCGCCGCGCCGCTTCCACTCCCGGCTCGTCGGGGCTGCGCGGCGCGCGCGACGCTGGGAGATCCGGGGTGCGGCCCACTCGATCATCAACGCCCACGCCGTCGGCGCGGCCGATCTCATCGTCAAGCACGCGAACGATTCGCTCGCACCGAAGGGACGGATGCCGGCCGAGAAGGCGGTCGTCCCGCCCCCGCCGCACGCGGGGCTCGACGTCGTGCTCAGCGCGATGCGGGAGCGGTTCGCCGAGTGGTACTGCGCCGCGCGCGGCGACGAGGCGGGCGTCGAGCGGGCCAAGGAACGGCACGCCCGCATCCTGTGGCGCGCGTACTCGCGCTCGGGCGAGGACCCGCGGCGCGAAGCGCGCTGACGCGCTCGACCTGCCGAGCCGGGCGCCCCCGGGTCACCCTGCCGCGCGGTCCGCCCACACGTCGAGCACGCGCTCGCCGGCCGCCGCCACCGCCGCGGAGACAGCACCGGTGACGACCACCTCGCCGCCGAGGGTCGAGGCGACGAGCTCGGGCGCCGGCAGGTCGAGGTCCGTGGGCAGGTAGCGGCGCGCGGCGGCGACGACCTCGTCGACGCCGTCGGCGATCGCACCGGAGACGACCACCCGCTCGGGGTCGAACATGCTGCCCAGGACGCTGACGATGCGGGCGAGGGCCATGCCGACGCGGTCGACGATGCGCAGCGCGTCGGCGTCGCCGCGCGCGGCCATCGCCAGCACCGTCCGCGCGTCGAGGTCGTCGGGCGTCATCGCTCGGAAGCCGGCCGTCGCGTCGCCCGAGCGCGCGAGGTCCGCCGCCCAGGCCGCGACCCGCGACCCGAGACCGTCCGCGCCTCGCACGCCGTCGACGTGATCGAACGCGACCATCTCGCCGACCCCGCCGTGACGTCCCCGCAGCAGGTGCCCGTCGACGACGACGCCCGCCCCGAGGCGCGAGCCCGCGAGCAGCGCGATGTAGTCGTGGCATCCGATCGCGGCACCGACCGACCCCTCCGCGACCGCGGCCAGCGACGCGTCGTTCTCGATCCGCACGATCGGCGCCCACGCCAGGACGTCTGCCAGGTCGGGGTTCATCCGTTCCCAGAAGCGGGTGGGATGCTGCGGCGATCGCCCGCTCCGATCGACCGGTGCGGGGACGCCGGCGCACACCGCCAGCACGTCGGCGCGGGATCGTCCGGCTGAGGTCAGTGCCCGGTCGACGGCGGCGACGACGACCGCTGCGCGGGCGGGCGCGTCGTCCCGGTCGAGCGCGAGGCGGGCGTCGGCATCCGCGATCCGTCGTCCGCGGAGGTCCGCCACCGCCACCGAGACGTGCTGGTGGCCCGCGTCGATCCCGACGACGACCGCAGCGTCCTCGCGCAGGGCGAAGCGCCGGGCGGGCCGGCCCTTGCGGTAGTCGCCGGCGAGGCGGGCGTTGGGCAGTTCCCGCAGCAGCCCGCGTGCGACGAGGGCGTCCGTCGCCTCGATCGCGGTCGACCGCGTCACGCCGGTGGCGCTCATCGCGTCGGTCGCGGTGAACTCGAGCGTCTGCCACGCGAACGCCAGGACGGCGTCCTGACTGGCCGGCCGGGCCGGGGTGGTGACGAGCGTCGACATCGAGTCTTGACCTTTCGGGTTGCGCCCTGCAATATTGCCTGCATCACATTGATTTGGCGACTAAATATATTCGCTCGATCACGCTGGCACCACCTTCGTCCGCAACGACGCGATCGGAATCACATGACACCCACACGCTCACGGGCCCGGCGCCTCGCCGCCGCGCTGACCGTCGCCGCTCTCGGCGGCGCGCTGCTGGCGGGCTGCTCCGCGGACGGCCGAGAGACGCTCCGCTTCACCTTCAGCAAGCGCGAGGCCCTGCCCTTCATGCAGGACGTCGTGCAGCAGTACAACGCCTCGCAGGACGACGTCACCGTCGAGATGGACACCTCGGGTGTCGACGTCGTCTCGGCGAGCTTCGTCCGCGGCAACCCGCCCGACATCATGCTCGCCAACTACAACTACGAGGTCGCCCGCTTCGTGCAGCGGTGCGCGCTCAGCGACATCGGCGACACGGATGCCGCGGCGACCGTGCGCGAGGACCTGCAGCCGCTCATGGAGCAGTACGGCAACTGCGAGGGTCGCACCAGCGCCCTGCCGTACTCCGTGATGGCCTCGTCCGTCATCTACAACACGCAGATCTTCGAGGAGACCGGCCTCGAGGTCCCGACGACCTGGGACGAGCTGATCGAGGTCTGCGACGCGCTCGAGGCCGCCGGCGTCACGCCGTTCTACGGCACGTTCAAGGACGACTGGACGGTGGCGCAGGGCTGGTACGACTACGCCGTCGGGGGCTCGATCGACGTGATCGACTTCTTCGACGGGCTCGCCGCCGAAGGGACCGACGTCGACGCCTCGTCCGACGTCTCGTTCGAGAAGGACTTCACCGGTCCCCTCGAGAAGGTGCTGCAGCTGGCGAGCGACTACACGAACGACGACGCCGACAGCCGCGGCTACGGCGACGGCAACCTCGACTTCGGCAACGGCGAGGCGGCGATGTACCTGCAGGGGCCGTGGGCGTTCAGCGAGATCGCGAAGACCGCCCCGGATGCGCCCCTCGGGACGTTCCCGTTGCCGATGACCGACGACCCGGACGACCGGGCGATCCGCGTGAACATGGACCTCGCGGCGATGATCCCCGACGCCTCCACGAAGAAGGACGCGGCCCGCGACTTCCTCGAGTACCTGTACCGGCCCGAGATCATCGAGGCGTACAACCAGTCGCAGCTCGGGTTCGCCCCGACGACGGATGCCGCTCCGCCCGATGATCCGCGCATCGAGGGCATGCAGACCTTCTACGACGAAGGCCGCATCTACCAGGGGCCGTCGGTCCTCGTCCCCAAGACCATCCCGGTCTTCAGCTACGCGCAGGCGATGGTCTTCGGCCAGGACCCCGCGCGGACCTTCGCCACCCTGGACAACGACTGGTCGCGGCTCGCGTTCCGTCAGCCCGTCCTCACCGATGACGCCGAGGAGGCAACGCGATGACCGTCACCACCGGGGCGACGACGACCCTCTTGACGGCGGGCGACCGCACCGCCCGCCGCAAGAGCACACGAGTCGAGCCGATCTACTACCTGTTCCTGCTCCCGACCGTCGTGCTCTTCACCCTGGCGATCACCGTCCCGGGCGTCATCGGCATCTTCTTCAGCCTCACCGACTCGATCGGGCTGGGGGAGTGGAACTTCATCGGGTTCACCAACTACATCGCCCTCTTCAGCGACCCGGCGATCCTGCAGAGCTACCTCTTCACGGCCGGCTTCGCGATCGCGACCGTGATCGTCGTCAACATCGCGGCGTTCCTGCTCGCCGTCGGGCTGACCGCCCGCATCCGCTTCAAGACGGGCCTCCGCACGATCTTCGTGATCCCCATGGTCATCTCGGGCATCATCATCGCCTACGTCTTCAACTTCCTGTTCTCGAACTCGCTGCCGTCGGCGGGCTCGGCGCTCGGCGTGCCGTGGCTGCAGGAGAGCCTGCTGGCGAACCCCGACCTCGCGTGGGTCGCCATCGTCATCGTCACGGCGTGGCAGGCGATCCCCGGGACGCTCCTCATCTACATCGCCGGCCTGCTCTCGGTGCCGGGCGATGTGTACGAGGCGGCGGACCTCGACGGCGCCTCGAAGCGGCAGCAGCTGCTGCGCATCACGGTGCCGCTCGTCGCGGGCTACGTCGTCATCAACGTGATCCTCGGGTTCAAGGGATTCCTGAACGCGTACGACATCATCGTCGGCCTCACGAACGGCGGCCCCGGCACCGCCACCCGCAGCGTCGCGATGACGATCATCGCCGGCTTCAACGGTGGCGACTACGCCTACCAGATGGCCAACGCGACGATCTTCTTCATCGTCGCCGTCGTGATCTCCCTCCTCCAACTCTCGCTCACGCGCGGAAGGAACCGAGTCTGATGTCCACCACACAGCCCGCGCTCGCCTTCGAACAGGCCGACGCCGTCACCGCGACGAACCGCCCCGCCGATGCCCCGCGCCGCCGGCGCCGAGCGATCGCCGAACGGCCCAGCTGGTCCACCACCGTCATCCTCTTCCTCTGCGCGATCACCGTCCTCCTGCCGCTGTACGTCACCATTTCGATGTCGCTGAAGACCACGGGGCAGGCCGTCGACGGCAACGCGTTCTCGCTGCCGGCCCCGATCAGCTTCGACGGGTTCGTGCAGGCGTGGAACCTGACGCAGTTCCCCGTCGGCGCCGCGATCTCGTTCCTCGTCACCGCCGGCACCGTCGTCGCGACGATCATCCTGGCCGCTTTCGCGTCCTACGCGATCGTCCGCAACTGGGACCGGAAGCTCTTCCGCTACTCGTTCTTCTACCTGCTCGCGGCGATGTTCATCCCGTTCCCCGTGGTCGCGCTGCCGCAGATCCAGCTGACCGGCCGGCTCGGGCTCGACAACCCGTTCGGGGTGATCCTGCTGGCGACGATGTTCCAGCTCAGCTTCAGCGTCCTGCTGTTCACCGCGTTCCTGCGCTCGATCCCGATCGAGCTCGAGGAGAGCGCCCGCATCGACGGCGCATCGACGTGGCAGACGTTCTGGAAGCTGATCTTCCCGCTGCTCGCGCCGATGAGCGCGACGGTCGGCATCTTCGCCTTCCTCTACGCGTGGAACGACTTCATGCTCCCTTCGCTGATCATCTCCGACCCGTCGATGCAGACCCTGCCCGTGCGGCAGAACCTGTTCCAGACGCAGTTCAGCAACAACTACAACGTCGCCTTCGCGTCGTACCTCATGGCCATGGCCCCCGCGATCCTCGCGTACCTCTTCACCCAGCGCTGGGTGATGGAGGGCGTGACGCAGGGCGCCGTCAAGGGCTGACCGACCACCGAACCCCGAAAGGACACCGTGACCTCCGACGTGCAGACCGCACCCGAGACCGCCGACCTCACCGACGCCGAGCTGCCCGAGTGGTGGCGCCAGGCGGTCGTCTACCAGGTGTATCCGCGCAGCTTCGCGGATGCCGACGGTGACGGCATCGGCGACCTGCGCGGCATCCGCTCGCGGGTGCCCTACCTGACGGAACTCGGCGTCGACGCGGTGTGGATGAGCCCGTTCTACCCGTCGGAGCTCGCCGACGGCGGGTACGACGTTGCGGACTACCGCGACGTCGACCCCCGCCTGGGGACGCTCGCCGACGCCGACGCGCTGATCGCGGCGCTGCACGGGGCGGGGATCAAGGTCGTCATCGACATCGTGCCGAACCACACGTCCGACCAGCACGCGTGGTTCCAGGAGGCCCTCGCTTCCGAGCGCGGCTCGGGGGCGCGGGCGCGGTACATCTTCCGCGACGGGAAGGGCGAGAACGGCGAGGAGCCGCCGGCGGACTGGCAGTCCGTGTTCGGCGGGCCGGCCTGGGAGCCGGTCGGCGACGGCCAGTGGTACTTCCACAACTTCGCCGTCGAGCAGCCGGACCTCGACTGGTCGAACCCCGAGGTGCGCGCCGACTTCGTGCGGACGCTCCGCTTCTGGTCCGACCGGGGCGTCGACGGATTCCGCATCGACGTCGCGCACATGCTGACGAAGGATCTGCCCGAGGCGCTGCCGACGCAGGCCGAGCTCGATGCGATGCCGCTGGACGGGCGGCATCCGATGATCGACCGCGACGACGTGCACGAGGTCTACGCCGAGTGGCGGGCGGTCTTCAACTCGTACGACCCTCCCCGCACCGCCGTCGCCGAGGCCTGGGTCGCGCCCGCTCGCATCCCGCTGTACGCAAGCGCCGAGAGCCTCGGGCAGGCGTTCAACTTCGACCTCCTCGAGGCCGACTTCGAGGCGTCGCAGTTCCGACGCATCGTCGCCGACAATCTCGCGCTCGCCGCGTCGTCGGGATCATCGACCACCTGGGTGCTGTCGAACCACGACGTCGTGCGCCACGCGACGCGCTACGGGCTGCCGCATCCGGCACGGGATGCCTCGGGCCGCCCCGCGCGCAAGCACGGCAACGAGTGGCTGCTCTCCGGCGGCACCGAGCCGGCGCTCGACGCCGACGGCGGCCTGCGGCGTGCGCGTGCGGCGAGCCTGTTCGTGCTGGGGCTGCCCGGTTCGGCGTACGTCTACCAGGGCGAGGAGCTCGGGCTGCAGGAGGTGGCGGACATCCCCGACGGCGCGCGGCAGGACCCGACCTACTTCCGCAGTCCGGGGGAGGACATCGGACGTGACGGATGCCGGGTGCCGATCCCGTGGTCCGAGGACGGCCCGTCGTTCGGCTTCGGAGACGGTGCCGCCCACCTGCCGCAGCCGTCGTGGTTCGGGGCGGTGTCGGTCGCGGCGCAGGAGGAGGACCCCGGGTCGACGCTGAACCTGTACCGTCGCGCGCTGCACCTGCGTCATGAGCTGCAGACGGCGGAGGAGCTCGCCTGGGTCGACACCGGGCGCGGTGACGTGCTCGCCTTCACCCGACCGAACGGCTGGACGGTCGTGACGAACTTCGGTGACGAGCCGGTCGACCTGCCCGGCGCATTCGCCTCCGGCGAGGTGCTGGTCGCGAGTGGTGAGCTCGACGGCCGCCGACTGCCGGGCGCGACGACGGTCTGGCTGCGCGCCGCGCGCTGACCGGAGCGGGGGTCCGCCACCTGCCGGGGGACCGGTGGCGGACCCCGGGGGCCGCCACGTCGTCCTGCCGCGGACCGTTCTCCGGATGGAAGCGATCTCCACGGCGTGTGGAGAGCGCCCGGGCCGCAATCGTCCGGAGAACTGACACGCGCGAGCTTCTCCGCCGTGGTCCGCACGACTCGACTGCCGGGTCGGATCACCACTCCGTCGCCGAGTCGCCACCCGGATCCGCGACGATGGATGGTGAGTCGGCACGCGGGTGGTGTTCCGGCGTAGGTGGGGCTTGAGCCGGGGGTGAGCGGATGCCGGAGGGCGACAGCGTGTTCCGGCTGCGGCAGCGGCTGGCCGCGGCATCCGTCGGTCACGGCGTCGTCGCGGGCGAGCTGCGCTCCGGCGCTGCAGCGGGCGCCCCGCTCGCGGGCGTCCGCATCCTCGCGCACGACACGCACGGCAAGCATCTGCTGACCCGGTTCGACAGCGGGCAGACGCTCCACACGCACCTTCGGATGCAGGGCAGCTGGACCGTGACGCGGCCCGGTCGTCGCATCCCCTCGCGCGAGGATCACCGGGTGCGCGTGCGGATGCGCCTCGACGACGGCTCGACGCTCTGGGGCATCGACCTGCCGGTGGTCGAGCTCGTCGCGACGACGGACGAGCCAGGGCTGCTCGGGTACCTGGGTCCCGATCCGCTGCGGGACGACTGGGATGCCGCCGAGGCCGTCCGCCGACTCGCATCACGAACCGAGCGGCCCCTCGTCGCGGCGCTGCTCGATCAGCGGAACCTCGCCGGGCTCGGCAACCTGTGGGTGGGCGAGACCGCGTTCCTCTCCGGCGTGCATCCGTTCGCGCCGATCGGGTCGGTCGACCTCGAGTCGCTCGTCGAGAGGGCGTCGCGGATGCTGCGGATTTCGGCGACCGTGCCGGGCATGTACCAGGTGACCACCGGTTCGACCTGGAAGGGCGAGTCCCACTGGGTCGTCGGCCGCGCCGGGCGGCCGTGCCTGCGATGCGGCACGCGGATCCTCGTGCGCGACGAGGTCGCGAACGACCCGGAGCGCCGTCGCACCTGGTGGTGTCCGCGGTGCCAGCCGGAACCATGAGGGTGCATGACCGCAACCCCTTCGCCGTTGCCTGCCGCTCGACGTAGCGTCACGGCATGGCTTCCACCCCTGCACCCAAGACGTGCGCCTCGTGCGGGCGCGAGATCCAGTGGCGCAAGAGGTGGGAGAACACCTGGGACGACGTGAAGTACTGCTCCGACGCGTGCCGGAAGCGCGGCATCCGTCCCGTCGACGAGAAGCTCGCCGCGTCGATCCGCGAGCTGCTCGACGCGCGTGCGGCGTCGGCCACGATCTGCCCGTCCGAGGCGGCTCGCGCCGTGGGCGGCGAGGAGTGGCGCGACCTCATGGAACCCGCCCGCCGGGCGGCGCGCCGACTGGTCGCGGCCGGCGAGGTCGAGATTACCCAGCGCGGGCAGGTCGTCGACCCGTCCACCGCGAAGGGGCCGATCCGCATCCGGAAGGCCCGGTGACGTGCAGACCTTCGTCCCCTACGACGACCTCGCCCGCGGCGTGGCGGCGCTCGACACGAAGCGGCTCGGCAAGCAACGCGTCGAGACGCTGCAGGTCATGCGGGCGCTGACGATCCCCGACTACGGCTGGCGGCACCATCCCGCGGTGAAGATGTGGCGCGGGCACCGCGCCGCGCTCATGGTCTATCAGGACGTCACGGTCGACGAGTGGATCCGCCGCGGGTTCGCCGACACGACGCGGGCCTCGACTCTGGCGACGCTCGACGAGATCCCCGAGGACGGTGCCGAGTACCGGTCGGGGACGGTGCGGATGCCGCCCTGGTTCGGCCGCGCGGACGTCCACCGCTCGCACCGCTCGAACCTGCTGCGGAAGGATCTCGAGTACTACCGCGCGCAGGGCTTCGACGATCCCGACGACCTGCCGTACGTCTGGCCGACGGCGGACGAGACCTGAGTCAGGCGGATGCCGCCCACGCCCGCACCTGCGCGATGAGGTCCGCCTTGCGCGCGGCATCCGCGAACGACGCCTCGATCGAGTTCGCGGCGAGCTGCGCCAGCTCGGCCGTGTCGAAGCCGAGTGAGGCGACGGCGGCGTAGTTGTCGCCGATGTAGCCGCCGAAGTACGACGGGTCGTCGGAGTTGATCGTCGCGACCACGCCCGCGTCGACGAGCCGCCGCAGCGGATGCGCGGCCAACTCGGGCACCGCCTGCAGGCGGACGTTCGACAGCGGGCACACGGTCAGCGGCACACGGTGCTCGGCGAGATGCGCGAGCAGGTCGGGGTCGTCGACCGAGCGGATGCCGTGGTCCACCCGTTCGACCGCGAGCAGCCGCAGCGCCTCCCACACGTACGACGGGGGCGCCTCCTCGCCGGCATGGGCGACGCGGTGCAGCCCGAGCTCGGCGGCGCGGCGGAAGACGCCCTCGAAGAGGGACGGCGGGTAGCCGACCTCGGCGGAGTCCAGACCGATGCCGAGCAGCTCGTGCGCGCGGGGCGCGATCGCCTCGATGAGCGCCTCGGCCGACGCGACGGGGTGGTCGCGGACGATGCAGACGATGAGTCCGCCGGTGATCCCGAAGCGCTCGGCCGCGACCGCGAAGCCGGCCTGCAGCCCGTCGATCACGACGTCGACCGGCACGCCGTTCGTCGCGTGGACCTGCGGGTCGAAGAACATCTCGACGTGACGCACGCCGTCGGCGGCGGCCTGCTCGAAGTAGGCGACGGCGAGGTCGGTGAAGTCCCGCTCGGTGCGCAGCACCGCCATGCAGGCGTAGTAGAGGTCGAGGAACGACTGCAGGTCCTCGAAGTCGTACCGACCCCGCAGGTCGTCGACGTCGGCGAACGGCAGCGTCACGCCGTTCCGCGCAGCGAGGGCGAACGCCAGCTCGGGCTCGAGCGTGCCCTCGATGTGCAGGTGCAGCTCGGCCTTGGGGAGGGTGCGCAGATCCGTCACGGGGAGCCATCGTACGCATCCGACCCCGGGCGGGTCAGGCGGCGGCGAGCTCCGAGCGCCGCGCCGACAGCTGGTCGAACGTCGGGAACGTCTCGGCGATGGGGTTTCCGGTGAAGTGGCCGACCCAGCCGTCGTCGTCGTGGAAGAAGCGGATGCTGGTGAACTCGGGCGTCGTGCCCATGTCGAACCAGTGCGTGGTGTTCGCCGGCACCGAGACGAGGTCGCCCGCCTCGCAGTAGAGGGCGTAGACCTTCTCGTTCACGTGCAGGTAGAAGACGCCGGCGCCGCGCGCGAAGAAGCGGTCCTCGTCGTCGTCGTGTTTGTGCTCCGACAGGAAGCGCTGACGCGAGGCGTCCTTCACCTCGTCGTAGTTCTCCTGCGAGGGGGACAGGCCGACGATGTCGACCAGGGTGTAGCCCTCGCGCTGCTTCACCTCGTCGACCTCGGACGTGTACAGGTCGAGGACCTGCTCGAGGGTCGCGTCGGCGGCGAAGTCCTTGACCTCCCACCGCGAGAAGCGGGCGCCGAGCGTCGCGAGCTCGGCGCGGATCTCTTCCGCGTCGACGGTCTCGATCACGGGCGTGGACGGATCGGTGTCGTTCCAGACGGTCAACAGGGTCACGTGGGCTCCTCGGGATGCGGTCGCGTGTGCCGATTCTCGCGCGTCGGTGCTCGCGGGGCCACTCGCGCGAGCCCGTCCGTAACATTGCGCAACCCCCATTGGGGGCGCCGGCCCGCACGCTGTCACACTGCAATCCGCGCGGTGCCCCCCGGCATCCGCCCCAGCCTGTGCACCACCCGACCCGCACACCCAGAAGGGGACCGCCCGTGTCCAACCGCTCCCGCCTCCTCGCGCTCGCCGCCGCGACCGGCGCCGCCGCCCTCGTCCTCGTCGGCTGCGCCCAGCAGCCCTCGGCGCAGCCGGTCGCCTCGCAGGCGACGCCCACCGCCGACCGCCCCGCGCCCTTCGACGGCGACCCGATCGACGTCGCCCTCGTGCAGCAGTCGGGAGCCGGCGACTACTTCACGGCGTGGACCGCCGGAGCGAAGGCGCAGGCCGAGGCCGCGAACATCGACCTCACCGTCTTCGACGCGCGCAACGACAACGCCAAGCACGCGTCCGACCTCGAGCAGGCGATTGCCGCGAAGCCCGACGCGATCATCGTCGACCACGGGCAGACCGACACGATCGAGCCCCGCATCCGCGAGGCGGTGGATGCCGGCATCCCCGTCATCGTCTACGACCTGGCGCTCGAGAGCACCGACGGCGTCCTCGTGACGTCGCAGTCCGACGCCTCGATGGCCGAGGGCGTCCTCGACCAGCTCGTCGAGGACAACGGCGACGGCGCGAAGGTCGGTCTCGTCAGCGCCGAGGGCTTCGCGCCGCTCGATCGCCGCAAGGTCGTGTGGGACCAGTACCTCGGCGACCACGACCTCGACCAGCTCTTCTTCACCGGTGAGGTCACCGAGTCGACCGCGACCGACAACATTCCGCTCGTCGACGCCGCCCTCAAGTCGAACCCCGACACCCAGGCGATCTTCGCCCCGTACGACGAGATCGCGAAGGGCGTCGTGCAGGCGGTGCGCCAGAACAATCTGCAGGACCAGGTCAAGGTCTACGGCATCGACATCTCCAACGCCGACATCGAGGTCATGACCGCCGAGGGCAGCCCGTGGGTCGCCACGAGCGCGACCGACCCTGCCGCCATCGGCGCCGCCGTCGTCCGCACCCTGGCGCTGTCCCTCGCGGACGAGCTCGACGAGACCGAGGTGCAGTTCCCGGCCGTCACCGTGACCCGCGACTTCCTGCTCGAGAACGAGATCACCAACGTCGCGCAGCTGCGCGAGGCGGAGCCCACGCTGCTGCTCGACGACGTCGTGACCGCCGACTGGCTGCCCGCCGTCTCGGGATGACCTCGGACGCACGCTCCACCGCTCAGGCGGACGACCTCGCCGTCGTCCGCCTGAGCGGCGTCGGCGTGCGCTACGGCGACACCCAGGTGCTGCAGGGTGTCGACCTGGCCCTGCACCCCGGCACCATCACGGCGCTGCTCGGCACCAACGGCGCCGGCAAGTCGACGCTGATCGGCGCCGTGTCGGGGGCCAATGCGTCGTACACCGGCGAGATCGTCGTCGGGGGCGAGACGGTGCGGCTGTCGTCTCCGACGAAGGCGCGTCGCGCCGGCATCGAGACGGTGCATCAGCGCATCGCCGACGGCATCGTCCCCGACCTCTCGGTCGCCGACAACCTCGCGCTCACGGACCTCACCTCGGGTGGGCACCGCCTCGTCCGGCGTCGGGCCACCGAGCGTGCCGCGCGCGAGGCGCTGGCGCGGCTCGGCCTCGACTGGTCCGACGATGTGCTGCGGGCGGATGCCGGGCGCCTGGGCGCCTCGGATGCGCAGCTGCTGATCCTCGCCCGCGCCCTCCGCTCCACCCCGCGTCTGCTCATCCTCGACGAGCCGACCTCGGCCCTCACCGCGGCCGAGGCGGACCGCCTCTTCGACGTCCTCCGCGCACTCCGCGCGGAGGGGCTCGCGATCCTGTTCGTCAGTCACCGCTTCGGCGAGATCGAGCGGCTCGCCGAGCGCATCCTGGTCCTCCGCGACGGCCGCCTCGAGCTCGACGCCGTCCGGCCGTTCGACTGGCAGGTCGCGCTCGAGGCGATGCTCGGCGTGCCCACCGAACTGCAGCAGCACATCACCGACCCGCTCCCCGCCGGCGACGCGGTGCTCACGGTCAGCGGCGCCACCCTGCTGCCCGGCGCCGCACCGCTCGAGCTCACCGTGCACGGCGGGCAGGTCACCGGCGTCCTCGGGCTGCTCGGCGCGGGCAAGACCGAGCTCGCCGAGCTCGTCGCAGGCGTCCGCACGGATCCGGCGGCATCCCTCACACTCCGGGGGGCGGACTTCCGCCCGCAGAACCCGGTCGTCGCGATCGACGCCGGCGTCGCCCTCGTGCCGGAGGAGCGGCAGCGCCAGGGCATCCAGCCCGGCTGGTCCATCGCCCGCACGGTCGGCCTGCCCGTCCTCCGCGAGATCTCGCGGCTCGGCGTCGTCAGCCCCGCCCGTGAGCGCGCGGTCGCCGACGAGGTGATCGACGCCTTCGATGTCGTCGCGCCGTCGAACGCCGCGACCCTCGACGAGCTCTCCGGCGGCAACCAGCAGAAGGTCATCGTCGGGCGCTGGCTGCGGACGAGCCCGACGCTGGCCGTCCTCGACGAGCCGTTCCGCGGCGTCGACATCGGTGCGCGGCGTCGCATCGGCGCTGCGGCCCGCGATCGTGCCGCCGAGGGTGGGGCGGTCCTCGTCCTCTCGAGCGACGTCGACGAGATCCTCGACGTCGCCGACCGCATAGTCGTCCTCGTGGGCGGCCGCATCGTGCTCGACACCCCTGCCGGGACCCTTGATCGCGCGCGCATCGTGAACGCCCTCCTCGGCGACGCCGAGCACCCGAAGGAGACCGCATGACCGCGCTCGCCGCCGCACCGGCGTCAGCCGTCGCGTCCACCCCGTCGCGCGTCGGCGCCGTCGTCGCCGGCGTGATCGCGAAGTGGGGCTTCGTCGCCGTCACCGTGCTGCTGTTCCTGTTCTTCCTCGTCACCGAGCCCGCCTTCGGGACCCCGGAGAACATCTTCGGGATGCTGAAGTTCATCGCCCCGGTCGGCATCGCCGGCCTCGGGGTCACCCTCGCGATGACCGTCGGCGGGCTCGACCTGTCCGTCGGGGCGAATGCGGGCTTCGCCGTGTCGATCGCCGCGTGGACCCTCGTGATCGCCGGTCAGGTCGGCGGGGTCGCCGTCGGCGTCGTCCTGCTCTCGGGCGCACTCATCGGAGCGCTGAACGCAGCCCTCATCGTGTTCGCCCGCATCCCCGACCTGCTCGCGACGCTCGCGACGATGTTCGCGGTCGTCGGGCTGAAGCTGATCATCGTCGACGGCAAGTCGATCTCGTCGCAGATGACCCTCGCCGACGGGTCGACCGCGCCGGGGCGGTTCACCGAGGACTTCCTCTGGTTCGACCGCGGCACGGTCGGCCCGGTGTCGGTGCCCGTCATCCTGTTCCTCGGGCTGACCCTCCTGCTGTGGTTCGTGCTCGACCGCACCCGGTGGGGGAGGGCGCTCTCGGCGGTCGGCTCGAACGCCGAGGCCGCGCGCCTGGCCGGCGTGCGGGTGCGGGTCTACCGTGCCGCCGCGTACATCGGGTGCGGCGTCCTCGCCTCGATCGCGGGGCTCATCCTCGCCGCACGCATCGGGCAGGGCGACGTCTCGGCCGGCAACTCGCTGCTGCTCGACGCCGTCGCCGTCGCCCTCGTGGGCGTCTCGGTGCTCGGCATCGGCCGGCCGAACGCCTGGGGGACGGCGCTCGGGGCGGTCCTCATCGCCGTGATGGTGACGGGGTTCTCGATGATGAACCTGCCGTACTACATCCAGGACTTCGGCAAGGGCGTCATCCTCCTCATCGCGCTGCTGTTCAGCTTCACCTTCCGCCGCCGCAAGACCACGATCATCGCCGGGAGCACGACCGCATCATGACCGACATCGCCGCCCCCGCCGCCGTCGACGAGCTGCTCCGCGTCGACACCGTCCCCGCCTACCTGCGGGCCCGGCCGAACCTCGCGGGCCCCGTCGACCCCCACGCCATCGAATCGGTGGTCGAGGTGGGCGACGGCAACCTCAACCTGGTCTTCATCGTGCGGGATGCCGCGGGCCGCGGCGTCGTCGTCAAGCAGTCGCTCCCGCATGTCAGGGTCGACCCGACGTGGCCGCTCACCCGCTCGCGGACCAAGCGCGAAGCGGTGGTGCTCGCCGCGCACGAGCAGGTGGACCCCGCGCACGTCCCCGCGCTGTACGGGTTCGACGAGGCATCCCTCGCCCTGTCGATCGAGGACCTCAGCGATCACGCGGTGTGGCGAGGCGAGCTGAACGCGGGACGCATCCACCCGTACGCTGCGGCCCAGCTCGGCACCTACGTCGGCGCCGTCGCCTTCGCCTCGAGCGTGTTCGGCACCCCCGGGCCCGAGCGGCGTCGCGCGATCGCCGAGGCGACGAACCCCGAGCTGAGCGAGATCACCGAGGATCTCGTCTTCACCGAGCCCTACGTCGATCACGAGCACAACGGCTGGCTGCCCGCCAACGACGACGACGTGCGCGAGCTGCGTGCCGATCTGCCGTTCGTCCGCGAGATCGGCCTCGCGAAGCAGCGGTTCCAGGAGAGCGCGCAGAGCCTGCTGCACGGCGACCTGCACACCGGGTCGGTGTTCGTGCGCGCCGAGGGCGAGTCGGTGAAGGCGTTCGATTCGGAGTTCGGCACGTTCGGTCCGACCGGTTTCGACCTGGGCGCGGTGTGGGCGAACCTGCTCATCGCGGCCTCGCGGGCACGCGTGCTCGGTCGGGACGGCGACGCCGAGCAGCTGCTGCGATTGCCGGTCGAGCTGCTCGCGGCCTTCGAGCTCGAGTTCACCCGTCGCTGGCCCGGCCGCGTCGACCCCCGTGTCTTCGGCGATGACGTCCTCGCCGCGACGGTGCAGCAGATCCGTTCGGATGCGGCGATCTACGCGGCGGCGAAGGCGGTGCGCCGCATCGTCGGGTTCTCGAAGGTCGCCGACATCCAGACGCTGCCCGAGCCGGAGCGCGCCGTCGCCGCCCGTCTCGTGCTGCGCGGGGCGCGGGAGCTCGGGACGGGGCGGCTGCGCGACGCGGATCCGCGTCGCCTCGCGGATGCGACCGTCGCCGTCGTCCTCGGCTGATCCGGCGCCGATCCGAGCCGCGGATAGCGGAAAGCGCCTGCCGCCGACAAGGTGTTCCGTCCGCGGGTCGTCCCCGGCACGATGGTGCCGGCGCAACCGCTCCGCGCCGCTTCGCGATCCGCTCGTCACCTGGAGGAACCGATGACCTACGCACCGCCCCCGCAACCGCCCTCGCGCCCCGGCCCCTCGATGGGCCACGCCGGCGAGGCGCCCATCTCGTGGCCGCTCTACGGCGCATCCTTCGCCCAGGCGTTCGGCCGGTACTGGAAGAAGTACGCGACGTTCACCGGTCGCGCGAGCCTCAGCGAGTTCTGGTGGTGGCGCCTGGCCAACCTCCTGATCATCCTGGCGATCTTCGCCATCATGATCGGCGGCGCGCTCGTGGGCGTCACGGTCGACCCGGTGACCGGCCGCACCGAGCCAGGTCCGCTCATCCTGGTCGGCGTGTTCCTCTTCATCGGGTTCGCCCTCGCGACGATCGTCCCGGAGCTCGCGATCACGTGGCGTCGCCTGCACGACGCGAACCTGCCGGGGCCGCTGTTCTTCCTCAGCTTCGTCCCCGGGGTCGGCAACGTCATCCTCGCGGTGCTGTGCCTGCTGCCCACCAACCCTGCGGGACAGCGATTCGACCACTGATGCGCGGGCATCGGCCAGCCGGGGTGCGCGTCAGCGCGTGGCGACCTGGAACCGCAGCAGCCACTCGGTGATCTCGAGGTGCCGGCGGGCGGCCGCGGCATCCTCTCCCCAGGCGTACATGCCGTGGTTCGCCACGATCAGCGCCGGCACCTCGGGCACCTCCGCCGTCGCGGGCGCGTAGACCTCGTCGAACCGCGCCGCTTCGACCGTCATGTCCTGGTCGTTCTCGATGACGGGCACCACGACGGTCTCGTCGTGCGCCCGGTGGCCGATCCCCTTCAGCATCTCCATGTCGCGGATGGCGACGCCGCCCGGCCAGCGGTGCCCCGCCACGACGGCGTCGAAGGCGTGCACGTGGAAGATCGCGTTCGCGCCCGTGCGGGCGGCGATGTGGGCGTGCAGGCCCGCTTCGGCGGACGGCGGCCGGGCATCGGTCGGATCGATGCCGAGGCCGTCCGCCCCGATGAGGACGACGTCGCGGTCGGTCAGCTCGGACTTCTCGAGACCCGAGGCGGTCACCGCCAGCACGAGCGGGTCGCGGCCGACGACGACCGACAGATTGCCCGACGTGCCCCGCATCCAGCCATAGCCCGAGAACCGGCTCGCCTCTGCGGCGAGGACGGCGCCGGCCGCGCGGATCTGCTCCGAGGCGGGGAGGCTCATCGGGTCACCTCGATGTCGGCGAACGTCGACACCGACGGCGCGGCGAACGAGGCGCCGTGCCAGGGCTCGCCGTCGCGGTCGAGTGCCACCACATTCCACCCCGCCGCGAGGGCCGCGCTCACCTCGTCGGGGTGATCGGTGAGGAACAGGATGCGTCCCGCCGGTGCGCCGACGGCGTCAGCGATCGTGCGATACGAGTCGGCGTCCTTCTTCGGTCCGGCGCTGACGGTGTCGAACCACTGCTCGACGAGCGGCGTGAGATCGCCCTGCGGCGCATGGCGGTACCAGGGCACCTGCGACGCGACCGAGCCTGAGGAGTACGACACCAGGCGGATGCCGGCGTCACGCCACGCGTGCAACCTCGGCGGGACGTCGTCGAAGAACTGCGACGTGATCTCGCCCGCGGCGAAGCCTTCGGCCCACAGGATGCCCTGCAGGGTCTTCAGCGGCGTCGACTTCACGTCCGAGGCCATGAGCGCGCGCAGGGCGTCGGCGACCTCGGCGTCGGTCGCGTCCGCTGCCAGTCCCGTCTCGGCGATCGCGTCGGCGCGAGCCGCGCGCACGGTGTCGTCGTCCCGGCCGAGAACCTCGTCGAGGCGGGGCCGGGCGTAGTCGTACAGGTCGCCGAGGATGAACCCGGCGGCGCTCGTGGTGCCCTCGATGTCGAGGACGATCACATCGGCGGAGACGGTGACGGTCATGCGGGTCCTTGCTGTGAGGTGGTGAAGTGGTCGCGGACCCCGGCCGGGGTGAATGCGCCGCGACTCGTGGCGATGCGGGTCACGAGGTGGGGCGGTGTCACGTCGAAGGCGGGGTACCAGGCGTCGGTCACGAGGGGGCTTGCGGTGCGCCGGCCGAGGACCTCGAGCACCTCGGTCGGGTCGCGGTCCTCGATGACGATGTCGGCGGAGGTCGGCGCGGACGGGTCCGGCGCTTCGACCATGGCGTAGAACGGGATGCCGAAGGCCGCCGCAGCGGCGGCGTGGGCGAGCGTGCCGACCTTGTTCACGACGGCACCGTCGAGCGAGACCCGGTCGGCCGCGGTGACGACCGCGTCGATGGGCCCGGTGCCGACGCCGCGCGGTGAGGACAGCGCCGCGGCGGCCATGCCGTCGGTGATGAGGGTGACGCGCTGCCCGAGCTCCCGCAGCGAGTGCGCGGTGAGGCGCGCGCCCTGCAGGTAAGGGCGGGTCTCGGTCGCGACCCACTCGATCTCGCGGCCCGCCTCACGGGCGGCGCCGACGAGGCCGAAGAGGTAGGCGTCGGCCCAGCAGTGCGTCAAGATGCGGGGGTGCTCCGGAAGGAGCGACAGCGCCGACCTGCCGATCGCCGCGCTCGCCTCGCGGTAGTCCCGATCGACGGCGCGGGCTGTCCCGATCGTCGCCTCGACGAGCGCCGTCGTCGATGAGGCATCCGCTCCCGCGCGGAGGATCCGCGCCACCGCGTCACGAGGATGGGCGTTCGTCGGCCTGGCCGAGGCGAGGGCGGCCCCCGCTGCGGCGATCGCGGCGTGCGCCGCGTCGAGGCGGAGCTCGCGCGCCTGCAGCGCCGCGAGCGCCATCCCGGCGGTGGCGGCGTAGAGCGGACCCGAGCTCTGGGTGACCATGTCGCGGATCGCTCGGGCGACGGCATCCGGCGTCTCGGCCGTGACCCATTCCACACGCGCGGGGAAGACGCGTCGGTCCAGGATGCGGACGAGACCCGCGCCCTCATCCAGCACGACGGAGTGCTCGAGGGTCGCGACCCGGGCGGCGGTCATCGGGTTCCTTCCGTGGGTGCGCTCGGGCGCGGGCGTTCGGGGTGCCTCCGCCAGCGTAGGAACTGCGAGCGCAGACGCCGCATCGGACGATACCTGGCGCAACAATCCCGCCGGTACCGCCGCCGCGGTGCCCGATACCCTGGAGGCATGACGATCACGGCCCGCTACCGCCTCGAGCGCGCGCTGCCGTCGGCGATCGGCATCCGCACCCTCAGCGCGCCGCAGCATCCGGGAACGAACGGCTGGGTGAGCGAGTGGGGGACGAACGCGCACGGCGAGATCGCCGGCTGCCCGCCGTCGCGCCGCTGACGCGCGCCGACCCGTCGGTGCGCCCTCAGCGACCCCTCTCACCGACGCCGGAAAGCGATCCGTCATGTCCTCATCCTCCCCTTCCCGCATCGCGCCGCACGAGCTGTGGCGCGGCATCCGTCAGACCGTCCGCACCGACGCGTTCGGCGGTCTGCTCCTGCTCGTCGCGACCGTCGCGGCGCTCGTGCTCGCCAACTCGCCCGCGGCCGGGTGGTACACCGGGCTCCGCGGGACGTCCTTCGGGCCTGAGTTCCTCCACCTGAACCTGAGCGTCGGCCACTGGACCGCCGACGGCCTGCTCGCGATCTTCTTCTTCGTCGTCGGACTCGAGCTGAAGGAGGAGATCGTCGCCGGCCGTCTCCGCTCGCCGAGGATCGCGGCGGTCCCCGTCATCGGCGCGCTCGGCGGCGTCATCGTGCCGGCGCTCATCTTCGTCGCCTTCACCGCGTCGGCGCCCGGTGACGCGGTGCACGGCTGGGCGATCCCGACCGCCACCGACATCGCCTTCGCGATCGCCGTGTTCGCCGTCGTCGCGAAGGGGCTGCCGCCGGCGCTCCGCGTCTTCCTGCTGACCCTCGCCGTGGTCGACGACCTCTTCGCGATCTCGATCATCGCGACGGTCTACACCGATGACCTGCAGCCGCTCTGGCTGCTCGCGGCGCTCGTGCCGCTCGCCCTGTTCGGCGTCGCCGTCCGGTTCGGCGTGCGGCACTGGGCGATCCTCCTGCCGCTCGCCGTCGTCACGTGGGCGCTCGTGCACGCGTCGGGCGTGCACGCGACGATCGCGGGCGTCCTGCTCGCGTTCACCGTCCCCGCGACCGTGACGCGTCGAGCGCGGGTGCAGGTGGCGACGGATGCCGACGGTGCCCCGGTCTTCGACCCGCTCACCGCCCACTTCGCCGACCGCTTCGGCTCGATCTCGACGCTCGTCGCGATCCCGGTGTTCGCGTTCTTCGCGGCGGGGGTGACCGTCGGCGGGTGGGACGGACTCGTGTCGGCCTTCGCCGACCCGGTGACCCTCGGCATCCTGTTCGGCCTCGTGGTGGGCAAGCCCGTCGGCATCCTGCTCGCGGTGTTCCTGCTGACTCGAGTGCCGGCCGTCCGGCGGACCTTCGAGCTGCGCTGGCTCGACCTGATCGGCGTCGGCTTCCTCGCCGGGATCGGATTCACCGTCGCCCTGCTGGTCGGCGAGCTGTCGTTCGGCGAGGGTTCGCTCGCGGATGATCACGCCAAGATCGGCATCCTCACCGGGTCGGTCATCGCGGCGGTCCTCGGAGGGACGATGCTCGCGATCCTGTCGCGGCGGGATCGGCGAGACTAGAGCGGACTCGATGTGCACGGAGGACAACAGTGAGCCGCACGCAGCAGACGCCCGCAATGTATCAGCGGAATGCGCTGGCTCCGAGCCTGCTCGCGGCGGCCGTGCTGTTCGTCGCGCCTGCGCTGCTCGAGAGCGACTGGTTCCTCGCCGTGCGATTCGTCGCGACGATCCTCGGCCTCATCATCGGCTGGTTCGCGGTGCAGGCGAGGCACTGGTGGTGGGTGCCGGTGTTCCTCGCGATCGCGGTGATCTGGAATCCGGTGTTCCCGTTCGAGTTCGCAGGCCCGATCTGGAGCGGCGCCCAGGTCGCCGCCGCATTCGTGTTCCTCGCCGCCGGCGCGACCATCAAGGTCCGCCGAGAGGGCTGAGTCAGCGCAGCTCGAGCCGTACGTCGGGGTGGCCGGCGAAGACCTCGAGCACGAGGTCGAAGTAGGTCGGGCCGGTGCCTGCGAGCACCTCGTCGAGCTGACGACGGATGGTCGCCGAGTCGAAGGTGCCCGGCTGCGCGAGCTTCGCGCGCAGCCACCGCTCGGTCTCGGCCTGACCGAGCGCGTCGCGGCTGTGCGCGGCATCCCACCACACGACGCGCACCGCCTCGTCGCCCGACAGTGCACCGAACCCGCCGTAGAGCAGATCGTCGAGGGCGTCCAGGCTCGCGCCGAGTCGCCAGTCCTCGCTTGCCATGAACAGGCTGTTCAGCTGGGCGTACAGATCAGGGATGCCGGCGATCCGCGCCCCGTCGATGACGTAGTCGGCCACCCGGGTCAGGGAACCTTGTGTCCCGCGGCGGCGATGAGGGAGTACCACTCCGCGCGGGTGAGGGGGATGTCCGAGCCCGCTGCGGCATCGGCCACGCGCTGGGGATTGGTCGTCCCGAGCACGACCTGCATGTGCGCGGGATGCCGGGTGATCCACGCCGTGGCGAGGGCGGTCGGCGTGACGTCGTACTTCGTCGCGAGCCGGCCGAGCAGCTCGTTGAGCTCGGGGTACTCCGGAGCGTCGAAGATCACGCCGTCGAAGAACCCCTTCTGGAAGGGCGACCAGGCCTGCAGCGTGATGCGGTTGATGCGCGAGTAGTCGACGAGTCCGCCGCCGTCGCGGGTGATGGAGTCCTCCTCGCCGATCATGTTGGCGGCGAGGCCCTGCGCGACGATCGTCGAGTGGGTGATCGACAGCTGCACCTGGTTGGCGACGATGGGCTGGGTCACGGCGGTCTTCAGCAGGTCGATCTGGCGCGGCGTGTGGTTCGAGACGCCGAAGGCGCGCACCTTGCCCGAGGACTCGAGGTGGTCGAAGGCGCGGGCGACCTCGTCGGGCTCGACGAGCGCATCGGGGCGGTGCAGTAGGAGCACGTCGATGCGGTCGGTGCCGAGGGCCTGGAGCGACTCCTCCGCCGAGGTGACGATGTGCTCGTACGAGTGGTCGAAGTGCCAATCGCCCGGCACGATGCCCGTCTTGGTCTGCAGCGTGATCTCATCGCGCTCCGCGGGAGCGAGGTTCAAAGCTTCGGCGAAGCGACGTTCGCAGCCGTGCCGCGTGCTGCCGTACAGGTCGGCGTGGTCGAAGAAGTCGACGCCCGCGGAGCGGCACGCGTCGTACAGCTCGCGGATCGCCTCATCGGACATCTCCTCGATCCGCATCATCCCGGCGACCACGTTGGGGACGTGGTGGTCGGTGGGCCCAAGGGGGACGAGGCGCATGGTGCTCCGTTCTGCGCCGATGCGGCGCGATCGAGCTTCCAGCATGACCGAACCGGATACGGGCCTGTCAACCGGGCTGGCTACGCGCGACCGGCCACCGCAGCGGCCACCACGACGTTGTTCACGATCGTGGCGGCGACCGTGCGTGCGACGGCCTGCGCCGCGGCATCCGCTCCCCAGTTGCCCTGCTCGAGCTCCTTCGCGCGAGTGATGACGGCGCTGTTCCAGCCGATCTCGCGGTCGAACTGCGGGAGCGTCCCGCTGCCGGACAGCAGTGCGGCCAGCGCGGCGGTGCGGGCGTCGGGCTGCGCGCCGTCGACGAGCACCGCGCGGACGCCGGCCATCAGCTCGTCGCGCCGGCCGCTCGGGCCGGGTGCGAGCGAGGTGGTGTCGATCAGGCCGAGGAGCTTCCGGGAGGTGCGGGCGATGTCGCCGCGGTCCTCGAGGCGCTCGAGGACGGGCGAGCGGAGTGCGGGCCCGACGGCGGCGAGCACGGTCTGGACGCCGCGCGGCTTGTCGGTGACGTAGTCCCAGGCGGGGCGGAGCAGCGGGTCACCGGGCGGGTGGTCGGCGACGGCGCGGATGCGGAGTGCGCCGGTGGCGCCGGCGGTGTCGGTCTCGACGTTGCCGTCGAGGCCGACCTCGGCGAGGACGGCGCCGGCGAGGACGTAGAAGAGGGTGCCTTCGCCGGCGATCGTGCCGTGGCGCGGCTGGAAGAGGAGGAGGAGCAGGTCCTCGGCGAGCGTGGGTGCGCCGGGATCGGTGTTCGTCGTCATCATGTGCTCAGTCGACACCCTGTTCCCGGAACAGGGTCAAGCGCCGGAGGCGGTCTCGTCGGGTGCGGATGCCTGCGCGGCGGCGATCTGCTCGGTCGCGAGGTGGCTCGCCAGTGCGAGCACGCGGATCTGTGCGGGGTTGTACAGCTCCTGCAGCGCCTCGACGAAGGTCTCCTGGCTCACCCGCTCGCCTCGGGGGAGATGATCGCCCGGATCGCTCAGCCACGGGTAGTCGCGCAGGCTCTGCTCGATCGAAGGTGCCAGCGCGCGTGCGAGGCGGAGCACGGTCTCGTCGCCGGCGTCCGCCGCGAGGGCGTCGATCTCGGCGCGGACCTCGGGCGGGCTCGCGTCCTCGCCGACCATCTTCCGGACGTCGGCCATCGCCTCGTCGTCGTACAGGCGGCCGAAGACGTGGATCAGTGAGCTGTCCGCATCCGAGAGCGTGTCGGCGTACGGCTCGAAGCCCGACGGGCCCGACGCGGGCGCATGCCCGTGTCGGATGGCGGCGAGGTCTGCGCGGGCGCGCTGCAGTCGTTCGATGCCGGCCTGCAGCTCGGCGTCGAGGTCGTCGAGCTCGCGCTCACCGGCGGTGCCGCCGTCGATGAGGTCGGGGACCCGCGAGAGCGGGACGCCCAGGTCGACCAGACGCCGGATCCGCAGCAGGCGCACGAGGTCGGCCGCCGTGTACTGCTTGTAGCCGTTGTACCGCCGGTCCGGCTCGGCCATGAGGCCGAGCCGGTGGTAGTGGCGGACCGTGTTGACCGTCGTGCCGGCGAGCTCAGCCAGTTCCCGCGTGCTCCACGCCATGCGCTCCTCCTCGCCGCGTCACTGTATCCAGGGGATGCCGCGATGTCACCATCCGAGGACGGTGACGAGCCCTGTGGCGGCCGCGGCGACGGCACCGGTCCACAGCACGATGGCGATGATCTGCCAGAGCATGACCCAGCCCTTGCGCACGCCCGAGGCGACGAAGAACGCGGCGGTCAGCTGGGTCGGCAGGGCGAGCGGGGCGAGCAGGCTCGCTCCGGGGACGCCGAAACGCACGAGCCAGCGGCGGAGCTTCGTCTGCCCCTTCGTGCGGCGGGTGGGCTTGTCGTCCGTGGTGGCCTGCTCGTCGACGGTCGCGACCGTCAGCGCTCCGGTCGAGGCGCCGGCGCTGGCGGGCGCGGCGGTCTGCGTCGCTGCGGCCCGCCGCGCGACGACGGATTCCCGGACGCGCGAGCCGAGCAGGACGACGAGCAGGAGCGAGAGGATGTTGCCCGTCGCGCCGGCGATCGCGGCGACGATCGGGTTGATGCCGACGATGATGCCGAGGGTCGCGGAGCCCTCGCCCTCGACGTAGGGGATGGCGCCGGCGAGGGCGACCATCAGGGGCTGGACGAGTTCGGGAAGGCCGGCGACGACATCCTGGAGGCCTTCGTAGGGGCTGGACATGGGGTGCTCACGCTCCGTTTCGATGGGTGAGCACCCATCACAGACCGTGTTCTCACCACAGGGTCAAGCGGTCGTGTCAGCCGTGTCGGCGGCGGTCGTGTCGAGCATCCTCCGGGCGAGCAGCGTCGAGCCTGCGACGGCTGCGGGCATGGCGACGACGGCGCCGAGCGGGATGAGGAAGCAGAGCTGCGTGGCCACGCCGAACCCCAGCACCCGCGCGCGGTGTCCGCGTCGCACGCGGCGGCGGGCGCCGGCATCCAGCCGCCGCGCGGTCAGCGCGCGCGAGGTGAGCTCGTCGGCGAGCAGCCAGCCCGTGAGGAACGCGGCCGTCACGGCACCCAGGACGCCGCCGACGGCGGGGATCAGTCCGACCAGGCCGGCGACGATCGCGGCGAGGAGGCCGCGGAGGATGAGGCTGACGCTGTCACCCACCGAACGCCAGAAGCCGTACTCCGACTCGGGTGCGGGGTCGCCCAGGTCGGTCTCGACGGCCCGCCAGATGCGCTCGTAGAACGGGTCGCCGACGAGCAGGGTGAGCGCGGTGAACGAGACGACTGCGAGGACGACGGCGCCGCCGAGGATCGCCGCGCCGATGCCGAACCGCACGAGATCGGCGCCGAGCGGCGCCCAGGTGTCGGCGAATCCGGTGAGCCCGTCGACGAGGTCGCGGAGCAACACGGCCAGCGTGATGAGGCCCGCCAGCAGCACCAGTCCGACGATCGCGGCGGGGATGATCCCGAGCGCCATCGCCCTCGGCAGTCTGCCCCAGTATCCGAAGCCCCGGAGGAGGTCGCCGACGCCCGAGAAGAACGAGCGGATGCGGCCGGACGGAACGGAGGCGGTCATGCCGTCCATCCTCTCCTGCCGAGTCGTCTGACCGCCGGCATCCGCCCTACACCGCTTCGCCCCGTTCGAGAAGCGGCACCGTCGGGGGTTGCACGATCCATATCGACCCGCTGAAGTGGTGCGATGGCACACGACACGACGGCGGCCCCCGCCGAGAACCAGACCGGCCTGAAGCGGGCAGTCGGCACCTGGTTGCTGTTCGCCTTCATCGTGGGTGACACCCTCGGCGCCGGCATCTACACACTGGTCGGCACGATGGCGACCGACGTCGGCGGGGTCATCTGGCTGCCGCTGCTCATCGCCCTGGTCGTCGCTCTGCTCACCGCGGGCACGTACGCGGAGCTCATCACGAAATACCCGCACGCGGGCGGTGCCGCGAGGTACGTCGACAAGGCGTTCGGGATCCCGTTCCTGTCGTTCATCGTCGGGTTCCTCATGATGGCCTCGGGCATCACGACGGCCGCGGCGCTCGCCAACGCGTTCGCGGGCGACTACTTCGCGTCGCTCATCGACATCCCGCCGGTGCCCGTCGCGATCGCCTTCATCGCGATCCTCACCCTCATCAACCTCCGCGGCGTCAAGGAGTCCCTTGCGACCAACATGGTCGCGTCGATGATCGAGGTCACCGGACTCGTCATCGTCATCGTCGTCGCGGCCGTCGTCTTCGGCAGCGGCGGCGGCGAGCCGTCGCGCATCTTCGAGTTCGCGCCCGATGTGCCCCCGCTCGAGGGCGCCTTCGCGGCATCCATCGTCGCGTTCTTCTCCTTCCTCGGCTTCGAGGCGGCGGCGAACATGGCCGAAGAGGTGAAGAACCCGTCGCGCGCGTACCCGCGGGCGCTGTTCGGCGCGATCCTGACGGCCGCCGTCGTGTACCTGCTCATCGCCCTCGGCGCCGTGATCGTGGTGGAGCCGACGACGCTCGCCGACTCGACGGGTCCGCTGCTCGAGGTCATCACCGCGAGTGGGCTCGCGGTGCCCGGATGGCTGTTCGCCCTCATCGCGCTCGTCGCGATCGCGAACGGGGCCTTGCTGTTCATGGTGATGGCCAGCCGCGTCGGCTACGGGCTGGCCGAGTCGGGGCTGCTGCCGCACGCCTTCGGCAAGGTGCTGCCGAAGCGCCGCACCCCTTGGGTCTCGATCGTCGTCGTCGCCGGCGCGACCATGCTGCTGACGGTCGTCGGTGACATCTCGACGCTCGCCAACACGACGGTGCTCCTGCTGCTGCTGGTGTTCCTGACCGCGAATGTCAGCGTCCTGGTGCTGAAGAAGGACAAGGTCGACCACAAGCACTTCTCGGTGCCGCGCATCGTCCCGATCCTGGCGATCATCGCGAGCATCGTCCTGCTCACGCAGCAGGACTGGCCGGTCTGGGCGGCCACCGGGGGATACATCGTCGTCGGGTCGGTCCTCTTCTTCGTCGCCCGCTTCGGACGCCGGCGCGGCGACCGCAAGATCGCCGAGCGGACGGGCGCCATCGACACCGTGTGAGCGCGGTCGAGAAGTGATGGAGGACGAGCACGAGCACTGACCGTGCCCCCCGCAAGGGGTCGCCGGGGTGCCGGGCCTCGCCCCTAGGCTGGCTCGCATGAGCGACGCTGCAGGAGAGAACTGGTCTCGCAACATCCGCTATTCGGCCGATCGGATCGTCGCGCCGCGGACTCTCGACGAGCTGCGGGACGTGGTCGCGGCATCCGACTCTGTGAAGGCCCTCGGGTCGCGACACTCGTTCACGCGCATCGCCGACACCACCGGCACGCTCGTCTCGACCGCTGAGCTCGACGTCCCGGTGCAGGTGGATGCCGGGCGTCGGCGCGTCCGCGTCGGGGGCGGCGTGCGCTACGGGGAGCTGGCGCAGGCGCTCGAGAAGCAGGGGTGGGCGCTGGCGAACCTCGCGTCGCTGCCGCACATCTCCGTCGCGGGTGCGGTCAGCACCGGCACGCACGGGTCGGGTGTGGCGAACCGTTCGCTCGCCGCGGCGGTCACCGGGCTCGATCTGGTGACCTCGACGGGTGAGCTGGTCCGCTTCACGGAGCAGGACGACACGCTCGCGGGTGCCGTCGTCGGCCTCGGCGCGCTCGGCGTGGTCGCGAGCGTCGAGCTGGCGATCGAGCCGAGCTATGAGATCGAGCAGACCGTCTACGACGACGTCCCGCTCGAGGCGGTGCGGAAGTCGTTCGACGTCATCGCCGGATCGGCCTACAGCGTCTCGTTCTTCACGACGTTCCAGCAGGACGCGTACGTCGATCAGGTGTGGCGCAAGCAGCGAACGGATGCTCCGCCGCTGCCGATCCCGGCGGCGCTGCGCGATCGCGAGGCAAGCGGCCCCCGGCATCCGCTTCCCGGGGTGTCTGCGGCGGCCTGCACCGTGCAAAGAGGTGAGGCGGGCGCGTGGCTGGACCGCTTGCCGCACTTCCGCCTCGAGTTCACGCCGTCGAACGGGGAGGAGCTGCAGTCGGAGTTCCTGCTGCCGATCGAGGATGCGGCGGACGCCTTCGACGCGATCCGGGCGCTGTCGCCGAAGCTGGCTCCCGTGTTGCAGGTGTGCGAGATCCGCACGGTCGCGGGCGATGACCTGTGGCTGTCGCCGAGTTCTGGGCGCGATTCGGTGGCTTTCCACTTCACCTGGCGGTCGGACGAGGAGGGTGTCGCCGCCGCGCTGCCGGCGCTGGAGGGCGCGCTCGCCGAATTCGGGGCGCGGCCGCACTGGGGCAAGGTGTTCACCCCGCGCGATCCCGCGGAGCTGTACCCGCGCTGGGCGGACTTCGTGACGCTGCAGCGGGAACTCGACCCCCGCGGCGCGTTCGTCAACGAGTATCTGCGGGCGCTGGGTCTGTGAGCGTGTGAGTCCATGGCGCTCGCGCGACGGGCGGGGGTGGCCGCGGGCCTCTGTGCGGCGGTCGTCCTTCTCGGCGGATGCACGCAGGGCGTGTCGGGGAGCCGAGCATTCATCTACGAGTCGCTCGACGAGCTGGTGGGCAGTTCGGATCTGATCATCGAGGCGACCGTCGGTGGGACATCGCGTCCCGGCGGTGGGGACGACCCGACCGGCGTCGTCGCGGACGTCGTCACGCAGTACCTCCCCGAGAATCTCGGCACGGCGCCCGTGGATGACGCGCACCCTTCGGACCCGTTGGGCCCGCTCACGACGTCGACGGTGGAGGTCCTGCAGTATGGCGCGGGGTCACCAGGTCAGCCCCCCAGGCTCGAGGACGGCGAGACGTACCTGCTGTTCCTGAACCGGTCGATGCTGTGAGGGGACCTCGCGGATGCCTTCTTCGTCACGGGCGCGGTGGCCGGGATTTGCACGGCGGGGCCGGGCGGGGTGTTCGAGCGAGTGAGCACGGAAGATCCCGGGCTGCCGGCTGAGATCTACGCGGCCGACCTCTCCGCTTGGCGGAGCGTCGCGCCGGGGTGACCGACAGTCGCCGGATGCCGCCGCGCGGGTGCGACGGCATCGGGAAGGGAGTGCGGCTCGGTGGCGCAGCCGGGCTCGTATGGAGCTGCCGCGACCGTCATCGTCAGAACGGTGTGAAGCCGTCCCGGAACGGCCGGTTTCCACACCCTGGAGATGAGACTTCCCTCACCCGGGGGGGGCGGCAGAGGTCACCGAATGCGGAGGAGCGCGCCGGATTCGGACCAGGACGGCCCCCCGCATCCGAATCCGGCGACATTCTCCGAATCCGACGCACGGCGCCCGGCACGCGAGGACCCACGCCCCGCGCACGGCGTCCGGCTTCGGCACATGGGCTGAAACCCGACCCGCCCGACCCCCCATCCCACACCTCACGTGCGGCGGAGCATCACGACCCGTCGGTCTCCACCTCGCCGCTCGCGATGGCGTCGGCGTACTTGCGCAGGTCGGGGCCGGGCTCCCAGTCGATGAACTTGTCCTTCAGCCTGCTCGTGAGTTCGGCGAACGCCTCGTCGGAGGTCATCTCGTTTCCCGAGCCGGCCAGTTCGACGACGGCGTCGCGGAGCACCCGGTCGGCGTCGTCGAGGATCTTCGTGCGTGCTTCGTCGTTCCAGCGGATCTCTGAGCTCTTCATGCCGGGACGCTAACCGCGGGCCCGCCCGGCGGTCCTGGGCTTGCGCTCCGCCCCGCGATGCGCTTGCGTCCCGACCCGCAACGACGCGCGATCAGCCCCGACCCGCAACGACGCGCGATCAGTCCCGACCCGCACCGACCCTTCCGCCCGTACTGCATCGCCCGCGGACTGGCAAGCGGATGTCCGCGCCGCCGCGCCCGGCGAAGGATGGCCCTCCGGAGCGCTCGACTCCGACGGAGGCCCCCGGCATCCGGTCGGGCCCCGCGGGAGGAGTCCGACGTGAGCAGCACCACATCCCGAGGCGTCGCCGTCGTCACCGGCGGCAGCGCCGGCCTCGGCCGGTCGATCGTCCGTGAGCTGGCGGACCGCGGCTGGGATGTCGCCGTCCTCGCCCGCGGCAGGGACGGGGTGGATGCCGCAGTCGCCGAGGTCCGCGCGAAGGGTCGCCGCGCGCACGGCGTCTCCGTCGACGTCGCCGACAACGCGGCGGTCGAAGCCGCCGCCGCCGAGGTGGAGTCGCAGCTCGGCGAGATCGACCTGTGGGTGAACAACGTCATGTCCGGGTCGATCGCTCCGTTCCTCGACACGACACCCGAGGACTACGACCGTGCGACGCAGGTCACGTACCTCGGCACGGTGAACGGCACGCGCGCCGCACTGCAGCGGATGCGGCAGCGCGACCGGGGCCACATCATCCAGATCGGATCGGCGCTGGCTCATCGGGGCATCCCTCTGCAGGCGGCGTACTGCGGGTCGAAGCATGCCGTGCACGGCTTCACCGACTCCGTCGTCTCCGAGCTCACCCACGAGGGGAGCGCCGTCGCGGTCTCCATCGTCGACATGCCGGCGCTCAACACGACCCAGTTCGGCTGGGTGAAGTCGCCGTTCTCGAAGCACCCTCAGCCGGTCCCGCCGATCTACCAGCCCGAGGTCGGCGCGCGCGCCGTGGGGGACGTCGCCGACAGGCCCCGCCGCCGCACCTGGGTGGGCGAGTCGACCGTGGGTCTGGTCCTCGGCACCCGGGTGGCGGGTCGCTTCATGGACTGGTACCTCGCCAAGAACGCCTGGGAGGGGCAATTCGCCGACGACAAGGGGACGTCGACGACCCCGCCCAACCTCTACGAGCCGGTCCCCGGCGATCACGGCGCCCACGGCGCATTCGACGACCGCGCGCGCGGCGAGAGCATCCAGACCCGCGCGCTGCGCCACCGGCGCGGGCTGTACGGCGCGGCATCCGTTCTCGGCGCACTCGGGATCGCGGGGGCGGTCAAGCTCCTGCGACGCTGACACCCGCGCCCGGATCCGCCTGCCGGAAGCGGCACGGGTAGCATCCGTACTCGTGCCCTACTTCGATCGCATCGCTTCTGAACGGACGGATGCGACCAGGTTCCGTCCGACGAGTCTCACCGGGGGAGCCTGGAACGTCGCGGAGCAGCACGTCGCCCCGCCGATCGGCCTGCTCGCCCACGCGATCGAGGTCGACCATACGACGCGCAGCCCGCAGCCGATGCAGCTGTCACGGCTCTCGGTCGACATCCTCGGCGTGATCCCGATCGACGAGGTCGAGGTCACCTGCCGCGTGCTGCGGCCGGGACGCAGCATCGAGCTCGTCGAGGCCACGCTCGCGCACACCGGGCGGCCCGCACTCGTCGCGCGCGCCTGGCTCATGCACACCCGAGACACCGACGCGGTGGCCGGCTCGGCGCATCCGTCGATGCCGCCGCGCGACGCGCTCGAACGCGTCGACCCGTCGTCCGCGTGGCCGGGCGAGTTCATCGCCACGGTCGGCGAGGTGCGTCGTCAGCAGCAGGAGCCCGGCCGCGGCTGGACCTGGATCCTCCCCGTTGTGCCCCTGCTCGACGGCGAGCCGGTGTCGACCACCGCCCGCCTCGTCTCGCTCGTCGACATCGCCAACGGCATCACTCCCCGGGCGGACCCGCGCGAGGTCGCGTTCCCGAATCTCGACCTCACCCTGCACCTCGTGCGCGAGCCCGAGGACGGCTGGATCGGCTTCGACACGACCGTCACCTTCGGCGCCTCGGGGCTCGGCATGACCCAGACCGTCCTCCACGACGAGCGGGGCGTCGTCGGCTCGGTCGTCCAGTCCCTCACCGTCCGGCCCGGCCGATGACCCTCCCGCTCGCGGGCAGGACCGCACTCGTGACCGGCGTCTCGCGCCGCCGGGGCATCGGCTTCGCCGTGGCGTCGCGCCTGGCGGCCCTCGGCGCGAGCGTGTTCGTGCAGCACTGGCGGCCGCACGACCTCGACCAGCCGTGGGGCGGCGACGATCTCGACGAGGTGCGGCACGGCATCCGCTCGGCACTCGTCGACGGTGGGGCCTTCGGCGACGCGGAGGCCGACCTGACGGATGCCGCGGCGATCCCGCGCCTGATCGACGCCGCCTCCGGCCTCACCGGACGCCTCGACATCCTCGTCTGCAACCACGCGAAGAGCGGCGGCGACGGCAGCATCCTCGACATGACCGGCGACCGACTCGACGCGTTCTGGAGCACCAATGCCAGGTCGACCCTGCTGCTCACCGCGGAGTTCGCGCGCCGTCTCGCGCCCCCGCAGTCGGGGCGTCGCCGCCCGGGCGACACGATCGAAGGCGAGAAGCCGTACGCCGAGCCGACCGGGCGCGTCTTCTGGATGACGTCCGGGCAGGGGCACGGCGCGATGCGCGGTGAGATCGGCTACGCCACGAGCAAGGCGGCGCTCGCCGGGATCACCCGCAGTGTCGCGGCCGAGCTGCTCGAACTCGGCATCGTGCTGAACACCGTCAACCCCGGTCCCGTGAACACCGGCTACATGGACCACGACACCGCCGACCGCGACGTCGACGGCCTCGACGAATGGATCCGCGCGACGCCGTTCGGGCGGGTCGGTGTGCCGAGCGACCCCGCGGCGCTCATCGGCTGGTTGTCGACCGCCGAGGGCGCGTGGATCGTCGGGCAGGTGCTCACGAGCGACGGCGGCTTCAGCCTGTAGCGACGCCGTGCAGCGCGAGGCCCCCTGCGCGCCCATCCGCACGCCCCACGCACGCCCGTGATCGCACATGTCCGCGGATCGTGCGATGATCCGAGCGTGAGCGAGGATCCAACCCGAGTGCCGGTGCGGTCGAAGGACCTGCTCGAACAGTGGGTCGCCGAGTTCATGGCCACCTGGCACAGCAACGCGACGACCATCAAAGTCGCCGTGCAGGACGGTTCGGACGGACGGGACACCGGCCTCGTGGTCGTGCACCTCGTCAACGCCAACGCCGACATCTACATGGAGCCGGTCGGCATCGACAGGGCCGAGTGGGCGACGACCCTCACCGCCCGGCCGTCGGACGCGACACTCTCGCCGTACTCCCTCGTCGCCCTCGGCGCCGAGGTGACGATGGCCGGCAACCTCTGCATGTTCCTGCAGTTCAAGTCCCTCGAGTGGGACCGTATGACCGGGATGCACTGAGTGACGACGGATGCCGCGGACGCGATCGTCGTCGGCGCGGGACTGGCCGGGCTGGTCGCCGCATCCGAACTCCTCGACGCCGGCAAGCGGGTGCTCATCGTCGAGCAGGAGCCCGAGGCAAGTTTCGGCGGGCAGGCCTGGTGGTCCTTCGGCGGCCTCTTCCTCGTCGACTCACCGGAGCAGCGCCGGCTCGGTGTGAAGGACTCGCTCGAGCTCGCCCGGCAGGACTGGCTCGGTTCCGCCGGCTTCGACCGGCCCGAGGATCGCTGGCCGCGCGCCTGGGCGGAGGCGTACCTCGAGTTCGCAGCGGGTGAGAAGCGCGCCTGGCTGCGCGAGCGCGGCATCCGCTTCTTCCCGGTCGTGGGATGGGCCGAGCGCGGCGGCGACCGCGCCACGTCGCACGGCAACTCCGTGCCGCGATTCCACATCACGTGGGGTACCGGCCCCGGCGTGCTCGAGCCGTTCGTCCGCCGCGTGCTCGAGGGTGCCGCGGCGGGCCGCGCGCACATCGCATTCCGCCATCGCGTCGACCGCGTCGACGTCGCCGGCGGACGGGTCGTCGGTGTCAGCGGCGCCGTCCTCGCCCCCGACGACGCGGAGCGCGGCGCCCCGAGCAATCGCGACGAGACGCGCGAGTTCACCTTCCGCGCTGGGGCCGTGCTCGTCTCGAGCGGCGGCATCGGCGGCAACCACGACCTCGTCCGGGCGCAGTGGCCCGCGCGGATGGGCCCCGCGCCCGAGTCGATGCTCTCCGGTGTACCGGCCCACGTCGACGGACGGATGCTGGGCGTCGCGGCCGAGGCGGGTGCGCGTCTCATCAACGGCGACCGCATGTGGCACTACGTCGAAGGCATCCGGAACCACGATCCGGTGTGGCCGCGCCACGGCATCCGGATCCTTCCCGGACCGTCGTCGCTGTGGTTGGATGCCACCGGTCACCGCCTGCCCACGCCGCTGTTCCCGGGGTTCGACACGATCGGCACCCTCGAGCACATCGTCCGCGCCGGCCACGACCACAGCTGGTTCGTGCTCAACCAGGCGATCCTGCAGAAGGAGTTCGCCCTGTCGGGCAGCGAACAGAATCCCGACCTCACCGGGAAGGACGTCCGGCTGCTCGCACAGCGCCTGCAGCGCGGGCGCGCGACAGCTCCGGTCGAGGCCTTCAAGGCACGCGGCGCGGACTTCGTCGTCGCCCGCACGGTGCCGGAACTCCTCGAGCGGATGCGGGAGGCATCCCCTCTGCTCGACGTCAACCGTGTGCGGCTCGAACTCGACGCGCGCGACCGCGAGATGACGAACCCGTTCACGAAGGACGCGCAGGTCACCGCCGTCCGGCAGGCGCGGCGGTATCGCGGCGACAAGCTGTTGCGGGTCGCGACGCCCGGCCCGATCGCCGACCCGAAGGCGGGGCCGCTGATCGCGGTGCGGCTGCACGTGATCACGCGCAAGAGCCTCGGGGGCATCGAGACCGACCTGTCCGGGCGGGCCCTCGCCGCGTCGGGGGAACCGGTGCCGGGTCTGTACGCTGCAGGTGAGGCGAGCGGCTTCGGCGGCGGCGGCGTGCACGGCTACCGCGCGCTCGAGGGCACGTTCCTCGGCGGCTGCATCTTCTCCGGTCGCGTCGCGGGCCGCGCGATGGCCGCCGCCGTCTGAGCTCGCACGGCGCGACCGTCGGGGCGCGCCGGCAGAGGGACGTCGCTACGCGACGGCTTCGGTCGGCGGAACCTGCGCCAGGGGCGCGCGGGGGAGCGGCACGGGCGCGGTCGGCGGGCGCATCGCCGCGCGCAACCGTTCGAGGGCGGAGCGCGTCCGCGACTTGACGGTGCCGAGCGGGTCGCCCGTCAGGGCTGCGATCTCGGACTGGCTGTATCCGCCGAAGTAGGCGAGTGCGATCACACGCTGCTGCTCGACGGTGAGGTCGGCGAGGTGGAGCCGCAGGGCGGCGGCCTCCACGCGCAGGTGGACGTCGTCGGCGATGTCGCCGCCGGTCGCGGCGACCGCCCGCATCCCGTCGGATCGGTCGCGCTCGCTCGCAGCCCGCACCGCGCGGACGCAGTCGACGGCGCGGCGATGGACGTGCATGAGCACCCAGGTCCGCGGCCGCCCGCGTTCGACATCGAAGCGCCCGGCGTGGTGCCACACGTGGACGTAGGCCTCCTGCAGCACCTCCTCGGCGAGGTGGTGATGACCCGTCACACGCACGGCGAGGGCGTAGGCCGCGCCGCAGGTCAGGTCGTACAGGCGGGTGAACGCGGCGACGTCCTGCGACGCCGTCCGGGCGATGAGGCCCGTGAGCTCATCGTCCGTCACCGGAGGGGATGTTTCCGACATGTCTGCATCCTGCGCCCCGCGCCCCGCGCATCGCAGCGCTTGCCGAGCGGCCCCGATGGTGCTAGCCGATTTCCACTCATCTGAATGCATCGTCGGCGGCAACACCGACCCACCTCGAAGGGACCCGTCATGACGCACGTCGTCGGCGACACCGCCACACTCCTCGGCCGGTCGCTCCGGCACGTCCTCCGCAGCCCCGACACGATCGTCACCACCGCAGTGACGCCGATCGCCCTCATGCTGCTGTTCGTGTTCGTCTTCGGCGGCGCGATCGACACCGGAGCCGAGGCCTCCGTGGACTACATGCTCCCCGGCATCCTGCTCATCACGATCGCCTCGGGCGTGGCCTACACCGCCTACCGGCTGTTCCTCGATCTGCAGGGCGGCATCGTGGAACGGTTCCAGTCGATGCCCATCGCCCGGTCCGCGGTGCTCTGGGCGCACGTGCTGACCTCGCTCGTGGCGAACCTCGTGTCGCTCGCGCTCGTCGTCGGTGTCGCGTTCGTCGCCGGCTTCCGCCCGGCGGCGGGTCCGCTCGGCTGGCTGGCGGTCGTCGGCATCCTGGTCGTGTACATCGTGGCGCTGACATGGATCGCGGTCATCGCCGGGCTCTCGGCCAAGACGGTCGACGGGGCGAGCGCGTTCTCGTATCCGCTCATCTTCCTCCCGTTCATCAGTTCGGCGTTCGTGCCGACCGCGACGATGCCCGGCCCCGTGCGATGGTTCGCCGAGCACCAGCCGACCACCTCGATCGTGAACGCGTTGCGCGACCTCCTCACCGCACGCCCGGTCGGCTCGGACGTCTGGGTCGCCCTGGCGTGGTGCGTCGGCATCCTCCTCGCGGCCGCCGTCATCGCGGTCGTGACGTACGGGCGCCGCGTGCGCTGAGCGGCGGGCGCGCGGCTTCGTTGCCCCGCCCCGCTGCCCCGCCCCGCGCCGCCCCTGTCCACATCATGTGCTCTCGCCGACATCACATGTCCTGTACCGCGCACGACGTGTGTACTGGTTGCCAGTACATGATGTGGATGCTTAGGGGTGACCCCCGGCCCGACCGTTGCCGCATCCGGCGCGCCGCGTCAAGGCGTGCGATGGCGGCGGATGCCGGTGCCAAGGTGGACGCCATGACCACCGTTCCCACTCTCTCCCTCAATGACGGACACAGCATCCCCCAGCTCGGCTTCGGCGTCTTCCAGGTCGACCCGGCGGAGGCCGAGCGCATCGTGAGCGTCGCGCTCGAAGCCGGCTACCGTCACATCGACACGGCCGCCGCGTACCGGAACGAGGAGGGTGTCGGCCGAGCGATCGCCGCCTCCGGCATCCCGCGTGACGAGCTGTTCATCACGACGAAGCTCTGGAACTCCGAGCAGGGCCGGGACACGGCCCGGCCCGCCATCGAGGCGAGCCTCGAGAAGCTCGGGCTCGACCACGTCGACCTCTACCTCATCCACTGGCCGCGGCCCGACAAGGACGTCTACGTCGAGACGTGGCAGCAGCTCGAGGCGTTCAAGAGCGAGGGCCTGTCGCGCTCGATCGGCGTCTCGAACTTCCACCAGCAGCATCTGCAGCGTCTGTTCGACGAAACCGACACGGTGCCGGCGATCAATCAGATCGAGCTGCACCCCGCGTTCGCGCAGCGCGAGCTGCGTGCGTTCCAGGAGCCGAAGGGCATCCGCACCGAGGCCTGGGGCCCGCTCGGTCAGGGCAAGTACGACCTGTTCGGTGAGCAGGCCGTGGCCGACGCCGCGGAGGCGCACGGCGTGAGCCCTGCGCAGGTCGTCATCCGCTGGCACCTGCAGGAGGGCCTCATCGTCTTCCCGAAGTCCTCGACGCCCGAGCGCATCGCGACGAACATCGACGTGTTCGGGTTCGAGCTCACGGACGACGAGGTCGCCGCCATCAACGGACTCGACCGCGGACTGCGCGTGGGCTCCAACCCGGAGACCGCGACCTTCTGATCCACTCCGGAACGGGGGCGTCGCGCGAGCGGCGCCCCCGTTTCCGTGCGCGCACTCTTCCGTTGTCCAGGAATGCTTCGATACACTCGAGTGTCTCTCCGAATCGATTCGAAAGCTGCGTTGAATCCGATTCCGGTCCTCCTCCGAACCCCTCGAAAGCTCGAATGGCCACCTCGCTCACGACGGGCCGCCCTTGGCGTGTCATCCTCCTGTTCACCGTGCCGCTGATGATCGGCAATGTGGTGCAGCAGCTGTACCACTTCGCCGACACGATCGTCGTGGGACGCCTCCTCGGCGTCGACGCGCTCGCCGCGGTCGGCGCCACGGGCAGCCTCCTCTTCCTGCTCCTCGGCTTCGCGTGGGGCCTCACCTCCGGCTTCGCCATTCCCACGGCGCAGGCCTACGGGGCGCAGGATGCCGCGGCCGTCCGCCGGTCCGTGGCCACCGGTGCCGTCCTCAGCGCGATCACGACGGTGCTGCTGACGGTCGGCGCACCGCTGCTGGCCGAGCCGGCGCTCGTCGCCCTGCGAACCCCGCCCGAGCTGCTCGCCGACGCGACGATCTTCACGCAGATCAGCTTCCTCGGCGCCGGCGCGCTGATGTTCTTCAACTTCCTCTCCGCGGTCATCCGCGCCATCGGGGACTCGCGCACACCGCTCGTCTTCCTCGTGATCTCGTGCGCGCTCAACGTGGTGCTCGTCATCGCCGCCGTCGCCTGGCTCGGTCTCGGCGTCGCCGGCGCAGCCCTCGCGACCGTCCTCGCCCAGGCGGTGTCGGTGCTCCTCTGCCTCGAGTTCGTGCGCCGTCGCATCCCCGAGCTGCACCTGCGCCGCGACGACTGGCGCATCACCCGCGACGACGTGGTCTCGCACCTGCGTCTCGGACTGCCGATGGGGTTCCAGGCGTCGATCATCGCGATCGGGGCGCTCATCGTGCAGGTGGCGCTCAACTCGATCGGCGCCGACGCGGTCGCGGCCTACACCGCGGCATCGCGTGTCGACGGTCTCGCCGTCGCCCTGCTGCAGTCGATGTCGCTCGCGGTCTCGATGTACGTGGCGCAGAACTACGGCGCCGGCCGGCCCGACCGCATCCGCAAGGGCGTCGTGCAGGCGACGTGGATGGCCGTCGGCGGGGCGGTGGCCCTCGGCATCCTGCTCATCTCCTTCGGTGCGCCCATCGTGCGGGTCTTCATCGGCGACGGTGCGGACGACGTGGTGCACATGGCGGTGTCGATGCTCGTCATCAACGGCGTGAGCTATACCGCGCTCGGCGTGCTCTTCGTCACCCGCGGCGCCCTGCAGGGACTCGGCAACGCCGTGATCCCGACCGTCACGGGCGTCGTCGAGCTCTTCGCGCGCGCTGCGGCCGCGATCGTGCTGGGCGCGACGATGGGGTTCGTGGGCGTCGCCTGGTCGAACCCGCTCGCCTGGTTCGGCGCGGCGGTCATCCTGATCCCCGCGTACGTTCGCGCGCACCGGATGCTCGCGACCATGCCGAGCGCGCCGATGACCATCACGCCGACGACGCCGATCGCAGTCCTCGGTCCCGTCGACGGCTCGATGACGGTCGAGACGGTCGTGACCCAGCCGGTGCGGCTGCCGCAGCCGACCTCGCGGATGCACCGCGCCCTGCGTCGTCGCCCCGGCGCGTCGCGGCGTCTCGCGCGCAGGCGCTGACGGTCTGAGCCCTCGTACGCAAGGCCCGCGTCACGATGCGTGCGGAGGGCCTGGTCGGGTGCACAATCGGGGCATGTCCTCTCCCTTCCCCGCGCTCACCGAGATCCCCGACCCGCGGTTCGTGATGGTCGGCGACGGCTACCGGGTCGCGACGTACGAGTGGGGCGAGCCGGATGCCACGACCGTGCTGCTCGTGCACGGGTTCGCGTCGAGCGCGCGCGACAACTGGGTCAACACCGGCTGGGTGCGCGACCTGCTGCGAGCCGGCTACCGGGTGCTCGCCGTCGACCAGCGCGGCCACGGCGCCAGCGACAAGCCGCACGAGTCCGCGGCCTATGCGCTCCGCACGATGGTGGCCGATGTCGAAGCGGTCCTCGACACCTACCTCGTCGACGAGGCGCTGTACGTCGGGTACTCGCTCGGCGCCCGTGTCGGCTGGGAGGTCGCGCGCGATCTCGAGCCGCGCATCGACCGCGTGGTGCTCGGCGGTGTGCCCGACGGGGTGCCGCTCGGCCGGTTGGACCTCGACCAGGTGCAGGCCTACGTCGACGAGGGGACCCCGGTGACGGATGCCGTGACCGGCAACTACATCGCCCTCACCGAACGCGTGCCGGGCAACGATCTGCGCGCGCTGCTCGCGATCGCCCGCGGCATGCGCGCGACCGGCACGGTCGACCCCGACCCGAGCCGCGCGCCCGGCCAGCCCGTGCTGTTCGCCACCGGGTCGAAGGACGGCATCATCGAGGGCTCGAAAGCCCTGGCATCCGCGACCCCGCAGGGCCGCTTCGTCGAGATCCCCGACCGCCATCACTTCAACGCGCCGGGATCCCGCGCGTTCCGCGAGGCCGCGCTGGCGTTCCTCGCCGAGGGGTCGCCCGTGCGCTGACGAGGTCCCACTCCGGCCGGGAATCGCCGCACCGTACCCGGCCGTATCGGGACCTCGCCCGGCGGTACGCTCGCGCCATGACCGATCTGCCGTCCTGGGGCGTCGCGTCGGACTCCCCGACCGCCGAGCACTACCGCACGTTCGGTGCGCTCGAAGCACGCGGATCGTCGGCGACCTACGAGGAGTGGGCTCTCGGGGTCGCCGATGACGCCGAGGTGCTGGCGCTGCTGGGCGAGCTGCCGCGCGAGAAGCGGCAGGCGAACCTCGTGTTCGCGGCGGCCCGGGTCGCCGGGGTTCCGGTCGCCCCCTGGCCGCTGGCGCGCGCCGAGGTGATCGCGCGATGGCCCGCCATCCGCCGGACAGCGATGACCCGCGCGACGCAGACCAACGAGGCCGCGCGCTGCGCCGTGCTGCTGCCGCAGCTGAGCGACATCCCGGGCCCCCTCGCCCTGCTCGAGGTCGGCGCCTCGGCGGGACTGTGCCTGCACCCCGACCGCTACGCGTACCGCTACACCGACGCCGCAGGCACCGTCACCGTGCTGGACCCCCAGGGTGGCAGCGGTGTGCGCATCGACTGCGCGATCGCGGATGCCGCGACCCCGATGCACCTGCCGGAGGTCGTGTGGCGGGCGGGCATCGATCTGCACCCGCTCGATCCGGCAGATCCCGACACCCTCGCGTGGCTCGACGCCCTCATCTGGCCGGAGCACGAGGACCGGCGTGAACGGCTGCGGGCCGCGGCGGCCGTCGCGGCAGCCGACCCTGTGCAGATCCGCGCCGGCGACCTGAACGACCTGATCGCGGATGCCGCGGCATCCGCCCCCGCCGGTGCGACGCTCGTCGTCTTCCACACCGCGGTGCTCGCCTACCTGACGCCGGAGGACCGTGCGCGATTCCGCCGGACCATGGCGGACACGGATGCCGTGTGGCTCTCGAACGAGGGCGTCGGCGTCTTCCCCGAATTCGATCGCGTCGCCCCGCCGGAGGAGCGGCACCGCTTCATCCTCGCGAGGGACGGCGAGCCCGTCGCGCTCACGCATCCGCACGGCCGCAGCTACCGCGCGCTCTGACCCGTCCCGGGGAGGCAATCGGTCGCGTCCGTAGCCTGCGGCGACACTTCGCGTCCCCTGAACGCTGCCGGCCCCGCTCCGGGGACCCGATGCGCCGCCATGCTGTCCGCCCGACGACGATTCGCGTCCCTCCGACGGCTCGGCGCCGGCCGCCCCCTCGCCCGACGCCCTCGCGGGTGGCACGATCGGCATGAGACCGGAAGGAATCACCATGGCAGGCAAGACCAGCGAGGGCGTCGGCTTCAGCGACGCCGAGAAGGCGGCGATGCAGCAGCGCGCCGAGGAGCTGAAGGCGATGAAGGGGCTGAAGGGCCTCGCGAAGATCGAGAAGGAGAACCAGGCCTGCCTCGACGCGATCGCAGCGCTCGAGGGCACCGACCGCATCATCGCCGAGCGCGTCCACGTCATCGTCCTCGAAGAGGCGCCGCACTTGAACCCCAAGACGTTCTACGGCTTCCCGGCCTATGCGAAGGACGGCAAGGTCGTCGTCTTCTGGCAGCCGGCGTCGAAGTTCAAGACCCGCTACGGCACGGTCAGCTTCGACGAGACCGCGCAGCTCGACGACGGCCCGATGTGGCCCGTCTCGTTCGCCGTGATCGAGATGACGGATGTCGTCGAGCAGCGCATCCGCGAACAGGTCAGGCGCGCGGCACCGCGAGACTGACGATCCGGTCGTCGCCGTCCCGCGGCGAGCCGCGCCCGTCCGTGTTGTTCGTGAGGACGAAGAGGGTGCCGTCGGGACCGGCGACGACGTCGCGGAGGCGACCGTACTCGCCGGAGAGGTCCGTCGAGGTCGAGGGATCGGCCACGGGCACGGCGCGCAGCACTTCGCCCCGGAGGTTCGCGATGAGGATCGTGTCATTCACGATCGCGATGCCGCTGGGGCTCGCCGCATCCGTCGACCAGGTCTGGACGGGGTCGATGAACCCGTCGCCTTCGCCTCCGGTGCCTTCGACGTAGGGCCAGCCGTAATTGCCGCCCGGCTCGATGATGTTGAGCTCGTCGCGGTAGTTCCGACCGAACTCGCTCGCGAACATCGTGCCGTCGGTCGCCCACGCGAACCCCTGCACGTTGCGGTGGCCGAGGCTGTACACCGGCGAGCCCGCCACGGGGTTGTCCCGGGGGACCGAGCCGTCGGGGCCGATCCGCAGGATCTTGCCCGCGAGCGAATCAGGGTTCTGCGATGCCGGCTCGTCGCTCGTGTCGCCATTCGCGATGTAGAGCATGCCGTCGGGTCCGAACGCGATGCGACCGCCGTTGTGGTGGGTGCCCGCCGGCATCCCGTCGATCACCGACGTCGGTGCGCCGAGCCGGTACGACCCCGGCTCACCCGACAGCGCATAGCGCTGCACGCGGTTGCCGCTGCGCGCGGTCGAATACACGTAGAGCGCGTCGCCGTCCGTGGCCAGACCCAGCAGGCCGCCCTCGTCGCTGTGCACGACGCCCTCGACCGTGACCAGCTCGCGGGTGTCGCCGGCGGGGGAGGTCTCGAGGATGCGGGCGCTGTCGCGCTCGCTCACGAAGACGGTCTCGCCCAGCACCGCCATCGACCACGGAGCGTCCAGTCCGCTCACGACCGTGCGCGGCGTCTCGGGCACGGGCGTCGGGGTCGGCGTCGGCGTCGAGGTCTGCGTCCGGGTCGGCGTGGGGGTGGGGGTCGGGGTCGCCGTCGCTCCGGGGGACGCCGCCTCGGGCTCGTCCGGTGCCGCGCAGCCCGTCAGCGCGAGCGCTGCGGCGAGGCCCAGACCGGCGGCGGAACGGACGGATCGGCGGCGGGAGGACATGCGCCAAGTCAACCGCATCCGGCTCACGCGCAGGCCGTGAGCAGGCTGACGACCTAAACTGGAGGCATCCCGTCCCTCTCCGTGAGAAGCATCCGCATGCCCGAGACCGCCCCCCGCTCCTTCGAGGTGCGCCACCTGCAGATGGCGCGCGCCTTCTTCGCGGCGATCGCGGCGGTCATGATCACGTTCTCGATCGATCACTCGGCCGCAGTCGGCACGTCCGTCTTCAGCGGCTTCGGCGTGGCGACCGCCCTCGTGCTGCTGCTGTCGGCGTGGCTCGTGTTCCCGGCCGGTGAGCGGTGGCAGGCGGTCCTTCTCGGCATCCTGACGCTGATCCCGGCGATGATCGCGACGCTGCCCGCGCTGCGCACGACCGATGGATTCTTCTGGGTCGTGCTCGTCTGGGCCCTGGTGACGGGCGTCGCCGAACTGATCATCGGCCTCGTCGGGCGACGCCGCGGCACCGAAGGTTCGCGCGAAGCGGTGTTCGTCGGCATCCTCACGACCATCCTCGGGATCGCCCTCGTCGTCATCCCGCGCACGTACTCCCTCGACTACTTCGTCGACGAGGCGGAGCGCTCCTTCACCCTCACCGGAACCACCATCGGCGTCGGTGTGTTCGGGGGCTACGCCGCCATCGTGGCCGTCTACCTCGGGATCGCGGCGTTCTCGCCGCGGCCCGCCGCAGCCGCTGAGCCGGTCGAATCGGATGCCGCTGGAGGCCGCGCATGAGCGAGAAGAACCCCACCCGTCGCGACCTGATGCGTCCTGTGCAGCTGCTCGGCTTCGCCCTGATCGCGGCGGTCTTCGCGGGCATCGTGACCCTGGTGTCGATGGGCGTCCTGCAGGAGGGACGTCCCGGTCAGGACGTCGACCAGCAGCTGCGAGCCTGGGCGGTGGGCGGCATCGTCGCGGGCATCACCTTCATCGCGACGCTCGTCATCATGGCGCTGCTGCTCCTGGTCATCGACCCGGCGCAGGTCGCCAAGCCCGTCGACCGCGGCCTGCTCCTCGACCCCGAGGACGACGCCGACGCCCGCCCCGAGGGCGACGGCGACCGCGGGGCGGCTCCGCCCCGCGGGCACTGACCGCAGGCACGGCGCAGCGCGCCGGCGCCGGTCAGCGCAGCAGGTCGACGAGCCGGTCGGCGAGGCCTGCGTAGCCGGCGGGCGTCAGGGCGAGCAGACGCTGCTTCGCGGCATCCCCGATGTCGAGACCGTTCACGAACTCGGCGAGTTGGGGTGCGCCGACGCGCCGCCCACGGGTCAGGTCCTTCAGCAACGCGTACGGATCGGTGATCTGCGAGCGACCCGCGACGATCTCGGCGCGGACGACGGTCTGGATCGCCTCGGCGAGGACCTCCCAGTTCGCGTCGAGGTCGGCGAGCAGCACATCGCGCGACAGCGAGATCTCGGTGAGGCCGCGCTGCAGGTTGTCGAGCGCGAGCAGCGAGTGGCCGAAGGCGACGCCGATGTTGCGCTGCGTGGTCGAGTCGGTGAGGTCGCGCTGCTGGCGCGAGGTCACGAGGGTCTGCGCGAGCGTGCTCAGCAGGCCGCCGGCGATCTCGAGGTTCGCCTCGGCGTTCTCGAACCGGATCGGGTTGATCTTGTGCGGCATCGTCGACGAGCCGGTCGCGCCCGCGACGGGGATCTGCGCGAAGAAGCCCATGGAGATGTAGGTCCACACGTCGGTGGCGAGGTTGTGGAGGATGCCGCCGGCGTGCCGCACGCGGTCGTAGAGCTCGACCTGCCAGTCGTGCGATTCGATCTGCGTCGTCAGCTCGTTGAAGCCGATGCCGAGCCCCTCGATGAAGCCGCGGGAGAGCGCGGGCCAGTCGACGTCCGGCTCGGCGACGAGGTGCGCCGACCAGGTGCCGGTCGCGCCCGAGAACTTCGCGAGGTACTCGCCGCCGGCGATCTGCGCGGCGACGCGCTGCAGGCGCCAGGCGAAGACGGCGAGCTCCTTGCCCATGGTCGAGGGCGTGGCCGGCTGACCGTGCGTGCGCGAGAGCATGACGGCATCCCGGTGCTCTTCGGCCAACTGCGTCAGCGAGGCGATGACGGCCTGCAGCTTCGGCAGCCAGACGCGCTCGACGGCGCGCTGGACGGTGAGGGCGTACGAGGCGGAGTTGATGTCCTCGCTCGTGCAGGCGAAGTGCGTGAGCTCGGCGATCGCGTCGAGCCCGAGGGACGAGAGCCGGTCGCGCACGAGGTACTCGATCGCCTTGACGTCGTGACGGGTGACGGCTTCCTTCTCGGCGAGCCAGCCGATCTCATCGGCGCCGAAGTCGCGGTAGAGGGCGCGGAGCGACTCCTTCTGCGCGTCCGTGAGGGCCGACGAGCCGAACAGGCCGCGGTCGGTGAGCGTGATGATCCACTCCACCTCGACTTCGACGCGGGCCCGGTTGAGCCCAGCCTCCGAGAGGAACTCGGTCAGCGGCGCGACCGCGGGGGCGTAGCGTCCGTCGAGGGGACTCAGGGACATCGAGGGCAGGGAGGACACGCGACTCCGTTCGGTGGGGGTGCGCTCACCGGCGAAGCGCGGGTTCGAGCTGCCGGAAGAGCGCCCGGCTCGCGCTCTCGATCATACCGAGCACGTCATCGAACATCTGGGGGCCGCCGTAGTACGGGTCGGGCACATCCAGCACGCCGTCGCGGCGCGCGTCGAAGCTCAGCAGCAGCGAGAGCTTGTCGGCGTCCGCGGGGCTCCGCGCCCACTCCGAGAGGATCCGCTCGTGCGAGCGGTCGAGCGCGATGACGAGGTCGTTGCGATCGAAGTCATCGGGGCTGAACTGGCGAGCCCGGTGCCGGGTGCCGTCGTAGCCGCGACGGTCGAGCGCCTCGAGCGTGCGCTCGTCGGCGCGCTCACCCACGTGCCATTCACCGGTGCCGGCGCTGGTCGAGATCACGCGGTCGCCGAACCCCGCCTGGTCCACGAACCAGCGGAAGACGACGTCGGCCATGGGCGACCGGCAGATGTTGCCCGTGCACACGAACACGACGCGGAAGGCATCCTCGGGCGCAGACACCCCTCCATTGTGCTGACCGACGCGCCTTCTGCACAGGCCGAACATCGGATGCGGCATCCACGTCGCGCGGCGCACGGCGCCGACGGGCGGATGCCGGGGGCGAGAGTCTCGGCATGTCGCACCCGGCCACGCCCTCGCCGTACCTGTGGGGAGCCCCGCTCGAAGAGCGTCTCGCCGCGCTCGACGCCGCGATCGCCCTCCTCCGGCAGGCGGACGACCAGGCGCTGCAGCTGCTCGGCGCCGTCCGACGGCTCGCCCACCTCGTCGATTGGCGGGCCTCCGCCGCCGATGCGTTCCGCAGCGCCGTCTCCGCGTGGGAGGGCGAGGCGCTTCGACTGTCGATGTCGATCCAGTCGACGCTCGCGCAGGTACAGTCCGACCGCAGCTGGCTGCAGGCGACCGGCTGATGGGCGACATCGAGATCCGCGGCGGTCGCGTCGTCGCAGTCGACACCGACACGCTTCGCCACGCGGCTGCGCAGGCGAGCCTGGCCGCCGCCGACGCCGAGACGCTGCGTGAGACGCTCGCGGCCGCCGACCGCATGCTGCGCGGCGTGCTCATCGGCGGGGCGGGGGCCGCGCACCCCGCCGCCACGGCCGAGACCGTCCGCGACCAGGGTGGCCACCTCGTCACCGCGCTCCGCGACACGGCCACCGCGTACGAGCTCGTCGAGCTGCAGGCGCGCCAGACGATGATGCGTGGCGACGACGCACATGATCGCCGGGATGCCGCGCTCATCGCCCGGCGGATCGACGAACTCGGGGCATCCTCGCCGGCGGCCGCGGAGATCGCCGAGCGGGCGATCGCCGAGGCGCCGAACCCCTTCGCGACGGTGGGGGCGCAGCTGTACTGGGGCACGATCGGCACCGGTGTCACACCGCTGCTGATGACAGCGTTCGTGCTGGGGGCGGGGACCGTCCGCAGGGCCGGACTGGGAACGATCCCCGAGGGCAGCAGGCTCATCGGCTCGGGCCCGGCACCGACCGTCTCGCTCGTACAGGCCCGGCAGGGCACCGCCCCGACCTCCATGGCGGCCATCGCCCGTCGGCTGCCGTCGACGGAGGGTGTGGGCGCCATCCGGGTCGAGCGGTACACGATGCCGGACGGCGGCAGACGGTTCGCCCTCTACCTCACAGGCACACGGATGCAGGGGGACGTGGGGGCCTTCGGGATGTCGTCGAACACCCCGCTGTACGCCGGGATGGCGTCACCCTCATACGAGTCCGCGCGGACCGCGCTGCAGAAGGCCGGGGCACGGCCGGGTGACTCGGTGATGGTGAGCGGCCACTCCCAGGGCGCGATGGTCGCGAGTCGCCTCGCGCTCGAGAAGGAGTACGACGTGCCGATGCTCGTCGGCTTCGGCAACCCGGTCCAGGCGGATGTGGGTGCCGGGACCACGCAGATCGACTTCCGCCACAGCGATGACCCGGTGCCCCTGTTGGCGGCGGGAGGTCACGATGCCTCGATCGGCGCGGCGGGCAGCATGGTGGTCGAGCGTAACGCCGATCCGCTGCCCTCCTTGGGTGACCTCCGGGTCGTCGCCCATCAGATGGACGCCTACACCGAGACCGCGCAGCTGCTCGACGCGTCGTCGGATCCGCGGATGGATGCCGTGCGCGACCGCTTGGCGGAGTTCCAGGCGGCCGAGTCGGTCGAGGTCTTCGTCTACGAGGCGCAGGAGGGCGTCACTCCCGCGTCTGCGGACGCAGGATGATCCCGAACACGAAGTTGATGATCGAGATGACGAGCGCGGCGACCACGCCGAGCCAGAACGACTCGACGGTCAGACCCCAGCCCCACCACTCGGTGAACCATCCGGTCAGCCAGAACAGGAAGCCGTTGATCACGAGGGAGATGAGGCCGAGCGTGAGGATGTAGAGCGGGAAGGCGAGAATCTTCAGCACGGTCCCGATGACCGTGTTGACGATCGCGAAGACGGCGGCGACGGCGAGCAGTGAGAGGACGAGCTGCAGGGTCTCGCCCGGTGCGAACGGGGTCACCTCGACTCGGAGCGGTTCGATGAGGGTCACGACCCAGATCGCGAACGCGTTGATCACGACACGGATGATGAAGCGCATGAGCGAAGTCTGGCATGCGCGATACCCGGCGACGACGGGGCATGCCGGGCACCTGCGCGCGGGCCCGCGCTCGTAGACTCATCCCGTGACCGACATGCCCGTCCGCGTTCGCCCCGAGATCGCCGCGCTGCCCGCGTACAAGCAGGGGAAGCAGGCGGGGCCGGCCGCCTACAAGCTCTCCAGCAACGAGAACCCGTTCGATCCCCTGCCGGGCGTCGTCTCGGCGGTGCGCGACGCGGTCACCTTCAACCGGTACCCCGACGCGCTCGCCGCCCGCCTGCGCAGCCGGCTCGCCGACCGCTTCGGCGTGGCGGACGACCGCATCCACATCGCGGCAGGATCGGTGTCGATCCTGTACCAGCTGGCGCAGGCAGCGGCATCCGTCGGCGACGAGATCGTCGTGCCGTGGCGCTCGTTCGAGGCGTACCCGGGGATCGTGACCGTGACCGGTGCGACCCCGGTGATGGTGCCGTTGACGGATGCCGCCGCGAACGACCTGCCCACGATCGCCGCCGCCGTGACCGACCGGACGCGGATGGTGCTGGTGTGCACGCCGAACAATCCGACCGGTGCGGTCGTCTCGCAGCAGGACTTCGACGCGTTCGTCGCCGCCGTGCCGAGCGACGTGCTGATCGTGCTCGACGAGGCCTACGCCGAGTTCGTCACCGATCCCGCCGCCGTCAACGGCGAGACGGTCGTCGCCGCGGGTCACGACAACGTCGTGCTGCTGCGCACGTTCTCGAAGGCGTACGGCCTCGCGGGGCTCCGCATCGGCTACGCGGTCGGGCACCCCCGCATCCTCGACGCCGCGCGGAGCGCCGGCATCCCGCTCTCCGTCACGGCCCAGGCCGAGGCGGCGGCCCTTGCGAGCCTCGACGCCGAGGACGAGCTCCGCGAGCGCGTCGCCGTCGTGGCCGAGCGGCGCGACCGGCTCGTCGCGCGCCTGCGCGAGATCGGCTGGGACGTCCCGATCGCGCAGGGCAACTTCGTCTGGCTGCCGGCGGGCGACCGGTCGCTCGAGGTCGCCGCGGCGTTCGAGGCCGCCGACCTCGTCGTCCGCCCGTTCGCAGGCGACGGCGTGCGGATCTCGGTGGGCGAAGAGGAGTCCCTCGACCGCGTGGTCGAGGTCGCGGCAACCGTTCGCGGCTGACCTGCTGATGCTCCGGGGACCCGGTCTGTCGCCCGGGTGCCCGACGCTCGACGATTCGCGTCCCCCGAAGCCGCGCGGGCTGACGCTCCGGGGACCGCAGGTCAGCGTCCTGCGCGCTCCTTGGGCTTCCGGACGAAGAGCGTCTCGGTCTGCTCGAGCTCCATGCCCTTCGTCTCGGGCACGCGCCAGGCGACGTAGACGAATGACAGGGCCGCGAACAGGGCGTACATGCCGTACGTCAGCGGGAGCGACCATCCCGACATCGCCGGGAACGACACCGTGATGAGGAAGTTCGCGATCCACTGGGCGCCGGCGGCGACGCCGAGGGCCTTGCCGCGGATGCGGCTCGGGAAGATCTCGCCGAGGAGCACCCAGACCAGCGGTCCCCACGATGCGCCGAAGCCGACGACGAACAGGTTCGCCGCGACGAGCGCGATCGGGCCCCAGGCGCCGGGGAGCGACACCTCGCCGTCGACGGTGACGGCGAACGCGAATGCGATCGCCATGGTCGCGAGCGACAGGGTCATGAGCACCGAGCCCGTGAGCAGGATCGGCTTGCGGCCGACGCGGTCGACGAGCCAGATCGCGATCAGGGTGACGACGACGTTCGTGACCGAGGTGATGACGCTGATGAGCAGCGAGTTGCTCTCGTCGAAGCCGACCGCCTTCCACAGCGTGGTCGAGTAGTAGAAGATCACGTTGATCCCGACGAACTGCTGGAACGTCGACAGGATGATGCCCACCCAGACGATGCCCTGCAGGCCGAGGACCGGTCCGCGCAGCGAGGCGCCCTTGCTCTTGCGGTCGTCCTCGATCGCGTTCCGGATCTCGTTGACCGACTTGTCGAGGTCCGCCTGCGGCACCAGCCGCGCGAAGATCTCGCGGGCCTCGTCGGTGCGGCCCTTCGCGAGCAGGTAGCGCGGTGACTCGGGCATCGTGAAGGCGAGGATGCCGTAGACCGCCGCCGGGACGATGCCCACCAGGAACATCCATCGCCACGCCTCGAGTCCCAGCCACAGCTGCTCCGAGGCGCCGCCCGCTGAGTTCGCGAGCATCGCGTCGGACAGGAGGGCGGCGAAGATGCCGAGCGTGATCGCGAGCTGCTGCAGCGACGCGAGGCTGCCGCGGATCTGGCGCGGTGCGATCTCGGCGATGTAGGCGGGTGCCACGACCGAGGCGATGCCGATCCCGATGCCACCGATGATGCGCCAGACGATGAGGTCGGGGACGCTGAAGGTGAGCCCGGACCCGATCGACGAGACCAGGAACATCACGGCGCCGAGCATCATCGTCTTCAGGCGGCCCCAGCGGTCCGAGAGACCGCCTGCGAGGACGGCACCCGCGGCACATCCGAGGAGCGCGACGGCGACGACGAAGCCGGTGAGGACGCTGTTCAGCTCGAAGTTCTGCTCGATCGAGTCGACGGCGCCGTTGATGACGGACGAGTCGAAGCCGAAGAGGAACCCGCCGACCGCCGCGGCGACCGAGAGGCCGATCGCTCGGCGCCCGTAGGGGCTCTTCATCGAGAACGCGTCGGCAGGAATGGTCCCGGTAGTGCTCATGAGCGGTCACGGTACTCCGGCACAGGCGCGCCGCGCCTGGTCTTGCGCGCGCGCCGAAAACCGATACGGACGAAGGATGCCCCTGCCGGCGGAGCCGTCGTCGACGGAGCTCTCGCCGACGCCCGGCGACCCCGAACCCGCGCGTCACGCCCGAGAGGAGCCGCAACCGTCGCGACTCGTGCGCCTGTGGCGTCGCCCCGGGGTCCGGCCGGCGCTGTGGATCGCCTCCGTCGTCATCGGTGCCGTCATCGGCGCGGGTGCGGCGTACGGCGCCGCGGTGATCACCCCCGTGCCGAGCTCTGCCGGCGTGCGGCAGACGACCACCTTGCGACCGAGCACCGGTGTCGTGGTGCCGGTGGGGTTCTTCGGGCGGACGGAGGGCGCTCCGGTCTTCGAGTACGAGGGGCTCACGCTCTTCGTCTCGAGGCTCGAGTTCGGCGAGGGCGAGCGGGTCGAGTGTCTCGACGTCCTGCCGACCGAGCTCGTCCCTTCGCCGCGGGAGTTCGACCCCGCCGCCGGCGTCGAGGGCCCGCTTTCGAGCGACTGTTCCACGGGCGTCTTCCCGGCCACGGTCGTCTTCCGACTCGACGACGACCAAGCGGCGCAGTACGAGGATCTCCCCGAGGGGCGCGCGGTCCAGTTCGTCCTGCGCGGCGATCGCGTCGGCGTCTTCCTGGATCGCGGCTGACCCGTTCGCCTGTTGCGATGTGCGGTGCCCCGCGGCGTGTTGCGACAGGGGGAGGGGATGCCCCTGGCCGGGGACCCCGCCTCGCGCCTCAGGCCGCGGTGAAGCCGAGCTTGTCGGCGCCGCGGGCGATCCACGGATGCCGCGAGAAGGCATCCCACACCAGTGTCGACCCGAGCGCCGCAGCGCCCAACAGCGCCGTCGCCCCCTTGTTGAGGCCGTACCGCGGCTCGGCGTACCAGGGTTCGTCGCCCTCGAGGTTCACGCCGTCGGTCGCACCCCACTCGTTCCACGCGCCGGGGTGCTCGTCGCGCAGCACGCGGAGCGCCGGCGCGACCGCCTCGGGCGCGAGCGGCAGCGCCCCGAAGAGCGACACCGGCGGGATCGTCCCGTCGCCTCGCGGCTCGTGCGCCGCCGGCCGGGCGCCGTTCACCACGTAGCCGCCGGGACCGAGCCCCGCGGCCGGCCCCCACAGCCCGGAGGCGAAGGTCCGCCACGTCCCGGCCTGGTCGGCGCACCACGCCTTCGACGCGAGCGATGCCTCGCGCGAGTTCGCCCACCAGTCCCGCCCGTCCCGGTCGCGCACCCGCTGGAACGGGTAGAACGCCAGCGGGAAGTGGTAGGTGAACAGCGTCCCGCCCGGCTCGTACACGCACTCGTGCCCGCCGTACGAACCGACCGGCTTGTCGAAGCCGTCCCAGAGCGCCTGCGCGTGCTCGGCGGTCACGTCCGGGTGCCCCGCCGCGAGCAGGTACATCGTCAGCTGCTCGGCCGTCATGCTCCACGCGCTCACGAAGCCCGCGTCGTCCGCACCCTCGGCGTAGTCGTCGCCGGCGGAGCCCACCCACGCCATGCGCAGTACGGTCCGCCCGTCGGGCCCGGTGGCCGACAGCCAGTTCCAGTCGATGCGCGCCAGCATCCGGTCCACTGCGGCCGACACGTCGGCGTCGTCGAAGAAGGATGCCGCGACCACCGCGCCGCACAGCGCGAGGGACGTGTCGATCGTCGAGTACTCCGACCGGCCTTGGCGCTCGCCGGTGGCGGCATCGACGAAGTGCGCGAGGAAGCCGTTCTTCTCCGGCACCGTCTGCTCGAGGGTTCGCATCGTGCCGCGCACGCGCTCGAGGACCTCCGCCCGATCGAGGATGCCCCGCTCGACGCCCACGCACCACGCGGCGAGCGCGAACCCGGTCGCCGCGACGGTGGCGACGTCCGGCAGGTCGTCGCGGTCGAGGACGAGGCCGCAGCCGGGCCCCGACGGCGTCGAGAACCGCCAGAGCCAGCGGATCGAGGCATCCACCTCCTGCTCGGTCAGCTCGCGGATGTCTGCGGGCAGGGTCTCCACGGCGGGGGGCGTCATGCGGCGGACCTCTTCTCGAAGGGGTTGGGGATGGCGTCCAGCAGCTGCCGGGTGTACTCGGCCTGCGGGTTCTCGATCACCTGCTCGGCCGGGCCGGACTCGATGAGCGCACCGTCCTTCAGCACGAGGGCGTGGTTCGCGAGGCTCTTGGCCGAGAGCAGATCGTGGGTGATGTACAGCATCCCGACGCCGTGGTCGGCCACGAGCGACTGCAGCACCTCGAGGATCTCGGCGCGGATCGACACGTCGAGGCTCGCGATCGGCTCGTCCGCGATCACGAGGCGCGGCTCGGCGGCGAGCGCGCGGGCGATGACGACGCGCTGGCGCTGACCGCCCGACAGCTCGTGCGGCAGGCGCCCGATGAACCGGCCCGCCGGGGTGAGCCCCACGGTCTCGAGCAGACTCGCCGACCGCTCGATCGCCTCGCGCCGCCCGACGTGCAGGAAGTTCACGAGCGGACGCGCCAGCGAGTAGCCGACCGTCAGCGTCGGGTTGAGCGCGGCGTACGGGTCCTGGAACACGTACTGCACGTTGCGGCGGTACTCCCGCGCGATCTTCCCGCGGAGCGACGCGATGTCGTGCATCTGCCCATCCGCCTTCGCGGCGTAGCGCACCGAGCCGGAGGTCGGCACGTCGATGCGGGTGAGGATGCGGGCGATCGTCGATTTGCCCGAACCGGACTGCCCGACCAGCGCGGTGACCTCGCCCTCGCGCAGGGTGAACGAGACGTCCTTCACCGCGTCCACGTGCTCGGTCTTGAGCCCTTGCCGCTTCGCGAACCGGCGGCCGAGGTCCTCGACCTCGAGCACCGTCCTGCCCTGGATCGGCGACTCCTGCGAGACCTCGTCGGGCTCCTCGAGCTCCGCCCCGGTGTATCCCGCGACATCCTCGCCGAGCAGTTCGGCGTACGACCCGACCAGGTGGATGGAGTACGGATGCTTCGGGCCCTGGCTCACGGCATCCGACGCCGTCATGTCCTCGACGATCTCGCCCTCGTACATGACCGCGACGCGGTCCGAGAAGTCGAGCAGCGTGCCCATGTCGTGCGTGATGAGCACCGCGCCGAAGCGCTCCCGCTCCTGCAGCTCGCGGATCTTGTCGAGGATCGACTTCTGGACGACGACGTCGAGGCCGGTGGTCGGCTCGTCGAAGAGCACCAGCTGCGGCTGCAGCGCGAGGGCGAGGGCGAGGTTGACGCGCTGGCGCATCCCGCCCGACAGCTCGTGCGGGTACATCCCGAGGAACCGTTCGTCGACGCTCACGAGGTCGAACAGCTCGCCGCAGCGCTCGCGGATCTGCTGATCGCTGAGGTCGGTGTGCTCGTGCATGACGTCCTCGAACATGCGCCGCACGCGGACGACGGGGTTCAGCGAGTTCATGCTCGACTGGAACACCGTCGAGACGTACGACCAGCGGTACGGGCGCAGATCGTCGCCCGAGAGGTCGGTGACGTCCTGGTCGCCCCAGCGGATCGTCCCGCCGGTGATGCGTCCGGGACTGCGCAGCAGCTTCAGCACTGCCTGCGCGAAGGTCGTCTTGCCCGAGCCGGACTCGCCCGCGAGCCCGACGAACTCACCCGGCGCGACCTGCAGCGAGGCGTTCTTGACGGCGTCGACGGTCGCGCCGACCTTGGGCCGGTACTGCACCGACAGGTTCTCGACCGAGAGTACGGATGCCGCAGTGTCCATCACTTCTCCTCCTCTTCGCGCAGGTGGGGGTTGCTCAGCATGTCGACGCCGAAGTTCACGAATGTCAGCGACGTCATGAGGAGCGCGAGCATGACACCGGGGGCCACGAGCCAGACCCACAGGCCCTGCACGAGGGCGCCGTTGGCGTTGGCCTGGGCGAGCATCTGCCCCCAGCTGACGGTGTTCGGGTCGCCGAAGCCCATGAACGACAAGCCGGCTTCGGCTGCGATGGCGGCGGTCGCCGCCCCGATGAAGCCCGAGACGATCAGGGACGACATGTTGGGCATGATCTCCCGGAACACGATGCGCAGCATCCCGTCGCCGCCGAACCGCGCCGCCGTCACGTAGTCGCGGTTGCGCATCGAGATGATGAGCGCGCGCATCTCCCGGGATGCCCCGGCCCAGCTCGTGATCGCGACGACGAACACCAGCAGGGCCAGGCCCCGGGTCTCGCTGTACGCGACGATGACCATCATCAGCGGTAGGACCGGAATGACGAGCGCCAGGTTGGTCGCGAACGACAGCACGTCGTCGAGCGCGCTGCCCTCGCGGTACCCGGCGAGGAGCCCCACCACGATCGCGATCACGATGGTGGCGAGTCCGCCGAGCACGCCGATCGCGAAGGAGAGTCTCGTGCCGTGGACGAGCTGCGTGCCGATGTCGTAGCCGAGGGTGTTGGTGCCCAGCCAGTGGGCCGCGCTCGGATCCTGCGACGGGGCGAACGACGCGTCGGTGGGGCTGTACGGCGTCAGGATGTCGGCCAGGATCGCCACGAGGGCGAAGACCGCGAGCATCACGAGGCCGACACGCGCCTTCCGGCTGGACCAGATGACCTGGTACCAGCGCGGCGGTCGCACGACCGCGACGACCTCTCGCGTCGAGGCATCCGCCTCGGTGATGCGGCGTCGGAACGTCCGCACCGGCTCGGTGCGATCGGGCAGCACGCCGCCCGCGGGCTGCGGCATCGCTGCCGGCTGCGGGAGGGGGGTCTCTTCAGGAGCCATGATTCGTCACCCGACTTTCAGACCGACGCCTTGCGGGCGCGGGGGTCGATGAGCGGATAGATGAGGTCGACGATGAAGTTCGCCGTGAGGACGATGACGATCGTCGCGAGCAGGATCGCCTGCATGAGCGGGAAGTCGCGGTTGCTCGTCGCCTCGCCCATCAGCCGGCCCATGCCGGGGTAGTCGAAGACGGTCTCGATGAGGATCGATCCGCCCATGAGGACGCCGAGCGAGAGCGCGAACCCGGTGATCACCGGCAGCAGGGCGTTGCGGGCGGCGTAGCCGAGCGCGAGCGTCCGCTCCTTGAGGCCGGCGGCCGAGGCCAGGCGGATGTAGTCCTCGCCGAGCACCTGGACCATCGTGTTGCGCATCGACAGGATGAACCCGATCGGCGCGGTGACCATCAGCGTGAGCGCCGGCAGGAAGCCGTGCGCGATGACGTCGGCAGCGTGCTCAGGCGTGCCCGGATCGGTGTAGCCGTAACCGCCCGTGGCCGGGAACCAGCCCAGCGAGTAGGCGAACAGGAACACCACGATGAGGGCGATCCACACCGACTGCAGGTTGCCGACGAAGGTCGAACCTACCGAGATGGTCGTGTCGAACCGGCTGTTGCGGCGCCACGCGGCGATCGCTCCGAGGAGCGTCCCGAGCAGGAACGACAGGATCTGCGTGATGCCGACGAGCACGAGCGTCCACGGGAGCGCCTTGCCGAGCACCTCGAGCACGGGTGCGGGGAAGTACGTGAACGAGATGCCGAGGTCGCCGGCGAACAGCTGCTGCAGGTACTGCCAGTACGCGACGAACACGTTGTCGTCGCCGTAGCCGAGCATCGTCCGGATCGCCGCGACCTGGGCCGGGTCGACCTCACCGCGACCGGTGAGCTGGGTCACCATGATCTCGGCGGGGTCGCCCGGCTGCAGGCGCGGGATGATGAAGTTCAGCGTGATCGCCGCCCACAGCGTGAGCAGGAAGTACCCGGTCTTGCGTGCGTAGTAGACCACGGCTCAGTCCTCCCCGGATGCCGCGGCGTCGCCGGCGGGGCGCAGCTCGGTCGCGAGCCGGATCACCTGATCGATCGGATACGGGTCCTCTTCGCTGGGCCACCCGACCGCGTTCTCGGTGCGGTAGATGAGACGGCTGGGTGCGTACTGCAGGGCGATGTAGGGGAACTCCGTCATGAAGACGTCGATGATCTCCTCTTCGATCTCCTGTGCACGGCCCTCGTCGGTGACGTTGGCCCACTCGTCGACGAGCGCGTCGACCTCGGGGCTCGAGTACCGCGCCCGGTTGAGCAGCAGGTCCTTGTCCTTCGAGATCTGCGACGACTGCAGGCGACCGCCGAGGTCTCGTGCCCGCTGGCATCCGCCGCCGACGAAGTCGACGACCATGTCGAAGTCGCCCGATCGCTGCATGCCGTCGACGGCGTTCGGATCGGTGGTGACCATCTTCACCTGCACCCCGACGTCTTTCGCGTTCCGGACGATCACGTCGGCCATCGCGATGATGTCCATCCAGCCGGCCTGCACGCTGAAGACGAACGACAGCGGCTTGCCCTCGTCGTCCACACGCCACCCGTCGGCGTTCTTCTCGTACCCGGCGGCGTCGAGCTTCTCGTTCGCCTGGTCGGGGTCGTAGGGGATGTACGCCTTGTCGCCGCTCCACTTCTCGGGGATGTCCTGCTCCTGGTAGGGCAGGAGCAGCATCGTCTGGCTGGCGGGCTCCATGATGCCGAAGCTCGCGCGCTCTGTGATCGCCTCGCGGTCGATCGCGTAGGCGAAGGCCTCGCGGAACTTGGGGTCGTTCAGCACCGGGCGCTCGTTGTTGATCGCGAGGACGGTGGTGGCGTCCGGCGGGTAGAAGAAGTGCGCGTTCTCGGGATCGGGCGCGACGACCGACCGGTTCGGATTCGGGATGTCGCCCCGGTACATGTCGAGCGCACCGCCGCGCAGCTTCAGCGCGCCGGAGTTCGCGTCGTACTGCCCCTCGAGCGAGATCTGCTGGATCTTCACGTCCTCGGCGGCCCAGTAGTTCGGATTGCGCTCCATCACGAGCCGGCGGCCGTTGTAGTCCTTCGGCACGAACGGTCCCGTCCCGACGCCGACCTCGTCGACGTAGAGGGTCGGGTCGCCCTGCTCGGCGTAGATGTGCTCGGGCAGGATCCGCATCGTCGAGAGGATCGCGTCGGTCTTCGGCACGGCGGCGCCGGCGAACTGGATCTCGACCGTGTGGTCGTCGAGCGCCGTCACGGTCTCTGCCGCGGCCCCGAAGAACTCGCCCCACAGGCCCGCGCGGTCTGCCGCGGGGAACTCCTTGCCGACCATGAAGGAGTAGACGACGTCATCGGCGGTGAACGCCTCGCCGTCGCTCCACTCGACACCCTGCCGCAGGTCGATGACCATGCGATCCGGCGTCGTCCACTCGTACGACGTGGCCAGCCACGGGATCGCCTCGCAGGTGAACCGGTCCCGGATCATGAGCGGCTCGAACAGCCACGTCTGCACGGTGGCGTTGGGCGAGAGCCAGTTGTAGTTCAGGATGCCCTGCACCGAGCCGGCGGCCTCGGACGGCATCCGGATCTCGGCGATCATGCCCTCTTCTGCGGGCGGCGCCGGCTCGAGCCCGATGTTCGCGCAGGCGGACGTCGCCAGCAGTGCGGACACCAGCGCGGCGCTCGCCGCGATTCTCGTGCGTGGTCTCATCGGAACCTCCTCGTTCCATTTCGGGTGCGGGCGCGCAGCGCCCCGTCGTCAGTCCTGCGGGTCTCCGGTCGCCGAGCCGGTCGACGTGCTGCAGCCGCACGACTCGCGGACGACCAAGCGGGTCGGCAGCAGCGTGCGGTCGTCGAGGTCGTCGCCGAGGGCTCCCGCAGCGGCGCGTGCGCCCAGCTCGGTGACGGGTTGGTGCACGGTGGTCAGGCGGGGCGAGGCGATCTCAGCCAGCGACTGGTCGTCGAATCCGGTGATGGCGACATCGCCGGGGATGCGGTGGCCGAGGCCCGGCAGCGTCGCGAGCAGCCCGATGGCGAGCTCGTCATTCGCGCACACGAGGGCCTCGGGCAGGCCGTTCTCGTCGACCTGGCGGGCCGCGAGCGCACCGCTGCGGACATCCAGTCCGTATCGCAGCGGCTCGTCCGCCTCGACGAGGCCCGCTCCGGCGAGCGCGTCCCGGAAGCCGTCGTATCGAAGGCTCGTGTCGGGCGAGCCGGTCGGCTCGCCGACGAACTGCAGTCTCGTGTGCCCGTGCACCTCGATGAGGTGACGGGTGAGTTCGGATGCCGCGGCCCGTCCGTCGGTGAGGACCGCCGGCGCCTCGGCGCTCTCTCCCGCGACGACGACGACTCGACCCATCTGCGCAAGCCGGGCGATCTCCTCGTCGGGCACCGTGCCGCCGGCGACAATCAGGCCGTCGGTGCGGGCTGCGAGCTGGCGGACGGATGCGACGGCATCGGGGCGGAGGTGCGTTCCCAGCACATTGATCGCGACGCCGCGCTCGACGGCGATGGACTCGGCGCCTTCGATGAGTGCGGCGAAGTAGGGGCCGCCGAGGCCGGGGAGGACGATGCCCAGGGTGTTGGTGCGCTGGTACGACAGCGCGCGACCGAGGGAGGACGGCGTGTACCCGAGGCGGTCGATCGCCTCGCGCACGCGCTCCTTCGTCTCGCCCGTCACCCGCGGATCGTCGTGGGTGACCCGCGACACGGTGGCGACCGAGACGCCGACCTCGCGCGCGATGTCGCGGATGGTGGGTCGTGCGCCGCCGTGGGCGCGACCGCGGGGCCGGGTGCTGTGACCGTCGGACGCCGTCATGATCGCTCGCCACCTCCTCGTGATGCGGGCTCCGGCCCACATGTAACCGGATACATCGCAGGACTGTAGCGGAAGGTAACCGGTTACATCAAGACCTTGTCCGCAGCGGTGATCACGAGGACAGTCGGCGGAGGGCGTCTCCGAGCCACCGGTCGTACGCCGGCCACGGGTCACCGAACCGGTCCCGCACCTCGTCCACGTGCGCCGCCAGCGGTCCGGTCAGCGTGAACCACTCCCCGCCCTCGCGGAGCTCCGCGAACTCGCGGTGGCGGCGCTGCTCGACGGTCCGGTCGCCGGGCTCGAAGGCCAGCACCTCGTCGTGCATGATCGCGGTCAGTCGCCGACGGGGCGTCGCGGACGTGCCGATCTTCACGCGGTCCCGGTATCGCAGGTAGTACACGACGTCGACGCGGGGGAGCGGCAGATCGGCGTCCGGTGCGTCGCCGAGCCGCCAGCCGCAGCGCGCGCAGTGCCAGACGTCGTCCTGGCGCGTGCCCGTGTCCCCGCCGCAGACGCGGCACGGCGTGGGGAGCGGCTCGGGCACGATGCCATCCTCCCGCCGGCCCCCGACATCCGTCCCGTCGGCAGAATGAGAGGGTGTCCACGCTGATCGTGATCGCCCACCCCGACCCGTCCTCGCTGACCCACCACGTCGCCGCACGACTCGCCGCCGCACTCCCCCCGGGCGACGCCGAGATCGCCGATCTCACCGCCGAGGGGTTCGACCCCCGGTTCGCCATGGGCGATCGGCATTCCTACCGCGTCGCGGGCGAGTACCCCGAGGATGTGGCATCCGAGATCGCCCGCCTCGAGCGAGCGGAGCATCTCGTGCTCGTCTTCCCCGTGTTCTGGTGGTCGATGCCCGGCATCCTGAAGGGCTGGATCGACCGCGTGTTCGTGAACGGCTGGGCTTTCGGCGTGGGTGAGGGCGGCGGCATCCGTCCCGGTCTGCAGTGGCTGACGACGCATCTCGTGCCCATCGCCGGATCCGACGAGGCGCTGTACGAGCGCCGCGGCTACGACCGCTCGTTCTCGACCCAGATCGAGACCGGCATCGTGGACTACTGCGGCAGTCCGCGGGGTCTGACCGAGTTCCTGTACGACGCGGATGCCGGTGGCGCGGCGGCGGACGTGGACGCCGCCGTCGACCGCCTCGTCGCAGCGATCACGGGCTGAGGTCGCGCGCAAGGCCCCGGATCGGAGCCGACGGGGGGACGACTCGACGACCCGGGGCCCGGATGCGTCGCCATGACCTGGGGAGACGGATCCCGCGCGGACAACCCGGGGGCCTGGGATGCCGGCGACGATACGCCGCTCACGGGCGAGGCGACACCCCTTGTGCGGAACCCGGCTGGAGTGGGGTCGCCCCCAGGCCCCAGCCGGGTCCTGAATGCTGTAGCGAAAGCCCGCACGCGGGTACGCCTGGAATCCCCCAAAGACCAGACGGGTTGCGGGCTACCCAGCTCCCCATCTGTTGGTCTACAGCACTTGGAGAATACGCCGATGGTCTCTCATTTTGTCCCCCTTTCGGGGGACATCGCGGCTGTGGTACCAATGACGCCCACTTTTTCCGCAGGCGTTGGATGTAACCGGATACATGGGGTACGGTCTCGGAGGTAACCGGTTACATCACCCCGCAGCGCGATGCCGCGCGGCGACCGACCGGGCCCGGCAACGACGCAGGAGGATCGCCATGACCGTCTCGACGCTCGCCGACCGCCTCGACCGTGCCGTGCTGTACCAGGTCTATCCGCAGAGCTTCGCGGATGCCGACGGTGACGGCATCGGCGATCTCGACGGTCTCGCGGGTCGGCTCGACCACCTGTCGTGGCTCGGCGTCGACGCGGTGTGGATCAACCCGTGCTTCGTCTCACCGATGCGCGACGCGGGCTACGACGTCGCCGACTTCGACCACGTCGATCCGCGGTACGGCGGCGACGCGGCCCTCGATCGCCTGGTCGCGGAGGCGGATCGCCGCGGCATCGCCGTGCTCCTCGACCTCGTGGCCGGGCACACGTCCGACGAGCACCCCTGGTTCCGCACCGCGGTCTCCGACCCCGACGACGGCCGCTACGTGTTCTCCGAGCGGGCTGCGGAGGGGTTCGAGCCGGTCCCCGGCTCGCGCGGCGGCTTCTACAAGCCGAACTTCTTCGCCTTCCAGCCCGCGCTGAACTTCGGCTACGCCAGGACCCACCCGGACGAGCCGTGGCGGCAGCCGGTCGACGCCGAGGGGCCGCGGCGCAACCGCGACGCGCTCGTCGACATCATCCGCCGCTGGTACGACCGCGGCGTGCAGGGGTTCCGGGTCGACATGGCGGCCTCGCTCGTCAAGGACGACCCCGGCCACGTCGAGACCGCGAAGCTCTGGAACGACATCCGCTCGCGCCTCGACGCGACGCATCCCGGCCGCATCCTCATCTCCGAGTGGGGCGATCCCGCGCGGGCGATCCCGGCGGGCTTCCACAGCGACTTCTTCCTGCAGTTCGGCGGCGACAGCGACGGCTGGCCGCTGAAGTCGCTGTTCAACGACAACGCCGGCACCGTCCACGAGGCGTGGAACCAGACCGAGGTCTGGGCCGGAGCGGACGGCACCGGCGACGCGGCGGACTTCGTCGCCGCCTGGCGGGAGGCCTCGGGCGCCATCGCCCGCGACGGCCGGGGCGGCGTCGTCGGGCTGCCGACGGCGAACCACGACTTCACGCGTCTGGTCAGCGGTCCCCGCGATGCCGCGCAGGCCCGTGCGGCGCTGCTGCTCGTGCTCACCTGGCCGGCGATGCCGTCGATCTACTACGGCGACGAGATCGGGATGCGGTACGTCCCCGGGCTCGGCCCGCTGGAGGGGTCCTCGCTCGGTCCCCGCTACGAGCGAGCCGGGTCGCGGACGCCGATGCAGTGGGGAGCGGTGGGCGACGGCATCCACCCCTCGCAGTACCTGCCCGAGGACCCCGATCCCGAGCGGCCGACCGTCGCCGATCAACGGGGCGACCCCGGCTCGCTCCTGACCTTCGTCCGCGACGCGATCGCGCTCCGGCGCAGCGACCCGCGGCTGTCCGCGTCGGCGGACGTCGAGGTCCGCACCACGGCGTATCCCTTCACCTACGTGCGGGGCGGGTCGCTCCTCGTGGCGCTGAACCCCTCGCGCACGCCGCGGACGGTCCCGGATGCCGCCGGCCGCCTCGTCCACGGATACGCCGCGCGACTCGACGGCGACACCCTCCACCTCGACGCGTTCGGCTGCGCCGTCGTCGAGCTCGACCAGACCACGGCCGCGGCACCCGCGGCATCCGATGAAAGGAACCCCGCATGACGACGCACACCGGACCGACGACCCCCGCGCCCGAGGGATTCCTCTGGGGCGCCGCGACGGCCGCGCACCAGATCGAGGGCGGCAACGTCAACACCGCGCACTGGGAGTTCGAGCACGCCGCCGACACCACCGTCGAGCAGCCCTCGGGCGACGCGTGCGACTCGTACCACCGCTACCCCGAGGACATCCGCCTGCTCGCCGAGGCGGGCCTCGGCACCTACCGCTTCTCGATCGAGTGGGCGCGCATCGAGCCCGAGAAGGGCGTGATCTCGCGGGCGCAGCTCGACCACTACCGCCGCATGATCGACACCTGCCGGGATGCCGGCATCGCCCCGTTCGTGACGCTGCACCACTTCACGGTGCCGCGCTGGCAGGGCCGCGACGGCGGCTGGTACGCCGACGACGTCGTCGACCGGTTCCGCCGCTACACCGAGACCGCGACCAGCATCCTCGACGACGTCGAGCACGTGGTCACGATCAACGAGCCCAACATGATGGTCAACCAGACCGAGGCGAAGATCGACACCGAGCAGGGCGTCAACTTCCCGGGGCCCTCGCCGCACGTCGCGCAGGTGATCGCCGAGGCCCACCACGCGTCGCGGGAGGTGCTGTCGGGCCTCGGACACGTGAAGAGCGGGTGGTCCGTCGCGAACCAGGTGTATCAGGCGGTGCCCGGGTACGAGAAGGAGCGCGACGAGTGGGGCTACTGGCGCGAGGACTACTACCTCGAGCAGGCGCGCGACGACGACTTCATCGGCGTGCAGTCCTACCTGCGCACGATCATCGGCCCCGACGGCCCGGTGCCCTTCCCCGACGACGTCGAGCGCACGCTCACGGGCTGGGAGTACTACCCCGAGGCCCTGGGGCACGCGCTGCGCCACACCCACGAGGTGACCGGCGGCATCCCCATGATCGTCACCGAGAACGGGATGGCGACGGCCGACGACACCCGGCGCATCGACTACACGACCGGCGCCCTCCAGGGTGTGTCGGCGGCGCTCCGCGACGGCCTCGACGTGCGCGGCTACCTGCACTGGTCGCTGCTCGACAACTACGAGTGGGGCTCGTACCGGCCGACGTTCGGGCTCATCCACGTCGACCACGAGACCTTCGCGCGGACGCCCAAGCCGAGCCTCGCCTGGCTCGGCGACCTCGCGCAGCGCGGGGTGATCCCGACCGCCTGACCCGGTGCGCGCGGCTGCCCGCGACGGCGCTTCGCGGTGCTGATCTAGTCGCTTCGCGGTGCTGATCCAGTCGCTTCGCGAGGAGATGTCGCGTCCAGCGGTCGGATTCCGCGCCATTCCTCCTCGGGAAGCGTCATCTCCTCGCGAAGCGCTGCGCCGCTGAGTCGGCGGGACGCGCGCAGGCGCGGATCCCGAAGGACCCGCGCCTGGAGCGAGGAGGATGCCGCGTTGCGGCATCCGGTCAGTCGTCGAGTTCGGTCGTGATGACGGTGCCCGACGCGTCGAGGGTGACCTCGACGATCTGGCGGTCGCCGGTGAGGATCGAGACGTCGAACGGCGAGCGGTTGTCGTCGTCGGCGTCGATGTCGATGATCCGACCCGGCTGCTCGGCCAGCGCGGCGTCGACCATGGTCGCCAGGGTGCGCGCGTCGAGGACGTTCTGCGGCGCCCGGTCGTCGCCGTCCGCCGCCTCGGTCTCGCGGACGACCGCCTGACCGTCCGAGCCCACGAGGACCTCGGTCTCGGAGCCGTCGGCGCCGCGCAGGGTCACGTCCCAGCTGCCGTCGCGGTTCGCGTCGATCGCCGTGACCTCGCCGTCGGCGACGCCCTTCGCCGCCTGGCCGATGGTGTCCAGCTCGTCGGCCGTCGCCGCGCCGAAGTCGCCGGCGGCCGCGGTCGGGGCGTCCGACGGGCCGTCGTCGTCCTGCGCGTCGTCATCGGCATCGACCCCGCCGCCGGTGCCCTGATCGGCGGTGCCCTGGCCGGCGGTGCCCTGGCCGTTCGCGCCCTGGTCGGTCCCGCCCTGATCGGCGTCCGTCTGCTGACCGGTGACGACACCGCCGAGGCGGTCGTCGTCGTCCTCGTCGGCGACCGTGGCGCCGATGGCAGCGCCGCCGCCGACGAGCAGGATCGCGCCGAGCGCGGCTCCGCCGGCGATGAGGGCGGTCTTGCCGCGGCGCTTCGCGGGCTTCTGGGTGGGCGCCTCGGCGACGGGCGCGTACTGCTGGGTGGGTGCCGTCGCGTTCGCGTCGGCGGCGGGCGTGTGGTCGGGGGTGCTGGTGTTCTCGCTCATGCCCTCAGGATGCCGAGGGGGCACTGAAGCCTTCCTGAAGCAGCCTGAAGCCGTCTTCAGGAAGCGGTGATGACATGATCGACGGATGCCCGAGAACCCTCCCGTCGCTGCCGCCTTCCCGCTCGACCGAGACGCCGCCGAACGCATGTGGGCCGCCTACGCCGAGGCCCACCCCGAGGCTGCGGCAGCGGGATCCGAGTACACGATCGAGCACTTCGGCGACAGTCCGCGCCTCGCCGATCAGCTGCTCGAGGTCGTGCTGACGGGGGCGAAGCGGGCGACCTCCGAGCTCGTCGCCGAGTACCTCCTCGACGGCGGCGCCGTGCCGCGGATCGGCTCGCACTGGATCGCCTGCGACGGCGCCGGCGCGCCCCGCGTGATCATCCGGAGCATCGAGCTCCGCATCGGCTCGTTCGCGAGCGTCGACGCCGCCTTCGCCGCCGACGAGGGGGAGGACGACCTGTCACTCGGGAGCTGGCAGCGCGAACACCGCCGGTACTTCACCCGTGTCAGCGCGGCCCGCGGTGCGACCTGGACGGAGGACGACGAGATCGTCTTCGAGCGCTTCCGCGTGGTCTGGCCGCCCGAGCACGCTGACTGAGTCTCAATCGGATGCGGCCGGCAGCCGCACCTCGAAGCGGGCGCCCCCGAGCGGGGAGTCCGTGACGGCGACCGTACCGCCCGACGCGCGCACCACGCCCGCGACGATCGCGAGGCCGAGGCCGCTGCCCCCGGCATCCCGAGCCCGCCCCTCGTCGAGGCGCACGAAGCGCTCGAACACGCGCTCCCGCTCGGCCTCGGGGACGCCTGTGCCGTCGTCGTCGACGGTGAGCACCGCCTGCGCTCCGTCGACCCGGACGCCGAACGCGACCCTGGATGCCGCGTGCCGCGCCGCGTTGTCGGCGAGGTTGCGGACGACGCGGCCGAGCAGCCGCTCGTCTCCCGCCACCTGCGCCGCGCCGACCTTGGTCGCGTCGACCGCCACGCCGGCCGCCCGCAGTCGTGACGCCTCGGCGAGGGCGAGGTCGTCGAGGTCGACGGTGCCGCGGCGTTGCAATGCCGTCTCGTCGAGGCGGGTCAGGACGAGCAGGCTGTCGACGAGGTCCTGCATGCGCAGGCCCTCGTCGCTCACCACGTCGGCCAGGTCGTCGAGGGTCGTCGCATCGGGGTGGGCGCGCGCGAGCTCGGCGTGCTGGCGCATGGTCGCGAGCGGCGAACGCAGCTCGTGGGAGGCGTCCGAGACGAACCGCCGCTGCGCGGTAGCCGAGGCGTCGAGGCGCTCGAGCATCCGATTCATCGTCGTCGCGAGCGCCGCGATCTCGTCACCCGATGCCGGCTCGGCGACGCGCCGGTCGAGCCGGTCCGCGGTGATGTCGTCGACCTCCCGCCGGATGCGTTCGACCGGACGCAGCGCCCGCCCGACGACCCACCAGGTCACGCCCGCGACGACCACGAAGACGAGGAGACTGGATGCCGCCAGCAGCCACCCCGTGGTCGCGAGCGTCGCGTCATCGTCCTCCACGGGGACGGCGAGGACGATGACGCCCTCCCGCGACGGTCCGTCGTCGTCATCGTCGTCGTCTTGCCCGCGACCGTCGTCGTCGAGGTCCTGCGTGACGACGAGCACGCGCTCGCCGTCGTACGACACGATCTCGCCGCCGCGGTCGGAGGGGAGCGGCCCGGCATCCGCGTCGTCCGACGCCGCCGCCACGCGCCCGGAGGCGTCGACGACCTGCGCGATGTCGTCGTCCAGGTCGCCGACGGCGTCGGCGCCGAACTCGTCGACGCGGAGGGCGATCTCCTGGGCGCGGGTCTCGGCGGCTCGCATCGTGGCGTCGCGCACCTCGGCACTCAGCACGGCGGCGAAGGCGATCGACATGAGCACCATGACGACGCCGACGATGAGGGCGGCCGCCGCCGTGATGCGCGCGCGGAGCGACTGCGGCATCCGACCCTTCCGCGGCTCAGCCACCGTTCGCCGCCAGCCGGTACCCGGCGCCGCGCACCGTCTCGATCGCGCTGCGACCGAACGGCCGGTCGAGCTTGCGCCGCAAGTGCCCGACGTACACCTCGACGATGTTCGGATCGCCCTCGAAGTCGTCGTCCCAGACGCCCTCGATCAGGTCGCGCTTCGAGATGACCTGTCCCTTGTGGCGGATGAGGTGCAGCAGCACCGCGAATTCCCGCGAGGTGAGCTCGACGGGCGTGTCGCCGCGGTGCACGCGCCGCGACGCGGGGTCGACCCGCAGGTCGCCGGCGTCGAGGGCCACGGGACGCTCGACGCCGCCGCGCCGGATCAGGGCGCGCAGCCGCGCGACGAGGACGGGATAGGAGAAGGGCTTCGTGACGTAGTCGTCGGCACCGGCGTCGAGGGCGTCGACCTGGTCCCATTCGCCGTCCTTCGCCGTCAGCATCAGCACCGGTGTCCAGTTCTCCTCGGCGCGCAGCGCCTCGCACACCTTCCACCCGCTCATGCCCGGCATCATCAGGTCGAGCACGATCGCGTCGTACCGGTTCTCGCGCGCACGCCACAGCCCGTCGACGCCGTTGTGCGCGACGTCGACGGCGAACCCCTCGGCCTCGAGTCCGCGCCGCACGCCGTCGGCGAGGCGCACTTCGTCGTCGACCACCAGAACACGCATGCGCCCAGTGTGACGTGCGCGTCCTGAAGCGGCGCTGAAGCGCGGCATCCGTTGTCCTTCCCGCACGGCGAATCGCGGCATCCGTTGTCGACCTCATGCAGAACCCGTCATACGGCGGGGTCTAGCGTGGGAGGGTGACCCCCTCGTTCGAGGCTCCGGCCGAAGCATCCGACGTCGTCCGCGTCCTCGCCGCCGACGGTTCGTACGCCCCCTCGCCGATCGCGGAGCGGTATCTGCCCGTGATCGACGCCCTCACCGACGCAGAGCTCGAGACGTTCTACCGCGACATGGTCGTGGTGCGCGCCTTCGACCGGCAGGCGACCAACCTGCAGCGCCAGGGGCAGCTCGCCCTGTGGCCGCCGTCCTTCGGGCAGGAGGCCGCGCAGGTCGGCTCGGTGCGCGCGGCCCGCGCGCACGACCACGTCTTCCCGTCGTACCGCGAGCACGTCGTCGTCACGACGCGCGGCGTCGACCCGATCGACATCATCCGCCTCATGCGCGGCCTCACCCACGGCGGCTGGAACCCGGCCGCGCACCAGAACACGCACATCTACACGCTCGTCCTCGGGGCACAGACGCTGCACGCGACGGGCCTCGGCATGGGCCTCGTCTTCGACGGCCGCACCGGCACCGGCGACCCCGAGAAGGACGAGGCGGTCATCGTCTACTACGGCGACGGCGCATCGAGCCAGGGCGACGTCCACGAGGCGATGGTCTTCACGGCCAGTTACCAGACGCCGCAGGTGTTCTTCCTGCAGAACAACCACTGGGCGATCTCGGTCCCCGTCTCGACGCAGTCCCGCGTGCCGCTCGTCCGGCGCGGCGAGGGCTACGGCATCCCATCGGTGCGGGTCGACGGCAACGACGTCCTCGCCAGCTACGCCGTCAGCAAGCTCGCCCTCGACGAGGCGCGCGCCGGCGGCGGCCCCCGCGCGATCGAGGCGCTCACGTACCGGATGGGCGCGCACACGACGAGCGACGACCCGACGAAGTACCGCACGAGCGACGAGGAGCAGTCGTGGGCGGAGCGCGACCCGATCGCGCGCATGCGGGCGTTCCTGCAGGCGCGGGGCGCGTCGGCATCCTTCTTCGACGAGGTGGATGCCACGGCCGCCGCCTACGCCGACGACGTGCGCGTGCGCACCAACGCGCTCGGCGACATCCCGACGGGCATCATGTTCGACCACGTCTACGGGGACGTCCACCCGCTCGTGCAGGAGCAGCAGCGCTGGCTCGCCGAGTACGAGGCATCCTTCGAGGAGGGGAACGCGTGAGCGACATCCAGACCCTGCCGTTCGCGAAGGCGCTGAACGCGGGCCTGCGCGCGGCGATGACGGCGGACGACCACGTCCTGCTGATGGGCGAGGACATCGGTCCGCTCGGGGGCGTCTTCCGCGTGACCGAGGGGCTCCACGCCGAGTTCGGCTCGCAGCGCGTCCTCGACACCCCGCTCGCCGAGTCCGGCATCGTCGGCACCGCGATCGGCCTCGCCATGGCCGGGTTCCGTCCCGTGATCGAGATCCAGTTCGACGGCTTCGTCTTCCCCGCCTTCGACCAGATCACCTCGCAGCTCGCCAAGCTGACGAACCGCCACGAGGGCACCGCGAACTTCCCCGTCGTCATCCGCATCCCGTACGGCGGGCACATCGGCGCCGTCGAGCACCACCAGGAGAGCCCCGAGGCGTACTTCGCGCACACCCCGGGGCTGCGGGTCGTGTCGCCGTCGACGCCGAACGACGCGTACTGGATGATCCAGGACGCGATCGCGTCGCCCGACCCCGTCATCTTCCTCGAGCCCAAGGCGAAATACTGGATGAAGGGCGAGGTCGACGTCGCCGAGCGCGCGCTCCCGCTGCACGCCTCTCGCGTCGTCCGCAAGGGCACCGATGTGACGCTCGTCGGCCACGGCGCGATGGTCACGACGCTGCTGCAGGCGGCCGCGCTCGCCGAGGGCGAGGGCACCTCGTGCGAGGTCATCGACATCCGCTCGCTCGCCCCGATCGACTACGAGCCGATCATCGAGTCCGTCCGCCGCACCGGCCGGATGGTCTACGCGCAGGAGGCGCCCGGCAACGTGTCGGTCGGCTCCGAGGTCGCCGCGACCGTCATGGAGAAGGCGTTCTTCGCGCTCGAGGCGCCGGTCCTCCGGGTCTCGGGCTTCGACGTCCCCTTCCCGCCCGCGAAGCTCGAGGGCCAGTACCTCCCCGACGCGGACCGCATCCTCGAGGCCGTCGACCGCGCCCTCGCCTACTGACCCCCGCCGATGCCTCCCGTACCCGCGACCCCCTCACGTCCGCGAGACTGCACGTGTGCGTCGAGACTGCGGCGTCACGCCGCTGTCTCGACGCGCGGATGCAGTCTCGCGGGGATGGAGATGACATGAGCACGCAGACCTTCCACCTGCCGGACGTCGGCGAGGGCCTCACCGAGGCTGAGATCGTCCAGTGGCGTGTGGCGCCCGGCGACACCGTCGACGTCAACGACGTCCTCGTCGAGATCGAGACGGCCAAGTCGCTCGTCGAGCTGCCGTCGCCGTTCAGCGGCACGGTCGGCGACATCCTCGCAGGCGAGGGCACGACGGTCGAGGTCGGCGCGGCCATCATCACGATCGCCGGTGGTGAAGGGCAGCCGGATGCCGACATCGGCCGCTCCGAGCACGGTGAGAAGCCGGCCGAGGAGTCCGGTGGCTCGGTGCTCGTCGGCTACGGCACCGGCGGCGAGGTGAAGTCGCGCCGCCGCAAGCCCGCCGAGAAGCCCGTGACCAAGGCGGTGGGCGTCGTCGCGAAGCCGCCGATCCGCAAGCTCGCCCGCGACCTCGGCGTCGATCTGGCCGACGTGTCCCCGAGCGGCGCGGCCGGCGAGGTGACCCGCGAGGACGTCGTCCGTCACGCCGAGCAGGCGTCGGTCTTCCGCAACATTGCGACGCCGGCGATCCCCGAGGAGCGCGAGCGGTCGATTCCCGTCGCGGCACCTTCGGCATCCGTCTCCGCTCCGGCCGCGCCGCCCGTCGACGCCCGTGAAGAGGCGATCACCGTCAAGGGCGTCCGCAAGGCGACCGCCAATGCGATGACGTCGAGCGCCTACACGGCGCCGCACGTCTCGGTCTGGACCGACGTCGACGCGACCCGCACGATGGAGCTCGTCAAGCGGCTGAAAGCCTCGCCGGACTTCGCCGACGTGAAGATCTCGCCGCTCCTGATTTTCTCGCGGGCCGTCATCTGGGCGCTCCGGCGCACCCCGATGATCAACGCGGCATGGGTCGAGACCGAGAACGGCGCCGAGATCCGGATGCGGCACTACGTGAACCTCGGCATCGCCGCCGCGACGCCGCGCGGCCTGCTCGTCCCGAACGTGAAGGACGCGCAGGACCTCAACATGCGCGGCCTCGCTCGGGCCCTCGAGAAGCTGACGATCACGGCGCGGGACGGCAAGACGACGCCCGCCGATCAGCAGGGCGGCACGTTCACGATTACGAACATCGGCGTCTTCGGGATGGATGCCGGGACCCCGATCATCAATCCGGGTGAGTCCGGCATCATCGCGATGGGCACGATCCGGCAGAAGCCGTGGGTCGTCGACGGCGAGGTGCGCCCCCGCTTCGTGACCACGGTGTCGGGGTCGTTCGACCACCGCGTCATCGACGGCGACGGCATCAGCCGGTTCATCGCCGACGTCGCCTCGGTGCTCGAGGAGCCCGCGCTCCTGCTCGACTGAGCGGGTCAGCTCCCGCCGCGCACGTCGGAGAGCTGCTCGGCCACGAGGCGGATGCGGGAGAAGCGGGCGACCGCGGTCTCGCCCGTCGGCGCCTGCGACATGATTCCGACCCGCAGCCGGTTCGGGGCGTCGAGCCGGAACTGGCGGACGAAGTGCCACGTCTCCCCGTCGAGCGAGTAGTGGTAGGCGTACGCTTCGCCGATGCTCGCCACCCGCAGCCACACCTCGCCGGCGGTGATGATCGGGCCGTTCGCGTCGTCCGAATACGTGTCGGTCACGACGCTGACGACCATCTCCTCGCCCTGAGGCGAGCACTCGAAGCAGAGCTTCGCCCAGTGGTCGGCGTCGCTCCACAGGGTCAGGGCGGCCGCGTCGAACGTGGTCCGCGGGCCGTCGACCGAGACGAGCGCCGAGAACTGGAACGGATGCGGGGGCACCACCGACAGGCTGGTGGAGGTCTGGTGCGGGGTCGCGCCCGCGGCGTCGTTCGTCCAGTCCACGCCGGCGTCGGCGACGAGGATGACGTCAGCACCCTCCACGCGCAGGTGACCCTCGCCGTGGGTCCATTCGGCGCCGGGCAGTCCCGGTACGTCTGTCGACATGGTCGCTCCTGTCGCCTCTCCGCCGATCGGTCAGTCGCGTCCGGCGCCCGCCCGATCGCGGAACCAGCCACCGAGCGCGTCGGCCGACTCGCGGGTCGAACGCGCATCGGCCGGGCCTTGGAGGGCGTCGATCGCGGCGTCGGTGTCGCCGCCCTCGGGTGTCGGCTCGTAGCCCATCGACCACGTCGAGAAGGTGCGCTCGGTGACCTGCTCGTCGAGGAGCACGCGGACGTCGGTGTGGCGAGGATCCCGCCCGATGCGCTCGAGCAAGGCGCGGACCGCGGCATCCGGGCCCTCGAGCATCTGAATGAAGTCCGGGTGACGGTAGACGAGCATGCCGGTGATGTCGTCGCGCGCGTTGTTCGTGCGGCTCTCGGTCAGCAGTTCGACGAGACGGTCGTGATCGAACGGCTCGGCCGCGGTGCTCGCGTAGACGATGAAGGTCAGCGGCTCGGTCATGCGGGGACTCCCGGAAGGTGAACGCCGGGGGTGCGGGTGCCGCCCGGTGCGATGACCATAACACCCGGTCGAACCCGGTTCCGCGCTCTTGCGCAACCCCGTGGCGCGCCGGTACGGCGGCCACGACACTCGCGGGATGAGCGATGACGATCAGCAGCAGGTGAAGAAGGACTTCGATGATGCGGTCAACATGACGGCGAGCGAGATCGAGCACTGGCTCGACACCGACGAGTCGAAGTCGGTGGGACAGAAGTCGGGTGGTGGTGAGTCCACGGGGCATGCCTCGGGCCGGAAGATCGTCGGCATCCTGGGGAAGAAGAAGGACGACCTGACGGATGCCGACTACGCCCACATGAAGAAGGTGCACGGGTACGTCGCGCGCCACACGAAGCAGCGGCCAAAGGGCGACGTCGAGGACACCGATTGGCGGTACTCGTTGATGAACTGGGGTCACGACCCGCTGAAATGAGACGCGGGAAGCGTCCGATTTGAGAACGATTATCAACACCGCGTAGAATCGGCGGCATGACCTCCCGTGTGCCCGCCCTCCTCGCCCTGACGGCCGGGTCCGTCCTCGTCCTCGCCGGCTGCGCGACGGCGACCGGGGCAGCCTCGACGAGCGGCGACGACCGCCTGCAGGTCGTCGCCTCGACCAATGTCTACGGCTCGCTCGCCGCCGCGGTGGGCGGCGACGACGTCGAGGTCACCTCGATCATCGACTCGCTCTCGCAGGACCCGCACTCCTACGAGGCGTCGGCCCGCGACCAGCTGACCGTCTCGCAGGCAGACCTCGTCATCGAGAACGGCGGCGGGTACGACTCCTTCCTCGACGGCCTCGTCGACGCGACCGGGACCGACGCTCCGGTGCTCACCGCCGTCGAGTTCTCGCACGACTTCCCCGGCAACGAGGGCCACGCCGGGGACGAGCACGCCGAGGAGGATCACGCCGAGGGCGAGGACCACGCCGAGGAGGATCACGCCGAGGGCGAGGACCACGCGCACGAGGAGGCGGGTCACGACCACATCGAGGGCTTCAACGAGCACATCTGGTACGACCCGCACACCGTCGAGCACCTGGTCGAGGACATCGCCCACGAGCTGAGCGAGTTGGATGCCGCGAACGCCGAGACCTACGAGGCCAACGCGAAGACCCTGATCGATGACATCGCGGGGCTCGAGGCATCCCTCGAGGACATCAAGACCGGCCACGCCGGCGAGAAGATCTTCGTGACCGAGCCGGTGCCGCTCTACCTGACGGCAGCCGCAGGGCTCGAGAACGCGACGCCCGAGGCCTTCAGCGAGGCCGTCGAAGAGGGTCAGGACGTGCCGCCGGCGACGTTGCTCGAGGCGACGAAGATCCTCGACTCGGGCGAGGTCCGGACGGTCATCGTCAACGCGCAAACCGGCGGCGCCGAGACCACCGAGGTGCAGAACCTGGCCGAGCAGAACGACATCCCGGTCCTCGAGTTCACCGAGCTCCTGCCCGACGGCCTCACCTACGTCGAGTGGATGCAGCAGAACATCGACGAGCTGGCCGGTAGCCTGACTCGGTGACCCGGCCCGACGTCCCGCCCCTGCAGATCAGGGGTGCAGCGCTCCGCCGTGGCGGGCGCGAGCTGTGGAGCGGGCTCGACCTGGACGTGCAGCCGGGCGAGCTCATCGCGGTCCTCGGGCCGAGCGGCTCGGGGAAGACGACGCTGCTCCGCGCCATCCTCGGGCTCGAGCACCTCAGCGAGGGGTCGATCTTGGTCGCGGGCGCGCCGGTCCGGCGGGCCGGAAACCGCGGGGTCGGCTATCTGCCGCAGACCCGACCGTTGCCTCGAGACACCGCGCTCCGGGGCCGCGACCTCGTCGCCCTGGGTGTCAGCGGGCACCGGTTCGGTCCGCCGATCCCGCGCCGCAAGGATCGCGAGCGCGTCGACGAGCTCATCGCGGCGGTCGGCGCAGAAGCATTCGCGGACCAGCCCGTGGGCATCCTGTCCGGCGGTGAACAGCAGCGTCTGCGCGTCGGTCAGGCACTCGCCGACGACCCTCGCCTGCTGCTGTGCGACGAGCCGCTCACGAGCCTCGATCTCGCCAACCAGCAGGCCGTCGTGAAGCTCATCGACGAGCACCGCCGCGGCGGCGCCGCCGTGCTCCTCGTCACCCACGACATCAATCCGCTCCTCGGCAAGGTCGACCGCATCCTCTACATCGCGAACGGCCGCTTCACCCTCGGCAAGCCGAAGGACGTCCTCACCTCTCCGGTGCTCACCGATCTGTACGGCGCCCCGGTCTTCGTGCTCCGCGCGGGTGACCGCCTCGTCGTCGTGGGGGCGCCGGACGCGGAGGCATCCCACCACCATCACGAGGACCACGCATGAACTGGGACGACGTCGCCGACGCCATGTTCGGCGGGATGCCGGTCTACGGCGAGATCCTCGTTCTCGTGCAGAACTCGGTGTGGGCGGGTGCCGTGCTCGGCCTCGTCGGCGGGCTCATCGGCGTCTTCGTCCTGCAGCGGGACATGGCGTTCGCGGTCCACGGCATCAGCGAGCTCTCGTTCGCCGGGGCCGCTGCGGCGCTCCTCATCGGTGCCGACGTCGTGACGGGGTCGATCGTCGGCTCGATCGTCGCCGCCGCGCTGATCGGGTGGCTCGGCTCTCGCGCGCGCGACCGCAACTCGATCATCGGCGTGCTCATGCCGTTCGGTCTGGGACTCGGCATCCTGTTCCTGGCGCTCTACGACGGACGCAGCGCCAACCGGTTCAGCCTGCTGACCGGGCAGATCGTGTCGGTGCAGTCCGGCCAGCTCACCTGGCTGATCGTGATCGCGGCGATCGTGCTCGTCGCGCTGCTGCTGATCTGGCGACCGCTGCGCTTCGACTCGCTCGATCCGCAGTCCGCCGCCGCGCGGGGCGTGCCGACCGTCGGCGTCTCGCTCGCGTTCATGCTGCTCTTGGGGCTCACCGTGGCGGTCGCCGTCCACATCATCGGCGCGCTGCTGGTCATGGCGCTGCTGGTCACCCCGGCTGCTGCGGCGGTCCGGGTCGCGACCGGTCCGGTGGCGGTGCCGCTGCTCGCGGCGGGCTTCGGATTCGTGTCGGCCGTCGGCGGCATCCTGCTCGCCGTCGCAGGCACGCTCCCCGTCAGCCCGTACATCACCACCATCTCGTTCGCGATCTACCTCGTCTGCCGCATCGTCGGCTCACGGCGGGGTCGCGTGCAGCGGGCGGATGCCCCCGGTCGCCGCGTCCGCCCCGGCGGCGCCCAGCGCGCGGCCAACCTGCACGGGTAACATCCCGGTCATGGCCCAGCGCAACACCTGGCAGCGCGAGCGCGTCCGCTCGGCGCTGTCCGACGCCCCCGGGTTCGTCAGCGCCCAGGATCTGCATGCGGCGCTGCGCGACGAGAACACCGGCATCGGCCTGGCGACCGTCTACCGCGCGCTCGCGACGCTCGCCGCCTCCGGCGAGGCCGACCAACTGCAGTCGCCCGAGGGCGAGGCCATCTATCGGGCCTGCGCCAGCACCGGCCACCACCACCACCTCATCTGCCGGGTGTGCGGCAAGGCCGTCGAGATCCAGGCCGACGAGGTCGAGACGTGGGCGCAGCGCACCGCGGCGTCGCACGGCTTCACCCAGGCCGAGCACGTCGTCGACATCTTCGGCACCTGCGCCGAGTGCACCGCCGTGCAGGCGGCCGCCGGGGCCCGTGCGGACTGAGGTCCGCCCCGCGGCATCCCGCCCCGCGTCGACCCCCGAGCGGGGGTCGACGCTCCGTGCGACCGTCGCCCTCGCGATCGCGGCGCTCGCCGCGCTCGCGCTCGTCGGTGTCGCCGTCTGGAGCCCGTCGCCCGAACTGCCGACGCGTGCACAGGACGGGCTGACCCTCTCGCTGAGCGTGCTCATCGAGTCGCTGCCGTTCGTCGTGCTCGGGGTCGTGCTGTCGATCGTCGTGCAGGTGTGGGTGCCGCCGGGGGTCATCGAACGCTGGATGCCGCGGAACGCCTGGGCCCGCCGCGCGGTCCTGTCGTTGCTCGGCATGCTGATTCCGGTGTGCGAGTGCGGCAACGTCCCGTTCGCGCGGGGCCTCATGATGCGCGGCTTCTCGGTCGCCGAGACGATGACCTTCCTCATCGCGGCACCGATCGTGAACCCGATCGTGATCATCACGACGCACCAGGCGTTCGGCTTCGACGACGGCGTCCTCGTCGCCCGGCTGCTCGGCGGCTACCTCATCGCCAACGTCATCGGGTGGCTGTACAGCCGGCATCCCGACCCCGATTCCCTGCTCACGGACCGGTTCCGCGACGCGTGTCTCGCCGAGCAGGGCGCGAGCGGCGGCAAGGGGCGCCGGAGCCTCGCGCAGTTCGTCGTCGAGCTGCGGGCCGTCATGCCGGCGCTCGTCATCGGGTCGGCGCTCGCGGGCGCCGTGCAGGTGCTCATCCCGCGCGACGTGCTCCTGTCGATCGGCTCGAACCCGGCGCTGTCGATCGCGGCGATGATCCTGCTGGCGATGGTGGTCGCGATCTGCTCGAACGTCGACGCGTTCTTCGCACTGTCGTTCGCCTCGACGTTCACGCCGGGCGCGATCGTGGCGTTCCTGCTCGTGGGGCCGCTCGTCGACGTCAAGATGCTCGCGCTCCTGCGCACGACGTTCCGCACGCGGGTGCTGGGGGTGCTGGTGGTCGCCGTGATCCTCGCGGCCGCCGCGATCGGCGGGGTGGTGAACCTCCTTGCGTGACACCGTCTGGTTCCGGATGCTGGGCGTCGGTGCGGCATCCCTCATCGCCGCCGTGACCGTCGCCCTCGCCGTCACCGGCCGACTCGGCCTCTACATCAACCCCGACTCCGCGTGGTTCGCCGTCTCGATGGCCGTGCTCGCGCTGGCGGGGTCCGTCGCGAGCGTGCTGCTGCCGCTCGGCGCGGCCGAGGACCACGGGCACGACCACGGCGACGATCACGCGTCTGCGCCGGTGTCGCGGATTCGGAGATCGTCGCCGGATCCGGACCGGAACGCGCTGTCTGATCCGAATCCGTCGCACATCTCCGAATCCGGTGCGGATGCCGGGGCCCACGACGCCCACGCCCACCACGCCCACCCCCACCACGCTCCCCGCCCGCGCCGCCAGCTCGTCGGCGCGATCGCGACCGTCGCGGGCGGCGCGCTCGCGCTGGGTGTGGCGGGGACGATGCTCGTCACGCCGCCGGCGACCCTCTCGGCCGAGCTCGCCATGTCGCGCGACACGGGTGCGGCGCCGCTGTTCCAGGGCGCCGACACGGTCGCGCTCGCCATCACCGGCGACACCGGGTCGTTCGGCATCGGCGACTGGGCGAGCGTGTTCGCGACCGCGACCGACCCCGAGGCGTTCGACGGCACCGAGATCGAGCTCACCGGGTTCGTCGCGCCAGGGGAGTCGGGCTTCGACCTCACCCGGCTGATCATCACGCACTGCGTGATCGACGCGCAGCCGGCCAGCCTCCCGGTGCAGACCGACGACATCCCCGACGGCGGGCAGTGGGTCACCGTGACCGGCACCATCCGGGACGTCGGGGGCGACCTGCGCGTCGAGGCGGCCACGGTCGAGCAGATCGACGAGCCCGAGGACCCGTATGAGTTCTGACGACCGCCGGGCCCGCCGCCGCAAGCGACAGGCCCGCGGATTCTCGCTGCGCCTGGTGGCGGTCGTCGCCGTGCTGGCCGTCATCGCCGCCGTCGCCGCGATCGTCACGACGCTGCAGGGACCGCGGGTCACGTCCGTCGAGTCCGACCCGTCTGCGGCCGTCACGTCCGCGGGCGCGCGGGTCATCTTCGAGACCACCCAGTCGCTGCAGGAGGTGGATGCCTCGCAGGTCACCGTGACACCGGCGGCATCCTTCACCGTCGACACCTCGGGACGCAGCGTCGGCATCCGCTTCACCGATCCGCTCTGGGACGAGACGACCTACGCCGTCCGGATCGACGGCGTGACCGGTGTCGGGGGAGGCCCGGCATCCGTAATCGACGAGGAGTTCACGACCCCGCGGCTGCACGGCTACGTGCTGCAGCGGGGGGAGGACGACGACACCGTCTTCCGCGTCGACCTGGCCGGCGACGCCGAGCCCGTCTTCACGCACCCGCACATCGAGGACTTCCGCGCCACCGCGGGGCACCTGGTGATCTCGACGCTCGAGGACGACGTGTCGCACCTGGTCGTGACCCGCACAGACGGGTCCGCACCGCGCGAACTCGCCCTCCCCGGCGAGGGGCTCGTCACGAACCTGCAGAGCGCCGAGCGAGGCAACACGATCGGGTACACCTTCACGGATGCCGACATCTCCGCCGACGGCGGCCGCGAGAGCCTGCTGTTCACCGGGTCGACCGCCGACCCCCACGCGGACCCGGTCGAGGTCGCGCGCACCGGCGGTGACGCACGGGTCGAGGATTGGTGGTTCGTGCCGGGGACCGACAGCATCCTCATGCTCACCTTCGACGGCGCCCTCAGCCTCATCGCGGCAGACGGCTCCGACCCGGTCGAGCTCGGCAACGCGACCGGCATCGACGACATCGCCGGCACCACGGCGTTCATCGAGCGCGTCGACGGCCCGGCGGTCGTCGACCTCACCACGGGCGAGGAATCCGCCCTGCCGCCCACCGACGAAGCGCTCGGCCAGACCGGCGAGATCCTCGCGCTCGCCGACGGGTCGACCCTTCGGGCGCTGACGCCCCTCGACGGGCTGACCCCGCTGTCCACGACGCTGACGCAGGTGGATGCCGACGGTCGGGCCACACCCATCGCCGAGATCGCGCCGACCGACGGCCTGCTGCAGACGTGCGTGTCGCCGAGCGGCCGGTACGCAGCGGTGACCGTCGCACCCGACGTCGTGTCGAACACGTACGACGGCTACCTGCTCCCGCTGCCCGAGCAGATCGAGACGCGGATCTACACCCTCGACGGCTCGGAGGTCGTCGCGATCCGCGGCTTCGATCTGTCGTGGTGCCGCCGGGGGCCGAGCCTGTGACGGGCCTCGTGCCGGCGACGCGCGAGGCGCTGGCCGGTCTGCCCGCCGAGGTCGCGCCGCGCCTGCTGGGCGGCGTGCTGCGCGTCGAGGTGGGCGGCGATGTCGTCGCGGTGCGGCTCACCGAGGTCGAGGCGTACCACGGCCGCGGCACGGGACCGGTGCCCGACCCTGGATCGCACGCGCGGATGGGCCCGACCGCCCGCAACGCGACGATGTGGGGCGAACCCGGACATCTGTACGTGTACCTCAGTCACGGCATCCATTCGTGCGTCAACGTCGTGTGCGGCCCCGACGGGGTCGCGGGCGGAATCCTGCTGCGCGGCGCCGAGGTGATCGAAGGGCAGGATGCCGCGCACGCCCGCCGGCCCGCGGCGCGACTCGCGCGTGATCTGGCCCGAGGGCCGGGGCGCCTGGGTGACGCGGTGGGGCTGCGGCATCCGGTCCACGACGGCATCGACGCCGTGACGGGGGACGAGCGCGCCGGCGCGATCGCGCGACTGCACCTGCCCGCCTCGCCGCTCGTCGGTGTCGAGGCGGGGCCGCGCGTCGGTGTCGCGGGGGTGGCCGGTACGGATGCCTTCCCGTGGCGGTTCTGGATCGCTGGCGACCCGACGGTGTCGGCCTTCCGCTGGGGCCGCGGCGCGCGCGAGGCCGCGCGCTGACGCGGGGCTTCGCGAAGGCTTCGCGAGGAGATGACGGTTCCCGAGGGTCGGATGCCGTGGTTCGCTCCTCGCGACGCGGCATCCCCTCGCGAACGCACGGGAACACCCGCGCATGCCCTGACGTTCAGGACGGGGTGGGATGCCGCATCCCGCCCGACCCCGTGAGGTGATCCCCATGACCGACGCTCCGATCGACGCCGCCGCCCGGCTCGAGGCCGCCCTCGCGTCGCTCGATCCGTCGTCGCGCGTGCAGGCCGCCATGACGGCGGGGACGCACCCGCGGTCGGAGTACATCCCGGTGCTCGTGGCGCAGTGCCGGATCGAGCCGCAGTTCCTGGTTCGCGAGATGCTCACGTGGGCGCTGACCCGACATGACGCCGACGAGGTGCTCGACCTGCTGATCGGAGAGCTCCGCTCCCGCGGCGCGCAGGTGCGTGCGCAGGCGCTGCACACGATGTCGAAGATCGGCGGCTCGCGCGTTTGGCCGACGGTCACGACCGAGCTGTTGACGGATGCCGACGACACCGTCGCGCGCACCGCGTGGCGCACCGCGGCGCGGCATGTGCCGGCAGTCGAGGCATCCGCTCTGGCCGATGTCCTGGCGACGCAGTTCGCACGCGGCGAGGACGACACCCGCCGGAGCCTCAGCGAGGCGTTCGCGACGATCGGCGAGCCGGCACGCCCGCAGGTGGACTGGGCGCTCGCGACCGGCGGGCCGTACACGCGCGCGCACGCGGCGGTGACGGCGCACCTCATGGACGACCCCGAGCTCACGTTCCCCGAGGCCGTCGCCGCGGTGGCCGAGTCGGCCTGAATCAGGGCGACACGCCCGGCCGTGCTAGACTGACTCTTCGTCTGCGCGCACTCCAGCACGCAGTTCGCATCCCACCTCCAGAAGACGGCTCTCGAGCTGTGTCCGGAAGCGGGGTGCAGACAAGGGATCTTGGGTGGGGCCGTCCGGCTTCACGGTACTAAGGAGACATCACCATGGCAGCAGTGTGCCAGGTGACTGGAGCAGTTCCCGGCTTCGGTCACAACATCTCGCACTCGCACCGCCGGACGAAGCGCCGCTTCGACCCGAACGTGCAGAAGAAGACCTATTTCGTTCCTTCGCTTGGTCGCAAGATCACGCTGAACGTCTCGGCCAAGGGCATCAAGGTCATTGACGCCCGCGGCATCGAGTCGGTCGTGAAGGACCTCCTCGCGAAGGGTGTGAAGCTCTAATGGCGAAGAAGGCTCAGGACGTCCGTCCGATCATCAAGCTGCGTTCGACCGCCGGCACGGGGTACACCTACGTGACGCGCAAGAACCGCCGCAACAACCCCGACCGCATCGTGCTCAAGAAGTACGACCCGGTGATCCGCAAGCACGTCGAATTCCGAGAGGAGCGCTGATCGCATGGCCAAGAAGAGCAAGATCGCGCGCAACAAGCAGCGTGAGGTCGTCGTCGCTCGCTACGCCGAGAAGCGTGCCGAGCTGAAGAAGACCCTCGTCGACCCGAACGCGACCGACGAGGCCCGCGAGGCCGCCCGCGTCGGCCTGCAGAAGCTTCCCCGCAACGCGTCGCCGGTCCGCCTGCGCAACCGCGACGCCATCGACGGACGCCCCCGCGGCCACCTGTCGAAGTTCGGCATCTCGCGTGTCCGCTTCCGCGAGATGGCGCACCGTGGCGAGCTGCCCGGTGTCACCAAGTCGAGCTGGTAAGCGACAGCATCCGTATGAAGCCCCCGTCCTCGGACGGGGGCTTCGTCGTTCGCGGGGAGTCTCGACGACGACGCCCCGACGATGAACAATGTCCGCATGCGCGCGCAACGGGCGGTGTGGATGCCTCTGATGCTGTGCGCGCTGCTGGCGGGATGTTCCCCGGCGCAGACTGCGCCGACGGCGTCAGCCTCTGCCTCTCCGACGGCGTCCGACACCCCGGACTGGGCGGGCGGATGCGGCGACGCGCTGCGGGGCCCACTCCTCACGATGGCGGAGCACGATCAGCTTGGCCGCACCGGCGGCGACGACCCGGAGTCGGACCAGCAGCGCACCGATCGACTGCGGGACATGATCGCCCAGTGCGGGTGGCCGGGCTTCGATGACGTCGGCGAGGACGGGGAGGATGCCGCCTGGCTGATCGCGCAGCACTCCGATCTCGATCCGGACTTCCAGGCGACTGCCGTCGAGCTGCTGCGCGCAGAAGTCGAGCGCGAGAACGCCACACCCGCGAACCTCGCCTACCTCGAAGACCGCGTCCTTTCCGGTCGGGAAAAGCCTCAGGTGTACGGCACGCAGGTGTCGTGTGGACCAGACGGACTCGAGCCCGCCATCGGTCTGATCGACCCGGAGGAGGTCGACGCACGGCGCGCGGAGGTGGGGCTGGAGAGCCTCGACGAGTACTACGCCTCGTTCGGAGAGGACCCCTGCGGCGAGTGATGGGCGCGGAATCGGCATTGCGTGGACCGATCGACGCTGCGAGGCTCGCGCCATGGGAGACAGGTGCGATCAGTGTCGGAATCGGCTCCGGGGTCAGGGTCAGCAGACGGCGACCCGCACGCTCTGCGACGCGTGCTACCGCGAGTTCAGCGGTCTCGTCGCGGGGTACGTCACGGGCGGCACGGTCGAGAACGCGATCAGCCTGGCCGGGTGGGCGAAGCGCCTCGGGCGGAAGAAGGACTGACGCGCGGTCACCGCGGAGCGGCGAGCATCCTCTCGATCGCGCTCAGCACGAGAGCTCCCACCAGGCTGACGAAGCCGAGCGCCATCACGCCGACGCCCCACACCACTTGCGCGCCGCGCCGGGCCGCTTCGCCCGCGGCGTCGTCCCAGCCCGGCGATGTGTCGATGAGGCCGACGAGCAGAAGGACCAGGCCGACGGCGAAGGCGACTCCTGTGAGCCCGTAGAGGAGGCCCAGTTCCTCGCTTCGTGCGGGTGCCCGCCGCGCGTCGGGGTGGGTGGTCATGCGGTGAGGCTAGCGGAGCGTTCTCGAGCGGGCCAGGGTGCTATCCCGGCTCTCCGTGTGCGTCCTCGCGGCGCTCGCCGTCGTGCTCCGATAATGCGCCAAGAACTCGGCATTCGAGGCGAGTCGCCGTGTACATTCCGGGTCATGAGCTCACGCCGCTTCGTCGTGCCCGCGCTTGCCGTGACCGCTGTGATATTGACGGCGTGCGCGCCCGCGGAGTTCGCGAGGGAGCAGACTGCGGAGGATCGCCCGGACTCCGTTGTCGAGGGGTCTGCGGACGATGTCGACGTGGCGACGCTTCGCTACGTCGGGAAGGCCGATGCGTACGACGTCTACCTGGCCCGCGGATCCGACGATGCTGACACGCTGTGCCTGTCGCTCGTCCTCGGCGGCGTGTGGCAGGGCATTGAGTGCGAAGAAGACGCCGTGTCCATCCGGATCAGTGACAGCGCCAGCGTGGCGGCCGATCTCAGCCACCGCGGAGGGGAGGTCCGGGACATGATCTCGGAGAACGTCTGGGTCAGTCGCAAGTAGCGATACGGCGCGGGCACCTCGTCAGGTCAGGAGTCAGACGCAGAATCGGCCCTCTGGCTGCGGGCGACGGCCATCCCGACAGTCGCGGTCCCTGCGATCACCAACCCGGCACCGAGCGCGATGATGATTGCCTGCAGCCAGGTTCCGGCGATCGGCGAGTCGTGGGTCGTCCCGATCGTCGCGGCTGCGATCACGAACGCACCGAACACGGCGGCGACGACACCGAGAAGCAGGGCAAGGGTGTTCTTTCTGGTCATGCCGCATCGTTGCACGGGCTGGCTTGGCGGCTGCGGTCGAGTGGATCGAGTGAGGTGGAGCCGGCCCCTGCCTCGACGCGCGAGCTGGGTGGCTATCCTCGAACGATCGGAGGGAGCCGCATGCCACTCGACCCGTTCTTCCGCGAACGGCTGCGCACGCACCGTCGGTACCTCGCGAAGAAGGCGTCGACCGAGCTGACCGCGCGGTTCCGATCCGCGCCGGCTGCGGCCCCGGCATCCGCCCCGGGGAAGAAGGCCGCGACGCCGCTCTCCCCGCGCGAGCGACACCGCCGCGCGGCACTCAACTGGGACCGCATGGAGCTGCGCACCGCAGGCACCCCGGGCCCCGACATGCAGACGAGCGAGCACACCATCGCCGTCCCGGGGCACCCCGACGTCCGCGTCCGCGTCTACCGCCCCGCGACCGCGCAGACTCCGGCACCCGCGTGCCTGGTGATCGGCGGCGGAGCGTTCCGCATCGGGGGCATCGACTACCCGACGGCGGATGCCTCGTGCCGCCGTCGCGCCGACCGTTCCGGCGTCGTGCTCGTCTCGGTCGGGTACTCGCTCGCGCCTGAACACCGGTACCCGACGCAGATCGAGCAGGTGCACGCGGCGTGGACGTGGCTGCACGCGCACGCGGATGAGCTCGGCATCGATCCGAGCCGGATCGGCCTGAACGGTGCGTCGGCGGGCGGATGCCTCGCGGCATCCCTCACACTCATGAACCGCGACCGCGGCACGAGGCAGCCCGAGCTGCAGATCCTCGAGGTCCCGGTCACCGACCTGACCGGCCGGTGGATCGACCTGCGGGCCACGTATGCGCTGGGCGTCCCCGCTGCAATCGCGCTGCGCGAACTGCGTTCGGTCGCCACCACCTACCTCGGCGACCGGCGACGCGCGCACGATCCATACGCGTCGCCGATGCGCGCGTCGTCGCACGCCGACCTGCCGCCTGCGGTCATCCTCACCGCCGAGTACGACCCCCTCCGCCGGGATGGCGCGACCTACGCCGCGAAGCTCCGCGCCGCCGGCGTCGACGCCAGCGCGACGCGCTATCTCGGGGTCACCCACGACACCCCGCTCTATGTCGGTGCCCTCCCGGCCGCGCGCCGCTGGGAGGACGAGGTCGTCGCCGCCCTGCGCCGCCTCTGACAGCGCTGGTCGCGGTCGGTCCGGCTGGTAGCGTGCCCGACGTGCACCCGCCGATCGAACCCCACGCCTCGGGCATGCTCGACCGCCCGGACCGTGCCCGCCTGCACTGGGAGGTGTCGGGCGCCGATTCCGGCCGCGCCGCCCTCTATCTGCACGGCGGTCCCGGCGGCAGCCTCGGCAAGGGCGGCTACCGACGGGTGTTCGATCCGGAGCAGTACCGGATCGTCGGTCTCGACCAGCGCGGATGCGGCGGCAGCACGCCGTGGGCGATCGACGATCTCGCGCACCTCGACGCCAACACCACACCCGCTCTGATCGCCGACATCGAGGCGCTCCGCGAGCACCTCGGCATCGACCGCTGGCTCATGTACGGCGTCTCGTGGGGCTCGGCCCTCGCCCTCGCGTACGCCCAGGAGCACCCCGAACGCGTGAGCGAGGTCATCCTGCTCGCCGTCACCTCGGGCGCGCGCGACGAGATCGACTGGATCAGCGACGGCGTCGGACGCATCTTCCCGGAGGCCCGCGAACGGCTGGGCCAGCTCGTCCCGCCCGGCGAACGCGTGATCGAGGCGTACGCACGGATGCTGCGCGACCCCGACCCGGCGGTCCGCACCCGCGCGGCCGACGCGTGGGATGCGTGGGAGTCGGCGCACATCGCCCTGTCGCCCTGGGTGGGCCCCGGCCCGCTGCACGACGATCCCCGAGTCCGCGAGAACTTCGCGACGCTGGTCACCCATTACTGGTCGCACGACTGCTTCCTCGAGGTCCCCATCCTCGAGCGGATGGAGCGGCTCGCGGGCATCCCCGGCGTGCTCATCCACGGTCGACGCGATGTCAGCGGTCCGGCGATCACCCCGTGGCGTCTGCATCGCGCCTGGCCGGGCAGTCGGCTGCACGTCCTCGAGGACGAGGGCCACGGCGGGTCCGCATCCGTGCAGCTCGCCTGCGACGCCGCCGACGGGTTCGCACGCCGCTGAGGCCCGTTCTCCGGTCGGACGGGGCGGCGACGCGGTGCGCGGGCGGCTGCGGTGGCATCCATCCGGAGAACGGTCCGCGAACGCAACCCCCTCCGCGGAATTCCGCGGAATCCGGCCGATTTGACCTCAGGAGCCCCAAAAACCACATCTGACACGCGACACGCCGGGGCAATCTGCTTCGAGACGCCATGAATCCGCGGAATTCCGCGGTTCGTGGGTATATTCGGGACCGGTCGCATCGACCAGCCGGCGGTCACCCCGTCGGTCCGAGTAACTGAAGACGGCGATCCGCCGTCTGGAGGAGCACCATGGCCATCACCAAGACCGAACTCGTTGCCAGCATCGCCAGCGCCACCGGCGAGAGCCAGGCCACCGTCTCGCGCGTCGTCGACGGCCTGTTCTCGTCCGTCTCCGAGGCTGTCGCCAAGGGCGAGAAGGTCTCGATCCCGGGCTGGATCGCGTTCGAGCAGGTCGAGACCTCCGCTCGCACGGGCCGCAACCCGCAGACGGGTGCCGAGATCAACATCCCCGCCGGCAAGCGCGTCAAGGTCAGCGCCGGCTCGAAGCTGAAGGCTGCCGTCAAGTAAGTCGCTGCAGACGTACGAAGGGGGATGCCGCGAGGCATCCCCCTTCGGCGTTCCCCCACCTGCTCGCGCGTAGGCTTGACGGGTGAACCCGCGCGCCCTCCGCCTCGCCGGGCCTGCGATCCTCGTGGGCACGGCGCTGCTCGCGCTCATCGCCGGGCTCGCCTTCGGCGGCGGATCCGCGCCGCTCGTCATCGGCGATCCGGGGCCGCTCGTGCGGTGGGGGCTGCCCCTCGCCGAGCTGGTCGTCAACCTGTCGGCCGCGCTGCTCGTCGGCTCGCTCGTGCTCGCCCTCTTCGCCCTCGTCGCGGGGACCCGCGAGTTCGACCTGGCGCTGGATGCCGCCTCCGCCGGCGCAGCGATCCTCACCCTCGCTGCGGGGACCACGGCGTATCTCACGTTCCAGAACTCCTTCCCGACCCAGGTCAGCGCCGACGCCGCCTTCGGTGCCCAGCTGGGGCGGTTCCTCGTGGACACCGAGCCGGGGCGCGCGTGGCTGCTTACCACCATCGCCGCCGCGGTGCTCACCGTGCTCACCTTCGCGGTGCGCGGCTGGCTGCCGACCCTCCTGGTCGGGCTGCTCGCGGTCGCTGCGATGGTGCCGATGGCCACCGCCGGACACACCGGCAGCGAGGCCAACCACAACACCGCGGTCACCTCGCTGGCGCTGCACATCATCGCCGCCGCGGCCTGGCTCGGCGGCCTGCTGCTGATCGTGCTCCTGCGCCCGGTGCTCGGCCGCGACCGCCTCGCCGACGTGCTGGGCCGCTACTCGAGCATCGCGCTCGCCGCCTTCGTCGTCGTGACCCTGTCGGGCATCGCACGCGCCGTCGTCGGGATCGTGACCTTCGAGCACCTCTTCTCGCCGTACGGCGCACTCCTCATGGTCAAGGTCGCGGCCCTCATCGCGATGGGCGTGCTCGGTGCGTTCTACCGGCGCCGGCTGATCTCCCGCATCCGGGATGCCGCGACCGCCGCGCGCTTCTGGCTGCTGGTCGGCGTGGAGGTCGCCTTCATGGGCATCGCCTCTGGCGCCGCCGTCGCCCTGTCGGTCACACCGCCCCCGGTCGACACCGCCCTGCCGACTGACTCGACCCCGGCGGAAGTGCTGACGGGATCGGTCCTGCCGCCCGAGCTGACCCTCACCCGCTACGTCACCCAATGGGACGTCGACCTCCTCTGGGCGTTCGCCGTCGGCTTCGGGCTGTTCTTCTACCTCGCGGGCGTCCGCCGCCTCGCGGCGCGCGGCGACCGCTGGCCGGTGTGGCGCACCGTGCTGTGGGTCTTCGGGCTCCTGCTGCTGCTGTACGTGACGTGCGGACCCGTCAACGCCTACCAGGACTACCTCTTCAGCATGCACATGGTGGGCCACATGCTGCTGTCGATGGCGATCCCCATGTGCCTCGTCTTCGGAGCGCCCGTGACGCTCGCCTCACGGGCGATCCGCAAACGCGACGACGGCACGCGCGGCGGCCGCGAGTGGATCCTCTGGGCGGTCCACAGCCCGTACGCCCGCGTCATCACGCACCCGCTCGTGGCGGCGGCCCTGTTCATCGTGTCGCTGTGGGCCTTCTACTACACCGACCTCTTCAGATGGACGCTCTACGAGCACCTCGGACACGAGTGGATGATCGTCCACTTCCTGACCACGGGATACCTCTTCGTCCTCTCGCTCGTCGGCATCGATCCGGTGCCGTACCGCCTGCCGCACGCCGGACGCCTGCTCACCCTCATCGGCGTCATGGCGATGCACGCCTTCTTCGGCATCGCCATCATGATGTCGTCCGGGCTGTTCGTCGCCGAGTGGTTCGGCTCGATGGGGCGCACGTGGGGCCTCGACCCGCTCGCCGACCAGTACCTCGGCGGCGGCATCGCGTGGTCGATCGGAGAGATCCCCACCCTCATCCTCGCGATCGTCGTCGCGGTGCAGTGGAGCCGGTCGGACGAGCGGCGACAGCGATCCGCCGATCGTCACGCCGAGCGCACCGGCGACGCGGAGCTCGCCGAGTACAACGCCCGCCTGGCGAAGATCGCCGAGCGCGACGCCCGCGACGCCGCACGTCGCTGACCCGGGCCGCTCAGTCCGCTGCGGAGACGGCGATCGAGGCGGTGCCGTCGGGGAGGATCGTGATCGTCCCCGTCAAGAAGAACGGGACGAGCTCGGTCACGTCGTAGACCGAGCCGTCGAAGATCGACTGGATCTGCACATCGATCTTCGCGACGGCCTGCGTGCGGGTGATGGCCCACCCCGCGCCGTCGGGCTCAAGGGTCACGACCGGGTTCTCCTCGATCGACCAGGACGGCGGCTCGACGATGCGGTTGCGGACGTAGTAGCCGAAGGGGCATCCGGTGGGCTGCAGCACCTGCTGGGTCGCGCAGTCGGCGAGGAAGGCATCCACCTCCTTCTGCACCACCTCGATGAAGTCCTTCGTCGGCTCGGCCTGGAACGACACAGGGATGTCGGCGAGCGGGGTGTCGGACAGGACCGCGACCCCTGGACTGGTGGTCGCGGCGGTGTCGACGGTGATCGAGTACAGCCCGGGCGAGAAGGCAAGCAGCGGGATCGGCTCGAGCGGATCGGCGTCGACGCCGTCGGGCGACACCTGGCGCTTGTCGATCTCGAAGCCGTTGACGTCGAACTGCATCGACCCGCGCACGGCGAGCTCGATGACGGCGAGCGGACTCTCCGCGAAGCGCCAGCGCGGCAGGATGCCGTCCTCGCCGTCGCGCTCGACCTCGAACGTGGTCTCGCCCGCGTGGCCGGCGGCGCGGTAGGAGACCGTCACCCGAGTCACGCCGTCGTCGCCGGTCGTCTCCGACACCGCCTCGACGTCCGACAGCGGGGTGAGCGTGTCGCTGCGCAGCAGCGCTCCGCTCGCGTCGCCGGGCAGGTCGGCTGCGGCCAGCGTGGACGCGGTCGCCGACACCCCGGGGACGAGGAGCGCGTCGGTGGCACGACCGTCCGCGAGCAGGTCCAGGTAGTCGAGGACGAACGCCGTCGGGCTGTAGAGCTGCCGGTACAGCACCCCCGCCGTCGCGCCCAGCGCGCCGATGAGCAGGACGCCCACCACGCCGAGGACCGTCAGATCGAACGCCAGGCGCCTGCGACGACGCGGCCCCTTGACGGTCTCGGTGCGCGTTGGGACACCCGCGGCATCCTGCACCGCGGCATCCACCCCGCCCCCGACGTCGTCCACCCGCTCAGTCTATGAAGCCCCGCTGGTAGCTAGCATGGTTCCGGTGAGCACGCCGCCCCTGTCTGCCGAGCAGGACGCGCTCTTCCGCCTCATCGAGGACACCCGCGAGCACGTCTTCGTGACCGGCCGTGCCGGCACCGGCAAGTCGACGCTGCTGCAGCACCTGGCCTGGAACACGCACAAGCAGATCGCCGTCTGCGCGCCCACGGGCGTCGCCGCTCTGAACGTCGACGGGCAGACGATCCACTCCCTCTTCAAGCTGCCGATCGGCCTCATCGCCGACAGCGAGCTGGAGCAGACGGATGCCACGCGCAAGATCCTGAACGCCATCGACACGCTCGTGATCGACGAGGTCTCGATGGTCAACGCCGACGTCATGGATGCGATCGACCGGTCGCTCCGGCAGGCGCGGCGTCGCCGGTCCGAGCCGTTCGGCGGCGTGCAGGTCGTCATGTTCGGGGACCCCTATCAGCTCTCGCCCGTGCCGCCCCGCGGCGACGAGCTGCGCTACATCCAGGACCACTACCGCTCGTTCTGGTTCTTCGACGCGCAGGTGTGGGCGGGTCCACGGGCGGATGCCGGTGCGATCCGCTCGGACGGCCTGCTGGATCTCGGACGGGTCGGGGCTCCTCTGCACATCGCCGAGCTGCGTGACATCCACCGCCAGTCCGACGACGCGTTCAAGGGCATGCTCAACGCAGTGCGTCACGGCGTCGTCACGGCCGACATCGCCGGAGCGCTGAACGCCGCGGGGTCGCGCACCCCGCCCGAGCCCGTCGAGGGCGAGGTGCCGATCATCACCCTCGCGACGCGCAACGACATCGTCACACGCATCAACCAGCGGCACCTCGACGCGCTGCCGGGCCCGGTCCAGACCGCCCGCGCCGAGATCAGCGGTGACTTCGGCCGCGGCGATGCGTCGTACCCGGCGGACCAGGAGCTGCAGCTGAAGGTCGGCGCGCAGGTGATGTTCCTGCGCAACGACATCGGCGGCTTCGGTGGCGACGGGCCGCGGTGGGTGAACGGCTCCATCGGCACGGTCACGCGCATCGCGGGGGCGAGCGTGCGGGTCGAGCTCGACGGTGAGGAGCACGACGTCGAGCCGACGGTGTGGGAGAAGTTCCGTTACGCCTACGATCCCGCCACCCGCAAGCTCACGCGCGAGATCGTCGCGGAGTACACGCAGTTCCCGCTGCGGCTCGCGTGGGCGGTCACCATCCACAAGTCGCAGGGCAAGACGTACGACCGAGCCATCGTCGATCTCGGGAACGGGGCCTTCGCCCCCGGGCAGACGTACGTCGCCCTCTCGCGGCTCACCTCGCTCGAGGGCCTGTACCTCTCGCGTCCGCTCCGCCCCGCCGACATCCTCGTCGACCGCGACGTGCGCAGATTCATGGCCGGGGTGCGCGCGGCGGCACAGGCCGCCGGCTGACGCCCGGCATCCGTCCGTTCAGGCCGCGGCGGCCTTCTTCGCGGCGGCGAGGTCGACAAAGAGTTCGGTGTTGCAGCGGTAGGCGAGCAGGACCTCGGCGATGACACGCTCGCGCTCATCGGCGTCCCATGGTGCGGCGTCGAGCTGCTCGCGGTAGACGTCCTTGAAGGCGGCGGGGTCTGCGATCTCGTCGAAGAGGTAGAAGCCGATGCCGTTCGTCTCGAAGCCGAACTGCCGCGACAGCACACGTCCGATGAACTGCCCGCCCGACAGGTCGCCGAGGTAGCGCGTGTAGTGGTGGGCGACGAAGCCGCCCGGCCACGCCGTGCCCACCTCGGTGATGCGCGCGACGTACCTCGTAGTGGCGGGCAGTGGCGCGATCCGGCTACGCCAGTCGGGCCCGATGAGGAACTCGAGGTCGGCTTCGAGGGCGGGCAGGCGGGTCAGCTTGTCGCTGACGAAGGCGGATGCCACCGGATCGTCCGCCATGCGGGCCGCCGCAGCCTCGAGTGCCTCGTAGATGAACCAGTGCTGCGCGACGAGGGCGACGTAGTCCTCGCGCGTGCCCTTGCCCCGCATGAGGTCGGTCATGAAGTCCGCCCCCTCGCTGGACGAGTGCGCTCCGGATGAGCGTTCGCGGACGACGGCCGAGAAGGCGACGGGTTCGGGCATGGCCCCGAGCGTACAGTAAGGGTCAGCTAACCTGAAGGTCTGATTTTCATCGACTGCGGGTCAGTGCGGACGCGGTTCGACGCCCAACCGGTCGCAGGCCGCGTCGTAGAGCGCGACGATCTCGCGCCGCACCTCGGGTCGCTCGGTGATGGTCCCGCCCGGCCAGGGGATCCGGACGACCTCCTCGGCACCGTCGGCGCCGATGACGTGCCACTGCCCGCCGGCGCCGTCGAAGGTCGTCATCGTCGAGGCGACGACGTCGGGGACCGGCGAGAACGCGCGGGCGATGAGGACGTTGTCGTCGCGGTGGTCGTCGTTCATGTGGTGCAGGACGGCGCGGACGACCGCGTCGTCGAAGACATGGGCCATGCGGGTCAGCCTAGGCACAGGCGGCACGGCCCTGCCGGGCCGGGGCGGAGGCCTCCGTGTGCTTCAATCGAGAGAGGTTCAAGACGGGGGTGATCTGGCGCGTGAGAGGTCGTGTGTCGAGGCGGGTGATCGCTGCCGTCGCAGCCCTCGGCCTCGCCGTGGGTCTCGCCGCCTGTTCGCCCGAGGTCGAGACCGTCGAGCTCGGCATCGACCAGGTCGACGGGGCACTCCCCGACGACGCCGTCGCGCAGATGCAGGGACTCGTCGAGACGGCCATGACCGGTGCCGGCGCGAGCGGGGGCATCGTGAGCGTCTCCGTCCCGTGGGCAGGGCAGTGGATCGCCGGCCTCGGTTCGTCGACGCCCGACGGCGGCACCGTCGACCCATCGATGACCTTCAAGGCGACGAGCATCACACGGTCCATGACGTGCGACGTCCTCTACGGGATGGCCGCCGAGGGCACCGTCGCACTCGACGACACCGTCGGCGAGTGGCTCGACACCTACCCGGGTGAGAGCGACCTGACCCTCGAGCAGCTCTGCGACAGCACCAGCGGACTGCATCCCTACCTCGACGAGATCTTCCCTCGGCTGCTGACGACACCGGACCGCGTCTGGAATCCCCGCGAACTGGTCGCCTACGGCCTCGGACAGGGACCGGTGTTCCGCGCGGGGTCGCGCTTCGGTGATTCCGACACGGGCTACACACTGCTCGGGATCGTCCTCGAACGCGCCGCGCAGCGACCGCTCGCCGAGCTGTACGACCGGTACGTGTTCGAACCGCTCGGCATGACGCACAGTTCCTTCCCCGCCGGCGTCGGTTCGATGGCCGACCGGCTCGCGGGTCTGTACTCGGCGAACACCGACGGTGCGGTGGACTGCGCCGCCCCCCGGGACCTCACCGATCTCACGTCCAGCGCCGGCGCTGCCGCGGCGGGTGCCGTGTCGACCGTGTCCGACCTCGCGACCTACGTCCGCGCGCTCGCCGTCGGAGCTCGGAGCTACGACTCAGAGCAGCGCTTCGCCGACCCGCGCCCGACGGGAACCTCGCAGGCATCCTGGTTCACCGCCGACGGCGGTGCGTACCAGGCGGGCTCCCTCGTCGGGCAGTACGGCTCCCTCCCCGGCTACATGACGGCGGCCTTCGCCGACCGTGAGACGGGCATGTCGGTCGTCGTGGTGCTCAACAACTCCCGCGCGTCCGCCACCGTCGCTCGCGTGCTCGCGTGGCAGCTGGCGGCCGTCGCGTCGAAGACCCCCGCAGCCGAAGGGCGAGAGACGCCGCAGGTCGGCCTGCCCTGGACGGCCGAGAGTCTCGCAGCGCAGATGGCCGATCTCGCCGTCTGCGGCGAGTGAGCGCGCGGCCGGTCCCGACGACCGCCGTCGGCCTCGTCGTCGCCGGGCTGTGCTGCCAAGAGGTCGGCGCCTCGCTCGCGGTGCTGCTGTTCCCCGAGGTCGGCCCGCTCGGCATGGTCATGCTGCGCCTGGTGTTCTCGGCGATCATCCTCTGGCTCATCGCGCGCCCCTCCCTGCGTGGCCACAGCCGATCGGCGTGGGTGGCCGTCGTGCAGCTGGGAGTTGCGCTCGCCGTCATGAACGGGTTCTTCTACCTGGCCCTCGAGCGGCTCGCGCTCGGGGTGACGGTGACGATCGAGGTGCTCGGCCCACTCGCTTTGTCGATCATCGCGAGCAGGCGTGCGTCAGCGTGGCTCTGGGCGGGTCTCGCGCTCGCGGGCGTCCTCGCCCTCGGCGGCGGTGGATTCGACCGCCTCGACGCGCTCGGCGTCGTCTTCGCGCTCGGGGCCGCAGTGAGCTGGGCGTTCTACATCCTCGCGTCCGCCAGGGTCGGCGCAGCGTTCCCGAAGCTCGACGGGCTGGCACTCGCGATGGCGGTGGGCGCCGTGCTGTTGCTGCCGTTCGGCGTCGCGAACGCGGGTGATGCGCTGCTGCGTCTCGACCTCGTCGCGCTCGGCGCGGCGGTCGCCCTGCTGTCGTCGACGATTCCGTACACGCTGGAACTCATCGCCCTGCGGAGGCTGCCGGCAGCGGCGTTCTCGATCCTGATGGCGCTCGCGCCGGCGACGGCGGCACTCGCGGGCGTCCTGCTGCTCGGCCAGCACCTCGCCCTGCTCGAGGTCGTCGGCATCGGCCTCGTCATCGCCGCGTCGATCGGCGCCGTCCGCGCAGGGGGCCGCCGCGCGGACGACATCGCCGAGCCGACCGGCTGACGCTGCGCTTGACTGGGCGCATGACCGTCGTCGTCTGCGGGCCCGCCGCGTGGAATCACCTCATCCTGCTCGATCGCCTCCCCGAGCCCGTCCCGCACATGCAGTTCGCCTCCGCGTCGGTGCGAACCGTGGGAGGCACGTCGGCCGGAAAGGCGGTGCATCTGGCGGATGCCGGCGTGACCGTTCGACTGCACGCCCAGCTCGGCGAGGACGCCGAGGGCGCGGCGGTCGCCGAGGCGCTGCAGCGCGCCGGCGTCGACGTGGTACCTCACCCGAGCGGGGTCACCGAGCAGCACGTGAACCTGATGACCGCGGCGGGCGCTCGGGTGTCGCTGTACGTCGCCACGCCGTCGCCCGCTGAGGAGTCCGCCGTCGCTGCGGCACTCGCCGACCTGGCGACCGCCGAGGTCGCGGTCGTCGATCTCGGCGTCTTCGGGGCCGAGCTGATCCGGCGTGGCCCGGGCGCCCCGGTCTGGACCGACCTGCACGACTACGACGGGTCCTCGGCATTCCACGAGCCGTTCCTGCGCGCCGCCGAGGTCGTCTTCATGAACGACGACGCGGTCGGCGACCCGTGGGCGCTGCTGCGATCGTGCGTCGACCGCGGCCCTCGCTTGGCGGTCTGCACGCGCGGTGCGGACGGGGCGATCGCGCTGGGCGCGGACGGCACGCGATACGCCGTCGCCGCGGCATCCGTCGACCTCGTCGACACCAACGGCGCGGGCGACGCCTTCTTCGCCGGATTCCTCGCCGCCCATCTGGCGGGCGCCGACGTGGACGGATGCCTCGCGGCGGGCGCGCTGCAGGCGGTCGTCGCGCTGGAGTCCGCTCATCTGCACCCCGCGCTCGGCTGAGCGCGCGCCGCACCCGTCGCCGAGCGCGCTGGTTCGTGCCGGGCGCGTCCTCGGATGCCGCGCAGCGCGCAGCGCGCTCGGCGCGAAGGGGCGCTTTCGCGGGGGTCGGCTCGCCGCGCGGCGGCGGGTCAGGTGATGCGGCTCAGGCGGCGCGGGCGAGGGTGTCGGCGGCGGCGAGGTAGCGTTCCGCGACGATGCGGGCGACCGCGTCGTCGGGAGCCAGCGGCGCGGTGACGACGTCGGCTCCGCCACGGGCGATGACGTCGGCGAAGTGGCCCGGCGCGAGGACGTAGCTGGCCGCGACGACGCGGCGGGCACCGGCGGCGCGCGCCTGCGCGACGGCGTCGCCGATGCGGATGCCGGCGCCCGCCGCGAAGGCGACCGAGACGGACGCGTCGAGGTGGTGCCGCAGCAGGTCGGCCATGCCGGCGACGTCGACGGATGCCGCGGGGTCGCTCGATCCCGCGGCCGCGAGCACGACGGCGTCGCCCGCCGACAGCCCCACCTCGTGCAGGCGGGTCGCGAGCAGCTCGGCCAGCAAGGGGTGCGGTCCGAGCGCCGCGGTCGCCGTCGCGCGGCCCCCGGCATCCGTCACCGCGCGGGCGATGTCGACCTTCGTGTGGAACCCGGTCGACAGGAGCAGGGGCACGACGACGGCGGGTCGAGGCGAGACGGCGCGGACGACGTCGTCGATCTCGGGCTGCTGCACGTCGACGAAGGCCTCTTCGACCGAGACGTCCGGCAGCAGCAGGCGCACCTTCTCGACGGTGGCGGAGATGGCGGCGCGGCCGTCCGGCGAGCTGGTCCCGTGCGAGCAGGCGATGAGGACGGGGGTCATGCGAGGCCTTCCGGGGAGGCGACGTCGAGCCGGTACCCGCGCTTGACGACGGTGCGGATGAGGGTCGGGATGCCGAGCGCGTCGCGCGTGCGGCCGATCGCCACGTCGACGGCATGGGCGCTGTCGGAGGGCGCGCCACCCGACCGAGGGAGGGCTGCGGCGAGGTCGGCACGGGCGACGACACCACCGCGGGCGTCGAACAGCGCCCGGAGGAGCGAGAGCGACGCGCGCGAGAGGGGGAGCACCTGCCCGTCGAGCACGGCGGCGGTGCTGCGGAGCTCCAGGCGGCCGGCGGCCGTGTCGAGTGAGGGCGCGGAGCCGCCGCCGAAGTGGGTGACGACCGCGCGGACGAGCGACCCGAGGCGTCCGCGTTCGGCGATGAGGGGGTCCGCGCCCGCGTCGAGGACCGGCCCCGCGGTGATCGGTCCGACGGCGGCGAGCAGGAGGCGCCGATCGGCGGCGCGGTCGACGATCGCCTCGAGCGCGCCCTCGCGCCGTGCGGTCGCCAGCCATTCGGCCGCGCCGGGCGCCGACGTGAAGAGCACCGCATCCACCTCGCCCTGCGCCGTCTGCGCGACGGACCGGGCGACCGCGGCGGCGTCGGGCGGCGGGCCCCAGCGGTAGACCGTCAGACTCACGACGTCCGCGCCGGCGTCGGCGAACAGTTCGTCGAGGCCATCGGCGCCCGACCCGTGGTGCTGGACCGCGACCCGGCGGCCCGCGACGCCCTCGGCGAGCAGGAACGACCCGAGCTCCTCGCTCGTCTCCGATTCGGCCACCCAGTCGGCGGTCAACCCCGCCTGCTGGATCGCGCCGCGCGCCTTGGGGCCTCTCGCGACGATCTGCGCACCTGACAGGGCGTCGTGCAGCTCGGCCTGCAGGCCCGCCTCGTCGGCCGCCTCCATCCACCCGCGGAACCCGACCCCCGTCGTCGCGACGACGACGTCCGGCGGCGCATCGATCAGCTGCCGCGTCGCCTCGACGAGGGACTCGTCGTCGATGTGCGACACGATCGTCAGGGCGGGCGCGTGCCGGACCGTCGCGCCGTGCCGCTCCAGCGCCGTCGCGAGCTCGGCTGACCGACGATCGACGGCGATGACGATCGTGCAGCCGCCGAGCGCGGCGGACAGGGCGGGGCGGACGGCGGAGTTCACCGGGACGGGTCCCCCGATCCGGCGATCACGGCGGCATCGGGGAGCAGGAGCCCGGCGGCGGCGACGTCGCCGATGACGATGACGGCGGGGTTGCTGACGCCGGCCGATGCGGCATCCGTCACCGCATTCGCGAGCGTCGTCCGGGTCGTCCGCTGCGTCGGGGTGTGCCCGCGCTCGATGATCGCGACCGGTCGGTCGGCGGGGGCGCCGGCGCCGAGCGCCGCGGCGACGAGCTTGGGCAGTGCGGCGACGCCCATGAGGACGACGGTGGTGATGGTCGCGTCCGCCAGTGCCGCCCGCGTCGCGGGGGAGACGGGACCCTGGCCGATGGTGACGTGCAGCCCCGCGGCGGTGCCGCGGTGGGTGACGGGGATGCCGGCCGCCTGGGGCACGGAGACGACGCTCGTCAGCCCGGGCACGACCTCGACGGGGATGCCGGCGGCCAGGCACGCGGCGACCTCTTCGCCGCCGCGCCCGAAGACGAACGGGTCGCCGCCTTTCAGCCGGACGACGCGCTTGCCGGCCTTGGCGTGCGCAACCAGCAGGGCGTTGATCTCCTCCTGCGGCACGGGGTGGTGGCCGGGCGCCTTCCCGACGTCGATGATCTCGACGTCGGGGTCGAGATCGCTCAGCACATCGATGGGCCCGAGTCGGTCGGCCACGACGACGTCGGCCTCGGCGAGCAGGCGCCGGCCGCGGATCGTCATGAGGTCGGCCGGGCCTGGCCCGCCGCCGACCAGGTCGACGCGTCCGGCGGCCCTGCGCCGTCGTCGCAGGGGCAGCGTCCCGTCGCGCAGCGCCGCGCCGATCGCGTCGCGCAGGCGCGCGGAGCGGCGCGGGTCGACCCCGGCGTCCGAGGCGACGGCGACGATGACGTCGCCCGAGCGGGTCTCCGCCGTGAGCCGCGCCGTGCCGTGTGCACCGTCGGACGCGTTGACGCAGAACACCCGCGCGCGCTCGCACCACGCGGCGACGGCCGCGTCGACGGATGCGACGGCCGTCGCGGCGTGGACGAACCACGCATCCGTCACATCCGCCTCGCGGATGCCGCGGGCAACCCAGGTCACGCGGCCCGCGTCGACGTGCGCGCGCATCGCGTCGCCGAGCGCGGGGGCGACGACGGTCACGAGCGCGCCCTCGTCGAGGAAGCGGCCCACGCGGCGGGCGGCGACCGCTCCGCCGCCGGCGAAGACGACCCGACGGCCGGTGAGCGAGAGCCCGAGGGTGGTGGTCATGACTGCTCCCGTCGGACGTAGACGATGCCGCCCTCGACGGCCGCGGGCCAGACCCGCAGCGTCTTCGGATCTTTGCCCTGCGTCTCGAGGCAGACGCCGGTGCGCAGGTCGAACACCTGCTTGAACATGGGGGACGCCACGGTCGGCACATCGGCCCGGGTGCCGACGATGCCCCGCGAGATGACGTGCGCGCCGCTGTACGGGTCGAGGTTCTGCACGGCGTGCACCCGGCCGACGTGCGTGAGGAACAGCGCGATCTGCTCACCGTCGTCGAGGAGCGCCGCCCGCCCGCGCTCGACCTCGAGGTCGCCGAGCGCGCAGACCGCGGTCCAGCCGGCGGGCACCGCGGCATCCGTCTCGTGGGCCACCATCGTCATCGCCGCACCTCCAGCGTCGTGCCCGCGATGAGGACGCTGCCGTCCTCGCGCTCCTCCGCTGTGGCAGGGCGAGCCTGGCCGCGCTCGGTCGTGTACGCGAGCGAGGGGTCGGGGGTGGTGGGGGCGTTCACGAACGAGGCGAAGCGGCGGAGCTTCTCGGGGTCCTCGAGGGTCGCCTTCCACTCGTCCTCGTAGTTGTCGAGGTGTCGGGCCATTGCGGCATCCAGGTCGTCGCAGATGCCGAGCGAGTCGTCGAAGATGACGCGGCGCAGCTCGTCGATGCCGCCCTCCAGCGCCTCGAACCAGGGGGCGGTCCGCTGCAGCCGGTCGGCGGTGAAGACGTAGTACATGAGGAATCGGTCGATCGCCTGCAGCAGCCCCGCGTCGTCGAGCCCTTCGGCGAGCAGCACCGCGTGGCGCGGCGTGAACCCGCCGTTGCCGCCGACGTACATGTTCCAGCCTGCCTCGGTCGCGATGACGCCCACGTCTTTGCCCCGGGCCTCTGCGCACTCGCGCGCGCAGCCCGAGACGCCGAGCTTGATCTTGTGCGGCGAGCGGAGCCCGCGGTACCGCAGCTCGAGCTGGACCGCCATGCCCACCGAGTCCTGCACGCCGTACCGGCACCACGTCGATCCGACGCACGACTTCACGGTGCGCAGCGACTTGCCGTAGGCGTGCCCCGATTCGAACCCGGCGTCGACGAGGCGCTGCCAGATGTCGGGCAGCTGCTCGAGGCGGGCCCCGAACATGTCGATCCGCTGGCCACCGGTGATTTTCGTGTACAGCCCGAAGTCCTGCGCGACCTGCCCGATGACGACGAGGCCCTCGGGGGTGATCTCGCCGCCCGGGATGCGCGGGACGACGGAGTAGCTGCCGTCCTTCTGCATGTTCGCCATGACGTGGTCGTTGGTGTCCTGCAGGGTGGCGTTCTCGCCGTCGAGGACGTGGCGGCCGGTGAGCGTGGAGAGGATGCTGGCGAGCGCGGGCTTGCAGATGTCGCAGCCGCGGCCGGTGCCGAAGCGTTCGATGACGGCGCTGAAGGTCTGCAGACCAGACACGCGGACGGCGTCGAAGAGCTGGCGGCGCGACATCGCGAAGTGCTCGCAGAGTGCCGTGCTGAGCGTCGCACCGGTCTTCGCGAGCTCGGACCCGAGGATCTTCGTGATCATCCCGACGCACGATCCGCACGCTGCTCCCGCCTTCGTGCAGGCCTTGATGCCCTTCACATCGGTGCAGCCCTCGTCGTGGACGGCCGAGCGGATGCCGCCGGCTGTCACGCTGTTGCACGAGCACACGAGGGCGTCGTCCGGCAGCTCGCCCGAGGGCGCCGCGACGCCGTCCTGCGGCATCAGGTAGGCGACCGGGTCGCCGCCGAGGGCGCTGCCGACGAGGGGACGAAGCGATCCGTACGCCGAGGCGTCGCCGACGAGGATGCCGCCGAGCAGCGTCTTCGCGTCGTCCGAGACGACGAGCTTCTTGTAGACGCCCGCGACCGGGTCGGCGTAGACGACGTCGAGTGCGCCGGGGGTCTCGGCGAACGCGTCGCCGAAACTCGCGACGTCGACTCCCGAGAGCTTCAGCTTCGTGGACTCGTCGAAGCCGCCGAATGCGGCCTCGAGGCCCAGGAGCCGCGCCGCGGCGACCTCGGCCATCGCGTAGCCGGGTGCGACGAGGCCGACGCAGCGTCCGTCGAAGCTCGCGACCTCGCCGATGGCGAGGATGCGCGGGTCGGAGGTGTCGCACCCCGCGTCGATGACCACGCCGCCGCGCGGATCGACGGTCAGGCCGGCGCTGCGGGCGAGCTCGTCGCGCGGGCGGACGCCGACGGTGAAGACCACGACGTCGCTCTGCTCCCACGTGCCGTCCCGGAACTCCAGGCCGACGACCTGGCCGCTGCGGTCGGCGTCCAGACGCGTGGTCAGCGACGACGTGCGCACGCCGATGCCCCGTGCCTCGATGAGGCGGCGCAGCGCGTCACCGGCGGGGAGATCCAGCTGCGCGGACATGAGGCGGTCGGAGGACTGCACGACCGTGCAGTCGACGTCGAGTCCCTGCAGGGCGCCGGCCGCCTCGAGCCCCAGCAGGCCCCCGCCGATGACCGTGCCGACGAGCCGCCGGCCGAGTTCGGCCGAGCGGCGCTGCACGAATCGCTCCAGCGCCTCGACGTCGTCGAGCGTGCGGTAGACGAAGCATCCGTCGTGGTCGTAGCCGTCCACCGCGAGCCGCGCGGCGTACGAGCCGGTGGCGAGGACGAGCCGGTCGTAGCCGATGCGCTCGCCGCGATCGGTGCGCACCTCGGCGGCGTCGCGGTCGATGCGCGTCACGGTCGCGCCGCGGAGGAAGCGCACCCGCTCATCCGAGAGTGGTGCCGCGTCGAGCGCGAGGTCGTCAGCCGACGCGCCTGCGAAGAACGAGGTGAGTCCGACGCGGTCGTACGGATGCCGGGGCTCTTCGCCGATGACGGTGATGCGCCACGGTTCGTCGGTGCGGCTGAGCAGGCTCTCGACGAAGCGGTGGGCGACCATCCCCGCCCCGACCACCACGACGTGGGGTGGGGTGGGGCCGGTGGAGCTCATGCCGTGACCGTACGCGGGAGACGTTGCGGCGGCGTTCGCGGAGTGTTGCGGGCTGTTTACGGTGCGCGCCATGGCTCGCGCCCCTTCCTGGTCGAGCAACAGGTTGCTGGTGGTCGAGAGGTGCCCCGCCCGATGGGCGGAGCACCTCTCGCGGAGACGACGCGGACGTCAGCGCGCGGCGCCGACCTCCACCGGGGCCGGCGCCGCCGCGGCGGCGGCCTTGTCGCGGCGCGAGGCGCGCACCCGGCGGGGCGCCGAGGGGCGACCGTAGGTGAGGTAGATCGGCAGTCCGACGAACAGCAGGCCGCCGACCAGGTTGCCGAGCACGGTCGGGATCTCGTTCCAGATCAGGTAGTCGACGATCGTGAAGTCGCCGCCGAGCAGCAGGCCGGACGGGAAGAGGAACATGTTCACGATCGAGTGCTCGAAGCCCATGAAGAAGAAGAGCATGATCGGCATCCACATCGCGAAGATCTTTCCGATGACGTCCTTCGACACCATCGCGAGGACGACGCCGGTGGCCACCATCGCGTTGCAGAGGACCGCCCGCACGAACAGCGTCAGCATCCCGTTGGCGCCGTACTCGGCGTAACCGACCGTGCGACCCTCGCCGATGTGGCCGATGGCCTCGCCGACGGCGTTCGGGGCGGTTGCGAAGCCGTTGGTGAACACGATCGCCATCAGCACCGCGATCGCGAACGCGCCGATGAAGTTGCCGAGGAAGACGAGTCCCCAGTTGCGGAGGATGCCGCCGAGGGTGACCCCGGGGCGCTTCGCGAGCCACGCGAGCGGAGCGAGGACGAACACGCCGGTCAGCAGGTCGTAGCCGAGCAGGTACAGCATGATGAACCCGATCGGGAACAGCACGGCCCCGAGGAGCGGGCTGCCGGTGGTCACGCTGATGGTGACGGCGAAGGCGGCGGCGATCGTGAGGACCGCCCCGCCCATGATGGCGCGGACGAGCGTGTCGCGGGTGGAGAGCAGTACCTTCGACGCGCCGGCGTCGAAGATGTTCTGGGCGAGGTCGGTGGGGGTGACGTAGGTCATCGCGGGTCCCTTCGGTCGTGGAGCCGGGGTGTGTGGGCTCGACGCTAAAGGGCGGGTGTTTCGCGCGGCGTCACCGGGATCGACCGCTTTGGTTACCTCTTCCTCTCAATCGGAGAGGACGCGATGTGAGGTCAGTCCGTGGATTCCTCATGTCCGACCGAGCGGGCCTCGAGGTACGCGCACAGCTCGGCGGCCACCGCCAGTTCATGCGCCATGGCCTGCAGCTGGTGGCTGCTGAGGATCGTCGTTTCGGGCTGCGGCTCGATGGTGATCCGCCAGTGGGCGTCGCCGACTTCGAGCGGTTCCATGAAGACCGAGACGGTGTTGTCGGCCAGCGGCACGACGACGAGTCCGGTGTCGCCGCCGTCGGATCCGTCCTGGACGACGACTTTGATCAGGTCGCCGGCCTTGCGGGCGGCGTGGAACTCATCGACCCAGCGCTCGAGGGTCTCTTTGCTGCGGAACGGCATGGGGGATCCCTTCGTGGCGATCGGCGAGGGTAGCGGATGCCGGGACACGGCGCCACAGCCCCGGAGCGGGCCCCTCGCTTCGATTATGGTCGATGGGTCGGCGTATTCGGCGCCTGATCGGAGTGAATGTGGCGGACGTCGGCGCGCAGGCTGCAGAGGGTTCGACGGCGTCCGTCGGGTACTGGTACGACGAGGCGCCCGGTCAGCGCGATCGTGCCCGCCGCGTGCTCGAGGCGCTGCGCACCTACCGCGCCGCCGAATCGGCGATGCGACGTCGCACACGGGACTCGATGGCGATGGGCGAGAACGAGCTGCTCGCGCTGCGCTACCTGCTCCGGCAGCCGGATCACTCTGCGCGTCCGTCGGAGCTCGTGAAGTACCTGGGCGTCACGTCGGCATCGGTGACCACGATGCTCGACCGTCTCGAGAAGACGGGGCGCGTGACCCGTGCCGCCAACCCCAACGACCGCCGCAGCATCTTCGTCACCGCGACCCTGCACGCGAACGAAGAGGTGCGCGAGACCCTCGGCCGCATGCACGACCTCATGTACGGCGTCGCAGTGGGCATGTCGCCCGACGCACAGGAGCACGTCGTGTCGTTCCTGCAGCAGATGGCCGACGCCGTCGACGGCGTCGAACCCGCCCCCGCTGTCGCGGACTGAGGCCGGTCGGCGGCGCCCTATCCGCCATGGCGCCCGAGCGCAACGCCTCGCGAGAATCCGATCGAGACCGCATGGTGGTCGGATGAGATGCATCACGTACGCCGGCGAGACCGTGGTCACGACCGATGACGTCGCGGAGGCTCTCGTCGAGCTGACCGCGGCGGTGGCCGAGCTCGGCAGGGCGGATGCCGTGACCATCCCCATCATCTTCGAGAAGAACCACCAGCGGGGTGAGGCATCCCTCGTCATCGGTGTCGGCAACGACGTCCTGTCGGTCGCCACCGACTGGGAGGGCGAAGAGCCGGACTTCTCGTTCGCCGCGGCGCAGCTGCGCCGGCACCCGCACTACCCGCGCGAGGAGGCCGGATCGGGCGAGGCCGCCTACGAGGACGGGCCGGAGATGTTCTGGGACCCCGACCTCGACGGGTTCGGACGAGCCTGACCGGAATGATGTCGGAGGTCCCGGGTAGAACGGACTGATGCGCCCGGCATCCGCTCTCCTCGACGTGCGTCGCATCTACGCGGAGCCCGCGGCGGCCGCGTCTGCCCGTGGGCTCGAGATCCTGGCGCGGTGGCCCGACGCGACGGTCGTGCCGATCGCCTCGCACTGGCAGATCCCCGAGGTGCACGGCGATGAGCGCAACGTCGCGCGGTGGGTGCGCATCAAGACCGAGGCCCTCGTCCTCGGCGAGAAGAAGAGCGTCGCGACGCGGGTCAACGGACGGTCGGCCGACTTCATCGCGCCGTCGACGGCGAACGGCTGCGCGATGGCGTGCGCCTATTGCTACGTGCCGCGCCGGAAGGGATACAGCAATCCCGTCACCGTCTTCACGAACATCGAGCGCATCACCTCGCACCTCGCGCGCCACGTGCAGACGCAGGGCGCGAAGGTCGAGCCGAATCAGTGCGATCCCGACGCCTGGGTGTACGACATCGGCGAGAACAGCGACTGCTCGGTCGACGCGATGATCAGCGACAACGTCCGGGACCTCTGCGATCTGTTCCGGATGCTGCCGACCGCCAAGGCGTCGTTCGCGACGAAATACGTCAATCGCGACCTGCTGGAGTGGGACCCGATGGGGCGCACCCGCATCCGCTTCTCGCTCATGCCGCACGAGACGGCGAAGGTGACCGACATCCGCACGTCGCCGATCGCCGAGCGGATCGCGGCGATCGATGACTTCGTGGCGGCCGGCTACGAGGTGCACCTGAACTTCTCGCCGATCATCCTGACGCCGACGTGGGTGCGGGACTGGTCGCAGCTGCTGCAGCACCTGGCCGACGTCCTCACACCTGCGACGAAGGCCCAGCTCGCCGCCGAGGTGATCTTCCTGACGCACAACGAGCAACTGCACGAGGTGAACCTCGGCTGGCATCCGAAGGCCGAGGAGCTGCTGTGGACCCCCGCGCTCCAGGAAGCGAAGGTGTCGCAGAACGGCGCGGTGAACGTCCGCTACCGGGCGCAGGCGAAGGCCGCGCACATCGAGACGTTCCGCGGACTCGTCGCCCGGTACCTGCCGGAGTGCCGCATCCGCTACGCGTTCTGACGCTCAGTCGTTGCCGCTGGCGGGCGGCTCCCCGAGCGCGTCGACCGCGTCGAAGAACGCGTCGGGGACCTCGGCGTCGATCAGCTGCGGCAGGGCCGCGAGGCGCTCGATCGACGGGATCCCGACGACGGTCGCGTCAACCAGGTCGCTCCGCAGCGAGAAGTGCAGCGCGGCAGCCGCCAGGTCGACGCCGTGCTCCTGTGCGAGCGCGCGGACCCGCTCGAGGTGCGCGGCGAAGTCGGCCGGCATCTCGCGGTATCCGTATGACGCCGCGTTGTTCGCGAGGGTGCCGCCGCCGAACGGCGCCGCGTTGACGACCGTCATGCCGAGGCTGCGCGCGGTCTCGAAGAGGGTCGTCGCGGACCGGTCGACGAGCGTGTAGCGATTGTGCGAGAGCACGACGTCGAAGACGCCGGTGTCGACGTACTGCTGCACCTGGGCGAGCGTGCCCGACGCGATGCCGACCGCGCCGATCAGGCCCTGCTCGCGCAGATCGAGGAGGGCGGGCACGGCGCCGGCGGCGCCCATGGCCTCGTCGAAGGAGATCGTGTACGGGTCATGGAGCTGGTACAGCGGCAGGCTCTCGAGGCCGAGTCGAGTGAGCGACTCGTCGAGTGAGCGCTTCACGCGGTCGCCGTCGAAGACCCCGGTGCCCGGCTCGCTGTCGGCCTTCGAGTAGACGAGCTTGTCCTGCGGCAGCCCGCCGGCGCGACGGATAGCCGATCCGAGCAGCTCCTCGCTGCGGCCCCCGGCGTAGTTGTTGCTGGTGTCGACGTACCCGATGGTCGAGGCCAGCAGTGCGTCGGCGAGCTGGTCACCGCCCTCGCGCTCGCCGAGTCGCGAGGCGCCGAGGATGACGGGCGTGGGGGAGAGGGATCGCATCTGCTGCCTTCCGAGGCGTGGGTGCAGGGTCGCCCCCGACGATACGCGTGGTCGGCGTCGGCGCGCGGCGGGTTGACGCGGGCGAGACCCGCGGGTTCGCCGAGAAAAATGTGGAGGGGCTGACGGGAATGAGCTCGCATCTCGGACTGATAAAGCCGCGAATCGGAATGCTCGGTTGACGAATGTTGTCTGTAGCTACTCCAGACAACGCGATCCCACCTCTACGTTTCACAGGGGTGGTGGCCGCTCCTGGTCAGGCTCGAGCATCGGCTGGCAGCGCTCGATCCGACGTACAGGGTGTCGCAAGTGAAGTCGAAGTTTGCGGTCCTGCAGTTCTACCTCGCGAGCATGCCGCGGAGCGACGTTGGCGCAGCGTTCGCGGACGCGATCCGCGAAGCGGAGGCAGAGGCTTCGCAGACCTGCGAGCTCTGCGGCAAGCCCGGCGTCCTGCGAAGATCGCGAGAAGGAACGTACGCACTCCTGTGCGCCGAAGATGCCGGAACCGACTACAGATCGACGCGCGACGGCGCTGACGGCAGCGATCGGCGATGAGCGACCTTGAGTTCCGCCCGGTGGTCGCGCTCGACATGGACGGCGTGCTCGGAGTCCCGCCGACTCGGACGGGCAGCCCCGCGCGAGACCTCGTCTCCGTCGAGATCACGTACCGCCGCGACGCGTTCCCCTGTTGCTTTCGCTCCGGTCGCGATGCCTACGTCATGTGGGCCGAGATCCCCGACTTCTGCGATGATCCGCAACCGCGGAAATAGGACATCGCGTCACGCTCGCGGTCGCTGCAGCGTGGCTATCCATCGACGTCGCTGCTGCATTGGATGAACTCGAATAAGGAGCCAGACGCATGAATGAATCGGACCGCCCCGTTATCGCCTTCGACTTCGACGGCGTGGTCCGCGTCCCCAACGCGCGGCCCGGCAAGGAGTACCGCGACCACATCCTCACCGCCGAGATCGAGATCAGGAAGAGTGCGTTCCCGGCCGAGCACCACAGCCCGCCCCTCTGGGACAAGCAGGGCCTGTGGCGCGAGAGGCATTCCTTCTCAGGTGTCGCCGTCGACTGGATTCGCAGCCTCCTAGTTCGGGACATCGAGGTGGTCTGGGCCACCACATGGGTCGACTACGTGAACCAGCATTTCGCCAGTCCGCTCGGTCTCCCATCCCTGCCGGTCGCTGTTGTCAACGACGGCATCCGCGACGAGGACGCGGTCGTCTGGAAGGCGAGACAGCTCGCCGGGTACCGACCAGGCCACCCGCTGCTTTGGATCGACGACGAGATCGAACCTACCTGGGCGGGTGCCTTCCACCTCGTCCGACGACAGGGTGGGAGCGACGCCACCCGCTACCACCGTGTCACGGACCGCGAAGCCGGATTTACTCAGAGCGATGTGGACGCGTGTGAGCCGTGGCTGGCCCAGTGGTTGTGACGCATCGCCCGCCGCGATTCCGGTATCGGGGCCCCGTTCATGACCGACGTCGGCTGTTGTCGTCGCTGGGTAACGCCCACCATGATCGCGCCGCCGACACGAGCTCCCAGTACGCGTCCACGGCTGCGACCGGATCGACGTCGCCGTCGTACTGACGCTGAATCTGCAAACCGTCCATCACGGCGATCCCCAGAGTGGTCACCAACTCGCTGCTGACCCCGCGCAATCCGCCGTCCACGTCGGCGCCAGGCTCGCGGGTCTGCTGGCGAGCTGCTGCGAAGTGGTCTATGAAGTAGCGGTGCGCAGGGTGCTTCGGGTCCGACGCTTCCGCAGATAGCGTGACGTAGAGCGATGTCAGTCCCGGATGGTCCGCGGCGTGACGTGCCACTTCGCGGGAACGCGATGCGACATCCGAGTCCACCGTGTCGGCTAGGCGATCGGCGATCGAGGCGTCCCGCAGATTTAGGACTTCGACGAGGAGATCCTCCTTGTTGGCGAAGTAGTGCAACAGGAGGGCCTGCGAAAGTCCGACGCGCTTGGCGAGCTCCCGCATAGAGGACGAGGCGTACCCGGATTCTGCGAATAGCTCGGCCGCGGCTGCCACGATCTCGCGCCGCCGTTCCACGCCCTTGCGGTAGGGTCCTCGAGCTCTGCTGGGGTCGGGCATGGCACAACGATAGTTCCCCTCTTCACGAGGGAGCGCAAAAACTTGTCATTCGACCAACTTATGCCTCATACTCGAGCTGACTCCGACCGATCTCTGTGGTAGCGATTTGCACGTCGGGCTCGCTGGCTGTGCACCTCACCAGTGCAAAGAACACCACGTACGGAGCACAATGACCGCGCCCGACGCCCGCCTCACACCCGACGGAACCGTCTACCGTGACCTCAACGGCAATGGGGAGATGGACGTCTACGAAGATCCCAGGCGCACGCCGGAGGAACGCACAGACGACCTCCTCGGCCGGTTGTCTTTGCCTGAGAAAATAGGGCTGATGTTCCAGACCGTCATTGAGGCGGGACCGAACGGAGCGCTGCTCGAAGCTCCGGGAAAGATCAGCAAGTCGGCGACGACTGAGGTCGTGGTCGACAAACACCTCACCCACTTCAATGTGCACGGCCTAAGCAGCGCACACGACGCCGCGCGATGGAACAACGCGCTTCAACGCCTCGCTGCTTCCAATCCGCACGGCATCCCTGTCACCATTTCCACCGACCCACGCCACGCGTTCGTCGAGAACGCCGGCGCATCCTTCGCCGAGGGTCCGTTCTCCAAGTGGCCGGACGCGCTGGGTTTGGCCGCGTTGGACGATCCTGACACGACCCGGCGGTTCGCCGAGATCGCTCGGGAAGAGTACCGGGCGGTCGGCATACGGTCAGCGCTCCACCCCCAGATCGACCTCGCCACTGAGCCGCGGTGGTGCCGTCAGTTGCAGACGTTCGGTTCGGATCCCAGCAGGGTTTCCGTGCACACCGCCGCTTACCTGCGAGGTTTCCAGGGCGCGGCGTTGGACGCGGACAGCGTCAGCTGCGTCACGAAGCACTTTCCCGGCGGAGGTCCGCAGAAGGACGGAGAGGACGCTCACTTCCCCTACGGCAGGGAGCAGGTCTACCCGGGTGCAGCGTTCGATGATCACCTTGCGCCGTTCGTGACAGCCATCGCGAACGGAACCGCAGGAATAATGCCCTATTACGGCATGCCGATAGGGCTCACCCTGGACGGGGAGGAGATCGAAGAGGTGGGCTTCGGGTACAACCGCCAAATCGTTCAGGGTCTCCTTCGGGAGCGACTCGGCTACCAAGGCGTGGTCGTGACCGACTGGGAGTTGGTCAACGACAACCACGTCGACAACCAGGTGCTGCCCGCGCGAGCTTGGGGAGTCGAGCACCTCGACGCCAGCGGGCGGATGCGCAAGATCTTGGACGCAGGCGCTGATCAGTTCGGCGGAGAGGAATGCGTCGAACTACTCGCAGAACTCATCGAGCAGGGTTTGGTCGCGAAGTCGCGAGTCGATGAGTCAGCCCGCCGTATCCTTCTCGTGAAGTTTCAGCTCGGGTTGTTCGACGATCCATTCGTCGACGAACTCTCCGCCGCCGCGATCGTCGGAGACGCGGAGCACAGGGCCGAAGGGGAGAACGCGCAAGCACGCTCCGTCGTGATTCTCGAAAACGGAAACGTGAGTCCAGTGTTGCCGGTCCGTCGTGACCAGCGCATCTTCGTGCAGGGGATCGATCACGAGGTCGCGGCTCGCTATGGCGAGGTCGTGGCAACTCCTGCCGAGGCGGATGTCGCTCTCGTCCGCATCGCCGCTCCCTACGAGCCACGCGACGACCTCTTCCTCGAGGCATATTTCCATCAGGGAAGTCTCGAGTTCCGACCCGGTCTCGTCTATGCACTGACGTCGATCGCAGCTGAGGTTCCCCTGATCGTCGACGTACAGCTGGACCGAGCGGCGGTACTCACGCCCATTGGCCGTGCGGCATCAGGGCTCACCGTGACGTTTGGTGTCTCTGACGAGGCGCTCTTGAGGGCGTGGTTCGGCGAGGTGGCTCCGGTAGGGATTCTTCCGATCGCGCTACCACGCTCGATGGACGCGGTCCGGGCCGTCGAGTCGGATGCGGGTTTACGAGGCAACGCCGTTCTGTATCCGCTCGGGCACGGCCTCAGGCTCGATGCTGGGGATAACGCCAGCGGGCGGGCCGTCGCTCCTCCCACGTCGCTGTGAACACCACCCACGCATGCGCGCCGCCATCCCGTTCGTATCGGGTTTTCTTTCGCAGGAGGCCGCGACATGTCCGGGTCGCTGAAATAATTGACACGCGTCAAAATCGGTGCTTCCCTAGGAAACGCACAACCCGATCCGGAACTTCCCGCACCGCGATCGGAACCAGCGCCCGACGACGGGCTCGTGAAAGAGGCACGCAATGCGACGCAAAGACGCGGCAAACATCCCGCTGACCAACGCCCCGATTGAGGAGGTCTCGAGGCTGACCCGAGGCGTGGATGAGGAGGACCCGACGACGACGGAACTCCGTCTGCCGAAAGTGGGTGGCGGGTTCATCTTCACCTACGGGCTCGTCTACTTCGGCTACTTCCTTGCGCTGTTCATGCCAGCGCTGTTCAGCCTCCCCTACAAAATCCAGCTCGTTGATCCGGCGAGCAAGGAAACCGTCTTGGGCATCGTCGTCGGCGTTAGTGCGATCGTGCTCCTGCCCGCAGGCCCGATCGTGGGCGTCCTGAGCGACCGCAGCAAAATCCGGTGGGGTCGCCGTCGGCCATTTCTCCTGCTCGGGCTGGGCGCCTATGCGCTAAGCGCGGTCACCATCGCGCTCGCACCCAACGTGCCGCTTGTTCTCGTCGGTTACCTCATCGCCCAGGTCGCCGGTGCTCTCGTGGGCGCCGCCCTCAACCCCGCCCTCGCCGAGCGCGTGCCCCCGTACCAGCGCGGCAAGCTGGGTGCGCTCAGCGGCGTGATGGCCTCAGTCGCAGGTGTGTCTGCGAGTCTCGTGGGCAGCTTCCTCACGGGCAACCTGCTGCTGCTGTTCCTCCTGCCCGTAGCTGTGCTGGCAGTGGGTGTCGCGCTGTGGATCTTCGTCGTGCCCGACGCCCCGGCGCCCGAGCGGTTCCAAAACCTTTCCATCGGATCATCGCTGCGCTCGCTGCTGTTCGACCCGCGCAAGCACCCCGACTTCGCGTGGGTGTGGGTCGGCAAGCTCGCCATCGGCATCGGTACGGCGTTCTTCACGACGTACCAGCTCTACTTCGTCCTCGATCGCCTGGGCTTCACGGCTGAGGAGGCCGGTCGCCAGCTTGCCGCAGTCGGCGGACTGTCGCTTCTGGCCACGGTCGGCTTCACTGTCCTCGGCGGGTTCCTCTCCGACAAGCTGCGTCGGCGCAAGCCCTTCATCTACGTCGCGTCGGGCATGATCGCCGCCGGCATGGTCGTAGGCGCCTTCGCTCCGAGCCTCGCGGTGTACATCGTCGGCGGCGTGTTGCTGGCCGCCGGTTCAGGTGCGTTCAACTCCGTCGACCTGGCGCTCGCGTCCGACGTGCTTCCCGACAAGGCCGCGGCAGGCAAGTGGATGTCGATCTACCAGGTCTCGGGCACCCTCGCGACCGCCATCGGCCCCGTGATCGCCCCGGTGCTCCTCGCGATCGGCGGGGGCGCAAACTACACCGTGCTCTTCGTCGTCGGCGGCATCATCGCCCTCGGCGCGGCTGTCACGGCGTCGCGGGTGCGCGGCGTGCGGTGACATCCCATAGGCCTCAGCGGTGACCGCCGGGGGCGCGCCCGGCGGCCACCGCTTCGACCTCGACGCTCACGGAACCGCTTCGCGAGCACTCCACCTCCGAATGGAAACGATGATGAACGACGACAACCGCCCCTACCTCGATGCGACGCAGCCCGTCGGCGTCCGTGTTCGGGACCTCCTCGGACGGATGACCCTCGAAGAGAAGGCGGCCCAGACGGCCTCGCCGTTCGGCACCGCCGTGGACGCCCACGATCCGCCCGCAGCGGGGTGGGGTGCCGCGGTCGCGGCGATCGCCGCGCTGAACCTCCCGCCGCGCGAGGCCGCGGAGAAGGTCAACGAGCTGCAGCGCAAGCACATCGAAGACACCCGCCTGGGCATCCCGGTACTGCTGGCCGAGGAAGCGCTGCTCGGATTCAAGGTGCAGGGCGCCACGACCTTCCCAGATGCGATCGCGCAGGCCGCGACCTGGAACCCGGAGCTCATCACCGAGATGGCCGCCGAGATCGGTGCGCAGATGACCGCGCTCGGCGCGCGCATGGCGCTGTCGCCGCTGGCGGACGTCGCGCGAGACCCCCGGTGGGGCCGGGTCGGTGAGACTTACGGCGAAGACCCGTATCTGGTCGGCGCAACCTCCGCCGCCTTTGTCCGCGGCCTGCAGAACGCCGTCGCCGACATGCCCGTCATCGCCGCGCTCAAGCACTTCGTCGCCTACGGCGCCAGCGACGGCGGGCGCAACACCGAGCCCGCTCAGGTCGGTGAGCGCCTGCTACGCGAGTTCTACGGGCTGCCGTTCGAGATGGCGATCCGCGACGGCGGCGCCGAGGGCATCATGCCTTCGTACAATGACCTCGACGGCGTCCCGGTCACCGGCTCGCGCGAGCTGCTCGACGACCTCCTGCGCGACCAGTACGGCTTCACGGGCCTGGTCATCTCCGACCTCGACGCGATCGCGCAGCTCTCGACCAAGCACGCCGTCAGCCCCTCGCTGGTCGCGGCCTACGCCGACGCCCTCAAGGCCGGCGTCGACCTCGACCTCGACAACCGGGTGTCGACTGACCGCGTGATCGACGCCGTCCGTCAGGGCCTGTTGAGCGAAGAGGAGCTCGATCGCGCGGTGGCCGCGGTGCTCCGCGCGAAGTTCCGCCTCGGACTGTTCGAGCGTCCCTACGTTGATATCGCCTCGGTGCCCGAGCTCCTCGACACACCGGATGCTCGGAACCTGGCCCGTCGCGTCGCGGAGCAGTCGATCGTGCTGCTCAAGAACGATCCGGTCAACGGCGCGCCGCTGCTGCCCCTGGCCGACGATCTCGGCACGATCGCCGTCGTCGGTCCGAACGCCCACCGCCCGCTGGGCCAACTCGGACACTACGCCTACCAGGTGCTCGACAGCATGACCAAACGCTTCGCGCTCGCCGCGAACCCTCAGGCGCGGCTCGAGGACGTCGAGGAGCTGCGCGGCAAGACCGGCGCCGACGACGCAACGCTGCTGGTCGACACCGTCCCCCTCGTGACCTTCGCCGACGGCATCCGTGATCGCGCTGCCGGTGCGACGGTGCTCTACGAGCCGGGATGCCCCGTCGAGAAGAGCGATCGCTCCGGCATCCCCGCCGCCGTCGAGGCCGCGCGCCACGCCGACGTCGCCGTCGTCGTCGTCGGCGACCAGGCTGGCATCAACGGATTCGGAACCGTGGGCGAAGGGCTCGATAGCGCGACGTGCGAACTTCCCGGCGTCCAGCGCGAGCTCGTCGAGGCGGTCGTCGCCACCGGCACCCCGACCGTCGTGGTGCTCAGCCACGCTCGTCCGTACGTGCTGGGTTGGCTCACCGAGCTGCCCGTCGCGATCGTCTCGAGTTGGCTCGGCGGAGAAGAGGCGGGCGCGGCTGCGGCCGCCGTCCTCTTCGGAGACGTCAATCCCGCCGGTCGCCTCCCCATCGCAATGCTCCGCGACGTGGGTGCGGCGCCCGTGCCGTACTGGCGCACCCTCAATCCCGTCGACAGCTATGTCGACGGCTCGGCCGGTGCGGTCTTCCCCTTCGGTCACGGCCTCAGCTACACGACGTTCGAGTACCGCGACCTGCAGCTGCAGTCCCCGCGGGTGAGCACTGACGGCGTCATCCGCCTGACGTTCACCGTCGCGAACACCGGTGGCGTCGCAGGCGACGAGGTCGTGCAAATCTACGGTCGTGACCTGGTGGGCCGCACGGCGCGCCGCAGCCGCGTGCTGCTCGGCTTCCAGCGGCTGACGCTCGCGGCGGGCGAGGAGCGCCAGGTTCTCGTGGAGGTGCCGGCGGAGATGTTCGCCCTCTGGGACGTCCGCGAGGGCTGGGTCGTCGAGCCGGGCGCCGTGCAGCTGTTCGTCGGCGGTTCATCGGCCAAGACGCCGCTGCGCGAGCAGCTCGACCTGACCGGCGCTGTGCACCGGCCCGGTCGTGCGCGGGCCTTGCGGAGCACCGTGACCCCGGGCGGCGAGCTACCCGCATCCGCTGAGGACGACGCGCTCGAAGCGGCTCCCGCAGTGGCGCCGCTGACGTCCGAGAGCATGATCGCGGAGTGGCTCGTGCACCCGCGCGGACGGAAGCTGCTGTCGGAGGCGCTCGGCGGAGCCGACGAGGAAGTGCTCGCGCAGGCGGCCGGCCTGACGCTCGAGCAGCTGGTCATGTACAGCCAGGGCGCACTGCCGGCGGAGCTGCCCGCGTTGCTCCTCGAGCGGGTGAATACGCCCTGACGCTCAGCGATCCCGGGCGGTGCTGCCGCCCGGGATCACCGAGACCGACGACCTGACGGTCTCGAGCGCATTCGTCGGCAGCGGTCCGTCGCCGTTCAGAGCGCGCACGATCTCGTGGGCGCTGAAGCGGACGTCGATGTCGACCGTGGTGATGGAGGGCTCGCTGACGCCCGCCACGACGGTGTTGTCGACGCCGATGACACCGATCTCGTCCGGAACTGCGCGGCCGGCGTGGCGCGCGGCGGCGGCGACGGCCAGGGCCGCGTCATCGTTGTAGGCCACAACTCCGACGTCGCGCGGCGGGAGCAGACGGGCGAGCTCGCCGCTGCTGTCGCGCGCGAGTCCGAGCCGGACGGTCGGGAGGGTCGGGATGCCGGCCGCCGCGGCCTCGGCGAGGGCGCCCTGCTGTCTTGCGAGGGCGAACGGCTGCTCGCGTTGATCCTCGGGCATGGCCACCACGATTGCCGGGTAGCCCCTTTCGATGAGGTGGCGAGCCTGCAGCGCGCCGATGCTTTCGTCAATCGCGATCTGGAGCTCGCGCGGCTGGTCGACGACGCGGGCGCCCAGCCGGTCGAGCTGCTCGTGCTGTGCGGGCGACAGCGGTGCCACGCTCCACAGGCCCACGGGGCGCAGCGCCAGCACGGCATCGTCGATGAGCTCCCCGCCGGCTGAGAAGCGGATGAGGTTCGTCGTGCCGGTCTCGGCCAATTCGTCGGTCACCCGGTCGATGAGTTCGCGCAGGCGCGGTCCGAATGAGATGTTCGGCAGCAACGTGATGACGATGTCGCTCTTGCCGCGAACGAGCGCGCGGCCGGCGAGAGACGGGCGGTAGCCGAGCTCTTGCGCGACGGCCTGGACGCGGTCGACCATGTCGGGTTTGAAGCGATGTCCATGACCGTTGAGGATCTGGCTCACCGTCGACCGGGACACCCCTGCCCGGGCTGCGACATCGGCGCTGCTTGTCATCATCGGATCCCTTCTGACCTTTCAGCATAGAGAACGGCCGGATCTTTGACACGCGTCAATTGCTGTGATTCGATGGTCGCGCGGCGGTCGACAGGGCCCGTCGCCAGAAGCGACGAGGACGACGATGACCGTGATGCCCCCCGTGTCCACGACGACCGACGAGGCGATCGAGCGCTGGCAGGCGCGATCGGATGACGAGTCCGTCGTGACCGTGCGTCTCCCCGACGACGCGATGCTGCGGGCGGGCCGTTCGGCGTCCGCCCCGGGCGGCGCCGAGGCCGGCTGGTTCCTCGGCGGCGACTACGAATACACGACCACCTGGACGGCGCCTCGCGGCGACGGTGAGGTCGTGCTCGTGTTCGAGGGCGTCCAGGGCGACGCCGATGTCAGCGTCAATGGCACCCCCGTCGGGACGGTGCGAAGCGGTTACGTCGAGGCGGAGCTGCCGATCACGACCGTCGTCCGGTGGGGCGAGGTCAACGACATCCGGGTTCTCGTCCGTCACCGCGACCAGCCGGCCGAGCGCTGGTATCCCGGGTCGGGCCTCTACCGGCGCGTGCGCGCCGTGGTCCGGCCCGTCGTCCACTTCGGGCGTGACGCCGTCCAGGTCCGGACCGTCCGCCTGGAGGCGGCTCGCGCGACCGTGCGGGTCGATGCCCAACTGAGCGGTCGCGTGCCCGCGGGTGCGCGACTGGAAATCGAAATGTCGCTGGGCGAGACCGTCGTTGGGCGGGCGTTGGGCGAGGCAACGGTCGGATCGGTCGAGCTCGAGGTCCCGCAGCCCCGCCCTTGGAGCGCAGAAGACCCCACGCGCTACACCGTGACGGTCACCGCCGTCACCGGCGATGAGGTGCTCGACCGGTGGGAGAGCAAGGTGGGGCTGCGGACGGTGTCGGTCGACGCGAGCCGCGGCCTGCGGGTCAACGGCCGACAGGTGCTGCTGGCCGGCGCGTGCATCCATCACGACAACGGGCTGCTGGGCGCCGCGACCCACCGGGCGGCCGAGTACCGCCGCATCCGCCTGCTGAAGGAGGCGGGCTTCAACGCCATCCGTAGCGCCCACAACCCGCTCTCGCGCGACCTGCTCGACGCGTGCGACGAACTCGGGATGTACGTGCTCGACGAGCTCGCCGATTACTGGTTCGTCCGCAAGACCCGGTTCGACCACTCGGCGCGGTTCCGCGACACCTGGCGTGAGGACGTCGACGCTCTGGTGGCGAAGGACCGCAATTACGCCTGCGTGATCATGTACGCCTCGGGCAACGAGATCCCCGAGACCGCGACGGCGGCCGGAGTCGAGCTCTCGCGGGAGATCACGGAGTACTTCCACGCCGTCGACGCGACCCGCCCGGTCACCCTCGCGATCAACCTCTTCCTCAACGCGATGGTCGCGATGAACGCCTCGCCGTACGCCGTGGGCGGTGCGTCCGACGCCGAGGAGCCGGCCATGGCCGGCAGCACCGAGGCCAACGTGATGATCAACCACATCGGCCGCATGATGAGCATCGTCTCGCGGCTTCCCCGCGCCGACCGGGCATCCCGCGACGCGTTCGCCACGGTCGACGTCGCCGGCTACAACTACGGCGTCGCCCGATACGCCCAGGACGCGAAGCGGTATCCCCACCGCGTCATCCTCGGGTCCGAGACGCTTCCCGGGGATGTCGCGAAGGCGTGGCGCCTCGTGCAGGACATCCCCTCCGTCATCGGCGACTTCGTCTGGGCCGGCTGGGAGTACCTCGGCGAGGCAGGCGTCGCCGTCTGGGTGCCAGGCCGGCGCGCCGGACTCGCCAAGCCCTACCCGTACGTCATCGCGGGCCCCGGCATGTTCGACCTGACGGGTCGTCCGGACGCCTCGCTGCGTCTGGCGCAGGCGGCGTGGGGCGCACTCGAACAGCCGGCGATCACGGTCCGCCCGCTGGACCGCAGCGGTCAGCCGTATGTGCGCTCGGCGTGGCGGATCACCGACGCCGTCGAGAGCTGGGCGTGGCGGGGGAGCGAAGGAAAGCGCGCAGAGGTGACCGTCTACAGCGACGCCGACGAGGTCGAGCTGGTGCTGGGCGGCCGGTCGATCGGCAGGCGACCCGTGGGCGAGCGCCGCGGATTCCGCGCGACGTTCACGACGCCGTGGGAGCCGGGCGTGCTGCGCGCGATCGCCTACCGCGGCGGAGTCGAGGTCGGCCGCAGCGAGCTGCGCTCCGCCGCCGATGACGTCGCTGTCGCGCTGAATCCGGAGTCGGACGTGATGCGGGCCGACGGCGACGACCTTGCGTTCGTGCACGTCGAGCTCGCCGACGCCGAGGGCGTCGTCGAGATGCTCGCCGACGATCGCGTGTCGATCGAGGTCTCCGGACCGGCCGAACTGGTCGGCTACGGCACCGCGCACCCGGCCCCCGAGGCCTCGTTCCTCTCGGCTGTCACGACCACCTACCGAGGACGCGCCCTCGCGATCCTCCGCTCGACGGGTGCGCCCGGAATCGTACGGGTGACCGCTCGCGCCGAGCGACACGGTGGAGCCGTCGTCGACATCCTCGCCGTCCCCGGCGACGAGCCCGTTCTGGAAATGGCGAGCGCGGGAGAAGGCGCCGCATGAATCGAGGAGACATCATGATCGACCCCGCCGAGATTCCGCTCGACGACAAGCTGGCCCTGCTCTCGGGCGACACGTTCTGGGAGACCCACGCGGTCCCCGACGCCGGTATCCGCTCGCTGTTCCTCGCGGACGGCCCGTACGGACTCCGGCACCAGTCCGGTCAGCACGACAACCTCGCGATCTTCGCGAGCGACCCCGCGACGTGCTTCCCCCCCGGAGTGGCGATCGGCTCGAGCTGGGACCCGGCGATCGCCGCCCGCCTCGGCAGCGCGGTCGGCCGCGAGGCGGTCGCGCAGGGCGTCGATGTCGTCCTCGGGCCCGGCGTGAATATCAAGCGCAGCCCGCTGTGCGGTCGGAACTTCGAGTACTACTCCGAGGACCCGCTCGTCTCGGGTGTGCTCGGTGCCGCGTTCACCGCGGCGCTCCAGGACGAAGGTCCCTCGGTCTCGGTGAAGCACTTCGCCGCGAACAATCAGGAGACCAACCGGCAGACGATCAGCTCGGACGTCGATGAGCGCACCCTGCGCGAGATCTACCTCCCCGCCTTCGAGCGGACAGTCCGCGAGGCCCGCCCCCGCACGGTCATGGCCTCGTACAACAAGATCAACGGCGTCCACGCCTGGGCGAACCCGTGGCTGCTCACCCAGGTGCTCCGCGAGGAGTGGGGCTTCGACGGCATCGTGATGTCGGACTGGAGCTCGGTGACCGACCCCGTGGCCGCCGTCGAGGCGGGTCTCGACCTCGAGATGCCGGCTGAAGAGGGCCGGGTCGCGGAGTTGCGTGCGGCACTCGACGACGGGCGCCTGACCATCGAAGCCGTGGATGCCGCTGTCGCGCGGCTCCTCGCGCTGGCAAAGCGCCCGCGGCCCGAGGCCGGCAGCGTGGACGAGACCGCCCACCACGAGCTCGCGCGAGAGCTCGCGGAGGCCTGCGCGGTGCTGCTGCGCAACGAAGGCGGCGTCCTCCCGCTCTCGCGCGGCACCGACGTCGCCGTCATCGGCCTGCTTGCCGCCGAGCCCCGCTACCAGGGCGGCGGCAGCGCTCATGTGAATGCGACGCGCGTCGACGAGCCGCTGGCTGAACTGCGCGCGCTGGTCGAGGCGGGCGGCGCACGTGTGTCGTATGCGCCGGGCTACCGGCTCGACGGTGAGGCTTCCGACGACCTCGTCGACGAGGCCGTCGCCCTCGCCGCAGCGGCGGATGTCGCCGTCGTCTTCGCCGGCCTCGGCGAGGAACAGGAGTCCGAGGGCTTCGACCGCGAGACCCTCGACCTCCCGCGCGAACAGGTCGAACTGATCCGGCGCGTCGCGGCAACGGCCCGCCGCACGGTGGTCGTGCTGTCCCACGGCGGCGTCGTGAGCCTCGAGGGCTGGCACGACGACGTCGATGCGATCCTCGACGGGTTCGTGCTCGGACAGGGTGGCGGACGCGCGATCGCGCGCCTTCTGATGGGCGAGGCGACGCCGTCGGGGAAGCTCGCCGAGACGATCCCGCTGCACCTGGCCGACCACCCGTCCTGGCTGAACTTCCCGGGCGAGCGCGGTCACGTCCGCTACGGCGAAGGCGTCCTGGTGGGGTACCGCTACTTCTCCTCGGCTGAGGCGCCGGTACGGTATCCGTTCGGTCACGGCCTGTCGTACACGAATTTCGCGTCCGAGCTGCGCGACGTCGAGGTCGTCGGCGACGACGCCGTCACCGTCACCGTCGAGGTGCAGAACACCGGTGAGCGCGCCGGTGGCCATGTCGTCCAGCTGTACGTCTCGACGTCCGCGGGGGATGTGCGCCGCCCGACGCGCGAGCTGCGCGCCTTCACCAAGGTCCACCTCGCGCCGGGCGAGCGGACGGAGGTGCGGATCGGGCTCGACCGTCGCGCTTTCGCGTTCTGGGACATCGACCGCTCCGACTGGACGGTCGCGCCCGGTGCGTACGCGATCCAGCTCGGCGCCGACGCGGCGACGGTGCTCGCCGAGTCGGTCGTCGAGCTCGCCGGTGATCGCCTCGCCGGCGCCGTGACCCTCGACGACGCGATCGCCGCATGGCTCGATCACCCCGAGATCGGCGACGCCACCAACCAGACGCTCGGCTTCGCCGCAGTCGAGATCCCCGCCGAGCAGATGGCGCAGGTCCGCTCGATGACGATGCGTCAGTTCGTCCGCATCTCGGGACTACCGGTGCCGCTGGAGGCCCTGCAGTCGCTGGCTGACCGCACCACCACGTCATGAGAGGGAGCAGACGTATGAAGCTCGAAGGAAACGTCTTTGCCGTCACCGGCGCCGGCAACGGAATGGGGCGGGAGGTGACGCTCGAACTCGTGCGGCGGGGTGCCCGCGTGGCGGCGATCGACCGCGACCCGAACGCGTTGGCGAGAACCGCCGAACTCACGATCGAACCCTCCCGGGTGAGCACCCACGTGGCGGACGTCACCGATGTCGAGACTGTCGCCGGCCTGCCCGGCCAGATCGTGAAGGCGCAGGGGCGCGTCGACGGGCTCGTCAACATCGCCGGCATCATCCACCGGTTCGTGCCGTCGACGGAGCTCTCGCGCGACGAGCAGCAGCGCGTAATGAACGTGAACTTCTGGGGCACGGTCAACATGTGCGAGGCGTTCCTCCCGGTGCTCGCGCAGCGGCCGCAGGCCTCGCTGACGAACATGTCGAGCCTGTCGGCGCTCATCGCCTTCGCCGGACAGACCATGTACGGGGCGAGCAAGGGCGCGGTCAAGCAGTACACCGAGGGGCTGTTCCAGGAACTGCACGGCGGCCGCGTCGAGATCAGCGCGATCTACCCCGGCAACATCGCGACGGAGATCAGCAAGAACTCCGGTGTCGCGATGATCGACGCGAAGGGCCAGAAGGTGCGGGCGACCACGCCGCACGACGCCGGCGTGGCGATCGTGTCGGGCATCGAGAAGGGACGCTTCCGCATCCTCGTCGGCAGCGACGCGAAGCTGCTCGACACGCTCGTCCGGGTCGCACCGCGCTGGACGACCAAGCTGATCGCACGCCAGATGGCCTCGGTCCTGTGACCGGGTCAGCACCGAAGGGACTCACCTCATGACCTCATTCCCCGACGGCTTCCTGTGGGGAGCGGCGACAGCTGCCCACCAGGTGGAGGGAAACAACCTCAACAACGACTGGTGGCGCCTCGAGCAGGTCGCAGCCGACTACGGCGTGCAGTCGAGCGGCGACGCACTCGACAGCTACCACCGGTATCGCGAGGACATGCAGCTGCTCGCCGACCGCGGCTTCACCGCTTACCGCTTCAGCCTCGAGTGGTCGCGCATCGAGCCGCTTCCCGGCCGGTTCTCGCGTGCCGAGCTCGCCCATTACCGCCGCATGATCGAGACCGCGCGCGAACTCGGACTCGAGCCCGTCGTGACGCTCCACCACTTCACCCACCCGCTGTGGTTCGACGACCGCGGCGCGTGGCTCGGCGACGGCGCGGTGGAGGCCTTCACGGCGTATGTCGAGCAGGCGTGCTCGATCCTCGGCGACGTCCGCTGGATCGTCACGATCAACGAGCCGAACGTGCTCGCGATCACTCATGGCGGCCAGCGGCAGGTGGCTCTCGGCAACCCGTATCCGACCAACGGCATGCCCGACCAGGAGATCGGCGACGCACTGATCGCCGCGCACCGTGCGGCCGCCCCGATCGTGCGCCGCCTCACCGACGCCCGGGTGGGGTGGACCGTGGCCAACCAGGCGCTTACCCCGACGCCGGACAACGCCGACAAGCACGCCGAGGTGCAGTACCTCATCGAGGACAAGTACCTCGAGGTCTCCCGCGACGACGATTTCGTCGGCGTGCAGTCGTACACGAGCCAGACGGTCGACGCCGACGGCATCGTCCCTCACGCCCCGGCCGAGGACAACACCCTCATGGGGTGGGCCTACCGCCCCGACGCGCTCGATATCGCCGTCCGGCACACCCGCGACGTGGTCGGCGCGGAGGTCCCGATCCTTGTCACCGAGAACGGCATCGCCACTGACGACGACGAGCGCCGGATTGCGTACACACGGAAGGCGCTGACCGACCTCTCCCGGGCAGTGGCAGAGGGCATCGACGTCCGCGGCTACCTGCACTGGAGCCTGCTCGACAACTTCGAGTGGGGCCACTGGGGGCCCACGTTCGGTCTCGCCTCGGTCGACCGTGAGACGTTCGAGCGCATCCCGAAGCCCAGCCTGGACTGGCTCGGCGAGGTCGCTCGACGAAACGGTGGACCTGTGTGATGAGGCGACCCACCGAACACGTCGTCACACGCTCACGCGAGAGGAGCCTCGCGCAGAGACTGGCTCTTTTCATCGCCCAGAGACAGATGGGTGATGGTCAACGCGCGCGGCGGAGCCAGTTCGACCACCTTGCTCCCGATGCCGGCAGCATCGTGTTCCTCGGTGACAGCATCACGGAAGGCGGCTTGTGGGAGGAATGGTACCCGGGCGCCGGCGTGGTCAACCGCGGGATCGGCGGGGAGACGGCACCTCAAGTCATGACGCGCCTCGACGTCGTCGCGAACGACCCCGCCGCCATCTTCCTTCTCATCGGCACGAACGACCTCACCCTGCGGTATCCGGTCGAGGAGATTGCGCAGAACGTCCGAGCCATCGTCGAGAGGGCGCGCGCACTGGCACCGAACGCCCCGATCTACCTCGAGAGCGTCATGCCGCGCGGAGCGAAGTGGCGACGGAAAGTTCTACGCCTGAACGACCTCCTGAAGCGCGTCGCGGTACAGGCGGGAGCGAACTACGTTGATCTCTGGCCAGCGCTCGCGGATGAGGACGGAGCGCTCAGGCCGGAATACACGATCGATGGTCTGCATCTCACGGGCGCGGGCTACCGTGCCTGGGTCGCGATTCTGCAGCCCGTGATCGCGGCCCTGCGCCCGGCCTGAGTGCGCTCGGCTGCCGCGCGCAGGTGCTACTCGCTCACCAACCCCGACCGGAAGGCGAACGAGACCACCTGCGCGCGGTCGCTCATCCCGAGCTTGGTCATCGCGCGGTTCAGGTGGGTCTTGACAGTGTGCTGCGAGATGAACTCCCGCGCGGCGATCTCGTCGTTTCGCAGGCCCGCCGCGACCGCCACGACGACGTCGCGCTCACGAGGGGTCAGCAGCTCGACGAGACGGGTCAGCTCGGGGTCGGCGCGCAGCGCCCGCGAGGGCGAGGCGACGTGCCGCACGAGCGCGCGCGCCGCGGCGCTCGAGAGCTCGGTGTTGCCGGCCAGGATCGAGCGGATCCGACCGATGAGCTCGTCGGGTTCAACGCCTTTTCCGAGGAACCCGTCGGCGCCCGCTGCGATCGCGTCGAGAACAGTCTCGTCGCCCTCGAAGGTGGTGAGGACGAGGATCCTCACGTGCGCGTCGGGGAGTTCCCGGATGCGGCGGGTCGCCTCGGCCCCGGTGATGCCGGGCATCCGTATGTCCATCAGGATGAGGTCGACCTCGTTCGCAGCGGCGGCCGCCACGGCGTCGTAGCCGTTGTCGACCTCGGTGACGGTCAGGTCCGGTGCCGACCCGAGGATGCCGCGCAGGCCCGCCCGGATCAAGGGTTGGTCATCGACGATGAGGATGCGCGACATCTCAAGCCCTTTCGTTCGCGTCGAAGTGCTGACCGGTGGGAACGGTGAGTGAGACGACCCACTCCTCGCCCGACCGTTGCGAACGGAACCTGGCCCCGATGAGCTCCGCCCGTTCGGTCATCCCGATGACGCCGAAGCCGGTGCGGCCGGCGGGCTCGGGACGGCGGGTCACGGGGTTCGTCACGGTCATCGTCCACTCGCGATCGGTCGCCGAGAAGACGATCGCCGTCGTCCCGTTGGCCCCGTGCCGGTGGGCGTTGATCAGCGACTCCTGGAGGATGCGCATCGCGGTGACGTGAACCGTCGCGGGGGCGTCGGCAGGCAGCCAGGCTCCGGTGACCTCGGTGCGCAGACCCAATTCGCCCGCGGCGCGCAGGATGTCGTCTAGCTGGGGGCGCACGCCCTCCCGGCTGCTGGCGGACTCGTCACGCAGCAGCCCGAGGATACCCTGCACTTCCGCGAGCACGTTGCGCGCCGTGCTCCGTACGGTCTGCAGGGCCGCGCGGGAGTCATCCGCCTCGGCGGGCAGAGCCGCCTCGGCGGCGCCGGCGTTGACGGCGATGACGGCGACGTTGTGGGCCAGCTCGTCGTGAAGGTCCCGGGCGATCTGGACGCGTTGCGCGCTCAGACGTCGCTGGATCTCGCGGTCGCGGTCACGCTCGAGCTCGTCGGCGCGACGCGCGAGGGCGGCTACTAGGGCCCTCTGCGCCCCTATCGAGGTAGCCAGTCCCCAGATGCCGAACGTCCAAGCGACGACCCCCAAGGGCAGTCCGGGCGAACCTTCGGGTGAAAAGGTGAGGGCAAGCGCCAACAACGACGCCGCGAGTCCAACTGCCACCCACACCGAGCGCGAGACCGGCCAGTGCAGCGCAAGGGAGAACAGCACGATCTGCGCTGCCGCCCACGGGCCGACGGCGGGTGCGCCCACGAGCCCGGGGATGACGATAGCGACGGCGGTCGCCGACAGAGCCACCCACGGCATCCGACGGCGAAGGAGCAGGGCGATCGCGACCAGCACGGCGACGCCGACGACGATCGGCACGCCGAGCCACGACGCCCCGAGTATCCAGGCGACGAGGGACCCGGCGCCGAGCACACTGAGGACGAGCTCCCACCCGTCGTCCCGATGAACCCGCCACGGCATATCGTCGCTATTCCCTACCGTCACGCCGCCGCGAGGGCGTCGGCCCAGCTCGTGCCCGCCTCGATGAGACCGCGCCATCTGGCGGCTGCCTTCGCGGCCTTAACGGCGGTAACACCCGTGAGGCGGCCATCCTGACAGTACACCGCGACGAACGAGTCGCGCTCGGCATCCTCCGCCACAATCCGCACTTCGTCGGCCCGGCCGAGGTGCCCGTGCGACTGGACGCGCTGGCCGAGCTGATCGGTCCAGAAGTACGGCACCGGATCGAACGCGACAGGCTCGCCGGTCGCGATCCGCGCGCCGACGTGCAGCCCGGAGTCCGTCGCCTGCGTGCGGTGGGGCACCCGGAGCTCGCGCGCGAACCGGCGGCTCGGCCATCGCAGCACGTCGCCGACGGCGTACACGCCGGGCGCCGCGGACGCGTCGACGCCGGCCCTCACGCCGTCAGCCGTGTCGAGTCCAGAGCCGGCGATCCAGTCCACCGCCGGGTCGGAGCCGACGGTGGCGATGACGACGTCGGCCAGCTCGCTCGTACCGTCGGCGAACACAACCCTCGAGCCCGCGGCAGCGGCGGGCTCGATCCCGACGGCGCGGCCAGCGTCGCCGCGCCGGACGCGTAGGCCGCGCGCGTAATGGGCCGCCATGACCCGCCGTGCCGGTTCCGCACCGAGGAGGGCCGCCAGTGGCTCGCCCGTGGGACAGGCGAGGACGGTTTCGGCGCCGAGGTCCACGGTCGTCCCTGCGATCTCGGTGCCGAGCACCCCGCCGCCGATAACGACCACGCGGCGCGCTCCGGCGAGGGCGGTGCGCAACCGCATGCCGTCCTCGACGGTGTGCAGCGACAAGGCACGGTCGCCGCCGGGCATCGCGAGCGTCCGCGGCCGGACGCCGGTCGCGATCACGACGTGATCGAATGCGAGCGCGCGGCCGTCATCGAGGTGGACGCAGCGAGCGGCGACGTCGAGACCCGCCGCCCGGCCGTGATGACGCTCTACGCCGAGGCCGGCGAGGTGGTTCGCGGGGCGCAGGGCGAGGGCGGCGGCATCCAGTTCGCCCCGCAGGAGCGCCTTGGACAGCGGTGGCCGGTCGTAGCTGTCGTGCGGTTCATCACCCACGATGGCAACGGGCAGGTCGTAACCGTCGGAGCGCAGCGCCTCGGCGGTGTGCAGTCCGCTCGCGCCGGCCCCGACGATCACGACGCCGTGGCGTCCGCCCGTCACGACGTAATGGCGATGACGGCAGCGGGGCAACGCGCCGCCGCCTCCCGGACCGCCTCGTCCTGCTCTGCGGGCGGGTTCGGGTCGAGCACGACCACCGTGCCGTCGTCGTCGTTCTGGTCGAACACGGCGGGGGCCGCGAGGGCGCACACTCCCGCCCCGACGCAGCGCGGCATGGCGATGGTGAAAGTGCTCATGCCACGACCTCGTCCCAATCGACCCGCAGTTCTCGGATGCCGTAGACGACGGCATCGTTCTTATAGGGGATCTCGTCGGCTGGCATGACAACGCGCAGGCCCCGCACGCGGCGGAACAGCTCGGGCAGGGCGATGCGCAGCTCGAGGCGGGCGAGGTGCTGGCCGAGGCACTGGTGCGGACCGTAGCCGAACCCGAGGTGTGCCGAGCTGCGGGCGAGATCGAGGTCGTCGCCGTCGTCGAGGAACGCCGCGTCGCGGTTGGCTGACTCGAGGACGACGGCCACGTGCTCGCCCGCGCGCACGGTGACGCCGCCGATCTCGAGGTCCGCGACGGCCTTACGCAGCACGCCGTTGTGGACGATCGAGAGGTAGCGCACGAGCTCGTCGACCGCCGTGGCCTCGGTGGCCGGGTCGAGCAGCCGAGCGGCCTCCTTGGGGTGCTGCAGGAGGGCGTGCGTGCCGAGCGTGATCATGTTCGCGGTCGTGTCATGGCCCGCCGCCAGCAGCAGCATCGCGATGCCCTGCAGCTCGGCGGCATCCATCGGCCGTTCGGTGGGCTCGAGGATCAGCCGGCTGATCAGGTCGTCGCCGGGGTTCTTCAGCTTCGCGTCGACCAGCTGGGCGAAGAAGGTCACGCTCTCGTAGGCGGCGGCCTGGCGCTCTTCGAGGGAGAAGCGCAGGTCGACCTGCGCGGCGGTGAAGCGCTCGAACTTTTCGCGGTCCTCCTCGGGCACGCCGAGGAGTTCGCTGATCACGAGCGCGGGAACTGGAAGGCCGAAGGCGCGGTACAAGTCGATCGGGCCGGAGGTCGCCGCGAGCCGGTCGATGTGCTCGGCCACGACGCGACGAATGAACGGCTCGAGGTGCGCGACGCGCTTGATCATGAACTCGCGCGCAAGACGCAGACGCAGACGCGAGTGCGCGTCGCCGTCGTGGCGCAGCAGGACACCCGGGGGCGGGGGCGCACCGAGGGCGTCCTTGTCGCCCATAAGGTGGCTCGAACTCGAGTCGATGTTGCTGAAGGATGCGCCGTCTCCGAGCACGCGCTGCGCGTCCGCGTAGCGCGTGACGAGCCAGACGTCGATGCCGGCAGGCGTGCTCACCCGGGTGATGGGTGACTCCTCGCGGAGCGTGCGGTAGCGGGGGTCGGGGTCGAACGGGCAGCGCTGGGTCGGGAGTGCCTCGGTGGGCGATGAAGTCGGGGGCATCGGTGCTCCTTGAATCCGGGGGGCGATTGGAGACAGCTTCGCCCGGGGCAGCCGTGACGGCATCCCCCGGGCGAAGCAGACGCGACTACCGCGTCAGCAGTACATCGGACTCCTCGGCGCGTGCGACCGGAGCCACCGGGAGGTTCTCGCCCTCGATGTCGACCCGCGGGATCACCCGCTCGGCCCACCGCGGCAGCCACCACGCGGCACGGCCGAGCAGCGCGAGGGTCGCCGGCACCAGCAGCATCCGCACCAGGATCGCGTCGGCGACCACGCCCACCGCCAGCGCGAGGGCGATCGAGCCCACGAGCGAAGACGGGCTCAGTGCGAAGCCGCCGAAGACAGCAGTCATGATGGCCGCGGCGGCCACCACCACGGGTGCGGCGCTGCGGAATCCGGTGCGCACGGCCTCGGCCGGCGACAGGCCGTGGCGGTACGCCTCGTGGATGCGGGTGACGAGGAACACCTGGTAGTCCATCGCGAGGCCGAAGAGGATCCCGGTCACGATGATCGGCAGCAGGCTCAGCAGCGGGTTGCCCTGCGGCGCCTGCACGACGGCGTCGAACCAGCCCCACTGGAACACCGCCACGGTCGCGCCGAGGCCGGCGCCGAGCGACAGCAGGAAGCCCACGGTCGCCAGCAGCGGCACGAGGATCGAGCGGAACAGGACGACCAGCAGCAGCAGTGACAGACCGACGATGAGCGCGATGTAGAGGATGAGCGCGTTGCGCAGCTGCTCGTCCGAGTCGATGCTGAGAGCGGTCGAGCCCGTGACCTGCACCTTCGCTTCTTCGGTAGAGAGATCGCGGATATCGCTCACGAGCGCTTTCGTGGCGTCATCGAGCGGTCCCGATTCGGCGACCACCGTCAGCAGTGCCGTATCTCCGGACTCGGAGACGCCGGACGGGATGACGGCGGTGACGTCGTCGAGTCCGCCGATGCTGTCGGCGGTCGTCTGCACCGCCGCAGCGGCATCGTCCGCGCGGACGAGCACGACGAGGGGATCCTGCGCTCCGTCGCCGAACCTGTCGGCGACCAGGTCGTACGCGGCGCGCTGCGAGGAGGTCGGGTCCTCACCGCCGGGGATGACCAGGGAGGTCTGCATCGACGCGACCGGAACGGCCGCGACGCCGAGGATGAGCACAGTGCCGGCGATCGCGAGGATTGGGCGGCGCGTGACGCGAGCGCCCCATCGCGTAGCCCACGCCGGGCCGTACGACGACGTCGAACGACGCCGTCGCGCTCGGCGGGGCAGCGCGCGACGTCCCATGATGCTCATGAGCGCCGGCATCAGGGTCAGCGACATCAGGACGGCGACGACGACGGCGGCGGCCGCGGCCAGTCCCATCTCCCCGAGGAAGGGGATGCCGACAACGGTCAGTCCCACGAGGGCAATGATGACCGTCGCGCCGGCGAAGGCGACGGCCGAGCCGGCCGTGCCGCTAGCAAGGGCGATCGCTTCGGGCACGATGCGGCCGTTGCCAAGCTCGGAACGGAAGCGCGACAGCACGAACAGGCCGTAGTCGATGCCGACCGCGAGACCCAGCATGACCGCCAGGATCGGGGTGACCGAGCCAATAGGTGAGATGGCGGACGCGGCGAGAACACCGAGCACGCCGACGCCGACACCGACGAGGGCCCCGAGCATGTTCGCGCCGGCGGCCACGAGCGAGCCGAACGTGATCATCAGGACGAGAAAGGCGACGACGGCGCCGACGATCTCGCTCGGTCCGAGGATTTCGGGAATCTCCGACGAGACCGTGCCGCCCACCTCCGCGGCGAGGCCGTCTGCGCGCACGTCGTCGGCCACGGCGGCGAGGTCGTCGGCGGCGACCTCCGCCTCGTGCTCGCTGAGCTCGTCGAAGGTCACGTCGATGATCGCCGTCGAGAGGTCGGGGGAGATCCTCGGCTGGGCGGGGTCGAGCGGGTCGGACACCGAGGCCACGTTCGGCAGTGCTGTCAGGCTCTCGCGGGCTTCGACGATGCGGGCGGCCTCGTCGGTGATCTGCCCGTCGTCGGAACTGATCACCAGCTGCAGGGCGGGGCCGGACACGCCGGTCGAGGCGAATTCCTCGTCGAGGGTCTTCATCGCGTCACTGGAGTCGGTGCCGGGGACATCGAAGCCGCCGTCGCTGAACTTCATGCCGGTCAGCGTGACGACGGCCAAGAGGATCAGGGCCAGGATCCAGGCGACGACGACCGCGATGCGGTGTCGCGCCGAGAAGGCCCCGAGGCGGGAGAGCAGGGCGGGCATTTTTTCCTTCGGGGGTGGGGGACGTGTCGACTCTGGTCGACCTCACACAGCCTCTGCGCAGCGCCGCCGTCGCACATCCCGCCCGATGCGCGACGTCACTCCCGCGGACGCAGTAGTGCGGCTACCGCGTCCGCGGTAGCCGCACTCGATCCCGCGCGAGCGTCAGGGCGTGGCGGGGAGGAACTGCGGTTCGCCGGCGGTGACCCCGCCCGGCCCGTAGCTGTCGACGGCCACCCAGTAATCTTGGCCCGCGTTGAGTGTTGTCAGCTCAAGGCGGTCGGACGCCCAGACCTGCCACGACTTGTACAGGCGGTCGGGCGCCAGCCCATAGCGGACGTTGTAGCCGTCCGCCGAAACGGTGGCGGCCCATGACACGACGGCGTCGAGGGGACCGGTGCGCACTGCGCGTGCGGTCACCGCCGGGGGAGCCGGGACATCGTGGTGGCCGAAGACGCGGACCCCGCTCACGGCGAAGACCCCGTCCCAGGCGACGGCGATGCCGGTGACCCGGATGTAGCGCAGGCGCTCCGGTTGGGGGAGCGTGACGAGTCGGTGCGGCCGGTCGGAGGCGTCGTCGCGGCCGTCGTGGAGCGTGATCCAGCGCTCGCCGTCGACGGAGCCCTCGAGGAGATACCGCGTGGGGTGGTCCTCGGCATAGACGGCGCGGTAGGCCACCGGCTGCTCCTGCGGGCTGCGCCGGGGCCGCCGCGGCTTGTGCCGGCGCGCCTGGTGGTCGGCGATGTTCACCTGCACGGCATGCACCTCGCGGGTCTCCTCGAGATCCAACGTGAGCGTGTGCCCGGGCTGCGTATCAGCGGCCGCCCACCACGTGCGGATGTCCTCGTCGACGGCGAGTTCGGGGCCGTGTCCGGGTGCTGCGGAGCTCGCGAGCGTCCGCGCGCGGTAGGACTGCAGCATCCATCCCGTGCTGATCCCCGTCCAGGGGTCGACGGGGCCCTGCGGGACGAGCGTTGGGTAGTCGCCGAAGTTCTGGTTGCAGAACAGCGTGCCCTCGTCGTCGAATCCGGCCGGGAAGATGCCCAGCCGCCGCTCGAACCGGTGGTTGACCGAGATGCGCATCGTCGAGGCGTGCCACCAGTTGCCGTGCTCGTCCTGGAACGTGCTGCCGTGGCCGGCGCCGGTCGCGAAGCCGCCCGGCTTCGACGAGAACGGGCTGTGCGCAGAGGCCGTGTACGGGCCGAGGGGGGATGTCGCGGTGTAGTAGCCGTCGCCGTACACGTTGTACTCCGTGCCGGGACCGGCGTACTGCAGGTAGTACACGCCGCGGTGCTTGTCGACCCACGCGCCCTCGAGGAAGGGCGCTTCGCCGTGGGTGCCGAAGACCCGGGCGCTGAACTTCTCGGCGATCGTGGCCGGCGGGCTGGTGCGGTTGTTCTCGCCGTTGCGCTCCCAGCCGTGCTCGCGCGGCTGCCCGCCGAGCAGGTCGACGGTCTCGCCGATCGGGCGGAGCGTGGCGGGGTCGACCTCGACGCCGCGCAGCGGCTCCTTGTCGGAGCAGCCCCAGTACAGGTAGGTGCGGCCGTCGTCGTCCTGGAAGACGTTCGGGTCCCACCACGCGAACGTGCTCTCCCCGATCTGCTCGAACCCCTCCGTCAGCGGCGCGCGCGAACGGAAGATCGGGCTTCCGGGGCGGCGACGGGATGCCGTGACGACGAGCGCGCCGTCCACCTCGCGGATGTCGGGTGCGTAGTCGCCCGCGGGCAGGTCGGGCGTCGCGGCGAACTCCCACTGGCGCAGATCGGTGGAGTGCCAGTATCCGCCGCTCATCGACGCGAACAGGTAGTACCGCCCGCCGTAGCGCACGACGGAGGGGTCGGCCGCCTCGCGGAAGACCGCGCGCAGCGGCCCGCCCGCGAAGTCTTGGTAGCGGTATGCCAGGTCGACGGGGTTGCAGACGACGGCGGTGGGATCGATATCGGTCACAGTGACTCCAGCGTCTCTCGCAGGTCCCGCTCGAGCTCGGGCGTGCTGTGGGGGATCATCGGCAGCATGATGCCGAGCGTGACCTGCTCTGCCTCGGGCCCGGATGCGTCGATGGGGAAGGGCAGGTGCTTTTTGAACACCGCCGTCAGCGCGCGCCAGGCGGCGCGGTCCTCCGCGAGGGTCTTGAGCGAGGTGTCGAAGTTGTACGCCTCGCGGGCCGCGACGAAGATGTCGTAGGTCCACGCGTGCGCGCCCGATCCGACGGTCTCGACCGCGGCATCCGGGTGGCTCGGCAGGACGACCTCCGCCTCGGTCCCGGCCGGAACCGTCACCTCGACGGTCAGCTTCCGCCCCTCGATGCGCCACGACACCTCGACCCGGCCGTGCGCGGTCTCGTGCGCGAGACGGGCCGAGGTCAGGCCGCCGCCGGGCTGGGGGGCGATCCGCATCCGGCGGTATCCCGGCTCGCGCGCCTCCAGACCACCGATGACGCGGTGCATCCACTCGGCCACCGAGCCGAGCGCGTAGTGGTTGAGCGAGGTCATGCCGGTGGAGTTGAGCGTGCCGTCGGGCCGCACGGCATCCCACCGTTCCCAGATCGTCGTCGCGCCCTGGGTGACGGGGTAGAGGAACGACGGGCAGCTCTGCTCGGTCAGCAGCAGGTACGCGGTGTCGGTGTACCCGGTGTCCGAGAGCGCCTGTGCGACGAAGGGGGTGCCGGCGAAGCCCGTCGAGACGGTGTAGCCGCTCTTGGTGACGAGGTGCGCGAGGCGAGCGCCGGCGTGCTCGCGCTGGGGTGCATCGAGCAGGTCGAAGCAGATGGCCAGCGCGTACGCCGTCGCCGAGTCGCTCACGAGGCGCCCCGACGGCGCGACGTACTCGGTGCGGAAGGCCGCACGTACGCGGTCGGACAGGGCGTCGTAGCGCTCCGCCTGCTCGCCGAGCCCGAGGGCGCGGGCCGCCGCCGTCATCCGGCGGAGGGTGCGGATGAAGAAGGCCGTCGCCACGAGGTGGCGGTCGGTCTTGCCCCCGCTGGCGTCCTCCGGCGGAGCGTCGGGGTCGAGCCAGTCACCGAACTGGAAGCCCGAGCCCCACAGTCCGTCGGGGTCGAGCAGGCCCTCGACCTGGTCGACGAACGCGACCATGGCCGGCCAGTTGCGGCGCAGGATCTCCACGTCGCCGTGCTCCCAGTACAGCGTCCAGGGCAGGCCGACGACGACGTCGCTCCACAGCGCCGTCGGGGCGGACGGGATGCCGGAGATGTCGGGGACGTAGAAGGGCACGTAGCCCTTCTCGCGCTGTTCGGCCGCGAGGTCGTCGAGCCACGAGCCGAGCACGCCGCGCACGTCGTACAGGAACGCCGCGGTCGGTGCGAAGGCGTGCAGGTCGCCCGTCCAGCCCAGGCGCTCGTCGCGCTGCGGGCAGTCGGTCGGAACGCCGACGAAGTTGCCGCGCATCGACCACACGACGTTCTCGTGCAGACGCGACAGCAGTGGGTCGGAGGTCTCGAGCCAGCCGGTGCGCTCCATGTCGCTGTGCACGACGATCGCCGTCAGGTCGGCGGCATCGAGCTCGCCCGGCCAGCCCTCGACGTCGACGTAGCGGAAGCCGTGGAAGGTGAAGGCGGGTTCCCACGTCTCGACGCCGTCGCCGCGCAGCGTGTAGCGGTCGGTGGCCTTCGCGGTGCGGAGGGTCTCGTACTCCGCCTCGCCCTGCGCGTTGAGAAGCTCGGCGTGCCGGAGGGTCACCGCGGAGCCGCGGGGTCCCGAGACGCGGAGCCTCACCCAGCCGGTGAGCACCTGCCCGAAATCGACGACCGTCCGCCCCGAAGGCGTCGTGAGGACCGAAACCGCGGGCAGTTCCTGCGTGCGCCGGATCGGGGGCGCGGCATCGTCGACGAGCACGCCGAGGTCGACCTCGTGTGCGACGACGGGTGCCCAGGTGGAATCGTCGAACCCGGGCTCGCTCCAGCCCTCCGGCTCGCGGCGGGCGTCATAGTCCTCGCCGTCATAGATTCCGGCCGAGAGCACAGCTCCTGTTGCGACACGGCAGTCGGTGTTGGTGCCGATGACCTCGGTACGGTCGCCGTAGTCGAGCTGTAGCTCGAGGTACAGGGCGGGGCGGTCGCTGTAGTGGTGCCGCTTGTGCTCGAACCCGATCCGACCGACGGCCCACCCCTCACCCACGATTGCGCCGATCGCGTTCTCGCCAATTACCAGCAGGTCGGTGACGTCCGTGGTCGTGACCGCGATGCGGTGGGTGTATGAAGTCCATCCCGGAGCCAGCACGTCCCCACCGACGCGTTGTCCGTTGAGGAAGGGCTCCACGATACCCAGCGCCGTCGCCCGCAGCTGAGCAGACTTCAGCCCGGGTTGGACGGAGAACGTCCGCCGGAAATAAGGCGCGGGGGCGCCCTCGGCGGAGGGACTGGCGGTGGCCACAAAATAGGCCCTCGTGATAGCGGAGGCTGCTGCGGTCATGTCGGGCCTTTCGTCGCACCTCATCGTCCGACCCACCCACGATCGGGCAGGGAGGCTAGGTAAACACAGTCATTGACGCGCGTCAAATTATCTGAGGGGGCGTGCCCGCCCTGCGCGAAGCTGCACGCAGTGCTCGCCCCGAGACGGCTGGGCGAACGAAAGGCGCCGCTTTCACGGTGACACTGCAGGGGCCGTCCGAGCTGAACGGTCGGCCCCTGCAGTGACTCCAGCTATCTCACCCTGGCGGCGAGCGGTTTAGAGTCCGTCGAACCGTGAGCATTCGTGAATGTGACAGTCAATTTGTGCAAGCCGACCTCAACGCCCTGCAGCGAAACTGTCGCCGTCTGCGCCTTCGGAGTGTCAGCGTTCAGCTTCCCCTCGCCCACCCTGACACCGTCCAGAAAGAAGGCGTACGAGGTCGCGTTCGTCCCCCACCAGAGGTTAGCGGTGGCGGTGAAGTTCGCATCGTGATCCCAGTTGTCGGTGGAGATGTCGGGTCGCCCGGGCGCCGCGTCCTTCACCTTGACCGTCGTCGTGCTCGTTTTCGTTACGCCCTTCGAGTTGATGAGCTCGGCGCGGTACGAGTAGGTGCCGTTGGGCTTGCCGGAGACGCTCGTCTCGGCCGACTGCGAGGTGACGCCGACTGCGTTGAGTTGCTTCGCGTCGATGAGGACGTTGTTCTCGTAAAGCCGGTAATAGCTGCCCGGGGTGCCGTGGTGCAGGTTCATCGCGACGGTGTAGTTGCCGTCATGAAGGCCCTTCGCCCAACCGCTGGTGTTCGAGAGTCTCGCCTTTCCGGGCGCGCTGTCATGGTGACCAAACGACTGCAATGCATCTCGCACGGCGAAGTAGGCCGGCTTCGGGTTGAACTCTTCGTCGAAGATCGTCGGTTTCGCGCCGGGGAGCCAAGTGTAGAGGTGCTTGTCCGTGAATCCCCAGGTGCTGATCTCGGTTATGCCCGCGGCGAGGGCTTCGGCCACGACATCGCCGTAGATCTGGGCCTGGGAGGCCGGGTCGTAGGTGTGGACATCGAGCTCGGCGATGGAGACCTCGAGGCCGAGTGCCCTGTAGTCGTTCACCATCCCCGTGAGGACGCCGGGTTGAGGCCCGACGATGGTCTCGTGCATTTGCAAAGCGACCCCGTCAATGGGCACCCCGTCAGCCACCATCCCGGCAACGAGGTCATACAGCTCCTGGCGCTTCGCGGGGTAGAACTCCACCATGTTCTCGTTGATGAAGAGCTTGGCGGTCGGATCTGCGGCGTGCGCGATCCGGAAGACCTCTGAGAGGTAGTTGGGGCCCATTCGCTCGTAGAAGAGATTGTGTTCGAGCCCTTCGCCACCAAAGGTTGTGAAGACTTCAGTCGCGACGTCCCAGCGGTCCATCTTGCCGGTGTACCGCTGCATAATCGTCGTGAAGTGGTCGATGACGGCCTGACGGAACTCAGCTGGATCGGTCTTGGCGACGAGGTAGTCAGGATTGAACGAGCGGGAGATGCCGCTGTGAGCCTTCACCTCCATGTCGTGTTCTTCCGCGAAGGCGACCAGCCGGTCCAGACCATCGAAGTCGAAGACGCCTTCCTGCGGCTGCACCATGTTCCACTTGAACTCGTTCTCTGGCGACAGGCTGTTGAACTGTTCCGAGAGGACCCGCCCGTAGCGAGGGTCCGTGAAGTAGTTGGCTGGTCGATCGTCAGCGGTCGATTCGGACGCCTTCACAGATCCGGCTCCGAAGAGAATGCCGGCCTGTTCAGCGAGTTCGCGTATCGAGGGGTCAGTTGCAAATTCCGCGTTAGCGGTACCTGCCGAGGTGAGGGTCAATCCGAGGACGACTGCAGATGCGAGGGCGACTCTGCCTAGCGCTTTCATAGGTCTCTGATTTCTGTGGTGCGCAACTGGTTGCCGTGATCGGCTCGTTCTTGCGCGGCGGGATGCTGATGCGGGACTTCGACGTGAATGCTGCTGCGTGTTACCAACCCCCTTCACTCTTCATTGAGCTTCGGTCGACACCGCTCGGTGTGGTCTGCTGGCCGAGAAATGTAGCATGTGTTCTAGATTCGCAACAATGCGTACTGAAGTTGTGCCCACGGGGGTGGCTGCGAGCCAGCGCTGCGGCACGGAATGACCCCGCACGCGGCCAACCCCACGCTTCTGTGAGGTGCCTGACCTTTGTCCTTGATGTCGCCGGGGCCGGCAGGTGATCGCGCTCGCGTGAAAGCGCGAGCGATGCGCGACCTGGACCGCAGCAACGCTACGCTGGCGCATCTCGTCGATGCCCACCGCTGGCCTGTAGTCTCGCCATCCCGGGCGCACTCAGATGGGACGGAACCATGACGGGCCGGCATGAGAAGGACGCCGTCAGTAAAGCTGCAGCCTCTCAGGCAGCGCGGTCACAGTCTCGCGGACCCTACGCGAAGACTGGGCTCGTCAAGGCCCGGATCGTGGATGCCGCTTTTCAGACCTTCTCGCGGTCCGGTTATAACCGCGGATCACTTCGAGAGGTGGCACGCCGCGCGGGCTTGAGCGAGGCGGGACTGTTACACCACTTCGCTTCCAAATCGGAACTACTGATCGCCGTTCTGCAATATCGCGACGATCATGCTCGCGAGACCTTCGCACTGGCACCTGAGAGCGGAAGACGGGCACTCGAAGAACTGCTTCGTCTAGCGGAATACAACTTCACAGTTCCTGGTGTCGTCGAGCTGTTCACGACGCTAGCCGCGGAGGCGACTCAACCGGACCATCCGGCATTCCACTATTTCAAGCGACGGTACGAGTCTGTTCGTGCGGGCCTCGCTTCCACTCTGCGACACATCGAAACACAAGGGCAGTTGCGGGGCCATGTCGACCCCGACATAGCCGCCCCGCAGATCGTTGCGCTGTGGGATGGGATGCAAATTCAGTGGCTCCTCAACCGCGAGGCGGTGAGCGTGCCGGAGCACTTACGCGCCTACCTCAACACACTTCTCACCGTGCACCTCGATAGATGACGGCCTGGGCCCCGCCGCGGTCAGGGGGCGCCGCGTGCAAGGCGCGGAGCCGCTTTCGAAGTCCCGCTCGCGCGCCGGAAATAGTTCGAACTCGCGCGCCGCGCCACCGCGCCAGGCGAGACAGGCGAGATTTTGGTGACCGTGACCAACAACTTCGACCGTGACGCGGACGAACTCGTTCATCCCCTACGGTGATCACGATCAAACCCGTCCAGCGTGTGGCTGGCCGGGAGACTTCAGCCCTCGATGGAAGACTCATGCTGTGAGCGGTCCCGAGGTGAGAGCGCGACGGCTGGTTCTTTTCGTCACGGCGGGCGTCGTTTTCGTCGCACTGCTCGTGGTGAGCGGATCGCTGGGGCTCCTGCTCGACCGCTGACATCGACCGCCGCGACACGCCGGCTTGGGGCTACGCCGACGGTAGTCCCGCGGGCTCCTTAACGATGTGCATTCCCGTCGGCGAGTTCGCGGTTGCAAGGAGCGCGTTGACCCACGCACCGTTGATCTCGCGCTGCGGGGTCCGATATTTGAACACGAGCATCGAGTTCCGATTGACCCACACGGAGTTCCGTCCGCTGCCTGCAGCCATGTCGACCTTCCAGGTGAACATGAACGGCTCGCCGCGACGGAGCTTCGTCTCGATCGCAGTTTCAACGTGAACGAGTGGGCGGTCTTCGATCTCGAGCGAGAAGTTCTTCTCGTACGTGAAGCGGCCCATGCCGTAAGGCTTACACCGTACGCACGAATGATCAACTGGTGTTGGACCAAGGAAGGATCGCCGAGCAGGGAACTCATGACGAGCTGCTCGCCCTCGGCGCGCGCTACGCGGAACTCAACAACCTGCAGTGACCCGCCTCACCGCGAGAGCTGCGGTACCTCCTTGGTCCGGATCAGGGCGGGTGTTACATTTTGGACGTCAGAACCGGCGACGACGGCAGCCTGAGTGCGACGTTCTTTGAGCTGTCGACCATGAACCGTATGACCGATCGGAACTCTATGTCAGCGTCCAGCCGCAGCACATCCCACGCCACCGATGCGGGCGTCGCCCCGCGCATCGACTCGCTTCGCACTCTCGCCGACCGAGGCGGACTCGTGTGGGGATCGGGATCCGTAAAAGCTTCTCTTTCCACCGCCGACGAGCGTCCAGCCAACTACTTCACGGACCCCCGGTACGGGCGGACCCTAGCTCACCAGTTCAACAGCCTGTCTCCCGAAAACGAGTTCAAGTTCGACATGGTGCAACCGGAGGAAGGCGTCTTCGACTTCGACGGGCTGGATCGCCTTCTGCAGTTCGCGGAAGCGCACCAGATGCAGTTCAAAGCCCACAGCGGCATCTCGCGGGCTTTCAACCCTCCGTGGCTGGCCGCGAAGGAAAATGCCGCAAGCTTTCGAGCTGCGCTCGTCACGCATTTCGAGACCATCATGCAGCGCTATACGGGTCGGATGGACCGGTGGGACATCGTGACCGAGCCCTTCGCGCCACTGGGTGGGGAAGGCCTCGAGCGCAACTTGTTCTACGAGCGTCTCGGGTCGGGCTACATCGCCGAGGCGTTCCGTATCGCTCACGATGCGGACCCGACGGCGCGTCTATTTTTCAACGAGAACCTCACCGAGTACTACCCAGCAAAGCGTCGGGAAATGTACGAACTCGTTTCGTCCATGGTCGCCGACGGAGTTCCCGTGCACGGCATCGCGCTCCAGATGCACGAGACCATCCACGCGCCCGCCGCAGGCGAGCTCACCGCAATCGTCCGTGAGTACCGAGAACTCGGTCTGGAGGTTACGATCGCCGAACTCGATGTGCACACCCTGGACGATCATTCCCAGGCGCAGATTTATCGCGACGTTCTCCAGGAAGCTCTCGACGCCGGAATCAGGGATATCAGCGTGTGGGGCTTCACAGATCGACACCTCTACACGTGGCTACCTGGCGCCAAACCTACGCTGTTCGACGAACAGTTCGAACCGAAGCCGGCCTACTTCGCGGTGCACGACGTGCTCCAGGCCTTCGCGAACCGTCTTGGTATGCCGACGGAACGTCGAAATGGGGAGATCGACAGCCTCGGCTGAACGCGGTGGGCGGTGCCTTCTCGCGAGACGTGCGCCGCATCTGACGGACCGCCCACGTTGCCCCGAGGTCAGTACGTATACGCGCGGATCCGGACGATTCCGGTGTCTGGCAACCTGGTCGGGATGACTCGGCTCGGCAGCAGGGGTGTGTCAACGAACGGCATGAAGAGTGCAGTGCCGCCTGCAGTTTCGTCGCCGTTCAGTTGTCGGGACACCGTCAGCTCGTCGTCTGCGAGGTCGTAATCGGTGGCAGTCAGAAATCCGACCTGGCGTCCTGCTGCGGCGGCGAGGCTGACTCGGAGGCCTCGCCCGATGATGAAGAGGCTGCCGTCGCCGATGTCCACTGCGATGCCGTACCCGGGGACCGGTCGGTCCTGAGGGGGGCGACCGTCCAGCGCGTGGACCTGAACATCGACGTCCCCGAGACGAATCTCGACATGCGGCACCGCTCCGTCGAGGGTGAAGCCGCGAATCTCCGCGTCGGGGTGTCGGCGGATCAGATGCCCGACAACTCTCAGCAGCCGGTACGCGTCTCGCAGCGGTGCTGTGTCAGGATCTTCGGGGTCGAGACTGTCCACCCCGAAGGGGGAGACACCCAGAGCGCGGTGAGCCCCGACCGCAGAAAACATCTGCTCGATGCCGCGTGCATCGGCCCGAAGCTCGGGTATGAACAGGCGGTTCCGGCGCGCTCGATAAGCGGCGAAGACGGGGTCCGCGTCGTCGACGTACGCGTCAACGGCGAGAAAATCGAGCGCCGGAGCGAGGGCTTCCCAGATCGCGGCGACGGGAAGGACCGGTCCGCCGCTGGGGTAATCTCCGGGTCGTTTGCCGCCGGCGACGGCGACGGGTCCGTCCAAGACACTGTCCGCGTCCAGCCAGGCGTTGACGAACACGGGAACGTCGTGTTCCGCGGCGCCTGCGGCGGCTACCGAGCCGGTGTACGCGGCGAAACCGGCAGCCATAAAGGCCTCATCCGTGCGCTCTCCCGGCCCGAACACCTCCGCCCAGCTGCCCGCCTTCGGCGATCCGGCCGACACCCAGGCGCGATACGCAGGTGCGTCTACGTCACGGGCCACGGCGTCGATGACCGAGGCTGGGACGAGGCTCGCGTAGGCAGCGTCCGCATGCCGACTGTGGTCACGGCTCGCGCCGAGAATGCCGACCTCGTTATGCACTTGTACCGCGACCACCGTGTGGTCCACATCGACCTCGCGGATCCGCGCCATGAGCGCAGCGAAGGCGCGTGCGTCGGCGTCGCGTGATGCTGTGACAAAAGGTGTCAGGTGCTCGACCGGTGTGCCATCGGACCGCTCCGAGCGTGGGAACCGGCGGGGGTCGGTCTTGACCCAGCCCGGGACGTACGTGGAGACGGCGTTCTTCCAAGAACCGAACCAAAGGGGAATGAGCTTGAGCCCCAAGCCTCGGGCAGTCGCGATCATCGTGTCGATGAGGTCGAAGTCGAAGACTCCCTCAGTGGGTTCGAGCAGGTCCCACGCGACAGGGGCAAGGACGCTGTTCGCGCCCAGCTGGTGGACAGTCTCGAATGACTCGGTAATCACGGCCGGGCTGCTCGAACTGGAGTTGTGCACCTCTGCGCCGACCACCAGGAACGGCGCCTTGTCCACGCTCAGATACGGTCCCGCCCAACGAACTGCGGGCGCAAGCGCAGAAGTCATGTTGGCGTCCTTTCTCGCGCTGGTCGATCGGGCCGACGGAGGTGTCGACACAGGAGTCTCTCAGCGAGCCGCAAAAAAATGTAGCAGATGTTCTATTTTGAGAGGCCGAGGGGAGAGCACGCGGGCCGCATCGGGACTAGGGGTAAATGAGCAGTCCTCAGGTGTTCAGACGCGCCCATCCGTCCGGTAAGCGTGTCTTATCGGAGTTTCCGCAGGATGCTGGGTTCGCCCCCGCGCGCGTTCACGCATCGTTCCCTGCTGGTGTCCGAGGTGACGTGGGCAATTCACGCCGAACGACTGCTCGCGGGTGGTTGAGGGCTTCAGGCAAGGCGGACTCGAAGAAGAGCAGCATCGCCTTCTCCATGTCCGTGGACGGGTCGATTAGCCACTGGAGCTGAACCCCGTCCCAGACGGCAAGCAACAGCCGCCCGAGCGCCTGCGGATCGCGGGCGGCGTCGATTCGGCCAGAGGTCTGGTCATAGGTGAATGCGTTTGCGAGCTCGCTGGCCTTCCGCTGGTACCGGGCGACGAACCAATCGTGAGCGGGATGCCCGGGGGCCGAGGACTCCGCGGCGAGGATGGCGAAGAGTCTGAGCAACTCGGGCCGTTTCACACTGGAACGGATCCGCTCCAGCGTGGCCGGCACGACTCCTCGATCGACGCACGCGGCGTCGAAGTCGAAGGCTTGATTGCCGTCGGTGGTGCCATCCGAACGCTCGAGCACCGCTTCGAGCAACTCGTACTTGCTGCCGAAGTGGTGCACGACGCTGGTGAGGCTCACGTCGAGTTGACGAGCGATGTCGCGCAGCGATCCGCCGTGGTATCCGTGCGTCCCGAACACCGTTGCGGCTGCGTCAAGGATGTCACTCGAGCGCTGGGCGGACTTTGCGTACGGCCCTCGGGCGCCGGTGGTTTTCGGTGAGCTCATAGTCGTGACCCTACCTATCCGGTCCGGGAGTCGTCGCCTGACTGCCGTTGCCAACTCGTGATCAAAAATGTAGCACCTGTTCCAGTTTCGATGTATGTTGTGTTCACCAAGGGTGGCCCGGCACGGGTTTCTCAATGTTTACAAGGAGGTTGACATGGCTAGACGCGCGCTTCGCGCCCGCCGCACTGCGATCGTTCTGGGAACGTTCGTCACCACTTCGGCTCTGCTCGCTGGATGCACTGGCGGCGGCGGCGGTGGGAACAGTTCCGGAGAGACCACGCTCGACGTCTACATGGGTGCTGGTGACATGACTGATGAGCAGATCGCGACGTTTGAAGATGCGCACCCCGGAGTAGCGATCAACATCATCCCGACCGATCCTGCTCGGCTGAACACCATGCTCGCTTCCGGCAACCCGCCGGACGTCGCGTTCGGCAACGCGCTCGGCAGCGCCAACGTGAACGCTCGCGGACTTGCGACGGACCTCACTCCCTACCTCGAGAAGAGCGAGGTGCTGAAGGAGGACGATCTGCAGGCCGTGAACGACGGGTTCCGTTGGAACGGCGAGCGCAGCGGCGAGGGCCCCCTCTACGGCATCGTGAAGGACTGGAGCCAGGACAACGCGCTTTGGTACAACACGTCGTTGTTCGACAAGGCCGGCGTTCCTTACCTCAGCGACACTGAGCCGATCACCTACGACGAGCTGCTCGAGATTGCGAAGAAGCTCGCAGTCGTCGACGGCGGCACCACGGAGGTCTATGGCCTCGGGATGGAGTGGGCGTGGACGCTGTACGGCCCTCTGGCTGTGATGGTCGAGCAGCAGGGAGGGAGCCTGTTCAGTGACGACCTTTCCGAAGTCGACTTCACCACCCCCGAGGCGCAGAAAGCGCTGCAGTGGTTCGTCGACTTCGGGCAGTCGGGCGTCGGCCCCACTTCGCTCAATCCGCTGCCGGACGGCTCTGACTTCTCGACCTTCGCCGCCAACCGAATGGCGATCAGTCAGGACGGGTACTGGTTCGGAGGCAACTTCGCCGCGGATGACGCGATGAAGACGGTTCGGTTTGCACCGGCTCCCACGATGGGCGATGAGCCGATCGGAGCGAGCTTCGGTGGCGCTGGCTTGTGGATCCCCGAGCAGTCGGACAGCAAGGATCTCGCCTGGGAGTTCCTGGAGTGGTGGCTCGGGGGCGAGCCGGCCGAAGCCCGCGCGTCCAGCGGATGGGGCCTTCCTTCGTTGAAGTCGCTCTCCGACAGACTGCCGCAGGAGCAGCCCTTCCAGCAGCAGGCGTACGAGGTCGTTCAGAACCAGCTGCAGTACACCGCGCCGCTGCCGGACTCACCGTACATTTCCGCCGAGGCCCTGCAGGGATCGATCGACAAGTACCTGCAGCAGGCGATCAAGGGTGAGCTCACCGTGGAAGAAGCTGGCACCCAGCTGACCGACGAGCTGAACGAGACGCTCGCCAAGGGCAAGGACCAGGTCGGCTGACACCGCCGATCTAAGGAGAACGACTGATGGCTCGCAAGTGGACCCGATATCCGAAGCGGACGTTCTATGCGTTCGTGGCGCCGTGGGCAGTGGGCTTCCTACTGCTCACCGCGGCACCGATGATCTACGGGTTGCTGGTGAGTTTCACCAACTTCGATGGAAGCTCGCCCCGCTATAAGTGGGTCGGGTTGAACAACTACATCGAACTGTTCTCCGACGCCGACGCGTGGGCGGCACTGCTCCGAACGCTGGCATTCACCGCCATCGTCGTGCCGCTCACCGTCGGCGGGTCGCTGGGACTCGCTACCATCATCAACCGGCGACTGAGGGCGGTCGGAGTCTGGCGTACCGTCTTCTTCCTGCCATCAGTTGTGCCAGTGGTGGCCATGGCCATCATGTGGAAGCTGATCTTCAATAAAGACGCAGGCATCCTCAACGCCATGGGCAAGGCCTTCGGCATCCCGCCCACCGGCTGGCTCGTCGACCCGGCAGTGTTCTACTCGCTGATCATCCTCATGCTCTGGGGAGTAGGCGGCGGCATGATCATCATGCTGGCGGCGCTTCAGGGGGTGCCGAGAGAGCTCGAGGAAGCCGCCATTGTCGACGGCGCGGGTCGGTGGACGGTTTTCCGGCACGTCACCATCCCGATGATCTCGCCGATCCTGTTCTTCCAAGTCGTGACCGGCGTGATCGCAGCGCTGCAGGTGTTTGTTCAACCGCTGCTCCTGACCAACTCCGCCGGCCTTTCTGGCGCCGCAGCTGTCCCGGAGAGCACGACCCTCTACATGGTCCAGGTGTACCAGGAGTTCTTCTTGAACAACCGGTTCGGCTACGGCTCCGCGATGCTATGGATCTTCTTCATCATCATCCTCGGCCTCACCCTCGTCTTGCTGCGCTCAAGCCGATCCTGGGTTTACTACGAAGTCGACGCCGACGCCGAACGCGAAGGAGCCGTGAAGTGACGCTCACCGAGAACAACTCTGTCAACGAGTTCCCCATCATCACTCCGCCCTCAACGTCACCTCGGCGGCGACGGCGCGCGAAGGTTCGGAGGTCGGAAAGACGGCCCGGCCCCTGGACCTACATCCTGATCCTGGCGCTGAGCGCGTTCTTCATCGGTCCGTTCATCTGGCTCGTCTTGGCAGCACTGAAGACGCCCGCCGAGTGGGCTTCGCTTCCGGTCAAGATCCTGCCCGAGCAGGCGCAGTGGGAGAACTTCGCCGCAGCCCTCAACGATGCCAACTTCTTCGGGTACGCCGGAAACTCCTTGTTCCTCGCGACGACCTACTCGATACTGATCACGCTCTCTAGCGCCGCCGTCGGGTTCGGGTTTGCACGACTCAGGGCCCCGGGGAAGAAGGCTCTCTTCTTGATCGTGCTCGCCACGATGATGATCCCGCAGATTCTGACGCTGCTGCCCACCTACATCCTGTTCTCCCGCATCGGGCTTATTAACACGTACTGGCCTTGGGTTCTCTGGGGCTTGGCGGCGTCGCCGTATATGGTCTTCCTCTTCCGCCAGTACTTCTCCTCTCTTCCGAAGGAGCTGGAGGACGCGGCCATCATCGACGGTGCCGGCTGGTTCCGGATCTTCGCAACCATCTTCCTGCCACTGTCGCGGCCGATCCTGATCACGTCGTTCCTATTGTCGTTCACGTGGACGTGGGGCGACTACATCGCTCCCGCGCTGCTGCTCAACCTGGACAATACGACTCTGGCCGTCGCGATCACCGCGTTCTACCAGGATCCGAACGGGAACACGATCCCCACTGTCCAGGCGGCTGCGGGAGTGATGTACATCATTCCCGTCTTGCTCATCTTTTTCTTTATGCAGCGCTACTTCATCCAATCCAACGTCTCCTCCGGCATCAAAGGCTGAGGACTCCACTCATCCATTTGGCTCCGGCGACGCAATGCCGCGATGACGGTGACGAACGACATGGAAAGAACCACTATGTATCAGGCGCATTTGAGCCCCGGCCACCTCTCATTCCCGCAGTCGTTCGTCCTGGGCGCGTCGACTGCCGCGTACCAGATCGAGGGAGGTGCCGATGCCGGGGGCAGGGGCCCTTCGATTTGGGATACGTTCAGCCACACACCGGGCAAGACGGCGCGGGGAGCTACCGGCGACATCGCCGCCGATCACTATCACCGCGTCGAAGAGGATCTCGGTCACATGACCGACCTCAACCTCGACGCTTACCGCTTCTCCATCTCCTGGCCCCGGGTGATGCCCGCCGGGGAGGGGGGCGTGAACGAAGAGGGCATCGCCTTCTACTCCCGTCTCGTCGATGGCCTTCTCGCACGCGGCATCCGGCCCGTCGTCACCCTCAACCATTGGGACCTCCCGCAGGCTCTTGAGGACAAGTACGGCGGCTGGCGAGGGCGAGAGACTGCCTACGCATTCGAGAAATATGCCGAGGTCGTCGGCGCTGCCCTCGGAGATCGCGTCGATGTCTGGTCAACCCACAACGAGCCCTGGAACAACTCGTTCTCCGGGTACGGGAGCGGCGCGTTTGCGCCGGGGGGCACCAGTCATGCGGATGCGCTGGCTGCAGCGCACCACCTCAATCTGTCGCATGGCCTGGCGGTACGGGCACTGAGGCGAACCATCACCAAGCCCGGCGCGCAGATCTCAGTCGCACTCAACATCTTCCGGATTCAGCCCGCATCCCCGATCGACGGCGAGGCAGCTCGCCTTTTTGACGCCGTTGCCAATCGCATTTTCACGGGCCCCATGCTCTACGGCAGGTACGACTCTGATCTGCTGGCGGATACGGCACGTTTCAGCGACTGGAGCTTCGTGCTGCCCGGGGACCTCGAGGTGGCTCATCAGCCGCTTGATGTGCTAGGTGTGAACTATTACGAGGTCATGCACGTTCGCGTCAACCCCGACTACGATCCCCAAAAGGAGCAACACGGGGGTACCGCCTTTCCCGGTTCTGAGCGAATCGAGTTCGTGCGCAAGAGCGAGCTCGCCCGGACGGGAATGGACTGGGGCATCGAACCGACAGGACTCGAAGAGCACATCGTCGCGCTGTCTGAAGAGTTCCCTGATCTCGCGATCATGGTGATGGAGAACGGAGCGGCATTCGCGGATGACGTGATCGAGGATGAGGGTACCCGACGGGTGCTCGACCATGAGCGGACTCGGTACATCGCGGACCACATCGCAGCGGTCTACCGCGCTCATGAGCGAGGGGCAAAGATCACGGGGTACTTCGTGTGGTCGTTGCTGGACAACTTCGAATGGGCGGCAGGATACGAGCCCCGCTTCGGGATCATCCACGTCGACTATGAAACGCTGCAACGCACACCGAAGCTCAGCGGGCACTTCTTCGCCGAGCTCTGCAGTTCGCGGTCGATCCCTGTTCTCCACGCGCCCGAGGTGCAGCCGACCCGATGACCTCGGCGCGCAGCTGCCAACCCAACGGCTCATGTGGAGGTTGATCCCGCCGCCGCGACGGTAGGCCCCGCACCAGGTGGTGCGCGGCCTGCACGGTCGTCGGCTCGTGAGTCAGTTGAGCGATGTTTTGCTCAACGGCTGATGACCTTCGGCGCGGCGACGGCTTTGAGCCCGGCGACGCCGAACTCCTGGCCATAACCTGAGGCCTTCGTGCCCCGAAAGGCACCACGGGATTGAGGGTGCGGTGGGTGTTGATCCACACGGTTCCCGCCTGGATCCTCTTGGCGACCTCGACCGCTTCATCGACGTTCGAGGACCAGACCGATGACCTCTCAGAAGGTCAGCCGGACCAAGCTACATTCGCGTGGCTGCAACCCACCGTTCCATCCCGTTCCTGGGTCTGAATATTCGCCTGTCCAGAGGTCGACGACTCGCAGCGGCGTGACAAGTCCAAGATCGTCCCAGTTGATCCGCGCGCTGACCACATCGCTAGTCCGATTTATGACTGACACAGCCGCGCCACTGAGCAGCGGCTTGACCCACACATCGAGCCCGTTCACTCGATGCCGCGTTGGCGTTGCGGCGAGCGGATCCTGGTCGATCGCGATCACGTTGCGGTTCGTGAGAACCTGCACCTCGGCCTCGGTGAGATCGCGGGGATCGCAGCTGATGATGAGCGGCGCAGACCGCATCGCCCACATCGTCATCTGCGTGCGGTACTCGACGATCGTGAGGTTGCCGAGGCCGATCTGCAGCATATCGAGGTCGTTCCAGCCTGTGTCGGGATCGCGAGGTTCCGCGAATCCGATGGCTTCGATCGACTCCCAAGAATCCTCGACGTCAGAGCTGACCCGCCAGAGATTTCCACCGACGGAGCCACCCCATCTTGGCACGTCGAACGTTCCGTACTGGCAGAGACTGAATATGATCGGTCTGCCGGAAGCTTGCAGTGCGGCACCCATGCGTTGGAAGGCCCCGCGCATTCCCGCTTCGGTGCGGTAGAACGCGTGCGCTGAGCACCAGTCGTACTTGAGATAGTCCACCCCCCAGCTCGCGAACGTGAGCGCGTCCCGCTCCTCGTGGCCGAAGCTGCCGGTGTAGTCCGCGCACGTCGCGGGTCCAGGCGAAGAGTAGATCCCGAAGCGCAGTTCGAGACCGTGCAGGTGTCGTCCCAGGGCTGGCATGTCCGGGAATCCGCGGTTTGGAAGGAGAGTTCCGTCGAGATCGCGGCCGCCTTGCCAGCCGTCGTCGATGTTCACAAACGTGTACCCGGCGTCGCGAAGGCCCGTGGAGACGAGAGCGTCGGCGATCTCGCGAACAGACGCGTCTGTGACATTGAGCCGTAGGCCGAACCAACTGTTCCACCCCATCGGGGGCGATGTGGCGAGACCGTTTGCCGGGACGTCCGCGAGCGCTGGCGCGGGGATAGCGATCGGGCGTGATGCGCGGTAAGCGGCCAATTGCTCCAGGTCGGCGCGATCGGCCGTGAGGTCGAAGAACACTCCCACGTTCCTGAACTGCAGGTGAAGCAGGTCACCCTCGACCGTGGAGTCGATGGTGAGCGGGAACGGTGCGTCGGCACTCGTTTGCAACACGTATCGCCCCTCGGCCGATTCCGCTGTCACCGCGACTTCGTCGCCCCACATCTCGAGGTGACCGGCACCGTCCTCGCCGATGTGCACGCTTGAGATGACGGGATAGATGCCGCGCACGATCCAGTCGCCGGCGATCACTTGCGCACCCCCGCAGCGAGCTCAACCCGCGGCTCAGTAGATGGAACGGCTTCGTGTTCGTCGTGGGCGGGGACTGCAGCCCATGCCCGCTCGGAAGCCGAGCGGAGGATGGTGTCGCGCACGGCGTGCGTGCGCAGACAATCCTGGAAGGTCGGCAGGTCGGCCACCGATTCGCCAGCCATCGCCCGCTGTGTCGCTTCTAGGAACGACATGTACGCCGCGACGTAGTCTTCGTCGGTACCGTAGGCACCCACCGGAAGGTGCGAGGGTTCGTCGCCTCGAGTCGCCCACCAGATCCGCGTCGTATCACGCAGGTCCATTGCCATAGCTCCCCGCTCGCCGTTCACCTCAAGGGTGAGCGAGTTGGAATGGCCGATGGCTACTTGCGATAGCTGCAGCGAGCCGATGCCACCGCCCTCGAGTTCGAACGCGATTACAACGATGTCATCCCCTGCCGTGGGGATGACGGTCGACGTCGGGACGAACTCCCGCATCGTCGCTGACACCGCGTGAACTCGGTTTCCGGTTACGAACTCGATGAGGTCAACGGCGTGGGAGCCGAGGTCCGCGAGCGCGCGCGACGCGCCGTTCTGCGCCGGGTCGAGCCGCCACTCCTCCGTGCCTGCATCGAGGAGCCACGCCTGCAAATAGCTCGCCCTCACGAGAAGCAGCCGTCCGAGCGCTGCGGCGCGCTCTCGCAGGTCTCGCACGCCAGGGTGAAAGCGGTACGTGTATGCGACGGCGCCGACGAGGCCGGTGTCGTGAGCCAGACGCACGAGCCGGGCTGAGTCTGCCGCGGACGTCGTGAGTGGCTTTTCGCAGACGACGTGTTTTCCGGCTCGGAGCGCGCGTTCCGCCTGCTCGTGGTGTTTCCCGGACGGGGTCGCGATGTGCACGGCTTCGACTCGGGGTTCGTTCAGGAGAGCGTCGAGGTCATCGAATGCCCGGTCTGCGCCGAGGAGGTGGGCGCCCTCGGCGGAGCGGGCTGGCGTGGAGGCGACGACCCCGACCAGTGGCACACCGAGTTCGCGCAGCGCTGCGGCGTGAAGCTGGGCGATGCGACCCGCGCCCACGAGGCCGACACCGCCCGGCATTGTCACTTCACCCCGCGGATGAAGAAGAGCAGCAGCGCCCCGAGGGCGGTCGCGATGATGCCGAACGGCAGCAGCGCCGCATATGAGCCGAACGCGCCGATCGCCAAACTACCGATCGTGACACCGATCGTCTGCGGCAACGTCGTGGTGACGTTGATGATCCCGAGGTCCTTGCCCGTGTTCTCGGCATCCGGCAGCACCAGCGTGATCAGCACGAAGTCGACCGAGATGAACGCGCCCATTCCGAAGCCGGCGAGAGCGGAGTAGACAAGCATCGACGTGAGGCTTGGCGCGAAGAGGGGCACAGCGAGCGCGATGATGATGATGACGGACGCCGCGAAGATCACAGGTTTGGTGCGCTTGAGCTTTTGCACCGCGTAGCCGGCCGCCAAGGTGCCGAGGACCGAGCCGACCAGGTTCGCCGATCCCATCGTCGGGATGGCGCCAACGGCGTCTTCTCCCAAGCCGATGAAGTCTTGCAGCAGGTACAGCATGAAGGTCCAGAGGGGGAAGTACCCGGTGAACAGGAGGAAGCGTCCGAAGAAGGTCCATGCGAAGTTCGGGTACTCGATGGGGTTGACCCAGAACGTTTGCAGAAGCGACACGAGATTCAGCGGCGGCTTGGGCTCTCCGGTGTTTGAACGCACGTTGGTCAGCGCGAACAGCAGCACCAGGGCTGCCAGGATGCCGCCGAGCACCAGATAACCGACGATCAACGTCGTAGAAAACGCCGCACCGACCGACTGGCCGACCACGTTCCCCACCAGCTGAGCGAGGCCGAACGCTGCGGAGAACATGCCGCGCTTGACGGCCGGCACACGGTCAGGGATGTAGGCGCTCACCGGCGTCAGGATCAACGACGTCGTGAACTGGATCGCGACAATGATGACCGCCATCATCGTGATGGACGTGGCGAAAGCAAGCGCCAGCGCAAGCGCGAAGGTGGAGACCGCTCCGAAGATCATCCACGGTGCGCGGCCGCCAAGCCGCGTGCGAGTGCGGTCAGTGAGCGCTCCCGCGATCGGCGCCGCGATCATCGACGCGATCGCGCCCATGCCGATGATCAGCGCGAGCGCCTCGTTCTGGCCGTCCCGGTCGATGTTCTGCACCTGAATCGGCAACAGGACACCCTGCACCCCACCCCAGAAGATGCTGAAACTCAGAATCGCGAGCGGCAGCGTGACGAACAGATTCCGCAGCCCCAACGATTTGAGCGTGGGAGGACGGGAGTTAGCCCACTCTCGCAGGTCAGGCGCTGATTGCTCTCCAGGCAGAACGGACATCGTGAACACTCCCTTGTAGTCGATGCGGTAGGCGGTGGAGAACTCGGGCTCTCGCTGACGCCTCGCAACGGACGATAACAGAAAGGTTCCACGCGGAACTACCGCGTGGAACTTTTTGCGGAGAGGTCGTTCAGATTGTTGAACTCGTTCCCAGGAGTCGGTCGAGGAGGTGCATCGCGCTACGCATATCGACCTGAGGGTCGATGAGCCATTGTGTTGCGAGGCCGTCGCATGCCGCGATGACCAGTGCGGCAGCGTCTTCGATCGAGATATCGGATCGGATGGTTCCCTGCTCACGCCCGACCTCGAACACGGTGACAAGTGCTCGGCGAATGTTGTCGTACCGTTCGACGAAGAACTCGCGCGAGGTCACGTTGTCCCTCTCCAACGCGCTGGCGGCCATCGTGTTGTACAAGGCCATTAGGCCCGGGATCCGCATGTTGTAGTCCGCCCCGCGCAGCACGAAGTCGACGGCTCCCTTGCCTGATTCTTCGGAGAACTCCAGCGCCCGCCGGTCGGCCTCCCGCAGCACTTCGAGGAGCAGGTGCTCGCGCGACGGAAAATAGTGGCGGAGAGCGCCGTGGGAGACGCCGATTGCCTCGCCGAGGGCACGCAAGGACGTTCCCTCCAGCCCGCGTTCGTTGAAGACGCTGAGGGCCCGGTCGAGGAGCTGGCGCCGACGCCGCTCACTTTTCGCGGCGCGCACGCCGGTCGTCTCAGCGTCCGGGGAAATCGTCGATTCAGCCATGTCAGACTCCTGCATTCCTGACGGCGGCGGGCGGCCGCGCAGTCGGACCCAGTGTAGATCGGCAGGACGGAGCAAATGTTCCGCGTGGAACTTTTGTGCTAGCGTGCCGATTCGCGAGTGCCCGCCTGGTGCACTCGACGATGGATAAGGGGATGCTGCGATGAGGCAGGACGAGCACGATCGAGCCGACAGGGATTGGTGGCGACAGGCCGTGGTCTACCAGGTCTACCCCCGTAGCTTCGCCGATGGGAACGGGGACGGCATTGGCGACTTTCTCGGAGTGCTCGAGCGCATCGACCATTTCAGCGCGCTCGGTGTCGATGCCGTGTGGTTCAGCCCCTTCTACCCCTCCGCACTGGCGGACGGGGGCTACGACGTAGACGACTATCGGGACGTCGCCCCCGAGCTAGGCACTCTCGCGGCGTTCGACGCCGTGGTCGAAGCGCTCCACGCTCGCGGCATCCGGGTTGTGATCGACATCGTGCCCAACCACAGCTCTGATCGGCATGAACGGTTTGTCGCGGCGCTGGCCGACGGCCCAGGCTCCGCAGCCCGCAAGCATTACCTATTCCGTGACGGCCGTGGCGATGGGGGACACCTGCCTCCCAACGATTGGCAGTCATTCTTCGGCGGTCCGGCCTGGACCCGCGTCGACGACGGACAGTGGTATCTGCACCTATTCACGCCGCAGCAGCCGGACTGGAACTGGCAGCACGAAGCTGTGCGCGAAGACTTCCTCGAGACCTTACGGTTTTGGGGCGATCGCGGAGTCGACGGCTTCCGTGTTGACGTTGCAATGTGCCTCGCAAAAGATCTGAGCGAGCCCTACCCGGATTGGGATACGGTGCGGGCCAACTTGCCACTACCGGGAGGTCTCGGCCAGGCGAGTGCATTCGCCGACGGCCAACACCCTTTCCTGGACCGCGATGAACTCGTCGGAATCTACGCCACCTGGCGCGAGGTCTTTGAGAGTTACGACCCGCCGCTGTTTGCCGTGGGCGAGACCTGGGTAGAGAATCATCGGCGCGTTCGCTACGCGAGTCCTGAGACGCTTGGGCAAGCGTTCAACTTCGAGTTTCTCTGGAATCCGTGGGAAGCAAAGCGGTTCGTGGATGTCATCGACGAAAACCTGCGGCTTGCCGACGAAGCCGGCTCGTCAAGCACCTGGGTGCTGTCTAACCACGACATCATCCGCCACCCCACACGCTACGCACCCAGCGCTGTTCCCCCAGCGCTGAGGATCAACGCCGCGATCCCGCTCAGCGCAGAGGCTCGCGAGCAAGGTCTGCGTCGTGCGCAGGCGGCGACCCTGCTGGCGCTCGCGCTGCCCGGCAGCACATACCTCTATCAAGGTGAAGAGCTCGGCCTACACGAAGTGGTCGACCTGCCCGTGAGTGCTCGGCAGGACCCTCAAGCACGCACCGTGGAGGGCTTCTTCGCTACCCGGGACGGGTGCCGAGTGCCACTCCCGTGGAACGGCTCCTCGCCACTCCATGGCTTCAGCACATCCGCCAGCCATCTGCCCCAGCCGGCCTGGTTCAGCGAGACGAGCGTCGAAGCACAGGAGGGGAGCCCGGACTCGACACTGTCGCTCTACAAAGCCGCGATCGCGCTCCGGCGCGAATTCACTGGTGCGGAGAGGCTGGATTGGGTCGACGCCGGAGCGAACACGGTAGCTTTCTGCAGACCGGGAGGATGGATCTCAGTGACGAACTTCGGAGACACTCCCATAGATCTGCCTCCGGGCCGCGTTCTCCTATCGAACGTGGACACTACAGGACACAGACTGCCGCCCGATGGGGGAGTCTGGCTCGCAACGCACGCCGCACGGTAGCGGCGATACTGCTAGGGCGACCTGGCGTGCTAGGGATTCAGCTCAAGGATGGAGCACTCTAAGCGTCCGTGTTTCACCGCAGCGGCACCGTTCTGCTTCGCGCAAGTGTGAAGTAGTCGGGCGCCGGGTGTCGGGTCGAGAGAGTTGTCCGAGGTGAACGCGCCGACGCCCACATCTGCTACCAGCGAGGCGGTCGATCACCGCGTGACCGAAGTCCAGTCCGACCTAGCCCTGGAAAGTCCGGACTAGCTCTGGAAGTGACAAGTGGAGGGGCTGACGGGAATCGAACCCGCGCTGTCTGCTTGGGAAGCAGAAGTTCTGCCATTGAACTACAGCCCCATGCGCCCGGAGGCACCTCGCAAGCCTAGCAAGACGAGGAGCCCTTCGCCCGGACGTGCCGCGAGCGGGGCCGTGCTCAGTCGGTCGACGGGGGCGGGGTGCCCGGCCCCCGCGGCGGCGCAGCCGGGGGGAACGGGGGCTGACCGGGGTAGGGCGGCTGAGGGCCCGGGTAGCCGGCGCCCGGGTGCGGACCGCCGGGACGCGGGGCGAAGGTCATCCCGCTCTCCTGCATCGCCCGCAGCATCCCGTTCTTCACCGCCGTCCGCTGGATGAGATAGCCCACCCAGATCATGAGGGCGATGAAGCCCACGTAGAGGACGATCATCACGATGATCAGGCCGACGCCGAGGCCCGCGAAATCTCCATAGCTGTTCATGCCCCGCACCCTATCGGGCGCGATCGACGGGCAATCGCGCACGTCGCCTCGCGGCAGAATCGACGTGGAGCCCGGCGACGACGGAGGAGGCAGGCGTGCGCGCGATGATCATGGAGCGGATCGCAGGTCCGCTGACGGTGGCCGACGTGCCCGCCCCGACCGCTCCCGCCGGTGGCGCCGTGATCGAGGTGCATGCGACGGGGCTCTGCCGCAGCGACTGGCACGCGTGGGCGGGGCACGACGACATCGCCCTGCCGCACGTGCCGGGGCACGAGCTCGCCGGCGTCGTCGTCGAGGTGGGCGTCGGCGTCGCGCGCTGGGCGGTCGGCGACCGCGTGACCGTGCCGTTCGTCTGCGGATGCGGTCGGTGCGAGTGGTGCCTCGGCGGCGACGCCCAGGTCTGCCCCGACCAGGAGCAGCCCGGCTTCACCCACTGGGGCTCGTTCGCCGAGCAGGTGGTCGTCCACGCCGCGGACCGCAACCTCGTCGGCATCCCCGAGACCGTCTCCACCGCCGCCGCGGCGTCTCTCGGATGCCGGTTCGCGACCGCATTCCGAGCGCTCACCGCCCGGGCGCGCCTGAGCGCAGACGAGTGGGTCGTGATCGTCGGCGCCGGCGGCGTCGGGCTCAGCGCCGTCATGATCGCGAAGGCGCTGGGTGCGCGCGTGGTCGCCGTCGATCGATCCGCTTCGGCACTCGACGCCGCGAGCGCTCTGGGGGCCGATCACGTGGTCCGCGCCGACGGGACCGACATCCCGAACGCCGTGCACACCCTCACCGCCGGGGGCGCGCACGTCTCGGTCGACGCGGTCGGCAGCGAGCAGACGTGCGCGGACGCCGTCCACAGCCTGCGCCGCCGGGGCCGTCACGTGCAGATCGGGCTGCTGCCCACGGCATCCGGCCTCTCATCCGTCCCCATGGCCCGCGCGATCGCGTGGGAGCTCGACGTGCTCGGAAGTCACGGCATGGCCGCCGAGGACTATCCCGGGATGCTGGAGCTCATCGTGCGTGGCACTCTCCGCCCGCAGGACCTCATCGAGCGGACCGTCTCGCTCGAGCAGGCTGCGCTGCTGCTGCCGGGTATGGACTCGGCGTCGCCGGCGGGGATGACGATGATCGACCCGCGGGTCTGAGGCGCAGTCAGCCGCGCGGCTCGAGCAGGGCGTCGAGCGCCACCCGCATCGCCGCGACGGGATCGGTGCCGTCGGCGAGCCACCGGACCTGGATGCCCTCCCACGTTCCGATGACCAGGTCGGCGAGCATCGTGGCATCCGTCGTCGTCGTCAACCGTCCCAGCGAGCGGTCGAGGTCGATGGCGGCCGCGTACTCGGGGATCACCGCCGCGTAGCGCGCGCGCAGCCACGCGTGAGCCTCGTGGTCCGCGTGGGTCGCCTCCGCCTGCACGACGGTGAACATGCGCACCAGCTCGCGCCGAGCGATGTTCCGCTCGACGATGGCGAGCACGGTCGGGACGAAGCCGTCGCGCGCGGCGCGTGCGGAGAAGTCGGTGTCGGCGGCGTCCTCCTGCGACAGCACCGCCGCCAGGAGCGAGACCTTCGTGGGGAAGTGGTGCATGACGGTGGTCAGCCCGAGGTCGAGCTGCTTCGCGATCTGCCGAAGCGAGCCGCCGCGATATCCGTGCGTGCCGAAGACCGCCGTCGCGGTCGCGATGATCTCGCCCCGCCGTGCAGCGGATTTCGCGTAGGGGCCGCGAGCGGTCGCGGTCGCATCGGTCATAGCGGCAGTGTAGATCGAGCGAAACCGTGCATGTGCACGTTTTTGAGATACGGTGATCGGATGCAGAACGAGACGAGCGCCTACCGCTGGGTCAAGGACGGCTCCCAGCAGCCCGGAACGATGCGTTACGGCGCCGACTACAACCCCGAGCAGTGGCCGCGCGAGGTCTGGGACGACGACGTCCGCCTGATGCGCGAGGCGGGCGTGAACATCGTCTCGCTCGGGATCTTCTCCTGGGGCCTGCTCGAACCGCGTCCGGGAGAGTTCGACTTCTCCTGGCTCGACGAGATCATCGACCTGCTGCACGCGAACGGCATCGACGTGGACCTGGCGACCGCGACGGCGTCGCCTCCCTCGTGGATGGCCCGCCGGCATCCCGAGATCCTGCCGCAGACCGTCGACGGCACGATCCTCTGGCCCGGTGCCCGCCAGCATTGGCGGCCGACGTCACCGGTCTTCCGTGAGTACGCGCTGCGCCTCGTCCGCGCGCTCGCCGAGCGCTACGGCGACCACCCCGCCGTCGTCGCGTGGCACATCTCGAACGAGCTCGGATGCCACAACCTCTACGACTACTCCGACGACGCCGCGAGCGCGTTCCGGGTCTGGCTCGAAGCCCGCTACGGCACGATCGAGGCGCTCAACGACGCGTGGGGCACGGCCTTCTGGTCGCAGCACTACGAGGAGTGGGACGAGATCCTGCCGCCACGATCGGCGCCCACGATCCGCAACCCCGGGCAGCAGCTCGACTTCGAGCGGTTCTCGTCGGATGCCGTCCGCGACCACCTGCGGGCCGAGGCGGCCGTGCTCGCCGAGGTGACCCCCGACATCCCGCGGACGACGAACTTCATGGTCGCGCAGAACGTCCGCGACATCGATTACCCGTCCTGGGTGGGCGACGTCGACTTCGTCTCGAACGACCACTACCTGCGACCCGGCGAGCTCGGCCGCGACGACCTCTCGTTCTGGGCGAACCTGACCGGCAACATCGCCGGGGGCCTGCCATGGTTCCTCATGGAGCACGCGACGAGCGCCGTCAACTGGCGCGAGGTGAACCCGCCCAAGCGCTCCGGCGAGCTCCTGCGCGATGCGCTCACGCACGTCGGGCACGGCGCCGACGCGGTCTGCTACTTCCAGTGGCGGCAGTCGCGCGCCGGCGGCGAGCGGTACCACTCGGGCATGGTGCCGCACGCCGGTGAGCACAGCCGCGTGTTCCGCGACGTGGTCGCGCTCGGCGGGGCGCTCCGCGACCTGTCGCCGGTCAACGGCTCCCGGCGCGAGGCCGCGCGCGTCGCGATCGTCTTCGACTACGAGTCGTGGTGGGTCAGCGGGCGCGACGCCCACCCGTCGGACTCGCCCGCCTACGACGTCGAGACCCTCGCCTGGTACCGGGCCCTCCTCGACCTCGGCGTCCGCGCCGACGTCATCCCGGTCGGTGCGGCGTTCGACGGGTACGAGGTGCTCATCGCGCCGATGCTGCACGTCGTGCCCGAGGACCTGCGGGCGCGTCTGACGTCGTACGCGGATGCCGGTGGCCACCTCGTCACGACCTCCTTCTCAGGCATCGTCGATGAGAACGATCGCGTCTGGCTCGGCGGCTACCCGGGCGCGCTCCGCGAGCTGCTCGGCGTCCTCGTCGAGGAGTTCGTGCCGCTGCTCCCGGGTGAGCGCATCGCACTCGCCTCCGGCGCCGTCGCGCATGGCTGGACCGAGCGGATCGTCCACGTCGGCGACGACGTCGAGGTGCTCGACACCTACGCCGAGGGCGACCTCGCCGGTGCGCCGGCGGTGACGCGGCGGACCCTCGCGGCCGGTGGCAGCGCGACGTACGTGTCGGCCGACATCGGTCGCGACGGCGTCCGCGCGGTGCTCGCGGGGCTCGGGCTCGAGGCGCTCGCCGGCGACCCGCGGTCGGCGGACGGCCGGCTCGACGTCATCGAGCGCGGCGACGGTGAGGCGCGCTACGTCTTCCTCTCGAACCGCACCGACGAGGAGGTCGCGGCGCCGGTGGTCGGCGACGTGCTCGTGGGTGCGGCCGCGGCATCCGGTGTCGTCGTGGCACCGCGCAGCGTGGTGGTGGTCCGCGTCGCGCGCTGATCGGAGCCCCATGCGGTGACGGATGCACGACGGCTGGTGCTGGTGTGCATCCGCGGGTCGGGCGGGGCTTCAGGAGTCCCACCGGTCGTGCATCCGTCGCGCGAGAGGGAGCCTCGGCGGGTGGGAGGCTGCCCGCGTGCTGCCTACGGCGGCCGGGAAGCGGATCGGGAGGCTGGCCGCGTACTGCCTGGCCGCGCGTGCTGCCTAGTCGGCCAGTAGGCTGGCCGCGTGCTGCCTACGGCGGCCGGGAAGCGGATCGGGAGGCTGGCCGCGTACTGCCTGGCCGCGCGTGCTGCCTGGTCGGCCAGTAGGCTGGCCGCGTGCTGCTCAGCGACCGCGACATCCGACTCGAGATCGACGGCGGCCGCATCGGCCTCGACCCGTGGGACCCGGCTATGGTCCAGCCGTCGAGCGTCGACGTGCGGCTCGACCGGTACTTCCGGCTGTTCGACAACCACAAGTACCCGTTCATCGACCCGGCTGAGGATCAGCCCGAGCTGACTCGGCTGATCGAGGTCGCGCCCGACGAGCCGTTCATCCTGCATCCAGGGGAGTTCGCGCTCGGCGCGACCTTCGAGCAGATCACGCTGCCCGACGACGTCGCCGCGCGCCTCGAGGGAAAGAGCTCGCTCGGCCGTCTCGGTCTCATCACGCACTCGACGGCCGGGTTCATCGACCCCGGCTTCTCGGGGCATGTGACGCTCGAGCTCGCGAATGTCGCGACCCTGCCGATCAAGCTGTGGCCGGGCATGAAGATCGGGCAGTTCTGCTTCTTCCGCCTGACCTCGCCGGCCGAGAACCCCTACGGCACCGGGTCGTACAAGAATCGGTACCAGGGGCAGCGGGGGCCGACGGCATCCCGCTCGTTCCAGAACTTCCACCGCACCGACGTCGGGACGACCGACGCCGGTGCGAAGGGGAACTGACCGCGCTCAGTCGCGCTGCGCCTGCTCGTAGCCGCGGGTGAAGCCGCGCTCGAAGGCCTCGGCGACGGCGGGATGCTGCGCGAAGCCGCGCCGCTCGCCGTGCCCGTGACCGCAGCCACGGCCGTGGTGGCCGTGCCGCTCGTGGTGGCCGAACCGGCCCGGCTCGCCGTGCGCGAATCCGGGGTGGGGGAACCCGCCGCCGAAGCCGTGGCCGAACGGTCCGCGGCGGTGTCCGCGGCCCTCGCGGCGAGGCATCGGCTGGGATTCGTCCCAGCCGAGCTCGCGGGCGATCGCGTCGAGCGAGCGCAGGAGCACGTCGAAGTCCTCCGCCGGGACGGCGCCGGCGACGCGGGAGTGCACGCCGGCGACGATCTCGTCGCGGCGATCGGATGCCTCGGGCCCGGCGGCCGCCATCTGCGCGCGCACTTCGCGCGTCAGCAGACGGTGGACGAGCTTCAGGCGGAAACCGAGGGGCTGGGTGTCGTTGTCATGAGGGGTGTGCATGGGTGTGTCCTTCCGAGACGTCGTGTCACCGGCGGACGTTCCGCGATGATCATTGCATGTCAATGTGCAAGTACATGCAGTGTGACATGCAACTCGGGAACATGTCAAGTGACATCCATTCGCGCGCCCGCGGTATCGTCGAGGGGTGACCGACCCGACCGGCGACCTCGACGCGCTGCTGGCCGCCTTCTCGCAGATGCGCGGCCGGGGCGGGCCGCACCGGCATCACCGTGCGGGAGGCCCGCATGCCCACGGCGGCGGACCGCCGTGGATGCGCGGCGATCGCGGGTTCGGCCCGAATGCGCGGCTGGCGGGGGCACCCGCCCGCATCCGGCTGCTCGACGCCCTCGTGCACGCGGAGCACCCGCTCTCGGTCAGCGAGCTCGCCGACGCCATCGGCGTCGACCAGCCCCGCGCGTCACGGCTCGTGCAGCAGGCCGTCGAGCTCGGTCTCACCGCCCGCGAGGCGGACCCCGACGACGCACGCCGCACCCGCATCGCCCTCACGCCCGAGGGTCGACGCCGCGCCGGTGATGTCCGTGGCGAGCGCCGCGAGCGGCTCGCGGCCGCACTCGCCGACTTCAGCGACGATGAGCGCGCCGAGCTCGTCCGGCTGCTCGGCAAGCTCGCGGCATCCTGGCCCCGGGACTGACGCGCTACCCACCTGCAGCCTGCGACGCAACAGGGTGAGGAGATCGCGGGTCGGAACTAGCCTGGCGGCATGTCCGACAGCGCCCCACCGTCAGAGACCTCCACGATCCCGAGCGGTCCGAAGACCACGGCGAGCATCTGGGTCATCGCTCCCGCGGCCATCGTGGCCGTCGTCTTCAGCGCCTTCGCCATCGCCCTGCCCACCCAGGCGGAGGCGTTCTTCGGCGCCATCCAGGGTGCGATCATCGACACCTTCAGCTGGTACTACGTGCTCATCACGGCGTTCTTCGTCGCGTTCTGCCTCTTCCTCGGGTTCAGCCGCTTCGGTGACATCCGTCTCGGCAAGGACGACGACAAGCCGGAGTTCTCGACGGGGTCGTGGTTCTCCCTCCTGTTCGCGGCCGGGATGGGCATCGGCCTCGTCTTCTACGGCGTCAGCGAGCCGCTCAGCCACTTCGTCGAACCCAAGCCCGGCGTCGAGGGCACCCCGGCGCAGCTCGCACAGTCCTCGCTGACGCAGACCTACCTCCACTGGGGCGTGCAGGCGTGGGCCGTGTACGTCGTGGTCGGGATCGCCCTCGCGTACGCGATCCACCGGCGAGGACGGCCGCTGTCGATCCGCTGGGCACTCGAGCCGATCCTCGGTCGCCGTGTCCGCGGCGGCTGGGGCAACGCGATCGACGCGATCGCGCTCGTCGGCACCCTGTTCGGCGTCGCGACCAGTCTCGGCCTGGGGGTGCTGCAGATCAGCTCGGGGCTCGACAGCGCGGGCATCATCTCCGATCCGAGCCTGCTCGTGCAGGTGATCATCATCGCCGTCATCACGACCGCCGTCCTCTTCTCGGTCCTGTCCGGGGTCACCAAAGGCATGAAGTGGCTGTCGTCGCTCAACCTGATCCTCGCGGGTCTCCTGCTGCTGTTCGTCCTCTTCACGAACGACACGTTCTACCTCCTGCGCGAATGGGTGCAGTCCATCGGGTCGTACCTGCAGGACTTCATCGGGCTGAGCTTCAGCGTCAGCGCGTTCCAGGGCGCCGAGGGCCAGGCCTGGCAGGCGACGTGGACCTCGTTCTACTGGGGCTGGTGGATCTCGTGGGCGCCCTTCGTCGGCATCTTCATCGCGCGGGTCAGCCGCGGGCGCACCGTCCGTGAGTTCGTCATGGGCGTGCTCATCGTCCCGACGCTCGTCGGGGTCCTCTGGTTCGCCGTCCTCGGCGGCTCGGCCGTCAAGCTCGAACTCGACCAGCCGGGCACCATGACGCAGGCGGACGGCACCGTCAACGTCGAGGGAGCGCTGTTCCAGCTGTTCGAGTACCTCCCGGCATCCCTGCTGCTGACGATCGGCGCACTGATCCTCATCGCCCTGTTCTTCGTCACCTCGGCCGACTCGGGTGCCCTCGTGATGGGGATGATCGCCACCGGCGGCGACCCGGAGCCGAGCAAGCCCGTGCGGACGCTGTTCACCCTCATCACGGCCCTCCTCGCCATCGCGCTGCTCATCGCCGGCGGGCTCACCGCGCTGCAGACGGCGGCGATCATCATCGCCCTGCCCTTCAGCATCGTGATGCTGCTCATCTGCTGGGCCACGGTCGTGGCATTCCAACGCGAGAGACGCATCTACGAGAAGGCGGAGCGCGCACAGCTGCTCGCGCACATCGGCGACCACTACGGGCTCGAGGTCGAATCGGAGAACGAGCGCGGCATCCGTCTGCCGTGGACGCGGCGACGCGACGGCTGACGGGAATTCCCCGCGGCTGCGAGCGTTTCACCCACGCATGACACGTGTGGGAATCATCGGAGCAGGACACATCGGATCGGCCGTCGCCCGCGGGCTCGTCGCCCAGGGGCACGAGGTCGCGATCAGCAACTCGCGCGGACCCGAGACGCTCGGGGCCCTCGTGGCCGAGCTCGGCGACCGTGCGCACGCCGCGACGGCGGCGGATGCGGCCGCGTTCGGCGAGTGGGCGGTCGTCACCGTGCCGCTGAAGGCGATCGACGACCTGCCCGTGGAGCAGCTCGCCGGCAAGATCGTCGTCGACACGAACAACTACTACTGGGAGCGCGACGGGCACATCGCCGAGCTCGACGAGAAGCGGACCACGACCTCCCGGATGCTGCAGGACCGCCTGCCGCAGTCGACCGTCGTGAAGGGGTTCAACCACATCCCCTCCGGCGACATCACCACCGACGGCGCCCCCGCCGGCACGCCGAACCGCCGCGCGCTGGCGACCTCGAGCGACTCCGACGAGGCCATCGCGCTGATCACGAAGGTCTACGACGACTTCGGCTTCGACACCGTCAACATCGGCCCGCTCGACGAGAGCTGGCGGGTCGAGCGCGACACTCCGGCCTACGTCGTCCGCCAGAACGCGGACGAGCTGCGCGCGAACCTCGTCCGCGCCGAGCGCTGACGCCCGGCATGGTGCTCAGCTGCCGCGGTCAGCGCAGGTGCGCGGGCCGCGGCAGCCTCACGAAGAGCATGAGGATCAGTCCCAGCGCGAGCACGATCGCGATGCCGAGGATGCCCCAGTAGGTCGCCCCGAAGGCCGTGATGAACAGGGTCCACATGGCCGGCGCGAGGAAGCTGACCACACGGCCGGTCGTCGCGTAGAGCCCGAACACCTCGCCCTGCATGTGCTCGGGTGTGACCCTTGCGAGCAGGGACCGGGTCGACGCCTGCGCGGGTCCCACGAACGCGCAGAGGATGAGGCCGAAGATCCAGAAGGGCAGCTTGCCGGCGTCGTTCAGGAAGAAGACGGCGAGGGCGACGACGACGAGCCCGGTGAGCGAGGTCAGGATGATCGCGCGAGCGCCGAAGCGGTCGTCGAGCCGCCCGGCGATGACGGTCGAGATGCCTGCGACGAGGTTGGCCGCGATGCCGAAGAGGATGACCTCGTTCGGTGAGAAGCCGAAGGCGACCGCGGCGAGCACGCCGCCGAACGCGAAGACGCCCCCGAGCCCGTCGCGGTAGACGGCGCTCGCCAGCAGGAACCAGGCCGTGGGCCGGTGGGACCGGAACAGGTCGCGGATCGACCGGAAGAACTCGCGGAACCACGCCATGAAGCCGAGGGGTCGGGCACCCGCCGGCGCCGGCGGCTCGGGGACGTTCCGGAACAGCGGGATCGCGAAGACCACCGTCCACACCGCGCAGCCGACGGCGATGAGGCGGTAGGCGAGTCCGTTCGAGGTGTCGAGGCCGAACCACTCGACCGCGTTCAGGACGACGACGGCGACGAGGGCGAGGATGCCGCCGATGTACCCGAGGCCCCAGCCCAGGCCCGACACCTTGCCCACGGTCCGCGGCGTCGAGACGCTGACCAGCAGGGCGTTGTAGTTGACGCCCGCGATCTCGGACGCGACCGCGCCGAGCGAGACGAGGATCGCACCGACCCAGAAGTAGGACGGGTCGGCGAACACGAAGAACAACCCGAACTGCAGCAGGGCCAGCAGGGCCGTCGCGATGAGCAGCCAGCGCTTCTTGCGCCCGGTGCGGTCGGCGACCTGTCCGAGGATCGGCGCCAGCAGCAGGATCGCGAGGCCGGCGAGGGTCGAGACGAGACCGTACCCGCTGGACAGGTCTGCGAGTGCGGACTGCTTGATCGGATCGTCGTCGGCAAGGGCGGCGATGTCGGCCGGCAGGAACGTGTCGGACACGAGGTACAGCGACACGAAGACGAAGGTCAGGATGACGGAGTTGAAGGGCTGCGTCGCCCAGTCCCACATCGCCCACGAGACGACGTTCCTGCGGGCGACCGGTCGCTCCTCGAGGTCTTGGAACATCACGGGGAGGGCACCGCTGTCGGCGGTGGCGGGCACGTCGGGCGTGCCCCCGGTGGTACGCGTCATGAGCCGCACCCTACCCCGCGGGAGGGTCGACGCGGTGACGTCAGGGTGGGCGCAACATCCATCGGTGCCGCTCAGCCGGCCGCCGCTTGGAGATGCACGGGTGCCGGCACGCCCAGCGGTGCCAGCCGGTAGCCGAATCCGCGGACGGTCTCGATGCACTGCGGCGCCCGAGGATGCGCGGCGAGCTTGCGGCGCAGGTTCATGATGTGAACCTCCACCGCATGACGGTCGTGAGCCGTGATGTGCTGACCGCCCTGCCCCTGGCTCTCGCGCAGCATGAGCGCGAGAGACGCCTTGCTGAAGACCTGCTCTTTCGCGCGGAGGAACGTGTGCAGGAGGTCGAATTCGGATCGGGTCAGTTCGCACTCCGCGCCTGCGATCTCCACTCGCCGCGAGCCGGGGATCAGCCGTAGGGCTCCGTGCTCGAACGCGCCGCGGTCGACGGCCGCAGCCGACGTGGGGAGAAGCGTGCGAGCTCGGCGCATCAGCGCGTCGATGCGCGCGCGGAGCGCGTAGGGTCCGTACGGCTTGACGACGTAGTCGTCGGCACCGGACCGGAAGGCCTCGACCGCGGCCGATTCCGAGTCGTCATCGGCGAGCACGAGGACGAAGCCGTCGGAGAACTCTCGCAGTCGGCGAACGGTCTCGAACCCGTCGATCCCCGGCAGATCGGTACCGGTGATGACGAGGTCGGGGCGGTGTCGCTCGGCGATGGTCAGCGCGCCGAATCCGTCGGATGCCTCATGGACGGTGAACCCCTGCTGTCGGAGCGAGGTCACGAGACCGGCCCGAACGGCAGGCTCGCGATCGATCACGAGCGCGGTGCGCGCGTACGGATCGGACAGGGGGTGGGCGGCAATGGGGCGCATGGGAGTGTCCTCTGGGGGGGGCGGACGTCGATCGCCGGGTCCTTCCGGCGATGCACTCTGAACATGAGGAGATTCTCATATTTCTCAGATGACTCATAACTTCCACCAGACCCATCAACCACGAATTGCTCAGTTTTCCCTCAGGAGGAGCAGTTCTGGCTCAGCATCCGTCCTCGACAGCCGGGCGCCGACCTCCCGCGACGTAGCGTTGTCCCGTCGCCCGGAGGTGAATCGTGAGAGGCATCGCGCAGACGCTCGTCCTGACCGGAGCCGTGAGGGCATCCGAGCTCGGTGGTCTGATGTCGACGCACGGCGAGACCGACGAGTTCATGCGCCAGCTCGTGGAGCGCGGCCTCGTCACCGCGCGCGAGCTCGGAGAGGCGGTCGCCCGCCACACGGGGCACCGGTTCATGGACGTCGGCGCGGCGCAGCTCGATCCCGCCGTGGTCGGGCTGATTCCCGGGACCCTGAGCCGCAAGTATCGGGTGCTCCCCATCGAGCGCGAGGGCGACCGCGTCGTGCTCGCGATGGTCAACCCCACGGACATCATCGCTCTCGACGATGTGGCCACGCTCACCGATCTTCGCGTGGAGCCCGTGGTCGTCGCCGAGGACGCCCTGCAGTCTGCCTTCCAGCGATACGTCCGCTCCGACGAGGAGCTGTCGGACCTGTCCGCGACCCTCGAGGAGACCGCCGCGACGCACGCCGCCGCGACGGAGGACATCGAGGACCAGGACAGCGACGCACCGATCGTCCGCTTCGTCAACCTCCTGATCACGCAAGCCGTCGACGACCGCGCCAGCGACATCCACGTCGAGCCCGGCGAAGCGCACCTCACCGTCCGGTACCGGATCGACGGGGTTCTCCACGAGATGCAGCGGGCGGATCGGAACATCCAGGACGGCGTGATCTCGCGCCTGAAGATCATGGCCGCCATCGACATCGCCGAGCGGCGCCGCCCCCAGGACGGTCGCCTCTCCGTCACCCACGGCGGGCGCAAGATCGATCTCCGCGTCGCCACCCTGCCGACGGTCTGGGGCGAGAAGATCGTCATGCGCATCCTCGACAACACCGGGGTCAGCCTGTCGCTCGCCGACCTGCGGATGGGTCGGGCGAACCTCACCAGGTTTCGCAGCGCGATCACCCGGCCCCACGGCATGGTGCTGGTGACCGGCCCCACCGGGTCCGGCAAGTCGACGACGCTCTACACCGCGCTCCGCGAGGTCTCGAACCCCGCCGTGAACGTGATCACCGTGGAGGACCCGGTCGAGTACCGCATCCCCGGCATCAATCAAGTGCAGGTCAATGCGAAAGCGGGCCTCACCTTCCAGGCGGCGCTGCGCAGCATCCTCAGATCCGACCCCGACATCGTGCTGGTCGGCGAGATCCGCGACACCGAGACCGCCATCATCTCGATCGAGGCGGCGCTCACCGGCCACCTGGTCCTCTCGACGCTGCACACCAACGATGCCCCGGGCGCGGTCGCCCGGCTCACCGAGATCGGTGCGGAGCCGTACCTCGTCGCGACGGCGCTGTCCGCCGTGGTCGCGCAGCGGCTCGCCCGGCGCCTGTGCGCGTCGTGCCGCCAGCCGTACCGCGAGGACACGACCGTCCTCGCCCGTCTGGGCGTGCCGCACGATCCTGCCGACCCCCCGGTGCTCCACCGCGCCGCCGGATGTCCGGCCTGCTCGGGCACGGGGTACCGGGGGCGCGTCGGTGTGCACGAGGTCATGGCGATGACCGACGAGATGGAGTCCCTCGTCGTCACGCAGGCCGCGGGATCCGACATGCGCGATCTCGCACTGGCGCAGGGCATGACGACGCTCCGGGAGGACGGGTGGGCGAAGGTGCTCGAAGGATTGACGACGATCGAGGAGGTGCTGCGTGTCACGGTCTGAGCTGAGGATGCGGGCCGGAATGCAGGCGACCGGAGTGGATGCCGCGGGCGCAAGCCTGCTCGACGATATCCTGCGCTCGACGGCGGCGGCAGGCGCATCCGACACCCACTTCTCGGCCGATGCGCCGGCGCTGCAGCGACTCGACGGCGACCTGGCGGCGGTCGCGGGCTATCCCGACGCCATCCCGGCGGCTGTGCTCCTGGACGAGCTGCTCGCCACGATGGGTCCATCGCACCGCGAGGACTACCGGGCCACCGGCGAGGTCGACCTGTCGTACACCGTCCCGGGTGTCGGGCGCTTCCGCGTGAACGTCTTCCGGCAGCTCGGACAGGTGGCGGCGGCCTTCCGCCTCATCGCGTCGCGGGCGTTCAGCCTCGATGAGCTCGGCGCCCCGGCCGTTGCGCGCGACCTCGCACTCCGGCCACGGGGCCTCGTCCTCGTGACCGGTCCGACCGGGTCGGGCAAGTCCACGACGCTCACGGCCATGATCGACGTCATCAACTCGACCAAACCCGATCACATCGTGACCGTTGAGGATCCCATCGAATTCGTGCACACCAGTCGCCGGTCGCTGGTCCATCAGCGAGAGGTCGGCTCCGACACCCGGTCCTTCGCCGAGGCGCTGCGGCGCGTCCTGCGACAGGACCCCGACGTGATCCTCATCGGCGAGCTCCGCGACCCCGAATCGATCTCGACGGCGCTGACGGCCGCCGAGACGGGCCACCTCGTGCTCTCGACGCTCCACACGCAGGGCGCGGCGAAGAGCATCAACCGCATCGTCGACGCCTTCCCGGCCCATCAGCAGAATCAGGTGCGCAGCCAGCTCGGAGACACGCTCCAGGGCGTCATCAGCCAGACCCTGCTTCCCAAGGCCCAGGGCGGAGGGCGGGTGATCGCCACCGAAGTGCTCGTCTCGACACCCGCCGTCGCCAACCTCATCCGCGAGAACCAGATCTCGCAGCTGTACAACGCCATGCAGGCCGGCGAGGGGCACGGGATGCACACGCTCGACCAGTCGCTGAAACGACTCGTCGAAGAGGGGGAGGTCGCGGCATCCGTTGCACGCCACTACCTCACCGACGCGCACGCGCTCGACGACGTGCGCGTCCGGCCCCGCGACTACGACGCCGAAGCGTGGCTCGCCGCCGCCTCCCCGGGCGCGGCGCGCCCGGCAGAGGACGACTGGGGGATGTGACGTGCCCCTCGAGGAGTACCAGTGGCGCGCGGTGAGCGCAGCCGGCGGCGAAGCCAAGGGTGCGCTTGAAGCGTCGAGCCAGAGCGCGGTCATCGCGAAGCTGAGGACCCAGGGACTGACGCCCCTCAGCGTCGTGCCGCTGTCGAAGACGGGGCTGAACCGCGAGATCTCGCTGCCCGGGTTCGAGCGTCGCGTCGCGACGAAGGACTTGGCCGTCTTCGCCAAACAGTTCGCCGGCCTCATCCACGCCGGCCTACCGCTCATGCGCGCCCTGTCGATCATCGCCGACCAGACGGAGAACAAGCGGCTCGCCTCGGCTCTGGTCGCCGTGCAGAGCGACATCGAGTCCGGACGGTCGTTCTCGGCGGCGCTCGCCGCGCAGCCCGCGGTCTTCCCGCCCCTGCTGGTCAGCCTCGTCAGCGTCGGAGAGACCGGCGGGTTCCTCGCGGAGTCGCTCGACGCGATCGCCCGTTCCTATCGCTCCGACGTCGATCTGCAGCAGAAGATCAAGTCCGCGATGACCTATCCGCTCATCGTCCTCGTCATCGCCGTCATCGGGGTCATCGCGATGATCGCCTTCGTCGTGCCCATCTTCGAGGGCATGTTCGCCAGCATGGGCGGCGAGCTCCCGGTGCCGACGCAGATCCTCGTCGTGCTCTCGCGGAACATGGCTTGGATCCTCCCGGTCCTGATCGTGCTGTCCGTCGCCGGGGCGGTCGGGTACCAGCGGGTCAAGAACACCGATCGGTTCCGCGGCATCGTCGACCCCTTCCTGCTCCGGATGCCGGTGTTCGGCGCCCTGGTAACGAAGATCGCCGTCGCCCGCTTCGCGCGGAACCTCTCGATGATGCTGAAGGCCGGCGTACCGCTCATGCAGGCGCTCGATCTCGTCGGGAGGGCGGCGAACAACAAAGCGGTCGAAGACGCGCTGCAGAGCGTGCGCGAGTCCATCCGACTCGGGCGGTCGTTCTCGGCGCCGCTCGCCAAGGCGGCCGTCTTCCCGCCTCTCGTCGCGCAGATGGTCTCGGTCGGCGAGGAGTCGGGATCGCTACCCGACATGCTCGAGAGCATCGCGGACTTCTACGAGACCGAGGTCAACGCGGCCTCGGAACAGCTGACCAGCATGATCGAGCCGATCATGATGACGATCCTCGGCCTGCTGATCGGCGGCATGGTCGTCGCGCTGTACATGCCGATGTTCACCATGTACGACCAGCTGGGCGCCCAGTAGTCAGGGACTCGAGAACGCGAGCACCGTCGCCGTCAGCGTCACGCCGTCCTCCGTCGCCTGCGTCACGCTCGCCTGCGTGACAGCAACGGCGCGGGGCCCCGCCCGGAGGGCGTCGAGCACGCGCGTCGCGGCGTCGACGTCGGCCGCCTCGATCACGACGGTGACCGCGATCTGGATGGGAGCGGACGGCTCCGATGGCGCCCCGGCTGCCGTCGCCTTCGGCGTCTCTGCCGCCGTCTGTTCGCCCGGGTCGGCACCGCCCGCCTCTGCGGGGGCGTCAGCTGCGCTCGCCGCTCCGCCCGGAGCCGTCGCCTCCTCCTCGGACCGGATCGCGAAGGGCTCCGCCGTCGCCGGCGTGAGGGCGGTGACACGGCCTCCGTGCGCCTCCGCCGCGCTGAGGGCCAGGTACAGGACGTCGTCGAGATGTGGCGCAGCGGGTATCGCCGCCCGCAGATCCTCAACGTCCGCATCGAGCGCCGCCATGTCGGCCGACTGGGAGCGGAGCGTGTCGAGGAGGATCTCCTGCGTGCGGTTCTGCTGAGCCACGTCGTCGGCGGCGGAGGCGGTGGTCCCCGCCGCCGACAGCAGGGGCAGAGCGCACACGACGATCCCCAGGACGAGCACGGCGACGGCCGCGGCGGCGCCGATCAGGTTCACGAGCTGCTTGGTCATCGCGCCGCCTCCTCGTCGTAGGCGCCCGAGTAGACCGTCTGATCGAGGTCTACGCGGATGGAGTAGGTGAAGAGGTCCTCCGCCGAGGTCAGCGCCTCCACGTCGGCGGCCCGCATCCCGGTCGACGACCGGACGTCACGGGTCACCTGCACGAAGTCGATGGGGGCGGGGCTCGTGAAGGTGATCGTGCCCGAGACGCCCGTCGCGGCCTCCGGGTCGCTGTCCGGGACGGGAGCGGGGCCGGCGTCGAGGCTGTAGCCGGTGATGCTGACGCCGGGGGGCAGTCGGTCGGCGACGAGCTCGACGACACGACGCCACTCGAGGTCGCCCGCCATGGCGTCCCGCCGCATCCCCTGCAGCGCGGTGCGGTCGGCGAGGGCCTCGCTGACGTCGGAGAGCTCCGCGATGCCGCTGAGCAGAGCGGCGGTACGGGACTGCTCGGTCACCAGTCGGAGGTCCGCGGTCATCTTGTAGGCGAAGGCTCCGGCGATGGCCAGCACGGCGACGCCCGTGCACGCGAGGCCGACGAGCAGCCAGAGGCGTGCGCGGGCGAGGGTGTCGCGCCGTCGTATCTCGGAGGGGGGAAGGAGGTCGACGCGAGGCAGTGACCCGACCCGGAGGCCGGGGGTGCGCGAGCCGAACAGGGTCACCGGATGCCTCCCAGGAGCAGCGACGCCGTGCCGGCCATCCGCGTGGCGAGCTCGGGTGCGAGGGCGAAGGTCCGCGAGGTCGCGATGAGGTCGGTCGCGACGACGGGTGCGACCGGCGTCTCGGTGACGCGGGCCACGGCGTCGACCAGGCGCTCGTGGTCGGCGTGGAGTCCGGCGATCCAGGCACGGTCGATGGGCACGGCGTCGGGTCGGTCGCGGTAGAAGTTCACGGTCCCCCGAAGGCGGCCCACCAGCTCGATGAGCGCCGCCTGGACGTCCGGGTCGAGTGCTCGCGGTCCGACGGCAGCGGCCCGCCTCGTCCGCCGCAGCGCGGGTTCTACGTCGGGAGTCGGGGGTCCGTGGGGGGTGTCCGCGTCGGGATCCCCGGCGGGCACGATGTCGAGGGGCACCACGCGGACGAACCTGGGCACCCCGTCCGTCGCCACCACGATGTGGGTCGTGTGCTCGCCGATCCCGAGGAACAGTCCGGTTTCGCCCGGCGCCCCGAGAGCCGCCAGGGCGCGGGCGTAGCCGAAGGCGAGGAGGTCGATCGACGTCGCGCGCAGCTTGGCCTGCGCGAGCGCGCCCACGAGCTCCTCCATGTGCTCTGCGACCGCTGCGACGAGCAGGCCGTGGACGCCCTCCGCATCCTGCCGCGTCGGCACGAAATCGAGTACGGCCTGATCGACGGGGACGGGCAGACGGTCCTGGACCTCGAACGGCAGGGCCTGCCGGATGTGATCGGGATTGCTCAGCTGGGTGGAGTGCTCCCGCACGAGGATGCGGCGATTGCCGACACCGAGCACCACCTCGCGGCTCGAGATGCGGGCATCCGCCCACAGGCGCTGGAGCGCCACGGCCACGGCGTCCCGGTCGAGGATCTCGGAGTCCTTCGCCGCGCCCGGCGGCAGCGCGACTTCGCCGGCGGTGATGATCACCGGCGCACGGCCGATCGTCGTCTCGACGGCGCGGACACCCGCCTCCGTGATCTCGAGGGCCACCTGGGTCTTCGCCATCACACTCCTCCGTACAGCGAGCTGTAAACCGTGCTCAGGGTGTCGCCGGCGAAGACCCCGATCCACGCGCCGACGACGATCCACGGTCCGAAGGCAATCGCGGTCCGCCGACCGGCGCGCCCGCGGGCCAGAAGGGCGATGCCGACGGTTCCACCGACGACGAACGCGGCGAATGCGCCGACGAGCAGCGGTCCCCAGCCCAGCCAGCCGAGCATGAGGCCGACGACGGCGGCGAGGCGGACGTCTCCGCCTCCCATCCCGTCCGGACGGATAAACCTCAGCGCGGCGTAGAACCCCCACAACGAGACCGCGCCGACGCCCGCTCGCAGCAGAGCTCCCCAGTCGGCTCCCGCCAGGCACGCCGCGAGGAGGAGTATCGCGCCGACGAGCAGTGCCGGCCCGGTCACGGCGTGGGGCAGCCGCCGGGTGTCCAGGTCGATGAGCGTCAGGACGATGCCGCACGCGGCGAACCACAGGAATGCGGCGAGCACGAGCAGTCGGGCGGGCAGGGGTTCCGGCGCCGCGGCGGTCGTCACCGACCACCACAGGGCGACCGCGGCGAACGCGAGGCCGGTCGTCAGTTCGACCAGCGGATAGCGCGCCGAGATGGTGCCGCCGCACGAGGCGCAGCGGGCGCGCAGCAGCATCCACGAGAGCACCGGGACGTTCTGCCACCACAGCACCCGCCCTCCGCAGCCCGGGCAGCGGCTCGGGCGCAGCAGTGATTGCCCGGCGGGGAGCCGGTACGCGACCACGTTGAGGAACGACCCGACGACGAGGCCCAGGACGCCGATGAATGCGACGAACGGCACGAGGAGGTAGAGCGGTGTCATCGTGCCCCCACGTCCCGCCGTGAGACGACAGTGCCGAGCGCGTAGTCCCCGGTCTCCACCACGACGGGCGTGCCGCCGTACCCGCCGTCGGGAGGGGCCATGCCCGGCAGGCCCATGAGCTCGCCCTTGATGGTGATCTGCCCGCCCGAGTTGAATCCGTTCGTGTACAGCGACCCGAGCAGCACGCCGCCGCCCGAGACGGACAGCCGGCAGGGGGTGTAGACCAGCGAGCGGACGCCCTCGAGGTTGGCGCCGTTGGTGTCGAAGTTGGTCGCTGTCGCCCCGAGCGGGCACGAGGGCTTGCCGTCGGCCACGGTGTCCTCGGTGACGAAGAACACCTTCGGCGCGGCGCCGGCGGCGGATCGCATCGTCAGGCCGGTGGTGTTGAACTTCTTGGCGAGGAGCACGACGTTCGACGCCTTGATCGTCGGGGCGGGGCTGCCCCCGGCGTTCGACGTCAACTGACTGCAGGCACGCCCGTCCACGACGACCGTGCCGGTGTAGTTGGCGAGGTCCTTCCATCCCTGGTTGGCGAAGGTGCCGTTGTTCTCGTTGAAGTAGCGGCACGAATCCGTCGACATCGTCGACACGTCGCGGAGGGTGATGACGGCGGCGCCTGGCCAGTCGGATGCCCGGTAGACGTAGTCGAACCAGCCGGGCAGGCCCGGAGCCGGGACCGGGCTGATCGAGTCGCTCTTCACGACACCGCCGTCGATGCGGCCACCGTTGATCGACGGCGTGTGTGCCGTCGGGAGCGTCACCCGGCCCTCGATCACGCGGTCGTTGACGGTCACCTCTCCTCGCGCGGTCGCGTCGGCGCGGAACGGCGCCCCGCTCCACAGCAGGTCCAGGGCGCCGTTGACCCGCACGCTCGAGCGCGGGCCTCCCGCCCGCCCCACGGTGCTGTTGATCTTGGACGTCCCGGTGCCCGCCGCGAGGATGTCGCCCTGCACGGTCGTCGCTCCACCATTGAAGGTGACGTTGCCGGCGGCGTAGAGGTCGCCCGTGATGTTGCAGCCGTCCGACGAGGTGACGTCGCCGCCGACGATGAGGTTGCCCGGAATCGTGAGCCGGCAGCCGAACGGTCCTTTCACCGACACGATCTGCGGCTCGTTGCCGCCGTGGGCGAGCAGCGTGACCTGCCCCATCGTCGACCCCTCGTAGAGCACCAGACCGACGGGCGTGAGCGACGGATCGACGACCTCGGTCGTCTCGGGGACGAGGCTGTACACGGTGCGGACGGTCGCGGACGAACCGTCGGCGGTGCCGATGGCGGTGAGCGTGACCGAGCTCCGGGTCTCATTGCACACGACGGTCGCGGTGTAGGACGCGCCGCCGCCGCTGCCGGGGACGTCGCCCGGAGGGACCTCGGTCGCGCAGACCTCGTCCGCTTTGGCCGCTGCGACGGCGGCGGCCATGCCGGCGTCTGCGGCCGACTGGGCCTGCAGACTGCCGCGGACGCCGACGGCCGTGGCCGTCGTGTTCACGACAGCGGCGGACAGCGTCACCACGATGAGACCGAGCACGAGTGCGACGATGACCACCGTGATGAGGGCGGCGCCGTCGTCGTCGGCCCGCGTGCGTCTCACCAGCATCGGGCGCTCCCCTCGTGGCGGGCACGGACGACGGCCGAACCCGCGACGGATGCGGAGTCGCCGGAACTCAGGCGGGGTTGCTGCGACGTCGACACGGCCAGGTTCCACGACGCGCGGCCTGCGGCGACGGCGAAGTAGCTGGCTCCCGGAGCGGCGGGTCCCACGCTCTCGGCGAGAGCGCCCCACGCTGCGGTCGGCTGCGGCGGCGACGCGGCCGCCGACAGAGGGGCGTAGGAGCGGGTGCGGAGCTCGAAGAGACCGTCCGCGCCGGACCGGCGGCCGGCGGCATCCGTCGTCTCGAGGTCGGTGACCGCCCAGGCGCGGCACGTCCAGCCCGACTCGCCCGTCGCGACGAGGGCGCGCAGCACCGAGCCACCCGCGGCGGGCGACTCGACCGTGACCGAGGCGGCGGTGCGGAGGCTCGCGGTCAGCGACGTGCTGATCGCCTGCACCCGCCCGGTGGCGAGGTCGCGGTCGCGGGTCGCCGCGGTCGCCTGCAGCGTGGTGGCCAGGATGGTCGCGACGAGCGCGAGGAGAACCGACCCGACGAAGACGGCGATCATCAGTTCGACGAGCGTCATGCCCGCGTCGTCCTCCGCAGGTTCGCCCGTCACGGAGCGGTCACCACGATCTTGGTCGCCATCGTGACGAGGGCGGCGGTGGGGTCGGATGCCGCTGGGTTCCGCACGTCGACGGTGACGGTGAGGGCGGCGGGGTACGCGGTGGGGCAGGTCGCCGCCGTGGCGCGGGCGACGAGGCCGGTGTCGGCGGGATCGACGGTCGTCGTCGTCGCCGCGCGGACGGCGGCGCAGGAGTTGGCGGCCTCGTCGGGGAACCGGGCCCGCATCGCGGCCAGTTCGGACGAGGCGAACGCGTTCGCGGCGACACGGTCGCGGTTGCCGGCGCTCAGCGTGGTCGCCTGCACGGCGAGAGGGAGGATCGCCATCGCGATCACGGCGAACAGCAGCATCGCGACGACCACCTCGACGAGGCCGAAGCCCTCGTCGGAGTCGGGGGTGCGCGTGCCGGTCATGGGCGACCTTCGGGGGAGGAGAAGGCGGAGGCCGGGCCGACGCTGGGGGACGTCGACCCGGCCGGGGGGTGGTTCGGGTTACGGGCAGCCGGGGCCGGAGGACTGAGCGGGAATAGAGCTACCGGTCTTCGTGGCGGTCACGCAGTACCCCTCGAGGGTGGTCCCGCTCACCGCGACGGTGATGTCGGAGTCCTCGAGGTTGTCCGCGGAGGTTGCTGTCACGGTGTCACCATTGGCGATCATCGTGGCGACCTGGGACGCGCCGTTAGCGGCGACTGTCTTGAGCGCGTTCTCCTCAGCGTCGGCCTGCAGGCCGTTGAAGATCGGGATCGCGATCGCGGCCAGCACGCCGAGGATGACGACGACGACGATGAGCTCGATGAGCGAGAAGCCGGACTCGCCGGTCTCCTCCTTGCGACGCTTGAGGGCGTCCAGGTAGTTCTTCATGATTTCTCCGATGCGGTGAGAGCCGACGCGGGTGCAAGGGAGCGCATCCGCCACGGCATCCACTGTCCTCACGTCACCTCAGATCGCCGTTCCCGCATCGGTCAGCGCTTCCTCAGTCTTTGCTCAGGCCCCAGACGGTGACCGCGGATGCCGCATCCGCATCGGACGATGCAACATCGGCCACGGCGGGCGTCGAGGCCGCTCCTACGCTGGAATCGGGGCGACGTCGCGCCCGGGAAACGGAGCATCATGGAGCGCACACTCTCCATCCACTCGATCATCGCGGGGGCGCCGGTCGCCGGCTCCGGTGAGGAGATCTCGGCCGTCGCCGCCTTCGACGGCTCGCCGCTCGAACCCGCCTACCGGGCGACGAGCCCCGAGGAGTTCGAGCGCGCCGCATCCGCAGCCGCCGACGCGTTCGACGCCTACCGCGCGACCGATCACGAGACGCGCGCCGCCTTCCTCGAGCGGATCGCGGACGCGATCGAGGCGCGCGGTGCCGAGATCACCGAGCGCGGCGTCATCGAGACCGGCCTGCCCGCGGCTCGCCTCGAGAACGAGCGGGGCCGTACGACGGGACAACTGCGCCTGTTCGCCGCCGTCCTCCGCGAGGGCAGCTGGGCGGGTGCGCGCATCGACCGCGCACTGCCCGACCGTGCGCCCGCGCCGCGGCCCGACCTCCGCCGACGCCTCGTGCCCCTCGGCCCGGTCGCCGTGTTCGGCGCCAGCAACTTCCCGCTCGCGTTCTCGACCGCCGGCGGCGACACCGCGTCGGCGCTCGCCGCCGGGTGCCCCGTCATCGTGAAGGCCCACCAGGGGCATCCCGGCGTCGCATCGCTCATCGGCGACGCGATCGCCGAGGCCGTCGAGGCGTCGGGACTGCCCGGCGGTGTGTTCTCGCAGGTCTTCGGCTCGGGCCGGGACATCGGCCAGCGCCTGGTCGCCGACCCGCGGATCGCCGCCGTCGGCTTCACCGGCTCCCGCGCGGGCGGGCTGGCCCTCGTCCGCACCGCACAGCAGCGCCCCGTGCCGATCCCGGTCTACGCCGAGATGAGCAGCATCAACCCCGTCGTCGTGCTGCCCGCCGCCGTCGAGGCCGACGGCGGGGCCATCGCGGCCGGGTACGTCGACTCGCTGACGCTCGGCTCGGGGCAGTTCTGCACGAACCCGGGCATCCTCGTCGTGCCCCGCTCCGCGGCGGGGGACGAGCTGCTGGGCCGCGTCGCCGAGCTCGTCCGCGGCCGGACCGGGCAGACCATGCTGACCCCCGGCATCCACTCCGCCTTCCGTGAGGGCGTCGACGCGCGCCGAGCCGCCGACACGGCGATCGTCGGCGAGGGTGCGCCAGGAGAGGGCCCCCACGCGCCCGCGCCGATCGTGTTCGAGGCGGATGCCGCATCGTTCGGCGATGCGCTGGCCGACGAGGTCTTCGGCGCCGCGGGACTGGTGCTGCGGTACGACTCGGCCGAGCAGCTGCACGGCCTCGTCGACAGCCTCGAGGGGCAGCTGACCGCCACCGTCTTCGCCGCGGAGGCCGACCACGAGGCCGCCCGCGGCCTGCTCCCGGTGCTCGAGCGGCGCGTGGGACGCATCCTGTTCAACGGCTGGCCGACGGGGGTCGAGGTGACGTGGACGATGGTCCACGGCGGACCGTTCCCGGCCACCTCGGACTCGCGCAGCACGTCGGTGGGCGCCGCCGCCATCGAACGCTTCCTACGGCCGGTGGCGTACCAGAACGTGCCGGCCGGGCTGCTGCCCGAGGTCGTCCGCGACGACAACCCGTGGGGCGTCCCGCAGCGCGTCGACGGCGGGATCGTGCTGCCCTGACGCCGGCACCGCATCTCCTCTGATCCGGGTCCCGCCGTCCATCGGGCGACGCGGAGTGCGCTCGAGAGCTGAGGATCTGAGGAGTTGGCGCGGCCGTGGGCGCCGCCCCGGCCGCGCTACCGCGCGAGCGCTGCGGTCTCGGGCACCGGCGTGACGAGCCGGCCGTCCGCGAGGTAGGCGCGCAGGTTCTCGAGCACGAGCGCCGCCATGTCGGCTCGCGTGTCGACGGTGCCGCTGCCGAGGTGGGGGAGCAGCACGACGTCGTCGCGACCGAGCAGGGCGCTCGGCACGTGCGGCTCGTCGGCGAAGACGTCGAGCCCGGCGCCGCCGAGGCGGTCCGCCTCCAGCGCGGCCACGAGAGCGTCTTCGTCGACGACCGACCCGCGGGCGATGTTGACGAGGTAGCCCTCCGGCCCGAGCGCGTCGATGACCGCGGCATCCACCAGTCCGACGGTGCCCGCGCCGCCGGCAACGGCGATGACGAGCGCGTCGCTCTCGCGGGCGAGGGTCACGGGGTCAGGGACGAACCGGTACCGCACGCCCTCGACGGGCCGCCTGCCCGTGTACGAGACCTGCACGCCGAAGGCGTCGGCCCGTGCGGCGATCGCGCGGCCGATGCGTCCGAGCCCGAGGATGCCCAGGCGCGAGCCCGAGAAGCGCCGCGTGAGGGGGAAGGCGGATGCCTCCCACCGCCCCGCGCGGACGAAGCGGTCGGCGGCCGAGAAGCCGCGGAAGACGTCGAGCAGGAGCCCCAGGGCGGTGTCGGCGACGCAGTCGGTGAGGACGTCCGGCGTGTGCGAGATAACGATGCCGCGACGGGATGCCGCGTCCACATCGGTCGTGTCGTAGCCGACGCCGAAGTTCACCACGGCCTCGAGGCGCGGCATCCGCTCGATGAGGTCGGCATCGACGCCGGTGCGTCCACTCGTGACGACCACCCGTGCACCCTGGGCGACGGCGGCGAAGCCCGGGTCGGTGCGGTCCGCCGGCAGGAGCGCGGCGGCGAAGTCCTCGCGGAGGGTCGCCGCGAGACCCGGCAGCAGGGGGCCGACCTGGACGATCTCACCGGGGGTGGGACGGGATGCGGGGGGCGTCGTCATGCGGCCGATGCTAGGTTCGCGCAACGATGCGCGTCCAAGATCGAAAAGGCATGGATCGATCCGCTTACGACATGCAAGCCCGCGATCCGCGTGATCCCGGGGGAGACGGCGGCGCGGCGGCGCCCGGGAGGGCCGTTCCGCGGAATCGCGCGAAATCCCGCGGGTCCCGGCGTCTTGACCTGACTCGGCGGTCTTCCACATCCTGAGACCGTCTCCGACCCGAGAGCGCCCCACCGGCTCCGGACCCGCGATGCCGCAGGAGACTCGACTCTGGAGGAACAACGATGTCTTCTTCTTCACCCCGAACCCGCCGATTCGCGGGAGTCGCCGCCGGCGCCGCCGCCGCGGTCCTGTTCACCGGATGCGCGGTCGCGAACTCCGAGGGAACGTCGACCGGCGCCGACAGCGACGCCCTGCGCGTCGTGCTCTCGCAGGAGCCGCCGACGCTCGAGCCCTGCGAGGCGAACCTGACCTCGACCGGCGTGGTGGTGCGCAGCAACATCACCGAGCCGCTCGTCGAGCGCGACCCCACGACCGGTGAGCTCGACCCGCTGCTGGCCACCGCATGGGAGCAGACCGGCGACACCGAGTGGACCTTCACGCTCCAGGAGGGCGTCACCTTCCAGGACGGCTCGCCCTTCAACGCCGAGGCTGCGGCGTTCTCGATCGACCGCGCGGTGAACTCCGACCTCGGGTGCAACGTCGAGGGCTACGTCTTCGGCGACGACGACCTGGGTGTCGAGGCCGTCGACGCGACGACGCTCGTGATCACGACCCCGAGCCCCGACCCGATCCTCCCGCTGAAGCTCTCCTTCATCGAGATCGTGCCGACCTCGACCGACACGTCGGCGAAGGTCCGCGAGCCGATCGGCACCGGCCCCTACGCCGTGGGGCAGTGGGATGCCGGGACCCGCCTCACGCTCGAGCGGTACGACGACTACTGGGGCGACGCCCCGGAGTTCGCGTCCGTCGAGTACCAGTGGCGTGACGAGGGCACCGTTCGCGCGGCGATGATCACGAGCGACGAGGCCGACATCGCGACCGGCCTGAGCGTCGACGACGGCATCGGCGACCTCGGCGTGCCGTACCCGAACAACGAGACGGTGGCGCTCCGCTTCACCGGCGACATCGCGCCCCTCGACGACATCCGCATCCGGCAGGCCATCAACTACGCGGTCGATCGCGAGGGCATCGTCTCCTCGCTGTACCCCGACGGCGACGTCGTGGCCGCGCAGCTGATCCCCGAGGGCGTGGTGGGCCACAACCCCGACCTCGAGCCGTGGGAGTACGACCCCGAGCGTGCCGCCGAGCTGGTGCAGGAGGCGTCCGCCGACGGCGTGGCCGTCGACACCCCGATCACGCTCGTCGCCCGCAACGCGCAGTTCCCGAAGGTCGGCGAGATGGCCGAGGTCCTGCGCGAGCAGATGGCCGCAGCGGGCCTGAACGTCGAGCTGCGGATGGTCGACACGACGCAGCACCTGCAGTACCAGCTGCGTCCGTTCGTGACCAACGAGGGACCGATCGCCCTGCTGGTGCAGCACGGCAACCAGGCCGGAGACGCGCAGTTCACGGTCGAGCAGTACATGTCGTCCACCGGCGCGCAGAGCACCTTCGGCACGGACGAGTTCGACGCGATCCTCGACGCTGCCTCGCAGCTGTCGGGCGACGAGCGCCAGCAGGCGTACGCCGACATCTTCGAGTACCAGAACGAGGAGATCGTGCAGTTCTCCTTCATCGCCCACCAGACCGGCATGCTGGGCATCTCGGACCGCGTGTCGTACGAGCCGAACTCGGCCTCGGGCGACGAGCTGCGGATCTCGCAGGTCACCCTGGCCGGCTGACGCCGAGCCGTACCGCTCGCCGAACACGGGAGGAATCAGCCATGTGGAGCTACCTGCGCGGACGCATCCTGCAGAGCGCACTGCCCCTGGTCGCGGTGGTGCTGGGAGTGTTCCTCCTGGCCCGCCTGACCGGCGACCCCGCCAGCCTCTATCTGCCGCTCAACGCGACCGAGCAGATGAAGGCGGACTTCAGCGAGCGGTACGGGCTCGACAAGCCCGTCTGGGCGCAGCTGGGCGACTACCTCGCCGGCGTCGCCCGGTTCGACTTCGGCGTCTCGATGCGCACGGGGGAGCCCGCAGCCGACATGGTGCTGCGGGCCTTCCCGGCCACGCTGCAGCTGGCCGCCGCGACGATGCTGCTCGCGGTGATCATCGCCGCGGTGGTCGGATGCTGGGCCGCACTGAAGCCGAACGGCGTCGCCGACCGTGTGGCGAGCTTCACCTCGATGACCGCGGCCAGCGTGCCGGACTTCTGGCTTGCGATCATGGGCATCTGGATCTTCGCCATCTGGCTCGGCGTGCTGCCCACCTCGGGCACCACGGGAGCGGCGGCATGGATCCTGCCGGTCGCCGTCCTCCTCATGCGCCCCGTCGGCGTGCTGACCCAGGTCGTGCGCGGCTCGATGGTGACCGCCCTCGGGCAGCCGTACGTGAAGGTGGCGCGCAGCAAGGGCGCGGGCGAGTTCCACATCGTCTCGCGTCACGCGCTTCGCAACGCGGCGGCCCCTGCGCTCACCGTCGCCGGGGACCTCACTGTGGGCTTCATCAACGGCGCCGTCGTGATCGAGTCGATCTTCGGATGGCCCGGCATCGGCAAGCTGATGATCGACTCCATCCTCATGCGCGACTTCCCCGTGCTGCAGGCCGCCGTCCTGCTCACCGCGATCGCGATCTTCGCCCTCAACATCCTGATCGACGTCTGCTACGCGCTGCTCGATCCGCGGGTGCGCCCCGCGGCGAAGCGACGCCGCACGTCGAAGCCCACCACCGAGTCGACGAAGGAGCCGGCCCATGTCTGAACTCCCGGCCACGCAGAACATCCTCGCGCTCGAGGACCGCGCCCAGACGGGTCGGCGGGCGAGCCTGTTCCGGATGCTGCTGAACGACCCGGTCGCCACGGCGGCCGCCGTCATCCTCGTCATCGTCGGCCTGACCGCGATCGTCGCGCCGCCCCTGCTCGGCGACCTCGCCCGCGCGCAGGATCTCGCAGCCCGCAACCTGCCCCCCTTCAGTGTTGCTGAAGGCTGGCAGTACATCCTCGGCAGCGACAGCCTCGGCCGCAGCATGATCGCGCGCATGATGGTCGCGGCCGGCACGACGCTCGGCGTCGCGGTGCCCGCGGTGCTGGTGGCGGCCCTCGTCGGTTCGGCCTGGGGCATCTGGGCCGGCTTCCACCGCGGCTGGCGCGAGGCGGTCTCGATGCGCATCGCCGACGTGATCATGAGCTTCCCGTCGCTGCTGCTCGCCGTCGTCGTGCTGTACATCTTCAACCCGAGCGCGGCGAACATCGTCCTGGTCCTGGCGGTCACCCGCATCCCGGTCTACCTCCGCACCGCACGGGCCGAGGCGGCCGAGCTGCGCTCGCGCATGTTCGTCGACGCGGCGCGCAACTTCGGCACGCGTCCGAACGCCGTCATCCGCCGGCACATCGTCCCGAACGTCCTGCCGACCCTCGTCACCCTCGCCACGCTCGAGTTCTGCTACGTCATGCTCGCCGAATCGTCGCTCAGCTTCCTCGGCATCGGCATCCAGCCGCCGGACGTCAGCTGGGGCCTCATGGTCGCGCAGGGGCGCGAGTACCTCTCGCAGGCGTGGTGGCTGTCGGTGCTGCCGGGCCTCGCGATCGTCATCACGACCGTGGCAGCGAACGTGCTGGCCGCGTGGCTGCGCCTGGCGACCGACCCCGGGCAGCGCTGGCGGCTCGCCTCGAAGGGGCGCCGCCGGTTCATCGGCCGGGTGACGCCGCGCGCCACGCGTTGAGGACCGTCCGATGAGCGTCGAGGCGCTCCTGTTCCTCGCGCTCATCGTCTTCGTCGCCTCGTGCCTGCAGGCCGCGATCGGGTTCGGCCTCGGCATGGTCGCCGCGCCCTTCGTCGCGATCGTCGACGCGTCGCTCCTGCCGGCGGTCGTCATCATGCTCGCGATCATGGTGTCGGCGGTCATCGCGGTGGTCGAGCGGGCCGCGCTCGACGTGCGGGGCGCGGGGTGGGCGCTCGTCGGACGGGTGCCCGGCAGCATCCTCGGGGCGGTCCTCGTCGCCGTCGTGTCGGCCCAGGTCATCGGCTGGCTGGTCGCCGCGACCGTCCTCGTCGGCGTCGTCGCGTCGCTGCGGGGGTGGATGCCGCGGGTCACCCGGACCACGCAGGTCGTCGCTGGAGGCCTCTCGGGGGTCATGGGCACCGCGACCTCGATCGGCGGTGCGCCGATGGCGCTCGTCTGGCAGGGGTCTGACGGACCGCGCCTACGCGGCACGATGTCGGCGTTCTTCCTCGTGGGGTCGGTGGTCTCGACGGTCGCGCTGGCGGTGCTCGGTCAGATCTCCCTGCACACGCTCCAGATCACGGGCCTGCTGGTGGTGCCGGCGGCGCTCGGCATCGTCGCGTCGCGCTTCGCCGTCCGCCACCTCGACAAGCGCCGCGTCCGTCTCGTCGCGCTCGGCGCCTCACTCCTCGGCGCGGTGCTGCTCATCGGCACGCAGACGGCCGCGCTGCTCGCCGGCTGAGGCCGACGCGCCTCAGCGCACGCGGCGCTCAAGGGGTGCGCCGGCGGCGAGCAGCTCGAGGTTGCGGGCGATGTCGGCTGCGCGTGCGGCGAAGACCTCGCGCGCGTGCCCCGAGTGGTGCGGGGTGAGGACGGTGTGCTCGAACGCGGCCAGGCGGGCGACGGATGCCGGTGCCTCGGCGCCGGTCGGAGCCCCCCACCAGACGTCGATCGCGGCGCCGGCGAGCCGGTCGCCCGCCAGCGCCTCGCAGAGCGCGTCGAGGTCGACGACCGGCCCGCGCGCCACGTTGACGATGATCGCACCCGGCGGCAGGAGCGCCAGCTCGTGCGCCCCGATCGCGCCGCGGGTGGCGTCGCTGAGCGGGACGGTCACGACGAGCACATCGGATGCCGCGAAGAACGCATCGCGCTCGTCATCGCCGTACACCGTCGCGTCCGTGACGCCGTCGGGGAGCGCTCCGGTCACATGCCGGCGGAGGAATGCGATGCGCATCCCGAAGGCCTGCGCGAGCCGGGCGACGGCACCGCCGATCTCGCCGGCGCCGGCGATGCCGATGGTGCCCCCGGCGAGCGCGCGGTGGAACGGCACGTCGACCGTGTTCATGACCGTGCGCCACGCCCCGGCTCGCATCTCGGCATCGGCCTGGCGGGCGCGGCGACGGAGCATGAGCGTCGTCATGAGCACGTGCTCGGCGATCGCCTCACCGTGGTGACCGGTGTTGCAGACGGCGGCACCGTCCGGCACCGACCCCGGTTCGAGGCGGTCGACGCCCGCGCCCGTCACGTGGACGAGACGGAGGCGCCCGGCGTCCCTCGTCATCGCCGGCGTCAGCCGCGAGCACACGACCGCGTCGGCGTCGGCGAGCGCGTCGGCGATCTCGTCGTCGGTGGCTGCGGGCAGCAGCACGACATCGCCGAGGACGTCGGCGAAGCCGCTGATGACGGGATCGGTGACGACGACCTTCACGACCGGTTCACCACCGCGGACTGGCGAGCGTGTAGTCGGGGACGTGCCGCTGCATGTAGCCGGTGTCATCCCGCTCGCGGATGCCGGAGTCCAGATACTGGCGGTGCAGGCGCTGCAGGGCGTCCTCGTCGAGTTCGACCCCGAGGCCCGGACCCGTCGGCACTGCCACGGCGCCGCCCGAGAACGACAGCGCGCCCGGGACGATGACGTCCTCATCCTCGCGCTTCCACGGCCAGTGGGTGTCGCACGCGTAGTCGAGGACCTCGGTCGCCCCCGCCAGGTGCACCATCGCGGCGAGGCTGATGCCGAGGTGCGAGTTCGAGTGCATCGACAGCCCCCAGCCCACCGTCTCGGCGATGCCGGCGAGCAGGCGCGAGCGTTCGAGCCCGCCCCAGAAGTGGTGGTCCGAGAGGACGACGTCGATCGCGCCGGCGCGGATCGCGGGTGCGACGTCGGCGAAGCTCACGACGCACATGTTCGTCGCGAGGGGGATGCCGGTGCGCGCCCGCACCGCGGCCATGCCGTCGATGCCGGGGGTCGGGTCCTCGAGGTACTCGATGACACCGGTGAGCGCGTCGGCGACCCGCACCGAGGTCTCGACGCTCCACGCGCCGTTCGGGTCGATGCGCAGCGGGTGCTCGGGGAACGCGTCGCGCAGGGCCAGGACGGCCGCGATCTCGTCGTCCGGGTCGAACACGCCCGCCTTGAGCTTCAGCGCGCCGAAGCCGTACTCGTCGACGATCCGTCGCGCCTGCGCGACGATCCCCTCGGGGTCGAGCGCCGGTCCCCACGCGTCGGCGGGCGAGCCGGGGTGGCCCTCCCACTTGTAGAAGAGATAGCCGCTGAAGGGCACCGTCTCACGGACGGCGCCGCCGAGCAGATCGCTCACCGACAGACCGAGCGCCTTGCCGCGCACGTCGAGGGCCGCCACGTCGAAGGCGGACAGCACGCGGTCTGCGGTGCTGCTGCCGGTGACCATGCCCGACATCCCGTGGCCGCCGGTGCCCGTGTCCGAGCGCAGCGACGCGCGCACCCGGGCGCGCAGCTCGTTCGTCGCGAAGATGTCGCATCCGATCAGCAGCGATGCCGCGGCTTCGATGCGACGGAGATGCCCCTCGTCGCCGTAGGTCTCCCCGAGCCCGGTCAGACCGCTCTCGGTGCGGATCCGCACGATCGCGCGCAGCGCGTACGGCTCGTGGACCCCCACCGTGTTCAGCAGGGGGAGGTCGGCGAAGGCGACCGGGACGACTCGGACGTCGCGGATGGCGTGCTCGGCGCGTCGCACGGCAGAACCTCAGCGCGCGGCGACGAACGAGTCCGCCAGCACGCGGCGGGCGTCCGAGACGAGCTGCTCGAGGCGGTCGGCGTGCTCCGGCAGGGCGTCAACCAGGGGAGGTCGGACGTGCCCGGCATCCACTCCGGTGAACCGCGTGACACCCGCCTTGATCAGCGAGACCGCGTACCCCGGGACGAGGTTCCGGAGCCGGACCAGGGGGTGGAAGAACGCGGCGTCGAGCGCTGCGATCGTCGCGGTGTCCTCGTTCTCGACGGCGGCGAAGTACGCCAGTGCGATGTCGGGCGCGAAGGCGAAGGATGCCGACGAGTACAGCGGCACGCCGATCGCCCGGTAGGCCACCTGCGCGATCTCGGCCGTGGGGAGGCCGTTGAAGAACTGGAAGTCGGCGGCACCGGGCACGTCGCTGTCGCGGACGGCGCGGATGATGCGGGTGATGACGTCGATCTCGCCGACGCCGTCCTTCAGCCCGATGACGTTCGGGATGCGGGCGATCTCGAGAGTCGTCGCCTCGGTGAATCGCGCCGTGCCGCGGTGGTAGGCGATGATCGGCAGGCTCGTGGCCGAGGCCACACGTCGGACGTACTCGACGAGCCCGGCGTCGGGACCCGCCGTGAGGTACGGCGGCAGCAGCAGGATGCCGGTGGCCCCCGCACGCTCGGCGACCTGCACCTGCTCGATCGCCGCCGGCAGCGGACCGCCCGCGCCGACGAACAGCGGGGTGCGCCCGCCGATCACGGCGGCGCTCGTCTCGACGACCGTGGCGTAGTCGGTCTGCCCGAGCGCGTGGAACTCGCCCGTGCCGCAGGCGGCGAAGATGCCGCCCGGCCGGTGCTCGAGGCCCTGGGCGATGTGGTCGCCGAGGGCGACGCGGTCCACGGTGTCCTCCCGGGTGAACGGGGTCACGGGGAAGAAGAGGATTCGGTCCAGCACGGCAACTCCCTAGATCCTCGGCCCGCTCCGATGCGAAAGGCCGATCACGCTCGACGCTAGGGTTGCGATGGATACAGTCGCAAACCATAATTTGCACCGATTGATATCGGGAGGGTATGGATGCTGTCGCTCGTCCAACTGGAGTGCTTCGTCGCCGTCGCGGAGGAGCTGCATTTCGGCCAGGCCGCCGCCCGCTTGCGGATGACCCAGCCGCCGCTCAGCCGGCAGATCCAGCAGCTCGAGCGCGAACTCGACACCCGCCTCTTCGAGCGGACGAGCCGGCGCGTGCAGCTGACGGAGGCCGGCCGCACCCTGCTGCCGAGCGCCCGGCGCATCATCGACCTCGCCGCGAAGGCGACCGCCGACGTCCGCTCGGTCGGGCACGGCGCCTCGGGCACGCTCACCGTCTCGTACACGGCGATGGCGGGGCAGAGCGTGCTCCCCGCGTTCCTGCGGCGCGCGGCGCGCGAGCTGCCCGGCGCGACGCTGCTGCTGCGCGAGCTCGTGACGGCCGATCAGATGGAGGAGCTGGAGAAGGGCACCGTGGACGTCGGCCTGCTGCGGCCGATCGTCGAGCGGCCCGGGGTCTCGTCGCGGTCCGTCCTCGATGAGAAGCTCGTGCTGGCCGTGCCGTCCGACTCCCGACTGGCGGAGCTCGCCGACCCGATCTTCCTCTCCGACACGAGCGACCAGCCGCTGCTCATGTACTCGCCGGGCGGCGCGCGCTACTTCCACGACCTGCTGCTGTCGATGTTCGTCCGGGCCGGCGTGCACCCGCGCATCGTGCAGTACGCCGGTCAGGTGCCGGCGCTGCTGGCGCTCGTGAGCGCGGGCCTCGGGTTCACGCTCGTCCCGGAGTCGGCGCAGGGGCTCCCCATCGCGGGCGTGACCTTCCGGCGGCTCTCGCCGGACGACCGCTCCGACGACGTCAACCGGGTGCGGCTCGACGTCGCGTGGGCGACCGAGTCGACCAATCCGCTGCTTCCCGAGGCGCTGCGCGTCCTGGATGCGACGCTGGAGCAGCGCGCCGCCGAGTCGGGGATCGATGCCATCGGCGCATGAGTCGATGCCCTAACGGCCTTTGATGGCACCGGTCGGCTGTGCGTAGGGTGGGGCCACTACCGACGTCGAAGGCGAGGATCGGATGAGCACCCCCGTTGTGGTCTCCTACGACGTGATCCCCGTGGCGGGTCACGACAGCATGCTGCTGAACCTGAGCGGTGCACACGCCCCCTACTTCACGCGCAACCTCGTGCGCCTGACGGACGTCGACGGTCGCGTCGGCATCGGCGAGGTGCCCGGCGGCGAGCCCATCCGTGCCGCGCTCGAAGCCTCGGGTGCGCTCCTCGTCGGCACGCCCGTCGCGGCCTACCGCGAGACGCTGCGATCGCTCGCGGCATCCCTCGCCCATCTCGATGCCGCGGGACGAGGTGACCAGACCTTCGATCAGCGCATCGCCGTGCACGCCGTGACCGCCTGGGAGAGCGCGCTGCTCGACCTGGACGGCAAGCAGCTCGGCCTGCCCGTGAGCGCCCTCCTGGGCGACGGTCGCCAGCGCGACGAGGTCGACGTGCTCGGCTACCTCTTCTTCATCGGCGACGCGGATGCCACGGACCTGCCGTACCTGCAGTCGGAGGGCGCCGCCGGGTCGTGGGAGGACGTGCGGCGCCGGACGGCGCTCGACGCGGACGCCGTCGTCGGGCTCGCCCGCGCCGCGCAGGAGCGCTACGGCTTCCGGGACTTCAAGCTGAAGGGCGGCGTCCTGCTGCCCGAGACCGAAGCCGATGTCGTCACGGCGCTCGCCGAGGCGTTCCCAGGCGCGCGGGTCACGCTCGACCCGAACGGCAGCTGGCCCCTCGCCGAGGCCATCCGGTTGGGTGGACGCCTGCGCGACGTGCTGGCCTACGCCGAGGATCCTGTCGGACCCGAGGGCCGCTACTCCGGCCGGGAGACGATGGCCGAGTTCCGGCGGGCGACCGGCATGCGGACCGCGACGAACATGATCGCGACCGACTGGCGCGAGATGGCCCACGCCGTCCGCACGCAGGCCGTCGACATCCCGCTGGCAGACCCCCACTTCTGGACGATGGCCGGCTCGGTCCGCGTCGCCCAGCTCTGCGACGACTTCGGCCTGCAGTGGGGGTCGCACTCCAACAACCACTTCGACGTGAGCCTCGCGATGTTCACGCACGTCGCCGCCGCGGCCCCGGGCACACCGACCGCCGTCGACACCCACTGGATCTGGCAGGACGGACAGCGCCTCACCGTGCAGCCGCCGGTCATCCGGAACGGGCGGATCGCCGTCTCGTCCGCGCCCGGCCTCGGGGTCGAGCTCGACGACGCGCAGGTCGCCGCCGCACACGAGCTGTACCTGCGCGAGGGGCTCGCCGGCCGGGATGACGCGCACGCCATGCGCTACCTCGTGCCCGACTGGGAGTTCCACCCCAAGCGCCCCGCCCTGCAGCGATCCCAGCTGGAGCGCACCGCATGAGCACGCCGTCGTCCGCAGAGGAGTCCCCCGTGTCGACCACCACCGCCGCGCCGCGCGCCGAGGCATCCGTCCCCTCCCGCACCGAGCGGGCCGTCCTCCTCGAGGTGCGCGACCTCACCGTGGCCTACCGGATGGGCGACCGCGAGGTCGAAGCCGTCCACCACATCGACCTGACGATCGGCGCGGGCGAGGTCGTCGCCGTGGTCGGCGAGTCCGGGTCGGGCAAGAGCACCATCGCGCACGCCATCATCAACCTCCTCCCGCCCAACGCGCGCGTGACGTCGGGGAGCGTGAGCCTCGGCGGCGACGACCTGACGGCGAAGCCCGAGGCGCAGTGGCGGAAGGTCCGGGGCAAGCGCATCGGCCTCGTGCCGCAGGACCCGTCGCTCTCGCTCAACCCGGTGCGTCGTGTCGGGCCGCAGGTCGCCGAGCCGCTCCGCATCCACAAACTGGCGACGCGCGCCGAGGCGAACGCCCGGGCGGTCGAGCTGCTCGAGATGGCGGGGATCACCCACCCGGCCGAGCGCGCCAAGCAGTACCCGTACCAGTTCTCCGGAGGGATGCGGCAGCGCGCCCTCATCGCGACCGCGCTCGCCGCACGGCCCGAGCTGATCATCGCCGACGAGCCCACGAGCGCCCTCGACGTCACCGTGCAGAAGCAGGTGCTCGATCACCTCGACCACCTCGCCGACGAGTTCGGCACCTCGGTCCTGCTCATCACGCACGACCTCGGGGTCGCCGCCGACCGCGCCGACCGCATCATCGTGATGAAGGACGGCGCAGTGGTGGATGCCGGGCCCGCCGCGCAGGTGATCTCGTCGCCCACCGCCGAGTACACGCGCCAGCTGATCGCGGCATCCCCCGACATCTCCTCGCACGTGCGCCGCGCCGCGGCGACGGCCCGGCGGGGCCTCGACGACAGCGACTGCATCGTCCGGCTGTCGCACCTCGTGAAGACCTTCCCGCTGCCGGCGTCGTCGCGTCGCGACGGCGCGCGCGAGGTCACCGCCGTCGACGACATCTCGCTCGACATCCGTCGCGGCGAGACGCTCGCCGTGGTGGGGGAGTCCGGCAGCGGCAAGTCGACGCTCGCGCGTCTCGTGCTGCGTCTCGAGGAGCCGAGCTCGGGCTCGATCGAGTTCGACGGCGCCGACATCACCGAGCTCGCGCCGGCACCGCTGCGGCAGCTCCGGCGCAAGTTCCAGCTCGTGTACCAGAGCCCGTACGACTCGCTGAACCCGCGGCTGACGATCGAGCAGCTCATCTCCGAGCCGCTGCACTCGCTCGCCTCGCTCGACGGCACGGCGCGTCTCCGCAAGGTGCGGGAGCTCGTCGAGCAGACCGCGCTGCCGCAGGGCGTGCTCGCGCGCTACCCCGACGAGCTCTCGGGCGGACAGCGACAGCGCGTCGCGATCGCCCGGGCTCTGGCGCTCGATCCGGAGTTCCTCGTGCTCGACGAGGCGGTCTCCGCGCTCGATGTGTCGGTGCAGGCGCAGATCCTGGATCTGCTCATCACCCTGCAGGCCGAGCGCTCGCTCAGCTACCTCTTCATCACGCACGACCTGGGTGTCGTCGCCGAGATCGCCGACCGGGTCGCCGTCATGCGGCACGGCCGCCTCGTCGAGGCCGGGACGGCGGCGCAGATCCTGACCGCGCCGACCGATCCCTACACGCAGGCTCTCATCGCGGCGATCCCCGGACAGGGTCGACACGTGCGCCGGAAGGGCGCGTCGGTCTGACATCGCGACGAGAAGGGCGGCTCCCGGTGGGCCGCCCTTCTCTCGTGTTCGGACGCCCGGCATCCTGCAAAGTTGATATGTATCGACTCAACTTGGTTTGACGTCGGCAGAGGCTCGCAGTAGCCTTGAGTCATCGCGGCTCAGGTTCCCACCGGAGCCCGCGGAACGACTTCACGATCTCGCAGCCACACGAAGGAGACATCACATGGCACGTGCAGTGGGAATCGACCTCGGAACGACCAACTCGGTCGTCAGCGTCCTCGAGGGTGGCGAGCCGAAGGTCATCGCCAACGCCGAGGGCCTGCGCACCACCCCCTCGGTCGTCGCGTTCACGAAGGACGGTGAGGTGCTCGTCGGTGAGACCGCCAAGCGCCAGGCCGTCACCAACGTCGACCGCACCCTGACCTCGGTCAAGCGCCACATGGGCACCGACTGGAAGACCCAGGCGATCGACGGCAAGAACTACACGCCGCAGGAGATCTCGGCCCGCATCCTCCAGAAGCTCAAGCGCGACGCCGAGCAGTACCTCGGTGACACGGTGACGGATGCCGTCATCACCGTCCCCGCCTACTTCAACGACGCCGAGCGTCAGGCCACGAAGGAGGCCGGCGAGATCGCGGGCCTCAACGTGCTCCGCATCATCAACGAGCCCACCGCCGCCGCGCTGGCGTACGGCCTCGACAAGGGCAAGGAGGACGAGCTCATCCTCGTCTTCGACCTCGGTGGCGGAACCTTCGACGTCTCCCTCCTCGAGGTGGGCAAGGACGACGACTTCTCGACCATCCAGGTGCGCTCGACCGCCGGTGACAACCGCCTCGGCGGCGACGACTGGGACCAGCGCGTCGTCGACTACCTGATCAAGCAGTTCAAGGACACCAGCGGCGTCGACGTCTCGGGCGACAAGATCGCCCTGCAGCGTCTCAAGGAGGCCGCGGAGCAGGCGAAGAAGGAGCTCTCGAGCTCGCAGTCGACCTCGATCAACCTGCCCTACCTCTCGCTCACCGACTCGGGTCCCGTGTCGCTGTCCGAGACCCTGAGCCGGGCGAAGTTCGAGGACCTCACCAAGGACCTCCTCGACCGCACCAAGAAGCCGTTCGAGGACGTCATCCGCGAGGCCGGCATCAAGGTCGCCGACATCGACCACGTCGTGCTCGTCGGTGGATCGACGCGTATGCCCGCCGTGAGCGAGCTCGTCAAGCAGGAGGCCGGCAAGGAGCCCAACAAGGGCGTGAACCCGGACGAGGTCGTCGCCGTCGGCGCCGCCCTCCAGGCCGGCGTCCTCAAGGGCGAGCGTAAGGACGTGCTGCTCATCGACGTCACCCCGCTGAGCCTCGGCATCGAGACCAAGGGCGGCATCATGACCAAGCTCATCGAGCGCAACACGGCCATCCCGACCAAGCGCAGCGAGACCTTCACCACCGCCGACGACAGCCAGCCGTCGGTCGCGATCCAGGTCTTCCAGGGCGAGCGCGACTTCACCCGCGACAACAAGCCGCTCGGCACGTTCGAGCTCACCGGCATCGCACCGGCACCCCGCGGCATCCCGCAGATCGAGGTCACCTTCGACATCGACGCGAACGGCATCGTCCACGTGTCGGCGAAGGACAAGGGCACCGGCAAGGAGCAGTCGATGACGATCACCGGCGGCTCGTCGCTGCCCAAGGACGACATCGAGCGCATGGTGCGCGAGGCCGAGGAGCACGCAGCCGAGGACAAGAAGCGCCGCGAGGCTGCCGAGGTCCGCAACCAGGCCGAGACCCTCTCGTACTCGATCGAGAAGCTGCTGAACGAGAACGCCGACAAGCTGCCCGAGGACGTGAAGACCGAGGTCCAGGCCGACGTCGACGCGCTCAAGACGGCGCTCGCCGGTGACGACGACGACGCGGTCAAGAACGCCTATGACAAGCTCAACGCGTCGCAGACGAAGATCGGCGAGGCGATCTACGCCTCAAGCCAGGCCGACGCCGCGCAGGCCGGGGCCGACGCCCCGACCGGCGAGCCGGAGGCATCCTCCGATGAGGACGTCGTGGACGCCGAGGTCGTCGACGACGAGGACGAGAAGAAGTAAGCATGGCGGACAAGGACTTCGACAAGCCGGACGACGGCGACGAGGTCGTGGACTCCGGGGCTGCCGCAGAGGCGGCCCCGGAGGGCTCCGCACCCGAGGACACCGACACCCAGCCCGAAGAGCTGACGGTCGACGACATCCTCGGCGCAGCCCAGTCCGACGAGGCCGCTGTCGCCGACGCCCCCGCGGAAGAGCACGACCTCGTGCTCGACCTCAAGCGCGTCCAGGCCGAATACGCCAATTACCGTCGTCGCACCGAGGGCCAGCGCGAGGTCGAGATCGCCCGCGCCAAGGGCTCGGTCGCGAAGGGGATGCTGCCGGTCCTCGACGACCTCGACCGTGCCGAGAAGCACGGCGACCTCGAGGAGGGCACACCGCTCGCCGCGATCGCCGACAAGATCCGCACGGTCGTCGCCCGCCTGGGCGTCGAGCGCTACGGCGCCGCGGGCGAGCCGTTCGACCCGCAGCAGCACGAGGCGATCTTCCAGGCGCCGACGCCGGGCACGACCGAGGCGACCATCCTCGAGGTGGTCGAGATCGGCTACCGCCTGGGCGACATCGAGCTGCGCCCGGCGAAGGTCGTCGTCGCCGTTCCGGCCGAGTAAGGGGAAGGAGGGGCAATGGCCAGTCAGGACTGGTTCGACAAGGACTTCTACAAGGTCCTCGGTGTGTCGAAGGACGTCTCGGATGCCGAGCTGAAGAAGACGTACCGCAAGCTGGCACGCACCTACCACCCCGATTCGAACGCGGGCGACGCGACCGCCGAGGCGAAGTTCAAGGAGGTCAGCGAGGCGTACTCGGTGCTCTCCGACAAGGAGCAGCGCGCCGAGTACGACCAGATCCGCGCGATGGGGTCGGGCGGCGCCCGGTTCCAGCCGGGCGCGAGCGGCGGCTTCGAGGACGTATTCAGCCGGTTCTCCACCAGCGGTGGCGGTGGTCAGCAGGCCGACTTCGACGACCTGTTCGCCATGTTCGGGCAGCAGAGCGGCGGCGGACGGTTCGGCTCAGGCCGGTTCGGCCAGTCCAGCGGCGGGTTCCGCGGATTCGGCGGGCCGCAGCGCGGTGCCGACGTCACCGCCCGGACGACGCTCGACTTCACCACCGCGGTGAAGGGCGACACGATCACGCTGCAGGGCGAGGACGGCAAGCCGATCAAGATCAAGATCCCGGCGGGCGTGTCCGACGGGCAGAAGATCAAGCTCCGCGGGCGCGGCCGTCCGTCGCCGGACGGCGGCGAGGCGGGCGACATCGTCCTCACGGTGGGGGTGCGACCGCATCCCGTCTTCACGCGTGAAGGACTGAACCTCCGCATCCACGTGCCGGTCACCTTCACCGAGGCCGCGCTCGGCGCCACGATCGAGGTGCCGACGCTCGGCGGCGACATCGTCAAGCTGCGCGTCGCGCCCGGCACACCGTCGGGTCGCGTGCTGCGCGTGAAGGGCCGCGGGGTGCAGACGGCCAAGGGCACCGGCGACCTGCTCGCCGAGGTCCAGGTCGCGGTGCCGACGCACCTCGACGCCGCCGCCCGCGAGGCGCTCGAGCGCTTCCACGATCTGGAGCCGAAAGAGAACCCACGCGCCGACCTGATGATCAAGGCGCGGGAATGAGGTGAGACGCATGGCGAACGAGCACATCGACGACGACGCCCCGATCCTCGCGATCGCGGTGGCGGCCGAGCTCGCCGGCATGCACCCGCAGACCCTCCGGCAGTACGACCGGCTGGGTCTCGTGGTACCGGCGCGCACCCGTGGCGGGTCGCGCCGGTACTCCCTCCGTCACGTCGCGCAGTTGCGCGAAGTGGCGCAGATGTCCGCCGACGGCGTCAGCCTGCCGGCCATCTCGCGCATCATCGAACTCGAGAACGAGGTCCGGATGCTGCGCCGCGACGTCGAGGGCCTCCAGACGCGCCTGCGCGACGAGGTCGCCGCGCGCCGAGGCGCCCGGGTCTTCGCCGCCGGCGCGACGGGCTCCGTCGTCACGCTCCGGCAGGGCACGCGCGTGCGCCGCGCCACGGACGTCGTCCTGTGGCGCCCCGGCCCGCCCCCCGCCGCCGACTGACCCCGGCCGGCGCGTGCCGGGCCGGCCAGTGCCCCGGTGCCGAGCCGACGCGATGTGCACGCGTGGCCGTGCGAGGGCCGCAGATTCCGTCGGGTCGAGGTTCCTCCCCGGGTGGGAGCGGCGACGAGCTGCGCACAGGGTGCGGCGAAGAGGGGGCCGAGGATGCCGCGCGCGCCACACTCGGCGAATGAGACCGCCGAGTCCGCTTCCCGCACATCTCCGGCCGACGTTCGCGCTGTCTGAGGCGCGGAGCGCAGGCGTGACCTTCTCCCGTCTGCGCGGAAGTGACCTGTCCCGCCCCTATCGGGGAGTCCGGGCGCGCACCGAGGCGGCTGATCCCGCGGCGCGAGCCGAGGCGTACCTGCCGAAACTCCGAGCGGGTGAGCACTTCTCACACGCGACGGCGATCGCCCTGGCCGGCGGATGGATCCCCGACCGTCTGCGCACCGAGGTGGACGTCTCAGCCATCCGTCCCACGGGGCGTGCGCGGGGTGCGGGCGTCCGCGGACACGAGGCGCGGGAGCACGCCCACCACCTGATCAGCGGACTGCCGTGCGTCGATGCCGCCAGCGCCTGGTGCCAGGCGGCATCCCTCCTCCGCGAGCGTGAACTCGTCGTCGCGGCAGACTCGCTGCTGCGTCGCCAGCGACCCGTGCTGTCGCTGGACGACCTTCGGGATGCCGTCGCCAGGCGCGCTGGAACTCGTCACATCGCCGCGCTCCGCCGAGCGCTTTTGCGCGCCCGCGAGCGGACCGACTCGGTCGCGGAGACACTGCTCCGATTGGATGCGGCGGATGCCGGCCTGCCGGAGTTCGCCGTCAACGAGGAGATCCGCGATGCCCGGGGCCGATTCCTCGCCTGCGGCGACCTCATGCATGCATCGACGAAAGTGCTGCTCGAATACGACGGACAGCAGCACCGTCTCGACGACCGTCAGTACGCGCGGGACGTCGAGCGCCTCGATGCACTCGCCGCAGCGGGTTGGCGCGTCATCCGGATCAATCGCTCGCACCGCGGGGCGGACCGCAGCCGAGCCCTCGAGCGCGTTCGCGTAGCTCTGACCGAGCGTGGGTGGCGACCGTGATGCTCGAGCCGACGCGAACGTCGGTCATTCGCCCGAGATCCATGCAGATCGCGTCGGCTCGAGGCCGAGCGAACGCCGGTCAGGCGGGGTCGATGCGCAGGGTGCCGGGGCCCTCGCCGACCTGCAGGTCGTCGACGAGGCGCAGCGAGCGGGCGAGGTCGTCGACGGCGGGGATGATGGTGCCGAAGCGCTCGCGGTCGGAGACGACGGCGGTGAGGGTCACGAGGTGGGTGCCGGTGTCCCAGGTGTAGGACGCGAAGGGCGTCTGCCGCGGGTTCGGGGGCAGCGGCATCTCGAGCTTCTCGCCGACGCCGAGCGGGGACCCGGTGAACGACTCGGTGTCGTCGTACTCGATCGGCATACTCGCCCGCATCGTCCGCAGCTGCGGGGTCAGCTCCTGCACCTGTGCCATGGCGACGAGCAGCTCGGGGTCGCCCTTCCACACCCAGACGAGCACGCGCCCGTCAGCGCGGCGCATCAGCGCGGGCAGTGCCTGGCTCATCGCCCACGCCGCGACCCGGCTGCCGGGCTGCTCGCGGCCGAACGCGGCGTTCGCCTGGGAGAGCAGCATCCCGATCGCCTTCTTCCGGGCGCGGCGCCCGCGGAGGCCGAAGGATCCGGTGACGGGTACCCAGCGGGACGGGTCGGGCTGCGCGCTCAGACGGGTCATGCGTTCCAGCGTAAGTTGCTATCATCCGCCTATGCTGCGCGTCCCCCAAGCACGCAGCGCCATCGTAGTGGTCTTCGCGATCGCGCTTGCTCTCGTCCTCCCCGTCTCCCCAGCCACAGCGGCGACGGCCAAGCCCGCGAAAGTCGGGCTGGTCACCTTCACCGGTGCCACCACCACCTCCCTCACCGTCGATTGGTCCTCGGTCGGCGGCGCCGACGAGTACTACGTCTACTGGGCCACCAGTCATTCCGCGGTCGTCAGCCCCAAGCGTGCCTACCGGAAGGTCACGGCGTCCCAGACCACCATCACGGGCTTGAAACCCGGTGTCGCCTACTACGTGCAGGCCCGCGCGGTGCGCGACGGTGTCATGGGCGATCGTTCCGCACCCAGTGCGCACGAGACGATCACAGCTGAGGCCTCGTTCCCCGCCGGCGCTGCGCAGTACCGTGCGCTGACCTGGAACATCTGCTCCAACGCGTGTTCGGGCATCTCGTCACGCGCTCGGGTCATCAACTCCCGCATCGGTGAGCTGAAACCGGATGTCGTGGCGATGCAGGAGGCCTCGCGATATACGAAGGCCCCCACCGGCTACCGCCACGTCGTCAACGGTCAGAACGACATCCTCGTGCGGAGCGGGTCGTTCTCCCTCGTCGGAAAGAACAAGGCCGGAGCGACAACGGGTACGGCCAGGTTCTCGAGCAAGCACGCCGGGTCCGGAAAGGGCCTCGCCTGGGCGGCGCTGAAGCATCGGTCGGGCGCGTACGTCCTGGTCGTGAACGCCCACCTCACCGTCGGGGGCTCCTCATCGCAGATCAAGCAGCGGGAGTACGAGGCGGGCAGGCTGCCGTCGTTCGTCCGGTCGACGCTGGCGAAGCTCGCGGCCAGCCACGGCGGGTTGACGAACTGGAAGAACGCGCCGGTGATCGTCCTCGGCGACCTCAATACCCACAAGTCCCGCAAGACGGAACGGACGCAGCAGATCCTCGAGGATCTCGGCTGGCACGACGCCTACGACCAGGCACGCGGCCTCAGCGGGCAGCACCGGAACAGTGCGATTCCGGGCATGTCGTCCACGCCCGTCATCGGCGTCACGTGGGGCGACCATGTCGACAAGGTGCTCGTACGCCCGTCGCGGACGGTCGTGTACGGCTGGGCCAACGGCGGGAAGATGTCGGGCAGCAGATACGCGATGCCGCTGGGATCGGATCACCAGCCGGTCGTGGTGCGTCTCAGCGTGAAGTGAGCTGACGGGCCGGGCGCCCTGTCCGCCGATGGCGGTACAGGGTGCCCGGCTCTCCCGTGGGATCCAGGGTCCGGCGTCGGTGCCCGATTAGACTCGTGCACCGACGCAACCGCGTCCCCGCGCCCCACGACGCACAGATTGGCCCGCACCCCGTGACCTTGACGCCACCGGACGAGTCCTCCACCGCCCCCGAGCGCCGACCCCTCACGATCGTCATCGCCGCCGACACATTCGCGCCCGACGTCAACGGCGGTGCGCGGTTCACCGAACGCCTCGCCGCCGGACTCGCCGCGCGCGGTCACGACGTGCACGTCGTGACGCCCAGCGTCGGCCACCGCAACCACGGTGTCTTCACCGAGCACATCGAGGGGCAGGACCTGACGGTCCACCGGCTGCCCGGCTGGCGCTGGCCTCCCCACGACTGGCTGCGCTTCGCCCTCCCGTGGATGGCGAAGCACTACTCCCGCCGCATCCTCGACAAGGTCGACGCCGACGTCGTGCACAGTCAGTCGCACATCGTGATCGGTCGCGCCCTCACCCGGATCGCGAACCAGCGCGGCATCCCGGTCGTGGCGACGAACCACATCATGGCCGACAACATCCTCGACTTCACGCTGCTGCCGAAGTTCCTCTACGACGTCTTCCTCAAGGTCGCGTGGGCCGACGCCGCGCGCACCTTCGCAATGTCGCGCGCCGTCACGACGCCGACACGCAAAGCGAAGGAATTCCTCGAGACGACGATCGACATCACCGGCGTCGTCCCGATCAGCTGCGGCATCGACAAGCGCAACTACACGCCCGACCTCACCGCGCGTCCCGTGCGCACACGGGTCCTCTTCGTCGGTCGCCTCACAACCGAGAAGCACGTCGAGGTGACGCTCGGCGCGATCGCGAAGCTCGTCCCCGAGCTGGACGTCCAGTTCGAGATCGTCGGCGGCGGCGATCAGCGCAAGAACCTCGAGCAGGCGACGCAGCGCCTCGGGCTGACCGAGCGCGTCACCTTCCGCGGCCGGGTGTCGGAGGAGGACCTGCGCGCGGCGTACACCCGCGCCGACGTGTTCGTCATCTCCTCGGTCGCGGAGCTCCAGTCGATCGCGACGATGGAGGCCATGGCTTCGGGGCTCCCCGTCATCGCCGCGAACGCGGTCGCCCTGCCGCACCTGGTGCACGACGGTGAGAACGGCTACCTCTTCGAGCCGGGCGATGTCGACGAGCTCGCCGAGAAGATCCGCACGGTGCTCACGGCCGATCAGGCCGAGTACTCGCGGATGCAGCAGGCGTCACTCGACGGCGTCGAGATGCACGACATCGACCGCACGCTCGACACGTTCGAGAAGCTCTACCGCGGCGAGCCGCTCGACGGCTGACATGCGCCTGTTCTTTGACGCCCGCTACATCCGCACGGACTTCCACGACGGCATCAGCCGCTACTCGGCCGAGCTCGCCCGATCGGTGGCGGATGCCGCGTCCGCCCACCGCGCCGAGGTCACCTTCCTGATCCACGACGAACGGCAGCGCGCGCTGCTGCCGACGGGAGCAGTCACCCTCACGATCCACGCGCCGACGTCGCCGAAGGAGCCGTTCGCGTCGGTGCTGCTGAACAGGCACCGCCCCGACGTGGTCTTCTCGCCGATGCAGACGATCGGGTCGGCGGGGCGGCGGTTCCGCCTCATCCTGACGCTGCACGACACGATCTACTACCGCCACCGCACCCCGCCGCGGGCCCTGCCGTGGCCGGTGCGCGTGGGGTGGCGGCTGTTCCACCTGTCGTACTGGCCGCAGCGCTGGACGTTGAACGCCGCCGACCTGGTCGCGACCGTCAGCGAGACGAGCGCACGGCAGTTCGCGCGCGTGCGCCTGACGAAGCGGCCGGTCGTCGTGATCCCGAATGCGCCGCAGCGCCTCGCCGAACTGCTGCCCGAGGGGTCATCGGTCGACCAGGGCGCGGTGCGGAACCTCGTCTACATGGGCTCATTCATGCGGTATAAGAACGTCGAGACCCTGGTCACGGCGATGCGTCAGCTCCCCGAGCACACGCTGCACCTGCTGTCGCGCATCACGCCCGAGCGCCGTGCGGCCCTGACGGCATTGGCCGGCGGTGCGTCGGTCGTGTTCCACGACGGTGTGACGGATGCCGAATACGCGGCCCTCCTCGCTGACCGCGCCGCCCTCGTCACGATGAGCCTCGACGAGGGGTACGGGCTCCCCGTGGCCGAGGCGCTTGAGCTCGGCGTGCCCGCGGTCGTGACGGACATGGAGATCTTCCGCGAGGTCGCGGGCGAGGGTGCGCTGTACGTCGATCCGCTCGATCCCGAGGCGGTCGCGTCGGCGGTGCGCTCGCTGGACGAGCCCGGGGTGCGCGAGCGTCTCGTCGAGGCGGGGTCCGCGCACATTCGGGCGTTCGACTGGACCCGGTCGGCCGAGATCCTGCTGGCCGCCGCGACGGACCTCACCAGGCGCTGACGAGAGCGGAACCGACGGCCGACGACAGGAAGCTGAGGACGGTTCCGACCAGGGTCGCCGCGCCCAGTCCGATCGCGATGCCGCCGAGGAGGCGGGACGAGACCGAACGCCGCGCCGCGATCGCTCCGAGGACGATGGCCACGACGGCGATGATGCAGTTCACCAGCGCGAAGACGGCGTTGGCGAGGGAGACCAGGTCGATGCTCGAAGCTGAGCGGTACAGCTGGATCGACAGCGCGGGCCACAGACCGCCCAGGAGGGCCGGGAATCCGCCGATCAGGACGGCGGCGACAGCGAGCCCGCGCCCGGCAGGAGCGGGCGTCGACGGCACGGTGACGGGAGGCGCGCCGACCGGGTAGCCCTGCTGCGCCCAGCCAGGCGGCGGCCCGGCCGAGTTCTGCGGGTGCTGGGGGTTCTGCGGGGACTGCGGGTTCTGCGGGTACGGGGGGTTCTGCGGGTACGGCGGGGTCTGTTCGCTCATGAGAATCCTTCCGCGGGTGGCCGAGTCTAGGGTCGGCCGGCCGCCCCGCGGAAGGAGTTGACGGTCACGGGTGCCGGAGCGAACGCGGGCAGGTCGGCTGCCGGCGGTAGCCGTCGACCGCGACGAGCCGCACCGCCGCGACGACCGCCGCGACCACGACGAGGAGAAGGATGCTGAGAAGGAGTGTGGTGATCATGGCAGAAACGCTATGCTTGGCGGCATCCTGCCACGAGTGGCCGTTGAGACGCCGCTCGTAGGAATACTGCCAACCGCACTGCATTCGGAGGTCTCCATGCTCAGCACCGTCGCCTGCGTCGTGCAGCCCGGCTTCGCACCCTTCGAGTTCGGCCTCGCCTGCGAGGCGTTCGGGCTCGACCGCAGCGACGACGGGATCCCGAACTTCGACTTCCGCATCGTGACGCCCGACCCCGGCGCCGTGGCGAGCAACATCGGCTTCTCCATCAACGTCGACGCAGATCTCTCCTTCGCCGATGAAGCGGACCTCGTCGTTGTCACGCCGATCCCGCGCGAGGCGTGGGGGAGCGTCGACGAACGCATGCTCGAGGTGATCCGGCGCGCGGTCGACCGCGGCGCCTGGGTGCTGACGGTGTGCAGCGGAGCGTTCGCCGTCGCGGCATCCGGTGTCCTGTCGGGGCGGCGCGCCACCACCCACTGGCGGTACGCCGAGACGATGACCCGCATGTACCCCGACATCGAGGTCGACCCGAATGTGCTGTACGTGCAGGACGGGCGCATCATCACGAGCGCTGGGACGGCGGCCGGCCTCGACGCGTGCCTGCACCTGCTGCGGCTCGAACTGGGTGCCGAGGCGGCCAACACGATCGCGCGACGCATGGTCGTGCCGCCGCAGCGCGACGGCGGGCAGGCGCAGTTCATCGCTGCGCCGCTGCCGGTGTCGACGTCGCTGTCGTTGACGCCTGTGACCGAGTGGATGCTGGAGAACCTCCGACTCGATCTGTCGGTCGACCAGCTGGCGGCTCACGCGCACATGTCGCCGCGGACGTTCGCGCGCAGGTTCAAGGCCGACTACGGCACGACACCGGCGGCGTGGCTCGGGCGGCAGCGGATCCTGCACGCGCAGCGGCTGCTCGAGCAGACGGATCTCGGACTCGATGCGATCGCGTACGAATGCGGGTTCGGGTCGGCCGCCGTCCTGCGGCAGAACTTCGCGCGGGTGCTCGGCCTGACGCCGACGGCGTACCGCTCGCGGTTCGCGTGCGCGACCGACCTCGCGTCGTGACCTCGTGATAAACTTGAGCCCGTCAGACTCAAGTTTGCATCACCCTCCAGGAGTACACGATGAACGCACAGCCGGGATCCGGTCAGGGGGAGCAGGGCAGCGCCCTCGAGCAGTTCGGGATCAACCTCACCGACCGCGCGCGCCAAGGCAAGCTCGACCCGGTCATCGGTCGCGATGGCGAGATCCGCCGCGTCAGCCAGGTGCTCACGCGGCGCACGAAGAACAACCCCGTGCTCATCGGCGAGCCGGGCGTCGGCAAGACCGCCGTCGTCGAGGGGCTCGCGCAGCGGATCGTCGCAGGAGACGTCGCGGAGTCGCTGAAGGGCAAGGAGCTGATCGCGCTCGACATCTCGGCCCTCGTGGCAGGTGCGATGTACCGCGGCCAGTTCGAGGAGCGGCTGAAGAGCGTCCTCAAAGAGATCACCGAGTCCGAGGGGCGCGTCATCACCTTCATCGACGAGCTGCACACGCTGATGGGCGCCGGCGGGGGCGAGGGGTCGGTCGCGGCATCCAACATGCTCAAGCCGATGCTCGCGCGCGGTGAGCTGCGCCTGATCGGCGCGACGACGCTCGACGAGTACCGGGAGTTCATCGAGAAGGATGCCGCGCTGGAGCGGCGCTTCCAGCAGGTGTACGTCGGCGAGCCGAGTGTGGAGGACTCGATCGCGATCCTCCGTGGACTCAAGGAGCGGTACGAGGCGCATCACAAGGTGGCCATCTCGGACGGTGCCCTCGTCGCCGCGGCGGCGCTGTCGAACCGGTACATCCCGGCGCGGCAGCTGCCGGACAAGGCGATCGACCTCATCGACGAGGCGGCCTCGCGGCTGCGGATGGAGATCGACTCGGCGCCGCTGGAGATCGACGAGCTGCGTCGCCACGTCGACCGCTTGAAGCTCGAGGAGCTCGCGCTCAAGAAGGAGAAGGACGACGCGTCGAAGGAGCGTCTCGCGGCGCTGCGCGAGCAGATGGCGACGCAGCAGGAGCAGCTCGACGAGCTGAAGGCGCGGTGGGAGCGCGAACGCGCGTCGCTGAACGCGGTCGGTGAGTACAAGACCCGCCTCGACGCTCTGCGCGTCGAGGCCGAGCGGGCCCAGCGCGAGGGCGACCTCGAGCGCGCGTCGCGGCTGCTGTACGCGGAGATCCCGGCGCTGGAGCGCAAGCTCGCCGAGGCGGAATTGGCCGAGGGCGCGATCGGCGACGGCGCGGAACGCATGGTCGGCGACCGGGTGACGGAGGAGGACATCGCCGAGGTCATCGCGGCGTGGACCGGCATCCCGGTCGGGAAGCTGCTGCAGAGCGAGTCCGCCCGGCTCGTCCATCTGGAGTCGGAGCTCGGCAAGCGCCTGATCGGCCAACGCGCAGCGGTGAAGACGGTGTCGGACGCCGTCCGACGCTCGCGTGCGGGGATCAGTGATCCGAACCGTCCGACGGGCTCGTTCCTGTTCCTCGGACCAACGGGGGTCGGGAAGACCGAGCTCGCGAAGGCGCTGGCGGAGTTCCTCTTCGACGACGACCGTGCGATGGTGCGGATCGACATGAGCGAGTACGGCGAGAAGCACGCGGTCGCGCGCCTCGTGGGCGCACCTCCGGGCTACGTCGGGTACGAGCAGGGCGGTCAGCTGACCGAGGCGGTGCGGCGACGCCCGTACTCGGTGGTGCTGCTGGACGAGGTCGAGAAGGCGCACCCCGAGGTGTTCGACGTGCTGCTGCAGGTGCTCGATGACGGCCGGCTGACCGACGGGCAGGGTCGCACGGTCGACTTCACGAACACGATCCTGGTGCTGACGAGCAACATCGGTTCGCCGGTGCTCATCGATCCGACGCTGACGGACGACACGAAGCGCGAGCAGGTGATGGCGATGGTCCGGCAGGTGTTCCGGCCGGAGTTCCTGAACCGGCTGGATGACGTGGTGGTGTTCTCGCCGCTGACCGAGTCCGACCTGGCGCAGATCGTCGAGCTCGCGGTGGATGCGCTGCAGCGTCGGCTGCGCGACCGGCGTCTGACGCTCGCGGTGACGCCGGATGCGCGCGCGTGGCTCGCCGAGCGAGGGTACGACCCGCTGTTCGGCGCGCGGCCGTTGCGGCGACTGATCCAGTCCGAGATCCAGGACCGGTTGGCGATGGCGCTCCTGTCGGGCGGCGTGCACGACGGGGACATCGTGCGGGTGGACGTGGCGGTGGACGGATCGCAGCTCGTGCTCACCAGCAGTGGCCCCGCCCCGGCGGACCCGGCGGACGACGACGACGTCATCGAGGCGGAGCTGCTCGACTGATGGCCGTGGTCCATCTGGGCCATGAGGTCGCGCTGCGCGAGCTGCTCAGGACGGATGCTGCGGCCCTGGCCGACGCATACCGCACGAATCGTGCGCGCCTCGCGCCGTGGGAGCCGCTGCGTCAGGAGTCGTTCTTCACGGATTCCGGCCAGCAGTCCGAGGTCGACGCGTTGCTCGAGGACCGTGGCGCGGGTATCGCTGCGCCGTTCGTCCTCGTCCATGGTGGACGCATCGTCGGCCGGGTGAACCTCTCGGGGATCGTCCGCGGGGCGTTCCAGAGCGCGAACCTCGGCTACTGGATCGACGCCGGCTACGGCGGCCGAGGGCTGATGACCGCCGCGGTCGACGCGGTAGCGGAGATCGCGGTGCGCGACCTGCGTCTGCATCGGCTGCAGGCGGGCACGCTCCTCCGCAACAGTGCGTCGCAAGCGGTGCTGCGCCGGTGCGGGTTCGCCGAGATCGGCGTCGCGGAACGCTACCTGCGGATCGCAGGCGAGTGGCAGGATCATCTGCTGTTCCAGCGCATCCTCGCGGACTGACTCGCCGTGGTGCGGCGCTGTGCGGACTCGGTTCACGCCACGCGAGCAATCCCGGCGGACGCCGCAACCCCCAGCGTCCGCTGAAGATTCGCGTGACAAGATCGAGCATGCGAACCGTCCGGGCCCTGTGGGGCGCGACCCACCCCGGCCCCGCGGTCGTCGTCACCGTCCTCTCGCTGGCCCTCGGTATCGCCGCCGGTCTCGATGTGGCGCATCTCGTCCTGCTGGTCCTGGCGGTCTTCGCCGGCCAGCTGTCGGTCGGGCTGTCGAACGATGCGATCGACCTCTTCCGCGACGCGACCGTCGGTCGTGCCGACAAGCCGCTCGTGCGCGGCGACACCCGACGGCGCACCGCGTGGATCGCGGCGGGTGTGAGCCTGGCGGTCGCAGTCATCCTGTCGGCCGTTCTCGGGTGGGGGATGCTGCTCGCCCACACCATCGCGCTCGTGTCGGCGTGGGGCTACAACGCAGGACTGAAGGCCACCCCGCTGTCGATCGCGCCGTTCCTCGTCAGCTTCGGGATCTTCCCCTCCCTCGCCACCCTGTCGGCAGACGATCCTGAGCTCGCCGCCCCGTGGGCCATGGCGGCCGGGGCCGCCCTCGGCGCCGCCGTGCACCTCACCAACGTGCTGCCCGACCTCGAGGACGACCGCCGGACCGGCGTGCGGGGGCTGCCGCATCGGATCGGGCCCGGGGCATCCGTGATCCTCGCCGTCGCGGGCATCGTCGTCGCCGCATTGGCGGTGCTGTTCGGCAGCCTGGTCGACGGCGCGAACGCCGTCGTCATGATCGCGTTCGCGGTCGCAGTCGCGGCGATCGCTGTCGCCATCCTGCTCCGGATGCGTCGTCGCGGCCCGGACCGCACCGGGTTCCGTCTCGTGATGGGCGCCGCCCTGGTACTCGCGGCGCAGCTCGTCGCGGGATACGCGCTGGCCTGACCGTCGGATCGGGATGCCGCCGCCGCGCCGTATCGCGGGGATCGATCGCTGACGCCGGCGTGTCGCGGCGGGTCCTCGGCGCGTGCCCGAGGATCCCCGCCGTTCGGCCCCGCCCGCCCCTCTGCGGCCCCGCCCCGCCGCGGTCACGCCACGCCCCGCTGCGGCCCCGCCACGCCCGCCTCGCCGAGGCGCCGCCGGCTCACCGGCTCGCGGCGTCGAACCCCATCGCGTAGGCGTGCGGCACGAGCGTCCCGGTCGCCGCGAGGGCCCGACCCAGCACCCGCGACCGTGCCGCGTGCGCCCGGGCCGACACCGGACGCCCGAGCCGCATGTTCACGGCCGCCATCCGCCCCGCGAGGCGGGCAGACCGCAACCGGTCCCGCTCCCAGGCGGCGAGGTCGGATTCCGGCGCCGCGCCCGTGCGCAGCCACGTCGCCAGCAGCGGGGCGAGCGTCGCCGCGTCGAGCAAGCCGAGGTTGAGGCCCTGCCCGCCGATCGGGCTGATCTCGTGCGCGGCGTCACCGATCACGAAGAGGCGGTCACGGCGCATCCCCGGGGCGAGCACCCGGCGCACCCCGAACGCCGTCGCCTCCGTGACGACCTCGGCGGCGTCGGCCTCCCCGCGCGCGCGCATCGCCTCGCGCAGCCGCCCCGCCACTGCAGCGGGATCCAGCGAGCCGCCCGCATCCCACGCGACGAATCGGCGCTGGCCGTCCGGCAGCGGAAACGACTCGAGGACGCCGCTCGCGGCGAGATGCACGATCGCGGTGTCGGGGTCCTCGCGCGGGAGCACGGTGGCATCCGTCATCAGATACCGGTCCGGGTATGCGGTGCGGCGCAGCGCATCGGAACGGAAGACCAGCTCGCGTGCGCCGACCCCGCCCGCGAAGACGACGATCGGCGCGGAGCGTCCGCCCCGGTCCGTCTCGACCTGCACCCGTGATCGGTCCGGAGCCACCCGCGACACCGTCACCCCGCGGACTGGCTCAGGTCCGGCGCCCCGCAGCGCGTCCTCGGTGTCGACCTGCGGAATCGTCGCGACGTAGGGATGCCGCACGTCGAGCCGGTCGAACCGGACCACCCCGAGCGTCCGGCCGTCGCTCCGCGCCTCACCGCGGCCGACCTTGACGGCGCGGGACAGGATGCGGTCCGTCGCCCCTCCGGCCTCGAGCGCCGCCAGCGTCGGGGCGTGTAAACCGATCGCGCGCGAGCCGCCGCCGGCGGTCGCGCGGCGCTCGAGCACCTCGACGTCGACGCCGAAACGGGCGAGTTCTGCCGCCAGCAGGGTGCCCACCGGGCCGGCCCCGACGACGATGACCTCAGCCACGACCGTCCGCCACGGCCAGGAGTCGGAACGGCGCCGGTGCGGCGACGCGCCACGGCGCGCCGAGCGCTGCCTCGAGCTCGCCGGGGCGGTAGCTGCGCCGGATCGAGCGAAGTCCGTCGGTGCGCAGGAACGTCCCGCGCTCCAGCGCGGTGATGCCTATGCCGTAGAGCGCATACGCCAGTCGTCCGCGTGCGATGTCGGCGTGCATGACAACTCCCGTCGACAGCGCACGGGTGTCGTCCGCGAAGCCGGCGAGCTCGTCCGCGTTCAGGTGATGCAGCACATGGTTGGACAGCACGAGGTCGAAGCGCTCACCGCTCGCGCGGAGGCCGGCGGCATCCGTCGAGGCGAATGAGACGCGTTCACTCTCCCTGGTCCGCGCCACCTCGAGGGCGCGCACGTCCGGATCGATGCCGAGCCACTGCACGTCGAGTCCGTCGCGCTCGGCCCACGCCGCGAGTCGCGCCACGACGTCGCCGCCGCCGCTGCCGACGTCGAGCACCCGTGCCGGGCGACCGAGGCGCTGCAGCCGCGGGCGGATGCCGCGACGCCAGACGCGGCCCCATCCGCCGACTGCGCGGTTCACCAGATCGAAGCGGCGGAGCGTCTCGGCGAGGCGGTCGGGGTCGCAGTCGGGGTCGTCCATGAGCTCGCGGAGCCCGGTGTCGCGGACGGCGAGGCTCACGCCGCCCGCCGGAACGTCAAGCGTGCCGCCTCGAGCGTGAGCCCCGGTCCGAAGGCGAGCGTCGCGACGCGTGCGCCGTCGTCGAGGTCACCGGCGAGCATCGCCTGCAGGATGAACAGGATCGTCGCGCTCGACATGTTGCCGTAGTCGCGGAGCACGTCGCGCGACACGGTCAGCGAGCCGTCCGGCAGCTCGAGGCCGCTCTCGACGCGGTCGAGGACACTGCGCCCGCCCGGATGGACGGCCCAGGCATCCACCCCCTCTTCGCCGAGGAAGGCGCCGACCGCGCCGCGGATCTCGCGCCCGATGATGCGCGGCACCTCTGCGGAGAGGATCATCTCGAACCCCTCGTCGCCGATGGTCCACGCCATGTCCTTCTCGCCCTCATCGGTGAGCGCCGTCGCGAAGCGGTCGAGCTCGAACCACGCCTCGCCCGCCCGGCCGTCATCCGCACTCACGACCGCAGCGGCCGCGCCGTCGGCGAAGACCGAGGCCGCGACGATCTGATCGTGGTCGGACGGGGTGCGCACGTGCAGGGAGCAGAGCTCCGCGCACACGACGAGGACCACCGCCTCGGGTTGCGCGGCGCAGATGCGAGCCGCCGTCCGGAGCCCCGGCACGGCCGCCGCGCACCCCATGAATCCCAGGTGGGCTCGCTCGACCGTCGTCGGCAGTCCGAGATCGCGGACGAGCCGGTAGTCGGGGCCGGGCGCGAACATCCCCGTGCACGAGACGGTGACGACGTGCGTCACGTCGCCGGGCGCCACGGATGCCGCCGTCAGCGCGTTGCGCGCGGCCTCGGCGAACAGCGGGGGAGCGAGCCGGATGTACGCGTCGTTGCGTGTCCCGGTCGACGGGGACAGCAGCGCGCCGGTGTCGGTGACCGTCGGCATCCGCTCGTCATCCGCCGGACGCGCGTGCTCGGCTGCCGCGGCGAGGTCGTCGAGCACGGTGTGACGGGTCTCGATCGCCGAGGCGTCGAACGCCGCCCCGATGAGGCGCTGCGTCAGCCGGTTGGCGCCGGGCTGCCCCGCGAACAGGTCGCGGACCGCGCTCTGCCGCAGTCGGGCCGTCGGCACGGCGGTGCCGATCGACAGGATGCGGGTGGTCATGCCTCACCGTAACCGGCGGCGGGCGCCGGTGGGTGGCCCCTGTCGGACCGGCGTGCCGTCGTCTATCGTGCGGGCGTCGCGGTCGGGCTCGGTCGGCGTCGCGTCGAGCGGGCGTCGCCTGTCGCGGCGTGCGGGGTCGCGCGGCGTGTCGCGACAGGGGAGCAGGCGACGCTTCAGTGGGGCACGTCGGGCTGTCGGCGGGCCCGTCGGTCGGTGCGGGGGTCGTCGCCGGCGGCACTGGCGACGCCGCCCGAGTTGGCGAGCGCCTGCATCGCGATCCTGATCGCGTGCCACAGTGCTCCGAAGGACCGCCGGGCAGATCCGTGCGTGCGTCGATCGCGCGTCATGGCCTGACGCTAGCGGTTCGAGGCGCGTCGCGTCAGTCGTCGACGAGCACCGACTCCGCGATCGGCCGTCGCACGCGAGGTGCCGCCTCGCGCTCGCGCAGTGCGTCCGGGGCGTCCGCGGGGTCGCCGAGCGGGCCGACGGCCATGACCGTCAGGGCGCGCTGATCGGCCGACAGTCCGAACCCCGCCGCGAGGGCGTCCGCGTCGAAGCCGCCCATCTGATGCGTCGAGAGCCCCTCGGCGTGCGCCTGCACGGTGAAGTGCGCCGCGGCCTGGCCGACGTCATACGCCGCCCAGCGCAGCGGCTTGCCGTCGGCCTCGGTCGTCGCGACGAAGACGACGAACGCAGCGGCGCCCGACGCCCACGAGCGGTTGAAGCCCACCAGCGACTCGACGATGCGGGCGTGGGATGCCGAGCCCCGCCGCGCGACGATGAAACGCCACGGCTGCGTGTTCGAGGCCGACGGCGACCACCGCGCTGCCTCGAGCGCGGCGTCGAGCGCGGCCTCGTCGATCGGCGCGCTGCCGTCGAAGATGCGCGTGCTCCAGCGCTCGGTGAGCACGTCGAGGATCGGGGTGTCGGTCGGGGCGGTACGGGGAGGCATCCCGCCATTGCATCACCGCGACGCTGGGAGCGAGGTCGGAGGCGTCACGGATCGACTCAGGGAGTCGGCCACCCCGCGGGCCCCGCGACGCCCGCAGGGTACTCATCGAGAGGGACCTCGCCCGCGTGCCACGCGTCGAGCACCGGCTGCACGATGTGCCAGCAGTCCACCGCGGCGTCGCCGCGGACGGCGAGCATCGCGTCGCCGTCGAGGATGCCGGACAGCACCTCGGCATAGGCCTTCAACGAGCCCTCGCCGAGCTCGGCCACGAGGGTCGCGCGTTCGAGCTCGAGGGGATCGGCCTCGCCGTTGACGTTCAGCTCGAGCGCCATCGAGTCCGGCCCGAGTGAGAACCGCAGCACCGTCGGGGCCGGGTCGCCCGTGAACCCGGTCGGCAGGTGCCGCACGGGGCGGAACCGCACCTCGACCTTCGCCTCGGCGTGCCCGAGAGCCTTGCCCGATCGCAGCGTGATCGGCACCCCCTGCCACCGGGCGTTGCGCACCTCGACGGTCATCTCGGCGAGCGTCTCGGTCTCACGCGACGGGTCCACGCCCGGCTCGTCGGCATAGGAGGGGAAGTCCCGGCCCTCGACGGTGCCGGCTGTGTACCGGGCCCGCCGCGACGACGCCACGGGGTCGTCGCCCCAGATCGCTGTCGCGCGGAGGACGGCACCGGTCGCGTCGCGCAGGTCCCGTTCGTCCAGGGATGCCGGGGGCTCCATCGTCACGAACGCCATCACCTGCAGCAGGTGACTCTGGATCATGTCGACGAGAGCCCCTGCCCGGTCGTAGTAGCCCGCACGTCCTTCGAGCCCGAGTGACTCGTCGAACTGCACTACGATCGACGCGATGTCGTCCGAGGACCAGACGGGCTCGATGAGGCGGTTCGCGAAGCGCACGCCCAGCAGGTTCAGCACCGTCGAGCGGCCGAGGAAGTGGTCGACGCGGAACACCTGCGTCTCGGGGACGAGGTCGGCGAGGGTCGCGTTGAGTCGCTCGGCGCTCGCCGCATCCGATCCGAACGGCTTCTCGAGCGCGAGGATCGTCCCCTCGGGGATGCGCACCGACCGGAGCGCCTCGCACGCGGCCGACGCGACGGCGGGTGGCACGGCGAAGTACAGCGCGGGCCGGCCCTCGGCGGCATCCAGCAACTGCTGCAGCGCCGCGGCGTCGGTGATGTCGGCCTGCGTGTAGGTCGTCGCCGAGACCGCCTCGAACGCGGCATCGGCGTCGGTCGTCGCGAACGAGCGCCGCACCGTGTCGCGCCACTGCTCCTCGCTCCAGTCCTCCATGCCGGCACCGGCGAGGCGCACGCGACGCCCGGGCTCGCGGGAGAGCAGCTGACCGAGCGCCGGGAGCAGCAGCCGCGAGGTGAGATCGCCGGAGGCGCCGAGGATGAGGAGCGTGGTGTCTGCCGTCATGGCCGTCACCCTAACCGCGCGCAGAGGTCGTGCCGAGTCCTTGCCCGAGCGCCCTCGCGCCACCACAATGACGACGATGCCTGCCCCGATCGAGAGTTACGGACTGCTCAGCAACTGCCGGACGGCGGCGCTCGTCTCGTCGGAGGGCAGCATGGACTGGCTGTGCCTCCCGCGCTACGACGACGCCTCGGTGTTCGGTGCGCTGCTGGGCGACGAGAGCCACGGATGCTGGACGCTCCGCCCCACGGATCGACGTGCGACGGCGACGCGCCGCTACGACGGCGACACCTTCACGCTCGTGACGCGATGGACGAGCGCGGCCGGCGTCGCCGAGGTGTGGGAGTTCATGCCGATCGACGACGACATCGATGCGGTGGTCCGCCGGGTGGTGGGTGTCGAGGGCGCCGTGGAGTTCGCGAGCGAGCTGCGACTGCGCTTCGACTACGCCCGCGCCGTCCCGTGGGTGCGGCAGATCGGCGACGACGACGCTCCGGTGCTGCTGGCGATCGCCGGGCCCGACGCCGTGGCGGTGCGCGGCCCCCGCCTGCACGCCGAGGACACCATGCACCGCGCGACGTTCGTCGTGAGCCCCGGCGAGACGATCGACTCGGTGCTCGGGTGGGACCGGTCGTACCACCCGCATCCGATCGCCTGCGATGTCGATGCGAGCCTCGAGCGGACGCGCGAGTGGTGGACGGGATGGGCGTCGCGGATCGATCGCGGCGGACCGTGGGAGTCGCACGTCCTGCGATCCATGCTGGTCCTCCGCGCACTCACCCACACCGACACCGGGGGCATCGTCGCGGCCGCGACCACGTCGCTGCCCGAAGACTTCGGCGGCGTCCGCAATTGGGACTACCGCTTCGTGTGGCTGCGGGATGCCGCACTCACCCTCGAGGCCTACCTCGCGCACGGCTACACACGCGCGGCCGAACGCTGGCGCGATTGGCTGCTGCGCGCGGTGGCGGGAGACCCCGCCGACGTGCAGATCATGTACGGGCTCGGCGGCGAGCGCGACCTGCCCGAGCGCGAGCTCGCGAGTCTGCCCGGCTACGACGGTGCGGCGCCGGTGCGTGTCGGCAACGGCGCGGTCGACCAGTATCAGGGTGACGTCATCGGCGAGGTGCTCGTCGCGCTCGAGGCGGCGCGACTCGCGGGCGTGCACGAGACGCCGTCGTCGTGGTCGCTGCAGCGGGCACTCCTCGCGCAGGTCGTCGAGTGGTTCGACCGGCCCGATCATGGCATCTGGGAGATGCGCGGCGACCTGCACCGCTTCACACACTCGCGGGTGATGGTGTGGGCCGCGCTCGACCGAGGTGTCCGCGCCGTCCGTGAGCACGGTCTGCCCGGGGACGGGGACACGTGGCAGGAACTCCGCGATCAGGTCCGGCGCGAGATCGACGAGCACGGGGTGGATGCCGCGGGGGGTCACTTCACGCAGCACGACGGCACCGATGAGGTGGATGCCTCACTGCTGCTGCTGCCGCTCGTGGGCTTCTGCGCGGCGGACGATCCCCGCATGCTGGCGACCGTCGAGCGCATCGAGCGCGACCTGTTCCGCGACGGCTTCGTGCTGCGATACCGCACCGAGGCGGGGACGGACGGGCTGCCCGGCGACGAGCATCCCTTCCTCGCGTGCTCGTTCTGGCTCGTCGAGCAGTACGCCGCGACGGGCCGCATCGACGACGCGACCCGACTCATGGACCGCCTCTGCGCGGTCGCGAACGACGTCGGTCTGCTGTCGGAGGAGGTCGACCCGGCCACGGGCAGGCATGTCGGCAACACCCCGCAGGCGCTCTCGCACCTCGCCCTCGTCGGCGCCGCCGATGCGCTGTCGGGCCATGTCGGGCGAGCCGCCCACCGGACCTGATGCGTCGTCAAGATCAGGAGGACCTGGTGGGGACGGAGTACCGTCGCTCGGTGGACACCTCCGACGTCCCCGAGAGGAGCATTCGATGAGCGAGCAGCCCGAGCCTCTCGTCGGCGACGTGCTCGACGGCCGCTACCGCCTCATGTCGCAGGTGGGGCAGGGCGGCATGGCCCGCGTCTTCCGCGCCGAGGACACGGCGCTCGGTCGGACGGTCGCGGTCAAGGTCCTGCGCCCCGGCGTCGAGGGCGTCTCGAGCGCCGAGCGGGCGCGCAGCGAGGTCACCCTGCTGGCCTCGCTCAATCATCCGTCGCTCGTCACGCTCTTCGACGCGCAGCTGACGGACGATCGCACGGACTACCTCGTGATGGAGTTCGTGGACGGTCCGACCCTGACCGACCGCATCGACGAGGGCCCGATGGATGCCGCGGAGGTCGCGGGACTCGCGGCCGAACTCGCTGAGGCGCTCGCCGTGGTCCACGCCGCGGGAGTGGTTCACCGCGACGTCAAACCGTCCAACGTGCTGCTCGCCCCGCCGCACCTGCCGACGGGACGCCACCGCGCGAAGCTCGCCGACTTCGGGATCGCGCTGCTGCTCGACAGCGCGCGACTGACCGAGCCCGGCTCGATCATCGGCACGGCGGCGTACCTCGCCCCCGAGCAGGTCCGCGGCGCCGACCCCGCTCCGCCGGCGGACGTCTACGCCCTCGGCCTGGTGCTCCTCGAGGCGCTCACGGGGCAGCGGGCCTACCCGAACACCGACGGTGTCGGGGCTGCGCTCGCGCGGCTGACCACGCCGCCGGAGGTGCCCGCCGCACTCGGAGCGGACTGGGTGACGCTCCTCGAGCGGATGACGGCGACGGCGGCGGCCGACCGTCCGACGGCGCTCGAGGTCGCCGGCGCCGCGGAACGCCTCCGCGACAGCGCCTCGACAGCCTCGACCGCGCCCGCCTCGACCGTGCCCGCCTCGACCGCGGGCGCCTCGAGCGTGGGCACCGTGCCGCCGCTTCCGGCCCTGCCGGCGGCGGTCGCCGCGGCGGCACCGGATGACCACGTCGCCGCGGTCACGCCGGTCGCCGGGATCGCGCCGGCCGGTCGGGCATCGGCGGAGACAGGGCCGACCCGCGTCTTCACCGGAGCGGTCACGGCGGGGGCCGTCGCCGAGGACCGGCCTCGCTCGCGGCGACCCCTGGCGATCGTCCTGGCCGTCGCGGCCGTGGCCGTCATCGCCGCGGTGAGTCTCTGGACGGCGAATCTCGCCGGCGCGCCCGCACCGGCATCCACCGACCCCGCCCCCACCGAACAGGCCGACCCGGCGCCGACGGAGCAGTCCTCGACCCCGTCTGTGGCTCCCGTCGACGATCAGCAGGTCAGCGATGAGCAGGCGGACGACGAGAAGGCGACCAAGGAGGCGGAGAAGGCGGCGGAGGACGCCCGCAAGCGTGCGGAGAAGGAGGCCGAGAAGGCCGCCAAGGAAGCCGAGCGGGAGAACGCGGGGCCGGGCAAGAAGGACGACAAGCCCTGAGCGCACACGGACGCCCCGCCGCAGCAGCGACGGGGCGTCCGGGGGCGGCTCAGCGCGACAGCGCCTCGCGCAGCTTCACGCGCGCGCCCATGCGCAGGAGCGAGTTCTCGTAGATCTTCGCGCCGACGAGGATCGCGGCGATGCACGCCGCGAGCATGACGACGAGGGCGAGCAGCGGCTCCCACCACTGCGCCTCGCCGACGAAGATGCGCACCGGCATCCCGACCGGTGCCGAGAACGGCACATACGACATGATCGTCAGCACGACGGGGTTGTCGTTGAAGAAGATGACGAGGAAGTACGGCGCCATCACGATGTACGTCAGCGGGGTGATCGTGGGCCCGATGTCCTCCTGACGCGACACCATGGCGCCGGCCGCCGCGAACAGAGCCGCGAGCAGGACGAACCCGAACAGGAAGAACACCGCGAACCACGCGATCGGGCCGCCGAGCCCCGCGATGAGGAAGTCCTGGCCCGTCACCGTGAGCCCGACCACCGCGACCGCCGCGATGCCCACGATCTGCCCCATCGCGAGGATGGTGTTGCCGAGCACCTTGCCGGCCAGGAGCGCCCGTGTCGGGATCGCCGAGATGAGCAGCTCGACCACCCGGGTCTGCTTCTCCTCGACGACGCTCGTCGCGATCGTCGTGCCGAAGGTCAGCGCCGCGGCGAAGAAGACGCCGCCGAAGGCGATCGCGATGATGTACCGCAGGAACCCGTCGGTGCCGCCGGGGTTCAGGACCTCCACCTCGGGCGCGATGCTGAGCTGCTGCAGCAGGGTGTTCGATGCCTCGTCGTCGAACACGACGGTGAACCCGAGCGGCTCGGCGCCGCCGGGCACCAGTGCCGCGTCGACGTCGCCGCTGCGGACGAGCTCGCGCGCCTCGTCGGCGGTCGCGGCGTCGATCACGTCGAACGCGTCGTTGCCGTCGACCGCGGCAGCGGTCTCGGACGTGACGGCGATCGGGGTGCGGCTGTCGGTCTGCGATGCGAAGCCCGCCCACAGCACCGCGGCGAGGACGATCACGAACATGACGACCGTCGAGATGACGAAGGACTTCGAGCGCAGCTTCGAGCCGAGCTCGCGCTCGGTCACGAGCCAGATGCTCTGACCGAACGAGGGGGAGGAGACGGGAGCGTTCACTGGATGACCTCCGTGAAGATCTGGGCGAGGGTGGGGCGGCGCGGGGCGAAGCTGGTCACGTCGCCGGCGGCGACGGCGCGTTGGAGGACGCGCTGCACGGTGTCGTCGGAGTCGGCCTCGAACACGGCGTACCCGCCGTCGAAGTCGATCACCTCGATGCCGGGCTCCTCCCGCAGCCAGCCCGCGTCGGTGGCCGACACGAGCTCGTAGCGGCGCGTCGCGTGCTGCTCGCGGAGCGCATCGCGGGACCCGGCGGCGCGGATCGTGCCGCCCGCGATGATGACGAGGTCGTCGCAGAGACGCTCGACCACGTCGAGCTGGTGCGACGAGAAGAGCACCGATGTGCCCTGCGCGGCGCGGGTCTGCAGGACGTTCGCCACGACGTCGACCGCGAGCGGGTCGAGCCCCGAGAACGGCTCGTCGAGGATCAGCACCTCGGGGTCGTGCACGAGGGCCGCGGCGATCTGCGCGCGCTGCTGGTTGCCGAGCGAGAGCGTCTCGACGTTGTCGCCGAGGCGCTCGCCGAGGCCGAGCTCCTCGAGCAGCGCCGTCGCCCGGGTCGTGGCATCCGTCTTCGAGAAACCGTGGAGACGGGCGAGGTAGACGATGTGCTCGAGGACCTTCATCTTCGGGTACAGGCCGCGCTCCTCGGGCATGTAGCCGAAGCGGCGGCGGTCGGCGCTCGTCACGGGCGACCCGTTCAGCGTCACCTCGCCGCCGTCGCGGCCCAGCACGCCGAGCATGATCCGCATCGTGGTGGTCTTGCCCGCGCCGTTGCCGCCGACGAAGCCCGTCAGACGGCCCGGGGCGACGTCGAACGCGATGTCATCGAGGACGCGTCGCGTTCCGTAGCTCTTGGTGATCCCGCGTAGCTGCAGCATCCGTTCCTCCTGTGGTGGTGGCGCCACCGGCGGTGGCACGGGTCCCACGCTACGAAGAGCGGATGCCGGCGGCCTCCCCCCGGCGGCTGATTCGGTCACCCCGCCGCAGGGGGGAGTGTGACCGTTCATTACATTCATAGGAATAGGCCTGCGGCTGCCGTCGTTGCCGCCTGTGATGCCAGGTGGCATCCATTCCGATTCTCTTTGGAGGACCCATGACGGACCGCACCATCGGCTACATCGTCGGCAGCATCTCGTCGACCTCGATCAACCGCCGCCTCGCCAAGGCGCTCGAGCGTCTCGCTCCCGAGGGCACCACGCTGGTCGAGATCCCGATCAAGGACCTGCCCTTCTACTCGGTCGACCACGACGGCAACTTCCCCCAGGTGGCCGTCGACTTCAAGCAGGCGATCGCCGACGTGGACGGTGTCATCATCGTGACCCCCGAGTACAGCCGCTCCATCCCGGGTGTGCTCAAGAACGCCCTCGACTGGGCAGCCCGCCCCTACGGCCAGGGCGCTTTCAACAACAAGCCCACCGCCGTCATCGGCACCTCGGGCAGCGGCATCGCGACCGCCGCCGCGCAGCAGCACCTGAAGGCGATCCTCAGCCACTTCAATGCGCCCACGCTCGGCCAGCCCGAGGGCTACGTGCAGAGCACGCCGGGCCTCTTCGGCGAGGACGGCGAGGTCACGAGCGACGAGACCGCCGGCTTCCTGAGCGGCTACCTCGAGGCGTTCGGCGACCTGGTCGACCGCTACGCGAAGGTCCCCGCGGGCGTCTGACCCCCCGCGATCACGAGCGGCCCCGCCTTCGGGTGGGGCCGCTCCGCGTTCAGGCGAGGCCGTGCCGGTAGGCCCAGACGACGGCTGCGACCCGGTCGCGGGCGCCGAGCTTCTGCAGCACGTTGGACACGTGCGTCTTCACCGTCGCCTCGCCGATGTACAGCTCCCGTGCGATCTCGCCGTTGCTCATCGCGCGGGCGAGCAGGCGCAGCACCTCGGTCTCGCGCTCGGTGAGCTCCACCGGGAGGGCGGGCGCGGCATCCGTCTGACGGGGGAGGGATGCCGTCGGTGCCGCCTCGGTCGCTGCGAACCGCTCGATCACGCGGCGTGTGACGGCCGGCGACAGCAGCGCCTCGCCCGAGTGCGCGACCCGGACGGCGTTCGTCAGCTCTTCGGGTCCGGCGTTCTTCAGCAGGAACCCGCTGGCACCCGCCGCGAGGGCCTGGAACAGGTAGTCGTCGCGGTCGAAGGTCGTCACGATGACGACGGATGCCGGGACCTCGGCATCCGCGACGATCCGCCGCGTCGCCTCGAGGCCGTCCATGTCGGGCATCTGCACGTCCATGCAGATGACGTCGGGGCGCAGCTCGCGCGCCGCGGAGACGGCGGCGACTCCGTCGCCCGCCTCGCCGACGACCTCGACGTCGCCCGCCGCTTCGAGGATCATGCGGAAGCCGGCGCGCATCACGGCGTGGTCGTCGACCAGCAGCACCCGGATCACGCGCGCGTCCCTTCGTTCGACCGGGCGGAGTGCGGCACGCGCACGCGCACCAGGAAACCCCCGCGGTCGCGGGCCCGCGCCTCGAGCGTTCCTCCGGAAGAAGCGGCCCGTTCGCGCATTCCCACCAGTCCGAGGCCCGCTCGTCCGGAGATCGGTCGGCGCCCCGTGTTCGAGACCTCCAGCTCGACTGCGTCGTCGCCGTACCGCACCCGCACGTCGGCTGTCGCGCCGGGACCGCCGTGGCGGCGGGCGTTCGTCAGCGCCTCCTGCGCGATGCGGTAGAGGTTCACCTGCACGACCTCCGACGTCTCGATCGGCTCGCCGACCACCGAGAGCTCGGTCGGCAGACCGTTCTCGCCGGCGTGCGCCACGAGCGCCGGCAGGGCGTCGAGTCGCAGCGTGGACCCGCCCGGCGCGTCGGCGTCGGGGGTGCGGAGGGTCTCGAGCAGCTGCCGCAGCTCGGTCAACGCCTGTCGCGCAGACGTCTCGACACCGGCGAGCGCGGTCTTCGCGGCATCCGGATCGCGGTCGAGCACCGTCCGTGCCGCGCCCGCCTGCACGCCCATGGCCGACACGTGGTGGGCGACGACGTCGTGCAGCTCACGCGCGATGCGCACCCGGTCGAGGGCCACGGCCTGGGCCGCCGTCAGCTCGCGCTCACGCTCGAGCTCGGCGGTGCGCTGCTCGAGTGCGGCCTTGTCCATCGCGCCGGTGTACGCCCGTTCGCCGAACAGGTACGCGCCGCCGAAGAACGCGACGTTGATGAGGAACTGGATCATCGCGAACGCGGCGAAGGGCGAGAACGGCCCCTCCTGCGACAGCGAGTCGTCGCCGGAGGTGGCGGACTGGAAGATCGAGATCATCAGCCAGACGAACATGGCGATGATGACGAGGATGCGGGCGAGCGCCGCGCGGCGGCGATCGGCGACCCACGCGCCCACCGTGTAGATCGCGATGAAGAGCGCGACGTTGCCGACGTAGACCTCGGGGATGCGGAACGACACCCCCACGAAGTACGCCGCCGCGACGGCGACGAGCACCGCGCTCGGGAACCGGCGACGCAGGGCCAGCGGCAGCGTGAGGGCGGCGGCGTAGACGAAGCCCCACCAGAGCTCCGGGTGCTCACCGCCGTAGATGGTCGAGACGGAGCCGAGCGTGGCGCTCAGGATGCCGGCGATCAGCATCCCTGCGGCGAGCCACGCATCGTGGCGCAGCTCGGTCGCGGTCACCGGTCGGCGGACGGTCGAGGCGGGCATCCCTCCACGCTAGAGGGAGCCGCAGCCGCCGGCATCCGCCCTGCGGGGGAGGCCTGGTCGGCCGGGCCGGCGCGGAGTACAGTCCGTCGCGTACCGGCATCCGGGAGGAGCGACATGACCGCGCGAGGTCGCATCGTCATCGACCTGTTCACCACGCTCGACGGCGTCGCGCAGGCGCCCGGCGGGCCGGAGGAGGACGAGTCGGGCGGGTTCCGCTTCGGCGGGTGGCAGGCGCCGTTCCCCGATGACATGGTGGGGGAGCAGGTCGACGCCTACATCCGGTCGATGGACGCGCTGCTGCTCGGGCGGCGGACCTATGACATCTTCGCCGCCTACTGGCCGCAGCACACCGACGGGGCGGTCGGCGAGATCGGTCGCACCTTCGACCGTGTGCCGAAGTACGTCGCATCGCGGTCGGCGCTGCAGCCGACCTGGCAGGGGACGACGCGGCTCGGCGACGACACCCCCGCCGAGGTCGATGCGCTGCGCGACCGGCACCGCGAGATCCATGTCGTCGGCAGCGTCGGACTCGTGCAGACGCTGCTCGAGTCCGCGGTGTTCGACGAGCTGCGGATGTGGGTGCATCCGGTCGTGCTCGGCGAGGGGAGGAAGGTCTTCCCCGAGGGTGCGACGCCGCGGAGCCTCGCACTGATCGAGCCGCCGCTCGTCGGCGATCACGGCGTGGTGCAGCTGCGGTACGCACCCGCGGGCCCGGTCGAGACCGGAGACATGGACGAACGCGCCTGAGCGGCGTTCGCGACGGAGGTCAGAAGATCATCGGGCGATCGTCGTCGTCCTCGCCGTCGAGGTCGAGGTCGATGACGACGGGCACGTGGTCGCTGGGGATTTCTCCCTTGCGCTCCTCGCGGTGGATGGATGCCCCGACCACCCCGTCCGCGAGGGCCGGTGAGCCCAGGATGAAGTCGATGCGGAGGCCCTCGTTGCGAGGGAAGCGGAGCTGCTTGTAGTCCCAGTAGGTGTAGCCGGTCGGGACGAGCGGACGGACGGTGTCGACGAGCCCGGCGTCGAGCAGCGACTGGAACGCTGCGCGCTCCTCGGGCGAGACGTGGGTCGTCGCGCCCTCGACCACCGTCGGGTCGCCGTTGTCGGCATCCGTCGGGGCGATGTTGAAGTCGCCGACCAGGGCGAGGGGCAGGCCCGGCTGCGCGGCGAGCGTGTGCTGGGTGTAGGCGCGCAGCGCCTCGAGCCAGTGCAGTTTGTAGGTGAAATGCGGGTCGTCGAGGCCGCGCCCGTTGGGGACGTACAGGCTCCACACCTTGACGCCCCCGATGGTGGCGCCGATCGCCCGCGCCTCCTGCGGGGCATCCGGACCCTCGTGGCCCTTCAAGAACCCGGGCATGTCGGGGAAGGCGTACTCGACCTCGGTGATCGGCTCACGGCTGGCGATCGCGACGCCGTTCCACTGATTCAGCCCGTGCGCCTCGACGCGGTACCCGGCCGCTTCGAACGCCTCGTACGGGAACTGCTCGGGCTTGCACTTGATCTCCTGCATCGCGAGCACATCGATGTTCTCGCGCACGGCGAAGTCGACGGTGCGCACGACCCGTGCGCGGATCGAGTTGACGTTCCAGGTGGCAAGGCGCATGGGTGCAAGCCTATTTGCGAGCGCGGACACAGCAGAGCGCCCCGTCCGGATCCCTCGGACGGGGCGCTCCAGGTCACGATCAGGCGCGTCGTGCGCGGCCGTAGATCGCGACGACCAGCAGGATGATCGCGCCGTACACGATGTCCTGCACGCTCGACCCCAGGTTGAAGACCACCACGAGTGTCGAGACTTGCCCGAGCACCAGCGCGCCGGCGAACGTCCCGACGACGGATCCGCTGCCGCCGAAGATCGACGCCCCTCCCACGACGACCGCCGCGACGGATGCCAGGAGGTACGGCGACCCCATCATCGCCTCCGCCTGCTGGTAGTAGCCGACGATGACGATGCCCGCGAACGCCGCCAGCGCTCCGCTGGCCATGTAGCCCCGGATCCGGATCCACGCCACGGGCTGGCCGGCCAGGCGAGCGGTGTCCTCGGAGGATCCGACAAGGTAGAGGGAGCGGCCCCACCCCGTCGTGCTGAGGACCAGTTGCAGCACGATCATCAGACCCACCGCGAGCGGGAGCACCGCGGCGAAGGAGACGCCGAGGACGGTGATCTTCGCCGACGTGATGGCGGTGACGAAATCGGGGACGACGGTGAGCTCGGCGAGGCTGAAGTTCAGCAGCACCAAGCCGAACAGGAGTCCGTTCATGGCGATCGTCGTCACGATGGGCGTCAGACCGATGCGAGCGACGACGACGCCGTTGACGAAGCCGATCACCGTGCCGGCCAGCAGCGCTGCGATGAATGCGCCGACCGGTCCGAGCGCGGCGTTCCACGTGAGGAAGGCGAGCGCGGAGAACGCGATCGTGTTCGGGACGGAGAGGTCGATGCCGCCTTGGATCACCGCGAGGGTCTGTCCGAACGACGCGATGGCGAGGATGGCCGCGAACGTCGCGGTGCTGATGAAGCCCTCGATCGTGAACAGTGAGGGTCGGATCGCACCCCCGATGACGAACAGTGCGATGAACGCGAGGAACACCCAGGCGCTCGTGGGCACCGCGGACAGGCGGGCGAGTGGGCTGCGCGTCCGCGGTGCGTCGACGACGGCGGTCATGGCCGTCCTCCCTTCGAGAGAGCGCTGCGTGCGGCGATGACGCGCACGAGCACGGGGATGGCCACGACGGCGAAGATGATGAGAGCGTTCACGACGTACTGCCAATACGAGTTGACGCCGGCGAAGAACAGCAGGTTGCCGACGAGCCCCAGGGTGCACGCTGCGACGACGGTGCCGAGGACGCTGCCTCGGCCGCCGGCGAAGCTCGCCCCGGAGAGCGCGACCGCGGCGATCGACGTCAAGAGGTAGGGGTCGCCGCTTCGAGGATCGCCGGTGACGGTGGAGCCGGCGAGCAGCATCGCTCCGAATGAGACGAGGATGCCCGAGAAGACGAACGTGCCGAGGATCGTGGCCCGCGAGTTCAACCCGGCGGCCTGCACGGCATCCCGGTTGGAGCCCACGCCGTAGATCTGACGGCCGAATCCCGTGCGCTGGAGGACGAACCACACGGCGACGGCGATGAGGAGGAGCCAGACGACCGACATCGGGACGAACGGGATCAGCTCGCCGCTCGTGATGAGGAAGACGGACTGGTCGAGTGCGCCGCCCGGTCGGTCGAGGATGGTCCGGGCGATCGCTCCGATGATGAACGCGCTCGCCAGGGTGACCGCGATCGCCGGCAGCCGCCCGAAGGCGACGAGGAAGCCGTTGAACAGGCCGCACGCAGCTCCGGTCGCGATGCCGACGAGGAGGGCCGCCCACCCCGGCAGGTTCGCCAGCTGCGTCGCGAAGACGACGTTGCACAGGCTCGCGATCGCGCCGATGGAGATGTCGATTCCGCCGATGAGGACGATCAGCAGCTGTCCGAGGGCGATGACGGCCAGCGGAACGACGAGGTTCGCGGCCGTCTGCAGCTGGAAGCGGGTCAACAGCCCGGGATTGATGGCGAGGTAGATCGCGATGAAGGCGACGAAGGCCACCACCGGTGGGAGTGCCCCTTCGTGCAGCGACCGCCGGGTCCACTGCGGGAGCCGTTCGGGCGCCCGCGAACGGGTGGGGGTGAAGATGGTTCCGGTCATTCCGAGGACCTCATTCCGACAGCTGCGCCGACGACGGCGTCGGCGGTGATCTCGGAGCCTTCGAGCTCCTGGGTGACGGTGCCGCGGTACAGCACGGCGACCCGGTGGCACATGTGGACCAGTTCCTCGACCTCGGTCGAGAACCAGACGATGCCCACGCCCTGACGCGCGAGCGCCACCATCGCGGCGTACAGCTCCTGCTTGGCACGGACGTCGATGCCCCGCGTCGGGTCATGGAGGATGAGGAGCGTGCGGTCGCGATCCAGCCACCGTCCGAAGACGAGCTTCTGCTGGTTGCCGCCGGAGAGGTTGCCGGCGGGCTCAAGCGGACCACGAGTCCGGACGCTGAGCGAGTCGAGGACGGCTCGGATCCAGCCGCGGTCACGTGCGAGCAGGGCCCGGCCACCGAGACCGAACGCGCGGGTCCAGGGCGCCTCGAGGTTCTCCCCGACGCCGAGCTCGAGCGCGAGCCCTTCCCGCTTCCGGTCTTCCGGCACGTAGCCGACGCCGGCTTTGACGGCGCGGAGAGGCGTCAGGGATCGGATGTCCCGACCCCCGATCCGCCATGTGTCGGCGGACGCGGGCGCAGCGCCGAACAGTGCCCGCAGAAGCTCCGTCTGGCCGTGCCCCTGCAAGCCGCCGATGCCCAGGATCTCGCCCGCCCGCACCCGAAGAGTGACATCGGAGAGCCGCGCGGACCGGAGCCCCACGACCGTGAGCACATCCTCGGCGTCGCTCTCGACCGGAGAGACGTCGGGGAACTGCTTCGCGGCGGCGCGACCCGCCATCATCGAGATGAGCTCGTCATCGGTCCAGCCGCCCTTCTCGAACGTGCCGACGGCGGTCCCGTCGCGGAGGACCGTGCCGCGATCCGCGATCTCCCGGATCTCACGGAGCCGGTGCGACACGTAGATGACCGCGCCGCCGCGAGCGGTGATCTCGCGGATCCGGTCGAAGAGCCACTCCACGCCGGGAGGCGTGAGCGCGCTCGACGCCTCGTCGAGGATCAACAGCTTCGGCTCGGCGGCGATGGCTCTCGCGATTTCGACGAGTTGACGGTCGGCGAGCAGCAGCGTCCCCACGCGAGCCTGCGGGTCGATGTGCGTCAGTCCGAGCCTGGACAGGAGCGCTGTCGCCCCCGCCACCGCTGTGCGGGGCGCGAAGGGCCGTGCACTCGGAAGATCGGGGAGCGCCAGGTTCTCGGCGACGGTCCACTCGGGCACGAGCGCGATCTCCTGGTAGGCGCAAGCGATCCCCAGGGCGCGGGAGCGCGCGATGCTCCCGCCCCGAAGCGCCTCGCCGTCGATGAGCACGTCGCCGGTCGTGGCTGCGACAGCGCCCGACAGGATCTTCGACACGGTGCTCTTGCCTGCCCCGTTCTCACCGACGAGGGCATGGACCTCGCCCGGGCGGCACTCGAAGCTCACGTCGGCGACGGCGCGCACCGGGCCGTACGACTTGTGGAGGTCGCGGGCCACCAGGAGTGGGGCGACCTCCGCGGAGGCCGCCGTAGGGGCGACCTCCGCGGGAAGTGCGGTCTGCTCGTTCATTCGATGCTGTCCGCGTCGTCAGTTCTGGTAGAAGGCGAGGACCTCGTCGAGCGTGAGGTCGAGCCCGGGGAAGTCGTAGCCGAGCTGGAAGTTGTCGGGCATGTCGGGCAAGCAGAAGTCCTCGGCGTTGTCGGCGGTGATCTCCAGCGGCGCGTAGAACTGCTCCTTCTCGATGTCCTCGCCTTCGAGGAGCAGCACCGCCTGCTCGAGGCCCTTCGCATAGATCGCGGGCTGGCCGAAGATCATGTTGCCCACGAGTCCCTCGGGGGCGTACTCGACCAGCGCGCACGCTTCGCCGTTGTAGCCCGAGCCACCCACGACCGGGACGAACGGGATGCCGGCGTCCGCGAACGCGGCCGGCACTCCCTGGCCGCCGGTGAGGAAGGAGTAGACGCCGCCGACTCCCGGCTCGGACTGGAGGATCTGCGACATGGCCTGCTGCGCGTCCGCCTCGTTCCAGCCGTTCGTGCCCTGCGCGACGATGCTCGCACCGCCTCCTGTCAGGACTTCCTCGACGGCGGGCATGGAGGAATCGTTGAGGGGGACCCCGGCGAGGCCCTCCAGCACGGCGACCTCCTTGTCATCGCCGAGCTGCTCGAGCAGCCACTCCGCGCCGATGGTCCCGGCGTTGGCCCAGTCCGTCGACACCGTGTAGACGTAGTCGTTCGAGTAGGGCCCGCCGTTCGCGATGACGGGGATGTCTGCGGCCTGTGCCTGAGCGATGGCGGCGTCCGCGCCGGTCGCCGATGCCGGATCGAACAGGATGGCGTCGACGCCCTCGGCGATGAGATTCTGGATGGCCGCGTTCTGCTGGGCGGCGTCGTTGTCGTTCGTGCGGACGATCTTGACCTCGACCTTGTCCTTGTACTCCGGTCGCTCGGCGAGTGCCTGCAGTGCGGCGAGACCCATCTCCCGCCAGGCCTGGCCGCCGAGAGGCTGCTGGAAGCCGATGACGAACTTCTCGTTCGAGGTGCCGTCCCCGCCGGCATTGCCCGCGGAGTTGCCCGTGTCGGCGGGCGCGGAGGTGCAGGCGCTCAGTGCGAGTGCGGTGGCGCCGACGACCGCGAACAGCATGGTCGAGCGCCGGATGGTGGCAGTGCGTCGTTGCATGTGATCTCTCCCTTGAAATCGGATTGCGAGCCTCGTTCGGGGCTGATCCCTCGGCGTCTTCGCCATCCCCGGACCGTTCCGAGAATTCGAGTTGACGAATCGAGAACGAGGTCGTTACCGTGTGGATGGTAGCGCTGCCAGTAGCGCTAACACAATGCAAAGATGCAAGAACATCCCGAAGGGCCGCGACGATGCGGCAGTGAGGAGAACGAGCCGTGATCGCGAGAAGCGTGACCCGGGAGCGATTCGCTCCCGACGTCGAGATCCGGGTGCGCTCGCACCGGATCGGCGTCATCGGTGCGGGCATGATCGTCGCCGATGTGCACCTCGAGGCCTACCGGCTGGCGGGCTTCCCGGTGCACGCCATCGCCTCGCGGACGCCCGAGAACGCTCGTGCGGTCGCCGAGCGGTACGGCATCGCGACGGTGCATGACACCCCGCGAGACCTCATCGAGGACGCGGATGTGGAGATCGTCGACATCGCCTTCCCCCCCGACCAGCAGCCGGCGCTGATCCGCCATGCGCTGGCACAGCCCCACGTCAAGGCGGTCCTCGCGCAGAAGCCGCTGAGTCTGGACCTCGACGAGGCGCTCGCCCTCCGGGACGAGGCTGCCGCCGCCGGGAAGATCCTCTCGGTAAACCAGAACATGCGGTACGACCAGTCCATCCGGGTGCTCTCGCAGATCCTCGAACGGGGCGAGCTCGGAGATCCGGTGTTCGCCTCCATCGACATGCGGGCCATCCCGCACTGGCAGAGCTTCCTCGAGGGATACGACCGTCTCACGATCGCGAACATGAGCGTCCACCACTTGGATGCCCTGCGGTTCCTCTTCGGGGACCCGGAGCAGATCTACACGGCCGCTCGATCGGACCCGCGCACAGGGTTCGACCACCGAGACGGCGTCGTGGTCTCGACCCTCACATTCCCGAGCGGCGTGCTCGCCGTCTCGGTCGAGGACGTCTGGTCCGGTCCGCGCGAAGAAGGTTTCGAATCGGACATCTGGATCCGGTGGCGGGTGGAGGGCACCCGGGGTGTGGCGCAGGGGACGATCGGCTGGCCCACGGGAGAGCCGTCGACCCTGACGTACGCGTCCGCCCTCACCACCGACGGCGCGTGGGTGACCCCCGAGTGGGACACGCACTGGTTCCCGCACGCCTTCATCGGCGTCATGGAGCAGGTGCAGTACGCCGTCGAGATCGGCACGGAGTCCGAGCTCACCGTCGCCGACAACGTCCGCACCATGGCCCTCGTCGAAGCGGCGTACCGCTCGCTCGATGAACAGCGACCCGTCCGACTCGACGAATTCGACCTCAGCTCACCCGACGCCGCGGAACGCCGCGGCTGATTCCCGAACCCCGACACACGTCACGCAAAGGAGCACGACCATGATCCAGATCGGCATCTTCAGCGGGTACTTCCCGTACGACCTCGAGACCACCGCGCGGAAGATCCGCGACCTCGGCTTCAACACGGTGCAGCTCGACCTGCACTTCAAGGACATCGACCTGTCGGCCGGGCAGATCACAGCAGAGAAGGCGAAGCGGGTCCGGGACACCTTCCGCGACCACGACCTCCCGATCTGCGCGATCTCGGGCTACACGAACATCGTCCACCCGGACCCCGATCATCGCCGGAAGAACGTCGAGTACCTGAAGGAGATCATCCGCAACGCGCGGAGCTTCGGCACCCCGTACGTCATCAGCGAGTCGGGCACCTTCAACCCGGACAGCGAGTGGGACAGCGACCCGCACAACCGCTCCGAGGACGCGTACGACCAGGTGCGCAGCGTCCTCTCGGAGCTCGCGCAGGAGGCGTACGACCACGGCGCCACCTTCCTTCTCGAGACGTACGTCAACAACGTCATCGGCTCGGTGCGCGAGACCGTGCGGGTGTTCAACGACATCCGCACCCCGGGTCTGGAGCTGCTCATGGACCCGACCAACTACTTCGACGCGCACAACATCGACGACATGGACTCCGTGCTCAACGAAGTGTTCGACACCCTGGGTGACCGGGTGCGGATCGCGCACGCGAAGGACGTCGCACGTGCTGGCGCAGACAAGAGCGAGAAGCACGCCGACATCGGCGACGATGACGCCCTCGCGTCGCACACGTTCCGCGGGGTGGGTGAGATCGAGCTGCCGGCAGCGGGTCTCGGTGCGCTGAACTACGACCTGTACGTTCAGCGTCTCGCCGAGCGGAACCCGAACGTCCCGCTCATCATCGAGCACCTCGACGAGTCGGACGTCCCGCGCGCCAAGCAGTTCATCACCGACGTCCTCAAGCGGCACGGGGTGTGAGCGGATGACCTCGAGCACCTCACCCGGCCGTCGGTCGGCGATCGTCACCGGTGCGGGCGGCGCCCTCGGGCGCGGCATCGCGCTTCGTCTCGGCGCGGACGGCTATGCCGTCGGCGTGATCGGCCGCGACCGGCAGACCCTGGACGAGACGGCGCGAGAGCTGGCCGCCGCCGGTATCGAGCACGAGGTGCTCGAGGTCGATCTGCGCGACGCCGCGGCGATCTCCGCCGCGGTGGACGCCGCGGAGCAGCGGCTCGGCCCGCTGCACGCGATGATCAACAACGCAGCGATCTACCCTGCGACGCCGTTCCTCGAGATCCCGCTCGCGGAGTACGAGGACGTCGTCCGGGTCAATCAGACCGCCTACTTCGTCGGGGCGCAGGCCGCCGCGAGAACGATGTCGCCGCGAGGAACGGGGTCGATCGTCAGCATCGGGTCGATCACCTTCCACGGCGGCTGGGCGAACCTCGCGAGCTACGTGTCCACGAAGGGCGCGACGGTCGGACTGACGCGCGCCCTGGCCCGTGAACTCGGACCCTCCGGCATCCGTGTCAACGCTGTCTCGCCGGGCGCCTTCCCGACGAAGGCGGAGGAGATCAACGGGGATGCCGAGGCGTACAGCGCCTCGGTCATCGAGAAGCAATCGATCAAGCGCCGTGGGACCGCCGCGGAGCTGGCCGCGGTGGTGTCGTTCCTCGTGAGCGACGACGCCGCATTCGTGACCGGGCAGACGATCAACGTCGACGGTGGATGGGTGATGGAGTGAGCGACAACGATCCGACGCGGGGACTGCCCCGACTGTCGCACCATGAGCTGGCCCGCCGTACCGGCGATCTCGCCGCCATCGCGGGCGTCCGCGAAGTCGTCCTGGCCAACGGCCCGGAGGCGGGCGTGCGAGCGCTGCAGCTCCGCAATGCCAGCGGGCTCGAGGTCGAGATCCTCATCGACCGCGCATTCGACATCGGCGATGTGCGTCTGGCAGGCGTCCCCATCTCATGGCGGTCCGGGAATCAGTACCGGCACCCGGCGCTCCACGAGGTGGAGTCGGAGGACGGGCTGTCGTGGCTGCGCACGCTCGACGGGTTCCTCGTGAGCGGTGGCCTCGACCACACCCTCTTCGGGGGCGAGTACGACGCGACCCACTACAACTACCCGCCGAAGGAGACCGTCCGTCACGGGCTCCACGGTCGCCTGAGCTCGCTCCCGGCGCGGCTGCTGTCCGTCGAGGAGGACTGGAACGAGGACGGCGGTGAGCTGCGCGTCACCGGTGAGGTGGTGCAGGCGACCGCATTCGGCGAGCACCTGCGTCTGCGTCGGACCGTGGCCATCGGCATCCACGGCACCTCGATCGGCATCGATGACACGGTCGAGAACCTCGGATTCGAGCGGACACCGCACATGTTCCTCTACCACCTCAACGTCGGCTGGCCGGTCGTGGACGAGGGGACTCGGTTCCTCGGCCGCGTCGAGGGGCACCGGTGGTCGTCGGACTCGACCGCCGACCAGGGTGTCCCGTACGACGTGCTGCCGGAGCCGCAGCGCGGGTTCGTGGAGCAGGTGTGGGAGCACGATCTCACCCCGGGAGCCGACGGCCTGCACCGCGTCGGCCTCGTGCGCGCGGACGGCGCGCTCGGCGTCGAAGTCGCTTGGGATGCCACGACGATGCCCGCGTTCTTCGAATGGCAGAACCTGCGCGACGGCCAGTACGCGGTCGGGCTCGAGCCGTCCAGCCACCATGTCGCCGGTGAACAGGCGGCCCGGGACGACGGATCGATGACGTGGCTCGAGCACGGCGAGACGCGTGAGTATCGCACGGAGATCACGATCCTCCGCGGTTCGGCTGAGGTCGCCGCAGCCGAGGCGCGCATCCAGGGCGGTGCGCGATGACCGGGGGCGTGCTGAGCGGCATCCGCGTCGTCGACTGCTCGATCGCGATGGCCGGTCCGTTCGCCGCGCAGCGCCTCGGGGATCTCGGAGCGGACGTGGTGAAGGTCGAGCCGATCACGGGGGAGTGGCAGCGACACGCATCGGCGGGAGGCGCCAACGGCAACCGCATCAACGTCTCGTTCCTGTCCCTCAACCGCAACAAGCGTTCGCTCGCGCTGAACCTGAAAGACGACGACGGCCGGGCCGTCATCCATCGACTCGTGGCCGAGTCGGACGTCTTCCTGCAGAACTACCGGCCCGGCGTCGCAGCTCGCCTCGGGGTCGATTACGAGACGCTGAGTGCCATCAACCCGTCCCTCGTCTACGTGTCGATCTCGGGGTACGGCGAGGACGGACCCTACCGGGATCGGCCAGGTCAGGACTTGCTGCTGCAGGCGATGTCGGGCGCCATGCTGTCGACGGGCGCCGCGGGGCAACCGCCCCAACCCGCCGGTCAGTACATCGCCGACGCCGTCACCGCCTCGACGGCGTTCGAGGCTGTGCTCGCCGCGCTCCTGCACCGCGAGCGGACGGGCGAGGGGCAGTTGGTCACGGTCAACATGCTCGACGCCCTCACGACCCTGCAGATGCAGGAGCTGTCCGTCTTCACGGTGGGCGGGGTCCCGCAGGAGCGCAGCGCGCAACCGCACGCACACATCTACATCCGATCGCCGTACGGCACCTTCCGAACCTCGGACGGCTGGATGGTGATCGCGTTCCCGCCTCTCGACGTGCTGAGCGCGATCATCGACGATCCGGCTCTCGCGGGCCTCGACGACGAGAAGGCCGGATGGGAGATGCGCGACGAGCTCTTCGCCCGGACCGCCGAGCGCATCGCCACCAGGCCGACGGCGCACTGGATGGAGCAGTTCGACAGGGCCGGGGTGTGGGCAGGGCCGGTGTACTCGTACCAGGACCTGGTCGACGACCCGCAGATCGCCCACAACGGCACCTTCATCGAGTACGACCACCCCACTGAAGGGCGGGTGAAGACGCCCGGCTTCCCCTACCGGTTCGCCAAGACCCCTCCCGCGATCCAGCGCGGAGCGCCACAGACGGGCGAGCACTCCCGCGAAGTGCTGACCGCGATCGGCTACGAGGGTGACGACGTCGACCGTCTCGTGCGGTCGGGTGTGGTCGGGCAGCTCGACGAGCCGCGAGGCGCGACGAACCACTCCGACGGTGGCGAGCACCGATGACCGCCTACCGCGGTCTCACCTGGGACCACCCGCGAGGACGCCGCGCGCTCGAGCAGACGGCCGAGCAGTGGCGCGCGCGCGGCGTCGACATCACGTGGGACGCGCAGCCGCTCGAGGGGTTCGAGGGGCATCCCATCGACGACCTCGCCGCACGCTACGACCTGATCGTCCTCGATCACCCCCACCTCGGTGACGCGGTCGCGTCGGGATCGCTGCAGCCCCTGGGGCATCTGCTCACGGGTGAGCAGTTCATCGGTCCATCGATCGACTCCTACACGCTGCACGACGAGGTGTGGGCGCTGCCCCTGGATGCCGCGACCCAGGTCTCGGCCAGGGACGCGGCCCGCGTCGACACGGCGCCGCGGACCTGGGATGACGTGGCGGACCTCGCTCGCGGCGGCGGTGTTGCGCTGTCGCTCGCCGGCCCCCACGCACTGCTCAGCCTGTTCTCCGTCGCGTCGGCGCTCGGGAGGGCGCCGAGGGACGTGCCCGGGCTCCCTTGGCTCGACCATGACGTCGTCGCCGAGGCATTCGAGGTGCTGGCGAAGGTGCACCGCTCGACGGAGCCCGACACCGAGGAGCTCAATCCGATCGCCATGCTCGCCCGCATCGCCGACCGGTCCGATCCGCTGTCGTACGTCCCCCTCGTCTACGGGTACGTCACCTTCTCCGGCGGATCGGCACCCGTCAGCTTCGGGGACGCCCCGCGCATGACGGCGCACGGTGTTCCCGGCTCGATCATCGGGGGCACGGGGGTGGCGGTCAGCGCCCGCACCGCGATCGATGCGCCGCTGGCGGGGTACCTCCGGTGGCTCATCTCGGACGACACCCAGCGCCGCATCATCCCCGTCCGTTCAGGCCAGCCGGCGTCGCGCGCCGCCTGGACCGACCCACTCGTGGACGCTGCGGCATCCGGCTTCTATTCGCGCACCATCGCGACGATCGAGCATTCGAGCGTGCGACCCCGTGCGGTTGGATTCCCTGCGGCGCAGCACCGTGCCTCGGCAGCGGTGCGTGACGCGCTCGCCGGCCGGACGTCGGTGGAAACGCTGCAGGAGCGGCTCCGCAGCGAGAGTCACGTCGTGGACATCGAAAGGACCCCCTCATGAGCGTCACCGACCTCGGCATCGACACCGTGACCGTCTCGTTGGAGGGGGCCGTGCTCGAGATCACCCTCAATCGCCCCGAGAAGCTGAACGCGGTCACCCCGGAGATGTCGTACGCCCTCGAGGCCATCGCCCACGCGGCCAACGATGACGATCGCGTCCGGGTGGTCATCCTGACCGGCGCCGGGGAGCGCGCGTTCTGCGCGGGCAGCGACATCCGGACGCTCGACGGGTATGCGACCCCGTGGGAGTTCCGCAACCGAACCGACTACTGCGACGCGCTGCGAGAGCTCCGAAAGCCCGTCATCGCGGCCGTCAACGGGTATGCGTTCGGCGGCGGGCTCGAGACCGCGCTGACGTGCGACATCCGACTCGCCGCGGAGACCGCCGTCTTCGGCGCCCCGGAGATCAAGCTCGGGTGGATCGGCGGGGGCGGCATGAGCGCCTTCCTCGCCGCGTCCGCCGGTCCGAGCAACGCAGCGGTCATGCTGCTCACGGGCGACCCGATCGACGCGACGACCGCACTCCGATGGGGGCTCGTCAGCGAGGTGGTCGCGCCGGCCGATCTGCTGCCCCGGGCTCGCGCGCTCGCCGCCGTCGTCGCGTCGCGCCCGCCGTTGGCCGCGCAGACGGCCAAGGCCAACCTCCGAGCGGCGTACAACATGCCGCAGGATGCCGCGATCGCCTACGAGCGCGATCTGCAGACCGTCACCTTCGCCACCGCCGACGCCGCGGAGGGCCGTCGCGCCTTCGCAGAGAAGCGACCCGGCGTCTTCACCGGCCGCTGAACACACGAGGAATCATGACCGTCTCCACCCATCTCGCCGACGTCGCAGACTCGCTCCCGACCGACCACGAGCACGCCCTGCTCATCGGACGCGTGTGGGACCCCGCCGCCCAGGGTCCGTCGCCGGTCCTCGTCACCGCCGGCGAGGTCCGCGACCTCTCCGGAACGTTCGCCACCGTCAGTGAGATCACCGCGCTCGAGGACCCTGCCGCATCCGTGCGAGCGGTGGACGCACCGGTGATCGGTCGGACCGCCGCCGTCCTCGCAGCGTCGGCGGCAGCGGCATCCGACGTGCTGCGATTCCTGTCGCCCGTCGATCTGCACTGCGTGAAGGCTGCCGGCGTCACCTTCGCGGTCTCGATGATCGAACGTGTCATCGAGGAGAAGGCGAGGGGGGATGCCGCCGCGGCCGACGGCCTGCGCGACACGATCGTCGAGCTCCTCGGTGGGGACCTGCGAAGCATCGTCCCGGGCTCGCGGGCGGCTGAGGACCTGAAGGCCTACCTCGTCGGACGAGGGTTGTGGAGCCAGTACCTCGAGGTCGGCATCGGGCCCGACGCGGAGATCTTCACGAAGACGCCGGTCCTCGCCTCGGTCGGCACCGGCGTCCAGGTGGGCGTGCACCGATCCTCGACCTGGAACAACCCCGAGCCGGAGGTCGTCCTCATCGTCGCTCCCGACGGGCGAGTGGTCGGCGCCGCCCTCGGCAATGACGTGAACCTGCGCGACATCGAAGGCCGGAGCGCCCTCCTGCTTCCGAAGGCGAAGGACAACAACGCCTCGGGGTCGCTCGGACCGTTCATCCGATTGTTCGACGAGGGCTTCGGCATCGACGACGTGCGCACGGCGCGGGTGGAGGTGACCGTCGACGGCCTCGACGGGTTCCGGCTGCAGGCCGAGAGCGACATGACGCAGATCAGCCGGGACCCCCTCGACCTGGCGCGCCAGCTCGTCGGCCCGCATCACCAGTACCCCGACGGCGCCGCCCTCTATCTGGGGACGCTCTTCGCGCCCGTCCAGGACCGAGACGAACCGGGCCGCGGGTTCACGCATCATCCGGGCGACATCGTCCGGATCAGTTCGCCCCGGCTCGGTACCCTGGTCAACGAGGTGGCCTACAGCGACGAGTGCGCGCCGTGGACCTTCGGCATCGCGCAGCTCATGGTGAATCTCCACCGGCGGGGGCTGCTGCGGTGACCGACGAGAGGATCATCACGACGACCGGACGACCTACGCGCCGCTCGACGCAGAGCGTCACGCTGAACGAGGTCGCCATGCACGCGGGGGTCTCCCCCCAGACGGTCAGTCGCGCGATCCGCCGCCCCGATCTCGTGTCGCAGGACACCCTCGAGCGGGTGCTCGCGTCGATCTCGGCGACCGGGTACGTGCCGAACCTCGCAGCCAGCAACCTCGCGTCCAATCGCAGCTACACCGTCGCCGCCATCATCCCGGCGATCAACGCATCCGTCTTCGCCGACGCGCTGCAGGGTCTCGACGAGGTCCTCGCCGAGCAGGGCTACCACCTCTTCATCGGCTCGACCGAGTACGACCCGACGACGGAGGAGGCGCTCATCCGCGCCTTCCTCGGGAGGCGCCCGGACGGGATTTTCATCGTCGGCACGGTGCACACGCCGGCCGCGCGGGATCTGCTGGCCCGTGCGCGGGTACCCATCGTCGAGACATGGAACTGGACGGACGACCCGATCGACGGCCTCGTCGGGTTCTCGAACGCCGACGCCGTCCGCGCCGTCGTCGAGTACGCGCACGAGCAGGGGTATCGGCATCCCACCTTCGCGGGTCGCTTCGCAGACGGCGACTCCCGTGCGATCGATCGGCGTGACGCGTTCACCTCCGTCGCGTCGCACCTGTACCCCGGGGAGACGCCCAGAGTCCTCGATTCCGGCGACCTCGGGGTCAGCATGGACGCCGGCAAATGGCTGCTCGACCAGGCGCTCACCCGCCATCCGGAGACGGATGTCCTCATCTGCGCGAGCGACGTCTTCGCAGCCGGCGCCGTGTTGGAGTGCCAACGGCGCGGCATCCGGGTGCCCGAGGACTTCGGCATCACCGGGTTCGGCGGGTTCGAGATCGCTCGCCACCTCGTCCCCACCCTCACCACCGTCGCCATCCCGAACCGACGGATCGGCACCGTCGCGGGCGAGATGCTGCTCGCCCGCATGGCCGACGGCTCGACGCCCGCGCCGCGCATCGATCTCGGATTCGAGATCGTGGCGGGGGAGAGCACGCGAACTCGAACGGAAGACGCATGATCACCACCACCGACCCGCGCACAGGACGTGAAATCGACACGGCGCTGCAGCCGACGAGCGAGGAGGACGTCGCTGTCGCAACCCGCGCGGCGGCGGCCGTGGCAGCCGACCTCGCCGACCATCCGCGCGACTGGCGGGCGGACCTGCTCGACCGGATCGCCGACGCGCTCGACGCCGACCGCACCGGTCTCGTCGCAACGGCGGACCGCGAGACGGGCCTGGGCGATGCGCGCCTGAGCGGGGAGCTCACCCGCAGCGTCGTGCAATTCCGCATGTTCGCGGATGCGGTGCGGGAGGGGTCCTACCTCGAAGCCATCATCGACCACGCGGCCACGACCGAGCTGGGCCCCGCCCCCGACGTCCGACGAATGCTCGTGCCGCTCGGTCCCGTCGCCGTCTTCGGCTCGAGCAACTTCCCGTTCGCATTCTCCGTGGCGGGCGGCGACACCGCGTCTGCGTTGGCGGCCGGCTGTCCCGTCATCGTGAAGGCCCACTCGGCGCACCCGCTGACGTCGGCTCGGTCGTTCGACGCGATCTCGCGGGCGATCGCCGACGCCGGAGCGCCGGAGGGGACGTTCGGCATCGTCTACGGTCAGCGCGCGGGGGCCGCGCTCGTCGCCGATCCGCGGATCACCGCGGTCGGCTTCACGGGCTCGTTGAGCGGGGGGATGGCGCTCCAGCGCATCATCGATGCGCGGGAGCAGCCGATCCCGCTCTTCGGCGAACTGTCGAGTCTCAATCCGCTCTTCATCACACCGGGTGCAGCCGCGGCGCGGGCCGACGCGATCGCGGGTGATCTCTTCGGATCGGTCACCGGTTCGGCCGGGCAGCTGTGCACGAAGCCGGGCGTCGCCTTCGTCCCGAGCGGACCAGCCGGTGACGACCTCGTCGACGAGCTGGCACGGCGGGTGGCGGAGTCCTCCTCGCAGGTGCTGCTGAACCGCCGCATCCACGACTCGTTCCGTGAGATCCGCGACCGTGTCCTCGCGGTGCCCGGCGCCCGCGAACGCGCCAGAGGTTCGGAGCACGAGGCGGACGGGTTCGCCGTGGCGCCGACGCTCGTCGAGACGACAGCCGGCGACCTGAGCGCCGAGCTCGTCGAAGAGGCCTTCGGCCCGCTGGTCGTGGTCGTGCGCTACCCGGATCCCGACGGGCTCGTCCAGGCCGCATCCGTCGTCCCGAAGTCGCTGACCGCGACGCTGCATCACGAGCCCGACGAGATCGAGCTCGCGCGTCGGCTCTCGGCCGACCTCGCACCGTGGGCCGGGCGACTCGTGTTCAACGGCTACCCCACCGGCGTCCGCGTGGCCTGGGCGCAGCAGCACGGCGGCCCGTGGCCCGCGACCAACTCGCAGCACACGTCTGTCGGGATGACGGCGATGCGTCGCTTCCTCCGTCCGCTCGCATGGCAGAACGCAGCTGCCGAGCTGCTCCCGGCGGAGCTGCAGGACGGTCCTGTCGGTATCCCGCGTCGGGTCGACGGCGTGCTGACACTCCCCGCCGTAGACTCGACCCCGTGACCGTCGCCTCCACGCCCGAGCTCGAAGCCGACCGCCAGCGCCTCATCTCGCTGATCCAGGAGGAGGCCGTCTTCCACGGCGACTTCACCCTGTCGAGCGGCAAGAAGGCCTCGTACTACGTCGACATGCGCAAGCTCACGCTCGACCACCGCGCGGCCCCCGCGATCGGGCGCATCATGCTCGACCTCATCCGCGACGTCGACGGCATCGTCGCGGTCGGCGGGCTCACACTCGGCGCCGACCCGATCGCGAACGCAGTGATGCACGAGTCGTCGCGCACCGACGCTCCGCTCGACGCCTTCGTCGTCCGCAAGGAGCCGAAGGACCACGGTCGCGGTCGTCAGGTCGAGGGAGCGGATGTCGCGGGTACGCGCGTCGTCGTCGTCGAAGACACCTCGACCACCGGACAGTCGGCCCTGAAGGCCGTCGAAGCCCTGCGCCGTGAGGGCGCGGAGCCCGTGGCCGTCGCGGTCATCGTCGACCGGAAGACCGGCGCGCAGGCCGCCGTCGAGGCCGAGGGCCTCACCTGGCTCGCCGCGATCGACCTCGACGACCTCGGGCTGCAGCCGCAGTAGTCATTTGGGTTCGAGGTCGTCCCACGGGTTGCGGTCGTCCTCGTCGTCGCGTCGGCGGCGCACCATCTGCACCACCACGATCACCAGCGACGTCACCATCGTCAGCCCGACGACGGCGAACAGCAGGTTCTGCTCGAGTCCGCTCATGAATCCACTGTGTCATGCCCCGCAGGGGCGTCGGCGGGATGCCGCGGAAGCCCCTGCCCGCGTAGGGTCGACGGTGTGGCGCGCGACGACTGGGACCCCGAGCATCTCCCCGACCTGAGCGGGCGCCGCTACCTGGTCACCGGCTCGAACGCGGGCGTTGGCTTCTTCTCCTGCTTGCAGCTCGCCGGTGCCGGCGCGCATGTGATCATGACGGCGCGGAACCCTTCGAGGCTGTCCCGTGCGCGCGCCGCGGTGCTGGCGCAGGTGCCGGATGCCGACCTCGAGACGCTGGCCCTCGACACCAGCAATCTGGGTTCGGTGCGCGCCGCCGCCGCGACCGTGCGGGGACGGGTCGGGCTGCACGGCGTGCTCTTCAACGCCGGCATCGTCCACCCCCCGAAGACCCGAGAGCTCACGCGAGACGGTCACGAGCTCGTCATCGCGACGAACGCTCTCGGCCACTACGCGCTCGCCGGGGCGCTCCTGCCCGCCCTCGCCGCCGCGCGCGGCCGGATGGTCTGGCTCGGCTCGGTCTCGACCACGCTCTTCCCCTACGACCCCGTCGACCCCGAACTCGTCCACGGGTACACCGCCTGGCGTGCCTACGTGCAGTCCAAGGTCGCGACGAGCGCGCTCGGCTACGAGGCTGACCGCAGGCTGCGCGCGGCATCCGTCCCCGTGGCGAGCCTCGTCGCCCACCCCGGATACTCGCTCGGCGGACGCACCCGCCGCATCGCCGGGGTCAGCGCGCCGTCCAGGCGCAAGCGCTTCGTGGGCGGCTTGCAGGCCATCGTGGCGCAGTCGAAGGAACGCGGCGCGTGGGCGCCCGTGCGAGCCCTCGTCGACCCCGACGCCGAGGGCGGCCAGTTCTGGGGTCCGTCGCACACATACACCGGGATGCCTGCGCTCGCCACGCCGTCCCGGGTGACCACCGACCCCGACGTGGGCGCCCGGATGTGGCACTACGCCGAGCACGCGACACGCACGGAATGGCCCTATCTCAAGGGGCGCCGGCTGCGCGTGCGCTGACCGTCCCCTCTCGGGAGGGAGGCGGGTAAACGCTGTCCTCCGAAGAGGGGACAGTGCCGCGCGGGGTCGTCTGGTTAGGCTCGAAGCGTTCGGCAAGGTGATGGACGAAGTCCGGCATCCGGCCGAGCATTCCTCAGTCTCGACCTAGTCCTCGTGGACCGCTGCTCGGTCCTCGCTTCGCCCCGACTCCGGATACGGCCACCACATGACCGACGTTCGTCGCGCCCGCGCATCGCGGGCGAACGCACCCCGCCGCGTGCGGGTGCCGGTCGCGCTCGCGCTCAGTGCGGTCCTCGCACTGTGCGCGCTGGGGACCCCGGCGGGCGCGGCGGCGGCGTCACCCCCTGCGGAGCCGCCGTCCACCCCTGCGGAGCAGCCGTCCACGCCTCCGGAGCAGCCGGACGGAACGGTCGCCGAGCAGGACGTTCCCGCCGCGCCCAGTCCGACGCCGAGTGCGACCCCTGCGCCGAGCCCGACGGCGGAGACCGAACCCGCCGAGGACGCGGTCGACCGGGCCCCGACCCCGGAGGCATCCGAAGACCTGGGCGAGGCCGCGGATGACGGAGCCGCCGATGCCGTGAAGAAGGACGGGGAGCGGCCCGACGCCGCCGTCGAGGACGAGCGGGACGCCCCGCCCTCGGCAGGGGCGGAAGGGGATGCCGCGGCGGACGCGCCGCCGGCGGCCCCGTCCGCCCGCGCGCCGCCGGCTGGACGCGTCGGCATCCTCGCCGCCGGCGTGCCGGAGGCGCCCCGACAGGTCTGGGGCGAGTCGTTCGAGCAGGGCCTCGCGACGACGGCTCCGAGCGGGCTGACCGCGTACGCGTCCGGCCGCTACACCGCCTCGAGCGGCTGGTCGTCGGGCACCAGCTGCACGGGCGTGCTGGTGAACTTCACGGCCGCGTACCCCAACGCATCCTTCTGCCCCACCCAGACCGTCGGCGTCGTGGGACAGTCCTCCCTCGCAGCCCGGGAGACCCGCCGCATCGCCGACGTCCTCGGTCAGCTCGCCGCCGGTGTCCCCGGCGGCACCACGAACAGCCCCGCGAACGGCTCGACCACCGGCGCATCGGGTTCTCAGTCGAATCACGCCCTCGTCGGAATGCCCGCCACGACGGTGTCGGGCGGCACGACCGTCGCCCAATCGGCGTCACCGATCGGTGCCACCGCGTCGGGGTCCCGGTTCTACGCCCTCCGCTTCGACGCGGCGGGCGCGCAGTGCACGTCGGCGACCGCGGCGCTCAGCATGTCGTTGTTCTCGGGGTCGACCACCCTGCTCGCCGGCTTCCCCTCCGCGGTGGTTCCCTGTGCGGCGAGCGGGAGCGTCTTCTACACGTCGCCCGCCCAGGCGACCCTCCCGACGCTCGGCGGCGTCCTCGACCCCGCGATCTCCGCCTCGGCACGGGCCGCGACCTACACCGGCACGACCACCGCGCTGCTGACGCCCGCGCAGATCGCGGCAGCCCAGGTCCGCGTGACGAACGCGACCACCGGCAGCGGGGGCGCATTCGGCGTCGACAACCTCCGCGTGCTCGACGTGTCGCCCGCGCTGGATGCCTCGTTCTCGCCGTCACCCGCGATCGCCACCACGCCGACGACGCTCACGTACACCGTCACCAACACGTCCGACCTGCTCGCGAAGACCGACTGGAGCTTCTCCGCGAACCTGCCGACCGGCCTGGTCGTCGCGCCGGCACCGGGCGTCGGCGGCACCTGCACCAACGTCGCGGGAACCGCCTTCGCCGTCACGGTGGCCGCGGGCTCGGGCTCGATCGGCGTCGCCGGCGGCGACCTCGCTTCGGGGAGCGCGTCGTGCACCGTGACCGTGAACGTCGTCGCGGCGGCAGCGGGTACGTTCTCGAGCGGCACCGTGACGTCGAACGGACTCGTCGTCTCGCCGGCGGCGTCGCTGACCGTCCAGCCGGCGACCACGATCACGGTGCGGAAGGACATCACCGCCCGGAACGCCCCGGGCGACCAGTTCACGCTGTCGGTGCGGAACGGCTCGACGGTCCTGGGGTCGGCGACCACCTCGGGGACCGCGGTCGGAATTCAGCCGGCGCAGGTCGGACCCCTCACGGTCACCGCGGGAGGCACCGTCACGATCCACGAGACGCCGACCACCGGTGCAGGACTCGGATACTCCGCGAGCTACGAGTGCGTGCGCGACGGCACCGTGATCGCCGCGGGCACCTCGCCCTCGGGCTCGCTGACGCTGCCGACCGAGCAGGGCGCCCAGGTGGTCTGCACGTTCGTGAACACCCCGCAGGCGACGCAGCTCCAGTGCGACACCAACCACTACTACGCCCTCACGGGCGACGGCGCGCTGGTGCAGGGCGACATCGTGACGGGTGCGTCGGCGACGGTCGGGACCTGGAACACCGGCACCAACGCGAACGGCCTGGGCATCTCGCCGGGCGGCACGGTCGCGTACGCACTGCAGCGGTCGACGGATGCCACCGATGTGTCGGCGATCCTCAAGTGGACGCCGACCGCGGGGTTCCAGACGCTCGCGGGCACGGCGTACACGACCGTCGTGGCGGGGGCGGAGACGACCGGCTCGCTCGTCGCGGGGGCGGTCGACCCGCGCACCGGTCGGTACGTCTTCGGCAAGTACAGCGGCTCGGCATTCCACCTGTGGAGTTTCACCGAGTCGGCTCCCACCGCGTCGCGCTTCTCGTACCTCGGCAGCTTCGCCACGACGGGGTCGCCCGACGGCAACGGCGATCTCGCATTCGACTCGCGCGGCAACCTGTACGTCCTGGGGGCGGCCGTCGACGCCAACGGCCAGAGCTCGGCCGTGATCTTCACGATCACCGCCGAGAGCATCGCCGCGGCGAACGGCGGCACCTTCGCCGTCGGGTCGACGAACTCGCGGACACTGACCGGGCTCGACGCCACGCCCGCCTTCGGCGCAGCGAACGGCCTCGCATTCTCGCCGCGGGGGACGGCGTACGTGTCGAGCGCCACTGTCGCCTACGAATTCGACGCCACGACGTGGGCGCGCATCCCCGGTTCGTCCCGAACCACCGTCGCCCACACCGACCTCGCGTCGTGCACGTCTCCGTCATCCATCACCGTGCTGAAGAACGTCATCGGACGCGCCGCCGCCGCCGACCAGTTCACCCTCTCGCTCGCGAACGGCGGGGTCGCGGTGGCGAGCACGACGACGGCAGGCTCCGCGACCGGACGGCAGGGCCGGCAGATCGGCCCACTCCCGGCGAGCGTGGGTGCGGCGTTCACGTTCACCGAGACGATGGCGACCGGGTCGACCTCGACGATCGGCGTGTACACCGTGGTCAACGAGTGCTGGGCGGACGGCGTCCGGCTGAGCAACGCCGCATCCCCCTCGGGGCAGGTCACCATCCCCAACCGGCAGAGCGTCAACGTCGTGTGCACCATCTTCAACTCGCCGCGCCCCGCGACGAGCGTCACCCTCACCAAACTGGTCGCGGATCCCGTCTCGGGAGCGACCTCGGCGGCAGCCGACTGGACGCTGGGCACCTCGGCGCTCGCGACCGTCGGCACGGCGACGGTGCTCCCCTCCGAGGCTCCGCGCCAGCAGACGGATGCCTCGGGGCGGGCGGTGTGGAGCGTCCTGTTCGGCTCGACAGCGTCCCGCGCGACGCTCACCGTCAGCGAGGAGCAGCGGACGGGGTACGTCTTCGACCGCGGCTCCTGCACCGTGAACGGCACGGCGACGCCGGTGACCTTCACCACGGCCGGCAGCGTCGTCTCGGCTAGCCTCCCCGGCATCGCGTCGGGCGGTGCCGTCGCGTGCACGATCGTCAACCGTCCTGCGGCGAACCTCACCCTCACCAAAGTTGTGTCGTTCGGATCCGCGCTCCCGAGCGATTGGGTCCTCTCCGCGACCGCCCCCACAGGATCGACCGCCCTGGCCGGTCCACGCGGCCGGAGCGGAACGGGGGCGGTGTCGTCCGTTCCGGTGACACCAGGAATCGCGTATCGGCTCTCCGAGACTGGGCCGCGGGCGACCTACGTCCAAACCGGCGCCTGGCGCTGCGTCGACCAGACGGGCTCGGCGATCGCGGTGACGTCGTCCTCGGACGTCACCCTGCCCGCTGGGGCGAACGCCACCTGCACCGTCACCAACGCGACAGCGGCGATCACGGTGGTCAAAGAAGTGGAGGGGGCAGCCGACGGCTTCCGCCCCGCGGACTGGACGATCACCGCGACCCCGGACGTCCTGACCGGTTCCTCGCTGCCGACCGAGACCCGCGTCGGCGCGGCCTTCGCCGCGGGAGGGAACCCGGCGAGCACCTTCGATGTCCGCCCCGGCCATCGCTACACCCTGAGCGAAGACCCCACCCGTCCCGGCTCTCGCCTCGCCTACCAGACCCTCCGACTCGAGCGCCTGACCGGATCGACGTGGACACCCGTGACATCGCCCTCGATCGTGGCGCCCGCGCCCGGACAGAGTGCGGTGTACCGCTTCGTCAACGCGCCGGTGCAGCCGACCACCCTGCCGCTGACCGGAGGCGCCGGGGCCGACGCCTTCACGCTGGCCGGCGGCGGCATGCTCGCGCTGCTCGTGATCTTCGCCTTCCTCCGCGCGAAGCGAAGGAGGGAGCCGATGTGACCCTGCCCACCCATCGCCGCCGTCCGGCGGCAAACCATCCCCGCACCACCTCGCCATCTCAGACAGGAGAACCCATGTCCAGCATCCGCAAGCGGGTGAGCGCCGCGCTCGGCGCCCTCGCCATCGGGGCAGCCGCGGCACTCGTCGCGGTCACCCCCGCCCACGCCGAACCCGGCAACATCGACCCCGACATCCCGCGGTCGCTCACGGTGCACAAGTACGCGCTCAGCCCGTCGAGTCCGCAGCAGATCGGCACGGGACAGGAGCTCGCCACGCCGCCGGCAGGCACGCCGCTCGCCGGCGCCGAGTTCACCGCCGCACTCGTCGCCGACGTCGACCTCGGGACGCCTGCCGGCTGGTCGACGGCGTCGAACCTGACGCCGGCCGCGGCGGCAGGCCGCCTCTCGGGGACGACCTTCACGTCGACGCCGTCGGCGCCGGGAACGGGCATCGCGACCTTCCCGAGCGACATGCCGATCGGTCTGTACCTCGTCACCGAGACGGTCCTTCCCGACGAGGCGACCAACCCGTCGGCGCCGTTCCTCGTGACGCTGCCGTTCCCGACGGGCCCGGGCGGTGCGCCCGCGAACGAGTGGATCTACGACGTCCACGTCTACCCGAAGAACGCCGTCACCGACGTGACCAAGACGCGGATCCCGGCCCCGGCGAACTCCGCCGAGGCGCGAAACCCCGACCTCATCCGATGGGCGATCGCATCGGCCATCCCGACGCTCGCCGCGGGCGACAGCATCGATGTCTTCGAGTTGGCGGACACCATCCCGTCTCAGCTCGAGTACGTCGATGCCCCGCCCACCGGTGTCGCTCCGACGAACGTCGTCGTCACCAACCCGGCGGGTCTCCCGCAGACCTTCACCGAGGGCACCGACTACAACCTGGTCGAGGAGGGCAGCACGCTGACCCTGGAGTTCACGTCCGCGGGCCTCACCCGGCTCACCGGGTTGCAGGGCGGGGTCGTGACCTTCAACGTGCTGACGCGTGCGGTGGCCATCCCGGCCGACGGTCGCATCGTCAACACCGCGACCGGCACGATCAACGGGGCGACCGAGACGGTCACCGGCGTCACGCCGATCGGCCAGCTCACGGTCTTTGCGTTCGAGGGCCCGGCGAACGACCGCGTGCCGCTCGCCGGCGCGGTCTACCAGGTCTTCCTGAACGAGCAGGACGCGATCCGCGGGGTGAACCCGATCCTCATCGACGGGATCTCGGAGTGGTCGACGGGCGCCGACGGGTACGTCGAGATCCCGATCATCACCCCGGGAAACTACTGGGTGCGCGAGATCACGCCGCCCGCCGGTTTCCAGCTGCCCTCGCCCGACCGCATCCTCACGCAGGTCGTCGCAGGCGAGACGTCGACCGTGCCGCCGATCGTCAACTACGTCGAGTTCGCCCACAGCCAGGTGCCCGCATGGGCGCTGCCGCTGACGGGTGGCGACGGTGCCCGCTGGTTCGGGATCGGCGGCGGGGCGCTGCTGGTGACGATGCTCGGCGCGGCGCTGCTGCTCTCGCGTCGTCGCGCGGCCGCCGCGCGCGCCACCGCGGCCTAGGTCGACACCGGTGATGACGGCGACGGAGCTCCCCACACGGGGGGAGCTCCGTCGTCGTGCGCGGTGGCGGTTCTCGGTGGTGTCGCTCCTGATCGGCGTCGGCGCGCTGGTCGCTGCAGGACTCCTGCTCTACCCGTCGGCTGCGGCCTGGTTCAGCCAGTACGAGCAGTCGCAGCGCATCGACGGGTATGCGGACCAGGTCGAGGATCTCGGCGCGGCCACGATCGAGCAGAAGCTCCAGGACGCGCGCGAGTACAACGCCGGACTGGCGCAGTCGGGTGCCGAGATCGGAGCGAACGAGCGACTGCCGATCGCCGATGCACCCGACCAGGGGGAGGCGTACGCCTCCCAGCTGAGAGGTGCGGACGGTGGTCTCATGGCGCGGCTGCGCATCCCCGCGATCGACCTCGATCTGCCGATCTATCACGGGACGAGCGAGCCGGTCCTCCATGCCGGCGTGGGTCACCTCGAGGGCACGGCGCTGCCCGTGGGCGGCGACACGACGCATTCCGTCCTGACCGCGCACCGCGGACTCGCCTCGGCGGAGCTGTTCACCCACCTCGACCGCGTCGGCCTCGACGACACCTTCACCGTCGAGGTGTTCGGCGAAGTCCTGTCCTATCGGGTCGTCGAGACGCAGGTCGTCGAGCCCGAGGACACGCAGTCGCTGCTGCCGCGGGTCGGCGAGGACCTGATGACCCTCGTGACGTGCACGCCGCTCGGGGTCAACAGCCACCGCATCCTCGTCACGGGTGAACGCATCATCCCGACCCCGCAGAAGGACATCGACGGGGCAGGCGAGCGCCCCGACATCCCCCGATTCCCCTGGTGGGCCGTGGCGGCGGGCGGTGCGATCCTCGTCGTCGGCGCCTACGTCTGGTGGTCCGGGCGTCCGGTCCGTCCGCGGGTCGACGCGACTCCGTCCGGCGGCGAGTCGCTCAGGCGGTGAGCCAGACCGCGCGCGCCGCCGCGGGCGGCAGGTCGACGGTCGGGCCCCCGTCGATCCGCACCGCGTCGCGCCCGGTCGCCGTGACGGTGTGTCCGACGTCGATGCCGAGCTCCTCGAACGAGCGCAGCAGTGCAGGGTCGCGGTCCGAGATGCGGAGCACCCGCCCGGTGTGCCCGATCGAGGCCTCGGCGAGGAGCACGAACGGCTCGCGTTCGACGCTGCCGTCGGGTCCCGGGATCGCATCCCCGTGCGGGTCGAAGCGGGGGTGTCCGAGGCGTGCGTCGATGCCGGCGAGCAGCCGGTCGCTGATCGTGTGCTCGAGGACCTCGGCCTCATCGTGCACCTCGTCCCAGGCGTACCCGAACTCCCGCACGAGCCACGTCTCGATGAGTCGGTGTCGGCGGATGACCGCGGTGGCGCGGGACGCACCGGCATCCGTCAGCGAGATCGGACCGTACGGACGGTGCGACACCAGGCCCTGCGCGGCGAGCTTCTTCACCATCTCGGTGACCGACGACGGCGCGAGCCCCAGCTCGGCCGCGAGCACCGACGGGGTGACGGGATCGGTCTGCCACTCGGTGTGGTGGTAGATCGTCTTCAGGTAGTCGTCGACCGTGGACGCGGAGGCGGGCACGGAGCCCAGGGTATCCGCCTGCCGGATCATCCGCCGAACAGGGTCATCCGCCGAAGAGGGTCAGCCACAGCAGCAGCCCGTTGAGGGTGACGAGGAACACCGATGCGAGGATGCCGGCTGCCGTCGTCCACGCCCGGTTGCGGTACGCGCCGAGCAGCCCGCGGTTCGCGGTCAGCGCGACGAGCGGGATGAGCGCGAACGGGATGCCGAAGCTCAGGATCACCTGGCTGAGGATCAGCGCGAACGTCGGGTCGACGCCGATGGCGAGGATCGCGAGGGCCGGCACGAGCGTCACGAGGCGACGGGCGAGCAGGGGGATGCGGATGCGCAGCAGTCCCTGCATGATCTCCGCGCCGGCGTACGCGCCGACGGCGCTGCTCGCGAGGCCGCTCGCGAGCAGACCGACCGCGAAGAGCGTCGCGACGACCGGCCCGATCCCGCCCTGCAGTGCGGCGTAGGCACCCTCGAGGCTGTCGGTGCCGGGGACGCCGGCGAGGTTCGCCGCCGCGAGCAGCAGGATGCAGAGGTTCACCGTCCCGGCGATCGCGAGGGCGATCGTGACGTCCCAGCGGGTGGCGCGCAGCACCCGTCGGGTGTCGATCGCGGCGTCGGCGGCCGCGGCGTCCGTCTGCGTCCGTCCGTCCGCGGGGCGGAAGCGGTCGCGGGCCAGTGAGCTGTGCGCATAGATCGCGTGCGGCATGATCGTCGCGCCGAGGATGGATGCCGCCAGCAGCACCGAGTCCGCGCCGTCGAAGCGGGGAAGGAGTCCGAGGGCGACGCCGGCGGCCTCGGGCGGGCCGATGAAGACGCCGTAGGTGAAGCCGAGGGCGATGATCGCCATGAGGCCGATGATGACGAACTCGAAGCTGCGGGCCCCGCGGCGCGACTGGATGAGCAGCAGTGCGATCGACACGGCACCCGTGATGAGGCCGCCCCAGACGAGCGGTACGCCGAAGAGCAGCCACAGGGCGACGGCGCCGCCGATGATCTCGGCCACGTCGGTCGCCATCGCGACGAGCTCGGCCTGCAGCCAGTACGCGCGCCGCGCGGTGTTGCTTCGGATGCGGGTGCCGATGACTTCGGGGAGGCTCTGTCCGGTGACGATCCCGAGCTTCGCCGACAGGTACTGGATGAGCCACGCCATGACGTTGCCGACGACGACCACCCAGACCAGCAGATAGCCGTACCGGGCCCCTGCGGTCATGTTGCTCGCGACGTTGCCGGGGTCGAGGTAGGCCACGCCGGCGACGAGGGCCGGTCCCAGCAGCCACGCGACGCGGCGTCCCGTCCGGGCGGGCGTCGCGATCGGCGGTGCGGCTGTTTTCGGCATACCGAAAACGCTAGCAGTGTTTTTCGGTATGCCGAAAGATCCTCAGGGGCGTGGTGGGAGGCGCAGCGGGTCGTCGGGGAGCGGGGGACCGTACTGCGCTGTCGGGCGGGTCTCGATGGACGGATGCGTCGGAGCGGACCGGCCGAGCTCGATGTCCGAGTACGGGTCGGAGGCGTACAACTCCGGAGCGCTCCGCCGAATGCGCCGGGGCCGCGGCGCGAGGATGGCGATGAGGCCGAGGGTCGCGACGAGTCCGGCGGGCACCGCCCAGGCCGGGAGCGACCACTCGAGCAGGATCGAGGCGAGATACAGGACGAAGGCGCCGACCGCCACGACGAGGGGCGCGAACCTTCGGAGCCAGATCGCCATGGCTGACCGTACCGCCGCCCGCTCGCGTCGTCCAGAGATCCGCACGGCTAGCCTGGTCCGGTGCCCGATCCGATCGACCCCGAGCCCGAGCCGCAGCTTCCGGTCGGCGTCGGGCCGTGGCCGGGAGGCCCGGAGGCCTGGCCGGACGACCCGCGGTACGACCGCGACCTGCTCGAGCACGGGGACCGGCGCAACGTCGTGGACCGCTACCGCTACTGGACGATGACGGCGATCGTCGCAGATCTCGACGAGCACCGGCATCCGTTCCACGTCGCCATCGAGAACTGGCAGCACGACATGAACATCGGCTCGATCGTCCGGAGCGCGAACGCGTTCGGCGCCGCCGAGGTGCACATCATCGGCAAGCGGCGATGGAACCGCCGCGGAGCAATGGTCACCGACCGCTACCAGCACGTCCGCCACCACGAGGACGTCGCAGCGTTCGTCGCGTGGGCGGATGCCGCCGGTCTGCCGGTGCTCGCGATCGACAACGTCGACGGCTCGGTGCCGGTCGACCGGGCCGACCTGCCCGAGCACTGCGTGCTGCTGTTCGGGCAGGAGGGGCCGGGGCTGTCGCCAGAAGCGCTCGCCGCGGCATCCGGCGTCGTCGAGATCACCCAGTACGGGTCGACCCGGTCGATCAACGCGTCGGCCGCGGCCGCCGTCGTCATGTTCGAATGGTGCCGCCGCTACGCGTGAGCTTTGCGCGGTCGCGCGCGGATCTGCGTTCGAGCGGACGTACCCGCCCGAAACCGTCCGCGTGACGGCGGATCTCCGCGCGGAGGCTGATCCGCCGCCGCGGTGAGGCGCGGGTGCGTCGGTCAGACGGCGACGCGGAGCCACTCCGATCGACGGACGCGCCAGCCGAGCGTGCCGAGGCGGGCGAGCATGAACACGCCGAAGAAGCAGACGGCGAGCCATGCGAGTCCCGCGGCGCCGCCCGGATGCAGCGCGCCGACGAGCAGGAGCGCGGGGACGTACGGCGCGAGCGTGAGGCCGCCCGCGATCGCGAGGTACTTCGCGTCGCCCGCCCCCATGAGCACCCCGTCGAGGACGAAGACGATGCCGCAGACCGGCTGGGCCACAGCCAGCACGAGCAGGGCCGGTTGGATGAGCGCCGCGAGACCGGCATCCCCCGTGAATGCGAGACCGATGACGCCCGACAAGGCCGCGATCACGGCACCGACGAGCACCCCGAACCATGCGCCCCACGCGACCGTGCGCCCGAGGACCTGCCGGACGAACGGCTCGTCGGCCGCTCCGAGACCGCGCCCGATGAGCGCCTGCGCGGCGATCGCGAGGGCGTCGAGGGCGAACGCGGCGGTCGAGAAGATGGTGAAGGCGACCTGCCAGCCGGCGAGCTCCTCGGTGCCGAGGGCGGTCGCGACCGCCACGGTCGCGAGCAGCGCGACCCGCAGCGAGACGGTTCGCAGGAACAGCCAGCCGCCCGAGCGGGCGGACCCGCGGACGCCCTCGCGGTGCGGGAGGACGGATGCCTGGTGCCGCTGCGCGAGCCGGCCGATGACGACGGCGTACGCGGCGACCATGCCCCACTGGGCGACGACGGTGCCGGCGGCGGACCCCGCGATGCCCCACCCGAAGCCGTAGATGAACAGCCAGTTCAGCAGCGCGTTCGCCGCGAAGCCGAGGCCCGCGATCCACAGGGGGGTGACGGTGTCCTGCATGCCGCGGAGCAGGCCCGTCGCGGCGAAGACGATCAGCATCGCGGGCAGGCCCCACATCGACAGGCCCAGGTAGGCGACCGCCTGCTCGGCGACCTCCGGAGTCGGGTCGAACAGGGCGACGAGGGTCGGGGTCGCGAGGGAGCCCGCGAGGGCGAGGATCGCCCCGAGGCCGAGCGCGAGCCACAGGCCGTCGATCCCGACGCTGACGGCGCTGGTCTTGTCGCCGGCACCGAACCGGCGGGCGACGGCGGGAGTCGTCGAGTAGGCGAGGAACACCATCAGCCCGACGATCGTCTGCAGCACGGCGCCGGCGATGCCGAGCCCCGCCAGCGGCACCACGCCGAGGTGTCCGATGAGCGCGGCATCCACGATGAGGAACATCGGTTCGGCGATCAGCGCGCCCAGCGCGGGAACGGCGAGGCGCAGGATCTCGCGGTTGAGCGTGGGCGCAGGCACGCGTTTCAGCCTAGAGGGGGCCGCGGACGCGGTGCGGGAGCGGGCGGTGGGTGCCGCAACTCCTCCGATCCGCAGCCGACGGCCGCCCGATGGGCGGAGCCGGGCCGATCCAGCACGAGACTGAGGAGTTAGGGCCGCCCAGCGGCGGAAGACGGAAGAGACCCGCGCCGCCGGATCGGCATTCGGCGGCGCGGGTCGGTCGGAGCGCGCGGACTCAGACGTCCGTGCGGGGCATCGGCGCGAGGCGCGTCAGCTGGGTGACGTGGCGGGGTTCGAGCTCCTGGATCGATGAGACGCCGAGCAGGGTCATGGTGCGCTCGATCTCGGTGCGGAGGATCTGGATCGTCTTGTCGACGCCCGCCCGTCCGCCGGCCATCAGGCCGTAGAGGTACGCGCGGCCGATGAGCGTGAACTTCGCCCCGAGCGCCATCGCGGCGACGATGTCGGCGCCGTTCATGATGCCGGTGTCGACCATGACGGTCGCGTCCTTGCCGACCTCGCGGACGACGTTCGGCAGCAGGTGGAACGGGATCGGCGCGCGGTCGAGCTGGCGCCCGCCGTGGTTCGACAGGATGATGCCGTCGACGCCGTGGTCGATGAGGCGCTTCGAGTCCTCGATGTTCTGGACGCCCTTGATGACGATCTTGCCCGGCCAGATCTCGCGGATGACCTTCAGGTCCTCATAGCTGATCGTCGGGTCCATCGCGGCGTTCAGCAGGTCGCCGACCGTGCCTCCGGTCGCCGACAGCGACGCGAACTCGAGCTTCGGGGTGGTCAGGAAGTCGATCCACCACCACGGCCGTGGGATCGCGTTGACGATCGTGCCGAGGGTCAGCTGCGGCGGGATCGAGAAGCCGTTGCGCTTGTCGCGCAGGCGCGCTCCGGCGACAGGGGTGTCGACGGTGAACTGCAGCGTGTCGAACCCGGCTTCGGCGGCGCGCCTCGCGAGCCCGTACGAGATCTCGCGGTCGCGCATGACGTACAGCTGGAACCAGTTGCGCCCGTTCGGGTTCGCCGCCTTGACGCCCTCGATCGAGGTCGTCCCGAGGGTGGAGAGGGTGAACGGGATGCCGGCGGCCCCCGCCGCTCCAGCGCCGGCGACCTCACCCTCGGTCTGCATGAGGCGGGTGAAGCCGGTCGGCGCGATGCCGAACGGCAGGGCCGACGGTCCGCCGAGGATCTCGACCGACGTGTCGACGTCGGCGGCGGGCCGCAGCACGTCGGGGTGGAACTCGACGTCCTGGAACGCCTGCCGTGCGCGGGCGATGGAGGTCTCGCCCTCGGCGGCGCCGTCGGTGTAGTCGAATGCGGCCTTCGGGGTGCGGCGCTTCGCGATCTTCCGGAGGTCGGCGATCGTGTACGCGGCATCCAGTCGTCGTTTCGTGCCGTTGAGCTCGGGCTTCTTGAACTGCATGAGCTCGAGCAGCTCGACGGGCTTCGGGAACTGGCGTTGCACCATGGTGGGATCCTTCTCAGGCCCGCGGCTCGTGGCGGCGGGGACGGTGGGTGAGGGCGACGAGGTCGCGGAGGGATTCGAGGGAGCCGGTGAGGATGCCGGCGGCCCGCGCCTGCACGAGGATATTCCCCAGCGCGGTGGCTTCGACAGGCCCGGCCAGCACGGGGACGCCGGCGCGGTCGGCCGTGCGCTGACAGAGCAGCTCGTTGAGTGCGCCGCCGCCGACGATGTGGATGACCCGGGTGTCGACGCCGCCGATGCGGCCGGCCTCGTGGGCGGCGTCCGCGAACGCTTGGGCGAGGGATTCGATGATGCTGCGGGCGAACTCGGCGCGGGTGCGCGGCGGTGCGACGTCGTGCTCGTCGCACCACGCCACGATGCGTGCGGGCATGTCGCCCGGCGGGAGGAAGCGCGGATCGTCGACGTCGAACACGGCGACGTCGCCGGTGACCTCCTCGGCGGCATCCAGCAGCGTCGGCAGATCGATGGCGTGCCCGTCGCGCTGCCAGCCGCGGACGGCCTCGCTGAGGATCCAGAGACCCATGACGTTGCGGAGCAGTCGGATGCGGCCGTCGACGCCGCCCTCGTTCGTGAACTTCGCCTCGCGCGCGGCGTCCGTGAGCACGGGCCGTTCGACCTCGACGCCCACCAGGCCCCACGTGCCGCACGAGATGTACGCGGCGTCGGGCGACGACATCGGGACGGCGACGACGGCGGATGCCGTGTCGTGCGACCCGACGGCGGTCACCGTGGTCTGCGCGCCGAGGATCTCGGCTGCGCCCCCGGCGAGCGTGCCCAGGGTCTCGCCTGGCGCGATGAGCGGGGCCAGCAGGTGACGCGGGAATCCGAGCGCGTCGATCAGGTCGGCATCCCACTCGCCTGTGTCGGCGCGCAGGAGCCCCGTCGTCGAGGCGTTGGTGCGCTCGGTGCGGGCCTGTCCGGTGAGCCAGAACCCGACCAGGTCGGGGATGAGCAGGGCGTGCTCGGCGAACGCGAGCAGCTCGGCGTCCTCGGCGGCGAACTGGTACAGCGTGTTGAACGGCAGGAACTGCAGGCCGTTGCGCGAGAACAGCTCGGCGTGAGGATGCGTCGCGTGCACCGCCTCGACCCCCCGCGCCGTGCGCTCGTCGCGGTAGTGGAACGGCTCTCCCAGCAGGCGCGACCGCGCGACCAGGCCGTAGTCGACCGCCCACGAGTCGACGCCGATGCTGGCGATGCCCGGGTGCTCACGCAGCGCGTCGCGCAGGCCCGTGAGCACCGAGCCGTACATGCCGACGAGGTTCCAGTGCAGGCCGTCGGCCAGGCGCACCGGGTCGTTGGCGAACCGGGCGACCGTGGCGGTGTCGAGCCGGTCGGCCGCGACGTGCCCGACGATGACGCGCCCGCTCGTCGCCCCGAGGTCGACCGCGGCGACGGTACCCGATGCGGCGCGCTCCCGCGCGGCGCGGGTACCCGATGCGGTGCTCACGCGATCACCGCCGAGCGCGCCGCTGCACGCCTGTCCACATCCTGTTCTCCGGACGAGAGCACACGTCGCGAACCGGTCACGACGTGTGCGCTCGTTGCGAGAACATGCTGTGGATGCCGGGGGGCGGCGCTCATCGCAGGAAGGCGGCGGCGACGCCGGAGTCGACGGGGATGTGCAGGCCGGTCGTGCGCGAGAGCTCGGGGCCGGTCAGCACGTAGACCGCGTCGGCGACGTTCTCGGGGACGACCTCGCGCTTGAGGATCGTGCGGTTCGCGTAGAACTGCCCGAGGTCCTCTTCCTTCACACCGTAGGTCGCGGCGCGGTTCGCGCCCCAGCCGGCGGCGAAGATGCCCGACCCGCGGACGACGCCGTCGGGGTTGATGCCGTTGACCCGCACGCCGTGCTCGCCGAGCTCGACGGCCAGCAGGCGCACCTGGTGGGCCTGGTCGGCCTTCGTCGCCGAGTACGCGATGTTGTTGGGGCCTGCGAAGACGGAGTTCTTCGACGAGATGTAGATGACGTCGCCGCCCATCTTCTGCTCGATGAGCGCCTTCGCCGCAGCCTTCGCGACGAGGAACGAGCCCTTCGCCATCACGTCGTGCTGCAGGTCCCAGTCCTTCTCGGTGGTCTCGAGCAGCGGCTTCGACAGCGACAGGCCGGCGTTGTTCACGACGAGGTCGATGCCGCCGAAGGCGAGCACGGTCGCGTCGATCGCGGCCTGGACACCGGCGGCATCCGCCACGTTCGCGGCGACGCCGATGGCGACGTCCGTGCCGCCGAGCTCGGACGCGGCGGCCTGGGCCTTTTCGAGGTCGAGGTCGGCGACGACCACGCAGGCGCCCTCGGCCGCCAGGCGCACGGCGATGGCCTTGCCGATGCCGGATGCCGCACCTGTGACGAACGCGATGCGACCCTGGTGCGTCTTGGGCTTCGGCATCCGCTGCAGCTTCGCCTCTTCGAGGGCCCAGTACTCGATGCGGAACTTCTCGGCGTCCGAGATCGGCGCGTAGGTCGACAGCGCCTCGGCGCCGCGCATCACGTTGATCGCGTTGACATAGAACTCACCGGCGACGCGCGCGGTCTGCTTGTTCGCGCCGTAGCTGAACATGCCGACGCCCGGGACGAGCACGATGAGGGGGTCGGCACCGCGGATGGCCGGCGACGAGGCGTCGGCGTGGGCGTCGTAATAGGCCTGGTAGTCGGCGCGGTAGGCCTCGTGCAGCTCGTGCAGGCGCGTGATCGACTCCTCGATCGAGGCGGATGCCGGCAGGTCGAGGATGAGCGGCTTGACCTTCGTGCGCAGGAAGTGGTCGGGGCAGCTCGTGCCGAGCTCGGCCAGCGCGGGCGCCTGCTCGGACGCCAGGAAGTGCAGGACGACGTCGCTGTCGGTGTAGTGCCCGACCATCGGCTTGTCGGTCGAGGCGAGCCCGCGGATGGTGGGTGCGAGGGCCGCCGCCTTCGCGTGGCGCTCCTCGTCGGGCAGCGCCTCGAAGCCGGAGCGGACGCCGCCGAACGGCTCGGCCTTGCCGTGCTGGTCGATGTAGGCCTGCGCGGTCTCGATGATCCACAGGCTGTTGCGCTCGGTCTCCTCGGAGGTGTCGCCCCACGCGGTGATGCCGTGTCCGCCGAGGATCGTGCCGATCGCCTGCGGGTTCTGCTCCTTGATCGCCGCGATGTCGAGGCCCAACTGGAAGCCGGGGCGACGCCACGGCACCCAGACGACCTTGTCGCCGAAGATCTCGGCGGTCAGGCGCTCGCCGTCTGCGGCGGTCGCGATGGCGATGCCGGCGTCGGGGTGCAGGTGGTCGACGTGAGCGGCATCGACCAATCCGTGCATCGCGGTGTCGATCGAGGGTGCGGCGCCCCCCTTGCCGTGCAGTGTGTAGTCGAACGCGGCGACCATCTCGTCCTCGCGCTCCACACCCGGGTAGACGCCGACGAGCGCGCGCATGCGGTCGAGGCGGAGGACGGCCAGGCCCGACTCGGTCAGCGTGCCGAGGTCGCCGCCGGAGCCCTTGACCCACATGAGCTCGACGGGCTCGCCCGTCACCGGGTCGGTGTCGGTGCCCTTCGCGGAGGTGTTGCCGCCCGCGTAGTTGGTGACCTTCGGGTCGGAGCCGAGGCGGTTGCTGCGCGCGATGAGGTCCGCGGCGGTGGGGTTCGTCATGGGTGTTCCTTCGGTGCGGGTCGGGATCAGAGGGCCGCGAGGCGCGCGGCGAAACGGTCGAGGGTGAGGGATGCGGCGGGGCCGTCGTCGGGCCGGTTCAGGTGGCCGTGGTCGGTGCCGGGCTCGACGACGTGCTCGACGTCACGGCCCGCGGCGGCGAGCGCGCGGGCGAAGTGCTCGCTCGAGACGCGGAGCTCGTCGACGTCGCCCGCGACGATCAGGGTCGGGGGGAACTCGGCCAGCTCGTCCCCGGACGCCCGCCCCGGGATCGCGGCCAGCGGCGCGTCGTCGACCGCGCCGCCGAGGTAGTTCTCGTACATGCCGAGGACCGCGGCGGCGCCGAAGCGATCGGCCTCGGGGTTCGCGTCGAGCGCGGCGCGGAGCGCGGCATCCGGCTCGGGCTGCTGGGCGAGCAGCGTCGGGTAGGCGAGGAGGACGAGGGCGGGCAGGCGCCGGTCGGTCTCGACGAGGCGCAGGACGGCGCCGACCGCGATGTTGCCGCCTGCGCTCGCGCCGCCGATCGCCAGCCGGTCGGGATCGACCCCCAGGGTGGCGGCTTCGGCGAGGGCCCACTCCCACGCCTTCATCGTGTCGTCGGATGCCGCGGGGAAATGCGCGCGCTCGCGACCGGTGGACGATTCCGGCACGGCAGTGCCCTCGGCGAGCGGAGCGAGGCGGTAGTCCAGCGAGAAGACGGTGGTCCCGGCATCCGCCAACGTCCGTGCGACCGCGTCGGCCTCGGGCATGTCGAGGTCGCCGCCGGCGAAGCCGCCGCCGTGCAGCCACAGCAGCCCGGGCGTCGGGCGCTCGAGGACCGCGGCCGGGTACACGCGGACGAGGCCGTCGGCCGCGCCGTAGGGGGAGGGCGTTGTCATGGGTCTTCCGTCGGTGGTCCGAGGCTCCCCTGTCACGATGTGCCGACGGTCGCGGCGTGTCGGGACAGGGGAGCGGAGGGGATGCCGGGGTCAGGCGCCCCAGCCGGCCTGGGTGCCGCCGACGCGGTCCTCGGCGATGCGGTGCTGGTAGCCCGAGGCGGCGTAGGCGGCCATCGGGTCGGCGGCGAGGCCGCGGGACTCGCGCCACTCCGCGAGCGCGGGGCGCACGTCGGTGTAGAACGCGTCCATGAGCACGGCGTTGGCGCCGAGGACGTCGTTCGCCTGCTGCGCCGCGTCGAGGGCCGCGCGGTCGACGAGCAGCGCGCGCGCCGTCATCTCCTGCACGTTGAGCACCGAGCGGATCTGCCCGGGGATCTTGTCCTCGATGTTGTGGCACTGGTCGAGCATGAAGGCGACGTCGGGGTTGTTGAGGCCGCCGCCGCGCACCACCTCGAACAGGATGCGGAACAGCTGGAACGGGTCGGCTGCGCCCACGATGAGGTCGTCGTCGGCGTAGAAGCGCGAGTTGAAGTCGAAGGAGCCGAGCTTGCCGAGGCGCAGGAGCTGCATCACGATGAACTCGATGTTCGTGCCCGGCGCGTGGTGACCGGTGTCGAGGCAGACCATGGCCTTGTCGCCGAGGGCAGCCACCTGCGCGTAGGACGTCCCCCAGTCGGGAACGTCGGTGTGGTAGAACGACGGCTCGAAGAACTTGTACTCGAGCACGAGGCGCTGGGCGTCGCCGAGGCGGGCGTAGATCTGCTGCAGCGAGTCCTGCAGGCGGTCCTGCCGGGAGCGCATGTCGTTCTGACCGGGGTAGTTCGACCCCTCGGCGAGCCAGATCTTGAGGTCGCGGCTGCCGGTGGCATCCATGATGTCGATGCACTCGAGGTGATGGTCGATCGCCTTGCGGCGGATGCGCTCGTCGTGGTGGGTCAGGGCGCCGAACTTGTAGTCCTCGTCCTGGAACGTGTTGGAGTTCACGGTGCCGAGCTCGACGCCGAGGTCCTCGGCGTGACGGCGGAGGGCGGCGTAGTCGTCGACCTTGTCCCACGGGATGTGGAGCGCGACGCTGGGGGCCAGGGCGGTGTAGCGGTTGACCTCGGCGGCATCCGAGATCTTCTCGAACGGGTCGCGCGGGGTGCCGGCCGTCGCGAAGACGCGGAACCGCGTGCCGGAGTTGCCGAACGCCCAGCTGGGCAGCTCGATGCCCTGGCCTTCGAGCTGCGTGAGGATCTCGGGGGACAACGTCGTCATGATGCGTCGCTTTCTGAAGGAGCGCCGGCGGCGGCCGCCAGCTGGTCGTGCAGGTTGAAGACTTCGGTGAGGGGCGTCGCCGCCTGGTCGGGGCGACCGGCGAGACCGACGAAGAAGCGGCCCATCTCGGCCTCCCAGCGGGCGGCGACGGGGGAGGCGGCGAGGTAGGCCTGCGCTGCCGCGTCGTCGTCGGTCTCGTAGTAGCCGAAGAGCCGGCCTCCGTCGCCGAGGAAGAGGGAGTAGTTGCGCCGACCGGATGCCTCGATCTCGGCCAGCATCTCGGGCCAGACGGGGGTGTGGCGGGCGACGTACTCGTCGACGAGCGCCGGATCGACCTGCAGCTGGAAGGCTACGCGGGTCATGTCACTCCTTCGTGAGGGGGTCGGGACGCTGCAGATCGTCTCGTCGAGGTTGTGATGTGAACGTTGCGATGTGAAACGATTCAACACCGCCAACACTAACGTGGGGGTGAAGCATCCGTCAAGGCAGGTGAACGTGGCAGTCAGTGTGAAGGACGTCGCGCGCGCAGCGGGGGTCTCGGTGGGGACGGTCTCGAACGTCCTGAACCGCCCCGCGCGAGTCGCGCCGTCAACGGTGGAGCGCGTCCACGCGGCGATCGCGGAGCTCGGCTTCGTGCGCAACGACGCCGCCCGGCAGCTGCGCGCCGGCCGCAGTCGCAGCGTCGGGCTGATCGTCCTCGACAGCGCCAACCCGTTCTTCGCCGAGGTCTCGCGCGGCGCCGAGGAGCGCGCCGCCGAGCACGGCGTCACCGTGCTGCTCGGTAACAGCGGGCAGGACTCCGACCGCGAGAACGCGTACCTCGACCTCTTCCGCGAGCAGCGCGTGAACGGCGTGCTGCTGACGCCGCACCACCTCGATGATCACCGCGCCGACGCGCTCGCCGAGGCGGGGGTGCCGGTCGTGCTCGTGGACGCCGAGTCCGACGGCACCCTGCCCTCCGTCGCGGTCGACGACGTGGAGGGCGGATACCTCGCCGTCCGGCACCTGCTCGACCAGGGGCGGCGACGCATCCTGTTCGCCGGTGGCCCGGCATCCATTCGTCAGGTCGCCGACCGCCTCGAGGGTGCGCGGCGCGCGCTCGACGGGGTGGAGGGCGCGTCGCTCGAGGTCGTCGAGACCGACGAGCTGACGGTGCTCGCGGGCCGGGAGGTCGGCGAACGATTGGCGCGGCGTGACGCTGCGGACCGCCCGGACGGCGTGTTCTGCGCGAACGACCTGCTCGCGGTGGGCGTGCTGCAGGGGGCGGGCATCCTCGGCGAGCTGCGCGTGCCCGCCGACCTCGCCCTCATCGGTTACGACGACATCGCCTTCGCGCAGTCCACGGTCGTGCCGCTGAGCTCGATCCGCCAGCCGGCGCGCGAGATCGGAGCGGCGGCCGTCGATGCCCTATTCGCCGCCCTCGCGGATCCGGATGCCGAGCCGCAGCGCGTGCGCTTCCGCCCCGAGCTCGTGGTCCGCGCCTCCACCGGCGGCTGAGTCGGCCGCGCTGCGGGCTCGCCGCGCCATGATGTCCACATCATGTGCTGTGGACGATCGCACACGCTGCGACCGGTGCGCGACGTGTGCGCTCGTCGCGAGCACATGATGTGGATGCCGGGACGCTGCGGCGCGCGCGCGCGCCGCGCGCGCGGCGCGAAAGCGCGTGCTCGTGCCGAGCGCGCCGGGTTCGGAGCGGCACACCGACGCGCGTTCGGCAACGACGCACGCGCTCGCGCCGGTTCCCCCCGACCGGCGCGTCACCCGCGCAGCGTGCGCTCGGCCCAGGCGCGCCAGCGCGGGCGGAAGAGGTACAGGCAGGCGAGGCGCAGCCGCGTCGCGGCGCCGTAGGCGACGAGGCGCTCGGGGTCAGCGCCGACGTCGGCGGCGGTGCGGTCGATCCACGTGCGGGCGACGTGCGCCCGATCCGGCGACCAGTGGCCCTGCGCGACGCGCAGATCCACGTGCGCCCGCAAATTCGCGAGGTCGAGCTCGGGCTCGGCGGCGCTGACGGTGTCGACGTCGAGCAGCCCGAGGCGGGCGCCGTCCCACAGCAGCTGCTTGTCGTGCAGGTCGCGGTGCGCGAGCACGAGCCGGGATGACGTATGCCGCAGCAGCCCTGCGGTGACCTCGTCGGCCTGCCGGTGGATCGCCGCGGCTGCGTCGGGCAGTGCGCGCGCCGCGTGCTCCGCCCATTCGCGGACGACGTCGGCCTCGGCGGTGGCGTCGTGGACCGGGGCACCACCGGCATCCGTCCCCGCGATCGCCGACCAGTCGTCGTGCCAGCGTTCCCACGCGGCGCGCCACTCCGCGTCCGTCACCGAGTCGTCGGCACCCAGCGCATGCAGCGTGCGACCGGGCACGGCGGTGAACCGGACGACGCCGCGCGCCTCGGCCGACGGATCCCGCTCGAGCGTCGGCACGACGAAGCGCGTGCCGAAGGCGGCAGCGCGATCGGATGCCGCGACCACCGCCGCGGCCTTCTTCGGCCGCACGACTTTGAGATAGGCCTCGCCGCCCGGCGCTCGCACGACGGCGCGCTTGCCGGGACGGTGCGAGACGACCTGCCCGTCGAGGCCGGTGAGGCCCGGCAGGGCGGGGTCGTCGCCGGCGTCGTCGACCGCGAGTCGCCCGGACGACCACCACGCGCCGCGCACCCGATCGGGGCCGTCGGTGGAGCGCAGCTCGACGGGCATCGGGCCCGCCGTCGCCGGCCACGCGCGCGCGACGCACCACTCGAGATCGCCCCGCCGGACGGTCTCCGGCAGGTCGAGCGCGGTCATGCGACGGCCTCCTCGGCGATGTCGATCGCGAGGTGCAGGCGCTCGGCCCAGTCGGCGCGACCGTGCCGGAACGGCTCGACGGCCCGCTGCAGCGCGGCCGTCGCGGTCCAGCGTGTCACCGCCGATTCGTCGACCGGCAGGTCGTACCCCGACCGCAGCGGCCCGGTCGACCCGCGCCCCGCGAGCAGCTCGGCGGCGGCGAAGTGCCCGAGGTCACGCTCCGGGTCGCCGTGGCCGGCGCGGTCGAAGTCGATGAACCGGACGTCCGCGTGGTCGACGAGCACCTGGTCCGCGGTGAAGTCGCCGTGCACGACGGCGCGGCGCACCCCGGCGGGCATCGCCCGCACGCGAGAGGCGAGCCGCTCGGCGCGCGCCCCGGCTGCCCGGTCGAGCACGCCGATGGCCGCGGCAGCGGTCGCGAGGTCGGCATCGCCGTCGGATGCCTGGCGCACATCGGCCGCGTCGACAGGAACCGCGTGCAGCCTGGCGAGCTCCCGCCCCGTGGTCACCGCCGCTTCCGGTGACGGAGAGGTGGCGAGGTCGCCCCGCCCCCACCACGGGGTGCGCTCCACGCCGTCCGACACGGCGGCCCCGGGCAGCACGGCGAGACCGGCGTCCGCGAGCAGGCGGGCGATCGCGCCGCCACCAGCATCCGTCGCGGCGATCTTCACCACGTCGTTGTCAGTCCGGACGACGAGTCGCCGGTGCGGGTTGTAGCGGAGCACGTGCCCGGCGGGCGCCGACCGTCGCAGCCGCTCCGCGAGTGCGCGATCGGCGACGAGCGGACCGGCGAGACTGCCCGGCGCCCCCGGCACGGTGGTGACGGAGGCCCCGACCCGCTCGGCTCGCATCCGTGTCTTCGCGAGCTTGGCGGCGTCGGCGTAGGCGGCGACCCAGCCGTGGGAACCCACGCCATCGCCGTTCGCGGCATCCCGGACCGCGACGACGACGCTCGTACCCGGCTTGTACCGCACGCGGGTGATCTCGACGCGCCGCCCGAGGGCGTCGGAGAGGCGGCCGGCGTCGAGGACGACGTCGAGCGGCAGCGCGGTGTCGCGGCGGGCGAGGTCGATGCTCATGCGCGGGCCTCCTCGTGCGCGACGGCGCGGCGCGCGGTGCGGAACCACTGCGAGAGCCGCGTGCCGGGGTCTGCCAGCAGCGCGCTCGGCTCGCCGTCCTCGATGATCCGCCCCGCTTCGAGCCAGAGCACGCGGTCGGCGCCGGTGACCGACGCCGGGTCGTGCGTGATCGTGAGGGTCGTCCGACCGGCGGTGAGCTCGGCCAGCGAGCGGTGGACGGCATCCTTCGACTCGGGGTCGAGCCCCGTGGTCGCCTCGTCGAGGATGACGATCGGCGCGTCGCGCAGCATCGCACGCGCGATCGCGATCCGCTGGCGCTGGCCGCCCGACAGCGTGTTGCCACGACCGCCGAGCACCGTGTCGTAGCCCTCCGGGAGCGCAGCGATGAAGTCGTGCGCGCGCGCACGGCGGGCGGCTGCCTCGACCTCGTCGTCGGTCGCGTCGAGCCGGCCGTGCCGGATGTTCTCGCGGACGGACGTCGCGAACAGCACCGTCTCCTGCAGGACGACCGACACGGCGCCGCGCACGCTCTCGAGCGTCGCCGCCCGCAGGTCGACGCCGTCGATCGTGACGCGTCCCCATGCGGGGTCCATCGACCGGCCGACGAGGGCGGCGAGGGTCGACTTGCCGGCGCCCGACGGACCGAGCAGGCACACCGACTCGCCGGCGCGCAGATCGAGCGAGAGGCCGCGGAACAGCGGCGCCCCGCGCCCGTCGGCGAGCATGACGTTCTCGAACGAGACGGCACCGGCGGTCGCGTGGAGCGGCTCCGCGTCGGGCGACTCCCGCACGTCGACCGGGGTGTCGAGCAGATCGGCGACGCGCTCGCCGGATGCGGCGGCGCGGGCGATGCGTCCGGTGTACTTCGCGAGGTCCTTCAGCGGCCGCATCGCGAGCTTCAGATAGGCGGTGAACACGACGAGGTCGCCGGGCGACATGCGGTTCTGCAGCACCTGCCATCCGCCCCCGATGAGCACGAGCGCGAGGGCGATGCCGACGATGACGTCGGTGCGACGCTCGAGGGCGGCGGCGAGCCGGCGCGCCTTGACCCCTTCGCGCAGGGCGACGTCGTTGCCGCGGGCGAAGACCGAGCCCCGCTCGCGCTCGAGGCCGAACGCCTGCACCACGCGGATGGCGTCGAGGGTCTCGGCGGCCGACTCGGCGAGGCGGCCCTCGCCCTTGCGGGTGGTCCGCGACGCCGCCGTGATCGCCTTGCCCGACCGGCGCGAAAGCAGCCAGTAGACGAGGGCGGATGCCGCGACGATGACCGTCAGCATCGGGTCGAGCCACAGCATGACGCCTGCGAGGGCGACGAGGGTGATGACGTTGCCGATGAGGGGGAGGCCGGCGCTCACGGCGACCTCCTGCAGGCGCCCGACGTCGCCGACGAGACGCTGCACGATGTCGCCCGACGGTGCCGTGGAGTGGAAGCGGATCGACAGCGCCTGCAGGTGGTCGAACACCCGCGCCCGCAGCGTCGTCGCGACGCGCGAGCCGACGAGCGCGAAGGCGACGGTGCTGAGGTACGAGCTGAGGGCGCGCAGGCACACGATGACCAGCAGTGCCGCGCCGCAGGCGATGAGCAGTTCCGTCGTCGCGGCGGGGATGCCGGTGGTCGCCGCTCCCGTCGCGCCGAGGCTGACCGCGAGCGAGTCGACGACGACCTTCAGGGGCCAGGGCTCGAGCACGCGGAACGCGACCTCGAGCAGCAGTACGAGGAGTCCGGCGGTCAGCAGCAGCGCGTGAGGGCGCAGGAACGGTCGGACGGTCGCGAGCGTCCGGCGGATCGGTCGCTGCTCGGGCGGACGGGTGCGTGCGGTGCGGCGGCTCATGCGTAGACCTCCCTGCGAGCGGCGTCGGCGGCCTCGAGGATGCGCGCGAGCACGCGATTCCAGTCGTGGCGGGCGACGGCATCCGCCCTCGCCGCCGCTCCCATCCGCAGCCGCAGCGCGGGGTCGTCGGCCAGACGGGCGAGGGCGTCCGCCAGCGCGGTCGCCGAGCCGGGCTCGACGAGCAGGCCGGTCACGCCGTCGTCGAGGATGTCGGGGACCTGCCCGACGGCCGATGCGACGACGGGCAGGCCGGCCGCAAGGTATTCGTAGACCTTGAGCGGCGAGAAGTAGCCCGCGCCGGCGGGATAGGGCGCGACGCCCACGTCGAGCCCGGCGACGAGGGCCGGGATGTGCTCGGGCAGGACTGCGCCGGCCCACTCGACCTCGATGCCGCGATCGGCGGCGCGCTGTCGCAGCGCGGGGCCCTCGGGACCGTCGCCGATGAGGGTGAGCGTCGCCCGTTCGCCGAGGGAAGCGACAGCGTCGATCACGACCTCCACGCCGTGCCACGGCTTGAGCGTGCCGACGAAGCCGACGCGGAGCGGCCCGTCGGGGCTCGGCGCGGAGGGGCGGATGCGGTCGGTGTTCACGCCGTTGGGGGAGACCATCGCGCGCGGCGCGCCGTGCGCGGTGGCCCACTCGGCGACGGGTGCAGAGACGCAGGCGACGACGTCGGCGGTCGCGAGCGCGTCGTGCGCGGCGGCCAGCGCCTCGACCTCGTCGACGAGCACGCGGTGCTCGCGCTGCTCCTCGATGAGCGGCGCGTTCCCCTCGAGGATGAACGTCGCCCCGGTCGTCGCGGCGGCGGTCGCCCCGCCGCGGCTGAAGAGCGAGAACCGTTCGTAGACGAGATCGCAGCCGTCGGCGACGATGCGCGCGGCGAGCTCCCGGGAAGCCGCGGCGATGTTCCGCTCGCGCTCGGCGGGGTCGCCCTTGCCGACGCGGACTTCCACGACGCGGACCGACGCGAGGTCGGCGGGGACGTGCTCGCCCCGCCGCGTGCAGTAGATCGTGACCTCGTCGCCGCGGGCGAGGAAGGAGCGGACGATCTCCTGGACGTGGACGGATGAGCCCTTCGTGCCGAAGACCGGGACGCCCGGGTCGACGCAGAGATAGGCGATGCGCATCACGCCACCTCCTCGAGCAGGCGGGGCCGAGCGGCCTCGGCGGTCAGGCGCGCGAGCTCCGCGGCCTGTCGCCGGGAGTCGAAGCGTTCCTCGACGAGGAGGCGGGCGCGTGCGGCGAGGGCCGCGGCATCCGTCGTCCCGTCGGCGATGCCGCGCAGGGCGCTCACGAGGTCGTCCACCGACCCGGCGCGGCACAGGACGCCGGTCTCGCCGTCGCGCACGATCTCAGGGATGCCGGTGACGTCGGTGGAGATGCACGGGATGCCGGTGGCCATCGCCTCGAGCAGCACGGTCGGCAGGCCGTCGGCGTTGCCGTCGGCGGAGACCACGCACGGGGCGGCGAAGACATCGGATGCGGCGAGCAGTCGCGCGAGGTCGTGCTGCGGGAGGGGGCCGAGCAAGGCGACGCTGTCGGTCAGGCCCGCGGCGTCGATCTGCGCGGCGAGCTGATCGCGCAGCTCGCCCGTGCCGGCGAGGTCGACCGTCACGTCGATGCCGTCAGCGGTCAGCTTGGCGACGGCCTCGACGAGCACCGCGAACCCCTTCTTCTCGACGAGGCGGCCGACGGCCGCGATCCGCAGCGGCCCGCGCCGCGCCGGGCGGGGCACGAAGGGGAAGCGGTCGAGCTCGAGCCCGTTGTACAGCCGGTGCGTGCGCTCGCCGCCGGGGATGGTCCCGCGGACGAAGTCCAGATTGAAGTCGCTGACGGTGACGGCGAAGGCCGAGTCCGCGAACTTGCGCGACAGGTCGGCGTGGTCGACGGCCTCGTGGAAGAGGTCCTTCGCATGCGCCGTGAAGGAGTAAGGGATGCCGGTGAGCCGCGACGCGAGCCGGGCGACCGTGGTCGCGACCGAGGCGAAGTGGGCGTGCAGGTGCGTGATGCCCTCGCGCCGCGCCGCGGCCGCGAGGAGGATCGCCTGCACGGCGTCGTCGACGTCGGCTGCGAGCAGGTCGCCGAGGTGACGGGCGATGGCTCGCCCGAGGACCGGGTCGGCCGCGGCATCCTGGATCGCGGCCCACAGCGCCGACGGCTTCGCCGGCCGCGCGAGGTGGAAGACCGGCGCCTGCACGCGGGCGAGCTCGGGGTGGAAGCGGGTGTCGTCGGTGGGTCGCAGGGCAAACACGGCGAGGTCCTCACCCCGCGCTTCGCGCGCGAGGATCTCTGTCACGACGAACGTCTCGGAGAAGCGCGGGTACACCTTCACGACGTACCCGATCCGGGGGGTCTCAGACCGCATGCTCCGTCAGCTCCTTCCTGCTGCGCGCCGCGGCGACGAGGTCCGCGGCGTGGTCTGCGACGACCGTCAGGCCGTCGAGGTCGATGCCCTCGCGCACCACGCGGGTGCCGACGGCGCGGGCGAAGAACGCCGACAGGGCCTCGGGGGTGGCCGCGGCGGCGGGCAGGGTCTCCACGGCGCCGAGCGAGGCGAGGGCCGTGGCGCGCAGGGGCTGCTCGACGCGGCGGTTGTCGCGCGGCACGATGAGCGCCGGCGTCTCGGTGCTCATGATCTCGGCGACGGCGTTGTAGCCGCCCATGCTCACGACGGCCGACGCGCGGCGGATGAGGGCGAGCGCGTCGGGCACCGACCGCGTCACCGTGGTGAGCGGACCGGCGGCGGCGCGGATCGCGCGGCGGTGGTCGTCGGGCATCTCGGGTCCGGTGACGATGACGTGGCGGATGCCGCTCGGCACCGCCGCGCGGGCGGCCGCCGCGGCGATCGCTCCGCCGTCCGACCCGCCGCCCACGGTTGTCAGTACGAAGGGCTCGTCGGCCACGGGGTGACCGCGGCCCGGCCGGCCGTGGCTGAGGTAGCCGGTGTGCCGCACCAGGGGCGCCAGGCCCGCGGGGAGCTCGCCGGTCCGCGTCAGGTCGTGCACGCGGGGGTCGCCGTAGACCCAGATCTCGTCGAAGGCCCGGCGCACGGCATCCGCCCCGCCGATCGCCGCCCACTCGGCGCGCGTCGCGGACGGCTCGTCGAGGACGTCGCGGAGCCCGAGGACGGTCGTGCACGACGGGCGGTTGCGGCGGAGCCAGCGCAGCGTCGCGTCGAGTTCGCGCTCGACGCCGAAGGGATGCCGGTCGACGACGAACAAGTCGGGTCGGAAGGCCGCCATGGCCGCCTCGACGCTGCCGCCGCGGACCGCGGTCACCCGCTGCAGGCCCGCGGTCAGGTGTTGGGCCGAATAGCCCTTCGGGCCCGTGGTGATGCTCGGGAGGATGAGCCAGTCCCACCCCGGCGGGGTCGGGAACGAGGTGGCTGCGGACTGGCCGCTGATGAGGAGCCCGGTCACCTCCTCGCCGACGAGCGCGGGCAGTCGCGAGGTCAGAGCGTGCGCGATGGCGAGGTTCCTCCGGACGTGGCCGAGGCCGACGGAGTCGTGCGAGTAGAGCGCGATGCGGATGACCATGGCGGAGCCTCCGAGGGGCCGTGGAGTGAACGGGGGATGATCACTCCACGGTCGTCGCCGGCTCTAAGGCGCATGTGAGGCGTGTGTGAGAAGGCGCTTACCTGTGGTTTCGCCTCCCGCGCGTCACGTCCGGTTCAGTCCGGAAAGACGACACCCTTCTGCAGGATGAAGCAGCCCCACGGCTGCTCCTCGAGGGTGTGGACGACGGCGAAGACGTCGCGGGCACGCTCGTAGAAGTCGAGGCGCGGCACGACCTCCCAGTCGAGCGGGCGGGGGTGCTCGCGGCGGGCGACCTCGAGGACGGCGTCCTGCTCAGCGGTGGTGCGGGCGGGGTCGTCGTCCACCTCCATCCGCGCGAGCGGCGCGTCGACGAACTCGTCGAGCGGGAAGACGCCGAGGATCGCGTCGATCGCCCGGACGACGCCGACCGGTCCGAGGCGTACGACGGGGCGCCCGGTTGCGGCGGCGGGGAAGTTTCGGTCGACCAGCAGCAGTTGGTCGCCGTGCCCCATGTCGTCGAGGATCCGCAGGAGCTCGCCGTTCAGCAGTGGGTCGATGCCCTTGAGCATGATGTTCCTTTCGTCGTCGGTGACGATTCGGCCGCATCGCGCTGGAACGTCTTGTGCGAATTCGGGCGGGCCGTTAGTGTCGAGCTTAATTGGTCAACCGGTTCGCCGAAAGAGCGGTTTCCGGAACCAGCCCGAAGTGCAAAGGAGCCCTCGATGCATGCTGCGCCCGCCCGGCGTCGCCTCTTCCGCCCCGCGATCGTCTGGTCGGTGCTGGCGCTCGTCGTGCTCGTCGCCGGCGGCCTGACGACGACCTTCGTCTCGACCGAAGAGGACAGCGCCGCCGCATCGGAGACGACATTCGACCCGGCGCACTATGCCGATGAGCGGTTCGACGACGAGATCGTCCCGCAGATCGAAGACGAGGCGGTGCCGCTCGCGACCCTCCTCACCGACCTCGACGGCGGTGCCGACCAGGCCGACTTCGGCAACGCGCCCGGCGAGGGGAGCTCCTTCAGCTTCCCGGTGTCGTTCTCCGGCGTCGCCGGCGCCCCGAACGGCTCGATCCTCCCGGTCACCGTCGAGGGCGTCTCGTCCGACGTCACGGTGCAGGTCCAGATCGGCCCGGCCCTCAACGGAACAGCCCTGCGCGACGTCACGGGCACCGTGTCGTTCAACGAGTTCACCAACCAGCTCGAGTTCCAAGAGGTGGCGACCGAGTTCAACAACCGGGTGCGCGACGGCATCCTCGCCGATGTCGACCCGGCATCCCTCGAGGGCGCGACGATCGAGGTCGTCGGCGCCTTCACCCGCGTGAACCCGGCGCTGGTGTCGGTGGTGCCCGTCTCGTTCGAGGTCGCGCCGTGACCACGGCCGTCGACACCTCGGTCGTGATGAGCGCACGCGGCATCACGAAGGTCTACGGCGCGACCCGCGCCCTCAAGGGTGTCGACTTCGACGTCCGGCGCGGAGCGGTCACCGTCCTGTTCGGCGAGAACGGCGCGGGCAAGTCGACGCTGATGAAGATCCTCTCGGGCGTCGAGTCGCCCACGAGCGGGACGCTGATCCTCGACGGCGAGGAGATCGTCCTGTCGGGGACGGTGGATGCGGCCCGCCGAGGCATCGCGATCATCCACCAGGAGCTCAGCCTGGCGCCGAACCTCAGCATCCGGGACAACATCTTCATGGGGCGCGAGCTGGTGCGCGGCGGCCTCGTCGTCGACGACCGGGCGCAGACCGAGAAGACACGCGAACTCATGGCGCGCCTCGCCGAGGAGCTCGACCCGGACACCCTCATCGAGGACCTGCGCCTGGGGCAGCAGCAGATCGTCGAGGTCGCGCGTGCGCTCGCGGGCGATGCTCGGGTCCTCATCATGGACGAACCGACCTCGGCGCTGAGCGGCAACGAGGTCGAGGTGCTATTCGCGCTCATCCGGGAGCTGACGGATGCCGGTGTCGCGATCGTCTACATCTCGCACCACCTCGAAGAGGCGCTCGAGATCGCCGACCACGCCGTCGTCTTCCGCGACGGCGACCTCGTCGCCACTGGAGACCGCGACGCCATCGACATGGGCTGGGTCGTCGGGCACATGGTCGGCCGCGCCGCCGACGACCTCGTGCCCGACCTGCTCGACACCTTCGGCGACGTGGCGCTGCGCCTGCGCGACGTCACCGTCGCCGACCCGTCGAACCCCGCCCGCCTCGCCGTCGACGGTGTCGACCTCGACGTGCGCCAGGGCGAGATCGTCTGCCTCTACGGGCTCATGGGCGCCGGTCGCACCGAGCTGCTCGAGGCCCTCATCGGCCGCATTCCGGTGCAGAAGGGCACCGTCGAGATCGAAGGGCGCACCCTCACCCGCGAGTCGGTGTCGGAGCGGATCGACCTGGGCCTCGCGCTCGTCCCCGAGGACCGCCAGCGCGACGGTCTCGTCCAGACCATGAGCGTCGGCGAGAACAGCTCGCTGTCGAGTCTGCTGCGGTACGTGAAGGGGATCTGGCTGCACAAGCGCGCCGAGCGCGAGGCGGTCGACCGGGGGATCGGCGACGTCCGCGTGAAGACGTCGAGCCCGGCGGCATCCATCACCTCGCTCTCCGGAGGCAATCAGCAGAAGGTCGTCATCGGCAAGGTGCTCATGACCACACCGCAGGTGATCCTGCTCGACGAGCCGTCGCGAGGCATCGACGTCGGCGCCAAGGCGGAGATCTTCGGCCTCATGGCGCGCGAGGCCCGGCGCGGGCTCGCGGTGCTGTTCGCGACGTCCGAGGTGAATGAGGCGCTGACCGTCTCGAACCGCATCGTCGTCATGTCCAAGGGGCGCATCGTCCGGATCCTCGATTCGGCCGGCGCGACCCGCAACGACCTCATGTTCGCCTCGGGTGAGGCGAGCGAAGAAGAACCGTCCGGGAGCGATCACCGATGACCACCACCACCGCACCGCAGCAGCAGCGCTCCCCGCAGTCGCCGCAGAAGCGCACCTTCCTGGGCCGCGACGTCGACGTCCTCTCGATCGTCCTCGAGGGGCGCGCCTTCATCGCGCTCATCGTGTTGATCATCATCTTCGCCCTGCTGTCGGACTCATTCTTGACCCTCAACAACCTGGTCATCATGACCAAGCACGTCGCGTACAACGCGATCCTGGCGATCGGGATGCTGTTCGTCATCCTGAAGGGCGGCATCGACCTCTCGGTCGGCTCGACGGTCGGCCTCGCCGGCGTCGTGGCGGGCACGCTGCTGCAGGGCTGGCAGCTGACCCTCTTCGACATCGTGGTGTACCCGCAGGTCTGGTTCGTCGTGATCATCGCGCTGGCCGTGGGGACGCTCGTGGGCTTCATCAACGGCGTGCTGGTCACGAAGTTCCACGTCGCGCCGTTCATCGCGACCCTCGGCATGCTCTACGTCGCCCGCGGCGCCGCGCTGCTGATCTCCAACGGCACGACCTACCCGCGCCTCGGCGGACGCGAAGACCTCGGCAACCAGGGCTTCCTCGTGCTCGGCGGCAACCTGCTCGGCATCCCGACCGCCATCTGGATCATGGTCGTCTTCGCCCTCGTCGCCTCGTTCGTCCTGCGCAAGACCCCGTTCGGCCGGTGGGTCTACGCCTCCGGCGGCAACGAGCGAGCCGCCGCGCTGTCGGGCGTGCCGGTGCGCAAGGTCAACCTCCGCGTCTACATGATCAGCGGGTTCTGCGCCGCGACGACCGGCCTCATCCTCTCGTCGCAGCTGACGAGCGCAGCGCCGCAGCTCGGTGAGACGTTCGAGCTCAACGCGATCGCGGCGGTCGTCATCGGCGGCGCCGCGCTGACCGGCGGCCGGGGCAACGTCCGCGGCGTGCTCATCGGCGCGTTCGTCATCGGGTTCCTGAGCGACGGGCTCGTGCTCGTCGGCGTCTCGACCTTCTGGCAGATCGCCATCAAGGGCGCCGTCATCATCCTCGCGGTGATGCTCGACCAGGCCCAGCAGCGCATCAAGCGCTCGAAGAACGCCGCGCTCGCCGCCGCGAACAAGAACACACCGGATGCCGGGGCCCCGGCCCCGACATCCGGCACCACCACCTGAGACCCGCCCGCCGTCGGCGGGCATGCACCACCAGAGAGAAACCCGAACAGGAGAATCATGCGACGCAGGATCATCGCCGCTGCTGCGGCCACCCTCATGGCAGTCACCTTCGCCGGATGTGCGTCCGGCGGCGAGGAGCCGAGCGGATCGGCGCCGGCACCCGGCGGCGAGGCGGGAGGGCTCATCGCCATCATCACCCCCGCGCAGGAGAACCCCTTCTTCAAGGCCGAGGCCGACGCGGCCAAGGCCGAGGCCGAGAAGCTCGGCTACGAGACCTCGGTCGCCTCGCACGACGACGACCCGAACAAGCAGAGCGAGCTCATCGACACGGCCATCAGCAACGGTGCGGCCGCGATCATCCTCGACAACGCAGGTGCGGATGCCTCGATCGGCCCCGTCCAGAAGGCCGAGGATGCCGGCATCCCCGTCTTCCTCATCGACCGCGAGATCAACGAGACCGGCATCGCGAAGTCGCAGATCGTCGCCAACAACGCCCAGGGCGCGGCAGCGGTCGCCGAGGAATGGGTCGCGGCGCTGCCCGACGGCGGCAAGTACATCGAGCTGACCGGCAAGGAGTCCGACACCAACGCCGGTGTGCGCTCCGAGGCGTTCGCGAGCGTCATCTCGCAGTACCCGAACCTCGAGCAGGTCGCGAAGGAGACGGCCAACTGGAGCCAGGACGAGGCCTTCCAGAAGATCGAGACGCTCCTGCAGCGCGACCGTGACATCCAGGGCATCATCGCGGGCAACGACACGATGGCCCTCGGTGCCGTCGCCGCCGTCGAGGCCGCGGGCCTGACGGGTGAGGTCGTCATCGCCGGCTTCGACGGCAGCCCCGACGCGGTCGAGGCGATCAAGGCGGGCACGCTCCTGGCCACCGGCCTGCAGCCGGCCGTGCTGATCTCGCAGCTCGCGGTGCAGCAGGCGGACGCCTTCATCACCAGCGGTGAGACCGGCGAGGACGAGAAGCAGTCGATCGACTGCGTCGTCATCAACGCCGACAACGCCGACAGCTACACCCTCTTCGCGCTGGAGTAAGCCCGCGCGACCACGACGACGCGGTGATCCTCGGGGGAGGTCACCGCGTCGTCGTTCGTTCAGGCGTCGGCGGCGTAGGTGTCGAGCGGGCCGAGGGCGGGCTGCGAGAGCGGATCCTCGACGGCGGCCGCGCCGACCTCGCAGGCGCGCGCCAGCGCCTCGGCGGGGTCGTCGCCGCGCACCAAGCCGATCGTCAGGGCTGCGCAGAACGCGTCGCCGGCGCCGACCGTGTTGACGACCGTCGCGCGACGGGCGGCGACGCGGGCGACCACCTCGCCGCGGCGGACCAGCTCGGCGCCCGCCGCGCCCAGGGTCACGGCGACGAGCTCCGCGTCGCGCAGCTGCGGGAGCGCCGCGTACTCGTGCTCGTTGACGATGAAGACGTCGGCGCGCTCGAGGATCGCGTCGCTGAACGGACGCGACGGTGCCGCGTTCACGACGACGAGTCCCGACGTCGCCGCGATCGCGCGTTCGATGACCGCGTCCGCGACCTCGAGTTGCGCGAGCACCGCGCCCTCGGTCGGCGCGGCGACGGCGTCCGCGTCGATCCGTGCGTTCGCCTCGGGGCACACCACGATCGAGTTCTCGCCGTCGGCATCCACGACGATGAGGGCCGTGCCCGAGTCGCCGTCGCTGAGCTGGACGCCGGCAGTCCCGACCCCCGCGGCGGTGAGCCCGTCGAGCAGGTCGCGACCGGCGGGATCGGTGCCGACCGCGCCGATCAGGTCGACCCGCGCACCGAGCCGCGCGGCTGCCGCGGCCTGGTTCGCGCCCTTGCCGCCTGGCTGCCGCACGAGCGCGCCGTCGGCCACCGTCTCGCCGCGCTCCGGCGCGCGCGCCACGCTCGCGACGAGGTCGACGTTGATCGCGCCGACGACGGTCAGGCGGGGGCGTTCGGCAGTGGTCATGATGCCTCGGTCTTCTTCGAGCGACGGTGGGTCGCGACGGTGCGCCGCGACGGTCGGCCGCGACCGCGCGGCCTCGTCGTCGAGTCTAGAGATGCGGCGACGGGGATCGGCGGCATCCATTGACACGATTCAGAAGCGGCGCCTAGGGTGGGCCGTGCGACTGGGGAAAGCGCATTCCATCACGAGTTCGAAGGTGAACAGCATGAGAAGACCCGTCCGCACGTCCGTCGTCGCCGCGCTCGCCGCGGCCACACTGATCCTCCCGGCACAGGCCGCGATGGCGCATCCGGGGCACGGCCCCGGCAAGCCGAAGCCGGCCGCCTCGCCGCAGCTCGAGAAGCTCGACCGGGGTCTCGTCGCGCTGCCTGGCGAGGGAGGCATCCACCTCACCTGGCGCCTGTTCAAAACCGAGGCGACGGGGGCTTCGGCCACCGGCCTCACCGGCACCGCCTTCGTCGTGAAGCGCGACGGCAAGCGCATCGCGACCGTCACCGACTCGACGACCTACGTCGACCCCGACGGCACCGACCGCTCGAAGTACACCGTCTCGCCGCTGCAGGGCAAGCGCGAGGGCAAGCCGTCCGAGAAGGTGACGGTGCAGGGGTCGCCGTTCCTCGACATCCCGCTGACGAAGCCTGCCGACGGCGTCACTCCCGCGGGCGAGGCGTACACCTACTCGGCGAACGACGTGTCGGTCGGCGACGTCGACGGTGACGGCGCGTACGAGTACGTCGTCAAGTGGGACCCGTCGAACTCGAAGGACGTCTCGCAGGTCGGCTACACCGGGCCGGTCTACATCGACACGTACGAGCTCGACGGCACGCTGCTGAACCGCATCGACCTGGGTGTGAACATCCGCGCCGGCGCGCACTACACGCAGTTCCTCGTCTACGACTTCGATGGTGACGGCAAGGCCGAGATCATGATGAAGACGGCGCCCGGCACGAAGAGCACGGAGTTCAAGAAGGGCAAGGCCAAGAAGGCCGAGTTCGTCACGATGCCGAAGGCCGACCGCAAGGCCGGCTACTCGCACTCCGACGACTACCGGCTGAGCGCCGAGGACTACGCCGCCCACCTCGCCGACGTCTTCCAGGGCTGGTCGGAGCGCGACGAGGTCGTGTCGGGTCAGTGGCCCGCCACGATCGAAGAGGCGCTCGGCACCGAGCCGACGCACGACTACCCGCTGTCGCGTGCCGACGCCGAGGAGCTCGTCGACTACTTCATCGACGTCTACGCCCCGTCGCGTTCGGCCCGCAACGTGCTGCGGAACTTCGAGGGCTTCATCGTCGACGGACCCGAGTACCTGACCGTCTTCGAGGGCAAGTCCGGCAAGGAGCTCGAGACCGTGCGCTACGAGCCGGGCCGCGGTGACGACGGCCTGCTCTGGGGTGATTACGCGATGTCGCGCATCGAGCCGGGCAACCGGGTCGACCGCTTCCTCTCGGGCGTCGCCTACCTCGACGGAACGCGTCCGTCGGCGGTGTTCGCCCGCGGCTACTACACGCGATCGACCGTCGCGACGTACGACTGGAACGGCAAGCACCTGACCAAGCGCTGGTTCGTCGACAGCGGGCACGTCCCGCTGACGAACCCGTTCAACGACGGGCCGCACGGGCGTGACGGCACCGATCCCGAATACGGCACGCTGACGACGCAGGGCTTCCACAGCCTGAGCGCGGCGGACGTCGACGGTGACGGCAAGCAGGAGATCGTCTACGGCTCGGCGACGCTCGACAACGACGGCAGCCTGCTGTACTCGTCGTTCGACACGATGCCCGAGGGCAGCGCGACGCCCGGCGAGGACGTGCGTCTCGGTCACGGCGACGCGATGCACGTCGGCGACTTCGACCCGAACCGCCCCGGCAAGGAGATCTTCACCGTCCACGAGGGCGGCGCGTACGCCCCGTACGGCACGGCGATGCGGGATGCCGCGACGGGCGAGGTGCTCTTCGGTGCCTATTCGGGCCGCGACACCGGGCGCGGCATGGTGGGCGACGTCCGACCTGACGTCGACGGCGTCGAGGTCTGGTCGAGCATGCCGGCGGGAACGGATGCCTCCGGCCTCCTCTCCGCCGACGGCGAGGCCCTGCAGCCCACGAACCCGGGCACGAACATGTCGATCCGCTGGGCCGGCGACCTGACGACGCAGCTCGTCAACGGCGCCCAGACCGTGACCCCCACGATCGACGACTGGACGCGCGGGACGATGCTCACGGCATCCGGAACCCTCACGAACAACGGCACGAAGGGCAACCCGTCGCTCGTCGCCGATGTGCTGGGTGACTGGCGCGAGGAGCTGCTCGTGCGGACAGTCGACTCGTCGGCGCTGCGCATCTACGTCTCGACCGAGCCGACCGAGCACAAGCTCTACACGCTCATGCACGACCCGCAGTACCGGGCCGAGATCGCGCGTCAGCAGACGACGTACAACCAGCCCGCGTACACGGACTTCTACCTGGCGTCCGACATGTCCTTCGCGGACGTGCCGCTGCGCTGATCGGGTGGGGTGAGCAGGGGCGGATGCCGGTGGCATCCGCCCCTGTTTTGTGCGTGTGTGCGTGTGGGCGTGCGTGCAGGGCGGGTCGGCGGGTGTCCACATCATGTGCTCCCGACGACCACACACGATCCGCACTGTTCACGACCGGTGTTCTCGTCCGGAGCACATGATGTGGCCAGGGGGTGGGGGGGTCAGCGCTCGCGCACCAGCCGGTTCACGCGCTGCTGCCACTCGCGCAGCTGCCACATGGGGTGGTGCGGGGCGGCGTTCGAGCTCGGGACGACCCCCCACACCCCGCGGTCGAGGGCGGTGCGGATGCCGTGTACCGCCAACTCGCGACCGGTCTCGGACTCCTCGAACCCGCCGTGCAGCGGCGTGTAGCCGACCCAGCCCTCGCCGATCACCGCGGGCACGCCCTGCCAGCGCGCCCACTCGGCGATCGCGATGACGCGTGACTCGATCTCGCGGTGCATGACCTCGGCGTAGCGCGGATACTCGGCATCGAGCCAGGCGTCCCAGGCTGCGGCATCCACCCAGTCGTAGCCGTAGATCATCTGGTCGGTGACGACCGTCGCGCGCAGCTTCCACTCGGCGGGGCGGCCGTAGTCGGCGGGCGTCGGGGCATCCGCCCGCAGCAGGGCGCGGAATTCGGCGTTGGGGAACCCCTCGCTGCCCTCCGAACGGATGTCGATGCGCTGCTGCAGGGCGTCGAGCACGCCGTAGCTGTAGACATGGAACTGCGCGGCGCCGAGCCCCGCCGGCAGTCGGTGCATCGCCAGGTGCGGCGGCTTGCCGTAGCTGGCCGTGACGAGCAGATCGGGATGCCGCGCCCGCAGCCGCTCGACCTCGGTCGCGCCGCCCTCGGCCAGTGCGGGGAGGATCGAGAAGTCGACCTCGTTGTGCAGCTCGACGAGGGCGACGAGGTCGCGGAAGCCGCGCTCGTCGATCCACGCGAGCATCCGGTCCCACGCGGCCCCGAGCACGGCGTACCGGTCGCCGAGCGGCACCGCGTCGATGGCGTCGAACCACTTCGCTGACGCGGCGAACGCCGGCGACTGCTGGTACTCCCAGCTCGCCAGTACGAGCACCAACCCGTGCCGCCGCGCCGCGACGAACAGTGCCTCGAGGTGCGCGTGCAGGTCGAGCGCGTAGCCGCCGGGGGTGTCGTACCAGCGCGTTCGCTGGCCGTAGTACCCGCCGGATGCCGCGGCTCCGAGCCCCTCGATCGCGAGGTCGCGGGCGAGGTCGTCGAGCCCGATGTCGCCGAAGAGCAGCAGGGGTGCCGCGCAGATGCGGATCGCGTTGTAGCCGAGCGCCGCGGCGTCGGCGCACGCGGCATCGAGGTCGGCGTACACGTCTCCCGCGCCGGCGCGGGTGTACCAGGAGAAGTCCCACAGCGTGATCGCGAGACGGTCGGGGAGGTGCGACGGCACCGCGCCTGTCGGCCCGTAGGGCGCCTCGGCGACGGTGCCCGAGCCCAGGTAGCGGTCGGTCATGCGTTCATCCTCTCTCGCGACGCCGCGCGGCCGGCCACGGCCAGCTCGCGCAGGGACGCGGCCTGCGCCCCGCGCCGGGCGGCGGTGTCAAGATCGAACACGAGCAGCTCCGGCAGGGACGTCGCGAAGTAGTCGACCTCGTCGGGTGCGGCCTCGATCTGGGCGGCACGAGCGTCGAGGGCGTCCCAGATCGCCTCGGCCGCGGAGGGCTCACCGAGGCGGGTGTGGGCGACGCCGATCCAGAACGTCGCCTCGTCGGCCGGTCGCGGGGCGACGGCGAGAGGCGTCGTCGCGCGGGCCCGCCCCCAGGCCGCGCGGGCGGCGGCGTCGTCACCAGCGAGACGGTGCGCATCGCCGAGGGCCACGAATCGCTCTGCCTGCGGGACGGCGGGATGCCGGCCCTCGCCGAGGTTCGCCGGAGCGTCGATCCCCGCCTCGAGGAGCGCGATGGCGGCATCCGCTCGGCCCTCGGCCGATGCGCGTCGCGCCAGGAGGCAGGCCGCGCGGTCGTAGGCGGCCAGCACGACCCCTTCGCCGCCCTCGAACGGACGGAACACGCGCGTCGTCAGGACCTGCCACGCGTCGTCGACCCGGCCGATGTCGAGCAGGAGTCCGACGTGGCTGACCGCGAGGTCGTCGCGGGCGTGGAGCGCGGCGGGGTGGCGCTCCATGAGCGCGAGGCGGGTCGCGGCATCCGTCCCCGTCAGCTGCGCAAGCAGGTCGCGCTCGAGGACGAGGCGCGGGTCGGGGCGGTGGGCGAGCGCGGTCTCGTACAGGTCGGCCGCTTCGGCGGGGTCGCCGCCGGTGCGGACGATTGCGAGGGCGAGGTTGCGCAGGACGACGGGGTCATCGGCGCCGAGATCCCGTGCACGCTCGAGTGCCGAGCGGGCGTCCGCGTCGCGACCGGCATCGAGCAGCCAGGCGCCGAGCATCCCCGCCGCGGCGGAGGACCCGGCCGCGGCGCCGACGACGAGGGCGTCGTGCTGATCGAGCCCGGCGGGGAAGGCCCCGCCCAGATCGAGGAGATCGGCAGCGGTGCGCTCGGTGGCGGCGAGGCCGGGGCGACCGGCGGCATCCGCCCACGCGGCGCGCAGGATCAGCCGGACAGGCTCGAGGTTGCCGAACCCGGCGTCGCCGGTGGCCTCGCGCTCGGTCGCGGCGAGGGCCTCGTCGAGCGCGCCGGCGCGGGCGAACTCGGCGCCGGCATCGAGCGCGGCGCGCGGGTCCGACGGTGCGGCGCCCGTGAGGCAGGTCGTGATCGGGTCGAGGGGGTCCGCCGCGCACAATGCGTCGAGCGCCGCCCCCGCGTCACGGCCGAGTCGCCGGAGCGCGAGCGCGCGGAGCCGCTGGGCCTCGGCGATCGGCCCGGCGGCGTCCGCCAAACGAAGGGCATCGCCCGGTCGGCCGTCCGCCAGCGCGAGTCGGGCACGGGCGAGGGATGCCGGTGCTGCCCACACCGCGTTCCACGCCGCGCGCGCGAAGCGGCGATCGGCGTCGGCGCGCTCGCCGAGGCGCTCGAGCGCGAGCCCGAGCAAGTAGTGCGCCTCGCCGTCGCGGGGGTTGAGGTTGCGGCGGGTCTCGCGGGCGACGGCGGCCTCAAGGTGTTCGCGCGCCGCGGCGTACTCGGCCCCCGCAAGGTGCCACGAACCGAGCATCGTGCGGGCGCGGGAGTCGTCCGGATCACGCCTGAGCGCTTCGTCGAGGTAGGGGAGTGGTGAACGGGTGGGATGCCGGTATTGCATCAGGTGCGTCGCCGCGAGGATGAGCTCGTCGGTGCCGGCGATGCGCTCGGCCGGCTCGGGCGCCGTCGCGACCCAGGGCTCGACCGCCTCCGCGTCGCGCTGCTCCCATCGGACGAGCGTCGCGTCGTCAGTGACTAGCGCAACCGCGACCGCTGTCCCGGCGACCTCGACGATCGCGGGGGAGCCAGGACCGACGGCGACAGCGAACATCTCCCGTCCGCCGCCGTCGACCTCGACCTCGAGGTGCGCCGCGTCGTGCGCGCGCGTCGTGATCACGCCGACCCGCGACCGGCCGCCCCCGGTCGTGACCGAGACCGCGGCATCCGTCGTCGCCTGTCGCACCGGACCGATCGCGTGGATCGGGAACCAGTGCTGCGAGAACGTCTTCGTCTCGCCGGGGACGAGCCAGGCGAAGTCGGGCTGGTTGTCGGTGTAGACGCCGGCCATGAGCTCGACATATGGGCCGTCAGTGTCGGTGAGCTGGTCGTCCCACGCGCGGCCGATGGGCCCGTCGCCCCACGTCCACTGCTTCTTGCCGGGCGAGATCGCCGGGTCTGCCCAATGCACGAACCCGGCGTCGGCGGCGTGGTCGTAGCCGCCGAAGAACCCGTCCTCGGTGTCGGTGATCATGTACGAGGTCGGCACCGGGATGTTGCTGTAGACGTCGACGCGGTCGGCGTCGGGGCGTTCGGCGGTGAGGGCGGGATAGTCGACGCCATAGTACGGCCGGTCGGCGCGCGGGAACGCGGTGATCGCGCGGCGGGCATGATCGGCGACGTAGCTCACGTCGTCGGGGAAGAACGACTGGTACTGCTCGTGCGACCGGGCGGCGACGTTCGCCCACCACAGGAAGGTCTGCGGCACGTCGGTGCGGTTGTGGAGGCGCACGTCGAGCTCGATGAGCGAGGATCCCGGGCGCAGTCGCACGCCGTGGACGCCCCGCATCCGCTGCAGCGGGTCGAGGTCGCTGTGCCAGACGACCGCCGCGCCGTCGTCCTCTCGCTCGATGCGGCTGTCGACGGGCAGGAACGTCGCCGGCCGGTGGTGCTGCGGCCAGTTGAACTCGACGCCGCCCGAGATCCACGGCCCGGCGAGGCCGACGAGTGCCGGTTTGATGACGTTGTTCCGGTAGAAGAAGTCATAGCCGGCGACCTTGTCGTAGCCGATGTGGATCCGCCCGCCGAGCTCAGGCAGCAGCATCAGCCGGACGTAGGCGTTCTCGAGGTGGATCGCACGCCACGTGCGCGGCCGCTTCTCGTGCGAAATCGACTCGATCATCGGCAGCGGATAGACCCGCCCACTCGAGCCCTGGTAGACCCGCCGGTCGAGGAACGCCGGGTAGGGGTCGGGGTCGCCGGGCTCGTACGTGTCGATGACGACGTCCTCGGACCAGCACGCGACCCCGCCGTCGTCGAGCAACGCCTGCTGGTCGGCGGGTGCGTCGGGGAGGTGGATGCGGCTGGGCTCGGCGTCGGGCATGGGGCGAATCTATGCGTGCGTGCGTGCGCGGGCCATGGGTTCGGGCGCGGTGCGCCTGGACGATCCGACGATGCGGTGCGGCAGGATGAAGGGATGCAGCGGGCGGACGGGTTCGAGCGGCAGCGGCTGAGCGTCGTGCCGCGCCCCGTCGTCGACGCGGCGCTCGCCAAGCCGGTCACCCGGCGGATGATGGTGACGGATGCCGGCTACTTCCCGCGCGCGGCGGATCACGGCCGGCACCGTCCCGCGGGTGCGCCCGAGACGATCGTCATCATCTGCGTGTCAGGGGCTGGGTGGGTCGAGGCGGGTGGCCAACGGACGCGCGTGGGGTCGGCGACGGCGATCATCATCCCCGGCGGGATGCCGCACGCGTACGGTGCCGACGGCGAGGATCCCTGGACGATCTGGTGGTGCCACGTGCGCGGTTCGGACGTGCCGGAGCTGGTCGAGGCCGCGGGTGTGTCCGCGGACCGCGTGGTGCTGCCGCTGCGCGCCGTCGATCGGGCGACCGCGCTGCTCGACGAGATCTCGACCGCCCTGGCGCGCGACACCACACCCGCCCGGATGGTGGTGACGGCGGGCATCGCGTGGCGCCTGTTCACCCAGCTCGCCGTCGACCGGCTGCTGCCCGAGCACGGCACTCCCGTCGAGCGCGCGCTGCGCTACCTCGAGGAGCGCATCGACGGCACCGTCCATGTGGGAGAGCTCGCCGCGATGGTCGGGGTGTCGCCCTCGCACCTCGCCGCCCTGTTCCGCGATGCGACCGGCGGCGGGGTCATCGCGCACCACCTCGCACTGAAGATGGCGCACGCCCGGCACCTGCTCGATACGACCGACCTGCCTGTCGCGGAGGTCGCGCGCCGCGTCGGCATGGACGATGCGTTCTACTTCTCGCGGAGGTTCCGCGTCGCCCACGGGGTGTCGCCGACGGCGTACCGGGGGCAGCGGAAGGGGTGAGGGTGGCTGCGGCCGGTGCCGCGGCATCCACCCACCGTTCGAGATTGCAATGGATGCCGCGCGACACCCGGCGTCGCGGCGCCCGTGCCCGGCGTGTCGCACCCGATCCATTGCGATCCGCAACGCGTCTGACGCCCTGGCGCGGCGAGCATCGACATCGCCGACGGCATACCTGGACGATCCGATGGGCTCCCGTCCCGCCCGACGAAGGCTCCCTAGGCTCGAGGCATCCCCACCCCCGTTGGAGTCCCGATGACGCGCGTCCACGCTCTGTCCGTCCCCACGCCCGCAGCAGCCGAGGGCACCGGCATCCGGCCCTCTGCAGGTGACGACTCCGGCGTGGACGTCACGGCGCAGTCGGTCCGGCGGGCCGGCCGGCCGATCTTCCCGATCTCGGGCGAGATCCACTACTCCCGCATCCCTCGCGAGAGATGGATGCCGGTGCTCACCGCCGCCCGCGCCGGCGGCCTCACCCACGTGTCGACCTACGTCCTCTGGAACCACCACGAGCCCGACCGCGGTCGCGCGGACTTCAGCGGCGGACTCGACGTGCGCGCCTTCCTCGAGACGGCGCGCGACGCCGGTCTCGGGCTCATCCTGCGCATCGGACCCTACGCCCATGCCGAGGCGCGACACGGCGGCCTGCCCGACTGGCTCGTGGACTCCGGCCTGCCGCTGCGCACCAACGACCCCGCCTACCTCGCCGAGGTCGAGCGGTGGTACGCCCTGCTCGCGGAGCAGGTGCGCGGTATCCCCTTCTTCTCGATCCAGGTCGACAACGAGCTGTACGACGGCGCCGACCATCTCACGACCCTGCGCGAGATGGCGGAGGGGTTCGGCATGCGGTCGCCGATCTGGACCGCGACGGGCTGGGGCGGCGCCCAGCTGCCCGAGGGATGCCTGCCGGTCTACGGCGGGTACCCCGAGTCGTTCTGGGTCGACGCCGACGTCGAGCCCGACCTCCGCAGTCACGCGAACTTCTACCCGTCGCCCCGTCGCGACGACGACTCGATCGGCGCCGACCACCGTGACGGCGCCGCCGTCGCCGAGGCGGTGCGGCCGCCGCATCCGTTCACGACCTGCGAGCTCGGGTCGGGCATGACCTCCGCCTACCATCGGCGTCTCGACGTCCCCGCGGCGGACGTCGCCGCGATCGCGATGGCCAAGCTCGCCTCGGGCAGCGTCTGGCAGGGCTACTACATGTACGCCGACGGCCGGAACCCGCGCCGAGGCCTGCAGGAGTCCCACGCGGCGGACGGTCCGAACGACTTCCCCGAGATCGCCTACGACTTCGGCGCTCCGGTGCAGACCGACGGCGCCCCGCGGGCGAGCTGGGCGGCGCTGCGTCGGCAGCATCTGCTGCTCGAGCGATGGGGATCGGCGCTCGCAGCGATGCCCGCGACGTTCCCGGACGACGCCGTCGACGCCCCCGACGTGACGGGGCTGCGATGGGCGGTCCGTTCCGACGGGGCGAGCGGGTTCGTGTTCGTCGTCAATCGGCATCCCGGGATCGACCTACCCGCCCACGACGGCGTGCGGTTCGAGATCGGCGAGACGGTCTTCCCCGGGGTCGACATCCCGTCCGGCGCGGTGTTCGCATGGCCCTTCGGGATGCCGCTCGGCGGCGTGAACCTGCACTGGCTCACCGCGCAGCCGGTGACCGAGGTGACGTGGCGCGATGCGCCGCTGCTGGTGGCGGCGGCGACCGCCGGCATCCCGCCGCAGCTCTCGGCCGACGCGGACGTCGTCGAGGTCGGGAGCTCCCGCGGACGGATGTGGGAGCTGGCGCGCGACGCCCGTGTCGTCGCACGGGTGCTCGCGCTCGATGAGGCGGACGCCGACGCCGTCGCGCTCGCCGGCGGGCGGCTGGTCTGGGCGCCGGGCGCTGTCGTGACGGACGATGGGGCGGTGACCTTCGCGGGGGATGCCGCGGCGGCACCCCGCGTGGAGGTGCTGCACGACGACGGATGGTCGGCGGTCGACGTCGCACTCGGACACGCGGCGGATGTCGCGGTGACGCTCGAACGCTCCGCCGGAGCGCCGCCGACCGGTGCTGAGCACGGTGGACGCGCGTCGATCCCGCGGGCGTGGGATGCCGCCGCGGTCGTGACGCTCGCAATCGAACCCGGTGACGACCGCACCCTGCGCCTGGAGTGGACCGGCGATGTCGCGCGCGCCTGGGCGGGCGACCGTCTCGCCGCCGACGCGCTGTGGACCGGGCGACCCTGGCGGATCCCCGCCGAGGCCCGGGGTGACGCCGCCGAGCTGCGCATCGAGATCCTGCCGGGTCCGCCGCACGGGGCCGTGCGGTTCCCGGCGCAGGAGCCGGTCGGCGCAGCCGTCACGCGCGCGGAGCTCGAGCCGAGCGCCAAGGCGACGATCCCGCGGCGCTGACACGCCCGCCCAGCCCCGGCATCCCGCCCCTCTGCATCCACATCATGTGCTCCGGACGAGATCACACGTCCCAGACGGTCGGCGACGTGTGTACTGGTTGCGAGCACACGATGTGGACGGGGGATGCCGCAACCTGCCGCCGCGTCCTGCCCCCGCGCTGACGCGCCCGCGCCTGAGCGACGCGCGCCAGCGCGCCGGTTCGGGCCCGCCCGCCAGCGAGCCGCGCACGCCCTGCACTCAGCGCGCGGAGACCACGGCGTTGTCGAGCGCGTCGAGGTCGACGCCGTCGCGCGGGGCGCGGGCGGTGAGGAGCACCCAGGCGATGCCCGCGGTCGGGTGCACCCAGAACTCGGTGCCGGCCCATCCGCCGTGCCCGTAGACGTCGCGGTCGATGAGGCCGGGTGCGCGCGACCGCAGGTTCCAGGCGAAGCCCCAGTCCTGGCCGCGCTCGGCCGGGTACGGCTCGAGGCGGGGGATGTCGCCCGTGAGCGGGCGCCGCATCATCGCGAGTGTCGCCGGACGCAGGATGCCGTCCGTGCCGCCGCGCTCGATGCGCAGGAGTTCGGTGCCGAGCCGCAGCAGGTCCTCCGCCCGTCCCGCCAGGCCCGCGCCGGGATGCCGCAGCGCGACGAAGCGCTCCATGTCGAGGCCGGCCTCGGCGGCGCCCTCGACCTCCACCGTGCCCTCGTGATCGAGGCTGAGGCCGTCGGCCCCGATCTCGTTCGCCCACTCGGCGACCGCGTCGTCCCACCCGCGCCCCGTCGCGTGCTCGAGCAGTGCCGCGATGCCCTCGAACGCGATCGACGAATAGCGCGACACGGTGCCGGCGGTGAAGTCGCGGCCGGCGGTGATCAGTTCGGTCCGCAGCGGACGCGGGGTGTCGAGCGCCGGCTCCGAGATCCCCGACGTGTGCGACACGAGGTGGCGCAGCCGGACGGTGTCGTCGCGGTCGCGCCCGAACTCGGGCAGCGCATCGCGCAGCGGCGTCTCGGGCGTCAGCAGCCCCCGCTCGACCGCGCGGGCCGCGGCGAGGCCGACGAGCGGCTTGGTGATCGAGAAGAGGGGGAAGCGAGCCGCGGCATCCGTCCCGACGGCGTCGAGCGCCACGGTCCCGTCCGCCGTCGCGATGCCGAGGACGCCGGAGGGCAGGCGCCCTTCGGCGACGTGCCCGCGCACGAGGTCGAACGCGGCGGTGAAGGAGGCGGTCATCAGTGTCCTTCCGAGTCGGTGAAGCGCAGGCCGAGCCCTTCGTGGGGGACCTCGACCAGTCTCCCCTCCGCGATCGCGACGGGGGAGGCGTCGTGCAGCGCGCCGAGCGCGCCGAACCCGGCATCCTCGACGTCTTCGACCATCGTCTCCTGCGGCAGGGTCAGGGCCAGCTGCCCCGACAGCTCCGGGAGGAGATGGGGATGCATCGCGACGCCGGCCGCGTGTGCGTCGGCGGCGATGGCGAGGAACGGGGTGATCCCGCCGACCCGGATGACGTTCGGCTGCACGACCTGCGCCGCCCCGCCCCGGATGACGTCGTCGAAGCGATAGCGCGTGTGCAGGTTCTCGCCGACGGCGATCGGCACCGCCGACGATCCGCGCAGGCGTCGCGCGAGCTCGATGTGCCCCGCCAGGTCGTCGGCGCGCAGCGGCTCCTCGATCCAGGCGATGTCGAAGGCTGCGAGCGCGTCGATCGCATCGGCCGCGCGGTCGAGCGTCCAGCGCTGGTTCGCGTCGACCATGAGGGCGCGGTCCGGCCCGATGACCTCGCGCACCGCGGCGACGCGCACCAGGTCGCGCGAGAGGTCGGGGCTGCCGACCTTCATCTTGATCGCGTCCATCCCCGCGGCCACCCACCGATGCGCCTGCTCGACCAGCTCGTCGAGGCCGTAGTGGAGGTTCACCCCGCTGCCGTACACGCGCACTTGCTCGCGTCGTCTGCCCAGAAGGGTGGAAACGGATGCCGCGTCCGCCCGCGCCGCCGCATCCCACAGCGCCAGGTCGACCCCCGCCATGGCGATCGTCGTCAGGCCACCGCCGCCCGCCTCGTGCAGATGCCGCCACAGGTCCGGCCAGAGTTCGGCGGCGTCGGCGGGGCGGCCGACCGCGAAGTCCGCGATGTCGTGCTGCAGGAGCGCCAGCACAGCGTCCGCGCCGATCTGCGGCGTCCACGAGAACCCCCAACCGCGCACGCCGTCGGATCGCGTCACCTCGGTCGCGATGACGCCGACGGAGGTGACATCGGCGCCCCACGGCCGCGTCAGCGGCACGCGCAGGAGTCGTGCCTCGAGGCGGGCGATCACGATCATGGCAGCTGCCTCGCACCGGTCGGGGCCGCGGCGAGCTCGGTGCGCCAGCGCCGGCTCGGCCGCCATCCGAGGACGCGCGCCGCCTTCGCGCTCGAGAAGGCCGGTGCGGTGCCGGTGAGGCCCGACGCCAGGTCGTCCGCGCCCGGGACGAATCGCGGCAGCAGGTCGGCGAGCGGGGCCTCGGCCAGCGCGTCGTCGGCTCCGACGAAGAACACCTCGGCGTTGGGGATCTCGGGCAGGGCCTCGAGCAGGCGATCGGCGAACGATGCGACGTCTCGCGCATCGACGTAGTTGAACAGCGACGGCGCCGCGAGCGCCGGATCCGCGAGCCGTTCGGCGACGGTGTGGCCCTGCTGGGTGGGTGCCCCGCCCCACTCCTCGGGCGCGATGACGAAGCAGGGGCGGAAGCTCGCGTACCGCACGTCGTCGCCGGTGCGGCGGTGCAGCATCGCGACGGTCTGCTCGATCAGCAGCTTCGAGAGCGCATACGCGTTCCACGGCCTCGTCGGCGAATCTTCGTCGAGGGGCAGCGCGTCCGGCAGCCAGCCGGACGGATTGCCGTAGCCGAGGACGGTCGGGCTGGATGCCGCGACGATCCGCGTCATGCCGGCGTCGACCGCTCCGCCCAGCACCGAGACGGCCAGCGCCGCGTTCGTGCGCATGATGACGTCCTCGGGCGCGCTGAAGGGGACGGCGATGGCGGCGAGGTGGATGAGCGCATCGGCCCGCGCGGACGCGAGCGCGGCGGCCGTGGCATCCGCGTCGGTCAGATCGATCGCCACCTGCTCGACCCCGTCGACGTCGAGGGCTGCGGTGCGCACGCGATCGAGTGAGACGACCTCGTGGCCCGCTGCGGCGAGACCCGCGACGAGGTTGCGACCCAGCCGGCCGGAGCCGCCGGTGACGACGACGCGGCTCACCCGTGGTCCGCCAGCAGCTGCACCCCGAGGTCGGCGACGCGGATCGGCGTCCCGGTCTCGAGCGAGCGGTTGCCCGCGATGCCGACGGCGATCGAGCGCACGCCGTCGGTCCAGTCCGCGGGACGGCCGAGCGGATCGTCGACGGGGCCGGCGAAGACGTCTTCGAGCAGCAGCACGTCGCCGCCGCCGTGCGCCTCGCCGCCGCCTTCGATCGGCACCTCGACCGCTTCGGACCAGTGGCGCTGCAGGATGAGCCGCTCTCCGACGGGGCGGAGCGACGACGCGTCGCCGGCGTCGGTCGCGCTCGGGTCGACGACGGGGTGGAGGCCGTCGCCGACGAGGACAGCGCCACGCTCGATGACCTCGAGCTCGGCGCGACCCTCGGTCCCGTTGACGGCGACGCGGTAGCCCTCCCAGGGAGCGTGCGCATTGAGCGAGTACGAGAGGGTGGCGCCGCCGTCGTAGTCGACGACGAGCGCGAGGTTGTCCTCGATCGAGATGCCGGCACCGAATACATCCCGGTCGCGCAGGTAGCCGTCGTGCGACTCGGCCTGCAGGTACAGCGCCTCGAGGCGCGCGTCGCCGCGCAGGTCGAGCTCGAAGGGATCGCGCTCGCCGTCGTGCGTCCCGCGGGCGGGGCGCTCGCCGAGGCTCCGCGCGGCGGCGTTCTCGGCTCCATAGAAACGCAGGCCGCCGGAGGCGAAGACGCGGCGCGGTCGCTGCCCGATCCACCAGTTGACGAGGTCGAAGTGGTGGCTGGACTTGTGGACGAGCAGACCGCCGGAGTGCTCCTTCTCGCGGTGCCAGCGACGGAAGTAGTCCGCGCCGTGCTGCGTGTCGAGCATCCAGGAGAAGTCGATCGAAGTGACCTGACCGATGCGTCCGTCGCGGATGACCTGGCGGAGGGTGCTGTTGCGCGGTGCGTAGCGGTAGTTGAACGTAAGGACGACCCGGCGCCCCGTCTCGGCGACGGCCTGCTCGATCGCGGCCGCGCGCTCCGCGTCGATGGTCAGGGGCTTCTCGACGACGACGTCGGCGCCGGCGCGGAGCGCGCGCACGATCATCTCGGCGTGGGTGTCGTCGCGCGAGCAGATGATGACGCGGTCGACGTCGTGGTCGCCGATCAGTCGCTCGAGGTCGTCAGGTCCGCCGACAGCGGGGCGATCGGCGCCTCGCGAGACGGCGAGATCGACGTAGACGGCTGCCCGCACGGGGTTCGGCTCGCAGACCGCGACCAGCTCGGCGCGGCCGGCGTAGGTCGTCGTGATGGCGTCGACGTACATCTGGGCACGATGTCCGGCGCCCACGAGGGCGTAGCGGGTGCGCGACATAGAGCTCCTTCAGGAAACGTTTTCTCGGTGCGGGCAGAGTATCACGGGGCGTCGTCGCGCCGGGGTCAGGCGGGAGCCGTCCCGGTGCTGCTGCGCACGACGACCGCCGGCTCGCGCACCACCGAGGCCGGGGCATCCGATCCGTCCAGCAGTGCCGTCATCGCCCCCCAGGCATCGCCGCCGAGCTCGAGGGCGGGCACGGCGACCGTCGTCAGCGAGGGTGTCGCGAAGCGCGCGTAGGGGATGTCGTCGAAGCCGGCGATCGAGAGGTCGCGGGGGATCGAAAGGCCCCGCTCGAGCGCCGCCGACAGCAGGCCGAGCGCGACGAGGTCGTTGAAGCCGAGTGCCGCGGTCACGGATGCCGCGAGCACGGCATCGAGCGCAGCCGCGCCGCTGTCGACGTCGACGCCGGCGGTGATCTCGACGACCTCGACATCGGGACGCCCGTCGAGCACGCGGTCGATCGCGCGGCGGCGGGCCGCGCCGGAGGCGCTCGCGACGGTCCCCGACAGGTAGGCGATCCGGCGGTGGCCGAGCTCGAGCAGATGGGAGAGCAGCTGGTGCATCCCGACCTCGTAGTCCGCGGCCACCGTGGGAGCCGCGACCTGGGCCGGCCGGTTCACGACGACGACCGGAGCGAGTGCGGGGAGCAGGCCGTCGAGCTCGGCCTGCGGCATCCGCGGCGCGCACAGGATGACCCCGTCCGTGCGCCGACGTGTCGCGCTGGCGATCGCGGCCTCGTCGGCGACGTGTTCTGCGGAATCGGCGACGAGGACGTGGAAGCCGTCGGCGGCGGCCGCCGCCGAGATGCCGCGGAGCACGGTCTGGAAGGTGGGGTTGCCGAGATCGGGGACCACGACGGCCACCGTCTGGGTGCGGCCGAGCACGAGCGAGCGAGCGACGGGATTCGCGGTGTACCCGAGCTCCGCGGCGATGATGCGCACGCGCTCCGCCAGCGCGGGATCCACCGTCGGGTTGCCGTTCATGACGCGCGAGACTGTCGACAGCGACACCTCTGCGCGGCGCGCGACCTCGGTGATCGTCGTGCGGGTGGACTTCGCCATGGCGTCTCCTTCCGAGGCATCCGACATACTACGAGAAAACGTTTCGCCGGCAGCTTCGCGGGTGGATGCCCACGACCGAGGAGGATCATGCGACCGTCCCCCGCCGACCGCGCAGAGAAGCAACGGCGGCTGCAGCGCCTCCGCGACGAGGCGGGTGGTGCGGCGCTGCTGCTCGATTCGCACGAGGCGCTGGCGTGGTACCTCGACGGGGCCCGGACGCACGTGTCGCTGGCCGGACCGCCGGTACTCGCCGTCCGCGTCGACGACGACGGCGACACCCTCTTCGTCGCGGCGAACGAGGTCGACCGGCTGGTCGCTGAGGAGCTGCTCGAGTCGGATGCCGCGCGCCTGGTCGCGGTTCCGTGGCGGACGCCCCCGGCGGTCGCCGCCGCCGCGGCGGGGCCCGTCGGGCGGGAGGGCGAGGTGGCGCCCCTGCTGCGAGCGGCGCGTGCGGCGCTGCTGCCGGCGGAGACGGACCGCTATCGGGCCCTCGGACGCGAAACTGCGGAGGTGCTGACGGCCGTCGCGCGGGAGCTGGGTGCGTCGTCGACCGAACGTTCGGCCGCGGCCGGGCTCGCGTCGGGTCTCGTGGCGCGCGGGATCGACCCGCTCGTGATCCTGGTCGCGGGGGAGGAGCGGCTGCCCCACCGGCATCCCCTCCCCGCCGACGGCGTGCTCGGGCGTCGGGCGATGCTCGTCGTGTGCGGGCGGCGGCACGGCCTCATCGCCAACGCGACCCGGTGGGTCGGCGACGCGGGCGACGGTGATGAGCGGATCCTCGAGGTGGAGGCGGCGTTCTTCGCCGCGACCCGCCCGGGCGCGCGGCTCGACGAGGTGTTCGCCGCGGGGACCGCGGGGTACGCGGCGGCGGGCTTCGACGCGGACGAGTGGACGAAGCATCACCAGGGCGGGCCGACCGGGTACGCCGGTCGCGACCCCCGCGCGACGCCGCTGACGACGGATGCCGTGGCGTCGGCCCACGCGTTCGCGTGGAACCCCAGCGCGCCCGGCGCCAAGGTCGAGGACACCGTCCTGGTCACCGAGGCGGGCATCGAGGTGCTGACGGTGGATCCGCAGTGGCCGACCGCGGAGTTCGCCGGGCTGCACCGGCCGGCGGCGCGCGCGTTCGGCTGAGAGGCGGGTGGGGGCCTGCCGGGGCGTCGGATTCGGAGATGTGCGTCGGATTCGGACCAGGGACGCGGGTGTGTTCCGAATCCGGCGACATGCTCCGAATCTGATGCGCAGGAGTGGATGCCGAGGTGGGCGATGCGCCTCGAATTCTCTGCCACACTCGCCAAGGTCGCCCGTTCGGCTCGTGAGCCGGTTCGGGCTGGTCGTCACCCGCCTCGGCAGAATACGATGGAGTCATGGGTAGGAAAACGCTTTCCCGCGTGAGCGGGATGATCGACGGTGCTCACCCCGCGCGGTCGATCCTCCGCCTCCTCGCGCGTCGTCCCGGCCGCATCTCGGTGGCCGTGCTCGCCTTCGCGCTCAAAGAGGTGCCGCTCTGGTTCCTGCCCGTCGTGACGGCCGCGATCATCGACATCGTCGCGGACGACGGCGAGGTCTCGCAGGTCGCGTGGTGGTTCGCGGTCGCCGCCGTCCTGCTGCTGCAGAACTACCCGAACCACATCGTCTACACGCGCAACTTCATGACGGTCGTCCGCGACACCGGCGCCGATCTGCGCAACGCCCTCGCCGCGCACCTGCAGAGCCTGTCGATCGGCTACCACTCGCGCACGAGCTCGTCCCTGGTGCAGACCAAGGTCGTCCGCGACGTCGAGAACGTCGAACTGATGCTGCAGCAGGTGACGCATCCGCTCCTGTCGGCGATCATGGTCATGGCCGGCGCGCTGTCGATGACCGCGGTGGCCGTGCCGCAGTTCCTCCCGGTCTACGCGCTCGCCGTCCCGATCGCGATCGGCATCCGCTACGGCATGCGCAACCGCTCACGCGCGCGCAACGAGACGTTCCGGCGCGAGGTCGAGGTGCTGTCCTCGCGCGTCGGCGAGATGGCATCCCTCATCCCCGTCACCCGGGCGCACGGCCTCGAGGAGACCGCGGTCACGCGCGTCGCGCACGGCGCCGACGGCGTGCGCCGGGCAGGGCTCCATCTCGACATGCTCAACGGCCACGTCGCCTCCATCTCGTGGGTCGCGATGCAGCTGCTGGGGGTGGGATGCCTCGTCCTCGCCGCCCTGTTCTCCCTCACCGGGGTCCTGCCCATCACCCCCGGCGAGGTCGTGCTGCTGTCGACCTACTTCACCCTGCTGACGCAGGGGCTCACCCAGCTGCTCATGCTCATCCCGGTCGGCGCGCGTGGTCTCGAGTCGGTGCGGTCGATCGCCGAGGTGCTGCAGGAGCCCGACCTCGAGCTGAACGAGGGCCGGGATGCCGTCGCCGACGTCTCGGGCGAGATCGACCTGCACGCGGCGTCGCACCGGTACGCCGGGGCGGGCGACGACGCGCTGCACCGGATCGACCTGCGCATCCCCGCCGGCGCCACGGTCGCCTTCGTCGGCTCGTCGGGGTCGGGCAAGTCGACGATGCTGAATCTCGTCCTCGGGTTCCTCCGACCGACCTCGGGGCGGATCCTCCTCGACGGTCGCGACATGCAGGAGCTCGACCTCCGGACCGTACGGCGATTCGTCTCGGTCGTGCCGCAGGAGTCGGTGCTGTTCGAAGGCACGATCCGCGAGAACGTCGCGTACGGCCTGCGCGACGTCGACGACGCCCGTATCGAGCGGGCCCTGCGCGATGCCAACGCGTGGCAGTTCGTCCAGGATCAGCCCCACGGGTGGGACACCGTCGTGGGCGAGCGCGGCGCGCGGCTCTCGGGCGGGCAGCGTCAGCGCCTGGCCATCGCCCGGGCCCTCGTGCGGGACCCCCGCATCCTGCTGCTCGACGAGGCGACCAGCGCGCTCGACCCCGAGTCGGAGGAGCTCGTGAAAGACGCGCTCGGGCGTCTCATGCAGGGTCGCACCACCCTCGTCGTCGCCCACCGCCTCTCGACGGTGCGGCAGGCCGACACGATCGTCGTCCTCGAGGGCGGCCGCATCGTCGAGCAGGGCTCGCACGCCGAGCTGCTCGAGCGCGGCGGCCGCTACGCGCACCTGCACCTCACCCAAGCCGGCCTGGCATGACCCACACCCGGGAGGCATCCGCATGACCACCACCCTCCGCTGCGCCCTCATCGGCACGGGCAGCGTCGCGCACCTGCACGCGCGGGCCGTCGCCGCACACCCCCGTGCCGAGCTCGTGGCCGTCACCGACCACCGGCGCGAGGCCGCCGACGCGTTCGCCCGGGAGTGGGGAGAAGCGGCGGTCTACGACGACCTCGACGCGCTGCTCGCCGCCGAGCGGCCCGACGTCGTCCTCATCTGCACGCCGCCGGCCGTGCACGCCGAGCAGGCGGTCGCGAGCCTCGAAGCCGGTGCGCACGTCGTCGTGGAGAAGCCGCCGGCACCCTCGCTCGAAGAGCTCGACCGGATGCGGGGTGCCGCCGAACGCACCGGCCGTCGTCTCGCGGTCGTCTTCCAGCAGCGCACCGGCACCGCCGCCGCCCACGTGCGCGGGCTCCTGCGCTCCGGCGCGCTCGGCAGGCCGCTGCTCGCCGCCTGCCACACGCTCTGGTTCCGGGGCGAGGACTACTTCGCCGTCGATTGGCGGGGCACGTGGAGGACCGAGGGCGGCGGGACCACCCTGGGCCACGGCATCCACCAGCTCGACCTGCTCGCCTACCTCCTCGGCGACTGGGCCACGGTGCAGGGCCGGCTGTGGCGTCTCGATCGCGAGACCGAGACCGAGGATGCCTCGACCGCCACCGTGACCTTCGCGAGCGGTGTCGTGGCGCAGGTGCTCACGAGCGCCGTGTCGCCGCGGCAGACGAGCTCGATCCGCATCGACACCCAGAAGGCGACCGTCACGGTCGACCACCTCTACGGTCACGGGCACGAGAACTGGGCGATCACCCCCGCCCCGGGCTTCGAGGGCGAGGCGGAGGCCTGGCGGTTGCCGGACGTCGAAGAGCGCAGCGACCACGCCCCGCTTCTGCGCGACGTGTTCGACGCGCTGCTGTCGGGTGATCCGCTGCCGCCGACCGCCGACGAGCCGGCGCGCTCGTTCGAGCTGGTGACGGCGATCTACGCCTCGGCGGCCGCCGACGGGGCCGTCGTCACGCCCGCGGCGCTGGCCGCGCACCCGACGCATCGCGCGGGCCTTGAGAGCCCCGTCACGGACATGCGGCCGGGACTCCAGGGAGAGCGGACGTGACCATCGCGGAGCTGTACCGCGACCCCGTCTACGACGGCGCCACCGATCCCGTCGTGGTCATCGAGGGCGGCACCTGGTGGATGTTCTACACGCAGCGCCGAGCGACGCATCCCGACCCCGGACCGGGCGTCGCGTGGGTCCACGGCAGCCGCATCGGGGTGGCGCAGTCCGGTGACGGCCTGCGCTGGGAGTACGCGGGAACGCTCGAGCCGGTGCGCGGCGGCCTCGACCTCGATCGGAGCGGACCTCCGCCGGCGACCGATCGCACCCACTGGGCGCCCGAGGTCGTCCACGACGGGCAGCGCTGGCGCATGTACCTGACGGAGATCGACGGCGTGCCCGACCGGTGGCCGGGGCACGCGAGGACGATCGTCGAATACCGTTCCGACGACCTGCGGTCGTGGCGCCGCGAGGGCCCGATCGACCTCGGCAGCGACCGGGTGATCGACGCCGCCGTGGCCCGGGTGCCCGGTGGGTCGTGGCGCCTCTGGTGGAAGGACGAGGCAGCCGACTCGGTGACGAAGGTCGCCGTCTCGGACGACCTCGACACCTGGCGTCAGGGCGGCATCGCCATCGGGGGCACGGCGCACGAGGGCCCGTCGGTGTTCGAGCTGGCGGGTCGCTGGTGGATGATCGTCGACGAATGGCGCGGCATGGCCGTGCACGTCTCGGATGACGCGGTGCACTGGCGCCGACAGGGCGGACCCGACGACGTCATCCTCGGAGCGGGCGAGGTGCCCGGTCCCGGGTTCGGCCACCACGGCGCCCCGGTCCGCGTGGGGGATGACGTGTGGTTCTACTTCTTCGGGCACCCGACGCGCGCCTACGTCCCCGACGAGGACGCGGACGACATCGACGACCGTCGCTGCGCGATCTACCGTGTGCGCCTCGAGGTGGGCGATCACGGTCTGGTGACGACCGCGGGCTGACCGCGCGCCGATCGGTAGCATTCGTGTTACCGGTCCCAATCGGCGGTGGAAGGTTGGAAATCGCTTTCCCGATTCTCTTGCAAAACGTTTCAGTGAGCGGTACCGTGGGCGGCAAGCGCTTTCCCGACACAGCCAGCTGCACCGAGAGCGCGACCGCCAACACGGACCACGACGTCCGCGGACACTCGTAACGCGGACGTTCGAGAGAGGACAAGGATGTTCATCAGCAAGCGGGCACTCGCAGCCGTCGCACTCGCGACCGGCTCGGCCATCGCCCTCGCCGGCTGCGCCGGATCGCCGGAGCCCGCGGGCACGTACAACCCGGAAGAAGAGGTCACCCTCGATCTCGCGTTCTGGGGCAACGACGTGCGCGCGGACCTGTACAACCAGGCCATCGAGGCGTTCAACGAGGAATACCCGAACATCACGGTCAACCCGACCTTCCTCGCCTTCCCCGAGTTCTGGGAGAAGCGTCAGACCGAGGCCGCGGGCAAGAACCTGCCCGACGTGATGCAGTTCGACTACTCCTACCTCCGTCAGTACTCCGAGAACGGTCTGCTCCTCGACCTCGACCCCTTCCTGGGCGGAATCATCCAGACCGACCCCCTGCCGCAGAACATCCTCGACGTCGGCAAGGTGGGCGACACCACCTACGGCATCGCGACGTCCACCAACGCCTGGGGCCTGTTCACCAACCCGGTCCTGCTGGAGGAGGCGGGCGTCGAGGACTTCGCTGGCGGCTCCTGGGCCGACTACACCGCCTGGATGGCGGAGGTCACCGAGGCCGCCGGCGGCGACGTCTGGGGCGGCAGCGACTACACCGGCCGCATCCAGAACTTCGAGCTGCAGCTGCGCGCCGAGGGCGGCAACCTCTTCAACGAGGAGGGCGAGCCCCAGTTCGACGAGGCGCGTCTGAAGGCGTTCTGGGAAGAGGGCCAGGAGATCCGCGACGGCATCGGCGTGCCGCAGCAGACGGTGGAGGAGGCCCTGCCCCTCGGCCCCTTCGACACCGCCACCACCGCCAGTGAGCTGACGTGGGACAACTTCGGTGCCGGCTACCTCGGCAACCTGGGTGAAGGCTTCACCGAGCTGAACCTGCTCGCCCCGCCCGTCACCGAGGAAGGCGCGAAGGACCTCTACCTGAAGCCGTCGATGCTGCACACCATCGCCGCCAACACCGACGCTCCCGAGGCGGCTGCGACCCTCGTCGACTTCCTCGTGAACTCGCCCGAGGCGGGTGCGATCTTCGGCACGAACCGTGGCCTCCCCGCATCCGAGACCGCACTCGAAGCCGCTGACCTCGACCCGCTGAGCCAGCAGGTCCAGGCGCACGAAGAGGCCATCGCGGACCGCCTCGGCGACGCTCCGCCGGTGCCGATCGTCGGCTACGGCACGCTGGAGGAGAAGTTCCGTCAGCTGGGTGTGGAGCTGAACTTCGGCACCATCACCGTCGACGAGGCCGTCTCGCAGTTCTTCACCGAGATGGACGTCGTCCTCAACCAGTGATGACCCGTGGGGCCCGGGTGCAGTGCGCCCGGGCCCCACGCCCATCCTCCGCCCCCCGAATCCAGGAGCCCGACGTGAGCACCACAGCCACGAGAGTGATCGTCACCGGCGACAAGCGCCGCCGCGACCTCGTCCGGAAGCGACGCCCCGAGAGCCTCAGCCGTCCCGGCCAGCGGTCCCGTTCCCGCAAGGAGACCCTCGCCGGCTACGGGTTCCTCGTTCCGTGGCTCATCGGCTTCTTCGGGCTGACCATCATCCCGATGGTCTACTCCCTGTACCTGTCGTTCACGCGGTACAACATCTTCCAGCCGCCGTCGTGGGTCGGTCTCGACAACTACATCCGGCTGTTCACGAACGACCCGCAGTTCATCCAGTCCGCGCAGATCACCCTGATCTACGTGCTGGTGGGAACGCCCATCACCCTCGCCGCGGCCCTGCTCGTGGCCATGCTGCTGAACTTCCGCGACAAGGGCTCGGGCTTCTTCCGGTCGGCGTTCTACGCGCCGTCGCTCATCGGCGGCTCGGTGTCGGTCGCCATCGTCTGGCGCGCCATGTTCGCCGGCGACGGCCCGGTCGACTCGTCGCTGTCGTTCTTCGGACTCGACCTCGGCGGATGGATCGGCAACCCCGACCTCGTCCTGCCCGCGATGATCGTCCTGTCGATCTGGCAGTTCGGCGCGACGATGGTCATCTTCCTCGCCGGACTCAAGCAGATCCCGAAGGAGCTGTACGAGGCGGCCGAGATGGACGGCGCCGGATCGTGGCACCGCTTCCGCGCCGTGACCCTGCCGATGCTGTCGCCGGTCATCTTCTTCAACCTGCTGCTGGGCCTCATCGGCGCGTTCCAGGTGTTCGCCTCGGCCTACATCATCTCGAACGGCTCCGGCGGGCCCGCGGGGATGACCAACTTCATCACCCTCTACCTCTACAAGCGCGGCTTCGCCGACGGGCAGATGGGCTACGCGGCCGCGATCGCGTGGGTGCTGCTGGTCGTCGTCGCCGTCATCGCCTTCATCCTCTTCCGCACCCAGCGCTCCTGGGTGCACTACGCAGGAGACAACCGATGAGCACCTCCAACGTCGCCACGACCTCGGGCGCGGCATCCACCCCCGTCTTCGCCGCCCAGCAGACCATCCCGGCCCCGCCCCGCAAGAAGGTCAATCGCAAGACCTGGCAGACCGTGGTCTGGCTGATCGGGCTGATCGCCCTCACGGCGCTCGTGCTCTACCCGCTCGTGTGGCTCGCGTTCTCGACCTTCAAGCCCAACGGTGAGTTCGGGCAGAACTCCGGGCTGCTGCCGAACTCACCCACGTTCGACAACTACACCAAAGTGCTCGAGGGCATCGCGGGCGTGCCGCTCTGGAAGTTCTTCTGGAACTCCCTCATCCTCGCCGTGGCGGCGGTGGTGGGCACCGTGCTCTCGAGCGCGCTCGCGGCCTACGCCTTCGCGCGCATCCAGTTCAAGGGGCTCGGCATCCTGTTCGCCGCGATGATCGGCACGCTGCTGCTGCCGTTCCACGTCGTGATCATCCCGCAGTACATCCTCTTCAACAACTTCGGTCTGGTCGACACGTTCTGGCCGCTGATCCTGCCGAAGTTCCTCGCGACCGAGGCGTTCTTCGTCTTCCTGCTGGTGCAGTTCATGCGCCAGATGCCGCGCGACATGGACGAGGCTGCGCGCATCGACGGCGCGGGGCACGTGCGCATCTTCTGGGCGATCATCCTTCCGCTCGTGAAGCCCGCGCTCATCACCTGCGCCATCTTCGCCTTCATCTGGTCGTGGAACGACTTCCTCGGGCCGCTGCTGTACCTGACGAGCCCCGAGAACTACCCGCTGCCGATCGCGCTGCGCCTCTACAACGACCAGTCGTCGACGAGCGACTACGGCGCCACCGTGACGGCCTCGTTCCTGGCGCTCCTCCCGGTGCTCATCTTCTTCCTCGTCTTCCAGCGCTTCCTCGTCGACGGCGTCGCCACGCAGGGACTCAAGGGCTGAGCATGAGCCTCACCCGCGGATCCGAACGGCGTGCCGTGCGCGCGGCCGTCCGCGCCGACCGCACCGGCAGCGGGCCGACGCTCGAGGAGCGCGCGCCCGCCCGGTTCCCCGGTGCGGCAGCACGCTTCGCCCTGCTGGGCGAGGTGCTGCTGACGGGTCTGCTGATCACACTGGTCGGGATGCCGCTGGTGACCCTGCCGATCGCGGTGGCCGCCGGCATCCGCCACCTCCGCCGCTTCATCGCGGCCGAGGACTCGCGGGTGTCGCTGTTCTGGGCCGACGTCCGTGCCGGGATCGGCTCGGGACTCGTCGTCGGCGTCGTCGTGGTCGTCGGCGTCGTCGCGCTCCTGATCGACATCGACGTCGCCCGCTCCGGGTTCCTGCCCGGCGGCGCGGTCATCGAGGTGGTCGGCTGGGCGGGGCTCGCCGCGCTCGCCGTCGCCCTGCTCGCCGCCGCGTCCGCGTGGACCCCCGAGCTCGGCTGGCGCGGCGCCGTCCGACGGGTGCCCGCAGCGGTCGCGGCCGACCCCGCGGGCGCGCTCTATCTCTTGGCCGCGGCGGGGTTCGTCGTCGTGCTCACCTGGGTGCTCGTCCCCCTCTTGCCCGCCGCCCTCGGGTGCGCGGCGCTCGCCGCGGTCGCGGTGCCCGAGCGCCCGCGTCGCGCCGCCCGGCGCTGACGGCTCCGCCCGCGACCTCCTCCGGAAGGACCTCGTGACCATTCACGGCCACCTCGACCCGCGCACCGCGCACACGGACATCGATCGCCGGATCTTCGGCGGCTTCGTCGAGCACCTCGGGCGTCACATCTACGACGGCATCCACGAGCCGAGTCACCCGAGTGCGGACGCCGACGGCTTCCGTCAGGACGTCGTGCAGCTCGTCCGCGAGCTGGGCGTGTCGACCATCCGCTACCCGGGCGGCAACTTCGTCTCGGGGTACCGCTGGGAGGACGGTGTCGGTCCGCGCGAGCAGCGGCCCCGCCGGCTCGACCTGGCCTGGCACTCGACCGAGACGAACGAGGTCGGTCTGCACGAGTTCGCGCAGTGGCTCGACCTCGTGGGCAGCGACCTCATGCTGGCGGTGAACCTCGGCACCCGGGGCACCCTCGAGGCGCTGGACCTGCTCGAGTACGCCAACGCGGACGCCGACACCGCCTGGACCCGGCAGCGCGCCGCGAACGGCGCCGCATCGCCGTTCGGCGTCCGGATGTGGTGTCTCGGCAATGAGATGGACGGGCCGTGGCAGCTCGGTCACCGGAACGCCGACGACTACGGCAAGCTCGCCGCGCAGACGGCGAAGGCGATGCGCCAGCTCGACCCGAGCATCGAGCTCGTGGTGTGCGGTTCGTCCGGCAGCGGGATGCCGACCTTCGGCTCGTGGGAGCGCACGGTGCTCGAGCACACGTTCGACGACGTCGACTTCATCTCGTGCCACTCCTATTACCAGGAGCGCGGCGGGGACGCACAGGAGTTCCTCGCCTCGGGCATCGACATGTCGCGATTCATCGAATCCGTCGTCGCCGTGGCGGATGCCGTCGCCGCGACGAAGAAGAGCGACAAGCGCATCATGATCTCGTTCGACGAGTGGAACGTCTGGTACCTGTTCGACGAGAACGGCGACCAGGACGACAAGCCCGCCGAGTCGGGATGGCCGGTCGCACCGCGTCTGCTCGAGGATCGCTACCACGCCCTCGACGCGGTCGTCTTCGGCGATCTGCTGATCACACTGCTGCAGCATGCGGACCGGGTGCGTTCGGCATCCCTCGCGCAGCTCGTCAACGTCATCGCCCCGATCATGACCGAGCCGGGTGGTCCGGCGTGGCGGCAGACGACGTTCTTCCCGTTCTCGATCACGTCGCGTCTCGCCGGCGACCGCGTCGTCCGGCTGCCCCTCGTGACGTCGACGTTCACGAGCGCGCGATTCGGCGAGGTGCCCACGGTCAACGCGGTCGCCACGCTCGACGACGACGGCGCGAGCGTCTTCGTCGTGAACCGGTCGGTGTCGGACGCCTCGACCGTCCGCATCGACGTATCGGGCCTGGTCCGCGACCTCGGGCGGGCGCCCGCGCTCGTCGAGACGCACCTGCTGCACGAGGACGACATGTACGCCGCGAACACGCTCGCCGACCCCGAGCGGGTGGGCACCCGCCCGCTGGAGGGTGCCGTGCTCGATGACGGCGTCCTCCAGATCCCGTTGCCGCCGGTGAGTTGGGCGGCCGTGCGGCTGGCGTGAAGGACCGGCGGGAACGCTTGCGGTAAGCGCATTCCCATGCCACACTGAATCAACCGGAAAGCGCTTACCCGCCTCACTGCGGGTCGGCGTCCCAGACCACGAAGGACTCCACCGTGTCAGAGACGACCATCACCGCCCCCGCGCCCGCCGCGCCCGTCGCCGGCCCTCAGGTCCGCGAGATCGGCATCATCATGAACGGCGTCTCGGGCCGCATGGGGTACCGCCAGCACCTGGTGCGCTCGATCCTCGCGATCCGCGAGCAGGGCGGTATCGAGCTTCCCGACGGCTCGAAGGTCACCGTCAAGCCGCTGCTCGTCGGCCGCAGCGAGGCGAAGCTCGCCGAGCTCGCCGCGAAGCACGGCATCGAGGACTACACGACCGACCTGGATGCCGCGCTCGCCGACCCCCGCTGGGAGATCTACGCCGACTTCCTCGTGACGAAGGCCCGCGCGACGGCGCTCCGCAAGGCGATCGCCGCCGGCAAGACCATCTACACCGAGAAGCCGACCGCCGAGTCGGTCGAGGAGGCGCTCGAGCTCGCGAAGCTCGCCGCCGAGGCCGGCGTCAAGACCGGCGTCGTGCACGACAAGCTGTACCTGCCCGGCCTGCAGAAGCTGAAGCGCCTCATCGACTCGGGCTTCTTCGGCCGCATCCTCTCCGTCCGCGGCGAGTTCGGCTACTGGGTCTTCGAAGGCGACTGGCAGCCCGCGCAGCGTCCGTCGTGGAACTACCGCGCCGAGGACGGCGGCGGCATCATCGTCGACATGTTCCCGCACTGGAACTACGTGCTCGAGAACCTCTTCGGCGAGGTCAAGTCCGTCTACGCCCAGGCAGCCGTCCACATCGCGGACCGCTGGGACGAGAAGGGCGAGCACTACACCGCCACCGCCGAGGACGCCGCCTACGGCGTGTTCGAGCTCGAGGGTGACATCGTCGCGCAGATCAACTCCTCGTGGACCGTCCGCGTCAACCGCGACGAGCTCGTCGAGTTCCACGTCGACGGCACCCACGGCTCCGCCGTCGTGGGCCTGTTCGGCGCGAAGATCCAGCCCCGCAACGCGACCCCGAAGCCGGTGTGGAACCCCGACCTCGAGGACACGCACGACTACGACGCCGACTGGCAGCAGATCCCGACGAACGACGTCTTCCTCAACGGCTTCCGTCAGCAGTGGGAGGAGTTCCTCGTCTCGTACGCCCTGGGCACCGACTACGAGTTCGACCTCCTCGCGGGTGCGCGCGGCGTGCAGCTCGCCGAGGCGGGTCTGCAGTCGAGCCGCGAGGGCCGCAAGGTCGAACTGCCCGCCCTCTCGCTGGACTGAGCGCCATGACCGACCTCACCCTGCTCGCCGGCGACGGGGCGCTCCGACGCGTCCCGCTCGTCGACACCTCCGGCTTCACGCGTCCCGAGGGGGCCCTTCGCAGCCGCGTCGCCTATGCGGCCGCGCACGTCGTGCCGCACACGCACGCGGACAACACGCCGGGACAGCCTGCCGACATCGACTGGGACGCCACGCTCGCCTTCCGGCGCAACGTCTACTCCTGGGGCCTGGGCGTCGCGGATGCGATGGACACGGCGCAGCGCAACATGGGGTTGGATGCCGCGGCCACCCGCGAGCTCATCTCGCGTTCCGCGGAGGTCGCCCGTGAGGAGGGCGGGTCGGTCGTGGTCGGCGTCAACACCGACCACGTCGAGGACGAGCGCATCACCCTCGACCAGGTGCGGGACGCCTACCTCTCGCAGCTCCACTTCACCGAGGAGCAGGGTGCGGGTCCGGTGCTGATGGCCTCCCGCCACCTGGCGCGCGTCGCCACCGGCGCGGAGGACTACCGACGGGTCTACGACGCGGTCCTGTCGCGTGCGAGCGCCCCGGTCGTGCTCCACTGGCTCGGCACGGCGTTCGACCCGCAGCTCGCGGGCTACTTCGGCGCGACCGACTGGCAGACCGCATCCGCCGTCCTGCTCGAGATCATCGAGGCGAACGTCGACAAGGTCGCCGGTGTCAAGATGAGCCTGCTCGACGCGGACTCCGAGGTCGCGGTGCGCGAGCGGCTGCCCGAATCGGTCCGGATGTTCACGGGCGACGACTTCAACTACGTCGGGCTCATCGGCGGCGCAGACGTGCCGGACGCCCCGCAGCCCCGGCGCGACCCGGCATCCGCCCGTCAGCACTCGGACGCCCTGCTCGGCGCGTTCGCGGCGCTCACACCGGTGGCCTCCGCAGCCATCCAGGCGCTCGACGCGAATGATCCCGCCCGCTACCTCGAGGTGCTCGCGCCGACCGAGGCGCTGTCCCGACAAGTCTTCGCGGCGCCGACCTTCTACTACAAGACAGGCGTCGCCTTCCTCGCCTGGCTCAATGGGCACCAGCCCGCCTTCCAGATGGTCGGCGGTCTGCACTCGGCGCGGAGTCTTCCGCACCTGTCACGGATCGTCGAGCTGGCGAACGAGGCGAAGGCGTTCGAACGACCCGAGCTGGCGGCTGAACGCTGGAACGGGATGCTGCGACTGAACGGAATCGACGCATGACCACGCTCGCCGGCCCCCTCGCCGATTCCGACTCGACCGCGGTCCACCCGCGCCTGTCGATCAACCAGGGCACGATCAAGCACGCCGACCTCGCGACCGCGCTGCGGGTGACCGCGGCTGCCGGCGTCCGCTCGATCGGCCTGTGGCGCGAGCCGGTGCAGGAGGTCGGCCTCGCCACCGCCGCATCCATGCTCACCGACTCGGGGCTGCGCTTCTCGACCCACTGCCGCTCCGGGTTCTTCACGATGCCCGAGGGCGCTGCGCGCCGCGCCTCGATCGACGACAACCTCGTCGCGATCGACGAGGCGGCGGTCCTCGCGGCGGCGGGCGCTCCCGGCTCGGAGGCCGTCCTCGTCCTCGTGGCCGGTGGTCTGCCCGAGGGCTCCCGCGACCTGCGCGGCGCGCGTGAGCGGGTCCGCGACGCGATCGGCGAGCTCGCCCCGCACGCCGCGGCGGCCGGGGTCACCCTCGCGATCGAGCCGCTGCACCCGATGTACGCGACCGATCGCTGCGTGGTCTCGACGCTCGGCCAGGCACTCGACATTGCGGCGGACTTCGATCCGTCGGTCGTCGGTGTCACCGTCGACACGTTCCACGTCTTCTGGGACCCGGACGTGTACGACGCCATCGAGCGTGCCGGCCGAGAGGGTCGTATCGCGACGTATCAGGTCTGCGACTGGAAGACGCCGCTGCCCGCCGACGTCCTGCTCGGGCGCCACTACCCGGGCGACGGCGTCATCGATCTGGCCGCCCTCACGCGGGCCGTGACGGACACCGGATACACCGGCGACGTCGAGGTCGAGATCTTCAACGCGGACGTCTGGGCGACCGACCCGCTCGAGGCGGTACAGCGCACGGCGGCGGGCTTCGCGGCATCCGTCTCGCCGCACCTCGGTCGCTGACGCGAGCACCCTAGACTTCGCTTCATGACCGACCGCACCCTGCGCCGACCGGCCACGCTGAGTGCCGTCACCCTCGACGACGTCGCCCGTGAGGCGGGCGTCTCGCTCGCGACCGCGTCCCGCGCGCTGAACGGATCGACGCGCAAGGTCGCCGACTCGTATCGCGAGCGGGTCGAGGCTGCCGCCGCGCGGCTCGGTTACACCGCCAACCTCTCCGCGCAGGCGACCGCCCGGGGCACATCGGCGATCATCGCGCTGCTCGTCGCCGACATCGCCGACCCGTACTTCGGCCTCATCGCGTCGGGCGTGGCCCGCGGCGCCGACGAGGCGGGTCTCGTCGTGACCGTCGCGATCACCGAGCGCGACCCCGCGCGAGAGGTCCGCCTCGTGCGCGCCCTCCGCGGACAGCGACCGCGCGGGCTCATCCTCGCCGCGTCGCGCAGCTCGGCGCAGCCCGACCCCGAACTCGCCCGCGAGCTCGGGCTCCTCGCCGGCATGGGCGGGCAGGTCGTCGCCCTCGGTCCCGGCGTCGACGACGTCCGGTCGCTCATCCTCGACAACCGCGCCGGCGCGGACGCGCTCGGTCGCGCGCTCGTCGAGCGCGGCTACCGCGACGCCGTCATCCTCGCCGCCGCCGAGGGCACCGCCACCAGCGACGAGCGTCTGGCCGGCTTCACGGCGGGGTTCACCGCCGCCGGCGGGTCCGAGCCGCGCGTCTACCGCGAGGGCTTCACCCGCGAATCCGGACAGGCGGCGATGACCCGAGCGCTCGCCGACGGCGTGGCATCCGGCACCGTCGTCTTCGGCATCAGCGACGTCGTCGCGATCGGCGCCCTGACCGCCCTCCGCGAGGCCGGACGCACCCCCGGCACCGACATCGCTCTGGCCGGCTTCGACGACATCCCCACGGGCCGCGACGTCACGCCCGACCTCACCACCGTCCGCGTGCCGCTCGAGGACGTCGGCTATCACGCCTTCCGCGCCGCGACCGACGCGGACTGGCAGCCGCACCCCGACGACCTGCGACTCGAGGTGCTGCTGCGCGCGAGCACGCCGCCGCGCGCATGACGGTCGTCGTCGCGCTCGACAGCTTCAAGGGCTCCCTGCCCGCTGCCGCAGCGGCGGACGCCGTCGCTGCAGGATGGCTCGACGTCGATGCGTCGGCCGAGATCGTGCTGCGTCCGATGGCCGACGGCGGGGAGGGGACGCTCGACGCCTTCGCCGCGGCGGTGCCCGGCGCCGAGCGGCGCCCCGTCCGCGTGCGCGGCCCTCGCGGGACTGCGGTGGATGCCGCGTGGCTGCATCTGCCCGACGGGACCGGCGTCGTCGAGCTGGCGTCCACGAGCGGCATCGAGCTGCTGGGCGAGGATCGGCTGCCGTGGGACGCTGACACCACCGGCTTCGGCGAGGCCATCGTCGCCGCCCTCGACGCGGGGGTCCGACGCCTCGTGGTGGGTATCGGGTCATCCGCGTCCACGGACGGCGGGAGTGGGATGCTGCGCGCCCTGGGGGCCCGCATGGTCGACGCGGACGGGCGGGACGTCCCGCGCGGGGCGCGCGGCCTCGCCGCCGTCTCGGCCATCGACCTCACGCGCCTGCGCCCCCTGCCGCCGGACGGCGTGACGGTGCTCAGCGACGTCACCAACCCGCTGACCGGCCCGTCCGGCGCCGCCGCCGTCTTCGGGCCGCAGAAGGGCCTCACCGGTGACGACGTCGACCTCGTCGACGGGGTGCTCGAGCGGTACGCCGCCTGCATCGCCGCCCACCGGGCGTCGGCGGATCCGCTGCTCCCCGGCGCAGGCGCGGCCGGGGGCACCGGCTTCGCCCTGGCGGCGTGGGGCGCCTCGCTCGTGCCCGGGGCGCCCGAGGTCGCCGAACTCATCGGCCTGCGCGCAGCGGTGCGCGGGGCATCCCTCGTCATCACGGGGGAGGGATCGTTCGACGGGCAGTCCGAGGCAGGCAAGGTCCCGGCGTTCGTGCGCGCCCTTGCGGACGGTTCGGGCGTGCCGACGGCGCTCGTGGCGGGACGGATCGGAGCGGACGCCGACACGTCCGGCTTCGCGCGTGCGCTGTCGCTCACCGAACTCGCCGGCGGCGCGTCGGCCTCGATGGCGGACCCGGTCCGATGGCTGCGCGCCGCCGCGGCGATCCTCGCCGATTCCTGAGCGCGGCGCCTCGCGCTCACAGCCAGCGTTCAGCCGGCCCATAGCATCCGGCGCACGGGCACACAAGGCCTGCGTGATCGTGTTGTGTCTTCCCTACAGTCGGCGACGACGACCGGCCTGCAATCCGATCCCGGCGTCGCACCGAAACATCTGCAGCACCACTCGTCTGCAGGCCCGCGGCATCCGTCGCACCAACGGAGGGACAATCCCATGACCAAGTCACCCAACCGCCTCGTCGCCGTCATCTTCGGCGCGGTCTACATCCTCGTCGGCCTGCTCGGGTTCACCGTCACCTCGGGCGTCGACTTCCTCGCCAACGAAGGTGGCCTGCTGCTCGGCATCTTCATGGTCAACCCGCTGCACAACATCGCGCACCTCCTGATCGGTGCCGCGCTGCTCATCGGCGGCCTGTCGAACGTCCGCGCCGCGAAGGGCGTGAACATCGTCGTGGGTGCCGCCTACCTGCTGCTCGGCATCGTCGGCTTCTTCATCGAAGGCAGCGCCGCGAACATCCTGGCGCTGAACGCCGCCGACCACTTCCTGCACCTCGCCAGCGCGCTCGTGCTGCTCGGTGTCGGCCTCGCCGCCGACAAGAACGTCCCGGCTCGCGCCGCCGTCTGATGTCGCCGTCCGCACTGGTCCGCTCCTGGCCGACGCTCGCCGCATGGGGCGCCGGACTCCTGCAGCTCGGACTCGGCGCGGGCGCCGTCACCAAGGGCGCTGACGTCGCGGCTCGCGGCGTCGGCGTCCTCCTGGTCACCGTGGGGGCCGCGGCACTCGTCTGGGGCGCCGTGGCCCTCGCCAAGGGCCGCCTCGTCGCCCCGCGCGGGGCCATGATCATCGGGCTGGCCGGTATCGCCGCGACCACGACCGTGCTCCTGGTGAATCCCGTGCAGATGAGCGCCTACCCGGTCGCGGTCGCGCTCGCGCTGTCGTTGGTCGTCGGTGTGACCGCGGCCGTCACGGCGCGACGGGCCGCACGCCCCGAGCCGTCGGCCGTCCGGACCGCCGCCCGCACGAGTGTCTGGGGCCTCGTCCTCGGCGCGTTCCTGCTCTCGGGCATCGTGACGCCCGCGCTGGCCGCGACCCCCGTCGGGAGCGACGCCCCCGGCGCGAATGTCAACGAGGTCTTCATGCCCGGCCACGGCGGGCACTGAGCCCTTCGCAACGAGAACGGCCCCGGCATCCTCATCGGATGCCGGGGCCGTCGTCGGTTCCGGTTACAGCCCCTGTGCGAGGCGGTAGTACGCCTGGTTCCAGCGGAGCTCCTTCTGGAACCCGCGCGCCGTCGTGTCCTCGTCGATGACGAGCAGCTCGGTGCCGGCGATGTCGGCGAAGTCGCGGAACACCTCGATGCCCACGGCCGTCGTCATGACGGTGTGGTGCGCGGCGCCCGCGGCGAGCCAGCAGGCGGCCGAGGTCGCGAAGTCGGGCGAGGGCTTCCAGACGGCGCGGCCGACGGGGAGCTTGGGCAGGTCGGGCGCATCGACGTTCTCGACGACGTTCGCGACGAGGCGGAACCGGTCGCGCATGTCGCTCATCGCGACGACGAGGGCGGGGCCGGCATCCGCCGTGAACACCAGGCGCACGGGGTCGGCTTTGCCGCCGATGCCCAGCTCGTGCACCTCGAGGCGCGGCTTCGAGGTCGTGAGCGTCGGCGAGACCTCGAGCATGTGCGCCCCCAGGATCCGCTCGGCACCGGGCACGAGGTCGTAGGTGTAGTCCTCCATGAGGCTCGCGCCGCCGGGCAGACCCGAGCCCATGACGTTCGCGACACGCACGAGGATGGCGGTCTTCCAGTCGCCTTCGGCGCCGAAGCCGTAGCCCTCGGCCATGAGGCGCTGCACGGCGAGGCCGGGCAGCTGCGTCAGCGCGCCGAGGTCTTCGAACGACGTCGTGAACGCACCGAAGCCGCCGGCCTCAAGGAACGAGCGCAGCCCGATCTCGATCGCGGCGCCGTCGCGTAGCGACTGGTGCCGCTCGGCGCCGGGGAGCAGCTCGTCGGCCACGTCGTACGAGGCGACGTACTCCTCGACGAGCGCGTCGATCTGCGCATCGGATGCCTGGGCCACGGCATCCGCCAGTTCGTTCACGCCCCACGTGTTGACCTGCACGCCGAACTGCAGCTCGGCCTCGGTCTTGTCGCCCTCGGTGACGGCGACGTAGCGCATGTTGTCGCCGAAGCGGGCGAGCTTGAGCGTCTTCACGGCCTGCCAGCCGGCGGCGGCGCGCTCCCAATCCTCGATCTGCTGCACGACGACGGGGTTCGAGACGTGACCGACGACGGTCTTGCGGGGGACCCCGAGCCGCGTCTGGATGTACCCGAACTCGCGGTCGCCGTGGGCGGCCTGGTTGAGGTTCATGAAGTCGAAGTCGATGTCGTTCCACGGCAGCTCGACGTTCGCCTGCGTGTGCAGGTGCAGGAGCGGCTTGCGGAGCGCGTCGAGGCCCGAGATCCACATCTTCGCGGGGCTGAACGTGTGCATCCACGCGATGACGCCGATGACCGAGTCGTCGGCGTTCGCGTCGAGGGCGAGGCGGCGGATCGAGTCCGAGTCCTTCAGGACGGGCTTCCACTCGACCTTCACGGGCAGGCCCGCGAGGCCCTCGGCGACGGCCTGCGATTGCTCGGCGACCTGCCGCAGCGTCTCCTCGCCGTAGAGGTTCTGGCTGCCGGTGACGAACCAGACGGTGTACTGCTCGAGGCTGGTGGAGAGGGTCATGCTGTTCCTTCGTTCTTCGATGAGCGGATGCCGCCGAGCGGCAGTGCGGTGACGGCGGCCGCCTCGACGGCCAGGCCGTCGCGGTAGCGCGCGAGGTAATCGGCGAACCCGGCGACGTCGGCCGGCTCGGGGGTGGCGGTGTCGGAGGCCGACCCCGCGAAGACGCGATCGGTGAGCCACGCGGCGAGGTCCGGGGACGCGTCCGGTCGCTCGGGCGCCGATCCGGCGGCATCCTGGGTCCCCCGAGTGCGCGCGACCGCGTACGCGGCGAGCACGGCCATGCCCCACGCGCCGCCCTCGGCGGCGGTGTCGCCCACCGTGACGGGCACGTCGAGAGCCCCGGCGAGGAAGCGCTGCGCCACCCCGGCGGTGCGGAAGACCCCGCCGTGCGCGAACATCGCGTCGAGCTCGACACCCTCCTCGGCGAGCGTCTGCATGCCGATCGCGAGCGTCGCGAACACGCCGTAGACCTGCGCGCGCATGAGGTTCGCGAGCGAGAAGTCCGCGTCGGGCGTGCGGACGAGCAGGGGGCGCCCCTCGGCGAGGCCGGCGATCGGCTCGCCCGACAGGTGGTTGTAGGCGAGGAGACCACCGGCATCCGACCCGCCCTCGAGCGCTTCGCGCAGGAGCGTCTCGTAGACGGCATCGGACGAGAGCGACTGACCGGATGCCGCGGCGAACCGCGCGAACAGCGCCGCCCACGCGGCGAGCTCGCTCGCGCCGTTGTTGCAGTGCACCATCGCGACGGGGTCGCCGGCGGGCGTCGTCACGAGGTCGATCTCGGTGTGGACCCGCTCGAGCGGGCGCTCGAGGACGACCATCGCGAAGATGCTCGTGCCCGCGCTGACGTTGCCGGTGCGCGGCGAGACCGCGTTCGTGGCGACCATGCCGGTGCCGGCGTCGCCCTCGGCGGGAGCGGCGACCGCGCCGGGACGGAGGATGCCGGTCGGGTCGAGCAGGGCGGCGCCTGCCGCGGTGAGCGCCCCGGCATCCGCTCCCGCGGGGAGCACCTCGGGCAGCAGGTCCGTGAGGCTGCGACCGGCGAGGAAGTCCGCCGCGTGCGCGTCGTAGGCGGCGATGCGGTCGCGGTCGTAGCCGCCGTCCGGGCCGATCGGGAACATTCCCGACGCGTCGCCGACGCCCAGGGCGAAGCGGCCCGTGAGCTTCTCGTGCACCCACCCGGCGAGGGTGGTGATCTTCGCGAGGGAGGCGAGATGCGCCTCGTCGTCGAGGACGGCCTGGTGCAGGTGCGCGATCGACCATCGGAGCGGGATGTTCACGCCCAGCAGGTCGGTCAGCTCCGCGGCTGCCGCACCGGTCGAGGTGTTGCGCCAGGTTCGGAACGGGACGAGCAGTGTCCCGTCGGCGTCGAAGGCGAGGTAGCCGTGCATCATCGCGGAGACGCCGATGCCGGCGAGGTCGGTCAGCTCGGCGCCCTGGCGGCGGACGTCGGCGACGAGGTCGGCGTAGGCGGCCTGCAGACCTGACCAGATGGCGTCCTCGGCGTAGGTCCAGACTCCGCCCTCGAGCGCGTTCTCCCACTCGTGGCTGCCGACGGCGAGCACGACCGTGGGGTCGGATGCGTCGACGAGGCACGCCTTGATCCGGGTCGAGCCGAGCTCGATGCCCAGCACGGCCCGGCCGGCGGCGATGGCGCTCATCGGCGGGCGTCCGTGCTCTGGCCGTACACGTTCTGGTAGCGGTTGTAGAGGGCGTCGATCTTGTCCTGCGGGATGGGGATCAGCTCGCCGCCCTGCCGGGCGAAGTGGACGGTGCGGGCGGCGTCCTCGCACATGACGGCGGCTTTGACGGCATCCTTCGCGCTGACGCCGATCGTGAACGGCCCGTGGTTCTGCATCAGGACGGCGCGGGAGCGGTGACCGCTCAGGGTCTCGACGATGCCGCGGCCGATCGAGTCGTCGCCGATGATCGCGAACGGTCCGACCGGGATCGGGCCGCCGAACTCGTCGGCCATGCCCGTGATGACGCACGGGATCTCCTCGCCGCGCGCGGCCCAGGCCACGGCGTAGGGGGAGTGCGTGTGCACGACGCCGCCGACCTCGGGCATGTTCCGGTAGACGTAGGCGTGCGCGGCGGTGTCGCTCGAGGGCGAGCGCTCGCTCCCGGCGCTGCCGGGGACGACGGTGCCGTCGAGGTCGCACAGGATCATGTTCTCGGGCGCGAGGTCGTCGTACGAGACGCCGGACGGCTTGATGACGAACAGGTCCGCGCCCGGGACGCGACCCGAGACGTTGCCCCCGGTCCAGATGACGAGGCCGTAGCGGACGAGTTCGGCGTGCAGGGCGGCCACGTCCGCGCGGACGGCGGCGATCGCCTCATCGAGATCGGTCATAGGCGAGATGTTATCGGTAACATCTCCGTTTCGCCAGGCCGGGCCTCTCCGCCGTCGACCGTTCTCCGGATGGATCGCCCGGTCGGCACGTCTCGGCCCCCGGTGCGCCGGTCGTTCCGGAGTTCGGGCCGCGGTCCGACGGCAGCCGCCCTGCGCGACGACCGCGCTCAGCCGCGCGGCGCCGCCGTCGACGCGCGCGCGATCAGCACCGGCTCCGCCACCGCCCCGGCGGCAGGCAGCCCCAGCGCCTCGGCGACCACGCGCCGCGCCTCGCCGGCAGTGTCGACGCGGACCGTCGTGAGCGCGGGCGTGTAGAAGGCGGCATCCGCGTTGTCGTCGAACCCCGTCACCGAGACGTCCTCCGGCACGCGGATCCCCTCGGCGGCGAGTCCAGCGATGAGCCCGAGCGCCATCTGATCGTTCGCCGCCGCGACCGCCGTCGGCCCTGACGCGCCGCGCACCGCGACAGCGACCTCGCGCGCGACCGCGGCGCCCGTGGCGGCGCTCCAGTCCCCGCGCCAGGTCGCCGCGGGCCGGATGCCGGCGGTCGCCAGCGCCCCGTCGGCGCCCTCGTCGCGGGTCGTCGCTTCGAGCCAGTCCGCGGGTCCCGACAGCAGCGCGATGCGGCGGTGCCCGAGCCCCACGAGGTGGTCGATCGCGAGCGCGGCGCCGAGCCGCTGGCGCTCGGCGCCCTCACCGGTGTGCAGGGCGGCGAGCGGCGTGTCGCCGGCGACCTGTCGCAGGGCGGGCAGCGTGGCGGTGTGGGCGGCGACGACGATCAGCGCGTCGACCCCCTGCGACAGCAGTCGCTGGGCGGCATCAGTGACGGATGCCGGGTCCGCGGCATCCGCATACGCCGTCGCCAACCAGCGGTCCGCCTCGCGCGCCGCGGCGTCGAGGGCGGCGATGCCGGCACCCGGACCCCACAGGGTGGCGTCGGAGGCGACCACGCCGACGGTGCGGGTGGTCGCGGTGCCGAGCGCGCGCGCGGCGTTGTTGACGCGGTAGCCGAGCTCGGCCATGGCGGCCTCGACGCGGGCGCGCGTCTCGGGGCGCAGGTTCGGGCTGTCGTTGATGACGCGCGAGACGGTCTGCGTCGACACCCCGGCGCGCGCGGCGACGTCGCGCACGCTCGCGCGCATCGTTCCGCCCCGGGCCATGGCGCTCACTGTAGCGGCCCCTTGCACGAGTGCCGTCCCGCTGTCGAGCGGCGGCGCCCGGCGTCCCGCCGCGGTTACCGTGGAACCTCCACGCGGACGGAGGAGGGACCGGATGCGGCTGCTGCAGCGCCTCGCGCTCGGGCGCCTCTACGCGCGCCTGCCCGAATGGGTGCGCCTGCTCGTCGCTGCGGGCGCCGTCGTCCTCGGCGTCGTGATCGTGATCCGTCCGACGACGGCGCTCGGTGTGCTGGCGTGGCTGATCGGCGGCGGCATGGTGCTCACGGGTGTCATCGAGCTGACCGGTCGCGACGGCGAGGGGCCGCGCCCGCGGTGGCGCACGCTCACCGGTGCGGCGTGGGTGCTCGGCGGGCTCGTCGTCCTGCTGACGCCCGGCCTGACCGTCCGCGTCATGGCGACCCTGGTCGGCGTGCTCCTGCTCGCGGCGGGCGTCGCCGGGGTGTTCGCCGTGTTCGCGAAGGGACGGACGCTGGACGCGCGCATCGCGGATGCCGCCTTCGCCGTCTCCGGCGTGATCTTCGGTGTGCTGGCGCTGTTCTGGCCCGACATCACGCTGCTCGTCGTCGCCGTCGTGTTCGGGGCGCGGCTCATCATGAGCGGCGTCGTCGATCTGTGGACCCGGCTTCGCCGCCGCAGGGACACCGCGGCCGAGCAGCGTCACGAGGCCCGTCCGCGCCGGCGGTGGGGCCGCACGGTGATCGCCCTCGCATCCGTCGCGCTCGCCGTGACCACGGCCGTCGTCACGACGCCGCTGCGCGAAGGATCGACCGTCGTCGACGAGTTCTACGCAGCCCCGCGCGACATGCCGGGCGAGCCGGGGCGGCTCGTGCGGGCGGAGCCGTTCACCTCCGGCATCCCGAACACGGCACAGGCCTGGCGGATCCTCTACACGACCACCGGCGTCAGCGGCGAGGTGCGCGTCGCGAGCGGCGTCGTCGTCGTCCCCCGCGAGGGCGACGGCCGGTGGCCCGTCATCGACTGGAACCACGGCACGACGGGGTTCTCGGAGCACTGCGCACCCTCCCTGCAGCCGAGAGGGCTGTGGTCGGGTGCGCTCTACGTCCTGCCCGCGATCATCCGCGAGGGGTGGGCCGTCGTCGCGACCGACTACATCGGCCTCGGCACGGAGGGGCCGCATCCGTACCTCGTCGGGCCGCCGAGCGCGACCGCGTCGCTGGACGCGGTTCGCGCAGCACGTGAGCTGCAGGAGGCCGACCTCGGGTCCCGCGCCGTGATCTGGGGCCATTCGCAGGGCGGCGGCGCAGCGCTCTGGGCGGGTGCGATGGCCCGGGAGTACGCGCCCGAGGTCTTCGTGCAGGGCGTCGCCGCCCTCGCGCCGGCGAGCGACCCGCCGGCGCTCGTCCAGAACATCTCCTCGGTCACCGGCGGCAGCATCTTCGCCTCGTACGCCTTCGCCGCCTTCTCCGACATCTACGACGACGTCGAGTACGCCGACTACGTCAGGCCCGGTGCCGACACGGTGCTGCGGCAGATGTCCGAGCGGTGCCTCTCCGATCCCGCGATCGTGGTGTCGGTGGCCGCGGCGATCGGGATGAGCGGCGACCCGCGCCTGTTCTCGACGCCACCGGCATCCGGACCCCTCGGCGTGCACCTGCGCGACAACGTCGCACCGCTCCGGCAGACCGCACCGCTGCTCATCGGCCACGGCGGGGCGGACAGCGTCATCTCGGTCGGCACGCAGTCCGACTTCGTCGAGCGGATGTGCGCCGCGGGGCAGGACGTCGACTTCCGCATCTACGACGGCTACGAGCACGCGGGTGTGGTCGAACGGCCCTCGCCCCTGCTCGACGAACTGTTCGAGTGGACCCGGGCGCGGTTCGCCGGCGAGCCGGTCGCGGAGGGATGCACGACCACCCGCGAGTGACCCGGCCGGCCCGTCGGCGGCGGCCATAGGGTGGGACGCATGACCGAGAACACGCTTCCCTCCGGCATCCAGCTCGACGAGCTGAGCGCCGACGTCCGGCCCCAGGACGACCTGTTCCGCCACGTCAACGGTGCCTGGCTCGAGCGGACGGAGATCCCCGAGGACAAGGCGCGCTGGGGGTCGTTCCACCTCATCGCCGAGCAGGCCGAGCACGACGTGCGCGAGATCATCCAGGAGTCCACCAGCGCCGAGCCGGGCACGGAGGCCCGCAAGATCGGCGACCTGTTCACGAGCTTCATGGACACCGAGGCGATCGAGGCGCGCGGGGCCGAGGCGCTCGCGCCGCAGCTCGCGCAGGTCGAGGCGGTCACCGGCATCCCGAGCCTGCTGCACACCGCCGGCACGCTCGAGCGCGAGGGTGTCGCGGGGGTCTTCGGCACCTACATCGAGCCCGACCCGGGCAATCCGCAGCGCTACGTGATGTTCCTCGTGCAGGGTGGACTGTCGCTCCCCGACGAGAGCTACTACCGCCTCGACAACTTCGAGAAGACGCGCACGGCGTTCCGCGCCTACGTCGCCACCGTCTTCGGACTCGCGGGCGTCGCCGACGCCGAGGCGCAGGCCGATCGCGTCGTCGCGCTCGAGACCGAGATCGCGTCGCACCACTGGGACAACGTCCGCAGCCGTGACGCCGTCGCGACCTACAACCTGATGACGTGGGATGCCGCGGTGCAGCTCACCGGCGTCGACCTCGCCCCCTGGCGCGACGCCGTCGCCCCCGGCAAGGCCGGCGTCATCGAGGACGTCGACGTCAACCAGCCGAGCTTCTTCGAAGGGCTCGGCACCCTGCTCGTGGAGGACCGGCTCGAGGACTGGAAGGCGTGGCTGCGCCTGCAGGTCATCCGCTCCGCCGCACCCTTCCTGTCGCAGCCGTTCGTCGACGCGAACTTCGCGTTCTACGGCACCGAGATGACCGGTGTCCCCGTCAACCGGGAGCGCTGGAAGCGCGGGGTCTCGCTCGTCGAGGCCGCCCTCGGCGAAGCGGTCGGCAAGGTCTACGTCGAGCGGCACTTCCCGCCGCAGGCGAAGGAGGAGATGGACGTCCTCGTCGACAACCTCATCGAGGCCTACCGGCAGTCGATCTCGTCGCTCGAGTGGATGACGCCCGCGACCCGCGAGCGCGCGCTCGAGAAGCTCGAGGCGTTCACGCCGAAGGTCGGCTACCCGGTGAAGTGGAAGGACTACTCGGACCTCGGGATCGAGGCATCCGACCTCATCGGCAACGTCCGCCGCTCGAACGCGTGGCAGCACGACCAGCAGCTCGCGAAGCTCGGGGCGCCCATCGACCGCGACGAGTGGTTCATGACGCCGCAGACGGTCAACGCGTACTACAACCCGCTGATGAACGAGATCGTCTTCCCCGCCGCGATCCTGCAGCACCCGTTCTTCGACCTCGAGCGCGACCCCGCCGCGAACTACGGCGGCATCGGTGCCGTGATCGGCCACGAGATCGGCCACGGCTTCGACGACCAGGGGAGTGCGTTCGACGGCACCGGTGCGCTCAACGACTGGTGGACCGACGAGGACCGTGCGGCGTTCACCGAGCGCACGAAGACCCTCATCGAGCAGTACAACGCGCTCGTGCCGCAGGGGCTGTCGTCCGATCACACGGTCAACGGCGCGCTGACGATCGGCGAGAACATCGGCGACCTCGGCGGCCTCGGCATCGCGATCAAGGCCTACCGCCTGCACCTGCAGACGACCGGCTCGACGGATGCCGACGGCCCCGTCATCGACGGACTCACCGGCATCCAGCGCCTGCTGCTCAGCTGGGGGCAGATCTGGCAGCAGAAGGGGCGCGATGCCGAGACGATCCGTCTGCTGACGATCGACCCGCACTCGCCGAACGAGTTCCGCTGCAACCAGATCGTGCGCAACATCGACGAGTTCTACGCCGCGTTCGAGGTGACCCCGTCGGACGAGCTCTGGCTCGACGAGGACAAGCGCGTCACCATCTGGTGACCGCGGTGCGCGGCGCGCCGGTCGTCAGCATCGAGCTCGAGTTCGATGCGGCGACCGAGCGCGCCGTGCGCGCGGAATGGCAGGCACTCGCCGACGCCGGGCTGTCGAGCCTCGCGGCGCACACGTCGCCGTCGAATGCGCCGCACGTGACGCTGCTGGTGCGTTCCGCGGTGACGCTCGCGCACATGCCGCTGCCCCCGGCGTTCCCTGTGACGCTCGGCGCCGTGGTGCTCTTCGGGGCGGGGGAGCGGCGGGTGCTCGCGCGCTCGGTCGTCCCGTCGGCGGAGCTCCTCGCCCTGCACGCGGCGGTGCACGCCGCAGCGGGACCGGGCGACGACGCTCCGCACACCGCGCCGGGGGAGTGGACGCCGCACGTCACCCTCGCCCGCCGGATCAAAGTCTCGGACCTCGAGCGTGCGCTGCCGCTGCTGGGAGACCCGATCGTCGGGACGGTGCGGGGGCTGCGGCGGTGGGACGCGGCATCCGCCACCGTGACCGGGCTGGGTGCGTTCGCGGACAGGGCTTGACCCTCACACGGTGTCAGACTGTGGCCTGGGATCACCATGTTGAGTATCGGAGAGTTCGCCCGCCTCGCCTGCGTCTCGGTGCGGATGCTGCGTCACTACGACCAGCTCGGTCTGCTGCGCCCGCAGCGGGTCGATCCCTTCTCGGGATACCGCTCCTACGCCGCGTCGCAGTTGGACCGCGCCAATCGACTGGTCGCGCTGAAGGACCTCGGCTTCACGCTGGAGCAGGTCGGCGTCATGCTCGACGACGGGATGTCGTCGGATGCCGTCGCCCGCCTCCTGCGTGAGCGTCGGGGCGAGCTCGCGGCCCAGATCGACGCGGACCGGCAGCGACTGCGTGAGGTCGAGACGAGGCTCCGGTTGATCGCGAAGGAGAGTCCCATGTCCGAATACACCGAAGGTGCGCTGCCCGAGCTGACGATCGTCCAGCTGTCGGCGAAGGTCGACGAGATGTCGCAGATCGAGGAGGAGATCGGCGGCATGTTCGAGCGTGTCGGCGCGCTGATCGAGGCCGCCGGCGCGAGCCGCGTCGGTCCCGGCGTCGCCGTCTACACGACGGTCGACGACGGCATGATCGCCGCCGCAGCGGAGCAGATCGGCGACGCGCCCGTGCCGGACGGCCTCGAGCGCGCGGTGGTGCCGCCGCATCCGCGTGCCCTCTCGACCCGCCTCGAGGCCGAAGACCTCAGCGGCATCCAGGCCGCGTGGCAGGCGCTCGTCGCCGAGATCGAGCGCCGCGGGCTGCGGTTCGACGGCCCGTCGCGCGAGATCTACGAGCAGACGCCCTACGACGGTCCCGGCTCGCGCTGGATCGTCGACCTGCAGCAGCCCGTCGCCTGACGAGCCGTTCCCGGGACGCGATCTGCCGCCTGGTACCGCGCGCAGCGACCGTTCGCGTCCCCGGAGCCCGGCGCGGTGTCAGGCCTTCACGGGATTCCACCCCGGTTCGTCGCCGATGGCGGTGAGGATGCGGCCGGTGATCACGCCCAGCTGACGCTGCTGCGCGACGGTCAGGCGTTCGAGCACGAGGCGGTTCACGAGCTCGACATGACCTGGTCCGGCGGCTCGTCGCGCCGCCGCGCCCTCGTCGGTGAGGATCGCCACGGTGTAGCGGCCGTCGTCCGGGTCCGTTTCGCGGCGAAGGTAGCCGCGCGCCTCGAGCCGGGTCGCCGCGCGCGACAGTCTCGACAGCGAACTGTGCGCATACCCGGCAAGCGTGCTCATGCGCAGGCGTCCATCGTCGGCGTGGGACAGCGCGTAGAGGATGCCGTACTCGAAGTGCGTGAGACCGGCATCCCGCTGCAGCTGGGCGTCGAGTGCGGCGGGCAACCACTCGAGCAGCGTCGCCAGCGACGACCACGTCGCGAGTGCATCGGGAGGGAGGTCGTCTGCAGCAGCCATGCATGCACCCTACCTCGATGACTTGCTCAATCAAGTAAACGGGCGTACCGTCACTTGCTCAGTCAAGTGAAAGGACGATCATGGACCTGCAGCTGCGAGGCAAGCGCGCGCTCATCACCGGTTCGACCCAGGGCATCGGCTTCGCAATCGCCGAGGCGCTCGCCGCCGAGGGCGCGGCCGTCATCCTCAACGGAAGGGATGCCGACCGCGCCCGCGCCGCCGGTGAGCGACTCTGCGAGCAGGTGCCTGGAGCCGACGTCACGACGCTCCCCGGCGACGTCGCCGATCCGGCGGCGTTCGACGACCTGCCGGAGGTCGACATCCTCGCGAACAACGCCGGGGCGTTCGGGCTCAGTGACTTCGCCGACACCGGCGACGACGAGTGGCAGCGATACCTCGATGTGAACCTGGGCGCCGGCGTGCGGCTGTCCCGCCGTCTGCTGCCGGGGATGCTCGAGCGCGGGTGGGGACGCATCCTGTTCATCGCGAGCGAGTCGGGAGTCAGCGTCCCGGCCGACATGATCCCGTACGGCGTGTCGAAAGCGGCGACGATCGCGCTCGCCAACGGCCTCGCGAAGCTCACGCGCGGCACGGAGGTGACGGTCAACAGCGTGCTGGGCGGACCCACCTACTCTGACGGTGTCGCGTCGGTCGTCGAGTCGATCGCGGCATCGCAGAACGCTCCGGCCGAGGCGGTCGCGGCATCCATCATCGGGTCCAACCGGACGACGCTGCTCGAGCGGTTCATCCGCCCCGACGAGATCGCGACGCTCGTCGCCTACCTTTCGAGCCCTCGTGCGTCAGCGATCAACGGCGCCGCGCTGCGCGCCGATGGCGGCGTGCTGACCGGCATCCTCTGACCCGGCGCCGGCGAGAGCTTCGGGGGGCGCAACTGGTCGCTCGGGTGCTCGTCGAGCGACGCTTCGCGTCCCCGGAACGCGCACTCGTCGCGCTCAGGGGACGCGATGTGTCGTCCGAACCCGACCCGGGCGACGATTCGCGTCCCTCGAACGCCCCGCAGCGCGCGCGTCAGAAGACGATCGTGTGGTTCCCGTGGCGGATGACGCGGTCCTCGGCGTGCCAGCGCACGGCGCGCGAGAGCACCTGGCGCTCGACGTCGGCGCCGCGGCGCACGAGCTCCTCAGTGGTGTCGGCGTGGGTGACGCGGATCGTGTCCTGCTCGATGATCGGCCCCTCGTCGAGGTCGCCGGTGACGTAATGGCTCGTCGCGCCGATGAGCTTGACGCCGCGCTCCTTGGCCTTGCGGTACGGCTCGGCGCCGATGAACGCGGGCAGGAACGAGTGGTGGATGTTGATGACCGGCACGCCCAGCTCGTCGAGGAACTCGGGCGACAGGATCTGCATGTACCGGGCCAGCACGACGAAGTCGACGTTGCCCTTCAGCAGCTCGAGGATCTTCGCCTCGGAGGCCGACTTGTCGGGGCCGGAGACCGACGGCACGTGGAAGAACGGCACGCCGAACGAGCGGACGTCCTCCGCCGACGACGTGTGGTTCGAGATGACCATGGGGATGCTGGTGGGCAGCTCGCCGCGACGGTTGCGCCACAGCAGATCGAGCAGGCAGTGGTCCTGCTTCGAGGACAGGATCGCCATGCGCTTCGGCGTCGACTGGTCGGTCAGCGACCACTCGAGCTCGAACGGCCGCAAGGTCTCGGCGATCTCGGCCTCGATCGCGGGGCGCTGCCCGGCGAAGTCCGGCCGGTGGAAGACGACCCGCTGGAAGTAGGCGCCGCCGCGGGGGTCATCGGAGTACTGGTCGAACTGGACGATGTTGCCGCCGATCCGCGTGATCATGGCCGACACCGCGGCGATGATCCCGGGGGTGTCCTTGCCGTGCACGATGAGGCAGGCGTGGGCGGGATGCAGCGGGGCGGGCGACGTCATCCCTCGATTCTGCCCTGTGGGGACGGATGCCGCGGAACGCGGACGGCAATGCCGAGACCATCGGCATCCATCCGACACTCTCTGGTCATGGGCAGCGCAATGGTGCGGGGGAGTGCCTGGCTGTGCGCGGCGGGGGCGGCGCTCGTCCTCACGGGGTGCGCGAGCGGGGCCGCCGAGACGGGCACATGGGAGCTGCGATCGACGCCGTCCCCGCAGAGTACGGAGGTCGCACTCGTCGTGTCCCGCCTCGAGTGCGCGGGCGGTGTCACGGGCGAGGTCCTGTCGCCGGTGGTGCGCATCGAGGACGAACGCGTCGTCATCGAGACGCCCGTGGCGGACAACGGCAGCGACGACGGCGAGTGCCCGGGCAACGACGCGGTGCCGGTCACGGTCCGTCTCGCAGAGCCGCTCGGCGACCGGGCGCTCGTCGACGGTGCCTGCCTCGACGGCGAGGCCGCAGGCCTCACGATGTGCGATCAGCCGGAGCGCTGGCGCCCCGAGTGAGGCTTCACGCCACGCGCGGCGGACGCCACCGGTCGACGAGGAAACCGGCCGCGAGTCCGGAGAAGCCGATGGCGAACGCGATGGGGAGGAGCGGCGGGAACCCAGCCCCCGCGTCGTCGATGCCGAGCGCGAACCGTCGGACGACCGCGACGCCGATCCACAGCAGCATCCATGCGATGGCGAGGATCGTCGCCGTCGCGCTGATGGTGCTTCCCAGGCTCTTCCGGGGCCGCTTCTCGAATCCGTCCGCGTACTCGGCGGGCGAGCCGAACTCGTCGCGCAGTCCCGTCGATGCGACGCCGTGTGCCCGCAGCTCCCGGATGGTCTCGCCGATCTCATCCTCCGTGCGACCACGCAGTCGCAGGTGGAAGGTCAGTTCCTGTTCGTAGCTCATTCGTCCCCCTGTGTCCCGAGCGCGTGACCCACGCGCTCCCACTCCGCGCGTGCGCGGTCGAGTTCCTCCCGACCGGCCGGGGTGATCGCGAATTCCTTCCGCCCCGGGCCGACGGTGTCGTGGATCCAGTGATGTCCCACGAGGCCGCGCTCTTCGAGCCGTCGCAGCAGCGGATAGAGGGTGCCGCCCTGCACGCGGTCGAAGCCGCGCTCCCTCAGTCGGGACAGCAGCGCATACCCATGACCCGGCCCGCCGGCGAGCAGAGCGAGCGCCACGAGCGGTAGGCCTGCCCGCGTGATCTCAGGCCGCAGCCCCTCGTCCGACATGCATAGATAGTGGCACTACATAGGTCGTGAGGCAAGCCGCACGTGACGCTCACGCCGTCGCGGTCACCTGCCACGGCTCGGCACCGGTCGCGACGGGCTGACCGCTCGTCCGCGACCACTGGCTCCACGAGCCGGCGTACACCTGCGCGTCGATCCCGGCGGTGGCGAAGGCGAGCGCCGAGTGGGCCGACGCGATGGCGGAGCCGCAGTAGACCGCGACCTCCACGCCGGGGCGGATGCCGTGGGTGCTCAGCACGGCGGAGATCTCGGCGGCCGGTCGCAGTCGCCCATCCGGCCGCATGTGGGTGACGGTGGGCACGTTCACCGCTCCCGGGATGTGGCCGGCGACGGGGTCGGCCGACGCGGCCCGGCCGCGATAGTGCTCGGGCGAGCGCACGTCGACGAGGACGCCGCGTCGGGGCAGGCGGGCGGCATCCGTCAGCGACACCGTTCCCGGGTCGCGGTCCTCCAGCTCGGCGTCGCCCGGCTCGACGGCGATGTCGCCGGTCTGTAGGGGAAGGCCTGCCGAGATCCAGGCGCCGATGCCCCCGTCGAGGACGCGGATGTCGACGCCGCGACGCCGGAGCAGCCACCATGCCCGCGCGGCGGCGACGCCGTCGTTGTCGTCGTAGGCGACGACGAGGTCGCCGTCGTCGATGCCCCAACGCTGCACCGCGAGCTGCAGTTCGTCGACCTCTGGCAGCGGATGGCGCCCTTCTTCGGGATGCCCCGGCCGCGACAGCTCGCGCTCGAGGTCCACGTACACGGCGCCCGGCAGGTGCCCTCCGACGTAGGCCGGTCGCCCTTCGGGCAGGTCGAGCCGCCACCGCACGTCGAGCAGGCGCACGGTCCGTCCGGACGCGCGCGCCACCTCGATGTCGTCGACGGAGATGAGCGGGCCCACCCCGCGAGACTGCCGTGCCGCGGCATCCGACCGCCTCAGCGGGTGCAACAGACCGAAACGCCCCGCGTCACACGGCGCAACAGACTGCGCGTGCGGCCCGGTCAGTCCGCGGCGGCCGCGCGGGTGGCGTGCCGGTCGGCGACGAGCGTGTCGCGGACACGGCGCCGCAGGACCTTGCCGATGAGGGACTTCGGCAGCTCCTCCCACACCACATAGGTCGTCGGCCGCTTGTACTCGGCCAGCCGCTCGCGCGCGAGCTCGCGCGCCGCCTGCTCGTCGAAGGTCGCGCCCTCCTCGAGTACGACGACCGCCGTCACGACCTCGGCGCCGCCGCCGCGGCGGATGCCGACGACCGCCGTCTCGGCGACGCCCGGCGTCTGGGCCACGACCTGCTCCACCTCGGTGGGGGCGACGTTGAAGCCGCCCGTGATGATCAGCTCCTTCTTGCGGTCGACGACCGTGACGAAGCCGTCCTCGTCCTGCTGCACGAGATCGCCGGTGCGCACCCAGCCGCCGTCGAGGAGCGTCGCGGCGGTCTCGTCAGGGCGGTTCCAGTACCCCGCGAAGACCTGCGGCCCGTGGATCAGCAGCTCTCCGATCTCGCCCTGCGCAACCTCGCGGGTCGGCTCCTCCGGGTCGACGACCTTGATGTCGGTCGAGGGGAAGGGGATGCCGATGGCACCGATGCGGCGGGAGTCGTCGAACGGGTTGGCCAGGGCGATGGGGCTCGTCTCGGTGAGGCCGTACCCCTCGTTGAGCATGCTGCCGGCGAGCGTCTCCCAGCGCGAGACCACAGCCGGCGTCAGGGTCATCGCACCCGAGATCGAGTACACGACCTGACTGAGGTCCAGGTCGCCGTCGCGCGCGACCCGGGCCAGCCGGTCGAACATCGGGGGGACGGCGGGGATGAACGTCGGGGGGAACCGCTTCGCGGCATCCACCACCAACTCGGGGTCGAAGGTCGGGAACAGCACCGCGCGCGACCCGGTCTCGACGGAATAGATGACCGACAGCAGCAGGCCGAACGCGTGGAACATCGGCAGCAAGCCGTAGATGCTGCCCTCGCCTTGCCGGAACTGCGGCATCCACGCCGCGCCCATGCGGGCGTTGGACCACAGGTTGGCGTGCGTGATCATGGCGCCCTTCGGGACGCCGGTCGTGCCGGAGGTGTACTGCAGGCAGGCGAGGTCGGAGGCGCCGGGCCTCGGGTGATCCGCAGCGATCGGCGCGGAGCGCTCGAGCCGTGCGAACGGGATCGTCCCCGGCGCGGGAGCGGTGAGCTTCGCCCGGGACTCGCGCGCCTTCGCGACCGGCAGGCGCAGCAGCACCTGCGTCTTCGCGGGCATCGCGGTCGTCACGTCGACGGAGATCACGTGACGGATGCCGACCTCGGCCGGCATCGCCTGCACGAGCGGAGCCACCTTGTCCCAGGCGATGACCGTCGCCGCTCCGTGGTCGCGGAACTGCGCCTCGAGCTCGTCGCGGGTGTACAGCGGGTTGTGCTCGACGACGACCGCGCCGAGTCGGAGCACCGCGTAGAACGCGATGACGTGCTGCGGCGCATTCGGCATGATGAGGGCGACGCGGTCACCGGCGCCGACGCCCAGCTGCCGCAGGCCGTTCGCGACGCGGGCCACCCGCGCACCGAGCTCGCGGTAGGTGACCGGCCGGCCGAAGAAGGCGATCGCGTCGCGCTCGCCGTACTGCCCGACACGCTCCTCCAGCAGGTCGATGAGCGATCCGGTCACGGGCTCGATGTCGACAGGGGTGCCGGCGGCGTAGAAGCGGTTCCAGGCACGGGTCTCGTTCAGCTGCACGGCGACGATCCTAGGCGGCGGGGGTGTCGCGGCGGTGTCTCCTTCTCCGGTCCGCGCTCGTGCGCAAGCGGTGGCGGGGGCGTGCTCCGACCGGCACGCTCGATGCATGACGACCGGATCCCCGCCCGACCCGCACGACCGACACGACCCCGGCGCTTGGGGCGCGCCGCCACGCGGCGGGTACGGCGTCGTCGTCGGCAACTGTCAGGCCGAGTCGGTGCGGATCGTCCTTGATTCCGAGGCGCTGCCGCTCGTGCGCGTCCCGCCCGTCTTCGAGCTGGATGCCGGGGCGACCCGCCGCCTCCACGAGCTCGTCGCCGGCGCGTCGGCGCTCATCGCGCAGCCGGTGAAGGACGACTACCACGGCCTCCCGTTGGGGACGCGTCAGCTCGCGGCATCCCTCCCCGCGTCTGGGCGCGCGGTCACGTTCCCGGTGGTGCGCTATACGGGGCTCCACCCTTTCCAGGCCGCGCTGCACGTGCCGGGTGTCGAGGAGACGCCGCCGATCGTCGCCTATCACGACATCCGCACCCTCGCCGAGGCCGCGGGCATCCCCGTGCAGGAGCGGCTGACGCGGGACGCCGTCCACGCCGAGGCCGCCGATTCGATCGCCGAGCTGCGGCGACGCGAGGCATCCCTCGACGTCGCCGTCTCGGACGTGTTCGCCGTACCCCGCTTCGACCTCGTCCGCACCGTGAACCATCCCGGCAACGAGGTGATCCTCGCGATCGGCGAGCGCGTCCTGCGCGCCCTCGGGCGGGGCGGGGCCGCGGTCGACCCCGGACGTCGGTTGCTGAACGACGTCCATGCGCCGCGCGAACCCTGGGTGATCGAGGCCTGGGGGCTGGAGGACGAGGCGGCACCCGCCTGGGACGTGGCTGGGCGCACCGTCGGCGCAGCGGAGGTGCACGAGGCGCACCTCGAGTGGTACCGCGAGAACCCGGCCTTCGTCCGCGGCGCGATCGAGCGGCTCCGTCCGACGCTCGCGCGCTGGCGTCGCTGATCGGCGTAGCGTGGCGCCATGACCGACGCCCTGGACATCCGCGAACTCCACACCGTCGACGAGATGGTCGCCGCGAGCGGCGTCTTCGAGTCGGTCTGGGGGTCGCCCGACGGCGGGATGCCGCCGAACCTGCTGCGCGCGCTGCAGCACTCCGGCAACTACGTCGTCGGGGTCTATGACGGTGAGCGGATGGTCGCCGCGTCCGCCGCATTCTTCGGGCCACCGGCATCGCGCAGCATGCACTCCCACGTGACCGGCGTCCTGCCCGACGCGCAGGCGCGCGGGATCGGTCGTGCGCTCAAGGCGCACCAGCGCGACTGGGCGTTCACCCGCGACGTCGGGACGATCACCTGGACCTTCGATCCGCTCATCGCCCGCAACGCCCACTTCAACCTCGAGGTCCTGGGTGCGCGGGTCACCGACTACCTCGTCGACCACTACGGCGACATGGGCGATGCGATCAACAGCGGCGACCAGAGCGACCGACTGCATGTCGCGTGGCATCTCGCGTCGCCGGTGCCGACACCCGATCCGTCGGACGTCGTCGCCGTCGTCGCCATCCCGAGCGACATCGAGCGGCTCCGGGTCGAGGATCCGGATGCCGCGGTGCGGCTGCGCCGCGAGGTCCGTGACGCGTTCCGTGCGCAGCACGACGACGGGCTCATCGTCGGCGGCTTCCGCACCGGTGAGGGGTACCTCTTCACGCGGCGCTGAGGCGGGTGCGCGCGTAGCCTGGCCACATGCCGCCCGCTCAGCCCGCCGCATCCGTCCGACTCGATGAGATCGAGCTGCGCGTGCTCCACATCCCGCTCGTCTCGCCGTTCACCACGTCGTTCGGGACCGAGACCATGCGCGAGGTCATCGTGGTCCGTGCGCGCACCGACGCGGGCGAGGGGTGGGGCGAGATCGTCACGCAGCACGCCCCGCTGTACTCCAGCGAATACACCCACGGCGCGTGGGACGTCGCCACCCGGTGGCTCGCGCCCGCCCTGCTCGAGCGCGGCACCGTCGCACCCGAGGGTGTCGCCGATGTCCTCGAGCCGTTCGTCGGCCATCGCATGGCGAAGGCCGGCCTCGAGCTCGCCGTCCTCGACGCCGCGCTGCGCGGCGAGGGGCGGTCGTTCGCGTCGTACCTCGGGGCGACGGCGCAGGCGATCCCCTCGGGGGTGAGCGTCGGCATCCAATCCTCTCCGGAGGCGCTCGTCGAGACCGTCCGGAGCTACCTCGACGAGGGGTACGTCCGGATCAAGATCAAGATCAAGCCGGGGCGCGACCTCGCCGAGACGGACGCCGTGCGGTCGGCCTTCCCCGGCATCCCCCTGCAGGTCGACGCGAACTCCGCGTACACGCTCGCGGATGCCGACACCCTCGCGCAGCTCGACCGGTTCGATCTGCTGCTCATCGAGCAGCCGCTGCAGGAGGACGACCTCGTCGACCACGCCGCCCTCGCGCAGCAGCTGAAGACCCCGATCTGCCTCGACGAGTCGATCACCTCGGTGAAGGCCGCACGGGACGCGCTCGCACTGGGATCCACGACGGTGATCAACGTCAAGGCGGGTCGCGTCGGCGGGTACCTCGAAGCGCTGCGCATCGCCGACCTCTGCCAGTCGGCCGGGATCCCGGTGTGGTGCGGCGGCATGCTCGAGACCGGCATCGGGCGCGCGGCGAACGCGGCGCTCGCGGCGCACCCCGCGTTCACGCTGCCGGGCGACGTCTCCGCGTCGGGCCGCTTCTACGCGCGGGACATCGTGACCGAGCCCGCCGTGCTCGACGACGGGCACGTGCGGGTGCCGACCGGTGCCGGCCTCGGCGTCGAGATCGACGACGATGCGCTCGAGGCCTTCACCGTCGCGCGCGAGACGCTGCGCCGGTAGTCGTCACCAGAGGGTGCCGCCGCCGATCGAGATGCCGCCCCACGTGAGCAGCACGAAGATCGCGGCGAAGACGACGGGCCCGATGCCCTTCCCGCGGCGGGCCAAGCCCTTGAGCAGGGCGATGACCACGAGCACCGCAGCGACGAGCGAGAGTCCGCCGCCGAGGATGAGACCGATGAACAGCGGGATCGGCATGAGCAGCAGGCCTGCCAGTCCCGTCCAGAAGGCGGCCCATGCGGTCGGATTCGATCGGCGTTCGGTGGCGTAAGACATGCGTCCATCCTCACGGCGCGGCGGTGGTGACGCGATGGGGCTGTCCCGAAACCGTCCGCGTGCTAGGGCGTCCGTCAACGGGTGCTCACGGCGTGAGCAGATCGGCGTGGGCCGAGCGTCGCAGGTACAGCGCGACGGCGTCGCGGCTCTTCGTCAGGCATGCGAGGCGGTCTTCGAGCGCGTGCAGCTCGGTCGCGAGCTCCTCCGCGAGTGCGCGCGTGCACGAGGGTGGCTGCGTGGCGCGGCAGTCCGCTTCGAGGTCGAGCACCACCTTCACCATCCGCGTCGACAGCCCCGCCTGGATGAGCCCCCGCACCCGCTGCGCGCGCTCGACGGCATCCTCGTCGTATTCGCGGTACCCGTTGGCGGCGCGGCGCGATGCCACGAGGCCCTGCTCCTCGTAGTAGCGCAGCATCCGCTGAGGGATGCCGGTCCTCGCCGTGACGTCTCCGATCCGCACCGTCGGCACCGCCTTCCGTCCCGGGTCGAGCATCCGCGCTTGACCTTCACATCAGTGTGAGACTCTACGCTCGACCCATGAGCACGTCCACCGCCTCCGTTCCGACGACCGCCGCCGCGGCGCCGCGCTTCCCCCTCGGGTCGCTCCTGCTCCTGAGCCTCGCGGTGTTCGTGACGGTCACGGCCGAGTCGCTGCCCGCGGGCCTGCTGCCCGAGATGGTCGAGGGGCTCCGGACCGACCCGCTCGGTGTCGGCCTGCTCATCTCGGTGTGGGCCGTGACGGTGATCGTGACGAGCATCCCGCTGGCGCGACTGACCGCACGCTTCGACCGTCGCCTGGTCGCGGCGGGGTCGCTCGCGGCCTTCGCCGTCGCCAACGCGGCGACGGCGCTCGCGCCCACCTACGAGGTCGCCGTCGCCACGCGCGTAGCCGCCGGCGTCGCGCACGGACTCTTCTGGGCCATCGTCATCGTCTACGCGACCTCGCTCCTCGCGCCCAGCCACCTCGGGCGCGGACTCGCCCTCGTGACGGCGGGCGGCACCGTCGCGACGCTCGCGGGGCTCCCGGCCGGCGCGCTCATCGCGCAGCTGCTGTCGTGGCGCTGGTCGTTCGGCGTCCTGGCCGTCGCGGCGCTCGCGCTGGCGATCGTCATCGCCCTGCGGCTTCCTCGCCGGGCGCCCGCAGCGGCGATGCCCCGCGCCGAACGTCCGACAGGCGCGGATGCCTCGCTCGCACCGATCCTGCTCTTCGCCGCGGCAGCCCTCGTCTTCGCGCTCGGGCAGTTCGCGACCTTCACCTACGTGCGCCCGCTCCTCGAGGTCTCGGCCGGGGCGCCCGAGGCGCAGGTGCCGATCCTCCTCTTCGGCTACGGCGCCGCCGGGCTCGTCGGCGTCGCCGTCGCAGGCCCGCTCGCCGACCGCTGGCCGCGAGGGTCGCTCGTGGCCGTCCTCGCGGGACTGGCGGCGGCCTTCGGCATCCTGACCCTCGCCGCCGACACCCCGCTCATGTACGTCGCGCTCGCCGCCTGGGGCTTCGCGATCGGGGTGTACTTCCCGCTGCAGCAGTCGCTCCTCATGCGCATCGCCACCGACCGCACCCGCACGCTCGCCAGCGCGGGCGTCGTCGTCACCTTCAACGTCGGCATCGCGGTCGGGCCGTGGCTCGGCGACCTCGTCGGAGGCGCCGCGGCACCCGCCGGAGCCACCGCGCTCTCGGGCGGCGCCGTCGTCGTCGCGCTGCTGCTGGTCGTCGCCGCCGTCGGTGCGGCACGGCGCCCCGTCCGCGATCGCGACGGATCCGCGGCGACGCGCCGCTGAGGGGACGGATGCCGCGGCGCGACGCGCGGCATCCGCTGCACCGCTGTCGCCGCGGCGGCCGCCGAGGGTGTCAGCGGGGCAGGGACGGGTGCGCCTCGTGCGGGTCGCGGCGCTGCGGGATGCAGAGCGCCACCGCGAGTGCGATGACCGCTGCCGCGAGCCCGAGGGCGAACGACAGCTGGAACGCAGCCGGGGTCGGCACCGCGACCCCGCCCTGATCGATCGACAGTGCGGCGAGCACGGCGCCGACGACGGCGGCGGCGATCGAGGTGCCGAGCGATCGGAACAGCGCGTTCAGTCCGTTCGAGGCGCCCGTCTCGCTCTGCGGCACCGACCGCATGATGAGCATCGGCATGCCGGCGTAGCCGAAGCCGATGCCGACGCCGATCAGCAGGTTGGCGACGAGGATGTGCCAGACCTCCGAGGCCCACAGCAGCGAGTACGCGTAGGCGACGATCAGCGCGCTCGCGCCCATGATGAGCAGCAGCCGCGGCCCGATGGTCCGCGCCAGCCGTCCCGAGAACGGCGACAGCACCATCATCACGAGTCCCGCGGGCATGACGATGAGGCTGGCCTGGAAGAGGGTGAGTCCGAAGCCGCCGACGGATGCCGGGAGCTCGAGCATCTGCGGGTAGGACACGTTCGAGCCGAACAGCGAGAACCCCATGGCGACCGACGCGAGGTTGGTGAGGAGGACGGCCGGCCGGGCGGCAACGCGCAGGTCGAGGAGCGGCTCGGGGATGCGGAGCTCGAACCAGCCCCACAGCAGCAGCACGACGAGGCCGCCGAGCCCGAGCGCGAGGGTCGCGGGCGATGTCCAGCCCCACTCGTTGCCGCGCGAGACCGCGAGCAGCACCCCGGTGAGTCCGACGGCGAGGCCCGCCGCGCCGGCGTAGTCGAAGCGCCCCGCGGTCCGCAGCACGCTCGGCGGCACCACGAGGGCCACGAGGACGAAGACGACGGCACCGAGGCCCGCCGCCATCCAGAACAGGACGTGCCAGTCACTCGTCTCGGTGATGATGGCGCTGACGGGCATGCCGATCGCCCCGCCGACGCCGAGCGTCGCCGACATCAGGGCGATCGCGGCATCCACCCGGTCCTCGTGCAGCACATCGCGCATGATCGAGATCCCGAGCGGGACGACGCCGGTCACCGCGCCCTGCAGGGCCCGGCCGACGATGACACCGCCGATGCCGGTCGAGAGCGCGGCGACGACGGAGCCCAGCACGAGCAGAGCGAGCAGCACGAGCACGATGCGGCGCTTGCCGTACATGTCGCCGAGTCGCCCCGCGATCGGCGTGAAGACGGCGGCGGCGAGCAGCGTCGCCGTGACCACCCAGGCGGTGTCCTCGCGGGTGGCGTTCAGCAGCTCGGGGAGCTTGGACTGGATCGGCACGACCAGCGTGAACATGAACGACGACGCGAGCCCCGAGACGGCGAGCACCGCGACGACGGCCCCCTGTCGCGGCATCCGGGTCAATCTGCGTCTGTCGTCCCGAGCCATCCCTCCAGGGTATCCCCGGGGTGCGACGCGGGCGGCGCTCAGCCGGCGTCGCGCCAGGCGTCCGACTCGAGGTGCGAGCCCGCCTGCGGGCCCATCTGCAGCATCCCGCCGTCGACGACCCACGTCGCGCCCGTCACGTACGACGATGCCGGCGAGGCGAGGAAGGCGATGACGTCCGCGATCTCCTCCGGCTTGCCGGGGCGGGGGATCGGGATGCCGGGGCGATGCGTCTGCTCGGCGTCCTCGGCGTCCATGTCGTTGATCGGCGTCGCGATCTCGCCGGGCGCGACCGAGTTGACGGTGATGCCCTTCGTGCCGAGCTCCTGCGCCATCGTCTTGACGAGCCCTTCGAGGCCGTGCTTGGAGGCGACGTAGGCGGCCGAGCCCACCCGCGGCTGCGAGCCGTGGACGCTCGTCACCGCGATGATGCGGCCCTCCTGACCGGCGTCGGCCATCAGGGTCGCGGCCGTGTGCATGCCGACGAAGGCGCCGTCGAGGTTCAGGCCGACCACCTGCCGCCACCCGTCGATGTCCATCTCGAGGAACGGGCCGCCCGTGCCGCCGCCGGCATTGTTGACGAAGACGTCCAGGCCGCCGAGCTGCGACGCGAGATCGCGGACGACACCGGGGACCGATGCGAGGTCGGTCGCGTCGAACCGCGCGACCACGGCCTTCCGGCCGCGGCGCCGCACCTCGTCCGCCGTCGTGTTCGCGCCCTCCTCGTCGGAGTGCCACGTGACACCGACGTCCATCCCGGCGTCGGCGAGGGCGAGAGCGGTCGCCCGCCCGATCCCGGAGTCGGAGGCGGTCACGATGGCGCGGCGCGGTGCGAAGGTCATGCCCCGACGCTACGGACCGCCCGGACGGCGGTGAGCGGGGTTGACAGTGCCGCCCCGCCGCCGTACCCCCTCCCGAGGGCACCCCGCCCCTCGCGGCGTGTCGCTTCGCGAGGAGATGCGGCTTCGCGAGGAGAGGTTCAGCCGATCCGGCCCTCGGGAGCCGTCATCTCCTCGCGAACGCGCGCGGCGCCAAACGCTGATCGGCCCCCCATCGAGGATGCGCGGCCGATCAGCGCTGCCGGTGTGCTGCGGCAGTCGTCACACGGCGTCCGGCGACGGCGCGGATGCCCCGTCGGGAGCGGGCGCGGCCGGCTCGGCCGGTGCCGCCGAGCGGCGTCGCAGCGGCGCAGCATCATGCTCGCTCTGGGACCCCTGCTCCTGCTGCAACCCCTGCGCGATCCCGCGGCCGGTCGCCTGCCCCTGGATGATGCCGCGCAGGTCGATCCCGGTCGCCGCCTGCACGGCGTCGAACGTGGCGCGCATGCTCGACGCGCTCTCGCCCGCGATGTGGCTGGACGCCCCTTCGCCGCCGAGGACGGTGATGGATCCGACCTTGTCGAAGCCGCGCGCGAACTCGGTCATGAGCGGCACGAGCGCCTCGACGGCGCGCTGCGCGAGCAGCGCTTCCTGGTTCTGCGCGATAGCCGCGGCCTCGGCCTTGATCGCCTCGGCGCGGGCCTCACCCTCGAGTCGGACGGCGTCGGCGTCGGCCTGGGCGCGGAGGCGCGTGGCCTCCGCCTCCTGGGCGGCGATCTGCGCGCGGGCCTCGGCGGCCTTGACCTGCGTGTACGCGTCGGCGTCGGCGGAGCGCTGACGCTCGTAGAGCGAGGCGTCGGCGACCTTCTTGACGTCCGCGTCCAGCTGCGCCTGCCGGTTCTCGGCCTGCTGCAGGAGGACGGCCTGCTCGCGCTCGGCGCGGGCGAGCGCCTCGGCCTGCTCGGCTTCGGCGCGGGCGCGACCGACCTCGGCCGAGGCCTGGGCCGTGTTGCGGTCGTAGGCCGTCTGCTCGATGAGGTTCGCCTCGTCGGTCGCGATCTGGCGGGCCTTGACCTCGCGGGCCGCGTTGATCCGGGCGACCTCGGCCTCGCGGCGCACCCGCTCGACCTCCGTCGCGCCGAGGGCGTCGATGTAGCCGTTCTTGTCGGTGACGCCCTGGATCTGGAACGAGTCGAGGATGAGGCCCTGCGCCAGCAGGTCGCTCTTGATGCCCTCGGCGATCTGGTCCGACAGCTTCTGCCGGTCCTTCATGAGCTGCTCGACGGTCAGCGTGGCCACGACACCGCGGAGCGCACCCTCGAGCTGCTCGGTCGTGAACTGCTCGATCGCGCCGTCCTGCGACAGGAAGCGCTCGGCGGCGCGGCGGACGAACTCGGGGTCGGAGCCGATCTTCACGAGCGCGACGCCGCTGACGTTGACGGTGACGCCGTTGGATGCCTGGGCCGTCGGCTCCATCTTGATCTGGCGTGCGCGCAGCGAGATCATCTCGGCGCGCTGCGTGAGCGGGTTGACGAGGGCGCCGCCGCCGGTGATGACGGAGATCCGTGAGGAGTCGCCCGCGGCGTTCTTCTGGCTGCGTCCGACCACGACCAGGGCCTGGTCGGCCTTGGCCACCTTGTACCAGGCGCGCAGCACGACCATGAGGATGATGATGAAGACGATGACGGCGACGACGATGATGCCGCCGATCACGAACGCGCCTCCGGCGATGATTGCGTCCATACGGTGTTGATTCCCCCCGAGGTGTCGATGTCCCGCGGTGTCGATGACCCGCGACGATGTCGCCTTCGAACGTATCGGTTACGCCAGCCGCGTGACGAAGTTCGTGGCATCCGATCCGTGGCCCTACGCTGACGACATGACCATGCCGCCGCCTCCGCAGCAGCCGCCCCAACCCCCGTACAGCGCGTACGCGCTTGTCCCGCCGATGCGTCCCGAGGACGAGAAGATGTGGGCGACCCTCACCCACCTGAGCGGGATCTTCACCAACTGGATCGGGCCGCTCGTCGCCTATCTCGTGCTGCGCGACCGCGGCCCGTTCGTCCGGGCGCACACGGCGGCTGCGCTGAACTTCCAGCTGACGATGCTGATCGCAGCCTTCGTCAGCGGCATCCTCAGCTTCTTCGGGATCGGCATCCTCCTGCTGATCGCCGTCGGCGTGCTCGTCATCGTCATCGGCATCATCGGCGCCGTGAAGGCCAATCAGGGGCAGTGGTACACGCCGCCCCTGACGATCCGCTTCGTGTCCTGAGCCCGGCGCCGACGGGCGCGGCGCGGGCGGGGGCGCCCGGATAGACTCGAGGATGCCGCGTTCTGCGGCATCCCGCGCTGTCGCGCACCCTCTTCGAAACGACCATTGGAGCCACCGTGGCCGAGCAGTCCCGCCTCGACAAAGTCATCGCCCTCGCCCGTCACCGCGGGTTCGTCTTCCAGGCGGGCGAGATCTACGGCGGTTCGCGGTCGGCGTGGGACTACGGCCCCCTCGGCACGGAGCTCAAGGAGAACATCCGGCGGCAGTGGTGGCAGACGTTCGTCCGCGGTCGCGGCGACATGGTCGGGCTCGACTCGTCGGTCATCCTCCCGAAGCGCGTCTGGGAGGCGTCGGGGCACGTCGCGACCTTCACCGACCCGCTCGTCGAGTGCCTGCAGTGCCACAAGCGATTCCGCGAGGACACGCTGATCGAGGACTTCGAGGCCCGCAAGGGCCGCGCCGCCGAGAACGGCCTGGGCGACGTGCCCTGCCCGAACTGCGGCACGAAGGGCCAGTACACCGAGCCCAAGTCGTTCTCCGGCCTCGTGAAGACCTACCTCGGCGTCGTCGACGACGAGAGCGGCCTGCACTTCCTGCGCCCCGAGACCGCGCAGGGCATCTTCGTGAACTTCTCGAACGTCCTGACCGCGAGCCGCAAGAAGCCGCCGTTCGGCATCGGCCAGGTCGGCAAGGCGTTCCGCAACGAGATCACGCCCGGCAATTTCATCTTCCGCACCCGCGAGTTCGAGCAGATGGAGATCGAGTTCTTCACGCCGCCGGCCGAGGCCGGCGAGTGGTTCGACCACTGGGTCGCGGCGTGCTGGGACTGGTTCATCGACCTCGGTATCGACCCCGAGAACATGCGCCAGTTCGACGTCCCCGAGGACGAGCGCGCGCACTATTCGGCCGGCACCATCGACGTCGAGTACCGCTTCGGCTTCCCCGGCAAGGAGTGGGGCGAGCTCATGGGCGTCGCCAACCGCACCGACTACGACCTGTCGAGTCACATCGAGGCCTCGGGGCAGAAGCTGTCCTACTTCGACCAGGCGTCCGGCGAGACCTACGTCCCGTACGTGATCGAGCCCTCGTTCGGTCTCACCCGTTCGATGATGGCGTTCCTCGTGGACGCGTACCGCGAGGAGGAGGTGCCGAACGCCAAGGGCGGCACCGACACCCGCACGGTCCTCGGCCTCGACCCGCGCCTCGCCCCCGTCAAGGTCGCGGTGCTGCCGCTCAGCCGCAACGAGCGCCTGTCGCCGCTGGCCCGCAAGGTGGCCGACGACCTGCGTGCGAACGGCTGGAACGTCGACTTCGACGACGCCGGCGCGATCGGTCGTCGCTACCGTCGGCAGGACGAGATCGGCACGCCGTTCTGCGTCACGGTCGACTTCGACTCGCTCGACGACGACGCGGTGACGATCCGCGACCGCGACTCGATGGCCCAAGAGCGCGTCGCGCTGTCAGAGCTGCACGCGTACCTCGCCCCGCGCTTGCGCGGCGCCTGAGCCGGTGGCGCGAGTCGTCGCGCACCTGATCGCGTTCCTGTGCGCGATCATTGCGATCGTGCTCGCGCTGTTGGTCGGTATCCCCGCTGCGGCTGCCGTCGATCAGGATGCCGGTGGCACGCCGCGCGGCCAGGGGATCGCCGCGCTCCTCGTCGTGCTCGGACTCCGCGACGGCGAGATCGTCGATGACGGGGCGGCGTGGGTCGCCCGCGGAATGCTCGCGGCGATCGTGCTGGTGCTCGCTGTCGCGTTCCTCGTCGAACGAGCTGCGCGACCGCGCGCGGTCAATCCAGGACGGTGATCGTCGCGCCGGGCAGCTCGTCGCCGGCGATCCGGCGCTGCGACTCCGACAGGATGCCGCGCAGCACCGTCTCGTCCACAGCGTCGAAGTCCTTCACGTACAGACAGCTGGCTCCCGTCGTGTGGGGGCCCAGATCGGCGAGGGCGTCGGCGTGCGCCTCCGTCCGGTCGAGGTAGATGGTCGTCGAGGTCTTCCGCGGCGAGAAGCCGAGGACGGGCATCTCACCCTCGGTCCCGCTCGCGTACCGGTATCGACAGGCGCCGAATCCGACGATCGAGCCCGACCACATCTCGGGCTCCCGGCCCGACACCTCTCGCATCATCGCGACGAGGGCCGCGGCATCCGCCCGCCGCTTCGCGGGCGTCACCTGCGCGAGGAATTCGTCCACGTCCCGGCCGGTTCGCTCCACGTCGTTCAGCCCTTCGCGGCCTTGGCCGCCGCCTTCGCGGCGCGCTTGTGCTCGCGCACCTTCGTGAGCGACTCGGGCGAGACGATGTCTGCGACCGAGCGGAACGAGCCCTCCTCTCCGTAGGCGCCGGCCGCATCGCGCCAGCCGTCGCCGGTGAACCCGTACTGCTTGCCCAGCAGCGCGAGGAAGATGCGCGCCTTCTGGTCGCCGAAGCCCGGGAGCGCCTTCAGACGCTTGAGGACGGTCGGCCCGTCGGGGTCGTCCTTCGTCCAGAGGGCGGATGCCTCGCCGCCCCATTCGTCGACGAGGGTCTGGCAGAGCGCCTGCACGCGCGTCGCCATCGACCCCGGGAAGCGGTGCACGGCGGGCGTCTCGCCGAAGGCGGCCGCGAACTCGTCCGGGTCGGTCCCGGCGATGCCCTCCGCGGTCAGGCCGCCCGTCCGGTCGCGGATCTTCAGGGGGCCGGCGAAGGCCGTCTCCATCGCGATCTGCTGATCGAGGAGCATGCCGATGAGGAGGGCGAGGGGTTCGTCGGTCAGCAGCGCGTCGGCGGCCTCGTCGCCGGTGATGTGGAGGGCCATGCACCCATGTTCCCACCGTCGGAGCGGCGGGGGTGGGGGAGGATGGGGGCATGAGCTCCGATGCCGCGTCCGAACTGATCCGACACGCGCGCAGCGCGCGGGTGGTCGTCGTCGGCGGTGGCGTCGCGGGGCTCGTCGCGGCCCTCGAGTGCGCGAAGGTCGGGATGCAGGTCACGCTGCTCGAGCGCAGCGACCGGCTCGGCGGACTGGTGGCCTCGGCCGAGCTCGACGGCCGGATGGTCGACGTCGCCGCGGACGGGTGGCGCGTCGCCCCCGGCGACTTCGAGGACCTCATCGACGAACTGGGGCTGCGGGAGCGCGTGGTCGGGGCACGTGCGGGCGACACCTGGGTCGCGGGGTCCTTCGGGACGGCCCTGCTGCCCGAGGCATCGATCCTCGGCATCCCTGCGAGCCCGTTCGACGCGCGCGTGGCGCGCATCATCGGCTGGTCCGGGGTCTGGCGCGCCTACCTCGATCGTCTCCGCCCGCCGCTGACCATCGGCGCCGAGCGCAACCTCGGCGCCCTGACGAGCGGACGCATGGGTCGGCGCGTCCTCGAGCGCATGGTCGCGCCGCTCACGTGGGGCATCCACAGCGTGCCACCGGAGCGGGTCGACGTCGATCGCGCGGCGCGGGGGCTGAACGCCGCCCTCACCCGCACGGGGTCGCTCTCCGGTGCAGTCGCGCAGCAGCTTCCCGACGACCGATCCGCCCCGCCCGCCCGCGCCACGCTTGAGGGCGGGATGTCGGAGCTGATCGATGCGGTTTCGGGGCGGCTGGCGGACCTCGAGGTCGAGGTGCGGACCGGCGTCGACGTGACCGCGATCGACCGACGGGTCGCCGGTTTCGCGGTCGAGGCGACGGGCCTGGACCCGGATGCCGGGGGCGAGCCTGTGGAGGCCGATGCGGTCATCGTCGCGACGCCCGAACCCGCCGCGCGGCGGCTGCTCGCGCCACTCCTCGCGGACGCGGGGGGCCCGCGGCTGTCGCCCGCGGACCTCGACGTCGTGACTCTCGTCCTGGACGCGCCCGCCCTCGATGCCCGCCCCCGCGGTCACGCGGTCTACGCGGTGCCGGACACGGCGGCGGCGACCGCCGTCATCCACGCCACCGCCACGTGGCCGCACACGGCAGGCGACCCGCACGTCGTGCGGGTGACGACGCCCGCGCGCGGCGGGTCGGACGCCGAGGTCATCGCCGCGTCCACGGACGCCGCCACCGAGCTGCTGGGCGGCGACATCGGTCGCGTCACGGCCGTGCACCGTGCGACGTGGACGCCCGCGCTGCCCTCCTCCGCGCTCTCGCCCGAGCGCGACGAGCTCCGAGTGGCGCTGCGGCGCGATCCGCGCATCGGGGTCACGGGCGCCTGGATCGACGGCACCGGCATCACCCGCGTCGCCGCGGACGCGAAGACCGAGGCCGAGCGCGTCCGGTCCGCACTGCTGTGGGGCGGGTCCGCCGGCGACAGTGCCTCGGCCTGAGCCGCCTGTCAAGGGTGGATGCCTCGAACGGCATGCGCCGATACGCTGGGGCCTCGGCACCACATCGCTTCGAACGTGAGGAATCGCCATGAAGGGCAAGATCGGAATCGTCGTCGGACTGACCGCGGGCTACGTGCTGGGCGCCCGCGCGGGCCGTCAGCGCTACGAGCAGATCAAGGACGCCTACCTGCGCGTGTACAACCAGCCTGCCGTCCAGAAACAGGTCGCGAAGGTCACCGAGCTCGGCAAGTCCGCCGCCTTCGCCGTGCCGAGCGTCCTGTGGGACGGCGCCGTCAAGGTCACGCGCGCAGCGACCACGAAGGGCACGGCCGGTGAGAAGCTCGACGCCGCCCTCGACGCGTCGAAGGACGCCGCGGAGGACGTGAAGGACGCCGCTGAGACGACCGCCGACGCCGCGTCGGCCAAGAAGTCGTCGTCGAACGGCCGCGCCACCACCGGCGGTGCGACCGGCAAGAAGTCCTCGACCGCATCATGAGCACACCCCGCGGTTTCCGGGATCGCCGCGAGGCGAGCCTGCTCACCCTCGTCGGCGAGCTCCCCGAGCTCGTCAAGAACCTCATCACGGCGGAAATCGACGCCGCGAAGAAGTGGGCGACGCGCACGGGGAAGGATGCCGGCGTCGTCGGCCTCTGGTTCGTCCTGGCACTGTTCGTGCTCTTCTGGACGCTGCCGGCGATCGGGGCATTCACGGTCATCGGGCTGTCGTCATGGATGGCTCCCTGGCTCGCCGCGTTGATCCTCGTCGTCCTCGGACTGCTGCTCGTCGTGATCTTCGCCCTGCTGGGGATGCTCCGCGTCAAGCGGATGAAGAACCGCGAGAACCCCGCGAAGGCCATCAAGGCCGACGCCCAGATCGTGAAGGACGTGGCAGATGAGTTCTGATGTCCCCCGCACCGCCGTCCCCCTCGGGATCAGCGATCCGGTCGAGCGCGCCCGCGCTGAGCTGAAGGCGGCGCTGGCCGCCATCGAAGAGAAGGCGAACGTCCCCAAGCGCGCCGCGCGCGCCACACGTCGCGCCCAGGTCGAGGCCCGCAGCTTCGCCGACCGCAATCCCACCGGAGCGGCCGCTGCCGCGGTCGGTGTGGCGGTCGCCGTGGGCCTCATCGTCTGGGGAGCCGTCCGGCTGTACACCCGCTGACGGGCGACCCCCGGCATCCCGTCCTCTCCGGTCGCCGCGTCGTCGGAGGGTCCGACGCCGGGGGTATGCTCGTCCACAGGCAGCGGCGATGATGCGGATGCTGCCGGCGATGCGGTCCCGAAACGCACGTAGCCGCGTGCTTTCGTCTGTACGTCGGTCGTCTCGCATTCCGGGGTGGCCGACCGCCTACACGAGAGTCGAACCATGAACACATCCGCTGCGGCAGCACCGAAGCCCCTGAAGGGCTGGCGTGTGCTGGTGCCGCGCGGAGGTCCGTGGGGTGACAGTGTCGCCGCAGCGCTCCGGGCGCAGGGTGCGACGCCCGTCATCGCACCGCTCATCAACTTCGCTCCGTCCGAGGACCCGACCGACCTCGAGTCCGCACTCCGCGAGCTGGCTGAGGGCGTCTTCGACTGGGTGACCCTCACGAGTTCGACGACCGTCGATGTCCTGCACGCCTACCGCGCCGAGATCCCGGCGTCCACCCGCGTCGCCGCCGTCGGCGAGACGACGGCCGCCGCGCTCACTGCGGTGGGCTACCGCGTCGACCTCGTCCCCGACGACGACAACTCGGCGGCAGGCATGGCCGCGCAGCTCATCGCCCTCGAACCCGAGCCGACCCGGGTGCTGACGCTTCGCAGCGAGCTCGCCAAGCCGGTGCTGACGCGGCTGCTCGCCGAGGCTGGACACGACGTCCGCAGCGTCGTGGCGTACCGCACCGTGGGGGTGCCGGTCACTGAGAAGGTGGCGGGCGACGTCCGTTCCGGGCGCATCAACGCGATCCTCGTCACGAGCGGCTCGGTGGCGGAGCAGGTGCACGAGCAGTTCCCCGACATCCCCGCCGAGACCGTCATCGCCGCGATCGGTCCGCGCACCGCCAAGGACGCCCGCCGCGCGGGGCTCGGGGTCAGTGTGATCGCGAAGGAGCAGACGGTCGACGGCCTCATCGCCGCGGTCGGGCAGTTCCCGTTGCCCCACGCGATCGACGAGTTCGCACCGCCGACCGGCTCCATCCCCCGCCTGCAGGGCTGACCATGGCCGAGACCGGATCGTTGCCGGGGCGGCATCGGGCCGGGCGGTCCGATTTGGCAGACTGATCCCATGGTCACGCTGCTGCTGGATTCGACGCGCTTGGAGATCGCGCTCTCGTTCACCGAGCGTGCCCTGTCGTTCCGGAAGGACGACGTGCGAGTCGATCGCGCGCACATCCGCAAGGTGCAGCTGGTCGATGATCCGTGGACGTGGCTGCGCGGCGTCCCGACCCCCGGCACGGTCGTGCCGCGGACCATCGCCATGGGCGTCTGGCGCTCGGCGGGCGGCGATGACTTCGTGCTGGTGCGCCGCAGTCGGCCGTCCGTGGTCATCGATCTCGAGGGCGATCCCGAATTCCAGCGGCTCGTGCTGACGACCCGCCACGGACTGGCCCTGGTCCAGGCCCTGCAGCTCGACGTCGACGACCGCGAACCGGTCGACGTCGTCGAGCTCGCCACCACCGAGATCCCGGTCGTCCCCGCCGCATCGCCCGAGGCGACCGGGCGTCCCGGACGTCGCAGGGCGCCCCGTCCCGCGCAGGCCTGACAGGACGCTCGGCGGGCCGAGAGGCGCCTCCCGGTAACGTTGCGCGGGTGAGCGAACCCGCGGCATCCCACCTCATCGTCCGATCGGAATCGAGTGTGGGGCGCATCACGCTCGACCGCCCCCGCGCGATCAACGCCGTCGACGTCGACATGATCCGCGGCATCGCCGAGGCGCTCGATCGCTGGGAGCGCGACCCCGACGTGGCGCTCGTCCTGCTCGACGGCGCCGGTGATCGGGGCTTCTGCGCCGGCGGCGACGTCCGCACGCTCCGCGAGCAGATCCTCGCCGGCGACGAGGATGCCGCGATGGCCTTCTTCCGGGACGAGTACGCCCTGAACGCACGCATCGGCGAGTACTCGAAGCCGATCGTGGTCTTCGCCGACGGCGTCACGATGGGTGGTGGCATCGGCCTGGCGGGGCACGCGGCCGTCCGCATCGTCACGGAGAGGTCGCGCCTCGCGATGCCCGAGGTGCGGATCGGCTTCACCCCCGATGTGGGCGGGTCCTGGCTGCTCGCCCGCGCGCCGGGTCGGCTCGGCGAGTATCTCGCGCTGACGGGCGACTCGATGGATGCCGCGGATGCGATCCACGCCGGCTTCGCCGACCACCTGGTGCCGTCCGAGCGGCTGGGCGACCTGCGGCACGCGCTCATCACGCGGGCCGACCCGCAGACGCCGACCGAGATCGCCCTGCTCTTCGACGACACGGCCGGGTCGTCGCGGCTCGCAGCCGCGCAGCCGTGGATCGACGATGCGTTCGCGGCCGACACGGTCGCGGAGGTGCTGCAGCGGCTGCGCCGGCGCGAGGAGACGGATGCCGCGGCCACGGCGGACCTGCTCGAGACGCTCCCGCCCACGGCGCTGACGGTCACCCTGGCCGCCGTACGATCGGCGCGCCGCCTGCCGGGGCTGCGGGCGGCCCTCGCGCAGGAGTACGGCCTCGTGGAGTGGTTCGGGCGCACGCAGCCCGACCTCGTCGAGGGGATCCGTGCGCAGATCGTCGACAAGGACCGATCGCCGCGGTGGAATCCCGCCGCGCTCGCAGACGTTGCACCGGATCTGGCGGAGGAAGCCCTCGCCTTCACCCCGACCGCCCCGCTCTGGAGCTGATGTGTTCGACAGCCCTCTCTCCGACTCCGCCTACGAGGTGCTCGGAGTCGCCGCCGACGTCGACGACGAGGAGCTGCGTCGCGCCTACCGGCTGCGACTGCGGCAGACCCACCCCGACACCGGCGGCGACGCGGCGCAGTTCGTGCAGGTGCAGCGCGCATGGGAGCTCGTCGGCACGGCCGACGCGCGAGCGGCCTACGACCGCGGTCACGGTTTCGGCGCGACCGCCTCGTACAGCCCCGATGCGCCGGCCTGGCGTCCGCCGACCCGGCCCGCCGACACCCGTCCGAAGGCGCGCTCGTTCGGGCAGCCCGGCGGCTGGCGACGCGAGCGGTACCTCGACCTGATGCGCGAATGGGCCGGTCGCGGCGTGGAGCTGGCCGACCCGTACGATCCGGCCCTCGTGCGTCGAGCCCCGCACGAGATCCGGCGGCTGCTGGCCGACGCCCTCGCCGAGGAGGCGACCGCCCGCATCGTGTCGGAGCTGGGGATGGGGTTCACGATCTGGCACGACGTGGCCGCCGACCCGCGCGACCCGGACGTCAAGCTCGACCACATCGTGCTGAGCCCCAGCGGGCTCTACGCCGTGCTCTCGGAGGACTTCGGCGCGCCGGTCCGTACACGTCGAGGCGAGCTCATCGGCGACGCCGTCGTGGGCGCCCCCGTGGCGCAGCTCGTGCTCGCCTCGCGTGCGCTCGGCCGGGCGGCGAAGGTGAAATTCAGCGCCGCGGTCGTGGTCCTCCCCGACGACGATGTCGCCGTCGTCGCCGAGGAGCTCGGCAAGGTGAAGGGGCTCCCCGTCGTCGTCGTCGCCCGCAGCGCGCTCGCCGGCGTGCTGCGCCGCGGGGTCAGCGGTGCGCGCGAGATCGGCGGCAACGAACTGTTCGACGTGCGCACCCGTCTGCAGCACACCGTCCGCTTCGTCTGAGAGGGGCGGCGACAGGGCGGGTCAGTCCGCGACGCCGAGCAGCTGGAGCGGATGCGTCAGCCGCCACCAGGCGTCGGGGCCGGGCAGGGCATCCTGCAGGCTGACCGGCACGTCGACGCTGCCTGCGGGACCGGTGAGGGTGAGCGAACCGGCATCCGCTCCCGCATCGCGGTCATCGCCGAGATCGACCGACGGCTCGGTCTCGGCCGTCGTGCCGTTCCACAGGATGAGGGATGCGTCGTCGTCGGTGACGACCGGCGTCGCCGCTCCCCACGCGGTCGTCACGGTCGCCACCACGGAGCCGGCGGGGAGGGTCGAGGGCTGGGCGAGCTCGGCCGCCGCGGCGTCGAGCAGACGCGCCGTCTCGGCGACGCGGTCGTCATCGGTCGGCTGCGCCGCGACCGAGACGACCAGCTCGAGCTCGGTGCCCTGCGCCTCGACGCCACGGGTCGCGACGAGGTTGTACGAGCCGAGGTAGCTGCCGGTCTTGAGGCCGTCGACGCCGTCGGTGCCGAGCAGTTCGTTCGTGTTCTCGAACTCGCCCGCCCCGGGGAGCTCCGCCGACGCGGTGGCGACGATCTCGGCGATGACGGGGTTCGCGATCGCCTTCTCGGCGAGGGTGACCATGGCCGCGGGGGTGGCGACGTTGTCGCGGTCGAAGCCGGAGGCATCCGCCACCGTCATCCCGTCGATGCCGTTGTCGGCGAGCCACGCATTCGCCGCGGCGGTGTACTCCTCGATCGAGCCGAACGCGTCGGTCGCCAGGCGGTCGGCGTAGTTGCTCGCCGAGGCGATGAGCATGCCCTGCAGCATCTGATACTCGGTGAGCGAGCCGCCGTCGGGGACGTTCAGCGCGGACTGGTTCTGTGCGACGTAGGTCCAGTACTCCTGGCGGTCGGCGAAGTCGAAGTCGTACGAAGGGCCGGGGTCGCCGACCTCGAGGGGAGAGCGGTCGAGGAGCACCAGGGCCGTGACGAGCTTCGTGGTGCTCGCCATCTGCGCGGGCTCATCGGACGACGCAGCCGTGGCGAACCCGGCGACGCCGACCCCCGCTTCTCCCTCGCCGGGCCACGTGAGGGCCGATGCCGCGCCGCGCAGGGCGGTGTCCTCGGACGCCGTGACCGTCGGCTCGACCGACGACAGCGGCCACAGCAGCATGGCGGCGGTGTACGCCACCGCGAGGGCGACGACCGCGAGTGCGGGGACGGCCACGACGCGGCCGCGCACACGTCGGCGGCGGCGCAGCGGGGGGAGGAGATCGAACGAGGCCGTGGGGGTAGCGCCAGAGGCAGTGAGTCCGTCGACATCCACCCAGCCGAGCGCGATGCGTCCCGTCGTCGACAGGGGCTCGTCCTCGCGGGCCGGACCGGCGGCCGCCGAGCGGTCCACCGCCGTCAGCGCCGAGACCGGCAGCGGCGACGGCTCGCCGAGACGCGAGGTGACGGCATCGTCGGTTCCGAACTCCGCGGATCCGTCGCTGTCGGTGCGCTCCCGCATCTCGCGGCGCGTCAGAGGGGCGTCTCCCAAGGTCACCGACCCACGGTAGCGCGCCGTCGCTGTGGCTATACTCGACGCACACCCACGGGAGTCCGGTGAGCCGGGCTGAGAGGAAGCGATCCACGCTTCGACCGTCGAACCTGATCCGGATCATGCCGGCGCAGGGAGGAGAACGAAATGCACGCTGTCGCGTCCCCGTCCACGCAGACCGAGCGGACGTCCGCTCCCGGCAATCGCTTCCGCTGGCGCGTCGTCGACATCGTCGTCGCCAGTGTGCTCGGCGTGGCATCCGGACTCATCTTCCTGCTCTGGAACATCGGATACCTGGGCCCGAAGACGCTGCTCGAACCGCTCCTGCCCGGTCTCCAGGGACTCCTCGACGGGCCGTGGCTCTTCGCCGGTGTGCTCGGCGCACTCATCATCCGCAAGCCGGGCGCGGCGATCTACACCGAGACCCTCGCCGCCGTCGTCTCCGCCCTCGTCGGCAACACGTGGGGCGGATTCCTCACCATCGAGGCGGGTCTGGTGCAGGGGCTCGGCGCGGAGCTCGTCCTCCTGCTGTTCCTCTACGGGCGCTTCAGCCTCCCGGTGGCGGTCCTGGCGGGAGCCGGCGCCGCACTGGCCGGTGGCATCAACAACCTGATCCTCTGGTACGCGGGGGCCGACGCCGCCTTCACGGCGGTCTACCTCGCCTCGACGATCCTCTCCGGTGCCGTCATCGCGGGGGCGCTGTCCTGGTTCCTCGCACGCGGACTCGCCGCGACCGGCGCCCTCGACAGGTTCGCGATCGGGCGCGATGCGCGCAACCGTGTCTGAGGGATGACGCAGCCCGCCGCGGTCGAGGTCCGCTCCTGGGGATGGCGCCACGCGTCACGACGCGCGTGGGCCGTGCGGGGAGTGGACTTGACGATCGCGCCGGGCGAGCGTGTCCTGCTCCTCGGGGCGTCCGGTGCGGGCAAGTCGACGCTGCTCCACGGCCTGGCCGGCGTGCTCGGCGGCGCTGACGAGGGGGAATCGGAGGGCACGATCCTGCTCGACGGTGACGCCGCTGCGGCAGGTCGCGGTCGCGCCGGTCTCGTGCTGCAGGATCCGGACTCGCAGGTGATCCTGGCCCGTGTGGGTGATGACGTCGCCTTCGGTTGCGAGAACTTGGGTGTGCCGCGCGACGAGATCTGGCCGAGAGTCGATGCGGCGCTCGTCGACGTCGGGCTGGACGTGCCGCGGCACTGGCCCACCAAGGAACTGTCGGGCGGGCAGAAGCAGCGCCTCGCGCTGGCCGGCGTCGTCGCGATGCAACCCGGGCTCGTCCTGCTCGACGAGCCCACAGCCAACCTCGACCCCGACGGTGTCGTCGAGGTGCGCGACGCCGTCGCGCGGCTGCTCGACGGGCACGGCACGACCCTGGTCGTGGTCGAGCATCGCGTCGACGTCTGGCTGCCCGTCGTCGACCGCGTCGTCGTCCTCGTCGGAGGCGGATCGCCTGGCGTGATCGCCGACGGCAGGCCCGCGGAGATCCTCGGTGTCCACGGCGAGCAGCTGGCGCGGGCAGGCATCTGGGTGCCGGGGCATCCGCCCCGCGAGCCGGGCGCCCCGGCGTCCGCGCCGGGGGAGCTCCTCCTGTCCGCGCGGGACCTCGCGGTGCAGCGGGTCGCGGGCCACCCGATCGCCGACGGCATCGACCTCGACGTGCGTGCCGGAGAGATCCTCGCGGTGACCGGGCCGAACGGGGCCGGGAAGTCGACGCTCGGCCTGACCCTGGCCGGACTCCTTCCCCCGGCATCCGGCGAGCTGCGTGCGCAGCCCACGCTCGCGAACGGCATCGGTGCGCGACCGATCGACTGGTCCTCCCGAGAACTGCTTACCCGCATCGGCACCGTGTTTCAGGAGCCTGAGCATCAGTTCCTCTCGCGGACGGTGCGCGCCGAGCTCGAGGTCGGGCCGAGGGCACTCGGGATGCCGGCGGAGGTGATGGATCGGATCGTCAACGACCTCCTGCGCCGGATGCGGCTGGATCACCTCGCCGCGGCCAACCCGTACACGCTGTCGGGCGGAGAGCAGCGCCGACTCACAGTCGCCTCGATGCTCGCGACAGCGCCGCGGGTGCTGATCCTGGATGAGCCGACCTTCGGGCAGGATTCCACGACGTGGGCGAGTCTCGTCGCGCTGCTCTCCGAGCTGCGCGACGGCGGGTCCGCGATCGTCGTCGTGACGCACGATCTCGATGCCGTCCGCGCGCTGCACGCGCGCGAGTTCCGACTCCGGGGGCGACCGTGACACTCCTCGACGGGACCGCCAGAACCGGCGCAGTCGCTCGCATCAATCCGGTCGCGAAGCTCGCGGCCAGCGGGCTCATCGCGATTCCGCTGATCTTCACCCTGGACTGGGTGTCCGCCGCAGTCGCGCTGGTCCTGGAGTGCCTGCTCATCCCGTTCGCGGGGCTCCGGTGGACCGAGTTCTGGCTACGCACCTGGCCGGTCTGGCTGGCCGCGCCGTTGACGGCCGTGACCATCGCGCTCTACGGCGAGGCGGATGGCCGCATCTACGTGGAATGGCTGCTGATCGGGGTCAGCGACGGCTCCATCGAACTCGCCGTCGCGACGCTGCTGCGGGTCCTCGCCGTCGCGCTGCCCTCGGTCGTGCTGTTCGTGACCGTCGATCCGACGGACCTCGCCGACGGCCTCGCCCAGATCGTGCGACTGCCGGCTCGGTTCGTCCTCGGCGCCCTGGCGGGCCTGCGGATGATCGGCCTCTTCGTCGACGACTGGCGCTCCCTCGAACTCGCCCGCCGCGCCCGTGGCGTCGCCGATCGAGGGCGACTCGCGCGATTCGCGGGAATGGCCTTCGCGCTCCTCGTGCTGTCGATCCGGCGGGGCTCGAAGCTCGCGACCGCCATGGAGGCTCGTGGCTTCGGCGCCCCGGGGCCGCGCACCTGGGCGCGGACGTCGGTGTTCGGCATCCGGGAGTGGGTGCTCGTGGGGATCGGGGCGGGAATCGCGGCCGTGGCAGTCGCTGCGGCGGTGCTCGCCGGCACGTGGAACTTCATCCTCGGTCCATCCTGATCGCCGCGACTTCACCCGCGCGACCGCATCCGACGCGACGTCCGCACGATCGCCGGTGCGGATGTCGTGTCGCGCGCCGCTGCAATCGACTCCTGCACCGCGGGTCGTGCGTTCGTCGCGCGACCGGGCCGGACGGGTGTCAGAACACGAACGCGAAGCAGATCGAGCGCGGCATCGTCTCGGCGTAGGGCTCGTAGACCGGGATGCGGACGAACCCCATGGACTCGTAGAGCGCGATTGATTCCGGCTGCGGGATGCCGGTCTGCAGGATGACGCGGTCGGCGCCGCCCGCGCGAGCCCGGTCGAGCGCGGCCGTCACGAGCGAACGGGCGATGCCGCGGCCCCGCGCCGACGGGATGACGACCAGGCGCTTGATCTCCCATTCCTCGCCGAGCCGGCGGAGGATCACGTGCCCTGTCGGGCGGTCGCCCTCATCCACCGCGATCAGCGTCGCGACGACCTCGTCCGGGTGCATCGCGAGTGCGCGGGACCGGGCGGCGCGGCGCTCGGCGGGCTCGTCGCCGTGGAAGCCGTCGTAGCGGGCGCCGAGGTCGGCATCCAACTCGTCGCGCAGGGATGCCGCACGGGCGTCGTCCCACGCGACGTCGATGATCCGGGACCCGGTGCTCGTCCGTTCGCTCACCGGACGAGCCTACGTCCGGCCGTCCTCCTCGAGGCGACGCACGAGTCGTCGCGTCGCGGTCCGTCGGAAGGACGCATCGAGCAGCTCGGCGAGCTCGGTCTCGTCCGTGTCGACGAGGTCGATCCCGAGCCACCCGTACGGTCCGAGGTAGGCGGGCGTCCAGAAGCGGGGGTCCTGTCGCAGCGCGGGCTCGTCGTCCGGATCCGGCATCACCATGACGCCGGCGTCATGCCGATCGAACTCGCCCGGCCCGCGTCTCACGGAGCCGCCGAAGTACGCGAAGACCCTGGTGGTGAAGAACGCCGGCCGCCCGTGGCTGATCTTCTCCTGCGCGCCGGGCAGCGCGAGGGCGTGGCGGCGGACGATCGCCAGCAGCGGATCGTCGTCGCGGAACATCAGCGGGTGCTCGGCCACCGCCCCATCATGTCGCGTTCCAGAGGTCGCGGTAATAGGCCAGCCGCTCCTCGTCCGGCTCGACGCCGTACGCCTCGAGCAGCAGTCCGTCCCACCCCGGGCCGTAGTTCCACCCGGTGCTCATCGCCGCGATGGCGATGTCGCCCCAGCGGTCGCCGAGGCCGAGCTGGCCGAGGTCGACGTGCCCGCTCCACCGGCCGTCGTCGCCGACGAGCGTGTTCGGCACGCACGCGTCGCCGTGGCAGACGACGAGCTCGTCGATCTCCGGCGCGACGCGCAACCGCTCGGGCACGACGACGCCCCGTTCGGCCGCGTTCGCGATGCGCGACGGAACGGTCCAGTCGAAGGGGCAGGATGCCACCGGCAGCGACTCGTGCATCGCCCGCAGTCCTTCGCCGACGGCGCGCACCGCGAGCGCGGGCCGCGCGACCCAGTCGGGATGCACCGCCGACCGTCCCGTGATCGCGCGGGTGACGAGCCACTCGGTCTCGCCGTCGTCCCCCTGCTCGACGACGGTCGGGACGCGGATGTACGGCGCCGCCCAGGCCATCCGCTCGGCCTCGTCGGCCATCGAGGTCTCGAGATGGACGGGCCCGATCTTGATGTACCGGTCGTCGTCGGTCGCGAACGTCGTCCCGCCCAGCTTGTTGGTCCACACCGGGCGCAGGTCGGCTCCGCGGGCGAGACGCCGGATGATGGGCGGGACGGGGGCGTCGGGGAGCGGGATCGACATCGCCTCCCATCCTCTCGTCGGATGCAGCGGGGCGACACCCCGGCGCACCGATCGTCGCCCGACGCGCAAGCCCCGGCATCCGTCGCCGTGTCGTGCCCGGGGCGTCGGGCGGCTACCCTGGAGGCATCCCCTGACCGTGGCACCCAGTCGCACGCGAGGCGGGACCCGATACCGTTCGAAGGAGAGCGCATGGACATCGTCGGAGCATCCGCCCTCGTCACCGGGGGCGCGAGCGGCCTCGGGCTCGCGACCGCTCGCCGCCTGTCCGCGCAGGGCGCCCATGTCGTCATCGTCGACCTGCCGTCGTCCGCCGGCGCCGACATCGCGGCAGAGCTCGGCGGCACCTTCGCCGCCGCGGATGTGACGGACGCCGCGCAGGTCGAGGCGGCCGTGGCCGCGGCATCCGCCGTCGCCCCCCTGCGCGTCGCGGTGAACTGCGCCGGCATCGCCCCGCCCGCGAAGGTGCTCGCCCGCGACGGGTCGCCCAACCCGGTCGCCGACTTCGAACGGATCGTCCGCATCAACCTCATCGGCACCTACACCGTCGTCGCGCACACGGCGGCGGCCATGGCTGCGACGGAGCCCACGGCATCCGGAGACCGCGGCATCATCGTGAACACGGCGTCGGTCGCCGCCTTCGATGGGCAGATCGGCCAGCCGGCGTACGCCGCGAGCAAGGGCGGCGTGCACGCGATGACCCTGCCGATCGCGCGGGAGCTGGCGCGCTCCGGCATCCGCGTCTGCACGATCGCACCCGGGATCATGGAGACCCCGATGCTCGCCGGTCTCCCCGCGGCCGCGCAGGAGTCCCTCGGCCAGCAGGTGCCGTACCCGGCTCGGCTCGGCAGGCCGGATGAGTATGCAGCGCTTGTGGAACACATCGTCGAGAACGGTTACCTCAACGGTGAGACGATCCGTCTGGACGGATCGATCCGCATGGCACCGAAGTGAGCGGAGACCCGATGAGCGACACGATCCTGCTGCAGCGCGACGGCGCCCTCGCGCGGCTGACCTTCAACCGTCCGGCATCCCTCAATGCCATGGACTTCGAGATGGGCACCCGCTGGCGCGACCTCGCGCACGAGCTGACGGCCGACGACACCGTGGGTGCGATCGTGCTGGATGCCGCGGGCCCGGCTTTCTGCGCCGGCGGCGACGTCGTGCAGATGGCGACCTCGGGCGGCAGCGGTGGCACGATCACCGAGATGGCCGGTGTGATCCACGACGGCATCCGGACGTTCGTCGAGTCCTCCATCCCGATGGTCGCCTCGGTGCAGGGGGCGGTGGCCGGTGGGGGACTCGGCCTGATGCTGACGGCCGACTACGTCGTCGCTGCGCCGCGGGCCGTCTTCGTCAGCAAGTACGCGAACATCGGGCTGACGCCCGACCTCGGCGTCTCGACCCTGCTGCCGGCCGCGATCGGACAGCGCCGCGCGCTGCAGCTGCTGCTCACCGACACCACGATCGATGCCGCCACCGCGCTCGACTGGGGGCTGGTGGCCGAGGTCGTCGATCAGCCGGGCGACCGCGCCGAACAGATCGCGCGAGCCTGGCTCGACGGCGCGACCGATGCGTTCGGCCAGGCGAAGCGACTCGTGCGCACCGGCGCCCACCGGCCGTTCGCCGACAACCTCGACGATGAGGCGCGCACGATCGGTGCCGCGTTCGACACCGAGGGCTCGAAGACCCGCGTCGCCGCGTTCGCCGCGGCATCCCGTTCCCGTCGCAGCTGACCTCCCGCAGCCGACGCCATCATCCCGCTGGAGAACCCATGACCCTCGCCGGAAAGACCATCCTCATGTCGGGCGGCAGCCGCGGCATCGGCCTCGCGATCGCGCTTCGCGCCGCCCGCGACGGCGCGAACGTCGCCCTGCTCGCCAAGACCGACACCCCGCATCCCAAGCTCGAGGGCACCGTGCATTCGGCGGCCGAGCAGATCCGTGCGGCCGGGGGGCAGGCGCTCCCCATCGTCGGTGACGTCCGCGACGACGGCGCCATCACCGAGGCCGTGCTGAAGACGCAGGGCGAGTTCGGCGGCATCGACGTCGTCGTCAACAACGCGTCGGTCATCGACCTGTCGGGCTCGCTCGATCTCGCGGCGAAGACCTACGACCTCATGCAGGACGTCAACGTGCGCGGGACGTTCATGCTGTCGCGGGCGGCGCTGCCGATGCTCAAGGATGCCGAGAACCCCCACATCCTCTCGCTGTCGCCGCCCCTCAACCTGTCGCCCAAGTGGCTCGGCGCCCACACCGGTTACACCCTCGCGAAGTACGGCATGACGATGGCGACCCTCGGCATGGCCGCGGAGTTCGCGAAGGACGGCGTCGCCGCCAACACCCTCTGGCCGCAGACGACGATCGCGACGGCCGCCGTGCAGTTCGCCCTCGGCGGCGACCGCATGATGAAGGTCAGCCGCACCCCCGAGGTCTACGCCGACGCCGCCTACGAGGTGCTCTGCAAGCCGGCCCGCGAATACACGGGCCAGACCCTCATCGTCGAGGACGTCCTGCGGGATGCCGGTGTGACCGACTTCTCGCGCTACGCCGCGACCCCGGGAACGCCCGACACCGAGCTGTTCCCCGACATCTTCCTCGACTGACCGGTTGACCGGCGGTCGCGGATGCAACGGATCCGGGCCGACACGCCGCGGATCCCGAGCGGATGCCGGGGTGTCGCGCGCGGTCCATTGCATCCGCGTACGGCAGGCCGGGGTGCTACCGGGCCCGACCGCCTCGGCGTATCGTCCCGGCCATGACGGTGACCTCCCTGTTCCCGATCCTCGCGACGCGCGACCTGCCGCGCATCGTCTCGTTCTACGAGCAGGTCCTCGGGGCGACGATCGACTACCGGTTCCCTTCGCCGGAAGGGGAGGGCGACGCCTATGTGAGCCTCCGCTTCGGGGCTGCCGGCGCGCTCGGCGTCGGCTCGGATCCCGACGCGGCACCCGAGGTCCCGCACGACCGCATCGCACTGTGGTTCTACGTCGATGATGTGGATGCCGCGTTCGCAGCCGCCCTCCGCGCCGAGGCATCGGAGGAGCGCGCACCGACAGACATGCCCTGGGGTGAACGGGTCGCGCAGGTGCGCGAACCCGACGGCAACCTCGTGAACCTCGCCGCGCCGCCCCACTGACCGGCGGTCGCGGATGCAACGGATCTGCGCCGACACGCCGCGGATCCCGAACGGATGCCGGGGTGTCGCGCGCGGTCCATTGCATCCGCGCACGCGCGGCGGGCGCACGCGGCGCGGCGCGGGGATCAGACCAGGCCGAGCTTCACGAACGCGTTCCATACCCCGTCGTCGAGCACGTCGGTGGTGACGTTGCCGGCGCGCTCTTTGAGCGCGGGGTCGGCGTTGCCCATGGCGACGGGCGAGCCGACGACGTCGAACATCTCGGCGTCGTTCCAGCTGTCGCCGATGCCGACCGCGTCGGCGGCGTCGAGCCCGAGGATGTCGAGCACCCGCACGATCGCCGACCCCTTGGTCGTGCCGCGCAGACCGATCTCGCCGTTGGAGCCGCCGGGCAGCGGGATGCTGCCGGGGATGACGTGGAAGCGATCGCCGAGGTCGGTCTGGGCTTTGTCGACGCTGTCGGAGCGCTTGCTGATGAACGTGGTCTTCGCGATCGCGTCGAGGTCGGCCTCGGCGACGGGACGGTAGGTGACGATCGGCTTCGGCTCGACGACGTCGGTCTGCCCGAGGCGGCGGGCGTCCTCAAGGTGACGCTTGCGGCGCTCGGCGAAGTACTCGTCGAGCATCGCACCGACACCCTCGCTCGCGTAGACCGCCTGGTCGGACTGCAGGAAGTAGTCGATGTCCTCCGACTCGAAGTAGGCGATGAGCCTGTCGGTGTCCTCGCGGGGCATCGGGTCGGCGAACAGCAGATCGTCGCCGCGGACGGCGTACGCGCCGCCGTTGGTGATCGCACCGTCGTAGCCGATCTCGCGGACCTTGGGGTGGATGTCGCCCGCGGCGCGCCCGGTGCAGAGATAGACGAGGTGCCCGTTCTCGCGTGCCGTCCGGATGGCGGTGATGGTCGAGTCGGCGATGGCCGTCCCGTGCTCCAGGATGGTTCCGTCCACGTCGAGAAAGGCGATGCGCGTCATAGGACCATTCTCCCGGACGCGGATGAACGCCCGGTGCGAGCGGCGGTCAGAGCTGCTTGCGCAGAAAGACCTGCTCGGTGCCGTCGTCGCCCGGGACCCGCTCGCTCTCCTCGTATCCCTCGCGTTCGTACAGGCGCAGGTTCGCCTCGCTGAGCGAGCCGGTGAACAGCTCGGCGGTCGTCGCCCCGGCATCCCTCCCTCGCGCCTCGACGGCGGACAGCAGCGAGGTGCCGAGCCCGGAGCCTTGCTGGTCGGGGGCGATCGCGATGCGCCCGATGAGCAGCAGGTCGCCGTCGACGCGCGCGCGGACGCACCCCACGATGCGCGCGCCGTCGAGGGCGACGCAGCCGAGGTTGTCCTCGAGCTCTGCCCGGACCTCGTCGAGCGTCTGGGTGAGCGGCGGCATGTCGACCGCGTCGTAGATCAGCGCCTCCTGCACGAAGGCCGCCCGCTGCAGGGTGAGCACCTCGCCCGCATCGTCGACGGAGATGGGACGGATGCTGGGGTGAGTCACATCATCCAGCGTAATCGGCGCCCGGCGGGCGGCTGCCGGGCGCCTAGAGTGACCGCATGCCCGACCTGCGCACCGCGATCGCCGATCGGCCGCTCCTCCTCGACGGCGGACTCGGAACGATGCTCGAGACCCGCGGGCACGACCTCGCGGGGGCCCTGTGGTCGGCGGGCGTGCTCATCGACGCGCCCGGCGACATCCGGGAGGTGCACGCCGAGTTCGTCGCCGCCGGTGCCCAGGTGGTGACGACCGCCTCCTACCAGATCGGCTATGACAACCTCGGCGCGGCGGGGTACGACGCGGCGGCCGTGGACGGGCTGCTCGCGCGCTCGGTCCGTCTCGCCCGCGAGGCGGCGGGCGGCCGGGCCCGGGTCGCGGCATCCGTCGGTCCCTTCGGAGCGGTGCGCGCCGACGGCAGCGAGTACATCGGCGACTACGGGCTGACCGTCGCCGAACTCACCCGCTGGCACTGGCGCCGCATCCGGGTGCTGGCAGACGCCGCGCCCGACCTGCTCGCCATCGAGACGATCGCGTCGCCCGCCGAGGTCGAGGCCGTCGTCGCGGCGCTCGACGGCGTTGGCGTGCCCGCCTGGATCGCCCTATCCGCCGCGAGCACGGCGTTCGATCCCGCGGGGATCGCGTCGGCCCTCGCCATCGCCGCCTCCGGGGCGGAGGTCGTCGCGGTCGGGGCGAACTGCTGCCCACCCGAGCTCATCCCCGCCGTTCTCTCGCACGTGCCGGCCGGGGTCGCCGCCGTCGTCTACCCGAACAGCGGAGAGCGGTGGGATGCGGCATCCCGGACCTGGCGCGGCGAACCCGGGTCCGCCTTCACGGCTGTCGACGACTGGGTGGATGCCGGTGCCCGCCTCATCGGTGGGTGCTGCCGCACGACGCCCGCCGACATCGCGGCGCTCGCCGCCCGGCTCGCTGGTCGCGGGAACAGCGATGCGGCCGTGGCGAACCACGACCGCATCGGAGGTTGAATCAGCGCGAGAGCGACGCGCCGTTGGTGCGGATGACCTCGGCGTACCAGTCGAACGACTTCTTCTTGAAACGATCGAGCGAGCCGCTGCCGTCGTCGTTCCGGTCGACGTAGATGAAGCCGTACCGCTTGCTGAGCTGGGCGGTCGACGCCGAGACGAGGTCGATGCAGCCCCAGGTCGTGTAGCCCATGAGGTCCACGCCGTCGGCGATCGCTTCACCGACCGCCTCGAGGTGGGCCTGCAGGTAGGCGATGCGGTAGTCGTCGACCACGGTCTGCACACCGTCGACCTCGACGAGCTGGTCCTTCGCGCCCAGGCCGTTCTCGACGATGAACAGCGGCTTCTGCCAGCGGTCCCAGAACTGGTTGAGCACGAGGCGGAGGCCCACGGGGTCGATCTGCCAGCCCCATTCCGACTCCTTCAGCGTCGGGTTCTTGACGCCGCCGAAGAGGTTGCCCTCGCCCAAGACGCGCTTCGACTCGTCGGTCGTCTCGCAGATCGAGGAGTAGTAGCTGAACGACACGAAGTCGACGGTGTTCTCCTTGAGGAGCGCGCGGTCCTCGTCGGTGATCTGCAGCTCGACACCCTGCTCGCGCAGGCTCCGCAGGTAGTAGCCGGGGTACTCGCCGCGCACGTGGATGTCGCCGAAGGCGAGGTTCACGCGCTCGGTGGTGAGTGCTGCGAACACGTCGTCGGGGTTCGGCGTCAGCGGGTAGACCGGCATCGACAGCACCATGCAGCCGATCTGCGCGTTCGGTGCGAGCTCGCGGGCCACCTTGGTCGCGAGCGCCGATGCCACGAGCTCGTGGTGGATCGCCTGGTACAGGTCCGTGGGCGACAGCTCGTCCTTCGGGGTGTTGATCCCGCCCGACATGAACGGCGCGTGCACGATCGAGTTGATCTCGTTGAAGGTCAGCCAGTACTTCACACGCGCGCCATAGCGCGAGAAGAGCGTCCGCACGTAGCGCTCGTAGAACCCGATCATGTCGCGGTTGACCCAGCCGTCGTAGGTCTCGGCGAGGTGCAGCGGGGTCTCGTAGTGCGAGATCGTGACGAGCGGCTCGATGCCGTGGCGCTCGAGCTCGTCGAGGACGCGGTCGTAGAAGGCGAGGCCGGCTTCGTTGGGCTCGGTCTCATCGCCCTTCGGGAAGATGCGGCTCCACGCGATCGAGAACCGGAAGGTCTTGAAGCCCATCTCGGCGAAGAGGGCGATGTCCTCGGCGTAGCGGTGGTAGAAGTCGATGCCGACCTGCTTCAGGTTGTCGTCGGTCGGGCCGGCGCTCCGCGGGGTCATGATGCCCTGCGGCATCACGTCCTGGATCGACAGGCCCTTGCCGTCTTCGAGGTACGCGCCCTCGAGCTGGTTCGCGGCGGTCGCGCCGCCCCAGAGGAAGCCGTCGGGGAACGAGATGGTGCTCATGAGTCGCTTTCGTGTCGTGTCGTGTGTGTTCCAGGGGGACGAGGGGATGCCGGGTGCCGCCGCTTCGGGTGCGGCGGCACCCGGCATCCGGATCGGGTCAGGCCGTGACGGCCGCGGACTCGACCGAGACCGCCGTGAACAGCGGGTCGCCGTGACCGATGGGACCCGAGGCGCGGTCGGTGATCGCCGGGTAGAGCTCGCCGTTGGTGACGACGATCGGCGTGGTCAGGTCGTAGCCCGCCCGCTCGATCGCGTCGCCGTCGAACTCGACGAGCAGGTCGCCCGCCTTCACCTGCTGGCCGGTGGTGACCTTGACGTCGAAGTGCTGCCCACCGAGCTTCACGGTGTCGATGCCGATGTGGATGAGCACCTCGGCGCCGTCCGCGTGGCGCAGTCCCAGCGCGTGACCGGTCGGGAACGCGGCGGCGATCGTCGCGTCGAACGGGGCGTACAGGGCTCCGCTGCGGGGGAGAATCGCGACGCCGTCGCCGAGCGCGCCCTCGGCGAACGCGGCATCCGGGGTCTCGGAGAGCGGCAGGACGGTGCCGTCGATCGGGCTCAGGACGACGAGGTCGTTCTCAGCGGTCGCCGGGGTGGGCGCGGCATCCTCGGCGGGCTCGACGAAGCCGATGATCACCGTGAGCAGGAACGGGACGATGATCGCGACCGCGAGGCCGAGGGCGAGCATGACCATGTTCCCGTTGCCGAGGAGCGCCGGAAGGGCGAGACCCGAGGGGACCACGAAGGCCTTCGCGAACACGCCGCCGAGACCGATGATCGCGCCGCCGATGGCGCCGCCGACGATGCCGAAGGCGAAAGGGCGCTTCAGGGGCAGGTTGATGCCGTAGATCGCGGGCTCTGTGATGCCGGCGAGGAAGCCCGAGAGGGTGGCCGGAGCCGCGAGCGACTTGAGGTTCTTGTTGCGCGCGCGCACCCAGACGCCAGCCACGGCGGCGGCCTGCGCGAGGACGGCGGCGAAGACCGGGCCCACGAGCGAGATCTGGCCCGTGGTCTGGAATTCCAGGGTGAACAGCGGCACGAGGCCCCAGTGCAGGCCGAAGATCACGAACACCTGCCACAGGCCGCCCATGATGGCGCCGCCGGCCCAGGACGCGTTCTCGAAGACCCAGCCGATGCCGCGGCCGAGCCCACCGCCGAGGAGGTCCGAGATCGGGCCGATCACGACGAAGACGAGCGGAACGGCGATCAGCACGACGATCATCGGGGTCATGAAGCGCTTCACGGCACCGGGCAGGACGCGGTAGAGGAACTTCTCGGCGTGGCTCTGCAGCCAGACGATGACGATGATCGGGATGACGCTCGAGACGTAGCTGACCATCGTGAAGGGGATGCCGAAGAAGGTGAGTCCCGGCTGGCCGACGAGGCCCGCCACCGTCGGGTAGACGAGGGCGCCGGCGATGGCGAGCGAGGTCCACTCGTTCGCCTTGAAGTAGCGGGCCGCTGTGATCGACAGGGCGATCGGCAGGAAGTTGATGAACGCGTCGGACAGGGCGTTGAGGACCGCGTACGTCGACGTGTCGGTCGCGATCCAGCCGAAGGTGACGGCTGCAGCGAGGAACGCCTTCAGCAGACCCGTGCCGGCGAGCGCCCACAGGACCGGCGTGAAGATCGCCGAGATCATCGAGATGAAGCGGTTGAAGAGGTTGCCCTTCGGAGCGTCGCTCGCGGCGCCGTCGGCGGAGGCCGCGCCGAGCTTCGAGATCTTGCCGATCTCGGCGAAGACGTCGGGCACGTCGTTGCCGATGACGACCTGGTACTGGCCGCCGGCCTGGGCGACCGTCACGACGCCCGGGGTCGCCTTCACCGCGGCGCTGTCGGCCTTCGACTCGTCCTTGAGGACGAAGCGCAGGCGCGTCGCGCAGTGCACGAGCGAACTGACGTTCTCTTCTCCGCCGACGCCCTTCAGGACGCCGGCCGCGGTCTTCGAGTAGTCCATCGGGACACGCTCTTCCTTGCCGCATCGATGCGGCACATCTCGGGTGGGAACGCGCCGTGCCCTGTTTCCGGGCAACAAAAAAACCTGAACTCGTTCATCGCTCGTCGAGCGATGTGAGTTCAGGTTTTGCCTGCTGCCGCAGTAACAATCCGTCGCGTTCGCAGGTCTGCATCGGCCTGCGATCGGTCACGTTAGCATGCATGCGCATACGAGCGCCAGTGTCATCGCTCCGGAGGCGGCGGTGCGACCTGCGACGCCAGGCGCTCGACGTGCACGATGACGTACAGCAGCTCCTCGTCGGTGAGCTCGGACTCCGTGGCCGCGCGGACGTACGCCTTGACCTCCTGCGCGATCGCGAACGAGCGCGGGTAGCTGTGCTTGGCGAACTCGAAGAACGAGCTGTCGGCGCTCCGGAGCATCGAGCGCGACACGAGCCGCTGCAGCAGGAACTGCACGTGCAGGACGAACCGGGCGTAGTCGGGGCTCTCGACGTCGAGCTTCACGCCGAGACCGTTCTCGACCGTCATGACGACGTGCTGCACCCGGCGGAACAGCAGTGCGGCGGTCCCGTTGGGCTCGTCGCGGGTCGCGTTCAGCAGGTGCATCGTCAGGAAGACGGCCTCCTCCGCGGGCAGATCGGTGGCCAGGGCGGTCGAGATCGACTCCGCCATGGCCTTCGCGGCGGCGAACTCGGCGGGATGGAGGACGCGCAATTCGGGCATGTTCGCCGTGGGGATCCGGATGCCCTGCTCGAGCCGCTCGAGCACGAACTGGACGTGGTCGATGACGGCCATCGTGAGCCGTCGCCCGAGGTGGTGGCCGAGGCTGCGCTCGGCCTGGTCGACGGCGCGCGAGACTGCCTCGACGATCGCGTAGGGGGTGTCGGTCAGCATCCGCCGTTCGCGTTCGCCGTCCTCGCCCGTCTGGAGGATGAACGTCTTCTCGACCTTGGCCGGGTCGAGTGAGTCGGTGGGCTTCAGCTGGAACCCGAGGCCACGGCCCATGAGGACGCGTTCGCGGCCCTGCTCGTCGAGCGAGATGACGACGTTGTTGTTGAGCACCTTGTGCACGACCGTCCCGCGCCGCTGCGGAGCCCCTTCCGTCATGGCGACGAGTCTAGAGCCGCCCGGCATCCGCCCAGCCCCCGCCGGTACCCTGGGGACCATGACCGAGTCCACTTCCGCGCGCCCTGAGGGCATGTCCGCCGTGCGTACGACGACGCCCAAGCAGGTGCGGCCCGCGACCGAGGGGTGGACGCAGGCGAAGGATGCCGAGGGCCGCCCGCTCCTGCAGTTCGCGAGCCCCAAGCGCGGCAAGCCGCCGGTGCACCTCGCCGACCTCGATCACGATGCGCGCGTCGAGAAGCTGAAGGAGCTCGGGATGCCGGGCTTCCGCGCCGGCCAGCTCGAGAAGCACTACTTCCAGCACTACACGTCGGACCCCTCGCACATGACCGACCTGCCGGCGGGGAACCGCGAGGAGCTCGTCGGCGGGCTCCTACCGAACCTCATGACCGAAGTGCGGCGGCTCGAGACCGACGGCGGCGACACGATCAAATTCCTGTGGCGTCTGCACGACGGCGCCCTCGTGGAGTCGGTGCTCATGCGCTACACCGGCCGCATCACGCTGTGCGTGTCGAGCCAGGCCGGCTGCGGCATGAACTGCCCGTTCTGCGCCACCGGGCAGGCAGGGCTCACCCGCAACATGTCGGCGGCCGAGATCGTCGACCAGGTCGTCCGCGCCAACCGCCTCATCGCCGAGGGCGGCCTCGGCGACCCCCGCAAGGTCGGACACAAGGACGAGCGCGTCACGAACATCGTCTTCATGGGGATGGGCGAGCCGCTCGCGAACTACGCCCGCGTCATGCAGGCCGTCCGCACGATGGTCGACAAGAAGCACGGTCTCGGCATGAGCGCCCGCGGCATCACCGTCTCGACCGTCGGCCTGGTGCCCGCCATCCGCAAGCTGAGTGCCGAGGACATCCCGGTGACCTTCGCGCTGTCCCTCCACGCGCCCGACGATCACCTGCGCGACGAGCTCATCCCGGTGAATTCCCGGTGGAAGGTCGACGAAGCGCTCGACGCCGCGCGCGAGTACTTCGAGAAGACCGGCCGCCGCGTCTCGATCGAGTACGCCCTCATCAAGGACATGAACGACCACGCCTGGCGCGCCGATCTCCTCGCCGAGAAGCTCAACTCCCGAGGCCGCGGCTGGGTGCATGTGAACCCGATCCCGCTCAACCCGACTCCCGGCTCGATCTGGACCTCGTCCGATGTCGACGTGCAGAACGAGTTCGTGCGACGCCTCAACGACGCCGGCATCCCGACGACCCTCCGCGACACCCGCGGGAAGGAGATCGACGGCGCCTGCGGGCAGCTCGTCGCGACCGAGGACGATCAGGTCGCTGCCGCGTCGGTCTGACCCGGGGGCAGGCCAGCGGTCCGTCTGATCGATTGCGAACAGACCGGTGTGATCCGCCTCACTCGGGCGGTGCGAAGGCGATCGTTGGACGCCCTCCGTCGACGGTGACGCGGCAGCGGACGCCGTAGACCTCCTCGATGAGGCCGTCCGTGAGGACCTCGGCGGGCGGGCCGGCCGTGACGGCGCGGCCGGCGGCCATGACGAGCACCTCGTCGCAGAACATCGCGGCGAGGTTCAGATCGTGCAGGGCGACGACGACAGTGACGGGCAGGCTGCGCACGAGGCTCAGCAGCTCGAGCTGATGCCGGATGTCGAGGTGGTTCGTCGGCTCGTCGAGGAGCAGCTCCCGCGGTTCCTGCGCGAGGGCGCGGGCGATCTGCGCACGCTGCTGCTCGCCGCCCGAGAGTGTGTGCCACCGATCGTCGGCCTTCGTCGTCAGCCCCGCCTGCGCGAGGGCGGCGTCGACGATCTCGTCGTCGCGGACCCGGTCCGGGCCCCAGAGCGAGGCGTGGGGCGTGCGGCCGAGGCGCACGACGTCGCGGACGGTCAGGTCGACCTCCGTCGTCGCGTGCTGGGTCACGGCGGCGACGCTCCGCGCCACCTCGCGACGTCCACGGTGTCGGATGTCGGAGCCGTCGAGCAGGACGCGTCCCTCGTCGGGCTTCGCGATGCCCTGCAAGAGGCGCAGAAGCGACGATTTGCCTGACCCGTTGGGGCCGAGGAGGCCGACGACGGACCCCGGCGTCGGCGCGAGCGAGACGTCGTCGACCACGAGCGTGCCGCCGCGGCGCCACGAGACGTGCTCTGCGGTGAGACTCATGCACGCCTCCGACGTCGGACGAGAAGGGCGACGAAGACCGGCACCCCGATCAGCGCGGTGCCGACGCCCACGGGGAGCGGCACCGGTGCGAACGCGACCCGGGAGACGGCATCCACCGCGATCATGAAGATCATGCCGAGCCCGATCGTCACGGGGATCACCCGGGCGTGACGCGAGCCGACCAGCAGCCGCGCGGCGTGGGGAAGGACGAGTCCGACGAATCCGATCGCGCCGGCGACGCTGACGAGGGCCGCGGCGATCAGGGCGGTCAGGACGAGCAGCAGGATCCGGGTCCGTGCGACGTGGATGCCGAGGGATGCCGCGACCTCATCGCCGAATGCGAACGCGTCGAGCGGGCGCACCGACGCGAAGGCGACGACCGCGCCGACCAGGACGACAGCGGCGCAGAGGATGACGTCGTCCCACCGGACGCCTTCGAGCGAGCCGAGGAGCCAGAACATCACGCCGCGCGTTTCGTCGGAATCCGCGAACGCGAACACGGCGAGCGAGGTGAGCGCGGAGAAGAACTGCGTCGCAGCGATACCGGCCAGGATGAACGACGCGGTGCCCCCACCGGTGAAGCGCGAGATGACCAGGACGAGCCCGAACGCGACGAGCGCGCCGAGGAACGCGCCGCCCGAGAGAGTGAGGGCGCCGCCGCCGATCCCGAAGACGCCGAACAGGACCGCGCCGGTCGAGGCTCCGGACGAGACGCCGAGGACGAACGGATCGGCGAGGGGGTTTCGTAGGAGCGACTGCAGGATGACGCCGCAGAGCCCGAGACCGGCGCCGCACGCCGCGGCGACGAGCGCCCGCGGCAGACGCTCCTGCCAGACGATCGCGTCGGCGGCGACGCGCACGGGGATGTCGGTCAGGCCGAGATGGTTCGTCACCACGTCGCGGACATTCACGAGCGACACGTTCGCCGGCCCCAGTGTCAGTGCGACGGCGACCGTCAGGACGATGAGACCCACCGACAGTGCGACGGCGACGACGGCGAGCGGGATGCGGCGGGCCCGGCGCCGGGGCAGCGCCGCGGTGGCGGTCAGCGCCCCGCCTCGTTCTCGTCCCACCAGGTGCGGATCTTCTCGAGACCGTCGACGAAGCGGATCGACGGGTTCATCTCGGCGCCGTGCAACGCGATGAAGCGCTTGTTCGTCACTGCATCGAGCGAGCGCGTGACGGGGTCGCTTTCGAGGAAGGCGATCTTGTCGTCGAGCCGGTCGCCGGGGAAGCGGTCCCGCTGCAGGTCGCCGAGGACGATGACGTCGGGGTCGGCCTCGACGATCGCCTCCCACGAGGTGGCGGGCCAGTCATCCGTCTGATCGGGGAAGGCCCCGACCATGCCGGTCTCACGTGCGAGGATCGCCGGGGCGCCGCGTCCGCCGGCGACGTACGGAGTGCGGGTGTCGGCGAACCAGAAGAGGACCTTCTCCCCGCCGAAATCGACACCCCCCACGGCCGCTGCGGCGCGCTCCTTCAGCGACGCGATGAGCGCGTCACCTCGGGAGGGGACGTCGAAGATCTGGGACAGCTCGCGGATCTCCTGGTACAGGTCGTCGATCGTGAGCGGTGTGGTCCGCGTGCCGCCGCCGTTGACACTCCGATCGTCGGAGCAGTCGGTGGGGGAGAGGTAGGACCCGATCCCGGTCTCGTCGAGGCGATCGCGTGTGACGACTCCGCCCTCGGCGTAGTGGCGCCCGAACGAGGCGGTCGCGAAGTCGGGGTCGGCGCCGAGTACGACCTCGTAGGTCGGGGCGTTGTCGGCCAGACGGGGGACCTTCTCGTTCGACTGGGCGAGCGAGGGGAGCACGGGGTCCGTCCACGACGCGGTGCCGACGATGCGGTCGGCGAGGCCGAGGGACAGCAGGATCTCGGTCGAGTTCTGATCGAGCGAGACCACCCGCTGCGGGGCCTCGTCGACCTCGACCGTGCGCCCGCAGTTTTCGATCGTGAGCGGGTAGCTCGTCGATTCCTCACCGGATGCGACGGCTTTCTGCGTCACGACTTCCGAGGCGCCGCACCCGGACAGAGCGAGGGCCGCGGCGCTCAAGGTGGCCAGCAGGACGAAACGGCGGGGGAAGTGCATCGATGGTCTCTCGTCGGGGGCGGGACGTCGATGATCGACCTTAGCAAGGCAAGCCTTACCTTCTTGAATCCGCCGGCGACGCCTCCGATTCCGCTGTCGGCGTGACCGTGTCAAGGCCTCCGGAATCCGGACAGCGGCGAGAGTAGCGTCGAGGACATGGTCAACTATCGATTCCTGGGCAACAGCGGCCTCAAGATCACCGAACTCACCTACGGCAACTGGCTCACCCACGGCTCGCAGGTCGAGAACGACGCGGCGATCGCGACGGTCCACAAGGCCCTCGACCTCGGCATCAGCTCGTTCGACACCGCCGACGCCTACGCCAACACGGCGGCCGAGTCCGTCCTGGCGGAGGCGCTCAAGGGCCAGCGCCGCGAATCCCTCGAGATCTTCACGAAGGTCTATTGGCCGACCGGTCCCAAGGGGCCGAACGACCACGGTCTGTCCCGCAAGCACCTGCTCGAGGGCATCAACGGGTCGCTCAAGCGACTGAACACCGACTACGTCGACCTCTACCAGGCGCACCGCTACGACTACGAGACCCCGCTCGAAGAGACGATGCAGGCGTTCGCGGACATCGTCCGCCAGGGCAAGGCGCTCTACATCGGCGTCAGCGAGTGGACCGCGGAGCAGCTCCGCGCCGGACACGCGCTGTCGAAGGAGATGGGCTTCCAGCTCATCTCGAACCAGCCGCAGTACTCCGCATTGTGGCGGGTCATCGAGGGCAAGGTCGTCCCGACCTCTGAGGAGCTCGGGATCTCGCAGATCGTCTGGTCGCCGCTGGCGCAGGGCGTTCTCACGGGCAAGTACCAGCCCGGCCAGCCGGCGCCCGAGGGATCGCGCGCGACGGACGAGAAGGGCGGCTCCGACATGATCAAGCGCTTCATGAAGGACGAGACCCTCACCGCCGTGCAGAAGCTGCAGCCGATCGCCGAGGGCGCGGGCATCACGATGCCGCAGCTCGCCCTCGCCTGGGTCCTGCACAACCCGAACATCGCCGCGGCGATCATCGGGGCATCGCGTCCGGAGCAGCTCGAGGACACCGTGAAGGCCTCGGGCATCGAGCTCGACGACGACACGTACGCCGCGATCAACGAGGCGCTCGCGCCTGTCGCCGTCACCGACCCGGAGGAGACGTACTCGGTCTCGCCGAAGTCCCGCCTGATCTGACGAGCACCGCCCGTCCGTGGCCACGCACAGCGCCGGCATCCTGCTGTACCGTCTCGACGGCCAGGGCGGGGTGTCGGCGTTCGTCGCTCATATGGGCGGGCCGTACTGGACTTCGAAGGACGTGGGCGCCTGGTCGATCCCGAAGGGCGAGGTCGAGGACGGCGAGGAGGCGTTGGATGCCGCGAAGCGGGAGTTCCGCGAAGAACTCGGCGTCGACGCACCGTCGGTCGACTACGCCGAGCTCGGCACGTTCGCATACTCGTCGGGCAAGCGGGTGACCGTGTTCGTCGCCGACGGCTCGGGCTTCGACGCGACCGGGTTCGTCTTCGGGGAGTTCGAGATGGAGTGGCCGCCGAGGTCGGGCCGGACGGCATCCTTCCCCGAGGTCGACCGCGCCGAATGGATGCCGCTGGCCCAGGCCCGTGAACTGGTCGTGAAGGGTCAACAGCCCGCGCTCGACCGGCTGGCCGAGCTGCTGAGCGTCGCGGATACCTGACGGTCCCGGCCACAACTGCGGACTTATCGGCGTGCGATGCCGGTCGGAACCGGTTCCCGGGGTCGATCGCGACGAAGACTCCTCGCTCCGTGCCGTGCCGTGCGCAGTGAGTGGGTCAGCGCTTCTTCTTGGGTGCTTCGGTCACGTCGAGCTTCTCGTGCTTGCCGCCGAGCGACGACCATGCCGATTCCTTGCCGGATGCCGCGTGTTCGGCTCCGCGCACGGCGCGCTCGTCGGCCCACTCGTTGAGGACGTGACCGCGGTGTCCGCGTACGTGCTCGAGCACGACGTCGGGAAGACCCGCAGCCCGACGAGCGTCGCGCGCCACGATCAACTGCTCGAGCAGATCGACGTTCTTCGTCGGCGCACCGGTCGACGTCTTCCACCCGCGGCGGCGGTGACCGTCCATCCACTTCTCGTAAGTGTCGATCGCGTACTTCGAATCGGCCTGCACGACGAGCTCGCGCACGTCCGCGTGATCCTCGATCGCCTTCAGGAGTCCGAGCAGCTCGCCGACGTTGTTCGTGCCCTGGATGACGGAGCCGGCCGCCCAGTGGCCGTCCTCGCCGACCCAGGCCCAGCCCGTCGGTCCGGGATTGCCTTTGCAGGCGCCGTCGGTGGCCACGACATAGCGGGAGGTTTCGGTCACCGCTCCACGGTACCCGCGCAGCCGGCCCGCCCGATGCCCACTGGACTCTGCGGGCTCTTGCGGGAGATGCGGCTGCCGCTTTCGAGCCCGACGGACTACGAGTACGTCAGGCCGAAGACGGTGGACCCCAGCATGAGCGCCACCACGGCGACGATCGCGCTGGCGGCCCTCGTTCCGGTGGGACCGCGCCGGATAGCGACGACACCGGAGGCCAGAGCCGCGATCATCGTTGCGAAGCTCGCGTAGCGAATCGTCGTGGCTGGCGATCCCCACACCGTCGACAAAGCCGCGAAGATCAGCAGCGCCACGGCGAGTCCAGCAACCACGAGACGACTGGCGGAGCCCCGCCGCTTCGACGCGACAACTGCGTAGTCTCCCGAAGTGCTCATCAAATCCCCCTGACGTCGCCCGAAACCGTCGAAGCCAGATTCGCACCTCGACGATGCCGACGCAACGATTCGCGGCTTTTGTCGGGGATGCATCGAAGTTCAGGCTGGAAAGTGGCTCTCGGGAGGCGCGACGGAGGGGTGGGAGCGCTGAGCGCCACCACCCCTCCGTCGATGCCCGTCGCTTACGGGCGGAGGAGGACCTTGCCGACGCGGCCGGCGGTCAGGCTCGCGCGGGCGGCGTCGCGCGCCTGCTCGAGCGGGAAGGTCGCCGACACCGGCAGGGTCAGGACGCCGGACGAGAGGTGCTGAGCGAGTTCACCGAACAGCTGGCCGCGCTTGGCGGCATCCATCTCGGTGCTCACCTTGCTGCCCCAGAAGCCCTTGATCGTGATGTGGCGGAAGATGACCGGGCCCGAGGCGAGCTCCATGACCGGGGCGTCCATCGCACCGAAGACGACGAGGGTCGCGTTCTCGCCGAGGAGCGAGAGGACGTGGCCGCTCGACTCGCCGCCCACGGAGTCGACGCCGGCGATGACCGAGGCGCCGCCGGTGATCTCGGCGACCTTGTCGCGCCAGTCGTCGGTGTCGACGGCGACGATGCGGTCGATGCCCTGCTCGGCGAGCTCGGCGACGGCGGCGCTGCGGCGCACGAGGCCGACGACGTTCAGGCCGCGGGCGCGACCCATCTGGGCGACCATGCGGCCGACGGCGCCGTTGGCGGCGTTCTGGACGATCCAGTCGCCGGGCTTCAGGTCGAGGAAGTCGATGAGGCTGATGGCGCTGAAGGGCATGGAGACCAGCTGCGCGGCCTGCTCGTCGGGAAGGCCCTCGGGGACGGGGATCAGGCCTGCTGCGCGGGCGACGAACTGCTCGGCCCAGACGCCGAAGGTGCCGCCGGTGGCGACGCGCTGACCGATCTGCAGGTTCTCGACGCCATCGCCGAGCTCCTCGACGACACCGACGGCCTCGGTGCCCGCGCGGGCGGGGAGTTCCGGCTTGAACCCGTAGGTGCCGCGGATCGTCCACAGGTCGTGGTTGTGGATCGGTGACGCGAGCAGCCGGACGCGGACCTCGCCGGCGCCGGGCGTCGGGTCGGGGGTCTCCGTGGTCTCCAGGACGTCGGCCGGTTCGCCGAAGACGGGGTGGGTGACTGCGCGCATGTTTCCTCCAAGCGTCATTTTGTAACGATCGGTTCACTATACTCTGAGTGACCGAAAGGATCCACCATGGGCCGCACCAGCGCATTCGACCGCGACGACGTCATCCGCGCCGCCCGCGACGTCTTCTGGGCGCGCGGCTACGCCGAGACCGGTGTCGCGGAACTCGAAGATGCGACCGGGCTGAAGCGCTCGAGCATCTATCACGCGTTCGGCAGCAAGAAGGGGCTCTTCGAGGCCGTCGTCGCACGCTACCTCGACGAGGTCGTGCGGTCGCGCATCGGCCCCCTGCGGGATCCGGGTGCCGGCCCCGAGGCGCTCGAGCGGTACATCGCCGAGATGCGGAGCGCGATCGCCAGCCGCACGCCGCGTGCGCAGGCAGGATGCCTGCTGCTCAATGCGGCCTGCGCTCCCGTCGTCGACGACGACCCCGACGTGCGCGCGCTCGTCACGGGGTACACCGACGAGCTCCGGGCGGCGATCGCCGCGGGTGTGAACTCGGCTCGGCCGGAGGTCTCTTCAGCCTCGCGCGCCGCACTCTCGGAGGTCTGCGCGTCGCTGGTCATCGCCGCGCTCGCCGTGGCGAGGGTGGATCCGGATGCCGCCGATCGCAGCCTGGAGGCCGTCCTCACCGCGGTCGCGTCGTGGGATGTCGGCGCAGCACCTGTGTATACATAATCCGGTCATCTTCTCTTTTTCGACCACGATTGGGCGTCCTGTGCATACACTGAGGTCATGACCGATGCTCCCGCGCGGTACGCCGGCGTTCGCGCGTACGAGACGCTGCTGCGCGAGATCCAGGACGGGACGCTTCCTCCGGGGGCAGTGCTGGCCGAGGTCGAGCAGGCAGCGCGACTCGGCGTGAGCCGGACGCCGCTCCGCGAGGCTCTGCGCCGGCTCGCCGCAGACGGGCTCGTCGAACAGGCCTCCGCGCGCGTGACCGTCGTCACTCGGATCGACGCATCCGACATCCAGGCCCTGTTCGCCGTGCGCCGCGCGCTCGAAGAGACCGCCGCTCGGCTCGCGGCCCAGGCGGACGACCGCTCCGTCTTCGGTGCGCTGGCGGCGGATTTCGCGGCGACGCAGACATCGGGCGGACCGGCATCCGATGCCGACGCGTACTACGCGCTCATCGCCCGCTTCGATGCCGAGCTCGACGCCGCCGTCGACAACGATTATCTGGCGTCGGCGCTGCGCACCGTCCGCACCCACCTCGTGCGGGTCCGCCGCCTCGCCCGTGACAATCCCGAACGGCTCGCGGCATCCGTCGCGGAGCACCGCCTCATCGCGAGTGCCATCGCCGGCGGCGACGTGGACCTCGCCGCTCACGCGACGCACGTGCACCTGCACAACGCGCTGACCTCGATCCTCGACTCCCTGTCCGACACCCCGGAGGAAACGACATGACCGTCACCCATCACGTCCGCGTCTACCGCAGCGACGAGCCCCTGGCCCGCGAGGAGCAGCTCGCCTACAAGATCGCGCAGGTCGCCGTCGATCCGGTCGCCGTCGAGGACGACGTCGTCGACATGATCGTCAACCGCATCATCGACAACGCGGCGGTTGCAGCGGCATCCCTCACCCGTCGCCCGGTCAGCGCGGCGCGCTCGCAGGCGCTGTCGCACCCGGTATCGGCGAACGGCCACGGCGGGACCGTCTTCGGCGTCGACAACGAGACCCGCACGAGCCCCGAGTGGGCGGCATGGGCCAACGGCGTCGCCGTCCGCGAGCTCGATTACCACGACACGTTCCTCGCGGCGGAGTACTCGCACCCCGGCGACAACATCCCCGCCATCCTCGCCGTCGCCCAGCACGTCGGCGCCGACGGCGCCTCGCTCGTCCGCGGGCTCGCGACCGGCTATGAGATCCAGGTCGACCTCGTCCGCGCGATCAGCCTGCACAAGCACAAGATCGACCACGTCGCCCACCTCGGGCCGTCCGCGGCGGCCGGTATCGGCACCCTGCTCGGTCTCGACGTCGACACGATCTACCAGGCCGTCGGCCAGGCGCTCCACACGACGACCGCGACACGTCAGTCGCGCAAGGGCGAGATCTCCACGTGGAAGGCGCACGCCCCCGCCTTCGCCGGGAAGATGGCCGTCGAAGCGGTCGACCGCGCGATGCGCGGCGAGACCTCGCCGTCCCCCATCTACGAAGGGGAGGACGGCGTCATCGCCTGGCTCCTCGACGGCAAGGACGCCGCCTACGACGTGCCGCTCCCCGCAGCCGGCGAGCCGAAGCGCGGCATCCTCGACACGTACACGAAGGAGCACTCGGCCGAGTACCAGGCGCAGGCCTGGATCGACCTCGCCCGCAAGCTCGGCACCGAGCGGCCCGAGCTGCGCAACCCCGCGAACATCGCCGCCGTCGTGCTGCACACGAGCCACCACACGCACTACGTGATCGGCTCGGGCGCGGGCGACCCGCAGAAGTACGACCCGACGGCATCCCGCGAGACCCTCGATCACTCGATCCCGTACATCTTCACGGTCGCCCTGCAGGACGGCGGATGGCACCACGTCGACTCCTACACGCCCGAGCGCGCCGGCCGCCCCGACACGGTCGATCTCTGGCAGAAGGTCACGACGGCCGAGGATGCCGAGTGGACCCGCCGCTACCACTCCGAGGACCCCGACGAGAAGGCGTTCGGCGGCCGCGTGGAGATCACCCTCACCGACGGCTCGACCGTCGTCGACGAGATCGCGGTCGCCGACGCGCACCCGTTGGGCGCCCGTCCGTTCGCGCGGGCGGACTACATCCGGAAGTTCCGCCTGCTCGCCGAGCCCGTGCTCGAGCCCGCCGAGGTCGAGCGCTTCCTCGAGCTCGTCCAGCGTCTGCCCGAGCTGACGGCAGACGAGGTGCGGCAATTGGACGTCGTCGCGACCGCCGGCGTCCTCGAGTCCGCACCCGCCCCGACGGGACTGTTCTGATGCTGTACGCGCAGACCCCGGCGCACGAGAAGCGCCGCCTGTTCCGCGAGCGGCTCGCGACGGGGGAGCTGCTGCGCTTCCCGGGCGCGTTCAACCCGCTGTCGGCGCGGCTGATCGAGCGGAAGGGGTTCGAGGGCGTCTACATCTCGGGAGCCGTGCTCTCGGCCGATCTCGGGCTCCCCGACATCGGACTGACGACGCTCACCGAGGTCGCCGCCCGCGGCCAGCAGATCGCCCGCACGACGGAACTTCCCGCGATCATCGACGCCGATACGGGCTTCGGCGAGCCCATGAACGTGGCCCGGACCATCCAGACCCTCGAGGACGCCGGGATCGCAGGCGCCCACATCGAGGACCAGGTGAACCCCAAGCGGTGCGGCCACCTCGACGGCAAGGCGGTCGTCGACGAGGACACGGCCCTGAAGCGCATCCGTGCCGCGGTCGACGCGCGTCGCGACCCGAACTTCCTCGTGATGGCACGTACCGACATCCGGGCCGTCGACGGACTGGATGCCGCGACCGACCGCGCCCGCAAGCTGGTGGATGCCGGGGCCGATGCGATCTTCCCCGAGGCGATGCGCACCCTCGAGGAGTTCGCCGCGGTGCGCGCGGCCGTCGACGTCCCGATCCTCGCGAACATGACGGAGTTCGGGAAGAGCGACCTCTTCTCGGTCGACCAGCTGCGGGACGTCGGGGTGAACATCGTCATCTGGCCGGTGTCGCTCCTGCGCATCGCGATGGGCGCCGCCGAGCGTGCGCTCGATACGCTGATCGACGAGGGGCACCTCACGTCCCGCCTCGGCGAGATGCAGCACCGCGCCGACCTGTACGACCTCATCGACTACGAGTCGTACAACCACTTCGACACGAACGTCTTCACCTTCCGCATCGACCGCTGACGGTCGACGAACAGGAGCGAACATGAGCGACCCCGACATCAAGAAGGGCCTCGCCGGCGTCTACGCCGACACGACCTCGATCAGCAAGGTCAACCCCGAGACGAACTCGCTGCTGTACCGCGGGTACCCGGTGCAGGAACTCGCCGCGACGCAGTCGTTCGAGGCGGTCGCCTTCCTGCTGTGGCACGGCGAGCTGCCGACGGACGACCAGCTCGCCGAGCTCCGAGCGGTCGAGCGGGCGAACCGGGCCCTTCCCGAGGACGTTCGCGCATTCATCGACGCGATGCCGACGGCCGCCCACCCGATGGACGAGGCACGGACGGTGATCAGTCTGCTGGGCTCGTTCGAGACGGCCGGGATCGCGAACGTGCTGGATGCCGCGGGCACCCCGGCGGAGAACCTGGACCGCAGCATCCGCCTCTTCGCGATCCTCCCCGCCGTCGTCGCCTACGGGCAGCGTCGTCGTCGCGGCGAGGTGATCGTCGAGCCGCGCGAAGACCTCGGCTACGCCGCGAACTTCCTCTGGATGACCTTCGGCGAGGAGCCCGATGAGACCGTCGTCGACGCGTTCAACCGCTCGATGATCCTCTACGCCGAGCACTCGTTCAACGCTTCGACGTTCACGGCGCGGGTGATCGCCTCGACGCTGAGCGACCTGTACTCGTCCGTCGTCGGAGCGGTCGGTGCGCTGAAGGGGCCGCTGCACGGCGGTGCGAACGAGGCCGTCATGCACATCTTCGACGAGATCGGCACGGCCGACGGCGTCGTTCAGTGGCTCGACGAGGCGCTCGCCGCGAAGCGCAAGATCATGGGCTTCGGGCACCGGGTCTACAAGCGCGGCGACTCGCGCGTGCCGACGATGAAGGCCGCGCTCGACGCGCTCGTCGCCCACTACGACCGCCCGGACGTCGCGGAGCTGTACGAGACCCTCGAGTCCGAGTTCGTCTCGCGCAAGGGCATCTACCCGAACCTCGACTACCCGTCGGGTCCCGCGTACAGCCTCATCGGCTTCGACACGCTGACCTTCACGCCGCTGTTCATCGCGGCACGCATCACCGGGTGGACGGCGCACATCATGGAGCAGCAGGGCGCCAACGCCCTCATCCGCCCGCTCTCCGCCTACGACGGGCCGGATGAACGGCACATCGACGGCTACGTGCCGGATGCTGCCGAGGTCGACGCACTCGAGCGTCCGGAGGAGGCTGCGGGCTGACGCCTGCGGAAGGCCCTCGTCCGGACCGATTCCGGATGAGGGCTTTCTCATGCGTGGCTGTGACCGGTATCCGTAACGTTGCCGGCACAGCATCGGGCACACCGTCGTGCCCGGGACACAGGAGCCCCCATGCCGAAGTCCCCGTCGTCGCGCTCTCTGCCGCCGTACCGCCGCGTCCTCGCTGCCGCGACCTCCGGCATCCTGCTCTCGAGCGCGCTGGCGCTGACCGCACCCGTGGCCGCCGCGGCCGACCCCCGCTCGTTCGCCCTCGTCGGCGACCTGCAGAGCGAGCTGGGCTGCTCGGGTGACTGGCAGCCCGACTGCACCGCGACCGAACTCGCTCCGACGTCCACCCCGGACGTCTACGCCGCGGAGTTCGAGATCCCGGCGGGGTCGTTCGAGTACAAGGTGGCCGTCGACGACTCCTGGGACGAGGCCTACGGTCTCGACGGCGGCGGCGACAACATCCCGCTCACCGTCGCAGGACCGACGACCGTGCGCGTGATCTTCGACGACGTCCAGCATCGGGTCGGGCTCGAGGTCCTCTCGCTCCGCGGCGACTACGCCGCCGAGGACGACGCGCTCGTCGCCGACCCGGTGCGCCAGCCCGGCGACGGCAAGCAGTTCTACTTCGTCATGACCGACCGGTTCGCCAACGGGGACGCGTCGAACGACACCGGCGGGCTGACCGGGGACCGGCTCGCGACCGGCTTCGACCCGACGTCCACCGGCTTCTACCAGGGCGGTGACATCGCGGGCCTCCGCGAGAACCTCGACTACATCAAGGGACTCGGGACGACGGCCATCTGGTTGACGCCGAGCTTCATGAACAAGCCCGTGCAGGGCGAGGGTGCGAACGCGAGCGCCGGCTACCACGGGTACTGGAGCACCGACTTCACCCGCATCGACCCGCACCTCGGGACGAACGAGGAGCTCAAGTCGTTCATCGACGAGGCGCACGCCGAGGGCATCGACGTCTACTTCGACATCATCACGAACCACACGGCCGACGTCATCGCGTACGAGGAGGGCGAGTACTCGTACATCGACCAGAAGACCCGTCCGTACACGGATGCCGCCGGCACACCGTTCGATCCCGCCGACTACGCGGGCACCGCGGAGTTCCCCGAGCTCGACGCGGCCACGAGCTTCCCCTACACGCCCGTCGTGACCGAGGCGGAGAAGGACGTCAAGGTGCCGGCGTGGCTGAACGACCCCACGCTGTACCACAACCGCGGTGATTCTACGTATTCGGGGGAGTCGACGACGCACGGCGACTTCTCCGGCCTCGACGACCTCATGACCGAGCACCCCGACGTGGTCTCGGGCTTCGTCGAGGTCTACGAGGACTGGATCGACCTCGGCATCGACGGCTTCCGCATCGACACCGCCAAGCATGTGAACTTCGAGTTCTGGGAGCAGTGGACCACCGAGGTGCGGGAGTATGCGGCATCCGTCGGCAAGGACGACTTCTTCATGTTCGGCGAGGTCTACGACGCCGACCCGGCCGTCCTCGCGCCCTACGTCCGCGACAGCGACATGAACTCGGTGCTCGACTTCGGGTTCCAGTCCGCGGCGACGAGCTTCGCGAAGGGCGGCAAGGTCGACGTCCTCGCGAAGATGTTCGCCGGCGATGACCGGTACACGACGCCCGACTCCTCGGCGACGGCGCTGCCCACCTTCCTCGGCAACCACGACATGGGCCGCATCGGGTACTTCCTGAAGGGGACGGCGGACGCCCTCGAGCGTGACCGTCTCGCACACGACCTGATGTTCCTCTCCCGCGGTCAGCCGGTCGTCTACTACGGCGACGAGCAGGGCTTCGCCGGTGCCGACCCGGGCGGCGACAAGGCCGCGCGGCAGTCGCTGTTCGGCACGCAGGTGCCCGAATACCGCGATCAGCAGCTGATCACCGGCGAGACCGTTGGCTCGGCCGACCGGTACGACACCTCCGCCCCCGTGTACGCGCATGTGGCCGAGCTGTCGCAGCTGCGCGCAGAGCACCCGGCGCTCGTCGACGGTGCGCAGATCGAGCGGTACGCCGCCGACGGCGTCTACGCCTTCTCGCGTGTCGACCGCACCGAGCGCATCGAGCACCTCGTCGCGCTCAACAACACCGCGTCGGCGCAGACGGTCGAGATCCCGACGCTGACCGCCGACGCGTCGTTCTCGTCCCTGTACGGCGCCGAGGGCTCGGTGTCGTCGGATGCCGCGGGCACCGCCTCCGTGGAGGTCCCCGCCCTGTCGGCGGTGGTGCTCCGCGCCGACGGCGAGGTGACTGCGCCGGCCGCCGCCGCCCCGCTGACCGTGTCGGCTCCTGCGCCGGGGGCCGGACTGCAGGGCTCCACCCGGATCAGTGCAGCAACCGACGCCTCGTGGCGGGAGACGAGCTTCGCGTGGCGTGTCGCGGGCGGCGACGAATGGACTCCGCTCGGCACCGCCGAGGACACGACGCCCGGCGTCTTCGCCGACGTCCGCGGGCTCGGGGAGGGGACGCTCGTCGAGTACCGCGCGGTGTCGACGGATGCCGCCGGGCAGCGGTCCGCGGCATCCACCTACGCCTCCGTCGGCAACCGGGTGAACCTCGCGGTCGAGACCGAGCCCGAGCAGCCCGAAGAGCCGACCGTCTACGACGCGGTGAGCATCCCCGGCAGTCTCAACACCGAGTTGGGGTGCGGATCGGATTGGGCGCCGGATTGCGACCAGGCGCAGATGACGCTCGTCGACGGGAAGTGGCGGCTCAGCGTCGACCTGGCCGCGGGCACCTACGAGTACAAGGTCGCGACCGAGAAGAGCTGGGACGAGAACTACGGCGCCGACGGCGTGCCGGGCGGTGCCAACATCGTCGTCACCCACCCCGGTGGCCCGATCACCTTCTTCTTCGACCCGCTGACGAAGCGGGTGCAGTCCTCGTCCGAAGGCCCGGTCGTGACCCTGGCGGGCTCGTTCCAGAGCGAGCTCGGCTGCGCGGCGGACTGGTCGCCCGACTGCCTCCGGGCGATGATGTTCGACGGCGATCGCGACGGCGTGTACGAGTTCTCCACGAAGGGCATCCCCACGGGGTCCTACGAGGTGAAGGTCGCGCACGGCCTCAGCTGGGACGAGAACTACGGCGCCGACGGCGTCCGCGGCGGCGAGAACATCGCCTTCACGGCGACCGCGGGCAAGGCCGTCGTCTTCCGCTACGACTCCGAGACGCACGTGCTCGAGATCGATGTCGCCGACCCGCCGCTCGCCGGCACGGGTGAATCGCGGGCGCACTGGATCGACGCCGAGACGCTCGCGTGGCCCGGCGACCTGGGCGGTGCCGACGCCGGCGCGAGCTGGTCGCTGTACGGCTCCGCGGACGCACAGCTCGCGGTCACCGACGGGACCGTGGCCGGCGGTGAGGCGATCGAGCTGTCGCCCGTCGACGGCGGCCTCACCGACGAACAGCGCGCGCGCTTCCCCGCCCTGGCGGAGTTCACCGCACTGCGGCTCGACGACGTCGACCGGGACGCGGTGGCCGAGCTGCTGCGCGGACAGCTGCGCGTCGCCGAGCGCGACGCCGCCGGCGCGCTGACCGCCGTCACGGGCGTCCAGATCCCCGGCGTGCTCGACGACCTCTACGCCGACGCCGTGGCCGACGACGCCCTCGGCGTCTCGTTCTCGGGCAAGGGCGCCAAGGCGAAGACGACCTTCCGCCTGTGGGCACCGACCGCGCAGTCCGCGACGCTGCTGACGTGGGATGCCGGGGGCACCGGCGATCCCGTCCGCCACGACGCGTCGTTCGACGCGGCATCCGGCACCTGGACCGCCACGGGCGGGCGGGCGCTCATCGGCGACGAGTACCTCTGGGAGGTCGTCGTCTTCGCACCGAGCACCGACGAGATCGAGACGAACACGGTGACGGATCCGGCATCCGTCGCCCTCACCGAGAACTCGACGCGGTCCGTGGCGATCGACCTCGCCGACCGCTCGTTCATGCCGAAGCAGTGGCAGAAGGCGAAGCCGAAGCCGGTGCAGCGGAACGTCGACCGCGCGATCTACGAGCTGCACATCCGCGACTTCTCGATCAGCGACGAGACCGTGCCCGCCGCCGAGCGGGGGACGTACGCCGCCTTCAGTCGGAAGAGCGCAGGCACCGCGCAGCTGCGACAACTCGCCGAGGCGGGCATCAACACGGTGCACCTGCTGCCGTCGTTCGACATCGCGACGATCGAAGAGGAGCGGGCGGCGCAGGAGACGCCCGACTGCGACCTCGCGTCGTTCGGACCGGCATCGCCCGAGCAGCAGGCCTGCATCGCGGAGGTCGCGGACACCGACGGATTCAACTGGGGCTACGACCCGTTCCACTTCACGACCCCCGAAGGGTCGTACGCGCTGCGACCCGATGGAGGTGCGCGAGTGGCGGAGTTCCGCGGGATGGTGGGCGCCCTGCACGGGATGGGTCTGCAGGTGGTCCTCGATCAGGTCTTCAACCACACCGCCGAATCGGGGCAGGGGGCGAAATCGGTCCTCGACCGGGTCGTCCCGGGCTACTACCACCGGCTGAACCTCGCGGGCGCCGTCGAGACCTCGACCTGCTGTCAGAACATCGCGACCGAGCACGAGGTCGCCGAGAAGCTCATGGTCGACTCCGTCGTCACGTGGGCCCGGGACTACAAGGTCGACGGGTTCCGGTTCGACCTGATGGGTCACCACTCGAAGGCGAACATGCTCGCCGTGCGCGAGGCGCTCGACGCGCTCACCGTCAAGAAGGACGGCGTCGACGGGGCCGCCGTGCACCTCTACGGCGAGGGGTGGAACTTCGGCGAAGTGGCGGACGACGCCCTGTTCGAGCAGGCGACGCAGGGGCAGCTCGGCGGCACCGGCATCGCGACGTTCAACGACCGCCTGCGCGACGCGGTCCACGGCGGCAGCCCGGTCGACAGCGGGTCGACGTTCCGTCAGGGGTTCGGGACCGGGCTCGGCACCGACCCGAACGGCGACCCGATCAACGGATCGACCGACGAGGCCCTCGCGGACCTCGCCCGGCAGACCGATCTCGTGAAGCTGGGACTCGTCGGGAACCTGCGCGAGTTCGAGCTGCCGACGGCGGACGGGTCCGTCAAGGCGGGCTCCGAACTCGACTACAACGGCCAGTCGGCCGGATACGCCGACGAGCCCGACGAGGTGATCAACTACGTCGACGCGCACGACAACGAGACGCTCTACGACCTGTCCGTCCTCAAGCTCCCGGTCGAGACCTCGATGGACGACCGGGTGCGGATGAACACGCTCTCGCTCGCCACCGTGACCCTGTCGCAGTCGCCGTCGTTCTGGCACGCCGGGACGGAGCTGCTGCGCTCGAAGTCGCTCGATCGCAACAGCTACAACTCCGGCGACTGGTTCAACCGGATCGACTGGACAGGTGAGGAGTCGACGTTCGGTTCGGGTCTGCCGCCGGCGGCAGACAACGAAGAGAAATGGCCGGTCATGGCACCGCTCCTCGAGAACACCGCCCTGAAGCCGGGTGCCGCCGACATGGCGGCCGCCGAAGCCGCCGCCCTCGACCTGCTCCGAGTGCGCTCCGAGGTCGGCCTCCTGCGGCTCGGCTCGGCGGAGGCGATCGCCGAGAAGGTGTCGTTCCCGAACAGCGGCCCGGACGCCGATCCCGGGGTCATCGTGATGCGGATCGACGACACCGCCGGCGCCGCGGACGCCGACCGCCGGCTCGACGGCGCGCTCGTCGTCTTCAACGCCTCCCCGGAGGCGACGACGCAGACGATCGACGATCTCGCGGGGCGCGGTTTCGCGCTGAGCGCCGCCCAGGCACGCGGGTCCGATGCCGTCGTCAAGACGACGACGTGGGATGCCGCGACAGGCACCGTGACCGTGCCGGCCCGGTCGGTCGCGGTCCTGGTCGATGCGGCGCCGGTTGCGACGGCGGTCGTCGCCGTGCCGACGCCGCCGGTCGCGAAGCAGGGTGCCGCGGTGCGGATGACCGGCAAGGTCATCGCCGTCGACGGCAGCACGCCGGTGGGCACGGTGACGGTGATGGAGGGATCGAAGACGCTCGCGAGCGGGGCGATCGAGGCATCCGCGAAGGGCCGCATCGATCTGCCGCTCCCGAAGCTCGGCAAGGGCGTCCACGTCCTCCGCACGAGCTTCACCGGCGCGGGGGAACACGCGGATTCGCGGTCGCTCGTGCCGATTCCGCTCCTCGTGTACTGAACCGAGGCGGATCGGCCGCGTTCGTGGTATCCAAGGATCCTGCGTGTCCGGCCATCAAGCCCATGCGTCCGGGCAGCACGCACACCGATCAAGGGGGAATCACATGACCGAACGACCCGCGCGCACGTCGAGGGCGGCGCGCATCGCTCTGACCGTCGCCATGACCGGCGGCCTCATCGGCTCGTTGGCGGTGAGCCCGGCGTACGCCGTCTCGGAGAACCCTGAACTGTTCTGCGACCTCCCAGGCCAAGAGCTCGCGATCTCCCCGGTGGCGGATCTCCAGGACGGCGAGCAGGTGACGTGGCAGTCCGCCGTGAAGGGCACGGCGCCCACGACCTTCACCGGTGAGTACGTCGGCAAGCTCGACAACGGGCTCGGGGCGGACGCCGACGGCAACCCCCGCGACCTGCTGCTGGTCAAGCTGGACGGCGATGTGGTCAACGGCTCCGCCGGCTCCCTCGCGGCAGGGGTGTGGGCGGGTGCATCGGGCTCACCGGTCTACGACGCGGACGGCGCACTCATCGGCGCCGTGTCGTACGGGTTCAGCTTCCTGCCGGACAACGTGGCGGGCGTCACGCCCGCGGCCTACATGAAGACCATCGGGAAGCTCCCCGCCAGCAAGACGCTGAGCGGAACCGCGAAGCAGCAGGTCGCTCGGATGGCGGACGAGACCGCCACCGGCCGGACCAGCACCCTCCGCCGCATCGAACCCGTCCGCGTCACCGTCGGCGCGACCGCGGCGGAGCTGGATGGCGTCAACGCCGACCTGGCACAGCGAGTGAAGGGGTTCCGCGGTGCGGCGGCCTCCGGACGGGCGGTGCCGGGCGGCGACAGCCTCAGCTCCGACTTCCCGATCGTGACGGGCGGCAACATCGCCGTGTCCTACGCGTACGGGGCTGTGACCGAAGCCAGCGTCGGCACCGTCACCGCGATCTGTGGCGACGAGGTGTTCGCCTTCGGGCACCCCGGGAGCTGGAACTCGAAGCTGTCCGCCAGCATCCACGGTGCGTCGGCGGCTCGGATCGTGCCCGACCTGACAGGCGCGTACAAGATGGTGAGCGCCATCGGCAAAGTGAAGGGGACGCTCGTCGACGATCGACTGGCGGGGGTCCGCGCGGTGCTCGGCGACGGGCCTGCAACGGTGCCGGTGCGGACGACGGGCATCGTCGGCGACCACGAGAGCACCTCGGTGACGCGGGTCTCCGAGAAGCAGCTGATCGCCGCGGCGGTCTACACGCAGGTGGGCAACGAGGCGACGCGCATGCTCGACAACGGCCGCGAGGGGTCCGCTCGCCTGGGATGGTCCATCAGCTATGTCCGTGAGGACGGGCGCACCGGGACGCTGTCGAACCAGGACCGGTACGCCGATCCGAACGACCTTCCCGGGATCGTCGGCATGGGCGTCGCCGATGACGTCGCGATGCTGCAGGGGAATCCCTTCGACGACGTCCGGATCACCGCGGTCAGTGTCCGTGCGCGCTTCGTCGAGGGCTATCGGGCGGCGCGTCTGGCCGGTGTCCAGATGTGGAAGAACGGGGCGTGGAGCACGGTCACGCCTGGGAGCACCACGAAGGTCGCACGCGGCAAGGCCTACGACTTCCGCGCGGTGCTGGCACCCCTCCCCGGCACCGAGCGCGTCACGGAGTACAGCCCGTTCACCGTCACCGTCCCGAAGAGCCTCCAGAAGGGCTATCGCGTCATCCTGAGCGCACCGACGGGTGAGGAGGAGGAGTACCCCGCGCCCCCGCGCGACTTCGCCGAATACCTCGCGGTGCTCGACGACAACGCGCGCTCCGACGTCATGACGCGCTCGATCATCTACCACCCCGTCCGCGGCGCGCGGGTCTCGCGCTCGGCGTCGGTGAGTCTGCCGACGGTCATCCAGCCCGACGGCAAGACGGTGATGTTCCGTCTCGAGGCGCCCGCGCTGAAGCGCTGACACCGCGGGGCCACCCGTCGCGCCGCAGCCCCGTGCAGGGACTGCGGCGCGACGGCTTCCTGCCCTCACGCGAGGCGCGTCTGCGAGCATGAGGGCATGACTGAGCAACGCATCGCCATCGTCGCCGGTGCCCGCACCCCGGTGGGGCGGTTCGCCGGCGCATTCCGCGAGACGCCGGCGCACGAACTCGGAGCGCAGGCCGTGACCGCTGCGCTCGCGCGCTCGACCGTCGATCCCGCGCGGGTCGGCGAGGTCGTCATCGGCACGATCGGACAGGTGGCGGGCGACGCCTACATCGCGCGGCGCATCGCATTGGCGGCCGGGCTCGACGAGGACACCCCCGCGTTCACCGTCAACCGGCTGTGCGGTTCTGGGCTGCAGTCGATCTGGTCGGCGGCGCAGGAGCTGCGCTGGGGAGGTGTGGACGTCGCCGTCGCCGGCGGTGCCGAGAACATGACCCGGATGCCGTTCTACGACATGGACGCTCGGTCCGGCGCGACGCTGGGACACCGGCAGCTGCTCGACGGCACGCTCGCGATGCTCACCGATCCGTTCAGCGGAAGGCACATGGGCACCACCGCGGACGCGGTCGCGGAGCGGTTCGGCGTCTCGCGCGCGGAGCAGGACGCCTACGCCCTCGAGTCGCAGCGTCGGGCGGCGACGGATGCGGCGCGGGCGGCTTTCGCCGAGGAGATCGTTCCGGTCACGACCGGCGGTCGCCGTCCCGTCGAGGTGACAGCCGACGAGCATCCGCGGCCGGACACGACCCTCGACGCGCTTGCGTCGCTTCGTCCGGCGTTCACCGCGGACGGCACCGTGACCGCAGGGAACGCGTCGGGGATCAACGACGGTGCTGCGGCCACGGTGCTCATGCGCGAGGCCGATGTCCGCGCCGAGGGCCTGGATGCACTCGCGACGATCGAAGCCGTCACGACGGCCGCACTCGACCCGGCGATCATGGGGTACGCGCCGACGCTCGCACTCCGGAAGCTGTTCGCGCAGACGGGGCTGAGCCCCGCGGACGTGTCGACCGTCGAACTGAATGAGGCGTTCGCCTCGCAGGTCATCGCGGTCATGCGCGACACGGGACTCGACCCCGAGCGCACCAACCCGTACGGCGGCGCGATCGCCCTCGGGCATCCGGTCGGCGCGACCGGGACGATCCTGACGGTCCGTGCCGCGCTCACGCTGCAGCGGACAGGCGGGGAGTACGCCATCGTGACCATGTGCATCGGCGGGGGGCAGGCGCTCGCTGCGCTCCTGCGTCGTTGGGACGCCTGACGTCGATCCGCAGACGGCAGCGGCCCCCCGCCCGGAGGCGGGGGGCCGCTGCCGCGGAGGGTCAGGCCTCCTGACGGCGGCGGCGCAGCAGCACCGCGCCGAGCACGACGAGGACGCCTGCTCCGCCCAGGAGCGCCACGAGCGGTACCGCGTCGCCGCCGGTGCTCGCGAGGCTGCCCGCGAGGGCGACCGTGACCGGCACGCGGATGTCGTCCTCGCCCTCGGTCGACAGCACGAGCGTGTGCGCGCCGACCTCGAAGTCCGCCGGGACGGTGACATCGAACGCGATCCGGCCGTCGGCATCCGCTGCCGGGATGCCGCGGATCACGAGCGGGTCGCTGAAGAGCGTCGCCTCGACCCGCTGTGCCGCCGACAGCCCCGACAGCTGGACGCGGAAGGACCCGCCCTGCTCGACGGTCGTCGCGCTGAGCTCGACGACGGCCCACGACTCGCCGCCGCCGTCGCCGGGCTCCGTCGGCTCGCCGGGCTCGCCGGGCTCGCCGGGCTCGCCGGGCTCGCCGGGCTCGGCGGGTTCGGTGACCTGCACCGCGCGGCCGACCGCCGCCGGGTCGACGACGTCGCGCGACGCGAAGTACTCCACGGTGGCCGCGAGGTCGATCTGGCCCGTGTCGGTGCGGACGGTGCCGTCGGCGAAGGCGGAGAAGCCGTCACCGCCGGCGGCGAGGAAGGAGTTCGTCACGACGGTGAAGACGTCGTCGGGCCGGATCTCCTCGCCCTCGAACGTCATCGAGGTGACCTCGCCCGCACGTCCGACGCTCTCGCCGGCGAGCGGCGCGGCCTCGGTGTATTCGTAAGCGAACCCGTCAGAGACGCCGAGGTGCAGTTTCGGGCGCTCGCCCTCCGCCTTCCACTGCTGCTCGAGGACCTGCTCGATCTGCGCTCCCGTCAAAGGGACCGTGACGAGGGTGTTCGCGAACGGCTGCACCTCAGCGGCCTCCTTGTAGGTCACGACCCCGTCCTCGCCCTGCACCAGGTCCGCGCGCAGACCGCCCGGGTTCATCAGGCCGATCTGGGCGGGCGTGCCGCCGTAGGCCGCGTTCGAGGTCGCCCAGAGGTAGACGTCGGCGACCCAGTTGCCGAGCGTCGACTCGACACCGCGGTCCGAGCCCGCTGTGCCACCGCGGAGGATGTCATCGCTGATCCGGCCGACGGGCTTCGCGCCCTCTTTCTCGGCGACGGCGGCGGCATCCGACACGATCTGCGCAACCGTGGGGTCCGGAGTGAACCCGCCGCCCAGAAGGGTCGAGGTGCTGCCGGTGACGGACAGGAGCTCCTTCGAGCCGCGGTCGACCTGCAGTTCGAGCCGGCCCATGGCCGTGCCGTACTCCGCGGCCTGAATGACCGGTCGAGCGTCGCCGCCCGGTGCGGGGACCTCGCATGCGTACGTCTGGTGCGTGTGCGCCGAGACGACGGCGTCGATCTCGGCCGACGCGCCGCGGACGAGCTTCCCGAAGTCCGACGGGTCGGATGCCACGACCCCGCAGTCGTTCGAGGTCGCCGTGCCCGAGTGGGTGAGCAGGATCGTGACGTCGGCGAGGTCGCCTCCGGCGATCTTCGCCGCGACGCGGTTCGCCGCCGCGAGCTGATCGCCGAACTCGATTGCCGCGATGCCGTCGGGGCTCACCATGGTGGCGGTGTCCTCGGTGACCGTGCCGATGAAGGCGACCCGGACGCCGTCGACCGTCTTGACCGTGTACTCGGCGAGGGCGGGTGTCGTCGTGCCCTTCCGGTAGACGTTGGCTCCGAGGGCGAACTCCTCGCCGCCGAAGCGCGGGATGACGCGGTCCGTCAGGTCGTCGAATCCGCGGTCGAACTCGTGATTGCCCGCCGCCGAGACGTCGAGGCCCGCGGCCTTCAGTGCATCGATGGTGGGGTCGTCCTGCTGGATGAAGGACGTGAACGTGGATGCCCCGATGTTGTCGCCGGCGGAGACGAAGAGCGTGTTCGGGTTCTCCGCCTCGGCCGCATCGACGGCTCCGGCGAGCACCGCGGCGCCCACCTGGTTCGCCGAGCTTCCCGTGCCCGCTTCGATCCGACCGTGGAAGTCGTTGATGGTGAGGATGTCGATGTCGATGGGGTCGAGTGCGTCCTCGATCTCGAACACGGTGGTCGTGCCCGACACCTCGTTGCCGACAGCCAGCAGCGGACGCCCGTTCGGGGAGTCCTCAGCGGGGATGAACGCGATGCTCTCCGGGCCCAGGTCGCCCGCGGCCCGGAGGTCGCCGCCGTCCTCGACGGACTGGGCGAAGTCGCGGTTGTTCACGTAGGTGACGAATGAGGGGGAGGCCGGCCCGCTGATGTCGTACGCTGCGACGCCGCCGACGCGCTCGAACCCGACGAATGCGTACGTGCGGCCGCTCAGCTGGCCGATCGTCACGCTCTCGGGCTCGGGACCCTTGTCGTCGCTGCGCCCCTCGAGGTTCGACTCCGAGTGGTTGGAGTTGACGAAGCCGGGTGCGGCGACGGCGGTGACCTTCTCGAAGCTCGAGCCGGAGTCCCAGACCAGGTCGCCGCCGGTCGTCCAGATCGCGAACGACCGGCCGCCGAAGGCGTAGAGCTCGTCGTAGCAGCCGCGAGCCTCATCCAGCCCGTTCTCGAGCGTGACGTTCAGTCGGCCGAGGTCCGCGTCGCCGAGCGCGTTCGCGAGCGGGCTGTCCGTGCAGACCGGCGGCAGTCCCTTCTTGCCGAGATCCTTCGCGCGGACGCCTTCCGCGTAGTCACCCCACTCACGCGCGTCGCCCTCGTTCGCGGTCACCAGGTAGGTCGTCCCGCCGGCGGTGTACGAGTCGATCGCGTCGGGCATGTACATGCCCTTGAGACCCGCGTACGTGCGGAGCTCGACCTTGCCGTCGCGGTCGCTCGGGTCGAGCGCGTTGCGGGCGAGGCCGTGGTCCTTGAAACCGAGGGCGTGGATGTCGGTGACCGTCGCCGACGCGAGGTCCACCACCGCGATGGCGTTCGCCTCCTGCAGCGTCGCGTACGCGGTGCCGCCGACGACGGTGACGTACTCCGGCTCGAGGTTGCGGCTGACGGGGTGATCATCGCCGTGCGGCCGCGGCCCGAAGACCCGGACGTCCTCGTCGAGCGCGCCCTTCGCCTCGAACGCGTGGAAGTCCGCGGTGCGGACGGCGCCCGCTGCCGGTGCCGTCTTGCCGATGGGAAGGGCGACGACGCCGATGGAACCCTCCGGGTCGGCGGAGAAGTCGTCCGCGGGCTCGCCCTCGTTGGCCACCACGGCGTAGGCGCCGTCCTCCGAGATGGTGACCATGTCGGGCAGTGCGCCGACGGTGACGGTTCCGAGCGGAGCGGATGCGGCGGCTGCGGCATCCGCGTCGAAGAAGGCGAGCCGGCCGGGCGCCGTCTTGTCCGTGTCCTCGACCGCGATGACGCCGAGACCGTCGTCGCGGATCGCGACGGAGTTCGCGATGCCGTCCGAGGCGATCGAGAAGAGCTTCACGGGCTTCGTCGGGTCGGCGTTGTCGAGGACGTCGACGACGCCGGCCTTCGCATTGACGACGAACAGGCGATCGCCGTACGCCGCGACGATCTCGGCGGCGGACTCGTCGAACACGCCCGTCTCGTAGGAGCCGACAGGGCGCAGGGTGAGGGCGGCCCCGTCGGCGGAGGTCGAGATCGGCTGCGGGACGACGGCCGCGGTGGCTGCGGTGGTCGCTGACACGGCCAGTGTGCTGGCCAGCGCCGCGACGACACCCAGGGCGAGGGAGCGTCGGACGACGGCGCGATGGAAGGCGTGCGAAGGCATCGGATTCCTTTGGTCGGGATGGCGCGAGGTGCGCGCATCCGTCCTATCGACATCAGGTGGCCGCGCCGTGACCGGCGGTGGACGGCGGGTGAACGGGGCGTGACCGGCGGCGGCCGGCATCCGTCTGCGAGCATGAGGGGATGACGGACTACAAGACCATCCTCACTCGGACGCAGGGACGCGTCGGGTGGATCACCTTGAACCGACCCGAGGCGCTGAACGCCCTGAACTCGCAGGTCATGCGGGACGTCGTCGCGGCGGCGGAGGCCTTCGATGCGGATGCCGGGATCGGCGCCATCGTGGTGACGGGCAGTGAGCGGGCGTTCGCCGCGGGCGCCGACATCAAGGAGATGGAGGCGATGAGCGGCAGCGAGATGCTCATGGCGGGCCATTTCGGCGGATGGTCGCGGTTCACCGCGGTGCGGACGCCGACGATCGCCGCGGTCGCGGGCTACGCGCTCGGAGGCGGCTGCGAGCTCGCGATGATGTGCGACGTCATCCTCGCCGCGGACACCGCGACGTTCGGCCAGCCGGAGATCGGGCTGGGGGTCATCCCGGGGCTCGGCGGGACCCAGCGGCTCACCCGCGCGATCGGGTCGTACAAGGCGGCGGAGCTCGTCCTCACGGGTCGGCAGTTCTCGGCCGAGGAGGCGGACCGGGCAGGACTCGTGTCGCGCGTCGTACCCGCGGCGGAGTTGCTCGACGACGCGCAGCGGACGGCTGAGGTGATCGCGTCGAAGCCGCTGCCAGCGCTCTATGCGGCGACCGCCGCGCTCGACGTCGCTGCCGAGACGACCCTGGCTGAGGGTCTGCGCTTCGAACGTCAGGTGTTCGCGGGGCTCTTCGACACGGCGGATCAGAAGGAGGGCATGGCGGCCTTCCGTGAGAAGCGCGCTCCGGAGTTCCGTCACCGATGAGCGCCGTCCGTCTCATCCGCGCCGGCGCGCTCGCGGCGGCGCCGTACGCGTACGCCGCGGCCGTCGACCCGGGAGCGGACGTGATCTTCCTCGCGGGCGCGTGTCCGCTCGCGGATGACGGGACGACGGTGGCGGTCGGTGACGTCGCCGGGCAGGCGAAGCGGTGCGTCGAGACGATGACGGTCGCCTTGGATGCCGCGGGTGCATCGCTCGAGGACGTCGCCTATACGCGCGTGCTGGTCGCCTCGGCGGCGCAGGCCGATCTCGTCGCGGCGTGGGACGTGGTGCGCGCCGCCTTCGGTGCGCACGACGTGCCGAGCACGCTGATGGGGGTCGCGGCGCTCGGGTACGCGGACCAGCTGGTCGAGATCGAGGCGGTCGCGGCGGTGCGCCGCGCCTGACGAGGGCGGGGTCGGAGGACACCGGATTCGGAGGAACGCACCGGACTCGGATCAGAACACCCCGCGCCATCCGAATCCGACGACATCCTCCGAATCCGACGGCACCGCCGGAGGGAGACCGCCGGAGCCAACCCTCGAGACCTCCTCCACAGCGCCCTCTTCCGCCCCTCGCGACCGCGCACCATCCACAGCCCCGCGACGCGCGTCCCCGCGTCACTAGCGTCTGGGTCGTGTCCCCGCTTCCCATCCTCGTGCGAGTCGCGTCGTTCATTCTCGTCGGCGCCGCGGCCGGCTTCGTCGCCGCCATGGAGGGTGCCAAGACGTGGGGCGGCGGCGAGGTGCCGTGGGAGCTCATGATCGTCGGCGGTCCTTTGGGAGTCTTCACCGGGTCGTCGATCGCGGTGAAGCTGTGGGGTGTGATCAACGCGGTCGCCTCTGTGCGGCGGCCGACGAGTCGCGGCGCACCGGTCGTTGCTGTCCTCGTCACCACCGCGCTCTGCGCGTGGATCGGACACGACCTCGGGCCGGATGAGTCGCAGATCGCTCTCCAGGTGTTCCTCGCACTCCTCGGCCTGACCGGCTCGACGATCGAGGTCCGGTCCATCCGGGCCGATCGCCTCCGAGCCGCATCCTTCCGAGCACCGCCGCAGTGACGCTAGATTCGCGGCATGCAGCGGATCCAGCCCGGCGGGCGACTCGCGGTCTTCGCGATCGTCGGTGCCCTCGCCGGCATCGCCGCCGCGACGCTGAGCGTGACAGCGTCCCGGGATGCGCCGAACTGGGGCACGCTCCTCTATGCCGCGCCCGTCGGCGCCGTCGTCGGTGCGCTGTGGGCCGCGGCGGTGTGGCTCCTGGTCGGGATCGTCGTGGCATCCTCTCGTCGACTCCGTCCCTCATGGATCGGGCCTGCGGCGGCCGTCGTCGTCGGGACGGGGATCTGCACCGCGGTCGGTCTCGCTCCGAATCCGCTCGAATCCTCGATGGCCACAACGGTGCTGGTCGCGCTGCTGGGGCTCGTGGGGTCCTCCGTCGAAGCTGTCGTCAGATCGCGTGAGCTGCCAGCTCGCGCCGCGTGATCCGCGCCTCGACGACACTCGATGTCGTCTGCGGCAGCACTCCGTCTCATCGCGGACGACCGTAGACTCGATCTGAACGCCGAGGAGGAGTCAATGAAGATCGTCGTCCTGCTGAAAGAGGTGCCGGACACCTACGGCGACCGCAAGCTCGATCTCGAAACCGGGCTGGCCGATCGCGATGCGTCCGAGCGCGTGCTCGACGAGATCGGCGAGCGCGCCCTCGAAGTCGCGCTCACGCATGCCGAGGCGACGGAGGGCACAGAGGTCGTCGTCATGACGATGGCGTCGGATGCCGCAGCCGCCTCGCTGCGGAAGGGGCTCGCCATGGGCGCGGCGTCCGCCGTGCAGATCGCCGACAACGCGCTGCGAGGTGCCGATCTCGGCGTCACCGCGCGGGTCCTCGCTGCCGCACTCCGCCGCACCGGCTTCGACCTCGTCATCACCGGCAACCTCTCGACCGACGGTGTCGGGGGAGTCCTGCCTGCGATGCTCGCCGAGCACCTCGGCGTTCCGCAGGCCACGGCGCTCGCGGCCGTCGAGATCTCGGCCGACGCCGTCTCGGGAACCCGCGCGACCGACTTCGGCACCGCCTCGGTGTCGGCGACCCTGCCTGCGGTGATCTCCGTCACCGAGGCGCTCCCCGATGCGCGGTTCCCGAATTTCAAGGGCATCATGGCCGCGAAGAAGAAGCCGTTCGAGACGCTGTCGCTCGCCGACCTCGACGTCGACGTCGATCCGGCGTCCGCCGCCCAGTCGATCATGACCGCGATCAGCGCGAAGGCGCCGCGGCAGGCCGGTGTCAAGATCACCGACGAGGGGGATGCCGGTCAGCAGCTCGCGGCGTTCCTCCTCGAGAACCGACTGGCCTGACGGCTCCGGAATCCAGAAAGCGCAGGAGACACGCATGACCGATTTCGCCGCAGACGCCGTCCTCGTCTGGCTCGACGTGACCCCGGCGGGTGAGCTCGCCGCGTCCGCGCCCGGGCTCCTCGGGGCGGCGGCCGCCATCGGCACCCCCGTGGTCCTGATCGTCGCGGACGACGCTCGCCACGCCGACCTCACCGCCGCGGCCGGGGCGCTCGGCGCGCAGACCGTCCTCACGGCTGCGCTCGGTGGGGCCGACACCACGCTGACGGTCCCGGTGGTCGACGCGCTCGCCGCGGCATCCATTCTCGTCCGTCCCGATGCAGTGCTCGTCTCGAACTCGATCGAGGGGAGGGATGTCGCGGGTCGGTTCGCCGCGCGGACCTCGGCGGCGCTGTGCGTCGATGCCGTCGGCGTCTCGCGCGACGACGACGGCGTGCTCGCGCAGCACTCCGTGTACGGCGGGTCCTACACGGTGACGGCCGCCGCCACCTTCGGTCCCCTGGTCGTCACACTCCGTCAGGGCTCCGTGGACGCGCGCGCCGGCGCCGTGGACGCACCGGTCGTCGTCCCCCTCGAGGTCGAGGCCTCGGGGGCGGCGGCAGCGACCATCACCGGCTTCGACGAAGCGGTCGCCGAGTCGTCGCGACCCGAACTCCGCGGCGCCGCAAAGGTCGTCTCGGGTGGCCGTGGCCTGGGCTCCGCCGAGAAGTTCGCGCTGGTCGAGCAGCTCGCCGACGTCCTCGGCGCGGCGGTGGGCGCATCCCGTGCCGCCGTCGACGCCGGGTACGTCCCGTACTCCTTCCAGGTCGGTCAGACGGGCGTCTCGGTGTCGCCGCAGCTGTATGTCGCGCTCGGCATCTCGGGCGCCATCCAGCACAAGGCCGGCATGCAGACGGCGAAAACGATCGTCGCGGTGAACAAAGATGGAGATGCACCGATCTTCGACATCGCCGACTTCGGTGTCGTCGGGGACGTGTTCACCGTCGTGCCGCAGCTGATCGCGGCGCTCGAGGCGGGGAAGAAGTAGGAGCGGATGGCGACATACCCGCGTTCCGTGCGCCGCGGGCTGCCGCGCGCCCGAGGTGGCGAGCCCTGGCCGCCTGCGGTCGAACTGGACGCTCCGGGAATCGCGGGAGCCGCATCCGTCGCCCCTGAGCGACAGGACGCGTCCCCGGAAGGCGTGACGGCCGTGGTCGACGCCGCTCCGGAGACTGCGGATGCCGCATCCGTTGCCGCTGAGCGACAGGACGCGTCCCCGGAAGGTGTGACGGCCGTCGTCGACGCTGCTGCGGGGACTGCGGATGCCGCATCGGCTGCCGCCGAGCGACAGGACGCGTCCCCGGAACGGCCGACGCGCGTCCGTCGAGGCCTGCCGCGCGAGTCCGGCGGGCAGCCCTGGCCGCCGACGACGGATGCTGCTGCCCCCGCGCCGGCCGACGCCGCGCCCGCGCCGGTCGACGCCGCACACGCGCCGGTCGACGCCGCACTCGCGCGGGTCGACGAGCAGACGGAGGCCTCCGCGGCACCCGCGGAGTCCGCCCCGGGGACCTCGGCCCCGAGGGCGGCGGAGCCCGCCGAGACCTGCCACGACGCGGATGTCGCTCCCGCCGGATCCGCACGGCGCGGATTGCCCCGCGTCGCCGGCGGGGACCCCTGGCCTCCCGCCGAGACCACGCCCGCCCCGCGCGCCGCGCTGCCGCTTCGCGAGACTGCACGTGGCGGCCCAGACAGCGATCTCGCGCCGCAGTCTCGACCTGCGCGTGCAGTCTCGGCGTCCCCGGCGTCCTCGGCGTCCCCGGAGCCCGCCCCCGCCCCCGCCCCCGCGACGGTGCCGGACGCGCAGCCCGACCCGCGTCGGTCGCCGCTCCACGAGCGTCCGCTCGCGCACGCGGGCGTCGCGCGTCGCCCGGCACCGCGTCCCGAGCCCACGCGGATCGGACCCTTCACCAAGGGACAGTGGGCGGGGATCGTCGTCATCGGCGGTGGCGCGCTGCTCTACGCCGCCGCGATGGCCGTCTTCGCGGTCCGCTGGATCCTCAGCCTCGAGCCGATGCAGGACTTCCTCACGACCTACCCCGGCGAGTACCACCTGCCCGAGGGGGCGCCGGTCGGGTTCCCCGCATGGCTGAATTGGTCGCACTTCCTCAACGCGTTCTTCATGGTGCTGATCATCCGCACCGGTCTGCAGGTGCGCTCTGAGAAGCGCCCGTCGGCGTTCTGGGTCTCGAAGAAGCACCGCAAGCGCAAGATGAGCCTGACGCTGTGGCTGCACCAGGCCCTCGACGTCCTCTGGCTGACCAACGGCATCCTCTTCGTCGTCCTGCTCTTCGTGACCGGACAGTGGATGCGGGTCGTCCCCACCTCGTGGGAGGTCTTCCCCAACGCGCTCTCGGCCGCCCTGCAGTACGTCTCGCTCGACTGGCCGACCGAGAACGGGTGGGTCAACTACAACGCGCTGCAGCAGCTCGCCTACTTCGCGACCATCTTCATCGCGGCACCCGTGGCGGCGATCACCGGGTACCGGATGAGCGCCCTGTGGCCCAAGAGGGCCGCGAAGCTGAACGAGCTCTACCCCGTCGAGTGGGCGCGCAAGCTCCACTTCCCGACGATGCTGTACTTCGTGGTGTTCATCGTGATCCACGTCGCCCTCGTGCTCTCGACGGGGGCGCTCCGCAACCTGAACCACATGTACGCCGCGCAGGGGTCGGTCGACCCGGGTGCCTACGCCGACAACTGGACGGGCTTCTGGCTCTTCGTCCTGTCGATCGCGGTGACGGTCGCCGCCTACGTCGCGATGCGCCCGCTCGTCGTCGCGCCGATCGCCCGGCTCTTCGGCAACGTCAGCAGCCGCTGACGTCCGCGCACAGGCCGACGGCGCGGCTTCCGAAACGGGAGGCCGCGCCGTCGAGTCTCGCGATCGTGCGTCAGCGCACGAAGCGGACTTCCGTCAGCGTCTCGCCGAGGAAGGGTTCGGTGTGGCTCGCCCCGTCGAGGGTGAAGCCGTTGCGCGTGTAGAACCGGTGCGCGCGGGGGTTGTCCTCTGCGACCCAGAGGTACAGCTCGGTGTCGTCCTCGGGCACGACCGCGTCGAACAGCCGCTGGCCGATGCCGGTGCCGTGCCATGCGTCGAGGAGGTAGATGAAGTACAGCTCGCGCATGCGCGGGGCGTCGCGGTCGCGGGCGGGACCCGAGCCGGCGAAGCCGACGATCTCGCCGCCGGCGAGGGCCGCGACGATGTGGAAATCGGGGCCCTGCTGCGCCCAGTGCGTCCACAGCTCGGCGAGCCGGCGAGCCGACACGTTCTCGAGCGCGGCCTTGCTGATGAGGTGGTCGTAGGTCTCGTGCCAGCACGTGGCGTGCACTCGGCCGAGGGCCTCGGCATCCACGTCGCGAACGGGACGGACGACGATGTCGGTCTGCTGTTCGGGGTCCATGGCGAGACTCTACGCACGGCCTGCCCGATCGTGAAATCGGCTCAAGGACGGCGATCGCAGGCCGGTGCGGACTGTCGATGGACGACAACGGATGCCGCACTGTGCGCGTGATCATGGCTAGGCTCACGGCTCGTGAACGTGTGGTGGCGGACCCTTCTGACCCTGATGCGCGCGCGAGTGCTCTACCGCCGTCGGGGGGCTCTCCCCCCCGACGCCGTGGGCCGCATCCGGCTGCGCACCCTCCCGACCGACATCGATCTGCTCGGGCACATGAACAACGGCCGCTACGCGTCGCTGTTCGATCTCGGCCGGTTCGACCTGCTGACCCGGACCGGCATCTGGCAGGCGATGAACGAGCGCGGCTGGTACGGGGTGGTCGCGAGCGAGTCGGTCACCTTCCGGAAGTCGCTGCAGCTGTGGCAGCGCTTTACGGTCGAGACTCGGATCATCGGCCACGACGACAAGGCCGTCTACCAGATGCACCGGGCTGTCGTGGGCGGCGAGGTCTACGCCGAGATGGTGCTGCGCGTCCGCTTCCTGCGTCGCTCCGGCGGCATCGTGCCGATGGAGGAGCTCTTCGCCGCGCTGCACCGGCCCGACACCCTGGCGCCCCTGCCGCAGTGGATCCACGACTGGGCCGAGGCGTCGGCGCTGCCGTCGACCCGCTCCGAGGCGCCCAGCATCTGGCCCTAGCGTGTCCCGCCCGCGGGGCCGGGTGCGCGCATAGGCTGAGCCCATGTCGGACAGCTCTGTCGCGCCACAAGCGCTCTCCTCCGACCTCGCCGAGCGGGCCATCGCCCTCGCGGAGCGCTGGGTCGCCGAATCCGCCGAGGTCACCGTCGACCCCGCCGCCGAACGGCTCGCGGGGGTGCTGAAGGACCCGAACGGACTGCCCTTCACCCTCGGCTTCGTCGACGGCGTCATGCGTCCCGAGTCCCTCGTCGCGGCCGCCACGAACCTCCAGCGCGTCGCGCCGCTCGCGCCCGGCTTCCTGCCCTGGTACCTGAAGGCCGCCGTCCGAACCGGCGGCGCCGTCGCTCCCGTGCTGCCGGCCCCGGTCGTCCCGATCGCGCGGCGCGTGCTGCGCGAGATGGTCGGGCACCTGATCGTGGACGCCCGGCCCGACAAGCTCGGCCCTGCACTCCAGACCCTTCGCGAGTCCGGCGCCCGGCTCAACCTCAACCTCCTCGGCGAGGCCGTGCTCGGTGAAGCCGAGGCGCTGCGACGCCTCGAGGGCATCCACGAGCTCGTCCGCCGCGACGACGTGGACTACGTCTCGGTCAAGGTGTCGGCCATCGCCAGCCACCTGTCGATGTGGGCGTTCGACGAGATCGTCGACCGCGTCGTCGAGCGCCTGCGCCCGCTGTACCTGTCGGCGGCCGAGGACGGCACATTCCTCAACCTCGACATGGAGGAGTACCGCGACCTCGACCTCACGATGGCCGTGTTCATGCGCGTGCTCGACGACCCGCGCCTGCGCGACCTCGAGGCGGGCATCGTCCTGCAGGCCTACCTGCCCGATGCCCTCCCCGCGCTCCAGACCCTCACCGCGTGGGCGCGCGAGCGCGTCGCCGCCGGGGGAGCGCGCATCAAGATCCGCCTCGTCAAGGGGGCGAACCTCGCGATGGAGCACGTCGACGCGGTCATGCACGACTGGCCGGCTGCGCCCTACGACACGAAGCTCGACACCGATGCGAACTACGTGCGCTGCCTCGACGAGGCCCTCCGGCCCGAGAACACCCGGGCCGTCCGCATCGGCGTCGCCGGGCACAACCTCTTCCACATCGCCTACGCGTGGCTGCTGGCCGGTGAGCGCGGCGTGCAGCGCGACGTCGAGGTGGAGATGCTGCTCGGCATGGCGCAGGGCCAGGTGCAGGCGGTCGCCCGCGAGATCGGGCACGTGCTGCTGTACGTCCCCGTCGTGCGTCCGGATGAGTTCGACGTCGCCATCAGCTATCTCGTCCGCCGCCTCGAGGAGAACGCGTCGAGCGAGAACTTTCTCTCCGCAGCCTTCGACCTCGCCTACGACCGGGCAATGTTCGTGCGCGAGCGGGACCGGTTCGCCGCCTCGATCGAGCGTGCGGGCGATCGTGCCCTGACCGTCGGACCGCGCCGCCGACAGGACCGGACTGTGACCGACACGGGCGACCCGGACCCCCGCCGATCGGACGCCCCCGCCTCGGACGGCGAGGCCGGGCTGACGCAGGTGGTCCTCGGGATCGCCTCGGGTGGCGGCGGCGGCGGCGGCGGTGGCGGCGGCGGCGGCGCGTCGCTCGACGAGACGCAGCCCGCGGATGCCGAGGGCCGCCCCGGCCTCTTCGGCGGCGAGGCGTTCGTCGAGACCGCCGTCTTCTCGTCGCGCGAGACGTCCTCGGTCGCAGGCGCCCCCGGGTTCCGCAACACTGCCGACACGGATCCTGCGCTGCCCGCCAACCGGGCGTGGGCTCGCGACATCCTCCGCCGGGTACCCGCATCGACCGAAGGGCGGCGGACGATCGAGGCGGCGCTCGTCCGGTCGGAGTCCGACCTGCAGGCGACCCTCGCGCGGGTGCGCTCGGCCGCCGACGTCTGGGGGGCGATGCCCGCGGCCGACCGCGCGGACGTGCTGCTGCGCGCCGCGGGTGCACTGGAGCGTCGCCGCGGAGCGCTCATCGAGGTCGCGGCATCCGAGACGGGCAAAGCCCTCGCCGAGGGGGACGTCGAGGTCAGCGAGGCCGTCGACTTCGCCCGGTACTACGCCGCGACCGCCCGCGAGCTCGACAGCGTCAGCGGCGCCGTCTTCGTCCCCGCGAAGATCACTGTGGTCACCCCGCCGTGGAACTTCCCCGTGGCGATCCCGGCGGGCGGCGCGCTCGCCGCCCTGGCCGCCGGATCCGGTGTGGTCTTCAAGCCGGCGCCGCAGGCGCGCCGGTGCGCGGCCGTTGTCGCCGAGGCCCTCTGGGAGGCGCTCGACGAGGCGGGCGTGGGGCGCGACATCCTCGCTCTCGTCGACATCGACGAAGGCGGACTCGGGCGACAGCTCATCACGCATCCCGATGTCGATCGGGTGATCCTGACCGGCTCCTTCGAGACGGCGGCGCTGTTCCGCTCGTGGCGGCCCGACCTCGCCATGCAGGCCGAGACGAGCGGCAAGAACGCGATGATCGTCATGCCCTCGGCCGACCTCGACCTCGCGGCATCCGATCTGGTGCGCTCCGCGTTCGGGCACGCCGGGCAGAAGTGCTCGGCGGCGTCGTTGGCGATCCTCGTCGGGCCGGTCGCGCGCTCCGAGCGCTTCTCGCGGCAGCTGGTGGATGCCGCCACGTCGTTGCGCGTGGGGCGACCGAGCGATCCGCTGACCGAGGTCGGCCCGCTCGTCGAGGCGCCGGCCGGCAAGCTGCAGTGGGCGCTCACGACTCTCGAGGAGGGTGAGTCCTGGCTGGTCGAGCCGCGTGAGCTCGACGACCCGGAATTCCCCGGCCGGATGTGGACCCCCGGCATCCGCACCGGCGTGAAGCCCGGCTCGCGGGTGCACCGCGAGGAGTTCTTCGGCCCCGTCCTCGGCGTCATGCACGCCCGCTCGCTGGCTCACGCCATCGAACTGCAGAACGCCGTCGACTACGGGCTGACGGCAGGCCTGTACACGCAGAACCCCGATGACCTCGCCCTGTGGCTCGACCGCGTCGAAGCGGGCAACCTCTACGTCAATCGCGGCACCACTGGGGCGATCGTGCAGCGCCAGCCGTTCGGCGGTTGGAAGCGGTCGTCCGTCGGCGGCGGATCGAAGGCCGGGGGTCCGAACCACCTCATCGGTCTCGGCTCGTGGCGTCCGACGGCGGGGTCGGTGCAGTCCTCGACCCTGCACCTCAAGGGACTCGACACCTCGATCGCGCGCGTCATCGAGGCGGCGCAGCCGGCGCTCGGTTACGACGCCTTCGAGTGGCTGCGCCGGGCGGCGCTTTCGGACGCGGTCGCCTGGGACCGCACCTTCGGCAAGGTCGCGGACGTCTCACGGCTGGGGGTCGAGCGGAACCTCTTCCGCTACCGCCCGGCACGCGTCGAGATCCGGTCCACCGTCGACGCCCCGCTCCAGCTGCTCGTGCGCGCCGTCGTGGCCGCGGTCCGTGCTCGCTCCGGATTCGTCGTGAGCACGCCGTCCGGGCTCCCGGCGACCGTCCGGCAGCTGCTGAGCGAACTCGAGGTGCCGGTGTTCGTCGAGACCGATGCGCAGTGGATCGCCCGCATGTCCGCGCATCGTGAGCCGGGCCAGGACGACACCGGTGCGCCGCCGCGCGCGGACCGGGTCCGGTTGATCGGCACGCCGGAGGCCGCGGCCGCGGCGCGGCGCGCCCTCGCCGAGGCGATCGCCGGCGATCCCGACCTCGCGATCCACTCGGACGAGGTGACGCAGGCGGGTCGGATCGAGCTCCTGCCCTTCTTGCGCGAGCAGTCCGTGACGATCACCGCGCACCGGTTCGGCAACCCGGATCGGTGGAGCGAAGCCGTCATCTGACCGATTCAGCTGAATTCATCCATCCGATGCAGAAAACAATTTATCTTTCTGGCATCGCGGCGACAGCGGTTGCTTCAATGGACACAGCGCTTCTGGGGAGCGCATCACGGGTGCCCGAACAGTCCGTCTGCACGGGCTCCGTGCAAAGAGCACTTCGGGGGGAGTGTGGCTCCGGGGCCGAGGCATCCGACTCGGTCTCGGAGCATCTTTGCGTGCAGGGTCCTGCGGACCCGTGGCTCACGACCAGACGGGCAACCGGACGGGCGCGTCGGGGTCGGCGTCCTCGCGCGGCACCATGAACGACGCCACGAGGGCGCGCACGGTGAGGCCCAGCAGCGTCCAATCCCCTTGGGGCAGGCCGTCCTCGCCCGAGAGGGTGAAGGTGGGATGCTCGAGGCGCTCGAGCGCGCGGATCGCGTACCCCTCGGCGAGCGCCGCCATCGCCTCGGCGAAGTCCTCGATCGTCAGACCCGCGCGCAGCCGCATGCCGTAGGCGTCGATGACCTCCTGGTAGAGCACCGCGAAGGCGTCGATGGACTCGCGGTGGCGCTGGTGACTCGCCTCGGTGAGCTCCGGCCAGGTGTCCGCCGTCGTCCGCAGGGCGAGCGCCACTCGGAAGGACTGCGCGTCGAGGAGGTCCGTGGGGTCCTCCGAGTCCAGGTTCGCCGAGCGGACGTGTGCCAGCGCAGCGCCGCGCACGAGCTCCTCGCCCGATGCACCCGACGCCGCGAGCTGCTCGACGGTCGACCGCATGACGTCTGCGGAGCCGATGACCCGCATCCGGACCATCGCGACGGCGAGGTCGCGGTGGTAGTCGGACTGGTCCGCCCACAGGCGATAGGCGGCGCCGGTGGTCAGGCCGGTGCGACGCAGGACGTCCTGGAGGCGGATGTGCTGGACTCCGGCGCTGACACCGCGCTCCAGGAGCATCTGCATTCCGGCGCGCAGCAGCAGTGCCCGCGTCTGTTCCCCCGTGCGACGACTCATGACGGCATCCTGTCATCGACCGGGGCGATTCGCCCGCCGCCCCCACGGTCCGCTCTGGCAAGATGAGCTACGGCGTGCCCGGTTCGTCGGCTCTGCAGAGCTCCGCCGGGCCTCTGGACAGCGTCCGCCGCCCCTTGACCGAGGAGCGAGAATGTCCACTCCGAACGACACGGCGATCCGAACCGCGACGGAGCGGAAGGCGCATCGGCGCCGGTATCTGATGTGCCGGCCCGAGCACTTCACCGTGCGGTACAGCATCAACCCGTGGATGGTGCCCGCGAATCCGACCGACACCGCGAAGGCCGTCGCGCAGTGGCAGGAGCTGTACGACACGTACGTCTCCCTGGGTCACGAGGTCGAGCTGATCGATCCCGTCCCGGGCCTGCCCGACATGGTCTACACCGCGAACGGCGGATTCGTCATCGACGGGCGGGCGCTCGGCGTGAAGTTCCGGATGCCCGAGCGCAGCGGCGAGGAGCGGCCGTTCATGGACTGGTTCGCCCGGAACGGCTTCGAGGTGGTCGAGCCCGTCGAGGTCCAGGAAGGCGAAGGCGACTTCCTGCTCGTGGGCGACACGATCCTCGCCGGCACCGGCTTCCGATCCGTCGGGGACAGCCACCGAGAGCTCGCCGACGTCTTCGACCGCGAGGTCGTCTCGCTCCGCTTGGTCGATCCCCGGTTCTACCATCTGGACACCGCGATCACCGTGCTCGACCCTGTCGTCGGCGACGGCGTCGAGCGGGCGAACATCGCCTACCTGCCGTCTGCCTTCGACGAACGCTCGCAGCGCATCCTCGCGGAGCGCTACCCGGACGCGATCCACGTCTCCGACGAGGACGGCGCGGTCTTCGGGCTGAACGCCGCGAGCGACGGCACGCACGTCTTCATGTCGCCGCGGGCGACGGGATTCGCCGCGCAGCTCGAGGAACGCGGATACACCCCCGTCCCCGTCGACCTGTCCGAACTCCTGCTGGGGGGCGGCGGCATCAAGTGCTGCACCCTCGAGTTGCGCGGGGGTGCGCGATGACCGACATCGACCTCACCGCCGCGACCGCCGGTCTCATCGACGCCGAGGCCGAGCACGTCGCGCACAACTATCATCCGCTCCCGGTCGTCGTGGCCGAGGGCGAGGGGTCCTGGGTGACGGATGTCGAGGGTCGCCGCTACCTCGATCTGCTGTCCGCCTATTCGGCGCTGAACTTCGGCCACCGGCATCCGGCCCTCGTCGCCGCCGCCACCGAGCAGCTCGGTCGGCTGACGCTCACGAGCCGCGCATTCCACAACGACCGACTGGGCGCCTTCGCGTCGGCGCTGTCGACGCTCTCGGGCAAGGACATGGTCCTGCCGATGAACACCGGCGCTGAGGCGGTGGAGACCGGCATCAAGGTCGCCCGCGCCTGGGCGTACCGGGTGAAGGGCGTGCCCGAGGGCGCCGCCGAGATCATCGTCGCCGCCGGCAACTTCCACGGCCGCACGACGACGATCGTGGGCTTCAGCGACGACCCGCAGGCCCGCGACGGGTTCGGTCCGTTCACGCCCGGCTTCACGATGGTGCCGTACGGCGATGCCGCGGCGCTCGCCGCCGCCATCGGCCCGCACACGGCGGCCGTGCTCATCGAGCCGATCCAAGGGGAGGCGGGCGTCGTCATCCCGCCCGAGGGCTATCTGCGGGAGGTGCGCGAGCTCACGCGCGCGCAGCAGGTGCTCTTCATCGCGGACGAGATCCAGTCGGGACTCGGCCGCGTCGGCACGACGTTCGCGTGCGATCGCGAGGAGGTCGTGCCGGACCTGTACCTCCTCGGCAAGGCGCTGGGCGGCGGCATCCTCCCGCTGTCCGCCGTCGTCGGCGACCGCGACGTGCTGGGGGTCATCCACCCCGGCGAGCACGGTTCGACGTTCGGCGGCAATCCCCTCGCCGCGGCCGTCGGCGCCGCGGTCGTCGACCTGCTGGCCACCGGCGACCTGCAGCGGCGTGCCCTGGCCCTCGGCGAGCACCTGCGGGCGCAGCTCGAGCCGCTCATCGGATCTGGGGTGACGTCGATCCGCGTCGCGGGCCTGTGGGCGGGAGTCGACATCGATCCCGCCGCGGGCACCGGCCGCGAGGTCGCCGAGCGGCTGCTGGCGCGCGGGGTGCTCGTGAAGGACACGCACGGCCAGACGATCCGGATGGCGCCGCCGCTCGTCATCCGCGCGACCGAGATCGACTGGGCCGTCGAGCAGCTGAAGCTCGTCCTCGCGGGCTGACCGGCCGCGCCGGTGTCAACAGCCGGGACGGAAACACTCCCGCAACACCGCCCGGATTAGGCTCATCGCATGGGTGACCTCTTCGACGGATACGGCTCCACGCTGGCGCCGCGCAAGACCCCGTCCGGTGTCCCGGCGTTCGACGAGATGTTCGCAGACGTCGCGCATCCGGGGGAGGCGGCGCAGTCGCGATCGTCGTACCGCGAGCTCTATCAGGCGCTCGCGCAGATGACGCAGGAGGAGCTCCGCGGGCGCACCGAGTCGCTCGCCAGCTCGTACCTCGCCCAGGGCGTCACCTTCGACTTCGCGGGCGAGGAGCGGCCGTTCCCGCTCGACGCCGTGCCGCGGGTGATCGCCTACGACGAGTGGTCGCGGGTCGAGAAGGGCGTGCAGCAGCGCGTGCGCGCGCTCGAGGCGTTCCTCGACGACGCGTACGGGCATCAGCACGTCGTCCGCGACGGGGTGCTGCCGGCGAAGCTGATCGCCTCGTCGCAGTACTTCTACCGGCAGGCCGCGGGCATCCGCTCGGCGAACGGCGTCCGCATCCAGGTCGCCGGCATCGACCTCATCCGCGACGAGCACGGCGAGATGCGCGTGCTCGAGGACAACGTCCGGGTGCCGTCCGGTGTCAGTTACGTCATCTCGAACCGCCGCGTGATGGCGCAGACGCTGCCCGAGCTGTTCGTCTCGATGCGGGTGCGTCCCGTCGGCGACTACCCGAACAAGCTGCTGCAGGCGCTGCGGAACTCGGCCCCGCCCGGCGTCGACGACCCCAACGTCGTCGTCCTCACCCCCGGCGTCTACAACTCGGCGTACTTCGAGCACACCCTGCTCGCGCGGCTCATGGGCGTCGAGCTCGTCGAGGGGCGCGACCTCGTCTGTCAGGGCGGCAAGGTCTTCATGCGCACGACCCGCGGGCCGCGTCGTGTCGACGTCATCTACCGCCGGGTCGACGACGACTTCCTCGACCCGCTGCAGTTCCGCGCCGACTCGATGCTCGGCGCCCCCGGGCTCATGCTCGCTGCGCGCCTGGGCAACGTGACGATCGCCAACGCCGTCGGCAACGGCGTCGCCGACGACAAGCTGCTCTACACCTACGTCCCCGACCTCATCCGCTACTACCTCGCCGAGGAGCCCATCCTCAAGAACGTCGACACCTGGCGGCTCGAGGACCCGGGCGCGCTCGAAGAGGTGCTCGACCGGCTCGACGAGCTCGTCGTGAAGCCCGTGGACGGCTCGGGGGGCAAGGGCCTCGTCGTCGGACCCGACGCCAGCCCGGCCGAACTCGACGCGCTCCGGACGAAGCTGCAGGCGGATCCGCGGGGGTGGATCGCGCAGCCGGTGGTCATGCTCTCGACGATCCCCACCCTGGTGGACGACGGGATGCGTCCGCGTCACGCGGACCTGCGTCCCTTCGCCGTCAACAACGGCGACGAGGTGTGGGTGCTCCCCGGTGGCCTCACGCGCGTCGCGCTCCCCGAGGGGCAGCTCGTCGTGAACTCGAGCCAGGGCGGCGGATCGAAGGACACCTGGATCGTCGGCGGCGAGGCGCCCGGACGAGGTGAGTACGGGCAGTCGCAGTCGCTGGCGGGACTCGTCGCCGAGCAGGCCACGGCGACCTCGGCGATCCCGATCATCTACGACGCGCAGGACGAGCCGACGCACTCGCCGCAGGACCGGCCGCGCAGTCCCGCCGAACAGCAGGAGCAACAGCAACAGCAGCAGCAGTCGGTGGAGGGCGGTGACGAGGGATGCTGAGCCGCATCGCCGAGAGCCTGTTCTGGATCGGGCGGTACATCGAGCGCTCGGACGGGACCGCCCGCATCCTCGACGTGCACCTGCAGCTGCTGCTCGAGGACCCGTGGATCGACGAGGACACCGCGTGCCGGTCGCTCATGGGCGTGATGGGCACCGTGCCCCCGCGGACCGACGCGCCCGTCACCCGCGGCGACGTGCTCACCGTGCTCGCCGTCGACCGCACCAACCCGTCGTCGATCGCCTATTCGCTGCAGGCCGCGCGTGAGAACGCCCGCCGCGCCCGCGAGATCGTCTCGACCGAGCTCTGGGAGACGCTGAACACGACCTACTCGCGGATGCCCCGGAGGCTCAACGACGAGAAGGTGCACGAGTTCTTCCAGTGGGTCCGCGAGCGGGCCGCGCTCGCCGTCGGGGTGACCGACGGATCCACCAGCCATGACGAGCCGTGGCAGTTCTTCACCCTGGGCCGCGCCATCGAGCGCACCGACATGACGGCGCGGATGCTCGCGACGAGGTCGCTGACCGAGGCATCCGGTCCGTCCTGGACGACGATCCTCCGCTCCTGCGGCGCGTACGAGGCGTACCTGCGCACCTACCGGGGGATGCCGAGCTCGCAGAACGCGGCGGAGTTCCTGCTGCTGGATCGACTGTTCCCGCGCTCGATCATCCACTCGATCCGGGTCGCGGAGCAGTGCATGAGCGCGATCGACCCGGTCGCCGACCGCGTCGGACACTCCAACACCGTGCTGCGGGCGCTGGGCCGCATCCGCAACGAACTGGAGTACCGGCCGATCGAGGAAGTGCTCGCCGAACTCCCCGAGCACATGCACAGCGTGCAGGCCGTCACGCGGGAGGCATCCGAGGCGATCCGCGGCCGGTTCTTCCCCACCCATGCCGAGCCCAGCTGGATCGGAGAGACCTCATGAAGCGCCTGCGGATCGAGCACACGACGGGCTTCGACTACCCCGGCGAGGTCGGGGCTTCCTACAACGAGGCGCGGATGCTGCCGTCGACCAGCGACAGCCAGTTCGTCCTGAACTCGCAGCTCGACATCGAGCCCTCGACGAACGTCAACTATTACGTGGACTACTTCGGCACCCGCGTCGCCGCCTTCGACGTGCTGGGCAAGCACTCCGCCCTGCAGATCACCGCGCGGTCGCTCGTCGAGGTCCGCGCGCGGCCGCTGACGCATCCCGACACCACGTTCGAGGCACTGCGCCGCGACGCGCAGCGCTCCATCGGCACCGTCGAGATGCTGTCCCAGACGGCGCGCACCGAGCCGCACGAAGAGGTCGTCGCCATGGCGTCGGCCATCGCCGCACAGCACGAGAACCCCTCGCACGCGGCGCTCGCGATCGCGACGGCCGTGGGCGAGGCGGTCGAGTACGTGCCCGGCGCGACCGAGGTGCAGTCGACGGGCGCCGAGGCGTGGGTGGAGCGCAAGGGCGTCTGCCAGGACATGGCGCACATCGCCCTCGGCGCACTGCGCTCGGTCGGCATCCCGGCGCGCTACGTGTCGGGCTACCTGCACCCGAACCCCACCGCCGAGGTCGGCGTGCCCGTCGTCGGGGAGTCCCACGCGTGGATCGAGTGGTACGCCGGCACATGGCACGGCTTCGACCCGACGAACGACGCCGAGATCGGCGACCGTCACGTCACCGTCGGACGTGGGCGCGACTACAACGACGTGCCGCCGCTGCGCGGCGTGTACGCCGGCCCGTTCAAGAGCCGCCTCGCGGTGCAGGTGACGATCACGCGCGAGGCCTGACGGGCCGCGTCAGGCGGGGGAGTCGTCGGGGTCGAGGGTCTTGAGCGTGTCCTCCTCGACGGCATTGTCGGCGTCGAGCTGGCTCTCGGTCCGCTCGTCGCCGCCGGTGGGGTCGTCCTGCTCGGGCGCGGAGTCCTGCTGTCGATCGGTCATGGCGGCACGCTACGCGCGGTGGGGCCCGGCATCCGCCCCCTTGACAGGTCGGGGCGCGCTCGAGGGACGCGATGCGTCGTGCGGAGCTGTGGTCCGCGGCATGACGCGTCCCCGGAGTAGTCGACCGATGTGTCCGAGGGACGCGACCGGTCGCGCGAGCCCGCGCGAGGCGACCATTCGAGTCCCTCGAGCCCTGACCGGGGACGATGCGCGGCTCAGCGCTCGGGTGCGTTCCTCACGACCCTGCGCGACGGACGGTCTCGAACAGGTCGTCCGCGCCGACCTGGCCGCCCTTGAGCAGCAGCTCGACCCCGTCCACCGCGGCGTCGTCGCTGTGCGCGCGCAGCAGCACGACGTTGCCTCCCAGACGGGCGGCGAGCGACAGCGACGTGACACCCAGCATCCGAACGACCCTGCTGGACGTGTCGCCGCCGGACACGACGACGCGACGGGTGAGCCCGTCGTCGAGCGCGTCGCGCACCGCGGATGCCGCGGCCCGGGCGATCGCCTCGACCGGCTCGCGTCCGCCGAACGTCAACGCGTCGTCGTCCGCCGTGAGCGCGACGCTGCGACCGGCCCGCAGCGACGCCCGCACGTCGTCGCGGACCCCCGGGGCCAGGCGGAACGCCGACCAGCCCGCCGCGACGGCCGCATCGAACTGGCGCCGTGTGGCGGGCGACCGGCTGCCCGAGACGACGAGCACGGGACCCGATGCCGCCGGTCGGCCGACGTCCTCCTGCCCCGAGCCCGGCCGGGCGAGCAGGAGGGCGCGCGTCAGGCCGCCGGAGCCGAGGACGAAGCCGGGTGCGGGCGACCCGGCCACGACGGCCGCGCCAACAACGGCGAGGTGGTCGTCGTCGAGGGCGTCGAGCACGAGCGCCGCCTCGGAGGCATCCCGGATCCGGTCCCGCAGGACGCCCGTCGAGGTGTAGTCGGTGAAGGGCACCGACCCGATCGGCAGCGCGGTCTGGCGGGCGAGGAACCGGGCGAGGTCCGCCTCGTCGATCGGCGTGGAGGGATGTGCCGACATCGTGGGCTGCCGGTCGAGGCGGTGCACGGTGCCGTTCTCGGCGGCGAAGTGCGTGCCGAACGCAGTGAAGCGGCCGAAGTCCGGCTGCGCGAACAGCAGCGGCACCGGCGCCTCGCCGAAGACCTCGCGCCCGATCTCGAGGACCCGTCCGAGGCTCCCGATCGCGGGCGAGGAGTCCGCCGTGGAGCAGGCCTTGTACTGCACGACGGGAGCGCCCGCGTCGCGGAGGGCCGTCAGGGCGGGCCGGACCTCCGCGTCGAGCTCGAGTGTGGGCAGCGACCGCCCGATGCCCGCGACCCCGACGACGTCGACGGCCTGCGCCGCGCCACGGAGATCGGATGCCGACGGTCGCCCCACGAATAGCCGGCCCGTCCTCCCGAGCCTCGCCGCCTGCAGGAGGACGTCGACGCTGCCCGTCACGTCGTCGCCGTAGAAGGCGAGCTCAGCCACGCGGCTCGCCGAACTGCGAGGCCGCCCGCCGGAACGGAGGGCTCGCGGCGAGTGCCGCGCGCACGTCCTCGCCGCGCTCGGCCGACGCCCACGCATCGCGCATCGACGCGACACCGCCGGCGGGACCGTCGGGGTGCCCGTGGATGCCGCCTCCGGCGAGCACGAGCAGGTCGCTCGTACCGGTCGCCGCCCGCGTCGCGTGGGCGAGGCCCGCCCACTGCCCGGAGGACAGGACGGGAACGGTCGTCTCGAGGCCGAGCAGGGGTGCGCGGACGTCGGCGACGGCGGTGAGCACCTGCTCGTCGGACTCGTAGAACTTGTTCGAGATGCCGTTCGTGTGCAGGTGGTCGGCCCCGCAGAGCCGCGCGAGCTTCTGCCAGGCGCGGAACGCCACACCCACCTGGTCGGACCGGCTGACGGCGCCGAACATGGCGCGGTGGCCGTGGATCGGCACCTGCGCGAACCTGTTGAGGTGGGCGAGGCCCGCGAGGCCCACCATGTTGATGCACGCCATGACGCAGGTCCCGCCCGCGCCGACGACGAGATCGTGGTTCTCCTCGAGCACGTGGATGTCGTCGGTGATGTTGAAGGCGTACATCGGCATGCGGCCGGTGCGATCGGCGTGACGGTGGAGCACGGGCATGACCGCCGCGACTCGCTCGGCCAGCGGGGAGTGAGGCGCGTTCCCCTGCAGCTCGTCGTCTTTGATGAAATCGACGCCCGCCGCGACGAGCTCCTCGACGACCTCGGCCAGCTCTGCGGGTGACAACCCGATGCTCGGTTTCACGATCGTGCCGATGAGCGCGCCAGACGGTCGTCCCATGAGCTCGCGGGTGCCGTCGAGTCCGTACCTCGGGCCGGCGTAACGATCGCCGAAGGCCTGCGGCAGGTCGAGGTCGAGGAGCTTCACCGCGGCGAGCTCCTTGATCTCGAACAGGTTGCCCGCGACCGCGGCCTGCAGGTTCGGGATCGACGGGCCGAAGTTGTCGAGCGGGAAGCTCAGCCGCAGGACGGCTCGACGGCGCACGGCCGGATCGCCGACGGCGCCCGGTAGCGGCGCCGAGCCGGTGAGCGGCACCTCGGTCACGTCGACGACCTGCGCGGCGAACCTGGCGCGGACGTCGTCCGTCTCGCGCGCGACGCGCACGAACGTGCCGGTCGACTGCTCGCCGGCGAGGACCTCAGCGGCGTGCTCGAGCGGCAGCGACGTCTCGATCGCGTACGTCGCGACGACCCGGTCATCCGCCACGGTCACCACACCACCGGGAGCCACACCGACATCTCGCCCGGACCGCGGTTTGCCCACGCGAAGTAGGGCACGAGTCGGACGGATGCCGCGCCCACCGGCGCGGTCGACAGGTCGTCCCACAGGGCGTCGCCGGACTCGGGCAGCACGGCGAGCTCGGTCTCGAGGACGGTCATCCGGGTGCCCGCGATCTCGGCCTCCTCGGCGCGGAACTCCGAGCCGCGCCGCAGCGCCGCCTGCTCGAGTCGAACGCCGGGCGGGAGGTCCGCGCTCTCGACGCAGTAGACGACCGGGCCGCGCTGGATCGCGACCTGGCCGGTCGCCTCCTCGACGAGACGGTGCCCGCGCAGCATCCTCACCGGCATCGGCAACTCCAGGACGACCTCGTCGCCCGCGGACCACGCACGGTCGAGCCGCGTGTACGTGCCGGCTCCGGTGACCGGCACGGCCTCGCCGTTCACGCGGACGGTCGCACCGCGGGACCAGCCGGGGATGCGCAGGTGCAGCGGCAGCCCGCCGCCCTGTGCCTCGGTCACCGCGAAGACGATGCGGCCGTCCCAGGGGTAGTCGCTCGACTCCCGCAGGGCGAGTGTGTGGCCGTCCTCGCCCGCGACCCGCACCTCGCTACCCCCGTACTGGTGGACGAAGACGCCCTCGGCACCGACCGACGCCGCGCGCTCGTGGAATCGCGAGAGGGTGCGGGCCGTGTTCGGCGGACAGCAGAAGCAGCTGAGGTACCGCTCGCGCAGCCGTTCGTCGGAGGGCGGCGGAGCCGGCACCGGGTGGAGGCCGGTGTCGCCCGGGCGGCGGAGCTCGAACGGCAGATCCCGCACCTGGCGGAGGGCGTTCGTGTAGAAGTACTCGCGCCCGTCGAGTGAGATCCCCGCGAGCAGCGCGTTGAAGGCGACCTGCTCGATGACGTCGGCGTACTTCGCGTCGCCGGTGACCGCCAGCATCCGCTCGCTCCACAGGATCATCCCGATGTTCGCGCAGGACTCCGCGTGCGCGGTCGTGTGCGGCAGCTGATAGGCGCGTCCGTAGGCCTGATGGATGCGGCTGATCTCCTCCTGCCACGGATGTCCGTCCGGGGACGCCCCGTCGTACAGCGCGCCGCATCCCCCGGTCAGGTACAGCTTCGTGTGCACGACGTCGTCCCACAGGTGCTCGAGGACGCCGCGGAGCGCGGTATCGCCGGTCTCCGCGACGAGATCCGCCAGGCCGGCATACAGGTAGTTCGCCCGCACCGCATGCCCCGCGACGACCGTCTGGTCGAAGACGGCGAGGCGGTCCTGGTTGTCGTCGCCGCCCTCGTCGAACTCGTCGCGGACGCGGAGGAATCCACGCGCGAGGTCGAGGTACCGTGCCTCGCCGGTGGCGCGGTAGAGCTCGAGCACCGCCATGTAGTGGGAGGGGCAGATCGCGCTGCGGGCGAGTTCGACCGGCTTCTCGGTCGCGAGGGACTCGAGGAAGCCGGCCGCCCTGCGCGCGACGTCGAGCAGCACGCTCGAGCCGGTCACCTCGTGGTGGCGCACGCCCATGGTGATCAGGTGCCCGAGGTTGTACGTCTCGAAGTGGAAGCGGTCGGCCAGGGGCGCCGCGCCCTCGTGGTGACGCTGCGCGATCAGGGTCGCGGTGTGCAGGTAGCCGTCCTCGCGCTGGACGGACGCGATGAGCCGCGCGAGCTCGTCGACCGTCTCGGCGAGCCACGGCTCAGGGTGGGTCTCCAGCTGGGCGATGGCCGCTTCGAGCCACTTGTAGAAGTCACCGTCCATGAACGGCGGGCCGGCGTGGTCGCCGTCCTCGAGTCCGGCGGCGATGCGGAAGTTCCGGAGCGCCGGACTCGCGTCTGGGTCGCGCAGCGCCTGCCACATGTCGGGCACGGTCACGGTGCGCGTCCGTTCGCCCACCGACCCCCAGAATCCGCTGGGCCAGCTCGCGCCCCCGGCGCCCACCGGGGTGAGTGCGGTCGTCATCGGTCGTCTCCTCGGAGGTCGGCGAGCAGGTCGGCGAGTCGGCGCACGCCCGGGTCGATGCTCGAGAACACCGGGACGGCGACCGCGGCGGACGCGGCGGCGGACGCCATCGACGCCTGCGCCAGCACGACGACGTCGCTCGCGCCCGCCGCCTGCTCGATCTGCGCCACGACGAGCGCGTCGTGCGCGGCGCGATCACCCGCGGCCACGGCGGCGAAGGCACCGTCCACCAGGTGCTCGCGGATCTCGACCTCGGCGCCGGCCCGCTCGGCGCGCTCGCGGATGAGGGCGACGGTGGGTCGCAGCGTCGCCCTGAGCGTGGCGATGACCGCGATGCGGCGGTGCGCGACGGCGTCGTCCGCCATCGCCTCGTCGATGCGGAGCACCGGCACGCCCACGTCGCGAGAGGTCGGTGCCGCCAGCTCGGAGATGGACGAGCACGTGAGCATGACGGCGTCGGCCCCGCCCCGCCTGGCCGCCCGCACCAGGTCCGCGACCCGGTCGGGGACGGATGCCGCCCGCGTCGGATCGCCCAGGTCGGCGACGATCCGGTCGTCGAGGTAGTTCACGACCGTCGCATCCGGGATCGCGTCCCGGACCCGTTCGGACACCGGTCCGATGACGACGGCTCCCGTGTGCACCAGCGCCACCCGCGTCATGCGACGACCGCCGTCCGGACCGCCGCCAGGACCCGCTCGTGACGACCGTGGCCGACCTCCTCGGATTCGGCGCCGGGGAGCTCGAGCACGCCCGTCGCCCCCACGGGCACCTCGATCTCGACGCGCAGGCGGTCGCCCTCGAGCGTCCAGGCGATCGAGGCATCGCCGTACGGCGTGCGGTGCCGGGCGGACGCCGAGGTGAGTCCGCCGCCGGGGCGCGGCGCGAAGCGGATGCGCGAGTACCCGGCATCCGCCGGAGCGAGACCGGCGATGACCCGGTGCATCCAATCGGCCACGGCGCCGAGGGCGTAGTGGTTGAAGGACGTCATCGAGCCCGGGTTGACCGTCCCGTCGGGCAGCATCGAATCCCACCGCTCCCAGACCGTCGTGGCGCCCATTTCGACCTGGTACAGCCACGACGGGCTGCGCCGTTCGAGGAGCAGGTCGTACGCGGTGTCGAGCTGGTCGTTGCCGCTCAGCGCATCGGTGACCAGGGGCGTCCCGACGAATCCGGTCGCGATCCGGTTGCCGTCGCGGCGGACGAGCTCCGCCAGACGTTCCGCCGCGGGCGCACGATGCGCCTCGGTCAGCAGGTCGAACTCGAGCGCCAGGGCGTATGCGGTCTGGGCGTCGGAGCTCATGCGGCCGTCGCCGCGGATGTACGTGCGGCGGAAGGCCTCGGCGACCTCGTCGGCGAGGCTCCGGTACCGCGCGGCATCCGCGTCGTCGCCGAGCACCTCGGCTATCTGCGAGACCACGCGCGCCGACCTCGCGAAGTACGCGGTCGCGACGAGGTAGCGGTCGGTGCGTCCCGCGGCCGGGTCGTGCGGGGGAGCGGCCGGGTCCAGCCAGTCGCCCAGCTGATACCCGCTGTCCCACAGCCGAGAGGGGCCGGCGATGTCGGCGATGAGGTCGACCCAGGCCCGCGCCCCGGCGTACTGGTCGCGGAGGACACCGGTGTCGCCGAAGCGCTCGTAGAGCGTCCACGGGACGACGGTCGCGGCATCCCCCCACGCGGCCCCCGGGCGCTGCGGGGTCCACATGGTGTCGGCGGGGATGACCGGGACGAACCACGGCACCGTGCCGTCGGGCAGCTGCTCGGCGGACAGATCGCGCAGCCACCCGGTGAGCATGCCCGAGCAGTCGTAGAGGAAGGATGCCGTGGGCGCGAACACCTGGATGTCACCGGTCCACCCGAGGCGCTCGTCGCGCTGGGGGCAGTCGGTCGGCACGTCGACGAAGTTGCCGCGCATGCCCCAGACGATGTTGCGGTGCAGGCGATCGAGCATCGGGTCGGACGAGGAGAACCAGCCGGTCCGCTCGAGATCGGTGTGGAGGACACGGGCGGTGAAGGCGCCTGCCGCCGCGTCGGCGTCGAGGTCGCCCGGCCAGCCGTCGACCTCGACGTACCGGAAGCCGTGGAACGTGAACCGGGGCTGCCACTGCTCGCCCTCCGGTCGTCCCGCGAAGACGTAACGATCGGTGGAGACGGCGTCGCGGAGGGGTCGGGTGTACAGCTCGCCCTCCTGCAGCACCTCGGCCGTCCGCAGTGTCACGGTGTCGCCGCTTGCACCCCTGCCGCGCAGGCGCACGACGCCGACGAGGTTCTGGCCGAAGTCGAGGATGCGCCGTCCGCTCGGCGTCGTCAGCACCGCGACGGGGGCGACGTCCTCGACGACCCGGACCGGCGGCGCCGTGGGCGCGACGAGGGTCGCCGGGTCGCGGCGCCGCAGCTGCACGCGCTCCCACCCGGTGTCGTCGAACCCCGGCAGCGACCACCCGGCCCGTTCGTCGCGGGCGTCGTACGTCTCGCCGTCGTACAGGCCCGAGGTCACGATGGGGCTGGGCGCCGCACGCCAGGTCGTGTCCGTCGCGACGACGTCGGTGGTGCCGTCGGCGTAGACGAGCTCGAGCTGGGCGAGGAACGACAGGTCGTCGCCGAAGAGGTTGCGGAAGCCGCCGCGCCACCCGAGCCGCCCGCGGTACCAGCCGTCGCCGAGCCAGGCGCCCACGACGTTCTCTCCCGCGGTGAGCGCGGAGGTGATGTCGTAGGTGTAGTACCGCAGGCGCTCGCGGTAGACGGTCCATCCCGGCGAGAGCACGTCGTCGCCCACCCGCCGGCCGTTGACCTCGGCCTCGTAGACGCCGTGCGCCGTCGCATACAGCCGCGCGCGCACGAGGCCGTCCCGGACGCGGAACGCGCGTCGCACAAGAGAAGGGCGGCGGGTGTCGGTCATGGGGTTCTCGTTCCAGAGCGCTCCCACGGGGCCCGCGACCCAGTCGGCGGCATCGAGCAGACCGGTCTCGACGGTCGCCCACGCCCCGGGAGCGCTCCACGCTCCGTCCTCGCCGCGGACGCTCACCCGCACGCGAGCGATGTCCCGCGAGCGCAGCGGTGCGGCGGGCCAGGCGACGAGGATCTGCGCGGCATCCTCGCGCTCGTGGACGTCGACTGCGCCGCCGCGCTCGATCTCGATACGGGATGCGGTCTGCGTCCAGCCTGCCGGTGCCGACGTGATCGTCCACGACAGACGCGGCTCGCTCTCGCCGATGCCCAGCGGCTCCCGGTGGTGCTCGAATCGGGTGGCCGACACGATCGGCGTCATGGTGTGCTCCTGCATGCTCGAAACGTTTCAGAGTAAAGAGGTGTTGTGGCTCGCGTTCGCGCGGCCCTAGAGTTGTGACGTTTCAATAACCCGTGCGGTGCCGCATGGATGCCGCGCCGTCGGCCCTCGGCCCCGCGACCCCCGGAGGCCCAGGAATGCGCAGCGCCAAGACCATCGCCGTGACCGGCAGCAGCGGAACGCTCGGACGCGCCGTCGTGGAGCGCCTGCTCGCGGACGGTCACGCGGTGATCGGCTTCGACCTCGCCGGGCAACCCGGCCCCGGGTTCACCCGCGTCGACCTCACCGACTACGGCCAGACCCTCGATGCGATGCTCGGGGTCACCGCCCGGCACTCGGGCATCGACGCCCTGGTGCACCTCGCGGCGATCCCGGTGAACGGACTCGTCCCCGACGTCGCCACCTTCGAGAACAACGTCCTCGTGAGCTCGCACGTTCTGTTCGCGGCACGTCGCGCCGGCATCCGCGCCGTCGTGCTGGCGTCGAGCATCACCGCGGCGGGCTTCCCGTTCGACGTCGCGCCGCCGCGGCTCCCGGTCGACGAGACCTACACGGGCGCGTTCACGACCTACGGGCTCGGCAAGGTCGTCGAGGAGGCCATGGCGGCTCAGCTCGTGGGCTGGGACGACGACCTCTCCATCACCGCCCTGCGGTTCACGAACGTCGTGGCGCCGGATGCGTACGACACCTTCGAGCGCGCCGCCGAACCCGACTACCGGCGTGACCTGGTGGGCTCGTGGATCGACGCCCGCGACGGCGCCGAGGCGGTGGCGCTGGCACTGTCCGCAGCGCAGCCCGGCTTCGAGGTCTACAACGTCGCCGCTCCCACCTCGGGCACCGCGACCCCGTCGCGCGAGCTCGCGGAGCGCTGGTTCCCCGGCACGCCGGTCGCCGATGACCTCGGCGAGTTCGAATCCCTGCTGTCCACCCGCCGCATCCGGGAGCGTCTGGGATTCACCGCTCGCCACGACTGGCGCTGACGCGGTCGTCATCCCTTCACCGCGCCGGCCGCGAGGCCCTTCATGATGCGCTGGTTGAGGAACAGGTAGAGGAACAGGATGCCGAAGACCGTGATGCAGATCGCGGCGAACAGCGGCCCGTAGTTGATCGCGCCGTACTCCCCGGAGAAGTTCAGGAGGCCGACCTGGATGGTGTTGAGGCTGCGCTTGCCGCCGAAGACCAGGGCGATCAGCAGGTCGTTCCAGATGAGGAAGAACTGCACGATCGCGACCGTCAGGATGGCGTTGCGCATCATCGGGAACCCGATCGAGAAGAATGCCCGGATCATCGAGGCGCCGTCGATCGTGGCGGCCTCGAAGATCTCGCGCGGGATCGCCCGGAAGTAGGTCGCCATCATGAAGACGGTGAGGGGCAGGCCGCCGGCGATGTAGATGAGGATCATCGGCAGGTGCGAGCCGTTGATGCCGAGCTCGAAGAACGTGTTGAACAGCGGCAGGATGATCATCTGCCCGGGGATCATGATGCCCGCGAGGAACAGCAGCAGGATGCCCCCGCGGCCCCGGAAGACGAGCACCTCCAGCGCGAACCCGGCTGCGGTGCCGAACAGGACGATGAACACCAGCGACGGCACGGTCACGATGACGGAGTTCATCACGGTGGTCGAGAGGTTGCCGGTCTCCCAGGCGTTGGCGTAGTTGTCCCACCGCCACTCCTCGGGGAACGTGTAGGACGGGTTGTTCAGGAAGTCGCTGTTGGACTTCAGCGAGTTGATGAACATCCAGAACAGCGGATAGGCGGTCACGAGGATCAGGAACGCGATCGTCAGCCAGGTGGGGATCTTGCCGAGGAGTCGCGCGGCGGCGGCGCCGCGCGACTGCCGCTGGGGGATGAAGGCGTGCGGGGTGTGGACGGCGGTCGTCTCGAGAGTGGAGGTCATCGGTCGCTCCTCAGACGGTGTTGTCGCGGCGCGACGAACGGAAGATGGCGAGGGTGACGAGCAGGCACATGATCGTCAGCAGCAGGGCGATCGTCGAGCCGTACCCGAAGTCGCTGTACTGGAACGCGGTCCGGTACATGTACAGCGTCAGCGGGGTGGTCTGGTTGCCGGGCCCGCCGCCGGTGAGGGCGAAGACCGAGTCGAAGACCTTGATCGTCCCGTTGATGCTGAAGATGAACGACGCGAACAGGATGGGCAGCGACATCGGCAGGATGATGTGGCGGAACAGCCCGAACCGCTGCGCCCCGTCGAGGCGGGCGGACTCGATGATGTCGTCGGGGATGTCGAGCAGGCCCGAGAAGACGAGGACGCCGTAGAAGCCGACGGAGCGCCAGACGTCCATGATGACGACGACGTAGAAGGCCGAGTCGCCGGCGCCGAGCCAGTCGACCGATGAGAGCCCCACGTTCACGAGCAGCTCGTTGGCGAGCCCATCGTTCGGGGCCGACTGGAAGATCTTCTGGTACAGGATGCCGATGGCCACCGTGGGCAGCACGACGGGGAAGAAGACGAGGGTGCGGACGATCACCGACGACCGTCGCAGCACGTACTGGTAGAGCAGGGCGAGGCCGTAGCCGATGACCACCTGCAGCAGGGTCACGACGAGCGCGTAGCGGACGGTGAACCAGAACGCATCCCAGATGTAGGGGTCCGTGGTCAGGCGGGTGAAGTTCTCGACGCCGTTGAACTCGAAGCCGCCGAGGATGCTGCCCGTGAAGAACGTGAGGCCGAAGGACCACGCCACCGGCACGACCATGATGAGCGTGTAGACGAGCAGTGCGGGGGTGAGGAGGAGGACGATCGCCTTGCGGTCCCCCAGGACGGACTTCATGGGTGGCGGCCTTTCGGGTGCGGGTGCCGAGGATGGGACGACCCGGGGCCCGCCGCAGCGGGCGCCCGGGTCGCGGTGCCGATCAGCCGGCGTCGAGGGCGTCCTGGACGAGCTTCATGAATTCCTCGGCCGAGAGCTGGCCCGTGGCCAGCAGCGCCGCGTTGGTGGAGGAGATGCTCGATGCCTTCGCGTTGAAGAGCGCCTCGAACCAGAGAACGCTGTCGGTGGCCGTGGCGATCTCGTCTGCGACCGTCTGCGAGATCTCGGGCAGGTCGGCCTCTTCGTCGGAGATGAAGCCGGTGATCTGGCCCTGCTTGAGCGCCTCGGTGCCGTAGTTCTCGACGATGCAGCCGAGCCAGTCGCCCACGCCGTTGTCGGCGGAGTAGGTCGCCGCGTTGAAGGTGGCCGGGAGGCCGACGTTCGACGGGTACTCGTCGATCGATCCGGCACCGCCGTCGACGGCCGGGAACTTGAAGAACCCGACGTTGTCGGCGCCGATCTGGTTGCCGTCGCCGTTGATGTTGCCGAGCAGCCAGCTGCCCATGTAGATCATCGCGGCCTTGCCGGTGAGGAACTCGTTCGAGGCGGCGTCGTAGTCCAGCGATGCGACGTTCGACCCGAAGTAGCCCTCAGCGCCGAGGTCGGCGATCGCCTGTGCGGCCTCGACGTACTCGGGGTCGGTCAGCTTGGCGTCGCCGTCGGCGACCTTCTGCAGCGCGTCCGCGCCGAGGGAGCGGAACAGGTAGCCGCTGACGAGGCGCGTGAGGGGCCAGCCCTGCTCGCCCGACGCCGCGAAGGCGGTGAGGCCCGCGCTCTTGGCTTCGCCGGCGACCGTGAGCAGGTCGTCCCACGTCTCGGGGACGTCCCAGCCGTTCTCCTCGAAGACGGCCTTGTTGTAGAAGATGCCCTCGATGTTGTACTGGAAGGGCAGGAACGTGAACTCGCCGCCGTACAGCTTCTTGATCGTCGAGACGGCGCCCTCGGCGACCTTGTCGCGGACGCCGAGCTCTTCGAGCGCCTCGTCAAAGTCGACGAGGTAGCCGCCCTCGGCGAGCTTCGCACCCTCGGCGGGGTTGCCGCCGGCGGAGAACATCGGGGGCAGGCCGTCCTGCGTCGCCAGCAGCTGGATCTGCGCATCGAGCTCGGCCTGCGGGATCGAGCTGACCTCGAGCGGCATGGCGTCGTTCTCTGCCTCGCAGGACCCGGCCACCAGGGCATCGAGGACCGGCTCGGTCGTCGTGTTCTCGGCGTTCTTCAGGAACTCGAGGGACGAGGGTGCCTCGACGTTGCCGCCGCCCCCGCCTCCGCCGCCCGAGCACCCGGCCAGGACCAGGACGCTCGCGCCGATCAGTGCTGCGGTTCCGGCGATGGGCCCGCGGAGACGCCGCCCTTGTGCTGTGAACACATTTCCTCCTTGAAAGTGGCGTCTCGGCTTTGAGACGTTTCAAAGAGGATGCTAGGGCGAGCCGCTCATCAGGTCAAGGGTGAGTTGCCGGCCGTCACCGAACCGTGTCCTCACGCGGGACGCGAGCGCATCGCACCAGGCTGACTCACGCGCCCGCGATCTTGAAACGTCCCAAACCATACGGTGCTGAGTTACTCTGGTCGACACTGCCGGGAACGAAGGAGCCACCGCATGGCCAGAGTGGGCATCCGCGATGTCGCGGTCCTCGCGGACGTCGCCGTCGGCACGGTCTCGAACTACCTGAACCACCCCGACCGTGTCTCGGCGCCGAAGGCCGATCGCATCCGCGCGGCGATCGACACGCTCGGGTTCGTGCCGAGCAACGCGGGGCGTCAGCTGCGCCTGGGCACCAGCCAGGTCATCGGCTACCTGGCGCCGGATGTGAGCAACCCGTACTTCGCGGGCATCGCCGAGCGGGTCGAGCGGCGAGCCGACGAGCGGGGGGTCACGGTCTTCCTCGCGAACTCGCATCGCAGTCGCGAGCGTGAGGACGCTTACCTCGAAGTCTTCGAGCAGCACCGCGTGAAGGGCATGCTCGTCTCGTCCCATCTGCCGATCGAGGACCGCCTCGCACAGCTGCACCGTCGCGGCACCCCGTCGGTGCTGGTGGGTCAGCGGGCGCGAGGCGACGAGCAGGCCTCGGTCTCGCTCGACGACGTGTCGGGCGGGCGTCAGGCGATGCGGCACCTGCTCGATGTCGGATGCCGCCGGATCGCCTTCGTGGGTGGGCCGCTCGGCATCCCGCAGGTCGCCGATCGCCTCAGCGGATCGAGCGGCGAGGTGCGGCTGCACGGGTCCGCCACCCTCGAGGTCATCGATCAGCCCGACCGCACCGTGCAGGGCGGTCTCGAGGTGGGCCGGGCGCTGGCGGCTCGCCCCGCCGCGATGCGGCCCGACGGCATCTTCGCCGTCAACGACCTGCTCGCCATCGGCATCATGCAGCAGCTCGTCCTGGGCGGGGTGTCCGTTCCCCGCGACGTCGCGATCGTCGGCTACGACGACAACGAGTTCGCCGAGGCATCCCTCATCCCGCTCTCGAGCGTCCGCGGACGGCACGAGGGGTTCGGTGTCGCCGTCGTCGACCTGCTCTTCGATGCGATCGAGCGGCGGGAGATCGCGGAGCCGCACCGGATGTTCGACCCTGAGCTCGTCGTCCGCGCGAGCTCGACCGGCTTCGGCGTCGGCTGAGTCCGGCGCCCGTCGACGCGTCAGAACTCGGCGACGACGGGCCTGCCCTCGAGCCACGCGATCATGTTCAGCACCAGGAAGTTCCAGTTCTGAAAGTTCCTCGTCATGATCGGCTCGCCGGTGTCGGGGTGGTAGTACTCGTGCAGGCAGCCGCTCGTCTCGAGGTCCCGTCCGAACAGCGTGACCGTCTGCTCCGCGAGCGTGCGGGCGTCGTCGGCGAAGCCGTACTTCACGAGTCCCCGGAACACGAGGTAGTTGCTGATGCCCCACACCGGACCCAGCCAGTTCGACGGGTTGTTCGAGGCGCGGAGGTCGTACTGCTGCTCGAGCGCGGAGAGGGTGCGGACGCCGTAGGCGGCCCGGAAGGTGCGTCGCTCCTGCAGTCGCTCGCGCATGCGGTCGGCTCGCGCCTGCGTCGGAATGCCCGCCCAGAGCGGCAGGAAGCTCGACCAGTTGTCGACGCGGAGGAGGACGGACGACCAGGCGCGCGGCGCGCCGCGATGCAGCCAGTCCTCGGTGTCGACGGCCCGCAGGTTGAGATCGGCGCTGTAGAAGGTGCCGTCCCGCTCGTCCCACAGGTGGCGGTTCACCGCGTCGGCCAGATCCTGCGCCCGGCGGCGCCAGTGCACGGCCTCGTCGACCCTGTCGGCGTCCTCGAGCAGCGACCCGAGGGCGAGGAGCTCGCGGTACAGGAGCGAGTTGAGGTAGATCGACGCGGTGCTGCCGACCGGTCGGTAGTAGACCGACGGATCGTTGTCGACGCCGATCGCGAAGTCGCTCTGCCAGAAGGCGAGACCCGTCTCTGCGTGCACGTGGCTCTCGAGGTACCGCGAGACGAAGCGTTCGATGACCGGCAGGGCATCGCCGACCCACGATCGGTCCGGCGTCCGCCGGGCCAGGAGGGCCGTCTGCTGGGCGATGACCGGCTTGTGCATGTTCTCGGTGAATCCGGCCGCGCGACTCGGGTCGGCGTGCAGCACGGGGCCACCGGGTTTGAGCAGGATCGGCATCACGCCGTCGTCGTCGGTGTGATCGAGGAAGTTGAGGATCGTGCCCCGCTCGTACGCGGCGAACCGCCCGGGCTCGCCCCGGTCGAGTTCGATCTGCCCGAGGACCGCGCTGATGAACCACGAATCCCAGTCCCATAGCGCCGAGGAGTAGTACGGCGAGTCGGGTGAGCTCGGCACGGTGTACGGGTGCCGGAGGATGCCGGAGGGTTCGCGCGTCATCTGCGCCCCGTGTTCGTGCACGTGGTCGGTCAGCGCCCGCATCCAGCGCTCGATCATGTGGTCTCCTCCTCGTGAAGGTCGACGCGGCGGAAGGCGGCTGCGGCGACGTCGATCGTGCGCGTGCCGGCGTGCACGGCGACGGTCACCGAGCGCGCCGCGCGGTCGAGGTTCGCGACGAGCAGCGTCGTGCGACCGCCCCGTCGGTGTCCGATCGCCCAGACCAGCCCGTCGGGGCTGTCACCCCAGAGCAGGTCGCCGCCGGAGTCGGCGGCGAGCTCGCGCAGCGCGGATGCCACGGGCAGGTCGGTGCCGTCCGAGGACCGGATGCCCCGAGGTCCCCACTCCTCGAAGAACGACAGTGAGGCGACTCCGGGGACGGCGAGCGCCGCCGCGCTCGCAACCGTCCACGCGGCGAGTTCCGGCGCCGACTGACGGGTGTCCGTCGTGCCGGTGAACTCCGCTCCGTAGCCCTGCGACAAATCGCCGCGGGTGGGCGCAGGTTGCGGACCGGTCGCGACGTCGTTGAAGCGCGGTCGCAGCGAGACCGGCCCGATGTGCACCGGTGTGCCGTCGGCGTACCCCACCGCCTGGGTCGCGACGAGCCGCTGCACGGCGACGGACTCGACGAGCTGCTCGGTGCCGGTGGCGTGGAACAGCGGGGTGACCGTCGTGAGGATGCCGTCGAGATCGCTCGGCAGCCGGTGCCGTTCGCGATTCAGCTCCGTGAAGTGGGACCGCGAGCCGCCGGTGACGGGCAGACGGATGCCGGCGCGGTCCAGCGCCGCGCGGAGCGCGGCCGTCGCCGGGGCGTCCGACACGTGGCGCGCGTCGCCGTCCGGCTGGAACGCGGCGACGCGCAGCACGTCGAGCCCTCGCAGCGCGGCGGCCGCGGCATCCAGCGCATCGGCGTCGTCGCCGAGGATGACCCGCACATCCAGGGGCACCGCGGATGCCGCGGCCCGGGCCAACGCGGCGGGCCACGTCGGGGTGCCGAGGTCGAGCTCGACGACGATGCCGTCGCCGACGGGCGCCACTGCGGGGGCCGGGTCCGGCGCGGTCGCCGCGCCCAGCAGGATCTGCGGAAAGCGTCCGCCGTCGCGCAGCGTGAGCACGTCGCCGTCATCCGTCCCGGCTGCGGCAGGCTCACCCGCCACCTCGATCGTCACCGATTGGCGCACGCGCTCGCCGGCCTCGACGCGGTAGGGGAACGGCAGGTCCAGCGGGCGGCTGTAGGTCTTGTACGAGGCGTCGGTCCAGTTGCGCTGGTCCTCCATCTCGAAGACGTCGCCGTCGAACGCGACGTCGACCGTCGCGCCCGGTACCTCCCACGTGAGCCCCGCGATGTCCCGCACCGGCTGGTGCGGGCTGATCGCGCGCGGGAAGGCGGTGCGCTCGCCGGTGCCGTCGGGATGCCGCACCTCGGCGGGCACGCCGGCCAGGGACGGCGGGTGCAGGACGACCAGGCCCGTGCGGTTCGTGTCGAACGCGGCACCCGCTTCGAGGTCGAGCAGCACCCGCAGCCCCGCGGGCCGGGCTTCGACGCGGACGACGCCCGAGAACGACGACCCGAGCCCCTCCGAGCGCACATGCAGCGTCAGCGTGACGTCGGTGCTCCGCACGCGGTCCACGACGAGGTTCGCGGTGTTCCAGTCGGCGTCGCGGACGACGGCGCGGATGCTGCGCAGCACCACCTTGCCGTGGGCGGCGATGTCGGCCAGCTCGTCGCCCCGCAGCTCGAGCGACCAGGGGCCGCTCCGCCACGACGGATGCTCGGTGTGCCAGACCATGTCAGAGCGAGGTCATCCCGCCGTCGACCTGGAACGTCGCCCCGGTCGCGAACGATCCGTCGTCGCTCGCGAGGTAGACCATGATCCCGGCGACGTCGTCCGGCGTCCCTGCGCGGCCGATCGGGATGCGGCTGACGATCGCGGCGCGGGACTCGGGGTCCTCACTGATGGCCGACACGAGCGGCGTCTCGGTGTAGGCGGGCTGCACCGTGTTGACCCGGATGCCGCGGTCGGCGTACGCCGCCGCGACCGTGCGGGAGAGCCCGTGCATCCCCGCCTTCGAGGCGCTGTAGGCGGTGAAGTCCTTGCCCTCGCCGTTGACGGCGGTGGGGCTGCCGGTGAGGATGATCGATCCGCCGCCGAGGGCGAGCATCGTGCGGACGGCGTACTTCACAGTCAGGAAGGCGCCGGTCAGGTTGACGTCGATCGTGCGGCGCCAGACGTCGAGGTCGAGGTCGGCCGCCGGCGCATCCTGACCGAACAGTTGGATGCCGGCGTTGGCCACCACCACGTTCGGTGCCCATCCGGCATCCGTCGCCGCCGCGAACCCCGCTTCGACCGACGCCTCGTCGGAGATGTCCATCGTCACCGCCATCGCGGCCTCGCCGATCCGCGCGGCTGCGGCTGCCGCGCCGTCGCCGTTGCGGTCGGCGAGGATCACGCGGGCGCCCTCGCGGGCGAAGCGCTCGGCCACCGCCGCGCCGATGCCGAGGGCGGCGCCGGTGACGAGGGCGGTCCTGCCGTGCAGTCGTGCCATGTCGCTCATCTCCGGGTCAGCGCTCGATGTGGTCGAGGTGCAGCATGCGCGCGAGGTTCTTGTCGAGCTCGTCGTCGCGGAAGATCTTCTTCCAGTCCTCCTTGATGATGCTCTCGCGACCGTAGTCCATCGCGATCAGGCACGCGTCGCTGAACGGGTTGTCGCCGCGCAGGCCGTTGGCGAGCGCCACCTGGGTGTGCCCGTAGAGGATGCTGCGCGCCGCCGCCTCGGGGACGCCCATCGTGTGGATCGCCTCGTCGAGCGCTTCGTTCAGGAGCGAGCCGATCATGCAGGCGACGGTCTCGACGAGCGTCGGCTCGAGCTGGGCGAGCTGCTTCACGGTGACGAAGTGGACGTCGATGACCGGTGCGTAGATTGCGCGGACGGTCTCCTCGACGATGCGCGCGTGCTCGGGGTCGTCGGACTCGACGGCGGCGATGGCGTCCTGCGGGGCGGCGATGCCGCCGAAGGTGTCGGCCCACTCCTCCTTCGTGGTGCGCTCGAGGAACACCGACGGGTGGCACGGGTGCGCGACGGCCTGGATGACGTCGTCACGGGTCGTGAGGAGCCCGGCGTACGCGGCGGCGGGGTCGAGCGTCAGCACGATCGCGCCGGTCTTCAGCTGCGGGACGAGCTCGGCCGTGACGGCGCCGAGGGCGAGGTCGGGGACGGCCAGGACGACGATGTCGGCGTCCGCGACGGCGACGGATGCCTCGGTCAGCTCCCGTCCTGCGTCGAGGGTCCGTTCGCGTCCGCCGGGGGAGTTTTCGACGTAGTGGACGGTGTGGTCGGTCTTCACGAGGTTGTTGGACACGCGCATGCCCATCTTCCCTCCGGCACCGATGACGGCGATGGTGTGGCTCATTCGAAGCTCCTCAGGTGGTCGAGGGTGGCGCGGGTCCATTCCCGCTCCGTGCGGATGGTGGTCTCGGGGTCGCCCTGCCAGGGCAACCAGTGCTCGACGATCTCGTTGATCCCGCGCTCCCGCGGGCGGACCGTGTCGAGCAGGTGTCGGTAGTCGTGCAGGCCCGTGCCCATGCGGGCGCCCGAGTAGGTGAAGCCGACCCAGCCGGGCTGCCGGTCGAACGCGAAGTCCTTCGCGTGCACGTTCACCACCGCGGGGGCGGTCTGCTCGACGCACGTGCGCGGGGATTCGAGCCGCGCGACGACGTTGGCGGGATCGAGGCAGATGCCGAGGTGCGTGCTGTCCACGTCGCGCACGAGGCCGAGCAGGTCGTCTGTCGCGACCTGCTCATACGTCTCGAGGGCGAGTGCGACCCCGGCCGACTCGTACGAGGGGAGGATGCCGCGCAGCAGCGCGCCGGCCTCGGCGAGCGTCGGCCGGGAGTCCGGCCCGAACACCATGCTGCGCACGAGCCGGGCATCGAATGTCTCCGCGAGCGCGAGGAAGCGTTCGAGGTGGTCGTGCTCGATGCCTTTCGTCCCGAGTTCGATGCGGAGCCCCAGCTCGCGCGCGGCGCGGGCGGCATCCCCGACCTCCCGGTCCGACATCTCGGTCAGGGGGGCGTAGTCGCAGATCTGGAACAGCTCGACGCCCAGCTCGCGGGTGCGCTCGAACGCGCCGACGAGCGAGAGCGGGTCGGGGGAGCGGTCGGAGTGCTCCCAGAAGAAGGCGTACGTCCCGAGCCCGATCACGGCGCGCTCCGTCGGAGCGCGAGGGCGTGCGCGTCATCGAGGACCGCGGCGAACGCCGACGGGTCGTGTGCGAACCGGCCGAGGAAGAGTCCGTCGACGGCGTCGCCGAGTTCGCCGAGCAGGCCGGGCCCCGCCGAGCCTCCGTAGATGACGCGCGAGCCCGCGCGGTCCGGGTCCGCGTCGAGCGCCGCGCGCAGCGCGCGGGTCACCGTGGCGATGTGGGGAACGGGCGCGGGTGAAGGGGCGCCGATCGCCCAGACCGGCTCGTACGCGACGACGACCGGTCCCGCCGGGGCGCCCGCGAGGTCGCGCGCGAGCTGGGCGACCGTGGCCGTCGCGGCGGACTCGGCATCCTGCCGCTCGTCCTCGCCGACGCACAGCACGGGCGTCACGCCGTGGCGGAGCGCCGCGGCGGCCTTCGCGGCGACGACCTCGTCCGACTCGCCGAACAGCCGACGCCGCTCGGCGTGGCCGACCTCGGCATACGCGACGCCGGATTCGGCCACCTCCGCGGCGGTCACCTCACCCGTGAACGGGCCAGGCTCGTGCGCCGAGACGTCCTGCACGCCGAGGCGAGCGGGAGTCCCCGCGAACGCGCCGGCGGCGTCGTCGACCTGCAGGTAGGTGGGGATGACGAAGACCTCGACGGCGCCGCTGCGCACACCCTCGTGGGCGCGCAGCGCGGCGGATGCCTGCGCGAACCACGCGCGCGCCTGACGCCGCCCGAAGTACGCCTTCAGGCTGACCCCCACCGTGACCTGCGTCATCAGCAGGATCCGGTGCTCTCGTACTCCCCGATGACCGCGACCTTCGACGCCGAGGCGGAGGACGGGTCGAACCGGTAGGTCAGCCACTCGCGCACGAGCCGGCGGGCGAGCTCGATGCCGACGACCCGCTGCCCCATCGTGAGCACCTGCGCGTCGTTGGAGAGCACGCCGCGCTCGACCGAGAACGAGTCGTGCGCCGTCACGGCGCGGATGCCCGCCACCTTGTTCGCCGCGATCGCGACGCCCAGCCCGGTGCCGCAGATGAGCAGCGCCCGGTCGGCCTCGCCGCGGGCGACGCGCTCGGCCGCCTCGATCGCGACCTTCGGGTACGGCGTGTGGCCGTCGGCGGCGACGCCCACGTCGACGACCGACGCGACGCCCTCGCTCTGCTCGAGGTCGTGCTTGAGGATCTCCTTGTAGTCGAAGCCGGCGTCGTCGCTGCCGACGATGATGCGCAGGGGCTCGGTCATGTCAGTTCCTCTCGGGGGTGTCGGCCGATGCGGACCGACTGATGACGGGGGCCGCGGCGAGGGTCTCGCCGACGGCGGTGACGATCAGGGCGAAGGAGTGGGCGCCGGCGTCGACCGTGCCCACGGCGTGCTCGCCGTGTGTGCGGGCCCGACCCTTGCGAGGGAGCAGGTCGGCCGTCGCGGCGGCCGCGGCGGTCGCCGCCACGGCCGCGGTACGCCAGGCATCCGCGAGACGCGCACCCGCCGCGACGTCGCCCGTGAGCGTCTCGGTGAAGGGGAGCAGCGCGTCGACCATGGTCTTGTCGCCGCGTTCCGCCTTGCCGTGCGAGACGACGGCGCCGACGCCCGCCGCGACGCCGTCGGCGATGCGCGTCGCGTCGGGCCGGCCGGCGTCGCCGAGACGGGACGCGAGTTCGGCGAGCAGCAGACCCCACAGGGCACCCGAGGTCCCGCCGGCGCGGTCCGACCACGCGTCGGCCGCCCGGGTGAGCGTCGTCGCCGCACCGGCACCCGCGTCGGCGGCCTGCCGCGCGGCGCGGACGGCGGCGCGCGATCCGCGCTGCATCCCGATCCCGTGATCGCCGTCGCCCGCGACCGCGTCGATGCGTCCGAGCTCGTCGACGTGCTCGTCGATCGTCCGCGCGACGGTGTCGAGCGCGGCCACGACGGTCGATGCGAGCAGGACGGATGCCGCGTCGCCGGCGACCTCGTCCGCCGCGGCCGCCGAGGCGGTGCGTCCGGCATCCCGCCGCTCCGTCGTCGGGGCCGCGCCGCGGCGGTACGCGGGGGTGTCGACGGGGGTCTCCCACAGGTCGGCGAGCTCATCGTCGAGCCAGAACAGGGTGAGCGATGTCCCCGCCATGTCGAAGCTGGTGCAGTACTCGCCCACGTGCGGGTCGACGATCTCGAGCCCCGCCTCGTCGAGGAGGGCGGCGACCCGGCGGTAGACGACGAACAGCTCCTCGTATTTCAGTGAGCCGAGGCCGTTGAGCAGCGGGACCACGCGGCCGTCGGCACCGTCGGGCCGTTCGGCGAGCAGCCGTGCCACGAGCATCTCGGCGAGGCCGTCGGCGGTCGGGATGTCGGTCTCGTCGATGCCGGGTTCGCCGTGGATGCCGAGGCCCACCGCCATGCGACCGTCGGGCACCGAGAACAGCGGAGCGTCCGCGCCGGGGAGGGTGCACCCCGTGAAGGCGACGCCGAAGGAGCGGGTGCGGTCGTTCGCGAGGCGTGCCACGCGTGCCACGCCCGCGAGGTCGTACCCGGCGGCGGCGGCGCCGGCCGCGGCGCGGAAGACGGTGAGGTCGCCTGCGATCCCGCGGCGACGATCGCGCTCGGCGGGGCCGGCGCTCGCGATGTCGTCGGTGACGACGACGGTCTCGCAGGGGATGCCCTCAGCGCGCAGGCGTTCTTTGGCCGCATCGAAGTTGAGCACGTCGCCGGCGTAGTTGCCGTAGCTCAGCAGCACCCCGCCGCCTGCGTGCGCCGCCTGTGCGACGGCGTGGACCTGCTGCGTCGAGGGGGAGGCGAAGAGGTTCCCCATGGCAGCGCCGTGCGCGAGGCCCGGCCCGACGAGGCCGCCGAAGGCCGGGTAGTGCCCGGACCCGCCGCCGATGACGACGGCGACCTGACCATCGGGCACGCGGGTGCTGCGGACGACGCCGCCCGTGACGCGCTCGACGTAGCGACCGTTCGCGGCGACGAAACCGTCGATCATCTCGTCGGCGAAGTCCGCCGGATCGTTCCACAGGCGCGTCATCGCGGGCTGCTCCTCGGGTCGGGGGTGCGGGTGTCCCGCATCGCCATTGTGCACAACCGGTTGACCAATTGCAAGCCTGGCGGTGGAGGCGCGGACGGGGCGCGACGGTGGTGGATCCGGCCGCGGGGGAGTAGGACGGACGCAGTGTCCCACCGACGCAGGGAGGCCCTCATGATCATCCGCACGCCCGATCCAGACGGTGCCGACGGTGCCGTCGCCGAGATCTACCGCGACGACCTGGACGACGACGGGTTCGTGTTCAGTCATACCCGGGCCATGGCGGTGAATCCCGAAGCGCTCGCGGCCTTCGAGACGCTCATCCGCGCAATCGTGCCCTCGATCGGCGTCCGCACCTACGAGCTCGCAACGCTCGCCGCCGCGGGCGCGCTCCACTCCCGACACTGCCTGCTGGCCCACGGTCGCAAGGCGCTGCGCGCCGGCGCGCTCGACGACGACCAGCTCGAGGCCGTCGCACTGCGGGGCGACCACCCCGACCTCAGCGCCGCCGACCGTGCGGTCATGCGGTACGCGCGGCGACTGTCGACGCACCCCGGCGACATGACCGACGCCGACAGTCAGGAGCTGCGCGACGCGGGCTTCGACGACCGTCAGATCGTCGACATCACCCTCGCTGCTGCGGCGCGGAACGCCTTCAGCCGCACGCTGCAGGCGCTCGCCGTGCCGGTCGAGACCGAGCTCGCCGGGCTCAGCCCCCGCCTGCGCGACGCGCTGATGGCATCCGCGTGGAGTGATTCCGATTGACGGCAGGGGGCCGTCCCGTATGTTGAAGCCGTGCCCGCGTACCCGTCCGACCGCTCCGCCGACATCACGGCGTCCCTCGGCGTGCTGCCCTCCGGCACGCCGGTGTCCGAGGTCGCGCGCCGGCTCATGGACCTCTTCACGAGCGGAGACCTCGAGCCCGGCACGCGCCTGCCTCCCGAGCGCCAGCTCTCGGTCACGCTCGGCGTCGGCCGCTCGGCTGTGCGCGAGGCGCTCGCCGCCCTCGAGATCCTCGGCATCGTCGACGTCCGACCCGGCTCCGGCACCTACCTCCGGGGGACGGCGAGTGACCTGCTGCCGCAGACCCTCCGCTGGGGCCTGCTGATCGGCCGCCGCAGCACCGACGATCTGCTCGACGTCCGCTCGGGACTCGAGATCTACTGCGCCCGCCTCGCGGCGTCGCGGGCGGGCGCGGCAGACACCGCTCGGCTGGCCGCATCCCTGCAGCAGATGCGAACCGCCGACGACGATCTCGCCGCCTTCGCCCGAGCGGATGCCGCATTCCACGACGCGCTCGCCCGCGCCGCCGGCAACGCCGCGCTCGTCGACCTGCTGCACGTGGTGCGTTCGCTCCTGCAGGTGTACGCCGACCGGGCCGTGCACGACGCCGACGCCGCGCGCCTGGCGATCGCCGAGCACGACGCCGTGTTCCGCGCGGTCGAGGCGAAGGACGAGGACGCCGCGGCGTCCGCGATGGCCGCGCACATGGCGACCGCGGCCGCGCGACTGGCGGGGACGTCCGCGGGCTGACCCCGCCAGCGCTCGAGCCGGCCTGGTCGCGGTTCCGGGGACGCAATGTGTCGCCCGAGCGCTCGCCCGGCAGGTTGCGTCGCTTGAGCCGGCCCGTCCTCCGCAGCACCCTCTTGCGCCAACCACTGAACGTTATTTAGTCTTCTCGTGCCCGGGTCGAGGCTGATCCGGCACGCCACGACGACGTCGCAGGAGACCGCAGTGACCGCATCCCTTTCCACCGCCCCCGACGGCACGCGGTACCGCGATCTCAATCGCAACGGCGTCATGGACCCGTACGAGGACCCGCGGCTCCCCGTCGCCGAGCGCGTCGCCGATCTCGTCGCACGGCTGTCGGTCGAGGAGAAGGCGGGCCTCATGATCCAGACGATCGTGTCGACGACGACCGACGGCGAGGTCGACGGTCCCGCGATGATGCCTGGGCGCACGACGGCGCGCGAGTTCATCGAGCGATCGCACGTCACGCACCTGAACATCCACCAGATCCCGGACCCGCGCGCCATGGCCCGCTGGGTGAACGGGCTGCAGCGCGTCGCCGCGGCATCGGGTCACGGCATCCCCGTGACGATCTCCACCGATCCGCGGCACTCGTTCACCGAGAACTGGGGCGCATCCTTCACGGCGGGGCACCTCTCGGCGTGGCCCGAGCCGCTCGGCCTCGGCGCCATCGCCGACCCGGGCTTCGTCCGGGAGTTCGCCGACATCGCACGTCGCGAGTACCTCGCGGTCGGCATCCGCTCGGCCCTGCATCCGACGCTCGACGTCGCGACCGAGCCGCGCTGGGCGCGGCAGTACAGCACATTCGGGCAGGATGCCGACCTCGTCGCGCGGCTGGGTGTCGCCTACGTCGACGGGTTCGAGGGCGGCGACCGTCTCACCGCCGCGAGCGTGGCGTGCATGGCCAAGCACTTCCCCGGCGGCGGTCCCGAGAAGGACGGTGAGGACCCGCACTTCCCCTACGGGACCGACCAGGTCTACCCCGGCGGCATGTTCGAGTACCACCTCGAGCCGTTCCGTCGCGTCATCGACCGCGGCGTCCCGGCCATCATGCCGTCGTACGGCGTGCCGCGAGGGCTCGTCCTCGGCGGCGAGGCGGTCGAGGAGGTCGGCTTCGGCTTCAACCACCAGATCATCACCGGGCTGCTGCGCGAGACGCTCGGCTTCGACGGCGTCGTCTGCACCGACTGGGGGCTCATCACCGAGTCGCGCATGATGGGCAAGCAGCTGCCGCCGCGGTCGTGGGGCGTCGAGCACCTGAGCGAGACCGAGCGGGTGCGGAAGGCCCTCGACGCCGGCTGCGACCAGTTCGGCGGCGAGGACGACCCGGAGCTCATCCTCGAGCTCGTCCGGTCGGGCGCCGTGCCCGAGTCGCGCCTCGATGTGTCGGTCGCGCGCCTGCTGAGGGTGAAGTTCGAGCTCGGCCTGTTCGACGACCCGTTCGTCGATGAGGATGCCGCGGCCGAGGTCGTCGGCAGCGCCGAGTTCCGTGCGGTCGGCACCGCGGCCCAGTCGCGATCGACGGTGATCCTTCCCGGCGCGGCGGCTGCGGCATCCGTTCTGCCCCTGCGCACCGGAGTCGCGGTGCACGCTCCGGAGATCTCCGACGAGGCGCTGCGCGAGGCGGGGCTCACCCCGGCGGCTGCGGCGGCGGACGCCGACGTGGCGATCGTGCGCGTGGCGCCGCCGTTCGAGCCCCGCGACCGCTTCATGCTCGAGTCGAGCTTCCACGCAGGTTCGCTCGCGTTCCCCGACGAGGTCGTGGCGAGCGTCGCCGAGGTCGCCGCCGTCGCGCCGACCGTGGTCACGGTGCACCTCGAGCGGCCGCTGCTGCTCGCCCCGCTCGTGACCCACGCCGCTGCCGTCGTCGCGACGTTCGGGGCGTCGGAGTCCGCGATCCTCGACGCGCTCACGGGACGCGTGCCCGCCGAGGGGCGCCTGCCGTTCGAGATCCCGCGCGATGGCGACGCCGTGCTCGCCGGTCACTCCGACGTGCCGGGCGGGACGGTCGACCCGGTGTTCGAGGGCGGGCATCCGACGCTCGACGTCCGTGCCGATGCGTGAGCGTCGCGTCTCGGCGCAGGGGCGGGAGAGCCGCGAGCTGATCCTCGACACCGCGCTCGAGGTGATCGGGCGCCGTGGCTACGGCGCGACGTCGCTGCGTGACATCGCCGGCGAGGTCGGCATGACCCAGGCCGGCATGCTGCATCACTTCGGCACGAAGGAGAACCTCCTCGTCGAGGTGCTCCGTCGGCGGGATGCCGCGACCCGGGAGGCACTCTCCGAGCAGGCCGACGCCGAGCCGCCGTCCGTCCGCGTCGCTCGGCGCAACGCCGAGACGCCGGATCTCGTGCACCTCTACTCGAATCTGCTGGTCGCGGCATCCGCAGCAGATCACCCTGCCCGCGCGTTCTTCGAAGAGCGTCAGGAGGGCGTGCACGCGGTCGTCGCGGCGGACATCCGCGCGCGGCAGGAGGCGGGCGCGATGCCCGCCTCCCTCGACGCCGACATGGCGGCCACCGTGCTCCTCGCCCTCTCGGACGGCCTGCAGCTGCAGCGGGGCGTCGACCCGTCGATCGACATCGCCGCAGTGCTCGCCTGGACGTGGAAGCGGCTGGCGGGATCGCCCGGCTGACCGGCGGCCCCGCCCCGCTCAGTCGAGCCGCGTCAGTCTGATCGCCAGGAACTGCCGGCCCGGGAGGTCGACGCGCACCTGGCCGCGATGCGTTCCGGGTACCTCCTCGATCGTCGTGTTCCAGGTGTCGACGACCTCGACCCGCCACTCGCCCTCGTCGAGGATGACGTTCCGGAACCGGGGTCGGTTGAAGCCGAAGTAGCCCACCTTCACCCGGCCGGCGACGCCGCCCCACGGGACGTCCCAATCGCTCGGCAGCGGATCCCAGACACCGTCCGGCGCTTCGGCCTGCAGCCGCTCGAGGAAGGCGATGCGGCTCGGTGACGTCCCGTGCAGGGTGCCGCCCTTCGCCCACCACAGCACCTCGTCGTCGTCGCCGAACGAGCCGCCGCCGTCGAGCGCCGGCGGGTAGTAGGTCTCGCCGTGACCGACGTACCCGCCGCGCACGGCGCCCTCCCAGAACCTCCGCGTCATCTCCTCGCCGGTGATGTTGCCCCAGCCCTGGTCGATGTCGCCCTCGTACGCGCATTCGTCGATGACGACGGGCTTGCCCCACTGCTCGCGCCACTGGTCGGTGTTCTCCGCCGTCCGGTAGACGTCGACGCGCTGGATGCTCACGTGCGTGATCCACGGCTTCGCGTAGTCGTACACGGGGCGGCAGTTGTGGATCGAGTTGAGGTGGCCGAAGGCATCCTCCTCGCCGACGACCTCGGCCAGGCGCTCCCAGTCTGCGATGTCCTTCGACCAGAGCAGGTCGTACTCGTTGGCCATCGACCACCAGACGTTCGCGAACCCCGACAGGCGCCGGACGACGTACCGCAGGTAGCGCTCGTCGACGGCGGGGCCGAGGTCCGCGAAGCCCCACCGGTCGTACGCGTGGAACAGGATGAGGTCCGCTTGGATGCCGAGGGCCGCCAACTGCGCGATGCGCGACTCGAGGCGGCGGAAGTGCGCGGGGTCGAACCTCGTCAGATCGAAGCCGTCCGCGAGGCTCCCGACGAAGGGGAAGTCCGCCGGCTCGTTGGCGTTGTAGAGGTACGACTTCGGGAAGACGCACATGCGGATCTTCACGAACGGCGCATCGGCGAGGGTCGCCAGCGTCTGCTCCTGCAGCTCCTCGGGCTGGTGCGTCCAGACGTACGACGTCGTGCCGACGGGGCGGTGGCGGGTGCCGTCCGCGTGGCGGAAGTGCAGGCCGTCCACCCGCACCGGGCCGTGCGAGCCTTCGCGCGGCGCGACGACCTCGACCGCGCCGGTGATGCCGTCGAGCGACCGCGCCGTCGAGCGCGTCTCGAATGTCCATGTCCCGACGACGTCGGCGAGCGCACGGACCGCGTAGCGGCCGTCGCCGTCGTAGAACCCGCCGACCCGGATCTCGTCGCCGCCCCGGCGGAAGACCGCGTCGAGCTCGACGTCGACGAAGGGGTTGCCGTGGGACGGGCCCGCGAACACCAGCTCGAGCGGGTCCCACTGCGGCGTCGGCGCGGGCACGGTCACCTCCGCCGAGCCTCGCGCGACCTCCTCGCCCTCGTAGGCGGGGTCGGGGTCGACGGCGGGGGCGTACGGCGGCCTGCCGCCGCCGGAACCGACCTCGGCCAGCGCGGCGAAGAAGCGCTCGCGCTCCTGCAGGTCCTCGAGGGCCGGCACGAGTGCGACCAGCTGCCCCAGTCGACCGCCGCGGAACTGCGTCGCCATGGGGGAGGCGGCGATCCCGGGCAGGTAACGCTCCAGGATCGCGCGGGCGGCGGGGTCGTCGAGGGCTTCGCCGAAGGTGGTGGCGCGGTCGAACATGGCTCTTCTCCGAGGGGTGTGTCAGACGGATGCCGTCGCGCGCCGGATCGCATCGTCGACCGATGCGAGCAGGGCGGGAGGCGTGAACATGAGGGCGGTCGTGACGGGCCGGCGAGCACCCCACCGCGTCTCGGATCTGATGGTCGCAGCGCGCGCCGGGTCGACGGCGGCGATCGTGTCGATCAGGGCGGCGTACGCGCGGGGGTCATCGATCACATCGGCCAGCGAGGCGCCCACGCCGTCGAGCGCGGGTCGCGCGGCGGCAGCCGGCGCCGGGACGCGCCACGTGTGCCGACCCGAGCCGACCCGCGTCGAGACGCCGGGCAGCGCGACCTCGGCGTCGGTGTTCGGCGGAACGACCGCCGTCACGACGATGTCCGCGCCGTCGCGATGCCACTGCACCGACGCCTCGCCGTAGGGCGTGCGGTGCCGCGCCGAGGCGGATGTCAGCGCCTCGAGCGGCTGCGGTGCGATGCGCAGCCGCCGGTACCCGGGCGCGGCGGGGGCGAGGCCGGCCACCGTCCGGTGCAGCCAGTCGGCGACGGCACCGAGGGCGTAGTGATTGAAGGAGGTCATCTCGCCCGGGTTGACGGTGCCGTCGGGCAGCAGCGAGTCCCATCGTTCCCACACCGTCGTCGCGCCTTGGGTGACGGGGTAGAGCCACGACGGGCACTCGGTCTGCGTCAGCAGGCGCTCGGCGGCATCGAGGTGGCCGCCCCGGGTGAGGGCGTCCGCGACGAGCGGCGTTCCGACGAAGCCGGTGCCGATGCGATAGCCGCCCTCGCGCACCAGGTCCGCGAGGCGATCGGCGAGCGACGCCCGCACGGCGGGGTCGGTGACGAGGTCGAACTCGAGCGCGAGCGCGTACGCGGTGGGCGCATCGCTCACCATGCGCCCGCGCGGCGTCACGTACTCGGCGACGAATGCCTGCCGGCTGCGCTCGGCGAGCACGCCGTACTGCGCGGCATCCGCTTCGAGACCGAGGATGCCGGCCGCCTCGGCCACCTGCCGCAGCGACCGTGCGTAATACGCCGACGCGACGATGTCGCTGTCGACCTTCGCCTGTCCCGGCTTGTCGGGCGGCGCGGCCGGGTCGAGCCAGTCGCCCAGCTGCATCCGCCCCGCCCACAGGCCGCCCTCGCCCGCGTCGCGGCCGACGGCATCCACCCAGTCGCGCATGCTGTCGTACTGCGCGGCGAGCACGTCGCGGTCGCCGTACCGCTCGTGCAGCACGGTCGGGACGACCGTCGCGGCATCCCCCCATGCGGCCGGGGAGACACCCCCGAACGACGCGAACCCGCCGAGCGCCGAGGGGATGACGACGGGGACCGAGCCGTCCTCGCGGGCCTGCTCGTGGGCGAGGTCCCGCAGCCACGAGGCCAGGAACCCGGCGCTGTCGTAGAGGAACGAGGCGGTCGGAGCGAAGACCTGCAGGTCGCCGGTCCAGCCGAGTCGCTCGTCGCGCTGCGGGCAGTCGGTGGGGATCGAGAGGAAGTTGCCGCGCATGCCCCACACGACGTTCTCGTGCAGGCGATCGATGAGCGGGTCGGATGCCTCGAACCACCCGGTGCGCGTCATGTCGGTGTGGAGCACGACGGCCTCGACCGCGCTCGGGTCGGCGTCGATGCCGGTCACCTCGGCGTACCGGAAGCCGTAGAAGGAGAAGCGGGACTCGAGCACGTCGTCGCCGCCGGAGAGGTCGAAGGTCGCGGTCGCCGCGGCGTTGCGGAGGGGGCGGAGGGCGAGCTCGCCCTCGTCCAGCACTTCAGCGTGCCGGATCGTGACCCGGGTGCCCGCGGCGCCGCGGACCCGGAGCCGCAGCCGGCCGACGAGGTTCTGCCCGAAGTCCAGGATGCGGCCGCCCGAGGGCGTCTCCACGACGTCCGCGACCGGCAGGGACTCGATCCGCCGCACCGGCGGCGCGATGCGCGCCTCGGGGACGGGCACCGCCTCGTAGCCGGGCTTCGCGGCGGCTCCCACGCGCACGGGCGCGAAAGCCGACACCTGGCGGCGGAGGTCCTGGTGCTCGCCGGCGTAGATGCCGCTGTCGACGGTGGGGCCGTCGGAGGACGCCTCCCACCCGTCGCCCGTCGCGGCGACCGTGGTCGTCGTGCCGTCATCGAAGGTCACGCGCAGCTGCGCGAGGAACGAGGGCTGGGTCCCGTAGAGCCGGTCGGCGAACGCGAAGAAGCCGTACTTCTCCGTGTACCAGGCGCCGGCGACGGTCGCCGAGAGCACGTTCTCGCCCTCGCGGACGAGGGCGGTGACGTCGACCGTCTCGTGGACGAGACGGTCGCGGTACGCGGTCCATCCGGGTGAGAGGACGTCGTCCGACACGGCCGTCCCGTTGACCTCGGGCTCCGCCACGCCGAGCGCCGTCCAGAAGAGCAGTGCGCGCGTGACCGGCCGCCCCAGACGGAATCGCGTCCGGACGACGGTGGGCTGCGCCTCGCGTGCCGGCTCGGCGAGCCCCACGGGCTGCGCGACCCACTCGCCCGGCGCGAGGAAGCCGGCATCGACGGCCAGCGGTTCCGACCAATCGGTCCAGGTGCCGGATGCCGCCTGCGCCCGCACGCGCACGCGGCGCCGCTCGCCCGCGTCGAGCGGCGCGAACGGCCACGCGACGAGCACGCTGGCGTCACCCGGCAGCGCGACGACGCCGGTGCCGTCGTCCGCCTCGGCGGCCACCTGCATCCAATCGTCCTCGTCGGTCGCGACCGTCCAGGTCAGGCGCGGCGCGGCGGTGGCGACGAACGGGGTGTCGTCGCGGAGCTCGGCACGGAGGGTGGCGATGCGGGATGCGGGCTCGGTCACGGGGTGCTCCGGTGTCGGGTTCAGGCGAGGGTGCGGCCGAGCTCGGCGGCGAGGGCGACGGCGCGCGGGTCGGCGCCGCCCGGCCACGGGCCGCGCGCGATCGTCCACGCGAAAGCGATGCCGGTGTCGGGGTCGACGCACGCGAGGGCGCCGGCGGCGCCGTCGTGGCCGAACGAGCGGGGACCGCCGAAGGCGAGCTGCTGCGACGGCTTCTGGAAGACGATCGCGTGAGCGCGGTCGTGCTGGTGCAGCACCTCGTCGTACCCGCGGATCTGCTGCTGTCCGATCTGCGCGACCGTGTCCGCGCCCAGGAACGGCGCCGAACCGTCGACACCGGTGACGGCCGCTGCGAACAGCCGAGCGAGACCGCGGGCGCTGCCCGTGCCGCTGCCGCCGGGGTGACCGTAGCGCCAGCTGCGGGGCGAGTTGCCGAGGTCGACGTCGCCGCCCATCGACCCGAACACGAGGGGGCCCAGAGCGGAGTTCGAACGGACGAGGGTGTCGGAGACGGGCTGGATCATCGGCAGGACGTCGGCTCGTCGTTCTTCATGGTCCGCCGGCAGTCCGAGGAAGAAGTCGATGTCGTGCGGGGCGCGTATCTCCTGCTCGTAGAACTCGTGGAGGGTACGCCCGGTCACCCGGAAGACGAGCTCGTCGCCCAGGTTGCCGATCGTGATGGCGTGGTACCCGAAGGCGCTGCCGGGGTGCCAGAACGGGGTGGAGTCCGCGAGTCGCGCTGCCGCCGCGTGGTGATCGAGCAGATCGTCCCACGTGAGCACGGTGTCGGCCTGCGGCAGGCCCGCCTGGTGCGAGAGCAGCTGGCGCACGGTGACGGCGCCCTTGCCCTTCGCCGCGAACTCCGGCCAATACGTCGCGACGCGTTCGTCGAGGTCGAGCAGACCGCGCTCGACCAGCAGGCCGACCGAGAGGCCGATCGTGTTCTTCGTCACCGAGTAGGGGACGATCACCGCATCACGATCGAGGTGCGGCCCACCCCAGGCATCCAGGACGAGGTCGCCCCGGTGGTAGGCGGCGACCTGGAACGAGAGGTCGGGGTCGGCGGTGAGCCAGCCGTTCAGTCGGTCGGCGACGCCCTCGAGGCGGTCGTCGACCGTGCCCTGCAGCAGGCTCACGCGCCGGCCTCCCACTCGAGCTCGAGCGGCAGATCCACGACCGAGGCTCCCGCGCGCAGCGTGAACGCCCCGGGCTCCACCGCCCAGCCGCCGTCCCAGTGCGCGAAGCGACGGGCGTCGAGGGCGATGGATGCCGTCGCCGACCCACCCGCCTCGGCGCGGACGACGGCGTGCCCGACGAGCCAGCGGACCGGGCGCTCCACGGCCGAGTCCGCGCGCTCGGCGTAGACCTGCACGACCTGCTTGCCCGCGCGATCGCCGGTGTTCCGGAGCGCGATCTCGAGCGAATCGCCACGTCGTGCCGCGGCATCCCAGGCCCACGTCGTGTAGCCGAGTCCGTGGCCGAAGGGGTAGGCCGGCTCGGCGCCGGAGCGGAGCCATGCCCGGTAGCCGATGTGGATGCCCTCGGTGTAGCGGAGGACGCCGTCGTCGGGGACGACCTGCGTCACCGGCACGTCGGAGAGCGCGGCCGGCCACGTGGTGGGCAGGCGCCCGCCGGGCTCGGCGGCACCGGTGAGGATGTCGGCGACGGCGTGGCCGAATTCCTGGCCGCCGAAGTAGCCCTGCAGCACCGCCGCCACGTCGTCCGCCCACGGCAGGGCGACGGGGGAGCCGGCGTTGACGATGACGACGACGGGGGTCCCGGTGGCGGCGACGGCGCGGACGAGGTCGTCCTGCTCGCCGGGCAGGTCGAGGTCGGTGCGGTCGTACCCCTCGGACTCGACCTTCGCGTTGGTGCCGACGACGACGATCGCGACCTCGGCGGCGCGGGCGGTCTCGACGGCGCGCGCGATGAGCTCGGCGGGGTCGGTCCGCTCGGGGGCGATGCCGACCGTCGCCGACATGGCACCCGACAGCGCGCCTGCGTCGGCGCGGGAGAACTCGACGCGGACGTCGATCGCGGTGCCGGCCTGCACGGGCACGGTCGCGGTCAGCGACGGCGGGTTGAGGAACGCGGCGCCGAGATCGGTGCCTTCGATGACGGGCGCGTCGTCGAGCAGCAGTGCCCCGTCGACGATGAGGCGGCCCGGGTTGGCGCCGGCGAAGCCGAGTTCGACCTGCCCGGTCGATTCCGGCGTGTAGCGGGTCTCGAAGACGACGGTGCGGCTGGCGGCGATGGGGGCGTCGCCGCCGAACCAGACGAGCGCGCTCGAGCGCCGGTCCTCGGCGAAGAGCTCCTCGCCGTCGTCGCCGACGAAGGTGACGCGCAGTCCGGGCTCGCCCGTGACGGGGTTCGTCATCCGGTCGAGGGGGAGCTCGGCGACGCCCTCCTGGACGACCGCGCCGATCTCGTAGACGACGTCGGCACCCGGCAGCGCCTCGCGGATGCCCTCGAGCGGTGACACGGTGCGCTCGGGCAGCACCGTCGCCGACCCGCCGCCCTGGGTGCGGGCGTCGCGCGCGTTCTGGCCGATCACCGCGACGCGGCGCAAGGCCGCGGCATCCAACGGGAGCACTCCCTCGTTGCGCAGCAGCACCGACCCTTCGATCGCCGCCTCTCCGACGAAGGCGACGCCGTCGATGGTCGCCGGCGTCACCGCAGGCGAGCCCTCGAGCGCGCCGACGCGCTCGGCGAGGAGCAGGATGCGCAGCACCTTGCGGTCGAGGTCCGCTTCGTCGACGCGGCCGTCGCGGATGGCCTCGACCAGGTCGGCCCATGCCGGAGCGGGCCCCGGCATGGCGAGGTCCTGTGCGGCCGGGATCGCGTCGAGCGATCGCACGGCGGTCCAGTCGCTGACGACGACGCCGTCGAAGCCCCACTCGCTGTTCAGGGGGGTCTCGAGCAGGTCGTTCTCGGTCATCGTGACGCCGTCGACGGAGTTGTAGGAGCTCATGATGCTCCATGTGCCCGCCTCGACGGTGCGTTCGAACGGGGCGAGGTACAGCTCGCGGAGCGCGCGCTCGTCGACCTGCACGTCGACGGTGAAGCGGTCGGTCTCCGCGTCGTTCGCGACGTAGTGCTTCGGGGTGGCCGCGACGCCGTTGTCCTGCAGGCCGCGCACGTACGCGGCGCCGAGTCCGGCGCTCAGTTCGGGGTCCTCGGAGAAGCACTCGAAGTGCCGGCCGCCGAGGGGGGAGCGGTGCAGGTTGATGGTCGGGCCGAGTACGACGTCGACGCCCTTGCGGCGGGCCTCTGCGGCGGCGGCGGCGCCGTAGCGGTGGGCGAGGTCGACGTCCCAGGATGCAGCGAGCGCCGAGCCCGACGGCATGTTCAGCGACGGATCGCGCTCGTCCCAGCGGGGGCCGCGGACGCCCGCGGGGCCGTCCGACAGGGTCATGGCCCGCAGCCCGATCTCGGGCAGCGGAACGGTCGTCCAGAAATCCGCACCCTGGACGAGCGCGGCCTTCTGCTCGAGGGTCAGCTTCTCGAGGAGGGGGCGGAGGTGGTCTGCGGACGCGGTCATGCGATCTCCCGGTGTCGGAGGAAAAGGGGGATGGGGGATGCCGGCGCGCGAGCGTCTGCGCGCCGGCATCCGGTCAGGCTGCGCCCAGCGTCGAGGCGCCGGCCTCGGATGCGAGGAAGGCCCGCCGCGCGGCGCGGCGCTCCTCCTGCTTGTCGGGGTCGGGCACCGGTGCGGCCATGAAGAGGCGCTGCGTGTACGGGTGCTCGGGCTGCGAGGTCACCCGGTCGCCGTCGCCGTACTCGACGATCTCGCCCCGGTACATCACGGCCACGCGGTGGCTGACGTGGCGGACCACGGCGAGGTCGTGGGTCACGAACAGGTAGGCCACGCCGGTGCGCTCCTGGATCTCGACGAACAGGTCGAGGACGCGCGCCTGCGTCGACAGATCGAGCGCCGAGACCGGCTCGTCGCAGACGATCAGCCGCGGCTCGAGCGCGAGCGCGCGCGCGATCGCGACGCGCTGCCGCTGTCCGCCCGAGAACTCCCGCGGCAGTCGGCTGCGTGCGTCGGAGGGCAGGCCCACCTGGTCGAGCAGATCGCGCACCCGGGTCCGCGCCGTCGCCTTGGCGACCCCCGCTGCGGTCAGCGGCTCGATGAGGATCTCCTCGATCGTCATCGACGGGTTCAGCGACGAGTACGGGTCCTGGAACACGACCTGGATCTCGGAGGTCAGCGAGCGACGCTGCCGCCGGGTCAGGTGCGAGATGTCGCGTCCGTCGTAGGTGATCGTGCCCGCCGTGACCGGCGCGAGGCCGAGCGCGGCGCGGCCGAGCGTGGTCTTGCCCGAGCCGGACTCTCCGACGAGGCCCACCGTCTCGCCGGGGAGGATGTCGAGCGAGACACCCTTCAGCGCGCGGAACGGCTCGGCACGGAAGCCCTTGCCGGGGTATTCGACGACGAGGTCCTTCACCTCCAGCAGCGACGCGGTCATGCCCCTGCTCCCTTCGCGGCCAGCGGCGCCCGGGCGGGACCCTCGTCGAGGATCGCGCCCAGCAGCGCCTGGGTGTACGGGTGGCGTGCCTGGTGGAAGATGCTCCGCACCGGCCCCTGTTCGACGAAGACGCCGTTCTGCATGACCGTCACGCGGTCGCACAGGTCGGCGACGACCCCGAAGTTGTGCGTGACGAGGAGCATCGCCATGTGCCGCTCGGCCTGCAGGTCGCGCAGCAGGTCGAGCACTTCGGCCTGCACCGTCACGTCGAGCGCGGTGGTCGGCTCGTCGGCGATGATGAGGTCCGGGTCGGTCGAGACGGCGCCGGCGATCAGCACGCGCTGCGCCATGCCGCCCGAGACCTCGAACGGGTACGCGTCGAAGGTGCGCTTGGGCTGCGGGATCCCGACGCGTGCCAGCAGGTCGAGCGAGCGCTCCGTGGCATCCTTCTTCGACAGGCCGAGGTGTGCGCGCAGCGGCTCGACGAGCTGGCTCCCGATCGTGAACGACGGGTCGAGGTTGCTCATCGGCTCCTGCGGGATGTACCCGATGCGCTTGCCGCGGATGCCGGCGTAGGTGCGATCCGACGCGTCGGCCAGCTCGGTGCCCTCGTAGAGGATCGAGCCGCCCGTGACGTGTCCGCCGCGGGGGAGGAGGCCGAGCACCGCGAACGCGGTCTGGGTCTTGCCCGATCCCGATTCGCCGATCAGGCCGTGCACCTCGCCCTTGCGGATGTCGAGCGAGACGCCGTGGACGACCTCGATGTGCGACCCGTCGGGCTGGTCGTAGCCGACGCGCAGGTCGCGCACTTCGAGCACCTTCTCGGTGGCCTTCGTCCGGCGGGAGTCGTCGGGATGCCGGATGGTGCCCTGGTCTTCGATCACCGGCAGCTCGTCGAGGTCCTCGATCGGCTCGCCGCCGCTCGTCGAGACCGACGTGGTGACGGCCGCGACCGAACCCGTGGCGGTGGTCACGGCGCGACGACGCTTGCGACGGACCGAGACGGTGCGCTCGAGCTCGTCGCGCATGACGTTGGCGAGCAGGGTGAGCGCGATGCAGGTGAGGGCGATGGCGAGCGAGGGCCAGATGAGCAGGAGTGGCGTCCGGGCGATGTTCTTGAAACCGTCGTTCAGCATCGAACCCCAGGTGGGGACCTTCACGTCGCCGAGGCCGAGGAACTCGAGCCCGGACTGGATCGCGAGGGCGATGCCGGCGATGATCGCCGCCTGGATGATGATCGGCGCACGCACGACCGAGAGGACGTGGCGCCCGATGATGCGGGTGTCGCTGAGGCCCGACACGCGCGCCGCGTCGACGTACAGTTCGCTGCGCACCGCGGTGACGGCGGCGTAGACGAGTCGGAAGAACGACGGCGCGAGCAGGATGCCGAAGATGAACATCGAGATCCAGACGGAAGGGCCGAGGACGGCCCGCGCCGCGAGCAGGATCACGATGCCCGGCAGCGCCATGTTCAGCTCGGTGACCCACGTCGCGACCGCGTTGAACCAGCCCTGGTAGTAGCCGGCGATGAGGCCGCTGATGACGCCGATGACGATCGCGACGACGACGGCCAGCAGCGCGGCCAGGACGCTCGTCTGGGTGGCGACGAGCAGGCGCGACCAGACGTCGCGACCGCTGCTGTCGGTGCCGAGCAGGTGCCCGCCGCCCGGGGCCGCGAGGACGTTCCGGATGTCGGCGTAGTTCGGGTCGAGGGGGGCGATCGCACTGCCGATGACGGCGATGACGACGATCAGCAGCAGGAACAGGGCGGCTCCGACGCCGACGGGGCGCTTGAGGAGCCGTCGCGCGAGGTGCATGCGCACGGGCGCGGCATTGGCAGGCGGGAGGGAGAGGGCCGGGTTGGCCGCGGTTGCTTCGCTCACGAGAGCCTCACCTTCGGGTTCAGAGCGGCCTGGGCGAGGTCGATCAGGAGGTTGACGATGACGACGAGGATCGCGAACGCGATCACGAGGCCCATCACCACGGGGATGTCGCCGAGCACGGTCGAGCGGACGCTCAGCTGACCCATTCCGGGGATGGAGAAGATCTGCTCGACGACGACGGCGCCGCCGAGGAGACCGACGAACTGCAGGGCGAGGACGGCGAGTGCCGGTCCGCCGGCGTTGCGCAGCACGTGCTTGTAGATGACGGACCCTTCGGAGAGGCCGCGGGCGCGCAGCGTCCGGACGTAGTCGCGGGAGGTGGCGTCGATCACCGAGCCGCGCACCTGCACGGCGACCGAGGCGATCGCCCCGATCGAGAGGGCGATGATCGGCAGGGTGACCGATGAGACCCAGCCGCTGAACGACGTCGCGATCGGCACGTACCCGGTCGCCTTGAACCACTGCAGGTTGACGGCGAAGACGAGCACGAGGATCAGCGCGATGAGGAAGCCCGGCACCGCGAAGCCGATGAGCGAGAGGATCTGGATCGTCCCGTCGACGGCGCCGCCGCGACGGGCGGCGAGGACGCCGATGACGACGGCGATCACGGCCGAGATGAGGGTTGCGCCGAGGACGAGCGAGAGCGTGACCGCGAGGCGGTTCGTGACGCTGACGCTGACCAGTTCGCCGGTGAACCAGCTCCGACCGAGGTTGCCCGTGATCGCGGAGGTCAGCCAGTCGGTGTACTGGGTGAGCAGCGGACGGTTGAGGCCGAGCTCCTCGGTCTTCTTGGCGACCGTCTCGGCGGTCGCGTTCTCACCGAGGATGCGGCGGGCGATGTCGCCGCCGCCTGCGTAGAGCAGGAGGAACGCGACGGCGGAGATGACCGCGACGAGGACGACGCCGGACACGACGCGTCTGATGATGAATGACAGCATGATGACCTTCCCGGGTGACCGGCGGGTGGCAGGCGGGATGCCCGCCACCCGCCGGATCGATCAGTTCTTCGGCGAGAAGTCGAAGATCGACGGGTAGGCGTTGGTCGGCCAGAAGGCCAGGTCCGTGTTCGTGTCCACGGCGAACGAGCCCTGGACGCGGAAGAACGGTGCGAACCAGGCCTGGTCGACGATGTACTTGTTGAGCTCCTTGACCGCGGCGGTCGCTTCTTCCTCGCTGCCGCGCTGGATCGTCTCGATGTAGCCGTCGACGGTGTCGTCCTGGTACTTGAAGGGGTTGAACGTCGCGCTCGGCGCGATCATGAAGTTGATCAGCTGCCAGTCGGGGTTCTGCTCCAGGGCCATCCAGGTCGCCGGGTACTTCGGGGCGAGCATGTCGGTGATGAAGTTGCCCGTGCCGGGGTCGGTGTAGTTCACGGTGATCCCGATGTCGGAGAGCTGCTGAGCCACCAGGTCGAACGTGGTCTGGAAGGCCGGCGTCGACATCATGTTCAGCGTGAAGCCGTCGGGGTAGCCCGCGTCGGCGAGGAGGGCCTTGGCGGCATCCGGGTCGTAGGCGTAGGTGCCGTCGAGGGACTCGTCGTACGCCTCGGACGTGGCGGGGAAGACCTGCTCGGTCACCGTGCCGTACCCGGACTGCAGCGACTGCAGCAGCGCCTCGCGGTCGAAGGCCATGTTGATCGCCTGGCGCACCTTCACGTCGGCGAGCTCGGGGGCCATCGTGCCGGCGCGGTCGAGCAGCAGCAGGCCCTGGAAGTCGAGCTCGTTCGACTCGATGGTCCAACCGGCGCCCTCGACCTCGGCGATGGTGTTGTTGTCGGCGATCTTCGCACCGTTCGCCTCGCCCGCCTTGATGGCGTTGAGGATGGCGGTGGTGTCCTCCATCACGTTGATGGTGAGGTTCTCGTACTTGACCGCGTCGGCGTTCCAGTAGTCGGGGTTCGCCGTGTAGTTGTACGTGGTGCCGGTGACGCTCGACGCGGAGTCGAGGATGTAGGGACCCGAGCCGACGGGCGTGGTGGCCGAGTTCTCGTCGTCGAAGCTGGAAGGGGCCTGTACGAGGCCGGGAGCGATGGAGAGCAGGTTCTCGAGCGACGGGTCGGGTGCATCCTGCGTGATGGTCACCGTGGTCGCGTCGGGTGCCGCGAACTCCTTGCCGGCGAGGGTCGCCGCCTGCGGCGACGTGCCGTCGCGGAACCGCTCGAGACTGCCGACGACGGCCTCGGCGTCGAGCGGGGTGTCGTCGGTGAAGGTGACGTCGTCGCGGAGGGTCAGTGTGAGGACCGTGTTGTCCTCGTTGTACGACCACTCGGTCGCGAGGTTCGGCTGGATCTCGCCGGAGGAGTCCTTGCGGAGGAGCGTGTCGAAGACCGCCTCGAAGAACTCGCTGCGGTTGCCCCACTCGGCGCCGGCGCCGATGTCGTAGCTGGTCGGGGCCGCGATCGAGATGAGGGTCAGCCGGTCGGCCTTCCCCCCTTCACCGCCGGTGCCCGGGGTCTCACCGCCGGCGCAGCCGGCCAGTGCGAGTGCGGCGACGACGGCGACGGCTGCTGTGGCCTTCCATCGGAACATCTTTGTCCTCATTTCAGGTGGCGATACCCCTGCGGATCGCTCTGGCGTCGGACGCTAGCACCAATTCCGAGCGAGGACTAGGTTTTCAAAACAAAAATCTAGTAATCGCTAGGTTTTCGTTATCGAACCGTGCAGACTGGCCCGGGACGGCCGCCGACGGGGATGGCCGGAGAGAATGACGGTGATGACGAAGACGAGCACCACGCCGGCGCCCACGAGGCGCCCGCGCGGGACGTATGCCAAGACCGAGGCGACCCGACAGGCGATCCTGGATGCCGCGCTGGAGGTGTTCTCCGGGTCCGGCTACCGCGCGGGGTCGCTGCGCGAGATCGCGGTCCGCACGGGCATGAGCGAGGCGGGCCTGCTCCACCACTTCCGCAACAAGAGCGCGCTCCTCGAGGCCGTCCTCGAGGAGAAGGACGAGCGGGCGAGGACGATCGTGCCCACCGGGTCTGACGACGGGGCGGCCGTGCTGCGCGGCCTCGTGGAGCTGGCCGAGTACAACGCCTCCATCCCCGGCGTCGTCGAGCTCTTCGCGACCCTCTCGGCCGAGGCCACCGCGCCCGACCATCCCGCCCACGCCTACTTCGTCCGCCGCTACGAGTTCACGCGGTCGACCATCGAGCGAGCCCTCACCAACCTCGAGCGGGACGGACGGCTGCGCCACGGCATGACGCCGCGCCGTGCCGCCATCACGATCATCGCCATGATGGACGGACTCCAGGTGCAGTGGCTGCTCGACCGGTCCGTCCTCGACATGGCCGACGAGCTCCGCGCGCTGTTCATGACGTTCGCCGACATCGAGTGGCGTCCCGAGTCGTCCCGCGACGCGGATGAGGCATCCCTCGTCGAGGCATCGTCGTGACCAGGACGACCCTGCACGACGGCTGGACCGCCGGTCCGAAACTGGGCCCGTTCGAGTCTCCCGCGCCGGGCAGGGGTCCCGTCGAGGTCGTCCTGCCCCACGATGCGCTGCGGGACCTGCCGCGCTCGGCGGACGAGGTGCAGGGGGTGCATGCGGGCTACACGCCGGGCGGCGCGTTCGAGTACGTGCGCACGCTGGACGTGCCCGAGTCCTGGCGTGAGAAGACCGTCCGGCTCGAGTTCGAGGGCGTCTACCGTGACGCCGTCGTCTTCCTGAACGGCGAGGTCGTCGTCCACGAGGCGAACGGCTACGCCGGGTTCGTCGCCGAGCTCGACCCGTTCCTGCGCTTCGGTGAGCCCAACCGCCTGACCGTCGAGGCGAGGGCGCACCGCGACAGCCGGTGGTACAGCGGGGCGGGCATCTACCGCCCGGTGCACCTGGTGGTGTCCGAGCCCGTCCACATCCCGGCCCACGGTGTCGTCGTGACGACTCCCGACATCGACGCCGACCGTGCGGTCGTCGAGGTCGCCGTGACCCTCCGGAACGCGGCGCGGCACACCCGGCAGACGCGCGTGGACTGGGAGGTCGTCGATCCGGGCGGCGCCGTGGTGGCGGCGGGCACGTCGCCGGTGACGGTGCTCCCCGGTTCCGACGCCGTGGCCCGCGCCCGGCTCGCGGTCGCCGACCCGCAGCGCTGGCACCCCGACCGCCCCCACCTCTACGTCGCACGGACGACGGTGACGGATGCCGCCGGTGCGGCGCTCGACGAAGAGACGACCACCTTCGGCATCCGGACCCTGCAGCTCGACCCCGCGCGCGGCCTGCGCATCGACGGCGAGGTCGTCAAGCTGCGCGGCGCCTGCGTGCACCACGACAACGGACCGCTCGGCGCGGCCACGTTCGACGACGCGGAGGACCGCCGCGTGCGACTGCTGAAGGCCGCAGGGTTCAATGCCCTCCGGAGCGCGCACAACCCGATGAGCCGCGCGATGCTCGACGCCTGCGACCGCCACGGTCTGCTCGTCATGGACGAGCTCGCCGACGCGTGGACCCGCGCGAAGGCCCCGTTCGACGCGACGGTCACGTTCCCCGAGCGGTGGGAGCGCGATACCGCCGCCCTCGTGGCGAAGGACCGCAACCACCCGAGTGTGGTCATGTACTCCATCGGCAACGAGATCCTCGAGCTCGGCACCCCCATCGGGTCGACGTGGAGCCGGCGCCTCGCGGAGCGCGTCCGCGCGCTCGACCCGACGCGGTTCGTGACGAACGGCATCAACGGCATCATCGCCAACCTGCCGCGGATGGCCGAGGCGCGGGAGCAGGTCGAGGACGCGAACACGATGATGGCGAACATGGGCGAGCAGATGGGGCTCATGAACGCCTCGCCGCTCGTGAGCGCCTCGATCGAGGAGTCCGCCGCTGTGCTCGACGTGGTCGGCTTCAACTACGCCGATTCGCGATACCGGCAGGATGCCGTCGACCACCCGAACCGCGTGATCGTGGGGTCCGAGACGTTCCCCGAGCGGATCGACGTGATGTGGGCGCTCGTCGAGGAACTGCCGCACGTCATCGGCGACTTCACCTGGACCGGGTGGGACTACCTCGGCGAAGCCGGCATCGGCCGCGTCGACTACACCGACGTGCCCGGGTACGAACCGACCGGGACGGCCGGCCCGTACCCCTACCGCCTCGCGGAGTCGGGCGACCTCGACATCACCGGCCACCGCCGCACCATCTCGTACTACCGCGAGATCGTCTACGGCCTGCGCGCCGACCCGTACATCGCGGTGCACCGTCCGCAGCACCACGGCCGACCGACCGCGACGACGCCGTGGTCGTGGACCGACACGGTGTCGACGTGGAGCTGGGATGCCGAATCCGGCACCCCCGTCACGGTCGACGTCTACGCCGATGCCGACGAGGTGGAGCTCCTCCTTGACGGGCGTGCGGTCGGGGTCGCCGCGGTCGGCGCCGACAAGGCATTCCTGGCGCGCTTCGAGACGACCTGGCAGCCCGGCCAACTGGTCGCCGTCGCCCGCCGCGACGGGCTCGAGGTCGGTCGCCACGTCCTGCGCACGGCCGGCACGCCTCGGCTGCACGCGCGCGCCGAACGCGACGAGGTCGCGGTCGGCGGGCTCGCCTTCGTCGGCATCACCCTCGCGGACGACGACGGCATCGCCGTCGCCGACCGCGACCTGCCGGTCGAGGTCACGGTCTCGGGCCCGGCGGTGCTCGCCGGGCTCGGCTCGGGCCGGGCGCGTACCGAGGAGTCGTTCGGGGCATCCGCGTACACGACGTACGACGGACGGCTGCTGGCGGTCGTGCGCGTCGACGGCCCGGGCGAGGTCGTCGTCACGGTCGCCGCCGACGGGTACGCACCCGTGTCGACGTCGGTGACCGGCGTCTAGCGACCGCCCGCGCCCGGGGTGCGGCGCGGCATCCGTCTCACGCGGTGCCGTTCCGGGGGCGTATCTCGTCGCCTCGCGCCGACCTGCGCGGCAGGTTGCGTCCCCTGAGCGAGGGATGCCTCGCCCGCAGCGCGCCCGGCGCGACCCGCGCGCCCGGCCCGACCCGCGCTCAGCTCCGCGCGACGTCCTTCTGCTCGGGTAGGCGGATCGGCGTCGTCGCGGCGACCTCGTCGCTGAACTCCTCGGGGGCGACGACGGTGATCGGTCGGGTCTCGTCGATCGTGAGCGCGAATCGGCGCGACTCGTGCCGGTGCAGGCGGCCCGAGAGCAGCAGCCAGCCGCCGCCGACCGCGAAGGCGATGAGCGCGGCAGCGGCGCCGAGGAGGATCGCCGCCCGCGGGCCGAAGGCGTCGGCGGCCCAGCCCACGATGGGGGCGCCGAACGGCGTGCCGCCCATGAGGATGGCCATGTAGAGCGCGAGGACGCGCCCGCGCAGCGCCGGCTCGGTCGTCGTCTGCACGTAGCCGTTCGCCGTCGTCAGGGTCGTCACGGTCGCGAAGCCGATGAGCATGAGCGTCGCGGCGTAGAGGATGTAGATCGGCATCGCCGCCGAGAGGGCCGACGCCACGGCGAACAGCCCGAGGCCGCCGATCACGAGCCGCAGGCGCGCGCGGTCCCGGCGGGCGGCCAGCAGCGCCCCGGCGAGTGAGCCGATCGCGAGGATCGAGCTGAGCACGCCGTAGCCGTCGGCCTCCTGGCCGAACTCGAGCGCCATCGTCGAGGCGAGGATCGGGAAGTTCATCCCGAACGCGCCGAGCAGGAACACCATCACGAACGTGACGATGAGGTCGGGTCGACCGCCGACGTAGCGCAGCCCGTCCGCCATGCGCGCGGCGCTCCGCAGTTTCGGCCGCGGAACGAGCTCGCCGGATCGGATGAGGATCAGCGCCACGAGCATGGCGAGGAACGTGAGCGCGTTCAGCAGGAACACCCACCCGGTGCCGACGGCGACGATGACGAAGCCTGCGACGGCGGGGCCGATCATCCGCGCGGTGTTGAAGGACGCTGCGTTCAGGGCGACGGCGTTCGACGCGTTCTCGCGGGCGACGAGGTCGGAGACGAAGGCCTGCCGGGTCGGGTTGTCGAACGCGGCGACGACGCCGAGTCCGAACGCGAAGGCGTACATCGTCCAGAGGTTCATCGCGCCCAGCAGCAGCAGGATGCCGATGACGAGGCCGAGCAGCATGAGCAGTCCCTGGGTCAGGAACAGCAGCTTCCGCCGGTCGAAGCGGTCGGCGACGAGGCCGGTGACCCCGACGAGCAGCAGCGGCGGCGCGAACTGCAGCGCCATGGTGATGCCCATGGCGGTCGCGTCGTTGTCGGTGAGCTGCGTGAGGACGACCCAGCTCAGCGCCGTCGCCTGCATCCACGCGCCGACGTTCGAGACGAGGGCACCGATGAACCAGACGCGGTAGTTGAAGACCGAGAACGAGCGGAACATGGCGGAACTCATCGCCCGGCCACCTCCTGCATGATCGCGGCGGCCTTCGCGAGGGTCGACCGCTCTGCGGCCGAGAGGTCCTCGAACGCGTGCTCGAGCCAGGAGTCTCGGCGCCGGACCGTCTCGGCGACGACCTCGCGGCCCGTCTCGGTGAGGTCGATGACGACCTTGCGACGATCGTGCTCGTCGGGCGTGCGGCTCAGGTACCCGAGCTCTTCGAGGCAGTTGACCGTGCGGTTCATCGACGGGGCCGACACGCGCTCGCGCTCCGCGAGCTCGCCGAGCGTGTGCGGCCCGTGGACCTTGAGGCCGGCGAGGACGGCGAACTGCCCGTCGCTCATGGTGTCGACGGCGCGCTGCGACCGCAGACGGCGCGCGAGCCGGAAGGTCGCCATGCGGAAATCGGATGCCGCATGGGCGAGGTCCGGGGTGGTGTCGTCGTTCGCGTCGCTCATCGTTTTCGTTAGCCTAGCTCATTAGTCTGGCTAACGGCTTGGAGCGAGCATCTCTCTCAGCTCGTCTGCGGCTCTAGGATTCGAGCCATGCCCGAGTTCATCGATGCACACGGCATCGCGATCGTCTACGACGTCCACCCCGCGCAGGGGACCCCCCGCGGCGTCGTTCAACTGCTGCACGGCGTCGGCGAGCACGCCGGCCGCTACGGCGACCTCATCGCCGCCCTGACCGCCGACGGATTCACCGTCTACGCCGACGACCATCGCGGCCACGGCCGCACGGGCCTCCGCCAGCACGGGGGCGATCACTCCCGCCTGGGCCGCCTCGGGCCGGGCGGACTGCGCGCGGCAGTCGCCGCGTGCCGCCGGCTGACCGGCATCATCCGCGACCGGCATCCCGGGCTGCCGCTCGTGCTGCTCGGGCACTCCTGGGGCTCGTTCCTCGCGCAGAAGCTGGTGAACGCGTCGCCCGACGCCTACGACGCGCTCGTCCTGTCGGGATCCTCGCTCCTCTGGCCCGGCGCCCTGAACGCCGCCCCGCTCAACAAGCGGTGGGCGGGCGAGGGCGCGAGCGGGGTCGAGTGGCTGTCGACGGATGCCGCGGTCGGCCGCGCGTTCCTCGACGACCCCCTGACGACCGTCGTCCCGCTGCCGCGGCTGTTCGGTCCGATCGACACGCTGCGCCTCATCGGCAAGCCCCGTCGGCACCTCGGCGTGACGCTGCCGGTGCTCCTCATGGTGGGGCGGGACGACCCGGTGGGCGGCCCGCGGAGCGTCCACCGTCTCGCCGACGCCTACCGCTCGCGGTCCGGCCTGACCGATGTGACCACGCTCGTCTACCCGGACGCGCGCCACGAGATCTTCAACGAGCACTGCGCCGCCGAGGCGCGTGCCGACCTGCTCGCATGGCTCGACGCGCGCATCGCGCGGCGCGACGCGGCATCCGTTCCCGAAGGGTCGCCCGCCGCCGCGACCGCGGCCCCTGTGGACGCGCCAGAATAGGACCATGCACGGCGAGTACAAGGTCCCTGGCGGCAAGCTGGTCGTCGTCGACCTCGAGGTGGAGGACGGCCGCATCGCGGACTTCCACCTCGCGGGCGACTTCTTCCTCGAACCCGACGATGCGCTCGCCGACATCGACGCGGCGGTGACGGGGCTCCCGACCGAGGCCGACGTCGCGACGATCGCCGCCGCCGTCCGCGGCGCGCTCCCCGAAGGGGCGCAGCTGCTGGGCTTCACGCCCGAGGCCGTCGCGACCGCCGTGCGCCGCGCGCTCATCGTCGCGCCCGGGTGGGCCGAGTTCGAGTGGGAGGTCGTCCACGAGAAGGCGGTCTCGCCAGCGATGAACCTCGCGCTCGACGAGGTGCTGACCACCCGCGTCGGCGACGGACGGCGCAACCCGACCCTGCGCATCTGGGAGTGGGACGAGTCCGCGGTGGTCATCGGGTCGTTCCAGTCGCTCCGCAACGAGGTCGACCCCGACGGGGCGGCGAAGCACGGCTTCCAGGTCGTCCGCCGCATCTCGGGCGGCGGTGCGATGCTCATGGCGGCCGGGTCGATCGTGACCTACTCGCTCTACGTCCCTGCATCCCTCGTCTCGGGGATGACGTTCGCGGACTCCTACGCGTTCCTCGACGACTGGGTGCTGCACGCGCTCCGCTCGCTCGGCATCGACGCGACGTACCAGCCGCTCAACGACATCGCGTCGTCGAAGGGCAAGATCGGCGGCGCCGCGCAGAAGCGGCTCGCCAACGGGGGAGTGCTCCACCACGCGACCCTCAGCTACGACATGGACGGTCAGGTGCTGACCGAGGTCCTCCGCATCGGCCGCGAGAAGCTCTCCGACAAGGGCACCGCCTCGGCGGCGAAGCGGGTCGATCCGCTCCGCAGCCAGACCGGCCTCCCGCGGGCCGAGATCATCGAGCGGTTCACCGAGACGTTCACCTCGCTCTACGGGGCGAAGCCGGGATCGATCTCCGAGGAGGAGTACGCCGAGGCCGAGGCGCTCGTCGAGTCGAAGTTCTCGACGGACGCCTGGCTGCGCCGCGTCCCGTGACCGTCGAGATCCACCTCGGCGACAACCTCGAGGTCGCCCGGCGCCTGCCGGACGCCTCGTTCGCCCTCGTCTACCTCGATCCGCCCTTCAACACCGGCCGCACGCAGGAGCGGGCGATCGAGTCCGCGGTCCGTGCCGGTCTCGCGCCCGACCCCGATGCGCCGGCGGGCCCGGTGAAGGGCGGCTTCCGCGGCACGTCCTACGCCCGCACGCGCGGCGCGCTGAAGCTCTACGACGACCGGTTCGACGACTACTGGGGCTTTCTCGAGCCTCGGCTGCGCGAGGCATGGCGGCTGCTGCAGGACGACGGCACCCTGTACCTCCACCTCGACTACCGCGAGGCGCACTACGCGAAGGTGATGCTCGACGCGGTGTTCGGCCGCGACTGCTTCATCAACGAGCTCATCTGGGCCTACGACTACGGCGCGAAGTCCCGCAAGCGCTGGCCGAGCAAGCACGACACGATCCTGGTCTACGTGAAGGACCCGACGGCATACTTCTTCGACTCGGATGCCGTGGACCGGGAGCCGTACATGGCTCCGGGTCTCGTGACGCCCGAGAAGGCCGCGCGAGGCAAGCTGCCGACCGACGTGTGGTGGCACACGATCGTCCCGACCTCGGGACGGGAGAAGACGGGCTATCCGACGCAGAAGCCCGAGGGGATCCTCCGGCGGATCGTGCAGGCGTCGAGCCGCCCGGGCGACCGCGTGCTCGACCTCTTCGCGGGTTCGGGCACCACCGGGGCGGTGGCCGATGCGCTCGGACGCGATGCGGTGCTCGTCGACCACAGCGCCGACGCGCTCGCCGTCATGCGCACGCGCATCCCCGACGCGGTCGTCGTCGGCTGAGCCGTCGCTGTCGTCAGGGGCGACGGATGCGGGGCGCCGCCGCGCGCAGCCGGGCGACGTCGGCGTCGTCGAGCAGCTCGCGCGGCAGGATCATCGCGGGCCCGGTCAGCCCCTGGATGCGCACCATGACCGAGTGCGGCGCCGTCGAGATGCGCCAGATGACGGATGCCGCGACCGTGAGGCTCGTGGCCGAGGTGGTGACCGTGAGGCCGGTGTCTGTGACGGTGACCGTCACCCGGTCGCCGACGGGGTAGAGCCCTTCGGTGATGCGCGTGAGCTTCTGCGTTCCGAGGTGGCGGATGGCGACGAACCCGATCACGATGACCACGATCCAGAACGCGGCCAGGACCAAGGACCGGACGTTCCCATTGAGCGCGAACGTTCCCCCGCCGAGCAGCACCACCAGCAGGATCCCGCTGATCCACAGCCCCGTCTGCTTCGTCCGCTGATGATCGCGGGCCAGCCGCCCCGCAAGTCCCCGGTCGACCACCATGGTCTTCCCCGCCGTCGTGTCCCGCAGTGCGGCATCCGTCATCGCGACCCCCTCGCCCGTGCCCTCACACTGGCACGCGCTGCGGATCGCGCGCCAGTGCGAGGGCGGGGACCCTCAGTCCTGCAGGAACGCGAGCAGCGCCTCGTTGACCTCCGCGCCGTGGGTCCAGAGCAGGCCGTGCGGAGCGCCCTCGATCTCGACGTAGGTCGCCTCGGGGAGGAGCTCGCGGAACTTCCGGGCCGTCGCGTCGATCGGCAGGATGTTGTCCGCCGTGCCATGGACGATGAGGGCCGGCACCGTGACCGCAGGGATGTCGCCGCGGAAGTCGGTCGGCCAGGTCAGGGGAGCCGCTGCGATCGCGGCGTTGCCGGCCTGGTTCGCAACGGCGACGGATGCGTCGACAGCCTCCTGCGAGATGCGGTCGCCGAGGAACTCGTCGAGGTTGTAGAAGTCCTTGAAGAAGCCCGACAGGAATGCGTAGCGGTCGTCTGCGACGGCCGCGGCAGTCCCGTCGAAGAACGCCTGATCGCCGGCGCCATCGGGGTTCTCGTCGGTCTTCAGCAGCCACGGCTCGAGCGAGCCGAGGAACGCGACCTTCGCGATGCGGTCCGCTCCGTAGCGCGACAGGTAGCGCGCGATCTCGCCGGTGCCCATCGAGAACCCGACGAGCACGGCGTCGGTCAGTTCGAGGTCCTCGACGAGGGCGTGCAGGTCGGCGGCGAAGGTGTCGTAGTCGGAGCCCGACGCGGTCTTGGTGGAGGCGCCGAATCCGCGCCGGTCGTAGGCGATGACGCGGTACCCCGCCTCGAGCAGCGCCTTCTGCTGCTTGCCCCACGACTCCCCGTTCAGGGGGAAGCCGTGGATCAGCACGACCGGCTGTCCCGACCCCTGGTCGGTGTAGAAGATCTCGACGTCGACCGAGTTCTCGGTCCCTACGGTGATGTACGCCACGGTGGCGCTCCTTCCTGCCGGAGCGCTCCTCCGACGAGCACGACGATACGGATGCCGCCGGTCGCCCCGAAGCCCTTGACGAGTCCTTCGCCCACTGTTCACGCGCTCGTCCCCGCTACCGTTGCTGCATGCGCTCGATCGACCTGAACGCCGACCTCGGCGAGACCGTCGACGGCGTCGCCACGGCCGACGACGAGGCGATGTTCGCGGTCGTCTCGAGCGCCTCGGTCGCGTGCGGCGGGCATGCCGGCGATGCCGACTCGATGCGGGATGCCGTGCGCCGGGCGGCGGCGCGAGGAGTCGCTGTCGGTGCGCATCCCTCGTACCTCGACCGACCCGGCTTCGGACGCGTCGCGCTCGCCGTCGTCCCCGAGGTCCTGCGGACGCAGGTGCGGGAGCAGATCGAAGCCCTCGCCGACGCCGGGGCGCTGCTCCGCTACGTCAAGCCGCACGGCGCGCTGTACCACTCGGTGGGCACCGACGCCGCCGCGGCCGACGCGGTCGCCGCCGCGATCGCGGATGTGTCCGACGGCCTCGGGCGCCCGCTGCCCGTCCTCGGGCTCCGCGGCGAGATCGCCCGGGCCGCCGCGGAGCGCGGGCTGCCGTTCGTCCGCGAGGCCTTCCTCGACCGCGGGTACCTGCCGACCGGCGACCTCGTGCCGCGCGGTGCCCCGGGCGCCCTGCTGCACGACCCGGAGGAGGTCGCCGCGCGCGCCGTCTCGCTCGTCCGCGACGGCGCGGCGACGGCGGTCGACGGCACGCGGGTGCGGGTGGACGCGGCATCCCTCTGCGTCCACGGCGACTCGCCCGGAGCGGTGGCGATGGCCCGCGCCGTCCGTGCCGCGCTCGACGCCGCCGGGGTCGTGGTGCGCTCGCCGTGGTGATCCGCCCGTTCGGCGATCGCGCGTTCCTCGTCGAGCTGGCGACGATCGACGAGGTGAGCGGCCTGCACGCGGCGCTGGCCGCGTCGCAGCCGCCGGGGATCCGCGACGTCGTGCCGGCTGCACGCACCGTGCTCGTCGTGCGGGATCCGGCGGTCCTCTCGGATGCAGCGGCCCGCGCCTGGGTGCGCTCGGCGCGTGCGACACCGGGCGCGGGCGACGCCCCGCCGCACCGCACCGTCGAGGTGCCGGTCGTCTACGACGGTCCGGACCTCGGCGACGCGGCATCCGCGGTCGGGGTCGGTCCCGATGCGCTGGTGGCGCGACACCTCGCGGCGAGCTGGTCGGTCGCCTTCACGGGCTTCGCGCCGGGGTTCGGCTACCTCGTGAGCGCGGAGTGGCCGTTCGACGTGCCGCGCCTCGAGAGCCCGCGCCCGCGCGTCCCCCGCGGGTCGATCGGGCTCGCCGGGGAGTTCAGCGGCGCGTATCCGCGCGAGACCCCGGGCGGCTGGCGGCTGATCGGCAGGACGGATGCGCCGCTGTTCGACCCGGCGGGTGTCGAGCCGGTGCTGCTGACGCCGGGGACGACCGTGCGCTTCCGCCCGGTCCGGGCGGCGGCCGAGGTGGCTGAGCCGCAGCCTGTCCGCACCGCAGGTCCGACGGCGTTCACGGTCGTCGATCCCGGGCCGCTCGCCACGGTGCAGGATCGCGGGCGCCCCGGGCGGCAGGCGGACGGCGTCGCGCCGTCGGGCGCGGCGGATCGGGGCGCTCTGCAGACCGCGAATCGCCTCGTCGGCAACACCGCCGACGCGGCCGGGGTCGAGGTCCTGCTCGGCGGGTTCCGCGCCGTCGCCGACCGCGACCTCTGGGTCGCCGTCACCGGGGCGTGGGGCGCGATCCGCATCGGCGGACGCGTCGTCGACCCGTACGCGCCGGTCCGGTGGCCGGCGGGCGACGAGCTCGAGCTCGATCGCTTCCGCGCAGGAGTCCGCGCCTACCTCGCCGTCCGCTGCGGGCTGGGAGGTCCGGCGGTCTTCGGGTCCCGCGCGACCGACACGCTCGCCGGTCTCGGGCCGGCGCCGATGCGCGCGGGCGACGCCGTCGCGACGGCGGATGCCGAGGGGCATCCGATCCCGGTCGTCGACGCGTTCCCGTGGACGCCCCCTGGCGGGGCCCTCGACATCTCCGCGGCGCTCGAGATCCCGGTCGCCCCCGGCCCCCGGGCCGACTGGTTCGCACCCGCAGCGCACCGCGCGCTGTTCGAGGCCGACTGGGTCGTCGGCGCGCAGGCCGATCGTGTCGGTCTCCGACTCGACGGCCCCGTCCTCGACCGGACGGCCGTCGCGACGGGACGCGAACTGCCGAGCGAGGGGATGCTGCCGGGTGCCCTGCAGGTGCCACCGGAGGGCCGGCCCGTCGTCCTCGGCCCCGACGGCCCGGTGACGGGCGGCTACCCGGTCATCGGCGTCGTGACCGACGCGGGCCTCGACCTGCTCGCCCAGGCGCGGCCGGGCACGCATCTGCGACTGCGGCGCGCAAGGCCCCTCGCCTGACCGGCGCCGCGGCGTAGCGTGAGGGCATGCTCCGCATCACCTCGGCGATCGCCGCACTCGTTCTGGCCGCGCTCGTCATGACCGGCTGCGGCGGACGTTCCGACGCCGAGACGCCGCCCTCGGCCACTTCGGATCTGCCTGCGATCGCACCCGCCGACGGCGAGACGGTGGCGGGCGAGGCGTACGGATTCACGCTGCCGCAGGGCTGGGGCTTTCCCGATGGGGCGCCCGACACCTTCGACGAGACGACGTTCGCGGCATTCCTCGACGACCAGGACGACTTCGCCGACAACCTCAACATCATCACGTCTCCGGCGGGGGAGGTCTCGCCCGAGCAGGTCGAGTCGGTCGGCGTCGATGAACTCGAGGGTGCGGGCGCGACCGATGTGACGGTCCTCGACCGCGTCACCGCGGCGGGGCAGGAGACCGCGCACCTGACGGCCGGGTTCGAGCAGGACGGCGTCGAGTACCAGATCGACCAGTACTACCTCACCGACGCGGGCCAGACCTACATCGTGACCTTCTCGTTCAGCCCCGACGTGTCGCAGGAGGATCGCGATCAGATCGCGCAGTCGGTGCTCGCCACCTGGCAGTGGCGCTGACCTCACCGCCCAGATGAGAGAGATCTCATCGACACATCACGACCTATCTGATGACGTCGTGAGGGCCGGTCCCTAGAGTCGAACCGACGTCGACCGGTACCTCCCCGGACGGCGTCGAAGCGGCTCGGCGCCCACGCATTCGGGAGCGAAGCGGCGCCGCCTCCACCGACTCGGGATCCCCCCGGGCCGGTGGAGTGCCCGCCGACCGGCCGACCCGCTGACCGTCACCACCGGCGCATGGCCTCGCGCGCCGTCGCCCGCTCCCGCTCGGGCAGCGCCCGCGCCACGGCTTCGGCGATGGTGAGGTCCGCGCCGGCGGCTTCGCCGGCAGCCACGTCGTCGGGGTGCTCCGCGCGTGCGCTGTCCAACGACAGGGCGTGGACGGTGAACGCCTCGACGTCGAAGACGCCGACCCGGTGGCGGATCGACGTCGCCGCGGCCGACAGCTCTCCCGCGCGCCGCGCCTCCCCGCGCGCGGCGGCGACCGCGCAGAGGCCCTCGAGCCCGTAGGCGATGCCCTCCTCGTGGTGCAGCCGCAGCGAGTCGAGGAGTGTGCGGACGAACACCTGCTCCGCTTCCTCCACGCGCCCACGCACCATGAGCAGTCGGCCCCGCTGGTTGCCGGCCACCGACCGCGTGAACAGGTCACCCCCGGCATCCGCGATCGTCGATGCGCGCTCGAGGTGCACGGCGGCGTCGTCGACCGAGCCGCGCAGCCACGCCACGCGGGCGAGGGAGACGCGCGAGATCGCCTCGCCCCATCCGTTCCCGACGGCGTGGAGCCGGTCGACGGCCTCGCCCAGCTCCTCCTCGGCGAGATCGATGTCGGATGCCGACAACTGCACGCGTGCGGTCGCCCGGGCCGCGAACGCCATCGCCGCGGCATCCTCGTCACCGCTCTCGGTGAACAGCCGCACGACCTCGCCGAGCCCCGCGACGACCTCCTGCGCAGGGCGCTGCCACATCTCGCCCCACAGCGCGAAGAACCACGCGATGGCGCGGGTGTGTGGCAGAAGCGGCTGGTCCTTGCCGAGCAGCTCCAGCATCCAGACGCGGACGCCGGCGAACAGCCCCGTGATCCACCAATAGATGAGGAGTGACCACGCGAGGTCCGCGGCGTCGTCCAGACGGTCGATGTGGATGAGGTGGCGCACCGTGGCGCGAAGGTTCGCGTGCTGCAGCCGCAGTTCCGCGATCGTCCGCTCCTGACCGGACCCCCGCAGCCCCGGCGCGAGCTCGGCCACGAGGCCCCGGTAGTAGTCGGCGTGGGCCGCGCGCAGGGCGTCGGCCTCGCCGCGCTCCTTGAGGCGGCCGATCGCGTACTCCCGCACGATCGCCAGGAGCGACAGGACGCTCCGGCCGTCGACCTCCGTCTGCGCGACGAGCGACCTGTCGATGAGGGATGCCAGGGCCTCCATCGCCTGCCCGTCCCACGCCCGACCGCGGCCGAGCGCCTCGACGGCCTCGACGGTGAAGCGCTCGGCGAAGACGCCCAGGTCCTCGAGCAGCGCCCGGTGCTCCGGCGGCAGCAGGCTCGCGCTCCATTCGAGCGTCGCGCGCATGGTCCGATGGCGGTCGGGCAGGTCGCGGACCGCCGCCGTCAGCAGCGGCAGCGCGTGGCCCAAGCGTTCCGCGATGGCGTGGACCGACAGCATCCGCACCTTCGCCGCCGCCAGCTCGATCGCCAACGGCAGCCCGTCGAGCCGGCGGCAGACGTCCATGACGGCGCCGGCGTTCTCGGCGGTCAGCGCGAAGCCGGGCTTGGTCGCGCGGGCCCGATCCTCGAACAGCAGGCACGCGGTCGAGGCGAGGGCGCGGTCGAGGGCCGCGGGCGCGTTCGGCTCGGGGGTGCGCAGCGCCGGCACCTCGAAGACGCGCTCCCCTCGGACCCGCAGCACGATGCGGCTCGTGACGAGGAACGAGGCCTCGGGCGCGATCCCGAACAGGCGCATCAGGACGGGCGCGGCATCCACGATCTGCTCGAAGTTGTCGAGGACGAGCAGCACATGCCGGTCCTCCAGGGCGCGCGCGAGGCGCTCCTCGATCGAGGCCTCGCCGTTGTCGCGGATGCCGAGGGAGTACGCGATCGTCGGCAGCAGGAGACCTGACTCGAGGACGTTCTCGAGCGCGATGAAATAGACGCCGTCGCGGAAGACCCCGGACGCCCGCCGGCTCACCTCGATCGCCAGGCGGCTCTTGCCGATGCCGCCGGGCCCGATCAGGCTGACGAGCCGCTCGCCGCCCGAGAGCAGCCCGGTCACCGCCTCGATGTCGTCGTCCCGGCCGATCGTCGCCGAGTAGGGCGTGGGCACCCGTGCCGCCAGCAGTGGCGCCTCGGGGGCGTCGTCCGGTCGGCTCTCCCGCCTCGACTCGTCGAAGCGCTCCGCGAGCAGGGTCGCCAGGTCGCCCGCCACCCGCTCGCCGAGCTCGTCCGGGTCGTCGAAGGGCAGGTAGGCGGCCGTGTCGTCGGTGCGGATCCGGTCGATCAGCTGCTCGAGCCGCTCCTCGCGCGCGATCCCGCGCTTGACGTAGATCAGCTTCGGCATCCCGCGGGGCGCGAGGCGGTACTCGTCCTCGAGGCCCGAGATGTCCTCACCGGGGGCCACCCAGCCGTAGCTGCCGGCGTAGATCCCCACGAACACGTCGCTCTGCTCGAGGTACGAGCGGTAGAGGTCGCGGGGCGGATGCGGCCTCGCACCGAGCTCGAACATGACCGGCGCCATCCCGAGTCGCTCGACCGCCGCGCGCACCGACGCCCGCTCGGTCGCGAGCTCGCGCAGCGTCGAACTCACGAAGACGCGGATCCGGTGGTCGGGGGTGCGGATCACGCGATGCGAATCCCCGGACATGCAGACATCCTGGTGGGAAGGATGCCCCCGCACCAGGGGTTTCGTCCCCTTTTCGGGGGACATGGATGGGTGATCGCGCGGGTTATACCGCAGCAGCCCGACGTCGTCAACGATCCGGGTGGACACGGCGCGTCGTCTGTCCTATAGTAGGTAGTTGCGCTCCCCTCTACTTGCCCTCATATGGTGGTCGGCTTGTGCCTGCGCCCCCGACGGTTCCCGTCGGCGCGCGCCGCAGGTGTCGGATGCGGGAGTACTCCACCTGACGACAAGGAAAACCAGCCCTCCCCGGGCTCACGGAGGTAATTCCCTTGGCTGCTGCGCGCAACGCAACTTCCACCACCACCCCCAAGAACGGCCGCGGAGCATCCCGCCTCTCGTTCGCCAAGATCTCCGACACGCTGACGGTCCCTGACCTGCTGGCGCTGCAGACCGAGTCGTTCGACTGGCTCGTCGGCAACGAGGCCTGGAAGGCTCGCGTCGCCGAGGCGCAGGCCGCCGGTCGCACCGACGTCCCCGAGGTCAGCGGTCTCGAGGAGATCTTCGAGGAGATCTCGCCGATCGAGGACCTGGGCGAGACCATGCAGCTCTCGTTCACCAACCCCTACCTCGAGCCCGAGAAGTACTCCATCGAGGAGTGCAAGGAGCGCGGCAAGACCTACGCCGCCCCGCTCTACGTCGAGGCCGAGTTCATGAACCACCTCACCGGTGAGATCAAGACGCAGACGGTCTTCATGGGCGACTTCCCGCTCCAGACCGCCAAGGGCACCTTCATCATCAACGGCACCGAGCGTGTCGTCGTCTCGCAGCTCGTCCGGTCGCCCGGTGTCTACTTCGACAAGACGCCCGACAAGACCAGTGACAAGGACATCGTCTCGGCCCGCGTCATCCCCAGCCGCGGCGCCTGGCTCGAGTTCGAGATCGACAAGCGCGACCAGGTCGGCGTCCGCATCGACCGCAAGCGCAAGCAGTCGGTCACCGTCTTCCTCAAGGCCCTCGGCCTCTCGAGCGAAGACATCATGCAGGAGTTCGCCGGCTTCAGCTCGATCGAGGAGACCCTCGAGAAGGACACGATCCTCACCAAGGAGGACGCGCTCCGCGACATCTACCGCAAGCTCCGTCCGGGCGAGCAGGTCGCCGCAGAGGCCGCCCGCGCGCTGCTGGACAACTTCTACTTCAACCCGAAGCGCTACGACCTGGCCAAGGTGGGTCGCTACAAGATCAACCAGAAGCTCGGCATCGACAAGCAGCTGACCGACTCGGTCCTGACCGTCGAGGACATCGTCGCGACGATCAAGTACCTCGTCCGTCTGCACCGCGGCGACGTCAGCTACGACGGCGTCCGCAGCGGCAAGGCGGCCGAGATTCGTCTCGACGTCGACGACATCGACAACTTCGGCAACCGCCGCATCCGTGCGGTCGGCGAGCTCATCCAGAACCAGGTCCGCACCGGTCTGTCGCGCATGGAGCGCGTCGTCCGCGAGCGCATGACCACGCAGGACATCGAGGCGATCACGCCGCAGACCCTGATCAACGTTCGTCCCGTCGTGGCGGCGATCAAGGAGTTCTTCGGCACCTCGCAGCTGTCGCAGTTCATGGACCAGAACAACCCGCTCGCGGGTCTGACCCACAAGCGTCGCCTGTCGGCGCTCGGCCCCGGCGGTCTGTCCCGTGAGCGTGCCGGCGTCGAGGTCCGCGACGTCCACCCCTCGCACTACGGCCGCATGTGCCCGATCGAGACGCCCGAAGGCCCGAACATCGGCCTCATCGGCTCGCTCGCATCATTCGCGCGCATCAACGCGTTCGGCTTCATCGAGACGCCGTACCGCAAGGTCGTCAGCGGCAAGGTCACCGAGCAGATCGACTACCTGACCGCTGCCGAGGAGTCCGACTACATCGTCGCGCAGGCCGGTGCCGAGCTGAAGGCGGACGGCTCGTTCGTCAACGACCGCATCCTCGCCCGCCGCGGCCAGGGTGGCGAGGTCGACCTGTTCCCGGTCGACGAGATCGGCTACATGGATGTCTCGCCGCGCCAGATGGTGTCGGTCGCGACCTCGCTCATCCCCTTCCTCGAGCACGACGACGCGAACCGCGCCCTCATGGGTGCGAACATGCAGCGTCAGGCCGTCCCGCTGCTGCGCAGCGAGTCGCCGATCGTCGGCACCGGTATGGAGGGCTACGCCGCCATCGACGCGGGTGACGTCATCACCGCCGAGAAGGCCGGTGTCGTCTCCGAGGTCTCGGCCGACGTCGTCACCGTGCAGCTCGACGAGGGCGGCACGCAGGACTACTTCCTGCGCAAGTTCGACCGCTCCAACCAGGGCACGTCCTACAACCAGCGCGTCGTGGTCTCGGCCGGCGACCGCATCGAGGCCGGCGAGGTCATCGCCGACGGCCCCGCCACGGAGAACGGCGAGCTCGCGCTCGGCAAGAACCTCCTCGTCGCGTTCATGACGTGGGAGGGTCACAACTTCGAGGACGCCATCATCCTCAGCCAGGAGCTCGTGAAGAACGACACGCTCTCCTCGATCCACATCGAGGAGTACGAGGTCGACGCCCGCGACACCAAGCTCGGCAAGGAGGAGATCACCCGTGACCTCCCCAACGTCAGCCCCGACCTGCTGAAGGACCTCGACGAGCGCGGCATCATCCGCATCGGCGCCGAGGTGCGTCCCGGCGACATCCTCGTCGGCAAGGTCACGCCCAAGGGCGAGACCGAGCTGTCGGCCGAGGAGCGCCTGCTCCGCGCGATCTTCAACGAGAAGAGCCGCGAAGTCCGTGACACCTCGCTGAAGGTGCCCCACGGCGAGCAGGGCACGATCATCGCCGTCAAGGAGTTCAACGCCGAGGACGGCGACGACGAGCTCGGCTCGGGCGTCAACCGCCGCGTCGTCGTCTACATCGCCCAGAAGCGCAAGATCACCGCGGGCGACAAGCTCGCCGGCCGTCACGGCAACAAGGGCGTCATCGCGAAGATCCTGCCCGTCGAGGACATGCCGTTCCTCGCGGACGGCACGCCGGTCGACGTCGTCCTGAACCCGCTCGGCATCCCCGGTCGAATGAACTTCGGCCAGGTCCTCGAGACCCACCTCGGATGGGTCGCGAAGCAGGGCTGGAAGGTCGACGGCTCGCCGGAGTGGGCTGCGAAGCTGCCCGAGCAGGCCCGCGAGGCCGCGCCCGGCACGAAGGTCGCGACCCCGGTGTTCGACGGCGCGTTCGAGGAGGAGATCGCGGGTCTGCTCGACTCGACGAACCCCACCCGCGACGGTGACCGCCTCATCGACAGCTCGGGCAAGGCCGCGCTGTTCGACGGCCGTTCGGGCGAGCCCTTCCCGGCTCCCATCTCGGTCGGCTACATGTACATCCTGAAGCTGCACCACCTCGTGGACGACAAGATCCACGCCCGTTCGACCGGCCCCTACTCGATGATCACGCAGCAGCCGCTGGGTGGGAAGGCGCAGTTCGGCGGCCAGCGCTTCGGTGAGATGGAGGTGTGGGCACTCGAGGCCTACGGCGCCGCGTACGCGCTGCAGGAGCTCCTGACGATCAAGTCCGACGACATCGTGGGCCGCGTGAAGGTCTACGAGGCGATCGTCAAGGGCGAGAACATCCAGGAGCCCGGCATCCCCGAGTCCTTCAAGGTCCTCATGAAGGAGATGCAGTCCCTCTGCCTGAACGTCGAGGTCCTCTCGGCCGACGGCACCGAGGTGAACCTGCGTGACAGTGACGACGAGGCCTTCCGCGCTGCGGAGGAACTCGGCATCAACATCTCCACCCGGTTCGAGTCGACGTCGATCGACGAGATCTGACCCGTACCGGCAACGAACAGAATTCCGACACAGGAGAATCAGTGCTCGAGTCACACACCTTCGATCAGCTTCGCATCGGTCTCGCCACCGCCGACGACATCCGTCGTTGGTCCTTCGGCGAGGTCAAGAAGCCCGAGACCATCAACTACCGCACGCTGAAGCCCGAGAAGGACGGCCTCTTCGGAGAGCAGATCTTCGGCCCCTCCCGCGACTGGGAGTGCGCCTGCGGCAAGTACAAGCGCGTCCGCTTCAAGGGCATCGTCTGCGAGCGCTGCGGCGTGGAGGTCACCAAGTCCTCCGTCCGTCGTGAGCGCATGGGCCACATCGAGCTCGCCGCACCCGTCACCCACATCTGGTACTTCAAGGGCGTGCCCTCGCGCCTCGGGTACCTGCTCGACATGGCGCCGAAGGACCTCGAGAAGGTCATCTACTTCGCCGCCTACATGGTGATCTCGGTCGACGAGGAGGGTCGTCACCGCGACCTCCCGACGCACGAGGCGAACCTCCGCCTTGAGATCAAGAACATCGCCGACCGCCGCGACGCGCGCGTTGCCGACCGCCTCCAGAAGCTGGAGGAGGAGCTCGCCGCGCTCGAGGAGGAGGGTGCCAAGGCCGACCAGAAGAAGAAGGCCAAGGACGCCGCCGAGAAGGAGATGGCCACCATCCGCAAGCGCGGCGACGAGCAGGTCGCCAAGCTCGAGCGGATGTGGGACGAGTTCCGCAACCTCGAGGTCGGTCAGCTCAAGCAGGAAGACGACATCTTCCAGGAGCTCCAGGACCGCTTTGGTCAGTACTTCGAGGCCTACATGGGCGCGGAGTCCATCAAGCGCCGCCTCGAGGCGTTCGACCTGGCCGCCGAGGCCGAGTCCCTGCACCTGCAGATCTCGGAGGGCAAGGGCCAGCGCAAGATCCGTGCGATCAAGCGCCTCAAGGTCGTGAACTCGTTCCTGTCGACCGGCATGAGCCCGGCCTCGATGGTGCTCGACGTCGTCCCGGTGATCCCGCCGGAGCTGCGTCCGATGGTCCAGCTCGACGGTGGCCGTTTCGCCACGTCCGACCTGAACGACCTGTACCGCCGCGTCATCAACCGCAACAACCGTCTCCGTCGCCTGATCGACCTCGGTGCCCCCGAGATCATCGTCAACAACGAGAAGCGGATGCTGCAGGAGGCCGTCGACGCACTGTTCGACAACGGCCGCCGCGGTCGCCCCGTCACCGGTACCGGCAACCGCGCCCTCAAGTCCCTCAGCGACATGCTGAAGGGCAAGCAGGGTCGCTTCCGCCAGAACCTGCTCGGCAAGCGCGTCGACTACTCGGGCCGTTCGGTCATCATCGTCGGCCCGCAGCTGAAGCTGCACCAGTGCGGTCTGCCCAAGCAGATGGCGCTCGAGCTCTTCAAGCCGTTCGTGATCAAGCGCCTCATCGACCTCGGTCACTCGCAGAACATCAAGGCCGCCAAGCGCGCCGTCGAGCGCACCCGTCCCGAGGTCTGGGACGTGCTCGAGGAGATCATCCGCGAGCGTCCGGTGCTCCTGAACCGCGCCCCCACCCTGCACCGCCTGGGCATCCAGGCCTTCGAGCCGCAGCTCGTCGAGGGCAAGGCGATCCAGCTGCACCCGCTCGTCTGCGCCGCCTTCAACGCGGACTTCGACGGTGACCAGATGGCCGTGCACCTTCCGCTGTCGGTCGAGGCTCAGGCCGAGGCCCGCATGCTGATGCTCGCGTCGAACAACATCCTGAAGCCGTCGGACGGCCGTCCGGTGACCCTGCCCTCGCAGGACATGATCATCGGTCTGCACCACCTGACGACCCTCAAGGAGGGCGCGTCCGGTGAGGGCCGCGTGTTCGGCTCGGTCGCCGAGGCGATCCTGGCGAAGGACGAGGGCACCCTCGACCTGCAGGCCAAGGTCCGCATCCGGATCCCCGGTCTGACCTTCCTCGAGGGCGAAGCCCCCGAGGGCTACGAGCGTCACGGTCTCGTCGACGCCTCGCTCGGCCAGGCGATCTTCAACGACACGCTCCCCAAGGGCTACCCGTTCGTCCGCGAGCAGGCCGACAAGGGCAAGCTGTCGCAGATCGTCAACAAGCTGGCCGAGGAGTACCCGAAGACCGAGGTCGCGGCATCCCTCGACCGGATCAAGGACGCCGGCTTCTACTGGGCCACCCGTTCTGGTGTGACCGTCGCCCTCAGCGACGTCCTCACCCCGCCGAACAAGGCCGAGATCATCGCCCGCTACGAGAAGCTCGCCCAGCGCGTGCAGGGCCAGTTCGAGAAGGGTCTCGTCTCGGACTCCGAGCGTCGTCAGGAGCAGATCAAGATCTGGACCGAGGCGACCGACGAGGTCCAGGCGGCCATGAAGGCGAACTTCCCGGCCGACAACACCATCAACCGCATGGTGAGCTCGGGTGCTCGTGGTAACTGGCTGCAGATCCGGAACATCGCCGGTATCCGAGGCCTCGTCAACAACACCAAGGGCGAGATCATGCCCCGTCCGATCATCTCCTCGTACCGTGAGGGGCTGTCGGTGGCGGAGTACTTCACCGCGACGCACGGTGCCCGGAAGGGTCTGGCCGACACGGCGCTCCGTACGGCCGACTCCGGATACCTCACGCGTCGTCTCGTGGACGTCTCGCAGGATGTCATCATCCGCGAAGAGGACTGCGGCACGACCAAGGGTCTCGAGTTCGTCATCGCCGCGCCCGGCACGGACGGCTCGCTCGTCCGTGACGCGAACGTCGAGAACTCGGTGTTCGCCCGCACCCTCGCCGCCGACGTGGTCGACGCGCAGGGCACCGTCCTGGCCGAGGCCGGCGACGACGTGGGTGACGTCCTCATCGACAAGCTGGTCGCCGGTGGCATCGAGACCATCAAGGTCCGCTCGGTCCTGACCTGCGACTCGGCCGTCGGTGTCTGCGCGAAGTGCTACGGCCGTTCGCTGGCCAGCGGCAAGCTCGTCGACATCGGCGAGGCCGTCGGCATCATCGCGGCCCAGTCGATCGGTGAGCCCGGCACGCAGCTGACGATGCGTACGTTCCACACCGGTGGATCGGCGTCGGCGGACGACATCACCCAGGGTCTGCCCCGTGTGCAGGAGCTGTTCGAGGCGCGTACCCCCAAGGGCGCGTCGCCGATCGCCGAGGCCGACGGTGTCATCAAGATCGATGAGACCGAGAAGGCCAAGAAGCTCATCCTGACGCCGGACAACGGCGACGAGCCGCACGTCTACCCGGTCCTCAAGCGCGCCACCCTCCTCGTCGAGGACGGCCAGCGCGTCGCGGTCGGCGAGCCCCTGCAGGTCGGCACGCTCGACCCCAAGGAGGTCATGCGCGTCATGGGTGCCCGCGAGGTGCAGAAGTACCTCGTCGGCGGTGTGCAGGGCGTGTACCGCTCGCAGGGTGTGCCGATCCACGACAAGCACATCGAGGTCATCGTGCGCCAGATGCTGCGCAAGGTCACGGTCGTCGACCACGGCGAGACGGACCTGCTGCCCGGTGAGCTGGTCGACTTCAAGCGCTACCAGCAGATCAACCGCGAGGCGGTCGGGTCGGGCAAGCGCCCGGCGTCGGGTCGTCCCGAGCTGATGGGTATCACGAAGGCGTCGCTCGCGACGGAGTCGTGGCTGTCGGCTGCGTCCTTCCAGGAGACCACCCGCGTCCTGACGCAGGCGGCCATGGAGGGCAAGAGCGACCCGCTGGTCGGTCTCAAGGAGAACGTCATCATCGGAAAGCTCATCCCCGCCGGCACCGGCCTTGCGAAGTACCGCAACGTCGTGGTCGAGGCGACGGAGGAGGCCAAGAGCGAGCGGTACCCCAACCGCATCTTCGCCTCGGACGGCGCGTACAGCGACGCCGACCTGAGCTACGTCGACTTCGACAGCTTCTCGACCGACGACTTCACCCCCGGCAGCTATAACTGATCCAGGTGTGATCGTCTGACCGAAGGCCCCCGGGACATGTTCCCGGGGGCCTTCGGCGTTCCGTCGCGGATGCGGGGGAGCGCGCCCATACGCTGGGTCGCATGGCACGTGTGGGGGGACGCAACTCGGCGTTCGCGTGGATCGTCGGAGTCGTCAGCGCGGCAGTCGTGGTCGCGCTCCTCGTCTTCGCGGTGCCGATGTTCCCGGCGGCGACCGGTTGGATCACGGATGCCGTCGGTCAGGCCCAGCGCGCCATCGACCCGGACGCAGCTGCACCCGTGGCATCCGAGCCGTCACCGTCGAACGGTGCGATCACGGGCTCGCAGTACTGTCGCGAGCTCTACGACGCGGCACTGTGGGCAGAACTCGACCGCGCGCCCGGCGCAGAGCGGTCGGCGACCTCCGACGCCCCTGCGTCGACGGCGACCGAGCTGGTCGCGGCGCTCGAGCCCGCGGTGACCATGACGTGTCTGTGGACATCCGAGCTGGGCGAGGTGTCGACCACCGTCGCCACGGTGCCGACGGATGCCGGGGCGATCGCCGCGGCCGCGTTGCCGCGCGACGGGTTCGAATGCGAGTCGGGCCCGGGGCGCACGCGGTGCGAGCGCACCGACGGCGACCTGCTCGAGACGATCGAGGCCCGCGGCGACACCTGGGTGTCGACGTCGCAGCATGCGTGGCATCCGACCCGCTACGCGGACGAGGTCGCGGGCGCCGTCTTCGCCGACTGATCGGCTCGGCGGGTCAGCCCCAGAGGGCGTCGACGATCGCGGCGGTGTAGCCCTGCGGCGCGAGGTTGGCGTACTGCGTGTCGATCGCGACCCCGTCGCGCCAGTAGACGGTGCGTCCCTCGGGCAGGCCGAGGGGCCCGTCCTCCCAGGTCTTCTCGCAGCGCAGTCCGTCCTCGGGCTCGTAGCAGAGGTACCCGTCGTCGACGCCGAGGAGGTACAGCGCATCGCGGGCCTCGCGCTCGGGCGCGTACCCGACGACGGTCACGAGGCGCGTCATGCTCGCGCCCGGGTCGGCCCACACGCAGACGCGGCTGCTGTCGGGCCGGATGCCGCCGCCCATCCCGGGTGCGTTCACCGGGATGCCCTCGAGGGTCGCGAGGATGTCCCCGGTCAGGATGCTCTCGCAGTCGGACGGCAGCGGCGTCGTCGACTGCGACGGGCCGAAGGGGAAGTCCGCGATCGGCACCGGGGTCGGTGTGGGTGTCGGGATGCCGGTGGTCGCCGGCGTCGTCGGGCCGGCGGCGTCGGGCTCGGGTGCACACGCGGTGATGAGAACGCCCGTCAGGGCGAGCAGCGCGACCGCCGCCGCTCGCACGATCCGCCCCGTCCCCGACATGCCCTTCACGATACGCATCGGAGCATGCTTCCCCCGCCGCGCCCCGCCGCATCCGGGGACCCGATCGGTCGCCCGCGACCGCGCGGCCCGTCGCGACGCGTCCCCCGAACGCCCGACCCGCCGCTCCGGCAGGGCTCGCCGGCGCCGACCCGGGGTCGAGACACGTCGGGGCGCCTCCGAGGGCGGCACCCATACCCGGACTACGCTCGGTCCCGCGGTGGCGGGTGCCCCGCGTGAGGAGTGACACGGCAATGAGCGATCCCACGTCTGGAGAACGCGACCGCGACGGCCGCGAGCCCGCCTACGGCGAGCCGGTCGAGGACACCACCTCGCACGAGCAGCGCCCCGCCGTCGACGAGGTCGTCGGCAACGCGAACAGCAGCCTTGCCGAGGCCGAGGCGGCCTCCCGCACGTCCGACGACCGCCCGCGCGGCGACTCGTCCTTCAGCTTCGCCGACCGCGGGTCGGACCTGAGCGTCGACTACGGCAAGTACAGCGACCCCGACGCGCCCGTCACGGCGTCCGCCGTGAGCGAGGAGCCGCTCTACCGCCCCTCCGTCGATGAGACCGAGGCAGGCCGCGCCCGCACGGACGAGGCGGATGCCGACGCCCCCCGCGCGGCGACGGCGGACGAGACCCCGACCACCGCGCACACGGCGGCCGCGCCCGCCGTCGCCACTGAGGCGTACTCGCACGCCGACCAGACGCCGTCGACGGTCACCGCGAGCGAGCCCGCCGCGCATGAGCAGCACCGTCCGGTGTCGCAGCCGGCTGCGTCCGAGTCCGGCTCCTCCGAGGCATCCGCGCCCACGGCCGTGTACTCGCAGCAGCCCATCTTCGTCCAGGCGCCAGAGGCGCCGCGCCCCCGCGGCAACCGCGGCGCCGCAGGCGCCATCGGCCTCCTGGCCGCGCTGCTGTTCGCCGTCCTCTACCTCGCTGCGGGCGTCGGCATCGCCGCCCTGAACGGTGAGGTCACCGTCGCCGATCTCGGCCAGCGTGTCCTCGACACCGTCACGACGTGGGGCTTCTGGGTCCCCGTCGTCGTCTTCTTCCTCGGATTCTGGCTGCTGGGCGCCTTCATCAACCGCGGTCGGTGGGGCCTCTGGGTGATCCTGGGTCTCCTCGTCGGCGCGGTCTCCTACGGCGGTCACCTGCTCGGGCAGCTCTTCGAGGCGCCGTTCTGGTCCATCGCGCCGTCGCAGGCCGGTCAGCTCGTGGGCGAGCAGCTGCTTGCGCCCCTGGCCGTCATCGCCTTCATCCTCGGTCGTGAGATCACGATCTGGTTCGGTGCGTGGGTCGCCGCGCGCGGCCGCCGCGTCACCGAGCTGAACGCCGAGGCGCAGCGCGAGTACGAGCGCACGCTCGAGGCCGGTCCGCAGCTCCACCAGTACTGATGTCCGCACCCGGCGACGGGGTGCGCCCGCCCGTCGCGGCGTTCTTCGCGACGGTCGGCTTCGCTGCGCTGGCGATCTGCGGCTTCGGCTTCACGAGCCTGCTGACCGACACCGACGTCCTCGCGACGCCGGGGCTCGGGCAGGGGGCGGGCATCGGCGCGATGCTGCTGGCTGCGCTCGCGTTCGCTCTCACCGCGCTCGGTGCGACGCGTCGCGGACGCTACCCCGCCGTGATCTGGGTGACGGTCGCCACGCTCGGCGGTTACCTCCTCGGCGTCGTCCTCGGCGGCGCGCTGACGGGGGTGGACATCGCCCGGGCGATCGGCGCTGCCGGGACCTTCGCGGTGTCCTGGTACACCGTGGTCCTCGTGGTGGCTGCCGTCATCGCCGCCTGGGCCGGAATCGCCCTCGTCCGCACCCGGGCCTCGCGGCCGGAGTGGCCGTGGGAGCGCGGTGACGACGAGGAATGACGGCCCGCGGCATCCATCGGCGCTGAATACCCCCGATCGGGCCGTATCTCCGCGACAATGAGAGCGTGGAGCGCTCGCTCGAGACGCAGGTGAGCCAGGCCGTCGAGGCCTGGCTCCGATGGCTGCCGCGCTGGGAGCCCGCGACGCACCGCGGGCGGGTCGCGCCATGCCGCCGATGCCTGGGGTCCCCGGTGCTCTCGGCCGCCGGGCTCGGGTCCGACGTCCCGCACGGTGTGCAGCACGGTCTGTCGACCCGGATGAAGACCATCGTCGACAATGCGGTGGCGCAGTACACGTCCGTCAACCTGCCCATGCTGCAGGCTGAGCTCGACCACCAGGCCGACCGCAACCGATCGCGCAGCTACCGTCCCGGTGAGGGCCTCGAGCCGGAGTTCGACGGTCTGCCCCTCGATCCCGACCCGGTTCCGGGCGCGCCGTTCCTGTTCACGATCTCGGGCCTCGCAGACGAAGCGGATGCCGCGGTCCCGGCGCTCCCGCCGCTCTCCGACGACGCCAAGGCGGCGCTCCGTCAGGAGGTCCGGCTCGCCGACGAGTACGCGAGCATGGTCGGGCGTGACGTGTGCACCATGCTGCTCCGGCACCGCCTGCGCATCCAGACGGCGGTCGCGCAGTACGTCGAGCCGCAGATCGCCGCGATGCTCGAAGAGCTGACGCGCTCGCTCGACGCGCCGTTCGATCGCGGCGAGGGGCTGAACGGGGTCTGAGACCCGTCCGCACGGGACTGCTCACTAGGGTGGTCCCATGAGTGTGGGTGTCGACAGCGGTGCGGGTGTCGTCCTGGGTCTTCTCGCCTTCATCCTTTCGGTCGCGGTCTACGTCTGGATCGCGTTGGCGCTGTCGGCGACCTTCCGCAAAATGGGTGAGGAGCCGTGGCGGGCCTGGGTGCCGTTCCTGAACGTCGCGACGATCCTGCGGTGGGGCGGGCTCTCGCCGTGGTTGGTGCTGTTCGCACTCGTGCCCGGGGTCGGCCCGATCGCGGTGTGGGTGCTCGTCGTCATCGCCGTGAACCGCATCAATCCGGGGTTCGGCTACGGTACCGGGCTCACGGTGCTCGCGGCGTTCCTCTTCCCGGTCTGGGCCACCCTCGTGGGGTTCGGTCCCGCGCAGTGGCGCGGCGCTCGCCCCGCCCGTCCGGTGCCCGCGGCTCCCGGCACGGCGCCCGGGGTGTCTCACGTGCTTCCGCCGCTCCCGCCGCCCGGCCTCGACGAGGCAACCTCCCGCGCGTCGGTCTTCGCCGCGCCGGCCAGCCCGGCGGACCAGCGGGCGGCCGCCGATCCGCCCGCGGCCGGGCCGTCCGTCGCCGCGCAGCCGTGGGCGCCGCCGTCGGCTCCCGCCGAGCGCCCCGTCTCCGCGGCGCCGTCGATCCCGTCCCCTGCGGCGCCGGATGCCGACGAGCAGCCCGATCCCACTGCGCCGACCCCCACCGTCCGTCCCGAATCCGCCTGGCAGAGCGACATGGACGAGGTGTCGGCAGTCTCGCCCGCGCCGTTCCCGCCGAGCGCCGCATCCGGTGCGCGTCCCTCGGTGAGCCCGCCGGTCGCAGCGGGGGAGAGCGGCATCATCTCCTCCGTCCCCGGACGGGAGGGCCACGACGCCCCGGTCACCCGCCTGCGGCCGCCGGTGGCGCCGACCGACCGCGACGACCGCGACGTCTTCCCCGAGCTCACAGGCGAGGTGTCCGCCGTCGTCGGGTCACCCGCGGCGGGGGCCCCGGTCGCGGCGACATCGTCGGTGTCGGCGCAGGAACGCGAGCGTGAGGAGCGCGCGGCAGCGGCGGCGCAGGCTCCGGCCGACGAGGATCTCGAGCGCACCGTCATCGTGCGGCGCGGACGCGTCCGCTGGGAGCTCGTTCCGCCGGCGGGGACCCCGGTTCCGCTGACCGCCGACGTCGTCATCATCGGCCGGAACCCCGCCGCCGATCCGTCTCGGCCGCACGCGCAGCTCGTCCCGATCGCCGACGCCACCCGGACGGTCTCGAAGACGCACGCCCGGCTCGAGCGCCGGGGTGACGTCTGGCACATCACCGACCTGGACTCCACGAACGGCGTGCTGCTGCCGAGCCTGCTCGGGACGGACATCGAGGTCGAATCGGGGACGGATGCCGAACTCGCCGAGCGCTTCCTCCTGGGGGATGCCTCGCTCCGCATCCAGCGCGTCGATCCCGGTGCCTGAGTGCCACCGGTGAGTCCTGGCCTCGTTTGACCGGTTCTCGTCATACCGCGTATCATTGAGCGGGTGTGCGCGCTCGCGCGCCTTGTGATGTGCCTCGGCATCGAACAGGGTGCGAGGACCCGCGCACCAGGGACAGGACCTGCGAACAGGTCACCCCCACGGCATATCCATCACCCACAGCTCGTCGCAGTCGCGGCGCGCCGATGGATCTGTGGTGAAACCACGAACGCTGTCACCGTGCAGCACCTGTGCGAGGCGAGAGCCGCGTGCAGATCGACAAGGAGAGAACGTGCCAACCATTCAGCAGTTGGTTCGCAAGGGTCGCTCGCCCAAGGTCACCAAGACCAAGGCGCCCGCCCTGAAGGCGAACCCGCAGCAGGCGGGTGTCTGCACCCGCGTGTACACGACCACGCCCAAGAAGCCGAACTCGGCCATGCGCAAGGTCGCCCGTGTGAAGCTCCGCAACGGCACCGAGGTCACCGCCTACATCCCCGGCGAGGGCCACAACCTGCAGGAGCACTCGCTCGTGCTGGTCCGCGGTGGTCGTGTGAAGGACCTCCCGGGTGTGCGTTACAAGATCGTCCGCGGCGCCCTGGACACCCAGGCTGTCAAGAACCGTAAGCAGGCTCGCAGCCGCTACGGCGCCAAGAAGGGTTGAGCTAGATGCCTCGTAAGGGACCCGCACCCCGCCGCGTCGTCGTCAACGACCCGGTCTACGGTGCTCCGATCGTCACCCAGCTGGTGAACAAGATCCTCGTCGATGGCAAGAAGTCCATCGCCGAGGCCATCGTCTACAACGCCCTCAAGGGTGTCGAGGCGAAGAACGGCCAGGACGCCGTCGCGACGCTCAAGAAGGCGCTTGACAACGTCCGCCCCACCCTCGAGGTCAAGAGCCGCCGCGTCGGTGGCTCGACCTACCAGGTTCCCGTCGAGGTCAAGCCGCACCGCGCGAACACGCTCGCGCTGCGCTGGCTCGTCTCGTACGCGAAGGGTCGCCGTGAGAAGACCATGACCGAGCGCCTCCAGAACGAGATCCTGGATGCCTCGAACGGCCTGGGTGCCGCGGTGAAGCGCCGCGAGGACACCCACAAGATGGCCGAGTCGAACCGCGCCTTCGCGCACTACCGCTGGTAATCAGCCTCCGGTGGCCGGCCGACGCACCCCGTCGGCCGGCCACCCCCTGACATCCGTCACAACAGATAAGGACACCCCGTGGCACAGGAAGTGCTCACCGACCTCAACAAGGTCCGCAACATCGGCATCATGGCGCACATCGATGCCGGCAAGACGACGACGACCGAGCGCATCCTCTTCTACACGGGTGTCAACCACAAGCTGGGCGAGACCCACGACGGTGCCTCGACCACCGACTGGATGGAGCAGGAGAAGGAGCGCGGCATCACGATCACGTCTGCCGCCGTGACCTGCTTCTGGAACAAGAACCAGATCAACATCATCGACACCCCCGGTCACGTCGACTTCACCGTCGAGGTGGAGCGCTCGCTCCGCGTCCTCGACGGCGCCGTCGCCGTCTTCGACGGCAAGGAGGGCGTCGAGCCCCAGTCAGAGACCGTGTGGCGTCAGGCCGACAAGTACGACGTCCCCCGCATCTGCTTCGTCAACAAGATGGACAAGCTGGGCGCTGACTTCTACTTCACGGTCGACACGATCGTGAAGCGCCTCGGAGCCAAGCCCCTCGTGCTGCAGCTCCCGATCGGTGCCGAGAACGACTTTGTCGGCGTCATCGACCTCGTCGAGATGCGCGCGCTGGTCTGGCCCGGCGATGCCAAGGGTGACGTCACCATGGGCGCCAAGTACGAGGTCCAGGAGATCCCCGCCGACCTCAAGGACCGTGCCGACGAGTACCGCCAGCAGCTGCTGGAGACCGTCGCCGAGTCCGATGAGGAGCTCCTCGAGAAGTTCTTCGGTGGCGAGGAGCTCTCGACCGCCGAGATCAAGGGCGCCATCCGCAAGATGACCGTCGCCGGCGAGCTCTACCCCGTGCTCTGCGGCTCCGCGTTCAAGAACCGCGGCGTTCAGCCGATGCTCGACGCGGTCGTCGACTACCTGCCCTCGCCCCTCGACGTGCCCGCCATCGAGGCGCACGACCCGAAGGACGAGGAGAAGGTCATCGAGCGTCACCCCGACGCCAACGACCCGTTCGCCGCGCTGGCCTTCAAGGTCGCCGTGCACCCGTTCTTCGGTCGCCTGACCTACATCCGCGTCTACTCGGGTCAGCTCGACTCGGGTGCGCAGGTCATCAACTCGACCAAGGGCAAGAAGGAGCGCATCGGGAAGATCTTCCAGATGCACGCCAACAAGGAGAACCCGGTCGACGCGGTCACCGCGGGCAACATCTACGCCGTCATCGGCCTGAAGGACACCACCACCGGTGACACCCTGGCTGACCCGGCCGAGCCCGTCGTCCTCGAGTCCATGACGTTCCCCGAGCCCGTCATCGAGGTCGCGATCGAGCCGAAGACCAAGGCCGACCAGGAGAAGCTGGGTGTCGCCATCCAGAAGCTCGCCGAAGAGGACCCGACGTTCCGCACGGAGCTCAACCCCGAGACCGGCCAGACCGTCATCAAGGGCATGGGCGAGCTGCACCTCGACATCCTCGTGGACCGCATGAAGCGCGAGTTCCGCGTCGAGGCCAACGTCGGCAAGCCGCAGGTCGCGTACCGCGAGACGATCAAGAAGACCGTCGAGCGTCACGACTACACGCACAAGAAGCAGACCGGTGGTTCGGGTCAGTTCGCGAAGATCCAGTTCGCCCTCGAGCCCCTCGAGGTCACGCCGGACAAGATCTACGAGTTCGAGAACAAGGTCACCGGTGGCCGCATCCCGCGCGAGTACATCGAGCCCACCAACCAGGGCTTCCAGGACGCCATGCAGGTCGGCGTGCTCGCCGGCTTCCCCATGGTGGGCGTCAAGGCGATCCTGACCGATGGTGCGTCGCACGACGTCGACTCGTCCGAGATGGCGTTCAAGATCGCCGGCTCGATGGGCTTCAAGGAGGCCGTCCGCAAGGCGAACCCCGTGCTCCTCGAGCCGCTCATGGCGGTCGAGGTCCGTACTCCCGAGGAGTACATGGGCGACGTCATCGGCGACCTGAACTCGCGTCGTGGCCAGATCCAGTCCATGGAGGACGGTGCGGGCATCAAGATCGTGCGCGCGCTCGTCCCCCTGTCGGAGATGTTCGGCTACATCGGTGACCTGCGCTCGAAGACCTCGGGTCGTGCGGTCTACGCGATGGAGTTCGACAGCTACTCCGAGGTCCCCCGTGCGGTGGCCGACGAGATCGTCCAGAAGACCAAGGGCGAGTAACACCGCTCTTCGGATGCCGGGGGCCCGGCCCTCGGCATCCGCCCAAACTGAATATCGTCACGTCAACTACACTGACAACATCCCCGTAGAAGCTCGGTCGCAATCCAGCGCCCGGATGACTACACGACAGTCCTGAGGAGGACCCAGTGGCCAAGGCCAAGTTCGAGCGGACCAAGCCGCACGTCAACATCGGAACGATCGGTCACGTCGACCACGGCAAGACCACGCTCACCGCTGCCATCTCGAAGGTGCTCGCCGACAAGTTCCCGTCGGCCACCAACGTGCAGCGTGACTTCGCGTCGATCGACTCGGCTCCCGAAGAGCGTCAGCGTGGTATCACGATCAACATCTCGCACGTCGAGTACGAGACCCCGAAGCGTCACTACGCACACGTCGACGCCCCGGGTCACGCTGACTACATCAAGAACATGATCACCGGTGCTGCCCAGATGGACGGCGCGATCCTCGTGGTCGCCGCCACCGACGGCCCGATGGCGCAGACGCGCGAGCACGTCCTGCTCGCCAAGCAGGTCGGCGTGCCGTACCTGATGGTCGCGCTCAACAAGGCCGACATGGTCGACGACGAGGAGATCCTGGAGCTCGTCGAGCTCGAGGTCTCCGAGCTCCTCGCCTCGCAGGGATTCGCTGAGGACGCCCCGGTCGTCCGCGTCTCGGGCCTCAAGGCGCTCGAGGGCGACGAGAAGTGGGTCCAGTCGATCCTCGACCTCATGGAGGCCGCGGACGAGAACATCCCCGACCCCGTGCGTGACAAGGACAAGCCGTTCCTCATGCCGATCGAGGACGTCTTCACGATCACCGGTCGTGGCACGGTCGTCACCGGTCGCGCCGAGCGTGGCACGCTCGCCATCAACTCCGAGGTCGAGATCGTCGGCATCCGCCCGACGCAGAAGACCACGGTCACGGGTATCGAGATGTTCCACAAGCAGCTCGACGAGGCGTGGGCCGGCGAGAACTGTGGTCTGCTCCTCCGTGGTCTCAAGCGCGACGACGTCGAGCGCGGCCAGGTTGTCGTGAAGCCGGGTTCGGTCACGCCGCACACCAACTTCGAGGGCACTGCCTACATCCTCTCGAAGGAGGAGGGTGGCCGTCACAACCCCTTCTACACGAACTACCGCCCGCAGTTCTACTTCCGCACCACGGACGTCACCGGCGTCATCTCGCTGCCCGAGGGCACCGAGATGGTCATGCCCGGTGACACGACGGACATGACGGTGGAGCTCATCCAGCCCATCGCCATGGAAGACGGACTCGGCTTCGCAATCCGTGAGGGTGGCCGCACCGTCGGCGCCGGCACGGTGACCAAGATCATCAAGTAAGTCCTCGGACTTCATCGACAAGGGTCGGGCCTTCGGGCCCGGCCCTTCGTCGTTGATGCACAGACCGGTTTCTCCATTTGTTAGGCTGACCCGGATCGTGATCGGGAGCGAGGCTTCTGCGCGAGTCCGCTGGGGGGCGGATCTCCCTCCCATGAGCCCAAAAGGAACCCGCATCGTGTCGGCATCGCTTCGCCCTGTCCATCTCTCTCGAAGAACTCGCCTTCGCAGCCTGGCTGCCGTCGTCATCGGAGCACTCGCCGCGGGATCGGTCGTCGCGACCGCGTCCGACGACGCTTCTGCGGCCGGTCCGATGGCGAGCTCCGGAATCGTCGCCGGGGCGACGTCGGCGTCCTCGGTCGCCCTGCCCCGCACGGCCCGCGCGGCTGGTGCCGTCACCGGCTGGAAGCTCGCCGGAGCCGAGACCATCGCCGAAGTGTGGCCCGAAGCGGGTCGGGCGCAGAACGGCAGCGTGTCGCTCGGCATCGACGCCCCGTACGTGCCGGCCAAGCGCACCGCGGCATCTGCCGCCGTCCGCGTCACGCCGTCGACGTCGTACACCTTCGAGGCGTACGTGCGGGTCATGTCGAAGACGGCGAAGTCCGTGCCGGCGTGGTTCGCGATCGGAAGCACCGCCGTCACCCTGCCGAAGGTCAACGCATCGTGGAAGCGCGTGACCGGGACGATCACCACCGGCGCCGACGCGACGTCCACGACTGTCGCAGTGCGGGTGTCCAAGGCGGTCCGCGGTCTGTCGATCGACAACGTGCGCCTGTACGCGTCCGCCGACCCGGCGAAGAAGAATGTGGTGCCGAACGGGTCGTTCGAGACGGTGACGGGCGCGAAGCGCATCGCCAACACGTCGCTCGTGATGACGACGCCGACGGCGGCGATCGCCGTGGCGCAGCCCGCCGGTCGCATCACCTGGGAGGTCTCGCGCAGCGGCAAGCGGATCAAATCCGGCACGCTCTCGAGGACCGGTGCGCTGACCGCCGTCTCGCTGAGCGGCGTCTCGCAGGGCTACTACACCTTCAAGGTGCGGGGGAGCGACGGAAAGCTGACCTCGACTCCCATCGCGATCGTCGACAGCCCGAACGCCTGGATCACGCCCGACTCGCGCTTCGGGGTCGGCACGCACGTTGAGAACGCCACGTACAAGGATGCGGCCCGGCACGCCCGCACCCTCGGACTCACCGGCATCCGGAACGACGTCTTCTGGAACGGGGTCGAGACCAAGAAGGGCGTGTACGACTTCGGACCGTACGAGGCGCCGTTCACGCGTGCCCGCCTGCAGGGTCTCGACATCATCGGGATCGCCGGGTACGGCAACCCGCTCTACGGTGCGGCGAACGCGGCGGCTCCTCGGAACTCGACCGGCGTCAAGGCATACGGCAAGTATGCGGCGGCCATCGCGAAGCGCTTCACGCTGAGCGGTCTCGAGGTCTACAACGAGTTCAACCACCCGCCGAAGAACACGTCCGGGTGCACCAGCCCGTCGTGCTATCTGCCCCTCCTCAAGGAGGTCGATGCATCCGTGGGCAAGGTCAAGCCGTCGCTCCCGATCATCGCCGGTGCCACCGCTCGTTACCCTGCCTCGTGGTTCCGCGACCTGTGGAAAAGGGGCGGCCTCCGCAACGCGAACGTCATGAGCTTCCATCCCTACGAGATCACTGGCAAGCCCCACGAGCTTGGCGGTATCGTCCGCAATGCTCGGTCGGACATGCAGAAGTACGGCGGCACCACGCGTCCCGTGTGGATCACGGAGCTGGGAACGTCGTCCCGCACCGGCAACCGCACGACGACGCAGCAGGCGTCGATTCTCGTGCAGGCGGCCGTATCGGGGTTCGCGACGGGCGCCCGCAAGTTCTATTGGTATGACCTCATCAACGACACTCCCAACGCGGCGGATCAGGAGGGCAACTTCGGTCTCTACTCGAACCCTGCGAAGAGCCCCGCGGCGCTCGCGCCGAAGCCGGGAGCATTCGCGCAGGCGCTGCTCATCACGCAGCTCGGCGGCCGCTCGTACCGCTCGACCGAGTACCTCGGGTCGGGTGTCGTGACGAAGTCGTTCGGGACGTCCTCCAACCTCGTCCGCGTGGTGTGGGCGCCGGAGGGCAAGAAGATGGCGACGATCCGCACGTCGAAGCCCGTCGTCGTGGTCGGATTCGACGGTGTGAAGCGCACGGTCAAGCCGAGCAACGGTGTCGTCCGAATCTCCGCGACCACGCAGCCGGTCTTCGTCCGGAGCGGCGCAGCGACAGCGGGGGTCACTCGCTGAGCGCGTGAGGTCACCAGCGAGAGGGTCGGGCCTACGAGCGCGGCCCTCTCGTCGTCGGCAAGGGGGTGCGATGCCTCATCGGGCGTCCTAGACTGACCGCGCCGCGGACGCCGCGGCGCTTTGACGTACCGGATGAAGGGAACCCTATGGGCATCGACGACGTCGTCAATAAGGGCAAGCAGTTCCTCGAGCAGCACAAGGAAGAGATCGACCGCAACCTGAAGTCCGACAAGGCGGAGGATGTCAGCGACAAGGTGCTCGACGCCGCAGCGGAGTTCGTGAAGAAGGTCGCGCCGGATTCCGTCGACGCGAAGGTCGACGAGGTCCGCGACAACGTGGATCGACGCATCGGCAACGAGTAAGCCTGCGTGCGAGGGGCCGGATGCGGACGCGTCCGGCCCTTCGTCTTGTCCGGAGGTGTTCGGAAAATGGGGCTGGTCGGGTGCTCGGCGTGCGGTCTGCGAGAATGAGGTGTTGTACCAAGGGGGAGTGCATGGGGTTTTCGCTTGTCTGCGCGATGTGTCACGCGGGGCTGTCCGGTGACGATGCCGCAGGCGGCATCCGCTGATGGCGGGCATCCTGGTCCATGAGTGGCTGTCGCCCCGTGGAGGATCTGAGAACGTCTTCGAGGTGCTGGGTGAAACCTTTCCCGACGCGGAGCGCTGGTGCCTGTGGAATGCGAGCGAGGGGCGGTTCTCTGATGTACAGGAGACCTGGCTTGCGCGCACTCCGCTGAAGGGACGGAAGGCACTGTCTGTACCGCTGATGCCGCTTGCCTGGCGTTCCCTGCCAGCGCGTGACGCCGACTGGGTGCTCACCAGCAGTCACGCGTTCGCCCATCACGCGAAGTTCCGCGGGTCCGCGCGAGACGCCCCGAAGTTCGTCTACGCGCACACGCCGGCACGGTATGTATGGGTCCCGGAGGCCGATGGCCGCGGTGACGGGTTCGCAGCCCGCACGCTCTCCACCATGCTGAAGCCGCTCGATCGTCGCCGGGCGCAGGAGCCCACGGCGATCGCCGCGAACAGCCGGTTCGTCGCACAGCGCATCGCCGACACCTGGGAGCGGGAGGCGTCAGTCATCCACCCCCCGGTCGATGTCGCGCGGTTCGCCGTGCCTCGTCACCTCACCGATGCGGATCAGCGGATCCTCGACGGGCTCCCGGCCTCCTTCATCCTCGGTGCGTCACGGTTCGTGCCGTACAAGCAGCTGGAACAGGCCATTCACGCCGGGTCGGCGTCGGGATCGCCGGTCGTGCTCGCCGGTGGGGGGCCCGATGAAGCGCGGTTGCGGGAGCTGGCGTCGGAGGCGGGCGTTTCGGTGATCTTCGTGATCGACCCGTCGCAGGAGCTTCTGGCGGCGATCTACGAGAAGGCTGCAGTCCTCGTGTTCGCCGCCGTCGAGGATTTCGGGATCATGCCCGTCGAGGCGATGGCGGCCGGAACCCCCGTCATCGTCAACACCGAGGGTGGGGCCGGTGAGTCTGTCGTGGACGGCGTGACCGGCGTTCACCTGGGAGAGTGGCAACGAGCACCCTTAGCCGACGCCGTGGCGAAGGCGCTCTCGTTGAACACGGATGACTGCCGTTCGCGAGCACGGGAGTTCTCCGTCCCGGCCTTCGAGGAGCGGGTCAGCGAATGGTTGAGCGCCCGGCTGGCGGATCTGAAATGACCTCGGGTACGCCGTCCCTGAAAATCGACACCCGGTGGGACGGCAGTCACGGGATCGGGCGCTACGCACGCGAGGTCGTGTCCCGGCTGGCGGTGCCCTGGGAGGACCTGGGCGCTATGGGATCGCCGTCCTCGCCGAGGGAGGCGTGGCGTCGAGATGCGGGTCTCGCGTCGTCTGACGTCGTCTATTCGCCTGGGTACAACGCTTCGCGGGTCTCGCGCGCGCTGCAGCTCGTCACCGTCCACGACCTGATTCACATGGCGGTCGGTGGTCCGAAGGGTGCGCTCTATCGCGTCTACTACGACGCCGTCGTGAAGCCGATCATCAAGCGGGCACGGTCTGTCATTACCGTGTCTGAGACATCCGCTTCAGCGATCCGGCAGTGGGTCGACGACGACCACGTCGAAGTCGTCAATGCCGGCATCGGAGTGTCGGATGCGTTCGTTCCGGACGGACCGGTGTTCGAGGCGGAAAGGCCGTACGTGATGTACGTCGGAAATCTGCGCGCGCACAAGAACACGGCGACGCTCTTCGAAGCCGTCGCGCACACCGACTTCGCCCTGACGTTGCTCCTCCCGTCCGCTGAGCACGAGGCCGCATCGCACGCGGCCGAAGCGGCAGGCATCGCCCATCGGTGCGAGATCCTCAGCGGCGTCTCCGACGGCGAGCTCGCGCGCCTCTACCGTGGCGCATCGGTGACCGCCATGCCGTCGCTCGTCGAAGGCTTCGGTCTGCCTGCCCTCGAAAGCTCGATGTCTGGCACCTCCGTCGTCTACTGGTCGGGCTGCGCGGCGGTCGCGGAGAGCGCCGGGGCTTCGGGAGTACCCGTCGCCAGTGCGACCGATGCTCGCGAGTGGGCCGCGACGCTCGTCGCGGCCGCACACGCCGGCCCCTCGGTGCGCGGCGATCGCGCGAGCTTCGACTGGGAGCGGACCTCTCACGTCGTCGGGAAGGCTCTTCTGTCCGTGGGGGCATCTGTCTCGGGGCGCCGTCCGTGACGCGCGGGGGCGAAGCCGGGCTGACCGGAAGACTCATCTCCTTCTCCACCTTGCCGTTCATTTCGCTCGTCATACCGCTCATCGCGCTGCCCATCGTGGCCCGAGTCGGGGGAGTGGACACATGGGCGGCGCTGACCGTAGGGCAGGCCCTCGGTGGGTACGCGGTCGCCGTGTCCTTCGCGGGCTGGAATGTCCTCGGAACGCCTCGGATCGCGCTGGCGAAGCCGGAGGCCCGGCGGCCGCTGTACGAGCTCTCGTTCGCGGTGAGGCTGTGTGTGTTCGCCGTGATCGCTCCGATCGCAGCCCTCGTCGGCTGGCTGATCGCTCCCGACGGCGGCAAGGTGATGGCGGTGTTCGCGGTGATCTCGTCCGCGCTCCCCGGCCTCGGCGTCGCGTGGTACGCCGTGGGGGCGTCGTCGCCGATGATCATCGCAAAGTATGAACTGGTGCCCCGCGCGATCGCGTCGGTGGCTTCGATTCCCCTTGTGTTGCTGACGGGCGTCGTGGAGATCTACGTCATCTGCTTGGTGATAGGCCCTCTCCTCGGTCTCGTTGTTTTCAACGTCAAGGAGGTCGGTCGTGCTGTGCCGCCCTGGCCAGGACGATCGCAGATCACGGAGAACATGCGGGATCACCGAGGCGCCTGGATGCTCGAGGCATCCGGAAATCTGTATGCCGGCGCACCTGTGCCGATCGCGGGCGCGCTGTCGTCGCCGGCGCTCGCTGCGAGTTACGGGTCTGCCGACAAGGTCTACAGGTACGCCCTGTTCTCCGTCGTCGCTTTCGGAAACGCATTGCAAGGCTGGGTGCTGGGGACACCGTCGCGCCGCTCGCGGCACACCACGGCGATCGTCCTGATGGCTACCCTCGGCGTGCTCGGCGGATCAGTGATCGCCTTCGGCGGCAGTGCTCTGTCCGCGCTCCTGTTCGGCGCGAAGGTGGCTGCGACGTCCGACACGATGCTCTGGCTCGGGCTCGCTTTCGCGGCGGTGGCGATGTCGACTCCCCTCATTCGCAATGTCCTGGTGCCTTCACGGCGCGAGAAGCAGGTGCTCATCGCGACTCTCTGCAGCGCGGTGGTTGGCGTGACGAGCATGGTCATCCTCGGCCTTGCCTGGGGCTCCGCGGGTGTCTCGGCAGGGCTTGCCATCAGCGAGTGCACGACCCTGGCGGCCTGTGTCGCGCTGGTCGCAACTCGCAACCGAACGCGACCATCGTCCGGAAGCGAGCAGCCCGCATGACGGAATCCGATGGTCGCAGCCGCCGCGTTCACATCCTCCTCCTCGGACCGTCCGCGACGCCGGTCGGTGGATACAAAGTGGCGTACGAGTACGCGAATGCCCTTACCGAAGCGGGCGAACGTGTCACGGTATGGCACAGCACGGCCTTCTTCGCCGAGATGGTGGAGGGCAGTCGCGTTATCAAGCGTGCGAAAGCGCACGTGAGGTCTTTCCTCTCTCGTCTCTCCTTCCGGCGAGGGCTCGCACCGTGGATGACTGTCCATCCGGCTGTGACGATGCGGCTGACGGGCGGTCTCCCTCGGCCGCGTGTGCAGGCCGGCGACATCGTTCTCGCGACCGCTGTCGAGACGGTCCGTCACGCGGCCCGCATCGCTCGAGCTGGCGATGCTGCTTCGGTCGCACTCATGCAGCACTTCGAGACCTGGGCCGCGAGTGGCGATCAGATCATCGAGGCCATGCGTGAGGTCGATGTCCGTGTGGTGATCGCGCCCTGGCTCGGGGAGATTCTCGCCGCGCACGGTATGGCGTCTGTTCTCCTGCCCAACGCGATCGATGCGGGCGCGTTTCCGCTCGGACCACCACTGGATCGTCGCGGGGAGGTCGTGCTCACGCTGCTGTCCCGACACAGCTATAAGAGGCCGGACGTCGTGATCGCGGCGCTGCAACAGATCCATGAGCGTCTTCCGTCCGCACGACTGGTCGCATTCGGCCAGGACGAGCGGCCGACAGACCTCGCCGACTACGTCCAATACACGCGAGACCCCGCACCGCCCGAGCTTCGGTCGTTGTATCAGCAGGCGACGGTCTACATGTGCGGCAGCGACGCCGAAGGCTGGCACCTGCCGCCGGCCGAAGCGACCCTCAGCGGCGCGTCGGTCGTGTCGACCGATATCGGCGGAGTTCGTGTGTCCATGGAGAGCGACGCGCTGTACGCGCCGACGGGAGACGCCGCTCGGCTGGCTGAGCTCGTCGTGGTTGCGCTTCGGCAACGCGCGGAGTCGCAGGAGCGCGCGGACCGGGCACGTGAAAGACTCGTCGCCAGGACGCTCAGGGGAAATGCGCTCCTCTTGTCTCAGGCCTTCGATCGAGCGCGGGGGAAAGAATGATCGGGTCGGCTGCTTCGTTCACTCAATCGCTCGACCCTGTCGGCTGGGCCGGTCTGGTCGTTGCGGCGATCGTGTTGATCGCTGCGCTCGCCTGGGCGTCCCTGCGCGTGCCCCCGCGGCTCCTCCTCGGTCTCGCTCTGGCGCTGTCGCTCCTGCAGTTCTTCGGCCCACTCGGATTCATGTCGGGTGCCCTCTTCATCCAGGCCGGACTCCTCCCGGGACTCCTAGTGCAGTACCGTCTGCTCCTTCGCCGTTGGTGGCCCGTAGCCCTCCTCGCACTCATGGTGTGGCAGCTGGTCTCTGTTGCATGGTCGTTCTCGTTCGGCTCCGCCGCGTACGGCGTGCTGACGAGTGCTGCACTGCTGACCTTCGTCCTGCTCACGCTCGCGGCTGTGGACTCCGGTGCCGGACTCGTCAAAGCGCTGTGGATCCCGGCCCCGATCGTCGTCGCGCAGGCGCTGCTCATCATCTCGTTCCGGGCCTTCCCTGCTCTTGAAGAGACATACCTGCGGTCATCCATCGCACGCGTCCTCAGCGAGCCCGGGGTGGACGTGCTCTACGCGGGCGGGTACGAGAACGTGCTCGATCCAGGCAAGGCGGGAGGGCTGCTCCTCAACGGCAACACAGCGTCGCTCTTGATGGCGCTCTGCGCCTGCGTGCTGCTGGCTGCCGCGCTCGGCGAAGCGGCGGTGAATCGCACATTCGTCGGCATCGCAGGCCTGGCGCTTGTCGCGTCAGTGGCGACCGGTTCGAAGACCCCGCTCGTCTTGGGGCTCGTGTTGCCGGTGATCGTGCTCGTTCTTCTGGTCGCCCTCCGGCGTCCTCGGCGGGGCCTCTCTATGGGGGCCGGGGTTGCCATCCTCGCGGCTTTGGTGCTGGGCGCGGTGTGGTGGGTGCGACCATCGACATTCGACGAGGCCGTCCGGACGACGCAGGAGCGATTCGTCCTGTGGGGGCTCGTCTTCGAGCAGGTCCCTCAGCATCCCTTCTTCGGCCTCGGATTCGGCAACTGGCGCCAGCTCATGGTGGACCGAGTCGTGAACAATCCGCAGCTGGCCGGCGACCCCACTCTCCGCGTACTGCCACCCCACAATTTGCTCCTGCAGGCGTGGGTGGACGCCGGCATCGTGTCGTTCCTCCTGACCGCAGTCCTCGCCATCCTGCCGATCGTGATCGTCATCCACTCGCTGGTGGCGGCGAAATCAGAGCCGATCCTCTCGAAGGTGAATCTCGCACGCTGCAGCGTGCTGTTGGGTCTCTGCTGGACGTTCCTTCACGGCATGACGGACACGACGATATTCTCCGGTGACAATCACACCCTGGGCTGGTACGGAGTCCTGGTGGGGCTCGCACTCGCGCTGCGCAGTGTCGATGGCGCGGCGGATCGTGCCGAGAGCATCGAGGTGACGAATCAGGCCGCCCCCCACGGCCGCTGATGCGTCAGCATTCGGGCTACAACGGAAGCGGAGACCCGACGCGTCCGCTGGATCGTCCGACGGCTCTTGAGCCCATGTTGCACGAGTAGCGCGAGCCCCTGACCCGCCCCCACGACGGCGTCGCGGCCCCGGCCCGTGCGCACGGCGTTCGCAAGAATCATGACGTACAACAGGATCGCCCGGGGGATGGCCCGGGTTGCCACGGTGAGCGGCAGGTTCCGCCAGAACAGCGTGGGCAGGTTCCGGAAGGTTTGGCGGGTCGTGAAGCCCGGCACCTTCGCGCTCGAGGCGCCCCGTGCATGGTAGGCGCGAGCTTCTTTCACGTACTGGAAGGTATGTCCTTTCAGCTGGCCTCTGAAGCTCAGGTCGACGTCCTCGAAATAGGCGAAGAACCGCTCGTCAAAGACGCCCACGTCTCGGAAGAACGTCGTTCTGTAGAGCGTGCCACCGCCCGAGGCTCCGAACACCGGTCCGCTCTCCGGTGCAGCCGCGGTGCGGTCACCGCGGTTGCGGGGGTAGGGCATACCCCACCACGAGAAGAAGTCACCTGTGCTGTCGATGGTCTCGCCATCGCCGCTGAGGAGGAGGCCGGTCGCGACGGAACTTCCGGTGACGACCATACGGTGCACGAGTTGTGACACCCACTCCCGCTCAGGGAGGGCGTCATTGTTGATGAGGGCAACTGCGTCGTAGCCGGCGTCGAGCGCATAGGCGATCCCGACGTTCACACCTCCGGAGAAACCGAGGTTCTCGCTGTTTCGTAGAAAGGTGATCTGCGATGAGTCCTCGAGGGCGGTCAGCCGACGGATGCTGTCATCAGTCGAAGCATTGTCGACCACCACGATGTCCAGCGAGGGGTAGTCCTGGGCGAACAGGTGCTCCAGGCACGAGATGGTGTCGTCGATGCCGTTCCAATTCAGGACGACGGCGAGCACGCTGAGCTCCGATTGCATGCTCATGACGCGTCCCGCTGAGCCCAATACCCCGGCAATCGCATCCTGAGGGACGCGCGCAGGGAGATGGACTGGGCGAGCCGGGCCAAGGGCACAGTCCGCCTCGGCAGCCCTTTCCCCTCGCGCCACCCTTCCGCGCGGCCGATGAGCGACTGCAGATCTCGATCGCGAATCGCGCTGAGCATGCACACGAGCGCCTCCGTGAAGGCGGCGCGAAGGGCGTAGCGGCCGCGGAGCACGCCGTATACGCGGAGCGTGTAACCGCGCCCGAATCCGGCGAGTCGACGCTGCCGTCGCGAACCGCGCCCGGCGCTTGCTGCACCGATATGCGAGCCGAGCGCCCGCGGAATTGACGCGCACGCCCACCCGCTGGCGGCGAGACGGAAAGCCAACTCGAGCTCCTCGCCGTACATGAAGATGTTCTCGTCGAGGAGGCCTACGTCTTCGATAGCCGTCCGGCGGTATCCAGCGAGGGCTCCGTATGGCCCGATCGAGATCGGATCGTTCGAATCGACGCGCTGCGCGTCTGCGCCGTGGAACCGGACGAATCCCGCAAGTGTCGGGTCCGCAGTCACTCCGTATGCGTCGACGCGACCGTCCGGCTGGAGAAGAAGCGGAGACGAGCTGCCGGCGCGCTCATCCCGAGCGAAGGAGCGAGCAATGGTCTCGGCCATGTCTGGTGCCGCCTCGACATCGCTGTTGACCAGGATCACGACTTCGCCATGGCCAGCGCGAATACCGGCATTGCACGAGCGTGCGAATCCGGAGTTCTCGTCGTTCCGCAGAACTGTCACGCCCGGGAAGTGAGCCTCGATCCTGTCGGCCGTGTCATCAGGCGACGCATCGTCAACGACGAAGACGGTCACAGGGTGGGACTGGGAGAGCAGGCTGTCGATGCAGGGTTCGACGTGAGTCCACCCCCCGTACACAGGGACCACCACGTCTACTGACGGCAAAGACATATTGGAGTCAGGCATCGGAGACATCCTGACACAGCGCGGCGAGACGACTTCCTGATCGCCACGCGGGCGCGGACCCTTCGCGTACACTCTGGACCGGGGGTCCCGGCGGGTGTCGGGAGTGGCGCTTCGTCATCGGGGGAGCGCCCGTCTTGCAGCACGTCCCCCATCCGACCGCATCAGAAATGGGGATCGATCGTGTCGTTCAAGAAGAGCCGCCACCACCTACGCCCGAAGATGCGGCTCGCGGGAGCAGTGCTGGTCGCCGTCGCTCTCACCGTCGGCTCGGTCGCCTGCGCCCCGGAGCCGTCTGTGACGGCTGAGACGCCCACGCCGAGTGTGCAGCGCTCGGCTTCCGCGAAGCCTCTGTCGCTACCACGCACGGCTCGGGCCGAGGCGACCGTCGATCACTGGCGGCTCGCGGCGCCCGAGGCGATCGCCGAAGTCGCCCCCGAGGTCGGCTACGCCCGCGCCGGTGCACTGGCGCTCGGCATCGACGCCCCTGTCATTCGGAAAGCGCAGGAGGCGGCGTCCGCTTCTGTGGACGTTCAGCCCGGCACGGTCTACGACTTCTCTGCGTGGGTTCGCGTGGCTTCCGTGAAGGCGCTCTCGCTGCCTGCCTCGTTCACTGTCTCGACGTCGAGCATCGGTCTCGGCAAAGTCGACTCCAAGTGGAAGCGCATCACAGGCACGTACACCACCGGCGCGGCGGAGCACTCCCTCCGGGTGGGGGTCAAGGTGACCGGTGCCGTGCGTGGAATGTCCGTAGACGGTGTCTCACTCATCGCCCGTTCGGGGACCGCTGCGGGGGTTGATGTCGTCCCCAACGGTTCGTTCGAGGGCGTCGGAGCGAAGCGTGGCATCCTCAATCGTTCGCTCGTCATGACCACCCGTACGGCGTCGGTCGCCGTCGCACTCCCGGCGGGAACGACCACCTGGGAGGCGAAGCGGTCAGGAAAGCGGGCTGCCGGCGGGTCGGTCAAGTCGTCCTCGAAGATCACCGCGCTGCCGCTGTCCGGTCTCGCCCAGGGGCTGTACTCGCTCACGGTCAAGGCCAGCGACAAGAAGACGGTCTCGACAACGATCGCGGTCGTCGACAGCCCGAATCCGTGGATCACGCTGGATCGTCGCTTCGGAGTGGGCCTGCACGTCGAGAACGCGATCTATCGGGATTCCGGCCGGCACGCCCGCGCGCTGGGGATCGCGGAAGCTCGGAACGACATCTATTGGCAGCTCGTCGAGAAAAAGAAGGGTGCGTACGACTGGAACGTCTACGCGGCTCCGCTCGACCGGCTCGCGGCGCAGGGCGTGAAGACGTTGGGCATCGTCGGCTATGGCAACGCCCTGTACGGCAATCAGTACGCTCCGCGCTCGAAGGCGGCCATCGCTGCTTACGGGAAATACTCCGCGGCCGTCGCGAAGAGGTTCGACCTCGTGGGCATCGAGGTTTTCAACGAGTTCAATCACAAGCCGAAGAATCCTTCGGGCTGCACCACCGCGGCCTGCTACCTGCCTCTCCTTCGGGCGGTGGACAGCAGTGTCGGGAAGGTCGATCCGAAGCTTCCCATCGTGGCTGGGTCGACCGCCCGTTATGACGCGAAGTGGTTTGATGACCTCTGGAAGCGAGGCGGGCTGAAGCACGCGGATGCGGTCAGCTTCCATCCCTACGAGACGACTGGGAACCCCGAAGCGCTGACGGGCATCATGTCGAAGTCGCGCGCGAGTATGAAGAAGTTCGGCAAGGCCAACCGACCGGTGTGGGTGACGGAGCTTGGTACGTCCTCCCGCACCGGCAACCGAACCCAGACTGAGCAGGCATCGGTTCTCATGCGATCCTCGGTGACCGCCCTCGCGAGCGGTGCCAAGCAGTTCTACTGGTACGACCTCATCAACGATGGTCCGAATCCGCGCGATCAGGAAAGCAACTTCGGGCTCTACGAGCACCCGAAGAGTTCCGTGGCCGGCCTCGCCCCCAAGCAGGCGGGTTTCGCGCAGGCCCTCACAATCACCCAGTTGGGGGGCCGGTCGTACCGAGCGGCTGACAAGGCTGGCGCCGGTGTCGTGTCGCGCGCGTTCGGACCCGCCAACGACACGGTCCGCGTCGTCTGGTCCCCGAAGGGCAAGAAAACTGCGACCATCAGGACGACCTCACCGGTCGTCGTCGTCAACTTCGACGGTTCGAGTCGGACCGTCAAGCCGAAGAGCGGAGTCGTGAAGGTGCAAGTCACGACGAACCCCATCTTCATCCGCAGCGGCAAGGCCACGGCAGGTGTGACGAAGTAGCTCGAATGCGCGCAGGACGACCCGGTGCATGCGTGCATCGGGGCGTTCTGCTGGGCGGCCACACCGAGGAGGAGGTCGTCGTGCGGGCCGGACGCCTCAGGGTGATGTGGAAGAATCCCCTGGGCGTTCAGCGTGCGAGTCGCGGCCCGACACATCTCCCCACCACCACTCGCGAACAAGGACAAAAATGACTCCGCCGACGCGCCGCGAAGCACGCCTGCAGCGAGAAACTGATGGCACCCGGCAGAAACTGACGACTCGACGCCGTGTCGGCATCATCGTCGGCGCGGTCGTCGTCGCTCTCCTTGCTTGCGCGGTGTGGATCGGCTTCAAAGCACTGAGTGTGAAGGGGTCTCTAGAGTCCGCGCAGTCCGCGTTGGCAGCTGCGCAAAGCGGGGGGGACATTCCTGAGGCGATCGAAGCGTTGAGCGCCGACGCGGGGGATGCGGCCGCGGCCGCGAATGACCCCCTCTGGCGTGCCGCTGAGATCGTGCCGTTCCTGGGCGACAACCTCCGCGCCGTTCGAGTCGTCTCCGAAACGCTGGACGCCGTCGCCAACGACGTCGGGGGTCCCATCTTCGCCCTCCAGTCGGATGGGGAGGGGGCACTCCTCCGTCGGGCGCTTCCGATGCTCGAGGCGCAGACGCCACGCCTGCAGAGCCTGGCAGGAGAAGTGAGTGCGCTGTCTGACAACACCGCACTCGTCGGCCCGGTGGCGGACGGCGTCGCGCAGGTCGATGAGGTGCTCACGGCGATCGGGCCGACACTCGACATCCTTCCCTCCCTGCTGGGCGCTGACGGCGCAAAGAACTATTTGCTGGTCTTCCAGAACAATGCGGAGACGCTGGCGTTGGGGGGCTCCGCGGCTTCCGAGACGATGATCCGCGCCGACAATGGCGACCTCGCGATCACCGGCCAGGCGAGCAGCGCGATCTTCGACCGTGACACGCGGTCGATCGGCGTCGAGATCCCCGAAGGAACGCAGGCCATCCACGGGCCCAATTACGGCAAGCGCGTCAACCTGTCGACCAGTCGCCCTGACTGGCCGGGTGCGGCGCAGATGGTCGCAGCATTCTGGAACAGAACGATCGATGACACCACGATCGACGGAGCCATCTCGATCGACCCCATCGCTCTCTCGCGCATCCTCCTCGCCACTGGGCCCATCACCGTCCCAGGCCCAGACGGCCCTTTCGAGCTGAACAGCGAGAACGCCGTCGACGTCCTGCTCAGCAAGTCCTACGAATGGTGGGATGCCTACACGCCGGCCGGCGCGAAGGCATCCGACGCATTCTTCGCGACTGTTGCCAGCTCGGTGTTCACCGCGATCTCTTCGGGGAACGTCAACATGAAGGACATGGTCTGGGCCATCACCGAGAGTGCACAACAGGGGAGTGTGTACGCCTGGATGGCGGACGACAAGGCGCAGACGATGATCGAGAACGCCGGACGCATCGCAGGCATCCTTCCGAGGGACAACTCCGACACGACGACCATTGGGATCTACCCGCGCGACGTATCCGCCTCGAAGATCGACTACTACCTCGACGCGACGGTCGGGGCGACGATGAGCTGCGCAGACGGCGAAACTCGGGTGACGGGGACGGCGACCTTGAAACTCGATCTGTCGCAAGAGCAGGCGGATTCGTTGCCGGATTATGTGAAGAGCTTCGACAACGGCAGCGATTTCTTCTCCAAGCACGTCTTCATCTACGCGCCTCCGGGCATGGAGCTTGAGAGCGTCGACATGCAGGGCGACCGAGTCTCCACGTTCCGTGAGGGCAACGATGATCTCGGCCGTGTCGTCGCCCCCTTCCAGGCGCGCCTCTCGCCGGGGGAGTCGATGACCGTGACGGCCACCTTTGTCGGCACCGGCGACTTCGGTCCCCTCGACGTGCGCACGACGCCGACGGTCCGCGGCACCGATGTGACGGTCGACGACACCTGTCGCTGAACCCCGTAACCTGCCTGTTACGCAAATCGCGTTAGTATCGGCTTTGAGGTTGCTGAGCGTTCGCGTTCGGCGGGGGACCTCTGTTCCGCCGAGGGGGGCTCATGAAGAAGGCTGAGACGCGCGCGCGCACCGCAGCGAGAGTGGTGCGCGCACGGCGCTCCAGCCGTGATTGGCCCCGCCTGTACGGGCGCGGGCTCGTCGTCACCGACGCTCTGGTCATCCTCCTCACCCTCGCGATCTTCCGCGCCGCGGTCGTGCCGCCCGAGCCGATCGTGCTCACCTGGCCCGATCCCGACGACTCATGGGGCTGGTTCCCGCTCGTGATCGTCGGAGCACTCTGGCTCGCGTTCCTCACGATGGCCGAGAGTCGTGAGCGTCACATCGTCGGCAATGGTTCGACGGAGTACCGCCGCGTCGTCAACGGCTCGGTGATGATGCTGGCGGTGCTCATCGCCGTCGCCTTCTTCTTCCGGCTCGAGGTCCAGCGGGCGCTCTTCCTCATCGCAATCCCCGTCGGGATCGGTCTGCTCGTCCTCTCGCGCTGGGGGATGCGGCAGTGGCTGCGTCGCCAGCAGTCAGCCGACAAGTACGTCTACCGCACGGTCGTCATGGCCGAGCCTGAGAACGCGGCACACGTCATCGAGTCCATCCGGCGCACGCACGGCACGGGCTTCGACGTCGTCGGCGTCGTCACGAGCGGCCGTCCCTCCGAGAGCATCCGCGGGGTCCCCGTGATCGGCGGGTTCGGCAACGTGATCGAGGCCTTCGACATCGCCGACGCCGACACCCTGATCATCGCGGGCAGCGACGAAATCGACCCCCGCGCGATGCGGCGCATCGGGTGGGAGATCGCCGACCGTGACGCCAACATGGTCGTCGCGCCCGCACTCACCGACGTGGCGGGTCCCCGCATCCACGCGACCCCTGCCGCCGGACTGCCGTTCATCCACATCGAATACCCGCAGCTCGAGGGCGGCAAGCGGTTCTTCAAGCGAACGTTCGACATGATCGGCTCCGCTCTGCTCATCGCCCTCGCGAGCCCGATCATGCTGATCACCGCCATGGCGATCAAGGCAGACTCCTCAGGCCCCGTGTTCTACCGCCAGGTGCGCATCGGCCGCGGTGGGCGCGAGTTCGGCATGATCAAGTTCCGTTCGATGTCCCAGGACGCCGATGATCAGCTCGCGAGCCTCCTCGACCTCCAGGGCAAGAGCGACCAGCCGCTGTCGAAGGTCGTCGACGACCCGCGCATCACGCCGGTGGGCCGCTTCATCCGCAAGCACTCCATCGACGAGCTGCCGCAGCTGTTCAACGTCCTCCTCGGCCACATGAGCCTCGTGGGTCCCCGTCCGCAGCGCGACCACGAAGTGGCTCTCTATGACGACGACGCGCACCGCCGCCTGCTCGTGAAGCCCGGGATGAGCGGCCTCTGGCAGGTCAGCGGGCGGTCCTCGCTCGACTGGGAGGACGCTCTGCGCCTCGACCTCTACTACGTCGAGAACTGGTCGTTCGTGCAGGACCTGCACATCCTCCTGCGCACCGTGAAGGCCGTCGTCGCGCCCGGCGCGACCGCCCACTGAGCCCCGTAGTGCATCGCGACACGCCCGGGTTTGCGACACGCCCGGACGGCACGTAGACTGTACAGGTTCCACATTCCTGCGCTTGCGCGCGGGATCACTGCCAGGGCAGTGCATAGGCGAGCAGCCTAGGCCGCGGGCAGCAGAACATCACATCCCCACACCCCACCCGGAAACGGATCCGCACGCGTGCGTGCGTGGGGGAGAGGATGCCGCGGGTCCTCCCGCGGATTGACATCAGAACAGCGGTGCAGCAACCCCGCCTCCGGGTGGGAAGAAGTGCCCGGCGCGACAGCGCCCCGTGCGTCCAATGCCCCCGAGGTACGACGCGAGAAAGAGAGTGAGCAGACAATGGCGGGACAGAAGATCCGCATTCGCCTGAAGTCGTATGACCACGAGGTCATCGACTCGTCGGCACGCAAAATCGTCGACACCGTGACCCGTGCGGGCGCGACGGTCGTGGGCCCGGTGCCCCTTCCGACCGAGAAGAACGTGATCGCAGTCATCCGTTCGCCCCACAAGTACAAGGACAGCCGCGAGCACTTCGAGATGCGCACCCACAAGCGCCTCATCGACATCATCGACCCGACGCCCAAGGCCGTCGACTCGCTGATGCGTCTCGACCTCCCGGCCGACGTCAACATCGAGATCAAGCTCTGAGGTCGATCATCATGGCTGACATCAACTCCAAGGTTTCCAAGGGCCTGCTGGGCACCAAGCTCGGCATGACCCAGGTCTGGGACGAGAACGGCAAGGTCGTTCCCGTCACCGTCATCGAAGTCGCCCCCAACGTGGTGACCCAGGTGCGCACGCCCGAGCGCGACGGCTACAACGCCGTGCAGATCGCTTACGGCCAGATCGACCCCCGCAAGGTCAACAAGCCGCAGACGGCCCACTTCGAGGCTGCCGGTGTGACCCCGCGCCGCCACCTCACCGAGGTGCGCACGGCGGATGCCGCTGACTACTCACTCGGTCAGGAGCTCACCGTCGATGCCACCTTCGAGGCCGGCCAGCTGGTCGACGTCGTCGGCACCAGCAAGGGCAAGGGCACCGCGGGTGTCATGAAGCGTCACAACTTCAAGGGCGTCTCCGCTTCGCACGGTGCGCACCGCAACCACCGCAAGCCCGGCTCGATCGGCGCATCGTCGACCCCGAGCCGCGTCTTCAAGGGCATGCGCATGGCCGGCCGTATGGGTGGCGAGCGCGTGACCGTCCTCAACCTCACGGTGCACGCCGTCGACGCCGAGAAGGGTCTGCTGCTCGTCAAGGGCGCCGTCCCCGGTGCTCGTGGCCGCATCGTCTACGTCCGCAACGCAGTGAAGGGTGCCTGAACATGGCTGACTCGACTCTCGCGCTCGACGTCGTGAAGGCCGACGGCTCCAAGGCCGGTTCCGTGAACCTGCCCGCCGAGGTCTTCGACGTCAAGACGAACATCCCCCTCATCCACCAGGTCGTCGTCGCGCAGCTCGCGGCGGCTCGCCAGGGCACCCACTCGACCAAGCGTCGTGGTGAGGTCTCCGGTGCCGGCCGCAAGCCCTTCAAGCAGAAGGGCACGGGTAACGCCCGCCAGGGCTCGATCCGCGCGCCGCACATGACCGGTGGTGGCATCGTCCACGGTCCGAAGCCGCGCAACTACTCGCAGCGCACCCCCAAGAAGATGGTCGCCGCCGCCCTGCTGGGCGCGCTCAGCGACCGCGCTCGGGGCAGCCGTCTGCACGTCGTCGACTCCTTCGGCATCGAGGGTGCACCGTCGACCAAGGCCGCCGCTGCGGTGCTGTCGGCGCTCGCGCCCACCAAGAACGTCCTCGTGGTCATCACGCGTGACGACGAGCTGAGCGTCAAGAGCGTCCGCAACCTCGCGTACGTCCACGTGCTCACGTTCGACCAGCTCAACGCCTACGACGTGCTCGTCTCCGACGACATCGTCTTCACCAAGGCCGCCTACGACGCGTTCGTCGCCGCGAAGGCCGGCTCCACCGAGGAGGTCTCGGCATGACCAGCGTCAACAAGGACCCGCGCGACATCATCCTGAAGCCGGTCGTCTCCGAGAAGAGCTACGGGCTCATCGACGAGGGCAAGTACACGTTCCTCGTGGACCCCCGCGCCGACAAGACCGAGATCAAGCTCGCCATCGAGAAGATCTTCGGCGTCAAGGTGGCTTCGGTGAACACGCTGAACCGCCCGGGCAAGGCCCGCCGCACCCGCTTCGGCACCGGCAAGCGCAAGGACACCAAGCGCGCCATCGTGACCCTGAAGTCGGGCACCATCGACATCTTCACGGCCGTCGGCTGACAGCTGGGATAGAGGACTAGAGACATGGCTATTCGCAAGTACAAGCCCACGACCCCCGGTCGTCGCGGTTCGTCGGTCGCCGACTTCGCTGAGATCACGCGATCGACGCCCGAGAAGTCGCTCCTTCGCCCGCTGGCGAAGACCGGTGGTCGCAACAACCAGGGCCGCATCACGACCCGTCACATCGGTGGTGGCCACAAGCGCCAGTACCGCGTCATCGACTTCCGTCGCAATGACAAGGACGGCATCAACGCCAAGGTCGCTCACATCGAGTACGACCCCAACCGCACCGCGCGCATCGCGCTGCTGCACTACTTCGACGGTGAGAAGCGGTACATCCTCGCCCCGAACAAGCTGTCGCAGGGTGACATCGTCGAGTCGGGTGCCGGCGCTGACATCAAGCCCGGCAACAACCTGCCGCTGCGCAACATCCCCACCGGTACGGTCATCCACGCCATCGAGCTCCGCCCCGGCGGCGGCGCGAAGATGGCGCGTTCGGCCGGCGCGTCGGTCCGCCTCGTCGCAAAGGACGGCCCCTACGCGCAGCTGCGTCTGCCCTCGGGCGAGATCCGCAACGTCGACGCGCGCTGCCGCGCGACCGTCGGCGAGGTCGGCAACGCCGAGCAGTCCAACATCAACTGGGGCAAGGCCGGCCGCAACCGCTGGAAGGGCATCCGCCCGACCGTGCGTGGTGTCGCCATGAACCCGGTCGACCACCCGCACGGTGGTGGTGAGGGGAAGACGTCCGGTGGTCGTCACCCCGTCACTCCTTGGGGCCAGGCTGAGGGTCGTACCCGCCACCCCAACAAGGAAAGCGACAAGTTGATCGTTCGCCGTCGCAACGCCGGCAAGAAGCGGAAGTAGGAGTAGAGGAAGATGCCTCGCAGCCTGAAGAAGGGCCCCTTCGTCGACGAGCACCTGCTTCGCAAGGTCGTCTCGCAGAACGAAGCGGGTTCGAAGAACGTCATCAAGACCTGGTCGCGCCGTTCGATGATCATCCCGGCCATGCTGGGTCACACCATCGCGGTGCACGACGGACGCAAGCACATCCCCGTGTTCGTGTCCGAGACCATGGTCGGCCACAAGCTGGGCGAGTTCGCGCCCACCCGCACCTTCCGCGGCCACGAGAAGGACGACAAGAAGGGCCGTCGCCGCTAACGCGGTGACGCTCTCAGAGAGAGGAAGAGGAGGAGACAAATGGTGGAATCCATCGCACGTGTGAAGCACATCCGCGTGACCCCTCAGAAGGCTCGTCGTGTCGTCGCGCTCATCAAGGGCAAGCAGGCTCAGGAGGCTCTCGCCATCCTGAAGTTCGCTCCCCAGGGTGCCAGCGAGCCGATCTACAAGCTCGTCGCCTCGGCCGTCGCGAACGCTCGCGTCAAGGCCGATAAGGACAGCGAGTTCCTGGACGAGCAGGACCTGTACGTGAAGAACGCCTACGTGGACGAGGGCACGACGCTGAAGCGTTTCCAGCCCCGCGCCCAGGGTCGCGCGTTCCAGATCAAGAAGCGCACCAGCCACATCACCGTGGTGCTCTCGACCCCCGAGGTCGCTGACACCGCTGCGGCTGACACCAAGAAGGCGAGCAAGTAATGGGACAGAAAGTCAACCCGTACGGCTTCCGCCTCGGCATCACCACCGACCACGTGTCGCGCTGGTTCTCGGACTCCACCAAGCCCGGGCAGCGGTACGCCGACTACGTGGCGGAGGACGTCAAGATCCGTCGCCTGCTGACGACGTCGCTCGACCGTGCCGGCGTGAGCAACATCGAGATCGAGCGCACGCGTGACCGCGTCCGCGTCGACATCCACACCGCCCGCCCGGGCATCGTGATCGGTCGCCGCGGCGCCGAGGCCGAGCGCATCCGCGCCGACCTCGAGAAGCTCACCGGCAAGCAGATCCAGCTGAACATCCTCGAGGTCAAGAACCCCGAGGCCGACGCTCAGCTCGTCGCGCAGGGCATCGCCGAGCAGCTCTCCGCACGTGTGGCCTTCCGCCGCGCGATGCGCAAGGGTCTGCAGGGCGCGCAGCGCGCAGGCGCCAAGGGCGTCCGCATCCAGGTCTCCGGCCGCCTCGGCGGCGCCGAGATGAGCCGCTCGGAGTTCTACCGCGAAGGCCGTGTGCCCCTGCACACCCTCCGCGCGAACATCGACTACGGCTTCTACGAGGCGAAGACCACCTTCGGCCGCATCGGCGTGAAGGTCTGGATCTACAAGGGCGACCTGACCAACAAGGAGCTCGCTCGCGAGCAGGCCAACCAGAAGCCCTCGCGCGACCGTGGCGGCGACCGCCGTCGTGGCCCGCGCGCGGAGGCTCCCGTCGCAGAAGGAGCGTCAGCCTGATGCTTATTCCCCGCAAGGTCAAGTACCGCAAGCAGCACCACCCGAAGCGTGACGGTGCGGCCACCGGTGGCACCAAGGTCAGCTTCGGCGAGTTCGGCATCCAGGCCCTCACCCCCGCGTACGTGACGAACCGTCAGATCGAGTCCGCTCGTATCGCCATGACGCGTCACATCAAGCGTGGTGGAAAGGTGTGGATCAACGTCTACCCCGACCGTCCGCTCACGAAGAAGCCTGCTGAGACCCGCATGGGTTCCGGTAAGGGTTCGCCCGAGTGGTGGGTCGCCAACGTCAAGCCGGGTCGCGTCCTCTTCGAGGTCGCTGGCGTCAACGAGGAACTCGCTCGTGAGGCCCTGACCCGTGCCATTCACAAGCTGCCGCTCAAGGCACGCATCATCAAGCGCGAGGAGGGCGACGCGTAATGGCTGTCGGCACCAAGACGCTCGCCCCGAGCGAGCTGGACACGTTCGAAGACCAGCGCCTCGTGGAGGAGCTGCGCAAGGCCAAGGAAGAGCTGTTCAACCTGCGCTTCCAGTCGGCCACCGGCCAGCTCGAGAGCCACGGCCGCATCCGTGCGGTCAAGCGCGACATCGCGCGGCTCTACACCGTCATCCGTGAGCGCGAGCTCGGCATCCGTGCCACTCCCGCTCCGGCCGAGACGGCCACCAAGGCGAAGAAGAGCAAGGCCAAGAAGGCGGACGAGTCCGCTGAGGCCGCGAAGGAAGAGGCCGAGTGATGGCTGAGAAGAAGGATGCCGCGAAGGCGACCGTGGCCGCTGGTCACGAGTCGGCCGAGCACGACGTCCGCGACGTCAACGCCCGTGGGTACCGCAAGGCCCGCCGTGGCTACGTCGTCAGCGACAAGATGGACAAGACGATCGTCGTCGAGGTCGAGGACCGCGTGAAGCACCCCCTCTACGGCAAGGTCATCCGCCGCACGTCGAAGGTGAAGGCTCACGACGAGCAGAACACCGCCGGCATCGGCGACCTCGTCCTCATCAACGAGACCCGCCCGCTGAGCGCCACCAAGCGCTGGCGTCTGGTCGAGATTCTCGAGAAGGCGAAGTAAGCAATGATCCAGAACGAGTCTCGCCTCAAGGTCGCCGACAACACCGGCGCCAAGGAGCTGCTCACGATCCGCGTGCTCGGTGGTTCCAACCGCCGCTACGCGGGTGTGGGCGACATCATCGTGGCGACCGTCAAGGACGCGATCCCGGGCGGCAACGTCAAGAAGGGCGACGTCGTCAAGGCGGTTATCGTCCGCACGGTCAAGTCGACCCGTCGTCCCGACGGTTCGTACATCAAGTTCGACGAGAACGCCGCCGTCATCCTGAAGAACGACGGGGAGCCCCGCGGCACCCGCATCTTCGGACCGGTCGGTCGTGAGCTTCGTGACAAGAAGTTCATGAAGATCGTCTCGCTGGCCCCGGAGGTCATCTGATCATGGCGAACATCAAGAAGGGTGACCTGGTTCAGGTCATCAGCGGCCGCAAGCAGGACAAGGGCGGCGACCGCGGCAAGCAGGGCAAGGTCCTCGAGGTCCTCGTCGAGCAGAACCGCGTCGTGGTCGAGGGTGTGAACTACATCACGAAGCACTCCCGCGTCGGCCAGTCGCAGCGCGGCACCAAGACGGGCGGCATCGAGACGATGGAAGCCCCGATCCACATCTCCAACGTGGCGCTGGTCGACCCGTCGACCAAGAAGCCGACCCGTGTCGGCCACCGCGTCGAGGAGCAGACGAAGGACGGCGTCAAGCGCACCGTCCGCGTCCGCTACGCAAAGAAGAGCGGCAAGGACCTCTGAACATGAGCAACGCAACTGCCGTGGAGGCTGGCAAGATCCAGCCCCGCCTGAAGCAGAAGTACCAGGCCGAGATCAAGAAGGCGATGCAGGACGAGTTCGGCTACCCGAACGTCATGCAGATCCCCGGTCTCGTCAAGGTCGTCGTCAACACCGGTGTCGGTGAGGCTGCGCGCGACAGCAAGGTGATCGAGGGTGCGGTCGACGACCTCACGAAGATCACCGGCCAGAAGCCGGTCGTCACCAAGGCCCGCAAGTCCATCGCGCAGTTCAAGCTGCGTGAGGGCCAGGCCATCGGCGCGCACGTCACCCTCCGTGGCGACCGTGCGTGGGAGTTCGTCGACCGTCTCGTCAACCTCGCCCTGCCCCGCATCCGCGACTTCCGCGGTCTGTCGGACAAGCAGTTCGACGGCAACGGCAACTACACCTTCGGTCTCCAGGAGCAGTCGGTGTTCCACGAGATCAACCAGGACCGCATCGACCGCGTCCGCGGCTTCGACATCACGATCGTCACCACGGCGAAGACGGATGCCGAGGGTCGGGCGCTGCTGAAGCACCTGGGCTTCCCGTTCAAGTCGGCTGACGCCCAGGCGTGATCCGATAAGATCGATCGTTCGGCCTCGGGGCGTGCTCCGGGGCCGAACGACTGCACAACTGAATATCGATCATTCATCGAAGGTCGCCTGTCGTGTAACGGCAGTCGAAACCTCATGACTAAAGGACATCACCCATGACGATGACAGACCCGGTCGCAGACATGCTGACCCGTCTGCGCAACGCGAACTCGGCGCACCACGACGCCGTCGCGCTGCCGAGCTCCAAGCTCAAGACCCACATCGCCGAGATCCTCCAGCAGGAGGGCTACATCTCCGGCTGGGAGGTCTCCGACGCGCGTGTCGGTCAGACCCTCACCCTGACGCTCAAGTACGGCCCGAACCGCGAGCGGTCGATCGCCGGCATCAAGCGCGTCTCGAAGCCCGGTCTCCGCGTGTACGCGAAGTCGACCGAGCTCCCCCGGGTCCTCGGTGGCCTGGGCGTCGCGATCCTGTCCACCTCCTCTGGCCTCCTCACGGACCGCCAGGCCGAGCAGAAGGGCGTCGGCGGGGAAGTCCTCGCCTACGTGTGGTGATCTGACATGTCGCGTATTGGACGTCTTCCCATCGACATCCCCGCCGGCGTGACCGTCACGGTCACCGGCCAGGACGTCGTCGTCAAGGGCCCGAAGGGCGAGCTCTCGCTCACCGTCGCGCGCCCCATCGAGGCGAAGGTCGAGGAGAACCAGGTACTGGTCTCCCGTCCCGACGACGAGCGCGAGTCGCGTGCACTGCACGGACTCACTCGCACCCTCATCAACAACAACATCATCGGCGTGACCCAGGGCTACTCCAAGGGCCTCGAGGTCGTCGGCACCGGTTACCGCGTCGCACAGAAGGGCACGTCGGTCGAGTTCGCGCTCGGCTTCTCGCACCCCGTCCTGGTCGAGGCTCCCGCGGGCATCACGCTCACCGTCGAGGGCAACAACAAGGTCACCGTCGCCGGTATCTCGAAGCAGGCCGTCGGCGAGGCAGCTGCCAACATCCGCAAGATCCGCAAGCCCGAGCCCTACAAGGGCAAGGGTGTGCGGTACGCGGGCGAGGTCGTTCGCCGCAAGGCCGGAAAGAGTGGTAAGTAACGATGGCTCTGAAGTCGAAGTCCGACGCACGTTCGCGTCGTCATGCCCGTCTTCGCAAGAAGATCGTGGGCTCCGAGGCGCGTCCGCGTCTCGTCGTGACCCGCTCCGCCCGCCACGTCTTCGTCCAGCTGGTCGACGACGCCAAGGGCTTCACCGTGGCTTCCGCCTCGACGCTCGAAGCGGACCTGCGTTCGTTCGAGGGTGACAAGACCGCCAAGGCCCGCAAGGTCGGCGAGCTCGTCGCCGAGCGTGCGAAGGCTGCGGGCATCGAGTCGGTCGTGTTCGACCGCGGCGGCAACCGCTACGCGGGCCGCGTCGCTGCGATCGCCGACGGCGCTCGCGAAGGAGGTCTGAACCTGTGACCGAGAACAAGGAGAACGAAGTGACCGCGACCGAGCAGCCCGCTGCGGCTGCGGCTACGGCCGAGGCGCCCGCCGAGCGCGAGCGTGAGCCGCGTCGCGGTGGCCGCGAGCGCAGCCAGACCCGCGACCGCAACTCGCGCGACCGGGGCGACAACCAGTTCCTGGAGCGCGTCGTCACGATCAACCGCGTGTCGAAGGTCGTCAAGGGTGGCCGCCGCTTCAGCTTCACGGCGCTCGTCGTCGTGGGTGACGGCAACGGTCTCGTCGGCGTCGGCTACGGCAAGGCGCGTGAGGTCCCCCTCGCCATCTCGAAGGGTGTCGAAGAGGCCAAGCGCAACTTCTTCCGCGTGCCCCGCGTCGGCTCCACCATCCCGCACCCGGTGCAGGGTGAGGCAGCCGCCGGTGTGGTGCTGCTGCGTCCGGCCGCTGCCGGTACCGGTGTCATCGCCGGTGGTCCGGTCCGCGCCGTGCTCGAGTGCGCCGGTATCCACGACGTCCTGTCGAAGTCCCTCGGATCGTCCAACACGATCAACATCGTCCACGCGACGGTCGAGGCGCTGAAGCAGCTCGAGGAGCCCCGTGCGGTCGCCGCGCGCCGTGGCCTGGACTTCGATCAGGTCGCTCCGGCCCGTCTGGTCCGCGCCGAGGCCGAGGCTGCCAAGGCTGCGAAGGTTGGTGCATGATGGCCGCCCGTCTGAAGGTGACCCAGGTCAAGTCCAAGGTGAGCGAGAAGCAGAACCAGCGCGACACGCTGCGTTCGCTCGGTCTGAAGCGGATCAACGACTCCGTCGTTCGTCCCGATGACGCGCAGACGCGCGGGTACATCAAGACCGTCGCACACCTCGTGAAGGTTGAGGAGATCGACTGATGGCTGAGAAGAAGGACGCGACGGTCGAGGCCGTCGAGCCCAAGGCCAAGAAGCCGGCGACCAAGAAGGCTGCGGCCAAGCCCGCTGCCGACAAGGCCGCCCCGAAGAAGGATGCGGCGCGCCCCGGCGTGCTGAAGGTCCACCACCTGCGTCCGGTCCCCGGTGCCAACGTCGCGAAGACCCGTGTCGGTCGCGGTGAGGGCTCGAAGGGTAAGACGTCGGGCCGCGGTACCAAGGGTACGAAGGCTCGCTACCAGGTGAAGGTGGGCTTCGAGGGTGGGCAGATGCCCCTCCACATGCGTACGCCGAAGCTGCGCGGGTTCAAGAACCCGTTCCGCGTCGAGTACCAGGTGGTCAACCTCGACAAGCTCGCCGAGCTGTACCCGACCGGTGGCGACGTCACCGTGGGCGACCTCGTCGCCAAGGGTGCCGTCCGCAAGAACGAGAAGGTCAAGGTGCTCGGCACCGGCGACATCTCGGTCGCGCTGACGGTCTCCGTCGACAAGGTCTCGGGTTCCGCCGAGCAGAAGATCGTCGCCGCAGGCGGTTCGATCAAGTAATCACGTGCCAGGGGCCGGAGGGGAACCTCCGGCCCCTGTTGCCGTATGTTGGAATGCGGCGCGCTCCGACGCGCCCGGCATCCCACTGGAGGAAATCCCTTTGTTCAGCGCTATCGCGCGGGTCTTCCGCACTCCGGATCTGCGTCGGAAGATCGGCTTCACGCTCGGCATCATCGCGATCTACCGATTCGGTGCGCACATCCCGGCGCCGTTCGTCGACTTCCCGAACGTGCAGTCCTGCCTCGAGCAGACGAACTCGACCGAGGGTCTCCTCTCGCTCGTGAACCTGTTCTCGGGCGGCGCACTGCTGCAGCTGTCGATCTTCGCGCTGGGCGTCATGCCGTACATCACGGCCACGATCATCGTGCAGCTGCTGCGCGTCGTGATCCCGCACTTCGAGACGCTGTACAAGGAGGGTCAGGCCGGTCAGGCCAAGCTGACCCAGTACACCCGGTACCTGACGATCGCGCTGGCGCTCCTCCAGTCGACCACGCTCGTCACCGTCGCCCGCTCCGGGCAGCTGTTCGGCATCACCGGCATCGCCGAGTGCGAGCAGCTCCTCACCGACGAGGCGTGGTGGGCGCAGCTGCTCATGATCATCACCATGACCGCCGGAACCGGCCTCATCATGTGGATGGCCGAGCTCATCACCGAGCGCGGCATCGGCAACGGCATGTCGCTGCTGATCTTCACGTCCATCGCGGCGACCTTCCCGTCGGCGCTGTGGAGCATCAACCTCGCCCGCGGCTTCGAGGTCTTCCTCCTCGTCCTGGTCGTCGGCATCGCGACCGTCGCGCTCGTCGTCTTCGTCGAGCAGTCGCAGCGGCGCATCCCTGTGCAGTACGCCAAGCGCATGGTCGGTCGCCGCACCCTCGGCGGCTCGAACACCTACATCCCGATCAAGGTGAACATGGCCGGCGTCGTGCCCGTCATCTTCGCGTCGTCGCTGCTGTACATCCCGGCCCTCATCGCGCAGTTCAACGCGAACCCCGCCGCCGACGGCAGCGTGCCCGAGTGGGTCTCGTGGATCCAGTCGAACTTCACGACAGGTGACCACCCGCTCTACATGGCGGTCTACTTCCTGCTCATCATCGGGTTCACCTACTTCTACGTCGCGATCACGTTCAACCCTGTCGAGGTCGCCGACAACATGAAGAAGTACGGCGGGTTCATCCCCGGCATCCGTGCGGGTCGTCCCACCGCCGAGTACCTCGACTACGTGCTGACGCGCATCACGCTGCCGGGCTCGATCTACCTGGGCCTCATCGCCCTGCTCCCGCTGATCGCCCTCGCGACCGTCGGTGCGAACCAGAACTTCCCGTTCGGCGGCGCCTCGATCCTCATCATCGTCGGTGTCGGTCTCGAGACGGTGAAGCAGATCGACGCCCAGCTCCAGCAGCGCCACTACGAAGGACTCCTCCGATGACGCAGACCCCCGCCCGCCTCCTGATCATCGGTCCGCAGGGCTCTGGCAAGGGGACGCAGGGGGCTCGGATCGCCGAACGATTCGGCGTGCCGGCCGTCTCGACGGGCGACGTCTTCCGCGCCAATGTCAAGGAGGGCACCGAGCTGGGTCTCAAGGTCAAGGCGATCATCGACGCCGGCGACCTGGTTCCCGACGAGCTGACGAGCGAGATCGTGCGCGACCGCCTCGAACAGTCGGATGCCGCGACCGGCTTCCTGCTCGACGGGTACCCCCGCAACCTCGGCCAGGTCCGTGACCTCGACGCGTTCCTCGACGGACGCGGCGAGCCCCTGACCGCCGTCATCGAACTCTCGGTCCCGCGCGACGAGTCGATCGCCCGCCTCTCGCGCCGCGCCGCCGAGCAGGGTCGTGCCGACGACAACGAGGAGTCGATCGCGAAGCGTCTGTCGATCTACGAGTCCGAGACCGCGCCGATCCTCGACGTGTACCGCGAGCGCGGCGTCGTCGACGAGATCGACGGTGTCGGATCGCTCGACGAGATCACCGAGCGCATCACGGCGGCACTCGCCGCGCGCGGCGTCACCGCCTGATGGCCTTCCGCCGCTCGATCTACAAGTCGTCGGCCCAGCTGCGGGCCATGGTGGAGCCCGGTCTCATCACGGCTGCGGCCCTCGATGCGCTGCGGCCCTCGGTGGTCGCGGGTGTGACGACGGCCGAGCTCGATGCCATCGCCCACGACACGATCGTCGCCCGCGGCGCCGAGTCGAACTTCCAGCTCGTCCGCGGCTACCGGCACACCACGTGCATCTCGGTCAACGAGCAGGTCGTGCACGGCATCCCGGGGGAGCGCGCGCTCGCGCCCGGTGACATCGTCTCCATCGACTGCGGTGCGCAGTTCCAGGGTTGGAACGGCGACTCGGCGATCACCGTCGTCGTCCCCGACCCCGACCGGCCCGACCTCGTCGCAGCGCGTCAGCGTCTCTCCGACGTCACCGAGGGCTCGCTCTGGGCGGGTGTGGCGGCGCTTGCGAACGCCCGCCGTGTGGGCGAGATCGGTGATGCCGTGCAGACCTACATCGAGTCGTCGGGGGAGGGCTACGGCATCCTCCGCGACTACGTCGGGCACGGGATCGGGCGAAAGATGCACGAAGGCCCGACCGTCTTCAACTACCGGGTGTCGGACCTCGGCCCCGAGGTGAAGCCAGGCCTCTGCGTCGCCATCGAGCCGATGGTCGTCGCGGGCGACGAGGCCACCCTCGTCGAGGACGACGACTGGACCGTCAGCACGGTGGACGGCACCGACGGCTCTCATTGGGAGCACAGCGTCGCAGTGCACGATGGAGGCATCTGGGTGCTCACCGCACCCGACGGCGGTGCCGCGAAGCTCGCCGCGTTCGGCGTCACGCCGACCCCCATCTCCTGAGAGGACCTGCACCATGGCCACGGCCGCCCCGAAGACCAACTGGTTCGCGATCTGGATCAGCGCGGGGGTGGTGGTGGCGCTCGTCGCCGTCGTGGCCGTCGTCGCACTCCTCAACAACTCGGCGACCTCGGTCACGCCCGTCGAGGCTCCGGCCGCGGGCCAGATCAACGAGGAGACCGGCGCGATCTCGTTCGGCGACGGCCCCGACACCGTCGCGACGTACGTCGACTTCATGTGCCCCTACTGCGGGCAGTTCGAAGAGACCGAGGGCGAGACCATTGCGGGTCTCATCGAGGACGGCAGCATCACCCTCGAGGTCCACCCCGTCTCGATCCTCGACCGCGCGTCGCAGGGCACCGAGTACTCCAGCCGCTCGGCATCCGCGATGTACGCCGTCGCCGAGGCCGACCCCGACAACGCGTACGCGTTCTTCGTCGCCCTCTACGACAAGCAGCCCGCCGAGGGCACGCCCGGCCTGACCGACGAGGAGCTGGTGCAGCTCGCGAAGGATGCCGGCGTCGACGTGACCGCGGACCTCGAGAAGTCGATCCTCGACCACGAGTTCATCGATTTCGCGAAGCAGCAGACGCTGCCCGAGGGCGCGAACGGCACGCCGACCCTGATGGTCAACGACCAGCTGGTGCCGGTGACCTTCGACCCCGAGACCGACATCCTCGCGAACCTCACCTCGCGGTGAGCCGACGTTCGCCTCGAGTGGCGTGACGCTCCGATATCACGTACACTACATCTTTGGTGCCTTGCGCCTTTTTCGGCGTGTCACCACAATCCCACCCACCGCAGACCGACCGGTCTGCCAACTGTAAGCGAGCGTATGGCGAAGAAAGACGGTGTCATCGAGATCGAGGGCGTGATCTCCGAGGCTCTGCCGAACGCGATGTTCCGCGTCGAGCTGAGCAACGGTCACAAGGTCCTGGCCACGATCTCCGGAAAGATGCGGCAGAACTACATCCGCATCATCCCCGAGGACCGCGTCGTCGTGGAGCTCTCGCCCTACGACCTCACGCGTGGTCGCATCGTCTACCGCTACCGCTGAGACCGGTCGAGAAGTAACGCCGCGCGCGACTGCGCGTGTCGGCGAAGACAGCGAATCAGGAACATCATGAAGGTCAACCCCTCCGTCAAGCCCATCTGCGACCACTGCAAGGTCATCCGTCGCCACGGTCGCGTCATGGTCATCTGCAAGTCGAACCCGCGTCACAAGCAGCGCCAGGGCTGATCGGATGCCGCGCCCCGCGCGGCATGCAAGCTCACAACTCAATACATCTCGGCAGGATCAGAACCCGCTCCGGCGGGGGACACCTCGGGTCGGAGGCCCGAGCACCGATCCTGCTCCACACCTCCACTACCTCCTAGGAGACATCGCATGGCACGTCTTGCCGGCGTAGACATCCCGCGCGACAAGCGCGTGGTGATCGCCCTCACCTACATCTACGGCATCGGCCGTACCCGCTCCGTCGAGATCCTCAGCGCGACCGGCATCGACGAGTCGATCCGCGTCAAGGACCTCTCGGACGAGCAGCTCGTCGCACTCCGCGACCACATCGAAGGCACGTACAAGGTGGAGGGTGACCTTCGCCGCGAGGTCGCCGCCGACATCCGCCGCAAGGTCGAGATCGGCTCGTACGAGGGCATCCGCCACCGTCGCGGCCTGCCCGTGCGCGGCCAGCGCACGAAGACCAACGCTCGTACCCGCAAGGGCCCGAAGCGCACCGTCGCCGGCAAGAAGAAGGCGCGCTAAAGCGCGGCCGCCACAGGTTTAGGAGAACACTCACATGGCACAGGCCAAGTCCTCGGCGCGCAAGCCGCGTCGCAAGGAGAAGAAGAACATCGCGCTGGGCCAGGCCCACATCAAGTCGACGTTCAACAACACGATCGTCTCGATCACCGACCCCTCGGGCGCCGTCATCAGCTGGGCCTCCTCGGGTGGCGTCGGCTTCAAGGGCTCGCGCAAGTCGACCCCGTACGCCGCCGGTATGGCTGCCGAGTCCGCTGCGCGCCAGGCGCAGGAGCACGGTGTCAAGAAGGTCGACGTCTTCGTCAAGGGTCCGGGCTCGGGTCGCGAGACCGCGATCCGCTCGCTGACCGCTGCAGGTCTCGAGGTCGGTTCGATCCAGGACGTGACGCCGCAGGCCCACAACGGCTGCCGTCCCCCGAAGCGCCGCCGCGTCTGATCCTCTTTTCGGATGCCGGTGGGCGCCGTGCCACGGTGCGCGCCCCCGGCATCCCGGACACAACTCAACACCTCACCAACTGCACGTGTCATATAGCGGTCACGTGACTGAAAGGAACACATAGTGCTCATTGCACAGCGTCCCACTCTGACCGAGGAGAAGGTCGGCGACTTCCGCAGCCGATTCGTCATCGAGCCCCTCGAGCCGGGCTTCGGCTACACGATCGGCAACGCGCTGCGTCGCAGCCTGCTCTCCTCGATCCCGGGTGCCGCCGTCACCAGCATCCGCATCGACGGCGTGCTGCACGAGTTCAGCACCGTCCCGGGCGTGAAGGAGGATGTCACCGAGATCATCCTCAACATCAAGCAGCTGGTGGTCTCCAGCGAGCGCGACGAGCCGATCACCGCGTACCTGCGCAAGACCGGCGCCGGTGAGGTCACCGCCGCCGACATCTCCGCTCCGGCGGGTGTCGAGGTGCACAACCCCGACCTGGTCATCGCGACGCTCAACGACTCGGCGAAGTTCGAGCTCGAGCTCACGATCGAGCGAGGCCGCGGCTACGTCTCGGCGACGCAGAACCGCAACGAGTACGCCGAGGCCGGTCAGATCCCGATCGACTCGATCTACTCGCCCGTGCTCAAGGTCAGCTACCGCGTCGACGCCACCCGTGCCGGTGAGCGCACCGACTTCGACAAGCTGGTCCTGGACGTCGAGACCAAGTCGTCGATCAGCCCTCGCGACGCCGTCGCATCGGCCGGTCGCACGCTGGTCGAGCTGTTCGGTCTCGCCCGCGAGCTGAACGTCGAGGCCGAGGGCATCGAGATCGGCCCCGCGCCGGTCGCCGAGGTCCTGACCAACGAGCTCTCGATGCCGATCGAGGACCTCGACCTGTCGGTCCGGTCGTACAACTGCCTCAAGCGCGAGGGCATCAACACGGTGTCCGAGCTCGTCGCCCTCTCGGAGACGCAGCTCATGAACATCCGCAACTTCGGTCAGAAGTCGGTCGACGAGGTCAAGGACAAGCTTGTCTCGCTCGGTCTGTCGCTGAAGGACTCGGTTCCCGGGTTCGACGGCGCGCACTTCTACGGCGGCTACGACGACGAGACCGTTTGAGCCGGTCCGGTCTTCCGGTCCCTCGACTGACTTTTTTCACCTGGAGTAATTGACATGCCCAAGCCCACGAAGGGTGCCCGCCTCGGTGGCGGCCCCGCCCACGAGCGTCTTCTGCTGGCGAACCTCGCTGCCGCGCTGTTCACGCACAAGTCGATCACCACGACCGAGACCAAGGCGAAGCGCCTGCGTCCCTTCGCCGAGCGTCTCGTCACGTTCGCGAAGCGCGGCGACCTGCACGCCCGCCGTCGCGTCCTCTCGGTCATCGGCGACAAGTCCGTCGTGCACGAGCTCTTCGCCGAGATCGCGCCGCTGGTCGCCGAGCGTGAGGGTGGCTACACCCGCATCACGAAGGTCGGCAACCGCAAGGGCGACAACGCGCCCATGGCCGTGATCGAGCTCGTCCTCGAGCCCGTCACCCCGAAGGCGAAGTCGACGAAGAAGGCTGCTCCGGCTGCGGCTGCGCCGGCCGCTGAGGAGCCCGCCGCGGACGAGACCGAGGTCGAGACGCCCGCTGAGGACGCCACCGACGCCGGTGCCGAGTCGCCCGAGGAGGGCGCCGCGGCCGAAGCCACCGCCGAGGACGCCGTCGCGTCCGAGGACGAGAAGGCCGACGAGGCCAAGTAAGGCTCCCTCTTCGGAGGGAATCCGAGGGCCCGCCCCCGTTTCGGGGCGGGCCCTTTCTCGTGCCCTCACGGGCGTCGCGTCGGGGCATCCTCTCTGTGTCCAGATCATGTTCTCCGGACGAGAGCACACGCTGCGGACCGTTCGGGATGGGTGCAGTCGTCCGGAGCACATGATGTGGACCCGCTGGCGGGGGTGCCGACGCACGGGCCACGTGCGCGGAGCGGGGCCGACGAGCGGGTCAGGGGCGGGTGAAGGTGTCGCCGACGGCCCACTGCGCGAGCTCGAGGCGGTACTGCAGCTCGGCGCGGCCGTTCTCGACATCCTCGATGGCGGTCGAGACGGCGTCGGCGTAGATGTCGCCGCCGGCTCGTCCGGGGTGGATGCCGTCGCCCGCCAGCAGGTCCGTGTGCCGGCCGATCGCGGCCGACCAGTCCGCCACGACGACGCCGGGTGTGTGGCTCGCGAAGGCCTCGAGGTCGGCGTTGACTCCGGGGATCCAGTCTCGCGGCGCGTACGCCGTCACGAGGACGAGGGTGCGGTCGTGTCCGATCTCCGAGCGGATGCGGCTGAGGTCGTCCTCGGAGATCGCGCCGTTCGTCCCGAGCCCGACCACGACGTAGTCGCCGAGGTCTCCGGCATCCGCGAGTCGCGACAGGATGCCGACGCCCGCCGACATCGGGCGTGACACCTTCGCGTCGATCTCGACGCCCGGCATCCGCTCGAGCAGGCTCGGCGCCGAGGCGAGCATGACCGAGTCGCCGACGGCGGTGACGCGGTCGCCGGCGACGCGTGCCGGCGCCGGGGGAGCGGGGCGACCATCGGGCGCCGTGCAGAGCCCTTCGTCATCGGACAGGTTCGCGGTCGGGCACTGCGGCCGCAGCACCGGGTCCTCGCTGCGGACGGCGGCTCCGGGCAGTGTCTGGGCGTGCGAGGCGCGGGTGCGGGATGCCGCGTCCAACGCCTCGCGACCGTGCTCGACGACCGCCTGACTCGAGGCGACGGTCGGCGCGTCGGCGACGGCGGCGGACGTGCCCGCGATGAGCAGCGCACCCGCGGCGACCGCGGCGGTCGCGGCGAGGCGGCGCGCCGGGCCTGCGCCGAACGCGCGTGCCGCACCTCGCAGCGTCGCGCGCAGGCCGCGACGGCGCACGGGCTGCTCGACGAAGCGGTACGAGAGCTCGGCCACGATGAGCGACAGGGCCAGCGTTATGGCGCCGACCGGGAGCGGCACCTCGACGTCGGGCGAGACCCCCGTCGTCGCGACCGTCATGAGCACGACGATCGGCCAGTGCCAGAGGTAGATGCCGAACGACCGCTCGCCGATCCACTGCAGCGGCGCGACGTCCAGCGCGCGCCCGAGCGGCGATCCGGGGCGCACCGCCGCGGCGATCGCGACGGCGGACAGGACGGATGCCGCCACCAGCAACCCTGGGAACGTCGCCGCATCCGTCCCCGGCGTGACGAACGCGAGCGCGACGACACCGGCGACGGCGGCGGCGCCGACCGGCGCGGGGACGCCCTTCGCGTGGGAGGCAGGGCGCAGGAACGCGAGTGCGACCCCGAGGAGCAGACCGAACGCGTGGGTGTCGGTGCCGTAGTAGACGCGGGTGACGTCGCCGGCGAGCAGGACGGCGAGCCCGGCGGATGCCGCGGCCAGCCCGACGGCGACCGGAGTGCGCCAGCTCCGCAGCGCGAGGACGGCCGGCAGCAGCAGTGGCCAGAGCAGGTAGAACTGCTCTTCGACGGCGAGCGACCAGAGGTTGCGGAAGAGCTCCGGCGCGGTCGCGTCGAACGATCCGCCGCCGAAGTACGACGAGCCGGCGGCGATCGCGACCCAGTTGTAGGCGAAGGTCGCGGCGCCCAACAGCTGCCCGCCGACGCCCACGAGCACGTCGCCGCCGATCAGCCACGCGATCGAGCTGCAGACGAGCACCATCACGGCGATCGCGGGCAGCAGGCGTCGAGCCCGGCGCCGCCAGAACGAGGCGAGCCCGATGCGGCCGTCCTGTTCGCGCTCGCGCATCAGCAGCGTCGTGATGAGGAAGCCGGAGATCACGAAGAACACGTCGACGCCGAGGAATCCGCTCGGAAGCGCCGGGAAGAGGTGGTACACGACGACCAGCAGGACGGCGACGGCTCGGAGTCCGTCGAGTCCTGACAGGCGCGCGGAAGTGGTTCGTGTCATGGCGGGGCAGACCGGAAGAGGCGACCGGTTGGGGGGTGGATCGCGGCATCCATTCTACGACGGACCCGCCGACGTCCCCGGATCCACCCTCCCGTCGCGGCGCTCGGCGGGATAGGTTGGCAGTACCGAGACACGGACGACCGCCGCAGACGTCACCGCGATCCGGCAGGCGCGTCGGCCCCAGAAGGGACGTGCAGCATGGCTGGGAACATCATCGTCGGGGTCACGGGCGCGAAGGTGTCGCGCCGGGCCGTCGATTGGGCCATCCTCCGCGCAGTGCAGCGCCGCCAGGCGATCGAGCTCATCTCGGTCGTGGGCGGCGCGATCGGCACGGTCGGCGAGGCGGAGGTCCTCGGGGCCGCGCAGACGGCGACGCAGCAGCTGCTCGACGCCGAGGCTCGACGGGTGACGGATGCCGGGGTCTCGGTCACGACGCGGGTCGAGTCGGGCAATCCGGTCACCGCACTGATCGAGGCGGCGGCCGGGGCATCCCTGCTCGTCATCGGCAGCGACTACCGCGGCGCGGGGACCGGGCCTGCGCGCGGGGTGCACGGCATCCGGATCGCGGCGGGCGCGAAGTGCCCCGTCGTGGTCATCCCTGACCGTGACCTCGGTGAGGGGATGGGTGTCGTCGTGGGCATCGACGGCTCGAGCGTCTCGGAGCACGCGATCGAGTTCGCGGCGTCCGAGGCCGATCGCCTGAACGAGCCGCTCATCGCGGTGAGCGCTTGGACGCCCCTGCACACCCCGCGGAACGCGATGGAGGTCTACCCCGACCTGTACCTCGCGAACATGCAGTCGACGACCGAGGAGGTGCTCTCGCTGTCGCTCGCTGGGCTCTCGTCGCGCTATCCCGACCTGAAGATCACCCGTCGCGCCGAGCGCGGCCACCCCTCGCACGTGCTCGGCACGATCGGCGGCGACGCCCGCATGGTGGTCGTCGGCACGCACGGTCGCGGCGCGGTGGCGCGGTTCCTGCTCGGGTCGATCAGCCAGGAGCTGCTCTCGCACCTGCCGACGGTCACCGCCGTCGTCCGCTGACCGTGCGCGTGCCGCGCCGGCGGTTAGGCTGAGCCGGTGCGCCTGCGGATCGATCTCGCCTACGACGGCACCGACTTCAAGGGCTGGGCGCGTCAGCCGAACCTCCGCACCGTGCAGGGCACGCTCGAGGCGGCGATCGCACGCATCCTCGGCGGCGATCCGCGGCTGGTCGTCGCAGGGCGGACGGATGCCGGTGTGCACGCGTCGGCGCAGGTCGCCCACCTCGACCTGACCGAATCGCAGGAGCGGCGGCTGGCCGCCGGCCGGAACCCGGAGCCTGCCGCGCTCGCTGCGCGGCTCAACGGCGTGCTCGGCCCGTACCCCGACCTGTCGGTGCACCGCGTGGACGTGGCCCCCGACGGATTCGACGCCCGCTTCTCCGCGGTGTGGCGGCGCTACGCCTATCGCATCGCCGACCGGACGACCGGCTACGACCCGTTGGCGCGGGTACGGACGACGTGGGTCCCGGCGCACCTCGACGTCGCCGCCATGGACGAGGCCGCGCGGAGCCTGCGCGGCCTGCACGACTTCGCCGCGTACTGCAAGCCGCGCGACGAGGCGACCACGATCCGCACGCTGCTCGAGTACGACTGGCGGCGAGACGAGTCAGGCGCCCTCATCGCGAACGTGAAGGCCGACGCGTTCTGCCACAGCATGGTGCGCGCGCTCGTCGGCGCCTGCGTCGCCGTCGGCGAGGGGCGCGTCGACATCGCGCGGGTGGCGGCGATCCGCGACGAGCTCACCCGCACGAACGAGGTGAAGGTGCTCGCCGCGCGCGGGCTGACGCTCACCGAGGTCGGCTACCCCGCCGACGACCTGCTGGCGGCGCGCGCCGAGCAGACCCGTGCACGCCGCGAGCTGGGGGCCGTGGGCGAGTAGCTCGGCGCCCCTGAGCGATTGCAACGGATGCCGGGCGACACCCGGCATCCATCGTCCGTCAGGCGGCGCGTCGCCCGCGATCTGTTGCAATCACGCACGCCGACAACGACGAACCCCCCGGGCCGTGGCCCGGGGGGTTCGTCGTTGCGATGGTTCGCGAGTGCCTTATGCCGACTGGCGCGTGCGGCGGACCGAGGTCGCGACCGCGATGCTCGCACCTGCCAGGACGAGCAGACCGCCGCCGACCCAGAGGCCGAGGAGCGCGTCGCCCTCGAAACCGGTCGAGGGGAGTCCGCCGCCACCGGCGCCGCCCGTCGCCGCGACCGTGATGGTCACGTCGTCGGCAGCACCGCTCGTCTCGCCTTCGGCGGAGAGGGTGTAGGTGCCCGAGGCGTTGTCGGGAAGCGTGACGGTCGCCGAGGCGACACCTTCGTCGTTCGCGTCCTTGACCTCAGTGGTGGAGTCGGTGGAAGCCGAGAGGGCGACGAAAGCAAGGCTGTCGTCGGTCACGCCCGCACCGGTGAGGGTGAAGGTGACGGTCTCGTTGGGCTCGAAGCCGGAGAACGGGAACGTGCCCGACTCGCCCGGAGCAATCGTGACGGTACCGTCACCGGGGGCGGAGGGGGTGTAGCCGTCGGCAACGTCGGCGCTCGCGACGGCCGGAGCCGCGAAGACCGCCGCTGCGGCAACGACGAGAGCCGCCGCGGCCTTGCTGATCTTGTTCTTCATGGTTTCTGCTTTCGGTCGTCGTGCGTCGGGAGGCGTGAACGAGCAGAAACATTCCAACCCGTCGGCCCCCCGTTGGTTGGACTCTGCCAGTATTCAGGAATCCCTCAGGTAAGGCAACTTATGGGGGTTTCGAAAAGGTTAACTCTGACGCACGCCGACATATCGGCGGGAGCCGAGCAGACACGGCTCGCGACGGCATCCCCACTAGACTCGGTGGCACCGCGGGGAGGGGTCAGGATGCGGAGATTCAAGGTGCGTCTGGCTGCGGCCGCGACCGCCGTCAGCGCCGTCGCCCTGCTCGCGGGATGCGGGCCGTCGCCCTGGGCGCTGCAGAGCCCCTCGCCGACCGCCCCCACCGTCGTCGAGGAGACCACGCCCGTCGTGGTCCCGCCGCCCGTCGAGAACGACCTCTCCAGCGGCTCCACCGAGCGTCGGCTGACCGCAGGCGCCGTCACCGCCAGGGTGAACTACTGGTCGGAACTGCGGATGGACCGCTGGACGGCCACCGCCGTGAAGCCGGTGAGTCTCTCGCTCGTGACGCGGGTCACGCCGAACGACGGCCAGAAGGTCTACCTGCAGAAGGCGACGATGCTCGCTGTCCCCGGCAACGCCGAGACGTCGTTCGAGGCGCTCGCGCCGCAGACCGACGAGGCGAGTGTCAAGAACGGCTACCTCGTGCTCAGCCCGTACAGCTACTCGCAGACGTTCAACGTCGGTCAGGTGCCCGCCGAGGCGACGTTCGTCACGCTGCAGTTCACGTACGACTTCCTCGTGCAGACGAAGCCGAAGGCCGACGAGTACGCCAAGCAGACGGCGACCGACACGGTGACGGTCGCGATCGCGCAGCCCGAGGCATCCGACACCGACGAGTGATCGCCGCCCGTGGCGGGCAACCTCAAGAACCTCAAGATCAGGTAAAGGGCCGCGCGAGGCTTCGCGAAGTCGTGTATCCGGCGCGATGGCGCCCCCTACGGTGAGAGACGTACCACCGGCGGCGGAACCCGAATCCGCCGCCGGTCCTCACCCTTCACACCAGATCGAGGTTCGTCGCATGTCCACCCTGCGTCCCACCCGCCGCCGGCTCGCGGCGCTCGCCGTGGTCACCGCCGCCGCCCTGTCGATGACCGGCTGCTCGCAGGTCGTCGAGGCGTTCAACTCCATCTCGGGCCAGCAGAACGCCGCCGCAGCGACGCCGGCACCCAACGCGACGCCCGCCACGGGCGAGGTCGAGATGCCCTTCGATTCGCAGTTCACCTACGACGGCTCGGTGCAGATGACGTACGAGATCGCCGACGGGCTGCAGATCATCCTCGACTTCTGGGCCGTCGACTCCAAGCGCACGCGCGAGTGGTACCCCGACGCCGCCAAGACGTTCGGCTTCGCCGTCAACGTCAAGGACACCCGCGTCGACGAGAAGGCCGTCCTCAAGCAGAAGCGCCGCGTCTTCCTCTCGAACGTGTCGATCTCGTCGCAGACCGCCCAGTCCTCGAACCAGGTCAGCTCGCCGTTCCAGTTCAGCGCCGACCCGCGCACCCTGGTGCCGACCGACACGATCCGCTCGAGCAAGGGTCTGCTCATCAACAGCTACCAGGGCGGTCTGCTCGTCCCCGAGACGACCATCAACCAGCTGCCGCAGGACACCTACGGCATCACGCTGCAGTTCGCGCTCGACATCTGGGTGGAGGGCACCGCCAACGACGCGAAGAGCTTCGCGCAGCAGACGGTCTACCCGGTCATCCCCATCGCGATCTATCCTCGTGAGACAGAGACCGAAGGATCCACGGGGGGCGCGACCGACGGTTCGTCCTCGGACGACGGCTCCCAGGGCACGACCGGCACCGACGGGTGGACCACCACCCCCGGCACCGGTGGTCCCACCACCCCGTAAGTTCGACGTCCATTCGAGGAACCGACGTGACGACTCCGTACATCCCCGGCCCGCAGGGCTGGCAGCCGGCGCAGCCGGCGCCGGTCGGCGAGCCGCAGTGGCAGGGCCAGCCTCAGTGGCAGCCCGCCGCGCAGTTCCCGGACGCTTCGCAGCAGAACGGGTACCCGCAGGCTGCGCAGTACCCGCAGTGGCAGCCTGCTGCGCCGCAGGGCTCTTGGCAGGACCAGACCGGGCAGCACCCGGCATCCGGCTACCCCGTCCCCGCCCCGGCGTACCAGGGCTCGTGGCAGGGGACCGCGCCCGCCGGCTCGTGGCAGGGCGGCGTCGACGCGGTCGACTACGCCCCGGTCGGCGGCGGCCAGGGCGACCTGGTTCCCGTCGACGAGTTCGCGGACGACTTCGCCTCGGTGCTCGAGAACCACTCGGTGCACCGGTCGACGATCGGATGCATCATCCCGGCCTACAACGAGGCCGAGTCGATCGCCGACGTCATCCGCTCGCTCCTCGAGCAGAGCCGCGTGCCCGACGTCATCCACGTCGTCGTCAACAACACGTCGGATGACACGGTGAAGATCGCGTCCGAGTTCTCGGGGCCCCACGAGGTCGAGACCGAGCTGGGCCTGCAGTTCACCGAGGTGTTCGTCCACGACATCGGCAAGAACCCCGACAAGAAGGTCGGCGCGCTGAACTACGGCTACGCGCTCGTCGAGGGGTACGACTACCTGCTGGGCGTCGACGGCGACACCACCGCCGACCGCCGCGCGGTCGAGTACCTCGAGAACGAGGCCGTGTCGGACTCGCGCATCGGCGGCATCTCGGCGATCTACACGATCGACGACCGCCCGATCAAAGGCTTCATCGCGAAGTGGCTGATCGCCGGTCAGCGCACCCAGTTCGCGGCGTTCAACATGCAGAACCTGCTGCGCGGACGCAACATGGCCGTGCTCGGCGGGCAGTTCTCGATCTTCTCGACGACGGCGCTCCGCGACATCATGAAGGAGAACCACCAGAACTCCCCGTGGGTGAAGGACTCCGAGGTCGAGGACTCGCTGCTCTCGCTGCAGATCAAGTCCGCCGGGTATCTGACGAAGATCAGCCCGTTCGCGCGGGCCGATGTCGGCGGCATGACGACGCTGAAGGGCTACGACGCGCAGCAGGTGAAGTGGACCTACGGCGCGATCGAGCTCATGTGGCCGGGCCAGCGCGGTGACACGAAGGGGCAGCCGTTCCACCCGAACCTGCGTCTGCGCTGGTTCGAGCAGTTCTCGATGCTCACGAACTTCTTCGTCCGTGTCGCGTTCCTGACGCTGCTCGTCGCGTCGCTGTCGATCAACGCGTTCGTGTTCTCGCCGTGGTGGCTGATCCCGCCGCTGATCGCGGCCGCGCTGAACTTCCGCATGGCGCGCGCGATGGAAAAGTCGAACACGCGGGATGTCGCGTTCGCCGTGCTGCTGTTCCCCGCGGAGATCTTCATGTGGATCCGCATCAGCCACTTCATCAGGTCGTGGACCCGATTCCTCTCGAAGAAGAAGGTCGACAACTGGGCGCTGCAGGCGCGCGCCGAGAAGGGTGGCGTGAGCTTCGGCCACTGGACGCCGTTCATCATCCTCGCCATCGTCGCCATCGCGATCGCCGTGATCTGGAACCTGCTCGACCCGATCACCCAGTCCGCCATCCTGTGGGTCGGCTGGCCGATCGTCGGTGTCGTCACGGTCCTGCAGACCCTCACGATGGCCATCAAACTGTTCCAGCGACACCAGGGCTACAAGGTCTGACCCCGAATCGGCCGCCCTGCCGCAGACCCCCGGAGGTGATCCTCCGGGGGTCTGCTGGCGTTCGGGGCGGGGATGGGGTGTGTCGGATTGCAATGGATCGTGGGCGACACGCCGCGTGCCGGGTGGCGGCGCGGGGTGTCGCGCGGCATCCATTGCAATCGCGGACGGTGGACGGATGCCGGGCGGCGGGCAATGGGCAGACGGGCCGGTTGCAGGCAGGCGGGCCGAAACGCGGAGATCCAGGGCGGCGCGCCGTGTGTCGGAGGCGGCGCCGTGTGTCGGGCCGAATCTCCGCGATGCGGTGCAGGGGGTCGGATGCCGCGGGGCGGCGCGCCGTGCGCGGCCGCATACCGCCGGCGCCTCGAGTCCCGGGTCCGACGTCGTGCACGAGCCGCGCGGCAGCCGCGCCGCCTGGCGCGCCCGAGGGTCAGGCGGTGGCGCCGGTCTCGGAGGTGAGGCGGTAGCCGACGCCGCGCACGGTCTCGATGTACCGCGGATTGTTCGGGTTGTCGCCGAGCTTGCGGCGCAGGTTGGTCATGTGCGCCTCGATCGCGCGTTTGTCGGCCTCGCCGACGAAGTAACTCGTGACGTAGGACTCCCCGCGCAGCACGAGCGTCAGGTCGGCCTTGCTGCGCACGCGCCGCTTGGACTCCATGAGGGTCGAGAGCAGGTCGAACTCGGTGCGCGTGAGGGTCAGCTCGCGGCCGCCGACGAGGACGACGCGGTGCTCGCCGTGGACGGCCAGGTCGCGGTGCACGGACCATCCCGGTCCGCCGACGGGCGGGGTCGCGGATGCCGGTGCGGCGGCGTTGCCGGGCTGGTACCCGGCCGGCGGGCCGCCGAACTGCGGGCCCGCGGACTGCGGCACGACCACCGCGCTGCCGCCCTGGTACGGCTGCTGCTGCGGGGGAGCCTGCTGCGGCTCGGGCTGCTGCGGGTAGACCGGCGTCTGCACCCGCTCGTCGAACACGGGTGAGGTGGGCGCGAGGTCGGGCTGGGGAGCCGCGGCGGGCCGGGCGCCCGGGAACGACGGGCCGGCGGCATCCTGTCTCGGCGCAGTCGCGGCGGCCGAGCCGGTCGCGCGCGGGCGGCGCAGCAGCGACTCGACGCGGGCGCGCAGCTCGCGGGGACGGAAGGGCTTCACGACGTACTCGTCGGCGCCGGCGCCGAGGCCGAGCACGACGTCGGCCTCTTCTTCGAGGCCGGTGATCATGATGATGTAGGTGTCGCTCTGCGCACGGATGCGGCGGGCCGCCTCGAACCCGTCGATGCCGGGCATGTTGACGTCGAGCGTCGTGATGAGCGGCTGGTACGAGAGCACGGCGCGGACGCCGTCGATGCCGTTGCCGACCGAGACGGTCGAGAAGCCGGCGGCCTCGAGCACCTCGACGATCAGGTGACGGATGTCGGGATCGTCCTCGACGATGACCGCAGTCTTGTGCATCGACATCGAATCACTCATCGACGTTGGCCCCCCGCATCTGGTGATTGTCGGCTCTCATGCTACACAGCGAACGCTCAGCCTGAGACGCGTGGGACAGGAGTCAACGGGCGTCGCTCGTGAGCTCGACGGCAGCCTCGGGCCAGAAGACGCCCGCAGCGGGTCCGCCGTTGCAGGTGCCGTCGCTCTCGCCGGGCGGTTTGATCCACAGGTTCGTGTCGACCACGTCGTCGTGGAAGGTGCCGCCGGGCTCGCCGACGAGCTGCCCCGGCGGGTTGCACCACTCGCCGCCCGAGGTGGCGGCGCCGCTGCGCGAGGTGTCGACGATCGCGTGCGCGCCGTCGACGAGCGGCGACAGGGCTGCCGCGTAGGCGAACTCGTCGGCCGCGGACTGGTAGTTCGAGACGTTGGTGGCGAAGCCGCGCACGCGGTCGATGACGCCGATCTGCCGGATGAGGTCGGCCATCTGGTCGGGCGGCAGCCAGTTGCTGTGGCCGCCGTCGATGTAGATCCACGTGTTCGGCGTGCTGATGCGGTCGACCGCGTCGCCGAGCTGGCGGGCGCGGTCGGCGATGTTGCCGCAGTCGGGGGCGAGCGCGATCGAGTCGGGCTCGAGGATGACGACTTTCCGCACCTCGGGCGCGGTGTCGAGCGCGGCGCCGATCTCGTCGAGCCACGTCGGGTAGTCCTCTTCGGACAGTCCGCCCGAGGAGTGGTTGCCGCAGTCGCGACCGGGCAGACCGTAGACGACCATCGCGACCGAGCGGTCCTGCTCGCGCGCCTGCGCGATGAGGCTCAGGACGGTGTCGCCCGCCTCGCCGATCGGGTCCTGCTCGGGGGTGAGCCAATAGGCGGTGGGCTGCGCGGCGAGGTAGTCGGCGGCATCCTTCTGCTCGCCGGAGAGGTCGCGCGCAGCGGCTGCGGCCTTCGCCTCGGCGGGCGCGACGACCTCGGTGCCTTCACCCGGGGGCTGCGCCGTGAGGGCGTGGATGCCGCGGGTCACGGCGCTTCCGATGACGCCGACCAGGACGAGCACCAGGACCAGCGCGGACACGATGGCGATGGGCACGAGTACGCGGGCCGGCGGCATCCGCAGCTTCTTCCTGGGAGCCACTCTTGCACTCTAGTCATAGGCTGATGCTCGATGATCACCGTCGTCTCGTACAACCTGCGCAAGCATGCCGCGGCGGGCGAGCTCACCGAACTCGTGAGCCGCTACGACGTCGATGTGTTGTGCCTGCAGGAGGTCGACACCACCGACATGCCCGAGCGCATCGGCGGCCTCGTGCTCGCCGACGCGACCCGGTCGAACCGGCTGGGGCTCGCCATCTATTACCGCGAGAACGGCTTCCGCGCGGGAGCCAGCCGCACCTTCTCGCTGAAGAAGTCGCTACATGACATCGTGCTGAAGCCCGCCGATGAGCGGATGCTGGGCCTCCATCTGCGTGACATCGACGACGGCACCGACTTCATCGTGGCGTCGTTCCATGCCGCGCCCCTTACGGCGCTCAACTCGCTGCGGCGCCACCAGATCCGCGCGGCACTGCGGGAGCTGTCGACGCTCGGCAAGGGCGACCCGATCCTCATGGTCGGCGACTTCAACTACCCGGTGTTCAAGGAGAACCTCGGGCAGGTGGTGCGCGAGAGCGGCTACGAGCTGAGTCTCAGCGACGCGCGCACGTACACGCGCTACAAGTTCTTCAAGGGCTACTACGACTTCGCGACCTCGAGCGGGTTCGAGATCGAGCAGGTGAAGACGCTGCCGCAGGGCGCGAGCGATCACCTGCCGATCCTCGTGACGGCGAAGCCGATCGTGAAGCGCAAGCCGTCGGCGGCCTGAGACGCTTCAGTCGTCGTTCTGCGCGCGGTGTCGGCGGAGCGCTGCCGCGACCACGACGACCACACCGGCCGCGAGCAGCGCGCCGGCGCCCACCCACAGCCCCATGAGCTGCCCGCCGTCGAAGCCGGCGCGCACGAGCACGTCGTCGCTCTGGCTGGCGTCGATGACGGCGCTCGCCGTGCCGCCGGCGGAGCTGGCCGAGACGGCGGCGATGTTGTAGACGCCGCGGGCGTCGGAGGGCAGCGTGATGGCGATCTCGGGGAGTGCGCCGTCGGCGTCGGACTCGGAGACGGTGCTCGCGGTGGAGACCTCGGTGCGGAGCATGCCGAAGCTCGCGCCGGCGCCGTTCTCGCCCGTCACGGTGACGGTCACGGATTCATTGGGCGCGAAGCTGTTCGCCTCGCACGAGAAGGCGATGGTGTCGCCGGGTCCTGCTCCCTGCGCCGTGGACGAGCACGCGTCGACGGGCGGGTAGATCGTGGATGCCTGGGCCACCGCGGGCGCGCCGACGAGGGCGGCGGCGAGGAGGGCGGCGGAGAGGGGGAGGGTCGTGCGGCGCATGGTGCTGCTTTCGGCCGGGCGGGGGTGCTTACGCGAGTGTAACCGAGGGTGGCGCGGAACCGGGTTTCGGCCGGATGACGTTCGGCTGAACGCGGACCCGGTCAGCCGAGGATTCCGGCGCCGGCGCAGCTGTTGCGGACGACCGGCGAGACCTTCGCATCGGCCGTCGGCGTCACCCAGGCCTCGGCTTCGGTGATGTCGGTGTCGGCGCGCACCGAGATGGTGACGGTCTCGCTCTGACCCGGCTCGAGGTCGACCGTGTACGCGAGCACCTGGCGGCCGTCGACCATGCCGCCGGCGAAACCGCGGCCGGTGGAGATGAGTGCCGTCGTGACCTCGAAACCCTCGGGAAGGTAGATCTCGCCGACGGTCCGCGTGATTCCGGCCGGCACGCCGTTGCCGCCGCCGCCGGTGATGTATTCCGGCAGCGATGTACGGGCGTCGGCCGGTGCGTCGTTCGTGAGGGTCACCTCGAGGTCCAACGTCCGCGGAGTCGAGCCGGTGCCGCACCCGGACCACCCGACCTGGACGTCCGGCGCGATGTAGTAGTCCATCTTCGAGCCCGTGCCGTCGTTGAAATAGACGCCGAAGCGAGCGGTGTCGTCGTCGTTGCGGGGCGGTGCGCCCGCGAGCGTCGTCTCGGCGAGGATCTGCTGCTCGCGCTCGTCCGCGCTCCAGAGCAGGAGGCGATGCTCCGTGCCGGCGCGACCGAGGGCGCCGATCAGCGCGCCGGGGTCAACACCGCCTGTGGTCAGCGCCTGGAACACGGCCGCGGCGGCGGACGCGAAGACCGCATCCTGTGCGTCGGGGTCGTCGTATCGCAGATAGACCTCGTTCATCAAGAATTGCGCCGCGTTCTCACTCGTGAGCTCATCGCCCGTCGGCAGCTGGAGGGGACCCGTGGCTTCGAGGAGATACGACAGCGCGACGGGGTCGATCGAGATGACGCTCGAGACGTCGACGCCCTCGCGCGCCATGAACTCCCTGCTCAGCTCCGCCGTCAGGGCGAAGTCGGGGACCTGCGTCACGTTCTGGAGGAAGCGGCCCGGCTTCGCCTGATAGATGGCGGCGTATTCGCCGAGATCGAGGATGGAGTCGGCGTACTGCTCGACATCCCGAGCCGCGACCTGCTCACCCAGCTCGATGCGGCCCGCGTCGGCACGCAGTGGCGTCGCCGCGCCGACGATGCCGCCGAGCGAGCGCCATTCCGCATTGTTCTGCACGAGCAGGAGGTGGTCGCGGGGGCCGTCGGAGCCGAGCATCGTCGGCAGGAGCGCGCTCGCGCGGGCGAGGGCGTCGGTGCCCGAGGCGACCTGCGACACCAGCGCGTCGACGTCGTCCACGGCGCCGGCGAGCGGCGCGACGAGCGGGGCCCGGTCGATGTCGGCGAGCTCCGCCTGCGCACGTGTGGCGACGTCGGCGGCACCCGTCGCCGGCTCTGCGAGTGCGGCGAACACCGCGGTGTCGATGCGTCCGTCGACCGGGATGAACGCCTCGACGCCGAAGCCGTCGGCGACGGCGGCGATCGGCTTCGCCGTGCCGGTGACGACCTCGTCGAGCGCCTCGGCGACGTCGGCGACAGCGGCGAGCTGGGGGCCCATCCACGGGACGCCCTCCGCGCCCTGCCAGATCGGGTCGGAGGTCAGCTCCCGCGCCTGGCCGGTGTGGCCGGCGAGCTCGTCGATGGCGTCGCTCGCGGCCGAGAGGTCGCCGATCTGCTCGGCGATGGCAGGTGCCTTCTCCTGCGCCGACGCGAGGTGGCTGTAGGCGAGGAACCCGCGGACGCCGATCCACCCGATCGCCAGCACCGCGAGGACGATCGCAGCGACGGCGATCCACAGCACGATGCGTCCGGCGGTGCGCGCGGCAGGGGGCAGGAAGGTCTCGGGCATCGGGTCGATCCTAGACGGCGCGTGTGTCGGCCGAGTCAGCTGGCGAAGACGGCCCGCTCCCAGCGATCGCCGCCGGAGATCTGCGCGTGCTCGGCGGCGTCGGCGGCCGATGCGCGCAGGCGACCGAGGTCGTAATCGGCGAGCGGGGCAGCGGCGACGCCGATGCTCGCCGACAACCGCACGGGTACCGCCTGCTGGTCGGTGACGGTGGCGATGCGCTCGAGCAGACGCGACAGCAGGCCGCGCACCGCGGTGTCGGGGCGGGGGAGCAGCACGAGCACCTGGGTCGGCGAGACGCCGTGGATGTCGGCTTCGGGCGGCATGATCGCGCGGATGTCCTCGGCGAAGCGTGTGGTCACACGGTCGAAGGCGCGACCGCTGGATGCCTCGAGCAGCTCGGCCGGGTCGTCGAGCCGCACGTCGAGCAGCGTCCACCAGCGATCGCCGGCCGCCTGCGCGCGATCGAGTCGTTCCTGCGCCACTGCGGCGAAGTCGACCGTCTCGCGGGTGCGGATCTTCGCGTCGCCCCCGCGCGCGAGGGCGAGAAGGGTCACCAGGGCGCAGACGAGGTAGACGCTCGCCACCAGCTCGTTGAACGGCAGCAGGGGGAGGAGCGACGGCTCAGTGCGGGTCAGTGAGCCCGAGAGGGCGGAGATGACGGCGTCGATGACGAAGGAGATCGACAGGACGGCGAAGCCGAGGGCGGCGACGACGAGGGGCATGACGAGTCCGCGCAGCGGCTTCTCGACGCGGGCGAGCTCGGTCGCGGACAGCACTGATCCAACGGCCGCGACGACGAAGATGATTCGGTAGAGCAGGCCGTACCATTCGGTGTCGGCGAGCAGGACGAGACCGGCGGTCAGCACGCAGAACACGAGGATCGTCGGCACGAGGAAGATCGGTTCGACGCCGCGGCGGGCCCGGAGCCCGACCCACAGCAGCGCCACCGCGCAGAGGATGGGCCCGTGCGCGAGCGCCCGCAGGAGCGACGACTCGAGCACGTCGGCGGCGACCAGGAGGTAGCTGCTCACCATGGCTGCGGCGAACGCCCCCGACCAGATCGAGATCGCTCGGCCCGGGAACGGCAGGAAGCCCAGCCCGATGATGATGAGGGTGCAGAGGGTCGCGAGTGCGACGAGCACGACCGTCACGTCGAGCGTGTTCACGTCGGACCCCCCTCCGCAGTGTCAGCGGACGGCAGCAGGACGGTGATGGTCGTCCCGCGGCCGAGCACGCTCTCCACGGCGATGCTCCCGCCGTGCGCTTCGACGATATCGCGCGAGATGCCCATGCCGAGCCCGGTGCCGCTGATGCCCTCGTCCTGTACGCTCTGCGCGCGGAAGTACGGGGTGAACACGCGCTCGACGTCTTCGGGCGACATCCCGATGCCCTCATCGGCCACCGCGATCGCGACGGCGCCGTCGTCGTCGAGGCCCGCGACCACCCGGACCGTGCCGCGGTCGCTGTACTTGATGGCGTTGCTCACGATGTTGTCGATGACCTGTCGCATGCGGAACTCGTCGCCGCGCACCGGCAGGGGGCCCGCGACGGTCCCGTCGATGCGCAGCTCCGATGCCGCGGCTGCCGGCTCGAACGCCTCGATCGACGCGGCGACCAGGCCGGCGGCGTCGAACGACGCTGCGGAGTCGTCGGCATCCTTCGTCTGGGCCAGCAGCCCCTGGATGAGGGTGAGCATGCGCTCGCTGGCCGATTCGATGACCCCGAGGTGATCGCGCTGCAGGTCGGTGAGGCCGTCGCTCTCGAGCAGGAGATCGGCGTGGCCCAGGATGGCCGTGAGGGGGTTGCGCAGCTCGTGCGAGACGACCCTGGTCAGGGTGGGCTGCTCGCGCTGCGCCTCGGAGATCGCGGTGAGGTCCTCGAGCTCGATGAGGAACGTCGGCTCGCCGAGCGAGTTGGCCTCGGCGGGACGGATGGCGAGGCCGAGCGCGCGCCAGGTGCCGGTGCGGTCGAACAGCCAGAGCCGTTCGTTCTCAACCGTCTCACCGCGCCCCGCTCGGGCGACCGAGGTCTCGGACGGACCGAGTGCGCGACCGCGATGGTCGGAGTACTCGATCGCGCCGCCGGTGGAGAAGCGCAGGTCGCGCGGGTCGAGGGAGTACAGCTTGCGGTACGCGGCGTTCGCCGAGACGATCTCGCCCCCGGCGCCGATGCGGGCGAGGCCCACCGTGATCGAGTCGAAGACGGCGTTGACCCGCCGCTCGGCGGCCTGCACGCGTTGCAGGGTGCGGTCGAGCCGGTTCGCCTGGCGCCGTGTGAGATGCCGGAAGGCGCGGGTGCGGCGCGCGCCGACGATGATCGTGATGCCGAGGAAGGTGAGCGCGAGCAGGACGATGAGCAGCTCGAGAATGACCGCCGCCGGAAAGCCCCAGTGCGTCGGGTCAGAGATGCCCATGACTGCGACGATCACGAGCGAGACGACGAGCTCGGGGATGCCGTAGTAGGTCGCGACCCACGCGATCGGGAAGACCCAGAGGAACCCGAGGCTCGATTCGGCCATCGCGAGGAACCCGATCGCGACCACGTCGACGACGGGCAGGAGGAACGCCGCCGACTTGGGGTACCTCGCCCACGGCAGCACGAGCGCCGCGGCCGACACGGCGACGATGAGGATGAGTCCGACCAGAAAACCCGGGCTGACCATCAGTGCGACGTCGAGGATCGCGACGACCACTGCGATGACCACGACGCTGAAGGTGAAGATCAGCTGCCACTGCCACACCGAACGCACACGGGTTCCGATGAGCTGACTGTCAGCCCAACGGCTTTCGTAAATCGGCATGAGGAGCCTAAGTGTAACGAGGAGCCGACCGGGCAGGTCAGAAGGCGGTGTCGCCGGGCAGCAGGGCGGCGCGCGCGGTCTTGAAGAGGATGACCACGTCGCCGACGAGGGTCCAGTTCTCGACGTAGGACAGGTCGAGGCGCACCGATTCCTCCCACGACAGCGACGAGCGCCCGCTGACCTGCCAGAGCCCCGTGATCCCGGGCTTCACGAGGAAGCGCCGGTGCACGTGGTCGGCATACAGCTCGACCTCGCGGGGCAGCGGCGGACGGGGTCCGACGAGCGACATCGAGCCGCCGATGACGTTGAACAGCTGCGGCAGCTCGTCGAGGCTCAGCCGGCGCATGATGCGCCCGATCGGGGTGACGCGCGGGTCGTGCTTCATCTTGAAGAGCACGGCGTTGCCGGCATCCCGCTCCTGGTCCATGAGCGCTGCGAGGCGTGCTTCGGCGTCGACGACCATCGAGCGGAACTTCAGCATCGTGAACTCCCGGCCGCCGTGGCCGATGCGCTGCTGGCGGAAGAACACCGGGCCGGGGCTGGAGAGGCGGATCGAGAGGGCGAGGAAGGCGAGGACCGGGCTGATGAGGATGACGCCGACGACGGCGGCGACGACGTCGACGATGCGCTTGAGTACGCGCTGGCCGCCGCTGAAACGCGGCGTCTCGACGTGCAGCAGGGGCAGGCCCGCAACCGGGCGGCTGCTGATGCGGGGTCCCGCGATGTCGGCGATGCCCGGGGCGAGCACGAGGTGCTGACGGCCGGCCTCGAGTCCCCACGAGATCTGCTTGACCTTGTCGGCGGGCAGCTCGTCGGTGCTCGTCACGACGACCGTGTCGGCCTTCGAGACCTCGAGCGCGGTGGGCAGCGCCGAGATCGACCCCATGATCGGGATGCCGGTGCCCTCGATCGTGTCGGCGACGGCCCCGCCCGGGACGCAGGCGCCGACGACGTGGTAGCCGGCGCTGGGGGTGCGGAGCAGCTCGTTGGCGATGTCGACGACCGACCGGCGCGACCCCACCAGCAGCACGCGAGCCGAGTACGCGCCCGAGCTGCGCTTCGCGATCAGCCAGTGCCGCCAGAGCCAGCGCTCGAAGAGCAGGATCAGGATGCCGAGGGGCAGGCTCAGCAGCAGGAAGCCGCGCGCGACCTCGATCTGGGTGAGGAAGGCGATGATCGCGATGACGCCGAAGAGCGTCACGCTCGACCGGGCGATGCGGGCGTACTCGGCGCTGCCCGCGCCGATGACGCGGTGGTCACGGGTGTCGGCGAGGCTGAGCGCCAGCATCCAGACGATGATGAGGGCGGTCGACGCGGCCCAGTACGAGACCTCGCCGTCGACGAGCCCGCCTTCGATGGCGAGGTCGGCGGCACCGAACCCGAACCAGGCGATCTGCGTGCCGAAGACGACCCAGACGAGGACGAGCAGATCGCTCATCCAGAGCCGGCGGGCGTAGATACGGCGCCAGTTCTCGACGGGCTCGTCGCGACGGGCCACCGGCACTGTGCGCTCGGGGCCGCGGTCGTCCGTCGATTCCGCCGTCACGGTGCTCGCTGCGCCTCGGTCGTACCCCACCTGGAGCCCCTTCCCCCCGCCGGGGAGGCTAGCAGGAGGATGTGACACCCGTGTGTCGCGGAGGTCATCACGAGACACTCACGTCGGCGGGGGCGGCGGGCAGGCTGAGCACTGCCGTGACGCCGTGACCCGGCCGGGAGTCGATCGTCACGTCGCCACCGTTGCGACGGGCGAGATCCCGGGCGCTTGCGAGGCCCAGACCGAGGCCGCCGGCGCTGCGTCCCTCGGCCTCGCGGCCGCGGTAGAAGCGTTCGAAGGCGTTCGCGAGCGTCTCGGGTGACATCCCCGGTCCGTCGTCGATCACCGAGATCTCCACGTGGTCGCCCGACCGAGCCGCCGAAATCGTGACGACGCCGGCTTCGGCGAACGTGACGGCGTTCGAGACGAGGCTCCACAGCGCGCGTCGCACGTCGGCGTCGTCTGCGAGCGCACGCTCCTCGGTCGGCACGACGCGTATCTCCGTGCGGCGGGCCGTCGCTTCGGGTGTGTGGGCGGCGCGGGCGTCGGCGATCACCGCGTCGAGCGGCACGACTCCGCGCTCGCCGCCGGCGCGCTCGATCGCGAGGTCGTCGAGCAGTCCGGTGAGGCGACCGGCACCTCGGCTGATCGCGTCGGCCCAGCTGCGCTGCTCGTCGTCGAGTGGCGAATCCTGCAGCAGGTCGGTGTACCCGACGATGTTTGTGAGGGGTGTCCGGAACTCGTGGCCGGCGACGGTGGCGAAGTCCTCGCGCTGGCGCTCGAGGTCGAGCTGTTGGGCGAGTGCTGCGGCGCGTGCCCGCTCGGCGACGGCGACGTCCTCTGCCGCCCGCACGGCCAGGAGCGCGGTCCGGCGTGCGTCGTACCGTGCGGCGGCGACGAGCAGGGTGAACACCGCGACCGAGCTCATGAACACCACGAGGGTGACGGCGGACGCGGTGCGGTCGAGGTCGCCGAAGGAGAACGTGCCGCCGGCCGTGATCGTCAGCAGGAGGATGGCGACGCACACGACGAGCGAGAGCGCCACCGACACCCGGAACGGGAACCGCAGGCACCCCGCTGCGAGCACGGCGAAGACGAGGAAGGAGAGGTGCGCGTACGCCACGGGACCGAAAGCCACGGCGATGGTGAGACCCACCGTGACGCAGAAGATCGCGACCTCGAGGGGGCGGACGGGGAGGGGGCTGCGCGGCGGGAGGATCGCCAGACCTCCGATGAGCATGATCGCCGAGCTGTGCGAGGCGAAGGCGACGACGGAGACGGGGAAGAATGTCGAGCCCAAGAAGAGGACGCTCAACGTGCCGACGACCGTCCCGAGCACGGCGGCGCCGACGAAGGATGCCACGACGAAGCGCACCGCGTGGGTGAGGTCCATGAGCCGGAAGCCATCGCGAGCGCGGCCGAGCGCACCGATCACGACGGCGGCCTCGAGGGTGTTGGCGAGACCGAAGAGGAGGGCCAGGGGCCACGGGCGCCCGGCGACGGCGTTCGACGCGGCGGTCGCCGCGAAGATCGCGACGAGCGCCCAGGCCCGCTGAGACGGCGCCGAGCGCAGCGCGAACCACACCGACAGGCCTGCGGCCGGCCACCAGATCGCGATCGGAAGGTCCGGCGCGCGCAGCGTGAGGCCCGCGATGCCGAGCGCGAAGATCCCCAGGGGAACGGCGATCCAGAAGATCCACGGCCGCCGCCGGCCGCCGCTCCGAACGCGCTCGATCGGCGGCGCGGAGGGGGTCGTCACGCGTACACCGTACAGTCCTGCGCGCCCACGTGTATCCTCATCGCATCGCCGATGTCTCGTTCGGCTAGTGATCCCGAGGTGGCCGCCCATGGCGCATGTCCTGGTGGTGGAAGACGACGCCGATGTCGCGTCGCTCCTGCAGCACGTCCTCTCGGGTGTCGGGCACGAGGTCGACGTCGCCCCCGACGGCGGTGCCGGCCTCGCGGCGGCGTACCAGCGGCATCCCGACATGGTCATCCTCGACTGGATGATGCCCATCAAATCGGGCATCGAAGTCTGCTCGACGCTGCGGTCGGATCCGCACTTCTCGCAGACGCGCATCATGATGGTGACGGCGCGCTCGTCGCCGCAGGACGTCTCGCGTGCGAAGGCCGCGGGCGTCGACGACTACGTCGTCAAGCCGTTCACGCCGCGGCAGCTGCGAGAGCGCGTCGCGACCCTTCTCGGCGCCGTCTGATCTCAGCGCGCCTGCCCGAGCGAGGCGGGCACGTCGAAGACGCCGCGGAGGACGACGTCGTCGCCGTCCTGTCGGATGGTGGTGTGCGCCGCACGTGTGCCGAGCCCTGATGTCAGCGCCTCTGTCGCGAGCTCGCCCGCGCTGCGGATCTGGACGGTGAGGCGTGCAGCGACGCGGTCGATGTCGATACGGGCCGCCCGTGCGCCGGAGTGCTTGACCGCGTTGACGAGTCCTTCGTTGACGAGCGCTGCGGCGGCATCGCCGAGCGAGGGGAGGGCCAGCGCGTCCCGGGCGTCGGGCGAGACCGCGAGGTCGACGTCGAGGGCGACGGACCACGCGTCCACGAGGTCGTCGACGCTTTCACCGGTGGTCGCGACAGTCGCCGCCGACCGCACCTCGTCGAGGATCTCATCTGTCTGCGCGCGGAAGCCGGCGAGCGTCGCATCGTCGGGGGTGTGTTCGTCCGCGTGCGCGGCGAGGATGACGCAGCGACCCTGCAGGCGGCCGTGCAGCAGGTCGGTGGCGCGGCGCATCGGCGCCCGCGCCGCCTCGACGGCGGCCGCCAACGTGCGCGCCGATTCGCGGAGCACAGCCGTCGCGCGCGCTTCTTCGGCCCGCGCCCGCCGATAGGCGTCGACCGACAGGCTGATGACGACGGCGATGAGCGGCACGCCGACGAGCGGCACGAGGCCGAGGGCGCCGACGTCGGGCACGAGCGCGTACGTGAGTGCCAGGACGCCGAAGCCCGCGACCAGCCACGTCGCGAGGAAGACGAGCCCTCGGAGCCGCGGCGGCGCCGGGCGCGCAGCGCGGTTCAGGGCACCGGCGGCCAGGTCGAGCGCGGCGCAGGCGAGCACCGCTGCCACGGCGACCGACGGGCCGCCGTGGGCGAGACCGAATGGAAGCGTGGCGGCGACGTAGGTGAGTCCGACGGTGAGGGGTGGGGTGGTGCCGAGTCTGCCGAGGACCGGGATGCGCTGGCTGCCGCCGACGGCGAGGTCGGCGGCCGGCGCATGAGGCGTCGCGACGAGGGTGTCGACCCGGTGGCTCGCGTCGCGCACCCGGGCGGAGTACGCGCTGACCGAGTCGTAGTCGACCGTGCCGGCGAGCATCCGGTCGCGGGTGTCTCGCAAGTCGTCCGCGACGTCGCGAAGCGTCGCCGCCGACTCGTCTCGCGAGCGTGCGGCGTCGGCGATGCCCGCTCGCATCCGGGCCCCGGCGAGCCGCAGGCGGAGGGTCGTGGCGCGCAGCCGGCGGTGGTAGGTGACGGCCACGGCGCAGACGGTGAAGAGCACCGTGCAGGTGACGATATTCGTGGCGATGCGGGTCGGCCAGTTGGCTCCGGTCGAGACGCCGAACAGCGTCGTGCTCACGGCATCGTTCAGGAACGGTCGGCCGGCGGACACGGCACCCAGCGTCGCGACGACGACAGCGGCGCGCACTGCGGCCGACGCGACGCGTCGCTCGGCCCACGCGGCACCCAGGCCGAGGAGGATGAGCGGGGGACTGCCCGCAGCGGCGACGGCGACGCCGCGCAGGTATCCGACGAACGACGCGTCGCCGACGCTGGGGACGGACAGGAACGTGCCCACCGTGAAGGCGAGCAGCAGCGACCAGCGGGTGAAGTACTGACCGCTGACGAACGGTGCCGTCAGGACGCGCAGCGCACGAGCCGGCCGCATGTCAGCGCGCCGTCACGGTCAGCTCGTCTCCCGCCCACAGTCGGATGGCGTCGGAGGACAGGGCCAGGGCCGCAGGGGAGGATACCTCGGCCGACACGCATTCGAGGTCGGCCGGCTCGGGTGCCAGCGCCGCGAGCTGCACGCCGTCGCAGTCGGGGGTCACCAGTGCCGCGACGACGTCGCCGTCCAGCACGTCGAGCGCGATGACGCCGTCGCCGAGCTCGCTCGTCTCGCCGCTCTCGATCGCCCAGGCGGTGCCGTCGCAGATGAGCGCGGCGATGTCGCCGCCGGCGCGGAGCGACCACGGCGTCTCGCAGGGGGCGTCGACCGGCTCGCCGTCGATCACCGCGGTCGCCCCGTCGAGGTAGGTCGACTCGGGCAGCAGCTCCTCGTAGGGCGACCAGAAGGTGCCCTGCGTGAAGGTGCGCAGCGCCTGCGTCTCGCAGTCCGCGTCGACGTCGGCGACGAGGTCGGCCTCGGTCTCGGCGAAGGGCAGCAGGTCGCGGACCTGCGCGATGCCGCGGTAGGTGGGGGTGACGTCGACCCAGCTCTCGCCGTCGTCATCCGATCGCTCGACGGTGGGTGCGGTGTCGCCGCACGCGCCGGCGGTCGCGCGCCAGAGGGTGTCGGTACCCGCGGCAAGAAAGCGCTCGTCAGCGCCGGGTGCGGCGATGGGTGAGGCGGTCGCTTCGGGTGTCGGGGACGCCTCGGCGTCGGGTGTCGTGCCCGGTGTGAGGGTTGGCAGGGGACGGGCCTCGCGAACCGTGTTATCGCCGCGCCCCCGGTCGAGGGCGAGCGCGACGAGGCCGGCGACCCCGACCGCCAGCGCGACGACGAGGACGGCGACGACTGCTGAGGGCAGTCCGCGGCGTACCGGTGACCGGCGTGCCATGGGTCAGCGGGGGGCGTCGGTGGCGTCGCGCGCCTCGCGGCGCGAGCCGAGGTCGCCGATCGCGGGCGCGGTGTCGGGGACGACGGCGACGGGCGTCTTGCGCTTGCGTCCACGGGCAGCCTTCGGCTGCTCCTGCATGTAGCCGTAGCCGCCGTATCCGTAGCCGTATCCGTACCCGTTGTAGTACGAGTCCGGTCCGCGGGTGGGCACCATCGACATGACGAATCCGGCGACCTTCGCGCCGACCGTCTGCAGCGCCTCGACGGCGCCTTCGAGCTGGTGGCGGGTCACCTTGCCGGCCGAGGCGACGAGGATGGCGCCGCTCATGCCGCGCGCGAGGATCGCGGCGTCGGTGACGGGCAGCAGCGGGGGCGCGTCGCAGAGGACGACGTCGAAGTCGCGCTCGAGCACGTCGAGGAGGGTCGACATCTGCTTCGAGCCGAGCAGTTCGCTCGGGTTCGGCGGGATCTTGCCGGCGGGCAGGACGAAGAGGCTGCGGCCACCCCAGGGGAGCATGACGTCGCCGACGCGGACGCGCCCGATGAGCACGTCGGTGAGGCCGACGCCGCCCTCGATGCCGAGGTACTCGGCGACCTTGGGCTTGCGCAGGTCGGTGTCGAGGAGCGCCACCTTCTTGCCGGCATCCGCGAGGGCGATGGCGAGGTTGATCGTCGTGGTCGACTTGCCCTCGCTCGGGACGGAACTCGTGATGACGAAGCTGGCGCGCCCGCCCATGTCGAGGAACTGCAGGTTGGTGCGAAGGGCGCGGAACGACTCGGCGCGAGGGCTGAGCGGATCGGCGTGGACGATGAGCGGCCGCTCTTTGGCCTTCGCGTCGTACGCGATGGCGCCGAGCGAGGGTGCGGAGGTGATCTGCTCGGCCTCGCGCGGGGTGCGCACCTTGTTGTCGAGGACGGTGCGGAGCACGGCGACACCGATGCCGAGTGCCAGGCCGACGAGCGCGCCGAGCGCGAGGTTGAGCGGCACGTTGGGGCTGGCGGGGGCGAGGGCGGGCTGCGCGTCGGAGATGCGGGTGATGCGGATGGGGCTGCCGCCCTCGCCGATCTCGGGCTCGATCTCCGGCACGACGGTCGACAGACTCGCGGCGATCTGGTTGGCGAGGTCGGCGGCGGCGACCGGGTCGGGGTCGGACACGGTGATCGAGACGATCGTCGTGTTGAGCGCGGAGGACGCGCTGACGCTCTCGGCCAGCGTCTCGGCGGTGACGCCGAGGTCGAGCTCAGCGATGACCGGGTTGAGCACGATGGGGGTGGTGACCAGCCCGACATACGTGTTGATGCGGGTCTGCGCGAAGTTCGCACCCTGCTGGATGTCGGAAGCCGTGCCGCCGGTCTGCGTCGAGACGGCGACGCTGCTCGACGACTCGTATATAGGAGTGCGGGTCAGCGAGTAGGCCGCTGCAGCTCCCAGTCCGACGAGCGTGAGCACGACGATGATGAGCCAGTTCTTGCGGAGGACGCGGATGTAGTCGCTGAGCTCCATGGTGCCTCTCGTGCCTCCGCCCGGGTGGGGCGTCCGAACATTGCGGTTCAGTCTGCCATAGGGGTGTGTCGGGCACGTGACGCGGTGGAGTCCGCACGGCTGCGCCAAGATCGTCGAGTGACGTATCTGCCGGACGATGTCTACGCGCTCATCGAGGGATCCGTGCCGATCCTGTGTGTCGACTTCTTTCCCTTCGAGGTCGCGCCCGAGGGCGGTGAACGGGTGGGCTTGATCCTGCGGCACTCGCCGTTCGGCGACGTGTGGTGTCACCTCGGCGGTCGTGTGCATCGTGGTGAGTCGCTGCGCGCCGCGGTCGATCGGCACGCCCGCGACACTCTCGGCGTGTCTGTCGAACTCCCGTGTGATCAGCCGGACTACGTCTACCAATGGTTCCCCGCTGACATCGCGCCGACCGACGGCACGGCTCACGGCGACGACCCGCGCAAGCACTCCGTCGGGCTGACGTACCTGACGCGGTTGGCCGGTGCCCCGACGCCGCGGAACGAAGCGCTGGACTTCCGCTTCTTCCCGGTAGACGCGCTGCCCTCGCCGATGTGGCCGGGTTCCGCCGATCTCCTCGAGCGAGTGCTTCAGGCGCGGTAGTCGCCGATCCACCAGTCCGAGATCTCGGCCATCCGGGCGGCGACGTCACGATGACGCGGGTCTGTGCGGAACGCCGCGAACGCGTCCTCATCGGCGAACGTCGCATCTTCGATCAGGATGCGGCCCTTCCGCTCGTCGAGCGACCGCGCGATGCGCCAGTCGTCAACGCAGGGCAGGTCGGCCAGCGATTGCAGGGCGTCGACCGCGCGCGTCACGTCGTGCTCTTCCACGTCGTCATGGATGCGGAAGAGCACGACGTGACGGTAGGTCACTGCTTACTCGCGGATGGTGTCGACGTGGTCGCGGTACCAGCCGACGGTGCGCTCGAGGCCTTCCTGCAGGCTGATCTTCGCGGTCCAGCCGGCTTCGGCGAGCTTGGAGACGTCGAGCAGCTTCTGGGGCGTGCCGTCGGGCTTCGAGGTGTCCCATTCGGTCTCGCCGGAGAACCCGGTCACGCCGGCTATCGTCTCCGCGATCTCGCGGATGGTGACGTCGGTTCCGGTGCCGACGTTGACCTGGTCGGGTCCGTCGTAGTGCTCCATGAGGTGCAGCACCGCGTCGGCCATGTCGTCGGAGTGCAGGAACTCGCGGCGAGGCGTTCCCGTGCCCCAGTTCGTCACGGCGTCGGCGCCGGTCTTCGCGGCGTCGTCGTAGCGGCGGATGAGGGCGGGGAGGACGTGCGACCCCTTGGGAGAGAAGTTGTCGTTCGGGCCGTACAGGTTGGTCGGCATCGCGCTGATCCAGGGCAGCCCGTACTGGCGGCGGACCGCCTGGGTGTGCAGGATGCCGGCGATCTTCGCGATCGCGTAGGCGTCGTTCGTGGGCTCGAGGTGCCCGGTGAGCAGCGAGTCCTCGCGGATGGGCTGTTCGGCGAACTTCGGGTAGATGCACGACGAGCCCAGGAACGCGACCCGCTCGACGTCGTTCGCCAGGGCGGCGTCGAGGACGTTCGTCTGGATGCGCATGTTGTCGGAGAGGAAGTCGACCGGGTAGGTGCTGTTGGCGAGGATGCCGCCGACCTTCGCCGCCGCGAGCACGATGTACTTCGGCTTGGTCTCCGCCATGTAGGCGAACACATCGTCACGGTCCTTCAGATCGAGCTCTGCGGAGCTCTTGCCGACGACGTTCGTGAAGCCTCCCGCTTCGAGCTTGCGGACGATGGCCGAGCCGACCAGGCCGCGGTGGCCGGCGACGTAGAACGTCGCGTCGCGGTCGAGTTCGCCGGGGGTGTAGGTGACGCCGTCAGAGGCGGCGGTCACTTGGTTCCCCACGACGCGAGGTTGACGGTGTCGATCCATGCCGGACCCTTTTCGAGTGCTTCCACGTCGGCGTCAACCATCAGCTTCGCCAGTTCCTTCCCGTCGATGGTGGGGACCCAGCCGAGTTTGTCGGCGGCCTTCGACGGGTCGCCGATGAGGGCGTCGACCTCGGTGGGGCGCAGGTAACGCTCGTCGAACTTCACGAACTCCTGCCAGTCGAGTCCGACGTGCCCGAAGGATGTCTCGAGGAAGTCCTTGATCGTGTAGCCGACACCGGTGCCGAGGACGAAGTCCTCAGGCTCGTCGACCTGCAGCATCCGCCACATGCCCTCGACGTATTCCGCGGCGTAGCCCCAGTCGCGGATCGAGTCGAGGTTGCCGAGGTAGATGTCCTTCTGCACGCCGGCCTTGATGCGGGCGACGGCGCGGGTGATCTTGCGGGTCACGAAGGTCTCACCGCGGCGAGGGGACTCGTGGTTGAAGAGGATGCCGTTGACGGCGAACATGTCGTACGCCTCGCGGTAGTTCTTCACGATCCAGTACGAGTACAGCTTCGCGACGCCATAGGGGGAGCGCGGGTAGAAGGGCGTGTCCTCGCCCTGCGGGGGCGGGGTCGCGCCGAAGAGCTCCGAGGTGGATGCCTGGTAGAACCGCGTCTTGATGCCCGAGAGGCGCACCGCCTCGAGCAGGCGGATGGTGCCGGTGCCGGTGGTGTCGGCGGTGTGCTCGGGCTCGTCGAACGAGACGCGCACGTGCGACTGCGCGGCGAGGTTGTAGACCTCGTCGGGGTTGATCTCGCTCATCAGCGTGACCATGCGGGCGCCGTCGCTGAGGTCGCCGTAGTGGAGGAAAAGCTTCGCGGACGGGTCGTGCGGGTCGACGTACAGGTGATCGATGCGGTGCGTGTTGAAGGTTGACGCGCGACGGATGAGACCGTGCACCTCGTAGCCCTTCGAGAGCAGCAGTTCGGCGAGGTAGGAGCCGTCCTGTCCGGTGATGCCGGTGATGAGTGCGCGCTTGGTCACGTGAGCTTTCCCCCTGGGCTTGTCGAGGCTCTCAGCTCGCCGACGCGACGGTCCGCGGAGGCCGCGCACGGTCTCCGTCGATGAGCGTTCCGAGAAGAGTAGCGAACGATTCGATCGCGAATGTTTCGTCGAGCACCGTCTCGCGGTAGCGCTTGCCGTTCGCGCCGAGTGCGGTCGCACGATCGTGGTCGCGGCCGAGGTCGAGCGCGGCATCGAGGAGCATCCGGGGGTTCGCCGCCGGTACGACGACGCCGGCGCCCGCAGCGCGGATCTCGTCGGCGGTGATTCCCTTCACATCGGTGGCAGCGAGCACCGGACGTCCGCTGGAGAAGTAGGACGTGAGCTTGCTGGGAACCGCCATCTCGCTGACGCCCGGGTATTCGTTAACGAGCAGGATGTCCGCCGCGGCCAGCGCTGCAGAGAACTCAGCATCGGGGAGCGGGTCGATGAACTGCAGCGAGGCGACGCCTTCGCCCAGCTGCTTCAGCCGATCGCGCTCGCCGCCGCCGCCCATGAGCACGAAGCGGACTTGATCGCCACGTTCGTCGGCGAGCTCGGCCGCGTCGACGACGTTGCCGAGGCCCTGCTTGATCCCCATGTTTCCCGCGTGGAGGACGACGATCTCGTCGCCCCAGCCGAGCGCGGCTCGCGCCGCAGCGCGGTCGACCGGTGCGGAGGGGGCGAGGTGCGTCCAGTTGCGGACGACATGGATGCGCTCGCGAGGGATGTCGAAGTCGGCGCTGACCCGGTCGGCGAAGCGGTCGTGGATGACCACGACGCCGTCGGCTTCCGAGAGCAGCCACTTCTCGGTTGCGCGGATGACGCGGCTGCTGAGCCCGCCGTCCTGCCCGGTCTCGCGCAGTCCGAGCCAGTAGAGGTCCTGCACCCACACGACGAGCGGCGTGCCGCGGTGGAGCAGCTTCATGCGCAGTGCAGCCGCTGCCGACGAGAAGAGGGCCGGCGAAACGGCGACGACCGCGTCTGGGGTTTTGAACGGGGCGAACAGTAGGCGCGCGCCGAAGCTGAGCTCTGACAGCAGGCGACGGATGCCGCTCGGCTTGCGCGGCACGTAGTGACGGACGCGGTGGGCGCTGATGCCGTCGAGAAGTTCCTTGCGCGACCACTGTCCGTAACCTGGCGATACACGCCACTCCGGATAATGAGGATGCGTCGTGACCACGTGCGTCCGGTATCCCAGCCTCGTCAGGCCACGCGACATCGCACCGGTGTAGGGGGAGATGCCGGTCGGTTCTGGAGGGTAATTGACTCCAAGTACAGTGACTGCGGGGGCGGGACGCGACATGCACACGACCCTAGCCGCGCGACGGTTTCGGTCTGGTTTCGGAAGGTGGACGATGTCTGACATCCCGGTGATCGATCTCTCGAAGGCTCCCGGTGAGCGCGCAGCATGGGATCGTCCGGCGTGGGTCGTCTACCTCTGGGCTGTGTGCGAGCTGCTGTTCGTCACGAATCCGTGGCAGATCAGTTCGGGGTTGCGGGTTCGCGTGCTGCGGGCTTTCGGGGCAGACATCGGAGCAGGTGTCGTTTTTCGCCCACGTACGAGGGTCAAATTCCCATGGAAGCTATCGGTTGGCGATCGCTCCTGGATCGGTGAGGGCGTATGGTTTCACAATCAAGACTGCATCGCAGTGGGAGCCGATGTCGTCATCTCGCAAGAGACCTTCCTGACGACGGGGAGCCACCAACATCGCGCTGATATGGCTTTGGTGACGAGGTCGATCGTCGTCTCTGATGGGGTGTGGATCACCTCGCGATGCGTCGTGTTGGGTGGCGCGATTGTCGGTAGATCGGTCCTAGCTAGACCGCTCACCGTGGTACAAGGTCGCATTCCTGACAACGTGATTGTGTCCGGACCGGACTGCAAGATCGTTGGAAGTCGTTTCAAGGCGGAGGCTTCGTGAAGATCGCCCACGTGGTGACCTATAACTCGCCCGACGGTGCGTTCGGCGGCCCCACGACGGTTGCCTTCGCGCAAGCGCGTGCTTTGGCTGAAATGGGCCACGAAGTCACGGTGTTCGCGGGGGGGCCGATTGCCTCTCCTCAAGAGGGTCGCGTCGGAGATGCTCGGTTGCTGGAGTACCCGGCGCGACGGCTAGTTGGGACCACGGGTTTTGCCTTTATGGCATCGCCATCGATGTATCGGGCCCTGCGCCGCAAGATTTTTGATTTCGACGTCGTTCATATCCATTTGGCCCGAGACTTAGTGATGGTCCCAGCGTCTCTAGCCGTTCTTCGGTCCTCGACGCAATTCGTAGTCCAGCCACACGGCATGGTCGACCGACCGACCCGGTTCCTCGCGACGCTTATTGACTTTGCGATCATCCGTCGGGTCCTCAAACGCGCGTTCGTCGCTTTCGCTCTGACCGAAACCGAGCAGGAGACGCTCATCGACCTTCAGCCCCGCGCGCGCGTGGAGCGGATCCGAAACGGAATCAACGCGGGACCTTCTGCCGACGCGTGCTGGACTGCCGACGGACCGGTGCTTTTTATGGCGCGATTCCACGCTCGGAAGCGACCCGATGCCTTCGTGCGCATGGCCACCCTCATCCGAGCCAGCGACCAATCTGCGCGCTTCCTCATGGTTGGACCGGACGAAGGGGAGCGAGAGCTCGTAACGGCCGCGATCAGGCAAAGCGGATCGCAAGACTCATTTGAGATCCGCGACGGCGTTAGTCCTCTCGCTGCGAGTCGGATCATGGCGTCCGCAAGTGTTTATGTACTGCCATCCGTCGGCGAGGTCTTCCCCATGACCATACTCGAAGCCTTCGCCGCCGGGATCCCTGTTGTGAGTACGCGATCCTTGGGAATAGCGGAGCTTTGCGAGGAGTTCGGTGCCGCCGTCCTTACGGATGGGACGCCTGAAGAGCTGGCGGCTGCCGTGGTGCGCATTCGTTCGGATCGTGATCTAGCGGAATCGCTGACGAGGGGAGGACGGGCACTCCTCGAAGCCGAGTTAGGTATCCGTCAGGTCGCCAAGAAACTCGCCAGTGTCTATGAGATGGCGCTCGAGCCGTGAGCCGACTCACGATCATTCAGCCATACGTGCCGACCTACCGGCTCCCCTTCTTCGAAGCGGTCAGGGGATCGCTTGCCGACGTGGGTGTCGAGATGGAGGTTATCGCTGGCGAGCCTGCGGGGTCGCAGGCCGCGCGGCTAGATGCGGTGGACGCCCCCTGGTTGCGAACAGTCCGTCAAAGGCGTGCATCGCTGTTAGGTAGATCATTCGTGGTGTCCAATTCGAGTCGCTGGTGGGCGAATTCCGATGCCGTCGTAGCCCCCCTTATGGGTAGCTCGCCAGATGCCCTACTGCTCGCAGCTTCAAAACGCCGGCCTTTCGCCCTCTGGGGGCATGTTGGTTCGTATACATCCCGTGCCAATGCGGTCGATCGGCGCATCGAACGTTGGATGATGAAGAGGGCAAGTGCGGTGTTCGCCTACACGGATTCAGGTGCTCGATGCGCTATTCAAAGTGGGATCCGCGCGGAAAATGTTTTCACGCTGAAGAACTCGATTGACACGCGAGCTTTGGAAGGCGCGTTGCGCTCCGTGTCAGCGGATGAGTGCTCTGACTATAAAAGAATTAGGGGCATTACGGCAAAGAACATCGCGCTCTTTATAGGCGGGATAGATTCCAGCAAGCGCATCGACCTCCTAGTTCGGGCGCTGCCCTTCATTCCGGATGACATTCATCTCATCGTGGCGGGCGAGGGAGAGGAGAAACACCTCCTCAGCTCGATCCCAAGTGAGCGGATTACCCTAGTCGGTGCCGTGTCGGGTCGGGAGAAGGCGATTCTTCTCAAGATTGCGGATGCAATCGCAAACCCGGGCCGAGTGGGGCTCCTGGCGGTTGACGCTCTTGTAGCTGGCGTTCCGGTAGTGACCACGAACTGGGAGTTTCACGCTCCCGAGATCGAGTACCTCGAAGAGGGCATAAGCCTGTTCAAGAGTGCTGATTCCGAGCATGACTTCGCCGAGATGCTGACACGTGTCACCCGCATGCCTCGGATGGGCGGTGTCTGGTCTCACCCCTCTCTTGAGAACATGGTTGACCAGTTCGTCGCGGGAATTCGCCACACGCTGAATGGCGCGGCGGTTTGATTAGACAGCTGTCGGGTGTCTTCGGATGGAAACTATTTGCTTCCGCCGCCTCGTTTGTTTGCAACCTTGCTATCACGCGGATCCTCCTTGAGAACTATGGAGTATCGCAGTACGCGGCGATCTCAGTATTACTGTCATTACCGGCCCTGATCCCGTTTGCGGACCTGGGGCTTGGCTCGGTTGCGGTGAATGCCGCGGCAGACTTGAAAGACGGTCGGGCCATCCAAGAAGCGCGCCGTTCACTTTCCGCTGTCCTCCGGCTGCTAGCGGTTTCGGGTCTTGTCATCATGGTGGCAGCCGTGCTCCTACTGGCGTCGGGCGCTTGGCCAAGCCTCTTAGGCCCAGCCGTCGCGGACGTCTCGACTGTTGGTATCGGCGCCACAATCGCACTGTGCCTAGTAGGCGTCAATGTGGTTATAGCGCTCGCGGGTCGAATCCTTCAGGGGTGGCGACGTAACGCACTCATGATCGCCCTGTCGGTCGTAGGGCCACCACTTTCGCTTGTGCTCGTAGTCTTGTTCGTCGGGGCAGGAACCGATCCTGGCTTGATGGCAGTGCCAGCTTCAATCTCCCTGGTAGTGGTTAGCCTGCTGACATGGGTCGCAGTGGCACGAATAGATCCTGCGACGGTGAAGCTTGCGTTGAGGACCACCCCTCGAAGGGGTGACTTTTCAGATGCGCTCCAGATCGGCGCGGGTGGGATGCTGGTCGCGATTCTTGTGGCGCTTCTGATGCAAGCAGACAGACTTTCCCTTAGCTTCCTGGCGTCTCCGGAAGCGCTGGCGGCTTACGCTCTAGTCGCGCCGATTTACCTCGCGGGGTGGGCTCTGTTGAATCCGCTCGCGATGAACCTCTGGCCGGTCTACAGGCAGGAAATCTCGGACGGCACGTTCACTAGGCGCCGGCTATTGAGAGATGTGGGTCTTTTCGCTGCAATCGGCGGCATGGCCGGCTGTGCACTCTTCGTTGGTGGACCCATCGCCGTATCGCTCGTGGCTGGGTCTAACGCCGATATCGTGCCGCTAAGCGTCTATGTCGGCTTCGCGCTGTTGCTTCTACTGCAGGGTGCCGCCTTGCCCGCAGCGATGGTCTTGACCGACAAGAAGGGCTTCCGCTATCAGCCCATTCCATTCGCGCTCGCCGTGATCCTCAAAGCAGTGTCATTGCCCTACTGCGTCGCAGTCGCCGGGCCTGCCGGACCAATCTTCGCAAGCGTCTTCGGTATTCTCGTTGGTCAATTTCCGCTGATGCTTCGGAAGGCCAGTCAGCGCGCAACCGCAGGCGAGGAGGATCTCGATGACGAAGCTCGCTGAGCGTCGCCGCTTGCGGATACCTGGTCCCAGACCCACCGCTATTGCCGCCTACGTTGCGGTGCTTGTCGCGTACCTCCTTGTGGGCTTGTCCGTATCATCGGACCCGTCGCTCACCGCGGCGTATGGCGTAATCGCAGTATGTGCGCTGTCGATCGCGATCCTCGGCTTGCGGTCTCCCGTTGACAAGAGCGATCCCTTGGTCTGGATGAACATCGCTTTCGCGGTTATGTTCGGTCTGCATCCGATCGCGATGATCGAAACTGGAGTCCTCGAGCAGGCATACCACTTCCGGTTCTTTCTTGTCCCCACCTATCCTCAGGCAGCGGCTCTGGCTCTCCTCGCTACCATCTCGTTCAACCTCGGATACTGGATCCATCGTGCATCCACGAGGGGAGGGGCAGGCATCTCCGCGCTGCCTCTCTTGCACTCCGGGAGCGAGGCCGTCGATCTCTTGCGCTCTCGACTCGCGTCGAGGCTGGCCTGGTTGACTTTGCTCGTTTCTCTCGTTGCCTATAGTGCATTCGCGATCTCGGTGGGAACAAATCCAATCGCCGCAATTCTCGGGGGGGCGCGAAGAGGTGAGGAGACCTCGTCAACGGCCTACCTGTATTACGCACCGCAGATGATCGGTCCGGCCACTCTCCTATTTTTGTACGCGGCACTGATTAGGCGGAAGTTCCCCCTCGGGGCTGTCGTGCTCGGCGCGGTTCAGTTGATTCTCTTTCTTCCAGGAGGCCAGCGCCTCGTCCTCCTGTTAACCCTTGTTCCCACCTTCCTTGCTTACTTCATGCTACAAAGGAAGCGTCTCGCGACGGGATTGCTGGTCGCTGGCACTCTGCCAATTTTGACGCTCGTGATCGCTATGCGTGATCTTGGGGCCAATGTCGAGCTCGACATCTTTTCGGCTGTCGCGAGATTTGTTTCCAACCCGCAGGAGCAACTACTCGAATTTGCCACCGGTGACGACACTGAGATGCTGGACGCGCTCGCGGTAGAACTCCAACTGGTTCCGTCGGCCATCCCCCACAGTCCGCTGTCCGTTCTTACATCGACTCTTGCTGCGCCTATACCTAGCGCGTTCTGGTCAGGAAAGCCCCAGCCCGCCGACAGTCTGTTGAATGCGATCATCGTCGGGACGGACGCGAATAGCGCAGGGTTGGCTTACTCATTTGTGGGCGAGCTGTTCTACGATTCATCCTACTTCGGTGTGATCATCGGATTCCTCGTCGCCGGCGCTATTGCCGCTGGATCGCGTGACTGGGTTCGCCGCGCGCAATCACCCGCGACGATCCTGATCTATTGTGCCCTGGTCCCTACATTCATCTCCCTGGTAAGGGGAAGCCTGGCATACGCGCTAGCGCGTGCTCTCTTCACAGTTGGCCCACTAGTTGCGTACTCAATTGTCGAGCGTCGCCGTTTGTCGAGCCTGTACGCAGCCGACAACAGGAGTCAGAAGGTAATGTCTTGATTCGGACTTTTGTAGCGAATGCTGGCACTCACCCAGAGCCCATAGCGGCAGCAGCAGCCCTGGCGGTGAGGGGTGAGTTGGACCGATTAGCAACCGCGTCGATGTGGGCCCAGGACAGCACCCTCGGCCGCCTTGCGGAGTCCGCGACGCAGACGCGACCAGGCGAGGTCCTACGCCAGCGCGCCCTGCCGAGCGCGATAGCCGGATCGCACGTTCTCACAAGCGGCCTGCGCATGGAGTTCGTTTTCCAGATTCTGCTGCGCCTCAATGCGGGTGCGGCTGGGCGGATGTTGACGCGCCGCAATTCCATATTCCACCGCGGGGTGGCGCGGTACTTGTCCGTTAACAGCGCGGACTTGATCATTGCGCAGTCGACGTCCGCGCTAGCTGCTTTCGAGTCGTCAACTTCCGATACTTTCAAGGTGTTGCTCTATCCCCTGCCTGATCCTCGCTGGGTCAGGAATTATTTCGAGGAGGAGGCCCGCGCAAATCCGGGCTGGGCCCAGCACTTGCAGGGCCGGCGGGACAGTGAGCACCGCGTGAGGCTCCTGGAAAGAGAGATCGACATGGCCGATCTGATTGTGACGCCCAGCACTTTCGCGGCTAGGTCCTTCGAGGGCCGCGGATGGACAAAGCCCGTTGTAGGAGTTCCTCTCGGCTGCGGCGTTCCTGATGCTGAGTTGCCGGTTCGCTCGGATGCCCGGGGTAAGTTGCGAGTGCTGTTTGCAGGCCAGTTCAATCAGCGCAAGGGAGCCAGCTACCTGCTTGAAGCATTCCGTGCAGTCGCCTCGCCTGGAGACGAATTGTGGATAGCCGGCCGCGTCCCTTCAGATCTGTTGCCGCTGCTCAGCGCAACCCGCGGTGTGCGGGTTCTCGGAGCTTTGCCTCAAGCGGAGCTGCGTCGGCGCATGGCAAGCGCCGATGTGCTTGTCTTGCCTACCCTGGCCGACGGGTTCGGTCTGGTCATCTCGGAGGCCATGAGTGTAGGTACACCGGTCATCACGACTCCCCACAGCGGAGGACCTGATGTGATCACCCATGGGATGGACGGCCTGATCGTCCCACCCCGCGACTCCTCAGCGCTCGCTGACGCTCTTGCCCTGCTCCGCGACGCGCCCCTCAGGCTGAAACTGTCGTCCAACGCGGCGCGAACTGCCGCAAGAAGGTCATGGGATGTTTATGGCGATGAGCTTCTTGGCGCTATCGAGGCTGCGAGAGGCGCGATCGAGGGTGGAGGTGTTGACGAGTGAAGCGATCCCAGCCTGAGGTGTTCGTGTTCGACCCCAATTCGTTCAATTCCTACGGGCTTGAACTCGCGGACGTTCTGAGCGACGACGGTTTCGCGGTCACGCACCTCGGACACCGCGCATCCGAATTGCGTCCGAGGTCAGCGAGGTCATGCGTTGTGTTCGGGTCGAAAGTCCCGATCCGTGGTCTGGTCAGCGTTGCTGCGCGGATGTCGCGGACGCGGAACGCGACGCTCATCGTCGCTTGGGCTCCCACCCCCGCGCACGTCCTTCTGGCACGTGCCCTCAGCTCGCTTTGTTCTCGTCTATTCATCGTGGAACACAATCCGCGGTCGGGGAGAGACAACTCCGCCCACGATCAGTCCTTCCAGAAGCTCACACTTTCTCCTAGGGCGAGTGTCGTTCGACACGGAGCAGAGCGCGAGCTTTCGATGGGCGAAGTTGGGCATCCGGCCTACTCCACCTTCGCTTCCGTTTATGGGAGCGCGGGACGTTCCGCAGCCCCTCGGTGGGACTACATCTTTTTTGGCACCGCCAGGCGAGATAAGGGTGTCCAGCACCTTCCGCGCCTGGCGCGGGAGCTACGAACTGTGGGTAAGTCTCTTGCGATTCGTGTGGGGCGCTGTAGCCCGCAGGAAGCGCAGTTCTTGAGAGCAATTGCCGATGCGGATGTGGTCGTTGGTGAGACCACCCATATCTCCGAACGCCGACTTGCGGCCGACCTTGAGCGCTCGGGGGCGATTCTGGCGCCGTATTCCGAGGTGACCACTTCGGGTTCCGCCATCCTTGGGGCGACGTTCGGACTGCCCGTCCTGATGCTGGAATCACCGAGCATGCGGTGGTTGTTGGGACATGACATGCCTGACGATGTTGACATGCTCGTCAGCAGGGCGACTTCGGGGCAGGCGGTGTCCGCTCGCCTGAGCGCAACGGGCATCAATGAGAGGTGCGCTTCGAGTTGGAGGCAACTGCTTCCCCCTCCGGTCGGAGAAAGGGCCCCAGCGGGCGTCATCGATTGAGTTCGTACCCGTCTAGAGGGTACACTGCTAGCTGATGCCTGCGCCCTGCTGGCCTGGCACCGCGAACGTGAGCCCTCCACTGGCGTGTTCGACCGGCATCCCGAGCGAACCACCCCGGAGTGGGATTCACGAACCTCTCCGTTCGAATCAATGAAAGCAGCACTACAGTGACGCGCACATTCACGCCCAAGGCTGGTGAGATCACCCGCGAGTGGGTGGTCATCGACGCAACCGACGTCGTCCTCGGCCGCCTCGCCTCGCACGCCGCGACCATGCTCCGCGGCAAGCACAAGCCCACCTTCGCGAACCACGTCGACACCGGCGACTTCGTGATCATCATCAACGCCGACAAGGTGGCCCTGACCGGCCAGAAGCTCGAGCAGAAGAAGGCCTACCGCCACTCGGGTTACCCGGGCGGCCTCAAGTCGGTCACCTACTCCGAGCTCCTCGAGAAGAACCCGGTCCGCGCCGTCGAGAAGGCCGTCCGCGGCATGCTCCCCAAGAACAGCCTGGGTCGCCAGCAGCTGTCGAAGCTGAAGGTCTACCGCGGTGCCGAGCACCCGCACGCGGCCCAGCAGCCCACCACGTACACCTTCGACCAGGTCGCCCAGTAAGCGCCGCCGAGAAGAACAAGGATCATCTAATGGCGAAGATCGCTGACTCCCTCGACCAGACTCCCGAGAACTACTCGACCGAGACGCCGGCTGCCGCTGAGGCCGCCCCGGCACGTCCCGTGCTCTCAGTCCCCGGTGCCGCCGTCGGCCGCCGCAAGCAGGCCATCGCCCGCGTGCGTCTGGTCCCCGGCTCGGGCACCATCACGGTGAACGGCCGCACGATCGAGGACTACTTCCCCAACAAGCTGCACCAGCAGCTGATCAACGACCCGTTCACGGTCCTCGGCCTCGCCGGTGGCTACGACGTGATCGCCCGCATCTCGGGTGGTGGCCCCTCGGGCCAGGCCGGCGCCCTGCGCCTCGGCATCGCGCGGTCGCTGAACCAGATCGACGAAGAGAACAACCGCCCGACCCTGAAGAAGGCCGGCTTCCTCTCCCGTGACGCTCGCGTCAAGGAGCGCAAGAAGGCCGGTCTCAAGAAGGCGCGTAAGGCTCCTCAGTACTCGAAGCGTTAATCCTTCGATGGCACTGTTCGGGACGGACGGTGTGCGGGGCCTCGCGAACGGCCCCCTCACCGCCGATCTCGCGCTCACCCTGGCCCAGGCGACCGCGGTCGTCCTGGGCCAGGGTCGTATCGCGGACGCTCGCAAAGCCTCGGGCAGGCGGCTGACCGCCGTCGTCGCGCGTGATCCGCGCGTGTCGGGGCACTTCATCTCGGCCGCCGTCGCGGCCGGCCTCGCCTCATCCGGCGTGGACGTGCTCGACGCCGGCGTCTTGCCGACCCCGGCAGCTGCGTTCCTCGTCGGCGACATCGACGCCGACTTCGGCGTGATGATCTCGGCGTCCCACAACCCGGCGCCCGACAACGGCATCAAGATCTTCGCGCGCGGCGGCGTCAAGCTGCCCGACGTCGTCGAGCAGCGCATCGAAGAGGCCATGACCGGGCCCAAGCTGCTGCCCACCGGGGGAGCGGTCGGCCGCATCAGCCGCTTCTCCGACGCCGAGGACCGCTACGTCGTCCACCTGCTCGCATCGCTGCGCACGAGCCTGCGCGGCCTGCACGTGGTGCTCGACTGCGCCAACGGCGCCGCCTCGGGCGTCTCGCCGGAGACCTTCCGGGACGCCGGGGCCAAGGTCACCGTCATCGGCGCCGACCCCGACGGCCTCAACATCAACGACGGTGTCGGGTCGACCCACCTCGACCACCTCGCCGCTGAGGTCGTCCGCACCGGAGCCGACCTCGGCATCGCCCACGACGGTGACGCGGACCGCTGCCTCGCCGTCGACGCCGATGGCCGCATCATCGACGGCGATCAGATCATGGCGATCCTCGCCGTCTCGATGAAGCAGCGCGGGCTGCTGCACGACGACACGCTCGTCGCGACGGTGATGAGCAACCTCGGCCTCCACCGCGCGATGGCCGAGCACGGCATCCATCTTGAGACGACTGCCGTCGGCGACCGCTACGTGCTCGAGCGGATGAACCAGGGGAAGTTCTCGCTCGGTGGCGAGCAGAGCGGCCACGTCATCATGAGCGAGTACGCCACCACCGGCGACGGCTTGCTGACCGGTCTGCACTTGGCGGCGGAGATCGCGCGGACGCGCAAGCCACTGTCGGAGCTCGCGAAGGTGATGACGGTGTTCCCGCAGACGCTCGTCAACGTGAAGGGCGTCGAGCGGTCGCGGGCGACGGACCCGGATGTGGTCGAGGCTGTCGCTGCGGCTGAAGCCGAACTTGGAGAATCCGGTCGGGTGCTGCTGCGTCCGTCGGGGACCGAGCCGCTCGTGCGCGTCATGGTCGAGGCGTCGTCGGAGACGGCGGCGTACCGCGTTGCGGAGCGACTGGCGGAGATCGTGCGGGGCTGACCCGGCGTGCGCCGGCGACGGCGGGAAATGGCCCGGCCTCAGTGCCGCTAGGTTGTGCCTATGAGACATCGCTGTGCGGTCATGTTCGCCGCCGCTTTACTCGTGCTGACCGGATGCACCGCCGTTGGTACGAATGGAGCCGGCTCGCTCTCCTCTGGCGCCATCCCGTCATCGGCCGCCAGCTCACCTAGCCCGACGCCGACCATCGATCCTGGGCCGGTTGAGCTTTCAGCTGAGGAGGCCGCCCGGCGATACCTCGCAATCATGTGCGATCGGAACGCAGCCGTTCATCGTGTCGGCGACGCCTTCGCTGACCAAGAAGACGCTTACTGGGCGGGCGACGCCACAGATGTGGCACCTGTCAACGACGCTGCAGCGGACGCGCAACTCGTGGGTCGCAGGACTGTTGAGCTCATCGACGACTCGTACTACGTGTGGCCTGAGGGGATCTCGGAACATCTAAAGGTGCTGAGGGCATCGGAGCTCGCGGATGCGGTGATTCTTGACGCCTGGGCTTCCGCGCGTTCGTTCGACGAAGCTATGCAGCTTGAGTGGCCGACCTCGGACGCGGCGGCTAGCGCGCAGGAGATTCGATACCTCCTGGACCTCCCCGCGAACACAGATTCGTCATGCGCAGGGTTCGAAGGCGCCGGCAAGAAATTGCACAGTGAGATGTTGGAGCGAGAAGAGTACTTGGCTCAGTTCGCCGAGTGAGTCTTTTCCCGGGCATCTGTGATGGACGGACGACTCACCAGTTGATTCATCGCGACGCCCCGTTCGCCCACGGCGCCACCGGCGACCGCGCGACCGCGACCCCGCTCGCCGTCGACCCGATGAGCCCGATACCAGCGCCGCCCACTTGTCGAAGCCGTCGATGAGGAACGGCGCCCACAGGATCGCGCCGTGTGTCAGGACTACCACGAATCCGATCCGTGCGACCCTGGTGAAGATCGCGCCGGCACGTCCCCACGGCACGGCACGCGCCAGCAACGTCAGGGCGGCCGCGAGCAGCACGACGCCGATGAGCCCCCGTTGCGACAGGCGCAGGCGCAGTTGGATGTGATGCGCGGCCCCGCCGTCGGCGACGACAGCAGCGCGGGGATTGCGGAGCATGGTCGAGGCGTCATCGGAGACGGCGGCGTACCGCGTTGCGGAGCGACTCGCGGAGGTCGTGCGCGGCTGACGCAGCTTGCGCCCGCGACGGCGGGAGGCAGGAGGTCGACGCGCCTCCCCAGGGAGCGGCGACCTCATCCGGCGACCAGCGGCGACGGTGCCGGCGGCTTGCGGAGCCTCCCCTCGAGGCCGACGCTACGCCTGTTCTGCCCCACAAGATAGGGACAGCGGCGCGCGGGAGCGACGACCCTACGGTGGGCCCTGTGGGAGCCCCGTCTTCTGGGCCAGCGCGTCCCCCGTGCGCCGGCCGGCGGGGTTCCCACCTCGGCCGGATGATGAGCCGAGAGCCAGGGATGGCAGTTTCTGCCATCGGGGCGTAGCGTCGGAAGCGTGCACCCCCTTGCAGCTGTCAAGCCCGCCCGACTGCGCGCCGCCGAAGCCTGCTGCGAGTTGTACATCCGTCGCAACACCACCGACCTCACGATCGCCGAGATCTCGAGCGAGATCGGCATCTCGCAGCGCAGCTTCTACCGGTACTTCGCGATCAAAGCAGAGTCGATCGGGCCGGTGTTCGACTGGACCACCGCCGCCTTCGACGCCGCGGTGGAGAGCGCCGACCAAGATGCGGACATCCGGGACGTGCTGCAGGACGGGTGGCGTGCGATGCTCGGCGGCGACAACGCCGATCGCACACGCCGCCTCTTTCCGCTCGTCTTCGCCGATGCGGAGATGTGGTCGCTGTTCCTGCGCAAGGTCCACGACGGTGAGCGTGCGCTCACGCCGATCCTCAGCGCACGCCTGGGCCTCGACGCGGAGTCGCCGCGTGCACGCGCCGCATCCGCCGCCGTCGCCAGCGCGACCCGCATCGCTCTCGAGCAGATGGTCACCGCCGGCGCCGATGCCGAGGCGGCCTTCATCAGCCTCATCGACGCCTTCAGCGGCGACCTGCTGCGCTCTCGGTAGCACCCACAGCGTCCCGCAGGGCTCGGCGGGCGAATGTCACCACGAAGACGGGCCACGACGAAGGGAAACACCATGGCAGGACTGCTCGAAGGCAAGGTCACGATCGTCACCGGCGGCACGAGCGGCATCGGCCGCGCGACCGTCGAGCGCTACGTCGCGGAGGGCGCGAAGGTCGCCATCGCCGATATTCAGGATGCCGCCGGCGCTCAGCTCGCTGACGAGCTCGGCGACGCCGCGATCTACGTCCACACCGACGTCACCGACGAAGCCGACATCGAAGCCCTCGTCGCGAAGACCGTCGACGCATTCGGAAAGCTCGACGTCATCTACAACAACGCCGGCGCGCAGGGCGACCCGTCTCCCATCCTCGAGATCGGGAGCGATGGCTTCGACAAGACGCTCGCGCTGCTGACCCGGAGCGTCGTCCTCGGTCACAAGTACGCCGCCCGCCAGTTCCAGGCGCAGGGGACCGGCGGATCCATCATCAGCACCGCCAGCGCCGCGGCGCTGCAGGGTGGATGGTCGGCAGCCGGCTACACCATCGCGAAGCACGCCGTCGTCGGCGTCGTGCGGCAGTCGGTCGCTGAATTGGCTCCCCTCGGCATCCGTTCGAATGCCATCGCCCCGGGCATCATCATGACCCCGATCATGGCGCGCAGCTTCGGTGTGCAAATGGACGAGGCCGAGCAGTTCGCCGACTTCCTCGCCGAGCGCCTCGCCGGGTCGCAGCCGATCGGCCGCACCGGCACACCCGACGACATCGCGAAGGTCGCGACCTTCCTCGCGAGCGACCTGTCGGAGTTCGTGGTGGGAGCCGTGCTGCCGGTCGACGGGGGAGCGACCGCGGTCACCCAGGGATCGTTCGCCGCCGACGCGGCGGCCGCGGCCCAGGCGTACCAGAACCGCTGAGCGGTGCCCGACCTGCGGTGCTCCCGTTCCTGAGCGGACGGGGGCGCCGCTCCGCGGTCCGGGGCGGCTCGGCGCTCAGCACCGTCGCCCATGCCTTTCACCCGCCGACGTATGGCGCTCACTCGGGCCACGGGGCACAGAGAACCGCCCCGTCGCCTCACACGAGGTCGACGGGGCGCTGTGCTCGTTCTCGGCACTCAGCGCGTGGGAGCTGGCGGGGTCACGCGTCCTTGTCTTCGTGCCCGCGGGTGCCGGCCTTCGCGATTCCTCGGCTGACGATGTATGCGGCTGTCACGATCGCGACATACTGCCACGCGTGGTCAGCGCCGAAGCCCTGGCCGTCCTCGCCGTTGTCGGTGACGGCTGCGGCGATGAGAATGGCGATCGATACGACGAGCCAGGCGTAGAACTCTGTCGCCTTGAACGCGGACTTCGTCTCCGTGGCGATGCGGCGAGTGACGTTCGACGTGTGGTGGGCTGCGCCCTGGTTGGGGTTGGACATGCTGGATCTCCTTGAAGTAGGGGCGGAACAGAGACCGCCCTCGAGCAGGACCGCCGATCACATCAGAACGTCTGACGTGCGGGTTGGGGTGGGTGCTGCCTTGTCCGGACCGTAGACCCCGCCCGGGACGCTGCCAGGGGGATTACCGCCGGCCTGAAAAGGTGCAGGGTCCGCAACGACGAGCCGAGACTCGCGCGGCCGCAGATGCGGCGATGCGGACGGGGATGCCGGCGTATCGGGACCGGTTCACCGAGCAGCCGTCAATGGTGGCGGGTGAGATGCGTCGTGGCAAGGGGGATCCCGGGGCACGCGAGGCTGCGTACGTTCCCGCTCGGCGGCGCCCCCGTGACTGGCCTGGTGTACCAGGGGCGCCGCCGCCACGCATACAACGGCAGGCGGCCGCCGCGCCAGGGCTTGCCCCTGGATCGTGCGGAGCATCAACCGAATCGGATTGGGTGCGACCGCACGGCGGCACCTGGCATCCCCGTCGCCCATTCCGCCGCCGGCGTCCGCGCCACCACGAGCCCGATCACCGTCGACCCCACCAGCGCGATCACCAATGCCGCCCACTTGTCGAAGCCCTCGATGAGGAACAGCGCCCACAGGATCGCGCCATGTGTCAGGATCACGACGAAGCCGATCCGGGCGAAGCCGGTGAGGACCGCGCCGGCGCGGCCCCAGTCGACGGCGCGCGCGAGCAGGACCAGGCCCCACGAGATCGCGGTCGCGTTCAGGGCGGTGAGCACCGGCATCCCCCAGTCGCCCTGCTTGATGTCGAGCGGTGGGACCGCGCCGGTCGCGACCATCGCCGCTGCGACGAGCAGCAGCGCCGCCCCGATGGCGGCGCGCCACCTCGGCGACAGCCGGGGCTCGATGCGGCGTGCGGCGCCACCGGCTGCGACGAAGAGCAGCGCGGGCACCGCCGATCCGATCGCCAGGGGAGTCGACGCCAGGAACTCGCCCGCGAGAATCGACGCCGCGAGCGCTACGACGAGGGATGCCGCGAGCACCCAGCGCGGTGCGCTCTGCAGCACGCGCCACAGCACCGCCACGGCGAAGAGCGTGAACACGAACCAGAAGGCGGTGAACGGCTTGTGCGCGAAGACGCCGCCGTACACCGGGCCGAGCAGATTCTCGACGCTCGGGCCGGTCGTCAGCGTGTAGGGGACGTAGATCACGGCGATCACCGCGAACCAGAAGACGTACGGGCGGCCGAGGCTGCGCCAGCGCGTGCGTGCCTCATCGAGGACGCTCCGCCGCCGTGAGACCAGATAGCCCGACAGGAAGAAGAACACCGGCACGTGCCACGAATACAGCCATACGTGCACCGGCTCGTCGATCCACACATGGCCGACGACGATCGCCACGATCCCGATCGAGCGAACGACGTCGATCCCGGCGTCGCGCGTGGTGGCAGCCATGCATCCAGGCTAGGGACGGTCGCTTTCGCGGTGACTGGGTTGCCTGCGGCGGCGCTTCGTGCTGGCGGCTCGGACCGGGCTAGGCCCAGGTGTGCACCGGCTCGTTCGTATGCATCGCCTCGCGGTACTCGAGCAGGGTCGCCCGGAGCGCGTCGTACCGCTCCATCTCGCTGCGCGCGCGCATCTTGCGGGCGAACCACTCGGCGCCGTTCGTCTTCGTCACGCAGCGCTGCTCGATGATCCCGAGGTAGCGGTCGCGCTCGTCAGCGGACACGCCCCATGCCTCGAGACCCTCGTGTGCGAGGGGGAGCAAGGTCCGCAGCGTCAGGTCGGTCGCCGGCACCTGGCCCTCGCCCGGCCACGACAACCGCGCGTCGATGCCGAGACGCGCGCCCGACTGGAAGTTCTCACGCGCGGTCGCGAACGACATCTGCGACCAGATCGGGCGCTCGCTGTCTGCCAGCGCCCGCACGAGGCCGAAGTACAACGCCGCGTTCGCGACGGTGTCGGCCACTGTCGGACCGGCCGCGAGCACGCGGTTCTCGACCCGCAGGTGCGGGACGCCGTCGGCGATGTCGTACACCGGACGGTTCCACCGGTAGACGGTGCCGTTGTGCAGCTTCAGCTCGGCCAGCGACGGCACGCCGCCGTCGTCGAGCACGGCGAGCGGGTCCTCATCGTCGACGATCGGCAGCAGCGCCGGGAAGTACCGCACGTTCTCCTCGAAGAGGTCGAACACCGACGTGATCCACCGCTCGCCGAACCAGACGCGGGGGCGCACGCCCTGCGCCTTCAGTTCCTCACTACGCGTGTCGGTGGCCTGCTCGAACAGGGGGATGCGGCTCTCGCGCCACAGCTCGCGGCCGAGCAGGTACGGCGAGTTCGCCCCGAGCGCGAGCTGCACGCCCGCGATCGCCTGCGATGCGTTCCAGTACTGCGCGAACTGCGCGGGGGAGGTCTGCACGTGGAACTGCGCGCTCGTGCACGCCGCCTCGGGAACGATCGAGTCGGCCGTGGTCTCGAGGCGCTCGCGTCCGGCGATCGAGATGGCGATGTCCTCGCCGCGGGCATCGAGCACCTGCTGATTCAGCAGGTCGTAGCGCGGGTCCGCGCTGATCGCGGAGCGGCTGAGGTGCCGGTCGGCGAGGGTGGGGAGGATGCCGATCATCATCAGGTGCGCACCGAGGGGGTTCGAGCGCGCCTCCGCGTCGTTGAGTCGCTGCCTGAGGTCGGCCTCGAACGTCGTCAGGCCGCCGCTGCAGAGCCGTGCGGGCGGGACGTTGATCTCGACGTTGAAGCGGCCGAGCTCACTCACGAACGCCGGGTCCGCGATCGCCCGCAGCACCTGCTCGTTGCGCATCGCCGGGTCGCCGACCTCGTCGACGAGGTTCAGCTCGAGCTCGAGCCCTGTCATCGGGTCGTCGGTGTCGAAGCGGGCTTCGCCCAGCATCCGCTCGAAGACATCGAGGTTGCGGCGGATCTTCTCGCGATGGCGGGTGCGATCGGCCCCGGTGAACTCCTGCGACTCGACTGTTTCTCCCACCCCGCCACGATAGGTCGGGGTGGAGTCGGGCTCGGGGTGGTTGACAAGCACTTGTCCACAGGGGTGCGAATCTTTGTTCGAATGTCGGAGGAGGGTGGGATGCTGGAGCATGACCTTTTCGAGCGACCTTCGAGACCGGATGGCGGCGTTGGGCGCCGTCGCCGAGCTCGATGTCGCTCGGGCTGAGCTGCCGGGGTCGCTGCTGTCGTTGTCGGATGCCGCGGTGCGCGATCTGATCGCCGACGTCGGCGCGCTGGCCCGCGACGTCGGGCTGCTGCAGACCGCGCTCGCCGGGGTGGCCGCGCGCCGCTCGGGTCGCGAGCGCGGGGCCGAGGGGCTCTCGGCGGCGACCGGGCACCGCACGCCGGTCGAGCTGATTCAGGCGACGACGGGTGTCTCGCGGGCTGAGGCGACGCGCGCCGTGCGGGTGGGGGAGTCGCTGCTCGACGGCGTCGAGCGGGGGCCGGTGGTCGCGGTGTGGCATGCGGCGGTGGACGCCGCGCTGCTCGCGGGGCGGGTGACGTCGGCGCAGGCCCACGCCATTATGGGCGGGTTGGGTGAGCCGCCTGCGGCAGCGGTGGCGGACGCGTGGGGTGCGGCGGCCGAGCGGCTTGTGCGCGAGGCATCCGACTGGTCCGTGGAGCAGCTCACCGCGCAGGCGCGGACTCTGCGCGACATGCTGGATCCCGCCGGAGCAGAGGACCGGTTCGCGCGCAGGTTCGAGCGGAGGTCGTTCCGGCTGTGGGCGGATGCCGACGGGCAGCAGCGGGGGTCGATCACCTTCGACGACGAGATGGCGCCGTGGATGCGGGCGGTGCTCGACGCGGCCCTGCGGCCGCGCCGGGGCGGACCCCGGTTCATGACGGACGCCGAGCGGGCGGACGCTGCGGCGCTGGTGGACGATCAGCGGACGAACGAACAGTTGTCGTACGACCTGCTCGTGGATCTGGTGCGGGCCGGCGCGCTCGCCGACGCGAAAGATGTCTTCGGAGCGCGCGAACCGGGTGTTCGGGTCGTGGTGACCGCGGGTGGCGGGCGCGACCTGCTCGGCCGGCTCGGTGCGACCGGTGCCGTGGAGGACGGCGGCACGGCAGTGCCGGGGTCGGTCATCGATCGCGCGCAGTGCGTGGCCGGTCGGGTCGAGGTCACCGTCGACGGATGCGGCAACCCGCTCGCGGTGGGCCGTGACGAACGCCTGTTCTCGCGTCGGCAGCGGCTCGCGCTCGCCGTGCGGGACGGCGGATGCCTCTGGCCCGGGTGCGAGCGGCCGCCGTCGCACTGCGAGGCGCACCACACCGTGCCGTGGGCGGAGGGCGGCGAGACCGACTGCGACGTCGGGGTGCTGCTGTGCCGGTTCCATCACCTGACCCTGCATAACGGCGGATGGTCGATCCGCGGGACGGCGACGTCCGGGTTCTTCTTGCACGCACCGCCCGGGGGTGACGGTGGGCGTGGTGACGGGGCGGCGGGCGGGGCGGCGACGGGCGGCGCGCCGCCGGTGCCGTTGCGGTCGAAGTCGCCGCTCCGGTGGTTGTGGGATCCGCCGCCCGATCGGGTGGGCTGGCGGGTGGCGCCTGCGGCGTGAGGGCGCGGGGCAGGGGGCGGGTACGCCGGGGGCGGGTGCGCGCGGGCGCCGCGTGGGCGGGTGTGTGCGGGGGCCGCGGCGTGAGGGTGGGTTGAGTCGGGCATGAACGCTGGCGTTGGTGTGCCCGGCTGGGAGGGTTCGGGAGAGCGCGAGCTTACGGCGTAACCCATCCGGGGCGAAAGCGCCAGAGGCTCCCTGAAACGGGCTCGCGTTCGTAGCGTGGAGGCATCCGGAACGCGCCGCTTCCGGAGAGATCGACGGAAGGACCAGACCATGGGACTCGACGACAAGATCAAGAACGCCGCTCAGGACCTGCTCGGCAAGGGCAAGGAGCACACCGGCAAGGCGACCGGTGACGAGCGCCTCGAAGCCGAGGGCCACAAGGACCAGAGCGCAGCGAACCTCAAGCAGGCCGGCGAGAACGTGAAGGACGCCTTCAAGTAAGCCGACCCACCACCACGCCCCGGGCCCCGCAACGGGCCCGGGGCGTGTCGCGTGTGCGGGCGCGTCACGCCCGCGAACGGCCGCGGACTCCCCGCTAGACTCGGCTCGGGCTGCAGCAGCCCGTTCTGGGGAGAAAAGGTATGTCCCGGCGAGGTTCAGCACTCGTCGCAGGTCGACGAACACGGCTCGGCGTCCACGTCTGGTGGGACGCCGTGACCAGTGGTGCCTTCTTCACGCGCGCCTCACTGTGGATCAGCCTGCTCATCGCTGTCACCGTCATGGCGCCGTTCCAGCACTTCGCGGACGCGGGCGACCACGTCTGGGTCCTCACCGTCGGGTTGCTCGGCTGGGCGGTGCTCGCGTCGGCACTCGTGCCGGTCGCGATCGCGGAACGCCGGATGCGGAACCGCACCGCCCGTGGCGCGCTCGTCATCGGGGCGGTGGCGATCGCAGCGATCGCCCGTCCCTTCGTCAACGAAGGCTTCTTCGTCGCGCTCTTCGGTGTCGCCCCGGACTTCGTCGGTCTGCCCGCACGCATCAGCTCGAACCTGGTCGTCTGGATCGCGGGCCTGTCGATCATCGCCATCACGGTTCGATCGATCGCGCTCACGCGCGGCACTCGCGGACGCCTCGCCGACGCGATCGCCACGCTCACCGCCGGCCAGCAGCGCCTCGCCCGCTACGAGGGCGAGAACCGCGACACCCTCGCGTGCCTCATCGCCGACCTGCGCGAGCAGCGTGAGGCGATGCTCGCAGGCACGATCGACTTCGCCGCGGTCCGCGACTACTCCGAGACGGTCCGCTCGGCCAGCCACCGCCTCGAGGAGCGCTCCAAGTTCGACCTGCGCGTCGCCGCGGTGCAGACCGAGTCGGGGCCGGATACCGCCGCCCGCCGCTCGGTGCTCGCAATGCTGCGCCCGCCGCCGTATCTGCTCGTGGGGCTCGTGTTCATGGCCGGCGCGGTTCCCTACGCGCACGGCGTCGGCGGGCTGACCACCGCGCTCTGGGCCGTCGCCGTCGGCGTGCCGATCACCCTCGCCGCCGATCTCGCGACGCGGCTGCTCGCGCGCGGGCGCAGCGCCGCAAGGCGCGGCGCGGTCATCGTCGCGGCGTGGGTGGCGGCAGGCATCCTCATGACCGTCCTCGCCGACGCCCTCGTCGCGTCGGACGACCCATCGCGGTTCGTGCCGCTCGTGTCGGTGCCGATCGTGGCGATCGCGCTCGCCGCCTGCACCGACGCGATCGCCCGGGCGGCCGTCAGCGCGCAGCGGCTCGAGGCGGTGCTCGCCCTCGTCGCCCGGACGCTGACCGCGAAGACCGCACGCGCGCGGCGCCCGTTGCGCAATGCCGCGCACGTGCTGCACGGACGCGTGCAGGGACGCTGCGTCCTGCTCGCCGCCGCGGCCGACGAATGGGAGCTGACGGAGAAGGACGTCGAAACGTTCCGTCGAGACACCGACGCGGCGTTCGACGGCATCATCGCCTTCATCGCCGAGACGGATGCCGCGAGCCTCGAGCACCTGGTGCAGTCCGCGCACGAGGACCTCTCCGAGCTCGTCGCGACGTGGAGTGCCGTGCTCGAGGTCTCGAGCGAGATAAGCCCCGCCGCGGCCGACGCCCTCGTCGACCCCGAACTCTCGCGCAACGTCGCGACCGTCGTGAACGAGGGCTTCGTCAACGCGGTGAAGCACTCCGAGGCCAAGGCCGTCTGGCTGTCGATCGGCGTCGAGGCCGACGCGCTGCTCGTGCGGACGTGGTCGACCGGCACGCTCGACCGAGCGCCGGTCCTCGGCACCGAGACCCGCGGCATCAGCGTGCTCGGCATCGGCGCCCGCATCTTCCAGCGGGCCGAGTCCGTCGTGCTCGAGGTTCCCGTTCCGCTCCGGGAGACACAGCCCGACGTCGCGCCCATCGCACGGCTGCCGCGCCGCGCGTGGTGGGGACGCCGGGCGCCCGGGCACTCGCAGGCCGGCTGAGGACGCGCGGCGCTCAGCGGGTCAGAACTCGAGCATCGCCGCGACGACCAGCCCTGCCGCCACGACGGCGACGGCGATGAGGATGACGTATGCCCACCAGCGCACGCCCGGCGGCTTGGGTGCCGAGCGCTTGCGTGAGCGGCGGTGAGACGCGCGTGCGAACATCGATTCCTCCAGCAACAGCGACGCATCCGCGCCGAGGCCCCTCCCAGCCGGCGCCGTTGCCGAGAACCTGCCGCTCACGCTAGCGGAGGCGTGCAGGCGGATGGGGTCGCGCGTCGCAGGGGTGTGTTAATTCTTCGCGACGGGCCGAGTTGGTGGGTGCATGCCGCTTCTGCCATGCTGAGCCCGAGGGGCCCTGGGGTGGGCTCACGGGGGATCTATCGGCGCGGGGGCGCCTGCAGGGGGTTACGCGTGATGCGTGCAAAGAAGGGCGCCGTCGTGCGCGCCGTCGCCGTCGTGGTGGCGTGGATCGTGGCTCTGGCCGGGCTCGTCATGGTGCCGCAGGCGGCATCAGCCGCGGAGGGCGCGGCCTCGATCTCGGGAACCGTTGTCGGGCCGGACGGCGAAGCGGTCGACGCGTCGGTCGAGCTGTACCAGGTGGAACGACAGGACGGCTGGACCGAATTCAGAATGGTGAATGAGCGGCCGACGGATTCGGCTGGTGCCTTCTCGTTCCCGCAGCTGGAGGCGGGCGAGTACACGCTGAGGACGACGCCCTCAGACCGCGCCTTGGCGTTCCAGTGGTGGGGAGGCAGCGCCACAGAGCAGGGCGCCGAGGCGTTCATGCTCGCGGCCGGGGCATCCAGGGCCGGGCTGAGCGTCCGGCTCGCGCACGCTGCGCAGCTGCAGGGCGTCGTCACCGATGACCGCGGGGCGCGCGTCGAGGGTGCCTCGGTCTGGGTCGTCGTGCCGCTCGACGACGGTGGGCACGAATTCGTGCGGTGGGGATCGACCGATGAGTCGGGCGCCTACGACATCACCGGATTGCCGGCGGGACGGTACGCCGTCCAGGCGAGCGGTCCCTGGGACGGCGACCTGGTAACGCAATGGTGGAGCGGGAAGACTCGATTCGAGGTCTCCGATCGGATCACCCTGACGGCGAAGGGCACCGGCGTCGCTGATTTCTCGCTCGACCGCGGAGCGACGATCTCGGGCACCGTGACGCACGATGGTCGGCCAGTCGAAGGCGTCCACGTCCGCGTGAGCGAATGGGACGACGAGGAGTGGAGCGGCGTCGGATCGGAGACGACGGGCAAGGACGGCGAGTACTCGGTGTCGCTCCTTCCGCCCGGCCGGTACAAGGTCAGCTTCTCAGCCGGCGACTACTTCGACGCCTGGTGGGGCGGAGACTCGCAGCAGAGCGCAGCGATCATCGACGTCGCCGCCGGCGAAGTGGTCACGGGGGTGGACGCGCCGCTCGTCCGATCCGCGTCGCTCAGCGGCATCGTCCGCGACGAGGCCGGACAGCCCGTCGAAGATGCGACCGTGACCACATGGTTCAACGTGGGTCCCTCGCAGCACGGGCACGGCGTCACCACCGACGATGCTGGTCGCTGGCGCATCTCGGGCCTCGAGGGCGGCGAGTATCGCGTCCAGGTGGAGGCGCCCTCAGGCGCCAACCTCATCGAGCGGTGGTGGGACAACGCGTCGACCGAAGCCGAGGCAACGCCGATTCAGCTGAAGGCGAGCACTGACGTCGACGGCATCGACGTCGCGCTCGCCGCGGGCAACATCGTGTCGGGCCGTGTGACGAGCACCGACGGAGCGCCCATCGCCGGCGTCCGCATCAGCCTGCAGTCCACGTCGAACAGCGGCGCGTCCTGGCCGCGCTCGACGCGCACGGACGAAGACGGGCGTTACACCCTGCGCGGCATCGCCGATGGCGCGTACACAGTCCATGCGTACACCGACTCCGTCGTCAACTTCATCGATGCGCCGTGGACCGGCGATCAGCCCGGAGGCGAGCCCAAGGTCATCGACCTCTCCGATCGAGCTGAGCGATCCGGCATCGACCTGCGACTGGCGCCGGGTGCGCGGCTGAGTGGACGCGTGACGGACAGGGCCGGAAAAGGTGTTGCCGACGTCTCCGTCGATGTCTGGGGTGAGCGGGACTTCGCGTACGGATGGGCATCCACGGACGAAGACGGGGTGTGGCAGATCTTGGGTCTCCCCGCGGACGGCTACACCGTGGCTTTCCGTGGCCAGCACCAGGGGTTCATCCCCGAGTGGTGGAAGGGCGCGTTGTCGCGCGACACCGCGACAACGGTCGATGTGCCCGCGGGCGGGCATGTGGACGACATCGACGCGACGCTGCGACAGGGCGCGACGATCTCGGGAACCGTGAGTGTCCCGGCCGGCGGCGGCGGCGCCGACGTCGATGTCGAGGTCTGGGCCCGGGACGACGAGGGCTGGTCGGTGTTGGCCAGCGCGTCCGCCGACAGGGATGGCTCCTACGCCGTGAAGGGTCTGCCCAACGGCTCGTACCTCGTTCGCTTCTCCACCTTCGGCGGAAATGCCGCGGACGAGTGGTGGCGGGATGCCGCATCCCGGCGCGCGGCGACCGCGGTGACCATCGTGGACGGACGAAGCGTCACGGGCGTCGACGCGCAGCTCGAGGCCGGCGCGACGATCAAGGGCACCGTCACACACCCGTCGGGCGCGATGGACTGGCTGTCCGTCAGCGCGTACCGCCTCGAGGGCGGGGAGTGGGAGCCCGCCGGGTGGTCAGACGTTGCCGACAACGGCGAGTATTCGGTCCGGGGCCTTCGGGCCGGCACGTACACGCTGTCCTTCGCAGGTGAGGCCGGGCAGTCCTCGCTATGGGAGTGGTGGAAGAACAAGCCGGACCAGACGACGGCGACGAAGTTCGACGTGGCTGCAGGTGGCACCTTGACGGGCTTCGACGCCGCCCTCGGCGACGTGGAGGTCGAACAGCCGGTGCTCTCCGGTTCGGGTCAGGTCGGAAGCGTGCTCGCGGTCGATCCTGGTGGCTGGTGGACCGGAGTCACTCTCGACATCCAGTGGTTCGCCGACGAATCACCCCTGCCCGGCGAGACGGGCTTGGAGCTCGCGCTGCGTCCGCAGCACGCGGGCTCGCAGATCAGCGCGCGCGTCATCGGGACCGACGCGGTCTCGGGCTCGAGCACGCGCTGGAGCAACGTCGTGACCGTGACCCCCGGCGTGCTCGATGCCGCGACGCCGACCATCTCGGGCGAGGCGAAGGTCGGCAGCACGCTGTCGGCAGCGACCGGCACGTGGACGACCGGGTCGACGCTCTCCTACCAGTGGTCGGTCGGTGGTGAGATCATGGCCGGTGCGACGTCCTCGACGTTCGTGGTCCCGGCATCCGCGGTGGGCAAGACCATCACCGTCACGGTGACGGGGTCGCTCGGCGGCTACCAGACGGACTCGCGCACGTCCGGCGCCACCGCAACGGTGCCGAGCCAACCGCTCGCGGCGGGGACGCCGTCGATCTCCGGCGAGGTCAGGGTCGGCTCGACCCTCACGGCGCAGCCGGGAAGTTGGACGCCGGGGACGCAGTTCGCGTACCGGTGGTCGATCGGTGGGGCGGATGCGGGGGCGAACCAGACCCTCGTGGTCCCGGCATCCGCGGTGGGCAAGACGATCACCGTCACGGTGACGGGGTCGCAGGCAGGGTTCACCAGCGAATCGCGCACCTCCGGCGCAACGGCCGTCGTTCCGAACCAGGGACTCGCGGCGGGGACGCCGTCGATCTCCGGCGAGGTGAAGGTCGGTTCGACGTTGACTGCGGTGCCGGGGAGTTGGACGCCGGGGACGCAGTTCGCGTACCGGTGGTCGATCGGTGGGGCGGATGCGGGGGCGAACCAGACCCTCGTGGTCCCGGCATCCGCGGTGGGCAAGACGATCACCGTCACGGTGACGGGGTCGCAGGCAGGATTCACGAGCGAATCGCGCACCTCCGGCGCAACGGCCGTCGTTCCGAACCAGGGGCTCGCGGCGGGGACGCCGTCGATCTCCGGCGAGGTCAAGGTGGGGTCGACCCTCACGGCGCAGCCGGGGAGTTGGACGCCGGGGACGCAGTTCGCGTACCGGTGGTCGATCGGTGGGGCGGATGCGGGGGCGAATCAGACCCTCGTGGTCCCGGCATCCGCGGTGGGCAAGACCATCACCGTCACGGTGACGGGGTCGCAGGCAGGATTCACCAGCGAATCGCGCACCTCCGGCGCAACGGCCGTCGTTCCCAACCAGGGGCTCGCGGCGGGGACGCCGTCGATCTCCGGCGAGGTGAAGGTCGGTTCGACCCTCACCGCGCAGCCGGGGAGCTGGACACCGGGGACGCAGTTCGCGTACCGGTGGTCGATCGGTGGGGCGGATGCGGGGGCGAATCAGACCCTCGTGGTCCCGGCATCCGCGGTGGGCAAGACGATCACCGTCACGGTCACCGGGTCGCTCGGCGGTCACAACTCCGAGACGCGGACGTCCGGCGCCACCGGCACCGTGCCGAACCAGACGCTGACGATCGGGCGACCGACCATCTCGGGAGCGGTGAAGGTCGGCGCCACCGTGACGGCGCAGCCCGGGGACTGGACGCCCGGCACGCAGCTGTCGTACGACTGGCGGATCGACGGCGTCTCCGCCGGCACCGGGCAGACCCTCGTCGTCCCGGCGTCCGCCGTCGGCAAGGCGCTCGCCGTCACCGTGACGGGCTCGTTGGCCGGATACGACACCGCGCAGCAGAGCTCGGCGTCCACGGGCGCGGTGCCGCCGCGCGTGCTCACCGCGCCCACCCCGACGATCTCGGGCACGGTGAAGATCGGGTCCGCGCTCACCGCGAAGCCCGGCGCGTGGACGAAGGGCGCGAAGCTCGGTTACCAGTGGCTCGTGGCGGGCAAGGCGGTGAAGGGCGCCACGAAGACCACCTTCGTGATCCCGGCATCGGCCGCGGGCAAGGCCGTCTCGGTCCGCGTGACGGGGTCGTCACCGTCCTACGCCACCGCGGCGAAGACGTCGAAGGCCACCGCGAAGGTGCTGAAGTCGGCGACACCGACGATCAGCGGCACCGCCAAGGTCGGTCGCACCCTCGCCGCCAAGCCGGGGGCGTGGACGTCGAAGACCGCGTTCTCGTACCAGTGGTACGCGAACGGCAAGGCGATCGCGAAAGCGACGAAGGCGTCCTACAAGATCCCGGGGTCGCTCCGCGGCAAGAAGATCACCGTCAAGGTGACCGGGAAGAAGAGCGGACACGCGACTGTCGCCGTGACCTCGAGGGCCACGAAGGCCGTCGTGCGCTGATCCGCAGGAGGCGGCCCCGGCATCCATGCGATGCCGGGGCCGTTCCGCGTTCAGCGCCCGGCGAGCATCCGGTCCGCGGTCCGCAGCGCGAGCGCCATCTGCGTCAGCGCCGGGTTCGCGCTCAGCGCGCTCGGGAAGGTCGAGTTGTCGCAGATCCAGAGGTTCTCGACCTCGTGCGAGCGGCCGGATGCGTCGACGACCCCGTCGTCCGGGTCGTCGCTCATCCGGGCCGTGCCGAGCGTGTGGCACGAGCGCTGCATCACGCGGGTGCTGCGTGCGCCGGCGGCGCGGAGGATGCGCTCCATGACCGCGACGCCGTGCCGGTTGATCGCGGCCTCGTTCTCGCCCTGCGTGAAGGTCACCTCGGCCCGCGGCATCCCGTCCTCGGCGAGTTCGTCGCTCAGCGTGAGTCTGTTCGCGTCGGACGGCAGGCACTCGCCGTTCATGCCGACGCCGGCGCTGAACGGGTACTCGTCGACGGCCGACATCAGGTCATCGCCCCACAGACCCGCGCCGCGCACGAGCTGGGTGCCGAAGTTCAGCGGCATCACGCCGAGGCTCTGCAGCAGGTAGCCGCCGACGAAGTCGGCGTCGCCCGGGCGGACGAAGTCCTCGGAGATGATCGACGACGGGTAGCCGCGGTACCCGCGGATCGGCTCGTCGAACGTGCCCCACACCTGCACGCCGCCGTGCGCCATGAAGCCGCGCCCGACCTGTCCGTTCGCATTGGCGACGCCGGTGTGCAGCAGCAGTCGCGGCGTCTCGACGCCGCCCGCCGCGAGCACGAGCTGCGCGCACCGCTGCCGGTGATCGACGCCCCCGCGGCGATAGACGACGCCGGTGACGCGACCCGCGGCATCCCGCTCGATGCCGTGGACGAACGAGTCCGGCCGCACCTCGGCGCCGGCGGCCACCGCGGCCGGGATGTACGTGATCGCCGTCGTCGCCTTCGCGCCGAAGCGGTCGCCCTGATGGATGTCGCCGTTGTCGAGCGTCGCGCGGCGCCGCCCGTAGTGCGGCTGATCGCGGTCGCGGGTGAGGATCGCGGCGGGGCCGTCGGTCGCGGTGATGCCGAGGGCATCGCACCCGCGGATCATCGCGTCGGACGAGCCGTTCCGGCGCACCGGCGGATACAGATACCGGCGCGACGGGTCCCGCGGATAGTGCTCGGGACCGCTCACGCCGATGTCCGCCTCGACCTCGACGATGTAGCGGATGAGCTCCGCGTGGTCGACCGGCCAGTCGCGGCCCTCGCCGGTGTCGCTCCGCAGCCGGAGGTCGCGCGCGTCGGGGCGCGGCGTGAAGGCGCCCCAGTGCAGCGTGCTGCCGCCGACGCCGAAGCCGCTGTTGTTCGGACCGAAGGCGGTGGGGTCGCCGCCGCCGCTCAGGCGCTCCGACATCCAGTTGATCTTCGTCGACTCGAGTTCATCGGGGGTGAACTCCCGCATCTCGAAGTCGGGCCCCGCCTCGAGGGCGACGACCTTCAGGCCCGCCTGCGCCAGCCGCGCGAGCAGGGGAGCGCCGCCGGCACCCGTGCCGACCACGACGACGTCGACGACCTCGTCATCGGTGAACGTCCGCATCCGTCCCAGGGTCATCGGGTCGCCTCCACTCGGCCGAGCTCGGCCGGTTCCCACTCCTCGCGGGTGCCAGCGGCGATGCTCGTCCAGCCGGCCGGCTCAGCTTCCGTGCCTCCGACGGCGAACCCGTCGTAGCCGATGCGCGCCAGCGACGCCGGGTGGGCGAGCCACGCGCGCAGCAGGTCGTTGCGTGCATCCTCGAACCAGGAGCGGATGCCGGTGGCCGCCATCCCGTCGGCGTGGATGCCGTCGGTCATCAGCTGCACGATGAGCCGGTTCTGCGCGTCGACATCGCTCGGCCACTGCGCCGCGACGGCGTCGAGCGCGAGGCCGTACGCGATGGGGTCGGCCGGCAGGCCCGCGGGCCGCCACCCGTCGGTGCCGCCGTCGGCGAGCATCGTGTCGACGCGGAGCGCGAGGTCGATGGCGGGTCCGTCGCCCTGCGGGACGAGGCGCGCAGCGAGGTGACGCAGCGTGTCGAGCTGCCCCGAGGTGAGGGCGCGGGGCGCGCGCTGCGTGTCGTCGGCCAGCGCCCGCTGCGCCAGCACGCGTCGCACCTGCGGGTCGACGCGCGTCGAGGCCAGGACGTGCCCCCACGCCGACGGCACCTGCGGCGCCGACGAGCGGACGTGGTCCCACAGCAGCGCGAGCTGCGCGGCCACGCGCTCGGGAGCCTCGTACGGCAGCAGGTGTCCGACATCGGGCAGCCGCTCGAAGACCGCGCGCGGGTAGACGTCGGCGAGCAGCTCGGGCTGCACATGCGCTCCGAGGTTCTCGTCGTTGTCGCTCGACATCACGACGACGGGCAGGTCGAGAACGCCCACGAGCCGGGTCGCGTCCTCGAGGCTGCCCGAGGTGAGCCAGTCGCGCCACGCGGATGCCGGTTGCCGGCGGATCGCGGTCATCGCCTGCTCGCGCAGCGCCGGGTCGAGCGTCACGCCGAGGTTGTCGTCGAGGAAGGTCGCGGCATCCTCGTCGGAGAGGTGCTCGCCGGCGGCGGCCTCGAGCATGGTCGCGCGCTTCTCGTCGGGTATCGGCTCGGGCGACGGGGGAGAGGGGGCGAGCAGCACCGCGCCCGCCAGCCCGAACACCGTCTCGGTGCCCGAGAGGATCCGCGCCATCACGCGGCCCGCGACCTTGCCGCCGAGGCTGTGCCCGCAGACGAGGAACGGCCCGCCGTCGGCCTGCGCGATGATCTGCTCGAGCGCGATGTCCGCGAGGTCGTCGACCGACGCGGCGCGACCGGCGCTCAGCAGGTCGACGCCGACGACACGGAGTCGCGGGTCGGCCGCATCTGCGATGGGCGTGGCAGCACCGGCATCCAGCCCCAGTCCGGGCAGGAAGAAGACCGTGCATTCGGTGGTGGTGAGATCAGCGCTCGACACCCGCTCACTCTAGGAACCGGCCTTCACGACCGCCGTCGCTTGCGCACGGCACCGACACCTGCGATCATCCGGCGCCCCGCGGGTTCGCCCTGCGCGGCGGTCGCGTGTTTTGGCAAGGGGGTGATCGGATGCCGCGCCCCCGCCTACCGTGACCGGCATGACGACCGACCAGTACACGTTCGACAACCCCGTCACCCGCTACGCCCGCGTCGAGCCGCCCGTGCAGCACCAGCCCGAGCCCGGCGTGCAGGCGCGGATGACGCCGGTGCCCGACCTCGGCGAGGCGACCTACCGGGGTTCCGACCGGCTGCGGGGGCGCAAGGCGCTCGTCACCGGCGGCGACTCCGGCATCGGCGCAGCCGCCGCGATCGCATTCGCGCGCGAAGGGGCCGACGTCGTCATCGTGTACCTGCCCGACGAGCAGGAGGACGTCGACCACGTGCTCGAGGTCATCGCGGATGCCGGCGTCCGCGGCTCGGCGATCGCGGCCGACATCACGGACCCCGCTCGCTGCCGCGAGCTCGTCGCCGAGGCGGCGGAGTTCCTCGGCGGCATCGACATCCTCGTGAACAACGCCGGCAAGCAGGTCGCCGTCGAGCGCGTCGAGGACCTCTCGGACGAGCAGTTTCGCACCACGTTCGAGACGAACCTCTTCGCACCGTTCTGGATCATCAAGGCGGCCCTCGCGCACATGCCCGAAGGGGCATCCATCATCAACACCGCTTCGCTCGAGGCCTACAAGCCCGCACCCGACCGGCTCGACTACGCAGCCACCAAGGCCGCGATCAACAACCTGTCCAAGGGCCTCGCACAGCAGCTGGCGCCCCGCGGCATCCGGGTCAACGTCGTCGCACCCGGACCGGTGTGGTCGGCGCTGCAGGTGAGCGACGGCGTCTCGGACGAGCAGATGCAGGCGTTCGACGAGGAGAACGAGTACAAGCGCGCCGGTCAGCCGGCCGAGATCGCCCCGGCCTTCGTCTTCCTCGCATCGGCAGAGTCGAGCTACGTCTCGGGCGAGACCCTGAACGTCAACGGCGGGATGGTCACGCCGTAGCCGTCAGGCGACTCAGACGGCGGGCGCGTTCCAGCTGAGCGACTCGATGTAGCGCAGCAGCACGCCTTCGCGGAGCGCCCACGGCGACACCTCGAGCTCCTCGACCTCGAGCACGGTCATCGCGGTGTGCAGCACGACGGCGCCCGCCACGATCTGGAACGTGCGGTCGGCCGTGATGCCCGGCAGTTCCTGTCGAGCGGATGCCGGGATGCGCGCCAGGCGCGGGATCCACGACCCGAGCGCGCCGCGCGGCAGTACCATGCGCTCGCTGCCCGCCCACCCCGGCGCGGGGTACCCGACGAGCTTCGCGAGCGAGCGGATCGCCTTCGACGACCCCACCACGTGCTCGGGCTTCGGCTGCGAGCGCATCTGTGCCGCGACCGGCCCCAGCGTCGCCTTCGCATGCTCGCGCAGCCGCTCGACGGCCTCTTCGCCGGGCGGGTCGTCGTGCAGGAATTCGACCGTCATCCGACCGGCGCCGAGGGGGACGGATGCCGCGACCTCGGGCAGCTCGTCGCGGCCCGCGGCGAGCTCGAGCGAGCCGCCGCCGATGTCGAAGAGGAGGATCTGCCCGGCCGACCAGCCGAACCAGCGGCGCACCGCGAGGAACGTGAACCGGGCCTCGGACTCGCCGCCGAGCACCTGCAGGTCCTGCCCGAGCGCCGCCTCGATCCTTGCGATGACGTCGGCGCCGTTCGCTGCTTCGCGGACCGCGCTCGTCGCCGTCGCGAGCAGCTCGACGACGTTCTCACGTCGGGCGACCTCGCGCGCCTCGGTCACGGCGTCGACCAGCGCCTGCACGCCGGTCTCGCTGATCGAGCCGTCGGGTTCGAGGTACCGCATGAGTCGCAGCACGGTGCGGTTGCTCGTCGCGGCGAGCGGACGACCGCCGGGGCGGACATCGGCGACCAGCAGATGGACGGTGTTCGAGCCGATGTCGAGGACTCCGAGGCGCACGATGCGAGGCTAGCGCGTCACGGACAGCGCCAGTTTCGGCGGCGCCGGGGCCTTCGGTGCGTTGAGGATGACGCCGACGTCCACACGGGACCCGGGTGTCAGATTCGCGACGCCCCACTCGGTGCCCTTGCAGACGACGCGCGCGCTCGCCGAGCCCGAGCCGGTGACGCTGCAGGACATGCCCCACGCGTTGTCGATCGTCGTCGCGCCCGGCGACGCCCACGACGCGGTCCAGCCGCGGACCGCCGGCCCGGATGACGCGGTGAGGGCGAGCGCGACCTGGTACTTGCCGTCCCACGCGCTCGGGATCGACATCGTCGCCGACACCCCGTTCGAGGACGCGCTCGACGTCGCACCGACCGAAGGATCGGGCGTGCTGCCCGGAGAGGAGGGCTGCGGGGAGGGCTGTGGTGCCGGCGCGGGCGCAGGGGCCGCGGGGTACGGCACCTTCTTCGGCGTCAGGATGGACTTCAGCGCCGTCAGCTTGGTCTTCTCCCGCGTGAACCAGTCGTCCTTCAGGAGCCCACCGGTGTCACCGCTGTTCGGGTTGAACGACCAGTAGCTCCAGCTGATGCCCTTCGCCTTCATGTAGCGCGTCAGCTTCGCGAGCCACTGCTTGTCGGACGAGCTCTGCAGCTTGGTGCCGAACTCGCCGACGAACACTGGGGCGATCTTCTTCGAGACGATGAAGCCCCAGTTCTTCTCCCAGATGCGCCCGAGATTGTTCGGGTAGTCCTTCGTGTGGAACCACGCCTGGTCGTACACCGACGACGGGTACTCGTGCGGCGAGTACACGACGCGGTTCTTGACCTTCAGCTTCACGGGCTTCTTCGCCACGCCGCGGAGGTTGCCGCCCCACCACGTCGAGCTGCCGTCCGGGCCGTACTGCACGCCCTCGACGATCATCAGCAGACGCGGATTCACCGTGTGGATCGCGTTGCCCGCACGCGTCGCCGCGGCCTGCCAGTCGCGCGCGCGGACACCGCAGCCCCAGCACGCGTTGCCGCGCGGCTCGTTGTGCAGGTCGAAGCCGACGACCGTGGGGTTGGCCTTGTAGCGCTTCGCGAGCATCTTCCAGTCGGAGATCCAGCGCGACTCGGAGTACTTCGCCGTGTACCACAGCTCGGACTGCGCGTCGGAGCCCGGGCGGTGCCGGTCGAGGATCACGCGCAGCTTGTACTTTTTCGCGCCGGCGATGACGGCATCCATCACCTTCATCGGCGAGGCGCCGGCGAGCTTCGGGTTCAGTGCTGCGTTGATCGAGCCCGCCGACTTCTGCCGCAGGCACTCGTTCGAGAACGGCAGGCGGATGGTGTTGAACCCCATCCCGGCGATCTGCGCCAGGCCCTGATCGAGCGTGATCGACCACAGGCCGTGCGGCGAGCACGTGTCGGTCTCCATCCCGAACCACGACGTCGCCTTGACCGTGAAGGTCTTGCCGGTCGAGGCATCCACGATCTTCGCTCCCGACGTGCGCAGCCAACCGGGCGATGCCGCCTCTGCGGGCGCCGCCGTTCCGACCACGCCGAGCGACGCCGCGAGCACCACTGCGGACACGACCGCGAGCACACGTCGCAGCATCGGAAAACCCCCGTCGAGAGCGGCAGAACGGCCGCGGATGAACACTCGGTGTTCAGGGTACGGCACGCGCGCGCCCGCGTGTGCGCGAGGCCGAGCGCGCGCACGGCTACAGTTGGCGCAATGTCCCCCGAAGAGACGCTGACGACGGTCGACTCGCTGTACCGCGAGATCGCCCGCGACGAGTGGGCGCGGACCGCCGCCGGCATGGAGCAGCCGCTCACCGAGACCGAGGTCGTGCAGCTGCGCGGCATCGGCGACCGCCTCGACATCACCGAGGTGCGCGAGGTGTACCTGCCGCTGAGCCGGCTGCTCTCGCTGTACGCCTCGGCGACCAAACGCCTGGGCGCCGACACCGCCGAGTTCGTCGGCGAGGCGGATGCGACGACGCCGTTCATCGTGGCCGTCGCCGGTTCGGTCGCGGTGGGCAAGTCGACCGTCGCGCGACTGCTGCGCGAGCTGATGAGCCGCTGGCCGGGCACGCCGAGGGTGGAGCTCGTCACCACCGACGGGTTCCTGTACCCCAACGCCGAGCTCGAGCGGCGGGGCATCATGGACCGGAAGGGCTTCCCCGAGTCCTACGACCGGCGCGCGCTCGTCGAGTTCCTCGTGAACGTGAAGTCCGGCGCCCCCGAGGTGCGTGCGCCGTACTACTCGCACATGCGGTACGACATCATCCCCGACGCCCAGGTCACCGTCCGGCGCCCCGACGTGATCATCGTCGAGGGGCTCAACGTCCTCGCCTCGGCGCCGAACCCGCACGACATCGCGGTCAGCGAGCTGTTCGACTTCTCGATCTACGTCGACGCCGAGGTCGACCACATCGCCCAGTGGTACGTGCACCGGTTCCTCGCGCTCCGCGAGGCCGCGTTCTCCAACCCGAACTCGTTCTTCAAAGTCTTCGCCGACATCTCCGACGAGGAAGCCGTCGAGCGAGCCCTCGGCTACTGGAACGACATCAACCTGCCGAACCTCCGCGAGAACGTCGAGCCGACGCGCCACCGGGCCAAGCTCGTGCTCCGCAAGGCCGCCGACCACACCGTCGAGACGGTGCTGCTGCGCAAGCTCTGACGCGCCTCAGCGTCGACGCCGGAACGCGGCGACCACCAGCATCCCGACAGCGGCACCGGTCAGGTTCGCGATGACATCGAGCACGCTCGGCACGCGCGCGTCGAGGAACGCCGCCTGTGCGCACTCGATCGTCACGGTCGCGACGAGCGCGACAGGCAGCACGAGGTCGCGCGCACCTCGCAGCACCGAGGGCAGCAGCAGCCCGAAGGGCACGAAGAGGAGCACGTTCGCCGCGAACTCCACCCGCTGACGGGTGATGACGGGAAGGCGCCGCGAGAGCGCGTCGATGAGCGGGGCGACCTCGGCATCCACTGGGGTCGGCCACAGCGCGATAGCGACGAGCACGGCGACGTACCCGCCGAGCAGCGCGCCGGGCGCGACCCGGCGGCGCCGCCCGATCGCGCCGGACGGCAGCGGAGGGCGCTGCGGCATCCCCCGTGGGGCGGGGCGCTGCGGGATGCCGGGCGGTGCGGGCCGCGGTGGTGCGGGTGTCGTCGACTCGTCGTGCATCGGTCCCTCCCCGGTGGGGATGCTGCGGAAGCGGACGCGACGCTGCGGCGATGGGCGCCGAGTCTAGCGGGACTCAGCGCGAGGGATAGGCCCCGAAGACCTGCGTATAGAAGGGGAGGCCCTTCGACGAGCACGCGACACCGATCCCGATGCGGTTGTACTTGCCGAGGATGTTCGCGCGGTGCCCCGGCGACTTCAGCCAGGCGGGCGTCACCTTCGCCGGCGTGTAGCCGAAGGCGACGTTCTCGGCGGCACGCACCCACCCCGGGGGGATCTGCTGCGCGTAGTTCGGGTTGTGGCTCATCCGGTTCGCGGCGGCCTGCTTGCCCGACCATGCGATCGCGACGCGCGACATGTTCGTGCTCAGGGTCATCGGCTTCTTGCCGGCGTTCTTGCGCGCGGTGTTCACCGCCGACAAAATGCGCTTCTGCACGGCGGACTGGGTCGCCCCGGTGCAGGAGGTCGAGACCGCGGCCGAGGCCGAGCTCGTCGGCGCGATGGGCAGCGTGGGGGCGAGTGTCAAGGCGAGCGCGAGCGCAGCGGTGGCCGCGATCGCTCGCCGCGAGGCGATGCGAGGCATGGGGGAGCTCCGTACGGTGGGGGACGCGGCGGGGGGACCGCGTTGCCGTCATGGATACCAAACCGGCGCCCGCTGCGCCAGTCGTGGCGATCGCTCCGACGCGCGCGACGCGCCCGGCGCAGGTGGGCGGGCGGAGTCCCAGCCGGGCGCACCTAGCATTGTCCCCATGTGTGGAATCGTCGGATACGTGGGGCCTCGCGACAGCCAGGCCATCCTCCTCTCGGGCCTCGCCCGTCTCGAGTACCGCGGGTACGACTCCGCCGGGATCGCCGTCATCGACGGTGACGGCGACCTCGACATGCGCAAGCGCGCCGGCAAGCTGCAGGTGTTGCGCGACGACCTCGGCGCGCACCCGATGAACGACGGCACGACCGGCATCGGGCACACCCGGTGGGCCACCCACGGCGGTCCGACCGACGCCAACGCGCACCCGCACCTGGCCGACGATGACAAGCTCGCCGTCATCCACAACGGCATCATCGAGAACTTCGCCGAGCTGAAGGACGAGCTGCTCGCCGACGGCTTCACCTTCCGCAGCGAGACCGACACCGAGGTGGCCGCCGTCCTGCTCGGGCGCGAGTTCGCGGCATCCGGAGACCTCGTCGCGGCCTTCCGTGCCGTCGCGGCCCGCCTCGAGGGTGCCTTCACGCTCCTCGCCATGCATGAGGACCAGCCGGGCCTCGTCGTCGGCGCTCGCCGCAACTCGCCGCTCGTGATCGGCCTGGGTGAGGGCGAGAACTTCCTCGGGTCCGACGTCGCCGCGTTCGTCGAGCACACCCGCAACGCGCTCGCGATCGGCCAGGACCAGATCGTCGCCATCACCCCGAGCGGCGTCGAGGTCACCGACTTCGCCGGCGCGGCCGTCGAGGTCGAGCCGTTCGAGGTCGTCTGGGACGCCTCCGCAGCGGAGAAGGGCGGCTGGTCGTCCTTCATGGCCAAGGAGGTCTCGGAGGAGCCCGAGGCCGTCGCGAACACCCTCCGAGGCCGCCTGCACGACGGCGCCGTCACGATCCCCGAGCTCGAGGGGCTCGATGAGCTGTTCGTCGGCATCAACCGTGTCGTCGTCATCGCCTGCGGCACCGCCGCCTATGCGGGCATGGTCGGCAAGTACGCGCTCGAACAGTGGACGCGCGTGCCGGTCGATGTCGAGCTCGCCCACGAGTTCCGCTACCGCGACCCGGTGATCGGGCCCGAGACCCTGGTCGTCTCGATCTCGCAGTCGGGCGAGACGATGGACACGCTCATGGCCGTCAAGTACGCCCGCGAGAAGGGCGCGAAGACGCTGTCCATCTGCAACACGCAGGGCGCCACGATCCCACGCGAGTCCGACGCGATCGTCTACACCCACGCGGGTCCCGAGGTCGCCGTCGCATCCACGAAGGCCTTCGTCGCGCAGATCACGGCGCTGTACCTGCTGGCGCTGCACGTCGGCCGCGTCCGCGGCGCGCTCGACGCCGAGACCTCCCGCGAGGCCGCCGAGCAGCTCGAGGCCATCCCCGCGAAGATCAGCCGCGTGCTCGAGACCGAGCAGGAGCACATCGAGCAGTTCGCACGTTGGATGGGCGACACCCAGTCGGTGCTCTTCCTCGGCCGTCACGTCGGCTACCCGATCGCGCTCGAGGGTGCGCTCAAGCTCAAGGAGATCTCGTACATCCACGCCGAGGGCTTCGCCGCCGGCGAGCTCAAGCACGGACCGATCGCGCTCGTCGAGCCCGGTCAAGCGGTGTTCGTGATCGTGCCCTCGCCGCGCCACTCGAGTGAGCTGCACAAGAAGGTCGTCTCGAACATCCAGGAGATCCGTGCCCGCGGTGCCCGCGTCATCGCCATCGCGGAAGAGGGGGATGCCGCCGTGCTGCCCTTCGCCGACGAGGTGCTGCGCATCCCGCTCGCCGGCGCCCTCTTCGAGCCGCTCCTGGCGGTCGTGCCGCTGCACATCTTCGCGATGGGCCTCGCCACCGCCAAGGGTCTCGACGTCGACCAGCCGCGCAACCTCGCGAAGTCCGTCACCGTCGAGTGAGTCAGGCCGGGCTCCGGCCCGGGCCGTGCGCCGGGCGGTTGCCCGGCCCGAACGAGGCGTTCCGCGCCTCATCCACCCACGCGCGCAGCTGCCACGGCGCGAAGCGGAACAGTCGGGCGACGTCGGCCTCGGCGTAGCCCGCCTCGATGACGGCCGCCACGGCGAACTCCCGCATGGTCGGGAATTCGCGACCTTCCAGCGGCCCGGAACGCAGGTCGCGGAAACTCCGCGGAACCGGCGGCCCCGCTGCCGGCCGGCCGCCCTGCGCGGGCGAGCCGGCGCGTGCCGGACGCCCCGCCTGCGCCGCAGAATTCTCGTACTGCGCAGAGATGACGTACCCCGCCACCGGTCCGTGCGGTTCCGGCGCGGGCGGGGCAGCGGCCGGCTGCTGCGAGTGCGGGGCGTACGGTGCGTACGGCCACGGCTGCTGCACGGGTGCGGACTGCGCGGGGTGATGCTGAGGATGCGTCTGGGTCTGCGCCGGGTGGTGGTGCGACGGTGACGGATGCGGCGGCTGGGCCCACGCGTCCGGTGCCCCGGCATCCGGTTCCCATACGGCCGGCATCTCGAGCGGGTGGTACCCCGGAGGCGGTTCGGCGAGCAGATGCGCGTCGGGCCACAGCAGCGAGGCGTCCTCCGGGGCGACGCGGTCGTCCGGCGTGTAGTGCGGAGTGAGGCGGGGTTCGCCCGACGCGCTGTGCGGGTGTTGCTGGTGCGGGAGACCTTCTGCGGAGGTGCTCATCGTGACGTCCTCTTCGGGTGAGGTGGTGTCAGACGTCGGGTCACGAAACGCGGATGCGGCGCACCGCACGCCCCCCGACGTCCGCCGCCCGGGTGGGTGACGGACTGCGCCGCTGAGGCCCACGATAGCCCTCGGGCACGCACGGCGTCATTCCCCCGTCGAGCGCGTGTCGATGTCCTCCGAAACACGACCGGCGAGAGAACGACATCCGACTCTGATAGACACGACCGGGGCGCGCGGACGACACCGCGTCGCCACGGAGGGGTGGACAATGCGACTTTCTGTCATCGGATGCGGCTACCTGGGCGCCGTGCACGCGGCCGCGATGGCATCGATCGGTCATGACGTCGTCGGCATCGACGTCGACGAGCGAAAGATCGAGGCGCTGTCGGCCGGTGACGCCCCGTTCTTCGAACCCGGGCTGTCCGAGATCCTCCGCGCCGGCATCGACTCCGGGCGCCTCTCGTTCACGACCGACTTCGCAGCCGCCGCCGGGGCCGCAGTCCACTTCGTCGGCGTCGGCACCCCGCAGGTGAAGGGCGGCTACGCCGCGGACCTGACCTACGTCAATGCCGCTGTCGACGCGCTGCTCCCGCACCTGCGCGAGGGCGACATCGTCGCAGGCAAGTCGACCGTTCCGGTGGGCACCGCTGCGACCCTGGCCGGGCGGGTCACCGCGACCGGGGCGACGCTCGTCTGGAACCCGGAGTTCCTCCGCGAAGGCTTCGCCGTGAAGGACACGATCGACCCCGACCGCCTCGTCGCGGGCGTGCCCTCGGGCGAGGAGGGGGAGCGGGCGGCCGACGTCCTCCGCGAGGTCTACCACCCGTCGGTCGCGAAGGGGACGCCGTTCATCGTCACCGACTACGCCACCGCCGAACTCGTCAAGGTGTCGGCCAACGCCTTCCTCGCGACGAAGATCAGCTTCATCAACGCGATGGCCGAGATCGCCGAAGTCGCGGGGGCCGACGTGACGCAGCTGGCTGATGCCATCGGACACGATGCGCGGATCGGGCGTCGCTTCCTCGGGGCGGGGATCGGGTTCGGCGGTGGCTGCCTGCCGAAGGACATCCGTGCCTTCTCGGCTCGAGCTGAGGAGCTCGGCCGCGGCGAGTCGGTCGCGTTCCTCCGCGAGATCGACGAGATCAACATGCGACGCCGCGACCGCGCTGTCGACCTGGTCGTGCAGGGCCTCGGCGGCAGTGTCTACGAGAAGAAGGTCACCGTGCTCGGCGCGGCGTTCAAGCCCTATTCGGACGACATCCGCGACTCCCCGGGTCTCGACGTCGCGGTGCGGCTGCACGGGCTCGGCGCCAGGGTCACCCTCACCGACCCCGAGGCGATCGACAACGCGCGCCGTCAACATCCGCAGCTGACCTACGTCGCCGATCGAGACGAAGCGCTCACCGGCGCGGACGCCGTCATCCTCGTCACCGAGTGGGACGAGTACCGCCGCGAGCTCACGGCGGAGCACGCGGCATCCCTCGCGAACGGCAGGGTCATCGTGGACGGACGCAACGCGTTCGACCCCGCCGCGTGGCGCGCCGCCGGCTGGACCTACTACGGCATGGGGCGTCCCTGACGCAGACGCCCGCGGTCCTCGCAGCCGGGGGTCGGGTCAGGGGCCCGACAGCGCCGACCCTGCCGCGATGAGCAGCAGCATCGACGTGTTGTAGACGATGTGCACGAGGACCGCACCCCAGATGCGGCCGGTCAGCACCACCAGCAGGGAGCAGACGAGCCCGACCGCGCCCAGCGAGATCGACTCGGTCAGCGGCAGGGAGCCGTCGATCGCGTGGATGAGGATGAACGTCGCCGTCGAGACGAGCACCGCTCCGAGCGCCGCGGCGAACGAGCCCGCGGCTCGTCGGAGGAGCGAATAGACGGCGACGAGGACGACGGTGCGGAAGAAGAACTCCTCGACCACCGGTGCGATCAGTCCGGACGGGATCGCATCCGTCAGGAGCCACGTCGGTGCGAGTCGCCCCTCGACGAGGGGACCGGTCGGGAAGGGCTGCGCGTCGGCATCCGTGACCCATCCCTGCAGCACCCGCAGGGCGATCCCGAGGGCGAGCCCCCAGATCAGATCGGTGCCGCGGAAGCGCAGCAGGCCGGCGGGACGGCCTCGGGTGAAGGCGTAGACGACCGGCACCAGCATGCCGACCCAGAGGGCCGCCGTCGAGGCGAGCGGTGCCCACGGTGACGACCACAGTGTGTCGATCAGCGACGCCGCGAGCACGCCGACGCCGAGGCCGACGAGCGCCACCGACAGCACGAGCCCTTTCCACTGCCGCACGGCGGTGCCGCCGAGTCGCCAATCGGTGCGCCGACGGCGCCGGTGCCGGGGCCGAGGTGCGGACTGCTCGTCCGCCGCGTCGCCGGCGTCGTCGACGAGTCCGACGGCCGGGGACTCGTCGCTAAGCTGGGGCGGCGTGGGCTGATCCTGCACGGGGCTACCGTACCGGCTCGCCCGTCGGCATCCGTCCTGCGTCCCACCCCGAAGGGCCTCTTCGTGATCCGCATCCTCACCGTCTGCACCGGCAACATCTGCCGCTCTCCGCTGGCCGCGCTCCTGCTCGCGCACCGGATGGCGGACATCGGCGTCGAGGCGACCAGTGCGGGCATCCGCGCCAGGGGAGGCGATCGGATGCCGGTCGAAGCCGTCGAGCTCGCGCTCGCCGAGGGCGTGCCCACCGATCTGCCGAATGCGCACGCGGCCCGCTACCTCACCGAAGCGCTGCTGCAGGACCCCGACCTGGTCCTCGCAATGGACCGCGATCACCGACGCGCGATCGTGGAACTCGCCCCCGGCAAACTGCGCGCGACCTTCACGATCCGTGAGTTCGAGCGTCTCGCCGCCGCGACCTCGGATGACGCGATCCGCGCCGGTGCCACCGGTGACAGCCCCGCCGAGCGGCTGCGCGGCGCACTCGCCGTCCTCGCCGGCCAGCGCGGACTCGTGCTGCCGCCGGCCGACCCCGCCGACGATGACGTCGTCGACCCCTACGGCCGCTCGCGCGAGACCTACGCCCGCTCCGGCGCGCAGTTGACGCCCGGCGTCGCAGCCGTCGAGCGGGTCGTCCGGCTCGCTGTCGGCTGACGCCCCCGTCACTACACCGGTGCGCCGCGAGGCTGACCCGCAGCGCGCGCCGATATCCTGGAGGGATGCCGGGCGCACGCCCGAGTGCGCGGCGACAGGAGGCGGGATGATCATCGGCATCGGTGTCGACCTCGTCGACATCCCGCGTTTCGAGCGCTCGATCGAACGCACGCCGCGGCTGATGACCCGGCTGTTCACGGCATCCGAGCAGGGCCTCAAGCCGCACTCACTCGCCGCCCGCTACGCGGCGAAGGAGGCCCTCATCAAGGCGCTCGGCGGCTCGGACGGCGTCCACTGGACCGACATCGAGGTGGCCTCCGAGCCCTCCGGCCGGCCGGTGTTCGCCCTGTCGGGCGAGACCGCGACCACCATCGCCGCCCGCGGCATCACCGCGGTCCACCTGTCGCTCTCGCACGATGCGGGGCTCGCGACCGCCTACGTGATCGCGGAGGGACGAGCATGAGCAGGATGCCGGACGGCGTCGCGCGCGAGGCGGTCATCGACGTCGGCGCGATCGAGCACAACGTCCGTCACCTGCGCGCGCTGACGGCGTCGGAGGTCATCGCGGTCGTCAAGGCCGACGGCTACGGGCACGGCGCGGAACGCTCGGCGCGGGCGGCGCTCGCCGGAGGAGCCGCCCGGCTCGCGACCGCCGACGTCCCCGAGGCGCTCGCGCTGCGCTCCGCCGGCATCGATGCGCCGCTGCTGGCGTGGCTGCACGCGCCGAACGCGTCGTTCCAGGATGCCGCGGCTGCCCGCATCGAGCTGGGCGTCTCCAGCGTCGAGCAGGTGCGCGCGGCCGCCGCGGCGGGATCGCGCGAGCGCCCGGTTCGCGTGCAGCTGAAGGTCGAGACCGGCCTCGGCCGCAACGGCATCGCCCCGTCGGAGTACGGCACCGTCTTCGGTGAGGCGGCCCGATTCGAGCGCGAGGGGCTCATCGAGGTCATCGGCGTCTTCAGCCACCTCTCCAACACCTCGCCGGAGGACGACCGGACGGCGCTGTCGCGCTTCACGGTCGCCCAGGCCGCGGCCGAGTCCGCGGGGCTGCACCCGCCGCTGCGCCACATCGCGGCATCCCACGCCGCCATCGACATGCCCGAGGCGCGCCTCGGCTGCGTCCGCCTCGGCGTCGCCATCTACGGGCTCTCGCCGTTCGCCGACCGGTCGTCGGCGGACCTCGGTCTCCGCCCCGCCATGACCCTCCGCGGCGCCGTCGCGGCCGTGCGGCGGGTCCCGGCCGGGCAGGGCGTCTCGTACGGGTATCTGCACCGCACCGTCGCGGAGTCGACGCTGGCGCTGGTCGCGATGGGGTACGCGGACGGTGTGCCGCGCGCAGCGTCCGGCGCCGGTCCCGTCGTGATCGGCGATCGCCGCTTCACGGTCGCGGGCCGCATCGCGATGGACCAGTTCGTCGTCGACGTGGGCGATGCACCCGTCGAGGTCGGCGACGAGGCCGTGCTCTTCGGCGATCCCGCCGTGGGTGCGCCGGCTGCGAGCGACTGGGCGGATGCCGCCGGCACCATCAACTACGAGATCGTGACGCGGGTCGGGCCCCGCGTCCCGCGACGGGAGGTGCGGTCGTGACCGGCATCGAGGACTTCGTCGGACGGCGCGAGATCGCGTCGCCGGAGGACATGGAGGCCTTCGGCCGCGAGCTGGGCGAAGCCCTGCGAGCCGGCGACCTCGTCGTCCTGACCGGGCCGCTGGGGGCCGGCAAGACCACCCTCACGCGCGGGATCGGCGCCGGTCTCGGCGTCCGCGGCCCCGTGCAGAGCCCGACGTTCGTGATCGCCCGGACGCACCCGTCCGAGGTCGACGGCCCGCCGCTCGTGCACGTCGACGCCTACCGCCTCGGGTCACCCGCCGAGCTCGACGACATCGGCCTCGACCTCGACCGGTCGGTCACGATCGTCGAGTGGGGCCGCGACATGGTCGACGGGCTCACCGACGTGTGGTGGGAGATCGAGATCGACCGCGGCTGGAGCGGTACCGGCGTCGACAACGCGTGCGGCACCTCGAACGCGTTCGTCGCCGACCTCGAGGACGCCGCCCCGCGCACCGTCACCGTCACGCGCCGCCCCTGAGCGCGCGCCCGGATACCCTTGCACACGTGATCCTCGGCATCGACACGTCCCTCGGCACGGCCGTCGCCGTGACCGACGCCGACGGCGCCGTCCGGTCCGAGGCTGCGAGCACCGATCCGCTCGGACACGCCGAGATCATCGGCACCCTGCTGCAGACCGCGTTGACGGATGCCGCACACGGCCCGCTGGGCGGAACCGGGGCATCCGAGCCGGTCGTCCTGACCCACGTCGCCGCGGGGATGGGCCCCGGACCCTTCACCGGCCTGCGGGTGGGCATCGCGGCGGCCCGCGCGTTCGCGCTGGGCCGCGGCATCCCGGTCGTCCCGGTGCCGAGCCACGATGCGGCCGCCCTCGCCATCCTGCTCGCCGACCCGTTCGCCGAGCTGCCTCGCTTCGCCGTCGTGACGGACGCTCGCCGCCGCGAGTTCGCGTACACCGTGTACGACGGCCTCGACGACGACGGGCTGCCGCGCCGGGTCGCCGAGTCCGCGCTCGCGAAGCGCGACGACATCGACGCCGTCCTCGCGCAGCTCGGTGCCGAGCGTCGCGACGTCACCGCGGTCCCGGGCGCGATGGTCGCGCTCGCCGCCGCACGCGCCGTCGCGGCCGATCGGGTCGCCGACCTCGACGAGCCGCTGTACCTGCGGGCACCCGACGTGACCCTCTCGGCCGGACCGAAGAAGGTCGGCACGTGACCCTCCGGGCGGCGTCGGCGGGCGACCTCGACGCGATCATGCAGCTCGAACGCGCGTCGTTCCCGACGGATGCCTGGAGTGCGGCGCTCATGCAGGGCGAGCTCGTCTCGCCGCACGGGCGCTACGTCGTCGACGAGGAAGCCGGCCGGATCGTCGGGTACGGCGGCGTCCGTGCTGTGGCCGGTGCGGCGGATGCCGACATCCAGACGATCGCCCTCGCGCCGGAGGTCCGCGGAAGGGGCCGCGGTCGCGCACTGCTCCGCGAGCTGCTCACGAGCGCGGCGCAGCGCGGCGCCCGCGACGTGTTCCTCGAGGTGCGGGCCGACAACCCCGTCGCGGCCGCCCTCTACGCCTCGGAGGGGTTCGTCGAGACCGGCCGCCGGCCTCGGTACTACCAGCCCGACGACGTCGACGCCGTCATCATGCAGCTGGACCTCGCCGGCTGGTCCGCGCAGCGCGACGGCGCGACCGCCTCGGCCGCCGAAGGATGGTGCTGACATGTCCTCCGAACCGCTCGTCCTGGGCATCGAGACGAGCTGCGACGAGACCGGCATCGGTGTCGTCCGCGGCCGCACGCTGCTCTCGAACACGATCGCGAGCTCCATGGACGAGCACGCCCGCTACGGCGGCGTCGTCCCCGAGGTCGCGGCCCGCGCGCACCTCGAGGCGCTGCAGCCGGCGATCGAGGCGGCGCTCGCCGAGGCGGGGGTCACGCTGGCGGAGGTCGACGCGATCGCCGTCACGAGCGGACCGGGGCTCGCCGGTGCGCTGATGGTCGGCGTCGGCGCCGCGAAGGCGCTGGCGGTGAGCCTCGGCATCCCCCTCTACGCCGTCAACCACCTCGTCGGGCACATCGCCGCGGACATCCTCACCGGCGACGAGGTCGAGTACCCGACGGTCGCGCTGCTCGTCAGCGGCGGACACACGTCGCTCCTGCTCGTGCGCGATCTCGTCTCGGACGTCGAGCTGCTCGGCGAGACCATGGACGACGCCGCCGGAGAGGCGTTCGACAAGATCGCCCGGATCCTCGGGCTGCCCTACCCGGGCGGTCCGCAGATCGACCGGGCCGCTGCGGAGGGCGATCCCGCCGCCATCCGCTTCCCGCGCGGGCTGTCCCGCGCCTCGGACATGGCCGCCCACCGGTACGACTTCTCGTTCTCGGGACTCAAGACCGCCGTCGCGCGCTGGGTCGAGCAGCGCGAGGCGGCGGGCGAGCCGGTCTCGGTCCCCGACGTCGCGGCATCCTTCCGCGAAGCGGTCGTCGACGTCCTCGTGACGAAGGCACTCGACGCGTGCGCCCGGCACGGCGTCCCGCGGCTGCTCCTCGGCGGAGGCGTCATCGCGAACAAGCGCCTCCGCGACGTGGCGCTCGAGCGCGCCGAGGCGGCAGGCGTCGCGGTGCGCATCCCGCCGCTGTCGCTGTGCACCGACAACGGCGCGATGATCGCCGCGCTCGCCTCGGAGCTCATCATGCGTGGCCGCCCCGCCTCGACCCTCGACTTCGGCGCCGACTCGACGCTGCCCGTCACCGAGATCCAGGTGGCGGCCTCGGTATGAGCGACGAGCGCGACGATCGGATGCCGACGCCCGCCTCGCGCGCGCAGGCGAAGGCCGACGCCGCGCCGCCGGTGGCCGCGCCCTCGATCGAGCCGCCCTCGGAGGATGTCGTCCGCCCCGTGGGCGATTCCGTCCTGCCGGGGGCGCATCGCGGCGGCTTCCACCGCGAGATGACGCAGCCGCTGCCGATCGCCCCGCCGATGGCCGTCCACCCCGACGCGAGCGAGGCCGCCGCGCCCGACGTGCACTGGATCCACCCGCCTCCCGCGCTGCCGCGGAGCGCGGGGTGGGCGCTCCTCCTCGGCGTGCTGGCGCTCGTCCTCTCGTGCTTCGTCGGGTGGGGGTTCCCCGTCGGCGCGATCGGCGTCGTCCTGGCGGTCCTCGCGGTCCGCCGGCCCTGGGAGAGCGACGAGAAGGCGTGGTGGGCGTTCGGCCTGAATGCCGCGTCGCTCGTCTTCAGCGCCGGCTGGCTGTGGTGGGCGGCCGCGCAGGGACCGCTGTTCGGCTGACCGGCCTCAGACGCGGTCGGCGAGGATCGCGACCCGCTTCACCGCCGACCCCTCGCCGACCCGGGTCAGCAGGAGTGTGGCGGACGCCTCGCCTCGCAGCGTCAGCTTGCGCCGGAACTGCGCGGGGTCGATGTCGACGCCGCGCTTCTTGATCTCGAGCGTCCCGATCCCGTTCGACTGCAGGCACGCGTTGATCGTCGGCACCTTCAGCGGCATGACCTCGCGCACGCGGAACGACTGCACGAAGGCGTTCGTCACCGCCGCATCGGAGGTGAGATACGCGATGCCGTCGCCGACCATGCCGGCCTGCAGGGTGCGGGCGACCTCGCCGATGAGGCGCGCCCGGATGACGGCGCCCTCAGGCTCGTGCAGGAAGGCGCCGAGCTCCCGGATCGGCTCGTCCTCGGTGTCGGCGGGCGCCGTCAGCTCTGCAGCCGCGCCGCCCCGGATGACGAGCGCGGCGCGACGGACGTCCGCGCGGCGGAGCGACCCGGACCACAGCACGAGCTCGAGGGTCGAGCCGTCGACGCTGATCCACTGCGCCTCGACGTCGTCGGGGATGAGGCCGCGGTCGAGTCCGGGACCGAGCTTGATGCCCACCGGCATCCGTGCCGCGAGGGAGAACGCCCAGTCGAGGGACGGCGACCAGTCCTCGGGGCGCGTGCGCGAGGTCTCAGTGTGGCCGGCGGTGCGGCGTGCGGGGTCCAGCCACACCGCATCCCATCCGGTCAGATCGGTCGCCTCGGCACGTCCGTGTCGCACCGACACGGCGTCGCCGAAGGGGGCGAGGTTGTAGGCGGCGAGGGCGGCCGTGGTCTCGTCGGCATCGACGGCCAGGACGTCGAGCCCGATCCCGGCGAGCCCGAGGGCGTCGCCGCCGATGCCGCATCCGAGGTCGGCGACGCGTGTCGCACCCGCCGCGCGGAACCGGCCGGCGTGCCGGGCGGCGACCTCGAGTCGGGTGGCCTGCTCGAGACCCGCGCGGGTGAAGAGCATGCGGTCGGCGAACGCGCCGAACTTGGCCGCGGCCCGCACGCGCAGTCGGGCCTGCCCGACGACCGCCGAGACGAGGTCGGGTGCGTGGCCGGCGGCGCGCAGGCGCGAGACGGCGGACGCGACCTCCGCGGTCGTGGTGAGGGGGCCCACCTCGTCGACCATGCGGAGGCCCTCCGCGGTCAGCAGGGCGGTGAGCTCGGCCTGTTCCATCCGACCAGCCTAGTTTCCGCGACTTCCCCGGTCGGTCTCGGGCTCGCGGCGGCGGATCCCCCTCCCCGGATGGTGGGGCTTCCCAGGTACCCCGGGGAGGGGGCCGCGCATGGGGGGATTTCCCCCGATGCCGCGCGCCGCGTCGCGAACGAGACTCGTCGCAACGAGCGCGACATGCGCCAGATGAGAGGACTCACCCGTGGCCGACAACAACTTCCTCAGCGCCGTTGCTGAGGCGACCGACTCCTACAACGACAACTCGGACAGCTCCGACAACAGCGTCAACGACTCCGGCAACACCGACAACTCGGACAACAGCGTCAACACCGACGCGTCGACCGCGGACTCCGGCAACGACAACTCGACCGACAACTCGGACAGCAGCGACAACTCCGACAACTCGGACAACAGCGACAACTCCGACAACAGCGTCAATGACTCGCTGAACGACAACTCCGACAACAGCGACAACTCGTCGGACAGCTCGAAGACGGACTCCGAGAACGACAACTCGAACAACTCGACGAACGACTCCTACAACGACAACTCCGACAACAGCGACAACTCCGACAACTCGGACAACAGCGACAACTCGGACAACTCGACGAACGACTCGTACAACGACAACTCGTCGGACAGCTCGAAGACGGACTCCGAGAACGACAACTCGAACAACTCGACGAACGACTCCTACAACGACAACTCCGACAACTCGGACAACTCGACGAACGACTCGAACAACGACAACTCGTGGACCGACAACTCCGACAACTCCGACAACTCGGTCAACGACTCGGGGAACGACAACAGCGACAACTCCGACAACAGCGACAACTCCGACAACAGCGACAACTCGGACAACTCGACGAACGACTCGGGCAACAGCTGGACGGACTCGAACAACGACAACTCCGACAACTCCGACAACTCCGACAACTCGAACAACTCGGTCAACGACTCGTACAACGACAGCTCCGACAACTCGAACACCAACTCCGGCAACGAGAACTCGTACAACCAGCACATCGACTGGGACCAGTACAACGTCGGCGTGCGGCAGTACAACACCACCTTCGGCGACGGTGGCGCCGCCCCCGCGGCCGGCCTCGGCAGCGTCTCGGGCAACGTGTCGTTCAACTCCACGAACGTCGATCAGTCCGTCAACGGCAACATCAGCGCCGGTGGTGACGTCTCGATCGGCTCGGGCTCGTCTGCCAACGTGGCCAGCGGCGACGGCTCGATCGCGGCAGGCGGGGACGTCTGGTGGGACAACTCCACCGACAGCTCGGTCAACTACAACGTGGGTGGTGACGCCGTGATCGGCAGTACCATCAACACGAACACCTGGATGGACTCGAACAACACCAGCAACTGGGCGGACAACTCGGACAACTCCGACAACTCCGACAACTCGACGAACTGGATGGACAACTCGACGACGGACAACTCGATCAACACGAATGTGTCGATCTCGGACTCGTTCAACGTCGATGAGTCGATGACCGACATGAGCCAGATCAACACCTCGATCTCCGACTCCATGAACGAGCAGTTCAACGCCGAGTTCTCGCCCACCACGACGTGGACCGACGACGACTCGACGAACATCTGGACGACGGGTGACGACAACTCCGTGGCCGACGACGGCGGTATGAACGTCGAGGTCCCGGACGCTGACGCGGACACCGCGTTCTGAGTCACGACCTAGCCCCGTCCCGCACCCCTCCCGGGTGCGGGACGGGGACGGGTCACGTCGTTGCGGATGCTGGAGCGCCATCCGTCGGCATCCCTTGTCCACGTGACGGGGAGTCGGTACGGTGCCGCTGGGGGAGTATCCGCAACGACGTGGATGCGAGGGGACGCACATGCCGCAATCGGTGGGGGAGCAGGGCGCGCTGGGACAGACTCCCGGCGCGCTCGTGCGCGTGGGGGACGAGGTCACGAAGACGAGTCGCGAGTGGGGGCGGGAGGATCTCGCCGACCGGCTGGCGGCGACACGGGCCCGGTTGGCCGACCCGTACGTCCGCGTCCTCGTCGTCGGCGAGTACAAGCAGGGCAAGAGCAAGCTGATCAACGCGATCGTCGGGGCGCCGGTCTGTCCGGTCGACGACGACATCGCGACGCGCATCCCGACCGTGGTCGGGTACGGCGAGACGCCGTCCGCCGCGGTCCTCGTGCGGCATCCCTCCAAGCCGGATCTGTCCCGGCACGAGGTGCCCATCGACGAGGTGGGTCAGTACGTCGCCGCCGAGGCGCCGCGTTTCGCCGGCGGCGAGGTCGTCGGAGCGGAAATCCTGGTGCCGCGCGAGATCCTCAAGAACGGGTTGCGGCTCGTCGACTCCCCCGGCGTCGGCGACGCGCAGGCGTTCCGAGCGCTCTCCGCGCTCACGGCGTTGTCGGGTGCGCACGCCATGCTGATGGTGTCGGATGCCTCGCAGGAGTACACGGCCCCCGAGATCCGTCTGCTGTCGCAGGCGGTGCGCGTGTCGCCCCACGTGTCGGCGGTGGTGACCAAGACCGACGCGTACCCGCAGTGGCGTCAGATCGCCGGAATCGACGAGCGCCACCTCGAGAGCGTCGGGCAGATCCCGGTCTTCCCCGTCTCGAGCGACCTCCGTCTCGCTGCCGCCGCTCGGCAGGATCGCGAACTGAACGAGGAGTCGGGATTCCCCGAACTCATCCAGCACCTCCATCGAGAGGTCCTGCACCGAGCCGGCGAGCTCGAACGCCGAGCCGCCGCAGCAGACCTGCACGACGTCGTGGAGCAGCTGTCGATCGCCGTGCGATCCGAGCTGACCGCGCTCCAGCATCCCGAGCGGACTCCGGAGATCATCGAGCGCCTCGAGTACGCCAAGCGGCAGGCCGAGGAGTTCCGCAGCCGCTCGTCGCGATGGCAGACGACGCTGACCGACGGTGTCGCGGACCTCATCGCCGACACCGAGCACGACCTCCGCGATCGCCTGCGCCGCGTGCAGCGGCAGGCGGAGGAAGCCATCGAAGCCGGCGATCCGGGACCGGTCTGGGGAGAGTTCGCGCAGTGGCTCGACGAGCGCGTCGGCGAGGCCGTCGCCGACACGTTCGTCTGGACCAACGACCGTCAGCGATGGTTGGCGCAGGAGGTCGCCGGGCAGTTCCTCGAGGGCGAGGAGGACATCCCGCAGCTCGACGTCGGCGACATCACCGGCGTCCTCGACCCGGTCGACGAGATGGCCGAGCTCGATGCCCCGACCCTCTCGGCCGGGGAGAAGATCTACATCGGCGTCCGCGGCTCATACGGCGGCGTGCTCATGGTCGGTCTCGCCACGAGCGTCATCGGACTCGCGGTGCTGAACCCGCTGTCGCTGCTCGCCGGCGTCCTGGTCGGTCGGCGGGCGTACCGGGAGGACACGCAGGCCCGCCTGACGCGACGACAGAACGAGGCGAAGAACCTCGTCCGTCGGTACATCGACGAGATCGCCTTCCAGGTCGGTAAGCAGCTGCGCGACCGTCTCCGCTCCATCCAGCGGGCCACGCGAGACCACTTCGGGACCCGAGCGGACGAGATCCACCGCTCGCTCACCGCCGCCGCGGAGGCTGCCCGGAAGCCCGCCGCCACCTTCGCGCAGGACCGCGACGCGCGGGTCGCCGAGCTGACCAAGCGACTGCAGTATCTGACACGGGTGAAGAACGCGCTGCCCGCCGCCGTGGAAGCGCCGCAGGAGACTCCCGCCGCAGTCGCGGCGGCGCCGGCGCAGCGGGGGACCGTGTGACCGGCGGCATCCTGGCTGCGGCCGACGCGCTCCTCGATGAGGCCCTGGCGCTCTACTGCGACGACGAGTCGACGGTCGCCGACCTGCAGGCATGGCGCACGAGGCTGCACGAACCGCTCCGCCTCGGCATCGCGGGCATGGTCAAGGCCGGCAAGTCGACGTTGCTGAACGCGCTCATAGGCGAGCGGATCGCCCCCACCGATGCCGGCGAATGCACCCGCATCGTGACCTGGTACCGCTACGGCGCCACGCCGCGCGTCGACGCCGTCCATCGCAGCGGTCGCACGTCATCGCTCGCCCTCGCGCGCACCGATGGGCGGCTGCGGCTGGACCTCCGCGGGATCGACCCCGACGACATCGACCACATCGACATCCGGTGGCCCGCGCTGAGTCTGCGATCCCTCGTGCTCATCGACACCCCCGGCATCGAATCCGTCTCGGAACGCATCTCCGACCGCAGCCTCACCTTCCTCACGCCCGCGGCGGGCGGTCCGTCCGACGCCGACGCCATCGTCTACCTTCTCCGGCACCTGCACCCGTCCGATCTGTCGTTCCTGTCGGCCTTCCGCGACGCCGACAGCGGACCGGGCAACAGCGTCAACGCGCTCGCCGTCCTCTCCCGCGCCGACGAGGTGGGTGGTGGGCGCCTCGACGCCCTGCTGTCCGCGCGCGGCATCGCGGCGCGGTACCGGGAGCTCCCTGAGATGCGACCGCTGGCGATCGGCGTGATGCCGGTGGCCGGACTCATCGCCGAGAGCGCGCGCTGCATGGCGGAGCGCGATTACGTCGCCCTCCGCGAGATCGCCGGTTGGGACCGCGATCAGCGCGACCGCCTGCTGCTCTCGGCCGACCGGTTCGTCCGCGAAGGGGCGGCGACACTCGGGTCGCGCGCGCGGCGGGGGCTCATCGACCGCTTCGGCATCACCGGCATCCGTCTCGGCGTCGCCCTCGTCAGGGGCGGCGCCACGACCTCGCAGCGTCTCGCGGAGCAGCTCGTCGTCCAGAGCGGGCTCGAGGAGCTGCGCTCCATCGTCCGGCGGCAGTTCGCGGGCCGCGCCGCCGCCCTGAAGGTCCGCGCACTGCAGGCCTTCCTCGACGACCTGCTCCGCGATCAGCCGCGGACCGGTCGGGATGGGGCGCTGCGCGACGCACTCGATGCGCTCGTCGACGGATCGCACGAGCTGCGCGAACTCGACCTCCTCGCGGCCATCCGGGTGACCGGCGTCGGGCTGCCCCCGCGCGAGACAGACGAGCTCGAGCGGATCCTCGGCGCCGACGGCACCGACCCCGCCGATCGAGTCGGTGCGCGGGCCGACGCATCCCACGCCGAGATCGCAGCCCTCGCCGCGGCGCTCCGCGACACATGGCGGCGGATCAGCGAGCGGCCCGACACACCGCGCAGCGCAGTGCGGGCGTGCTCCGTCGCCGCCCGGACCCTCGACGGGATCCTGTCAGAGGTCGGCGCCACCCACCGACGCGGGGCCCCGTCGGACGTCGAAACGGCGTCGGGTCCACGCTCGGGAGGCGGGCAGGAGCGACGCGAGCAAGGCGAGGGTCATGATGCCGGCGTAGGCGAGCGCGAACGTCCGCAGCGGCATCCCGTCGTTCCCCGGGCGGGTGAACTCCAGCGCGACGACGCACAGCCCGCCGAAGGCGACCAGCGTTCCGCATAGCCATGCCCGCGCTCCAGACCGGCGATTCGCGAAGGCCACCGCCGCCCACACCTGAATGAGCAGCAGCGTCAGATAGGTGCCGAAGAGCACCCAGAACAGGATGTCGGCGGTCGCCTGGACGCTCTCAGCCACCCTGTCCGGATCAACGGCCTCGACCCGCTTCTTGATGTGCGCGAGCTCGTCGGTGCGGGTGATGAAGAAGTAGCCGACCGCCAGCGCCCCGGCCGCCAGTCCGAAGCTCCAGAACGCCTCCGCGAGGCGCGAGGACAACGGTGGCGCGACGTGTGCGACGACGGGCGCCGAATTCGGCGCGTGCACCGACGGTCGGGCGGGTTGCGCCCGTCCGGTCCGCAGCGGACCGGACGGGCTGGGGGAGGGTGACGGGCTCCGCGAGCCCGTCTGGGGGCTGGTCATCGGCGATCAGTACTCCGAGTCCGTCGTCGTTTCTTCGAACGCGATCGGCTCGGAGAGTGCCGTGCTCTCGTCTGCCGCGGCGTACGGGTCGGGTGCGTCGTCGACCGTCGCGAGGGCGATCGGCTCATCCGCGACGGGCTGCTCCTGCTCGGCAGGCGGCTCCTCCGCAACCGGCTCGGCTGCTGCGGTCTCGGCAGGCGCCGGTCCCTCCGCAGCCGGCTCCGGCGCGGCGTGGTCGGCAGGCGCTTCCGGCTGGGCCGGTGCCTCGGCCGTGGGCGCAGGCGCGTCGGCCGGCTGATCGACGACGACATCGGTGGTCGACTCGCCCTCCGAGGGCTGTGCCGCCACCGGGGCAGCCTCACCGCCCGTCACCGGCGCTGAGCCGTCCGTGAACGGACCCGTCACGGTCGTCTCGTTGTTCGAGCCGACGGCGGTGTCGGTGTCGACAGTGCTGTCGACCACGGCATCGCCGCCGACGGTGACCGTGGTGGACGAGTCGGTGCTGTCGTCGTCGACGACGTCCCGTCCTGCGGCGGTCGAGCCCTGGCCGCTCGCGACGATCGCCTCGTTGTCGAAGATCTGCAGGATGTCGCCTTCGGCCCAGAGATTCTGGTTCACCGACTGGTCGAGCACGGTCGAGTTGTTGGTCACGTACGAGGTGTTCGTGATGAGCTCGTGCAGCTGCTGGATGACCTGTGTGGGGGACACGCCGCCGGGATCGGCGGGTGGGCGCATCAGCATCCCCGGTTCGCTGTGGACGAGCACCTGCGGATTGTCGTAGACGACCGGCAGCGCGGCGCAAAGGTCGTTGTACCCGACATTGCCCAGGCCGCGGGCCTCGAGCGCGCCCTCGGGGTCCGCCTCGAATTCCGCTGCTGCCTCGGGGTCTCGGATGAGACTCAGGATGAATTCGATCAGCGCGTTCGCCATCGTCGCGATCACGTTACTCATGTGCCCTCCTGGGTGTGACTGGTGGTCCTGGTTCCTGCGTCGTCGCCGAGCATCGCCCGGAGCTTCGTGAGCAGATCGGAGCGCGAGGTGGCTTCGACCCGGCGACGTATGCGTGCGATGTGGTGCTCGGCGGTCCGCGGTGAGATGAACAGCGACTGACCGATCTCGATGTAGGTCTTCCCCTGCAGGACGAGGCGAGCGACGTCCGCCTCACGGGCACTGAGGACCGACCCGGGCTGTGGCAGCTCCGCGGGTTCGTCGCCCGGGTGCGGGGAGCGGGGCCCCTGCACCGGGTGCAGGTCGCGAGCGCAGGCCAACAGCTGCGCGGAGACCGCGCGGTCCTCGGTGCGGGCGGCGCCGTGCGCGGCGAGGCGCGCGCCGTCCCATGCGAGCCCGTGGACGGCGAGGTCGCGGGCGGCCGATTGCACGGCAGCGACGTCGACCCGGCCCGCCAGGACGTCCGTCCACACCCGACCCGCCGTCGCCAGTCGCGCGGCGAACGGGCTGTGCGCGGCTGCGTCGAGGAGGGCGTGCGCGTGCGGGGCGAGCGCGTCGGGCCGGCCCAGGATGATGCCGCGCTGGATGCCGCTCCAGTATAGGAGCGGGCTCCACAGCGGGGGTTCACCGGCCTGCGCGAGCGTCGCGAAGGCGGCATCCGCGTGCCGGGCGACCGCCCCCGAGTCGTCGACCCTCGCCGCCGCGAGGAGCAGCTCGCCGAGGAAGGGGAAGAGGAAGAGGTCCACGTGCTGCTGGTGCAGCTCGCGCGCGGCCCCATCGAAGGCGTGCGTGAGCTCGGCTGTGCCCGCGTAGCGCCGCGCGAGGGCGGTCTCGCACGCGGCGCGGATCAGCCGGTCGCGCGGTGTCGGCTCGGCGTTGGAGGCTGCGGCCTCGTCGAGGAGGGCGGATGCTGCAGCGGGATCGGCCGCGTGGATCGCCACCCATGCGCGCCAGAGCACGAGCCGCGCCCGTGCCGCGGGCCCGCCCTGCCGCCGCCGTCGCGCCGAGTCCAGCGTCGACGCGGCGAGGTCGAGTCGGCCGATCGAGACGGCGGCGGCTGCCGCCACGACTGCGGGCGGCTCGACCAGCGGGAAATCGGCGTGGGTCGCGCTGTACATCTCCGACGCGACGACGAGGTCGTCCACCGCGGCCACGACCTGGTCGGAGAGCGACGCCGACAGCGCCGCCGTCAGCGCGTCGGAGGCGACGGCGAGGGTGTCGGGCGCCTCGGACGCGCGCTGCGCCGTCGCCGACTCGGGTCGCCGTCCCATCCCGACGGCGACCAGCGCCCGCCGGGCACGGGCCGGTGCATCCTGTGCGCCGTCCGGCCCGGAGCCGGCGCCGACGTCGAGGAGTCCGCGTGCCGCCCAGACAGCCGTCGATGCGTCGGACGCGGCGGCGTGCTCGCGATGCGCCGGCAGGCGGACGAGGACGTCGAACGCCGCGCCGGCGGCATCCAGATCACCGGCGCCGACGGCGGCGATGCCGATGGCGAGTGCAGCGTCCGCGTCGTCTGCCACGAGGGACGCCGCCTGACGGTAGAGCGCCAGTGCCTGCGTCGGCGATTCGCCCCGGATGCGGTCGCCTCGGGCGATGAGTGCGGCCGGTGTGGATACCGCATCCTCCGGCCACGCGCTCTCGTGCCCGACGTGCGGCGCATCCCCGGCCGGGACCCGGTGGGCGGGCGTCAACGCGCGGACCGCAGCCCGGACGATCGGCGGCGGCGCGCCGTTGGGGGCGAGCAACCCAGCGGTGCATCCGTCGGTCACCATCTCGTCGAGACTGACCGGCCCGGTCGCCTGCGAGGCGAGCTCCGATGCGGGCAGCACGCACATCGCCTCGAGGAGCGCACGGTGGTGGTCGTCGAGACACTCGAGTCGGTGTGCGACGGCGCCCCGGAGCGCGCCGGCGAGCGTGCGATGGGTCGGATCGACAGCGCACATCCCGGGATCGTGCGCGTCCACCGCGGCGAGCGTCAGCCAAGTGAGGCCGCCGGTCTGCTCCACGATCGCGTTGGAACAGGCGATGGGGATGCGGGTGGCCTCCGCGATGCGGTCGGGTGCGACGTCGCCGAGCAGCACGGGAGGCGCGGACTTCTCGAGCACGGCCACGATCTCGCGCAGCAGTCCCCGAGGCCGCGGCAGGTGTGCGACCACCACGCCGGCGTCCGGTGATGCGACGATCCTGCGCAGCGCGACGAGGTCTGCGTCCGAGAGGGCGTCGGCGTCGTCGACGACGAGTACCTCGCCGTCCGCCACCGATGACGGGTGCTCGGCCATCGGCATCCCGCGTTCCCCGAGCTCCGCCCGCAGCGCCGCGAGCGCGGCCGTCTTGCCGGAACCCACCGGGCCGGTCACGACGCCACGGATGGGCAGGTCGACCGCCAGGAGCGGCGTCACCGCCGATTCCGCGAGGGTCGCGGCGAGCACCTGCGAGGGGATGCGCGTGGTCGCCGCAGCGGGCGTGCGGGCGCCGGCGCGCGTGGATCCCGTGTGCGGCCAGGCGTCGTGGTACACGTCACACCGCCGCTCGGGAATCGCGGCGAGACCTGGCCGCCGCCACGGGGATCGGCCTGGCCGCCGCCAGGGGAACGGATGAGTGAGGCGGCGGAGACGTCTGAGCATCGCCGGACGGGCCGGTGGCGGCCCCCGGGCTCCGCGACGCGTCGGGGCGGGGTGGGGGAGCCTCGCCGCGGGCGTCGACCGGCGTCTCCGCCGCAACTCGGGTCCCCGCAGGCGTCTGCGTCTCGGCGGGGAGGGTGGGAGGCAGGAACGCTCGCATCATGGCCGAGAGCACGCGCGCGAAGGCGCTGCGGGGCTTCGGCGCGGCGGGCTCCAGAGGCTGCGGTTCCGTCTCGTGCAGGTCCGGCACTCCCACCGGCAGGGGCGATCCGGCCGCCCCTCGGACGGCGAGGCTCTGCGGGTCGGCGTCCTCGTCGACGCCGACCCCGAGCATTTCGGACACCAGTTGCGCGACCCGCGGCATCCGCGAACCACCGCCCGCAAGCGCGACCCCCCTGAGGTCCGACGGGCTGACACCGGCGCGGGCGCAGAGGTCCTCGAGCGCGGCGACGCTCTCGCGCACGTCCTCCTCGATGAGCGCCTCGAGCTCGTCGCGGACGAGCCGCACGAGGTGCTCGCCCGCGGGGACCGCGATCGGGAGGACCGTCTCGGTGTCGAACGACAGCGCCTCCTTCGCCGCCGCGCACTCGCGGCGTGCGGCGGCGAGGCCGACCCACCCCGCGTCGGCGACGGCGGGCGCGATCTCGCGCAGGTGCGCGAACACGGCGTCGTCGATGTCCGCGCCCCCGAATTGCGCGAGTGATCGGGTGGCCAGCACCCGGACCGTTCCGCCCTCGACCATGACGATCGCGAGGTCGCACGAGGTCGCCCCCAGGTCGTACAGGGCGAAGAGGTCGTGATCGCGGTCGAGGGTGCGCATCCGATGGTGCGCGACGGCCTCGGGGGTCGTCATGAAGTGCGCTCGGATGCCGTGCGCCCGCAGTGCGTCCGCGAGACTGCGGCGACGGTGGTCGCCCCACGCCGCAGGGAGGACGACGGTGATCGCCTCCGGCACATCGCCTGCGGCATCCACGGCTGCTCCGACGGCCCACTGCAGGACGCCGACATAGGCCTCCTCGGCCCGGATCGCCTGACGGGCGACCGTCAGCGGGACCTCGTCGCCGATGCGAGCCGCATAATCCCGGAGCACCCTGTCCGGAGCGCCGGCCGCTCGTCGGGCCGCCGCGTCCCCGTACACCGGCCCGTCGTCGCTGACGAAGACGGCCGAGGACGCTGCGTCAGCGCTGTGGCCGAGTCGGACGATCGCGGGACGCTCCGCGAGATCCGGCCGCCCGGCTGCTGCTGTGACGCGGTCACCGCCGATGTCGACGGCGACGTGTAGTGCTCGATCCGACACGCCCCACTCCGTGTTCCCCACCTGCGATGCGTCGTCGCACCGACTGTCCCCCGTTCTTCCTACTCCTCCGGTGATGGCGCGGGAATGGCCCGAGGGGTCGTGAGGGGGTCGGTTTCGGAGATAGGGGGATCGGGCATCCGAGGGGGGTAGGGGAGTGGGGGATCGACGGTGCGGCATGGGACGAGCGCCGGCTGGCACTCGCGTTGCATGAGTGCCAGCCTCGCCCTACACTGGGCGTTAGCACTCTCGGTAAGCGAGTGCTGATGAGTCTTGAAGCAGGACCCCACCAGCAAGAAAGAGGTAGACCGTGTCGGTTTCCATCAAGCCGCTCGAGGACCGCATCGTCATCCAGCAGGTCGAGGCCGAGCAGACCACCGCAAGTGGCCTGGTCATCCCCGACACCGCCAAGGAGAAGCCCCAGGAGGGCGAGGTCGTGGCCGTGGGCCCCGGCCGCATCGACGACAACGGCAACCGCGTTCCGCTCGACGTCGCCGTCGGCGACCGCGTCCTGTACAGCAAGTACGGCGGCACCGAGGTCAAGTTCGGCGCCGACGAGTACCTGGTGCTGTCGGCACGCGACGTCCTGGCGGTCGTCGTCCGCTGACATCCAGCCGCACGCACGCGAGAACGGCCCGGGAGCTTCGGCTCCCGGGCCGTTCTGTCGTCTCCCTGGCGGGATCCGGTCGATGATCGGCAGGATGCCGCCCGCCCCCTGGCATCCTCGGATGTCATGACCGTCGTAGGCTCGTACTCATGACACCCGAGCAGGCCGCGCGCGAGCACACCCTCGGCGGGGTGTACGTCTTCACCGCCTACCTGCTCTGGGGCTTCCTGCCGCTGTACTTCGTCGCGCTCACCCCGACAGGACCGTGGGAGGTCGTCGGCTGGCGCATCATCCTCAGTCTGGTGTTCTGCGTCGCCCTTCTCGCCGTCACTCGAGGATGGGGGCGCCTTGCCGCGCTCCTCCGCAACCGCCGGCTGGTGGGATGGACGGTCCTCGCGGGCGTCCTGATCTACATCAACTGGCAGACCTTCCTCATCGGGGCGCTCACGGGCCACGTCGTCGAGACGAGCCTGGGGTACTTCATCAATCCCATCGCGACCGTCCTGCTCGGCGTGATCGTCCTGCACGAGCGTCTGCGCCTGACGCAGTGGATCGCCATCGGGATCGCCGGGCTCGCCGTCGTCGTGATCATCGTCGGTCTCGGAACCGTGCCCTGGATCGCCCTCATCCTCGCGGTCACCTTCGCCGTCTACGGACTCGTCAAGAAGAAGATCGGGCCGTCGGTGGATGCGGTGAGCGGCCTGACGCTCGAGTCGCTGTGGCTCGTGCCGATCGCCGCCCTTCAGCTGATCATCGTCGGAGCGACGACCGGGCTGACGATCGGCGGGGCAGGTGCCGGGCACACGGTGCTGCTCCTGCTCGCCGGCGCCGTCACGGCCGTGCCGCTCCTCTTCTTCGCGTCGGGCGCCCGCCGTACGACGCTCACCGTGGTCGGCATCCTGCAGTTCATCGCGCCGATCCTGCAGTTCCTCATCGGCGTCCTCATCCTCCACGAGCCGATGCCGCTCGAGCGCTGGATCGGATTCGCGCTCGTCTGGGCCGCCGTGGCAGTCTTCACCGTCGACTCGGTCATCCACGCTCGACGCGCCCGTCAGGCGCTCGCCGCAGGCGTCGCGCAACCCGTCTGAGCGGCCCTGTCCGCGCGTCCGTGGGAGCGCGACCACCTCGTTACACATCGTTAACGAACGGCAACATAAGCGAGACGGCCCGGCGGCTAGGTTGATCACACCGGGACGGTCCCGATCCGTCCCGTGCCACCACAGCAAGGAGCACAATGAGCGTTCTCACCCGTTCGCGTGCCGCAAAGGTCATGGGCGGCATCGCCCTGGTCGGTGCGAGCGCCCTGGTCCTGGCCGGATGTTCCGGCTCGACCACCCCGGCCGAAACCGGTAACGCCGAAGAGCCCGCAGGGTTCGACTTCCCGGTCAACTGCGACGAAGCGGAACCGGCGTCGTACACCCCGGAGTACACCTCGACCTCCGAAGGACCGGCGACGGACCTCGAGTACACGATCGGCACCGCGCTGCCCGTGACCGGCAACCTCGCCTTCCTCGGCCCGCCCGAGATCGCGGGCACCGAGCTCGCCGCATCCGAGGTCAACGAGGCCGCCAAGGGCGTCACCATCAACCTGGTCCAGGGCGACTCGGGCGACACCGACAACAAGGCCTACGAGACCGAGATCCCGCGCCTCCTCGGCGCCGGCGCGACCGCCATCATCGGCGCCGCGTCCTCGGGCACGTCGCTGCAGTTCATCGACCAGGTCATCGCGGCCGACGCCATCCAGTTCTCGCCCGCGAACACCTCGGCGGCCTTCACCGGCTACGAGGACAACGGCCTGTACTGGCGCACCGCCCCGTCGGACACCCTGCAGGGCGAGGTGCTCGGCAACCTGGTTGCGAACGACGGCAACGAGACGCTCGGCATGATCATCCTGAACGACTCCTACGGCACCGGCCTGGCGTGCTTCACGAAGACCGCGTTCGAGAACGCCGGCGGCGAGGTCGTCTCGGCGGCCCTCTACAACACCGGTGACACGAACTTCTCGGCGCAGGTCGAGGACGTGCTCGCGGCCGACCCCGACGCGATCGCCCTGATCACGTTCGAAGAGGTCAAGACCATCATCCCCGAGCTCGTCGGCGCCGACTTCCCGTCGGACAAGATGTACCTCGTGGACGGCAACCTCTCGAACTTCGGCGACGAGTTCGAGGCGGGCACCATGACCGGCGCGAAGGGCACCTACCCCGCTGTCGACCCCGACAGCATCACCGCATTCCGTGAAGAGCTCCAGACGTTCTGGACGGGTGAGGGCAACGCCGAGCTGACCGACTTCACGTACGCCCCCGAGTCGTACGACGCAGTCATCCTGCTCGCACTCGCTGCGCTCGAGGCGGGCTCCGCCGAAGGCCCCGACGTGGCTGCGCACCTGCAGAACGTGTCGGGCACCAACGACGGCACGAAGTGCACCACGTTCGCCGAGTGCGCCGACATCATCAACTCCGGTGAGGTCGCGGACTACGACGGCGTCTCGGGCTCGATCAAGTTCGACGAGGTCGGCGACCCGACCGAGGCGACGATCGGCATCTTCGAGTACGGCGACGACAACAACAACACCTTCGTCAGCCTCGGCTGATCCGTTCCGACGGAACACAGGCGGCCCCGGTCTTCGGACCGGGGCCGCCTGTTCGTGCGCCCGCCGTCGGCATCCTCCCCTTCGGTGTTGATCGCCGACACCGCGGTGCGACTCGCTGTTCCGCCTGCCGCAGACGACGGCGCCCTGCGGTGTGTCGTGACAGGGGAGGATGCCAGGGCCACAGGCGCGCCTGCCGTCGCCGCACGGCGCTACGCAACGCCGCACAGCGCCGAACCTCAGCCCCAACGCGAAGCGCCCCCACCCGGACGGGTGAGGGCGCTGTCGTGGTGCTGTCAGGTGCCGAGCGTGCCCAGGTAGAGGCCGATGACCTTCGGGTCGTTCAGCAGCTCGCGACCGGTGCCCGTGTAGGCGTCACGGCCCTGGTCGAGGACGTACCCTCGGTCGCAGATCTGCAGGCAGCGACGCGCGTTCTGCTCGACCATGATGGTCGTCACGCCGGCCTTGTTGATCTCCGAGACCCGCAGGAACGCCTCGTCCTGGCGCGACGGCGACAGACCGGCGGAGGGCTCGTCGAGCAGCAGCACGTAGGGGTCCATCATGAGCGCACGGCCCATGGCCACCATCTGACGCTCACCACCCGAGAGCGAACCCGCCCGCTGCTGCAGACGCTTGGCCAGGTCGGGGAAGATCGACGTCACGAAGTCGATCCGTTCGCTGACGACCTTCGGCCGCTGGTACGCGCCCATCTGCAGATTCTCGGCGATCGACAGGCTCGGGAACACGTTGTTCGTCTGCGGGACGAAGCCGACGCCCTTGGCGACCAGCTTGTTCGCGCGAAGCCCCGTGATCTCCTCGCCGTTGAGCACGACGGCGCCGGAGCGGATCTTCACCTGCCCGAAGATGGCCTTCAGCATCGTGGACTTGCCGGCGCCATTGGGGCCGATGATCCCGATCAGCTCGCCCTTCGCGGCGGTCAGGTTCGCGCCGTTGAGGATGTTCACCCCCGGCAGGTACCCGGCGTGGACGTCCCGGAGCTCGACGACGTTCTCGCCCGGTGCGGTCGTGGTCGCGCCCGTGGGGGATGCGGCGGTGTCGCTCACTTGTTCTCCTCCGAGTCCGAGCGGGGTGCAGGGGTGCCGGGCGCCGACGAGTCCTCCGCGGCGTGCGTCGTGGCGTCGGCCTCGACGGCATCCTGCAGCTCGTGCTGAGCCTGCAGGAGTTCCTCCGCCTCGGCGGTCAGCTCACCCTCGTATCGGCCCGTCACGACGCCGAGGTCGACGTCCTGGTGGGCGCCGAGGTAGGCGTCGATCACGGCCTGTTCCTTCATGACGGTGTCGGGCGGACCCTCGGCCACGACCTTGCCCTCGGCCATCACGATGACCCAGTCCGCGATGTGCCGCACCATGTGCATGTCGTGCTCGACGAAGAGGACCGTCATGCCGAGGTCCTTCAGGTCGAGGATGTGATCGAGCAGCGACTGCGTGAGCGCCGGGTTCACACCGGCCATCGGCTCGTCGAGCATGACGAGGGTCGGGTCGCTCATCAGGGCGCGAGCCATCTCGAGGAGCTTGCGCTGCCCGCCCGAGAGCGAGGCCGCGAAGTCCTTCTCCTTGGCGTCGAGCTTGAACCGCGCGAGCAGGCCGCGGGCCTTCTCCTCGATCTCGGCCTCCTGCTTCTTCCAGAGGAAGGGGAGGATGCCGCGCCAGATGGACTCGCCGCCCTGTCCGGGGGCGCCGAGCTTCATGTTCTCGAGCACGGTCAGCAGGCCGAGCGACTTCGTGAGCTGGAAGGTGCGCACCTGCCCCATGCGCGCCGTCTTGAACGCGGGGATGCCGGCGAGGTTCTGCCCGTCGAAGGACCACTGCCCCTCGTTCGGCTTGTCGAAGCCGGTCAGCAGGTTGAACAGCGTCGTCTTGCCGGCCCCGTTGGGGCCGATGAGCGCCGTGATGGCGTTCCTCGGGATCTCGACGTGGTCGACGTCGACGGCCGTGAGACCGCCGAAGACGCGCTTGACGCCGTCGGCGACGATGATCGGGTCGACCTTCTCCACGCCGGGGCGGACCTCGCCCTTGTGCAGTCCGGTGGACTTCGGTCGGGGTGCCGGGGGCACGATGTCAGCGGACAAAGGTCAGCTCCTTCTTGCTGCCCAGGATGCCCTGGGGGCGGAAGATCACCAGCAGCATCAGCGCGACGCCCACGAGGACGAAGACGAGCATCTGGCTCTGCTCGGCCGTGAGGAACGGCAGCCAGCCGATGTTCACGAGTGCGGGCAGGAGGTTCGACAGGAACGCACGGACGACCCAGAACAGCACGGCGCCGAGGACCGGGCCGAAGATCGTCGCGGCGCCGCCGAGGAGGAGGGCGGTCCACACGTAGAACGTCTGCGAGGTGACGTACACGTTTGGGTTCACATTCGTACCCATCGCCGTCACGATGCCGCCGGCGGCGATGATCACACCACCGACGATGAGCGCCTGCATCTTGAAGGCGAAGACGTTCTTGCCGAGCGAGCGCACGGCGTCCTCGTCCTCGCGGATGCCTCGGATCACGCGGCCCCAGGGGCTGCTCATCAGCAGCCAGACGAGCAGCACGACGATCGCGATCGTGATGATGCCGACGATGATGACCCACCACTGGTCGGACTGGTAGGTCCACGGCCCGAATCCGTAGCGGCCGCGCGGCAGCGGGTTGCTGGCGCGGAAGTTCGCCTGGAAGCCCGAGAGGCCATCGGCCGATCCCGTCGTCTCGCGGAACGTCGAGGTGAGGAACAGCAGCCGGACGACCTCCGCGGCCGCGATGGTGACGATCGCGAGATAGTCACCGCGCAGGCGAAGGGTCGGGATGCCCATCACGAGCGAGAAGAGCACCGCCCCGACGAGGCCGACGAGGGCGGCGACGAACCAGGGGAGCTGGAAGGTCAGCGTCGAGATCGCGAATCCGTAGGCGCCGATCGCCATGAAGCCGGCGACACCCATGTTGAGCAGGCCCGCGAAGCCGAAGTGGACCGAGAGGCCGATCGCGGCGAGCACGAAGCCGAGCGTGACGGGCGAGAGGATCTGCGCCGCCGTGTTGTTGAGGATCTGCAGGAAGTCCATGAGCCGTTATCCGATTCGCTCTCGGCGTCCGAGGAGGCCCTGCGGACGGAACAGGAGGATGACGATCAGCACGACGAGCGCGCCGACGTACTTCAGGTCGGAAGGGATCCACAGCGTCGAGACCTCGACGAGCAGGCCCACGATGATCGCGCCCACGAGCGCGCCGAATGCCGTTCCGAGGCCGCCGAGGGTGATCGCGGCGAAGACGAGCAGCAGGATGCTGGTGCCCATGTCCCACTTGATGCCGGGGCGGAAGTACGCCCACAGCACGCCGGAGAGTCCGGCGAGCGCGGCCGCCATGATCCACACGATGCGGACGACCGCGTCGACGTCGATGCCGCTGGCTGCAGCGAGCGAGGGGTTGTCCGAGACGGCCCGCGTCGCGCGACCGATGCGGGTGCGCATGAGCCAGAACGCGAACGCCACGATCACGACGATCGAGACGCCCATGCTGATCAGGTCGGTGACCGTCAGGCGGATGGGGCCGAGACCAGGGATCGTCGCCGCGGCGCCGCCGGGGAGGGTGACGGTTCCGCCGCCGACGAACATCTGGAAGACGTAGCGCAGCGCCAGCGACAGACCGATCGAGACGATCATGAGCTGGACGGTGCCGATGCCCTTACGCCGCAGCGGCCGCCACAAACCGGCATCCATCCCGAAGCCGAACAGGCCCGAGACGATCACGGCGAGCGGGATCGCGATCCAGATCGGCACGTCGAGGCCGACCGAGAACAGCAGCGCCGCGAGTGCGCCGAAGGTGACCATCTCGCCGTGCGCGAAGTTCGAGAGACCGGTGGTGCCGAACACCAGCGACGCGCCGATGGCCGCGAGGGCGAGCATCAGGCCGAAGTTGAGGCCGTTGACCGCTCGCGAGAGGAACTGGTCGAGGAACGACGTCGTCGTGCGCTCGGCCGACCCGAGCGTGAAGTTGCGGGTGACGTTGCTCGTCGCGCCGAACTCCACCTCCTGCGTGAACTCGAAGCCCTCGGGCGCCTCGACGCCGTCGGGCAGCGAGTCCTCGACGAGCTCGACCGTGTAGGGGACGTCCTTCGTCGGGACGGGCACCCGCCACGCGCCGTTCTCGGCCGTCGTCGCCTCACCGGTGTACTCACCGCCGCTGACGACGACCGTGGCGCCTTCGACAGGCTCGCCCGCGACGCGGACGTTGCCCTGCACGGCGAACGGGAAGTCTTCCGGATTCTGCGTCTCAGCGGCGGCGGGGTGTGCCAGGCCGAACAGCAGAGCGCCGGAGAAGACTCCGGCGAGTAGGGCTACGAGCGCGCGTCGCCATCGATTGCGGGCGCGCGAAGAGCGGGTGGTCGTCACCGACACCTCCTGGTTGAAGCATGGTCAGCGCGCAGAGGTACGGGTGCCCGCGGCGCCACACGACCGTATCCAGCGATTGTTGCCGGTGTGTTTCCCTGTCGCAACCATCGACACCCCGTGGATCGTGAGTTTCTGCACTCCGTCTGGCATCGCTCCCACGTCCGAACCGGATGCCGGTCGGATGCGCCACCGCAGCGCGCGGGAATGATATGGGCTCCGCGCGCCTTAGAATTCACGAGAGCCCGGTACGACGCAGGAGAGCACATGGAGCACAACGACCCGTTCGGATTCGTGGGACTGACGTACGACGACGTCCTCCTGCTGCCTGGCCACACGGACGTGATCCCGTCCGAAGCCGACACCTCGTCCCGGGTCACGCGGCGGATCACCGTCGCGACACCGCTCCTGTCCGCCGCGATGGACACCGTCACGGAGGCGCGCCTCGCGATCGCCATCGCGCGTGAGGGGGGCATCGGGATCATCCACCGGAACCTCTCGATCGCCGATCAGGCGAAGATGGTCGACCGCGTCAAGCGGAGCGAGTCGGGGATGATCACCGACCCGATCACGACCACACCGGACGCGACCATCGAAGAGGTCGACAACCTGTGCGGCCAGTACCGGATCTCCGGTCTGCCGGTCATCGACGGCGACGGCAAGCTCGTGGGGATCGTCACGAACCGCGACATGCGCTTCGTCTCCGGCTTCGAGCGTCAGACCACGAAGGTCCGCGACGTCATGACGAGCGAAGGTCTCGTCACAGGTCGCGTGGGGATCGGCGCCAACGAGGTGATCGCGCTCTTCGCACACCACCGCGTCGAGAAGCTGCCCCTGCTCGATGACGACGGCAAGCTCGCGGGGCTCATCACCATCAAGGACTTCGACAAGAGCGAGAAGTATCCGCTCGCCACGAAGGACGAGCAGGGTCGGCTCCGCGTCGGCGCGGCCATCGGCTTCTTCGGGGACGCGTGGGAGCGTGCCGAGGCGCTGCGGGATGCCGGGGTCGACGTCATCGTGGTCGACACGGCCAACGGTCAGTCGGCCGGCGTCATCGACATGGTGAAGCGCATCAAGGCCGATCCGACGTTCTCGCACATCGACGTGATCGGCGGCAACGTCGCCACGCGCGAGGGCGCTCAGGCCCTGATCGATGCCGGCGTCGACGCCGTGAAAGTCGGCGTGGGTCCGGGCTCGATCTGCACCACCCGTGTCGTCGCCGGGGTGGGTGTGCCGCAGGTCACGGCGATCTACGAGGCATCCCTCGCCGCCCGCGAAGCGGGTGTGCCGATCATCGCGGACGGCGGACTGCAGTATTCGGGCGACATCGCCAAGGCGCTCGTCGCCGGTGCGGACACCGTCATGCTCGGCTCACTGCTCGCCGGCACCGACGAGTCGCCGGGCGAGGTCGTCTTCCAGGGAGGCAAGCAGTTCAAGCTGTACCGGGGGATGGGTTCTCTCGGCGCGCTGCAGACCCGCGGAAAGAAGACCTCGTACTCGAAGGACCGTTACTTCCAGGCGGATGTCCCGAGTGACGACAAGCTCATCCCCGAAGGCATCGAGGGTCAGGTGGCCTACCGCGGTCCGGTCTCTGCCGTGGCCTACCAGCTCGTCGGCGGTCTCCGGCAGTCGATGTTCTACGTCGGCGCACGCACCGTCGAGGAGTTGAAGGCGCGCGGCAAGTTCGTGCGCATCACCTCTGCGGGGCTCAAGGAGTCGCACCCCCACGACGTCCAGATCGTCGTCGAAGCGCCGAATTACAAGCGCTGAGGCGGGACTGCGCGTCCGACACGCCCGGGATGCATGCCTGATTTGCCGGACCCGCAATCCCCGCGTAACTTATTACTTGTTCGCCCCACAGGGAAGAGCGAGAGGCCGAGAGGCCCGCCGCCCTCAAGCTGGCGAACGAATCCACTCCAAGAAGAAACAGTCGCTCCGCGCCTGGGTCTGACCTCTGGTCTAGGACGTGGATGCCTGGACGTTCGAGCCCGACGTCATCCGGCACACAGTGGTCTTCGGATCACGGCGTGTCGCGTTTGACGCCCTGCGAGATGCGTCCTAAGGTAGAGAAGTTGCCTCACTACGAAGCCCTGCGGGGTGGTGTGGGAGCGTCCGATCCTTGAGAACTCAACAGCGTGCACTTGTCAAATGCCAAATAACCTCGATCTCAGTTTTGGCTGAGGTGAGATTCCTTTGGATCA
>NZ_JAHXMY010000002.1 GCF_023149035.1 Microbacterium sp. EYE_78
GGTCACATTCCGAACCCGGAAGCTAAGCCTCACAGCGCCGATGGTACTGCAGGGGGGACCCTGTGGGAGAGTAGGACACCGCCGGACTTCTTTCGATCGAATGCCCCGACCAATGCTGGTCGGGGTATTCGTGGTTAACTCGCATTTCGATCGAAGTGCGGTCTCACGCGATGCGGAATGGGGCGGCTGCTCGCGCCGAGTCGTCGAGGGCCAACGCAGCGAGTGTGACGCCGATGCCCGGGGCGAACTTGAACCCGTGTCCCGAGAACCCCGCACCGACGACGACCGAGCCCACCCGGTCGAGGATGAAGGATGCGTCGGGTGTCGACGTGTAGGTGCAGGAGATGTGCACCCCCGAGTCAGGGTCGAGGCCGGGCATCCACTCTCGGACGTACTCCGCGAGCTCGCGAGCATGGGTCGTCCGGCGCGGACGTTCGTCGGGGTCGACGACGTCGCCGACAGCGTGCAGGCCGACTTTGACGCCTTCGCCCGGCGTCGGCATGCCGTAGATCGGCGCTCCGCCGCCGACGAAATGGTTGAACGACGGCCATGTCGCATCATCGACGGGCGAGAAGTGCGCGGGCGTCTCCTCCGTCACCCGCAGAACGGGAAGGCGGATGTCGGGCACCAGCCGTTCCGTCCACGCTCCGGCGGTCACGACGACCCTGTCCGCGTCGAGAACCGCTCCCGAGGCGAGGGTGACGCGCGCGCCGTCATCACTCGCCTCCAGACCGCGGACCGGAGTCGACCACCGAACGTCGCCGCCCGCGCGCGCCACCCGACGCTCGAGTTCTCGGAGCGCCGCCGCAGCGCGGGCGACGCCCGCCTCGGCGGAGAACAGCACGTCGGACTCGAACCGCATCCCGCGCCAGCGCCGCGAGGCCTCGACGCCGCTCAACAGGTCTGCCGCGATACCACGGGAGCGCAGCGCCGCCGCGATCGTACTCAGGCCGCTGCCGGTCCCGCCCAGGTCGAAGCCCGTGCCGTGCGTGACGAGTCCGTGCAGACGGAGAAGCGGCTCGCCGTCGACCTCGCCGAGGTCGTCCCAGCCCGTCCTTGCCAGCTGCAGGAGGTCGAGGTAGTGGTCCTGCGTGTACGCATTGTTGAAGTTCCGCGTCTCGCCGTGCGAGGCGCCTTCGTGATGCCCCCGCGCGAACCGATCGAGGACGACGGGACGGATGCCGCGACGCGTCAGCTCCCACGCGGTCGCCAACCCCATGATGCCGGCGCCGATCACGATCACTCGGGTCATCGTCACAGCATCGCACGTCTGATCGGATAGGCTGGTCGGCTCCGCTCATGGAGCGGAAGGACTGATCACCGTGGCCCACATCGACGTGCAGAACGTCTCCTTTTCGCTGCCCGACGGCCGCCCTCTGCTCGACGGGATCAGCTTCCGAGTGCCCGCCGGCTCAACGACTGCGCTCATCGGGCAGAACGGCGCGGGGAAGACGACGCTGCTGCGCATCCTCCGCGGCGAGCTCCCCGCGCACGGCGGCGCTGTCTCGATCGATGGGTCGCTCGGCGTCATGGACCAGTTCATCGGCCACGGCACGGCCGGGCAGACGGTCCACGACCTGCTCATCGCCGTCGCGCCGCGCCGGATCGCGGCCGCTGCGCGGGAGCTCGAGGAGTCCGAGAACGCCCTCATCGAGCTCGACGACCTCGACGGGCAGATGCGGTATGCGGCGGCGATCGCCGACTACGCCGATGCCGGCGGATACGAATACGAGACCGTGTGGGACACATGCACGACGGCGGCACTCGGCATCCCGTTCGTCCGTGCTCGATACCGCGAACTCGTCACGCTGTCAGGCGGCGAGCAGAAGCGTTTGGCGCTCGAGGCCCTCCTGCGCGGAAGCGACGATGCGCTCCTGTTGGACGAGCCCGACAACTCCCTCGATGTTCCCGGCAAGCGTTGGCTCGAGGAGCGGCTGCGGGAGTCTTCGAAGACGGTGCTTCTGATCTCTCACGACCGCGAACTGCTCGCACGAGGGGCCGATCGCATCGTGAGCGTCGAGGCGGGCGCCGCGGGCAGCACCGCCTGGGTGCACGGCGGCGGGTTCGCCACCTACCATCGGGCTCGCGAGGACCGGATGTCGCGGCTCGACGAGCTGCGCCGTCGTTGGGACGAGGAGCACGCGAAACTCCGGCGGTTCGTCGCCGACATGAAGGTCAAGGCCGCCGCGAGCGATGAGTTCGCGTCGCGATACCGGGCTGCGCAGACGCGGCTGCGGCGGTTCGAGGAGGCCGGGCCTCCCGAGGAGCGCCCCCTGGAGCAGCGGCTCGACCTGCGCCTGCGCGGCGACAGGACGGGCAAGCGCGCCGTCGTCGCCAACGGACTCGAGCTGACAGGGCTCATGCGTCCGTTCGACCTCGAGGTGTGGTTCGGCGACCGGGTCGCCGTGCTCGGGTCCAACGGGTCCGGAAAGTCGCATTTCCTCCGTCTGCTCGCGGGCGGCGGGACGGACCCCGACGCCCTGCTCGGCCACGTCACCACAGCCGGCGCATCCCTCGACCGCGTCGCGCACACGGGACGTGCGACGCTCGGCGCCCGGGTCATTCCGGGCTGGTTCGCGCAGAGCCACCGGCGCCCCGGATCCGAGGGGCGGTCCCTGCTCGACATCCTGCACCGCGGGGACGACCGTCGGAACGGGATGCGACGGGATGCCGCGAGCTCCGCGCTCGATCGCTACGGCCTCGTGTCCCAGGCCGAGCAGGACGTCGCGAGCCTGTCGGGAGGTCAGCAGGCGCGGTTCGAGATCCTGCTGCTCGAGCTCTCGGGTGCGACCCTGCTGCTGCTCGACGAACCCACCGACAACCTCGATCTCGTGTCGGCGGAAGCGCTCGAGAAGGCGCTCGACGCGTTCGCAGGCACGGTGCTCGCGGTCACGCACGACCGCTGGTTCGCTCGGTCGTTCGACAGATTCGTGGTGTTCGGTGCGGACGGCGCCGTATATGAGTCCGATGAGCCGGTCTGGGACGAGCGACGGGTGGCGCGAGCCCGCTGAGGCGCCGGGCGGCGGTCGGGCCCCGACGGTAGGCTGGGACGGTGACCATGGAAATCGAGCTCGGCCGCGCCAAGCGCGCGCGTCGCGCGTACGCCTTCGACGACATCGCGGTGGTGCCCTCTCGGCGCACGCGCAACCCCGAGGACGTCTCGACCGCCTGGTCGATCGATGCCTACAGCTTCGGCATCCCGGTGCTCGGCGCCCCGATGGATTCCGTGATGAGCCCCCGCACCGCGATCATGCTGGGTCAGCTCGGCGGCCTCGGCGTGCTCGATCTCGAGGGTCTCTGGACGCGCTACGACGACCCCGAGCCGCTCCTGGCCGAGATCGCGGCGCTTCCGACCGACGGCGCGACCCGTCGCATGCAGGAGCTGTACTCCGCACCGATCAAGCCCGAGCTCGTCCGCGATCGACTCGCGGAGATCCGTGCGGCCGGGGTCACCGTCGCCGGTGCGCTCACACCGCAGCGGACCCAGGACCTCTACGAGACCGTGGTCGCGGCGGGCGTCGATCTGTTCGTCATCCGCGGCACGACCGTCTCGGCCGAACACGTCTCGAGCGTCGACGAGCCGCTCAACCTCAAGAAGTTCATCTACGACCTCGATGTGCCCGTCATCGTCGGCGGCGCCGCCACCTACACCGCAGCGCTCCACCTGATGCGCACCGGAGCGGCCGGCGTCCTCGTCGGCTTCGGTGGGGGAGCGGCGTCCACCACCCGCGCCACGCTCGGCCTGCATGCGCCGATGGCCACCGCTGTGGCCGACGTCGCCGGCGCACGTCGCGACTACCTCGACGAGTCGGGCGGTCGATACGTGCACGTCATCGCCGACGGCGGTGTCGGAACCTCGGGTGACATCGTGAAAGCCCTCGCGATGGGTGCCGACGCCGTCATGCTCGGTGTCGCGCTCGCGCGGGCGACCGATGCTCCCGGCCGCGGGTTCCACTGGGGCCCCGAGGCCCACCACGCGAAGCTGCCCCGCGGTACCCGGGTGGAGGTCGGCCAGGTCTCCCCGCTCGAGGAGATCCTGTACGGCCCGGCGCCCGTCGCCGACGGCACAGCGAATCTGATCGGCGCGCTGCGCAAGTCGATGGCCACCACGGGCTACTCCGACCTCAAGGAGTTCCAGCGCGTCGAGGTCGTCGTCGCGCCGTACAGCTCGTCCCGCTGATGACCGATGCCCGCGTGACCGGCGACCTCCCAGAGGTCTTCCCGCCGACGCTGCGCGAGGTGATGCTCCGCCCGTTCTGGATCGGGATGCTGGGTCTCGCCCTGCTCGTCGCGGCGATCTTCGCGTGGCTCGGCCAGTGGCAGCTCGGCAATGCCATCGACACCGACCCGCCGCCTGCCGGGATGACGGAGGAACTCCGCCCCATCGCCGACGTCGTCGCCCCCGGACAGTACCTCGCGGAGCCGCTCGTCGGTCAGCGGGTGGAGGTGTCGGGCTCGTTCGTCGCCGGGGACTTCACCGTGATCTCGAGTCGGTTCGACGAGGGCGAGCCCGGGTACTGGGTCGCGGGGCAGCTGCGGGTGGACCCGACGTCGGCAGGCGCGGACACGCCCACCTCCCTCGCCGTCGCGGTCGGCTTCACGTCGGATCGGGCGGAGGCGGAGACCGCTGCGTCCGCTCTGGATGCCGCTCCGCCACAGGAGGTCGCGCTCACCGGCCGGCTCATCTCCGACGAGGGGGCACAGGAACCCCCGCGGGACGGCGACCCGTTCGAGGTGACGGCGATGTCGCCCGTCGCGCTGCTCTCGCAGTGGAGCGACATCGACGGCCTCGAGGTGTACCGCCCCTACCTCGTGTCCGCGGAGGCGTTCGGCGGGCTCGGCGCGATCCACTCGCCTGCACCGGGTGAGCTGTCGTCGGTGAACTGGCTGAACATCTTCTACGCCATCGAGTGGGCGGTCTTCGCCGGCTTCGCCTTCTACATGTGGTACCGGCTGGCCCGGGACGCATGGGAGAAGGAGGTCGAGGCGATCACCGGATCCGACGACGAGGGCGAGGACGCCCGCGCAGAGCACGCCTCGTCGCGCCCGTAGACTGGAAGCCATGCCCGTCCAGCCCAAACTCGCCTCGTTCCCGGCGATCCGCGGCGCCCTGCGGTTCTACCAGATCGCATCGATCATCACCGGTGTCGGCCTGCTCCTCCTGGTCGCTGAGATGATCCTGAAGTACACCCCGATCCACGTCGAGCTCTTCGCCGGCGGATCGGGCGGCCTGCTGTGGTTCGCGACCGCCATCCCTGGTCCGGACTGCCAGTGGTTCTCGCTCTTCGTTCCCGGGATGGATCAGTGCGACATCGTCTCGACGGGCGACGGCATCAACATCTCGCTCGCGATCCTCGTCGTGCACGGCTGGTTCTACGTCGTGTACCTCTTCGCGTGCTTCCGCGTCTGGAGCCTGATGCGCTGGCGCTTCCCGCGCTTCATCGTGCTGGCGCTCGGCGGCATCGTGCCGCTCCTGTCCTTCTTCATGGAGGCGAAGGTCGCCCGCGAGGTCAGGGAGTACCTGGCCGCGCGGGAAGCCGCCGCATCCGTCCCCCTCGAGACCCCCACGGAGACCCGGTGACCGAGCAGACCGAAACCTCGCAGCGCCCCGTCCTGGTCGTCGACTTCGGCGCCCAGTACGCACAGTTGATCGCCCGCCGCGTGCGCGAGGCCGGCGTCTACAGCGAGCTCGTCCCGCACACCGCCTCGGCGGCGGAGATCGCCGAGAAGAACCCCGTCGGGATCATCCTCTCGGGCGGTCCGTCCTCCGTGTACGAGGAAGGGGCGCCCCAGCTCGACTCCGGGGTGTTCGACCTCGGTGTACCGACGCTCGGGATCTGCTACGGCTTCCAGGTGATGGCGAAGACCCTGGGCGGCGAGGTCGCGAACACCGGCCTCCGGGAATACGGTGCGACGGATGCCACGATCGTCACCGACAACGTCCTCCTCGGCGGCCAGCCGGTCGACCAGAACGTGTGGATGAGCCACGGCGACCAGGTGAGCGCTGCTCCCGCGGGCTTCGAGGTCCTGGCGCGCACGGCAGCGACCCCGGTGGCGGCGTTCGCCAACGACGCGCGCGGGCTGTACGGCGTGCAATGGCATCCGGAGGTCAAGCACTCCGACCACGGTCAGCAGGTGATCGAGAACTTCCTGCACAAGGCGGCGGGGCTCCCCGCCGACTGGAACAGCGACAATGTGATCGCCGAGCAGGTCGAGAGGATCCGGGCGCAGGTCGGCACCGGCCGCGTGATCTCCGCCCTCTCGGGCGGCGTCGACTCGGCGGTCTCGACGGCGCTCGTTCACAAGGCGGTCGGAGACCAGCTCACCGCGGTGTTCATCGATCACGGGCTCCTGCGCAAGGGCGAGCGCGAGCAGGTCGAGAACGACTACGTCGCCTCGACGGGTGTGCGCCTGATCACCGTCGACGCGCGCGAGACCTTCCTGGACGCCCTCGCCGGCGTCAGCGACCCCGAGCAGAAACGCAAGATCATCGGCCGTGAGTTCATCCGCGCCTTTGAGAAGGTGCAGTCGGACCTCATCGCCGAGGCGGCCGCGGACGGCGACCCCATCGGATTCCTCGTCCAGGGCACGTTGTACCCCGACGTCGTCGAGTCGGGCGGCGGTGCCGGGACGGCGAACATCAAGAGCCATCACAATGTCGGCGGCCTTCCCGAGGACCTGCAGTTCGAGCTCGTCGAGCCGCTCCGGACCCTCTTCAAGGACGAGGTCCGCGCCATCGGCCGTGAGCTGGGCCTCCCGGAGGCGATCGTCGGGCGCCAGCCCTTTCCGGGGCCCGGCCTCGGCATCCGCATCGTGGGTGAGGTCACCGCTGACCGTCTCGAGATCCTGCGTGACGCCGACGCCATCGCCCGCGCGGAACTGACCAAGGCGGGCCTGGACGGCGAGATCTGGCAGTGCCCGGTCGTGCTGCTGGCCGATGTCCGCTCGGTGGGCGTCCAGGGCGACGGCCGCACCTACGGCCACCCGATCGTGCTCCGTCCGGTCTCGAGCGAGGACGCGATGACCGCCGACTGGACGCGGCTGCCCTACGACGTGCTCTCGAAGATCTCCAACCGGATCACGAACGAGGTCCGCGAGGTCAACCGCGTGGTGCTCGACGTCACGTCGAAGCCCCCGGGGACCATCGAATGGGAGTGAGCCGCGGGGTCATCCCCGCGGCGTCGACGGCGGTCGACCCTTGACACGAGGCCGCCGCCGCCGAGAGGGTGGGTGCGGGCCGTTGCCCGTTTCGCACCGCCGACTGAGGAGGGGGTGACTGGGTGATCGAGCGACCCCGTACGCAGCCGTACGCGCAGATAGTCCTCGCTGCGGCGAGCCTGCTCATCGTCCTCATCCTCGGCGTCATCGACAGCGAACGGATCACGCCGCTGCTGCTGACCGGATTCGGCGTGATCGTGCTGAGTACGGCGGCGATGACCGCCGTGTGGCTCGCGCAGCCGGCGAACCGGACGGCGTGGCTCGCCGCCATCCCCCTGGCGCAGATCGTGGCGTGCGTGCCGCTGCGAGACGCGGGCATCGACGTGCTCCCCGCGTCGGGATTCCTCCCGATCTTCCCGTTGGGCTGGCTCGCCTTCGCCTTCCCCCTCCCGGCCGTCGTGGCCGGGGTCGCGCTGACCGCACTCGGCCCGCTGTTCACCGCGCTGCGGACCGGTGGGCTCACCACCGTCGGTGACGTCATGGCCGTGCTGACGCTGCCGATCCTGATGGCACTGTTCGCGGTCACCATCGTCTTCATCGCACGCGATCTGGGCCGCGCGCGCTCGAGCGTCGACAACGTGTCGACGCGCCTCGCCGACGCTCTGCGGATGTCGGGCCGGGACGGCGCCATGCTCCGAGCCACCCTGGATGCCACCGACAACGCGGTCGCGGTGTTCGGTCCGGACGGGCGACCGATCCTCGTCAACGCCGTGGCCGCCGAGATCAGCGGCCGTTCGGGGATCGACGACGTCGATCGCGACGGATTCGCCGGCCTCATCTGGCGCGCCGATCCGCTCATGCCCCCGCAGGCGACATCGGCCGACTTCGTCGAGCGCGTCCGCTCGGGCGACTTCGCCGCACCGCGTGTCGTCGAGTTCGGTGCGGATCCGCGCAGGGTGATGCAGGTCATCGTCCGGCCCGTCGTCGCCGACGGCGATGAAGTGGGCATCGTGGTCGTCGGTCAGGACGTCACCGAGCTCGTCAACGCCGTCGAGGTCCGCGACCGCTTCCTCAGCACGGTCGGGCACGAGTTCCGCACGCCCCTCACGGTCATCCTCGGGCACACCGACATCGCCCTCATGAAGGATTCGCCTGAGAAGGAGCGGTGGGAGGCGGTCGAGAGGTCGGCTGAACGTCTGCTGCGGCTGGTGGAACGACTGATCGCCGCCGGGCAGTCGTCGCGCGACGTCGAGTCGCGCTCCGGGGCGTCGCACGTCGGCCCCGTCGTCAAACACGCCGTCGCCGAGGTCTCGGCACGCGCGAAGGAGCGCGGCCTGCGTATCGAGGTCGCGGACATGCCCGAGCTCACCGCCCGCATCGCCGTCCGCGACCTCTCGTCCATCCTGGAAGAACTCCTTCGCAACGCGGTGGAGTTCACCCCGGAGGGCGGGGGAGATGTGGTCGTCTCCGCGCGCGAGGACGGGCGGGACGTCATCGTGACGGTCGCCGATCAGGGCGTCGGGATGACCGACCAGGAGCGCAGCCACGCATTCGAACGGTTCTACCGTGCGCCCTATGCGCGCGACTTCGCCGTGCCCGGTCCCGGTATCGGACTGTCCATCGCGGCGTCCCTGGCAGAGGCCTACGGCGCCAGCGTCTCGCTGGCCGCCCACCACCCCCGCGGGACGACCGCGGCCCTGCGGCTGCCGTCCTGACCACGCTCCGCCGCCGGACGGTGGCGGTCGCACGCGCACGGGGGAGCGGAATCCGACTGGCATCTGCTGTGTCAACGGGCGGGGAGAAACGACGAAGGCCGCCCGGTCATCCGGACGGCCTTCGTGTGCGCGGTCGAGGTCAGTCGCTGCCGCGCAGGATCGCGATGATGCGCAGGATCTCAACGTAGAGCCAGACGACGGTCACCATGATGCCGAAGGCACCGACCCAGCCGAACTCGCGCGGAGCCCCGTTGCGGGCACCCTGCTGGACCATGTCGAAGTCCTGCACGAGCGAGTACGACGCCATCAGGACGACCAGCAGGCCGATGACCAGGCCCAGGGGGATGCCGAAGATCTCCTGGCTGTACAGACCGAAGGTCCCCTCGGTGACACCCGTCCACATGAGGACCAGGTTGACGAGGCCGAAGACCAGGTAGCTGACCATCGCGATCATGAAGATCTTGTTGGCCTTCTTGCTGACGCGGACCTTGCCGCTCGCGAACAGGGCGAGGGTGACACCGACGACGACGAGCGTTGCGATCGTGGCCTGCAGGACGACGCCCGGCCAGATGAACTCGAAGTACGCCGAGATGCCGCCGACGAAGAGGCCCTCGGCTGCCGCATACGCCCAGATGAGTGCAGGCCGCACCTTCTTCCGCGAGGTGAAGGTGATCACGAGCGCGAGGACGAAGCCGACCAGTGCGCCGATGATCCACGGCATGATCGTGAGGTTCGCGGGGTCGACCTCGGTCGGCATGAGCGAACCGCCGAGGGTCCAGAACCATCCCACGAGGGCCGTGACGAGGAGGATGCCGAAGAGGCCGGCCGTCTTGACGACGGTGTCCTCGACGGTCATGCGCCCCGTGTCGTTCGAGGATGCCGCGGGTGCGGCGTACATGCCTTCGAGCTGCGCGCTCGCGGCGACATCGGCGGCCTGGTGCGAGGCGGCCGAGTGGTTCGTCTGGGCGGCAGGGGGCGTCAGGCCGGGGCGGCGCTGATCCTCCTGGAACACCGGATTGTTGAAGGCGAAATTGCCGGACGCTGCCATTGTGTGTCTCACTCCAAAAGTCGACTCACAGCGCTGTGCTGTCGATCCAGCGTATCGGACCGTGATTCCGCGGGTGCTGTACCCCGCTGTGAGAGGTCTATGAGCACGCGCGGGAGGGGGCCCGGAGCGCCTTCCGGTCGAGGCTCGGAGCTAGCCTGAGGGCATGCCCCGGCATCCCCCGCTCGTCATCGGGCACCGAGGGGCGCCCGGGTACCGCCCGGAGCACTCCCGGTCGTCCTACGCCCTGGCCCTCGAGTTCGGCGTCGACGCCGTCGAACCCGACGTGGTCTTCACGAAGGATCGCGTCGCCGTCGTCCGCCACGAGAACGAGATCGGCTCGACCACCGATGTCGCCTCCCATCCGGAGTTCGCGGGGCGCCGGACGACGAAGCGCATCGACGGGGTGGAACACACGGGATGGTTCACCGAGGACTTCACGTGGGATGAGCTGGCCACGCTGCGCTGCCGCGAGCGCCTGCCGGCGCTCCGCCCCGCCAGCGCAGGCTTTGACGGCGAGCAGCCGATCCTCCGGCTGCGCGAGCTCCTCGACCTCGTCCGCGACGTCGGTCTGCAGCAGGGGAGGGAGATCGGGGTCGTCCTCGAGATCAAGCACGCCACGTTCTTCGCGTCGCTCGGTCTCGACGTGCCGGCGCTGATCGCGGCCGAGCTGCGGGATGCTCGTTGGGCGGACGGCGAACTACCCCTGACCGTCGAGTCGTTCGAGCAGACCGTGCTCGGCGGCGTGCGGGACGAGGGGGTGCGCGGCCGGTACGTGTACCTGCTCGAGGCATCCGGTCGTCCGTTCGACCTCGCTTCGAGCCGCGGGCGCTCCGCCCCGCACTACGCGGATCAGGTGCAGCCCCAGGGCCTCGACCGGCTCGCCGGCGAGGTGGACGGCATCAGTCTGGACAAGACCATCGTCCTCGATCGGCGACGACGGATGCCGGTGGTCGCCGAGGCGCAGCAGCGGGGCCTGCTCGTCTACGCCTGGACCTGCCGCCCCGAGAACGCCTTCCTCGCGGCGCCGTACCGTCGGGGACGATCGAAGGCCGCGTTCGGCGACTGGGAGGCGGAGTGGGACGCCATCGCCGCGACCGGCGTCGACGGCGTCTTCGTCGATCATCCGGACCTCGGTGTCGCGCACTTCGGACGTCCAGGTGCGCGCCGCTAGACTGGACGCGGTGCGAACGCACCCCGTGTAACTACCTGATCCGTTGGAGAGTCAAGGCGGCACGACGCCTCTCTCCCGCGAAGGTACCCATGTCCGGTCCCGTCACCGATGTCCGTCCTGCCGTCCCCCTCGGCCGGCCCATCCGCGCTCTCGCCGGCAGCGTCGGCCTCGGCTACTTCGCAGTCGCACTCATCGCGCGGTTGCCCTACGCGATGATCGTCGTCGGCGTCCTGACGATGGTCGTCGATGCGCGCGGCTCCCTGGGGGTCGGTGGATTGACCTCCGCCATGGTCGGTCTCGGAACGATCGCGACCGGTCCGCTCATCGGCGCCGCAGCGGACCGATGGGGGCAGCGTCCCGTGCTGCTGCTCGCAGCCCTCGTCCAGAGCCTCGTCCTCGTGGCGCTGGTCGCCGTCGCCTACGGAGACACCCCCGACGGGCTGCTCCTGCTCATGGCCGCGCTCGCGGGTGCCACGGCCCCGCAGGTGTCGCCGATGTCCCGTGCCCGCCTCGTGGGCACGGTCGGTCGGCTGCGACTGGCTCCCGATGACCGAGGGCGGTTGCAGGAGTCCACGATGGGCTACGAATCCGCGGTGGATGAGACGGTCTTCGTCTTCGGCCCCGTGCTCGTGGGTGTCGTCGCGATCGCGGCGAACCCCGCGGCGCCCGTCCTGGCGGCAGCCGCCCTGACCCTCGTCTTCGTCTCGGCGTTCGCGCTGCACCCCACTGCCCGCACCGCATCGCACGCCGTGGCTGCGGGCGATCGGCAGCCGGCCCGGGCAGTGGCCCGGCCCGGCATCCTGCTCGCCGCATTCGGCACCTTCGCCACCGGGCTCTTCTTCGGCGCCATGCTGACCTCGCTCACCGCGTTCGCGGATGAGGGCGGCTTCCCCGAGCAGACCGGCATCCTCTACGGGATCATGGGCATCGGGTCGGCTGCGCTCGCCCTGTCGGTCGGTCTGCTGCCGCGCCGGTTCACGCTTCCGTGGCGGTGGATCGGCTTCACCGCCGTCGTCCTCGTCGGGGCGGTCCTCGCCGCCGGCGCGACCGGCGCGATCTCGATGGGCTGGGCGTTGGCCCTCGCAGGCTGCGGTATCGGGCCGACGCTCGCGACGCTGTATGCGCTGGCGGCGGCTCGCGCGCCGCGGGGACGCGAGGCGACCGTCATGTCGATCCTCGGCTCGGCGGTCGTCGTGGGTCAGGCCCTCGCCAGCATGGTCGTGGGGCTGGTGGCCGAGTCCGCAGGGGCATCCCTCGCCGTCTGGACGCCGGTCGTCGCGGCGGCCTTGCTCCTGGTCGCCGGGGCGGCGAACCTGCGGGTCCGCCGCTGAAGCCGCGTCCGTTCACAGCCGCCCTCTAGGGTGAGCCATATGACAACCGCCGGCATCCTCGCTGAGGGGGTGCGGCGTTCGTTCGGGAACGTCCACGCCGTCCGCGACGTCACCTTCCACGCGCCCGAGGGCGCCGTCACAGGTCTGGTCGGTCCCAACGGAGCCGGCAAGACGACCCTCCTCCTCATGCTCGCGTCGCTGCTGGCTCCGGACGCGGGTTCGATCCGCATCGCCGGGGTCGATCCCGTGGCGGACCCCGCGGGTGCGCGCGCACTCTTGGGATGGATGCCGGACGCGCTCGGCGCGTGGCCGTCGCTGACCGCGCGGGAGACCATCGCCGTCACGGGCCGCCTGTCGGGGCTGGACCGCGTCGCCGCGTCGGCCCGGGCGGCGGAGCTGCTCGGCACCGTCGGGCTGGAATCGCTCGGTGATGCACCCGCCAGGGTGCTGTCACGCGGGCAGAAGCAGCGCCTCGGACTGGCGCGAGCGCTCGTGCACGACCCACGCGTCCTGCTCCTCGACGAGCCCGCGTCCGGTCTCGACCCCCAAGCCCGGATCGACCTCCGGCTGCTGCTGCGCTCGCTGGCGGCGGAGGGGCGAACGATCCTCGTGTCGAGCCACATCCTCTCGGAACTCGAGGAGGTCGCCGACGACGCGGTCTTCATGATGATGGGGGAGACCGTCAACCCCGACCGCGTCGCGCAGGCGGCCGAGCGCGCACGCCCCTGGCGCATCCGCCTCGCGGATCGGGATGCGAGGGCCGCGGCGCTGCCGGTGGCGCAGGCCCTCGGCCTCGATGTGGCGGCGATCCCCGTCGACCGGCGCGATCTCCTCGTCAGCTTCACCGGGGACGCCTCCGCGGCCGAGGCGCTCGCCGCGCTCGTCGGTGCGGGGCTGCCGGTCGCAGAGTTCTCCGCCGCCAGCGGGGTCCTCGAACACACCTTCCTCGACCTCGAAGGGGGCGCGCGATGAACCTCTCGCGGCTGTGGACCATCACCCGCCTCGATCTCACCCAGCGCATCCGGACCGTCTCCTGGTACGTGCTCCTCGGCGTCTTCGCGCTGCTGCTCGTCGGCACCACCGCCCTCGCCTTCCTCGCGTTCTCGGGCATGGAGGATTCCGGACCGGGCGTCTACTCCGTGGTCGTCTTCGTCACGCTCCTGCTGGTCGTCCTCATCTCGCCGACCCTGAGCGGCAACTCGATCAACGGCGACCGCGACGCCGCCACCCTGGCGTCGCTGCAGGTCACGCAGGCAACGACCGCCGAGATCCTGCTCGGCAAGTTCCTCGCCGCGTGGCTCACCGGACTGACCTTCGCCCTCGTCGCCGTGCCCTTCCTCGTCGTCGCCACCCTGGGCGGCGGGGTGAACCCCGGCGCCGTCGTCGTGTCGGCGCTCGTGCTCATCGTCGAGGCGGGGGTGGTCGCCGCGCTCGGGACCGCGTTCAGCGGCATCCTCTCGCGCCCCCTTTTCTCCGTCGCGACCACCTATCTCGTCGTCGCCGCGCTCACGCTCGGAACGGGCATCGCCTTCGGTCTGGTGGGGACGAGCATCACGTCCGAGCGCACGGAGCGGTACCTGGCCGCCGAGTACGACGCGACGGGCGCTCCCGTCTGCAGCGACGGGTCGCGCTCGTGCCCGAACGATCCGGAGCTCTGGACCTGCGAGGCCGACCAGGAGGCGTACACCAGTCGCATCCCCCGGTTCGACTACGTGTGGTGGATGCTGGCGCCGAACCCCTTCGTCATCCTCGCGGACGCGACCCCCGTGCAGTTCGACCGGTACGGCACCCCGGTCGATCTGTTCGGATACGCGAAGTACGTGGTCCGGCAGGCGCAGGTCGCTCCCGAACTCGATGTCACCTACAGCGACTGCGATCCGGACGCCTACAACAGCGATTCGCCGGAGACGGTGATCGCCGAGACCGTCCCGAGCTGGTTCGTCGGGCTCGGCGGGCAGGTGCTGGTTGCGGGGCTCCTGCTCTGGTGGGCCGGGATGCGCACGCGCACGCCCGCCCGGAAGCTGCCGGCGGGTACGCGGATCGCCTGATCAGGGGTGGCGGCGCGGGGTGAGGATCCTCTCATCTGCGCCGTCATCTCTTGGGGGAACGTCAGGGGATGCATAGCCTCCTATCAGCCTCGGCTGCGGACTCCCACTCGGAGGACCGCGACAGCCACGCCGAGTGCTCCTCCCAGAAGGAAAGGCGGTCCCCTCTTGCACCGACGGATTCTGGCGGTAGCGGGCGTCCTCGCGCTCTCACTGCCCACCACAGCGGCGTTCGCCGCGACAGCCGACGATCCGACCGCTCGGTTCGATCGCAGCCAGTCGACCGATGAGCTGCAGAGCTCGATCGACGCGGCCGCACTCGACCCCGATCGTCAGGTCGGCGTCGTCATCGAGATGGAAGGCGACCCCGTGGCCGTCGTCCAGGCCGAAGAGGGGCGCACGCTCTCCAAGAGCGAGCGCACGACCGTCAAGAAGGACCTGAAGAAGGCCCAGGACGCGATCCGCGGCAAGATCACCGCCGAGGGCGGCAAGATCCGCGCCCAGATGCAGTCCGCGTACAACGGCATCCAGGCGACGGTGCCTGCTGCCCGACTCGACGACCTCTCGGCCCTGCCCGGTGTCGTCGCCGTGCACCCGGTGGTCGTGCACGAGCTCGACAACTCGGTCTCCGTTCCCTTCCTCGGTGTCCCCGCCGTGTGGGAGGACACCGGATACACCGGTGAGAACGTCAAGGTCGCGATCCTCGACACCGGCATCGACTACACCCACGCCGGCTTCGGCGGACCGGGCACCGTCGAGGCGTACGAGGCTGCGGCCGCAGCATCCGATCAGGCGGCGGACCCGGCCCTGTTCGGGCCGAACGCGCCGCGCATCAAGGGCGGCATCGACCTCGTCGGCGACGACTACGACGCGGGCGGCGAAGGCGACGCCCTCGTCCCGAAGCCCGACCCGAACCCGCTTGACTGCGAGGGTCACGGTTCGCACGTCGCCGGGACGACCGGCGGCTCGGGCGTCCTGCCCGACGGCTCGACCTTCGACGGACCGTACGACTCCTCGACGCCGTCGGTCGACTTCAGGGTCGGCCCCGGTGTCGCACCCGAGGCCGACCTCTACGCCGTCCGTCTGTTCGGATGCGACGGCTCGACCGACGCGACCATCCAGGCGATCGACTGGGCGGTCGACAACGGCATGGACGTCATCAACATGTCGCTCGGCTCGTCGTACGGCACGGGAGACGACCCCAGCGCCGTCGCCGCCTCGAACGCGGTCGGCGCCGGTGTCGTCGTCGTCGCCTCGGCCGGCAACTCCGGACCCAGCCCGTACCTGACCGGGTCTCCGGGCAGTGGCGACGGTGTCGTGGCCGTCTCGGCCGTCGACAGCGCCGAGTCGTTCCCCGGTGCGACCATCACGGTCGGTGGGAAGACGGTGCAGGCGATCAACGCCAACGGCGCGTCCGTCGACGGCCTCGGCGAGCTCACGGTCGTGCGCCTGACGGACGACCCCGCGACCACCGTGAACGAGGCGCTCGGCTGCGCCGTGTCGGATTACACCCGTGCGGGTGTCGTCGCCGGCGGCAACCAGCTCGCGGTCGTCGACCGCGGCACGTGCGCCCGTGCGGCGAAGCCGATCTTCGGTCAGCAGGCGGGCGCGGCCGCAGTCGTGATGGTCAACTCGACGAACGACCTGCCCCCGTACGAGGGGCCGATCTTCGAGAACCCCGACGACGGCACACCGTTCGAGGTGACGATCCCGTTCCTCGGCGTCCGCCTGTCGGACGGCCCTGCCTTCACGACCGGCGCGACGGCCACCCTCGTGGGCGCGGAGATCGCCAACCCCGGCTTCCGCGGCTACGCGTCGTTCAGCTCATCCGGACCGCGCAGCGGCGACAGCGCCATCAGCCCCGATCTCGCCGCCCCCGGTGTGTCGATCTCGTCGGTCGCCGTCGGCACCGGCAGCGAGCCGTCGATCAAGTCCGGCACCTCCATGGCGGCCCCGCACGTGGCGGGTGTCGCCGCGCTCTCGGTGCAGGCGCACCCCGAGTGGGATGCCGAGCAGGTCGCTGCGGCGCTCGTGTCGACGGCGGACCCCGACAAGGTGGCCGGGCTCGACCCGACCCGTGGCGGGCTCGGACTGGTCGACACCGCGCAGGCCGTGGGCACCTCGGTGACCGCCACGGGCGACGCGTTCGAGACCGAGAGCGGCCGGCTCCGCGAGTCGGCGCTCAGCTTCGGATTCCAGGAGTCGACGAAGTCGCTCGGCGGCAAGAAGAAGGTCACGGTCCGCAACGACGGCTCGAAGAGCGTCACGTTCACGGTGACGACGCAGGCCTCGGAGCAGTCCCTCGACGCGAAGGTGTCCGTCAGCTCGAAGAAGGTCACCGTCCGCCCCGGACGCACCGCGACCTTCTCGGTGTCGGTCTCGGCCGCGGCATCCACCGTCCCGAGCTCGCTGGCCGGCGCGGACCAGTTCGCGTTCTCGGAGATCTCGGGCAACGTCGTCCTGACCTCGGCGGACGCCACGCTGCGGGTGCCGTACCTGCTCGTGCCCCGCTCGAATAGCGACGTCACAGCCAAGGGGTCGCTGAGCTCGCGCGGCAAGGTCACCGACGGTGACCGCACGCTGGAGCTCCGCAACCGCAAGGGCGCGATCGATGCGGCAGCCGACGTGTACACGTGGGGCCTGTCGGACAAGAAGGATGCCCCGAAGTCGATCAGCGACACCGGCTACGACCTGCGTGCCGCCGGCGTGCAGTCGTTCACGACGACCGCCGGAGACCGGCTCGCCGTGTTCGCGGTGAACACGCACCAGCGCTGGTCGAACGCGGCCAGCAACGAGTTCGACGTCGTGATCGACACGAACCGCGACGGCACGCCCGACTGGGTGGTGTTCTCCTACGACTCCGGCGCCGTGCGGACCGGGTCGGTCGACGGGATCACCGAGGTGTTCCTCCAGAACGCGAAGACGGGCGCGTTGATCCCCAGCGGGTTCCTGGCGCAGGCCCCGACCGACAGCAGCACGCTGCTGCTGCCGGTGGACCTGGCCGACATCGGGGTGACCGGCGCGTTCGACTACACCGTGCAGTCGTTCAGCCTCACCACTGACGGGTCCGACGCGTTCGCCGGTTCGGCGACGTACGACCCGGCCGATCCCGCGATCAGCAACGGTCAGTACGAGCTCGTCCCCCGTGGGGGCAGCGCGGACGTGACCGTCCGCACCGACGCATCCGCTTTCGCGGCGCAGAAGCCGCTGGGTGCGATGGTCGTGGTGGTCGACAACGAGTCGGGCGCGGACGAGGCCCTGCTCGTGAAGGTCAAGTAAGCCCGGGGCTCACGGAGCCCCAAGCGATGAGAGGGCCGGTGCGCACTGCGCGCACCGGCCCTCTCGGCATCCGTCACCGCTCGCAGAGGCGCGGCCGATCGCCGTTGCCGAAGCGATAGTCGTAGGTGCGGTCGCCGGCCCGGACCACGATGCGGTAGCCGTCGACGGTGGCCTGCGTGTAGGACGTGCCGGGCGCCGGGCAGCCGAGCGACCCGTCGGCGAACTCGACGCGCTCCGACGAGATCAGCTGCGGCGCACCGGAGACGTCGCGGGCCTGGAGATCCGCGACGATCGCCGCCCACTTCGCCTCGGGCACCGCCACGGGCGCACCTGTCGGACCGATCGGACCCGGCGCCGTCGTGCGGAACGGCGGACGGGACGACGGGGTGGAGGACTCCGCTCCGGTGGTCGGCATGGGTGCTCCTTCGGTGGTGCAGGCGGCCAGGATGAGGGCGCTCGCGAGCACGGATGCCGCGAACGCTCGGCGGTGCGCGTGCATGAGGACCTCCTGTCCGCGAGGGTACGCGCGGCGGATGCCGACTGCGAGGCCTGAGCGCAGCCGCCTGCGAGGCATACTCGGGTCATGACCGATGACGACGACAGATGGCTCGTCGTCGACGGGCGCCGCTGGCGCCGCACGGACCCTGCGTTGCCGTCGGATCTGGTCGAACCGCTGCTCTCGCACCTCGGGCGGGCACGGTCCGCCGTCGGCGCGGCCCGACGAGCCGGTGACGACGACGCCCTCGCCCAGGCTCGTCGCCGAGTCGGCATCGCCAAACGCGGTCTCGGTGAGCGTGGACCGTACTGGTGGGAGCGTCCCGAAGCCGAGCGGATCGATCAGGCGCGTTCCGCGCTCGCGGACCTCGACGAGTCCGGCGCGGCGTAGCCTGAGCGGATGACCGCCACGGACGCACGAACCGCCGTCGAGGTCGTCGACTGGCGCCGCCGGGTCTTCGCGCTCTATGCAGCCGTGCGGCAGGCCGACGATCCCCACGAAGCCCACGCGGTGTGGCGGGCCGAGCGCGACGACCTGTTCGCCCGGCATCCCTCGAGCCCCCTCCTGCCGGGTGCCCGCGAGGGGTTCGACGGACTCCCCGTCGCGGAGTACGACCCCGGGTGGAGGTTCGAGCTGCCGCTGCTCGACGCCGAGCCGGGTGGCTTCGAGTTCCCGACCGGCACCGACGGGGTCGTCCCCTTCGCACGCATCGGTCTCGTCGATGTGCCGGACGTCGGGACGCTCGACGTGTGGCGCCTCACCACCTACGGCGGCGGACTGTTCATCCCGGTGCGCGACGCACTCGCGGGCCGCGCCGACGGCACCTACGGCGGCGGCCGCTACCTGATCGACACGATCAAGGGCGCCGATCTCGGGTCGGATGCCGCCCGCGGCACGATCGTGCTGGACTTCAACTTCGCGTACAACCCCTCCTGCGCGTACGACCCCGCGTGGGCCTGCCCGCTGGCGCAACCGGGGAACGTCGTCACGGTCGACGTTCCGGTGGGGGAGCGGTACCCCGGGGTGTGACCGCTGCGGCCGAGCCGCTTCCGACGCGACGGCGGGAGTCGAACCCGCTGCACATCCGGTATGACCCGGTGCCCGGAACCACCCGGACCGTCGCGATGACCTCACGCTAACCCGTCGGTCCGACAACCGCACTCGTCGCGTCACGAGGTGACCCGGTGTGTCGCGACATGACGGATCAGCCGCCGTTCCCGTTGCCCTTGTTCCCGGCCGAGTTCTTCGAACCGTTCTCCGACCGGTTCTCGGTGCCACGCGACGACCCCGGTTTCTGGGATGCCTGCTGCTCGGCCTTGGCCGCGTCTTTCGCGGACTTCTCCTGTGCCTTGGCGGCGTCTTTCGCGGCCTTCGCCGCCGCCTTCGCGTCCGCGTCGTCTGAGGTCGACGCCGGGCGCTGCTCCACGTCGGTGGTGTCGGACGCCGGCACCGGCGCGGGTTCCGGCTCGCCGGGCGCGTCATCGTCGACCGTGATCACCGCGGTGTCCGCGGAGTCGTCGACGAGTGTCTCGGCGGGAGCCGGCGAGGTCGGCCCGGTGACCGGGGTCAGGTCGCGCGACGGGAAGCCTCCGGTCAGGCCACCCGCCCAGAGGTACCCGCCGATGACCAAGACGGCCACCACCGCCGCCGCCGCGCCGCTCATCATCCACACGCGAGTCCGCCGGCTCCGCCTCCGGCGCGCACGGTCGCGCGTGCGCGGCACCTGGTGGACTTCGGTGGCGATGTCGGGCATCGTCGTCCTCTCCGCGGCGGCAGGTCCCGTGGATGGCGCGGCGACGATCGGCTGGGTCGCGACATCGACCATGGCTGACCGGTCCGCACCCATCGGGCGCACGATGTCCGTCGGCAGGAGGAGGAGTCGATCCTCGACCTCGCGCGCCGTCGGGCGCTCGGCCGGGTCGCGGGCGATCATCGAGCGGATCAGCCCAGACCACTCCGGGCCGAGCCAGGCGGGGATCTCGGGGTCGTCGACGAGTCGCGCCATGACACGGCCGATCCCCGACGCCTCGGGGAAGGCGCGCGCGCCCGTCACGGTCTCGAGCAGGAGGAGCCCCAGCGCGTACACGTCCGCCGGGGGGCCGGCGGGGGCGCCGCGGACCTGCTCGGGCGCCAGGTAGGCGGCGGTCCCGATGACCGTCCCCGGGCTCGTGTGGCGCGTGCTGTCCGCGAGGTAGGCGACACCGAAGTCGGCGAGCTTCGCCCAGTAGCGTCGACCGGGGCGGGGGCTCGGCGCGAGCAGGACGTTCGACGGTTTCACGTCGCGGTGGACGATGCCGGCGCGATGGACGACGTCGAGCCCTGCGGCGAGCTCCGCCCCGATGGCGGCGACCTCAGCGGCATCCAACGGACCGTCCTGCAGCGCAGCCGCGAGCGACGGGCCCTCGACGAACTCCATCACCAGGTACTCCGGCTGCCCGGGGACGACCTTCGCGTCGAACAGCGTGACGAGCGATGGGTGGTTCACGCCCGCGAGCAGCGACATCTCCGTGTGGGCCCGGGGCGGGATCGAGGGATGCTCCGCCTCTGTGCGCATGATCTTCACGGCGACCGTTCGCCCGAGGATCGTGTCCTCGGCCCGGAACACGCGAGCCATACCGCCCTGCCCGATGCATTCCCCCAGCCGATAGCGACCGTCGAGCAATGCGGAGGTCGCTTCGCCGTCGGACGCTTCGGTCACTGCCACTCCTGCCCTCACAGGCGGCGCGGACCGGGGTCTGCGGCGCCGGGATGCCGCGCGGGTATCGCGACAATGCCGACGATAATGCGCCCTGCGAATACCGCCTGGCGGCTTGACGCAAGCGGCATCAGGTGCAAGCCGAGCGGGTCACGCGGCGGCTAAGTCGTGCGCCAGGCGCGTGCAAGGGGGCGGCCCGCATCCGGGGTTGGTGGTTACCGTGACGTCATGCCACGCACCACTCCGCGGCGGACGGCCGCGCAACTGGCTCTGGGAGTGCGACGAGCAGGCGGCGACGTCTTCACGACCCGTCGACTGCTCCTCGCGCTGAAGACAGCGGTCGCGGCGGGAATCGCCTGGTTCTTCGCGCCGCTCGTGCCCTTCGCCGACGCGGAGTACTCCTACTACGCGCCGCTCGGCGTGCTGGTCAGCATGTACCCGACCGTGGCCGACTCGGCGCGCGCCGGCATCCAATCGCTCATCGGACTCGCCGGCGGCATCGCCTTGGGGTTCGGCGGGCTTGCGATCGTCGCCGCCGGCGCCCCGGGCGTCGTCGCCGTCGGAGCCGTGGTCCTCGTGGGTGTGGCGGTCGGCGGCATCCGTGCCCTCGGAGCGGGGAGGGACTGGGTGGCGCTCGCCGGACTGTTCGTCCTGCTGCTGAGCAAGAACGATGCGGACGGCTTCTCCACCTCGTACCTGGCCACGATGGCATTCGGCGTCCTCGTCGGAGTCGTCGCGAATTACGTGCTGGTCCCGCCGCTGTACCTGCAGTCAGCTCGCGACCGGCTCTCGGAACTCCGCGCCGCGCTGACGACGGCGATGGATCGCGCCGCCGACTCCGTGGAGAAGGGGGAACCGGACGCGACGAGCCTGCGGACGGACGGTGACGCGCTCGCGGAGACCTCGATCGCCGTGGCGGCCGACGTCGACGAGGCGTCCAGATCGGAGCGGGCGAATCTGCGCGCGCGCGGCGTCGGGGGCGTCCACGACGAGAACGCGCAACGGTGGTGGGGTCTCGAGCGGATGACGTACCTGACGCGCGACCTGCTGGACGTCCTCTCGCAGCACGAGCGGCTCGACTCCCGCCATGGCGACGTGTCGCTCCTCGCACAGGCGATGCGGCGGGTCGCAGAGCTCATCGCGACTCCGCCGGGCGACGACGCCGTGCAGGACAGGATCGATGCGGCATGGAAAGCGATCGACGCCTACGCCGCCTCGCTGCCGTCCACCGACGATGTCGACGACACGCACGACCAGCCGGGTGTGTGGTTGGCCGCGACGCTGGGGCGGGTGACCGACATCTCGCGTCGCGTCTACGACGCGCTGGAGTGACGCCGGGTTGCGATTCACAGCCGGCGCGTAACAAGGTGGAGGTGTGACGATCGACGTGACGGATGCGGCGGCTCGGGAACGCGAGCGACAAGAAGCCCTCGAGCGTCTCGATCTGCTCGACCAGCCCGCGGACGAGCGCGTCGATCGGGTGACCCGCCTCGCCCGGGAGGTCTTCGGCGTCCCGATGGTCAGTGTGACCCTGCTCGATGACGATCGACAGTGGCGGCTGTCGGAACAGGGATTCGAAGGCGAGCGCGAAGCGCCGCGAGCGGGATCGTTCTGCGGGGCCGCCGTCGCGAAGGGCTCCATGCTGATCGTCGAAGACGCGGCATCCGATGAGGACTTCAGCACCAACCCGTTCGTCACAGGTGACCCGCACCTGAGATTCTACGCAGGACAACCGCTCGAGGCGCCGGGTGGGGAGCAGATCGGAACGCTCTGCATCCTCGACACCAAGCCACGCAGACTCACCGGCGCGCAGCGTGAGCTGTTGCAGGAGATGGCGCTCTGGGTGCAGACGGAGATCGCCCGCGGGCATGAGCTCGACCGGGCGGGCGAGGTGCAGAGAGCGCTGCTCCCGCGTCACACCCCTGCGGTGCCCGGTTTCACGCTCGCCGCCGATGCGCTGCCCGCCGGGCAGGTGATGGGGGACCTCTACGACTGGTACATCCACGACGGTCGGCTGCGGTTCACGCTGGCTGATGTGATGGGCAAAGGCATCGGTGCCGGGCTCATCGCTGCGGGCGTCCGCGCGTCGCTTCGGACCGCTCGCGAGCGCCCGCTGGTGGAGGCGGTCGGAGACCTCGATCGGCAGGTGTCGGAGGATCTCGCCGACATCCATATGTTCGTCACGGCGGTCATCGCCGAAGTGGACGCCGCCTCGGGTGAGGTCGAGCTCGTGGATGCGGGCCACTCCCTCGCGTTCATCGTGCGCTCGGACGACACGTGGGAGCCGATCCGGTCGACGGGTCTGCCGCTGGGGATGGGCATCGACGAGTCGCGGGAGTCGACGCGCGTCCGGTTGGGGCCGGGTGACGCGCTGCTGTGCTGCAGTGACGGCGTGCTCGACATCCTCGACGACGACGATCCGTTCGGTCAGGTGCTCCGCGCCCTCAGGCACGGTGGTCCTTCGGGAGCCGTCGCCGAGGGGATCGCGCTCGCCAAGGCGCGGAAGGCCCCCGACGATGTGACGCTGATGGTCGTCAGGAGGGATGCGTGACGACGCGGTTCCTCGTCATCAGGATCCTCGCGGTCCTGTCGGTGCTGCTCGGCCTGAACTACGTCGCGTGGCGATGGCTGGCCTCCGTCAACTGGGAGGCCTGGTGGATCGCGGTGCCGCTCGTGATCGCCGAGACCTACAGTCTCGTGGACACGGTCCTGTTCGCCGTGACCATGTGGCGCGCACGGGAGCGCCCGCGCCCCACAGCCGCGCCGCAAGGCACCGTCGACGTCTTCATCACCACGTACAACGAACCCATCGAAATGGTCATGGCCACCGCGCTCGCGGCGAAGCGCATCACCTACCCCCACGAGACGTGGATCCTCGACGACGGGGCGCGGGCAGAACTCGAGCACGCTGCCCGCGATGCCGGTGTCGGGTACCTCACGCGCTCGGCGGACTGGGCGGACAAGCCGCGTCACGCGAAGGCGGGCAACCTCAACAACGCACTCATGCAGACGGAGGGCGAGTTCCTCCTGATCCTCGACGCCGACCAGGTGCCGGACCCGCTCATCCTCGAGCACACGCTCGGGTACTTCGCCGACGACTCCGCAGTGGCGCTCGTCCAGACCCCGCAATGGTTCGTCAACGTCGACGAGGCGGACCCGCTCGGGAGCCAGGCGCCCCTGTTCTACGGTCCGATCCAGCAGGGGAAAGACGGGTGGAACGCCGCCTTCTTCTGCGGGTCGAATGCCGTCCTCCGCCGCGACGCGCTCATGCAGCTCGGCATCATCGGCTACGTGCGTGATCTCGAGGGATCCGTGGGGTCAGCGCTGAAGACCGCCCATCGGATGCTGCGGCGCGCCGCTGCAGACCGAGGGCTGACACCGGGTGTGTCCGAGGAGATCGGTCGACTCGCGGCATCCGTGCAGCAGGCTCGGGCCGACCTCGCGCTGGGGGCTCCGATCGCCGAGCTGACCGCAGCCGTGCATGCCGAGGTGCAGTCCGCGTCGCGGCGCCTCGTCGAGGCCGACCTCGTCAACATTCGGGCGGACGTCGCGGAACTCGCGAACCTCGCGGTGCAGCGCGACGCCGAGATGGATGCGTACGTGGTGGACGAGGAGGCCCTGGAGTCGCTCTCCGTGCGGGAGCTGTCCCCGCTCGCGACCATCGGCGCGGTCGATGCGCTGATGGACGCCGTACGCGTGGATCGTCCCGGTGAGGCCCAGCCGCTGCAGCCGCTCGCCACGATCTCGGTCACAGAGGACATGGCGACGGCGATGCAGCTGCACGCCCTCGGCTGGAAGAGCGTCTATCACCACGAGATCCTCGCCCGCGGCCTCGCCCCGGAGGATCTGCGCACCATGTTGAAGCAGCGACTGCGGTGGGCACAAGGAACGATGCAGGTGCTGCTGCGAGACAATCCGCTCGCGAAGAAGGGGCTCACCGCGGGGCAGCGGCTGATGTACTTCGGGACGATGTGGAGCTACCTCAGCGGGTTCGCCGCCGTCATCTACCTCGCTGCACCCGTGATCTACCTGCTGCTCGGCGTCTTGCCCGTCACCGCCTGGTCGGTCGACTTCTTCGCCCGGTTCCTGCCCTACTTCATCGTCAACCAGATCCTGTTCATCGTGGTCGCGAAGGGGATCCGGACGTGGCGAGGTCAGCAGTACTCCCTTGCGCTGTTCCCGGTGTGGATCGCCGCCTGCGTCACGGCGTTCGCGAACGTCGTGCTCGGGAGATCTCTGAATTTCGTCGTCACCCGAAAGGACGGCCGGGCCGCCGGCGGGCCGCCGTGGCGCGAGATCTGGCCGCAACTCACGGCGATGGTGCTGCTCGCCATCGCGGTCGTCGTGGGAATCGGACGCGTCGTCGTCGGGACGGCAGACGGCACCGGAACGCTCGTCAACACCGTCTGGGTCGCCTACGACCTCGTCGTGCTCAGCGTCCTCATCCAGGCAGCCCGGTATCAGGGGTATCAGCCGCCCGGGGAATCGCCTGCGATTCCGGCATCCCGTGAGCAATCGTCAGCCTCCGAAGAGAAGGAGCCCCCGTGGACATCACCGTGAATCCCGGAGACGGGCACGCAGTCGTGACCGTCACCGGCCGCCTCACCGCGCCGGGCGTCGCGCGGTTCCGCGGCGCCGTCGACGATGCGATCGCCGCCTCGGGCGCGCGGGTCGTCGTGGATCTCTCGCGCACCGACTTCATCGACTCGTCCGGAATCGGTGCGTTGATCGGAGGGCTCAAGGCGGCGCGACTCGCCGACGGCGACCTTCGGATCGCAGCGGTCCCCGAGGGTGTCGCGCGCGTCCTCAGACTCACCAACCTCGACCGCGTCCTCCGCGCGTACCCGAACGCGGAAGCCGCGTTCGATGAGCGCTGAGTCGGCGTTCCGGGAGGTCGTGGGCCGAGCGGACCTCGCGCTCATCGACGCCGTGCACGATGCGTTGGAGGGTCTCTGGGTCGACGTGCCGGACGTGTCCGACGAGGACCGGCTGCTCTTCGCGCTCGCCGTCAGCGAGGTGGCGACCAACGTCGTCGAACATGCCGCCGGTGACGTCCGGCCCACCGTCTCCATCCGTCTCGCCGTCGACGCGGGAAGGCTCGTGGCGGTCATGTCCGACGACGCCGAGCCCGCACTGATTCGTCTGGGTGAGGTCGAGATGCCCGGGAGCGATGCTGAATCGGGCCGGGGGCTCGCGCTCGCACTGGCCGCGCTCGATGAACTGCGCCACGAGGCAGACGACGGCAACACCTGGGTACTGCGCCGAGATCGACGCGCAACGAGCTGACGGATCGCGCCGGGCTCGCGTGTCGGTGGTCGAACGTAGACTTGAGCGGACATGAGCGACCCGATCAAGCCCGTCATCGTCGGCGCCGGAGCGCCCCGTTCCTCGGGCGGCTCCCGACCTGACGAGGATCTCCTCGACGGCCTGAATCCGCCGCAGCGCGAGGCCGTCTCCTACCGGGGACAAGCCCTCCTGATCGTCGCGGGCGCGGGTTCCGGCAAGACCAGCGTGCTCACCCGCCGCATCGCATCCCTGCTGCGCACCCGCGAGGCGTACCCGAGTCAGATCCTCGCGATCACCTTCACGAACAAGGCCGCCGGCGAGATGCGCGAGCGCGTGCGTCATCTCATCGGTGACAGCGCGCAAGGCATGTGGATCTCGACGTTCCACTCCGCCTGCGTGCGCATCCTGCGGCGCGAGGCCGATCAGTTCGGCTTCACGAAGAGCTTCACGATCTACGATTCGGGCGACTCCCGCGCCCTGGTCAAGCGACTGGTGAAGCAGCACGAGGGTGATTCGTTCGGCTTCACGCCCGCGGCGGTGCAGGGGCGGATCTCGAAGCTCAAGAACGAGCTCGCAGATGCCGAGTCGTACGCCCGTCAGGCGAACATGAGCGATCCGGCCGAACGCGTCTTCGTCGACATCTTCGCGGACTATCAGCGGTCGCTGCAGAAGGCGAACGCCTTCGACTTCGACGACCTCATCGCCCAGACCGTCTATCTGTTCCGCGCGTTCCCGCACGTCGCCGACGTCTACCGCAAGCGCTTCCGCCACATCCTCGTCGACGAGTACCAGGACACCAACCACGCGCAGTACGCCCTCATCCACGAGCTCACCCGACCGGTCGTCGGCAAGGCGGGGGACGCCTTCTCGAGCGGCGGCATGATGATCTTCGAGCCCGATGAGGCGCCCGAGGTCGACGGGGCGTCGCTCACCGTCGTCGGTGACTCGGACCAGTCGATCTACGCGTTCCGCGGCGCCGACATACGCAACATCAGCGAGTTCGAGCGCGACTTCCCGGGGGCGAAGGTCGTGCTGCTCGAGCAGAACTACCGGTCGACGCAGAACATCCTGTCCGCGGCCAACGCGGTCATCGGTCACAACTTCGACCGCAAGGACAAGAAGCTCTGGACCGACGTCGGCGACGGCGACCCGATCATCGGCTTCACGGGCTACTCGCAGCACGATGAGGCGCAGTTCGTCGCCGACGAGATCGAGGCGCTGCACCGGAAGGGCCTCGACTACTCGCAGATGGCGGTCTTCTACCGGACCAACTCGCAGTCGCGTGCGCTCGAGGAGATCTTCATCCGCTCGGCCGTGCCGTACAAGATCATGGGCGGCACGAAGTTCTACGAGCGCGCCGAGATCAAGGACGCCCTCGCCTATCTCGTCTCGGTGGCGAACCCGGCCGACGAGATGGCGGTGCGCCGCATCCTGAACAAGCCGCGACGCGGGATCGGCGACGTGACGGAGACCGCGATCGCGAGGTACGCCGCATCCGAGGGGATCTCGTTCCGCGATGCGCTGGCGAACGCCTCCGCACTCGGGGTCGGCGCGAAGGTGCAGAAGGCGATCGCGGAGCTCGATGCCGTCCTGGCGGAGGCGTCGGAGATCATGTTGCCGAGCTCGGGGGAGATCGCCCCATCGACGTCGGTGACCGACGGCCTGAACGTGCTGCTCAACAAATCCGGATACTTCGATGCGCTGCGCCTGTCGAAGGACCCGCAGGACGAGGCGCGGGTGGAGAACCTCGACGAACTCGTCGCCGTCACGCGCGAGTTCGCCCGCAACAACCCCGACGGCACGCTGCTCGACTTCCTCACAGAGGTGACGCTGGTGTCGGATGCCGACGACCTCGACGACGCCAGCGGATCGGTCTCGCTCATGACCATGCACACGGCGAAGGGGCTCGAATACGACGCCGTCTTCGTCACGGGTGTCGAGGAGGACCTGATCCCGCACCGCATCTCGGCGGGCGAGCCCGGGGGGCCGCAGGAGGAGCGGCGTCTGTTCTACGTCGCACTCACCCGTGCCCGCAAGCGGCTGCACCTGTCGCTCGCCATGACGCGTGCGCAGTTCGGCGAGGTGTCCGCGGCGATGCCGAGCCGGTTCCTGCAGGAGATCCCGCACCACCTCATCGACTGGCGGCAGTCGCCGGGAGACGTGAACTCCCGGGGCGGCATGCAATCACGCGCGATCAACGGCCGTGCCGGCGGCGGGTCGCGCTTCGGCGGTTCGAGCCGCTACGGCGACGACCTCGTGCCGTTGCCCCCTCGGGAGAAGTCGGATGCGCTCGCGAAGTTCGCCAACCGCATCCCCGCGAAGATCCGCGACAACGGCGACATGGAGCTCACGGCGGGCGACCGCATCCGCCACGATGACTTCGGCGAGGGCAAGGTGGACATGGTCACCGGCGAGGGAGCGAAGCGCGTCGCGCACGTCCGCTTCGACACCGCGGGGCCGAAGAAACTGCTGATCAAGGTGGCGCCGATCACGAAACTGTGACGCGTCGGAGGTTTCGGTCGCGCATATGTCAGAATGACCCCAGTCGTTCGCTGGGAATCGGCTGATAGCGCGCGACGGGGGTCGCGGGACTGGGGATACACATGGGCGCTTCGTTGCGCCGTCGTTCGGCTGCGCTCGCAGCCGGCGCGGCTCTGCTCGCAAGCACGGTCTGGGCACTGCCGCAGGCGGCCGTGGCCGCTGAGGCGGCACCGACGGGCAGCATCACGGGGACGGTGGCGGGGGATCAGATCGACACCGGCGGCGTCGTCACGGCATGGCTCCAGACCGGGCCTGAGTCGTTCGACACGTACTCGTCGCCGATCTACCCCGACGGCACCTACGTCATCGAGAATCTGCCGGCTGGCGCATACCGCGTCGGTTTCAACGAGCTCGGATACGACGACGGCGAGAGCATCACGAGCTGGACCGAGTGGTGGAACGACGCGCTGACCCTCGACGACGGCACCGATGTGATCGTCGGCGACGGCATCGTCTCCGGCATCGACGCGGACGTCGACTCGGTGGGCGGAGCTGCGAGCGACCCGGTCGTCTCCGGCGCCGCAGTGGTCGGCCAGCGACTCACCGTCTCTCCGGGGGTGTGGCCCACGGGCACCGAGCTCGCCTACGCCTGGTACGCGGGTGAGGGGCTGTATCAGTACGGCTCTGACGCGTGGGTCGATCTGGGGCCTGACGCTCTGGGCAAGCGCATTTCTGTCGACGTCCTCGGCGCTCTCGATGCCACCGGGTACCGGTCTGATGAAGCGCTCCAATTCAAGCGAAGTACAGAGACGGCGACCGTCAAGGCCGCCGCGCTGCAGTCGGCGACGCCCTCCATCAGCGGGCCGGTCACCGCCACAGGGACGCTGACCGCCAAGCCCGGAACCTGGACGAAGGGCGCGACCCTCTCTTACGAGTGGTACGCGTCGGGGAAGAAGATCTCGGGAGCCACGAAGTCTTCCTACACACTGCCCGCCTCGGTCGTCGGCAAGACCATCACGGTGAAGGTGACGGGGAAGAAGGCCGGCTTCCTGACCGCGTCGAAGACCTCGAAGGCGACCCTCAAGGTCGCGCTCTCGGCCACGCCCGCGATCTCCGGGACCGCGCAGGCCGGCAAGAAGCTGACCGCGAAGCCCGGTCGTTGGACCGCCGGCAGCCGATTCTCCTATCAGTGGTACGCATCCGGCAAAGCGATCTCAGGGGCGACGAAGGCGTCGTACACCCTCCCCGCCTCGCTGGTCGGCAAAGCGATCACAGTGAAGGTGACCGGCAAGAAGGCGGCGTATGCGACCGCGTCCAGGACATCGAAGGCGACCCTCAAGGTCGCGCTTGCAGCGACGCCCACCATCGCCGGCACCGCACAGGTCGGGAAGAAGCTGACCGCGAAGCCCGGCCGCTGGACCGTCGGCAGTCGGTTCTCCTATCAGTGGTACGCGAACGGAAAGGCCGTGGCCGGCGCCACGAAGGCGACGCTGACGCTTACGAAGGGCGTGAAGGGCAAGAAGATCGCGGTCAAGGTCACGGGCAAGAAGGCCGGCCATCCGACCATCGCCACGATGTCGAAGTCCACGGCTTCGGTGAAGGCGGCACCGAAGCCGCCCACGAAGGCGCCGTCGGCAGAGCCGCAGGGGTGGTCCTGCCCGGACAGCCACCCGATCAAGGGCAATCAGGGTGCAGAAGACTGGATCTACCATGTGCCCGGAAGTACCTACTACAGCCGTACCAAGCCGGAAGAGTGCTTCGCGACGGTGGCTGCGGCTGAGCGCGCCGGGTATCGAGCGCCGAAGCGGTGACGTGGATGCCGGTCGGCGGGCGACGCCGCGCCGACCGGCATCCACCACCCCCTTCACGTCTACGCTGAAGCAATGGCCCTGTTCTCCCGCCGCCCGAAGAAGACCTCCGACGACGCAGTCGAGACGGCGGTCGATGCCGAACCCGCCGTCGCGGACGTGCAGCAGGATGTGAACGCCGCCGTCGCGGCCGAAGAAGCGGATGCCGAGGACGTTCCGCACGTCCCCATCTCCGTCTCGACCTACGGGCAGCCGGCGCGTCGACCCGCTCCCGCTCCCACCCCGGCGGCCCCGCTGCCGCAGGCAGCGGAGACGGCGCCCGAGCGCACCGAGGGGCGCGCCGGCGTGCCCGACAACACGCTCCTCATGCGCGAACTCGCCGCGTTGCCCGAGACCCCCGACAACGCCGCAGTGCTCGGCGTGATGCGTCAGGCGCTGCAGGGCAACCTGTACCTGCGGATCCTCGGGGATGCCCGCGCGCAGATGACGGCGGGAGAGCCGCTCCGGCTGGCCATCTCGATCCTGAACGACAAGAAGTTCCTCCTCGCCTACACCGGAACGGCCGCCGTCGAAGCGGGCGTCGCTGAGGAGACCGACTCGCAGACCTCTGTGCTCGGGCAGCCGGCGAACCGCGTGCTGCAGAACGCCATCGATGCGGGATACGACGGCGTCATGCTCGATCACGCCGGACCGGGTCGCCGCATCGTGCTGCCGGTCGGCCTCATCACGCAGAGCCTGAGCCAGGCGGACCCCGACTTCACCATCAAGAATCTCCTCAGCGACGCGCGCACGGACGCGACGGCGCGCTACGTCGTCGAGGCGATCGTCAAGGGCCGTTCCTGGATCGCGGCGGGCACGCGCACCGACGGCGAGGGTATGGGGATCGCCGAGGCACGGTCCGCCGAGGGCACCCGGTACCTGCAGGTCTTCTCGCATCCGCTCGAGGTGCTGACCGTCCGCCGCGAGGACCAGCCCATCCCGGTCACGGCGGCGCAGCTGGGCGCGGCGCTGCTGAGTGAGCCCGACCTGAGCGGCATCCTCGTCGACCCCGCCGGTCCGTGGATCCGCATCGAGCGGACGCAGCTCGAGCCGCTCATCGATGCGGCCCGCCAGGCCGAGGCGGCGGGCGCCGACGGTTCCGCGGGCGCCGAGGACGTCGCCGACGACGCCTGACCGGCCCCTGTCGCCTCCGCCCGGGCGACCATAGGGTGGGGCTATGGCGTCCGAGCGCATCACCCTGCAGATCCCCGGCGGACGCGAGATCTCGCTGTCGAACCCGAACCGTCTCGTCTACCCCGAGGCGGGGGTCACGAAGCACGAGCTTGCCGAGTACGTCATCGCCGTCGGCGACCCCTTCCTCCGAGCGAACGGACACCGTCCCGTCTCGCTCGAGCGCTTCCCCGACGCCGTCGGCGGCGAGAGCTTCTTCTCGAAGAACCCGCCGAAGGGGACGCCCGACTACGTCGACCAGGTCATGTGCACGTACAACAGCGGCCGCAGGCATCCTCAGGTCGTGATCGGCGAGATCGCGGCTGCCGTCTGGGCGGTCCAGATGAACACGGTCGTCTTCCACCCGTGGGCATCCCTCGCCGCAGACACCGACAACCCTGTCGAGCTCCGCATCGACCTCGACCCGCAGCCGGGGACCGACTTCGCGGATGCCGCGGCTGTCGCTCCGGCCCTCCGCGAGGTCCTGCGGGAAGCAGGTCTGGAAGCCTGGCTGAAGACGAGCGGCAATCGCGGCATCCACGTCTTCTGTCCGATCGAACCGACGCACGAGTTCCTCGACGTCCGTCACGCCGTCATTGCAGCGGGCCGCGAACTGGAGCGACGGCTGCCGGACAAGGTCACCACGAACTGGTGGAAGGAAGAGCGGGGCGAGCGCATCTTCATCGACTACAACCAGGCGAACCGGGACCGCACGATGGCGGGCGCCTACAGTCCCCGCGCACTGCCGTCCGCCACGGTGGCGACGCCGATCACGTGGGACGAGCTCGAGGCGGGGGTGGACCCGGCATCATTCACCGTCCGGACCGTTCCCGAGCGCCTCGCGCAGATCGGTGACCCGTGGGAGGGGCTGCAGGACGCCCCCGGTCGCATCGACACGCTGCTCGACTGGTGGCAGCGCGACCTCGACGACGGTCTCGGCGAACTGGCCTTCCCGCCGGAGTTCCCCAAGATGCCGGGCGAGCCTCCGCGGGTGCAGCCCTCTCGGGCGAAGAAGGTCTGACGTCAGTCGGCGCGGCGCGGCTGCCCGGCCGTGACCGTGTCGACCTGCTCGTCGAGCGCTTGTTTGCGCCGAGCCCAGCGGGCAGGCGTGTTCGGGCCGTCCCACACCTGGATGATGCCCCACGCCGCGGCCGTCAGCGGCACGGCCAGGATCGCCCCGACGATGCCACCGAGGACGGTGCCGATGGTCAGAGCGATGAGCACGGCGAAGGCGTGCAGCTTCATCGAGCGGCCCATGAGGAACGGCTGCAGGAAGTTGCCCTCGAGCTGATTCACCGCGACCACGATCACGACGACCCAGATCGCGGCGCCGAGATCGTTCGTGACCAGCGCGACGAGTGCCGCGAGGATGCCCGCCACGGTCGCTCCGACGATCGGGATGAACGCCAGCACGAAGACCAGAGCGCCCAGGGGAAGCGCCAGCGGGATCTGGAGGATGAGGAGACCGATCGTGATGCCGATCGCATCGACCGCGGCGACGGCTGCGGTGCCGCGCAGGTAGGCGCCGAACGTCTGCACGGCCTTGTGCCCGACGCGGACCGCACGGTCGTAGTCCGAGCCGCGGAAGGGCCGGACGAGGAACTCCCAGAGCTTCGGGCCGTCCTTCAGGAAGAAGAAGAGCGTCACGACCATGAGCACGAGGCCGGTCAGGAAGTTCGCGACCGCGCTGACGCCGGCGAGCGCTCCAGAGCCGAATTGCGCGCTCGTGACGAAGTCGGTGAGCGTGCCGATCCACTCGTCGATCTGGTCCTGGTCGATCTCGAACGGCAGCGTCTGCACCCACGTCAAGACGCTGTCGAAGCCCTGCTGCGCGCTCTGCGACAGCTCGTCCCACTGGTTCCGGACGGCCCAGACGACGAGCCAGCCGATGCCGCCCAGGACCACCACGACGCCGAGCAGGGTGATGAGGGTCGCCCACAGCGACGAGATGCCGTGCCGCCGCATCCACGCCATCGCCGGGGCGGCCGCCGACGCCAGGATGAGCGCGAGCAGCACCGGGATGACGACGACCGTCAGCTGCAGCATCCCGAGGATGAGCGCGGCCGCGATGCCGACGACGATGATCACCTGCAGCGAACGCGTCGCGAGGGTGCCGAAGCCGTCTGACCACATGCTGGCGGGCTTCCCCGCTGAGGCCACCAGCAACGGCCTGCTCTCGTCGCTGCGCACCGTGCGGGAGGAGGAGGAGAACAGGCCCATGGTGCGACCCTAGACGACCCGCTGTCGCTGCTGCGGGGCCCTTGACTCAGTCCAGGACATCGGCCAGGTCGTACGCCGTGACCTGCTCGAGCTGGTCGAAGCGGCATGACGCGGCGTCGCGGTCCGGCCGCCAGCGCTGGAACTGCACGGTGTGCCGGAACCGGGCTCCCTCGAGCTGGTCGTACGCGACTTCGAGGACGCGCTCGGGACGCAGCCGGACGAACGACGTCTCCTTCGAGGCGGTGAATCGAGACCGGTCGGACTCGCCCGTCACCGCTGCTCCGTCGTCGTCCCGAACCACCAGCGGGGCGAGCTCGTCGATGAGCTCGAGGCGTCGGGCGTTGCTCCACGCTGCGACACCGCCCACCTGATGCAGGTGCCCGTCGTCGTCGTACAGACCGACGAGGAGCGACCCCACGCCCTGCCCGCTCTTGTGGACGCGGTAGCCCACCGCGACGACGTCCGCCGTCCGCGCGTGCTTGATCTTGAACATCGTGCGCTTGCCGGGGGCGTAGGGCTGCGCGAGCGGCTTCGCGACGACGCCGTCGAGGCCGGCGCCTTCGAATTCGGCGAGCCAGCGCGCCGCGAGGCCGGGGTCCGTCGTGGTGCGGGTGAGGTGGAGGGGATGCGGCACGCCGCCCAGCAGGTCCTCGAGCTCCGCGCGGCGCTCGGCGAAGGGCGCCGCCTGCAGGTCACGCTCTCCGCGGGCCAGAAGGTCGAAGGCGACGAACATCGCCGGGGTCGTCTCGCTGAGCATCGCGACGCGGGAGGCGGCGGGGTGGATCCGCTGCGAGAGCTGCTCCCACTGCAGCCGCTGCGATCCCGGCTCGCCATCGGCGACGACGATCTCGCCGTCGAGCAGGCACGGTTCGGGGACCAGCCGCGAGATCGCTTCCACGAGCTCGGGGAAGTAACGGGTCAGCGGCTTCGACCCGCGCGAGCCGATCTCGACCTGGTCGCCGTCCCACGAGATCAGCGCGCGGAACCCGTCCCACTTCGGCTCGTAGAGCAGCCCGCCCGGGGTTTTCTCGGGATCCGGCACGGCGGGGACGGATTTCGCGAGCATCGGCGCGGGGATCTCGTACATGCCTCCATCCTGGTGTGCTCCGTCGCACCGCGGAACGGGTAAGAGGCTTCTCACGCCGGGCTCATCGCGCCCTCACTCGAGAGCGGTGGAGTGAGTGCATCGGAGGACCACTCCGGTTCGGACGAAAGGACACCTCATGAACACGAAGACCCGCCTGGTGGCGCTCGGCGCAGCGGCAGGCCTCCTCCTGACCGCGGCGCCTCTCGCCGCGCACGCGGACGATGACGTCGTCCGCACCGGTGACTACACGCTGCCCGCAGGACGGACGATCGACGGCGACCTGACGGTCCGAGGCGGCAACCTCGTCGTCAACGGAACGGTGACGGGGAACGTGGTCCAGATCGGGGCCGGGTCGGTCCGGATCGGAGCCTCGGGTGACGTCGACGGCAACTTCCGCGAGACCGGTCCGGGCGACGTCCGCATCGTCGGCGACGTCGACGGCAACGCGACCGAAGAGGGCGACGGGACGATCCGGGTGGATGACCGGGGTGAGGTGGACGGGAGCCTCACCGAGAAGGGCGCCGGTCAGGTCCGGATCGGCGGCACGGTGGACGGCACCGTGTCGGAGTCCGGGGCGGACGGGATCGTCATCGGCCCCCGCGCCGAGATCGACGACAACGTCATCGAGCGCGATGCCGGCAACGTCGTCATCTATCGAGGGGCGGACATCGATGGTGACGTCTCCGAGAGCGGCAGCGGAAGCGTCTTCCGGCGCTGAGAAGATCAGGCGAACGCACTCACACCCGTGATGTCGCGGCCGAGCAGCAGCGCCTGCACCGACTCCGTGCCCTCGTAGGTGTGGATCGCCTCGATGTCGGCCATGTGCTGCATGACGCCGTACTCGATGAGGATGCCGTTGCCGCCCAGCAGATCCCTCGCTGTGGCGGCGACGCGCCGTGCGGCGCGGGTGTTGTGGAACTTCGCGAGCGAAGCCTGGGTGGGCCGCAACCCGCCGGCGGTCTCGAGGTCGGCGAGGCGGCGGCAGTAGAGCTGCATCGCGGTGAGGTCCTCGAGCATGTGCGCGAGACGCTCCTGCACCATCTGGAACCTCGCGAGGGGCTTCCCGAACTGCACCCGCTGCTGCGCGTATTGGAGTGCGGCCTCGTAGCAGGCGGTGGCGTGTCCGAGCGCCGACCACGCGACGCCCGACCGCGTCGCGTACAGGACGGTCGAGGCATCCTTGAACGTCCGGGAACCGGGGAGGACGGCATCGGCGGGCACCCGCACGTCGTCGAACGCGATGTGGGCCTGATGGATGCCGCGCAGCGACGCCTTGCCCGTGATCACCGTGCCGGTGTAGCCGGGCCGTTCCTGCTCGACGAGGAAGCAGCGGACGGCGCCGTGGTGCTCGTCGCCCTCGGCGTCGACGCGCGCCCAGACGAACGTGATGCCACCGGCTGCGCCGTTGCCGATCCATTTCTTCGCACCCCGGATGACCCACTCGTCGCCCTCCCGGCGCGCGACGGTCTCGAGCGAGACGGAATCCGACCCGTGGTCGGGCTCGGTGAGTGCGAAGGCCGCCGGCACCTCGTTCCGCGCGACGGCGAGCAGCCACCTGTCCTGCTGGGCCGCGCTCCCGAACAGCGCGAGAGTGCGCAGGGCGAGCCCGCCCTGCACCGCGAGGACGGTGCCGAGCGAGCCGTCGCCGCGCGAGATCTCCATGTTCACGAGGCCGGCCGCCAGCGGGGAGAACCGCGTGAGTCGCGGGTGCTCGACGCCGTCGTTCAGCAGATCGAGCTCCCCGAATCGTCGGGCGATGTCCATCGGGTACGCGGCGGCATCCCAGGCCTCCCGCATGCGGTCGCCGACCTCGTCGACGAATCCCTTCGCCCGCTCCCAGACCTCGCGGTCCTCGGCCGGGATGTCGGCGAACACGGCGTAGTAGTCGGTCTCGAGCCGGCGCAGGACGTCGTAGTGGCCGGCACCGTCGCCGGGGAGAGAAGCGCTCATGCGCTCAAGGGTACGCCTGTGGTGGGACTAGATCCCAGCCGAGGCGAAACGCAGTCTCACGCCTTCGAGCGTCAGCGCAGCGACCCGAGCCGTCGAGCGATCTCGGCCGCCGGCATGCGGCGGGGGAACGTGGCCACCACCAGATCGTCCTCCGCCGGAGGGGCGCCGTCGGGATGCACGCCGAACCGGACGAGGAGCTCGTCGTAGGCCGTCTCGAGCACGGATGCAGGGACCCGCTTCTTGCCGCGGAGAAGTCGGCGCAGCACGTGGTTGTGCACGGCGGTCACGGCGGCGGCGAAGGCGACGGCATCGATCGGGTCGAGCCCCGGGAGCGAACGGCGGAGGTATTCGTCGAAGAGTCGCTCGTACCGGAAGACGGTGACGATCTCGCGATCGCGGAGCGAGGGCACCTCGCGCACCACCGCATAGCGCTGCCTCGCCACCACCGGATCGGCGGCGAAATGCCGGTACACCTCGACCGACGCGCCGCAGACGGCGGCCCAGGGATTCTCGTGCGGCTCTGCGAGGTAGGTGCGCAGGCGGTCCAGCAGCACCTCGTGGTCCGCGAACACGACGTCGTCCTTCCCGCCGAACTGCCGGAAGAACGTCGACCGCGAGACGCCGGCCGACTGGGCGATCTGCTCGACCGAGGTCTGCTCGTAGCCGTGTCGTGCGAACAGGGCGAGGGCGGCGGCCACGACCGTGCTGCCTGTGGGGCGCTCGTCCTCGACCATGCACGGAAGCCTAGTCCGAAGCATCCCGTGTCAAGGCGGTGTGCGGGATGCGTCGCGCGACGTTGACTCGGCCCATGTCATCCCTGTGGAAGCACCATCCCGTGCCCGCCGTCGACGCCCCGTTCGTCCCGAGCGCGCACCACGACGTGGTGGTCGTCGGCGCGGGGATCACCGGCCTCGCGACGGCCTACGAGCTCGCGCGCTCGGGGGTCGACGTCGCGCTCGTCGAGCGGGGCGGGATCGGCGAGCTCGCCTCGGGGTCGAACACGGGGAAGGTGTCGCTCCTGCAGGGGACGACGCTCTCGACGCTGCGCTCCGGGCACCCCGCCGCACTCGTGCGCGCGTACGTCGAGGCGAACCGGGCGGGATCCGACTGGATGCGCAGCACCGCCGAGCGCCTCGGCGTGCCGCTCACCTCGCGCACGGCCTACACCTATGCACAGGGCGAGGAGGGGCGGCGCTCCGTCGTCCGGGAGTACGACGCGGCCCGGGAAGCAGGCCTCCCGGTCCGACTCGCGGACGACGACGAACTGCGCAGCGCCGGTGTGCCGATGACGGCCGCCGTCGCGCTCGACGACCAGCGCGCCGTCGACCCGATGCGCATGCTCGGCGCGCTCGCCGAAGGGTTCGTCGGCGCGGGCGGCACGTTGCACCTCGGGGTGACAGTGCGCGGCGTCGACGTCCTCCCGACACCACGCGTCGAGACGGACCTCGGTCCGATCTTCGGGGCGAAGGTGGTGCTCGCCACCGGCATCCCGATCCTTGACCGCGGCCTGTACTTCGCGAAGGTGAGCGGGATGCGGTCGGCCTGCGTGTCGTTCACGCTCACCGCGCCGCTGCCGGACGGCATGTACCTCTCCGCCGACGGACCCACCCGCTCGGTGCGGACGATCGCGCTCGACGACGGCCCGGCTGACGTCGCACAGCTCGTCGTCGGCGGCGCGGGGCATCCGGTCGGACGCGCCGAGTCCGAGCGGGCGATGCTCGACGACCTGTCACGGTGGGCCCAGCAGACCCTCCCGGTGGGGGAGGAGACCCACCGCTGGTCGGCGCAGGACTACACCTCGCACAACCGCGTCCCGTTCATCGGCGCGATGCCGCGCTCCCTCGGCCGGGTGCGCTTCGCGACCGGGTACGCGAAGTGGGGGCTGACGAACGCGCCCGCCGCGGCGCTCCGGATCGTCAGTGAACTGCGCGGCGAGGGCCTTCGCGAGCGCCCCCGCTGGATGACCATGCTCGGCACCCGTCTCACCATGCCCGCCGACGTCGCTCGCGGCGTCAGCGAGAACGCGAAGGTCGGTCTCGCGGCGGCGAAGGGGTGGGCGGCGGCGGAGACCGAGTCGGTCCCGGTCCCGCGACCGGCGGAGGGCGAGGGTGTCGTCGCGCAGCGCGCGGGGCATCCCGTCGGCGTCTCGACGACCGGAGGCGAGACCCGGGCAGTCAGTGCCGTGTGTCCGCACCTGGGCGGCGTGCTCGAGTGGAACGACCTCGAGTGCACGTGGGACTGTCCACTGCACGCGTCGCGGTTCACGCCTGACGGCGAACGCATCGAAGGCCCCGCGACGCGAGGCCTTCGACGGGTCGACTGACGCTCAGGTCGCCGCCGCGATGACGCCCGTGATGATGAGGGTGACGAGCGTCGTCCACAGCACGATCGCGGTGCCCTGCCAGAAGAGGACGATGCGCGTCGGCACGCCCGTGCCCTTGAGCGCTGCGGCGGTGAACTGGGTGGGGAGGATGAGCGGGCCGAGCAGGCTCACCCCGGGCGTTCCGTAGCGGTGGTAGGCCTTCTGGAACTTCTCGCTGCGCGCCGATGCGGGCTTGTCGGCGGCGCCCGGCCGCGTGGTGACGGCGGTGCGGACGCGGGCCGTGACGAGGACGACGACGGCGACGCAGATGAAGTTGCCCGCGGCGCCGGCGATGGCGGCGACGATCGGGTGGATGCCGCCGATGATGCCGATCGCGGCGGCACCCTCACCCTCGATGAAGGGCACGGCTCCCGCGAGCGCCACGATCAGCGGCTGCAGGATGTCGGGCATCTGGGCCACGAGGTCCTGGAAGCCGGCGACGAGGTCGGAGACGGGGTTCGACATGATGTCCTCTCGGTCCGGCGACCGGATCTCGTATCGCCGTGATCCCATCTCACCCGTCGCCCGCCGCCCACGGCAGTGTCGCGCAGTCACCCGTACGCGGGAGCTTTCGCGACCGAGGGGGTGACATTCGTCATGGTCGTACTGTGGCCGTGTGACGAGCCCCGACCCGACCCCGACCCGCACGGCGGTCTCGCTCGCCCGCGGCGTGACCGCGACCGGGTGGTACATCGCGACCTCGATGGTGTCCTTCCTGCTCATCACGCTGTTCATGTGGGGCGTCGTCGTGCTCTACGCCCGCGGCGGGTGGCGGGACCCCGTCACCCTCGTCGGCTTCATCTCGCTGTCGGCGGCCCTGGTCGCGGCGACGGTGCTGCTCCTCGTGCGGTACCGGCGCGACGGCGACCTCGACGAGCGTGACCGTCCCTCCGGGCGGCGCCGGTTCCTCTCCCTCCCCGTCGTCCTCGGTGTGCTCGCCTCGATCCTCCTCGGCGTCGTGTGCGGCTCGATCCTGTTCGCCGCCTCGCTCATCGGATCGACGCTCTGCCTCGTGCGGTGGGGGCCCGGCATCCGCTGGCGCGGCGTCGTCCTGCTCGAGGTGTCCCTCGTCCTCCTGTGGTTCCTGGACCTCGCGAGCGCAGCGCCGGGCAGCGACGCGTTCGTGCTGGCGTTCTTCGCCGTGCTCCTGCCTTTGACGCAGGCGCTCTCGCTCTGGTCCTGGGACGTCGTGCTCGAACTCGACCGGGCCCGCCGCACCGAGGCTCGATTGGCCGCCGTGCAGGAGCGGCTGCGCCTTGCCGGTGAGCTGCACGACCTCCAGGGCCACCACCTGCAGGTGATCGCGCTGCAGCTCGAGCTCGCCGAGCGCATGCTCGCAAGGGATCCGGATGCCGCGGTCGCCCAGATCCGGCTCGCACGTGCTTCTGTCGACGAGGCGCGCGACGGCACCCGCGCGCTCGCCGGACGGTTCCGCGGCGTGCCGCTGCCCGATGAGCTCGCCAACGCCGCGGATCTGCTCCGCGCGGCCGGCCTCGAGGTGACCCTCGACGTCGCGGCCGACGCGGCATCCGCACCCGCCGATCTGCTCGGTCCTGTCATCCGCGAGTGCACCACGAACGTCCTCAAGCACGGCGGCGGCCGGTGGGCGAGACTCGGCCTCGACCGCGCGGGCGGCGGGTGGCGCCTGACCGCCGCGAACGATCCGGGCACAGGGTCGGCGATCGGGGCCGGCGCCGGGCTCGAGGGCATCGCGCACCGCGTCGGCGTCGTCGGCGGAGACGTTTCGTCGAGCCGGGACGAGGACCGCTTCGAACTGGTCGTGACCGTGCCGGCGGAGAGAGGGATGACATGATCCGGGTGCTCATCGCCGACGACGAGGACATGATCCGCACGGCGCTCGCCGCGCTGCTCGACCTCGAGGACGATCTCGAGGTCGTCGCGCAGTGCAGCGACGGCGAGAGCGCCGTCGAGCGTGCGCTCGACCTGCGCCCCGACGTCTGCCTGCTCGACCTCGAGATGCCGGGGATCGACGGCGTAGAGGCGGCCGCACGCATCCGGCAGCGCATCCCGGCGCGCTGCGTCGTCGTCACCCGGCATGCGCGCCCGGGGGTCCTGCGCCGCGCGTTGAGCGCCGGCGTCGACGGCTTCGTGCCCAAGTCCCGGCGGGCCGACGACGTCGCCGCGGTCATCCGGGAGGTCGCGGCCGGTCGCCGGTACGTCGATCCCGAGGTCGCTGCCGACGCGCTCAGCGACGAGCGGAGCCCGCTCACCGACCGAGAGCTCGACGTGCTGCGCGCGGGATCCCGGGGCGAGACGATCGCCGAGATCGCGGCATCCCTCCACCTCTCGGCGGGCACGGTGCGCAACCACGTCTCGTCGGTGCTCGGCAAGCTCGGGCTCTCGACCCGGCAGCAGGCGGCCATCATGGCGCGCGAGCGCGGCTGGATCTGACCGATGGACGATGAGATGCCGCTGCAGGGCGGCAACGCCAGTGGCGGTGTCGCCCGCGTCGGCGACACGGTGCGCAAGCCCTGGACCGCGGCGACGCCGAGCGTCACGGCGTACATGCGCACGCTTCGTTCCGCCGGCGTCGACCTGCCCGAACCGCGCGGTCGCGATGCGGCGGGCCGGCAGGTGATCGAGTTCGTGCCGGGGCAGCTCGCGATCGAGCGCGGTCGGTTGGCGAGCGCTGATCTGCGCCGCATCGGCGCGATGGTGCGGGCGATCCACGACGCGAGTGCCCGGCACCTCGTCTCGGAGGATGACCGGTGGGAGCGCACGATCGCCGCGCCCGCCGCCGAGCTGGTCTGCCACAACGATCTCGCGCCGTGGAACCTCGTGCTGGGGGAGCGTTGGATCTTCATCGACTGGGATGCGGCCGCCCCGAGCACCCGTCTCTGGGATCTCGCCTACGCAGCCCAGGCCTTCGCGCTCAACGACCCGTCCGAGACACCCTCGGACGCCGCCGAGGATCTCGCCGCGTTCGTCGACGGGTACGCGGCGGACGCGGACCTGCGTCGCGGGCTGCCGACGGCGATGGCGGACCGCGCCGCAGCGATGCTCGAGCTGCTCCGGCGGTCATCCGAGTCGGGCGTGGAACCGTGGGCGTCGATGTTCGCCTCGGGGCACGGCGATCACTGGCGCGCGGTGGCGGCCTACGTCCGGCACCACCGCGAGGTCTGGGCGTCCGCGCTCGGGGGGTGATCGCGACCCCGCCGTTCGAGGGGAGCGGGAACGGCGCGTCCAGGCTCGGGTAGTAGGCTTTTCGCCCGGGCGATCTCTCGACATCGAGATTGTTCGACGCCCGTCACCCCCACCGTCGCCCAGCGAAGGATTGCAGTGGACCTTTACGAGTACCAGGCACGAGACCTGTTCGAGAAGTACGAGGTGCCGGTGCTCGCCGGCATCATCGCCGACACCCCTGAGGAGGCGAAGGCGGCCGCTGAGAAGATCGGCGGTGTCGTCGTCGTGAAGGCTCAGGTCAAGACCGGAGGTCGCGGCAAGGCCGGCGGCGTCAAGGTCGCCAAGACCCCCGACGAGGCCTACGCGGCAGCCGAGGCCATTCTCGGCCTCGACATCAAGGGCCACGTGGTCCAGCGCGTCATGGTCGCCCAGGGCGCCGACATCGCGGAGGAGTTCTACTTCTCCGTGCTGCTCGACCGCTCGAACCGCTCGTACCTGAGCCTGTGCTCGGTCGAAGGCGGCATGGAGATCGAGGAGCTCGCCGTCGAGCGTCCCGAGGCGCTCGCGCGCATCGAGGTCGACCCGCTGCAGGGCATCGACAAGGCCAAGGCCGTCGAGATCGCGAAGGCCGCGAACTTCCCCGAGGACCTCGTCGAGAAGGTCTCGGACGTGTTCGTCAAGCTCTACGACGTCTACAAGGGCGAGGGCGCGACCCTCGTCGAGGTGAACCCGCTCGTCCGCACGGGTGCCGGTGACATCGTCGCCCTCGACGGCAAGGTCTCGCTCGACGAGAACGCCAGCGAGGTGCGCCACCCCGAGCACGAAGAGCTCGAGGACAAGAGCGCCGCGGACCCGCTCGAGGCCAAGGCGAAGGCATCCGGCCTCAACTACGTCAAGCTCGACGGTCAGGTCGGCATCATCGGCAACGGCGCGGGCCTGGTCATGTCGACCCTCGACGTCGTCGCCTACGCCGGCGAGAATCACGGCGGCGTCACACCCGCGAACTTCCTCGACATCGGCGGCGGTGCGAACGCGCAGGTCATGGCGTCGGGTCTCGACGTGATCCTCGGCGACGAGCAGGTCAAGAGCGTCTTCGTCAACGTGTTCGGCGGCATCACGTCGTGCGTCGCGGTGGCCGAGGGCATCGTGAAGGCCCTCGAGATCCTCGGCGACGCGGCCACCAAGCCGCTCGTCGTCCGTCTCGACGGCAACCAGGTCGACGAGGGGCGCGCGATTCTCGCCGAGGCGAACCACCCGCTCGTCACGCTCGCCGCCGGTATGGACGAGGGCGCCGACAAGGCCGCCGAGCTGGCGAACGCCTGAGCCGCGCCGAGACTACTGAGACACAGGGACCAACGACATGTCTATCTACCTCAACAAGGACTCCAAGGTCATCGTCCAGGGCATCACCGGCGGTGAGGGCACCAAGCACACCGCCCTCATGCTGAAGGCCGGGACGAACGTCGTCGGCGGCGTCAACGCCCGCAAGGCCGGCACGACCGTCACCCACGAGAAGCCGCACGAGGGCGAGGTCGAACTCCCCGTCTTCGGCTCGGTCGCCGAGGCCATCGAGAAGACCGGCGCCGACGTCTCCATCGCGTTCGTGCCGCCCGCCTTCACGAAGGACGCCATGATCGAGGCCATCGACGCCGAGATCCCGCTGCTCGTCGTCATCACCGAGGGTGTCCCCGTCGGCGACACCGCCGAGGCGTGGGCCTACGCGAAGAGCAAGGGCAACAAGACCCGCATCATCGGGCCGAACTGCCCCGGCATCATCACGCCCGGCGAGGCGCTCGTCGGCATCACGCCGGCGAACATCACCGGCAAGGGCCCGATCGGTCTCGTCTCGAAGTCGGGCACCCTGACCTATCAGATGATGTTCGAGCTCCGTGACCTCGGCTTCTCGACCGCCATCGGCATCGGCGGCGACCCGGTCATCGGCACGACGCACATCGACGCCCTCGAGGCGTTCGAGGCCGACCCCGAGACCAAGGCGATCGTCATGATCGGCGAGATCGGCGGCGACGCCGAGGAGCGCGCGGCCGACTACATCAAGGCGCACGTGACGAAGCCGGTCGTCGGCTACGTCGCCGGCTTCACCGCCCCCGAGGGCAAGACCATGGGCCACGCCGGCGCCATCGTCTCGGGCTCGGCGGGCACCGCGCAGGCCAAGAAGGAGGCCCTCGAGGCCGCCGGCGTCAAGGTCGGGAAGACCCCGTCCGAGACCGCCGACCTGATGCGCACCATCATCGAGGCGCTCTAAGTCAGACAGAACGAAGGGGCGGATGCCGCGGCATCCGCCCCTTCGTCGTTCCCGCACGCGTCGGCACCGCGCTCCGGGGACGCGAGATGCCGTCCGGCTCGTTGCGTCGCGACCGCTCGCGTCCCCGGAACCCCGCCGCAACGACCGAGGTCCCGATCGGGCCGGGAATGCGCGAGGCAGACCCGGCCCGATCGGGACCTCGATCGTCCCGCGCGCGGGTCAGGCGCCGACGAGTGCCTCGATCGGGCCGCGGGCGAAGTAGAGGACGAAGCCGGCGGCGACGATCCAGAGCAGCCAGTGGACGTGCTTCGCGCGGCCGGCGAAGGCGTTCACGACGACCCAGCTGATGAAGCCCGCACCGATGCCGTTGGCGATCGAGTAGGTCAGCGGCATGACCGTCGCGGTCAGGAAGACCGGCAGCAGCACACTGAAGTCCGTCAGGTCGATGTTCTTGATCTGCGACAGCATGAGCGCACCGACGAGCACGAGCGCCGCCGCAGCGACGAACCCGGGAACGATCGAGGCGAGCGGGGTGAAGAACATCGCGACGAGGAAGAGCAGACCGGTCACGACGTTCGCGAGGCCCGTGCGCGCACCCTCGCCGATGCCCGAACCCGACTCGACGAACACCGTTGCGGACGACGACGAGGTCGCGCCACCGGCGATGGCGCCGACGCCCTCGACGATCAGCGCCGACTTGATGCGCGGGAAGTCGCCCTTCTCGTTGGCGAGACCAGACTCCTTCGCGAGGCCCGTCATCGTGCCCATCGCGTCGAAGAAGTTCGAGAAGACGAGGGTGAAGACGATCATGACGACCGACACGACGCCGACCTTCGCCCAGTCGAATCCGAAGTCGATCGCCCCGACGAGCCCGAAGTCGGGCGCCGCGACGACGCTGAGTCCGCTGACGTCCAGCCCCATCGCCGTCGGCCAGATCGCGTTGACGACGTAGGTGATGACCGTGCCGCCGACGAGGCCGAGCAGCAGTCCGCCCTTCACCTTGAGGGCCATGAGGATGCCGGAGAGGAACAGCGTGACCACGAACATCACCGTGCTGATCGTCGTGATCGAGCCGCCGACGCCGAGGTCCAGCGGGGGAGAGGCATTGCCGGTGGTCGTGACGAAGCCGGCGTTCACGAATCCGATGAACGCGATGAACAGCCCGATGCCGACGGTGATCGCCAGCTTCAGCTGCACCGGGACGGCGTCGAAGATCATCTTCCGGAGGCCTGTGACGGCCAGGAGCACGATGATCAGACCGTTGATGACGACGAGGGCCATCGCCTCGCCCCAGGTGACCTGACCGACGACCGAGAACGCGACGAAGGCATTGATGCCGAGACCGGCCGCGAAGGCGAAGGGGAGCCGGGTGACGAGGCCGAAGAGGATCGTCATGACGCCGGCGGTGAGGGCGGTCGAGGTCGCGACCGCGCTGGACTCGAGCACCACTCCGTCGACGTCGGGTGTCGACAGGATCAGCGGGTTGAGGATGACGATGTAGGCCATCGTCACGAAGGTCACGAGACCGCCGCGGATCTCCGTGCCGACGGTGGAGCCGCGGCCGGTGATGTCGAAGTAGCGGTCGAGGAACGAGGTGGATGCCGGGGCTGCGGCGGTCCGGGACGTGCGAGGGGGCGTGCTGTTCACCCTCCGAGGGTAGTCGGTCGATCACCCGCGCACGGCGGGCGATCGGCGTACCCTCGCGGTATGCACCGCATCTTCGCGACGCCGTTCGCCTCGGTGTACCCGCTCTACCTCGCCAAGGTGGAGCGCAAGGGGCGTTCGAAGGGCGAACTCGACGCCGTCATCCGCTGGTTGACGGGCTTCGACGACGACGCTCTCACCAGACAGCTCGAGACGGAGGCGACGTTCGCGGACTTCTTCGCCGAGGCCGACCTGCATCCGGCCGCCGACCTGGTCACCGGAGTGGTCTGCGGCGTTCGCGTCGAGCTGATCGAGGACCCGCTGATGCGCCGCATCCGTCTGCTCGACAAGCTCGTCGACGAGCTGGCGAAAGGCAAAGCGCTGGAGAAGGTGCTGCGCGGCTGACCGCTCCCGCCCCACCCGGTGCGGGAGCCCGGCGATGCGACGCCTCGCAGGTAGGGTCGGTTCGGCATGAATCGCCTCCTCGTCTCCCTCCTCGCCGCCTTCGACGCGCTCATCGTCGTCGCCGTCGGTCTCGCCGTCGTCCTCGCGCCGGTCACGCTGCTGTGGGTGCTGGGCATCGGGGGAGCGGCTGAGTGGTCGGCGCTCTGGCCCGCCGCGGCCACCGTCTGGCAGGCGGGTCATTTCGCCCCGGTCGCCGTGGTGCTGCCGCCGGAGCTCATCGCGCTCGCGGGTCTGTCCGAGGACGCGTCGACCTTCACCGTCTCGCTCGCGCCGACCGCGCTCGCCCTCTTCACGGCGGTGTTCGCGTGGCGTTCGGGAGGACGGGCGGCGCGCGCAGGTGCGTGGGCCACCGGGGTCCTGTCGGGCTCGGCCGTCGTCGCCGTCCTCGCCGCCGTCATCGCCCTCACGGGACGCACGGACGTCGCCGTCGTCGACCTGGTGCCGGCCGTCGTCGGGCCCGCGCTCGTCTTCCTCATCCCGGCGACCATCGCGGCGGTCGTCCGAGCCTGGAACGACGGCGACGGCGGCATCGTCGATGCCCTGTCAGAGCGACTCCCAGACAGTGCGCAGGATGCGTTGGATGCCGCGGCGCGGGGCATCGCGATCTGCCTCGCCGGATTCGTGGGCGTCGGTGCCGTCGTCCTCGCCGCGCTCTTCGTCGTGCGCGGCGGCGAGGTGGTCGCCCTCACCCAGGCCGCGCACGCCGACGCGGTGGGGGTCATCGTGCTCTCCCTCGGCACGCTGCTCTGGCTGCCGACCCTCGTGGTCTGGTTCGCCGGCTTCGCCGCCGGGCCGGGGTTCGCCGTCGGCACCGGCACCGGCGTCGCGCCGGCGGGGACCAGCCTCGGGGTGGTCCCCGGCATCCCCGCATTCGGCGTCGTGCCCGATTCGACGTCGACCTGGATGCTGCTGCTCGTCCTCCTCGTCGTCGGCCTGGGCGCCCTCGCGGGCCTCGTCGTCCGCGGCCTCCTCCCCACGCAGGGCGCTGTCGAGCCGCTGCGTCCCCGGATCGTCGCGCTCATCGTCGTCGCCGCCGGAACCGCGCTCGGCGCGGCTGTCCTGGCGTGGGCGGCACAGGGATCGCTCGGGCCCGGGCGCCTCTCGCACGTCGGCCCGGAGCCGGGTTGGGTGGCGCTCGCCGTCGCCGTCGAGATCGGCGCCGGCGCCGCCATCACCCTGCTGTCGCCGCGCGGGAGCAGCGGGGAGCGGGACGACCAGCAGACACGGCACGAATCGGATGCCGCGGACGTGCCCGCACCCGCGGCGGCACCGCCGCTCGCCCCGACTCGGGCGCCTGCCCCGCCCCGCCCGCTGCCCGATGACAATCCCACGACCCCGCTAGACTGACCCGGTGCTCACGGTCGCCGTCCTCATCTCGGGCACGGGTTCCAATCTTCGCGCCCTGCTCGACGCCACGAGCGACCCCTCCTTCCCGGCGCGGGTCATCGCCGTCGGCGCCGACCGTCAGGCCGACGGATTCGCGCACGCCGAGCATTACGGCATCCCGACCTTCATGGTCCCGTTCGAGGAGTTCGAGAGCCGCGAGGCCTGGGGGGATGAGCTCCTGGCGCACCTCGACGTCTGGCAGCCCGACCTCGTGGTGCTCAGCGGCATGATGCGGCTGCTCCCGGCATCCGTCGTCGCCGCGTGGGCTCCGCGGCTCATCAACACGCATCCCGCCTACCTGCCCGAGTTCCCGGGCGCCCATGGCGTCCGCGACGCGCTGCGCGCCGGCGCGACCCAGACGGGCGCAAGCGTCATCGTCGTCGACGACGGCGTCGACACCGGCCCGATCCTCGCCCAGGAACGCATCCCGGTCGAGATCGGCGACACCGAGCACACCCTGCACGAGCGCATCAAGCCCGTCGAGCGACGCCTGCTGATCGACGTCGTGCGTCGCATCGCGACCGGCGAGCTCGACCTCGCACCGACCGCCTGACCGACCCCCGCCCCCGCACCCGAGGAGCCTCCCATGGCCGGACCGCAGATCGACCCCTCCCTCTACCGCGCTCGCGACGTCGTCCCCGTCCGCCGCGCGCTGATCTCCGTGAGCGACAAGACGGGTCTGCTCGACCTCGCGCGCGCCCTCGCAGCGGCCGACGTCGAGATCGTCTCGACCGGAGGATCCGCCGCGCTGCTGCGCGAGCACGACATCGACGTGAAGGACGTGTCCGAGATCACCGGCTTCCCCGAGTCCCTCGGCGGCCGTGTGAAGACCCTGCACCCGAGCGTGCACGCGGGACTGCTCGCCGACCTGCGGCTGGAGGACCACGAGACCCAGCTGGGCGAGCTCGGCATCCTCCCCTTCGAGCTCGTCGTCGTGAACCTCTACCCGTTCGTCGAGACGGTCGCGTCGGGTGCCCAGGGTGACGCGGTCGTCGAGCAGATCGACATCGGCGGGCCGGCGATGGTGCGCGCCTCCGCGAAGAACTACGCCAACGTCGCGATCGCCGTCTCGCCCGAGTCCTACCCGGCCATCATCGGTGCGCTCGGACAGGGCGGCACGACGCTCGTCCAGCGACGCGAACTCGCCGCTCGCGCGTTCGCGCACACCGCGGCATACGACCGCGCCGTCGCCACCTGGTTCGCCGAGGAGACCCTCGAGAGCGAGGGCGACCTGCCCCAGCACCTGACCGTCAAGGCCGAGCGCCTCGCCACGCTCCGCTACGGCGAGAACTCGCACCAGCGCGCGGCGATCTACACGCGCGTGGGTGGACACGGCATCGCGCAGGCGACGCAGCTCCAGGGCAAGGAGATGTCGTACAACAACTACGTCGACGCGGATGCCGCCCTTCGCGCCGCCTTCGACCTCGTCAAGCCCGCGGTCGCGATCATCAAGCACGCGAACCCGTGCGGCATCGCGATCGGCGCTCCGCAGGCGCTCGACCCGATCGCCTCCGCGCACCTGCGCGCGCACGAGTGCGACCCGGTGTCGGCCTTCGGCGGCGTCATCGCGGCGAACCGCACCGTCACCTTGAAGATGGCGGAGAACCTCCGCGACATCTTCACCGAGGTGATCGTCGCGCCCGACTTCGAGCCCGCCGCCCTCGAGGTCTTCAAGCTGAAGAAGAACCTCCGTGTGCTGCAGCTGCCCGCCGACTGGCGCCAGGAGCCGATGGACGTCCGGCTCGTGTCGGGCGGCCTCCTGCTGCAGGACGCCGACCGGTTCCCCGCCGAGATCGAGTCGCTCGTCGACTCGTGGCAGCTGGTGTCGGGGGAGCGCCCCGCGGATGACCAGCTCGAGAACCTCTCGTTCGCCTGGAAGAGCTGCCGCGCGGTGAAGTCCAACGCCATCGTGCTCGCGAAGAACTCCGCGACGGTCGGCATCGGGATGGGGCAGGTCAACCGTGTCGACTCGTGCCGTCTCGCCGTCGAGCGGGCGGGTGACCGCGCTGCCGGTTCGGTCGCGGCATCGGACGCGTTCTTCCCATTCGCGGACGGACCGCAGGTGCTGCTGGATGCCGGGATCACCACGATCATCCAGCCGGGTGGTTCGGTGCGGGACCAGGAGGTCATCGACGCCGCGCAGGCAGCCGGGGTGACGATGTACTTCACCGGCGAGCGTCACTTCTTCCACTGAGCCGCGGTCGCTCCGAGAGGATGCGGCGGCGGATCATAGCGTGCCGGGGCATGGAGAGTTCTCCCCATCGAGCGGCCCTGCGGGTTCGTCTATCTTCATTGCGGGGAGGTGCTCACCGTGGGAATGATGCTGCCGAATGAGCTGATCTGGGTGATGGAGAAGTTGGGCTTCGAATGGCCCGACATCGACGAGGACGAACTGCGTCGAGGTGGTCAGATGATCGCGACGTTCAGTGACGAGCTCGAGGGCAAGCTGCAAGCGATGGACCGCAAGGTCAACGGCGATCTCGCGGCCGCCATGCGCGGCCAAGCCGGCCCCGCCTACGTCGGGGCGTGGAACACCAACCGTGCGCAGAACCTGCAGAAGCTGCTCGACATCCTCGGTCCGGTCCCGGCCGGCGTCGACATCGCTGCGGGCGGCGTCACCGCGTTGAAGATCAAGGTCATCGCGGACGTGACGACCACGATGATCGCCCTCGTCGCGATGCTCACGAATCCGATCACCGCCGCCGGTGCCGGGCCGATGCTGATCATCAAGAAGAAGCTCCTGAACGCGGCGGTGGACATCGCCGTCGAGCAGGTCCTGAACCAGGTGCTCCCGATGGTCATCGAGCCCCTTGCGAACGAGCTGCCGGGCGTGGTCATGGCCGCCCTCGACTCGCCGATCGTCGAGGCCGTCGCCGGCGACCCCGACGAGTTCTACGCCGATCTGCAGGCGCTGGAAGCCGCGCAGGGTGAGATGGAGCAGCATGCAGCCGATGTCGAAACGCTGACGGAGCGGCTCATCGCGGATCTCTCGACCCTCAACATCGGAGGCGATTGACGATGAAGATCGGGAGCGACGTCGTCCGCCCTCTCATGCGTTCCGTCGAGGACATGCCGATCCACGTTCGACAGATCGCTGACATGTTCTTGAAGCACAGCAGACGGCAGGAGCTGACGGGAAACCACATCGATGCGCTCGACCGCATCGACGGCGGGTGGCGGACCGACGCCGACTGGACGCCGAACTCGCTCGTCGATGCGGGGAACGGGAACCGTCCGGATCCATCGGCATACCTCACCGACGATTACATCGCCCAGCACCTTCAGCGGTTCGAAGGCGGCGCGACTCGGTTCTACACGCAGGCCAACCTCGACGAGTACGGGCCGGGCAACCGCGGCACCACGTTCGTGTTCCCGACATCCGAGGTTGACGACATCATCGCCGAAGCGAACGGCGATCCTGGCCGACTCGGCGAGTTGCTCGGGCTCGGCGAGAACTTCTTCACAGGTGGCCCGATCGTTCGTGCTGATTTCACACCGGACGAACTCTCGAGTGGAGGGTTCCGCCTCCCATCGGGGAACGAGGGCGGCGCCAACGACAAATGGATCCCGAGCGGGTACCTTCCGGAAGGCATCCCCGAGGTCGTCTTCGATGTCCACCCGGACGCGACGAAGACCGATCCGTCGGTCGGCGGCACATGGGGATCGTTCACCGAGTTCGCCCCATGACGGATGTGCGGTATCCGAAACGCTTCGAGGTCAACAGGCTCGAGGCGCTCGGCGACGACCCGTACTTTCCGCGCGAAGAAGCGGCGTCCCGCTTCGAAGCGGGCACGCTTGTCACGGTGGTGCCGGACGGTGCTGTGCTGTGGCGCCTCTCGATCGCGTCGAGCCGGTTCCCTTTCGACGGTGAGCGTCGGTTCACGTTGACGCATTTCACTGCGGCGAAAACCCCACTCAGCGAGGTGCAGTGGGAGTCGGACGGCGGCACGCTGGTTCGCCGGAGCACGCTCGACATGTTCTATCCGGAAGGCGACCCGGGACGGCGGGTGCCGTACGCCGGGATCATCACGGTGCGGCAGCGGCACTTCACCGACGGCATCCTGCAGGTGCGTCGCTCGTCCCCGATCGACGAGGACCGGTTCGCCGAGGTGGCGGTCCCCCAGGGCGGCGACCGGATCGACGCCCCGGCGTTCGGCGCGTGGGCAGCGCTCGTCGAGGCATCCGCTCCGGCAGATGTGCAGCGATTCGGACTCGACGCCATCAACGCCGCCGACGCCTACGCGTTCGAGCTCGGCTCGCAGGGCGACCCGGTGCTCGCCGACTCCCGCTGGCGCAGCACGGCCGGTGCCCGCGACATCGCGGACGCGGTCGACGCGCTCGCTGCAGGTGCGGGGTCGACCATTCCTCGCATCGAGCGCGGCGAGGTCACCATCCTGCCCATTTCGATCCAGGGTGGCGCGCGAACGGGCGTCGACGCCGGCGAGGAGCGCAAGCGGGCGGCGGCGACGGCGGATGAGGTCAAGGGTGCGCTCGAGCACCGCCACGGGCAGGAGATCGCCTTCGAACTCGGTCGTGCCGGCCACGACAGCGTCGCCGCCTACGCGGCGGCGTTGCAGGCGTCGGGGGCGACCTCGGTGTCGTGGTGGGTCGTCGAGGGCGCCGGCGTCGCGCTCGTGCGCAGCGGTGACGCCGACGTCGGGAACCTCGCGGTCGCGGTGCACATCGTGCCCGGGGCGTGGGTATCCGAGCGGCGCGCACTCGACGGGACAGAGGTGCCGGCGCTCGACTGGACCCGGGCGGACATCGACGACTGACCGGATGCCGAGTGTCCCTGCGCACCGCAGAACGCATGGCCTTCGTGACGATCCTGACCCGCTCCCCTGGGAGCCGAACGACACGAGCGCCGAGGGGCCTTCCCCTAGGCGGGCGCGAGGTCCGCGCGCAAGAGGTTTGCCCCGTTCGGGGCCGTCGTTAGCATTTTTTCCGGAGGGGGAGTACATGGGTATCGGTGGCGAGGTCATTCGGCCGTTGAAGAATTCGCTGGACGGTGTGCCCGTTCACGTCCGGCAGCTCGCTGAGATGTTCCGCAAGCACGGACGGAAGCAGAGCGACAACACGTCGCGCGTCAGCGACCTCGACGCGACCGGGGTCCCGTCGTCGCTGCAGAACGGCTGGCGCACGAACAGCCGGTGGCAGCCCGACGCGGTGGTCGATGCGGGGAAGGGCAACCGCCCGGACCCCGGGGACTACCTGACCGACGACTACATGCGAACCCACCTCGCCCAGTTCGAGAACGGCGCGACGAGGATCTACGTGACCCGCAGCCTCGAGGACTGGGGACCGGGGAACAACCAGGTGCCCGGGAACACGACGAACACGGCGTACGTGTTCCCGACCGACCAGCTCAACACGCTCATGGCGAACGTCGACGGTCCGAAGGATCTGGCTGATGCACTCGGTCTCCCCGGCGACTTCTTCGAGGGTGCCGACGTGCAGCTGAGGGACTTCGCGCCGGACGACCTGGCCGGGCTCCGTCTCCCATCGGGCAATGAAGGCGGGACCGACGTCGAGCGGTGGATCCCGGGCGGGTACCTGCCCAGCGGCATCCCCGAAGCGGTCATCGACATCCCGCACGACGCCACCGGCTGGAACAATGGCGACGGCATGCTGGATCAGAGCCGGTGGCCCGGGTCATCGAGGCCGTTCGACCTGGGTGGCGGGACCTCGTGACCGCCGCGGAGACGACCAGTCCCGAATGGATCGTGCCGGAGCTCGCGCGCCGCACCCTGGTGCGTGCTCAGGGGGTGCCCGACGGGCTGCTCGACGCGACGCACGACAGCTCCCTGGCGGGGGGCGTGCCCGTCCTGGTCCGGGGAGAGGCTCGCATCGTCCCGCTCGCGCAGTGGTCGAGTGGAGACGTGCCGGCCGACGTCGACGACCTCTGGCATGCCGTCAGTGCCGCGTGCCTGCACCGCGCCGGCACCTGGTCGCTGCTCGATCTCGACGCCGAGCGCGACGACGCGATCGGCTCGTACACATCGGCGCTCCGGCGGGTCGGGGCGTCGCGGGTGCGGTACTGGATCTACGTCGGGCAGGCCGGCGTCGCGCTCGTCCGCGCCGGCGGGCGGACGCCGGATGCGCCGGCGACGCTCGCACTGCATGTCGTGCCCGAGGGGTGGCTGTTCCACCGCGCGCCCGGCGAGCGGAACGACGCGCCCGACCTGGGGTGGTCGTTGCGGGATGTGGTCGCCCTGAGCGACCACGACCGAGGATTTAGTCTGTGAGGACGCTGATGAGAGGGCTGGACCAATGAGTGCTGTCGATGGAGTCGCCACCGATGCGATCCTCCGGATCTACGGTGCGAGCGAGCTCGGTGTGCTGTCGCAGACCGCTCCCGGCGCCGCCCACCCTCGCGTGGAGTACGTCGGCGGCGAGCTGTTCGTGGGGTTGCTCCACCGGGAGCGTGACGCCCCCGTGACCCAGGGTGAGGTCGAGGGTGCGGATGCTGCATTCCGGGATGCCGTGCGCTCAGCGATCGGCGCGGTGGGCGAGCTCCCGAACGCTGAGGCCGGTGCGATCGTGATCACCGACGAGGCGCATGCCGCGGCAGCGCTGCTCGACCCGTCGCGGCTCGCGGGCGCGCAGCTGTCGGGTGCCCCGGTCCTGTTCCCGTATGCGCGCGATCGCGTCGTCGTCATCGGAGCCGAGGACGGCGCCGCCGCTGCGCGGGCGCTGGATCTCGCCGAGGAGCTGTTCGACGCCGCGGGGCCGCTCGTCAGCGCTCACCCGGTCGTCCTGACGGACGAGGGCTGGGCGCCGTTCCCGTGGCGGGAGCGGCTCCCCGATCTCCAGATGCGCTTCGAGCGGGTGCTGCGGCTGTTCTCAGTGCGTGCGTACGAGGTGCAGACCGCCGCCCTCCAGCGCCCGGACGTGCACGTGGCCGAGGCGAAGATCCAGGTGCTCGAGAGCGGTGTGACCACGACGTTCGCGGCATGGCCGAAGGGCACGGCGACGCTGTTGCCGGTCGTGGACAACGTCATCATCGCCGACCCGTCGGGGTCGCTCAGCGTCGCGACGATGGCGGAGTTCCTTGACGCCGCCGGCGACGCGATCGTCCGCACCGGGCTGTCGCCCGCGCGGTACTTCGTGCCCGGCGACCAGCCTCGCGCGTCGTCACGATGATCTGGGAGGTCGACCAGCCGGAGAACCGGCCCGACGGGGTGGATGCCGCGGGGCGGCCGGATCCGGCCTACGCAGCGGCGCTCGGACTCATCCGCGCCCCCTTCGGGCGTCGTTCGCTGTCGTTCGTCATCGACTCCGTGATCTGGGTGCTGCTGCAGCTGCCGCTCTGGCTGGGCGCGGTACCGCTCCTCCTCAAACTCGCGACGGGCTCGATCTCGCCCTACGGCTTCCTCAACCACCCCGACTTCGTCTTCGCGGTCGTCATGGCCGCCGTCTCGGTTGCGCTGAGCCTCGTGTTCGCAATCGTGCAGTGGGTGCTGCACGCGCGGCGGGGGTTCACCGTCGGCAAGGCGGTGACGGGACTGCGGAGCGTGAACGTCCGCACCCTCGAGCGTCCGGGAGCATGGCCCGTCCTGCTGCGGCTGGTGCTGGTCGGCGCGGCGGGCATCGTCCCGGCGCTCGGGACGGCCGTCATGCTCGCCTCGCCCACGTTCGATCCGCAGGAGCGCGGACGCGGGCTGCACGACCGAGCGGCGCGGATGTGGCTGGTCGACGCGCGGCGTGGCTTGAACCCATACGACGAGAAGCGGATGCGGGTCGCACGCAAGACCGTGAAGGCGGACCCTGTGCCCGAGCGCCCCGAACGGCCGTCCCTCGCCACGGCGACGCGTCCGGGCGAGGTGCCCGACTACCGTCCCGGCAACCGGATCAGCGCGGGTGTGCTCGGAGTCGGCCGTTCGCCCGAGGCGCCCATCGCGTCAGGGGAACCGGCACCGGCGCCCGTGCCCGATGGGGTCATCGACGCGGCGCCAGGCATGGAGGAGTCCCGGCGGACACCGCCTCCCCAGCGCGGGACGCTGGCGACAGGCGCGGTCCCCGGTTCCCCGCAGAGCCCGGTCGATCGCTCACGCCCCGGCCCTGGCCTGGCCGACGACTCGCGTCCTGCGCCGACGCCCGCGCCCACGGCGGCTCCCCGCGAGCCCGCGCCGGCTGCTGCGCCGGCGGCGCCGACCACGCCGCGCCTGGCGCTCCGCTTCGACACCGGCGACGTGATCGAGGTCGACCGCCCCATCGTGGTCGGTCGCGATCCAGACTCCGCCGGGGTTCCGGGTGCGCACCCGATCCGGCTCCGGGACGAGAGCAGGTCGCTGTCGAAGACGCATGCGCTGGTGCTGCCGGCGGGAGGCGGCGTCGAGGTCGTCGACCGGCACTCGACCAACGGCACCGCCGTCGTCCGCGCCGGCGTCGAGCAGGCCGCGTCTGCCGGATCGCCCATCTCGGCCGCCGTCGGCGACACCGTCCGTCTCGGCGACCGGCTCGCGGAGGTCGTCCTGCTGTGAACACCCCTCTCTCGCACGCCCCCTCGAATCCCGGCACCACCGGCACCATCGGAGACGCGCCATGCGCCTGAAACTGACCCTGCACCGTCACGATCACGACCCCGTGGACATCGTCGTCACGGCCGATTCGACGGCGACGGTCGGTGACGTCGCGCGGTACATCGCGGCATCCGACCCGACCCGGTCCCTGGTCTTCGGCGACGACGACGTCCTGACCCTGTCGGTGGCGCCCCCGACGGCAGCGCGCGGGGTCGAGCTTCCGCACGACCTGCCGATCGGCGAAGCCCCGATCGGATCGGGGTTCACCGCCTCGATCGTCAACCACGGCGCCGCCTTCGTCGCCGCGGGCAGGGGGGAGGCGGTCGGCATCCTCCGCGCGACCGCGGGGCCGCTCGCCGGGCAGGAGTTCGCCCTCGCGGCTGGGCACGTGTCGATCGGGCGGGACGCGGGCAACGACGTCGTCCTCGCCGACCCGATGGTCTCCAAGCGCCATGCGCGTCTCGAAGTCGGCGCGCACGCCGAGATCGTCGACCTCAACTCCGCCAACGGGGTGCTCGTCGACGGCGTCGAGGTGCAGCGTGTCCGCGTCGAAGACGGCCGACCGTTCGTCATCGGCGGAACCACGCTGGTCGTGTATCTGACGCGGGTCTGGGACGGCGGCGCCGCCGAGGACCCCGTGATCGAGCGCGGCGGCGGCCTGCTGTTCAACCGCAGTCCGCGCGTCGAGGTGCGCTACCCGGGCACCCGCTTCAAGCCGCCGCGTCTGCCCACCGAGAAGATCGGCAAGATCTTCCCGTGGCCGATCCTGGTGGCCCCGATCATCATGGGTGCGGCGCTCTTCGCGCTGAATGGCAATCCCCGCTCGCTGCTGCTCATCGTCATGACCCCGCTCATGGCGTTCGGCAACCTCATCAACCAGTCCGTCCAGAGCAAGAAGAGCGAGAACCACGAGCGCCTGCTCTTCGAGCGGCAGTTCGAGCAGCTCGAAGAGGACTTCTTCCGCGGCAAACCGGCGGAGGAGCGGGCGCGCAACGCCGAGGCGCCGGCGGTCGCCGACGTCTTCGAAGAGGCGATGCGCCTGGGACCCATGCTGTGGACGCGGCGTCCGGAGCACTGGAACTTCCTCGCGCTCCGGCTCGGGACGTGTTCGCTGCCGGCGCGCAACGCGATCGACGACACCGATACGCCCGAGGGGCTGCCCGAGTACATCGATCGCGTCGACCGCCTGCGCGAGCGGTACGCGACGGTCGACGACGTCCCGATCTTCGAGACGCTGGCGGCAGCCGGCTCGATCGGCATCGCGGGTCCCCGCACGCTCGTCGCCGACGCGATGCGAGGCGTGGCTGTGCAGCTGTTCGGGCTCCATGCGCCGAACGACGTGGTGACGGTCGCGTTCTCGGATGCCTCATGGACCCCCGAGCTCGAGTGGCTCAAGTGGCTGCCGCACACCTCGTCGGAGCGCAGCCCGTTCCGCGGTGCGGCGCTCGCGGACTCCGCGCCGAGCGCCGCGGCGCTGCTGAACTCCCTCGAGGAGTACGTGCGGCGTGCCGCCGGGGGAGGCAAGGGCGAGCCGCGCGGCCCGTTCAAAGACGACTGGAACCCCCTGCAGTACGGCACCGATGTCGCCCGAGCCGCTGAGGACCGGCAGCGCACGCCCCCGGTGTCGGTCGTCGTCTTCGTCACCGGCGACGCTCCGGTCGACCGCGGTCGCCTCACCGACGTCCTCGAGAAGGGCGCCGACCACGGCGTCCACGCCGTCTTCGTCTCTTCGACCGTCGAGTCGCTGCCGGCAGTGTGCCGCAGCTTCATCGAGCTGCGCGCCGAGCTCTCCGACGCCCGCGTGGGTCTCGTCCGCAGCGGCGAGAGCTTCGACCACGCCGAGGTCGAAGGGGTCTCGAACGCCTACATGGAGATGTTCGCCCGTCGCTTGGCGCCGGTCGTGGATGCGAGCACGGTCGTGCACGACGCATCCGACATCCCGAACGCGGTCATGTTCCTGCAGCTCGTCGACCCGGCCATCGCAGAGAACCCCGCCGTGGTGATCGAGCGGTGGCGACAGAACAACACGATCCTCGACCGCACGCCCACGCCCAGGCCGCGCCTGAAGAAGGCCGGCACCCTCCGCGCCATCATCGGGCAGGGGCCGAGCGACGCGATGCTGCTCGATCTGCGGACGCAGGGCCCCCACGCGCTCGTGGGCGGGACGACCGGCTCGGGCAAGTCGGAGTTCCTCCAGGCGTGGGTGCTCGGCATGGCCGCCGCGCACAGCCCCGACCGCGTCACGTTCCTCTTCGTCGACTACAAGGGCGGATCCGCCTTTGCGGACTGCGTCGACCTGCCGCACTGCGTGGGGCTCGTGACCGACCTGAACCCGCACCTCGTCCGCCGTGCGCTCACGAGCCTCCGAGCCGAGCTGCAGCACCGCGAGCACCTCCTCAATCGCAAGAAGGCCAAGGACCTCCTCGAGCTCGAGAAGCGGCAGGACCCCGAGTGCCCGCCCTCGCTCGTGCTCGTCATCGACGAGTTCGCCGCGCTGGCGTCGGAGATGCCCGAGTTCGTCGACGGGGTGGTCGACATCGCCCAGCGGGGCCGCTCCCTCGGCATCCACCTCATCATGGCCACGCAGCGCCCCGCGGGTGTCATCAAGGACAACCTCCGGGCGAACACGAACCTCCGCATCGCGCTCCGCATGGCGGACGAGGCGGACTCGCGCGACGTGGTCGACGACGACGTCGCGGCGAGCTTCCCGGCATCCGTCCCCGGCCGCGCGATCGCGAAAACGGGTCCGGGGCGCCTGGTCCCCTTCCAATCGGCGTACACCGGCGGATGGACCAGCCAGGAGGACACCGCCGTCGCCGAGGTCCGCGTCTCGGAGCTCCGCTTCGGCGCTGCCGCGGAGTGGGAGCCCGACCGTCCGGCCGAATCGGACTCCCATGAGGAGGACCTCGGTCCCAACGACCAGAAGCGCATCGTGTCGACGCTCGTCGAGGCGAGGAAGGTCGCCCGCCTGCCGCTGCCGCGACGTCCGTGGCTCGACGACCTGTCCGCGCTCGTCGATCTGGCCGACCTCGCGAACGACGGCGACACCCGCATCCCGATCGCCCTCATGGACGTTCCCGAGAAGCAGCTGCAGGAGTCGGCGGCCTTCGTCCCCGACCGCGACGGCTCCCTTGTCGTCTACGGCACGTCCGGATCCGGCAAGTCGACCGTCCTCAAGACGATCGGCACGGCCGCCGGCATGCGCCCCGACCGCGGCCGGGTGAACGTGTACTGCCTCGACTTCGCCACCGGCGCCCTCGGCGCGCTGTCAGCGCTGCCGCACGTGGGATCGGTCGTCGACGGGTCCGACGTGGAGCGCATCCAGCGGCTGTTCCGCACACTCGACGGCGAGATGGACCGACGGGCCACCGCGTTCTCGACGGCGAGCGCGGCGACCCTGCAGGAGTACCGCGAGATCGCGGATCCGAACCTGCCGCGCATCATCCTGCTCATCGACAACTTCCCCGAATTCAAGAAGGACTGGGAGGTCGCCCCTGGGCGCGGGCCGTTCTACCGCACCTTCATGCGGATTCTCGGCGAAGGCCGCACGCTGGGCGTCCACACGGTGCTCACGGCGGACCGCGGCAACGCGGTGCCGAGCGCCGTCGCCTCGAACATCCCCCGCAAGGTCGTGCTCCGCATGGGCGACCCGTCGCAGTACATGCTGCTGGGCACGCCCCGTGACGTGCTGGATGAGCAGTCCGCCCCCGGTCGCGCGGTGATCGACGGCCACGAGGCGCAGATCGCCGTCCTCGGCGGCACCTCGAACGCGGTGGAGCAGACGAAGGCGCTCGGTGCGCTCGGCGCGAAGCTCCGGGCGGAGGGCGTGCGGGATCTGCCCGAGATCGGCGCCCTGCCCACTGCGGTCCCCGCGTCGGACATGCCTGCCCGTGTCGACGGGATGCCGGTGTTCGGCGTCGCGGACGACACCCTGTCGGCGCACGGCTTCGAGCCGATCGGTTCGTTCGTGATCTCGGGGCCCCCGGCATCCGGTCGCACCAACGGCCTGAAGTCGCTCGTGACGGCGATGGAGCGCTTCGATCCGGGCGTGCAGATGTACCACTTCGGCAGCCGCCGCGCGGAGCTCAAGGACTTCCGTCCCTGGGTGAAGAGCGCCACCCGCCCCGACGACGAGAAGGAGCTGGCGACCGAGCTGACGGAGCTCGTCACGCGGGAGCTGTCGGAGGGCCGCATCCTGATCGTCATCGAGGACATGCCCCACCTCTCGGACGGCCCCGCGGACCGCCCCATGCGAGCGCTCCTGCAGGCCATGAACGACAGTGAGCACATGCTCATCGGCGAGGCGGAGATCTCCCGTGCGAGCGGCAGCATCGGCGTCCTCGGCGAGTGGAAGGCCGGCAGGCAGGGCATCGTGCTCAAGCCCGACACGTACGACGGCGAGGCGATCTTCAAGACGCCGTTCGGCCGCGTCAAGCGGTCGGACTTCCCCGTCGGCCGCGGCATCTTCGTGCAGGCTGGTCGCTCGGTCACAGTGCAGATGCCGCTCGTCGCGGATGTCGCGCCCGCCGCGGAGCCGGTCGTCAGCGTGCCGACCACCCGTGCTGCGGCCCGCGAAGCGGTGACGGCGGATGCCGCGGGCACGACGCTGGGGGCTTGAGCCGTCGATCGGAACGGGGACTTCTCCCCATGTGCGTGGCGACGACTCCTGCCTACGCTCGCTGGGGAGGTGATGCGCTGTGGGCATGATGCTGCCGAACGAACTGATCTGGGTGATGGAGAAGCTCGGATTCGAATGGCCCGACGTCGACGAGGACGAGCTGCGACGCGGCGCGCAGATCGTCTCCCACTTCCGCGACGACCTCGAGGACTCCCTGCAGGCCATCGACCGGAAGGTGAACGGAGACCTGGCCGCGGCGATGCGGGGCCAGGCTGGGCCGGCCTTCGTCTCGGCGTGGAACACCAACCGATCGCAGAACCTGCAGAAGCTCGTCGACCTGCTGGGGCCCGTTCCGCCGGGGATGGACTTCGCCGCGGGCGTCGTGCTCGGGCTCAAGATCAAGGTCATCGCCGACGTCACGACGACGATGATCGCGCTGGTCGGCATGCTCACCAACCCCATCACCGCGGTCGGTGCCGGCCCCATGCTCATCATCAAGAAGAAGCTGCTGAACGCCGCGGTCGACATCGCGATCGAGCAGGCGCTGAACCAGATCCTGCCGACGGTCATCGAGCCGCTCGTCGATGAAATGCCCGCCGTCGTCATGGCCGCGCTGAACGCTCCCGTCGTCGAGGCCGTGGCCGGCAACCCGGACGAGTTCTACGCCGACCTGCAGGCGCTCGAGCAGTCCGAGGAGGAGCTCGATCTGCGGGCTGCCGACATCGAATCGCTGATGGACCGGCTGATGGCCGACCTGGCCGGACTGCACATCACGGGGGACTGACGGATGGCACGAGTCGGAGACGAACTCATCAAGCCGATGCTGCGGGCGCTGGACGACATCCCGGTCCACGGTCGGCAGCTCGGCGAGATGGTGCGAGGCTTGCGCGGCAAGCAGCGACGCAACCGCGACGGTGTCGAAGACATCGACACGTTCGATGTCACCTTGCGTCCGTTCAAGCGGAACAAGAAGCACGACCCGGTCGAGTACGACCGCCAGTACAACGAGCAGATGGACGCACTGCAGCAGATGCCGCTGTCCGACTGGCTCCGCAACCGCACCGAGTACCTGCAGAACGGCCGCACGCCCGACTCGCTCAGGGCGCAGGAGTATGCGCGGGAGCTGTCATTCGAAGAGAAGGTGACCGAGCTCGTCGAAGCCGGCCAGGATTACGACGATGCGTATGCCTCCGCCACCGACTGGATGCGTACCCAAGCCGCGACGCACCGCCTCGATGGAATCGCCGGTGGGGACGTGACAGACATCTCCGGTGTGGGTGACGCTCGGATCAACTCGTCACTCGGATCGCAATGGCGCACGCGTGTGGGTGACATCGACCAAGCTGTCGTTCGCTATCTGGAGGCGAACCCGGGCGTCGACATCACCAGGGTCTATATGAACGTCGTCGTTCGATAGGTTGTGGGAATGGTCGAGATTGCTGACTTCGTCGAGCACGCCCCTGTCGAACCCGACGTCATTGCCGCATATCGCGATCGGGTACCCCCGGAACTGGTCGAGATCTGGGAAGAGTACGGATACGGCACGTTCGGCGAGGGTTTCATCCGCGTGATCAATCCCGCCGTGTACGAAGCGGAGCTGGGCGACCGGCTCGGGAAGACGCAGGGCGACGGCATCTCCATCCCCGTCATGGTCACCGGCCTTGGCGACGTGATCACGTGGGAACCGAGTATGGGCGGCCTGATCGCGCTGATGTTCCGAAGCAATCGAGGCGCGGGTTTGGGCAAGGTGTCCAGCTTCCTGACCTTGACGCGTGCAGGCGGCGCGCGTCACCTTGCGCGGGTTCTGGACTGGGGTGTGTTCCCCGAAGCGGTCGCGGCGCAGGGCGCGCCGGACTTCGATGAGTCGTTCATCTTTGTCCCGCTGCCGTCGTTGGGTGGGCCGGGCACGGTCGACACGCTTCAGAAGCGTCAGACGCTCTCGGCTATCCAGGTCATGGTCGATCTGCAGGGTCCCATCGGTCACTGATCGACCACACCTGAGTTCGTCCCCAGGTCAGAAACCATGGTCCAGATCGAGGATTTCGTCCCGCATGCTCCGGTGGAGCCGGAAGTGGTCGCTGCGTACCGTGACCGGGTTCCCGCGGAGATCGTCGAGATCTGGGAGCAGTACGGGTACGGCACGTTCGGCGAGGGGTTCATCCGCGTGATCAACCCTGCGGTGTACGAGGCTGAGCTGGGCGACCGCATCACCTGGGAGCCCAGCCTCGGGGGCCTGGTGGCGCTTCATTTCCGGGAGCAACGCGGTACGGGTCTGGGGAAGCCGGCGTCGTTCCTGACGCTGCTGGGGCTCGACGGCGCCCGCATTCGATGAGTCGTTCATCTTCGTTCCCCTTCCTTCCCTGGGCGGACCTGGCACAGTCGACACCCTGCAGAAACGCCCCACGCTCTCGGCGATCCAGATGATGGTCGATCTCCAGGGGCCCATCGGGCACTGAGCGCACGCGCGGAATTGCGCCGCCGACCAGCCCTTCGCCTCGGTGAGCAACCGGTCTGACGAAGGATTGTCAAGAGGGGACTTCTCCCCATGGGGTCGGGGGGACCTCTTCGCTAGCATCGTTCACGCGGGGGATGAAACGGGTTCTCCGGACCACGACGACACGCTGGGAGGCGGGTTCATGGCACACGATTTCGGTGCAACATACAGCGAGATGGAGAGCGCGGCGCAGCGCCTGCGCGACGGTCGCCAGACCGTCACCGACACGCTGAAGGAACTCCAGGGCATCATCGATGACCTGGTGCAGGACGGCTTCAAGACCGAGAACGCGTCCGAGGCCTACTCGACGGCGTACTCGGAGCTCACGACGTCGCTCGACGACGCCGCTGAGGCAGTCAACGACATGGCCCAGGCGCTCGACCGCATGGCCGACCGCATCCGCGACACGGACGCGGAGCTCGCCGGCGGTTGATACCGCCTACGGACACCACGGGTCGTGGTGCGGAGATCGCTCCGCACCACGACCCGTTCCGTGCGTGCGGGATGATGAGGATCGGCAAGACGAACGGAAGGCCGCGCTGATGTCGCAGACCTATTGGTACAACCTCTCGACCCAGTCCGTCGTGCGCGACGACGAGCGCCCCTCGGAGGACTGCTTGGGGCCGTTCGCGACAGCCGCCGAGGCGGAGGACTCACCCGCGATCCTCGTCGAGTACGCCCGTACCTGGCTGGAGAGCGAGGAGAGCGCGCCGTACCGCGAGATGGCGGCTGAGCTCGACGACGACGTCGACCGCATCTGACCCTCGATGCCCGTCTTCCGCCGCGCCGCGGCCGTCGGCGCACTGACTGCCGCGCTCGCGCTCACCGCCTGCGCACCGGCGCTCCCGCCCTCGGTCGTCCCCGGCAGCACCGTCACGGTGGCATGGTCGGGGGAGCTGACCTCGTTCAACGCCGCGGCGGTGCCGACCTCGGGGAACATCGACGTCGCCGCCGCGACCCGTGCCTCGTTCGGCAACAGCGTCGACGGTGAGTTCGTCGCCGACGAGTCGTTCGGAACGGTGCGGATCGTCAGCGAAGATCCGTTCACGGTGCGCTACGACCTGGCCGAGCCGGTATGGTCCGACCGGATCCCGCTGGACGCTGCCGACCTCCTCCTCGGATGGGCTGCCGGCGCGGGGATCCTGGGCGAGTCCGAGGGCGAGGATCGACCGGATGCTCCGACGGTCGACGAGTTCTCCCGGGCGATCGACGTGACGTTCGCGGCGCCGACGATCGGATGGCAGTCGGCGATCTCCGTCGCCGTGCCCGCACACGTCGTCGGGCAGCGTGCCTTCGACCTCGATGACCCGATGGAGGCCAAGCAGGCGGTCATCGAGGCGATCGAATCGGAGGATGCCGTCGCGATCGCTGCCATCGCGGACGTGTGGGCGAACGACTTCGCGGCGGCGGGTGCCACTCCGGCGGACGAGGACCTCCGCCTGTCGAGCGGCCCCTACCTCGTCGAAGGCATCGAGTCTGACGACGCCGGACAGCGCGTCACCCTCGCCCCGAATCCGACCTACACCGGGGCGGCTGTCGCGCAGGTCGAGGACGTCGTCCTCACCCCGCCCGCGGAGGACCCGATCGCCTCGGTGGGCGAGAGCGCCGATGTCGTCACCGTCCGCCCCTCCGACGACAACCGCGATGCGATCAGAGAACGCGAGCGTCGTGATTTCGGCGTGCAGACGACGCACGACGGGACGATGTGGGCCGTGGTGATGAGTGCCGACGGCGTCTTCGGCGACCGTGCGGCACGCGCGGCGTTCCTCCGCGTCGTCCCGGCCGATGACATGGTGGCGGCGGGGGCGGGCGTCTGGGCGCAGTCGTACACGAAGACCACATCGATGGTGACGGCGCCGGAGTCCCGCGCCTTCGAGATCGTCAACGAGGATTCCGGGTTCGCCGAGGTGCTCGGGACCGCGGCAGACGACGCCGCGCTCGATCGTGCCGCGGCTGGGGTGGCGGACCGAGCGCGCGTCTGCGTCCTCTACGACCGCAGGAGCGCGTTCGCGAGCCGCGCCTTCGCCGCACTCCGTACCGCTGCCGATGAAGGCGGGTGGTCGGTGGCGGACTGCGGCACCGACGACCTCCGATCCGCGGTCGGCCAGTCCGGCTGGGACGCCGTCATCGACCGCGTGCGCATCCCCACGACCCCGGCCGAGATCGCCGCGCAGTGGGGCACTGACGGAGCGGCATCCCTCACCGGGACCGGTGATGAGACGCGCGACGACCTGATCGCCCGGCTGAGCCAGACGGTCGACGTCTACGAGGCGAGGGAACTGCTGGCCTCGATCGAGTCCACCATCGTGAACGCCGCGCTCGCCAAGCCGCTCGCCGTCGTGCCGCGGATCACGATCACATCACCCGACCTCACGGGGGTGACGATGGCGAACGGCGACAGGGCACCGTTGCTGTCCGGCATCACCCAGTGGGCGCCTGGAGGCTGAGGCCCGGGTCTCCCGTCCGGACACCGTCGTGTCCGATTTCCGCGAGCCGGCGTCCGTCACCCGTGACAGGCTGGGACGCATGACGATCGCGGCGATGACCTTCGATGAGCGCTACCGCGCCATCGACGCGCGTGACGCCCGATTCGACGGACAGTTCGTCACCGCGGTGCGCTCGACCGGGATCTACTGCAGACCGAGCTGCCCGGCGAGGACCCCCCGAGCGGCGAACGTCAGCTTCTACCCGACCAGCGCGGCAGCCCACGAAGCCGGCTTCCGCGCCTGCAAGCGCTGCCTGCCCGAGGCGACCCCGGGCTCACCGCAATGGAACCTCCGCGGCGACGTCGCGGGCCGCGCGATGCGTCTCATCGCCGACGGCGTGGTCGACCGCGAGGGTGTCTCGGGGCTCTCCCGTCGGCTGGGCTATTCGGAGCGTCACCTCACCCGTCTGCTGACCACGGAGCTCGGCGCGGGTCCGCTCGCCCTCGCTCGCGCCCACCGGGCGCACACCGCTCGGACGCTGCTCGTCGACACCGACCTCTCGATGGCCGACGTCGCGTTCGCAGCCGGGTTCGGCAGCATCCGTCAGTTCAACGAGACCACGACCGAGGTCTTCGCGCTCTCGCCCACAGACCTCCGTGCGCGGCGTCGTCGAACGGCGAGCACCCCGGGTCGGATCGATCTCATCCTCCCGCGGCGCGAGCCCTTCGACGCGGTCGGCCTGTTCGGGTGGATGCGGGCGCACGCCGTTCCCGGCGTCGAGGACGGCGGCGTCGCGTCCTTCGCGCGGACGATCCGCCTCGACGGCGGACCGGCCTGGTTCGAGGTCGCCGAGGATGCCTCGGGCCGGCTGCGTCTGCGCGCCGAGCTCACCTCGCTCCGCGACCTCGCCCCGCTGATCTCGAGGGTCCGGCGACTGTTCGACCTCGACGCCGACCCCACCGCGATCGACGCGGGGCTGTCGCAGCACCCCGAACTCCAGCCGCTCGTGCGTCGCATCCCCGGCGTCCGACTCCCCGCCGCCGTCGACGCGGACGAGATGCTCATCCGAGCCATGATCGGGCAGCAGATCAGCGTGGCCTCGGCCAGGACGGTCATGGGCCGCCTCGCCGCAGCCCTCGGCGAACCGATGGAGACCTCGACGGGGCCCGCGCTCCTCTTCCCGACCCCGGCGGCGATCGCCGAACACGGCGCCGACGTGCTGCGCGGTCCCGGCGCGCGCGTGCGTGCCATCGTGGGGGCCGCGACGGCGCTCGCCGACGGCACTCTCCGGCTCGGCCCCGGTGACGACACCGACGAGCAGCGCGCAGCCCTCATGGCCCTGCCCGGCATCGGCCCGTGGACGGCCGATTATGTGCGGATGCGGGTCCTCGGCGATCCTGACGTCCTGCTGCCCGGCGATGTGGCCGCCCGAGCAGGCGCGGCGGCGGCCGGCATCCCCGCCGAGGCCGCGGCCCTCACCGCGTGGGCGTCCCGGGTCGCACCCTGGCGGAGCTACCTCATGGCGCACCTCTGGTACGCCGCCCCCGTCACGCAGGCGTGGCGTGCACCCGTTCCCGATCCCGCTCCTCGGAAGGCATCCCGATGACCGCGCTGCTGCAGACCATCGACACACCCGACGGCCCCTTCACGATCCTCGAAGACGACGGCCGCGTGCTGTCCTCGGGCTGGACCGCCGATGCCGCGTCGATCCTCGGCCGGCTCCGCGCTGATCGGGTACCGGCATCCGTCTCCCCGGGACGTGTCCGCTCCGCCGAGGCCGTCGTCGCGTACTACGCGGGGGACATCGCCGCCATCGACGACGTGCCGGTCCAGCAGGCGGGCACGAGCATGCAGATGTCGGGATGGGAGGCGTTGCGCAGCATCGCACCCGGGCGACCGCTCACGTACAGCGAGTTCGCGGCGCACCTCGGCTCGCCGTCGGCCGTGCGGGCGGCGGCCTCGATCTGCGCCCGCAACGCTCCGGCGCTGTTCGTGCCGTGCCACCGCGTCCTCCGCGCCGGGGGAGCGCTCGGCGGCTTCGCCTGGGGCGTCCACGTCAAGCGCAGCCTGCTCGACCGCGAAGCGGCGGCCTGAGCGTCAGAAAACGCTTGCCCTCAGCATTTCCACAGGGATATCCTGGAGGGCTCCCGCGCACGATGCGGGCGCCTTGTCCGGCCCCATCAAGGAGGAATGCCATGTCCACGGAGATCGTCATCACGAAGTCCGCCGTCGCCTTCCTCGCCGCCGCCGGACGCCCCGCCCGCCAGGGACGACCGCTGGTCTGACCGCCGGTCAGGCGTCGCGCGGAAGCATCCCGCGCCTGTCGCTGTTCTCCCTCGACGGGTCCTCGAGACCCTGATCGTCCGCGCCATGCTGCGCCCCTCGCCGTCCGGCATCCGCTCCTCTCACCTGCAGGATCATGACCTCCACGACGCCTCCCCGTCTGTCCACCGTCCGTTCCCTCGCCCGGCTGCTGCCGTTCGCGAAGCCCGTCCTGCCCCGGCTCGGCCTCGGCGCCCTCAGCGCGCTCGTCGCGAGCCTGCTGGCCCTCGGCATCCCCCTGGTCCTCGAGCAGATCGTCGGCGAGGCGGGGCCGATCGCCTCCGGCGACCCGTGGCTCATCGCGCTCGGCGCCGGAGCCGTGCTGCTGCTCGGCCTGCTCGAAGCGCTGATGGTGTGGGCACGGCGCTGGTTCGTGCTGTCGCCGGCCACCGCGGTCGAGTACCAGGTGCGCACCGAATTCTTCTCGCGACTGCAGCGCCTGCCGGTCGCCTTCCACGACCGGTGGCAGTCGGGTCAGCTGCTCAGCCGCATGATGCAGGACATCGGGCTCGTCCGGCGCTGGCTCGCCTTCGGCCTGGTGCTGCTCGTCGTGAACATGATCACGATCGTCGTCGGTTCGGTGATCCTGTTCAGCTGGCACTGGCTGCTCGGCACGATCTTCGTCGTCGTCTCCGCCCCGCTGTGGATCGCCGGGTTCGTCTTCGAGAACCGCTACGGCGCGCTGTCGCGCAAGAGCCAGGACCAGGCCGGCGACCTCGCGACCGCCGTCGAGGAGTCGGTGCACGGCATCCGCGTGCTGAAGGCCTTCGGTCGCGGCAGTCACGCCCTGCGCAAGTTCACGCGCCAGGCTGAGACCCTGCGCGAGACCGAGATCGACAAGGCGAAGGCGGTCGGCTGGATCTGGTTCTGGCTGGTGCTGCTGCCCGACATCGCCTTCGCGCTGTGCCTGGGCGCCGGCATCTTCCTCATCCAGGCCGGCGAGATCGACACCGCCGCGCTCATCGCGTTCTTCGCGATGGCGACGATCCTGCGGTGGCCGGTCGAGTCGATCGGGTTCCTCTTCTCGTTCCTCGTCGACGCGCGCACCGCGACGGACCGCATCTTCGAGGTCTTCGACGAGGAGAACACGATCGTCGATCCGGCGAGCCCGGTGTCGATCGAGCATCCCCGCGGTGAGCTCGTGTTCGAAGGCGCCCGGTTCCGGTATCAGGATGCCGGCAGCGCAGAGCGCGACCTGCTCGACGGGATCGACCTGTCGCTCCGCCCTGGCGAGACGATGGCGCTGGTCGGTCTCACCGGGTCGGGCAAGACGACACTGACGACCCTCCCGGGCCGTCTCTACGACGTCACCGGCGGCCGGGTGCTGCTCGACGGCGTGGACGTCCGCGACCTCAGCCTCACCGATCTGCGTCGTCACGTCGGGATGGCCTTCGAGGATGCCACGCTCTTCTCGCAGACCGTGCGCGAGAACGTCCTGCTCGGGCGTGAGGATCTCGACCCGCACGGCCCCGAGGGCGAACGCGTGCTGCGCGAAGCGCTGCAGGTCGCGCAGGCCGGCTTCGTCGAGGACCTCCCCGACGGGGTCGAGACGGTCATCGGCGAGGAGGGGCTCAGCCTCTCGGGCGGTCAGCGCCAGCGTCTCGCGCTCGCCCGTGCCGTCGCGGCACGTCCCGCCGTCCTCGTCCTCGACGACCCGCTGTCGGCGCTCGACGTCGACACCGAGGCGCTCGTCGAAGACGCGCTGCGCGAGGTGCTGGCCGAGACGACGGCCCTCGTGGTCGCGCACCGGCCGTCCACCGTCACGCTCGCCGACCGCGTCGCGCTCCTCGAAGAGGGACGCATCACCGCCGTCGGCACGCACTCCGAGCTCCTGCGCACCAGCGAGCACTACCGGCACGTCATCTCGAGCCTCGAGGACGAGCAGGAACGTCAGCACGAGAGGGAGGTGACCCTGTGAGCACCGTCACGGGCACCAGCGGCGAAGACCGCTCCGACTACACCCGAGAGGAGAGCCGGCAGATCCGGCGGCGTTCGCTGCGTCTGCTCGGCTCGCTCGTCACGCCGCTGAAGCTGCAGCTCGTGGTCGCGGGCATCGTCCTGGTGATCTCGACGATCCTGCGCGTGGCGGGGCCGGCGCTCGTGGGCTTCGGCATCTCGAACGCACTGCCGGCCGTGCAGGAGCAGGCGGACTGGATGCCGACGATCATGGTCGTCGCGCTCTTCCTCGTCACCGCCGTCGGCGGAGCGGCGCTCATCGGCTGGTACGCCGTCGTCGTGGCACGCCTCACCCAGGCGGTCATGCTGGACCTGCGCAAGCGGATCTTCCTGCACACGCAGAAGCTGAGCCTCGAGTTCCACGAGTCCTACACGTCGGGGCGGATCATCTCCCGCCAGACGAGCGACCTCGACACCATCCGCGAGCTGCTCGATGGCGGTCTCAACGAGCTCGTGTCGGGGCTGCTGTACGGCGGGTTCACCCTCGTCGCGCTGATCCTGCTCGACTGGCAGTCGGGCGTGATCCTGGCGGCGATGGGCATCCCGCTGTTCTTCCTGATGCGCTGGTTCTACCTGCGTTCGCAGGTCGTCTACCGCGAGTCCCGTGTGGTCAGCGCCAAGGTGATCGTCAAGTTCGTCGAGTCGATGACCGGCATCCGTGCCGTCAAGGCGTTCCGAAAGGAGCCGGCGAACGACACCGAGTTCGGTGGCCTCTCGAGCGACTACCGCGACATCAACATGCGTTCGATCCGCCTGTTCGGCACGTTCGAGCCCGCGATGATGGCCCTGGCATCCGTCGCCCTCGCGGCGGTCGTCATGTGGGGCGGCCTGCGCGTCGTGAGCGGCGCGCTCGAGCTCGGCTTCCTGCTGTCGGCGGTGCTGTACGTGCGGAACTTCTTCGCCCCGATGCAGGAGGTGGCGTTCTTCCTGAACTCCTACCAATCGGCGACGGCGGCGCTCGAGAAGGTCTCCGGCGTGCTCGAGGAGTCGCCGACCGTGCCCGACCCGACCCGTCCGGTCGACCTGCGCGAGGCGCGCGGGCACCTGCGGTTCGACGACGTCACCTTCGGCTACTCGGACGCGAAGACGATCCTGCCGGACTTCCGACTCGACATCCCCGCGGGGCAGACGATCGCTCTCGTGGGCACGACCGGTGCCGGCAAATCGACGCTCGCCAAGCTCATCGCGCGCTTCTACGACCCGACGAAGGGCGCCGTCACCCTCGACGGCGTCGACCTGCGCGAGCTGCACCCGAAGGACCTGCGACGAGCCATCGTGATGGTCACACAGGAGGCGTACCTGTTCAGCGGGACCGTCGCCGACAACATCGCGCTCGGCAAGCCCGAGGCGACGATGGACGAGATCGAGGCCGCGGCGCGCGCCGTCGGCGCGCACGCCTTCATCGAGAAGCTACCGGACGGGTACGGCACGGACGTCAACAAGCGCGGCGGCCGCGTGTCGGCGGGACAGCGTCAGCTGATCTCGTTCGCGCGCGCCTTCCTCGCCGACCCGGCGGTGCTCATCCTCGACGAGGCCACGGCGTCGCTCGACATCCCGAGCGAGCGGCAGATCCAGGAGGCCCTCGGCACCCTGCTCGCCGACCGGACCGCGATCATCATCGCCCACCGTCTGTCGACGGTCGCGATCGCCGACCGCGTGCTGGTGATGGAGCATGGGCGCATCATCGAGGACGACACCCCCGACGCGCTCATCGCGGGCACGGGCAAGTTCGCCCAGCTGCACCGCGCCTGGCGCGAATCGCTCGTCTGACGCGACGCTGACACGCAGACGGATGCCGGGGCCCGAGATCGGGGCCCCGGCATCCGTCGTTCGTGCGGGCGCCGTGCTGGGTGCCCGCGGCGGGTGGCGGGCCGGCGCCGGGTTGGCGTGCCGGCGCCGGATTCGGAGAATGTCGCTGCGTTCGGACGAGGACGCCTCACCTGGTCCGAATTTGACGCACATCTCCGAATCCGATGACGGGCGCCCGACGCGCGATCGGGCACGTCAGCGGGCGGCGAGGTGCGCGCCTTGCGCGATCGCGCGTCCGATCGCGCGCTCGACGACGGGCCAGCGATGCAGCACCTCGACGTACGTGAATCGCAGGACCGTGTAGCCCCGCGCGACGAGCTCGCGGTCATGCGCGACGTCGCGGGTGCGGTCGGCGCTGGTCGAGTGGAACGCGAAGCCGTCGAGCTGCACCACCAGCCGTTCGCCGATCAGCGCGTCGACCCGGCGGCCGGCGACCGGTACCTGGAACCGCAGTGCAAGGCCGAGGGGACGCATCCGCACCGCGAAAATGGTCTCGAGCCCTGAGTCGTGCAGGCCGCTGACCTCCGCGCAGAGTCCACGGGCGGATGCCGACCGCCACCGCACGCGCGCGAGCTCCGCGGGCGTCAACGCCTCGAGGCGGCACGCAGACTCCCAGAGCACGACCGCGGTCTCGGGATCCGCGCATGCGGCCACATGATCGAGGGTGTCCTCGATGGATTCGATCAGCGTGGTTCGGGAGGCGGGGACGATGGGCGACGTCCAATGGACGACCGCATCCGCGCGAGGAGCCTCGGCGTGCGGGAGCACGTGCAGGTGAAGACGGTCGTCAGCCCCCGGTGGCATCCACCAGCCGCGATGCCGCGCGGCGGAGACGCAGGCGAGTCGCGCCGTCGACGACGCCGCCGCACGCAGGTCGGGTGGTGCAGCCCGCGTCGCGAGCCACGATCGCCGTATCCGCTGCAGATCGCCGCGCGCGACGGCCGTCCGCAGCGCTCGCGGTGATGCGCCCGCCGCGAGCAGGACGGAGCGGTGAACGATCCCGCCGTGCGCATCGACGAGGGCGCGGTGATCCATACCGACAGTGTGCCGACGCGAGGCATCCGCACCTCCGCTCGGCCCACTGCAGCGGAGGATACCCGCCCGGATCCCGATGTGCAGAAGCCTTCGAGCCGACATTCCGTCACCGGATTCGGAGATCGTCACCGGATTCGGGCCGAAATTGCATTCCAATCCGAATCCGGCGCACATCTCCGAATCCGACGACGTCGGAGGGGTGAGAAAGGCGCTCGGCACGCCGGACGCGTCAGCCGGTGACCTCCGTCAGGTCGACGGTGAACGTCTCGGCGCGGCCGTCGGGGGTGGTCACGGTCACCTCGCGTGAGCCGGAGCCGCCCGCGAAGACCCGCAGCCGCAGGCCGTCGAGGTAGTCGTAGTCCGGGCGGTCGGTGCGCGAACCCCAGGGGATCACCGCGCCGGGCCGGGCGTACAGCGGCAACGAGAAGACGTCGTGGGTCTCGCGGCGCCAGCGCCCGCCCTCGACCGTCTCGCCGGTGAGCAGGCTGGTCCAGGTGCCCTCGGGCAGGTAGAACTCGACCTCGCCGTCCGCCGACATGACGGGTGCGACCATCAGCTCCGAGCCGAGCATGAACTGCCGGTCGAGGTAGGCGACGCTCGGGTCTTCGGGGAACTCCAGCTGCAGCGGACGGAAGACGGGGACGCCGGTGGCCGCCGCATCCCGCCCCGCCTGGTACAGGTAGGGCATCAGCTGCAGCTTCAGGTGCGTGAAGCGACGCGTCACCTCGACGGCTTCGTCGTCGAAGTTCCACGGCACGCGGTACGAGCTGGAGCCGTGGAAGCGGCTGTGCGTGCTCAAGAGTCCGAACGCCGTCCAGCGCTTGTAGACGAGTGGATCGGGTGTGCCCTCGAACCCGCCGATGTCATGGCTCCAGTGGGCGAAGCCGCTGAAGGCGAGCGACAGGCCGCCGCGCAGGGTCTCGGCCATCGAGGGGAACGTCGAGGTGTTGTCGCCGCCCCAGTGCACCGGCATCTGCTGGCCGCCGGCGGTCGCCGAGCGGGCGAAGAGCACCGCCTCGCCCTCGCCGCGCGCCCCGACGAGCACGTCGTGCACCGCACGGTTGTACAGCTGCGTGTAGAGGTTGTGCATGCGCTCGGGGTCGGAGCCGTCGGCCCAGGCGACGTCGACGGGGATCCGCTCGCCGAAATCGGTCTTGAAGCAGTCGACGCCCTGATCGACCAGCGCGCGGAGCTTCGACTGGTACCAGGCCGTGGCATCCGGGTTCGTGAAGTCCACGAGACCCATGCCGGCCTGCCACTTGTCCCACTGCCACACCGTGCCGTCGGGCCGCGTGACGAGGTAGCCGGCCGCTGCCGCCTCGGCGAACAGGGGCGAGCGCTGCGCGATGTAAGGGTTGATCCAGACGCTGACCCGCAGGTCTTTCGCGTGCAGGCGCTCGAGCATGCCGTCGGGGTCGGGGAAGACCCGCGGGTCCCACTCGAAGTCGCACCAGTTGAACTCGCGCATCCAGAAGCAGTCGAAGTGGAAGACCGACACCGGCAGCTCGCGCTGGGCCATCTCGTCGATGAACGAGGTCACGGTCGCCTCGTCGTAGTCGGTGGTGAACGAGGTCGACAGCCACAGGCCGTACGACCACGCGGGGACGACCGCCGCGCGACCGGTCAGCTGCGTGTAGCGGGCCAGGACGTCCTTCGGGGTCGGCCCCGCGAAGACGAAGTACTCGAGCGCCTCGCCCGAGACGGCGAACTGCACCCGCTCGACCGACTCCGAGCCGACCTCGAACGACACGTGCCCGGGGTCGTTCACGAGCACGCCGTAGCCGCGGCTGGTCAAGTAGAACGGCACGTTCTTGTACGCCTGCTCGCTCGACGTGCCGCCGTCGGCGTTCCAGATGTCGACGGTCTGCCCGTTCTTCACGAGCGGTCCGAAGCGCTCGCCGAGGCCGTAGACGAGCTCGCCCACGCCGAGATCGAGCTGCTCGCGGACGTAGCTCGCCGCGCGGGGGAGGTGCATGCCGCTGACGGTCTCGCCCGGCATCCCCGGGTCGACCTGCGCGTCGGCGTCGACGCCCAGCCAGGCGGGCGCCCGGAAGCCGCTGCCGGTGATCCGAGCGCCGTCGACCTCGAAGTCGAGCCCCCACGGCGCCCCGCGACGGACGCGCGCGGTCAGGCGCCCGGCCTGCAGCACACCCTCATCGCGGGTGACGGATGCCGCGCCCGCGCCGCCTGCGACCGCGCCCGGCAGCGCGAAGCCGTCGTGCCGCCGTCCGCCGACGTGGCGCTCGATCCGCACCCGGACGACACCCTCGAGCGGCGAGGACAGCGTGGCGGTCAGGACCGGACGGTTCAGCGTGTCACCCCGGTGACCGATGATCGCCGTGGTCGCCGAGACGACGACCGCCTCACCGTCGGTCGGGTGCGAACCGGCCTCGATGTCGTAGGCCTCCTGCGCGAAGAGCGGGCTGACGCCCGGACGCAGCTGCCAGAAACCATCGGTGAACTTCATTACTTGACTGCTCCTGCGGTGATGCCCCGGGTGAGGGTGCGTTGGAAGATGAGGAAGAAGATGAGCGTCGGGATGATGCCGAGGAGGGCCGATGCGCTCGTGGTCGTGACGTCCATGAGCCGGTCGCCCTGCAGCACGCTGATCGCGACGGGCACCGTCTGATTGGCATTCGACGCGAGGAACGTCAGCGGGATGAGGAACTCGTTCCACGTCCAGATGAAGAAGAAGATGAGCAGCACCGACAGGGTGGGGCGGCTGATCGGGAAGACGACCCGCCACAGGATCTGCCAGCGGCTCGCGCCGTCGAGGGATGCCGCCTCGAGCACCTCCTTCGGGAACGTGCCGTACACCGAGCTCAGCAGGTACGTGCCGAACGCCGCCTGGATGACGACGAAGATGATGATGACCGCCCAGACGCTGTCGTAGAGCCCGACCTCTTTGAACATGTAGTACAGCGGGTACAGCAGCGCCTCCTGCGGCAGCAGGTTGGCGAGCAGGAACAGCAACACGATCGAGGTGCGGTACTTCACGCGGCCGATCCCGATCGCGAACGCGTTCAGCATCGAGATGAGCACGGCGAGCACCGCGACGACACCCGAGATGAAGATCGAGTTCCACACCTTCTCGGGGAAGTTCACGCGCTCCCAGAACCGACCGACACCGGTGAAGTCGAGCGCCTGCGGGAACGCGAGCGCGCCCGAGGTTGCGTAGTCCGCCGGGGACTTGAACGAATTGACGAGCACGAGGTAGAACGGCGCGAGGACCGCGAGGGCGCCGAGGGCGACCAGCAGCACGACGATCCAGTCGCGTCCGCGGGGCCGCGTCATCCCGCCTCGGGGGCGCGGCTTGCGCGTCGATGTGCGGGTGGTGACCGGGGGGAGCAGGGTGGAGGTCGCCATCACAGGCCCGCCCTTTCCTTGCGCTCGAGGGAGTTCTGCACGCGCACGAAGACGATCGACACGATGACGACGAGGATCGTCAGGACGGTGGCGATGGTCGCGCCGTACCCGACGTCGCGCTTGGTGAAGAACTCCTGATATGCGTAGTACGCCGGGACGAGGGTCGACCCCGCGGGGCCGCCGCGGGTGATGACGTAGACCGGGCCGAAGACCTTCAGCGCCGCGATGGTGCAGGTGAGGGTGACGACGAAGATCTCGGGCCGGATGATGCTCATGGTGATCGCGACGAAGCGCTGCCCCCAGTTCGCACCGTCGAGCTCGGCGGCCTCGTAGAGCTCAGGGTCGACGCGCTGCAGCGCCGCCATGAAGACCACCACGGGGTAGCCGATCTGCACCCAGACGAGCACGACCATGAGGACGATGAGCGCGGACGGCATCTGTCCGAGCCAGTCGATCGGGCCGATCCCGACGAGCCCCAGGATCTGGTTGAGCGCGCCGTCACCACCGGGTCGGACGATCCAGCCGATCACGATGCCGGCGACGGCGACCGGGAGGATCTGCGGCAGGTAGTACGTGGCGCGCAGGAAGCTCGCGAGCTTCCCGCCGAACTTGCGCCCGATGACGTCGAACAGTGCCGCGGCGACGAAGAGCCCGACGACCGTCGGGACGACCACCATCGCGAGCACCATCCACACGGAGTTCGCGAACGAGGTCCAGAAGTCCTCGTCGACGAGGATCGCCGCCCAGTTCTCGAGCCCGATGAACTCGGGGGTCCCGACGCCGCGCCAGTCGGTGAAGGTGAGGACCAGGTTCCAGACGAGCGGGACGATGACGATGACGATGAGCAGTGCGAAGCCGGGCAGCAGATACAGCCAGTAGCCGGCGCGGCTGGTGCCGCGCTGGGGGATGGACGGCTCCTCGGGCGGGAGGGCCGTGCGCAGGGTGCGCGTGTCGGTGACGGTCATGAGTGACTCCGGGGTGAGGGGAGGGGCGGATGCGGCATCCGCCCCTCCCGGTCGGATCAGCGGTAGTCCGCTGTGCCTTCGTCGTACTGCTCGCCGAGGTTCGCGGCGGTGGCCGCGGCATCCTGCGCTCCTGTGACGAGGCCCTGGAGCTCCTGGACGAGGACGTCGTAGAAGCCGGGCGCGGGCCAGTCGGGGTAGAACGAGAGGCCGTCCTCGTCGAGGATCCCGTTGAAGGTCTCGATCAGTGCGGCGCTCTTCTCGTCGGTGATGTCCGCGGGGTCGGCCGCGACCGGGACGCCACCGTTGTTGCCGATGATGGCCTGGATCTCGGGACGCATGGTGATGTCGATGAACTCGTAGGCGAGCTCGGCGTTCGCCGCGTTCGCCGGGACGACCCACAGGTTGCCCGACGAGCCGAGCGACAGCTGCGACTCGGGGAACGACGTCATCGACCATTCGAATCCGGTCGCCTCGGCCACGAAGCGGCCGTACCACCACGACCCGGACACGAAGATGGGCGAGGTCCCGTTGATGAACGAGACACCGGCGTCCTCGGCGACGACGGACGAGACGTCGCTCGCGATGTACCCCTTGTCGACGTAGTCCGCGAGGGTCTCGGTCGCGTAGGTCACCTCGGGCCCGCTCCAGTCGACCGGGTTCGCGTACAGCTGGTAGTCGTCGACGAACGAACGGTCGCCCTGCGACAGCGCGAGCTGGTACCAGAGCTGGCCGAGGGGGTACTCAGCGCCCGCCTCGGCGAGCGGGGTCACGCCCTGCTCCACGAAGGCGTCGAGCACGTCCACGAACTCGGCGTAGGTCGTGGGGACCTCGAGGCCCGCCTCCTCGAACATGTCGAGGTTGTAGTAGACGCCGACGAACTCGCCGTAGTTCGGGATGCCGTACCAGGCGTCCCCACCCATGACGCCGTCCTCGCTGTACTTCGCCGTGGTCTGGAGCGACGGGGCCAGCTTGTCCGCCCACCCGTACTCGTCCACGGCGTCGGAGATGTCGGAGATGAGCCCGGTGCTCGCGAGGAAGCCGGCGGTCGCGTTGCCCTTGTTGAACTCCATGAGGTCGGGCGCGGCGTCGGTGTCGAGCACCTGGCTCGCGGTCTTCTGGATCTGCTCGAAGGACTTCTCCTCGAACTCGACGGTCGCGCCGGTCTCCTCTTCGAAGACCTTGATCGCCTCATCCCAGGCCTTGCCCATCGCGCTGTCCGCGCTCTCGTAGTGCCAGAGGCGGAGGGTGTCGCCGTCGCCGCCGGCGTCACCTCCGCCGCCCGCGCATCCGCTCAGGGCGAGCCCCGCGGCGGAGAGGGTGGCGACCGCGGAGAGGGCCGCGGTGCGTCGTGTCATGCGTGCCATCGTCGGCACTCCTTTCTCAGTGACCAGAACGGTCGGTACTTCGGGTGGGGTGGTGCAGGTGCAGTGGAAGGCTTCGTCGAAGCGCTTCGATGACGGCGGTGCGAGCGTGCATGTCACCGCCTGTCGATCAGGTGGGCGGCGGCGCGACGGAGCCGGCCGCTCGGTATTCCGGCGGGATCAGGTGGAGGACGGGCGCGCGGCCCGGATCCTGCAGCCGCGCGATGGCCAGGTCGACCGCGGCGTCGCAGGACGCGGCCGGCACCAGCGGGATCGTGTCGAGGGGAGTCGACAGTCGTGTGGCGTCGAACACCGAGGCCACGGAGACGAGGGAGATGTCGCGGCCGACGACGAGTCCGCGCTCGGCGAGGGTGGCGAGGACGACTTCCTGCGCGTCCTCCGCGGCGTGGAGGACGAACGCCGTCGCGCCGGCGTCGAGCGCAGCGGCCGTCGACGAGCGCACCGCTGCGGCGTCGGTCGTCGTGGCGCCCGTGGTCGTGAAGGAGTGCGCGAGCCCTCGGACCTCCGCCCGCGCAGTCGCGGCGGCGCGCACCCGAGGGGGGAAGTTCGACGCGCGGTAGGCGATCTCGCTCTGACCGACGATGCCGATGCGACGGTGTCCGGCGTCGGCGAGTCGGTCGACGGCGAGCTCGGCCGCCGCCTCGAAGTCGAGGTCGACGCAGTCGAGGCCCGCGTGGTCGTCGGGGATGCCGATGAAGACGGTGGGGATGGGGATCGACCGGGCGATCTCGACGCGGGCGTCGTCGGGAGCGACGTCGAGCACGAGGACCGCGTCGACGAGGTCACTGGCGGCGACGCGCCGCATCCCATTCGAGGCCTCTTCGTCGGTCAGCAGGAGGATGTCGTACTCGCGGCGGCGGGCGGCGACCGACGCCGCCAGGACGAACGCCATGTGGGTCGGGGCGTGGGTGTCGGCGCGCAGGGGCTCCGTCAACGCGAAGATCTGCGTCTTCCGGCCTGCCAGTGCCCGGGCGCCCGCGTGCGGCCGGTAGCCGAGTTCGCGGACGGCCTCCTCGACCCGCCGACGGGTGTCCGTCGAGATCGCGCGTTTGCCGCTGAGGGCGTAGGAGACGGTCGAGATCGACACGCCGGCGGCGGCGGCGACTTCGTCGATGCGCGCCATGTCCACCTCTTCGTCGATCGCGGATCACGTCTTCGAGCGGGTACTCGAAGCGTTTCGACAGTGAGTGTAGAACCGCTCCCACGGCATGCGCAAGGCTTTTGTGGGACCTGTCAACAAAAAGATGCCGAGTCGTGATCCGATGCCGTGACCGGCGCGGTGGGAGTGCCATCCCGCCGCGCCGGGACGATGCCCGCAGTCCTCGTCAGAAGGCGCCGGCGCGATGGACGGCGGCGCCCAGCGGGTGCGAGGCGGTCAAGTCGGCCAGCGCACGCGCGCCGTCGATCCCGACGCCGCGCGGGGCCACCAGCCGCAGGGTCGGATCGGCCTCGAGCGCCTGCTCGAAGGCGCTCCGCAGCGTCGCGGACGAGAAGACACCCCCGATCGCGCAGACGGCGAACTCCGACTCGTCCGTCCGCACCTGCGCGGCCGCGGTGCGGGCGCTGTGGGCGAGCTGCTCCGCCGCCCGGACCGAGATACCGCGGGCGACCGCATCCCCGGCGTCCGCGGCGAGCGCGACGTCGCGGGCGATCGAGGCGACGATGCGCACGCGGTCGTGATCGGCCTGCAGCGCCATGTACGCCTGGGTGAGGTCGGGCCAGCGGCGGAGGGCGGCATCCGTCAACGCGGTCGCCGGTCCCCGCCCGTCGAACGCCCGCATCACGGCATCGAGGGCCTCGCGACCGATCCACCAGCCGCTGCCGGCGTCGCCCATGATCCAGCCCCACCCGTCCACGCGCGCCGTCGACGTCGAGCCGACGGCGAGGGTGACGACGCCGGTCCCGGCGGCCACGACGGCGCCGTGCTGGTCGCCCAGCGCGCCGAGGAACGACGTGGTCGAGTCGTGGGCGAGGAGGGTCGCGCGCACCCCCTCGGCGTGCACGAGCGAGAGCAGCGCGCCGGCATCCGCATCGCGGTCGGTGAGACCCGAGATCCCCGCGGTCACCACGTCGAGGTCGGCCCCCGTGCTCGCCAGCGTGTCGTGCACGACTCGTGCGAGCTGGGGGAGCAGCGGACCGCCGGTATGGATGCCGCGGAAGGTGAGGTCCTCGTGGTGGTCACCCGCGTCGACTCTCACCTTGATGTCACTCTGGCCGGCATCGATGGCCAGCACGCGGCGAGCGTTCATCGTTCTCCTCCTGGGGCGGCGGCGGTCAGCGCACGGTAGTGCTCGCGCATGAGGGATCCCGCCGGTTTGCCGTAGGGACAGTAGTCGTCGTTCGATTCCGCTTCGAGGGGGTTGTACAGCTGCGCCGGCCAGTCCCAGAGGAAGAAGCCCGACACCCATTCACGCCGCGCGCAGGCGTCGAACATGGCGCGGTAGTACTCGAGCTGCGCCTGCCCCGAGGGCGCTCCGGCCAGCTGCCAGTCGTTCGGTCGCATCGGCGAGTTCTCGCGGGAGGGGCAGCCCGCCTCGAGGAACACGAACGGCTTGCCGGATGCCGCGACGACGGCCTCGATGCGATCGAGGTTCTCCTCCCACGCATCGATCGGGTAGTAGCCGCTCGAGGAGATGACGTCGACGGCATCCCACCAGCTGACGTGGTCCTCCTGATATTTGTCGCAGTTGTAGGTGATCGGACCGGAGTAGACCTCGCGGACCCGCCGGATGAGCTCGCGCCAGTGGCGGTCCTGTCCGTCGCTTCGGACCATCTCGCAGCCGATGCAGAGCATCTCGCAGCCCTCGGCCTCGGCGATGCGGGCCGCGTGCAGGATGAACGCGCCGTAGGACGCGAACCAGTCCGTCCAGCTGGGCTCTCCCGGCACGTCCCAGTCGAAGAAGCCGATGAAGGCGCGCCAGGTGCCGTCGGCGACATTGACGACGGGCTTCAGGCACACCTTCATCCCGCGATCGTGCGCGGCCCGGATCGCGTGCACGATCTCGTCCTCGGTCACGGTCGGCTCGTCCTCGTAGGGGATGTCGGTCGAGAACGCGGTCGCCTGCTGGGCGGCGTAGGCCAAGGCGGTCCAGGTGACGGCGTGGTCGGCCATCGCGTCGAGGGATGCCTCGGCGTCGGGCGTCGTCCACGTGCCGCGCACGCCCGTCCACCCCCACGTCATCCCGCAGACGGGCTCGGCGAACGCGTTCACCCGGTCACCAGCTGATTGGCCGAGCGCAGGACGCGCGCGTCCGACAGTGCCGCGGCGTCGAGTGCGACGTCGGCGCCGTGACGGACGACGATGCGTCGCGTCTCGCCGGGCAACAGGGTCAGCAGGCCGTCCTCGGGCTGCGCCGACGGATGCGCCTTGTCGGCGAGCAGGGCGACGTCCCGGGCGAAGCCCGCGGCGGTGATGATCGCCTCGGTGCCGCCGTCCACGGCGCGGACCTCGAGGCTGAGGCCCGGATCGCCGAGCGTCGAGTCGCGCGGCTCGGCGAAGTACCAGACGCCGCGCGCGCCGTCGGCGTCGACCACGATGGCCTCCGAGGCGGCGTCTGCGGCCGAGGTGAGGGAGTCGTCCAGGGGCAGGGTCAGCGACCCGCGGGCCGGCACCGAGACGTCGCGGGCGGTGTCGATCAGCTGCCCTCCCGCGAACGACACGCGCCGGGTGCGCACCGAGGTGGCCCACGTCTCGTCGGTGTCGTTGCCGAGGACGGCCACGAGGCCGGACTCGCGCGGCTGGACGGTGACCACCCGCGGCGCGAAGGCGTTCTTCAGTGCGTGGTACAGCGGCTTGACCCGTTCCGCGCCGTCGATCGCGGCCCACGAGGTGACCGGCCAGCAGTCGTTGAGCTGCCACACCACCGCGCCCATCGTGTGCGGTGCCCAGGAACGGAAGTGATCGAGCGCCGCGCCGACGGCGAGCGCTTGGTTGAGCTGCATCGCCCAGTGCCACGACTCCATGTCGGCAGGCATCCGGAAGTGCGGCAGCAGGCCGTTCGTCAGCTTGGTGTTGCCCTCCATCGCCTTCTGGTGGACGACCATGCCAGGCGACTCCGGCGTCAGCGGAGCGTCGTCGACCGATTCCACCAGCGTCGTCCACGCGGGCGGGGCCTGCCAGCCGAATTCGGCGACGAACCGCGGGGTGTGCTCGCGATAGGTGTGCCAGTCGCGACGGTTCCACTGCTCCCAGAGGTGCATGCTGCCGTGCTGCTCGTCGTTCGGGTGGGGGCCGGTCTGACGGCCGGATGCGGCATCCCATCCCGTGCCCGGGCTGAACGGGCTGCCGGGGGCGTAGGGGACGTGCGGTGCGAGCTCGCCGATGATCTGCGGGAACAGTTCGTAGTAGTAGGTCGCGCCCCAGGTCTTGCCGTCGAGGCTGAGCTTCCAGCCCCAGTCCTCGAAGCCCCAGAGGTTCTCGTTGTTGCCGACGAGCTGGGCGAGCGATGCGTGGGAGGCGAGGCGCACGACGTTCTCGCGTGCCTCCGCTTCGATCTCCGAACGCAGCGGCTCCTCCTCGGGGTAGGCGGCGCACGCGAAGAGGAAGTCCTGCCAGACGAGCAGACCGAGCTCGTCCGCGACGTCGTAGAAGTCGTCGGCTTCGTAGAGCCCGCCGCCCCAGACGCGGATGAGGTTCAGGTTGGCGGCCACCGCCTGTCGCAGGCGGCGCTCGTACCGGTCGCGGTCCACGCGCACGGGGAGTGCGTCGTCGGGGATCCAGTTCACGCCCTTCACGAAGATCGGTCGGTCGTTGACCACCAGGGTGTAGGGCGTCCCGGCAGCATCGGGTTCGGTGTCCCACACGACCGTGCGGAATCCCACCCGGCGGGTCGTGACGTCGAGCTCGGCGCCGTCGGCGACGAGCGCGACGCGCACGTCGTACAGCGGCTGGTCGCCGTGACCGACGGGCCACCACCGGTCGATCTGCGCCAGCTCGATGTCGATGCGGCCGGTGTCGTCGATCGGTGCGACGACCTCGGCCACGCCGTCGATGCCGGGGCCGCTGACGCCGAGGCGGACCTCGAGCGGGGTTGCTGCGGCATCCGCCCGTTCGAGGCGGACATCGACCGAGACGGTGCCGCCGTCGCCCTGCGGCGTCGCGACGACGCGGGCCTCGGCGAGGCGCGCGGTCGACCAGGACTCGAGGTGCACGGGCTTCCAGATGCCGCTCGTGTAGGTCGCGATGCCCCAGTCCCACCCGAAATTGCAGGCGGACTTGCGGATGGCCTCGTAGGGGAGCGGGTACGGGCGCGGCCGCGCACCCAGCTCGAGGCTCGCCTGATTCGCGTACGGCACGGGGGCGCGGAAGGCGACCTCGAGCTCGTTGGCGCCCTCACGGAGCAGCGTGTCCACGTCGTACCGGTAGGACCGGTGCTGATTGGCGACGTCCGCGACGACGACACCGTTCAGCCGGATGGTCGCGACGGTGTCGAGCCCGTCAAAGACGAGGTCGTGACGGTCGAGCGCGTCCGGCTGCCAGTCGAAGGTGGTCCGGTACGTCCAGTCGACGAGGCCGATCCATGCGAGCAGCGCCTCGTTGTTCCCGTGGAAGGGATCGGGGATGAGCTCCGCGGCGAGCAGGTCGACGTGGATGCTGCCGGGCACCGATGCTGCGACGTCGACGCCCTCGAGGGCGGGGGAGACCGGCCCTGCGGCAGCGCGGACGGTCCACCCGTCGTGAAGCGGACGGCGGGAGAGGTGGGTCACTTGACGGCTCCTGAGGTCAGGCCCTGGTAGATCCAGCGCTGCAGCAGCAGGAAGGCGATCAGCGTCGGGATGATGACGACGAGCGTCCCCGCGGCGATCACCTCCCACTGCGCGCCGAAGGGCCCTTTGAATCGGAAGAGGGAGGTGGAGATCATGCCCTCGGAGGGCAGGTAGAGGAAGGGTGCGTAGAACTCGTTGTAGACCGCGATCCCCTTGATGATGACGACCGTCGCGATGGCCGGGCGCAGGAGCGGGAGCACGACGCGCCAGTAGATCGTCCATCGGTTCGCGCCGTCGATCATCGCCGCCTCGTCGAGTGAGACCGGGATCGACTGCATGAACTGGATGAAGAGGTAGATCGCGATGATGTCGGTGCCCATGAAGAGCAGGATCAGCGCGGCCTTCGTGTCGTAGAGCCCCAACCCGTTCACCAGCTGGAACGTCGCGACCTGGCTCGTCACGCCCGGGATGAGGGTCGCGAGCAGGAACAGTCCCATCACGAGCTTCTTGCCGCGGAAGGCGAAGCGGTCGAGGGCGTAGGCCGCCATCGTGCCGATGATGATGGTCCCGACCAGCGACACGGCCAGGACGATGCTCGTGTTGACGAATCCCTCGAGCATCTTGCCGCTGGTGAACGCCGTCACGAAGTTGTCGAAGTTGAACCAGTTGGACGGGGGGTCGAACGGCCCGGTCGACGCGTACTCGCTCGAGCTCTTCATGCTGGCGAACAGCAGCACCGACAGCGGCAGCAGCGTGACGACTGCGGCGATGACGAGGCTCGTGTACTTCGCGGCGGTCGCGCTCATGCTGCCGAGTCGCTGCAGGGGCGTCCGCGCGGAGCGGCGGCGGGGGAGCGGGGTGGGCCGCGTCGGCGGCATCAGTGTGGCGGTCATGTGAGATCGACCTTCTCGTCGGGGAACACGCGTCGCTGGATCCAGGTGACGGTCAGGACGATCGCCAGCAGTACGACGGCCATGGCGGAGGCGAGACCGACCTGTCGGAAGGAGAACGCGGTCTGCAGCGTCTGGATGACGAACGTCGCCGACCCGTTCGCGCCGCCGGTCATGATGAACGGCACCTCGAACACCGACAGGCTTCCGGCGATGGCGAGGATGAAGGACAGGCCGATGATCCGACGGATGCCGGGGGCGATGATCGACCAGAACTGCTGCCACTTGTTCGCACCGTCGAGCTCTGCCGCCTCATAGAGCTCGCGCGGGATGGACTGGATCGCACCGAGGAAGAGGACGAAGTTGAGTCCGGTGTACCGCCAGACCGACGTGCCGGCGAGCGACCAGTTGACGACGTCCGGGTCGCCGAGCCACTGCGGCGGGTCGGCGAGCCCGAACCAGCCGAGCACGGTGTCGAGGGTGCCGCCCGGCTGGAACAGGTAGAGGAAGACGAAGCCGATCGCGACCCCGTTGATCAGATACGGGAAGAAGAGGATGCCGCGGAAGAGGTTCGAGAACCGCGTCGAGAAGCTGAGGATCACCGCGAAGTAGAGGGCGATGGCCATCTGCAGGAAGGAGGCGGCGAAGTAGTAGAGGCCGACCCAGAAGACGCTGAAGATGCGGGGATCGGTGAACACCTGCACGTAGTTGTCGAACCCGACCAGGTTCTTCTCGAGGTCGATGCCGTCCCAGTCCGTGACGGAGTAGTAGAAGAGGTTCAGTGCCGGCCAGTAGGTGAACAGCAGCAGCAGCCCGACGGCGCCCGAGAGGAAGAGCCACGGGGTGAGGCGTTGGAGGAAGCCGCGTCCCGCCCCGCGGGTCCCCGACGCCGGGGCGCCGGCTGCGCGACGTGAGCCGCGCAGCCGGCGCGCCCGCGAGGGCGCGGACAGGACCGCAGGGGCGTCCGCGGAAGCGGAGCCGGGAGTTGCGATCGCCATCAGAGGGGTGCTCCTCAGCCGAGCTTCTCGACCGATGCGCCCCAGCGCTCGTTGAGCTCGGAGAAGTAGCTCTCCTTGTCGCCGTCGGCAGCGCCGCGGGCGATGTCGACGAGCTTCTGCCGGTAGAGCGGACCGTAGAGGTCGATCTGCGAGTCGTCCGCGATCGAGTTGATCAGGCCCTCCTTGCCGGCGGGGGCGGCGTTGATCTCCATGAGCTCGACGCCGGAGTCCTCGAATCCGGCGAGGTTGTCCGGGAGCGGCTTGTCGATGACGGGCGAGATCATGCCCTGCGCCTCGGTGTAGCCCGAGTCCGCGGCGACCCACTGGATCCACGCCCACGCGGCGGCCTTCGCCTTCGAGTGGCGGCTGACCGCGAGGTTGTAGTCGCCGCCGATGACGGCGTACTGGGTGCCGTCGACGTTGGCCGGGAAGGCCATGTAGCCGATGTCGTCCGCCGACGCACCGTTGTCCTCGGCCGCGGCCTGCATCTGCGAGATGGCCCACGAGCCCAGCGGCATCGTGGCGATCTTGCCGGTGCCGAGGTCGACCTTGGACTGCTCCCAGTTCGTCGTGAGCGGGTCCTCCTCGGTCAGCCCCGCCTCGACGGTGTCGTACAGGAGGGAGTCGATCGCGTAGACGTCCGAGCCCTCGGTCCAGGGAGCCGGGTCCTCGGCCATCGTGATGGGCGCGTCGGGGTCGTTGGTGATGACGCCGAGGTTGCCGAAGCTCTGGGTGAGCGGCCACCCGTCCTTGTAGTTGGTGTACATCGGCACGGCGTCCGTGTTGTCCTTCACCAGCTGCAGGGCCTCGAGCCACGACGCCTCGTCGGTGGGGAGATCCGTCACGCCCGCCTCTTCGAAGACCTTCTTGTTGTAGACGATGCCGTTCGCGTTGCCGCCGAAGGCGATCCCGTACTGCGTGCCGTCGTAGCTGGCGGCGGGGAGGAAGCGATAGGTGTCCTCGAACGACGAGGTCTCGCCGAGCGGCTCGAGGAACTGCTCGTACTGGTCGGGCTTGATGGCCGGGATGCCGATGACGTCACCGTAGTTCGTTGTCGACATGCGGGTGATCATCTCGCCCGCGTAGTCGGTGATGCCCTCGAACGTGACGTTGACGTCGGGGTACTTCTTGTTGAACTCCTTCGCGTACTCCTCGAACGTGCCGTCCTCGACGAGGTCGGTGCGCCAGGTGACGACCTTGATGTCGCCGGCCACCTCCCCGTCGATGGTGTTGTCGCCGGCGGGCTGTGCGCCACCGCCGGCGCAGCCGGCGAGGGCGATGCCGGCGACGGTGAGCGTCGCGATCGCGGCGCCGATCCGTGTGCGTGCCATGTGTGCGTCTCCTGTCAGATTCATCTTCGAAACCACTCGGGTGCGGGTCGGCTGCGTTGCCGATGGCGCTCACGGTAGACCGATTCGAAACGCTTCACAAGCATGAAATGTCAGCGCTGTCTTGTCCTGTCCCGTCTCGATCTGGCTTGCAGAAATCTTTCTTTATCGGGAATTTTTTTCCGACTAAACAACGCTCTACAAGGACGTATGTCGTCAGAATGTCCACCGTCGTCATTTCGCATCGAGGATGCTATTCTCGCGACAGGAGGACCGATGACGGTACAACAGCGGGCGACGCTGGATGACGTTGCGCGGCTCGCGGGAGTCAGCTCGAAGACGGTCTCGCGCGTGTTCGCGCAGCGTGAGCTGGTGGCACCGCTCACCGTCGAACGCGTCCTGGGGGCGGCCAAGCGGCTCCGCTTCCGGCCGAACAGCCTCGCGCAGGGGCTGCGCCGAGGCGGCAGCCGGACGGTCGGCTTCATCATCGGCGAGCTGAGCAACCCCTTCTACTACAAGGTGGCGGCCGGCATCGAGAAGGAGCTCTCGGCGCACGGCTTCAGCCTCGTGGTCGCGACGACGGACGACACCGAAGAGGGCGAGGGCCGTGTCGCCGATGCGCTGCTGGCCCAGCGGGTCGGCGCACTGCTGCTCATCCCCGTGGGCGACGACCAGTCCTACCTCGAGGGCGAGCGGCAGCTCGGCACCCCGGTGATCGCCATCGACCGGCCGGCCCGCAACCTCGCAGCCGACGCCATCGTGCTCGACAACCGCGCCGCCGTCCTCGAGGCGACGCGACGCCTCGTGACGCGAGGGCACCGACGCATCGCCTACGTCTGCAACCCGGCATCCGTCTGGACGCAGTCCGAGCGACTCGCCGGCTATCGGCAGGCGTTGTCGGAGGTCGGCGTCGACAGCACGCCGTGGGAGGTGCTGGGCGACGATCTCGCCCTGTCGCCGACGGACCTCGTCCGGGCGCTCTGGGCGGACGGCGACGGTCCGACGGCGGTCATCGCCGGGAACAACCGCGTCACCGTCGGAGCCCTGCGGGTGCTGCGTGAGCGAGGCGACGAACGCACGGCGCTCGTGGGGTTCGACGACTTCGACACGGGCGACGTCCTCGGCGTCTCGGTGATCTCCTACGACCCGCTCGAGCTCGGTCGCCGCGCGGCGCAGCTGGCCATCGAGCGGATCGGGGATCCGTCCGGCTTCGTGCGGCAGATCACCCTGCCGACGTGGATCATCGAGCGCGGGACGGGCGAGCGGCCGCCGTTCGACTGATCGTCAGATGCGGGCGGCGAGGAACTCCGCCTGCCGCATCCACTGGTACGCCTGGCCGCCCTCGTGCTCGTTGAACGGGAAGACCTCGATCTCCTTGTCGGCACCGCCCCAGGCGTTGTACGCCGCGAAGACGGTCGAGGGCGGGCAGATCGGGTCGAGCAGTGCGACGGAGAAGAGGGATGCGGCATTTGCCCGCACCGCGAAGTTCACCCCGTCGAAGTAGGACAGCGTCTCGAACACGCGGGCCTCCGCGCCCCTGTGGACGGCGAGGTAGCGCGCGACCTCCTCGTACGGGTCCCGGCCGGTCATCCCGACGGCGCGCTCGAAGTGGCAGAGGAAGGGGACGTCCGGCATGACGGCGACCAGATCGTCGCTGAGCGCGGCGGCGGCGATGGCGATGCCGCCGCCCTGGCTGCCGCCGCAGACGGCGACGCGCGCCGCATCCACCTCCGGCAGCGTGCGGACGGCGTCGATCGCCCGAACCGCGTCGGTGAACACGCGACGGTAGTAGTAGGTCTCGGGGTCGTCGATCCCGCGGGTCATGAAACCGGGGAAGGCCGGCCCGGTGCCGTGCGGGTCGGGCGTGGCACCGCCCGCGCCCCAGGCGCTGCCCTGCCCACGGGTGTCCATGAAGAGGTGCGCGTAGCCGGACGCCGCCCATCCGAGTCGTTCGACCGGAAGGCCCCGGCCGCCGCCGTAGCCGTTGAACTCCACGACGGTCGGCAACGGGGCGTCGCGCTGCGCGGGAAGGAGCAGCCATCCCTTGACGGGGTCGCCCGCGAACCCGGGGAAGGTGACGTCGAACGCGTCGATGCCGCGGAGCGGCGTCGGCACCGGCGCCACCGCGACGGCACCCCCGGCATCCCGCGCGCCCGCGACGGTGCTGCGCCAGAAGTCGTCGAAGTCGTCCGGCACGCGGACCTCCGGGCGATAGTCGCGGAGGTCGTCGAGGGGCAGATCGAAGCGCGGCACGGGCTCACCCTAGCGTCCGCGCAGGCGTCGTCGCGCACGCCCGGGATCAGGGCGGGGAGATATCTCGACATCGAGAGAAACCGGGGCGGTGCGATACGCTGAGACCGATCCGCGACGCCCTTTTCCTGGAGACGACACGTGCCCGATTCCACCATCATCTACACCTACACCGACGAGGCGCCGGCGCTGGCGACGGCGTCCTTCCTGCCGATCGTCGAAGCGTTCGCCGGCAAGGCCGGGGTGGGCATCGAGACCCGCGACATCTCGCTCGCCGGTCGCATCCTCGCCGCCTTCCCGCAGAACCTCACCCCCGAGCAGCAGGTCGGCGACGCGCTCGCCGAGCTCGGCGGTCTCGCGACACTGCCCGAGGCCAACATCATCAAGCTGCCGAACATCTCGGCATCCATCCCGCAGCTGAAGGCGGCCATCGCCGAACTCCAGGCCGCAGGCTATGACATCCCGGACTACCCGGACGAGCCGAAGGACGTCGCCGAGAAGGACGTCCGTGCCCGCTACGACCGCATCAAGGGATCCGCGGTGAACCCCGTTCTGCGCGAGGGCAACAGCGACCGCCGCGCGCCGCTGTCGGTGAAGAACTACGCACGCAAGCACCCGCACCGCAACAAAGCGTTCGCCGACGGCTCCAAGACCCGCGTCGCGACGCTCGGCCACGACGACTTCAAGTCCAACGAGACCTCGACGGTCATCGAGAACGACGACGTGCTGACCATCCGCTTCACGGGCGAGGACGGCACCGTCACTGAGCTGAAGTCGGGTCTCAAGGTCCTGCCCGACGAGGTCGTCGACGCGACCTTCCTCTCGGCGAAGGCGCTCGACGCCTTCCTCGCCGACACCGTCGCCCAGGCGAAGGCGGAGAACGTCCTGTACTCCGTGCACCTCAAGGCGACGATGATGAAGGTCAGCGACCCGATCATCTTCGGTCACGTCGTCCGCGCGTTCTTCGCGGACGTCTTCTCGCGCTTCGGCGACACGCTCGCCGCGGCGGGACTCACCCCCAACGACGGCCTCGGGGCGATCCTCGGCGGCCTCGGCGACGTCGAGGGCGGCGACGAGATCCGTGCCGCGTTCGAGGCGGCCATCGCCGTCGGCCCGCGCCTGTCGTACGTCAACTCCGATAAGGGCATCACGAACCTGCACGTCCCCTCGGACGTGATCGTGGATGCCTCCATGCCGGCCCTCATCCGCAACGGCGGCAAGCTCTGGGGTGCCGACGGCGGCGAGGACGACACGATCGCCGTCATCCCCGACTCGTCCTACGCCGGTGTCTACCAGGCGACGATCGACGACGTCATCGCGAACGGACCGCTCGACCCGGCCACCATCGGCTCCGTGCCGAACGTCGGCCTCATGGCGCAGGCGGCCGAGGAGTACGGCTCGCACGACAAGACGTTCGAGATCGCGGCGGCGGGCACCGTCGAGGTCGTGAACTCGGCGGGCGTGGTCCTCCTCGCGCACGCCGTGCAGCCGGGTGACATCTGGCGTGCCACGCAGACGAAGGACGTCGCCATCCGCGACTGGGTGAAGCTGGCCGTCACGCGCGCCCGCGCCACCGGTGTCCCCGCCGTCTTCTGGCTCGACGAGACCCGCGCCCACGACGCGAACCTGATCGCGAAGGTGAAGGCCTACCTCGCCGAGCACGACACCGAGGGGCTCACGATTGAGATCCTCGCCCCGGCTGACGCGACCCGGTACTCGCTCGAGCGCATCCGCCGCGGCGAGGACACCATCTCGGTCACCGGCAACGTGCTGCGCGACTACCTCACCGACCTCTTCCCCATCCTCGAGGTCGGCACGAGCGCCAAGATGCTCTCGATCGTCCCGCTGCTCGCCGGCGGCGGACTCTTCGAGACCGGCGCGGGCGGCTCTGCACCCAAGCACGTGCAGCAGCTCGTCGAGCAGAACTACCTGCGGTGGGACTCCCTCGGCGAGTTCTTCGCGCTGGCGGCATCCTTCGAGCACCTCGCCGACTACACCGGCAACGCGCACGCCCAGGTCCTCGCCGACACGCTCGACGCCGCCACCGGCACCTTCCTCGAGGAGGACAAGTCGCCCGGTCGCGCCCTCGGCACGATCGACAACCGCGGCAGCCACTACTACCTGGCGACCTACTGGGCGCAGGAGCTCGCCCGCCAGACCGTCGACCCCGAGCTCGCCGCGGCGTTCGCCCCGGTCGCGGAGGCGCTGAGCTCCAACGAGGAGACCATCGTCGCCGAGCTGGTCGCGGTGCAGGGCTCGCCCGCCGAGATCGGCGGGTACTACCGTCCCGACCCGGCGCTCGTCGAGAAGGTCATGCGTCCCTCGGCGACGCTGAACGGCATCATCGACGGGCACTGACCCGCACAGACGGATGCCCCGGCCGCGAGAGCGGGCCGGGGCATCCGTGCGTTCGGGGAGCGTCAGAGCTTGATCTGCGCAACGACCTCGCCGTATTCGGTCTCGTCGACGGGGGTGAACCCGACGCGGCGGAAGAAGGCGTCCGGGCCGCCCTCGCCCGCCTCGTAGATGACGTTGACATGGTCGAAACCGCGGGCGCGCGCCTCGCCGGTGAGCTGCTCGACCGCGTAGCGACCGATGCCGCGACCCTGATCGTCGGCATCCACGTTGATGCGCCACAGCACGGAGCGGAAGTGCTCGTGCGGCGCGTCGGCGTCGAAGCCCGCGCTCACGAACCCGACCACCTCGTCACCGTCGAGGATGACCCGCTGCCACGATGTGGCGGGGTCGACGACGGTCGCGGCGATCGCATAGCTCTCGGGTGCGATGAAGCGTTCCTGGCCCGGCTTGAGCGAGAGGGTGTTCACGGCGACGATCGTCGACGCCGACAGTTCTTCCACGCGGAGGTCAGCCATGAGCACAGGCTAACGGGGATGGCGCCGGGTCGCACATGCCCGCGTCATGATCGCCGATCAGGAATGGATCCAGACGTCTCCGCCGTCAGGCATCCAGTCGTAGAGCTTCTTCGCGAGCGGCGGCGGCATGTTGACGCATCCCGCACTCATCTGGCTGCCGAAGTTGTTGTGCCAGTACGCGCCGTGGAACGCCTGGTTGCCGTTGAAGTACATCACCCACGGCACGTCGGGCTGGGTGTACTTCGAGCCGGTGTCGCGGGACGTGCCCTTCATGTCCTGGAGGGGCGTCCGCCAGCCGATGGAATAGCGACCGGTGAAGGTGACCGCGCCGTCGCGACCGCTCGAGATGAGCCAGGTGTCGATGACCTTGCCGTTCTCCTTGAGGTAGAGCCGCTGCTCGCCGAGGTCCACCTCGGCGAGGCGCACCGTGCTTACCGTGTCGCGCGGCGTCACATCGACGGGGAGGGCGTACGCGGCGCTGCCCGTTGCGAGCTGATCGGCGAAATCGCGTGCGACGCCGCCGACGTCCCCGAGGACGCGACCATCCTGGCCCTCGACGATCGTCGAGAGCACGGTGCCTGACTCGTTGCTGAGCACCTGCGCGGTCTGAGGATCCTGGTTCACCTTGCCGGCGAGACCGTCCACCGTCTCCTGCACGGCGGCGGCGTCGGCGGTGATGACGAACGCACCGGACTCGTCGGGCGCGACGGTCAGCCACGAGGCGAGCCGCTTCGCCGACACGCGCACGATGTTCTCGTCGCCGGCGTAGAACCCGGCCTCGTCGATCATGCCGTTCAGCGTCGCGACCGCCGCTTCCGCGGCATCCGTCGTGATGTCGGAGGGGACGGGCTCGGGCGTCGGGTCGACCGTGACACGGTCGACGCCGTCCCTGAGCGCGCCCTCGAGTGCGGTGCGCACCGATTCGAGCGAGATCCCGGTGCCGTCCTGCGCGGGCGTGGCGGTGTAGACGGATCCGTCGAAGGCGACGGCTGCCGGGGTCGGGTCGGTGAACGAGTCCGGCGCTGCGGCGCGGAGCGCGGCCGTCGCGCGCGCGGTGTCGAGGGCGACCTCACCGCCGTCGTACTCCGCGAACCAGGACGTGACGTTCCACATGGGGCTCTGCGCGAAGGCGGCGTCCGCGAGGGCTGCCGCATCCACGGACGCGCCGAGGTCCGCGGCCGACACCGTCGGTCCGCCGTCGCCGAGCGACACCTCGATCGACGAGAGCCGCGAGGAGATCGAGTCGGCCGCCATCGCCGTGGTCTGCCCGCCGACTGCGACGCCGGCGGTGGAGGTGCCGGGGGCGATGAGGACGAGCGAGCACACGACGGCGCCGACGGTCACGGCGGCGACGGGGAGGCCGACTTTCAGCCAGAGGCGGCGCGGCTTCGGCGCGGGTTCGGCAGGGGCCCACCGGACATCGACGGATCCGTCGGCGGGCGGCGCGTCCTGCGCGTCGTGGCGTGTGATGATCTCGGACATCGATCTCCCCCGAGGTGCGTCCTGGCGTTCCGGAGCCCGCAGGGTGCGGGATCTCGTCGCTGAGGAAATGGTACGCGACGTGGGCTGAATGCCACTCACGCGCCGCAGAGGTCGCGGAATGCTGCGACGCCGGTGCGGATCCGCTCGGTCGCCTCGGCGAGGTCGCCGAGGCCGGCGGCACCGCCCGTCGCAGCCGATGAGGATGCCTCAGCCAGCGCGTCGAACCCCGCCCGCAGATCCGAGAGGGCGGCGTCGACGGCCGGTTCGGTGACCGCGTCCGCCGCGAGGTCCAGCTGCGCCGCGACGGCCTCCGTCGCCTCCGCCGCCGCCGGGAGGTCTGCTGCATCCACGTCGCTGAACGTCGACATGGCCTCGTTCACCGCCGTGGAGACGGCACCGCACGCGTCGGATCGCGTCTGCGGCGCGGCATCGTCGGCCGGTGCGCAGGCGCTCGTCATGGCGATCGCGGCGCCGGCGACGAGGGCCGCGACGCTCATGCGCAGCACCGTCTGCGGCGGGGCGATGAACGGGCGGATGGCGGGCACGCGGGACCTCCTCAGCCGATGGGGACCCTCCGAGCGTGCCAGGTCGAGGCTGAACGCCTCGTCAATGCGGCGGACCGCGCCCGTACACTGGCTCCGCGCGTCGATGGGCGATGTGCGGGAGGAGTGGTCCGTGGCCGAGGTCGTCATCGCGGGGTCCGCAGCCGAGGCCGGGGACCTCGTCGCCGCCGAGATCGAGCGCCGCGTGCGTACACGCCCGGACACCGTCCTGGGACTCGCGACCGGTTCGACCCCGCTGCCCGTCTACGAGGCGCTCCGGAGGCGACTCGTCGGCGTCGACGTCTCGCAGGTGCGCGGTTTCGCGCTCGACGAGTACGTCGGGATCGACCCCGATCATCCGGAGAGCTACCGGTCCGTCATCCGGCGCGAGGTGATCGAGCCGCTGGGATTCGACCCGGCCCGCATCCGCACGCCCGATGGCGCGCTCGAGCGCGCCGAGCACGCGGGTGAGGAGTACGAGCGGGCGATCGCCGACGCCGGCGGCGTCGACCTGCAGATCCTGGGGATCGGGACGTCCGGTCACATCGGCTTCAACGAGCCGGGATCGTCATTCGCGTCGCGTACCCGGGTCAAGACGCTCGTCGAGCAGACCCGCCGGGACAACGCGCGGTTCTTCGACTCCGTCGACGAGGTGCCCGTGCACTGCATCACGCAGGGCCTCGGCACCATCCTGCAGGCGCGTCACCTCGTCCTGCTGGCGTTCGGTGCCGGCAAGGCGGCGGCGGTGGCAGCGGCGGTCGAGGGGCCGGTGACCGCGTCGCTCCCGGCGTCCGCCATCCAGCTGCACCCGCACGTCACGGTCGTCCTCGACGAGCCGGCGGCGTCGCGGCTGGCGGATGCCGATTACTACCGCTACGCGTTCGCCCACAAGCCGCACTGGCAGGGCGTGTGAGTGCGAGGCCCGCACGCCTCGCATGAGAGTCCGCTCACACGGCTCACGAGTCCGCTGCACCCGATGACACGGCCGCGGCCGCGCGCCTAGGGTGTGGCTCATGCAACGCACAACGGTGTGGTCGTGGTTCGTCGGCGGGCTGTTGCTGCTGGCGCAGAGCGTCCTCGGCGTCTTCGCCGCGCTCGCCGTCGCGACGGGTGACCGCGTGTCCGTGGCATTGACGCTCGGGGCGGCCCTGCTGACGGCGGCGGCCTGCGCCGTCTACGCGTGGGGCCTGCGGCCCGAGGAGAGCGTTGTCGCTCGGCGCCCTGCGGGTATGGCCGTCGTGCTGGGTCTCGGCGCCCTCGGGTTCGCGCAGGCGGTGTGGTGGGCAGGGCCGACCGGGTACGCCGGGGGCGCGTCGGCGGCGGCCACCGCCGCACTCGGCACGGTGGCGTCGTTCATCCTCGCGTCTGCGGCATCCGTCGCCGTCCTCCGCGTCGGCGTGATCCCCCGGCCCTGGAGCCACATCCCGCTGGCGGCGACCAGCCTGGGTCTCGGCCTCTCGATCGTCTTCGCCGTCGCGCTGCCGCTCCTGGCGCCCGGATCGGGCAGCGCCGTCGGGGTGCTGCCGGCCACGATCCCGGGAGTCGTCGGCCTCGTGTCGATCGTGCTCTCGCGAACGGCGCAGCCGACTCCCGTGGCCGGCGGGTCGCCCGTCGCCGCCGCGCTCCGACGCGGCTGAGGACCGCCCGCGCGCGGGGGAGGACGCCTCAGGACGAGTGGACGAACACTTTCCCGGGGTTCAGGATGCCGCTGGGATCGAAGACCGCCTTGATCCCGCGCTGCAGCCGCCACTGCGTCTCGCCCAGTTCGTCGGCGAGCCACCGTCGCTTGAGCACGCCGATCCCGTGCTCACCGGTCAGGGTGCCGCCGAGTGCGATGGCGGCACGGAAGAGGGCATCCGCCGCGTCCCAGACATGATCGGGGACGTCGTCGCCGTCGAAGATGAAGTTCGGGTGGAGGTTGCCGTCGCCCGCATGACACACCGTCGGGATGGCGAGACCGAACTCGCGCTCGATGCGCGCGATCTCGTCGAACATCGCCGGGAGTGCGCTCCGAGGCACCGAGACGTCCTCGATGAGCGTCGTGCCCAGCCGCTCCATCGCGGGGTGCATAGATCGGCGCACCGCCCACAGCCGCTCCGCTTCGGCGGCGTCGGCCGCCAGCCGCACGACACCGCCCGAGCGGGTCAGCACGTCGGCGATCGCCGCCTGCTCGCCGACGGCGTCCGGGCCGTCGGTCTGCACCGTGAGCTGCGCCGCGCCGGGCGTCGGTGCGGGCAGGCCCAGCAGCGCGTGCGACGCCGCCAGGCTGGCCGCATCCATCAGCTCCATGATCGCGGGCTGCACACCAGACGCGGTCACGGCGGCGGAGCCTGCCGCGGCCGCGCGGACGCCCGGGAAGGTCGCGGTGAGGGTTCGGGTCTGGCCGGGCACGAGGCGTCGCAGCTTCAGCGTGGCACCCACGACCACACCGAGGGTCCCCTCGGAACCGATGAGGAGGGCCGTCAGGTCGTACCCCGTGACCCCCTTCACGCTGCGGTGGCCGGTCGAGATGAGGGTGCCGTCGGCCAGGACGACGTCGAGGGCGAGCACCGCGTCGCGGACGACGCCGTACTTCGCGCACAGCAGTCCGCCCGCCCCCGTGGCGATGTTCCCGCCGACGGTGGAGATCTCCCGGCTCGCCGGGTCGGGCGCCCACCACAGGCCGTGCGGTGCGAGCGCGCGGTTCAGGTCGGCGTTGAGGATGCCGGGTTCGACGACCGCGAGCAGGTCGTCCGCGCGGACCTCGAGCACGCGGTCCATGCCTCGGACGGACAGTGCGATCTCGCCCGCCCCGGTGTTCGCCCCGCCGGCGAGCCCGGTTCCGGCGCCGCGGGTCACGACCGGGGTCCCGGTCGCCGCCGCGATGCGGAGGGTCTCCTGCACGTCGGCCACCGAGCGCGCATGGACGACGGCGAGCGGCCGGCTCGCGGCGCGATGGCCGGACTTGTCGGCCCGCGCCTCATCCAGCGCGGCGTCGGAGGTGTCGATGCGCTCTCCGAGTGCGTCGCGGAGGAGGGTGAGGACGTCGCTCACGCCACACGCTTCCGTCCCGAGAGCACGCCGACGGTGACCGCCACGACGGCGAAGCCCAGTCCGATCCACACCTGCCCGCCGCTCCACCACGCGATCGTCGCCGAGAGGTAGATGAGCAGCTCGATCACCCCGCGAGCGAACGGGTGCACGACGAAGACGGCGCGGGGGGAGACGAACAGCCCCCACAAGATGAGCGTCAGCAGCGGCGTGCCGATCCCGAAGACGAGGTTCCACGGGGCATCCCACGCGGTGAAGCCCCAGAACGCCATGGTGCCCACCGCGAAGAGGGCGCACAGCAGCGAGAGCAGATCGAGGGCGGACAGCGGGGATCGGGTCCCCGCCGGCTGCGGCTCCGCGGGTCGTTCGGGGCGCACATGGGGGAGCTCGGACATGCGTCGATCCTACGGGGGAGCAGTGCCGCCCCGGAGTGTAACGAGTTTGTTAAGACTGCTTGCAAATCGGTCCGCGGATCTTGTCGAAGGCGGATTCGTAAGGTCTACTAACAAACATGTCGACACCGACGAAGACCTCGTCCGCACGTCCCCGCAGGGCGGGCGGAAAGATCCTCCCCGAGCATGCCCGGGCCCACAACCGTGCACTCGTGCTGCAGTCGCTGTTCTCGGACGGAGCGATGAGCCGCGCCGACCTCTCCCGCGAGACCGGCCTCACCCGGGTGACGATCTCGGACCTCGTGGCGGGCCTCATCGCGGACGGCTATGTCGTCGAACGGGGCGTGCGGGAGGCATCCGGACCCGGCAAACCCGCCATCCTCGTCGACATCGCCCGCGCCGGGCACCGCATCGCCGGTCTCGACCTGTCGGGCAGCGACCGGTTCGTCGGGGCCGTGCTGACCCTCGACGGCGAGATCGTCGCCCGCCATGAGGTCGACGTCCCCGCCGACCCGGCCGGCATCCTCCCCGCCGTGATCGACCTCGCCCGTGCGGTGATCGCCGATGCGCACGCCCCCGTGCTCGGCCTCGGCGTCGGCACCCCCGGTGTCGTCGACGACCGGGGCGTCGTCCTCGCCGCGCCCGGCCTCGGGTGGTCGGACCTCGACCTCAGCGGCAGGCTCGAAGCCGAGCTGGGTCTTCCCGTCCTCGTCGCGAACGACGCCAACGCCGCTGTCCTCGCCGAGCACACCTTCGGCGGCGCCGGCGACGACGTGATCCTCATCCGGGTCGGCCGCGGTGTCGGCGCCGGCCTCCTCACCGGCGGGGAACCGCTCGCCGGCGCCCGCTTCGCGGCCGGCGAGATCGGGCACGTCACCGTCGGCACCGACGGCGGGCCGCGGTGCGCCTGCGGGAAGATCGGATGCCTCGAGGCCTGGCTCGCCGTCCCGTCCCTGACCGAGCGACTCGCCACGAGCGACGACCCCACCGGCGTCCTGCGCGACGCGGGGGAGCGGCTCGGCATCGCGCTCGCGCCCATCGTCGGCGCCCTCGACCTGTCGGAGATCACGCTCTCCGGCCCATCCGACCTGCTCGGCGGCGCCCTCGCGGAGGCCGCGGCCGAGACGGTGCGCACCCGCACGCTCGCCACGTTCCACGACGGGCTCCAGGTGCGCATGTCGGCGCAGAGCGAGGACATCGTCCTCCGCGGCGCCGCTGTCATGGTCCTCTCCGGCCGACTCGGGGTGTCCTGACGCCGCTCCACCGGCAGCATCCGCTCCACCCCTCCCACCGGCGGCCCGCCCGGACCGCCCCATCCATGAATGAAGGAACCGCTATGAAGAAGACCCTCGGAGCACTGTCGCTCCTCGGCGCGTCCGCCCTCGTCCTCTCCGGCTGCGCCGGCGGCACATCTCCCGCTGCCGAGAGCGCGGAGACCGGCGACTTGACCGTGTGGCTCGTCGGCACCGACACCCCGCAGGACGCGCGCGATTATCTCAAGACGACCTTCGAGGAGGAGCACGAAGGCTGGACCCTCACCGTCGAGGAGAAGACGTGGGCCGACACGGCCGAGGGCTATGTCGCAGCCCTCTCGTCGAACGACGCCCCCGACCTCGTCGAGGTCGGCAACACCCAGGCGCCCGGCTTCATCGAACAGGGCCTGTTCGCCGACCTGTCCGGCATCCAGTCGGACCTCGGCGGCGACGACCTGCTGCAGAGCTTCGTCGAGCTGGGCTCGGAGGACGGCACGCTCTACGCGGCGCCCTACTACGCCGGCTCCCGCGTAGTCTTTTTCTCGCCGGCGAGCTACTCCGGCGAGGTGCCCGAGACTCTGGCCGACTACGTCCAGGCCGGGATCGAGAACACCTCCGCCACCAAGTCGGGCATCTACGCACCCGGCAAGGACTGGTACAACGCCCTGCCCTACATCTGGGCCAACGGCGGCGAGATCGCGACGCTCGACGGCGACCAGTGGGTCGGCGGGTTCTCGAGCGAGGGCGGCATCGCGGGGCTCGAGATGCTGCAGGACGTCTACGAGAACGCGACCATCGCACCGGCCGACGCCGACGAGACCGACCCGCAGGTGCCCTTCTGCGCCGGCGAGATCGGGTTCCTCTCCGCGCCCAGCTGGGTGCAGTGGTCGATCCTCGCGGCAGCGGACGCCGAAGCTCCCGGATGCCCCGACGAGGCCGGCAAGGACCTGACGGCGTTCGCGCTGCCCGGCATGACGGCGGGCGAGGTCGCCCCCGTCTTCGCCGGCGGATCGAACATCGCCGTCGCGGCGAAGTCCGACGCGCCGCAGATGGCCGAGGCGGCGCTCGAGATCGTCCTCTCGGAGGGGTACCAGAAGATCCTCGCCGAGAACGGGCTCATCCCCGCCCGCACCTCGTTCGCGCAGTACCTGCCCGAGGGGCAGATCACCGCGGAGGCGGCCAAGGCGGCCGCGTCGTCGAAGGCGGTCCCCGCGAGCCCGAAGTGGTCCGAGGTCGAATCCGCCGGCGTCATCAAGGATGCACTCGTCAAGGTCGCCCAGGGCGGCGACGTCGCCGAGATCGCCGCGGAGCTCGACGGCCAGATCGAGTCGATCCTCAACTCCTGATCCGGTCGCGGCGGGGGCGTCCTCTGCCCCCGCCGCCCCGGCTCCACCTCACGATCCCGAGGAAGGCGACGATGCCCGACACCCTCACGCGACCGTCCCGCGCCCCACGTGCAGCGCCCCGCGACGCGTTCGCCGACGGAGCCCGCGAACGCGCCCGTCGTCGGCGGGACGGCGCCGCGGCGCTGACCCTCCTCAGCCCGTCGCTGGTCATCCTCGCGGTCATGGTCGGCTACCCGGGCGTCCTGATGCTCGTCCAGTCCTTCACCGACTACTCGATCCGCAACAAGGTTCAGGGGACGCTGCCGGGCGTCGTCGGTGTCGAGAATTACCTCGAGGTGTTCACCGCCTCGGACTTCCCGATGGTGCTGGTGCGCAGCCTCGGGCTCATGGTCGTCATGACCGTCTGCATCGTCGGTCTCGGCGCTCTCGTCGCCGTGCTGATGACCCGGCTGGGGAAGGGGTGGCGGGTCCTCGTGTCCATCGGGCTGCTGCTGGCCTGGGCCATGCCGCCGCTGGCGGCGACGACCGTCTGGGGGTGGATCTTCGACACGCAGTACGGCCTCGTGAACTGGGCGCTGAATGCGATCACCGGCACGCAGGACTTCACCAACCACTCCTGGCTGCTGAACCCGTGGTCGTTCTTCCTCGTGCTCACGATCATCGTCGTGTGGCAGGGCGTGCCGTTCGCCGCCTTCACCCTCTACGCGGCCCTCGGACAGGTCCCCGGGGAGGTGCTCGAAGCGGCATCACTCGACGGCGCGACGGGGGTGCAGCGGTTCCGCCTCGTCGTCTTCCCCTACCTGCGCAACGTCGTCACCGTGGTCGTCGTCCTGCAGGTCATCTGGAACCTCCGCATCTTCACGCAGGTCTACACGCTCCAGCAGCGCGGCGGGCTCGCCTCGGAGACGAACGTGCTCGGCACCTACATCTTCCGGCAGGGCGTCGGCGAGTTCGGGGTCACGAGTGCGATCGGCGTCCTGACCGTCATCCTCCTGCTCGCACTCTCGTGGGGATACGTCCGCACCACCCTGAAGGAGGAGGAGCTGTGAGCACGCAGATCACCCCTGCCGCGCAGCTCGCCACGGTCGGCGTCGACGAGGTCGCCGGCGCCGTCGGCCGGGCGAAGACGCCCGCCCCCGGGTCGCTCTCAGCTCGACGGCGTCGGCGCTCGCCGCTCGGACGCATCCTGCTCCACGTCGCCGCGGTCGTCGTCTTCGTGTGCTCGGTCTTCCCCGTGTACTGGATGCTCAACATGTCGTTCACCAGCGGCGAGTCGATCATCAGCCGGACGCCGAGCTTCCTGCCCTTCGACTTCACGCTCCGCAACTACGAGACGGCGTGGACGCGTGAGGCGGCGCCAGGGCAGACCGACTTCGTGCACGGCCTCCTGAGCTCGACGATCGTGACCGTGGGCGTCCTCGTCGTGACCCTGCTGTTCGCGTTCCTCGCCTCGATCGCGGTGGCACGCATCCGCTTCCGCGGACGCCGCTCGTTCATCGTCGCGGTGCTCATCGTGCAGATGATCCCCGGCGAGGCGATGATGTTCACGATCTACGGGATGATCGACGACTGGCGCCTCATGAATACGCTCCTGGGGCTCGGGATCGTCTACGTCGCCGCCGTCGTCCCCTTCACGATCTGGACCCTCCGCGGCTTCGTCGCCGGGGTGCCGATCGACCTCGAGGAGGCGGCCATGATCGACGGCTGCACACGATCGCAGGCCTTCTGGCGGGTCACCTTCCCCCTGCTCGCGCCCGGGCTCGTCGCGACCGGCGTCTTCGCCTTCATCCAGGCCTGGAACGAGTTCACGATGGCACTCCTCCTCCTCCGCGGCTACACCCTCACGCTGCCGCCGTGGCTGCTGTCGTTCCAGTCCGCGACGGAGGCCACCAACTGGGGGGCGGTGATGGCGGCATCCACCCTCATCTCGGTCCCCGTCGTGGTCTTCTTCCTGCTGGTGCAGGGGCGGATGTCCGGTGGCCTCGTGTCGGGGGCGGTGAAGGGCTGAGTGCGCATCGGACTGGACGTCGGCGGCACGAAGATCCTCGCGGCCCTGACGGATGACGAGGGCCGCGTGGTCGCGAGCGTGCGTCGGCCGACCGGCTGGGGCGCGGATGCCGTCGTGGACGGGATCGCCGCCGCCGTCGCGGCACTGACCGGCGGTGCGGCACCCGGGTCGGTCGGCATCGGCGTGCCGGGGCAGATCGCCCCCGGCGGCGTCGTCCGCCACGCGCTCAACCTCGGCATCGACGAGCTCGACCTGGCGGCCGCGGTCGCGGAGCGCATCGGCGTCCGGCCGGCCGTCGACAACGACGTCCGTGCCGCAGCCGTCGGCGCCGCGGCACTGCTGCCCGACGCCGACTCGATCGCATTCCTGAACCTCGGGACCGGCGTCGCCGCCGGCATCGTCCGGGACGGGATGCCGTGGCGCGGCGCGCGCGGCGCCGCCGGCGAGATCGGGCACGTCAGCGTCGACCCCGCCGGTCCCGCCTGTCCGTGCGGCCAGCGCGGCTGCATCGAGGCGCTGGCCGGCGGTGCCGGGGTCGCCGCCCGCTGGGCGACGCCCGGGAGCCTGCCCGTCGCCGACGTCTTCGACGCCGCCGATGCGGGCGACCCGGTGGCCTCGACCATCCGCGGGGAGGTCGTGCAGGGCGTGGCCGCGGCGGCGCAGCTGCTCGTCCTCACGGCCGACGTCGACGTCGTCGTCCTCGGCGGGGGTGTCTCGCACCTCGGCGAGCGGCTGCGCGGTCCCGTCCGCGCGGCGCTGCGCCACGCGGCATCCGGATCGGCCTTCCTCCGCTCACTCGACCTCGCCGACCGCGTCGTCCCGGTGCCCGGCGGTGTGCCGGTGGGGGCGGTCGGGGCGGCCCTGCTGGGGCTCGCCGCCGCGGAGGCCGTCTCCGGCGTCTGAGCGGATACCTGGCGGCGGTGTCCGACTGCAGGTTCAGTCGGCACGGAACCGCCGGATCCGCCACTCCGGACCGGTGCAACCTGCGCCGGGTGCCTGTCCGACCCGTCGGCGATGCCCGGGGCGGTGCAGAACCGTTCTCCGGATGAATGCCGCCGTCAGGAAGCCGGGAGGCCTCCGCCCCTGCATCCGTCCGGAGAACGGGCGGGATGCCGGTCAGGCCCCGCCGACGAAGACCCGCCGCACCTGCAGCTCGGCGTCCAGGAGCACCGCGTCGGCGACGGCGCCGACGGCGAGCGAGCCCAGCTCCGGCCGGCGGATCGCCCGCGCCGGGACCGCGGTGAGCGCGGCGACCGCCGCCGGCAGGGGCACCCCCGCGGCAACGGCGGTGCGGAGGGCGGCATCCTGCGTCAGGGTGGATCCGGCGATCGTGCCGTCGGCGAGGCGCGCGACGCCGTCGGCCACGGTGACCGGCAGCGCGCCGAGGACGTACGCGCCGTCGGGCGCGCCGGCGGCCGCCATTGCGTCCGTGATGAGCGCGACGCGGCCGGGAGCGGCGGCGAACAGCATCCGGATGACATCGGGATGCACGTGCACGCCGTCCGCGATCACCTCGATGGTCACGCGCGGGTCGCCGGTCGCGGCGCCGACGGGCCCGGGCGCGCGGTGGTGCAGGCCCGGCATCGCGTTGAACGCGTGCGTGAGGAGTGTCGCGCCGGCGTCGAATGCGCGACGCGAGGCGTCCGCGTCGGCGCCGGTGTGGCCGACGGCGACCGCCACGCCCGCGTCGGCGAAGCGCGTGACGGCGTCCAGTCCGCCGGGCAGCTCCGGCGCGATGGTGACCTGCGCGAGCGTGCCGCGGGCGGCGGCCAGCAGGGCGTCCACCGCGTCCGGCGTCGGCTCGATCAGCAGTGCCGGGTCGTGCGCGCCGTGATGCGCGGTGTCGAGGAACGGACCCTCGAGGTGCGAGCCGACGATGGAGGCGTCCGTTTCGGCCAGGTCGGCGATGACGCCCACGCGTGCGGTGAGGTCCGGCAGCGACCCGGCGACGAGGGAGATCACCGCGCGCGTCGTCCCGTGCGCGAGGTGGAGTGCCCGCGACGCGCGGATGGCCTCGGCGCCGTCCTCGTGCGCGTGTCCACCGCCGCCGTGACAGTGCAGGTCGATGAAGCCGGGGGTGAGGAGGGCGCCGGCGCCGGCGACCGCCCGCGCGTCGACGACCTCGTCGGCGCTGAGCGCGCGCCAGGCGTCGCCGGTTCCGGATGCGGCGACGCGCCCTGCCGCGACGCCGATCCAGGCGTCGGGCGCCTCGTCCCCGCCGTCGATCAGCCGGGCGGAGTGGATGACGCGGGTCAGGTGCGCCACGGCACCTCCGAGGACGCGGGGAAGCGGATGCCGAGCGTCGTCCAGAGCGGCCCCAAGCCGCCGACGCGGGCACGGAACGATTCCCACGTCCGCTCGTCGCCGGCAGCGGGCGACCATGCGATCTCGGCGGCCGCGGCGATGCGGGGGAAGGCGAGCGCGTCGATGTCGTCGAGGCTGGCGACGGTCTCCGACCACAGCGGCGCTTCCACGCCGAGGATCGCCGCTTCGCCCAGCCCCTCGACGATCGAGGCGGGCTCCCAGGCGTACGCGCGTTCGAGGCTCGTCGGCCCGTTCGCCCAGGTGAGCCCGAGCGCGGCGTCGGCGGTCGGCTTCATGTCGAGGTAGACCGCGTCGGCGGGCGAGAGGATGACCTCACCGCCGCGCTCGGCGAACGCGCGGGCGTGGCGCGGCGCGGCATCCGTCGGCGCGACGAACCCCCAGTACTGGCCGACCGTCCCCGGGGCGAGGCCGTCGGCGGCGCCGGCCTCGTGCCAGGCGACGGGGGTCTTGCCGAGCGCGGCGATGATCTCGCTCGCGCGGGAGACGAAGGCGGCGAAGGCCTCGGCGGACGTGCCGAGGGACTCGTCGCCACCGAAGTGCAGCCAGGGTCCGGGCGTGAGCCCGGCGAGTTCGGTGAAGACGTCGCGGACGAAGGCGTCGGTCGCGTCGTCACCGATGCGCAGCGACGAGAACCCGACGCCGATGCCGGTGTACGGCTCGCCCGCCACCGGCGCCGAGCCCTCGGTGATGACCTCGACGACCGGCGGTTCGGTGATCTCGGGGTACGCCAGACCGACGGCATGGGTGTGCCCCGGCATGTCGAGTTCGGGCACCACGGTCATGTGACGGGATGCCGCGTGCGCGACGATCGCGCGGTAGTCGTCCTGCGTGTAGAAGCCGCCCGGTGCGCCGCCGACGGCCGTTGCGGACGCCGTCGCCGTCAGGGCGGGGCGCGAGCGGAGCTCGAGCCGCCAGCCCTGGTCGTCCGAGAGGTGCAGGTGCAGCACGTTGCACTTCAGCGATGCCGCGCGGTCGATGTAGGCGCGGACGGTGTCGACGTCGTGGAAGTGGCGCGCGACGTCGAGCATGACGCCCCGGTAGGCGAATCGCGGGGCGTCGGCGATGCGGACGGCCGGGACCACCCATCGCTCGCCGTCGCGGCGGACGAGCTGCCCGAGCGTCTGCACGCCGTAGAACAGCCCCGCGGCATCCGCTCCCGTGACACGGATGCCGGCGGCCGACACCTCGAGCACGTACGACTCGGCAGGGCCGCCGTCCTGCACGGCCAGGACGACGTCGTCGCCCTCCGGCAGTGCGATGCCCGTCCGCGCTGCGACCAGGGTGCGGAGGGCGTCTGCGGCATCCGTGTCCCCGGAGACGCCGGCCCCGAGCAGGGGGAAGGGCGTCCCTCCGTGGACGTCGACATCCGCCGGAAGGGGCACGAGAGAGAGGGGGAGCACCGCCACCACCGTTCTGTAAGGTGTCCTAACAAAACCGTTCGGGTCAGCGTATCAGCGACCGCATCCGTTATGCTCGCAGAGTCGCGACTGGCGTTGAGGTGGGCTACCACCGGGGAGCGATTGACACGGCATTCGACCGCGCGCCTGGGCCGATGCGAGATTCCTCATCCCGAAAGCCGTCGTCAGGAGATCGTCATGACCGATTCGCTGTTCAACGCCCCCCTCTCCGAGGTCGATCCCGAGATCGCCGATGTGCTCGAGCGCGAGCTCGACCGCCAGCGCGGGTTCCTCGAGATGATCGCCTCCGAGAACTTCGTTCCCGTCTCGGTGCTGCAGTCGCAGGGCTCCGTCCTCACGAACAAGTACGCCGAGGGCTACCCCGGCCGTCGCTACTACGGCGGCTGTGAGGTCGTCGACGTCGCCGAGGAGCTCGCCATCGAGCGCGCCAAGGCACTGTTCGGCGCCGAGTTCGCCAACGTCCAGCCGCACTCCGGTGCCTCGGCGAACGCCGCGGTCCTCCACGCGATCGCCCGCCCCGGTGACACCCTGCTCGGCCTGTCGCTCGACCACGGCGGCCACCTGACCCACGGCATGAAGATCAACTTCTCCGGCCGCCTCTACGACATCGTCGCGTACGGCGTCGACGCCGAGACCTCGCTCGTCGACATGGACGAGGTCCGCCGCCTCGCGATCGAGCACAAGCCGAAGGTCATCATCGCCGGGTGGTCGGCCTACCCGCGGCAGCTCGACTTCGCCGCGTTCCGCGCGATCGCCGACGAGGTCGGGGCGCTCCTCTGGGTCGACATGGCGCACTTCGCCGGTCTCGTCGCGGCGGGCCTCCACCCCTCGCCGGTCCCGCACGCGCACGTGGTCAGCTCGACGGTGCACAAGACGATCGGCGGCCCCCGCTCGGGCTTCATCCTCACGAACGACGCCGACATCGCGAAGAAGATCAACTCGGCCGTCTTCCCGGGTCAGCAGGGCGGCCCGCTCATGCACGTGATCGCCGCGAAGGCGACCGCGTTCAAGCTCGCGGCATCCGAGGCCTTCAAGGAGCGCCAGCAGCGCACCGTCTCGGGCGCGGCGATCCTCGCCGACCGGCTCTCGCAGCAGGACGTGAAGGATGCCGGCATCTCGGTCCGCTCCGGCGGCACCGACGTGCACCTCGTCCTCGTCGACCTGCGAGACGCGGCGATCGACGGCAAGCAGGCCGAGGACCTCCTCCACGAGATCCGGATCACCGTCAACCGCAACGCGGTGCCGAACGACCCGCGCCCCCCGATGGTCACCTCGGGCCTGCGCATCGGCACGCCCGCGCTCGCGACCCGCGGCTTCGGCGACGCCGAGTTCACCGAGGTCGCCGACGTCATCGCGCTCGCGCTGCAGCCCGGCGCCGACCTCGAAGCCCTCCGCGCCCGCGTCGCCACGCTCGCCGACGCGTTCCCGCTGTACCCCGGCCTCCAGCAGTGACCCCCGGCATCCGGCCCCTCCTCCGCCCGCGAGACTGCACGCACGCCTCGAGACAGCGGTCTTGGACCGCAGTCTCGAGCTCCCGGTGCAGTCTCGCGGTCGAGGGGCGACGACAGGAGACATCGTGACCGCTCGGATCCTCGACGGCAAGGCGGCCTCGGCCGCGATCAAGACCGAGCTCGCCGAGCGCGTCGCCGTGCTGAAGGAGCACGGCGTGACGCCCGGGATCGCCACCGTGCTCGTCGGGGCGGACCCGGCATCCCAGCTGTACGTCGGGATGAAGCACCGCCAGTCCGAGGCCATCGGCATGAACTCGATCCAGCGCGAGCTCCCGGCTGACGCCACGCAGGAGCAGGTCGAGGCGCTGATCGACGAGCTCAACGACGACCCCGCCTGCCACGGCTACATCGTGCAGCTCCCGCTGCCGAAGCACCTCGACACCGACCGCATCCTGGAGCGCATCGATCCGGAGAAGGATGCCGACGGTCTCCACCCGACGAATCTCGGTCGCCTGGTGCTGAACGTCAACAGCCCGATCACGTCGCCGCTGCCGTGCACGCCGCGCGGCGTCATCGAACTCCTGCTGCGAAACGGGTACGACCTGACGGGCAAGCACGTCGTCGTCGTCGGCCGCGGCGTCACGATCGGCCGCTCGATCGGCCTGCTGCTCACGCGCCGCGAAGTCAACGCGACCGTCACCCTCACCCACACCGGCACGACCGACCTCGGCGCGCACCTGCGCGAGGCCGACGTCATCGTCGCGGCGGCGGGTGTGAAGCACATCGTCACCGCCGAGCACGTGAAGCCCGGCGCCGCCGTGCTGGACGTCGGCGTCACCCGCGAGGACGACCCGGAGACCGGCAAGAGCCGCGTCTACGGCGACGTCCATCCGGATGTCGCGGAGGTCGCCGGGTGGGTCTCGCCGAACCCCGGCGGCGTCGGTCCGATGACCGTCGCGCTGCTGATGACGAACGTGGTCGAGGTCGCCGAGCGCGCGGCGGGCCTGCGCGACTGACGCGCGCCGCCCACCGCGGTCCGCTCAGCGGCTGATCACCTTCGGGGCGGCCACCGCCTTCAGGCCGGCGGCGCCGAACTCCTGGCCGTATCCGGACGCCTTCACCCCGCCGAAGGGCACGAACGGGTTGATGGCGCCGTGGTTGTTGATCCACACGGTGCCCGCCTGCAGGCGCTTCGCCACGTCCACGGCGGCGTCCGGGTCAGCGGACCAGACGGATGCCCCGAGCCCCTGCTCGGACGCGTTGGCCCGCGCGACGGCGTCGTCGACGTCCGCATAGCGGATCACCGGGATCGCGGGACCGAACTGCTCCTCGTCGACGAGGGGGGCGCCGTCCTCGATGTCGGCGACGACCGTCGGGCGGTAGAACAGCGGACCGAGTTCGGGGGCGGGCTCGCCGCCGGTCACGATGCGGGCTCCTCGCGCGCGGGCGTCGTCCACGAGTCGCGTGACGATGTCGAACTGCTTCTCGTTCTGCAGCGGTCCGAGCACGTTTTCCTCGCTGAGGCCCGCGCCCATCGGCATCTGTCGTGCGAGGCCCGCGAGTGCGTCGACGACCTCGTCGTACAGCGAGTCGTGCACGTAGAGGCGCTTGAGCGACGCGCAGGTCTGGCCGGTGTTGATGAAGATACCCCAGAACAGCGTTTCGGCGATGGCCGCGACATCCGTGCCGGGCAGGACGATACCCGCGTCGTTGCCGCCGAGCTCGAGGGTGAGCCGGGCGAGGTTGTTCGCCGAGGACTCCACGATGCGGCGGCCGGTGGCCGTCGAGCCGGTGAACATGATCTTGTCGAAACCCGGGTGCGCGGCGATCGCCGCGCCGACCTCGCGGTCGCCGGAGATCGCGGTGAGGACTCCGGGCGGCAGGTGCCGATTGAAGACCTCGACCAGTGCCAGCACCGACAGCGGCGTGTACTCGCTCGGCTTGGACACCACCGTGTTGCCCATGCGCAGCGACGGCGCGATCTGCCAGACGGCGATCATCATCGGCCAGTTCCACGGGCTGATCGCGCCGACCACGCCGAGGGCGTCGTAGTGGACCTCGGCGCGGGCGGGGCCGTCCTCGAAGACGACCTCGGGCTCGAGGGCGATGTCTGCCGCGCTCCGCGTCCACGCTGCGCAGGCCCCGACCTCGAAGCGGGCGTTGGGGCCGTTCAGGGGCTTGCCCTGCTCGCGCGAGAGCAGCTCGGCGAGCTCGTCCGCGTGCGCCTCGATGTCGTCGGCGATCTCGTGGAGCAGCCGGGCGCGCTCGGCGTGACCGAGGGCGTTCCACGACGGCTGGGCTGCGCGCGCCGCATCGACCGCTCGATCGAGGTCGGCCACGGTGTGGACGGGCGCGTGCCCGATGACCTCGCGAGTCGCGGCGTCCGGGATCGGCCGCCCCTCGCCTTCGGGCACGGTGACGGCATCCAGGATGCCGGTGGTCGCGCTGTCGGTCATGGGATCCTCCTCGATCGGTGACGGCGGTGTCGCCATCCTCCGTCGGCTCACCGGGGGCCGGGTTGACCTCGGGCGCAGGGCGGTTGACCGCCGGTGCACACCCGGATCGCCCTGCATCGACCGTCAATGCCGCTGCGCCTCGGAGCAAGCCGGCCGTGTGCGACGCACTCAGCATTGCTCATCAGCCGCCGTCGCTGATCACCCGCTCGGGCAGGAGGAACCATGAGTCACGCCGATCTCGTCATCACCGGTGCCGTCGTCCACACCGTGGATGCCGACCACTCCCGCGCCACGGCCTTCGCCGTGCGCGAGGGGAGGTTCGTCGCGGTCGGCAGCGATGCCGATGTGGCCCCGTTCATCGGCGACGCCACGGTGGTACGGGACCTCGGCGGCGCTGCCGTCGTCCCCGGGCTGGTCGACGGCCACGCCCACCACCTCATCGCGGGGGAGGGCGACCTCTTCCAGCTCCGTTTCGCACCGACGGCCGGCTTCGATGAGGTCGTCGAGGCCGTGCGCTCCTACGCGGAGGGATTGGGCCCGGACGAGTGGGTCGTGGGGGAGATGTTCGGCAGCGTGCTGCTCGAGGATTTCTCGCGCGAGGAGGCGAGGCGGCGCATCGACGACGCCGCCGGCGGGCGCCCCGTCGTCCTCACGGACGACAGTCACCACAACAAGTTCGCGAACACCGCCGCGCTCGCGGCCGCCGGGATCGGCGACGACACCCCTGATCCCGACCACGGCAGGATCGTGCGCGACCCGGACACAGGGAAGCCGAGCGGGCTCCTCATGGAGTCGGCGACGATCGCGGTGACCGAAGCGGTCGACGCGCAGCAGCCGCGCACTCCGGAGCGCTCGCGCCAGGCGAGCGCCCGCGCGATCCAGATCCTGCACTCGTACGGCGTGACCGCCTTCCAGGATGCTGCGGCGACCGTCGAGATCATGTGCGCCCTGCGGGACCTCGATGAGGGCGGCGACCTGCACGCATGGGTGGTGTCGTCACTGTTGTCGAGCGAGTTCCTCTTCGCGAACACGCCGCACGGCGACGAGCTCGTAGCCCGGCGCGAGGAGTTCCGCACCCGTCATCACCGCCCCGATTTCGTGAAGGTCGCCCTCGACGGCATCCCTCCCACGCAGACGGCGGCGTTCCTCACGCCGTACCTGGCGGACGAGGAGCATGGACACGCCCACTGCGGGACGACCACCATGGCGCCCGATGAGCTCGAGGCCTGGCTGCTGCGCACCGCGGCGCAGGGACTCGGGGCGAAGATCCACTGCACCGGCGACGCCTCGGTGCGAGTCGCGCTGGACGCGATCGAGGCCGTCCGTGACGCGGGACACGACGGCGTCCGGTACCAGATCGCCCACGGCCAGTTCATCCACCCCGACGACCGCCGGCGGATGGTGCGGCTCGCCGTGTCGAACGACATGTCGCCGTACCTCTGGTTCCCCGGCGTGATCCCCGACGCGATCGCCGCCGTCCGCGCGCAGCCCGAGGCGACGCAGATGCACCCCGTGCGCGACCTCATCGACCTCGGCGTCCACGTGTTCGGCGGTTCGGACTGGCCGGTCGGCGAGTCCCCGAACCCGTGGGAGGGCATCCAGGGCCTCGTCACCCGGGCCGATCCACTCGGCCGGGCCCCGGGAACACTCTGGGCCGAGCAGGCGATCACTCTCGACGAGGCGCTCACGGCCTTCTCGCGCGGTGCCGCCGAGGCGATGGGTCTCGGCGACGAGACCGGGTCGATCGCCCCCGGACTGTCGGCCGATTTCGTCGTCCTCGACCAGGATCCCTTCGCCGTGCCGAGCGACCGGCTCGTCCGCACCCACGCCGTCGAGACCTGGTTCGCCGGCGACCTCGTCTACACCCGTCCCACCGATTGAGCATCATCCGTCCCGACACCCGCACCACCTGACACAAGGAGCATCATGAAGCGCAGCATCCGCACCGCGGCGGTCGCCACCGCCCTCATCGGTGGCCTGGTCCTCGCCGGCTGCAGCACCACCACCGCCGACGACGCCGGGTCGGCGCCCTCGAGCGCGCCGCCCGAGCGCGGCGAGGTCGACAAGATCCTGTTCGACTACCCCTTCACCGCGCTGCCGGTCTACGGCGCGATCGTCGGCATCGTCGAGAAGCGTGCCGCCGAGGCCGGGGTCGAGGTCGTCTTCACGAACGACGAGATGGACCTGCAGAAGCAGGTCAGCCAGCTGACCACGAACCTGACGAGCGACGTCGACGCCGTGGTGTCGTTCCCCGTCGACCCCGCCAGCCTCGAGTCCATCGCGGCCCAGTACCGGGCCGCGGGCAAGTACTGGGTCACCTACGGCGGCGACATGGAGAACCAGGACGCGACGCTGCAGTTCAGCTTCTACCAGTCCGGCTACGACCTCGGGAAGGATGCCGCGGAGTGGGCGCTCGAGAACGTCGGCGATGACGCGAAGGTCATCGTGCTCAGCGAGACCGAGCGCCAGATCGGCGCCGAGCGGACGCAGGGACTGCTCGACGGCCTGGAGGAGAACGGACCCGACCTCGAGATCGTCGCGCAGCAGCAGGCGGTCACGCCCGACGACGGGCTCTCGGCGACGACGACGCTGCTCGCGCAGCATCCCGACGTCAACGTGGTCGTGTCGGCGGTCGGCGACGCCGCCCAGGGCGCCTACCAGGCGCTCGTCGAGTCCGGGCGCGCGGAGGACGACGCGCAGACCTACGTGGGCGGCCTCGACCCCAACGTCTACCTCCTGCAGAAGATGCGCGACGGCGGCTTCTTCCGCGCCGCGACCTACTTCTCGCTCGAGGAGCTCGTCTCCCAGGTGATCGACATCCCCCTGGCCCTCGGCACGGGGGACACGGACGCGAGCGTTGACCTGCCGGTCGAGCTCGTGACCGTCGACACCCCCGAGCTCGACCAGTACATCACCGAGCTGGGCGGCTGAACCGGCGGGGGTGGATGCCGCCGGCATCCACCCCCGCGATCCCGCCCGCCGACCCGCCCCTTGAACGGAAGCAGCCCATGCCGGTCACCGTCCGCGGACTCACCAAGCGCTACGGCGCCACGCTCGCCCTCGACGACGTGGATCTCGACCTCGCCGACGGCGAGATCCACGCCCTCCTCGGCCACAACGGCGCCGGGAAGTCGACCGTCATCGGCTGTCTCGGAGGGGGGACCTCCCCGACGGCCGGCGAGATGGTCGTCGACGGTCGCTCGTACGCGGCGCTCTCGCCGCGGGAGTCGATCGGCGCGGGCGTGGCGGTGATCTACCAGCACCTGAGCGTCGTGGACAACCTGACCGTCGCGGAGAACCTGTTCCTCGGCCAGGAGCGGACGCGCGCCGGTCTCATCCGGCGGGGCGCCCAGCGCGACCGGGCGCGCGCCGCGCTGGACCGCATCGGCGCGCACGGCATCGACCCGGACATGCGCCTCGGCGCCCTCCCCATCGGCCAGCGTCAGATGGTCGAGATCGCCAAAGTGCTCCAGCGCGACGCTCGACTGCTGATCCTCGACGAGCCGACCGCCGCGCTCTCGAAGGATGAAGCGTCGCGGCTGGGGGACCTCATCCGTGAGCTCGCCGGTCGCGGGATCGCGATCCTCTACGTCACCCACCTGCTCGGCGAGGTGCTGAAGCTCGCCGATCGGGCGACGGTGCTGCGCAACGGCCGCGCCGTCTGGATCGCGAATCGGGCCGAGATCACGCGGGACTCGCTGGTCGCCGCCATCAGCGACGGACATGCCGGCGCGCACGCGTCGCCGGCGCCGCCGCGTCGGGATGCCGAGGCGGCGCTCGCCGTCCGCGGTCTGACGGGCCCGGGACTCGGCCCCATCGACCTGAGCGTCGCACCCGGCGAGATCGTCGCCTGCTACGGACTCGTCGGATCGGGTCGGTCGCGGCTGTTCGGCACCGTCTTCGGCAGGCTGCCCCGCACGGCGGGCACGGTCAGCGTCGACGGTGTGCCCCGCAACGCCACTTCGCCTCGCCAGGCGCTGTGCGGCGGGATCGCGCTGGTCCCCGGCGATCGGGCCCGGGAAGGGCTCTTCGCGGCGCTGGGGGCGGCGGAGAACACGATCGTCGAAGCCTCGAGCAGGCTGGGCCGGGGCGGCTTCCGCTCGGCGCGCGCCGAGCGGGGCGTCTTCGACCGCGTGGCCGCCTCGCTCGCCCTCCGCCCCCACGAACCCGCCCTCCCCGCGGGCCGGTTCAGCGGCGGCAACCAGCAGAAGATCCTGCTCGGGCGGTGGGTCAACGACGCGGCGCGCACGCGCGTCGTCCTGCTCGACGATCCGACCCAGGGCGTCGACGTGGGCGCTCGCAAGGACATCTACGACGCGGTGAAGCGGCTCGCCGCGGACCGCGGCGTCGGCGTCGTCGTCGCCACCAACGAGCCCGAGGAGGTCATCGACCTCGCGCACCGCTGTCTCATCTTCTCGCGCGGTCGCATCGTCGAAGAGCACATCGTCGCCGATACCACCGCCGACCGCCTGCTGGCCGCGGTCCACCGCACCACTCCCGAGACCCGCATCCTCGACGCCTCCGAAGGGCACTGACATGATCCTCCGCCGACTTCCCTCCGCCCTCCTCGAGAGCGTCGTCCGCACGCCGCTCCTGGTCATCCTCATCGTCCTGGTGGTGGGTGTGCAGCTCGCCACCGATGCGTTCTTCGGATGGTCCAACATCCGCGGCATCCTGCAGGACAGCGCCGTCATCGCGATCGTCGCCGTCCCGGTCGCGATGCTGCTGATCGCGGGGTACATCGACCTGTCCGTGGGCTCGACCCTCGCCCTCGGGGGCGTCGTGGCTTCGCTCGTCATGGACAAGGGGGCGGGCAATCCGGCGCTCGCCGTGCTCCTCGCGATCCTCGCCGGCGCCGCGGTCGGACTCATCAACGCGTTCGTGGTCGTCGTCCTGGGCCTCAACTCCTTCATCACGACCCTCGGCACCCTGACCGCGGTCCGGGGCGTCGCGCAGCTGGTGAGCCCCGTCCCGCGCAACAACTTCGGCGACCAGTTCGGGCTGCTCGGCGTCGGCACCCTGGCCGGCATCCCGTTCTCCGTCTGGATCGCCGCCGCCGTCCTCATGATCGCCGCCGTGTTCCTCTCCCTCACCCCCGCGGGCCGCCACGTCTTCGCGATCGGCGTCAACCGCGAGGCCGCCTACCTGTCGGGCGTGCGCGTCAAAGTGCTGCCGTTCTGGCTCTTCGGTCTGTCGGGGGCGATGGCGGGCTTCGCCGGAACCATCGTCGTCGCGCGGCTGAACAGCGCACCCGCCGGGCAGATCGGCGCGGGCTTCGAGCTCGTGGTGCTCACCGCGGTCCTCCTCGGGGGAGTGGCGCTCACCGGCGGAGAGGGCGGGATCTTCGGCGTCATCGTCGGCGTGCTCTTCTACGGCGCGCTCAACAACTCGCTGGTGCTGCTCGGGGTGACCACGTTCTGGCAGGCGGTGGCAAGCGGTGTCGCGCTCGTCGCCGCCATCGGGCTCAGCTCGATGACCCATGTGCTGCGGGTGCGGCTGGCGGCAGCTCGGGCACGGCGGCTCGCCGCCGCCTGAGCATCGGCTCCGCCCGTCCGCGCTCAGGGCCGGCGCGGGCGGATGCCGCTCGGCGGCAGGCCGTAGTGCGCGCGGAACGTGCGGCTGAAGTGCGCGGCGTCGACGAAGCCGTTGGCGAGGGCGATCGAGGTGACCGACCGGTCCGCTGCGGAGGGGTCGATGAGCTCGTCGTAGCAGCGCTCGAGGCGCCGATTGCGGATGACCGTCGACACGGTCGTGCCCTGGTCGTTGAAGAGCCCGTGGAGGTGGCGCACCGAAATGTAGTGCGCGGCGGCGATCGAGGGCGGGCTGAGGTCGGGGGAGGACAGGTGCTCGTCGATGTAGTCCAGGACGCGGCGGCGCAGTCCGTCGTGGCCGGACGCGGCGGTCAGCGACCCCATGCCCTCCTCGACGAGCGTGGCGACCATCTCGACCGCCGTCCGCGACAGACGACGGGCCGTGTGCGGATCGAGGTCGCGGACCCGCTCGCTGAGGGAGGCGAGGTAGGGGCGGACCAGGGAGCCCACCGCCGAGTCCGCGCCGAGGCGCGTGGCGGTGAGGCGACCCAGCTGGTCGGACGGGAGCGAGAGCAGGTCTTTGGGGAACATGACGACCGAGAGCCGCGAATCGTCGCCGTAGAGCAGCGAGTACGGGCGGTCGGTGTCGTAGAAGGTCATGTCGCCCGCTGTCAGCGCGCTCTCGCGCCCGTCCTGGACGATCATGCCGGTGCCGGCTTCGAGCAGCGTGAACTTGAAGTAGTGCTGCGACGCGGCGCGGATGAGGGACTCGGTGCGGTGCACGGAGTGCGCCGAGGCGGCGATCGTGAGGACGTGGACGTCGCCGGCCGCCTGGCCGCGCAGCGCTCCGCGGAAGGTCTCGGGGTCGGCGGCGCGCACGTCGAGCGAGACGACCGCCTCGCCGACGGCGTGCCGGAACGGCGCGAGGTCGAGGACGCTGTCGAAGGCGGCGGACTGGTACGGGGATCGGGTGTTCATCGCTCTCACTCCGTCGTGAAACGATTGCCGGGTACGGGTTCGGGTCACCTTAGCACCGTTCATTGAGACTGGCGGCGGGGGTGCATCCATCGTGCCGCGTCCGTATTTCGGTGAGGCTACCGACGTGTGACGGATGCCGGCTGGATCATCCGCCCGTCATGCCGACGCCCGAGGGCGCTCAGGAACGCACCTCGTCGAGCCCCCCGCGGAGGGCGCGGATCAGCACGGGCACGTGCTCGTCGTCGAAGGCGAGCGGCGGTCGGATCTTCAGCACCGACCCGGTCGGGCCGATCCTGCTGAGCAGCACACCGCGTCGCTTCACGGCTTCGACGAGCAGGCGGGTGGTCGCGGCATCCGGATTCGTCTGCTCCGCATCGGCGAACACCTGGAAGCCGAAGAACAGCCCGTCGCCCTTGATCGGTCCGAGGCGGGCGTCCGAGGCGACCAGCTCGCCCAGGTGCGCGCGGACCACGGCGCCGAGCCGCCCTGCACGCGGGAACAGCTCCTCGTCGTCGATCACGTGCAGCACTTCGAGCCCGACCGCCGACGAGACCGGGTTGCCGGCGAAGGTGTTGAAGTACTCGTTGCGCGATCCGAACTCCTCGAGGAGGTCGGCGGTGGTGATCACGGCGGCGAGCGGATGCCCGTTGCCCAGCGGTTTGCCGAGGGTGACGAGGTCGGGAAGCAGCGCGTACCGCTGGTACCCCCAGAAGGTGCGACCGGTCCGTCCGAGCCCCGCCTGCACCTCGTCGCCGATCACCAGGCCGCCGGCGGCACGGACGCGCGCGGCGACACCCTCGACGAAGCCGGCGGGCACCCGCGGCATCCCCTCGGTCGAGAAGATCGACTCCAGGATGACGGCCGAGACGCCGTGCCCTGCGCGGCGGAGATCGGCGAGGGCGTGGTCCACTGCCGCCAGCGCCTCGTCCCGCACGACGGCCGGCTCGCGCCGATCCGTGTCGAGGTCGGGCACGCGGAAGGCGCGGACATGCTCGGCGAGGCCTTCGTGGGTGAGGAGTCCGGTCGTCGCACCGGCGAGCAGCGACGTGTTGCCGTGATAGCTGAAGTCCGTGACGAGGATGCCTCGGGCACCGGTGTGCTGCATCGCGATCCGAAAGGCGAGTTCGTTCGCCTCGGAGCCGCTGTTGGCGAAGAGCACGCGGTCCAGCTCGGGCTCGAACCGCGCGATGAGCGCCTCGGCGTAGTCGAGGATCTTCTCGTTGAGGTAGCGCGTGTGCACGTTCAGTGTCTGAGCCTGGCGATGCAGGGCCTCCACGACACGGGGGTGGGTGTGGCCGACGTGGGGCACGTTGTTGTAGGCGTCGAGGTAGTGCCGCCCGTCCGCGTCGGTCAACCACACGCCCGACGCCGACACGATGTGCACGGGCTGGTCGTAGAACAGGGGCGAGTGGCGACCGATGGTGGCGTGTCGGCGGGTGAGGAGATCGGAGGTCATGTGTGCTCCTGCAGGGAGGGGTGGCGACGCCACGGGGCGGGTCGGCCGTCGAGTGCGTCCTCGGCGGCGGTGAGGACGAAGGGAGCGACGACGGCGGCGATGAACGCGGCGGCCGGGTCGCCGGAACGCGCCGCCGCCCAGCCGAGATAGGTGAGGCCCCGGGCGAGCATGAGATCGTCCCACGCGCCGAGCGACGAGTCGGTGAGCGGGCGCTCGGTCTCGTAGCCCGTTCTGATGGCCCGCTCGAAGTCGGGGTAGCGAGGATTGCGGGCGTGGTGGAACACCGCGGTCACGAGATCGAAGGCGTACCAGCCCGTCCCGAAGTCGTCGAAGTCGATGAGGACGAGTCCGTCCCGCGTGACGAGGATGTTCTCGGGTGTGGCGTCCGCGTGCACGACGCCGAAATCCGCTGCGCCCATGGGGAGCGACCGCAGGCGCCCGTCGAGCTCGGTCGTCGCGCGCCGGAGGAGGGATCGGTCGCGGGAGGTCAGGCTCCCCAGGAGCGTCGCTTCGCCCCAGAGCGCGGACGGCCCCACGAGGCCCGCCGCATCCCAGGCGGATCGCTGGAATCCCGCGGGCATGCCGACCTCGTCGCCGGCGCCGTGCAGGCGGCCGAGGAGTGCGCCGATCCGCGCGAACGCCGCCTCGTCGGGGTCGTGGGCCCCCGACAGGGCGTCGGCGATGTCGCCGAACGGCGCGGCATCCTCGACCCACCGCTGCACCGATGCGAGGCGCGCATCGTCTCCTGCGCCGACGCGCGCGAAGGGCTCGTCGTCTATCGTCCGCAGCAGGACCGGTACCGGGACACCGGCCGCGCGGAGGGTGCGGACGTACTCGAGTTCGGTTCGGATCTCGGCCTCGTCCCGGTACCCCGGGCGGTGCAGGCGCACAGCGAAGGGCCCGGCAGGGTCGTCCGCGCGGAAGACATGGTTCTCGCGGTACTTCACGAACCGGAGCGGCGCTGCGGCATCGAGGCCGAACCGGTCGAGGGCAGCTCGCGCGAGCTCGTGCGCGGTCTCGAGATGCATCCGTGGGCTCCCATCATGGACAGTGAGGACACCTTGCCATACTCTGATTCTACTTTCCAGACTCAGATTCTGATCGGACCCGCATGAGCATCGTCGACACGCCCCCCACCGCCCGCGAACGACGACGTCGGCGGACGCAGGAGGACCTCGTCGAGGCCGCCATCCGCCTGATCGAGGCCGACGGGGTCGAGGCGGTCACGATCGAGCGGCTGGTCGACGAGGCCGGGCTCGCCCGCGCGACCGTGTACGCCCATTTCCCCGACGGCCGCGACGGCGTCCTGCGCGCCGCGTACGACCGGGCGGGGCAGGACCTCCTCCTCCGCGCGAGCGGAGCCGCGGCATCCGCCTCGACCTGGTCGGAGCGCATCCTCGCCTACGCGCGCACGATGATCGAGTTCTCCGCCTCGCCCACCCTGGGCCGCTTCTACTCGCTCTCCGGGCCGGCGCTCGTCGGGTTCCGCGACGGAGGCGGGGCAGGGACGCAGGGCTACCGTGCGCGCCTCGACGCGGAGCTGGGCGCCGCCCGTGACGCCGGCGAGATCCGGGCGGACGCCGATCCCGCATCGCTCGCGATCCTTCTCTCCTCGAGCCTCCGGGACGCCGGGATCGCCGCGGCGCACGATCCCGACTCGGTCGAACGCCTCGTCGGCGCCGTCGGGCAGATCCTCGACGGACTCCGGGTCCGGTCGTGACGGCCGCGCGGGAGCAGCCGGTCGTCGCCATCACCGGCGGCGGCACGGGCATCGGCGCGGCGACGGCGACGCTGTTCGCCCGAGCGGGGTGGCGCGTGGCCGTCATCGGCCGCCGTCGCGCGCCTCTCGACGCCGTGGCCGACACCGTCGGCGGTCTCGCCGTCGTCGCGGATGCCGCGGACGGCCCGAGCGCCGACGACGCAGTCGCACGCGTGCTCGAGCAGTTCGGGCGGCTCGACGCGGTCGTCGCCAATGCCGGCGGCCACGGGTTCGCCGCGCTCGCCGACACGACCGACGACGACTGGGCGGCAGCGCTCCGCGCCAACCTGGATTCGGCCTTCGTCTTCACCCGGGCGGCGCTCGCGGCGCTGCGTGCCTCCCGCGGCTCGATCGTCGTCGTGTCGTCCCTGGCGGGGCTCGCGGCGGGGCCGAGCACCGCCGGGTACACGACCGCGAAGCACGCCCTCATCGGTCTCACCCGGTCGATCGCCCGCGACTACGGCGTGGACGGAGTCCGAGCCAACGTCGTCTGCCCCGGCTGGGTGCGCACCCCGATGGCCGACGCGGAGATGGACGAGTTCGCGGCAGCGGCAGGGCTCGCCGGCCGTGACGACGCCTACCGGGCGGTGACGGCGGACGTCCCGCTGGCGCGGCCCGCGGACCCGGCCGAGGTGGCTGAGGCCATCGTGTTCCTCGCCTCGGCGCGGGCGTCGTACATCTCCGGTGCGGTCCTCCCGATCGACGGCGGTGCGACCAGCGTCGACCTCCCGACGACGGCGTTCGCCCGCGCCGGCATGTGACCGGGCCGACCGTGCGCTGACCGTCAAGCGGACCGCACGCAGGGGAGCGACGGCGGCACGGACGCACCGCCAGAATCGGGGCACCCGACCCGAAGGAGAGCGGCATGACCTCCGCACCCGACACCCTCGCCTCGAACCGCCTCGGCGTCCCGGCGATCGTCTTCCTCGTCCTGGCAGCGGTCGCACCGCTCACCGTCGCGATCGTCGTCCTCCCGCTGGCGATCGCCTTCGGCAACGGCGGCGGCATCCCCGTCGCCGTCATCGCGGTGGCGGCGGCGCTGCTGCTGTTCGCCGTGGGGTACGCCCAGATGACGAAGGAGCTCGTCAATGCGGGCGGCTTCTACGCGATCGCCGTGAAGGGCCTCGGTCGCGCGGCGGGCCTCGTCACCGGCATCATCGCCACGCTGGGCTACAACTTCTTCGTCGCGGGAGCACTCGGGACGCTGGGGTTCTTCACCGGCGTGGTCGTCCTCCCCGCGCTCACCGGCATCGAGGTGCACTGGTTCCTCGCCGCCGTCGTCCTCTTCGTGATCGTGTTCCTGCTGGCGCTGTCCGGCATTCACGTCAGTGCCGCCGTCCTGGGCGTCGCACTCGTCCTCGAGGTCCTCATCCTCATCGCCTTCGCCGTCTCGGTCCTGATCCAGACCGGCTTCTCGATCGAGGCCTTCACCCTGGCGCTCGGCCCCGAGGTCCTCGCCGGCGGTTCGATCTGGATCGCCCTCCTGCTCGTGGCGACGGCGTTCATCGGGTTCGAGGCGACGGCGCTGTTCGGCGAGGAGGCGCGCGAGCCGCGCAAGACGATCCCTCGTGCGACGTTCGCGGCCATCATCATCATCGGCGTCATGCACGCCGTCGTCGGCTGGGCGATCGTCTCGGCGCTGGGCGTCCGGGACGCGCAGACCGCGGCACTCGATCACCTCGCGGCGGGAGACCTCACGCTGATGCTCATCGACACCTACCTGGGCCCGGTCGTCGGCGCGATCTCCCTCGTCCTCCTCGTGGTCAGCCTCTTCGCCGCCCAGCTCGCCTTCCACAACTCGGCGGCGCGCTACCTCTTCGCGCTCGGTCGGGCCGGTGTCCTGCCGCGCTGGCTGGCGGCGACCAACGCGCAGGGTGCGCCCCAGCGCGCGCTCGCAGCCAACTTCCTCTTCGCTGTCGTCGTGGCGGGCGTCTTCGCCCTCGTGGTCGAGACCGACCCCGAGGGCAATCCGCTTCCCCCGGTGCTGACCCTCGTGCCGGTGGGGCTCGGCTTCGGAACCCTCGCGGTCATGATCGTCCAGGCGATCGCGGCGCTCGCCATCGTCGTGCACTTCCGTCGGCGGCGGGATCCGCGCCTGTGGAGCACGCTCATCGCCCCCGCCGCCGGGTTCGTCGCGCTCGCCGTCTTCAGCGCGATGGCGATCGCGAACTTCACGCTGGTCGCGGGCAGCGAGGCGCTGTACGTCCGGCTCTTGCCGTGGCTGCTCGTCGCGGCACTCGTCGGCGGCGTCGCCTACGCCGCCTACCTGAAGTCGCGCCGCCCCGAGGTCTACGCGCGGCTGTCGGGCGACCTGGAGCGCTTCGACGAGCTCGCAGCCGTCTGAGGGCAGAAGAAGGGGCGGATGCCGGGCCTCGCGACCCGGCATCCGCCCCTCTCTCGTGCGTCAGTGACCGCAGGTGCAGGCGTCGCCCTGTCCGCAGCCGCCGTCGGCGCTCCGCTCGGCGTGCGCCTGGCTCGACTCCGGGACGTCCATCGCGGGGTTCACGTCCATGAAGCCGTACGGCTTCAGCCAGAAGCCGGCGTAGTCCACCGGCATGACGGGCCAGTCCTCGGGTCGTGGAATGTGCGTGAGCCCGAAGGTGTGCCAGAGGACGATGTCCTCGCCGTCGATCGAGCGGTCATCGGCGGTGTAGGCGGGCAGGCCGCCGCCGCCCTGGTGGGCGTTCGGGTACCGGCCCGCCGGCCACCGCTCATCGCGGTCGAAGGCCGTCGCCCAGAGGTGCTTGGTGGCAAAGGCCGCCCGCGCGGCCACCGTCGAGGCCGGGTCCGCCATGAGCAGTGCGGTCGGCTCGGGGAGCAGGTGGTAGGCGGTGGGCTTGCCGAGCCGGTTCACCCTCGATGCCGATCGGACCTCCCAGACGCGCGCGACGGAGGAGTCCGCTTCGCGCTGCGCCTCGCGCTCGGTGCGCAGCGGTGTCTCCGTCCACGAGAACGCGTTGCCGAAGGGGTTCTGCTCGCCCATCGGGATGCGCGCGGCATCCACCTCGACGAGGCGGTTGTCCTCGCCGTCCACCGCCACGTCGAGGCGGGCGCTGAAGAGGTGCTGGTGGACGGGGGCGAAGACGCCGGGGGCGATCTCGGGCGCGTGGGGATTCGTCGATCCCGGCACGCCCGCTCCCACGAACACGATGCCGGTCGCCTTCGCCTCGACCTGGATCGAACCGTCCAGGTAGAAGTACCAGAAGAAGCCGTAGTCGTAGTTGCCGATGGTGGAGAAGTACGAGACGACGAGCCGTCGCGACCGGCGCACCTGCCCGCCGACCGGGCCGGGCTCGGTGTGCTTCCACAGCACGCCGTAGTCCTCCTCGTGCATGCACACGACGTTGGGGATGCGCACCGGATGACCGTGATCGTCGGCCACATGCCCGTCGAAGTAGCGGATGACGCCGAGGCAGTCGCAGCCGAGCTCGAGGTGGTTCGCGTTCTTGCCGAGCAGGTACTCGCCCGCGTCGAAGTAGCTGATCCAGAACCGGGTCGGCGAGGTGTCGCCGTAGGGCACCACCATCTCGGGGATGCTCGCGCGACTGAGCACCGACCGGCCGGCGAAGCGGATGTCGTGGAGGACGAGTCCCTCGCGCGCGTTGAAGTCCACGCGCATCGACCAGTCCTCCCAATCGACGAGCGACCCCTGCACCGAGAAGCTCGGACCGTCGGGCTGCGCGATCTCGATCGGGCGCAGCGACTCGCGCGCCGGGCCCACGGCATCCGGGGTGTACTTGCCCGAGCCGCTCGGGACGGGGACATCGCCCTCGTCCTCGATCCCGATCACGCGGTTCTCGATGAGGTCGACGTGGACGATGAGGCCTTCGACGGGGTGGGCCCAGGCGACGTCGTCCTCGCTGTCGCGAAGGAAGGTGAGGGAGCGGATCACGCGGCGGCCGACCTCGTTCTCGCGCCCCACGAAACCGGGCGCGAGCGGCGAGCAGAAGGCGAGGTCGCACCGGTCGGCCAGCCCGCGTCGCGTCATCGCCGCCCGCCACTCCGGGGATGCCTTGACGATCTCGGCGGCCCGCTCATACTCCTCGAACAGGTACTGCGGCTGCCCGTACGGCGCGGCCGTCGTGTCGTGGCGCCGCTGCGAGACGACCCTGCCAGCCGTCACCGACACGATCGCCTCGACCACGTCCCCGGTCGCGGTGTCGAGCAGCGTGGCGTCCACCAGCCGGTCGAAGGGGGAGCCCTCGGTCCAGGTCGCGAGCTCGGACTTGTCGGGCTCGTCGGGGAGGAGCATCGGCACGCGCACGGTCTCGGCGAGGAGCCCCGCCTCGACGAGGATCTCGCGGGCGCGGCTGATCTCGTCGGCGGTGAGCGGGTCGAGCGGATGCCGCGGCGTCGCGGGGACGGCGCGCAGCGGGATCAGGTCGGGATTGCCGCCCGGGTGGTCGGGCGCGTCGGTGTGGGTCATGGCAGTCTCCTCGAGGATCACTCCAGTGTCGTCCGAGTGCACCGGCGATCGCTTGCCCGCCGGTGCACGCACCCTGACCCTGCGGGCGCGCTCCGCCGTCAGGCGGTGAAGCGCGCGAGGAACGCGCGGGTGCGCTCCTCACGCGGATGCCGCAGCACGGCCGACGGCGGGCCCTGCTCGACGATCGTGCCGGCGTCGAGGAAGACGACGCGGTCGGCGACGTCGCGGGCGAACGCCATCTCGTGCGTCGCCATGAGGATCGTCGCGCCTTCCGACGCGAGGTCGCGGACGAGCTCGAGGACCTCGCCGACGAGCTCCGGATCGAGCGCCGAGGTGATCTCGTCGAGCAGGAGCACCTCGGGGTCCGTCGCGATCGCGCGGGCGATCGCGACGCGCTGCTGCTGACCGCCTGACAGCCGGTCGGGGTGGTCCTTCGCCTTGTCGGCGAGTCCGACCCTGGCCAGCAGGTCCACTGCGCGGGCCTCGGCGTCGCGCCGCGGCATCCGGTGCACCACGCGGGACGCGAGCGTGACGTTGTCGAGCACCGACAGGTGCGGGAACAGGTTGAAGCTCTGGAACACGGCACCCATCCGCGCGCGCACGCGGTTGCCGTCGACGCGGGGGTCGGAGATGTCCTCGTCGCTGAGGAAGATCTGCCCATCGTCGATGGGCTCGAGCAGCCCCAGGCACCGCAGCAGCGTCGATTTGCCCGATCCGCTCGCGCCGATGAGCGCGACCACCTCGTGCGCGGCGAGCGAGACGTCGACCCCCTGCAGTACCTCGCGGTCGCCGAAGGACTTGTGGATGCCGGTCGCCCGCAGCACCGACGGCGTCAGGACGTCGCTCACAGCACCGATCCCGTCTGCTCGCGCTCGCGCAGCCGCGCCGTGTACCAGTCCGCGAGGCGGATCGTGGGGATCGCGAGCAGGATGAAGAGGATGCCGGCGACGACGTACGGCGTGAAGTTGTAGGTCGTGGCGGTCACGGACCTTGCGGCGGCGATCGCGTCGATGCCGGCGATGATCGAGATGAGTCCCACGTCCTTCTGCATCGAGATGAAGTCGTTCATGAGCGCCGGCGTCATCTTGCGGAGGGCCTGGGGGAGGACCACCCGCCGGAGGGTCTGCACGTGGCTGAGCCCCAGGGCGCGGGCCGCGAGCCGCTGTGAGGGGTGCACGGACTCGATCCCCGCGCGGATCACCTCGGCGACGTAGGACGAATAGGTGAGGGTCACGGCGAGCACGCCGAGGAAGAGCTCGTCGATCCGCTCGCCGACGACCGTCGGCAGGCCGAACCCGACCAGGTACAGCACGATGATGAACGGGAGTCCGCGGAAGAGGTCGGTGTACCCGGCAGCCAGCATCCGCACCGGGAAGAACACCGGGCCCCGCAGGGTGCGCAGCAGCGCGATGAGGAGGGCGACTCCGCCGACGGTGAAGATCGAGATCCCCAGCACCGTCAGGTTGACGAGGAAGCCGTCCCACACCTTCGGCAGCGCCTGCAGCGCGACGGCGGGGTCGAAGAAGCTCTGCTGGACCTTCGACCAGCCCTCCGTGTTGATGACCGTCAGCCACACGACCGCCGCGAAGGCGAGGGTCGAGACGATGGCGATCAGCACGGATCGTCGCTCGCGGCCGCGCCGATAGGCGCGACGGTCGAGCTCGAGCTCGCTCGGGATGCGGGTGGTCACGGATCGACGCTAGCGCGCCCTCACTGCAGCTCGGTCACGCCCTCCGTGAGACCCGACAGCCACTCCTCTTCCAGGTCGGCGAGCGTGCCGTCCTCGCGGAGCTCGTCGACGGCCGCGCTGACGGCGGGCGTCAGCGGCGAGTCCTTCGCGAGCAGCAGGCCCCACTGGTCCTCGATGCCCGACTTCGGCAGCTCGCCGACGAAGAACGAGTCCTCGATGTAGAAGTTGACCGCGACGTAGGCGGTCGGGGTGTCGAGGACGACGGCGTCGACCTGACCGGCGCTCAGGGCGGCGGTCGCGTCCTCGTTGGAGTTGTAGAGCTTCGGCTCGAGCCCGAGGTCCAGGGCGTCCAGCGTGAGTGCGCTGGTGCTGTTCGCCATCGCGCCGATCGTGATGTCCTTCAGTCCGTCGAGGTCGGTGACGCCGTCAGCCGCGCCGCCCTTCAGGGCGATGAGGGACTGGCTGGCGGAGTAGTAGGGCGACGAGAAGTCGACACCCTGCTTGCGCTCGTCGGTGATCGTGTACTGCTGGACGTTGAAGTCGAAGCTCTTGGGGCCGGGCGCGATCGCCGCGTCGAAGCTCGTACGGACCCACTCGACGTCGCCCTCGGCGAAGCCCAGCTTGTCCGCGACGGCGTAGGCGACCGCGGCCTCGAACCCCTCGCCCGAGGCGGGGTCGTCGTCGATGACGTAGGGCTCGTACGCCGTCTCGCCGGTGGCGATCGTGAGCTTGCCGGGGGTGACGTAGTCGTCGGGGGAGGGCGCGGCATCCGTCGCCTCGGCGGACGACCCACCGGCGGGTGCGTTCGTCGCGCAGCCGGCGAAGAGGAGGGCGAAGGCCGCGGCGGATGCGGCGACGGCGGTGCGCAGGGCGGGACGACGGGACATGGTGCCTCCGGGAAGCGGCCGAGGGTGCTCGGAGCGGGGATCGGGTGGTGCTCGGGATGCGGTGCGCCGGGCTCCGGCACCATTGTCGCGCGCGAGGGGATGCCGGGGGTGCGGCGGCGTCGCTTTGTTACACGCCCGTCATCGGCGGGGATTGAGAGGATGGCGGGATGATCCCCGCGCGCACCCTGCTGGTCGGTTCCGGACGCATCGGGTCGCGGGTGGCCGCGGCCCTCCGGAGCGGTGGCGCCGAGGCCGTGACGCTCCGGCGCTCGCCGGCATCCGATCCGGCGTCGTCGCACGTCGTGGCCGACGTGGGCGCGCCCCTCGCCGACCCCCTTCCCGCGGTGGATGCGGTCGTGTTCACCCTGCCGCCGGGCGCGGAGCCCTCGTTCCTCGCCGACGCCGTCGCGCACGTCGCGCGCGCCCTGCCCGTCCCGGCCGCGCGGACGGTGTTCGTCTCGTCGACTCGGGTGTTCGAGGGGCACACGGACGGGCATCCCCTCACCGAGGACGACGAGCCCCGACCGCGCAGCGAGCGCGCCCGCCAGCTCGTGGCGGGCGAGGCGCGCGCCGTGGAGCTGCTGGGAGCGAGCGTCCTGCGTCCCGCGGGGATCTACGGCCCCGGGCGGGACCGGCTCATCCGGCAGGTGCTCGAAGGCGAACCCGTCGACCACGATCGGCGGACCAACCGCCTGCACGAGACCGACGTCGTGCGGGCGATCCTCGCACTGCTCGATGCCGCCGACCCGCCCCAGCTGCTGCTCGGCGCGGACGAGCGGCCGGCCACCCTCGGCGAGGTCGTCGCCTTCCTCGCCGAGCGGCTCGGCGTGCCGGTGCCGCCTCGAGCGGAGGCGGCGGAGCGCCGAGGGACGGTCCTGGACGGATCGCGGCTCCGGACGGTGCTGGGCGGCCTGGCCTACCCGACGTTCGAGGACGGCTACGGGGAGATGCTCGCTGCACGGTGAGGCGGGCTCGACGCGCGGTCTGGCCCCCGTCCGAGGCCCGCGCGAGGATGGTCGAATGACGACCGACCCGGCGATCCTCGCGTGGCTGCTCGACTCGGATCCGGCGCTGCGCTGGCAGGTCGAACGAGACCTCGCCGGTGCCGACGCGGACACCTGGCAGGAGACCCGCCGACGGGTCGCGACGGAGGGCTTCGGTGCGGCGCTCCTCGCACAGCAGGGCCAGGACGGCCAGTGGGAGGGCGGGGCGTTCTTCCCCGCGAACTTCTTCGGCAGCCCCGAGGCGGAGATGCCGGGCCAGCCGTGGACGGCGACCACCTGGGTGCTGAAGGACCTGCGGGAATGGGGTGCCCCGGCATCCGCCCTCGAGGGCACCGCGCAGCAGCTGGACCGGCACAGCCGCTGGGAGTACGAGGACATGCCCTATTGGGGCGGCGAGGTCGATGTCTGCATCAACTCCTACACGCTGGCCGCCGGGGCCTGGCTGGATGCCGATGTGTCACGGCTCGTGCGGTGGTTCCCCGAGCACCAGCTCGCCGACGGCGGCTGGAACTGCGAGGCTGAGGAGGGCGACTCCATGCGCGGCTCGTTCCACTCGACGCTGGGTGCGGTCCGCGGCATGCTCGCGTGGGAGCGGTCGACCGGCGACACGAGGCTGCGGGCGAGCAGGCATCGGGGCGAAGGGTACCTGCTGGAGCGGCGTCTGCTGTACCGGCTGTCGACCGGGGAGCCGGTCGCGCCCTTCGTCCGGGAGTTCGTCTTCCCGAACCGGTATCGCTACAGCGCGCTCGCGGCGCTCGACCACTTCCGCGACGTCTCGCTGCTCGAGGGAGCGGCCCCGGACGAACGCCTTGCCGATGCGGTCGGGCTGGTGCGCGAGCGCAGGCAGGCCGACGGCACCTGGCACCAGGACCGGCGCCTCGAGGGGCGACGCTGGTTCGAGATCGATGCGCCGGAAGGGCAGCCCTCGCGATGGCTCACCTTCCTCGCGCTGCGGGTGCTCGCGTGGTGGGACGCCGCCCGCTGACGACGCCCGACCGCCGGGGCGTCAGCCGCGCGGCTCGACCCATCGCGCCGCGAGCGCCTCGGAGCCGCGGGCGAGGAGGGTGACGTCGGCGCCGACGAGCACGAACGACGCCCCCTCGTCGAGGTACCGCTGCGCGGCAGCCGGATCGAACGCGTTGACCCCGACGGGCGTGCCCGTGCCGCGCACCGCGGCGAACGCCTCGAGGACGGCGGCGACGACGTCGGGATGCGTCTGCGCGCCGAGCAGGCCCATCGACGCCGCCAGGTCGCTCGGCCCGACGAAGACGCCGTCCACACCGTCGACCGAGGCGATCTCGGCGGCGTTGCGCACGCCTGCGGTCGTCTCGACCTGCACGAACAGCGAGACGTGCCGGTCGGCGCCGGCGAGGTAGTCCTCGACGCGGTTCCAGCGAGCCGAGCGGGCGAGGGCGGACCCGACCCCGCGGCGTCCGCGCGGCGGGTACCGCACGGCTTCGACGAGCTCCGCCGCCTGCGCGGCCGTGTCGACCATCGGCACGAGGATGTTCTGCGCGCCGAGGTCGAGCACCTGCTTGATCGTCACGACGTCACCGATCGGCACGCGGACGACCGCCGTCACGGGGGCGGCGGCGACGGCCTGCAGCTGGGCGAGCACCGACTCGAGCCCGTTCGGCGAGTGCTCCATGTCGATGAGCAGCCAGTCGAGGCCCGCGCCCGCGCAGATCTCTGCGACCAGCGGCGACCCGGAGCACACCCACATGCCGGCGAGGGGACGGTCGGCATCCGCCAGCGCCTCCCGGAACGTCGGGTTCAGATGAAACGGCATTCGATGACTCCCATCGGCCCATAGTCGCAGCGCACCTCGTCGCCCCGCGACACCCACATCGGTCGCGTGAACGAGCCCGCGAGGATGATCTCGCCCGCCTCGAGCCGCGCACCGTGCTGGTGGATCTTGTTGGCGAGCCAGGCGACGCCCGTCGCGGGGTGGCCGAGGACGCCCTGGGCCACCCCGGTTTCTTCGATCTCGCCGTTCCGCGACAGCACCCCCGGCACCCAGCGCAGGTCGATCTCGTCGGGGCGTCGATGCTCCGTGCCGAGGACCATCGCCCCGTACGCGGCGTTGTCGCTGATCGTGTCGACGATCGTCCGCCCCTCGAGCTCGATGTGCGAGTTCAGCACCTCGAGCGCGGGCACGGCGTGGTCGATCGCCTCGAGGGCGTCCTCGAGCGTGCAGTCGGGGCCCTCGAGGGGCCTCGCCAGCACGAAGGCCAGCTCGACCTCGATCCGCACATTCGAGAAGTGGTCGACGGGGATGCTGTCGCCCGACCGGTAGACGGTGTCGTCGAACATGACCCCGTAGTCGGGCTCCGTGATCCCGGTCGCCTGCTGCATCGCCTTCGAGGTCAGCCCGATCTTGCGGCCGACGAGACGCCGGCCCGACGCGATCATCCGGTCGCGCCAGACGCCCTGGATGGCGTAGGAGTCCTCGACCGTCGCCTGCGGGTAGCGGGTGGTGATCCGCGGGATGACGCCGTGCGTGCGGTCGGCCTCGGCGAGCTCGTCGGCGATGCGCGAGACGTCGTCGTCGGACAGCATCAGAGCTGGTTCCCCAGCTTGTACTCGCCCTGCTTCCACGACGGCATCGCCTCGTCGTCGCCCTTGCGGGTGTACGAGAAGCCGTCGGCGCCGATCGTGACCGCCATCTCGCTGCGGTGCGCGCGGGTGCGGACCGGCTGCGGGTTGCCGTCGAGATCGAGGACGAGGGATGCCTCGGTGTACCAGGACGGGACCACGGGGTTGCCCCAGAAGTCGCGGCGCTGGTTGTCGTGCACGTCCCACGTGACCACGGGGTTGTCGGGGTCGCCGGTGTAGTAGTCCTGCGTGTAGATCTCCACACGGTGGCCGTCGGGGTCGCGGAGGTAGAGGTAGAACGCGTTCGAGACGCCGTGACGGCCCGGCCCGCGCTCGATCGCGTCAGAGCGTCGCAGGGCGCCGAGCTTGTCGCAGATCGCGAGGATGTTGTGCTTCTCATGCGTCGCGAAGGCGACGTGGTGCATGCGCGGGCCGTCGCCGCCGGTCGCGGCGGTGTCGTGCACGGTGGGCTTCCGCCGCATCCACGCCGCGTAGACCGTGCCGTCCTCGTCCTGGATGTCCTCGGTCACCCGGAACCCCAGGTCCTGGTAGTGGCGCACCGCGCGCGGGACGTCGGGCGTCACCTGGTTGAAGTGGTCGAGGCGCACGAGCTCGCCGGGGATCTGCAGGTCGTACCGCCACGACAACCGCTCCACGTGCTCGCTCTGGTGGAAGAACTCGTACGGGAAGCCGAGCGGGTCCTCGACGCGCACCGAGTCGCCGATGCCCTTCGTGAACCCCTCGGTGCGGCGCTCGACGCGGCATCCGATCTCCTCGTAGAACGCGACCGCCCGGTCGAGGTCTTCGGGCGTGCGGACGCGGTACGAGAACGCGGCGACGGCGGCGACGGGACCCTTCCGCAGTACGAGGTTGTGGTGGATGAACTCCTCGGTCGAGCGCAGGTAGATGACCTCGTCGTCCTCCTCGGTGACGTGGAGTCCCAGGATGTCGACGTAGAACTGGCGGGATGCCGCGAGGTCGGTGACGACCAGGTCCATGTACGCGCAGCGCAGGATGTCGGGGGCGGGGGAGGTGGGGGTCTGCACCGGGTCGTCGGTGTGGATCGGGGCTTCTTGCGAGACGAAGAACCCGGAGGAGGTCTTGGTCATGCCGTCGCGGTGGCTCATGTCAGCGTCCTTGCGTGATCGAGGCGGGTTCAGCGCGTGCCGAAGGTGGGATTGTGGACCTTGCCGAGCGTGATGTGCACGGCCTGCTGGTCGGTGTAGAAGTCGATCGAGCGGTAGCCGCCCTCGTGACCGAGTCCGGAGGCCTTCACGCCGCCGAAGGGCGTACGCAGGTCGCGGACGTTGTTCGAGTTCAGCCACACCATGCCGGCCTCGACGGCTTGCGAGAAGTTGTGGGCCCGCTTCAGGTCGTTCGTCCACACGTAGGCGGCGAGGCCGTATTTCGTGTCGTTGGCGAGGGCGAGAGCGTCCTCATCGGTGTCGAAGGGCGTGATCGCGACGACGGGTCCGAAGATCTCCTCCTGGAAGATGCGCGCCGTCGGGGGCACGTCGGCGAACACCGTGGGCGCGACGAAGTTGCCGTCCGCGAAGCCGTCCGGGCGGCCGCCGCCGGCGACGAGTCGGCCCTCGGTCTTGCCGAGCTCGACGTAGGACATCACCTTGTCGTAGTGCTCCGGGTGCACGAGGGCGCCGACCTCGGTCGCGGGGTCGTGCGGGAAGCCGACCTTCACGCGCTGCGCCTGCGCCGCGTAGCGCTCGACGAACTCGTCGTAGACCTCCCGCTGCACCAGGATGCGGCTGCCCGCCGTGCAGCGCTCGCCGTTGAGCGAGAAGACCCCGAAGATCGTCGCGTCGACCGCGGCGTCGAGGTCCGCGTCGGCGAAGACGACGGCGGGGCTCTTGCCGCCGAGCTCCATCGACAGGCCCTTCAGCCACGGCGCCGCGTTCGCGAAGATCAGCTGGCCCGTCGAGCTCTCGCCGGTGAAGGAGATGAGCGGCACGTCGGGGTGCTTCACGAGCGCATCCCCCGCGTCCTCGCCGAGCCCGTTCACGAGGTTGAAGACGCCCTGGGGGAGTCCCGCCTCCTCGAAGATCCCGGCCCAGAGGGATGCCGACAGCGGCGTGAACTCGGCGGGCTTCAGCACCACCGTGTTGCCCGTGGCGAGCGCCGGTCCGAGCTTCCAGGACTCGAGCATGAACGGCGTGTTCCACGGGGTGATGAGCCCTGCGACGCCGATCGGCTTGCGGTTGACGTAGTTGATCTGGCGACCCGGCACCTTGAACGTGTCGTCGGACTGGGCGACGATCAGGTCGGCGAAGAAGCGGAAGTTCTCGGCGGCGCGACGCGCCTGACCGAGCGCCTGCGTGATCGGCAGGCCCGAGTCGAAGGACTCGAGTTCGGCGAGCCGGGCGTCGCGGGACTCGACGAGGTCGGCGATCCTGTGCAGGATGCGCGAGCGCTCGCGGGGCAGCATCTTCGGCCACGGGCCGTCGGTGAAGGCGCGGCGCGCGGCGGCGACCGCGGCATCCACATCGGCCTTCTTGCCGGCCGCGGCCTGCAGGTAGACCCGGTTCGTGACGGGGTCGAGGACGTCGAACGTGTCGCCGTCCACAGAGTCGACGAACGCGCCGTCGATGTAGTGCTGGATGCGGGTGGGCAGGTCCGCGGGCGTGTGCGGCGCGGCCAGGGTGGGATCCGTCATGTCGTGCGTCCTCGCTCGATGGGTCAGAAGTTCGGCAGGCCGAGGGCCTGGTCGGGGTGTTCGTGGGTCATGTAGGCGTCGAGGGTCGCCGAGCGGTGCCGACGTGCGGCGTGCTCGATCTCGCTGAGGGGAGCGCTCCGCTCGATGAGCACGAGGATCTGCTCGTGCTCGCGGACCGACTCCTGCGCGCGCCCCGGCACGAAGCTGAACGTGGAATCGCGGAGGTGCCCGAGCCGTGCCCACTCGACCTGGACGAGCTCCAGCATCCGCGGGTTCGCGCAGCGCTCGAAGAGGGTCGCGTGGAACTCCTGGTTCAGGCGGGTGAACGCACGTGGGTCGAAGTGGTCGAGCGTCTCGATCATGAGCTCGTTGATGTCGCGCGCTCGCCGGACGTCGGACTCGGTGAGGGCGCGGGCGGACAGTGCCGTGGCGGTGCCCTCGAGGATCGACAGCGCCTGCATGCTGAAGCGGTACTGCGAGTCGTCGACCATCGCGACGCGCGCGCCGACGTTGCGTTCGAAGGTGACGAGCCCCTCGGCCTCGAGCTGGCGGATCGCCTCGCGCACCGGCACGACGCTCATGTCGAGCTCGCCCGCGATGCTGCCGAGCACCAGGCGGTAGCCGGGCGTGAAGGTCTCGTCGACGATCCGCTCCTTGAGCCAGGCATACGCCTGCTGCGACTTGCTCGGCGCGGCGACGCCGCTCATCGGCTGCTCCGCTCGGCCTCGTAGCGCTCGCGCCACTGCGCGTTCATCGGGAAGAGTCCGTCGATGGGCTCGCCCTCGGCGACGCGGGCGGCGATCCAGGCGTCCTCGTCCTCCTGGGCGAGGGCCGCGTCGGCGACCTCCTCGGCGAGCGCGGGCGGCAGCACGATGACGCCGTCGCGGTCGCCGACGATGATGTCGCCGGGCTGCACGGTCGTGCCGCCGCAGGCGATCGTGCCCCCGGCATCCCACGGCACGTGCTTGCGACCGAGGACCGCCGGGTGCGCACCCGCGGTGTAGACCGGGATACCGACCGCGGCGACCGCCGCGGCGTCGCGCACGCCGCCGTCGGTCACGATGCCGGCCGCGCCCTGCGCGTGCGCACGGATCGCGAGGATGTCGCCGAGCGTTCCGGATCCGGCCTCGCCCCGCGCCTCGATCACGATGACCTCGCCCTCGCCGACCGCGTCGAACGCGCGCTTCTGCGCGTTGTAGCCGCCGCCGTGGCTCTGGAACAGGTCCTCGCGGTTCGGGACGAAGCGGAGCGTCGCGGCGACGCCCACGAGCTTCGCGTCGGGGTGGAGCGGGGCGACGCCGTCGATCGTGACGTTGTCGAGCCCGCGCCTGCGCAGCTGCTGCGACAGCCCCGCGACCGGGATGCGCTCGAGTTTCTTGCGGAGGTCGGGGGAGAGGGCGGATGCCGCGACCAGCCCGGCGGCCTCGCGGGAGCCCCACGCCTCTTCGCGCTGCGTGTCGTCGACCTGGGGGAGTGAACCGAGCGCCGCGTCGAAGGGGATGTCGGGGCCGTCGATGACAGTCGTCGTGAGCCGGCCGGTGGACGCCCCGGTGTCGGGGGCGTCCACCTCGACCTCGACGACGTCGCCGGGGACGATGACCGACGAGCCCGCCGGCGTGCCGGTGAGGATGACATCGCCGGGCTCGAGCGTCATGTGCTGAGACAGGTCGGCGACGATCTGCGGGAGGGGGAAGAGGAGGTCGTCGGTGGAGCCCTCCTGGGCGAGCTCGCCGTTGACCCAGGTTCGTACGCGCAACGCGGCCGGGTCGAGCAGGCGGGCGTCGAGGACGACGGGGCCGAGCGGGGTGAAGCCGTCGCCGCTCTTGGAGCGGACGTTCGACCCCTTGTCGTTCGCGCGCAGGTCGTACAGACCGAGATCGTTGGATGCCGTGACCCCCGCGACGTGCTCCCACGCCCGGTCCGCGCCGACGCGACGGGCGGGCGTGCCGATGACGAGCGCGATCTCACCCTCGAAGGCGAGCAGTTCGGTCCCGGCGGGCCGCTCGACCGTGCCGCCGGAGGCGGCGACCGAACTCGAGGCCTTGAAGAAGTAGGACGGCGCCACCGGGGTGCGACCGCGCTGTGCGGCGCGCGAGCGATAGTTCAGGTGGACGGCGATGATCTTGCCGGGTCGACCGGGGAGGGCGGCGAAGCGCGGGTCGCGGGATGCGGCATCCGTCACCGTGTCGTCGTTCTGCATGTCCGGAGCTCCCTCGCTCTTGCGTCGTATCTCAAATCGTATATGATCGTGCTGCACCGGGCAACCGGTAATCGACGAAGACGTCGGATGACACAGGAGTCAGCATGAGCACTTCCCCCTCACCGGACGGGTTCACCCCCACCGGGACCATCGCCACCGCCGCGGACCGCCGTCGCGTCGTGTTCGCCACCGTCGTCGGGACCACCGTGGAGTGGTACGACTTCTTCATCTACGCGACCGCCGTCGGCCTCGTCTTCGGCCAGCTCTTCTTCGCGCCGCTCGGCAAGGACAGCGTGCTCATCGGGTTCGCGACCGTCGGGGTGAGTTTCCTCTTCCGGCCGCTCGGTGCGTTCCTCGCCGGGCACCTCGGCGACAAGTACGGTCGCAAGGTCGTGCTGATGTGGACGCTCATCCTCATGGGGATCGCCACCGCGCTCATCGGCGTGCTCCCGAGCTACGAGTCGATCGGGCTCGCCGCGCCCATCATCCTCGTGCTCCTGCGCATCCTGCAGGGCATCTCCGCCGGCGGCGAATGGGGCGGCGCCGTGCTCATGGCCGTCGAGCACGCCCCCAAGACCCGCCGCGGCGCGTTCGGAGCGTCGCCGCAGATCGGCGTGCCGCTCGGTCTGCTGCTCGCCTCGGGCGTCATGGCGCTCATGTCGGCGATCGCGCCGGGGGAGCAGTTCCTCCAGTGGGGCTGGCGTGTGCCGTTCCTGCTCAGCGTCGTCCTCATCCTCGTCGGCTGGTACGTCCGTCGCCGCGTGGAGGAGAGCCCCGTCTTCCTCGAGCTCGCCGAGCGCAAGGAGCACAGTCGGATGCCGATCGTCGAGCTGTTCCGCAAGCACGCGGTGCTCGTGATCATCGCCGCCTTCGTCTTCGCCGGGAACAACGCCGTCGGCTACATGACCACCGGCGGGTACATCCAGGGCTACGCGACCAACCCCGAAGGCCCCCTCGGCCTCGACCGCGGCCCGGTGCTCTGGGCGGTGACCGGGTCCGCGGTCACGTGGCTGCTCTCGACGCTCGTCGCGGGTTTCGTCTCCGACCGGATCGGGCGCCGCACGACCTACATCGCGGGCTGGATCATGCAGCTCGTGGGCGTGTTCACGCTCTTCCCGCTGGTCAACACGGGGAACGTCTTCGTCCTCTTCCTGGGGCTCGCGATCCTCACGATCGGCCTCGGCTTCACGTACGGACCCCAGGCCGCGCTCTACGCCGAGCTGTTCCCCGCGTCGATCCGCTTCTCGGGCGTCTCGATCTCGTACGCGATCGGAGCGATCCTCGGCGGCGCCTTCGCACCGACGATCGCGACGGCGCTCGTCGCCGCCTTCGGCTCGACCACCCCGGTCACCTGGTACCTGGCCGGCATGACCGTGCTGGGCCTGGTGGCGACGCTGCTGCTGCGCGATCGCAGCGGCATCCCGCTCGACCCCGATCACGAGGCGGAGCAGGCGGTCAGCCCGGTCCGCGGCCTCACCCGCGCCTGACCGTTCGAGGAGAACCATGCAGTTCCACCACCACGGCTACGTCTCGGGAGATCCGCGGGTCCTGCCCGCCGCCGGCACCGGGATCGGCCGCCCCGAGGAGCTCCCCGACGAGACCGACGTGCTCATCGTCGGCTCGGGCCCGGCGGGGATGCTGCTGGCCGCCCAGATGTCGCAGTTCCCGCAGGTCTCGACGCGCCTCATCGAGCGGCGCACCGGCCGGCTCGAACTGGGTCAGGCGGACGGCATCCAGCCGCGGTCGGTGGAGACGTTCCAGGCGTTCGGGTTCGCGGAGCGGATCATCGCCGAGGCGTACAACATCGGCTACATGAACTTCTGGGGCCCCGACCCGGCCGATCCGAGCCGCATCCGCCGCACGTCGCGGACCGACGACTACGGCCTGAAGATCAGTGAGTTCCCGCACCTCATCGTCAACCAGGCGCGTGTGCTCGACTACTTCGCCGAGGCCGCCGCGCACGGTCCCGGCCGGATCGTGCCCGACTACGGCGTCGAGTTCGTCGGGCTGGAGGTGCCCGAGGATGCCGGTGCCCCCGTCGCCGTCACAGTCCGCCACGTCGGCGGCCCGCGTGCGGGGGAGGAGCGCGTGATCCGGGCGCGATACGTCGTCGGTTGCGACGGCGCCCGGAGCGGTGTGCGCCAGGCGATCGGTCGCGTGCACGTCGGCGACGCGTCGAAGCATGCCTGGGGCGTCATGGACGTGCTGGTCGACACCGACTTCCCCGACTGGCGCATCAAGTGCGCCATCAACAGCTCGGCGGGGAACATCCTCCACATCCCCCGCGAGGGCGGGTACCTCAGCCGCATGTACATCGACCTCGGCGCGGTCGCCGCGGACGACAACCACCGCGTCCGCGAGACGCCCATCGAGGAGGTCGTCCGCCGGGCGAACGAGATCCTCCACCCGTACACGATCTACGTGAAGCAGGTCGCCTGGCACAGCGTCTACGAGGTCGGGCACCGCGTCACCGACGGGTTCGACGACGTCCCCGAGGGCGTCGATCGCGATCCGCGGGTCTTCCTCACCGGCGACGCCTGCCACACCCACAGCGCCAAGGCCGGGCAGGGCATGAACGTCTCGATGCAGGACGGGTTCAACCTGGGGTGGAAGCTCGGTCACGTGCTGACGGGGCTGGCCCCGGCATCCCTCCTCGCCACCTACGGTGCCGAACGGCGGCCCGTCGCGCAGCAGCTGATCGACTTCGACAAGGAGTGGTCGTCGCTGATGGCGCGCAAGCCCGAGGAGATCACCGATCCCGAGGACCTCGCGACCTACTACCTGGCGACCGCCGAGTTCCCCTCGGGGTTCATGACGCAGTACGGCGCCTCGGCGATCGTCGCAGGGGCCGAGCACCAGGACCTCGCGACGGGGTTCCCGGTCGGCAAGCGACTGAAATCCGCCGAGGTCGTCCGGGTCGCGGACGGCAACGTCGTGCACCTCGGCCACCACGCGACCGCCGACGGGCGGTGGCGCGTGTACGCCTTCGCCGATGAGTCGGGCGAAGACCTCTCGACCTGGGCGGAGTGGTTCGCCTCGGCATCCGGTCCGATCTCCCGGCACACGCCGGCGGGCGCCGACCCCGACGCCGTCTTCGACGCGAAGGTGATCTACCCGCGGCGGTACGAGGAGGTCGAGATGGCGGCGGTGCCCGTCGTGTTCCGGCCGCACTCGGGGCCGCTCGGGCTCATGGACTGGGAGAAGGTCTATGCGACCGGACCCTCGACCTGGACGGACGTCGACATCTTCGCCGAGCGCGGGATCTCGGCGAGCGGCGCGGTCGTCGTCGTCCGCCCCGACCAGTACGTCGCCGCCGTCCTGCCGCTGGCCGCGACCGCCGAGCTCGGCGAATTCCTGGCCGGCGCCTTCCGTCCCGCCGGGTGAGTTCCACCGCGTCGAGCCGTCGCAGATGGCCGCTTTCGCGGCATCCCGCCGACCATCTGCGACGTCTCGATCTGATAGAAACGCGGCATGCGCCTTCCTGACCTGCCCTTCGAGCTCCACGCCTCCGACGAGTCCGGGTGGACGCTGAGGGGGACGGTCCTCGCGGGGGTCGCCCCTGCCGGTACGGATCTGTTCGTCGATCCCAGCGGGACGACCGGGGTCGCCGCGGAGACACTGCTCAACGCGAACACGCTCCTCGGCGCGCCCCCGGAGGGCGATTTCACCCTCGTCGCTCGGGTACGTCCCGAGCATCACGCGACGTTCGACGCCGGGGTGCTCCTCGCGTGGGTCGACGACACGAACTGGGCCAAGCTCTGCGTCGAGCGGTCCCCGGCGGGCGAGTCGATGGTCGTCTCGGTCGTGACCAAGGGGACCTCCGACGATGCCAACGCGTTCCTCCTCGACTCGTCCGAGGGTCGGCTGCGGATCGCGCGGGTGGGGAACGTCCTGGCGTTCCACGCCCACGACAGGGGCGTCTGGACCTTCGTGCGCGCGTTCACGCTGCCGGGTGTCTCGGACCGACTGAGAGTGGGTTTCGAAGTGCAGAGCCCGACCGGCGAGGGATGCCGCGCCGCGTTCGACGAGGTCGGCTTCGAGCGCCGCACCGTCGCGGACCTGCGCAGCGGCGACTGAGCACCGCCCCGACGTCTCGGCGCGCCGAGCCGACGCGAACTGCACCCACCCGGCGGGAATGAGCGCCGTTCGTGTCGGGTCGAGCGCCGCTAGGGTCGGGGTGTGGACACCGTGAACCCCCTGCTCCCGGCCGGATACGACATCGTCTGGTCGGTCGTCGCTCTGGTGGCGGCCGTGCTGGCGATCGTCGCCCTCGTCTCGCTCACGCGGTCCGCGCGGCGGCTGACGTCGACGCAGGCGCTGGTGTGGGTGCTCGTGGTGCTGCTGGTCCCGGTTGCGGGTCCCGTCGCGTGGCTCGCAGTCGGCCGACGAGCAGGGATGCCGCGCCGCGAGGCGTGAGCGGGACGCTCGCCGTCGACCCGACGCAAAGTGCGGCCAAACCGGCGCGTTGACGACAGTTCGCGTCGGCTCGACGCCTGGCCAGCGCCTCAGCGCCGCAGGTTCACCTGCAGGATCTCCTCCTGGTAGGGGGCGCGGACGGCGCCGGAGACCCTCAGGTCGAGCAGCAGGAACGGCCGCTCGTCGGCGGGGAGCTCGCGCCAGCGCGCGAGCGCCTGCAGGTCGTCGAGCGTCCGCACGATGACCCCCTCCGCCCCGACGGCGCGCGCGAGGCCGGCGAAGTCGACCTCGGGGATCTCCATCGGCCCGCGGGCGAGGCCCATGACGCCGTAGAGGTGGACCTCGGCGCCGTACGCGCCGTCGTTCCACACCACCGCGAGCCCGCGTCCGCGCGCCACGCGCACGGCCGACTCGAGGTCGGCGATCGCCATCAGCCCGCCGCCGTCGCCGGTGGTCAGGACGATGGTCGACTCCGGCCGTGCGCGAGCGGCACCCGGCACCGACGGGAAGCCGAGGCCGATCGACTGGTACGCCGTGCCGATCATCATCATCCGGTCGGGCGAGGCCACCGGCCAGAACATGTTCGCCCAGCCGATGAAGTGCCCGCCGTCCGAGACGACGACCCGGTCCTCGGGCAGCAGCTCCGCGATCGCCGCGGCGGCGCTCCGGGGGTCGAGCCGTCCGTCGGGCGCGAGACCGTCGCCGGCGTCGTACGTCCGGAGCCCCGCGACGTCCACCGCCTCCCGCCAGCCCGACGGCGCCCCGCCGAGCTGCTCGAGCTCGTCGGCGAGCGCGCGCGCCGCGAGGGCGGCATCCGCCCGCAGATACCGGCCGACCTGCGGATGCGTCGCCGCGGCCGCGACATCGACCTGCACGATCGTCGCGTCGGGAGAGAACAGCTCGCCGAAGCGCATCGTGAACTGGTTGAGCGACGCCCCGAACACCACGACGACGTCGGCCTCGCGGATCGTCGCCATCGCGCCTTCCGCCCCGAATCCGCCGGTGACCCCCAGGTCGTACTCGGCGCGCGGGAACACGCCACGGCCGAGGGCGGTGGATGCCGTCAGTGCCCCGACCGCGTCGGCGAGGCGCCCGAGCTGCTCGCCGGCGCCCGCCGTCCACGCGCCGCGGCCGGCGAGGAGCAGGGGGCGCTCGGACGCCGCGAGCGCGCGGGCGATCGCGGCGACCGTCGCGAGAGCGTGCGGTCCGGTCGGGGCGAGGGGCGCGGGGAGGACGGGATCGGGCGTCGCCGGGATCTCGCCCGCGTCGCGCCCGCCGACGTCGTAGGGGATCGCCAGGACGACGGGGATGCGGAACGACAGCGCGTGCTCGATCGCGATGACCGTCGTGGCCGCGGCATCCGTCCGTCCGACGGTGTATGTGCGTACTCCGACGGCCGACGCGAGCGACAGCTGGTCGACGTCCCACGGCCGCGGGCCGGAGGTCGGTTCGTCTCCGACGACGAGCACGAGCGGCACGCGCGCCTGCGCGGCCTCGGCGAGCGCGGTGAGCGTGTTCGTGAAGCCCGCCCCATACGTGGATGTGGCTGCGGCAAGGCCGCCGCCGGCGCGGAAGTGCGCATCGGCGGCGACGACACCGCCGGCCTCGTGGCGGACTGCGGTGAACGTCACGTCGTCGCGGCGCTCGAGCGCGTCGAGGACGAGGGCGTTGCCGTTGCCCATCACCCCGAAGACGTTATCGACGTGGGCGGCGAGGGCGGCGGCGACGTGGGCGGCGACGGTGGGCATGACAGCTCCTGGAGACGATGACGACGGATGCCGTATATGTCTCGCGCTCCGCGACGATGCGGGTGGCTGCGTGCCCCTTTTCCGAGCACCAGGACCTGTGCGGTCCCGGACGGGATCAGTATAGGCGCGCGGGTGGGGGCGTCCGTGCCACACTGCCGACATGCTGCAGACGATGGAGATCAGCCTCGTGCCGTTCGACGCGGCCCGCGTGGTCCTCGACCACGTGCAGGCCTCGGGTATGACGGTCGAGTGCGTCGGCCAGCACGCGACCGCGACGGACGCAGGGCACCAGATGGCGATGCTCCTGTTCGAGAAGTACTACATCCGCACCAGCAGCCGTGCCTCGCTGACGGTGCTCATCGAGAACCTGACGGGACCCACGAAGGTCGTCTTCCGTGGTTCCGGTGGGGGAGAGGGCGCGCTGTTCCGCTTCGACTGGGGCGCGGCCTCGGACTTCGCCGCCAGCGTGGTGGACGCGCTCGAGCCGTACGCGGTGGTCTGATGGATGCCACGGCGCTGCGCGCGCGCCGCCTGCGGGCGCATCTGCTCTCCGCCCCCGCCGCGTCGCCGCTCGACGCGGCGCGGCACATGCGCGCCGTCCAGGCGCAGGACTTCGGCGCCGGACGGTGGGCGCTCGGCGTGCGCACGGCCGCGGACCCCACCGTGCGCGACGTCGACGCCCTCTTCGACGACGGGTCGCTCGTCCGCTCCTGGACCCAGCGCGGGACGCTCCACATCGTCCCTGCGGACGGCGTCGCGGGCATCCTCGCGGTGACGGGCGCGCGCCAGCTGAGGGCGACCGGGATGGATGCCGCGTTCCTCGACCGTGCCGAAGGTGCCGTGCGTGCCGAGCTCGCCGGCGGCGGCCGCCTCACCCGGGCGGAGTTCGCCGCCGTGCTCGCCGGGGCGGGCGTGTCGGACTCGGCGCCGGCGAGCACCCGGATCCTGGCGGCGCTCTCGATGCGCGCGGCCGTCGCACTGGGGCCGGTCGTCCCGACGGAGGCCGCGGTGACCCGCGACCAGTTCGTCGTCGAGCTGCCGCCGGTGCCGCCTCCCGTCGACCCGCCGTCGGCGCTCTTCGTCGACTACCTGCGGGGCCACGGACCCGCGACCCCGGCCGACTTCGCCTGGTGGGCGGGGGTGCCCCTCGGCACGGCACGCGCTGCTGCGGACGCTGCAGCGGACCGGGTCGAGCGGGTCGAGGACGGCGTCTTCGACCTCGCCGGTCGCGACGCGGCATCCCGATCCGCTCCCGTGACGGCGGCGTTGCCCGCCTTCGATGAATACGTGCTGTCGTACGCCGACCGTGCGCCCATCCTCGGGGCGGGGGATCGGACGACGGTGGGTCCGCTGGCCAACGGCATGGTGCGACCGGTCGTCGTGCGGGGCGGCGCCGTCGTCGGCACCTGGGCGTTCGGGGCCGATGCGCGGGCGCGCGGCGGCGCGCCGTCCGCCACCCTGTTCGCGGGCGAGAGCGACGCCGGCGTCGCGGCGGCGCTCGAACGACACCGACGATTCGTGGCGGGTGGCGCGTAGCGAAGTGTGACGTTTAGCGAGTCCGATGCTGTCGCGCAAGCGCTGGGGTCGATCCCGATGGATGGATACCGTCGCCTCATGCCCGTCGACCCGACGGGCCCGGCGAGGAGAGGTGCACCATCGACGCCTCCTCCGACGTCCCCGACCGGATCCTCGCCCAGCGCGCGGCAGAGGGCGATGCGACCGCCTTCGGCACCCTCGTCCGACGCCACTCATCGCTCGTGCGCGCCTACGTCTACCGCATCGTCGGGTCGCTCGCCGACACCGACGACGTCGTGCAGGATGCCTTCGTCACGGCGTGGAAGCAGCTGCCGACCCTGCGCGACCCCGCGGCAATCAAGTCGTGGCTCATGCGGATCGCCGGCCGGGAAGCCCTTTCCCTTGTCACCCGGCGTTCGCGAGAGGATGCTTTGGACGAGGCGACCCTGCCGCCGTCCCCGCACGCGCAGCCGGAGAGGTCCGCGATCGAGAACGATCGCCTGTCCGCGCTGGCGCGGGCGCTGGACAGACTGAACAACGATCAACGCCGATGCTGGCTGCTGCGCGAGGTGGCCGAGCTCAGCTACGCGGAGATCGCGGAAGAGATGGACATGACTGAGAGCAGGGTCCGAGGGATGCTGGCACGTGCCCGCGCGAGCATCGCGATCGAGATGGAGGGGTGGCGATGACCGACGACGACCCGTCCGTGCTCGACTGCGGTCGCACCATCGAGCAGCTCAGCGACTACGTGCAGGCGGGCCGCCTGCCGCGCGATCCGCACATCGAGTCCTGCCCCGAGTGCCTCAACGCCATCGAGGCGCTGGAACGGGTCGGGCAACTCTCCCGTGATCTCCTCGAGGACGAGGCGGCCCGGTTGCCGAGGCCGCCCGAGAGCTGGTTCGAGGGCATCCTCTCCGTCATCCACTCCGAGCTGCGGGCCGGTCGGAGCTTCCCCATCCACCACCCGGACCCGAGGGTCACGATCACGGTGACCGAGGGGGCTGTGCGGTCGCTCGTGCGGTCGAGCGCTGACGCGCTGGACGGCATCTACCTGGGCCGCACCGACATCGTCGGCGACGCCGAGACACCCGGCGCGCCGGTGCGGATCGAGCTGACCGCCTCCGTCGCGTGGGGGCGTTCGATCCCCGAGCTGACGGCCGCGCTGCGCACCGTCGTCTACCGCGTGCTCGCCGAGCACACCGAACTCAACGTCACCGCCGTCAACGTCGCCGTCGAGGAACTCCACGGCCTCGACCTGGAGGAGTGAGCCATGTCGCTGCAGTCGCCGGACCCCCAGTCCGACCTCGTCGCCCGCATCCGGGCGGTCGACGGTGTGACCGATGTCTACTCGCCGCGCTCGGCGATCGCCCGCATCCCCGGTCTCATCGCGGCGGCGGCCGGCGCCGCCGACGACCGTCTCGCCGAGGTCGCGGTGTCGATGCGCGACGGCGTCCCCGCGGTGGCGGCACGCATCGCGACGTCGGCTGAGGACAGCACGCCCGCGGCCGCCCGACGGGTCGCCGACGCGCTGCTCGCGAACACGCCGCCGGACGCCGTTGTCAGCATCCAGATCGCCCGCATCCACTGATCCGGCACCCCGCGGAAATTCGTCGGAACTTTTTTGTGACGAATCCGCCGCTCCATCCCTCTTACGTGTGAGGCCGGAACGACACGGCCACGGCGCACCGCATCGGGCGCCGCACCACGACAGAGGAGCTGATCATGGCCACCGAGAACGACAAGACCGCGACCACCGCCACCACGACCCCCGCCATCCCCGGATCGCGCGTGGACCGCACGGCACCTGCGCCGCGTGACACCGACGCCCACACCGGCGGCACGACCGTGATCGCGGACGGCGTCGTCGCCAAGGTCGCCGGCATCGCTGCGCGCGAGATCCCCGGCGTCCACGCCCTCGGCGGCGGCGGAGCCCGCGCCCTCGGCGCCATCCGCAACGCCATCAACGCCACCGACCTCGGTCAGGGCGTGAAGGTCGAGGTCGGCGAGACCCAGGCAGCCGTCGACCTCACCATCGTCGTCGAGTACCCGACGCCGGTGCACCAGGTCGCCTCGCAGGTCCGCGATGCCGTCGCCGGTGCCATCACGCGCCTGGTCGGGCTCGAGGTCGTCGAGGTCAACGTGACCGTCGACGACGTGCACATCCCGGGTGACGACGACGCCGAGCACGAGGAGTCGCGCGTCTCATGAGCGCCACGATGAAGGGCGCCGTCCTCGGCGCCGTCCTGGCCGTCGCCGCCCTCGTGTTCGGGTTCTGGGGTTTCCTCCTCGTGGCCCTGTTCATGGCGGTCGGCGCGGTCATCGGCCGCGTCGCGTCCGGGCAGCTCGATCTGCGGGCCGTGACCGACGCCTTCACGGGACGGCGTACGTCCTGATGCGTGCCGACACCGACGGAACCGCGGTCGGCGGGTCGAATCGGCTCGCCGCCGCGGGGCCCGGCGTCGCCGGTCGCACCGAGGTCGCCGAGCGAGTGCTCGTCGGCATCGCGCGGGCGGTGTCCGCCGATGTCATCGGCGTCCCGCGCGGCGAGGTCTCCGTGGGTGTCGCCGATCGACGGGACGGCATGGCGCTGAGGGTCTCGAGCCCTCTCCCCGTCCCCGACCTCGACGACTCGGCAGCGGTCCGCACCGCCGTCCCCGTCCTGGAGAGAGCTGCGCAGATGCAGGAGCAGCTGCGCGAACGACTGACCCATCTGCTCGGACGCGACATCGTCCGGGTGGACATCACCGTGACCGGTGCACGGATGCCGGAGAGGAGGCGAGTGCGATGAGTGAACCTGTGCTGCGCCGCGTCGTGCGCCGCGAGACGCACTCTCCGCGAAGCGTCGCCTTCGCGGTGGTCGTGCTGCTGACGATCGTCGCCTGCCTGTACCTGGCGGTCGAGACCGTGCTCTCATTGGCGTCCCAGCCGGCGCTGCTGGTCCGACCGATCGACGCGTTGGCCTGGCTGGCCGCCCTTCCCGCCGACGTTCCCGTCGGCGCGGTGATCGCCGGCGGGCTCGCTGTCGCCGTGGTCGGGGTGTGGCTCATCCTGCTCGCGGTCACGCCCGGACGGCTCTCGAAGCACGAGATGGATGCCGGCGGTCGCGCCGCGCTCGTCGACAACGGTGTGCTCGCCGCGGCGATCGCGCAGCGCGTCAGCGACGAGACCGGTCTCGCGAGGGACCGCGTGACCGTGGGCGTGGCCCACCGGAGCGTCGACGTGTCCGTCAAGCCGGGCGCCGGCATCCCGGTGGACCGGGCACAGGTGAATGCGGTCGCCGAGGCCGAGCTCTCGGGATTCAAGCTCACCCGACCCCTGCGCACCCGCGTGCGCGTCGAGCGCACCGATGACGAGGAGAAGGCGGCATGAACGACACCAATCGCGCGCTGAACCGCACTGTCCTTTTGCTCGCCGGCCTGCTGCTCACAGTGGTGGGGGGCGCGGCTGCCACATCGGCGGCGGTGCCGGCCGTCGCGCAGACGTGGACGACGGCGGGCACCACCGTCGTCGATGCCCTCGGCGTCGCCGCCGACTCGACACGGATCGGCGGGACCGCGATCAGCTGGGTCGCGATCGGTGCGGTCGCGGTGCTCGTGACCATCGCCGGTCTGCTCGTCTGGGCCCTCACCACGCTCGTCAGCCGCCGCTCGAAGACCGTGCTGCGCTCCGGCGGCGAGCAGACTCCGCTCGGTCGGGTGACGGTGACGGAAGCCTTCGCGGCGGACGCCGTGAAGAACTCCCTGACCCGTCAGCACGACGTGGTCGCGGCATCCGTCACCGCGCACACCGTGCGCGACCAGCCGGTGCTGCACGTGAGCGTCACCGCCCGGCACAACGCGGACCCGCGGGGCATCGTCGATCACGTCATGCGACTCCTCGACGGCCTGACCGCCGTCACCGGCACCGAGACGGCCGGCTACATCTCCGTCCACGGCGGGCTGCGAAGCAGGCTCGCCTCGGACTCCCCGCGGGTCGACTGACCCCTGAGACCACCCGAACCAGGCACCGGTTCACCACCCCTACAGAGAAAGGAGACCCTCATGGGACTCGACGACAAGATCAAGAACGCCGCTCAGGACATCGCCGGCAAGGCGAAGGAGGCCGTCGGCAAGGCGACCGACAACGACCGGCTGGTCGCTGAAGGCCAGGCCGACCAGGCGAAGGCCGATGTCAAGAAGGCCGGCGAGAACGTGAAGGACGCGTTCAAGAAGGACTGATCGGGCCATTCGGCTCGATCGCGTGACACGACGGGGAGCACTCGGGGGACGTGCTCCCCGTCGTCATGCGCGGCAGCCGCGGCTGCGCTGGGGCAGTCGCACTGGCACCGCGCACCGGTACGGCGGGGGGCACTCGTGGGGACGTGCTCCCCGCCGTCCTTCCCCCCAGCTCACGCGTGGCGGTCGAGGAACGCGTAGACCTCGCCGTCGTCGACCCCCGGGAACATCCCCCGCGGCAGCGGCGAGAACATCTGCATGTGCACCCGCGCACTCGGCCATGCCTTGCCCTGCCACCGCTCGGTGAGTTCGGCGTCGGGGCGACGGCAGCACGCCTCGTCGGGGCAACTCGAGCTCGCCCGCTTCTGGGTCTCACGACCGCGGAACCACCGGGCGTCGTCGAAGGGCACCCCGACGGTGATGGAGAACTCGCCGTCGGTCGTCGTCCCGGTCTGGCTCGAGCACCAGAACGTCCCGCCGGGCGTGTCGGTGTACTGGTAGTGCTCCGTCGTGCGGTTCTGCTCGCCGAACGCCGAGCGCGCCGCGAACTTCCGGCACACGACCTGACCTTCGACCGAGCCCGTGACATCCATCGGCAGCGGCAGCCCGTCGTTTTCATACACGCGGCTGATCGCGCCGCTGCCGTCGACGCGGAGGAAGTGCAGGCGGATGCCGAGGTGCTCGGTCATGAGGTTCGTCAGCCGCATCCCGGCGGCCTCGTGCGTCACACCGAACGCGTCGCGGAAGTCCTCGACGGCGAGGTTCCGGTCCTTCTTGGCCTGGGCGAGGAACGCGACCGACGCCGTCTCGGGCATGAGGCAGCACGCGGCGTAGTAGTTGATCTCGAGGCGCTGCTGGAGGAAGTCGGCGTAGTCGGTGGGCGGGGTGTGCCCGAGCAGCCGGTGCGCCATCGCCTGCAGCGCCATCGAGCGCAGTCCGTGACCACCGGGGATCGATGCCGGGGGCAGGTAGATCCGACCGTTCTCCAGGTCGGTGACCGAGCGGGCGGAGTGGGGCAGGTCGTTCGCATAGATGAGCTCGAAGCCGAGCTGCTCGGCCATGATGCTGACCGTCCGGTGCGTCAGCGCGCCGCCGGCGTGCCCCGCGGCCTTCAGCTGCTTCTCGGCGAGCCGCTCGATGTCGGGGAGGTGGTTCGCCTGATCCCGCATCCGCAGGCGCATCTCGGTGTTCGCCCGGCGCGCCTCCTCCGGCGTCGCGATCGACTCGCGCTCGCGCCGCTCGAGTTCGCGGTGGAGCGCGAGGACCCCCTCGATCGTGTCGTCGGACATCGTCTTGGTCACCTTGATGGGCGCGATCCCCAGGCGTCGGAAGACCGGACTCTGCTGGGCGCGCTCGAGATCGAGTTCGAGTCTCGCGCGAGGGTTCGGCGGTTCGTTCGAGAGCAGGTCGGTGACATCGGTGCCGGTGGCGGTGGCGACGGCCTGCAGCACGGACAGCTTCGGTTCGCGCTTGCCGTTCTCGATCAGGCTCAGCTGACTGCCCGCGATGCCGACGATGGCGCCGAGCTCGTCGAGCGTGTAGCCGTGCGAGACCCGCTGGTGGCGGATGCGGTGACCGAGCGTCGAGAGCTGCAGGGGGGTGGCCATGATCTTGAGGCTATCGAAAGATTCGCGTTTCTTGACAGTGCGACGGCGAGAAATGTCGCGTGGAAGACCCGCAGAGTGGAGGAAGACCCACCACACGACACGTCCGAGGAGCACCGAATGGCCATCGCCGACCTTTTCACCCGCCCCGCTGCAACCGGTGCCCTCCGCACTGTCACCACGCCGCCGACCGGCGGCGAGCGGCCTGCCGTCACCGGTGAGGCGATGAGCGCACTCGTCGCGTGGGTGGAGGAGATCGCGGCCCTGACCACTCCCGACCGCATCCACTGGGTCGACGGCTCGCAGAGCGAGAACGAAGCGCTCCTGCGCCAGCAGGTCGACGAGGGCAAGCTCATCAAGCTCAACCCCGAGTGGCGCCCGGGCTCCTACCTGGCCCGCTCGCACCCGAGCGACGTCGCGCGCACCGAGGCCCGCACCTTCATCGCCTCCGAGCGCGAAGCGGATGCCGGTCCCACGAACAATTGGATCGCCCCGGATGAGATCCGCGCGACGATCACCCCGCTGTTCGCGGGCAGCATGCGCGGGCGGACGATGTACGTCGTTCCCTTCTCGATGGGGGCCGTCGGAGGCCCGCTGTCGCACATCGGCGTCCAGGTCACCGACAGTGCGTACGCCGTTACCTCCATCGGCATCATGACCCGCGTGGGCACTGCGGTGCTGCAGCAGATCGCCGCCGGCAAGCCGTGGGTGAAGACCGTCCACTCGGTGGGGGCTCCCCTCGCCCCGGGCGAGGCTGACGTCGCCTGGCCCTGCAACGATGAGAAGTACATCGTGCACTTCCCCGAGACCCTCGAGGTGTGGTCGTTCGGTTCTGGATACGGCGGCAACGCGATCCTCGCGAAGAAGTGCTTCGCCCTCCGCATCGCGTCGGTCATCGGCCGCGACGAGGGGTGGCTCGCCGAGCACATGCTCCTCATCCGCGTCATCGACCCGAAGGGCAACGCTTACCACATCGCTGCCGCGTTCCCGTCGGCGTGCGGCAAGACGAACCTCGCGATGCTCCGCCCCACGATCCCCGGCTGGCGCGTCGAGACCCTGGGCGATGACATCGCGTGGCTGCGCCCCGGCGAGGACGGCCGGCTCTGGGCGATCAACCCCGAGGCGGGCTTCTTCGGCGTCGCACCGGGAACCGGCGAGTCGACCAACGTGACGGCCGTCGAGACCCTGTGGGGCAACACGATCTTCACGAACGTGGCGCTCCGTCCCGACGGCGACGTGTGGTGGGAGGGGCTCACCGACGAGGCGCCCGCCGACCTCATCGACTGGGAGGGCAACGCGTGGACGCCGGCATCCGGTCGTCCCGCGGCGCACCCGAACTCGCGGTTCACCGTCGGCGCGAACCAGTGCCCGCAGATCGCGGAGGACTGGGATGCCCCCGAGGGTGTGCCGCTCGACGCCATCCTCTTCGGCGGGCGCCGCGCGACCAACGTGCCGCTCGTCGTCGAGGCCACCGACTGGACCCACGGCGTGTTCATGGGCTCGAACATCTCGTCCGAGCGGACGGCGGCCGCCGAAGGCACCGTCGGCGAGCTTCGTCGCGATCCGTTCGCGATGCTGCCGTTCTGCGGCTACAACATGGCCGACTACTTCGCGCACTGGCTGAAGGTGGGCCAGAAGCTCCGCTTCGACCGCGCCCCGCGCATCTTCCAGGTCAACTGGTTCCGCAAGGGCGCCGACGGACGCTTCCTGTGGCCGGGTTTCGGCGACAACGCCCGCGTCATCGACTGGATCATCCGACGGGTCGACGGCTCGGTCGGCGCGGTCGACAGTCCCGTCGGGCGCCTGCCGAAGACCGATGACCTGAACCTCGACGGCATCGACGTCCCGCGCGAGGACCTCGACGAGCTGTTCGCGGTGGACCCGGCATCCTGGCTCGCCGAGGCCGACCTGACGGAGGAGTTCTACCGCACCTTCGGGGGCAAGGTGCCGCCGGCGCTGTACGCCGAGCTCGCCGCCCTCCGCTACCGGATGCAGCGGGTCCAACAGGACGTCTGACGCTCCGCTCGGACGCCGAGACGCGAACGGTCGCTCCCCTCCCGGGCGGCGGCCGTTCGCAGCGTCTCGCGCGTCAGACGAGCAGCTGGCGGGCGGCGAGGTCGCGGTACAGGGGCACGTCGCGGACGAGATCGTCGTGCGTGCCCTGGCCGACGACCCGGCCGTGATCCAGCACGACGATGAGATCGCTGTCGACGACGGTGGACAGGCGGTGCGCGATGACGATCAGCGTGCGCCCGCTCGCCACCGCGTCGATGGCCTCGCGCATCCGCTGCTCGTTGAGGCCGTCGAGCGAGGACGTCGATTCGTCGAGCAAGAGGATCGGGGGCGCGGCGAGCAGTGCGCGGGCGATCGCGAGGCGCTGGCGCTCGCCGCCGGAGAGCATGACGCCCGCCTCGCCGACAGGGGCGTCGAGTCGGAGCGGACTCCGCTCGAGCACCTCGGTCAGATCGACGGCGTCGAGCACGCGCTCGCACTCCGCGTCGGTGGCGCCCGGTGACGCGAGCCGCAGATTGTCGCCGATCGTCCCGGCCAGGGTCGGGGCATCCTGCTCGACGTACCCGAGGCGAGCCCGCAGCGAGAGTCGATCGAGCGCGCGGGCGTCAACCCCGTCGATGGCGACCGAACCCGAGGTCGGATCGTAGAACCGCTCGATGAGCGCGAGGGTCGTCGACTTGCCGGCGCCGGAGGGGCCCACGAGGGCCACGCGGGCGCCGCGCGGCACGCGGAACGAGACGCCGCGCAGCACTGCGCCGTCGGCGACCGGCGCGGGCTCGAGGCCGTCCTCGGCGTCGGCGGGCATCGGCGCGTGGGCGTCGGCGAGGGTCTTCAGCGCCTCGTCCTGCGCCGTCCTCCGGGCGGCGATGACGGCAGCCGGGTAGGAGAAGTGCACATCGCGGAACTCGATGGCCGCGGCATCCGGTGCGGTCTCGGAGGGGACGGATGCCGCGATCGCCCCGTCGCGGGCCGTCTCGTCCTCGAGATCGAGGACCTCCTGGATGCGTCCCAGTGCGCCGAGGGCCTGGTTCACCGAGGTGATGGCCCCGAAGAACGACGCCAGCGGCTGGATGAGGAAGAAGAGGAACATCACGAAGACGACCAGCTGCGCGACGTCGATCGCACCCGAGGCCACCCGGAAGCCTCCGACACCGAGGACGACGAGCAGGGAGACCTGCAGGGCGATACCGGCGACCGGGACGACGACCGCGGATGCCTTCGCGACCTTCACGCCCGCCTCGTATGCCTCGCCCGCCGTCGCCGAGATGGCATCGCGCTCGCGGGCCTCGGCCCCCGACGCGCGGATCGTCCGGATCGAGCCGATCGCCCGTTCGACACCCGACGCGAGCGCCCCGACCTTCTCCTGCTGCTCGGTAGTCGCACGGCGGATGCGGCCGCTCAGCACGCCGACGACGGCGGCGGACGCGCCGATCACCACGACGATGAGCAGCAGCAGGACGGGGTCGATGACGAGCATCGCGATGATCGCGCCGACGAAGATGAGCGCGTTGCCGAGTGAGTCGGCGAAGCCCTGCGTGAGGACTGCGTAGAGGAGCGTCGTGTCGGTGCCGACGCGTGAGACGAGGTCACCGGTGCGCCGTGCGTCGTACTCCGCGACCGGCAGGTGCAGCAGTTTGGCGATGAGGCGGCGACGGCTGGAGTAGACCACCGCGGTCCCGGTGCGCTGCAGCAGGTAGTGCTGGAAGCCGCCGATGAGCGAGGAGACGACGACCAGCCCGACGAGGATCCAGACGAGGATGCCGAGGGCGTCGCCCGCCTGGACCCGCCCGATCACGTCGCCCACGAGGAGCGGCTGCACGAGGGTGGCGACCGCCTCCAGGACGCTGAGGACGGCGACGACGACGAGGATGCGCTTGTGCTCGAGGAGGAAGGGGAGGAGCTGACGCAGACTGGCGCGCGGGCCGTCGTTCTTCGAGGGGCGCCGCAGGCCGCGGCGAGGAGTCGACATCCCTCTATCTTCCTCCGTCGCCGCCCTGAGGATGTCCGGAGCCGTCGGTAGGGTGGTCCGGTGCCAGAAGCCGTGATCCGCGCCGAGCGTCTCGTGAAGGCCTACAGGTCGAAGGGAAAGCCCGACTTCCTCGCCGTCGACGGGCTGTCCTTCGAGGTCGCACCGGGGGAGTCCTTCGGCCTGCTCGGGCCCAACGGCGCGGGCAAGTCGACGACGATGAAGATGATCGGGGCGGTGTCGACGCGCACGAGCGGCGACCTGTCGATCCTCGGGCTCGATCCCGACCACTACGGTCCCGAGATCCGCTCGCGACTGGGTGTCGTGCCGCAGCAGGACAACCTCGACGGCGAGCTCAACGCCCGCGAGAACCTCTACATCTACGGCCGCTACTTCGGACTCCCGGGCAACGTGTGCGCCGAGAAGGCGGACGAGCTGCTCGCGTTCGCCCAGCTCGAGGACAAGGCGAAGCACAAGGTCGATCAGCTGTCGGGCGGCATGAAGCGCCGCCTGACGATCGCGCGCGGGCTCATCAACGACCCGCGCATCCTCCTCCTCGACGAGCCCACGACCGGCCTCGACCCGCAGGCCCGTCACGTGCTCTGGGATCGACTCTTCCGCCTCAAGGAGCGCGGCACGACGCTCGTGCTTACGACCCACTACATGGACGAGGCCGAGCAGCTGTGCGACCGGCTCGTCGTCGTGGACAAGGGGCGCATCATGGCCGAGGGGAGCCCCGCCTCCCTCATCCGCGAGCACTCGAGCCGCGAGGTGCTCGAGGTGCGCTTCGGCTCCGATCGCAACGAGCAGGTCGCCGCCCAGCTGCAGGGCATCGGCGACCGCGTCGAGGTGCTGCCCGACCGCATCCTGGTCTACGCCCACGACGGCGAGGCCGCCCTCGAGCGGGTCACGACGTCGGGACTGCAGCCGATGACGAGCCTGGTGCGGCGCTCGAGCCTCGAGGACGTCTTCCTCCGGCTCACGGGACGGTCGCTGATCGAATGAGCGAGACGACGCGGGCGGCGCAGCCGACGCTCGACGAGCTGCGCGCCGAGGCGATGGCGTGGGGCCGGAAGCCCCGGCGCTACGGCAGCTGGTACGTCACCGAGCACATGGTCCGCGCGATGCGCGCGTACGGCTGGACGATCGTGGTCGGGGCGCTGGGGCAGCCGGTGCTGTACCTCCTCGGCCTCGCGGCCGGGCTGGCGGCGCTGATCCAGGCGCCGATCGTCGACCGCGGCATCGAGGTCGACTACCTCGTCTTCGTCGCCCCCGCGCTGCTCGTGACCGCCGCCCTCTCCGTCGCCTCCGAGGAGATGACCCACCCCGTCATGGCGGGGTTCAAGTGGCGCCGCTACTTCTACGGATTCAATGCCTCGGCGCTGTCGAGCCCGCAGATCGCGAACGGCGTCATCATCGGCGCGACCGCGCGCATGGCGTTCGCCGTCGCGGCGTACTACCTCTTCATCTGGCTGCTCGGCGCCCTGGGCGTCGGCTGGACGACCGTCCCGAACCCCGGGACCGGGTGGCTCGCGATCCCGGCGGGCATCCTGGCGGGGGCGGCCTTCGGCATCCCCCTTATGGCCTACGCAGGCTCCATCGAGGATGACAAAGGACAGTTCGCCCTCGTGCAGCGGTTCGTGTTCATGCCGATGTTCCTGTTCTCCGGCACCTTCTACCCGCTCGATACCCTCCCGGTCTGGCTGCAGTGGATCGGCTGGATCTCGCCGCTGTGGCACGGCGCCGAGCTCGGTCGCCTCGCGACGTACGGCGCAGCCGTCCCGCCGGTCATGATCGTCGTGCACCTCGCCTTCCTCGTCGCGCTGTGCGGCATCGGGTACCTGTGGGGTCGGCGCGTGTTCATCGAGAGGCTCGCGAAGTGAGCGCCGCAACGGTCGACACCGTGTCGCGCCGCGGCGGCGTCCGCTCGCTCTGGGCGGGCAATCCGGCGGCCGTCGTGCAGCGCGGGTTCCTCGCGGCCCGCTCCTCGAGCTGGGTCGTCGTCCTGTCCGGGTTCTTCGAGCCGGTCTTCTACCTGCTCTCGATGGGGCTCGGTCTCGGGGCCCTCATCGGCGAGGTGCAGACCGCGCAGGGCACCGAGGTCCCGTACATGGCGTTCATCGCGCCGGCGCTGCTGGCGGTGTCGGCCATGAACGGCGCCATCTACGACTCCACCTGGAACGTCTTCTTCAAACTCAACTACGGCAAGCTCTACGAGGGGATGCTGGCGACCTCCCTCGGCCCGCTCGACGTCGCCCTCGGCGAGATCCTCTACGCTCTCCTGCGCGGGCTGCTCTATGCCACCGGGTTCATGATCGTCATGCAGGTCCTGGGTCTCAACCTGTCGTGGACCGCGATCCTCGCCATCCCCGCGGTGCTCCTCATCGCCTTCGGGTTCGCGAGTCTCGGCATGGCGGTCACCAGCTACATGAACACGTTCCAGCACATGGACTGGATCAACTTCGCGCTCCTGCCGATGTTCCTGTTCTCGGCGACGTTCTACCCCATCGACGTCTACCCGGAGTGGGTGCAGTCCATCGTGATGGCGCTCCCGCTGTGGCACGGTGTCGAGCTCATCCGGGGTCTGACCACCGGCATCCTGTCGGCCGGGATGCTGTGGCACGTCCTCTACTACGTCGTGATGATCGCGATCGGGCTGGTGTTCACGACCACGCGACTGCGGGCCCTGTTCCTCGACTGAGGGTCGCGCCGGTCAGCGGCCTGATTCCATGACCTCGCGAGCCTTGCGGATGCGCCGGGCGTTGACCGGATGCGTCGCGAGCACGACCTTGCCCCTCGAGTGCAGCTTCTGCAGGTCGTCGTAGGCCTCGGCGACGTCGGCGAGCGGGTAGAACCCCGAGACCAGGACGTTCACGGCTCGCTTGTCGGCGAGGTCGACGACCTTGCGCAGCTGCTCCGTGCCGTGGGCGACCGCGTCGGGCTCGTCCGAGAGGAGCGCGACCTCGCGGTCGCGACGGTCGGCGCTCGAACGGAACTTGCCGGCGGGGACGCCGAGAGCCTCGGCGATGTCCTGCCCGTCCTGACCGAAGTTGTCGATGAACGCGGTCACACCGTCGGGCGCGAGGGCCCGGATGCGGTCGACGATGCCCTCGCCGTAGCGGACCGGCTTCACGCCCAGCTGCCGGAGGTAGTCGAAGTTGCGATCGCCGCACGTGCCGATGACCCGGGCGCCCCGGTGCATCGCGATCTGCGCTTCGACGCTGCCGACGCCGCCCGCGGCCGCCGAGATGACGACGGTGTCGCCCGCGCCGATCTTCAGCTCGTCCAGGATGTCGAGCGCCGTCGTGCCCGCGAGGTACAGCCCTCCGGCCGTCTCGAAGGTGACGTTCTTGGGCTTCCGGACCAGTCGGTCGGTCGACACCGTCAGGTGGCTCGCCTGCGCGCCCGCTCGTACGTGACCCACGACGTCGGTGCCCACGGGGAAGCTGCCGGCGTCCGGACCCGCTGCGACGACGACGCCCGCGAAGCAGCTGCCCGAACGGCGCGGGAACGGATCGTCCCACTCCTGCTCGGCACCTGACCGGATGAAGCCCTCGATGTGGTTGAGTCCCATGGTCATGACCTCGACGGTCACCTCCCCGGGGCCGGGCTCGGCGAGCGGTCGATCGACGAGATGCAGGACCTCCGGTCCGCCGGTCTCGTCGTACTCGACGACCGATGCCTGGGTGACCTTCTTGCTCGCCATCGTCCGCTCCTCACGTGCCTGTAGGGCCGACGATAGACCCGGCCGTGCGGCGAGAGGAGCTCTTGACAGACGGATGCCGCGGCCCTCCCGGTGGGGTGGGCCGCGGCATCCGCTGGTTCCGGGTCCTTAGCGCGTGCCGAGGTCCACGTGGCCGATGTTCGTCTCGTACTCGACGTCCTTCGTCTCCTTCGACAGCCACAGGGCGATGAAGGTGAGGACGGCGGAGCCCGACAGGTAGACGCCGACGAGCCACGGCGACCCGCCCGCGGCCGCCCACAGCGCCGTCGCGACGATGGGGGCGAGGGCCGCGCCGAGGATCGACGACACGTTGTACGAGATCGCCGAGCCGGTGTAGCGGACGTTCGTCGGGAAGAGCTCGGGCAGGAGCGCGCCCATCGGCCCGAAGGTCGCGCCCATCAGCATGAAGCCGAAGATCAGGAACGCCTGCACGAGTGCGCCGCTGAACTTGGGGTCGAGCTGGGGGAGGAGGAAGACGTTGAACAGCAGACCGAACACGGCGATGGCGCCGGTGATCCACAGCAGGAGGCGGCGCCGGCCGATCGCGTCGGCGACGGGGCCCGACAGCAACGTGAAGATGCCGAAGAAGACGACGCCGACGATCTGCATGATGACGAAGTCGGTGTACCCGAATCCGAGACCCGGCACGTAAGCCGCGGCGTCGAAGGGTGTGCCGGCGGCCTCGGCGGCGGCTGCGGCGCCCTCGGTGGTGGCCTTCGTGCCGTACGCGAGGGTAAAGCTCGTCATGAGGTAGAAGAGCACGTAGGTCGCCAGCATGATGAAGGTGCCGAGGATGAGCTGCTTCCAGTGGCGACGGACGACCTCGCCGAGCGGGAACTTGCGGATGGCGCCGGTCTTCTCCGCCTTCGAGAATGTCTCCGACTCGACGAGCTTGAGTCGGACGTACAGACCGACGATGACCATGACCGCCGAGAAGAGGAAGGGCACGCGCCAGCCCCAGGCGAGGAACTCCTCACTGCGCTGCGCGGGACCGTCCGGGTGCGGCAGCAGGAAGTAGATCACCAGGAACACCGTGTTCGCGATGATGAACCCGATGGGCGCACCCAGCTGCGGGAACGTGCCGTACCAGGCGCGCTTGCCCTTCGGCGCGTTCTCGGTCGCGACGAGCGCGGCGCCCGACCATTCGCCGCCGAGGGCGAAGCCCTGTGCGAGGCGGAGGAGCAGCAGGAGGATCGGCGCCACGATGCCGACCTGGTCGAAGGTGGGCAGCAGGCCGATGAGGAAGGTGGCGACACCCATCGTGAGCAGCGAGCCCACGAGGGTCGCCTTGCGGCCGAACTTGTCGCCGAAGTGGCCGAAGATGACGGCGCCGACGGGGCGGGCGACCATCGCCGCGCCGAAGATGCTGAACGAGAGCAGGAGGTTGGTCGTCTCGTTGCCGGCGGGGAAGAAGAGGATGGGGAAGACGAGGACGGCGGCGGTCGCGTAGACGTAGAAGTCGTAGAACTCGATCGTCGTGCCGATGAGGCTCGCGGTGATGACGCGTGAGCGGGGATTGGCGGGCGCGGCGGTTGCCGCGGGTGCTGCGGATGACATGCGGGGACCTTCGGAAGAAGAGGGGGAGGTCCTCGTGGGACGCGGCGGCGGCGTGACGTCCGGGCAGGGGTGTCGCGGGGACGTCAGTGCACTGGGTGACCGGGCGCCGACGGTGTCGTCTGCGCCAAACCTCCAGCCTACTCCGCAGGCTGCACCGGACGTCCCCGCGAGGTGTCAGCGCCAGATGACGGCGAGCCCGGCGTTCAGCAGGGTGAGGATGCCGATGGGCCAGAAGATGCCGGCGGGCACCCCGCCTCCGCTCTTGCGGGCCCGCGCCGCGCCTGCCCCGAGCAGGCCGCCGATGATGACGAGGACGACCAGCTTGATGCCGATCTTGGCGTAGTTCAGGTCGTGGTCCAGGCCCCACGGCGCCGACAGGGCGAGCCCGGCGACGAGCGCGACACCGAGGCCCCAGTGCATGATGCGCGTGATGCGCCGCTGCCCGACGGCTTCGACGACCCACGCGCCGAAGATCGTCGCGAAGCCGACGAGGTGGACGAGGACGACGACACTGCGCAGGATCTCCATGCCATCAGGCTACCTGAAGGTGCCGACTTCCCGCAGCGCGCCGCTCCCCGCAGCGCGCGCCGCGCCACGCGTCGGGGCTCAGCCGCGGAGTTCCCGGAGCACGAGCGCCGTACGGAGTGCGGCATCCGCTGCTTCCGCACCCTTGTCCTCCTTCGACCCGTCCAGGCCCGCGCGGTCGATGCCCTGCTGCTCGTCGTCGAGGGTGAGCACGCCGAAGCCGACGGGTTTGCCGGTGTCGAGCGCAACGCGCGTGAGCCCGTCGGTGGCGGCGGAGGAGACGAACTCGAAGTGGGGCGTCCCGCCGCGGATGATGACACCGAGCGCGACGACCGCGTCCGCGCCCGCCTCGAGGGCGGCCTTCGCGACGACCGGCAGCTCGAACGAGCCCGGCACACGGACCAGGCGCCACGACGCACCCGATGCGTCGAGGGTCCGCGAGGCGCCCGCGACGAGACCGTCGCTGATCCGATCGTGCCACTGGCCTGCGACGACGACGACGTGCAGCCCCCGTGCGTCGATCGGCTGGGTCTCGGGTGCTCCGTGTCCGCTCATGCGGTGTGCTCCTCGCTGTGCGCGAGCGCCTCGCGCAGATCGTCGGCGTCGATGATGTGACCCATGCGGTCAGCCTTCGTCGCCAGGTACTGGTGGTTGTTCGCGCCGACGCCGACGAGCAGGGGGACCTGGTCGACGATCGACAGGCCCAGGGCGCGCAGCTGCGCGACCTTGTCGGTGTTGTTCGTCAGCAGACGGATCTGACGGACGCCCAGGTCCTGCAGGATGCCGGCGGCCGCCGCGTAGTCACGCGCATCGGCGGGCAAGCCGAGGGCGAGGTTGGCGTCGACGGTGTCGAGTCCGCGCTCCTGCAGGCTGTACGCGCGCAGCTTGTTGATCAGCCCGATGCCGCGGCCCTCGTGCCCGCGCATGTAGATGACGATGCCGCCGTCCTGCTCGATCGCGTCGAGTGCCGCCTCCAGCTGCGGCCCGCATTCGCACTTCAGCGACCCGAACGCTTCGCCGGTCAGGCATTCGGAGTGCACGCGGACGAGCGGCGCCTCGTCGGTCAGCTCGCCCGAGACGACCGCGATGTGGTCGGTGCCGGTGATGCGGTCCTTGTATGCGAGGAACCGGAACTCGCCGTGCGAGGTCGGCACCTTCGCCTCGGCGCGCAGGCTCACGCGGCGCTTGGCGACGTGGTCGGTGTGGGCGTCCGTGCTGCTGCCGTCCATGCCGTCGAGGTGCGCGATGAGCTGCTCGATGGTGATGACCGGGATGCCGTCGCGCTCACCCATCTCGAGCAGGCCCGGCATGCGCATCATGCTGCCGTCGTCCGCGACGACCTCGCCGATGATCCCGACGGGCTGCAGGCCCGCGAGCTGCATGAGCTCGACCGCGGCCTCGGTGTGGCCCGCACGCTCTCGCACGCCCCCGTCGACGGCGCGCAGCGGCAGCACGTGTCCGGGCCGGATGAGCGAGGACGGCACCGAGGCGGGGTCGGCGAGGACGTTGGCCGTCCGGGCGCGGTCGGCTGCGCTGATGCCCGTGGTCACTCCCTCGGCGGCGTCGACGCTGACCGTGTAGGCGGTGCTCCGCGCGTCCTCGTTCACCTCGACCATGGGCGGCAGGTCGAGGCGGTCCGCCCAGTCGGCCGGCATCGGTGCGCAGAGGAAGCCGCTGGACCACCGGATGGTCCAGGCGAGCCACTCCGGCGAGGCGAGCTCGGCGGAGATGATGATGTCGCCCTCGTTCTCGCGGCTCTCGTCGTCGGCGACCAGGATCGGTCGCCCTTCCTTGAGGGCGGCGAGGGCATCGGGGATGGACGACAGGCTCATCGGGAGCCTCCTTCTTCTGCGGGCGTGGTGCCGGGTGCGGTGAATCGGAGCAGGCGCTGCACGTGGCGCGCGAGGATGTCGGTCTCGAGGTTGACGCGGTCGCCGGCCGCGAGGGCGCCGAGGGTGGTCACCTCGAGGGTCTCGGGGATGAGGGAGATCTCGAACCAGTGGTCCGCGGCCTCGGGCTCCGAGACGGCGGAGACCGTGAGCGAGACGCCCTGCACGGTGATGGACCCCTTGTCGACGACGACGGGAGCGAGCTCGGACGGGAGCGAGATGCGCAGCACGCGCCACTGCTCGCCGGGTCGGACCTCGAGCACCGCGCCGGTGCCGTCGACGTGTCCCTGGACGATGTGCCCGCCCAGGCGGGCGTGGGCCGCGAGCGCGCGCTCGACGTTGACGGGTGAGCCGACCTCGAGCGCTCCGAGCGTCGACATGTCGAGGGTCTGCCGCATGACGTCGGCGGTGAAGCCGTCGGGGGTCTGATCCGTGACGGTGAGGCAGACGCCGCTGATGGAGATCGAGTCGCCGCGAGCGGCATCCGACACGGCCAAGGGCGCGCGCACGCTCAGTCGGACGCCGTCGCCCGAGGGCGAGATGCCGGTGATGACGCCCTGTTCTTCGATGATGCCGGTGAACATCAGCCCTCCTTGGGGGTCGCGACGACGAGGATGTCGTCGCCGAGTCGGTCGATGCGCGAGATGTCGAGTCGCCGCTGCTGCGCGATGGTCGTGACGCCGATGTCGCCGACGGCCACGCGGTCCCCGCCGATGAGGGTCGGGGCCACGTACACGAGCAGTTCGTCGACGAGGCCGGCGCGCAGGAACGAGCCCGCGAGCGTCGGACCGCCCTCGACGAAGACGCGGTGCGCGCCCAGCTGGCGCAGGCGGTCGAGCAGGTCGGGCAGGTCGTCGCCCTCGTCCTGCATGAAGGGTCGCGGATGCTGCCGCAACCGCGCTTCCTGCGGCACCGCGCGGGTCCCCACGACCACCGGGCGGGGCTGGGTGTCGAAGAGGGTGCCGTCCTCGCGCCGAGCGGTCAGCGCGGGGTCGTCTGTCAGCACCGTCCCGGTGCCGGCGACGATGGCGTCGGCGTCGGCGCGACGCAGGTGCACGTCGGCGCGGGCGGCGGCGCCGGTGATCCACTGGCTGGTCCCGTCGGATGCCGCGGCCCGCCCGTCGAGCGATTGCGCCCACTTGACCGTGACGTGGGGGCGTCCGAGTCGCTGCACGGTCAGCCATGAGTGCAGCAGGTGCTCACCGTCGCCTTCCAGCACGCCGCCGACGACCTCCACTCCTGCCGCCCGCAGGCGATCGGCGCCGCCGGAGGAGTGGTCCCCGGGATCGGCGACCGCGTAGACCACGCGGGCCACACCGGCGTCGATGAGGGCCTCGGCGCACGGGCCGGTCCGCCCGGTGTGGTTGCAGGGCTCCAGGGTGACGACCGCTGTCGCGCCGCGCGCGGCATCCGCGCCCAGCTTCGAGAGCGCGTCGACCTCCGCGTGGGGGGTTCCTGCGCCGCGATGCCACCCCCGGGCGAGGACGTCCCCGGAGGGGGAGAGGATCGCGGCACCCACCTGCGGGTTGACGCCTCGCGGACCGTGCAGGGCGAGCGCGAACGCCTCGCGCAGCGCGCTCAGCTCCGTGGCGGTGGCACTCATCCGGATCCTTCGTTCGGGTCTCCGGGGTGCGGGCGCAGGTCGCGAAGGGTCGCGGCATCCGCCGACGACCTCTCGTGCTGCCTCCCATCCGGACTCGCGACTCGCGTCGCATCACCGTCGGTCCCGGAATCCCACCGGGTCAGCAGGACCAGAGGTCCCGCTCGCGGACTGTCACCGCCGGTTCGGATTCACACCGACCCCGGAGCACGTTTCTTGCTCTCGAAGTGTAGTCAACCCCGGTGGAGTCGATTCATTCCCATGAGTTCCGTATGACCGCAGGTGACGACCGCCGACTCGCCGCCGGTCATTCGGCGAGTGAGCGAGCCGTCGCCTCGTCGACGACGAGCTCCGTGACCAGACGTGCGGCGAGGGCACCGCGCAGACTGTCGCGTTTGTCGACGCCGGACACGACGCAGAGCCGTGCGGGGACACGGCGCAGGACGTCGAAGCGAGGACCAGTCGCTCGGTCGTTCAGCGTGATCCCGCGGGTCGATCCGTCGACGCGGTAGAACACCGTCGCCACGTCGCCGACCACCCCCTGTCGCTCCAGCTCGGCGAGCTCATCGGGCTCGAGGTATCCGCCGGCGTAGACATGGCTGGGAACGCGCGAGTCCGCCGACCCGACGCTGAAGACGACGAGGTCCATGGCCGCCTGCATGTCGAGGATGCGGGTGGTGCTCCGCTCCCGCCACATCGCCTGCTTCGTCCGCGGATCGTCGAAGAACGCCGGCACGGGGAACTGCTGTGCACTGCCGCCGTACGCCACGGCGAACCGGCTGAGGATCTCACTGGCGTAGAGCAGCCCCGTCGTGTGCGTGTTGCCCGAGCCGTTCAGCTGCACGAACGTGGTGCCCCGGACCGCCTTCGGGACGAGTCGGCGACTCACGGCCGCCGTCGTCGAGCCCCAGGCGACACCGACGGTGCCGTCGGGTTCGACCAGGTCGCCGAGCAGGTGCGCCGCCGCCGTGGCCACGCGCTCGAGCCGCTCCACCTCGGTCGCGTCGTCGGGGACGGGGACGACGTGGGCGGTGATCCCGTAGCGCTCGGCGAGTGCCTGTTCGAGCAGCTGCGGAGCCGCGAAGGGCGAGCGGATGCGGATGTCGACGATGCCGCTCGCCCGTGCGCGGGAGAGCAGGCGCGACACGGTCGACCGGGAGGTGCCCAGCTCGCGCGCGATCGCCTCCATCGTGCGCTCCTGGACGTAGTACAGATGCGCCGCGGTGAGGGCGCGGCGCACGTCGTCGGCATCGAGGGGTTCGTCCACGCATCACAGTGTGCACGTTTGTGCAAGCGGACTGCAATCCCGTCCACGCGGTGCGATCATTGTCGCGAACGAGGGACGACCGGGCCGCGACCCGGCAGGCGAGGGAGTATCACGTGGAGACGGGAATCCGACGGACGACTGCGGCGCTGCGCGAGCGGCCGCGGGCCGACGTGCTCATCATCGGCGGCGGGATCAACGGCGTCGCCGCCTTCCGCGACCTGGCGCTGCAGGGGGTGGACGTCGCGCTGGTCGAGCGGGGCGACTTCCTCTCCGGAGCCTCGGCCGCGTCCAGCCACATGATCCACGGCGGCATCCGCTACCTCGAGAACGGCGAGTTCCGCCTGGTCCACGAGTCGGTCACCGAGCGCAACGACCTGCTGACCACGGCGGCCCACTACGTCACGCCGCTCCGGACGACCGTGCCCATCTTCTCGACCTTCTCGGGACTGTTCTCCGCACCGCTGCGGATGCTGCTGCACCGCAAGACCGCCTCCACTGAGCGCGGGGCCTTCCTCATCAAGGTCGGCCTCATCATCTACGACTCGTTCTCCCGGGGCGGGGGTCGCGTGCCCCGCCACACCTTCCACGGTCGGCGCCGCTCGCTGGCGGCCCAGCCCGACCTGAACCCCGGCGTGAAGTACACGGCGACCTACTGGGATGCCTCCCTCCGCGAGCCCGAGCGGCTCGGCCTCGACCTGGTCCGCGACGGCGCCGCGCTCGGGGGCGACCGCGCCCGGGCCGCGAACTACACGTCGGCCGTCGGTGTCGGCGACGGGTCCGTGACCCTCCGCGACCAGGTGACCGGGGAGGAGTTCGCCTTCGAGGCATCCGTCGTCCTCAACGCCTCCGGGCCGTGGACAGACCTCACCAACGCCGCGCTCGGGGATCGCACCGCCTACATGGGCGGCACGAAGGGCTCGCACATCGTCCTCGACCACCCCGAGCTGCTGCAGGCCACCGGTGGTCGGGAGATGTTCTTCGAGCACTCCGACGGACGCATCGTCCTCATCTACCCGCTGAACGGGCGCGTCCTCGTCGGGACGACCGATCTCGAGCACGACATGAACGAGCCGGCCGTCTGCACCGAGGAGGAGGTCGACTACTTCTTCGACCTCATCTCGCACGTGTTCCCCACGATCCCCGTCGACCGATCGCAGATCGTCTTCCGCTTCTCCGGCGTCCGGCCGCTGCCCGGGCACGGCGACGTCGCCGCCGGCTTCGTCTCGCGCGACTACCGCATCGAGGAGGCGTCCCTGCCCGGGGCCGGACGCGTCCCCGTGCTCAGCCTCGTCGGCGGCAAGTGGACCACCTTCCGCGCGGTCGCCGCCCGCCTCACCGACGAGGTGCTCGCCCGTCTCGGTCGCGGACGGGTCCGCTCGACGAAGGGTCTGCCCATCGGGGGAGCGGTCGGCTTCCCCCGCACCCAGCCCGAACGCGAGGAATGGGTGCACCAGCACCTGTCGGACTTCGGCGTCGAGCGCGGCACCCGGATGCTGCACCGCTACGGCACGCACGCGCTGGCCGTCGCGGCATCCGTCCGGAACGACGACGAGGACGCGCCGCTGACGAGCCTGCCGCGGTTCACCACGGGGGAGCTGCGCCACATCGCACGGTCGGAGCACGTGGTCCACCTCGACGACATCCTGCTGCGTCGCACGAACATCGGGTTCCGCGGCGAAGCGACGGCCGAGGTGGTCGAGGAGATCGCGGACGCGATCGCCGACGTCCTCGGATGGGATGCCTCCGCGCGGCGCGCGGAGGTGGCGCGGGGGCTCCTGGCGACCCACGCGGCCGATCCCGTTACGGTCTGAAGCAGGCTTCCCGTCGCCCGAGCGGCGACGCGCACTCGAAGAGGAGACGAGACGTGACCGATCACGTGATCGCCATCGACCAGGGCACGACCTCGACGCGCGCCATCGTCTTCGACGGCGAGGGCGCGCTCGTCGCGACCGCGCAGCGCGAGCACGAGCAGATCTTCCCCCGTGCGGGTCGCGTCGAGCACGACCCCGTGGAGATCTGGACCAACACCGAGTGGGTGCTCGCGCACGCACTCAGCCAGATCGGCCTCTCGGCGTCGGACGTCGCCGCGATCGGCGTGACGAACCAGCGCGAGACGGCGATCGTCTGGGACCGCCGGACCGGTCGGCCGATCCACAACGCCCTCGTCTGGCAGGACACCCGCACGCAGCCCGCGATCGACCGGCTCATCGACGCGCACGGCGTCGACGCATTCGCCGACGTCACCGGGCTGCCGCTCGCGTCGTACTTCTCGGCGTCGAAGATCGCCTGGATCCTCGACAACGTCGACGGCGCGCGCGAGGCCGCCCGCTCGGGCGACCTGTTGTTCGGCACGCCCGACACCTGGGTGGTCTGGAACCTCACGGGCGGCAGCGACGGCGGCATCCACATCACGGACGTCACCAATGCCAGCCGCACCCTCCTCATGGACCTGCGGACCCTGGACTGGTCGGATGAGATGCTCTCGGTGTGGGACATCCCGCGCGAGATGCTTCCCGAGATCCGCTCCTCCTCCGAGGTGTACGGCGAGGTCGTGCAGCCGCGGGTGGCCCGCGGCATCCGGATCGCCGGCATCCTCGGCGACCAGCAGGCGGCGACCTTCGGGCAGGCGGCCTTCGATGCCGGCCAGTCGAAGAACACCTACGGGACCGGCAACTTCCTCCTCGTCGGCACCGGCACCGAGCTGGTGCGATCGGATGCCGGCCTCATCACGACGGTCGCCTACCAGCTCGGCGACGACGCGCCGCGGTACGCGCTCGAGGGGTCGATCGCCGTCACCGGCTCGCTCATCCAGTGGCTGCGCGACAATCTCAGCATCATCTCCGAGTCGGCCGAGGTCGAGCGGCTCGCCCGCAGCGTCGAGGACAACGGCGGCGCGTACTTCGTCCCCGCCTTCTCCGGCCTGTTCGCGCCGTACTGGCGGCCCGACGCGCGGGGAGCCCTCGTCGGCCTCACCCGCTACGTGACCAAGGCGCACATCGCCCGTGCGGCGCTCGAAGCCACTGCCTTCCAGACGCGCGACGTCATCGCCGCAGTCGTCTCCGACACCGGCCGGGAGCTCGAGGAGCTGCGCGTGGACGGCGGGATGACGCGCAACGACACGCTCATGCAGTTCCAGGCCGACATCCTCGGCATCCCCGTCATCCGTCCGAAGGTCGTCGAGACGACGGCGCTCGGCGCCGCATACGCCGCTGGGCTCGCCGTCGGCGTATGGCCGGACTGCGACGCGCTGCGGGGGTACTGGCAGGAGGACCGCCGGTTCGAGCCGCAGATGGACCCGGACGAGCGCGACCGCCGCTGCCGACTGTGGGAGAAGGCGGTGTCGAAGTCCATGGACTGGGTCGACGACGACGCCCGCGTGCTCGCCGGGACGGTCTGATCTACTTCAGCAGGCGCGACAGGCGCCGGTCCGCGAGGATCTTGCCGCCCGTCTGACACGTCGCGCAGTATTCGAGGCTGTTGTCGGCGAAGAACACCGATCGCACCTCGTCGCCGCACACCGGGCACGCCTCGCCGCGCCGGCCGTGGACGGCCATGCCGCGACGCTTCGCGTCCTTCAGGTCCGCCGGGGGCTTCCCGGATGCCGCGGCCACAGCCTCGGCGAGGGTCTCGCGGGTCGCGGCGTAGAGCCGGTCGATCTCGGCATCCGTCAGACCAGCCGCCAACGCGTACGGCGACATCTTCGCCGCGTGGAGGATCTCGTCGGAGTAGGCGTTGCCGATCCCCGCGACGATCGACTGATCGCGCAGCACGCCCTTGATCTGCGTCCGGCGCCCAGCGAGCAGGCCCGCGAGCGTGTCGCGCGTGAACGACTCGTCGAGCGGATCGGGTCCGAGGCGGGCGATGCCGGGGACGTCGGCGGGGGAGCGGGCGGCGTAGTACGCGAGCGACTTCTTCGTGCCGGCCTCGGTCAGGTCGAACCCCGATCCGTCGTCGAAGCCGATGCGGAGCGCGATCGGCGTCTTGCCGGGCCGGATGACCGTCGCAGGGAGCTGGTCGTACCAGCGGAGCCAGCCGGCCTTGGCGAGATGGAAGATCAGGTGGACACCGGCATCCGTCTCGAGGTCGATGAACTTGCCGTGGCGATCGGATCCCGTGATCCTCGCGCCCTTGATGGCGTCGATCGGCGGGTCGTAGGTCTTCAGCGCGGCGATGTTCGCGACCGAGACCTTCGTCACGGACAGTCCCGTCGCTCGGTCGCGGAGGAAGTCGACCAGTCCCTGCACCTCGGGCATCTCAGGCATGGGGTCATCCTGCCATCCGGGGTCGCGGGTGGTCAGGGGGTTGTCACGGGCACCGGCCACGGCTGCGGGGCGCGGTCGTCGGTCGGCAGGAGCGAGGCGATCCAACCGTCGTAGCGGCCGCGGCTGTCGGCCAGACCCTGGCGGAGCGTGCCCTCGTAGCGGAAGCCGAGCTTCTGCGCCGTCCGCGCCGATGCGTCGTTGCCGACGATCGCCCGCCACTCGATGCGTGCGAGCGACAGCGGTCGCGCGAAGGCGAAGTCGATGACCGCCGCGGCGGCTTCGGTGACGTAGCCGTTGCCGCGGGCCGCGGCATCCATCCAGTACCCGATCGCCGCGCTCCCACCCGTGACGACCCGGTGCAGCCCCATCGCACCGACCCATACGCCGTCCGCCCGGATCGCCCACAGGAGCTCCGACTCGTCGGCCCACGTGCGCTCCGCGCCGTGGACGTACTCCTCGGCGTACCGGCGATCGTAGGGGGAGGGGAGCGTCGTCCACCGCGGCACCTGCGGGTCCTGCGCGGCGTCCGTGATCGCGTCGACGTCGGCTGCCGTGGGGATCGACAGCACGAGTCGCTCGGTCCGCAGCGTCACCGGCTCCATGCCCCGACCCTATCCGCGCGCGCCGGATGCGGGTTCCGACGCATCGTTCGCCCGTTCTCCGGAGGAATCACGCTCTTCGACGTCCGACGCGGGCGAACCACCTCGCTCATCCGGAGAACGGGCCGCGACGAGCCGTCGAGGAACGCGCGTGGGCCGGCATCGCTCCCGCGCCGAGCGCGCCGCCCCGGCACTCCAGACGGGCCCGTTCTCCGGATGGATGCCCTCTCGCCGACACCGCGGCGCGCTCGGGGCCTCCTCATCCGGAGAACGTTCCTCCACATGACGTCCCTGCGGTCGGAAATGCTCAGCCCGTCGGCGTCCCCCGCGCCTGGAGGCGAAGGTGATGGACGGTGTGGCCATGTGGGAAAGCGAGCGGCGGGCGTTCCGGGAGCGGGCGGGGCGGATCATCGCCACCCCGGTGTGGGGCGCGTCGGACCTCCGGGCGGCCGGAATGGGAGGGACCGAGCGCACGGCGGCACTCTCGAACGGGAGCGTGATCCGAGCGCGACGCGATCGGTACCTCGCGGGCGACGCTGCCCCCGAGCTGATCGCCGCTGTGGCGGCCGGCGGAGTCCTGACGTGCGTGAGTGCGCTGAGACTCCTGGGAGTGTTCGTGCTCGACGAGCCCGGCCTCCACGTACGTGTCGACCCGCATTCCACGAGGCTTCCGCCGGCGCCCGGGATCGTGCGGCACTGGTTGCCACCCATCGACGCTCCGCAGCGGCACGGCGCGTGCGCGGACCCGATGGACATGGTGGCTCACGCAGTCCGCTGTCAGCCGCCGCGGGCGGCCATCGCGACGCTCGACAGCGCGCTCCACCTCGGGCTGATCCCGGAGAGCGACGTCCCGCGGGTGTTCGCCGCCCTTCCGCGCCGCTACCGGCCGCTCCGGATGCTCATCGACCCGCGGGCCGAGTCCGGACCGGAGACCCTCGCGAGACTGCTGCTGCGCGGGCTGTCCCGTCGCGTCGAGATCCAGGTCCGCATCGACGGTGTCGGTCGTGTCGACCTCCTCGTGGACGGGTGGCTCGTCATCGAGTGCGACAGCGAAGCGCACCACTCGGGTCCTCGGGCCTACCGCACCGATCGCAGCCGTGACCTCGCTCTCGCAGAGCGGGGGTACGCAATGCTCCGCCTGTCGGCCACGGACCTCATGTGGCACCCCGAACGGGTCATCGCTGCTGTCCGCGGGCTGATGGCGACGCGGCGCCGGCGGGGGTGACGTCGGATCTCCGGATCATCGCGCGAGTGCAGCGGCGTCTGCGGCGGTCCGCCCCCATTCATCCGGAGAACGGGCCCGGACCCTTCTCAGTCCCCGGGGTGCTGCTCGATCCAGACGGCCATGGCGGCGAGGTTCGCGAGCGGCGTGAGCGCGCCGATCTGCGGGGCGTCGAACACCATGAACTGCACGCCTCCCTCGGCGTGCGAGGCGACCCACCCGGCGGCGTCGGGCATCGGCACGGCCAGCAGGCGGCCGGACTCCTCGGGAAGGATGCCGAAGCCCACCGCGGCGGCCTGTGCTCGCTGCGCGGTCGAGAAGGCGAAGATCGCCGGCCCCTGCTCGGTCGTCGCCGCGAACGGCGTCGGCTGCTCGTCGGTGCCGCGCGCGATGAAGATCCACTTCTCCAGCGCGAAGACCGCGCGCCACAGGCGCTCCTGCGCCGCCGGATCCTCCGGTGACGCCATCGAGACGGATGCCGCGGCGTCGATCGCGTCGACGAGTGCGGCGTCCGGGTCGAGGCGGGGCTCGTCAGCCACGGCGCAGCAGCCCGATCTTGTCGTAGACGTCGCCCAGGGTGCGGTCGGCGACCTCGTCGGCACGCGCGGCGTTGGTCGCCAGCACACGGTCGAGCTCGGCGGGGTCGTCGAGCAGCTGCAGTGCGCGCTCGCGCACCGGCCCGAACTCCTCGACGACCACCTCGGCGAGGCCCTTCTTGAAGTCGCCGTAGCCGCGACCGGAGTACTCGTCTTCGATCGACGGGATCGAGCGCCCGGTGAGGGCGGCGTAGATCACCAGCAGGTTCGAGACGCCCGGCTTCTCGTCGCGGTCGTAGCGGACGACACCCTCGGAGTCGGTGACCGCGCGCATGATCTTCTTCGCCGAGACCTTCGGGTCGTCGAGCAGCCACAGCACACCGGCATCCGACTCCGCCGACTTCGACATCTTCGCGGTGGGATTCTGCAGGTCGTAGATGCGCGCCGTCTCCTTCTGGATGACGGGCTTCGGCACGACGAACGCCTCACCGAACCGGCTGTTGAAGCGCTCGGCAAGGTCACGGGTCAGCTCGACGTGCTGCTTCTGGTCGTCGCCGACGGGCACGATGTCGGTCTGGTAGAGCAGGATGTCGGCGGCCATCAGGATCGGATAGGTGAAGAGCCCGACGTTGGTGGCATCCGACCCGTACCGGGCCGACTTGTCCTTGAACTGCGTCATGCGGCCGGCTTCGCCGAAGCCGGTGACGGTCGAGAGGACCCAGGCGAGTTCGGCGTGGGCGCGGACGTGCGACTGCACGTACAGCGTCGACTTCGACGGCTCGATGCCCGCCGCGATGTACTGCGCCGCGGTGCGGCGGGTCTTCGCGCGCAACTCGGCGGGGTCGTTCGGCTGGGTGAGGGCGTGCAGGTCGACGACGGAGAAGAACGCGTCGTAGGACTCCTGCAGGTCCCGCCACTGCAGGAGCGCTCCGATGTAGTTGCCGATCTGGAGGGAGTCGGCGGACGGCTGCATTCCGGAGTACAGGCGGGGTTTGCTCACCTTACGATCCTAGGCGCGAACGGATGCCGCGCCCCCGCGGGCCTGCGCCGCGGACCGCCTCAGCCTCCCAGGGTGTAGTCCGCGATCACCGGGGCGTGATCGCTCCACCGGGTGTCCCACGACGGCGCCCGCACGACGCGGTAGTCCGTGGCGCGGGTCGCGAGCTCGGGGGAGGCCAGGTGGTAGTCGATGCGCCAGCCGGTGTCGTTGTCGAAGGCCTTCCCGCGGTTCGACCACCACGTGTACGGCCCGTCGACCTCTCCGGCGAAGGAACGGCCGACGTCGACCCAGCCGAGCCCTCGGCCGCGCTCGCCGTCGACGGTCGCGACCGTCTCCCCGGCGGCACCGGTGAAGCGGTCGAAGTAGGCGCGCTCGCGCGGCAGGAAGCCGGCCTTCTTGACGTTGCCCTTCCAGTTGCGGATGTCGAGCTCGCGGTGGCCGACGTTGAGGTCACCGGTGATGAGGGCGAGGTCGCCGAGGTGCGGCATCCGCTCCTCCATGGCGTCGAGGAAGGCGTACTTCGCGACCTGCTTCTCGGTGCCGGCCTCGCCCGTGAAGACGTAGGCGCTGACGACGGTCAGCGTCTCGCCATCTACCTCGACGTCGGCCTCCACCCAGCGGCCCTTCGAGTCCAACGCCTCGTCGCCGAGCTCGACGCGCCAGACGTCGAGCGGCTCGCGCGCCGCGATCGCGACCCCGGCGCGCCCCTTCGCCAGCGCTTCGTCGCTCACGACGTGCCAGCCGGGGAGCGCGGCCGCCAGATCGGATGCCTCGGCCCGCACCTCCTGCAGGGTGAGGATGTCGACACCCGCCGTGGCGAGCCATTCGTGCATGCCCTTGCGGGCGGCGGCGCGGATGCCGTTGACGTTGACGGATGCGATGCGGACGGTTCGAGGCACGCGTTCCAGCCTAGGCGGGGCACCGGACACGCCTCCGCCGCACAGGTGCGCTCAGCCGCGGGTCCGCTCGAGCAGCTCGGCAGCGTGGCGGAGGTCGCGGCGGGCACCCGGTCGCTCCCACCACCGGGCGGCGGCGAGGGCCGACCTGGCTTCGCGGACACCCGCCTCGGCGACCACCCGCAGTGCCCGCTGCTCGGCGTCGCGCCGCTCGGCATCGGAGAGCGTCGCGAGCGGGATATCGGCATCCGTGGCCGCCACGGCGATCCACGAGGCGGCGACCAGCATCACGATGCCCGCGAGGCGCAGCCACAGCAGCAGACCGATGACGACGGAGAAGGTGGCCAGCAGGGGGTTGCTGGGAGAGTAGACCGCGAGGAACCCGAACCCGAGTTGCAGCAGGGCCAGCGCCCCGCCGCCCGCCGTCGCTCCAGGGATGATCGATCGCCACGGGAGCGACGTGCCGGTGAGGAAGCGGATGAGGAGGGTGAGGGCCGCGGAGTTCAGCGCGATGCTGACGAGCACCGATCCGATCCGGCTCACGAGGTCGGCGGCCGACGAGGGCACGTCGATCTGCAGCCACGTGAGCACCTGCGACACGATGCCGCCCGCTACGAGCCCGAGCGCTGCGCCCAGCACGAGGGCGGCGCCGAACAGGATGGCAGCGACCAGGTCGCCGATCTTGAGGAGCACGAAGCTGCGCGTGTCGAACGGCAGTCCGAAGATGCCGCGGACGGCGCGGCGGGTGAAGGTGACGAAGCCGATCGCCGTCCAGACGGCCACTGCCAAGGCGATCGATCCGGTGACGGCGAGCAGGCTGCCGCTGTCGCGCGCGATCGAGGCCACGTCGTCGGCGTCGACCGGACCGCTCTCGCCGATGAAGCCCGGGATGTAGGAGTTCACCACGCGGATGAGACCGTCGATCGCGTCCTGCGAGCCGCCGAGCCAGAGCCCGACGACCGCGAAGGCCGAGTAGAGCGTCGCGAACAGGGCGAACAGCGACTGGTAGCTGATGGATGCCGCGAGGAGGAACCCGTTCCGCCGCAGGAAGTGTCGCCAGACGCGGACGGGGAACGAGCCGACCGTGCGCCGCGTGAGCTCCGTCGCGCGCTCGATGGGCTGGTCGAGCCGCTCGCGCAGACGAGACGCCTCCCACCGCTCGCGCAGGGGAGGCGTCGTGTCGTCCGAGGTCACGCCTCGAGGCTATCGGGCCGGGTCAGCCGCGCAGGACCGCCTGCTTGACCTCGGCGATCGCCTTCGTGATCTCGATGCCGCGGGGGCATGCCTCGGTGCAGTTGAAGGTCGTGCGGCAGCGCCACACGCCTTCCTTGTCGTTGAGGATGTCCAGTCGCACGTCGCCCGCGTCGTCGCGCGAGTCGAAGATGAAGCGGTGCGCGTTGACGATGGCCGCGGGGCCGAAGTACTGGCCATCGGTCCAGAACACGGGGCACGAGGACGTGCACGCGGCGCAGAGGATGCACTTGGTGGTGTCGTCGTAGACGGCGCGGTCCTTGATGGACTGGATGCGCTCCTTGCCGGGTTCCGGCGCGGTGTTCGCCTGCAGGAAGGGCTGCACGTCGCGGAAGGACTCGAAGAACGGGTCCATGTCGACGATGAGGTCCTTCTCGAGCGGCAGGCCCTTGATCGCCTCGACGTAGATCGGCTTCGAGATGTCGAGGTCCTTGATCAGCGTCTTGCAGGCGAGGCGGTTGCGGCCGTTGATGCGCATGGCGTCCGAGCCGCAGATGCCGTGTGCGCACGAGCGACGGAAGCTCAGCGTGCCGTCCACGTCCCACTTGATCCGGTGCAGCGCGTCGAGCACGCGGTCGGTCGGGTACATCTCCACGTCGTAGTCGACCCAGCGCGGCTCGGCGTCGACCTCGGGGTCGAAGCGCCGGATGATGAAGGTGACCAGGTACGACTGGATGCCGGAGTCCGTGGACTCCTGCACGCCGGTCGGAGCGTCGGAATCGACGATGGTCATCAGTACTTCCTCTCCATCGGCGGGTAGTTGTACTCGCCCTTGTCGTTCTTCGTGAACACGACGGGCTTCCAATCCAGGCGGATGTGGTCTTCGGGGTTCGCCGAGTGCGGGTCGCCCGTCAGGTAGGCCATCGTGTGCTGCATGTACTCGTCGTCGTTGCGGTCGGGGTAGTCCTCGCGCATGTGACCGCCGCGGCTCTCCTTGCGGTTGCGGGCGGCGTAGGCGACGATCTCGGCGATGTCGAGCAGGAAGCCGAGCTCGACGGCCTCGAGCAGGTCGGTGTTGTACCGTTTGCCCTTGTCGTCGACGTGGACGTGCTTGTACCGCTCGCGCAGGTCGTTGATCGTGCCCATGACGTTCGTCAGGGTCTCCTCCGTGCGGAAGACCTGCGCGTTGGCATCCATCTCCTCCTGCAGCTTCTTGCGGAGGGTCGCGATCCGTTCGGTGCCGGCGTTGTTGCGCAGGCCCTCGATCATGTCGCGGACCTCCTTCGCCGGGTCCTCGGGGAGGGGCACGAAGTCGGCCGTCTGCACGTACTCGACGGCGTTCTGGCCGGAGCGCTTGCCGAACACGTTGATGTCCAGCAGCGAGTTGGTGCCGAGGCGGTTCGCGCCGTGCACCGACACGCACGCGCACTCGCCGGCGGCGTAGAGGCCGGGGACGACGGTGTCGTTGTCGGCGAGGACCTCGCCCTTGATGTTGGTCGGGATGCCGCCCATCGCGTAGTGCGCGGTCGGCATGACCGGCACCGGCTCGACGACCGGGTCGACGCCGAGGTAGGTGCGGGCGAACTCGGTGATGTCGGGGAGCTTGGTCTCGAGGACCTCCGCGCCGAGGTGGGTGCAGTCCAGGTAGACGTAGTCCTTGTTCGGACCCGCGCCACGGCCCTCGAGGACCTCCTTGACCATGCAGCGGGCGACGATGTCGCGGGGTGCGAGGTCCTTGATCGTCGGTGCGTAGCGCTCCATGAAGCGCTCACCCGAGGCGTTGCGGAGGATCGCGCCCTCACCGCGCGCACCCTCGGTGAGGAGGATGCCGAGGCCGGCGAGTCCGGTCGGGTGGAACTGGAAGAACTCGATGTCCTCGAGCGGCAGGCCCTTGCGCCAGATGATGCCGACGCCGTCGCCGGTGAGGGTGTGGGCGTTCGAGGTCGTCTTGAAGATCTTGCCGAAGCCGCCGGTCGCGAAGACGACCGCCTTCGCGTGGAAGACGTGCAGCTCGCCCGTGGCGAGCTCATAGGCCACCACACCCGCGATCTGGGTGCGGCCCAGTGCGTCCTTCACCGTGATGAGGTCGAGCGCGTAGAACTCGTTGAAGAAGTTGATGCCCAGTTTGACGCAGTTCTGGAAGAGCGTCTGCAGGATCATGTGGCCGGTGCGGTCGGCGGCGTAGCAGGCGCGACGGACCGGGTTCTTGCCGTGCTCGGCGGTGTGGCCGCCGAAGCGCCGCTGGTCGATCTTGCCGTCGGGCGTGCGATTGAACGGAAGACCCATGTTCTCGAGGTCGATGACCGCGTCGATGGCCTCCTTGGCGAGGATCTCCGCCGCATCCTGGTCGACGAGGTAGTCGCCGCCCTTGACGGTGTCGAAGGTGTGCCACTCCCAGGAGTCCTCTTCGACGTTCGCGAGCGCCGCCGCCATGCCGCCCTGCGCCGCGCCGGTGTGGCTGCGGGTGGGGTACAGCTTGGTGATGACGGCGGTCTTCGCGCCGGGGCCGGCCTCGATCGCCGCTCGCATGCCGGCGCCGCCGGCGCCGACGATGACGATGTCGAACTGGTGGTAGTGGACGCCGTCCTTGACGACGGAGTCCGCGGTCTGGGTGCTCACGTGCGGGATGCCTCTGTTCTGTCTGTGGGGGAGCCGGATGCGACCGGCGTCAGCCCTGCGCCGCGCAGACCTCGGCGACGATCGAGCCGTCGCTGAGGTTGGGGATGCAGGGGTCGAAGGTGAAGACGACGAGCGTGCCGAGGAGGATCATGAACGCAGCGACGACCCACAGCGACGTGACGAGGACCTTCCGGACCTTGGCATTGGTGACGTAGTCGTTGACGATCGTGCGCATGCCGTTCGTGCCGTGGATGAACGCCAGCCACAGCATGAGGACGTCCCACACCTGCCAGAACGGGTTTGCGAACTTGCCGGCAACGAATGCGAAGTCGAGGCCCGAGATGCCCTCGTCCACCATGAGGTTGACGAAGAGGTGGCCGAAGATCAGCACGATCAGCAGCACGCCGGAGACGCGCATGAAGACCCAGCCCCACTTCTCGAGGTTCGGGCCTTTCTTGCGGACGGCGGCCTTGCCCTGCGGGGTGCGCGGCGGAACGAGGGTGTCGGCGGTCATCAGTGCTCGCCTCCCATGTGCGAGAAGACGTTCGGAAGGTGGCGCGCCGAGAAGGCGACGAGGGTGACGGCCCAGACGGCCAGCACGCCCCACCACAGCTGACGCTGGTGGCGGGTCGCCCACGGCCACAGGTCCACGGCGATGATGCGCAGCCCGTTGAAGGCGTGGTAGACGATCGCGCCGACGAGGGCGACTTCGCCCAGGCCCATGATCGGGTTCTTGTACGTCCCGATGACCGCGTCGTACGCCTCGGGGGAGACGCGGATGAGCGCCGTATCGAGGACGTGCACGAGCAGGAAGAAGAAGATGGCGACGCCGGTGATGCGGTGGAGTACCCACGACCACATACCCTCGTTCCCGCGGTACAGCGTGCCGCGGGGGGTCTTGGACGTGGTCTCAGCTACCGACGGTGTGACGCGTGCTGGTGCAGACACGGTCGTCCTCCCTTGGGTGAGATGGTTCGCCGTCCGTACGGCGAGATCGCGGCATCCCAGGGAATGTCGCCCGTCGTCGCACTCGGGCGCACCCTCCATCCTAGGTGTCGCGGAAGGGAGGGGGCGACGAAGGGGAGCCTTAGAAGGTGGGTACAGCTACGGCTTCGTCACGGCGCGACTGCTCGCCTATCTCGGCGGCTTCCAGGACGCCACCGCGGTCGCCGCCGACTGAGCGGCGGCCGTCACGGCCGCGGCACGGGAGCGTCATCCGCGGCCGGTAGGGTTCGGAACATGGTCGACCGCATCGAGGACTTCTACGCCGTCATCCCCGCAGGAGGGGTGGGATCGCGGCTGTGGCCGCTGTCCCGGGCTGACGCCCCGAAGTTCCTCCACGACCTCACCGGCTCGGGCCACTCGCTCCTGCGCGACACCTGGAACCGCCTCGAAACGCTCACCGGTCCCGACCGCATCGCCGTGGTGACCGGGCGCGCGCACCGTGCCGCGGTGGAGTCCCAGCTCCCCGGCATCCCCGACAAGAACGTCATCCTCGAGTCGGAGCCGCGTGACTCCGCGGCCGCGATCGGACTGGCCGCCGCGATCCTGCACCGACGGCACCCCGACGTCGTCATCGGCTCGTTCGCGGCCGATCATGTGATCCGCGGCAGCCGGGTGTTCGAGTTCGCGGTCCGGGACGCCGTGGAGGTCGCGCGCGAGGGCTACATCTGCACCATCGGCATCCAGCCCTCTGAGCCGGCGGTCGGATTCGGCTACATCAAGCGAGGCGGGGAGCTGATCGTCGACGGCGCGCGGGATGCCTCGCTCGTCGAGCGATTCGTCGAGAAGCCCGATCTCGAGACCGCCCGCGGCTACGTCGCAGACCGCTCGTACCTGTGGAACGCCGGCATGTTCATCTCCCGAGCCGACGTGCTGCTGGCCGAGATCGAGGCGAACAGCCCCGCGCTGCACGCGGGTCTCATGGAGCTCGCCGAGGCGTGGGACGACCGCGACCGTCGGGGTCCGGCCGTCGACCGCATCTGGCCCACCCTCGAGAAGATCGCCATCGACTACGTCGTCGCTGAGCCCGCCGCGGAGAAGGGCAAGCTGGCGGTGGTGCCGGGCCACTTCGACTGGGACGACGTCGGCGACTTCGCAAGCCTCGCCAAGCTGAACTCGGGCGGTCGCGGCACGGACCTCGCGATCCTCGGCGAGAACGCTCGTGTGCTCTCGGACGCGGCGAGCGGGATCGTCGTGTCGCAGACCAGTCGCGTCATCAGCATCATCGGCGTGAAGGACATCGTCGTGGTGGACACCGACGACGCACTGCTGGTCACCACGAGCGAGCACGCGCAGCGGGTCAAGAGCGTCGTCGACGCCCTGAAGGTGACGGGCCGCGGAGACGTCCTCTGACACTCCGTCCCACGTTCTGTGCGACCGGGGATGCCGCTCGCGTTGCGCACGATGGCGTCCGCGTGACGGGTTGATTGCGGCTTTGTAACCATTCGCGGGAACGGCCTGATCAGGGTGCCCGGTCGCCGTCACAGTAGGTAACTTCGGTTGCGCACGCCCGCGAAGTCCGCGGGTTCTCTTCCGTGGAGGCACTTTTGACCATCTCGAACCCGAAGAAGCTCGCCGGCATCGCCGGTGCCGCGCTTCTCCTCGCCGCCCTCGCCGGCTGCGGCACCGCACCCGAGGCTGACCCGTCCGCGGCCCCCGGTGGCTCCAGTGACGTCGTCGACGGCTTCAAGCCCTGCCTGATCTCCGACGCCGGCGGGTGGAACGACAAGTCGTTCAACGAGTCCGCGAAGAACGGCATGGACAAGGCCGCTGAAGAGCTCGGCATCGAGCCCCTCGAGTTCGAGTCGACCAACGACAACGACTACGAGCCCAACATGACCACGGCGGTCTCCGAGGGCTGCACCCTCATCGTCTCGGTCGGCTTCAAGCTCGCCGCCGCAACGGTCGAGGCCGCCACGGCCAACCCCGACCTGCAGTTCGCGATCATCGACGACTACGCGGACACCGACCAGGACGGCGCCACCGACGCGGAGAACATCAAGCCCCTCGTGTTCAACACGGCCGAGGCGGCCTACCTGGGCGGCTACGCAGCCGCATCGTGGTCGGCGGAGGCCGGTGTCAACAAGGTCGGCACCTTCGGCGGCCTGCAGATCCCGTCCGTCGCGGTCTTCATGGACGGCTACGCGCTCGGCGTCGAGAAGTACAACGAGGACAAGGGCGCTGACGTCCAGCTCTTCGGCTGGGATGTCGCGGGCCAGAAGGGCGCCTTCACCGGCGGCTTCGACGCCAACGACACCGCGAAGCAGACCGCGCAGTCGGTCCTCGACCAGGGCGTCGACGTCATCCTGCCCGTCGGCGGCCCGATCTACCAGAGCGCCGCAGCCGCCATCAGCGACAGCGGTGAGGACACCCTCATGCTCGGTGTGGACAGCGACCTGGCCGTCGCCGACGACAGCGTCGCCGACATCACGCTGGTCTCGATCATGAAGGCGATCGACGTCGCCGTCTACGACGCGACCGTCGCCGCCTCCTCGGGCGACTTCGACGCCGCTCCGTACATCGGCACCCTGGAGAACGAGGGCGTCAAGCTCTCGGGCTTCCACGACTTCGAGTCGCAGCTGCCCGACGGCCTGGCCGACGAGCTCGCCGCGCTGCAGGAGTCGATCATCGCCGGCGACATCACGGTGGAGTCGAAGAACTCGCCGTGATCTGAATGACGTGCACTCGGGGCGGGCAGCGCGCAGCTGCCCGCCCCGAGTGCCGTTCGCTCAACGTTCGATGGCGGGTGCGCCCTGACACCCGCCGGATAGGGTGCTGTACATGAAGCTCGAGCTCCGCGGGATCACCAAGCGATTCGGCAGCCTCGTCGCCAACGACCACATCGATCTGGTGGTCGAGCCGGGTGAGATCCACGCTCTCCTCGGTGAGAACGGCGCCGGCAAATCCACGCTCATGAACGTCCTCTACGGCCTGTACCGCGCCGATGAGGGGCAGATTCTCCTGGACGACGCCGTCCAGAGCTTCCGTGGTCCCGGCGACGCGATGGCCGCGGGCATCGGCATGGTGCATCAGCACTTCATGCTCATCCCGGTGTTCACCGTCGCGGAGAACGTCATGCTCGGCCACGAGAAGACGAAGGGGCTCGGTCGCCTCGACCTCGCGCAGGCTCGCGCGCACGTCCGCTCGGTCGCCGACCGGTTCGGCTTCCAAATCGACCCCGACGCCCTCGTCGGCGACCTCCCCGTCGGTGTCCAGCAGCGGGTCGAGATCATCAAGGCGCTCTCGCGTGACGCGAAGGTGCTCGTCTTCGACGAGCCGACCGCGGTGCTCACCCCGCAGGAGACGGACGAGCTCATGGGCATCATGCGTCAACTCCGTGACGAGGGCACCTCGATCGTCTTCATCACCCACAAGCTCCGCGAGGTCCGCGAAGTCGCGGACCGCATCACCGTCGTGCGTCTCGGCAAGATCGTCGGGACCGCAGCTCCCACGGCCAGCAACGCGGAACTCGCCTCGCTCATGGTCGGCAGGGCCGTCGAGCTGACCGTCCAGAAGGACGCGCCGCGCGTCGGCGAGGGCGGCCTGGAGGTCCGTGATCTGCGGGTCCTCACCCCGGGCGGCGCCATCGTGGTCGACGATGTCAGCTTCGACGTCCGGCCGGGCGAGATCCTCGCGGTGGCCGGCGTGCAGGGCAACGGTCAGACCGAGCTCGTCGAGGCGATCGTCGGACTCGCAGCGCGCACCGAGGGCTCGATCCGGCTCGACGGCACCGAGCTCGTGGGCATGAGCGTCCGCAGCATCCTCGATGCCGGCGTCGGCTTCGTTCCGGAGGACCGCAAGGAGGACGGCCTGGTGGGCGGCTTCTCGGTCGCCGAGAACCTCATCCTCGACCGCTCCACCGACCCTGCGTTCTCCCGCGGCGGCACCATCCGGCGCGCCGAGCTCGACGCGTTCGCCCGCGCGCGGATCGAGGAGTACGACATTCGCACCCGCGGCCCCGAGACGCCGGCCGGCACACTGTCCGGCGGCAATCAGCAGAAGGTCGTCATCGCACGTGAGATGAGCCGGGACCTCAAGCTCTTCGTCGCCGCGCAGCCCACACGCGGTGTGGACGTCGGCTCCATCGAATTCATCCACAAGCGCATCGTCGAGACCCGCGACGCCGGCATCCCGGTCGTCGTCGTCTCGACGGAGCTCGACGAGGTGACCGCCCTCGCCGACCGCATCGCCGTCATGTACCGCGGTCGCATCGTGGGCATCGTCCCCGGCGACACCCCTCGCGACACCCTCGGCCTGATGATGGCCGGCGCAACCGACCCGGAGGTGGCCGCATGAGCGGCACGACGCCCGGCGCCGCCGACGCGGCGCATCCCGCCCCGCAGCTCCCTTCCGCGAGCGGCCCCCTCACGGGGGAGAACGCCCCCCCGCCGCCCACGCGGACGGATGTCTTCTTCCGCGAGCTGATGCGCGGGAGCGCCGTCACCACGATCCTGGCGATCGTGCTGGCGATGGTGGTCGGCGGCATCCTGATCGCCGTGACGAACGAGGACGTGCAGCGCACCAGCGGCTACTTCTTCGCCCGTCCGACCGACACGCTCATCGCGGCCTGGAACTCGATCTACAACGGGTACGAGGCGCTCTTCCGCGGTGCCGTGTTCAACCCGCGTGCAGCCGACGCCGCTGCGCAGATCCGGCCCCTGACGAACTCGCTCGGGTTCGCGGCGCCCCTGATCGCCGCCGGTCTCGGCGTCGCGCTGGCGTTCCGTGTCGGCCTGTTCAACATCGGCGCCCGCGGTCAGATGCTCGTCGGTGCGCTGTTCGCCGGCTTCTTCGCCTTCAACCTCGACCTGCCGCTGCTCGTACACCTGCCGATCACGCTGCTGGCGGGCATCCTCGGCGGAGCGATCTGGGGCGGCATCGTCGGTCTCCTGAAGGCACGCACCGGCGCCCACGAGGTGATCCTCACGATCATGCTCAACTACGTCGCCTATTACCTGCTGCTGTGGATGCTGCGCACCCCCGGCCTGCTGCAGGCTGAGGGCAGCAACCAGCCGCAGTCGCAGCCGACGCCCGCCTCGGCGCAGTTCCCCGATCTGCTGGGGCCGCTGTTCCCGCAGCTCGACTGGGGCTTCGTCCTCGTCATCGGTGCGACCCTGTTCGTGTGGTGGTTGATCGAGCGATCCAGCCTGGGCCTGCGGATGCGTGCGGTCGGCGAGAACCCGCACGCCGCCCGCGCGGGCGGCATCAACGTCGAGCGCATCTACGTCTACGCGATGCTCTTCGCCGGCGGACTCGCGGGCCTCGCGGCGATGAACCAGATCCAGGGCAACGTCACCACGGGGTTCGCCGCCACCATCGACGCGGGCATCGGATTCGACGCCATCACGGTCGCCCTCCTGGGTCGCAGCCGCGCGTGGGGCACGTTCGCCGCCGGCATCCTCTTCGGCGCGCTCAAAGCGGGCTCGTTCTCGATGCAGGCGCAGGGCATCCCGGTCGACATCGTCCTCGTCGTCCAGTCGCTCATCGTGCTGTTCATCGCGGCGCCGCCGCTCCTGCGCGCCGTGTTCTTCCTTCCGAAGACCGAATCAGAGAAGGCGGAGAAGGCGCGAGCCAAGGCCGCGAAGAAGGCGGTGGCGGCATGAGCGCATCGGCTCCCGCACTCGAAGCCGACGGCACCATCCAGCTGACCGTCGTCAAAGAACGGCACTTCAAGGTGCCGATCGTCTTCGGCGTCGTCGTCGCGCTGATGGCGGTGCTCTTCCTCACCGTTCCGCGCGGGGTGATCACCGCGTTCCGGCTCGGCGACTCCACGTCGTCGATCGCCGTGCCCAACGTCGAGCTGCCGACCGGGCCCACCAGCTGGGGACTCGTCGTCGTGCTCGCCCTGCTGGCCGGCCTCGCCTTCTGGAACGGGTGGAACTACCGGCGCACGCCGCTGTGGCTCACGACGGTGTTCGCGCTCCTCGCGGTCTTCGCGTTCATCGTGTGGGCCGCCGCCGGCGGCGTCTTCCCGGTGACGAGCCTGCTGTTCGGCGCCGTGTCGCTCTCGGTCCCGCTCGTCTTCGGCGCGCTCGGCGGCGTGATCGGCGAGCGCGTCGGCGTGGTCAACGTCGCGATCGAGGGCCAGCTGCTGCTCGGTGCGTTCGCCGCGGCCCTGCTCTCGAGCATCACGGGCAACCCCTTCGTCGGCCTCATCGGCGCCATGCTCGGCGGGGTCCTCGTCTCCTTCGTGCTTGCGGCGTTCGCGATCAAGTACCTCGTGGACCAGGTCATCGTCGGTGTCGTCCTGAATGTCCTGGTGACCGGCCTGACCGGCTTCCTCTACGGCGCGCTGCTGGTGCCGAACGAGAACGAGCTCAACCGCCCCGAGCGCTTCGGGCGCATCGAGATCCCGCTGCTGAGCGAGATCCCGGTCATCGGTCCGGTGCTGTTCAACCAGACCTTCATCGTCTACCTGATGTACGTGACGGTCGCGATCGTCGCGTGGGGGCTGTACCGCACGCGGTGGGGTCTGCGGCTCCGTGCCGTCGGCGAGCATCCTCAGGCCGCGGACACGGTCGGCATCAACGTCACCTCGACCCGCTTCTGGAACGTGTCGCTCGCCGGGGCCATCGCCGGCATCGGCGGCGCGTACTTCACGCTCGTCTCCGTGCCGCAGTTCGGCAAGGAGATGACCGCAGGCCTCGGCTTCATCGCGTTGGCGGCCGTCATCTTCGGACGGTGGGACCCGATCCGCGCGACGCTGGCAGCGCTGCTGTTCGGCTTCGCGACGAACCTGCAGAACCAGCTCACGATCCTCAACACGCCGATCCCGAGCGAGTTCATGCTCATGCTGCCGTACGTGGTCACCATCCTCGCGGTGGCGGGCTTCGCCGGCCAGATCCGCGGTCCCGCGGCGGCGGGCAAGCCCTACATCAAGGGCTGACCCGGATGCGGCGACCCGCGGCATCCATCTCCACGACAGAAAGACAGACGTGACCGACATCGATTGGGACGAGCTGCGCTCCGCAGCCGTCGAGGCCATGGAGAAGGCGTACGCGCCGTACTCGCGATACCGCGTGGGGGCGGCCGCCCTCGTCAGCGACGGCCGCATCGTCACCGGCTGCAACGTCGAGAACGCGTCCTACGGCGTGGGCCTGTGCGCCGAGTGCGGCCTGGTCGGGAATCTCCACATGACCGGCGGCGGCGAGCTGGTCGCGTTCGTGTGCGTCAACAACGACGGCGAGACGATCATGCCGTGCGGGCGCTGCCGGCAGCTGCTCAATGAGTTCGCCATCCCCGGGATGCTGCTCGAGACCGTCTCGGGCATCCGCACCATTGACGAGGTCCTCCCGGATGCCTTCGGTCCCCGCGACCTCGAGGCCGCCCGATGAGCGCCGTCGAGGCGTTCGACGCGGTCGACGTCATCCGCACCAAGCGAGACGGCGGGGCGGTTCCGGAGGATGCGCTGCGCTGGATGATCGACGCCTACACGCGCGAGTACGTCGCCGACTCGCAGATGGCCGCCTTCGCGATGGCGGTCCTGCTGAACGGGATGACCCGCGACGAGATCCGCGTCATGACCGACGCGATGATCGCCTCGGGGGAGCGGATGAGCTTCGCCGGTCTCGGCAAGCCGACCGTCGACAAGCATTCGACCGGCGGCGTGGGCGACAAGATCACGCTGCCGCTCGCCCCGCTGGTGGCCGCGTTCGGCGTCGCCGTGCCGCAGCTCTCGGGCCGCGGCCTGGGGCACACCGGTGGCACACTCGACAAGCTCGAGGCCATCCCCGGGTGGCGCGCTGCCCTCAGCAACGACGAGATGGTTGCGCAGATGCGCGACGTGGGCGCGGTCATCTGCGCCGCCGGGTCGGGACTCGCCCCGGCCGACAAGCGCCTCTACGCGCTCCGCGACGTGACCGGGACCGTCGAGGCGATCCCGCTCATCGCGTCGAGCATCATGTCGAAGAAGATCGCGGAGGGGACCGATTCACTCGTCCTCGACGTCAAGTTCGGCTCCGGCGCGTTCATGCGCGACGTCGACAAGGCCCGCGAGCTCGCCCGCACGATGGTCGCCCTGGGCACCGACTCCGGTGTCGCCACGACGGCGCTGCTCACCGACATGAACACACCGCTCGGCCTCGCCATCGGCAACGCGAACGAGGTCCGCGAGTCCGTCGAGGTGCTCGCCGGCGGCGGCCCCGCGGACGTCGTCGAGCTCACCGTCGCCCTCGCGCGCGAGATGCTCGCCCTCGCCGGCCAGCCCGACGCCGACGTGGAGGCCGCCCTGCAGGACGGCCGTGCCATGGACTCCTGGCGCCGGATGATCCGCGCGCAGGACGGTGATCCGGATGCCGCGATGCCGACCGCACGCGAGACGCACACCGTCACGGCGACCGAGTCCGGCGTCGTCACGCGGCTCGAAGCGTTGCCGTTCGGGATCGCGGCCTGGCGCCTCGGTGCCGGACGTGCCCGTGCGCAGGACCCCGTCATCCACGCCGCCGGCATCGACCTGCACGTGAAGCCGGGCGACACGGTCGCCGCCGGACAGCCGCTGTTCACCCTGCTGGCCGACGATGAGAACCGCTTCGCGCGGGCCGCCGAGGCGCTCGAGGGCGCCTGGGAGATCGGTGCGGAGGCACCGGCATCCACACCGCTCGTCCTCGAGCGCATCACCGCTTGACCCTCCACCGTAAGGAACGCCCCATGGCCATCGATCAGCACGGCGACGCACAGCTCGAGGGCGTGTCGATCCGCTCACTCCCCAAGGTGTCGCTGCACGACCACCTCGACGGCGCGCTGCGTCCCCAGACGATCATCGAGCTCGCCGACGGTGCGGGCGTCGAGGTCCCCGAGGCCGCGGCCGACGACCTCGCGGACTGGTTCGAGGACCAGTCCGACTCGGGCTCGCTCGTCGAGTACCTGAAGACCTTCGACCTCACGATCGCCGTGATGCAGACCCGCGAGGGGCTGCGCCGCGTCGCGAAGGAGTTCGTGGAGGACCTCGCGGCCGACGGTGTCATCTACGGCGAGGTCCGCTGGGCGCCCGAGCAGCACCTGCAGGGCGGTCTCAGCCTCGATGAGGTCGTCGAGGCCGTGCAGGAGGGCATCGAAGAGGGTGAGGACGCCGTCGACGCGTCGGGCCGCGATATCCGCGTCGGGCAGATCATCAGCGCGATGCGTCACACCGACCGGTCGCTCGAGATCGCCGAGCTCGCCGTCCGCCACCGCGGCCGCGGCGCCGTCGGCTTCGACATCGCAGGTCCCGAGGCGGGCTTCCCGCCGTCGAACCTCCGGCCCGCGTTCGACCACCTGGCATCCTCCTTCTTCCCCACCACGGTGCACGCCGGTGAGGCGGCCGGGCTCGACTCGATCCGCTCCGCGCTCATCGACGGCCGCGCGCTGCGGCTCGGACACGGCGTGCGCATCGCCGAGGACCTCGACGTCGTCGAGCAGAAGGGCGAGGAGGTCCAGGTGCGCTTCGGCGACCTCGCTCGCTGGGTGCGGGACCGGGAGATCCCGCTGGAGCTCTCGCCGTCGTCGAACCTGCAGACGGGCGCGATCGCCGCATGGGGCACGCAGCTCGAGGACCACCCGTTCGACCTCCTCTACCAGCTGGGCTTCACCGTGACGGTGAACGTCGACAACCGCACGATGAGTCGCACCTCGCTCACGCGTGAGCTGAAGCTCCTCTCCGACGCATTCGAGTACACGCTCGACGACCTCGAGGTCTTCCAGCTGAACGCCGCCGCGGCGGCCTTCCTCACGGTCGAGGAGCGCGAGGAGCTCATCGAGCTCATCGGCGAGGGCTTCGCGCGCTGAGTGTCGGGCTGGGGTCGAGGTCCCGATCCGGCCGGGAATGAGCACCCGATTCCCGGCCCGATGGGGACCTCGGTCTTTCTCCACGGCGGCCGTCCGCGCTCGGCCGTCCCCGTGGCGGTGACGCCGTCCCTGTCCACGCGCGACGGCGCTGCAGTCTCGTGGGATGCGGCGGCCGAATCCCCTTCCCGACCATCTGCGAGGCCGGGCGTTCAGCATCGGTGATGCCCGGAGCGCCGGAGTGGCCCCGGGCCGGCTGGATGCGAGCGACCTGGCGATCCCGTACCCCGGTGTGCGGGCGCCTGCGGATGCCGACTTCGAGACGGTAGACGCCCGAGCGGAGCAGTTCGCCGAGCGGATGCGGCCCTGGCAGTTCTTCAGCCACAGCACCGCCCTCGCGCTATACGGCGCGCCGATCCCGGGCGACCGCGCGTCCCAGCGACTGCACGTCGCCGCGCACCGCCCCGACCGGGAGCCCAGGGTGGCGGGCGTCGTCGGGCACCGCCTCGGGCCTGCGACCCACGGCATCCGTCTGGTCGACGGCCTGCGCGTCGAGGAGCCGGCTCGCGCGTGGCGCCATGTCGCCTCCTCGTGGGGACATGCGGATCTCGCCGCCGCGGGCGACTTCCTGGTCGGCGCGCGTGGTCTGCTCACGCTCGACGACCTGGCCGCCGAACTGGCAGCGGGGCGTGGACGGGGCCAGCATGCGCTCGAAGCCGCATTCGTCGACGTGCGCGTCGGCGCGGAGTCGCCGACCGAGACGCGACTGCGGCTCGTGCTCGGCGCCGCGGGGCTTCCCGAGCCGGCGCTGAACACGGCTCTTCGCGCGCCGGGCGGCCGGTTCGTCGCGAGGCTCGATCTGTCGTACGAACAGTGGCGCGTCGCTGTCGAGTACGACGGCCGGCAGCACGCCGAGGACCGTGCGCAGTTCGAGCGCGACTCCGACCGCTGGCACGACATCCGTGAGCAGGGTTGGGTGCTCGTGCGCGTGCTCCGCCATCACCTGCTGGGTGAAGGGCGCGCCGCTGTCGGCATGGTGCAGGCTGCCCTCCGGCGCGCCGGATGGCCAGGATGAAGCCGAGGTCCCACACGGGCCGGGAATCGTCGGTGCGTTCCCGGTCCGAGTGGGACCTCAACGCGACGCGCTACAGGCGGGGGAGGAGCTCCGCGACGGATGCCGTGATCTCGGCCGCCATGTCGGCGTCGTCGATCGTCGGGGTGCCGTCGCCGGCCTGGGGGCCGTAGTCACCGAACGAGGCATGTGCAGCGCCGGCGACCTCGACGAACTCGGCATCGGGGGGGAGGAGGGGCGCGGCATCCCGGATCTTCTCGGGCGTCGACAGGCCGTCCTCGGAACCCGAGATGCTGAGCACCGGCAGCCCGCTGTCCGAGACGTCGTTCGAGCAGTAGGACGCGAACAGCACCAGTCCGTCGGCGTGGCCCGCCAGCTGGCACGCGCGCACGCCGCCGAGCGAATGACCGCCGACCAGCCAGGTGTCGACGTCGGGTGCCGCATCGGTGAAGGTCGACAGCGGCCGGGGGTCGAAGAACGCGAGGTTCAGCCACGGGCGGGTGATGACCACCGTCATCCCCTCCTCGGCGACGAGTCCCGACAGCTTCGCCGCGTAGGCCTCGGCCTGCACCTTCGCGCCGGGGACGAACACGAGACCGGTCTCGCTCGCGCCGTCGGCTGGCGTGAGCACGACGTTGCCGCCGGTGTCCGACACGGCGATGCGGTCGTCCTGCCGAACCTCGTCCCAGGGGCCGGCCTCGGCATCCATGACGCCGACCTGACTCCAGATGACGATCCCGACGACGCCGGCGACCAGCAGCCCGACCACCGTCAGGACGACGATCAAGGCGACGCGGCGTGCGCGCGAGCGGGGCCGCTTCCGCTCGGTGGTCACGCGCGGTACACGCCGAGCTCGGTCTGCCGCTGGGCGACCGCCTCCTGCACGCGCGCGAAGAGCGGGTGCGATGCGTCCAGACCGGTGACGGATGCCGTGAAGGCCGCCGCATCCTCCGTCCGGATCCGCTCCTGCAGCTCGACCGCCTGCGGGTCCGCGGCGTCCTCGAACCGCAGCGCGGCCGCGATCGCGCCGACGAGCCCGTCGACAGGGAGTCCTCGCTCCGCCGCGCCGGCGGCCGGGCCGATGAAGCGCTCGTGGCGGGAGAGCTTGCGAAGCGGCTGGCGGCCGACGCGCTGCACGGTGTCGGGGAGCGCCTCGTTCGAGAAGCGGTCGAGGATCGTGGCCCGGTACTCGGCGAGGTCGGCGGCGTCCAGTCCGTGGACGGCGGTCAGCAGCCCGGACGTCTCCTCGAGCGCCTGCTCGACCTTCGCACGGATGCCGGAGTCGGCGAGTGCGTCGGAGATGCGGGTGATCCCGGCGACGTAGCCGAGGTAGGCGGTGGCCGCGTGGCCGGTGTTGACCGTGAACAGCTTTCGCTCGATGTAGGGGGCGAGGTCGTCGACGAAGTGCGCGCCGGGGATGTTCGGCCGGTCGTCGCCGAAGGGACCCTGCTCGATGGCCCACTCGAAGAACGGCTCGACGGTGACGTCGACGCCCGCACCTGCGGGCTGCCCGGGGACGATGCGGTCGACCGCGGTGTTGGCGAACACGGCTCGGGTGGACAGGTCGCCCCACGCGTCGCCGGCGAGCTTCTCGATCTCGCCGCGCAGCGTGTCGGTCGCGCCGATGGCGTTCTCGCAGGCCATCACCTGGAGCGGCTTCGCGTCGGCGTCCCGGCGCGCGAGCCCCTCGAGGATGTGCGGAGCGACGAACGGCAGGATCGTCGGGCCGACGGCGGTGGTCACCACGTCGGCCGACGCGACCTCGTCGGCGACGGCATCGGGATCGGACTGGCTGTTGATCGCGCGGAAACCGGTGACCGTCTTGTCGCCACCCCCCGGTCCGACCTCGTGCACCGTGTACTCGGATGCGGCGTTGATGGTCTCGACGAGCGTGGGCGCGACGTCGGAGAAGACGAGGTCGTAGCCGCCTTCGTGGAGCAGGAGTCCCACGAAGCCCCGGCCGATGTTGCCCGCGCCGAAATGGACGGCTTTCATGCCTCGTTCACCGTCGAGAGCAGCTGGTAGAGCTCTTCCGGCGTCTGCGCGGCCTTGAGCTTGGCGACCTCGTCGTCCTCGGAGAACAGGAGCGCGATCTGCGACAGGATCTCGAGGTGCTCGTCGCCCTTGCCGGCGATGCCGACGACGAAGGTGACGTGCTCACCCGCCCAGTCGACGCCCCCGTCGTAGCGGACGAAGGACAGCGCCGAATCGAGGATCGCGTCCTTCGTCTCGTTGGTGCCGTGCGGGATCGCGAGCTCGTTTCCCATGTAGGTCGAGACGGCGACCTCCCGCTGCTGCATGGCGTCGAAGTAGGCGCCGGTCACGGCGCCGGAGGCCTCGAGGATGTCGGCGGCCTCCTTCATCGCCTGCTCCTGGCTGACTGAGCCGGAGTGGATGCGGATCTGGCCGAGGGTGAGGACGTCGCGAGCCATGAGGTTCTCCTTCTGGGGACGGGGGTGGAAAAGCCGCTGCGGGGTCGGGACCATTGTTCCCGACCCCGCAGCGGAGTGCATCAGGCGTCGCCGCGCTGGCGGCGCACCATCTCGACGACCTCGTCGTACTTCGGCGAGTTCATGAAGTTGTCGACCGAGACGTGGACGGAGTCGGGGGTGACCCCGCGCGCCCGGTCGGTCAGCTGCGCCTGGGTGATGACCAGGTCAGCGGACGGGTCGAGGTTCGCGATCGCCTTGTTGGTGACCGTGACGCCCTCGACGCCCGCCTTCTTGAACTTGTTGCGGAGGACGCTCGCACCCATCGCCGACGAGCCCATGCCCGCGTCGCATGCGAACACGACGTTCGAGATCTCCCGCTCGGCGACGGCGGTGCCTGCCGAGGTGGACGCCGCAGCTGCGGCGTCGTTCGTCGCTGCAGGAGCGGTGGCCGAACCGCGCAGGCCCGACAGCGCGTCGGACTTCTTGCCCTTGTTGGCTTCAGTCTGGGCGACCGCCGCCGAGAAGGAGTCGCCTTCCGCGGCGAGGTCGCGCTTGCGCGATGCCCGCAGGATGATCGACGCCACGACGAAGGTCACCGCAGCCGACAGGATCACGGAGAGGATGACGCCGAGGAAGCTGTCGTTCGCGGTCTGGAGCAGGACCGCGATGATGCTGCCGGGTGCTGCCGGTGCGCGCAGGCCCGCGCCGAACAGCATGTTGGTGGTGACGCCGGTCATGCCGCCCGCGATGAGGGCGAGGATGAGGGTGGGCTTCATCAGTGCGTACGGGAAGTACACCTCGTGGATGCCGCCGAGGAACTGGATCACAGCCGCGCCGGGAGCCGACGCACGAGCGGCGCCGATGCCGAAGAACGTGAATGCCAGAAGCAGCCCGAGGCCGGGTCCGGGGTTCGCCTCGAGGAGGAAGAGGATCGACTTGCCCTCCTCGGCCGATTCGGTGATCCCCAGCGGAGTGAGCACGCCGTGGTTGATCGCGTTGTTCAGGAAGAACACCTTGGCGGGTTCGATGAGGATGCTCGTCAGCGGCAGCAGATTCGTCTCGACGAGGAAGTTCACCGCGTTCGAGAGGATCGTCATGAGGCCGTTCACGAGCCACGCGATCGGGTAGAACCCGACGACGGCCATGATGAAGCCCCAGATGCCGGCCGAGAACATGTTCACGAGCATCTCGAAGCCGGCGCGGATCTTGCCCTCCCACAGGGCGTCGAGCTTCTTCATGGTCCAGGCCGCCAGCGGGCCGAGGATCATGGCGCCGATGAACATGTGGACCTGACCGAGTTCGGATGCATCCGGGTTCGCCGCGAGGAGTGCGTCGTTGAAGTTCTTGACGATCAGGTCGGAGCCGGCGATCGCGCCCATCGTCGCGATGGAGCCGACGACACCGCCGCGCTGCTTGTAGATCATGTAACCGCCCGTGTAGGCGATGATCAGCGGCAGCAGGTAGTGGATGAACGGGCCGACGATGGTCGCCAGGTCCGCATTGGGGGTCCAGCCCACGTCGATGAAGAACGCGGTGAAGATGCCCCACGCGATGAGCGCGGGGATGTTCGGCATGATCATGCCCGAGAGGAACGTGCCGAATCGCTGGACGGCGACCCGCGTGCCTCCCCGGGTCTGTGCCGGGGACGTCGTTGTCATGGTGTGTCAGTTCTCCTTGTGCTGTGTCGCGGCTTCCTGGGCCGCGGCTCGGGCGGATGCCGCATCGGATGCGGCGAGGGCTGCCTCGGCGATGCGCTGGGCGTCGTCGAAGCTGTGGTGCAGAAGGGTGGCGCGCACGTCCGCGAGCGCCGTCGGTGCCATCGAGAGGGTGGTCGCGCCGAGGCCGACGAGGACGACTGCGAGCAGCGGGTCGGCGGCGGCCTCGCCGCAGATGCCGACCGGCTTGCCGTTGGTGCGTCCGCCGTCCGCGGTCGCCTTGACCAGGTGCAGGACCGCGGGGTGCCACGGGTCCTGGAACGACGCCACCGAGCCGAGCAGTCGATCGGCGGCGAGCGTGTACTGGGTCAGGTCGTTGGTGCCGATCGAGGCGAAGTCCGCGTGCGCGAGCACCTTGTCGGCCATGAGCGCCGAGGACGGGACCTCGACCATGACGCCTGCGGTCTTGACACCGTACTCCTTCGCGAGGGTGACGAAGTACTCGGTCTCCTCGACCGTCGACACCATCGGCGCCATGACCCAGAGGTCTGCGTCGGCGGCGGCATCCGCATTCGCGAGCGCCGTGAGCTGCTCGCGCAGGATGTCCTCGCTGGCACGGAGCGCGCGGAGGCCCCGGAGCCCGAGGGCCGGGTTCTCCTCGTGGGCGTCGTTGAGGAAGGCGAGCGGCTTGTCGGCGCCCGCGTCGAGTGCGCGGACGACGACCTTCTTGCCGGGGAACGCCTGCAGCAGCTCGGTGTAGGCCTTCGTCTGCTCGTCGACGGTCGGCGCCTGCGACGAGCTCAGGAAGAGGAACTCCGTGCGGAACAGTCCGACGCCCTCGGCGCCGAGCTCGACGGCCTTGGCGGCGTCCTGCGGCTTGCCGAGGTTCGCGAGGAGGGGCACCGCGGTGCCGTCGGCGAGCGCGCCCGGGGTGATCGGTGCGTCGGCGGCGGCGGCGCGGTCGGCCTCGCGGCGCTCGGCCTGCGCGATGTCGTCGTCGGTCGGCTCCGTCGTGACGACGCCGCCGGCGGCGTCGACGATCACCGTCTCGCCGTCGGCGAGGTCGGCTGCACCGTGTACGCCGACGATGGCGACGATCGACTTCTCGCGGGCGAGGATCGCGGTGTGCGAGGTCGGCCCGCCCTCGGTCGTCACGAGCGCGAGGACCTTGTCGAGGTCGAGCAGCGCGGTGTCGGCGGGCGCGAGGTCCTTGGCGACGAGCACGAACGGATGCCCCGGGTCGGGCACGCCGGGAGCCGCGACACCCCGGAGGTTGGCGATCACGCGCTGGGCGACGTCGTCGAGGTCGGCGGCGCGTTCGCCCAGGTAGCCGCCCATCGCGGCGAGCGAGTCCCGGAAGGACGCGAAGGCGTCGAAGACGGCGAACTCGCCGGTCTTGCCGGCCGCGATGCGGGTCGCGACCTCGTCCTCCAGGGCCGGGTCCTCGGCCATCATCGCCTGCGCTTCGAGCACCTCCTGCGCGGCGCCGCCGGCGGTCTCGCCGCGCTGTTCGAGCTCGCGGGCGACGGCGTCGACCGCCGCGCGGACGCGCGCGGTCTCCTCGTCGGCCGTCAGCGCACTCTTCTCGTCCTGCGGTGCCGGAAGCGGCTCCGCCATCCGTGCGACGGGGCCGTGGGTCACGCCCAGGCCGATTCCTACTCCTCGAAGCTCAGTCATGTATCCCTCAGGCGTCGTGGTCGGTGGTCAGGAGTTCGGTGAGGGCGTCGAGCACCTCTTCGGCGGTCGGGCCGTCCGCGGTCAGCGTCACGTAGTCGCCGTTCTCCGCGCCGAGCGAGATCACGCTCAGGATGCTGGCCGCGTTCACGGCGCCGCCGGCGCCCTTCGCGATCGTCACCGGGATGCCGGCGTCCTTCGCGGCCTGCGCGAACAGCTTCGCGGGGCGCGCATGGAGGCCGTTCGACGAGCCGATCCTCACTGTCCGGCTGGCGGGCGCGGTCATCGCGGGGTCCTTTCGATCGGAGCGGCCGCGTCGGGGGCGGCGGCCGTCACCAGAGCGAGCGCACGGGTCCCGTCGCGATCGCCGAAGATGTCCTCCGGCAGCAGCACGACGCGCGCCCGTCGGGCGGCGGCGTCCTGCTCCACGTCGGAGAGGGCGGAGGCAAGATGCGGACCCACGAGCACCACGTCGCCGGCATCCACCCCTGTGGCAACCATGCCGGGGATCCCCGCTTCGACGAGCAGGTCCATGCCCTGGCGCTGTGCGGCGTGCCGCAGACGCTGGGCCACGAACGTGCTCGACGCACCGGCGCCGCAGACGACGAGGATCTTCATCGATCCGCCTCCTTGTCTCCGTGCCATTCTCATCCGACTCCCAGGAAGCGACAACCAGTCCTTCTTCCGCGGGGGAGGAAAGCCCGTTGGGTGCGCAGATGGTTGACTGGTCGGGTGAGCCGGACGAGACAGGACCGCGTCATGGCGCTCCTGTCGAAGGATGCCGGGTGGCGCACCGCGGGCGAGCTCGCCGACCTCGTCGGCGTGACGCCGCGCAGCATCCGCTCCTACGTCGCCGCGTTGAACGCCCGGGTCCCCGGCGGCGACGCTGTCGAGTCCGGTCCGCTCGGCTACCGTGCCGGCGGCGGAGCGCCGGGCGCGCTCCGCGCCGCTTCCGACGAGACGCCGCGGGATCGCCTGCACCGCCTCGTGCGCGAGATCCTGGGCGACCCGGACGGCATCGACGTCCACGAGACGGCCGCACGGTTCCACGTGAGCGACGCGACCCTCGAGGCCGACCTCGGCAGGGTGCGGGGCCTGCTGGGCGGTACCCGGCTGACGCTCGAGCGCTCGGCGTCCCGGGTGCGCCTGACCGGCACCGAGATGGCGCAGCGCCGCCTCCTCAGCCGCCTCGCGCACGACGAGATGGAACAGGGCGCGTTCGATCTGCGGGCGCTCCGCCGCGCCCTCGGCGAGAGCGCCGCCGAGACGGGTGCCCTCGGCGCGTTCAAGGCGGACCTCGTCCTGAGACTCGGCGAGCAGGGATACCTCGTCAACGAGTTCGGCATCGGCGATGTCATCATGCACGTCGCCATCACGGCCGACCGTGTGCATCGCGGTCACGCCCTCGACGAGGCCGCCGCGGGGGACTCGCCGGCGCGGACGCGCATCGGCGACCTCCTGGACGAGCTCGCCCGCCGGCATCTGGACGTCCACCTCGGTCGCGGCGACCGCGACCACCTCGCGGCCCTCGTGCAGACCCGGGTCGTCGCCCCGGGGGCGGCGGAACCCGAGGCGGTGATCCGCGACCGGCTCGAACCCGACGTCGAGGCGGCCGTCCGCTCGGTCGTCGCGCGTGCGGCATCCGAATTCCTCGTCGACATCGACCACGACGACTTCGCCCTGCGCCTCGCGCTGCACGTCCAGAACCTCCGGCACCGGGCACAGGACCAGGCGTGGTCGAGGAACGCGCTGACGCGCTCGCTGAAGTCCAGCTACCCGATGATCTTCGAGGTCGCCGTCTACATCGCCGAGCAGCTGCGCGCCCTCATCGGCGCGCCGCTGTACGAGGACGAGATCGCCTACATCGCGATGCACGTCGGCGGCCGGTTGGAGCGGTCCCGTCAGGCGGGCCGGCTCCTCACGGCGACCCTCGTCTCGCCGGGGTACTACGAGATGCACGAGCTCCTGCACGCGAGCATCGACCGAGCGCTCGGCCGTGAGATCGAGGTCGTCGCCGTCGAGACGCGCGCCGACCCCGACTGGGCGGGCATCGACACCGATCTCGTGCTCAGCACGATGGACCCGCCCTCCCACTCCGATCGCGTCGTCCGCATCCAGCCGTTCCTCACCGAGTCGGACGTCGAACGCGTGCAGCAGGCCGCCGCTCGCGCCCGCCGCGCCCGTCGCCTGGCCGGGCTCCGCGCGGAGCTCGAGCGGTACTTCTCCGCCGATGCGTTCGTCCCCCGGCTGCCCGTCGGCGCGGACGAGGAGACCGTCATCCGCGGGCTCGGGTCGCTCCTGACGGCGCAGGGCGTGATCGCGGACGACTACGTGACGCGCACGCTCGACCGCGAACGCATCTCGTCGACCGCCTTCACCGATGCGCTCGCCGTCCCGCATGCGATCGGGATGACGGCGACCCGCACCGCCATCGCCGTGGGGCTCGCCGATCCGTCGATCGCGTGGGGCGACGGCCGGGTGCAGGTCGTGACCATGGTCGCCTTCTCGGAATCCGACCGCGAGGCGTTCCAGACGGTGTTCGAGCAGCTCGTCGAGGTGTTCAGCGAACGCGACAGCGTGCAGCGGATCGTCCGGCGCGGCACGACCTTCGGCGCGTTCCTCGACGAGCTCGTCGCCGTCGTCGACGGCTGAGCCATGCTCAGCGCGCCGGGCGCGCCTCGAGCCCCATCCGGACCCCCGGCCACTCGTGCGGGAGGATCGAGTACACGACGGTGTCGCGCATCGATCCGCCGGGGCCGATCCGGTGGTTGCGGAGCACGCCGTCCCGGCGGGCGCCGAGCCGCTCGATGGCCGCCTGGGACTGGCGGTTGTGCCACGACGTGCGGAATTCGACGGCGATCGCGTCGCACGCCTCGAACGCGTGGCCGAGCAGCAGGAGCTTCGCCGTCGTGTTCACCTCGGTCCGCTGCACCGCGGGTGCGAGCCACGTGTAGCCGATCTCGACCCGGCGATGGTCGACCTCGACGCTGCAGAAGGTGGTCATGCCGACCGCCGTGCCGTCGACGACCACGGCGAACGGATTCATCCGTCCGGCCTCGAGCTCCGCGAGACGCCAGGCGATCTCATCGGGGACGGATGCCGGGATCGACGTGTACCAGGCGTACTCGAGGCCCGCTCGCGCGGCCGTGAGCTCATCGGCGTGCGACGCGTCGAGCGGCTCGAGTCGGACGCGTCCACGTTCGAGCACGACGGGTGCGAGGAGGGACGCGGCCGGACCGCTCATGCCTGCTCCGCTCATGCCTGCGCGGCGCGCAGCAGCGTGCGGGCGCCGGCGTCGAGATCGGCGAGCCGGTGCGCGGCGTCCTCGGCCGTCTCGCCGCGCACGTCGAGGTAGGCCTTGAGCTTCGGCTCCGTTCCGCTGGGGCGCACGATCACACGAGAGCCGTCGGCGAGCCACAGGCGGAGCACATCGCCGCGGGGCTCTCCGGCGGGGGCATCCCGCAGGTCGTCGATCCGTTCCACCGGAACCGTCCCCACAGACGTCGGCGGGGCGGCGCGCAAGGCCGACATGATGCGCCCGATGAGGGCGAGATCGTCGACCCGCAGGGAGACCTGACCGCTCGCGAAGTGACCGAAGGTCGAGCTGAACTCCTCCAGCAGATCTCCGAGGGAGCGGCCCTCCTCGCGCGCCTCCGTCACGAGGCCGAGCACCGCGATTGCCGCCGAGATGCCGTCCTTGTCGCGGACCGTCCCCGGGTTCACGAGATAGCCGAGCGCCTCCTCGAAGCCGTAGACGAGGCCCTCGGCGCGCGAGATCCACTTGAAGCCGGTGAGCGTCGCGGCGAAGTCGAGCCCGTAGTGCGCCGCGACCGTCTGCAGGCCGGGGGAGGAGACGAGCGAGCACGCCAGCGTGCCCGTCGTCGCCGTCCGCGCCGCGCGCCAGCCGAGCAGCAGCCCGACCTCGTTGCCGGTCAACCGACGCCAGCCTCCCGCGGCACCGGCATCCGGGATCGCGACGGCGAGGCGGTCCGCGTCGGGGTCGTTCGCGAGGATCAGCTCGGCGTCGCTGCTGCGTGCCGTCTCGAAGGCGAGGTCCATCGCCCCGGGTTCCTCGGGATTGGGGAACGCGACGGTGGGAAAGCGTCCGTCCGGCGCGATCTGCGCCTCGACGACGGTCGGCAGCGGATATCCGGCGGTCTCGAGGATGCGGCGGAGCGTCTCCCAGCCCACGCCGTGCATCGCCGTGTAGGTCCAGCGGAGGCCGGCAGCGCCGGCGGGCGCGGGCGCGACCAGCGCGGTGGCGGCCACGTAGGCGTCGAGGACCGCCTCGTCGGCGACCTCGTAGGCATCCGACCGCGCGATCGCGCCGAGGTCTGCGGCATCGGCGACGGCGGAGATGTGCGCCGCGATCTGCGCGTCGGCCGGCGAGACGATCTGGGCCCCGTCATCCGACCCGCCGAGGTAGACCTTGTAGCCGTTGTCGTCCGGCGGATTGTGGGACGCCGTCACCATGACACCGGCGCTCACGCCCAGGTGGCGCACCGCGAAGGCGAGGACGGGTGTGGGCAGCAGGCGGGGGAGGAGGATGGCGCGCAGTCCCGCTCCGGCGAAGATCTCCGCGCTGTCCCGCGCGAACACGTCCGAGTTCCGGCGGCCGTCGTAGCCGATGACGACGGACGGCGTCGCGTCCGGCTGCTGCTCACGCAGGTAGGCGGCGAAGCCGGCGGCCGCCTGCCCCACGAGCACGCGGTTCATCCGGTTCGATCCGGCACCGAGCGCGCCGCGGAGCCCCGCGGTGCCGAACGCGAGGCGCGTGTCGAAGCGGTCGTGCAGCTCGTCCCACGCCGCGCGGTCGTCCGCGTCGGCGCGGGCGATGAGGTCCTCGAGCTCGGCGCGGGTGGTCCCATCCGGGTCCTGCGCCAGCCAGGACAGCGCCGCCGCGCGCACGTCGACCGTTGTCACAGTGCGCCGATCACGCGCGCGAGCAGATCCGAGATGACGGGCTCCGCCTCGCGGCCCGCCTCGAGGACCTCCTCGTGGCTGAGCGGGGTCGTCTGGATGCCGGCGGCCAGATTCGTGATGAGCGAGAAGCCGAGCACCTCCATGCTCGCTTGACGAGCCGCGATCGCCTCGAGTGCGGTGGACATGCCGACGATGTGGCCGCCGATCGCCTTCGCCATCTGCACCTCGGCAGGCGTCTCGTAGTGCGGTCCGCGGAACTGGCAGTAGACCCCCTCGTCGAGGCTCGGATCGATGCCGCGGGCGATGTCGCGCAGCCTCGACGAGTAGAGATCGGTGAGGTCGATGAAGGTCGCGCCTTCGAGCGGCGAGTCCGCGGTCAGGTTGATGTGGTCGCTGATGAGCACGGGCTGTCCCGGCGTCCAGGACGTCTTGATGCCGCCGGCGCCGTTGGTCAGGACCATGATCTTCGCGCCGGCCGCTGCCGCGGTGCGCACGCTGTGCACGACGCGCCGGACGCCGTGCCCCTCGTAGTAGTGCGTGCGCGCGCCGATGACGAGCACGCGGGTGCCGCCCGGGGTGAGGATGCTGCGCAGCGACCCGACGTGCCCCTCCAGCGCCGGCTTGCTGAAACCGGTGACCTCGGTGGCGGGGATCGTGGCGGTCGTCTCGCCGATGAGTTCCGCCGCCTTCCCCCATCCGCTCCCGAGCGTGAGGGCGATGTCGTGGCGTTCCACGCCGGTCAGTCGCGCAATGTCGGCTGCTGCGGTGGCGGCCACCTCGAACGGGTCGGCGGAGGGGTCGTCGAGGGGATGCGTGTGGTCGGACATGGATCCCACTCTAGGAACCGCCGGGCCTCTCAGCCACACGGCGCCGCGAGCACCCGCGGGGACTGGAAGAATGGTCCGCATGTCTGTGAGCTTCGAGACCACTCAGAGCGTCGCCATCCTCGGCGGCGGGCCCGGCGGATACGAGGCGGCTCTCGCAGCGGCCCAGCTGGGCGCCGAGGTGACCCTCGTCGAGCGGGCGGGGATCGGCGGCTCCGCCGTCATCACGGACGTCGTCCCCTCGAAGACGCTCATCGCCACGGCCGACGCCGCTGTCGCCATCCGGGGTGCGTCCGACCTCGGTGTGCAGCTGTTCGCGCGGGGTGCCAGCGGCACGCCCCTGAAGCCCGAGATCGCGATCAATCTCGGCGCAGTGAACAAGCGGCTCCTCTCGCTCGCCCGCCAGCAGTCCGACGACCAGCGGGCGCAGCTCGTCGACGCCGGCGTGCGGATCATCTCCGGCCACGGGCGCCTCGACGGCACCCATGCGGTGGTCGTCTCGACCGGCCCCGGCGGCACCGACTTCGACCGGATCGAGGCCGACACGCTGGTCGTCTCCGTCGGCGCGTCGCCGCGCGAGATCGACAGTGCGAAGCCCGACGGCGAGCGCATCCTGACGTGGACGCAGCTGTACAACATGACGACCCTCCCCGAGCACCTCATCGTCGTCGGCTCGGGCGTGACCGGCGCCGAGTTCGCCGGTGCCTACATGAACCTCGGGTCGAAGGTGACGCTGATCTCGAGCCGCGACCAGGTCCTCCCCGGCGAGGACTCCGACGCCGCGGCGGTCATCGAGAAGGTCTTCACGCGCGGCGGGATGGAGGTGCTGTCGAAGTCCCGGGCCGAGAAGGTCGAGCGGACGGCGGACGGCGTCATCGCCACGCTCGCCGACGGGCGGACGGTCGAGGGCAGCCACTGCCTCATGGCGGTCGGCTCCATCCCCAATACCGCGGGCATCGGCCTGGAGGAGGCCGGCGTCCAGCTCACCGACTCGGGGCACATCCAGGTCAACCGCGTCGCCCGGACCTCGGTGCCGAACATCTACGCGGCGGGGGACTGCACGACGTTCCTGCCGCTTGCGTCCGTCGCCTCCATGCAGGGCCGCATGGCGGTCTTCCACGCGCTCGGCGACACCGTCATCCCGCTGGAGAAGCATCGCGTCACGGCGAACATCTTCACCGCTCCCGAGATCGCCACGGTCGGACGGCAGGAACGCGACATCGAGTCCGGGGCGGTCAACGGCACGGTCCACAAGCTCCCGCTTGCAGCCAACGCCCGCGCGAAGATGATGGGCGTCAAGGACGGCTTCGTGAAGATCATCGCCCGCGAGGGATCGGGCACGGTCATCGGTGGCGTCATCGTGGCACCGCGTGCCTCCGAGCTCATCTACCCGATCGCGATCGCTGTCGAGCGGCGTCTGACCGTCGACCAGCTCTCGCGCGTGTTCGCCGTCTTCCCGTCGCTGGCGGGGAGCATCACCGATGCCACTCGCGCGATGCACCAGGTGGGCCGGGACGAGGACACCTACAGCTGAGCCGACGCGTACACGCCGGCATCCCGTCCCTCCGACCGCGCCATTCCGGGCGTACAGTGGGATCGTCCTGGGGAGGGCGAACGTCTGGGGAGACGCGGAGGAGCGATGCCCAGAACGACCCGTCGGATCACCCTGACCGGGATCATCGCGGGGCTGGTCGGCGCGTTGTGCGCGGGGCCGATGGCCCTCGGCATGACGCCGACGTCACCGTCGACGCCGACCGCGTCGCCGACCGTGACCGCGTCCCCGAGTCCCGCCGCGCCGCCGCCCGCGACGCCGACCCCCGGCATCGCTACGCCGGAGCCGGCACCGTCCGCTGGCGCTCCGACGCCGTCCCCGGAACCGATCGAGGACGATCACGATCACGAGACGGACGGCCCGACGGAGCCGCTGACCCGCGAACTGCCGCCGGGGTCGCCGTCGCTCGAGCCGCTCAGCCCCACGTCCGGGATGTCGACCATGCGGCTGACGGTGCCGGCCTACGGTCCGCAACCGGTCTTCCGGCTGCCCTACGCGCCGAGCCGCCGCTGGGGTGTCAGCGGGTCGCATTCCGACAGCGACGGCATCAACCGGGGCGCGATCGACTTCGCACCCCTCAGCTCCTCGGACAAGCGCGTCCTCGCGGTGGCATCCGGAATGGTCTACCGCGTGACGTGCGGATCGGGATGGTTCCTGGGCGTGGACCACGGCGGCGGGTGGATGTCCGAGTACTACCACCTCACGAGTGCCCGATCGAGCCTCGTGGGGACGTGGGTCGAGGCGGGGACGCCGTTGGGCAACGCCGGCCAGACCCTGCCCTGCGGCGGGACGCCCGGCAGCAGCGCCCACGTCCACCTGTCGATCTTGAACTCGGCGGTCGACGTCCCGAGCGGCAAACGCAAGTACGTCGCGGTCAGCGGCATCCAATTCGACACCTTCACGCTGCGTGACAGCAGCGGCGCCTACAACGGCTCCTGGCGGAACCTCGCCGGGAACACCGTCCTGACCTCGCGCGGTGTGACCTGCTGCCTGACCGCCTCCTCCCGTGTCGGACCCGCGCCCGCCGCCGGAACCGCGCCCGACACGGACGGGGACGGGATCGACGATCACACCGACGCGACGGTGTGGGACACGGACCTCGACAGCAATGGTCGCCCCGACCTGGTCGCGTTCGGGTCCGATGGCGTCTACACCTCGTCGGGGACGGGAACCGGATTCACGTCGGCCAGTCGGGCGACCACCGCCTTCGGGAGCGCGACCGGGTGGTCGCGCTCGCATCCGAGGATGACGGTCGACGTCACCGGCGACGGTCGACCCGACGTCGTGGCGTTCGGCCCGGCGGGCGTGTACGTCGCGGCAGGGTCATCCGGGTCCTTCGCCACCGCCCGCGTGTGGGTGGCGAGCTTCGGCACGAACCGGGGGTGGCGGGTCGGCACGCATCAGCGGACCGTGGTCGACGTCACGGGGGACGGGCGGCCGGACGTCGTCGGCTTCGGCCCGCAGGGGGTCTTCGTGTCGCGCAACACGGGATCGTCCTTCGCCGCTCCCACCCTCTGGACGGACACGATGGGCTCGTCGGCCGCAGCCGGTGGATGGGTGGAGTCGCGGCATCCGCGTCGCGTCGTCGACGTCACCGGCGACGGTCTTCCCGACCTCGTCGGCTTCGGGGATGACGGGGTCCACGTCGCGCGCAACACCGGCGGCGGGTTCGCCGACCCGGTGCGGTGGGTGGCGAGCTTCGGGACGGCGAAGGGATGGACGGTCGGACAGACGCCACGTCACGTGACGGACATCGACGGTGACGGCCGCCCGGACATCGTCGGCTTCGGTCCTCAGGGGATCTGGGTGTCGCTGAACACCGGATCGAACTTCGCCGTTCCGAGGCTCTGGTCCTCCCAGTTCCGGTCGTCCGCCTCGGGTGCATGGCGCGCAGACCGCAACGCCCGGACGCTCGCCGACGTGAACGGCGACGGGCGGCTGGACGTCGTCGGATTCGCCGGGTCCGGAACACTCGTCGCCCTCGGCCGGGGGTCGTCCTTCGCAGCCGCGTCGTCCTGGACGGCGCAGTTCGACTCGCGGGAGTGGACGCGCGGGTGGATGCCGCGATCCGTGACCGATGTGAACGGCGACGGCAGGGCGGACGTCGTCGGGTTCGCCCGTGACGGTGTGCAGATCGCGCTGAGCACGGGGTCGAGGTTCCGTGCTGCGACGCACGCCACGCGGTCCTACGGCTGGGATGCGTCGTCCGGCGCCTGGCGGGTCGCGCGGCACGTCCGCGCGGTCGCCTTCTGAAGGGACTCCGACGGAGCCTCTGCTCAGCGTTCCACGACGAGCTGCTGGATGACCGTCGCGTGCATGTACGTCTGCGCCGAGGCGGTGCCCTCGACGGCCAGGCTGTCGACGGGTGATGGGTCGAGCTCCACCTCGTGCGCGTCGCGGTCGCAGGGGATCTCCTGCTCGAGCGGGATCGTGTCGCCGGCAGCAGTCTGCATCGTCACCGAGATCCTCGCGGTGATGTCGTCCTCGGCGTCGCCGTAGCATCGCAGGTCGAGGCGGCTGAGCACGGTCGCTTCAGGGAAGTCGAGGCGGACGACGGTCGCGCCGGTGTCCTCAGGGCCGATCTCGGCGGCCGCGGTGCCGGCTGCCCCGGGACCGTCTGATTCCGACGCACTGATCGAATCGATCCACTCCTGTGCGGCCGCCAGGTCCACTGACGGCGTGGGCGCGCACCCGCTGAGGAACAGCACCGAGGCTGCGGCGACCACGAGCACTGCGGGTGCGGATCTCATCCCCACACGATATGGGCGACGCCCGTGCGGCGACACCCCGCGGGTCAGGAGATGGTGAGCAGCTGGTGGCCTGCCGACACCGTGGTGCCCGGGTCGGCGTTGATCGAGCCGACGGTGCCGTCCTTGTGCGCCTGGATCGGCTGCTCCATCTTCATCGCTTCGAGGACGACGACGAGGTCGCCCTTGACGACCTGCTGGCCCTCCTCCACGGCCACCTTGACGACGGTGGCCTGCATGGGGGATGCCACGGCGTCACCGCTCGCGCCGCCCGAGGTCGCGGTCGACGCATGCGATCGGCGCGACGGGGGCACCGCGACGGGACGACCGACGGCGCTGGGTGCCGCCGCGATCCGGTCGGGGAGGCTGACCTCGAGCCGCTTGCCGGAGACCTCGACGACGACGGTGTGACGCGCCTCGGGCTCGGCTGCCGGGCCGGCCTCGCCGTCCCAGGCGGGGATGTCGTTGTCGAACTCGGTCTCGATCCAGCGGGTGAAGACGCCGAAGGCGCCGTCCTCGGCCGTGAAGGCCGGGTCACGGACGACCTTGCGGTGGAAGGGGAGGACGGTCGGCATGCCTGCGACCTCGAACTCGTCGAGGGCGCGACGCGACCGCTCCAACGCCTCCTCGCGGGTGCGACCGGTGACGATCAGCTTGCCGAGGAGCGAGTCGAACGCGCCCGAGACGCTGTCGCCGGCGGTGACACCGGAGTCCAGGCGCACACCCGGTCCGCCGAAGGTCTTGAAGACGTGGATGCTGCCGGGAGCCGGGAGGAACCCGCGACCGGCATCCTCGCCGTTGATGCGGAACTCGAAGGAGTGGCCCACCGGCTCGGGGTCCGGGTAGTCCAGTGTGCCGCCCTCCGCGAGGCGGAACTGCTCGCGCACGAGGTCGATGCCGGTGACCTCTTCGGACACCGGGTGCTCGACCTGCAGGCGCGTGTTGACCTCGAGGAACGAGATGGTGCCGTCGGCGCCGATGAGGAACTCGCACGTGCCCGCTCCGACGTACCCGACCTCTCTGAGGATCGCCTTCGAGGCGGAGTAGAGGATCTCGTTCTGCTCGGCGGTGAGGAAGGGCGCGGGAGCCTCTTCGACGAGCTTCTGGTGACGGCGCTGCAGCGAGCAGTCTCGGGTCGAGACGACGACGACGTTGCCGTCGGCATCCGCCAGGCACTGGGTCTCGACGTGGCGCGGCTTGTCGAGGTACTTCTCGACGAAGCATTCGCCGCGGCCGAAGGCGGCGATGGCCTCGCGGGTGGCCGACTCGAAGAGCTCCTCGACCTCGTCGAGCTCGCGCGCGACCTTCAGACCGCGTCCGCCGCCCCCGTACGCCGCCTTGATCGCGATCGGCAGGCCGAACTCGCGCGCGAAGGCGACGACCTCGTCGGCGCCGTTCACGGGACCGGGGGTGCCGGGCGCCAGCGGCGCGCCGACCTTCTCGGCGACGTGGCGAGCCGTGACCTTGTCGCCGAGCGCTTCGATGGCCTCGGGGGAGGGGCCGATCCACACGAGGCCCGCGTCGATGACGGCGCGGGCGAAGTCGGCGTTCTCGGCGAGGAAGCCGTAGCCCGGGTGCACCGCGTCCGCGCCCGAGCGCCGCGCGATGGAGAGGATCTTCTCGATGACGAGATAGGTCTCGGCGCTCGACGACCCGCCGAGGGCGTATGCCTCGTCGGCCAGGCGGGCGTGCATGGCATCGCGGTCCTGGTCGGCGTAGACGGCGACCGACTGCTTGCCGGAATCGCGGGCGGCGCGGATGATGCGCACGGCGATCTCACCACGATTGGCGATCAGTACTTTCGAGATCCGAGTCGTCACGCTCTGAGGCATGGATTCGAGCCTACCCAGGTCGACCCCACTCTCTTTGGATCACCCGCACAAGATCACCCGTGTTTCGTGTGGCCGACCCTACGAAGCGGGCCGGTTCCACAGCGAGGTCCACTCGACCCCGAGCTCGCGGGCGAGGCGCCGCACGGTCGACAGCGACATCCCGACCACCGTCGACGGATCACCCTCGACCCGCTCGATGAACGCGCCGCCCAGGCTGTCGACCGTGAACGCGCCGGCGACCAGCAGCGGTTCGCCGGTGGCGACGTAGGCCTCGATCTCGGCATCCGTGACATCGGCGGCGAAGGTGACGGATGCCGCGGCCACCGCATGCGCCTCGATCGGTGTCGCGCCCGGCGTCACTCGGAAGACGCTGTGGCCCGAGTGCAGGATGCCCGTGCGTCCGCGCATCGACTGCCAGCGCGAGCGCGCCGCGTCGGGGGTATACGGCTTGCCGAGGATCTCGCCGTCGAGCTCGAACATCGAGTCGCCGCCGACGACGATGCCGTCGAAGCCGTCCGCAGCGACCGCCGTCGCGACGTCCGCTGCTTTGCGGCGTGCGAGCAGCAGCACGTGCTCGTCGGGCGGAAGCATCCGACCCTCGGCGGCTTCCACCGCCGTGATGACGGCCTCCTCGTCGACCTGCGGTGCGCGCGTCAGCGGTTCGATCCCCGCCTGCCGCATGAGCATGAGCCGGGCGGGGGAGGTGGAGGCGAGGCAGACGCGCATGCGTCCACGCTAGCCGGGCGGCTCAGCCCGCCGCGCGCGCCTTCGCCCGCTCCAGCGCACGCGTCCGCTGCTGCCGCGCGTCCTCCTCGAGCTCCTCTGCCTTCGCCTCGTCGCGGGTCAGGTTGGCGCCGCTCTCGGGATCGAAGACGTGCAGCTTGTCGGGGGAGAACCAGAGCGTGGCCCGGTCGCCGCCGCGGATCGGGCTCATCGCGTCGAGCGCCACCACCAGCTCGGTGCGCAGCCCCTCGCCGTCGAGGTCGCGGTCGAGCTCGGCGAGCTTCTCGCGCACCGACTCGTCGACCTCGAACGGGACGTAGGCGTAGAGCACCTCGCCGAGCCATTCCGTCATCTCGAACTCGAGCTCGACGGTGACCCCGTTCTCGGGCTCGCGTTCGAGCGTCGCGGCGTCCTCGAACGCGTCCGGGCGCACCCCGACGATCACGAGCTTCCGGTCGCCGATCGCTGCGCGGAGCCGGTCGTCGAGGGGGACGTCCATCATCGGCAGCCGGAGGACGTCGCCCTCGACCGTGCCGTGCAGGAAGTTCATCGGCGGCGAGCCGATGAACCCCGCGACGAACAGGTTCACGGGCTGGTCGTAGAGCCCCCGCGGGCTCGCGACCTGCTGCAGTTCACCGCGTCGGAGCACCGCCACCCGATCGCCGAGCGTCATCGCCTCGGTCTGGTCGTGGGTGACGTAGACGGTCGTGATGCCGAGGGATCGCTGCAGGCGGGCGATCTCCGTGCGCATCTGTCCGCGGAGCTTCGCGTCGAGGTTCGACAGCGGCTCGTCGAAGAGGAACGCGTCGGCGTTGCGGACGATGGCTCGCCCCATCGCGACGCGCTGCCGCTGCCCACCGGAGAGGTTGGCGGGCTTGCGCTCCAGGTGCTCGTCGAGCTCGAGCAGCTTCGAGGCGCGTCGGACGCGCTCGTCGATCTCCTTGTCGCCCACGTTGCTGGACTTCAGCCGCATGGGGAAGGCGATGTTCTCGTAGACCGTGAGGTGGGGATACAGCGCGTAGTTCTGGAACACCATGGCGAGGTTCCGGTCCTTCGGCGTCTTGTCGTTGACCACCTCGTCGTCGATCTTGAGTTCGCCGTCGGAGATGTCCTCGAGGCCGACGATCATGCGCAGCAGGGTCGACTTGCCGCATCCGGAGGGTCCGACGAGGATCACGAACTCGCCGTCGGCGATGTCGAGGTCGACGCCCTTCACCGCGGTGAAGCCGTCGTCGTAGGTCTTGACGACGTTGTGCAGGGTGATGGATGCCATGTCAGAGCCTTTCCGGGGAGGTCGGGACGGATGCGGGGGCGCGCACGGGGACGCGGATCATCCCTTCACCGCGCCCTGGGTCAGTCCCGAGACGATGCGCCGCTGGAAGATGACCACCACCACGACGACGGGGATCGTCACGACGATCGCCGCAGCCGAGACGGCCCCCGTCGGATCCTCGAACTGCGACGCGCCCGTGAAGAACGACAGGGCGGCCGGCACCGGTCGGGCGGCGTCGGTCGAGGTCAGCGAGATGCCGTAGACGAAATCGTTCCACGCGATGAAGAACGCGATGATGGCGGTGGTGAAGACGCCGGGTGCGGCGAGCGGGACCACGGTCTTGCGGAACGCCTCGAACGGCGTCGCCCCGTCGACCTGGGCCGCCTGCTCCAGCTCCCATGGGATCTGGCGGAAGAAGGCGGCGAGGGTCCAGATGGAGATCGGCAGCGTCAGCGACAGGTAGGGGATGATGAGGCCGAGCCAGGTGTCGTAGAGGCCGACCGAGCGCCACAGGTTGAACAGCGGCGTGACGATGGAGACGACGGGGAAGACCGACACGGCGAGGGCCGTCACCAGGATGATGCGCTTGCCCGGGAAGTCGAGCCGCGCGATCGCGTAGGCGCAGAGCGTCGCGAGGATGACGGCGATCGCGGTCGCGATGAGCGAGATGCCGATCGAATTGCGCAGCGACGTGAGGAAGAGCTCCTGCGCGCTGCCGCCGGGCGTGAGGATCTCGGCGTAGTTGTCGAGGGTCCACTCCGTGGGGAGCAGGGTGCCGGAGAACAGACCCGCCGGCGTCTTGAACGACGTCATGAGGATGCTGAAGACGGGGAACAGCGACCACACCAGCACGAGGACGGTGATCGCGATCCAGCCGATCCGCTGGGGCCAGGTCATCGCACGCATCAGCTGTTCTTCCCCCCGGCCAGATCCACTTTGAACCCCTTGATGAAGATCCCCGCGATGATCAGCACGCTGAGGAACAGGAGCACCGAGATGGCGGACCCGAGTCCGATCTCCAGACGCCCGATCGACGTGTTGTAGGCCAGCAGCGACAGCGCCTCGGTGCCGTTCGCGCCGGCCGTCATGATGTAGATGTTGTCGAAGATGCGGAACGCCTCGAGCGTGCGGAACAGCACGGCGACCATGATCGCCGCCTTCATGTTCGGCAGGATGACCCGCCGCATCACCTCGGCACCGGTCGCGCCGTCGACCTTCGCAGCCTCCTCGAGGTCACCCGGCACCTGGGCGAGCCCCGACAGCAGCAGCAGCGAGATGAACGGCGTCGTCTTCCAGACCTCGGAGAGGATGATGACGAAGAGCGATGTCTCGGGGTGGGCGAACCAGTTGAGGTCGGGGTCGAACCCGGGGATCCACGACAGCCAGTTGTTGATGTACCCGCCCGAGTTGATGTCGAACGCGTAGAACCAGGCGAAGGCCGCGACCACGGTCACGATGCCGTACGGCACGAGGATGGCCGTCCGGGCGAGCCCGCGCAGCTTCTTGACCGCCCGGTGCATGACGAGGGCGAGCGCGAATCCGAGGATGAGCTCCAGGATGACGGTGATCACCGTGATGAGCAGCGTGACGCCCATCGACTCCCAGAACGCCGGGTCGCCGAGGACCACGGCGTAATTGCCGAACCAGACGAGCTCCCGCTCGTCAGGTGCGGTCAGTCGGAGGCTGAAGAGCGAGTCGTAGAGCGCCTGACCGATCGGGTAGAGCGTCACGAGCAGCATCAGCCCGAACGCGGGGCCGGCCAGCATCCATCCGAGGCGCGCCTCGGCGCGTGCGCGCGGCGATCGGCGAGTCCGCTTCTTCTCGTCTGCCGCCACCCGCGCCGCCGGCACCGAGGTCTCGGTCGCGACGCTCACAGGAGTCGCTCCCCGCGGAGGACGGCGAGGATGAACTCGCTGGATGTCTCCGGCGTCCGCTCGGGATCGACCGAGCCCGCCGGGTGCCAGGTGCGTTGCAGGCCGATCGAGATCTCGTTGTAGTACGGGGTCTGCGGACGCGGCGCACCGAGGTCGAGCGATTCCCGGATCGTGTCGGCCATGGGGAACTCCTCTCGCACCGCCTCGTCGTCGTAGGCGGCGGTGCTCGACGGCGGGTTGCCGTCGCTCACGAAGTACGCAGCCTGATGCTCCGGCTGCACGATGCACTCGACCGCCTGCCAGGCGAGCTCCTCGTGCTCGGTGAACGCGCCGACGCCGAGGTTGATCCCGCCGACGGGGGGCGCCGCATCCGTCCCCTCGTCGACGCGAGGGTAGACGGCCCACCCCAGGTCGTCGGCGATGTCCGGCGCCGCCTCTTTCAGCGCGGGCCACACGAAGGGCCAATTCACCATGAACGAGCCGCCGTCACGCTGGAAGGCGGCGAGGTTCGCGTTCTCGTCCGCGGTCGAGAATCCCGGTCCGCCGAGTCCCTCCGAGCCGATCCGGTGCAGGATCTCGGCCGCAGCGCGACCGGCATCCGAGTCCAGTCCCAGCGCCATCTCGTCGGGTGAGGCATCCGGGTTCTCCAGGATCTCGCCGCCTGCGGAGGCGACGAGCGCGTTGATCCACACCGTGAGCGATTCGGCCAGCGTGCCCTGCACGCCGAGCACGAGGTCGTTCTCCTCCGCGGCATCCATCAGCTGGTCCCAGGTCGCCGGCTCGCTGAGGTCGAGCCCCGCCTGCTCCGCGACCGACTCGCGATACCAGAGCAGCTGGGTGTTGGCCCAGAACGGCACGGTCACGAGCTCGTCCTTCCAGCTCGCCGAGTCGACGGCACCCTGCACGACGCCGTCCGTGTCGCTGAGGTCGTCGGGGACGGCGGAGAGGAAGCCGGGCTCGGCCAGCTCCGGGATGAACGGGGGGTCGAGACTCATGATGTCGATGGAGCGGTCGTTCGCCGCGAGACGCCGGGCCAGCTGCTCGCGCTGCGAGGCTGCGTCGCGAGGGAGCAGTGAAGTCTCGATGCGGTAGGCGCCGTCGGCGGCTTCGGTGCACTCCGAGGCGATACGCGCCTGCCCACCGGCGTCGGGGTTGATGTACCACGTGAGGGTCGGCGGACCGTCGTCAGCGGCGCATCCGCCGAGCGCCGCGGCCATCGCCACGGCGGAGATCCCGGCCATCCATCGCGCCCGTCGCATCGTGCCTCCTCGCTGTGCGGTCGTCCCGTCCGGCGTGCGGACGTCCCCAGCCTCGCCGAGACGGCGCGGGACCGGCAGGTGGTTGCACGGCGGTCGGCCCATGCGATACGAACGCGCCCGCCCGCGTGTGACAGCATCGGAGGATGCAGTCCGGAGACCTCCTCGATCTCGACGTCACCGCGGTCGCCCACGGCGGGGTGTTCGTCGCCCGGCACGAGAACCGCGTCGTGTTCCTGCCGGACACCCTGCCGGGGGAACGGGTCCGCGCGCGGCTCACCGATACGCGGAAATCGAGTTTCTGGCGCGCGGACGTCCTCGAGGTCCTCGACGCCTCCGCGGACCGCCGCCCGCACATCTGGGCTCCCGCTGACGTCACCGCTCCTCCCGAGGCGCGTCCCGGCGGAGCCGACTTCGGCCACATCGCGCTGGCCCGGCAGCGCGAGCTGAAGGCGGAGGTCGTGCGCGACGGCCTCGCGCGCTTCGCCCGCTCCGAGGTTCCTGTCACCATCGAGCCCCCGCTGGCGCAGACCCTCGCGGGCCGTCTCGAGGGCGAGGTGGAGGATGCCACGGGCTGGCGTACGCGCGTCAGTCTCCACGTCGACGACGAGGGCCGTGTCGGGCCGTTCGCCGCCCGCAGCCACCGTGTCATCCCCGTCGACGACCACCCGCTCGCCACGGCTGCCATCGCCCGCGCCGCCGCTCGTCATCGTGGCGGAGCGGAGGGACGCCTCGACCTCGTGCAGCCGGCGGACGGTCGGGTCCGCGTCATCCCGCGTCCCGCCGACGGCCGCCGGCGGACGCCCGCCGATCCGGCCGCGCGCGAGGTCGTGACCGAGCTCGCCGGGGGTCGGGAGTTCCGCGTCGACGCGGGCGGATTCTGGCAGGTCCACCGCCTCGCCGCCGGTACGCTCCACGACGCCGTCGGTGACGCCGTCCGCGGCGCCGTCGACCCGGACGCGTGGCATCTGGACCTCTACGGCGGCGTGGGGCTGCTCGCGGCGTCCGTCGCCGCCGAAGGCGGCGAGTCGACCCGCATCACGACGATCGAGTCCGATGCCCGGGCCACCGAGCACGCCGGCGAGAACCTGTCCGAGTGGATCGGCGCCCGCGCCGAGACGGCGCGCGTCGAGCGGTGGCTCGGCGCGCTGGCGGGAACAGCGTCGTCCGCGCAGCGGGACCGGCTGCGCCGCGGTGTGGTCGTCCTCGATCCGCCCCGCTCGGGAGCCGGACGCGAGGTCGTCGAGCGGATCGCCGCGCTCGAGCCCGCGCGCATCGTCTACGTGGCCTGCGACCCGGTCGCGCTCGCGCGGGACCTCGGGACGTTCGCGGCGCTCGGGTACGACGCACCCTCCGTCCGCGCCTTCGACCTCTTTCCGCATTCGCACCATGTCGAGGCGATCGCGGTACTGACGCGGTGATCGCGACGGATAGGGTGAGCGCATGATCCGCGTGGCCTTCATCGACGACCACGAGTCCGTGCGCCTCGGCCTGGAGGCCGCCTGCACCAGGACGGGGAGGATGCAGGTCGTCTTCTCGGGCGAGACCGTGTCCGCCTATCTCGAGGTCCGGGCGACGTCGCTCCGTCACCCCGCCGACGTCGTGGTCCTCGACCTGACGCTCGGCGACGGTGCCACGGTGACCGAGAACGTCACGCGGCTCGTGCACGACGGCTCACCCGTCATCATCCACAGCGTCGCCGACCGTCCCGCCGCCGTCCGCGAGGCCCTGGTCACCGGAGCCGCGGGCGTCGTGAGCAAGGCCTCGCGCACGGACGACGTCATCGCCGCGATCATGACGGTGGCTGGCGGCGAGCCGCTGGACAACGTCGAGTGGGCGTCCGCGATCGACGGCGACCGGGCGTTCGCAGACGCGCAGCTCTCGGCGCGCGAACGCGATGTGCTCCGCCTGTACGCGGCTGGGCTGCCGCTGAAGACGGTCGCCGAACGGCTGGGGATCGCCTACTCCACGGCGAAGGAGAACATCACCCGGGTCCGCGTGAAGTACGTCGAGGTCGGTCGGCCGGCTCCCACGAAGGTGGACCTCCTGCGGCGGGCGATGGAGGACGGCCTCGTGGCGGAGGAGTCCGGTGGTCTCTGACGCCTCGACGACGGGAACGCTGACGATCCCGCCGGATTCCACCTTCTTCACGCGGGAGCGGGTGGAACGCATCCTCGCGCTGGTCATCGGTGTCGGATGCGCCGCCCTCGGCTTCCAGGCCTTCGTCAACGGCATCGCATCGGACCAGGAGGCTCCGACGTGGAACCTTGCGCTGATGCTCGTCACCTTCGTGCCGCTCGGCCTGATGATCGCCGCCGGAGTCATCGGCCGCTTCTACCGGCCGCTCAGCGCGATCTTCGCGGTGATCTTCCCGCTCGTCCTGCTCGCGTGGCCCTTCGCCACTGCGGGGCGGGTCGCCCAGTCGGGGGGTGAGCCGTGGGTCTGGTATCTCCTGAACGTCGCCACCGTCGCCACGGCACTCTCGTTCCCTCTGATCCTCCAGTACGTCTGGTGCGCGCTGATCCCGGTCCTCTACGGCGTCGTGCGTCTCGTGCAGATCGGCTCCACCGTCGAGAGCGTCATCCAGGTCACCCGCCAGGTCGTCTTCGCGATCATCCTCGCGGTCGTCATGATCATGATCGGATGGATGCTCCGCAGGCTTGCGGAGGGACTCGACCGCACACGCGAAGAGGCGGTGCGCTCGTACGCCGCTGCCGCTGCCGCCGACGCGGTCGAGCAGGAGCGCATCTCGGTCGCGGCGCTCATGCACGACAGCGTGCTCGCCGCGCTCATCGCCGCGGAGCGGGCCAGCAGCCCGCGGGAGCGGGACCTCGCGGTCGCCATGGCGCGGGAGGCGCTCACCCGGCTGGCGAACGCCGATCGCGAGGCCGAGGAGGGGCCTGACGAACCCGTGGCGCCCGCGTTCGTCGTCGATGGGATCGCCGCCGCGGCCGCCGAGCACGGGCATCGCCTCGAGGTGCGGACGTCCGTCGACGCACGTGCGACGGCGCTTCCCGGGCGGGTCGCGAGGGCCCTGGTCCTCGCCGCCGCGCAGGCGGTCGTGAATTCGCTCGAGCACGCCGACGGTGCGGGCCTGCATGCGGAGGTCTCGGCCGACGATAAGCGGATCATCGTCCGGGTGTCCGACACGGGCGAGGGATTCGACGTCGCACGTGTCCCCGAAGACCGACTCGGCATCAGCGGTTCGATCGTCGCGCGGACGGCTGCCGTGGGTGGTCAGGCCCGCGTCCGAAGCTCGCGACGGGGGACCGCCGTCGAACTGCGATGGGAGCACCCCCGATGAACGTGCGCGTGCAGACCGGGCTCTCGATCGTCGCCGTCGTCTTCACGGCCTACCTCGCCGTCGGCGGTCTGGTGTGGACGGCTCCCGTCCGGCAGCCCGCCGTCTTCATCGCCGCGCTGTCGCTCTATCTCGCGACGACCTGGTTGTGCGTCTTCTGGGGCGCCACGCCGAGGGCAGCCGCCCCCGTCGCCGATGGGTCCCTCCGCCGCGGAGAGGCGCTGCCGATGTGGCTGTGTCTCCTCGTGCTCGCCACCGCGGCACTGGTGCCGCTTGCGACGTGGTCGGCCGTCGACGAGAGTGCCCGTCTGGCGCCCTTCGCCACGTGGAGCCTCGGCGGCATCGGTGCGCTCCTGACGATCGTCGCCGTGCGACGGCGCGCCCTCATCGCATGGATCGGCGTCTTCGTCCTCGGCGTGTCGGCGGCGTTCTGGATCGGCGTGCTCGACGCACTCACGCTCGGGATGGTGGGCGCCGCCGTCTGGGTCGTCGCCGCGCAGCTGCTCACCATGCTCGTGGACCGCGCCGCCGTCGACACCGCCGAGCTGACCGGCATCCAACGTCGATCCTTCGAGTGGCTGGCCAGCCAGGAGGGGCGCCGCCGGGAGCGGCGGGTCCGCGTCCAGCAGGCGCTCGCCGTCGCAGGGCCCATCCTCATCCGCACGATCGAGTCCGACGGTGGACTCGAGCCGGAGGAGCGGGAGCAGGCGCGCCTGGCGGAGGGGTCGCTCCGCGACGAGCTCCGGGGCCCGCGCCTGCTCGACGAGTCGGTCCGCGCCATGCTGCAGGGGGCCCGCCGCCGCGGCAGCACCGTCACGGTCCTCGACGAGGGCGGACTCGACGGCGCCGCCCCCGACGCCCTCGACCGGATCCGGGCCGACCTCGCAGAGGCGCTCGAGGGCGCGTCGTCGGAGCGGATCTACATCCGGACGTCGCCGCATCCCCGTGTCGCGGTGACCGTCGTCGGGCGCTCGCGCCGGCGCGACGACCCCGACGGCGAAGAGGTCGTCGACCTCTGGCACGAGATCTCCCACCCACGGCCCGGTGCCGAGCGCTGACCGGCAGGACGGAGCGGCCGTTTCCTACGGCCTGCCCCGCGGTCCGGTGGCAACAGGTGCTGAGAAAGAGGAAGGCGAGGGGCGGCGAAGCCGCCCGCCCCTCGCCTAGCGAGCGGTTACCCGAAAACCGGCTCGCATGGCCGGACAGCGTTCTGAGGGATACCGTCCGGCCGAACGCAGAAGCGTTCCAGCGGTATTAGTCTCGCTGATCGTCAAATCGCTGTCTGTAGGTACTTTGGGGGACACTTCGCAGGGCTTGTCGGAGGACGGTCCGCCGTTCGGGCGGAGGCCTCAGCCGGCCCAGCGTCCCCAGCGGACGTCGCGTCGCAGCGGGCCGCGCACGCCTCGCGCCGAGCGGGCCCACGCCGAGACCGGCGCATCCTCGGCGACGGCCGTGGTCACCTCGCGGGCGTAGGACTCCGAGACGACGGCGATGACCGCAGCAAGCTCCTCGGGTGTGGCATCCCCCCGGCGCACCTCGAGGTGCACTGCGCCGGATGCGTCGCCCTCGTCGCTCACAGCGGGATGTTCCCGTGCTTCTTGGCGGGCTGCGCCGAGCGCTTGCCGCGCAGGGAACGGAGCGCCTTGGCGACGGCGACGCGGGTCTGCGCCGGCTCGATGATGCCGTCCAGCTCGCCCCGCTCCGCGGCGAGGAACGGCGACGCGACGTTGTACGTGTACTCGTTCGCGAGCTTGGTCCGGACCGCGGCCACGTCCTCGCCCGCCTCCTCGGCGCGCTTGATCTCACCGCGGTAGAGGATGTTGACCGCGCCCTGTCCGCCCATGACCGCGATCTCGGCGGTCGGCCACGCGAGGTTGATGTCGGCGCCCAGCTGCTTCGAGCCCATGACGATGTACGCGCCGCCGTACGCCTTCCGGAGGATGACGGTGACCAGCGGCACGGTCGCCTCCGCGTACGCGTAGAGGAGCTTCGCGCCGCGGCGGATGACGCCCGTCCACTCCTGGTCGGTACCGGGGAGATAGCCCGGCACGTCGACGAGGGTGAGGATCGGGATCGAGAACGCGTCGCAGAATCGGACGAACCGGCTGGCCTTCTCGCCGGCGTCGATGTTGAGCGTGCCCGCCATCTGCGAGGGCTGGTTGGCGATGATGCCCACCGTGCGGCCTTCGACCCGGCCGAAGCCGATCACGATGTTCGGGGCGAACAGCGGCTGGACCTCGAGGAACTCGCCGGCGTCGACGACGCGGGAGATGACCTCGTGGATGTCGTACGGCTGGTTCGGCGAGTCGGGGATGACGGTGTTCAGCGTGCGGTCGCTGTCCGTGGTCTCGAACTCGAACGTGCTCTCGTACCCGGGGGCATCCGCCATGTTGTTGTCCGGGAGGAAGCCGATGAGGGTGCGCGCGTAGTCGATCGCGTCGTCCTCGTCGTCGGCGAGGTAGTGCGCCACCCCCGACCGGGTGTTGTGCGTGTAGGCGCCGCCCAGCTCCTCCATCCCGACGTCCTCGCCGGTGACCGTCTTGATGACGTCGGGGCCGGTGACGAACATCTGGCTGGTCTTGTCGACCATGATGACGAAGTCGGTCAGGGCGGGGGAGTAGACGGCGCCGCCCGCCGCAGGTCCCATGATGAGGGAGATCTGCGGGATCACGCCCGAGGCCGCCGTGTTCAGACGGAAGATCTCGCCGTACTTGCCGAGCGCGACGACACCCTCCTGGATGCGTGCGCCACCGGAATCGAGGATGCCGATGATCGGCATCCCGCCACGCAGGGCGTGCTCCATGACCTTGATGATCTTCTCGCCGGCGACTTCGCCGAGGGACCCGCCGAAGGTCGTGAAGTCCTGCGAATAGACGGCGACCGTCCGGCCGTGGATCGTCCCGACGCCCGTGACGACCGAGTCGCCGTACGGGCGCGCGCGATCCATCCCGAAGGCCGTCGTCCGGTGCCGGACGTACTCGTCGAGCTCGACGAACGAGCCGGGGTCGAGCAGGAGCTCGATCCGCTGGCGAGCGGTCAGCTTGCCCTTCGCACCCTGCTTGGCGCGGGCGGTCTCCTCGGCGGTAACGACGGCTTCTTCGTAGCGTGCACGCAGGTCGGCGATCTTGCCGGCGGTCGTGAACAGGTCGGGCTGATCGGTCACGGATTCCACCCTAGCGAGCGCACCACCGCCCACGTTGGCGCCGAGCGACAATCGAGGCGGCGATCCGCTGTGGCATCCCTCAGCGTGAAGGGTGTCAAGCCGCTCGGATCGTCGCCCCGACCCGCTCTAGGGTGGCCGCATGACGATCCCCTCGCACGGTTACCCCCTCGCCGCCGCCGTCAGCCCGCGCCTGCAGGTCATGGACAGCGCGGACTCGACGAACGCGACGCTGCTCACGCAGGCACTCGACGACCCGGCGTCCCTGCCGCACCTGTCGACCATCGTCACCTCGGATCAGCGGAAGGGCCGCGGCCGACTGGACCGCGCGTGGGTCGCCCCGGCCGGCTCCGCGCTCGCCGTCTCGGTGCTGCTCCGGTCGGAGGCGATCTCGCTCGCGGATCGGGGCTGGATCCCCCTCGTCGCGGGCGGCGCGATGACCCGAGCCGTCGCCGGCCAGCTCGATGGCCTGGACGTCCGCCTCAAGTGGCCCAACGACGTCCTCGTCGGAGGGCTCAAGATCAGCGGCATCCTCGCCGAGGTGGTGACCGGCGACGCCCAGGCCGTGGTCGTCGGCGCAGGCGTCAACACCCGGATGACCGCGGCCGAGCTCCCGGTCCCGACCGCGACGTCCTTCGCGGCCCTCACGCGCGATGTGGATGAGGACCGCCTGCTCGCCGAGTACCTCACCGCGCTCCGCGACGCCGTCGCCGCACTCGCCGTCGGGGGCGAGGGTGCGGCGCGCGTGAAGCAGGAGGTCAGGGACGCGTGCGCGACGGTGGGCGCGGCGGTCTCCGTCTCGCTTCCCGACGGTGCGAGCCTCGTGGGCCGCGCGGACGAGATCGACGAGGACGGCCGGCTCGTGGTGGTCGCCGCGGGCGTCCGACACGTCGTCTCCGCCGGCGACGTCGTGCACGTCCGCTGACCCGCGCTCGGGCATCCGGGCGCGTCGCCCCGGCGGTGTCCGCCCGCCACGCCATGATGAGGGTGTGAGCCAGCCGACCGCGTACCCCGGGCGCCCGAGCACGCCGGCACCGGGCACGGCGTCGCCCGAGTACAAGGTCGCCAGATTCCGCCGGCACGCGCGCCGGCTGCTGTGGCCTGCACTCGTCCTCATCGCCGTCGCCGCCGCGACGGGCTACTTCACCGGCAACATCCCGGGCCCCGTCGCCGGGTGGCTGCAGGACTGGATGCTGTGGCTCGCGGCATCCGTCATCGTCCTGCTGTTCGCGTTCATCCCGTACCTCCGCTGGCTCGCCCACACCTACACGGTCACGACGCGCCGGGTCATCGAGCGCAGCGGCCTGCTCCAGCGGCGACGGGTCGACATCTCCCACGCCCGGGGGTACACGATCTCCGAGCGGCGGGGGCCTATCCAGCGCCTGTGGGGGAGCGGGAGCCTCACGCTCGCGAACGGCGTCGACGAGCCGGTGCGCCTGGTCGACATCCCCTCGGTGCGGCTCGTGCACGAGACGCTGTCGGACCAGGTGGAGGTCAGCCAGATCCTCGCCCACCGCGACTCCCACGGCATCCCGATCGTCGGCGCCGACGGCTGACCGGCTCGGCCTCGCCGCGGGATGCGGGAAGATGGTGTCGACGGGAGGAGCAGCATGGCACTGCAGGTCGGAATCGTCGGAGGCGGACAGCTGGCGCGGATGATGATCGCGCCCGCCGTGGAGATGGGGATCGACGTCCGCGTGCTCGCCGAGCAGCCGGGCATGTCCGCAGGTCTGGCTGCGACCGCGGTCGGCGACTACCGCGATCTCGACACGGTCCTCGCCTTCGCGAAGGATGTCGACGTCCTGACCTTCGACCATGAGCACGTGCCGCAGGACGTCCTCCGAGGGCTGGTCGCCGCCGGTGTCACGGTGCACCCCGGTCCCGACGCCCTCGCCTACGCGCAGGACAAGATCGACATGCGCACCCGGCTCGCGGAGCTCGGGATGCCGCAACCCGACTGGGCGGCGGTGACGGATGCCGCGTCCCTCGACGCGTTCATCGCCGAGCACGGCGGCCGAGCCGTCGTCAAGACCCCCCGCGGGGGCTACGACGGCAAGGGCGTGCGGGTGGTCTCCGCCGCCGACGAGGTCGCCGACTGGTTCGACACGTCGGCCCCGGGCGGGGCGCTGCTCGTCGAGGAACTCGTGGACTTCCGTCGTGAGCTCGCGCAGCAGGTGGCGCGCCGGCCCTCCGGGGAGCTCGTCGTCTACCCCGTCGTCGAGACCGTCCAGCAAGACGGGGTGTGCGCGGAGGCCGTCGCGCCCGCGCCGCACTCCGCGGGCCGCCTCGCGGACGTCGCCGCCGAGATCGGCGAGGCGATCGCGACGGGCCTCGGAGTGACGGGGATGCTCGCCGTCGAACTCTTCCAGACGGGCGATGAGCGACTCCTCGTCAACGAGCTCGCGATGCGCCCGCACAACAGCGGCCATTGGACGCAGGACGGCGCGATCACGAGCCAGTTCGAGCAGCATCTGCGCGCCGTCCTCGACCTCCCCCTGGGCGACACCGCCCTGCGCGCCCCGCACGCCGTGATGATCAACATCCTCGGCGGACCGGCCGAGGACACGCTGGCCGCGCGCCTGCCGGACGCCCTGGCGGCGCATCCGTCCGCGAAGATCCACACGTACGGCAAGGACCCGCGCCCCGGCCGCAAGGTCGGGCACGTCAACGTCGCCGGGGACGACCTCGACTCGGTCGTCTACGAGGCGCGGGCCGCCGCGGCGTTCTTCCTCGATTGACCCGTGCCGCTCCGTGGATCCTCAGGTCGATCCGCCTAGCCTTGGTCGAGTGACCCGCCCCCTCCACTCCTCCTCGGACCCGCTCGTCGGCGTCGTGATGGGTTCCGACTCAGACTGGCGTGTGATGTCCGACGCCTCGCAGGCGCTCACCGACTTCGGCATCCCGCACGAGGTCGAGGTCGTCTCCGCCCACCGCACGCCCGACAAGCTGCTCAGCTACGGGCGCGAAGCGAGGAGCCGCGGACTGCGGGCGATCATCGCCGGCGCGGGCGGCGCCGCCCACCTTCCCGGCATGCTGGCGTCCGTCACGACGCTCCCGGTGATCGGCGTGCCCGTGCAGCTCGCGACGCTCGACGGGTTGGACTCCCTCCTGAGCATCGTGCAGATGCCGGCGGGGATCCCGGTCGCGACCGTCTCGATCAACGGCGCGAAGAACGCCGGCCTGCTCGCGGCGCGGATCCTGGGCGCCTCCGATCCGGCCGTGGGTGACCTCGTCGCCCGGTACGCCGCTGACCTCGAGGCGCAGGTCGAGGAGAAGAACCGGCGTCTGAAGGATTCGCTGTGACGCGCGCCGCAGGACCGATCCGGTGAGCGTCAGCAGCCCCCCGAGGCCGCCGCAGGCGGGTGCACGACCGCGCGCGGTCGAGGAGCGTCCGCTGCGGAATCCCGACGCGTCGTCGGCCGCATTCATGTCACGCCGCGCGTGGTGGCTGGTCGTCGCGGGATTCCTCTTCCCCGGAGCCGGCCAGATCCTTGCCGGCAACCGACGACTCGGCCGGGTCGGGATCGTCGCGACCATCGTGATGTGGACGCTGCTCGCCGCCGCGGTGCTGACGGGTCTCATGTGGCGGTCGCTCCTGACGACGATCGTCGCCTCGTGGTGGACGCTCACGCTGATGCAGGTCCTGCTCTGGGCGTACGCGGTCCTCTGGGTCGTGCTGACCGTGGACGTCCTGCGGCTCGTTCGGCTCGGGCGCGTCCCGGGACGCACCCGGGCCGCGGTCGTGGTCGTCGCCCTGATCCTCTCGCTCGTCCCCGCATCCGCCGCGGCCTACAGCGCGCAGTCGGTCGTCGCACCGCTGCGATCCGGGCTGTCGATCTTCGCTGCGGGGCCGAGCGTCCCGCCGTCGGACGGGTACTACAACTTCCTCCTCCTCGGCGCCGACAGCGGTCAGGGGCGCGATTCCATGCGCTTCGACAGCATCTCGGTGGTCTCGGTGAATGCGGACTCCGGCGCCGTGACGATCTTCGGCATCCCCCGCGACCTGAGGCACGCGCCGTTCTCCGAGGGGCCGATGCAGGAGCTCTACCCCGACGGGTTCGACGGCCAGACCTCCGCGACGTGCGGATGGTCCTCAGGCATCAACCAGTTGATGAATGCGGCCGAGGTCTGCCGCGAGGATCGCGGCGCCGGGCTCTACCCGGATGCTGCGGCGAACAACTCGAGCCCTGCGATCGAGGCCACGAAGGATGCCGCGGAAGGCATCCTGGGCATCAGCATCCCGTATCACGTCTTCATCGACATGCACGGCTTCGCGGACCTCGTCGACGCGCTCGGCGGCGTCGAGATCACGGTGAAGGAGCGCCTGCCCGAAGGGCCGGGGCCCCGGTACAAGGGGCAGCCCGCTGAGGAGTGGGCCACGGGGTGGATCGAGGCGGGCGAGCAGCGCATGGACGGCAGCACCGCCCAGTGGTACGCGCGGTCGCGCTACACGACGAGCGACTGGGACCGGATGCGGCGGCAACGCGAACTGCAGACCGCGATCCTCGCGCAGGCCTCCCCGTCGACGGTGCTGACCCGCTTCAACGAGGTGGTGGCTGCGGGGAAGAATCTCGTGCAGACCGACATCCCGAACTCGCTCCTCCCGTTCCTCGTGGATCTCGCGGCCAAGGCGAAGGACGAGAAGGTGCAGGACCTCGAACTCACCCCAAAGGGCGTGGGCATCGACCCCGAGAACCCGACGTCGGACGACTGGCAGAAGATCCGCGCCGAGGCTGACGCCCTCCTCCACCCGCCGACACCGACGCCCGCGCCGTGACGCCAACACTGGAGGTCCGATGACGACCACGCTCAGGGTCGTCCTCGACCCGTCTTCGCCCGGGGTGGATGCCGACGTGTCGGAGGCGATCCTCGAACTGACGAGCGCGCTCGCCGCCGCGGCTCCGAGCGGATGCGATGTTCGCGCGATCGTTCCGAGCGACACCGACGTGGATGCCGCCGTCGCGGACCTCGGGATCGCGGGAGCGGATCGCCTCCCCGTCCCGGCACGCGCGGTGGCCGCGCTGTGGCGCGCAGGGATGCGCGCCGGCGCGGGCGACGGGCTCATCCACTCCGCGACGCCCGCAGCGCCGCTCGTGCGGCACGACCGGGTCCACGACCACGACCAGACCGTCGTCACGATGTGGGATCTGCGCGCCTGGGAGCATCCCGACGAGGTGTCGCGCGCGGAGGGGGCGTGGGCTCGGGCCATGCTCCGTCGCGCCGTCCGCCACGCGGACGCCGTCGTGGTGCCCACGCACGAGCTCGCTCGGCGGCTCGCGGAGCTCGCACCGCTCGGGGACCGCATCCGCGTCATCGCCGGAGCGCCGGCGACCGAGCTCCGCGTCCCGTCGGACGACGTGGGGCGGCGCCGCGACCTCGCGCTCCCGGAGGGGTACGTGATGATGTCGGGGACCTCCGCCGCATCCGACCGGCTCCGCGCCGGATTCGATGCGATCGCGGCGTCGCAGCGCGACACCGCGGTGGTCGTCCTCGACGCCGGCGAGGGGGAGGAGCCCGTCCTGGCCGACCTCGCGGCGGCCGCAGGCATCCCGGAACGCAGACTGCACGTCCGGGGCCGTCTCGACGTCGCGGACCGGGCTGCCGTCCTCGGGGGCGCCGTCGCGTTCCTGGCACCCTCGGAGTCCGCCGGGTTCCCCTGGCGGGTCCTCGACGCGCTGCGCATCGGTGTCCCCGTGGTCGCGGTCGACAGCGCGACGCACCGAGAGGTCCTCCTCGACGGTGCGACCTACTCGGGAGGCGACCCCGAGTCGCTCGGCGCAGAGTTGTCGGCCACGCTCGCCTCCACCGCCGCCGTCGAGCGCCTCGCCGTGATGGCGGCAGATCGCGGACGGGCGTTCTCCTGGCAGGCGGCCGCAGAGCGGGTCTGGCAGCTCCACGCGGAGCTCTGACCGGTGCCGCGACGGCGTGTCTGACACGAAGAGCGCCATCTCGACTGGTATCAAGCGTCGACATCCGTAACACTGTTCACATGCGTCTCACACTGAACCCCCGGCGTTCGCCCATGTACCGGTGGTCGGTGGGCGCTGTCGTCGTCGCGGTGATCGCCGGAGTGTTGTCCGCGCTCGCTCCGGCGCAGACCGCTCGTGCGGCCGACCTGCCGGCGTCGATCCTCGAAGGCGGCTACATCATCAGCGATGAGGCGTTCTTCGACTCGAGCACGATGACGGTGGCAGAGGTCCAGGCGTTCCTGAACGAGCGAGTGCCGAGTTGTCGGGCGACGGACGGTCCGACCTGCCTGCGTCACTTCACGGCGGACCTGCCGGCGAAGGCGGCCGACAAGTACTGCGGTTCGATCACCGCGAAGAAGGCGGCTTCTGCGGCGCACATCATCGTCGCCGCATCCCGCGCGTGCAAGGTCAACCCGCAGGTGATCCTCACGATGCTGCAGAAGGAGCAGGGGCTGGTCACCTCGACCAGGCCCTCGGACTGGAGCTATCGAGCCTCCATGGGCATGAACTGCCCCGACACCGCGCCCTGCAGCGCGGCATCCGCGGGCTTCGTGAACCAGGTCTACCTCGGCGCACGCCAGCAGCAGGTCTACGCCAAGAACCCGAACTCGTACAGCTACCGTGCGGGGCGGGTCAACACGATCAAGTGGCACCCGAACAGCGCGTGCGGGTCCTCGAAGGTCTACATCGAGAACCAGGCGACGGCGAACCTCTACATCTACACGCCGTACCGCGCGAACATCGCGGCCCTCGCGGCCGGGTACGCGACCGGTGACAGCTGCTCGGCATACGGCAACCGCAACTTCTACAACTACTTCGTGCAGTGGTTCGCGCCCGACGCCTCCCCGAACGCGAGCGGTGCTCCGGCCCGGATCGACGCCTGCACCGCGCCCGCCGGGGCGGACGTCGTCGCCGCGTCCGGCTCGCGCACGATCAGCGCCGCCGCGACGGGGCGGAAGGCCCCGACCTCCATGTGCGGCAGCGGCACCGTCTCGCTCGCGAAGGGGTCGACGGTGACCCTCGTCGGCAAGTACGGCGCCTGGAGTCGCGTCCGCGCTGGTTCGTCGACGGTCTGGATCCCGTCCTCGTCCCTCGTCTCGGGTGCTCCCGCCGCGGGAAGCGGCGCGTGCGCCGTGCCGCCGGAAGCGAGCATCACCAAGAGCTCGGGGACCGTGCGGGTGACCACCGCCTCCCTGAACATCCGCAAAGCTCCGTCCACGGCGTGTGCGACTGGACTCAGCTCCGTGAAGAGCGGCGAGTCCTACACGCGTGACGGCATCTACGGGCAGTGGTGGCGTATCTCCGTCCGCGGTTCCCAGTACTGGGCCCACAGTGACTACCTCGCCGTCGTGACGTCCGCGCCTGCGCCGTCGCCGACACCGCCCCCCACCGCCGCGCCGCAGCCCACGACCCCGGCACCGAGCACGCAGTACGTGTCGGCGCCGACCCATCTCCGACCGAGCGCGGGGTCCGCCGTCCTCCAGCAGACACTGCGCCGCGGACAGCAGGTGACCACCGGTGCCGTCTCCGCCGAATGGACCGAAGTCGCGTTCGGGTCGACGAAGGGATGGGTGGTCTCGTCGAAGCTGACGCCGAAGAATCCCGGTTCGGAGACCGCTCGGACTCGCCTCACCACCCAGAGCACGGCCATCCGGGCGACGGCCTCGGCAACCGGCAAGGTCCTGGCGGGCGTCCCGAAGGCGACCAGAGTCTCCGTCGAGGACAGCTTCGGTGTGTGGCGAGCGGTGAGCTTCGGCTCGACGAAGGGGTGGATCCGCGAGAACGAGGTCGCCGCTCTGTTCACCCGCACCCCGATGCGCGTCAAGGACGCGACCGTCACGGTCAGGTCGCAGTCCTCCGCCACCAGCCGTGCCTACGGGACGTTGAAGAAGGGGCATCCCGTCTCGGTCTTCGCCGCTCGCGGCGCGTGGCGGGTCATCGATTACGGGTCGCGGTCGGCCTGGGTACCGGCATCCAGTCTCACCGCGGCACCTGCCTCCACGACCAAGACCACGACTGCGGCGTTGAATCTCCGGGCCGCGCCGTCGACGACGGCCAAGGTCGTCGTCGTCCTCGCGAAGGGGACGAAGGTAAAGGTCACCGAATCCAAGGGCGTCTGGCGCAAGGTCACCGCGGGGAGCCGGACCGGTTGGGTGCACGGCACCTACCTCCGCTGACACGACGGCCTCCGAGCGGGATCCCAGCCGGCCGTCCGTTAGGATGATCGACGGCCCGCCACGGCCCCGGCCGCGGTGCGGCACCGCGATTCCCCTAGGAAACCTGTGACTCAGATCGACTACAGCGTCTTCGACACGCCTGGGCGTGGGCGCGGCATCCTCGACGTCTTCGAGTACCGCTACCTGCTCCGTCTCCTCATCGGCAAGAGCACCTCCCTGCGGTACCGCAACTCCGTGCTGGGGTGGTTCTGGTCCTACGTGCGGCCGACGATCCAGTTCCTCGTCTACTTCCTCGTCGTCGGCGAGATCCTGGGCATGCACCGCAACCTGCCGGCGTTCCCGCTCTACCTCTTCAGCGGCCTGGTCCTGGTGAACCTCTTCAATGAGACGCTCTCCGCGGCGACGCAGTCGATCGTCGCCAACAAGGCGCTGGTCCGGAAGATCTACCTCCCGCGGGAGCTGTTCCCTCTTGCAGCGATCATCGGTGCCTTCACCCATTTCCTCCCTCAGCTCGCCGTCCTCATCCTGGTGAGCGTGCTGTTCGGCTGGATCCCCTCGTTCGCATCCCTCGGTCTGATCCTCGGCGGGATGCTGCTCGTGCTCCTGTTCGTCATGGGCGTCGGCCTGTTCTTCGCCGCGGTGAACGTCCGCTTCCGCGACGCCGGCAACACCGTCGACATCATCCGGACGGTGGCGACGTGGTCCGTCCCGATCCTCTACACCTGGTCGATGGTGTACGAGCGGACCCAGTCCATCCCGTGGCTGTTCCAGATCTACATCTCCAACCCGCTGGCGGTCGCCGTGGAGATGTTCCACCACGCCTTCTGGGGGACCCTCCCCGACGTCACCGGTGCAGCCGACGCTCCGGACAACCTGTCGTGGCCCCCCGGCTTCGAGTGGAACGCCGCGGCCGCGCTCGCAGTCATCGTCGTGTCGCTCCTCGTCGGCCAGTACGTCTTCCGCCGCTTCGAGCGCACTTTCGCCCAGGATCTGTGATGGCTACACGCACCGCGGCAGACCCGCAGCCCCGCATCATCGTCGAGCACGTCTCGAAATGGTTCAATCGCCGCAGCTCGCGGTCGTTGAAGGACGCGTTCATCAACCTGATCAAGCGGCGCCCCGTGCGGGCGTCGCAGTTCCAGGCCCTGGACGACGTGTCCTTCCACATCGGCGAGGGCGAGTCGGTCGCCATCATGGGCCTCAACGGATCGGGCAAGTCGACGACCCTCAAGCTCGTGTCAGGTGTCCTCGAACCCGATGAGGGCCGCGTCTTCACCCGGGGTCGCGTCGCCGGCCTGATCGAGGTCGGGGCCGGGTTCCATCCCGACCTGACCGGTCGGGAGAACGTCTTCTTGAACGCCGCGATCCTCGGGATGACCGAGAAGGAGACCCGGGAGCGCTTCGACGAGATCATCGCCTTCAGCGAGATCGGCGACTTCATTGATCAGGAGGTCAAGCATTACTCCTCCGGGATGTTCATGCGTCTCGCGTTCAGCGTCGCCATCCATGTCGAGCTGGACGTCCTCCTCGTCGACGAGGTGCTGTCCGTGGGAGACGCGCCGTTCCGTGCGAAGTGCAACGCGAAGCTCAAGGAGCTCGCCGAGAGAGGCGTGACGATGATGATCGTCAGCCACAGCAAGAACATTGTGAAAACCCTGTGCACCAGGGGTGTCGTCATCCGGAAGGGCCGCGTCGTCTTCGACGGCCCCATCGACGAGGCCCTCGAGCACGTCGAGACCCGCTGACCCAGCGCCGAAGGAATCCATGAAACCCGCTGACGCCACGCGTCGCCCTCGTATCCTCTGCGTGGGCGCATACGAACGTGAGAACTTCGGAGACCTGCTCTTCCAGATCATCACGGCTCAGTACCTGCAGGACGCCGACGTCGTCTACGCCGCGCCCTTCGACGCGGACATGACCGACCTCCTGGGCTTCCACGTCCCGGCGTACGGCCCGCTGCTTGAGAACGAGGACTGGGATGCCGTGTGGACGGTCGGCGGCGAGGTGGGCGGCACGGGGCTGGACTACGCGTACCGGACCGCGCATGGCGAGGAGGCATACCGTGCCTACACGGAGATGTCGCCTGATGAACGACGCGCACTGCTCTCGACCGAAAACGGCTCCGTGCCGATCGAGTCTCCCTACCTCCCGCGGATGAGCGCCTATGCCCGCAACCGCACCTCCGCGGCCGTGATGAACTCCGTCGGCCTCGCAGGTATCCAGAGTCTCGGCGCAGTCCGAAAGTCGGGCATGATCGGCTTGTTGCACGAGGCGACGAGCATCACCGTCCGTGACAAGTATGCGAGCGCCTTCCTGAAGAAGGAAGGCATCCCCCCACGCGCTCGAACCGGACCTCGTCCACTCGATCTCGGTGACCCGCCCCGACGCGGGGAATGATCGCGGCGACTATGTCCTGCTGCAAGCATCCATCGCCCACCTCAAGAAGTACGGGATCCCGGAGTTCGCACGGGCGATCATCGAGAGTGACGTCCTCCGCGAGAACCCCGTGCGTCTCTTCACCGCGGGGACCGCGCCCGGGCACGACTCGTTCGAGATGTACGAGCAGATCCTGGAGCTCGTGAAGCAGGCCGACCCTGAGCGACGGATCACCATCAGCCACACCATCGATCCGTGGGAGCGGGTGGATGAGATCGCCCAGGCCAAGCTGTGGATCGGCAGTTCCTTGCACGGCCGCATCATCTCCTGCGCGTATGGGGTCCCCCGGGTGAGCTTCGCCAAGCGCAAGGTGGACGACTACATCCGGACGTGGGATGAGGAGATGCCGTGGGGCATCGACCATCTCCGGATGGGCAGCGCGGCGGCGCACGCGTTGACCCTCGAGGACGACGGACGCGGTGCCGCCTACGGCATTCGCGCACACGAGAACATTCAGCGGGTCGCGGAGCACGTGCGGGCGTGGGCGAACACCGGTGCGCCGGATGACCGCCTCGAGCGCATCCTCGACGCGCGCAACCTGCAGTGGTCGCGGATGACGCTTGAGATCTCCAAGGTCGATGCTCTGCGGAAGGCGGATGAGGCGGCCAAAGCAGCCGCGAAGGCGGCCCGTGCCTCGTCGTCAGCAGGTTTCGTCAGCCGCGGTCGCAACCTCTCTGCTCGTGCGCTTCGGAAGATCGCACGCCTCATCGAGTGAGACGCTTGCGGCGACGGGGAGAATGACCCGTCGCCGCAATGAGTCGAAGAGTCAGGCGAGGTAGCGACGGAGCGATTCGTCGACGGGCGTGGGCGTGAAGCCCGCCGCCTCGATCTTCGTCAGGTCGAGCACCGACCACCGCGGCCGAGGCGAAACGGGAGCGTCCGCACCGGCGAAGTAGGCCTCGGTCGAGACGCCCGACACGCGGTCGGGATCGTTCCCCGTCAGCTCGTACACGTCGGAGGCGATCTGCGCCCACGACGAGGGCTCTCCCGAGCCGGTGAGGTTGTACGTCCCGAACGGCGCAGCCGTTTCGACGAGGTGGCGGATGCCGCGCGCGATGTCCTCGGTGAAGGTCAGACGACCGACCTGATCGTCCACGACACTCGGAGCGACCCCGCGCTCGGCGAGCGTGGCCATGGTGCGGACGAAGTTCTTCCCATCGCCGATGACCCAGGACGTCCGGACGATGTAGTGGCGAGGGACGGTCGACACCACCGCGTCGGCAGCCGCCTTGGTCTGTCCGTACACCCCGAGTGGCGCGACGTCGTCCTCCTCGCGGTACGGACGGTCCGACGAGCCGTCGAACACGTAATCACTCGAGACGTGCACGAGGGTGATGCCGGATGCCGCGGCGATCCTGGCGAGCTGCGCGACGGCGGTGACATTGCCCGCCCAAGCGCCGGCGCGGTCGGTCTCGGCGGCGTCGACGGCCGTGTACGCAGCTGCGTTGACTATCACGCCGTAGTCGCGCCACCGGCGGGCGCCGGTGAGGTCGGCGGTCAAGTCCAGGTCATCGCGCGTGGCGAATTCGACACCGGGGTGGTCTCCGAACGACGCCCGGAGGGCGCGGCCGAGCTGTCCGCCTGCTCCCACGACGAGCGTCTTCTTCGGCGGGATCGGCACGACGTCGTTGAGGCGGGGGTGCGCCAGGTCCTTCGCTGAGATCTCGACCTCGGCGAGGGGGATCGGCCATGCGATGGCCGCCGTCTCATCGGCGAGGTTCAGGAAGGAGTACGACGCCTCGGGGGACCAGTGGTCGTTGACGAGGTAGGTGTACGCCGTGTCGGGCTCGAGGGTCTGGTACGAGTTGCCGACGCCACGGGGAACGAAGATCGCCTTCGAAGCATCGAGCTCGGTTGTGAAGACGGCCCCGAACGACGGGCCTTCGCGAAGGTCCACCCACGCGCCGAAGATCCGCCCCGTCGCGACCGACACCCACTTGTCCCACGGCTCGGCGTGGATACCGCGGGTCGTCCCCACGGCGTCGTTGAAGGAGATGTTGTTCTGCACCGGCCCGAAGTCCTCGAGCCCCAGCGCGGTCATCTTCCCGCGCTGCCAGTTCTCTTTGAACCACCCCCGGCTGTCGCCGTGCACCGGGAGATCCCAGACGACGAGCCCGGGGATGCCGGTCTCGGTGGGCGTGAGCGTCTTGCCGAACTCCGTCACACTCACTGTCCTTTGGTGGCGTAGAAGGCTTCGACGCCGTCTTTGGTGGGTGCCCACCAGGGTTCGTTGTGGCGGTACCAGTCGATGGTGGCGGCGAGGCCTGCGTCGAAGTCCTGGTAGGTGGGGGTCCAGCCGAGTTCGGTGCGGAGTTTGGTGGAGTCGATCGCGTAGCGCAGGTCGTGGCCGGCGCGGTCGGTGACGTGGTCGTAGGCGTCGGGCGACTCGCCCATGAGCTGGAGGATGAGTTCGACGACGGTCTTGTTGTCTTTCTCGCCGTCCGCGCCGATGAGGTAGGTCTCCCCGATCTCGCCCTTCTCGAGGATGGTGAGCACGGCGGAGGAGTGGTCGTCGGCGTGGATCCAGTCGCGCACGTTCTCGCCCTTGCCGTACAGCTTGGGCCGGATGCCGCGCAGCACGTTCGTGATCTGGCGGGGGATGAACTTCTCCACGTGCTGGTACGGGCCGTAGTTGTTGGAACAGTTGCTGATCGTCGCGCGGACCCCGAACGAGCGCACCCACGCCCGCACGAGCAGGTCGCTGCCGGCCTTGGTCGACGAGTACGGCGACGACGGGTTGTAGGGGGTGTGCTCGGTGAACCGGGCCGGGTCATCGAGTTCCAGGTCGCCGTACACCTCGTCGGTAGAGATGTGGTGCAGCCGGGTGTCGTGACGGCGGGCCGCTTCGAGCAGCGTGTACGTCCCGATGATGTTCGTGTCCAGGAACGGGCGCGGGTCGTGGAGCGAGTTGTCGTTGTGGGACTCCGCCGCGTAGTGGACCACGGCATCCGCCTGCTCGAACAACCCGTCGACGAGCTCCGCGTCGGCGATGTCCCCGACCTCCAGGGACACCCGGTCCTCGGGCAGCCCAGCCAGCGACGCCTCGTTCCCGGCGTAGGTGAGCTTGTCGAGCACCGTCACGGTGTGGTCGGTGTGGCCGATCACGTGGTGGACGAAGTTCGAGCCGATGAATCCGGCACCGCCGGTCACGAGAAGGTGTGCCATGGTCATGCGCCCCTGTTCAGGATGTCGTGCAGGTACGTGCCGTACCCGGATTTGGTGAGCCTGTCGGCGCGTTCGCGCAGCTGGTCGTCGGTGAGGAACCCCTGCCGCCACGCGACCTCCTCGGGCACCCCGATCCGCAGCCCCGTGCGCCGCTCGATCGTGCGGACGTACTCACCGGCATCGAGCATCTGATCGAACGTCCCGGTGTCCAACCACGCCGTCCCCCGCGGCAGCACCTGCACCTGCAGCTTCCCCGCCGCAAGATACGCACTGTTGATATCGGTGATCTCGTACTCGCCACGAGGTGAGGGCTTGAGGTCCCGTGCGATCTGCACGACATCGTTGTCGTAGAAATACAGGCCCGGCACCGCGTAACTGCTCTTCGGTGCGGCAGGCTTCTCCTCCAACGAGATCGCCCGACCATCACCATCGAACTCGACCACACCGTACGCGCTGGGCTCCGCGACGTAATACGCGAACACCGCACCACCGTCGACATCCCGGTACCGCTGCAACTGCGACCCCAACCCCGGCCCGTACAACAAGTTGTCACCCAGCACGAGCGCGACCTTGTCGCCACCGATGTGATCCGCACCGATCGTGAACGCCTGGGCGAGGCCATCCGGCGACGGCTGCTGCGCGAACGACAACGACACCCCGAACTGCGACCCATCACCCAACAGCCGCTCGAAATGCTCCGCATCATGCGGCGTCGTGATGATCAGGATGTCCCGGATCCCCGCCAACATCAGCGTGGTCAACGGGTAATAGATCATCGGCTTGTCATACACCGGGATCAACTGCTTCGACACACCCAACGTGATCGGATGCAACCGCGTCCCCGAACCCCCCGCGAGAATGATTCCCTTCATGGCACCCATCGTTCCACACGGGTGCTCGCCGCTCGGACCGCGGGTATCCCGTTCGTCGCGGCGTGCCCGCCGTACAGTGGACGGGTGATGAAGGTATCGGTCGTCGTCCCCACATATCGGACCGCCCCCGAGGGCTTGCAGCGACTCATGGGATCGCTCGACCGTCAGACCATGCGGGCCGCGGATTTCGAGGTGATCTTCGTCGACGACGGTTCGCCCGATGACACGCTCGAGCGCCTGCGAGGCGTGGCCGAGACGCACGTCAACGTGCGAGTCGAGAGCATCGAGAACTCCGGGTGGCCGTCGCGACCGCGGAACATCGGCATCGACCTCGCGCAGGGGGAATACGTCGCGTTCATGGATCACGACGATGAGCTCTACCCCGACGCGCTCCGCGGTGCCTACGAGTTCGCCGTCGCGAACCGCTCCGACGTCGTCAGCGGCAAGGAGTCCCGTACGACCGAACCGGCGTGGGCCCTCGGGACCTACGACGAGGATCGTGCGAATGCGCGCGGGCGCACCGAGGTCCATCCGCTCCTGCCGATGAACCCGCACAAGCTGTACCGCAGGGAGTTCCTGAACGAGCACGGGATCCGGTTCCCCGAGGGTCGTCGCGTGCTCTGGGAGGACATCTTCTTCAATCTGCAGGTCGCCCGCCACGCGCGCGTGGTGTCGTCGCTGGCCAGCGTTCCCTACTACCACTGGGTCACTACCGAGGGCAGCGGTTCGACCACCTTCGTGAAGTCGAATGACGACTACTGGGAGTGGCTTCGCAAGGTGTGCGATGCGACGGCGGATGAACTGCGGGGCGACGAGAACGTCCTGCAGCGCGATCAGCTCGAGCTGCATCAGTACAACACTCGGGTCGTCGGCGTCTTCGATCTCAAGTACACGCAGCGGTCCGAGCGCAATCGACGATTCATCTTCGAGCACTCCCGCTCTCTGCAGGAGGACTTCGGATACGCCCGTCTCGACGAGAGGCTGGCCTCCTCCCGTCGCATCCGGGCTGAGCTGCTCCGCACCGGCCGACAGGACCTCCTGGAGCAGGTCTGCGCGATCGACGCCGCGGTTCCGGGCTGGGGCCGCGCCGAGACAGCCATCTGGCGGGACGGCAAGCTGCACGTGGACGTGTCGGTCGACTGGTCCGACTCGACGGGACGACGTCCAGCCCTGCGGCGGGTGGGTACGCGTGTCCGGAAGGACCTCCCGAAGGACATCGCGGATGCCATCAGTGCGGACGCCGCCGACGTGACAGACGAGATCGAGCAGATCGGGTTGACCCCGTTCGTGCACTCCCGTCGATCGCGGGTTGCCTGGGCGATTCCTTTCGAGCGGCAGATCGACGTCTCCGACAGAGAAGATGGCACCGTCGGTATCGGTGCCCGGGCGCGTCTGACGATCGATCCCGTGTCGGCCGCCTGGGGCGGGGCCCTCGACGGCGGCACGCACTGGGATCTGCGGCTCCACACTCGTTTCGGCAGTGGGACGACAGACCGGGCCATTTCATCTGCGGTGCCCGCATCCTTCTCTATCTCCGGCGGATTGCTCCACCTGGTGTATCCGAACGACGGAGGCTCTGCGACGGTGATCCCGGAGGGACAGCGGGAGGCCGTGCGGCGACTCACGCCGATCAGCGCGGAGTTGGCCCACGACGACCTCGTCATCACGCTCTCCGGTCAGCACGATGGCTCCGGCACAGTCGACACGGTCGTCGGGTCTTGGACACAGGCGTCGACGTCCGCGAAGGAAGTGCCGGCGCGCCTGGAGGTCTCCGATGGCGTGGCGCGGCTGAGGCTCCCGATGACGCGAGGGACATCCAGCGAACTTCGGGTCGGTGACCGAGTGCCGGGAGGCCCGCTCTCATGGATTCTTCGCACGGAGGGCGGCCACGTGACCCTCGAGCGAAGTTCACGTGCATCAGCCGCGGCCCCCTCTCCGGTGCCGGACCCTGCTCCGCGTCCGACGAAGACGCTTCGTCGCACGGCTGGCAAGGTACTGCGCCGACTCGGGCTGCGATGAGGGCGTCCGAGACTCGGTGCCGTCGCAAGCCGGTGCCGTAGAATCGGCAAAATGCCTGAACAGACATCCGGCGACGCATCTGCCGAGGCGGTGGCGACTCCCGTCGTGACCGGAAGTGCGACCATCGACCGCGACCTCGCCGAGATCATCTCGCAGCCGCTGCCGTGGGAACGGCTGGCGGGTAAGACGGTCCTTGTGACGGGCGGGTCGGGGATGATCCCGGCCTACGCCGTCTTCACGTTGCTGGCCGTCAATGAGGCCAGCAGAGCGGGAATCACGGTCCTCGCGATGGTGCGGGATCTCGAGAAGGCGAGGCGCGTCTTCGGCCGGGCAGTCGAGCGGGACGACCTGGTCCTCGTCCAAGGCGACGTCCAGCGTCCGATCGACATCGATGCGAAGGTCGATCTCGTCATCCACGGCGCGTCACCTGCGCGGCCCTCCCTGCACGCCGCGAGCCCCGTGGACACCATCCGCGCCAACGTCATGGGCGCGTTCGGACTGCTGGACCTCTGCGTCGCCGCGGGCGGCGCTCGGTTCGTGCTGATGTCATCCGCCGAGGTGTACGGTCAGCGCGTGTCGGACGGCTCGCTCGTCGCCGAGGACGAATACGGTTCGGTCGACATCCTGACCCCGCGCGCGTCGTACACCGAGGGGAAGCGAGCCGCCGAGACGATCGCCGTCAGCTATCACGCTCAGCACGACGTGCCGATCACGATCGCCCGATTCGGCCACATCTACGGGCCGGGAATGGCGCTCGACGACGGCCGAGTCCAGGCGGACTTCACGGCGGACGTCCTTGCCGGCCGGGACATCACACTCAACAGCGACGGCAGCGCCCGACGAACCTACACCTACCTCGCCGACGCGATCACAGGCATGTTCACCGCGATCCTCGACGGGGAGCACACGGCGTACAACGTCGCGGACCGCGACGGGTTCATCAGCATCCGCGACCTCGCTCATGCCTTCACCCGCGCGCGTCCGCAGAAGGGTCTGACCGTCCGGTTCAGGGAGGACGTCGACCACAGCCGTTACAACAGCGTGAAGGGTCAGGGACTCGATGACGCACGGCTCCGGTCGCTGGGGTGGGAGCCTCACGTCGGCCTGTCGCGCGGGGTCGATCGCACGATCGCCTGGCATGAGGAGCGCGGGGAGGGATCGAGCCGATGACGGACACCACCGTCGGAGTCGTCGCGGACACCTCGGAGGAGGTCGTGCGACCCCTCCCGCCGTTCGACGTCAAGATCGAGAGCCTGGCCTGGGAGCGCGCGAAGCTCACCGTGCGTGTGCGTGTCGTCCAAACGGACACCTGGATCCCGCTCGAACCGGAGGAAGGGGAGGATCCGGCGCCTGCGCTGGATTTCCGCCTGATCGACGGGAAGCGGCGACTGCCCGTCCCGTTCGTGGCCGCGGGTCCGGGTCGCTATGAGCTCCACGTCGACGTCCCGACGTACATCGACCGTCAGGCCATCCCCAACGGGACCTGGCGCATCGTGCTGCTGGCATATGGGGAGCGTGCGGCACCAGCACGCTTCGACGGTGCCTCCCTGCTCGAATTGGACGAAGGCTCCCGCGTCTTCCTCTACGACGGCAACCGCGCCGTGACGACGGTGTCGTTCGGCATCGCGGAGAACGCGCTCGACCTGGAGCGCCTCGACTTCCTCATGCGGACCTACCACCTGTTCCGCTCCCGGCCGAAGCCCAAGAAGTTCCGTCCCCTCAAGCGACTGCGGGGCTTGCTCCTGGGCGCACCGGCGAAGCAGCGGTACGCCGGGTGGATCTATCAGATGATCAATCGGACGGTCGGGGTCAAGCCCGGCCGGATCCTCTTCGCCTCGGACCAGCGGCTCAAGATCGAAGGCAACCTCCGGCGCGTCCAGGAGCGGATCTTCGAACGCGGCCTTCAACGGCGCTTCGAGCTGAAGTACTCCTTCCGACTGCCGCGCTCTGGAGGATGGCGGACCACCATCCGCATCATCTACCTCCTGGCGACGAGTGAGATCGTCCTGTTGGACGACTATTTCGGGATCCTGAAGAGCCTGCGGATGGACCCCCGCACGAAGGTCATCCAGCTGTGGCACGCGGGGAGCGGGTTCAAATCCGTCGGATACAGCCGGTTCGGAAACCTCGGATCGCCGAAGCTGTGGCATCCCCATCGCCAGTACACGTACGCGATCACCGGCTCCGAGCACCTCCGCCACGTCTACGCCGAGGCGTTCGGGATCGAGGAGGCGGCAGTCATCCCGACCGGACTGCCTCGAGTCGATTGGTTCCTGGACGAGAAGCTTCGGGACGGTTTCCTCCGCTCGTTCGCCGCGGAACATCCGCAGATCGCAGGCAAGCGCGTCGTCCTGTTCGCGCCGACGTTCCGCGGACGCTCGATCTACACCGCCTTCTACGACTACAGCCAGATCGACTTCGATGCGCTGTACGAGGCCTGCGGGGACGACACCGTGGTGCTCTTCCGCATGCACCATTTCGTGAAGGATCCCATCGAGATCCCCGAGGAGTACCGCGATCGGTTCTTCGACTTCACCCACTACCCCGACGGGCTGAACCTGCTGCACGCGACCGACGTGCTCATCACGGACTACTCGTCGATCATCTACGAGTTCTCCCTCCTGGACCGTCCGATGCTGTTCTTCGCCCCGGACCGGGTGAACTACGCTGCGACCCGCGGTTTCCACCGCGACTACGTCGAGACCGCCCCCGGACGTGTCGCGGACACGTTCGCGCAGGTCGTCGATGCGCTGCGGACGGGGGAGTTCGAGGTCGAGAAGGTGGCGGAATTCCGTCGGCTGAACTTCGACCGCGTCGACACCGGCGCGGCCGATCGAGTCATCGACTGGCTCATCCTCGGACAGCCAGAGACCGAGGAGATCACCGAAAGTCCGGTGCCCGCTGAGGAATCCGCGCACGAGGATTCGGCAGAGAACGACATCCCAGAAGAGGAGATCGCGTGAACATCGCCATCATTTTCGCCGGCGGCATCGGATCGCGCATGACGTCCGCGACCCTCCCGAAGCAGTTCCTGGAGATCCACGGCACCCCGTTGATCGTCCACACCATCCAGCACTTCCAGGACCACCCGGAGATCGACCGGATCGCTGTCTCCATCCTCCCGGAATGGCGCGAGCGGTTCGCGCGACTGGTGGCTCGCTACGAGCTGACGAAGGTGAATTGGATCGTGGACGGCGGCGCGACGGGACAGGAGTCCCGTCATCGCGCCCTGCGTGCCGTGTCCAACGAGGCGCCGGCCGACACGGTCGTGCTGCTCCACGACGGCGTCCGCCCCCTCATCAACGCGGACGTCATCTCGGCGAACATCGAGACCGTCCGCGCCAAGGGCCCGGCGATCACGAGCACGAAGTTCAACGAGACGATCATCGCCTCGAGTGCCGGTGGGGTCGACGACGTCATCCCGCGCGACCTCCTCTACGTCGCGCAGGCGCCGCAGAGCGGGCGGCTCGACACCGTCCTCGGCGCGTACGACCAGGCCGTCGCGGACGGCGAGAACGACTCGATCGACACCTGCAGTCTGCTGCGGCGGTACGGGCACACCCTCTACCGAGTCGACGGTCCTCGTTCGAACATCAAGATCACGACGGCGGAGGACTACTACGTCTGCCGGGCATTCTTCGACGTGATCGAGCGCAATCAGATCGGCGGCTGAGGCCCCGCGGGGCCCGGGTCACCCCGCAGCGCCGCGCATCGCGGCCACGTTCACGGTCACGATCTGTCCGGTGAGATCGGATGCCGCGACATTGAGCGTGACCCTGGCGACGTCCGCCGGGTCCAGCAAGCTGTCGGCCGGCTCCTCGCCGAACGCCTGCGTGCGCATCGGGGTTCGGGTGCGCTGCGGGTTGATGCAGTTGATGCGCACGCGCGACGCCTCCCACTCCTCGGCAAGCGCCTGCGTGAGGTTCACGACGCCGGCCTTCGTCGCCGAATAGGCGCTGTAGCCCGCGCGCCCGCGTGTATATGAGCTCGACGTGAAGAGCACCACCTGCCCGGCGGTCTCGGCGAGGTAGGGGTGCGCCTCGCGCGCGACGATCGCGGGCGCGATGAGGTTGACCTGGATGGTGTCCTTCAGGTCGCGTTTGCGACTTTCGATCAGCGGTGCGATCCGAAGGACGCCCGCGGTCACGATGACCACATCGATGCGGCCGCTGGCGCCGTGCGCCGCCGCCAGCGCGGACCGCACCGCCTTCGCCGACCGGATGTCGGTCCCCGTGGTCGTCCGGCTGAATTCGTGCACGGTGGCGCCGGCGGCCGTGGCCTGCGTCACGATGCTCTCGCCGATGCCGTAGCTGCCGCCGAAGACCACGACGGACTTCCCTGCGAGGTCGGGGACCGAGGTCATGCTCTCGAGGGACAGGCTGGCGGACTGCAGTTGGAACAGCTTGTCGGCGATGTGGACGTCGATCGGCTCGGTGACCTTCATGTTCTCCGCAGTGCCGTCCACGACGTAGATCGGGACCTCCGGCAGATAGGTGAACACGACGCCGCAGTCGTCGGTCGCGCGGAAATCCGGGTCGGTCGCGGCGATCTCGTAGGCCCGGCGGATGGTGCCGAGCCGGAAGGCCTGCGGCGTCTGGCCGCGACGCAGGAGGGAACGGTCCGGTATGCCGGTGATACGCCGGTCCGCATCGACCTGGATGATGGTGTCCGCCGACGGGATCGCCGTGTCGACGGCCTCGTAGTCGTCCAGCGCGCGGACGCAGTCCTCGATGATGCGATCGTCGATGAAGGGACGCACCGCGTCGTGGAACAAGACCCTGGTGTCGTCGCCGTCGAGCGCGTCGATGGCGAGCCGGGTCGTGTCGTTGCGGGTCTCGCCTCCGGGGAGGATGCGGCTCAGCTTGGCGAACCGTCCACTCTCGACGAGGTGGTCGAGCTCGCCGATCGCTGCCGCGTTCATCATGATCACGATCTCGTCGATCTGACCGCTCGCCTCGAGAGCCTCGAGCGTGTGCTCGACGATCGCCTTCCCGGCGATCTTGATGAGCTGCTTCGGGATCCCCAGGCCCACCCGGACTCCGATGCCTCCTGCGAGGACGACGGCGACGGTTCGGGGTCTACTCACGGCGCGAGCTCCTCGTGATTCGATGCGTGGCGTGCTGCGCACGCGCCCGACCATCCTATGCGAGGGCGCGGCTCGAGCCGGGATGGACGAGTTCGCCGAGGAGGATCCGCGCCATGCGGTCGGCGCTGCGATTGCTCCCCGAGCCCGCGTCGGCCACCCATCGCGAGGCGAATGCAGCGGCATCCGACGCATCCGCGGCCTCGGCGGCGATGGCATCGGCGAGGCCGTCCACCGAGGTGCAGACCGGGCCGGGCAGATCCCTCCGGTAGTCCAGGTAGAAGTCGCGGGTGGCGAGGTACTCGTCGAGGTCGGGCGCGAGGAAGTACGTCGGGATGCCGCGGACCGCCGCCTCGAACAGTGTCGAGGAGTAGTCCGTGATGAAGAGATCGGCGACGGTCAGCATCTCCTGTGTCGAGAACCCGTCGGCCGTGTCGATCGCGTCGTCCTGCAGCGTCATCAACGGGTGGAGCTTGACCACGACATGGACCCCGATGGCGGCGAGTGACTCCACGATCTGCTCGGGCGCGGCCATCGAGGTGTCCTCGATCCGGAAGGTGGGTGCGAAGACCGCGACCCGGGCGCCTCGAAGGTGCGGGTGCGCCCGGTGGATCCGCTCCCGCGTCTGTGCGGTGCGCTCGGGGTCGCGCAGGCGGTCGACGCGGGGAAGGGGTGCGATGACGACGCGGTCGGGGTCGGTCCCGAACGCTTCAGCGTAGGGGGCGCGGCATGCTTCACCGCTGGCCAGGACGAGGTCGTAGCCCTCGTGCATGCGCATCGCCTGCGCGATCCGCTCATCACGACCTTCGCCGTGTCCGACGATGCTCAGGCCGAACTTCTTGAACGCACCGAGCGCATGCCAGATCTGCACGACGGAGAGCTCGCGCTTGTGGGTGAGCATGCTCGCGACCATCGAGTAGGTGTCCACGACGAGCACGCGCGCGGTGGCGACGTGGTAGAGCTGCACCACGAGGTGCGCCGCATACCCCACCTTCCTCGCGAGACCGGGCGGCACCATCCGGACGAGGCTCACGACGCGCACCGAGGGGTCCTGGGCGGCGATGGCGCGTCGCAGATCGACGAAGTCGTCGGGTTCTTGCGGGTGCTCTCGGCTGATCATGACGATCTTCCGGCGGGAGGGCAGGATCTTCAAGGGTGCGTAGATCGCCCGGAGCGTCCAGCGCAGGACGTGGGCGGCGACGAGGTGTCGACCGACCGATCCGTCGATCCGGGTCGGCTGTGCCGGTGGATCGTCCAGCAGCCTCGGTCGCTCAGCGACGTCCCGAGGAGTGAGGATGACCTCGCGCACGATCCGTTCCGAGGACCGCCCGTCGCAAGCCGACATGAACATCTCCCGGAACGCGGCGAGGTCTGCGCCTGCACGGGCGGACCGCACCGCGTCGGCGAGCGCCGCACCGTCGGTCACGACGGGGCCTGCCAAGTAGCTCTCGAAGGGGTGGTAGAAGGACCGCTCCGCCGAGTAGGTCTCGAGGTCCGGGCAGAAGAAGACCATCGGGCGGTCCAGGAGCGAGTACTCGAAGATCGACGATGAGTAGTCGGTGATGAGGACGTCGGAGGCCATGAGCAGGTCGTTGAGCTCGCGCTCGTGGGATGCGTGCACGATGCGTTCGTGCTGCGGGATCTCCGCTTCGGCGCGAGAGACGAACGGGTGGAGTTTGACGACGACCGTCCACTCATCGCCCAGGTCTTCGACCATCCGCAGCCACGGCACCCAATCGATGTCGTAGTGCGCGCTCAATTGTCCGTTGCCTCGGAATGTCGGGGCGAACAGCGCGATCTTGCGATCCGTGGGAACGCCCAGCCGGCACCGGACCTCAGTAGCCGTCCGCTCGACGACGCCGCGATCGAAGAACACGTCCGTCCGCGGTACGCCGGCCGCGCGGACGCGGGCGGGATCGACGGCGAACGCCTCGGCGTAGTCGGCTCGGACGCCCTCGGAGCTGACGGTCACATCGGTGTAGTTGCGATGCGCGACCGACCCCGGCAGCGGACCTCCGGGGAGGCCGACCCTGCTCCACCCGACCCGCTTGAACGCTCCGGTCGCATGCCACACCTGCAGGAGTCGCGTCTCCGGGCGGAGGCGGAGCGGGTAGACGAGTGGGTAGTAGTCGTCGAGGACGATCGTCTGCGCCCGCGCCAGCTCCCACGGCAGCCGCAGCGCATCGCGCAGCGGCCGTCGTGCGGACAGTCGGGCTTTGAAGATGCCCACGATCGCCGCATCCGGATCCTGGCGACGGATCTCATCGCGGAGGAAGGCGAAGTTGCCCGAGAAGCCGACCCGCGAATCCGAGAGGAACAGGACGCGAGCGGGCGACACGCGCACCAGACGGACGGCGACCGCGTACTGCAAGATCGGGATGAGGAACCGCCATTTCTGGAGGAAGGCGTTCCCTCGCAGGCGTCTGCGAAGCGATCGCACGGTGGGACCTCCTGGCGGCTGACGGTACCGACCGAGTCTAGACCGCCGGGTTCGGCCCCGATGTCGGCGGGAGGCGCACGGATGCCTCAGGCAGTGGGCGCTCGCGACGCCACCCTCGAACGAGCGAGGCGCGGGTCGCGCACAGGACGAGCAGGAACCAGCCGAAACCGCCGAGCGGCGAGCTCGTCACGATCGAATCCGACAGGAGGACGATGATGACCAGTGCCGGCCACACGTGCACCGTCGAGCGTCGTTCGCTCGCCGCGGACCAGGCGCGGGTGAGCCCGATGCCGACGAACGCGACGAGGAGGACGACGCCCACGATGCCGGCCTGGAGGAGCACGTCCATCCAGACGTTCAGTGCAGAGGCGTGCGGCCGGCCCGTCGCGATGCGGACGTAACTGAAGGGCGAAAGGAACTCGGGCCAGGTCCCGACCCACCCCCAACCCTGCACGGGCCGGAGTGACGACATGTCGAGGATCACGTTCCACAGCCGTGAGCGCGTCAGGAAGTCCGGCTCCGCGTTCAGCCAGTACACGAGCGGTCGGCGGAAGACGTAGGCGAGGAGCAGTCCGACGACGACCGCTGCCGCGAGTGCCCCCTGGAGCAGGGGGCGCACGCGGGGGGAGACGCGACGCAGGATCGCCAGCGCCCCGGTCGCAGCCCCCGACGCCAACGCCATCCCGAGCACGAGCGGCGAGTCGGTGAAGACCGCGAGGATCGCCGCGAGCGACACGGAGTACACCGCGGCGCCTGACGAGACCGAGCGGGTGCGCCATTCGACGAGGAAGGTGACCAGCGCGACGATGGTCACCACCCCGAGGACGGTCCGCGACCCGAAGACACCCTGCACCGGTCCGCCCTCGGCCAGGTTGCCCGCGATGCCGAGGAAGGCGATGGGGACGTCGAGCAGGATGCCGCTGAGGATCTCGAGTCCCAGTGAGACGGTGAGGAGGAGGCGCAGGGCGTCACCGGTGGCGCGCACCGTCTGCAGCGTGTCTCGGAACTGCGCGACGACCACCGCGAGGAAGGTGGGCGCGCCGAGCTGCAGCCAGCCGGTGAGCGACGCGGTCGGAGAAGCCGACCAGGTGGACGTGACCAGCAGCCACCCGAGGAGCACCAGCAGCGTCGTCGGCACGAGATGGATGAGGCGCAGCTCCGCACGACGGGCGTACATGATCCCGCCGCCGAGGACGCACAGCCCGGTCAGGATGGCGCCGTAGCCGGCGTTGCCCATCAGGCTTCGAAGCGCCGGCGTCGCGAACAGGGCTCCGATGGTGGTCACCGTGTAGACCGCCATGAAGTCGGCCGACGCGAGGAACGCGGCGGCGCGTGGACGGACCTCCTCGGCGGTCATCGGTCGGCGGGCCTGTCGCCCTGTTCGCCGAGCAGACGTTCCTCGGAGGGACCCCGACCCATGAGCGGAGCCTGCTTGATCTTGAAGGCGAAGAGGATGAGCAGGAACCACCCCCAGTTCAGCAACGGCGTGGATTCGGCCAGACCCTGGACGAGCAGGACGGCGCCGGTCAGCGTCGGCAGCAGCGTGACGGCGGAGTACGGGCGGTCGGCCACGAGATCCCAGCGGGGACGGTCGACGGCGAAGAACCAGGATCGCCAGACGAAGGCGAGGTAGGCCGCGACGATCAGGACGACCCCGACGATCCCGAGCTGCAGGAAGACGTCGATCCACATGTTGTGGGCCTGCATGACCGACTGTCCGTGGTCGATGATCCACCCGTCGAAGGCGGGGTCCGTGGTGATCCAGGGGGTGGAGAAGCCCCATCCGACGATCGGCCGCTCCGAGGCGCGAGCCAGCACCTGCTCCCAGATCCCCTCGCGCCCGGTGAGGTCGGTCGACCGGCCGAGGGTGGAGAAGAGGCGATCGCGGAACGCCCACGCGGCGGCGAGTCCGCCGAGGGCGACGACGGCGTAGGCGACGTAGTAGCGCGTGCGCTGCCCTGCGCGGGTGGTCGTCCGCATGACGAGGACGGTGAGGAGGACCACGACGACCATCACCGCGGCCACCGTCGCCGTCGCGGAGCCGGCGCGGACGAAGAGGTACAGCGCGAGCAGGGTCCAGAGGGCCAGGGCCGGTCGTCGGGGCGCGCGCGAGGCGATGCGGATCGCGAAGACGATGACCGCGAGGAGAGCCACGTACGCCAGCGCGTTCGAATTGCCGAAGACACCCTGGATGCGGCCGCCGTCGAGCAGGTTGCTCCGCACCCAATAGACGATCGGGTCGTCGGCGGGCCGTTCCGGCCGCACGAATCCGGGAAGGATCGGTCCGTCCCAGACCACAGCGACCCACGCTTCGAGCAGCAGCGACAGTGACAGCATCCACTTCAGGGCCGAAGCCAGGGCGCGCACGAGCTCCCGCCACGTCAGCACGGCGCCCACGAACAGCGCGCCGACGGTCGTGACGACCATGAACGAGACGGTGAGAGCGGTCGCCTCGATCCACGCGGTCCAGATGAGGGATGCCAGGGCCCAGACGATGTACGCCATCGCGTACCAGGGGAGCCGCCGCCACTGCACTCGGGGCCGCAGGATCGTCCACAGGATGACCGACACGAGGAAGGAGGCGACGCCGATGCCGGCGGCGACCGGAACACCGAACGCGAGCGGCAGCGCCGTCCCCGACAGTGTGACGACGAGCAGGACGACGCACCAGCCGCGCAGCAGGATATGGCCCGTCCGCTCGCGCGGCGGCGCACTCGGCGGAGCCGAGATCGGGTGCTTCGTATGGACGGCCATCGTGACAGCAGGGTATCGCGCGCCCCCTAGGCTGACGGTGTGCTGGAGACGCTGTCGAACGACCCCCGCGACTATGCCTGGGGATCCCCCACCCTCATCCCGGCGCTGCAGGGTCGGACGCCCTCAGGCGCCCCTGAGGCCGAGGTCTGGTTCGGCGATCACCCGGGCAGCCCGGCCCGGCTGGGCGACGGCCGCACGTTGGCGGAAGCGCGAGGGGATGCCGGGGCGCCGCCGCTGCCGTATCTGCTGAAGATCCTCGCGGCGTCCTCGTCCCTGTCGATCCAGGCCCATCCCGATCTGACGCAGGCTCGTGAGGGCTACGCGCGCGAGGAGGCCGCCGGCATCCCGATCGATGCACCCGATCGTCTCTACCGCGACGCCAACCACAAGCCGGAGATCATCGTCGCGCTGAGCGACCGGTTCCGCGCGCTGGTCGGGCTGCGGCCGGTCGCGCGCACCCGCGAGCTCCTCGCGGGACTCGGCGATCGCGAGGGTGTGCGCCTGCTGCAGGATGCCCTGACGGATGAGGATGCGGCGGGTGCGCTGCGGCGCATCATCGAGGATGCCTTGAGCGGCCGTTCCGCTGACGTCGTCGCCGACCTCGCCGCGGCGCTCCGCGAGGTGCGAGTCGATCCCGCGACGCCCTATGCCGAAGAGATCGACGTCCTCCGGGCCGTCTCCGAGGACTTCCCGGGCGACCCCGGCCTCGTCGTCGCGCTGCTGATGAACCTCGTCGTCCTCCGTCGGGGCGACGCGGTGTTCGCTCCCGCAGGAGTGCTGCACGCGTACCAGGACGGTCTCGGGGTGGAACTCATGGCGGCGAGCGACAACGTCCTGCGCGGGGGACTGACCCCGAAGCACATCGACGTGCCGGAACTCATGCGCATCATCGACACCCGACCCGGTGACGCCCCGGTCCTCGTTCCCGAACGGCGCGGCGACGCGGACGTCTTCGACGCGGGCGTGCCGGACTTCACGCTCGTGCGCCACGTGCTGGACGGCGACGACGCCGCGTTCGATGCCGCGGTGCCCACCATCGTGCTGGCCGCCGCGGGCGAGCTCACCGTGGTGGGGGGCGACGTGCGACTCACGCTGACGCCCGGCCGCGCCGCCGTCGTCGACGGCGAGCCCGAGGTGCGCATCTCTGGGCGCGGGACGGCCTACGTCGCGCGCCCGGGCACTGCGGAGTGAGTCGCGGGTCCCGCGCGACACGCCGCAGCGCGACAAGAAGATTCAATGTCGGGTTGAGGGTTTACGATTTGCGACTTGACCCAGGCGAATCACACGGGTGTAATTAAGGCCACGAGCCGCCCAGCGGCGAGGGTCTACAGGTGGGAGAGCAAGATGGCGGGTTACCGTTCCGGCGTTCCCGAGAATTGGTTCGTCGACCCGGTCAACCTCGGGGTCCCCGGTGTTCGCCGGCCCGTCGAGTCCGACGAGGACACGGCCCTCGCGTGGCAGGCGGACGCGCTCTGCGCGCAGACGGACCCCGAGGCGTTCTTCCCCGAGAAGGGCGGGTCGACTCGTGACGCGAAGCGTATCTGCACCTCGTGCGACGTGCGTGGGGAGTGCCTCGAGTACGCCCTCCAGAACGACGAGCGGTTCGGCATCTGGGGTGGACTGAGCGAGCGCGAGCGCCGGAAGCTCAAGCGCCGCGCGTCCTGATCCGATCCGCGCCACCCCGGGCGGCCTCCGCTCGGACGGATGCAGCCCGCCTAGGCTGACCTGGTCATGCCCGCCCGAGTCCATGCTCTTCTCGTCGTCCGCCCCCACGGACGGGGATCCACAGACCTGCACCTGAGCAGGACGCTGCGCGCGCTCGCCGCGCAGACTCGGCGCGCCGACGCGCTGACCGTCGTCCTGTGCGGTGCGGATGACGCCATGCGGCGCCTGGCCGCCGAGTCGGGGGCCGAGGCGGTCATCGTGGCCGGCCGCGCGACGAGCTTCGCCGATGCGCTGCGTCTGGCGTCCCGGCGGGTCTCGGGCGATGCGGTGTGGCTGCTCGCGCAGGACACGGCACCCGCTCCCGACGCGCTCGCGCGCCTGACCGGCGCGCTCGAAGCAGCGCCGTCCGTCGCCTTCGCGGCGCCCAAGCTCGTCGACTGGGACGACGCCGGCCGCATCGTCTCCCTCGGCGTGACGATGACGCGCGGGGGCCGGACCGTGGGACTCGCCGACGGCGAGCTCGACCAGGGGCAGCACGACGCCGGCGAGGACGTCCTCGCCAGCGACATCCGCGGGGTCCTCGTCCGCACCGACGTGTGGACGGCGCTGGAAGGTCTCGACCCGGCCCTCTCAGGGGCCGACGAGGGGCTCGACCTCGGCGTCCGTGCTCGCCTGGCGGGAGGGCGTGTCGTGCTCGCGCCGACCGCCCTCGTCGCCGTAGCCGGCGACGGCGTCGCCGGCACGCCGTCGGGTCGCTCCGCCGGCGCGCGCGGTCGCCGAGCGTACGCGGGTCGTGCCGCGGAACTCCACCGGCGGTTGGTCTTCGCGCCGGCTGCAGCCGTGGTGCCGCTGTGGTTGACGCTCCTGCCGATCGCGCTGTGGCGCACAGTCCTGCATCTGGTCGCGAAGACCCCGTCGAGGATCGGCCCGGAGTGGTTCGCCGCGATCACGGTGATGCTCCGCATCCCGGCGATCGCCCGCGCACGTCGCATCATCCGGCGGACCCGCTCCGCGTCGTGGGCGGCGATCGCGCCGCTGTGCATCGGACGACGGGAGGTCCGGCAGCGACTCGAGGATGACTCGCTGCACGCCTCGACCGCGAGAGCGGAGCTCCGCTTCTTCAGCGGCGGCGGAGCGTGGGTCGTGCTCGGCGCGCTTGCGACGTCGGCCATCGCGTTCGCCTCACTGCTGGCGTGGCCGGTCCTCGGCGGCGGCGGACTCCTTCCTCTCCGGAGCGGCGTCCTCGCGCTGTGGGGCGACGCGGCCCTCGGTGCCCGCGCCGTGGGGTGGGACACGGCGGGCCCGGCGGACCCGTTCGCCGCGGTCGTCGCCCTCATCGGATCCCTCTCTCCGCTGGCTCCGTCCCGCGCGCTCGTCGTGCTCTGGCTCCTCGCCCTCCCGCTTGCCGCTCTCGGCGGCTGGTTCGCCGCGACCCGCGTCACCGAGCGCTCCGTGCTCCGCTGCACCGCGGCCTTCGGCTGGGCGGTGGCGCCGCCGTTCCTCGCCGCCCTCGTCGACGGGCGCCCCGCGGCGCTCGTCCTGCACCTCGCGCTGCCCTGGGTCGTCTACACGGCGGCGGCCGCGCGGCGCTCGTGGAGCAGCGCAGCGCTCGGTTCGCTGTTCGTGGCGATCGTGCTCGCGTGCGCCCCGTCGGTCGCCCCCGCGATCGTGGCGCTCTGGGTGGTCGGCATCCTCTTGTGCCTGGTCCTGCGGCGCGGGCGCGGCGTGCTCCGCATCGTCTGGCTGATGATCCCGGCGGCCGCGCTCTTCCTCCCGCTGGCGTGGCACCGAGTGGTCGCGGGAGACCTCCTGGCGCTCTTCGCCGATCCGGGAGCGTCCTTCGGAGGCGCGCCGGCGCACGAGCCCTGGGCACGGATCCTCTTCGCCTTCGGATACCCCGACGTGGACGCTGCGGGATGGTCGGACCTCCTCGGCGCCGTCTTCCCCGCCTGGTGGGTGGCCGTCCTGACCGCACCGGTCCTGGTCTTCGCGGTGCTCGCGCCCGCGCTCGGCCGACGGGTGCTGCCGGCCCTCGTGGCGCTCGTCGCAGCGGCCCTCGGCATCCTCACCGCGGTCGTCGCCTCCGGCATCTCGCTCAGCGTCGGCACCGACGGCCCGATCACGATCTGGCCCGGTGCCCCGCTGAGCCTCGCATGGGCGGGACTGCTCCTGGCCGCGGTCGCAGGACTCGACGGGATGCGTCGAACCGCAGCGCTCGTGCCGGTCGCGGCATCCGTCGTCATCGCATTCCTCGCGATCGGTGCGGTGCCCGCGTTCACCGCCGTGCACCGAGGGACGGCCGAACTGCAGAACGGGCCGGCGAGCACGCTCCCCGCGTACGTGCAGACGGCGGGCGCCGAGGGGGAGCGGGACGGTGAGCAGACGGCGACGCTCGTGCTGACGGTCGAGGCGGACGGCGCCTACGCCGCATCCGTCGTCTGGGGCGCCAGCGAGACCCTCGGCGGACAATCCACGCTGCAGTCGGCCCGTGCCGCGCTGACCGATGCGGACCGCGAACTCGCGCACGCCACGGCCGACCTCGTCTCGACGCCGTCGGGCGACGTCGTCGCGCGGCTGGCCGAGCACGGCATCGCCTACGTCGTGCTCGAGAGCGCGCCGCGGGAGAGCGACCTGGCGCGGGCGACCCGGCTGGAGGCGCAGACCCTCCTCGACCAGCGATCCGAACTGGTGAGCGTCGGCGAGACGGCGCGCGGGTCGCTGTGGAGCGTCGAAGGCGATGTGGCGCAGCGCTCCGCGGACGACGATGCCGGGCCGCAGGCGGGCCGCATCGCCCTGCTCCAGCTCGGTGTCGCGGCCATCGCACTCCTCCTCGCCATTCCGACGCGGACGAGCCTGCGGACCGGTCGGCGGTACCCGCGTGTCATCGGAGAACGGAGCGGATCGTGACCGGCGCCCCCACACCTGTGCGTCGCGCGGCCGGCGCGGTCGCCGGACTCGCGGTCGCGGCGGTCGTCGCTGCCGGAGCCCTGGTCGACTGGCCGACGGCGGAGCGCGATCCGCTCTCGCTCACCACACGGCCGCAGCCGGCGACCTCCGTCCTCGCCTGCTCCGGTCCCATCCTGGCCGCGGGCCGCGATGCGGAGGATGCGGCCGCGCTCGAGGTCGCGGCGGCGCCGGACGTCGTGACCGGGACCGCCGCCGGCTCGCCCGAAGCCGTGGACGGCGAGACCACCTCGGTCGACGTCTCGGGGGAGCCGACCGCCCGCTCCGTCACGGCGGAGCCGATCGACCGGGTCCGGACCGACCTCGCGGCCGCGCAGTCGGCGGTCGCCGACGCCGACGACCTCGTCGGATTCGCCGCGTCGTCGTGTGCACCGCCTGCCATGGAGTCCTGGCTCGTGGGCGGCAGCGGCGCGACGGGGGCGGCGGACCTCATCGTCCTGACCAATCCCGGCCAGGTGGCGGCGCAGGTCGACCTCACCGTCTTCGGTGCGACCGGACGCGTGACGCCCGACGCGGGCGCGGGGCTCCTCGTCCCGGCGGGGCAGCAGCGGGTCATCCCCCTCGCGTCGGTCGCGCTGGCCGAATCGAACCCGGTCGTCCTCGTGTCCTCGACCCAGGCGCCCGTCGACGCGGTCCTGCAGACCTCGCTGACCCGCACCCTCGTCCCCGTCGGCCTCGACGTGGTCGGCGCGACGGGACTGCCGACGACCTCGCAGACGGTGCCGGCCTTCTCCGTCGTGGGTGGCAGCGACGAGCCGTCCGACACCAGTGTCCGCCTGCTGGCGCCGTCGGACGCGACGACCGCGACGGTGACCATCACGCCCCTCGGCGGCCGCTCCGCCGCCGCATCCTTCCCGGACCTCGCGCTCGAGGCGGGCGTCCCGGCGGAGGTCGACCTCGAGTCGCTGCCCGAGGGGCGCTACCGGGTCGAGGTCGCGGCCGACGCCCCCGTCGTCACCGCGGTCCACGCGGCCACGGGTGCGGGGGCGGGGTCGGACTTCGCGTGGTACGGATCGGCGGACGACATCTCCGTTCCCACCCTGCTGGCGGTCGCCGAGGGACCCGAGCCCCAGTTGGCGCTCGTGAACCCGGGCGACGACGAGGTGGCGGCGGTGCTCACGGACGGCGCCGGCGGCGGCGATCCGCGTGAGGTGCGGGTGCCGGGTGGCGGCTCGGTGTCCGTCGACCTCCGAGCCGGCGAGCTCTACCACCTCGATCCCGCGGGCGGCACGCTCCGCGCGGGTGTGACCTTCACGTCGCCGCAGGGGATCGCCGGCTACGCGGTCGTCCCCGCCGATGCCGCAGCGGCTCCGATCGAGGTCCGTCCCCGCTGAGGACGCCGGCGAAACGCTGGGCCGTTCAGAACCGGAATCGGTCGGGGCCGAGGTCCCACGGGTCGCGGTCGAGATACTCCGCGGCGGCACGGAAGACGCAGCTCTCGATCATCATGCGACGGTGCAGCTCGTCGTTGCGGTGCAGGCGGGCGAGACGTTCGATCGGCAGCCGGAAGAGGATGATGCGCTGCGTGCCGGTGTCGACGGACCAGCGCGGGATGCCGTCCTCGTCGCTGGCCTCCGGCATCCACCCCACGTCGAATCGCACGTCCCGCAGTTCGGGCCAAGCGCTCCGGAGGAACTCCACCGCGGTGCCCACGGTCAGATCGAACCGCTCGGCGCGGGTCTCGATGGCCGGCAGCGGCGGGCGCACCACGGAGCTGCGATCGAGGCGCCCGTGTCGCCCGTGGCGGTCGGGCCGCGCAGCGGTGCGCGCGCGTCGTCTCACGATCGGGTCCCTGCGGGCATGCGCCCATCCTAGGCGCGGGTCGACCCTGCGCGGATGCCGGCGGAGATGAGCTCGAGGGCCGCGTCGAAGCCGCCGTCGGTCCCGTCGGCGACCTCATCGGGAGACAGGCGCGCTCCGGTGGCGGCGGCGCCGAGGGCGTCGGCGGCTCGCCGCTGCTGCTCGTGGAAGGTGAAGCCCACGACGAAGTGCGTGACGGCATCCGCGATCGCGGCGGCCGCCCCGGGGTCGGCTTCCACCTCGGCGAACGGTCCGCGCAGCGGCGGCTCGACGAGCCCGAGCGCGAGCGAGCTCGAGACCACCTCGGCGCCGTCCCGGTGGGCGAGGAGCAGGTCGTGCAGGCGGTGTCCCAGCGCGACGGCGGCGGTCGCCGCATCCAGTCCGGGATCGAGCTCGATGGGGGAGAGGATGCGGCTGCTCACCGCTGCCAGGAGGTCCTGCTTGCTCGCGACATGCCAGTACAGGGCGCTCGGCTGCACACCGAGGTCGTCTGCGAGCCGTCGCATGGAGAGATCGGGGAGCCCGACGCGGTCGAGCAGCGCGAGCGCCGCGTCGACGATGTCGTCCCGCGACCGGCGTGCGGCGGGGGTCGGGTTTGGCTCGCGGGGCACCATGCCACTACCGTACCTGAACAGTGTTCACGTGAACGCTGTTCAGGAGGATGTGATGACCCGTTCCGCTCGCTTCGACGCGACCGACCTCGCCCGAGCCGGCGTCTTCGCCGCGGTGATCGCGGTGCTCGGCCTGCCCGGCTCGTTCAGCGTGTTCGGCGGCGTTCCGATCACCGCGCAGACGCTCGGCGTGATGCTGGCCGGCGCGGTCCTCGGACCGGCCCTCGGCGCGATCTCCGTGGCCACGCTCCTCGCGCTGGTGGCGATCGGGTTGCCGCTGCTGGCCGGCGGACGCGGCGGACCCGGGGTCTTCGTGGGTCCCACGGCGGGCTACCTGCTGGGATGGGTGCTGGGCGCCGTCGTGGTCGGGCTGATCGTGCATGCCCGCGGTCGCCGTCCCGTCTGGTGGCGCACCGCCGCCGGGATGCTGGTGGGTGGGGTCGTCGTGATCTACGCATGCGGCATCCCGGTGCAGAGCCTGGTCATGCGGATCAGCGTCGATCAGGCCGCCCTCGCCAACCTCGCTTTCGTGCCGGGGGACATCGTCAAGGCCGTGATCGCGACGGTGATCGTCGGTGCGCTGGTCCGCGGGTATCCGCGAGCGTTCCGCAGGACGTGGGCCGCGCCGTCGCGCGTCCTCGTCCCCGCCCCGTGAACGCGCTGTCGCTGGCGGGCGTCTCGGTCCGCCTCGCCGACGTCGACGTGCTGACGGGCGTCGATCTCGACCTCGACGCCCGGACCGTCGCGGTCGTGGGCGACAACGGGTCGGGCAAGTCGACGCTCGCCCGGGTGATCGCGGGCCTCGTCCGCCCGACGTCCGGCACTGCCCGCGTGCTGGGTCTCGACGTCGCGGCGGGTGCGGCGGACCTCCGTCGACGCGTGGCAGCGGTCTTCAGCAACCCGGATGCGCAGATCGTCATGCCGACCGTCGCCGAGGACGTGGCCTTCTCGCTGCGCTCCGCCCGGCTCGATCGCCGCGAGCGGGATGCCCGCGTCGCCGCTTCCCTCGATCGATTCGGGCTGACGGAGCTGGCCGCGCACCCGGCGCACGAGCTGTCGGGCGGGCAGAAGCAGCTCCTCGCGCTGGCTGGCGCCTTCGTGCGCGCGCCGGAGCTCGTGGTGGCGGACGAGCCGACCGCCTTCCTCGACGGCAGGAACTCCGCGCGGGTGGCCGACCACCTCTTCCGGGGCACGCATCGGATGGTGCTCGTCACCCACGACATGACGCTCGTCCGCCGATGCGACGCCGCCGTCCGGATCGAGCGCGGCCGCGTCGCACAGGTCGGCGACGCCGACGACATCGCCGCGACGCACGAGGCGTCCTGGCGATGCTGAGCCTGTATCGGCCCGGCCGGGGACCGTGGCACAGGATGCCGCCGGCCCCCAAGACGGCGATCCTCCTGCTGTTGGTGGTCGGCGTCTCGCTGCTCCCCGGCGTCTGGGCGGCCGCCGCCGCCGCGGCGGCGACGTGCGCGGTCTGCTACGCGTTGCCCGGGGTCGGCGCCAGGGACGTCCTGCGCCAGCTGTGGGCACTCCGCTGGATGCTCGGCGTCGCCCTCGCCCTCCCCGCGGTGTTCCTGGGCATCGAGGCGGCGACGGCGGGTGCGGCGCGGATCGCCGCCGCAGTGCTCCTGGCAGGGTTGCTGACGCTCACCACCCCCGCCTCGGAGCTCCTCGACGCCGTCGAGCGGGCGATCCGTCCCCTCCGGCGGGTCGGGGTCGACCCCGACCGCGTCGCCCTCCTCCTCGTCGTCGCCCTGGGGGCCGTCCCGACGCTGACCCGGCTCGCCCGCGATGTCCGTGACGCGCAGCGCGCCCGCGGCGCCGGGCGGGGAATCCGCTTCTTCGCCGTGCCGTTCCTCGTCCTCGCCCTCCGGCACGCGGACCAGCTCGGTGACGCGCTGACTGCACGCGGGGTGCGCTGACCGCATCCGTCCGTGCACCTGGGCGGCGCGGCGTCCGCGACAGGTCCGGACCCGCGGTTAGCGTGGACCCGATGCTCGAACGACTCTGCTCCAAGGTGGGCTGCGCCCGCGAGGCCGTGACGACCCTGACGTACGACTACGGCGATCAGATGGCGGTGCTCGGCCCGCTCGGGGCGGGGAACGATCCGCACGCCCACGACCTGTGCGCCGTCCACACCGCACGCATGTCGGTGCCCAAGGGCTGGGTCGTCGTGCGTCACGAGACGCTCCGCGTCTGACCGGTCGTGGGAGAATGGGCCGGTGCCCACTCCCGTGAAGACCCTCGACCACGTCGTCGCCGACCTGAGCCTCGCGCCGGCCGGACGCCATCAGATCCGCCTCGCCGAGAACGAGATGCCGGGACTCATGGCCCTCCGCGAGGAGTACGGCCCGTCGCAGCCGCTCGCCGGCGCGCGCATCGCCGGGTCGCTCCACATGACGGTGCAGACGGCCGTCCTCATCGAGACCCTCGTCGCCCTCGGCGCGCAGGTCCGCTGGGCCAGCTGCAACATCTTCTCGACGCAGGATGAAGCCGCCGCGGCCATCGTCGTGGGGCCGACCGGCACCGTCGACGCGCCCGCGGGCGTTCCGGTCTTCGCGTTCAAGGGCGAGACGCTCGAGGAGTACTGGGACCTCGCCGACCGCATCTTCGACTGGTCCGCCGAGGGGTTCGACGGTCCGAACCTGATCCTGGACGACGGCGGCGACGCCACGCTCCTCGTTCACAAGGGTGCCGAGTTCGAGGCCGCCGGTGCGGTGCCGGATGCCGCGCCTACCGACTCGGCCGAGTACCGCATCGTGCTCCAGACCCTCCGGAAGAGTCTCGCGCGGGACCCGCAGCGCTTCACCCGCATCGCCGCGGGCCTCCTCGGCGTCACGGAGGAGACCACGACCGGGGTGCACCGCCTGTACGAGCTGCACGCCGCGGGGAAGCTGCTGTTCCCCGGCATCAACGTCAACGACTCGGTGACGAAGTCGAAGTTCGACAACAAGTACGGCATCCGCCACTCCCTCCCCGACGGCATCAACCGCGCGACCGACGTGCTGATGGGTGGCAAGGTCGCCTTCGTCGTCGGATACGGCGATGTGGGCAAGGGCGCAGCCGAGGCGCTCCGCGGTCAAGGCGCCCGCGTCATCGTCAGCGAGGTCGACCCCATCTGCGCGCTGCAGGCGGCGATGGACGGGTATCAGGTCGCGCGCCTCGAGGACGTGGCCGACCAGGTCGACATCGTCATCACCGGCACGGGCAACACCCGCGTCGTGACGCTCGACCACCTGCTCGCGCTCAAGCACCTCGCGATCGTCGGCAACGTCGGGCACTTCGACGACGAGATCGACATCGCCGCGCTCGAAACCCTCCCCGGGGTCGAGAAGGTCGAGATCAAGCCGCAGGTCCACGAGTACCGTCTGCCGAACGGGCGGAGCATCCTCGTCCTCTCCGAGGGCAGGCTCCTGAACCTCGGCAACGCGACGGGGCATCCCTCGTTCGTGATGAGCGCCTCGTTCACCAACCAGGTGCTCGCGCAGATCGAGCTCTGGACCCGCACCGAGGCCTACCCGACGGGCGTGTACGTCCTGCCGAAGGCGCTCGACGAGAAGGTCGCGCGCCTGCATCTGCCGGCGCTCGGCGTGCAGCTGACGCAGCTCACCGACGAGCAGGCCGCCTACATCGGTGTGCCGGTCGAGGGCCCCTACAAGCTCGAGCACTACCGCTACTGACGACACGCCCGCCCTTCCCGCTCTTTTGAATCTGTCAAACGAGCGGGTAGGCTGGGTGCCATGACCACCACCCGCCCGGACGCGACGGCGACGCTGCGCGACGCCGGGCTGCGGGTGACGGAATCCCGGGTGGCGGTGCTCGACGCCCTCGCCCGAGCGCCGCACGCCAGCGCCGACGCGGTCTTCGTCGAGGTGGCGCCGGGGCTCCCCAAAGCGAGTCGTCAATCGGTCTACAACGCGCTCGGCGACTTCGTCGACGCCGGCATCGTCCGGCGCATCGAACCGGCCGGTCGCCCGATGCTCTTCGAGCTCCGTGTCGACGACAATCATCACCACCTCGTCTGCACCTCGTGCGGTGCCGTGCAGGACGTGGACTGCGCCGTCGGCGCGGCGCCGTGTCTGCACCCCTCCGATGACCACGGCTTCGTCGTCGCCTCCGCCGAGGTGACGTACTGGGGCCTGTGCGGCGCCTGCGCGGCATCCGCTGACGCCGCGTGACCATTTCTCCACCCGAACACCCCCAACCGGAAGGATCACCATGAGCGACCGCGACCCGGAGGCCCTGCCCATCGGCGCCGACGCGACCGATGTCGACCAGGCCGTCACCCCGATCGACACCCCCGTCGACGAGCGCGGCGACGGCGAGACCCGTCCCCGTCCCAACGACGCCGACGCCTGCCCGGTGTTCCACGGCGCGCCGGGGGCCGACCGGCAGAACCACGGCGGCCAGCCGCATCCGACCGTCGGCACCGCCAACCAGGTGTGGTGGCCGAATCAGCTGAACCTCCGCATCCTCAAGAAGAACCCGGCCGTCGGCAACCCCGTCGGCGAGGACTTCGACTACAAGGCCGCCTTCGAGGCCCTCGACCTCGCCGCCGTGAAGGCCGACATCGCGAAGGTCCTCACGACCTCCCAGGACTGGTGGCCGGCCGACTTCGGCAACTACGGCCCCCTCATGATCCGCATGGCCTGGCACTCGGCCGGCACCTACCGCGCGACGGACGGTCGCGGCGGCGGCGGCACCGGTCAGCAGCGCTTCGCGCCGCTGAACAGCTGGCCCGACAACGTCAATCTCGACAAGGCGCGGCGCCTCCTCTGGCCCGTCAAGAAGACCTACGGCCAGGCGCTCTCGTGGGGCGACCTCATGATCCTTGCCGGCAACGTCGCGCTCGAGACCATGGGCTTCGAGACCTTCGGCTTCGGCGGCGGACGCCCCGACGTCTGGGAGCCGGACGACGACGTGTACTGGGGCCCCGAGACCACCTGGCTCGCCGACGAGCGCTACAGCGGTGACCGCAACCTCGAGAAGCCCCTCGCGGCGGTCCAGATGGGCCTCATCTACGTCAACCCCGAGGGGCCCAACGGCGAGCCCGACCCGCTGAAGTCGGCCCGCGACATCCGCGAGACCTTCGGCCGCATGGGGATGGACGACGAGGAGACCGTCGCCCTCATCGCCGGTGGTCACACCTTCGGCAAGACGCACGGCGCGGCCCCCGACACGAACGTGGACGACAACCCCGAGGCCGCCGGTCTCGAGCAGCAGGGTCTCGGCTGGAAGAACAGCCACGGCACCGGCAAGGGCGACGACACGATCACCTCGGGCCTCGAGGTCACGTGGACCTACCACCCGACCCGGTGGGACAACGAGTTCTTCCACATCCTCTACGCCTACGACTGGGAGCTCATGCGCAGCCCCGGCGGCGGGCACCAGTGGCGTCCCACCAACGGCGGCGGCGCCGACATGGTCCCGCTGGCGCACTCCGACGGCCGCCGCGAGCCGCGCATGCTGACGAGCGACCTCGCGCTGCGGACCGATCCGGCCTACGACGCCGTGTCGCGCCGCTTCAAGGACGACCCGGTCGCCTTCGGCGACGCGTTCGCCCGCGCCTGGTTCAAGCTCACCCACCGCGACATGGGTCCCGTCGCGCGCTACCTCGGACCCGAGGTGCCGCAGGAGGAGCTCATCTGGCAGGACCCGGTGCCCGCGGTCGACCACGAGCTGATCGACGACGCGGATGCCGCGCTGCTCAAGGAGCGCATCCTCACCACCGGCCTCACGGTCGCGCAGCTGGTCTCGACGACCTGGGCCGCGGCATCCACCTTCCGCGGCAGCGACAAGCGGGGCGGCGTCAACGGCGCCCGCATCCGCCTCGCGCCGCAGAAGGACTGGGAGGTGAACAACCCCGAGCAGCTGCAGACGGTCCTCGCCGCACTCGAGGACGTGAAGGCCGCCTTCGACGCCGAGCAGCAGGGCGGCAAGAAGGTCTCCCTCGCCGACCTCATCGTGCTCGCGGGCAACGCGGGCGTCGAGAAGGCGGCGAAGGATGCCGGGGCATCGGTCACCGTGCCGTTCCACCCCGGCCGCACCGACGCCACCCAGGAGCAGACCGACGAGCTGTCGTTCGGCTACCTTGAGCCGGCTGCCGACGGCTTCCGCAACTACCAGGGGCCGGACGCGTTCCTCCCGGCGGAGCACCACCTCGTCGACAAGGCGAACCTGCTCACGCTCAGCGCGCCGGAGATGACGGTGCTCGTCGGCGGCCTGCGCGCGCTCGGTGCGAACTGGGACGGTTCGGCCTACGGAGTGTTCACCGATCGGCCCGGTGCGCTCACGAACGACGTGTTCGTGAACCTGCTCGACCTCGGTGCGACGTGGACCCCGCTCGACCCCGGCTCGCACGCCTTCCGCGGTGTCGCCGCCGACGGGTCGGAGATCGGCGTCGGCACCCGCGCCGACCTGCTGTTCAGCTCGAACTCCGAGCTCCGCGCCATCGCCGAGGTCTACGCCTCGGACGACGCGGGGGAGAAGTTCGTGCGCGACTTCGTCGCCGCCTGGACCAAGGTCACCGAGCTCGACCGCTTCGATCTGCACCGCTGAGTCCCGCTGCACCGCACGGCCCGTCCCTGTCAGGGGCGGGCCGTGCGTCGTCCTGCCCGGGAAGGTCACGGTTCGGTTACTGTGGAATCACCCGACGGCGGAGCACCGGCATCCGCCATGTGAGAAGGACGAACCCGGCCTCATGACATCCCGAATCCTGGTGGTCGACGACGACACCGCCCTCGCCGAGATGATCGGCATCGTGCTGCGCACCGAGGGCTTCGACACGGTGTTCTGCGCCGACGGCGACGAAGCCGTGGACATGTGGCGCGAGTCGCGACCCGACCTGATCCTCCTCGACCTGATGCTGCCCGGGATCGACGGGATCGAGGTGTGCACGCGCGTGCGTGCCGAGTCCGGGGTGCCCATCATCATGCTCACCGCGCGCACCGACACCGCCGACGTCGTGCGGGGCCTCGAATCGGGGGCGGACGACTACATCGTCAAGCCGTTCAACCCGAAGGAGCTCGTCGCGCGCATCCGCACCCGCCTGCGCCCGTCGACGGATGCGCAGGCCGAGACCCTGCGGATCGGCGACCTGTCGGTCGACGTCGCCGCCCACGAGGTGCGTCGCGGCGACGACGCCATCGCGCTCACACCGCTGGAGTTCGAGCTGCTCGTCGCGCTCGCCTCGAAGCCGCAGCAGGTGTTCACCCGCGAGATGCTCCTCGAGCAGGTGTGGGGCTACCACTACAAAGCCGACACCCGCCTCGTGAACGTCCACGTGCAGCGCCTGCGCGCCAAGGTCGAGCGCGACCCCGACAACCCGCAGATCGTCACCACCGTGCGCGGGGTCGGCTACCGCGCCGGCGCCGCCGTCTGACACTCGGACCCGATCGTGCCCGCCCTTCCGGTGCCGCCGTGTCGGTGACGACGCGCACGGGCACCCACACCGTCGTGCCGGCGTGGCGCGACTGGCGTTCGTGGCGCCGTCGGGTGCTCCTCGCGTGGCGCCGCTCGCTGCGGTTCCGGACGCTCGTGATGACCCTCGCCCTCACGGCCCTGACGATCCTCGTGGCCCTCGTCTGGATGTCGCTGGCCATCTTGAACGACCTGTACGAGTCTCGCGCCGACCAGGTGCAGGATGCCGCTCAGCGCGCCACCCAGGCCGCGCAGAGCACGTTCGACGCGGCGGTCGTGGAAGGTGATCAGGTCGCGCTCCAGGTGCTCATGGACGAGGTCCGGCGTGAGATCCTGTCGCGGCAGGCGGGCACGACGATGCTCGCCGTCTTCCGCATCGACGACGAGCCCTCCGCGATCGCCCCGCAGGGCTTCGAAGCCGGCGGGCTCTCGGAGTCGATGATCAGCCCCGAGCTGCGCGAGAGCGTGCGGCTGACGAGCGACCGGCAGTGGTGGCAGTCGCTGGGGCTCCCCGAGGCGGACGGCGGCGAGACGCCGGGCATCATCGTCGGGCAGCAGCTCGTCCTGCCCGAAGCCGGGGCGTACGAGCTGTACTTCGCCTACGGCCTCGGGTCGGAGGCGCAGACGCTGCAGTTCGTCCAGGTCACGCTGTGGGTCGTCGGCATCTCGCTGCTCGTGCTCATCGGGGCGATCTCGCTGTTCGTCCTCCGCTCGGTGACCGTCCCGATCGCGCAGGCGGCCGAGACCAGCGCGAAGCTCGCCGCCGGCGACCTCGGCGTGCGCCTGCCGGTGCGGGGCGAGGACGAGTTCGCGACGCTCGGCCGGTCGTTCAACGCCATGGCCGACAGCATCGAGAACCAGATCAAGGAGCTCGCCGAGCTCTCGCTCGTCCAGCAGCGTTTCGTGTCGGACGTGTCGCACGAACTGCGCACACCGCTCACGACCATCCGACTCGCGTCGGACATGATCAACGATCAGCGCGACGAGTTCGATCCGTCGACCGCACGCGCGGCCGAACTGCTGCACGCGCAGGTGCAGCGCTTCGAGGTGCTCCTCGGTGATCTCCTCGAGATCAGCCGCTACGACGCGGGTTCGGTGCAGCTGGAGCTCGAGCCGACGAGCCTCGCGCATCTCGCGGAGGACGTCATCGAGTCCATGGCGCAGCTCGCCGAACAGCACGGCAGCCACGTGCGTCTGGTCGCCCCGGGCGGCTACTCGCCGGTCGAGATGGATCCCCGGCGCGTCCGCCGGATCGTGCGGAACCTTCTCGGGAACGCGATCGAGCACGGCGAGGGGCGCCCCATCGTCGTCAGCGTCGACAGCGATCAGCGCGCCGTCGCCCTCGGGGTGCGTGACTTCGGGCTCGGGATGCGCCACGAGGACACCGAACGCGTCTTCGACCGGTTCTGGAGAGCCGACCCGTCGCGCAAACGCACCATCGGCGGGACGGGCCTCGGCCTCTCCATCGCCCTCGGGGATGCGCGCCTGCACGGCGGCACGCTGGCCGTGTGGTCCGAACCGGGCGGGGGGACGCACTTCGTCCTGACGCTGCCGCGGCGGGCGGGGGAGCAGCTCTCGGGCGGCTCGCCGATCGAGCTCGACCCGCGCGACGCCGCGCCGCTCGAGGACCTGGGACTGACGCAGCCGATCGTGCTGCCCGAGCGGGGAGACCGACCGTGAGCGCCCGACGACCCGCATCCGTCCTGCTCGCCCTCGCGCTCGCCGTCCTCCTCGCCGCGTGCGCAGGGCTCCCGGTCACCGGGCCCGTCCACGTCGGCAAATCGATCGACGAGGTCGAGGGCCTGCCGGACTTCGCCTTCGTCCCCGACGGCCCGGTCGCGGACGCCACGCCGCAGCAGATCGTCGAGGGTTTCGTCGCCGCCGGCTCGGGTCCGCGCGGCAACTGGGAGGTGGCGCAGGAGTTCCTCACGCGGTCCTTCCGTGAGCAGTGGCAGCCGCAGGCGGGGGTCACCGTCTACCGCCCGGGCGAGACCGCGGTCACGGAGTCCGCGGAGGACGAGATCGTCTTCTCGGTGCAACCCGTCGGCACGGTCGACGCGACGGGCAGGTACGAGCCGGTCGGGTCGGGGGCGATCCCGTTCTCGTTCACGCTCGAGCAGGAGCGCGGCCAGTGGCGCATCTCGCAGGCGCCGGACGGGGTCATCCTCGACGCCAACCGCTTCGGGTCGGTCTTCCGGAGCTACGAGCTGGCCTACTTCGACCGCGAGTGGAGCCGGATCGTCCCGGACGTGCGCTGGTTCCCCGCGACGAACCCCGCCACCCGCATCGCGGCGGCGCTCGTGTCCGGCACCCCGAGCCCGTGGCTGGCGCCGTCCGTCCGCACCGCGTTCACCGGCGACGTCGGGCTCACGCAGCCGGCGGTGCCGGTGGAGTCCGGGGTGGCGCAGGTGACGTTCGAGCCGGCGGTGCGGGACCTCGGGCAGCAGACGCTCGCGCGGATGAAGACCCAGCTCGAGGAGAGTCTGGCGGGGGCGGGGATCCTCGATGTCCAGATGCTGGTCGGCGACCAGCCGCTGGACGTGACGGCGGCGCCCACGCGCAGCACGACCGTGGACGCCCGTCCCCTCGTCCTGCGCGGGGATGAGTTCGGCTTCCTCGCCGGCTCCGACGTCGAGCGGGTCCCCGGGCTCGACGACGTCCTGCCGGGTCTGGACGCCGATGCGATCGAGACGGATGCGGCGCGGACCACCGCGGCGGTGCAGACCTCGACGGGCGCGGTCCTGCGCGTGCGCGCGGACGGCGTGGCCACCCTCGACACGCGGGCGGGCCTCACGGCACCGTCCATCGACACCTTCGGGTACATCTGGACCGTTCCGCGGGAGAGCCCCGAGGAGGTGGTGGCGTACGGCGCCGACGGCAGCGCCCGGACGGTGCCGACGGGGTGGCTGGGAGCGACCGATGTGGCGGCCATGCGGGTCTCGCGCGACGGCACGCGGATCGCGGCGCTCGTCACCGAGGGCGGGCAGTCCGTCGTGCGCGTCGCGGGCATCGTCCGCGACGACGACGGGGTCCCCACCTCGATGTCCGCGCCGGTCCCGGTCGCGACGCTCGGCGGCCGCGGCATCGCCCTCAGCTGGATCGACGGTGCGACGCTGGCGCTCATCTCGATCGACGGCGAGCAGCGCAGCATGCGCGAGCAGACGATCGGCGGCCAGGGGACGGACGTGCGCGCTCCCGACGGCGTCGTCGCCATCGCCGGCGGCAACCAGCGAGGGAGCGTCCGGCTGCTGACCGCCGACGGCGGCCTCTACGTGCAGCGCGGGTCGTGGCAGTTCCTCGCCGACGATGTGCGGGTGCTGGCTGTCCAGCAGGGACTGCCTGACTGAGGAGCGCCTCCTCCACATCGGGCGGTGGTCCGCCGGCGTCCCCGCCGCGGGCTCGGGTGGCGCCGGCGGCATCCCACTCCCCGACACTGGGCGGATGACCTGGACGGCGACGGTGCGACGCGCGGCCGCCGAGGCGCTGGCGGTGGTCTTCGCCGTCGAGTGCGCGGGATGCGACGCGCCTGACGTCGAGCTCTGCGACGCCTGCCGCGACGCGCTGGGCGGTCCACCCACGCGACGCGTCCTCGCCGACGGACTCGGGGTGCGAAGCGCCGTCACCTTCGACGGCGTGCCCGCCCGGGTGCTGCGCGCGCTCAAGGAGGAGGGGCGCACCGGGATCGCCCGCCCGCTCGGTGCCGTCCTCCGAGACACGTGGCCGGCCGGTGTGGACGCCGTCCCGGTCGCCGTCCCGTCTTCGCGCGCGTCGCTCCGGCGGCGTGGGTTCGTCCCCGTCGAGCTCATCGCACGGCGCGCAGGATGGCGCTGCCTGCCGCTGCTCGCACTGGCTCGGTCGACCGACGACCAGCGCCTGCTCTCGAGCGCGGGGCGGGAGGAGAACGTGGCGGGCGCGATGACGGTCCGGGGCGGAGCGGCGGCGTGCGTGGGATCCCGGGCGGTGATGCTCCTCGACGACGTCGTGACCACCGGTGCCACCCTGTCCGAGGCGCATCGGGCGCTCCGGTCCGTCGGCATCCCGGTCGCAGGCGCGCTCACGGTCGCCTCGACGCCGCGACGCTTCGGGTGAGGCGGCCCGCCGTCGTCACATACGAGACTCATCGTGACCGGGCCGTGACATCCGCCGACGACGGCACTACCGTGGGGGGACACAAGGCGAACCGAGGTCCGCCCTTGACCGGGTGGACCGGAACAAGGAGGTCATGGGATGGAGATCAGCATCGTCGGTGTCGGAGTGAGCGTCAGCGATCGCTTCCGCACCGTTGTCGAGGAGAAGTCCGCCCGTATCGAGCACCTTGCCCCGCGAGCCCAGCGGCTCGACATCAAGGTCACGCATCGCGCCTATCACAACGGTGGACGCGAGGATGAGACCGTCGAGGTCACCCTCACCGGCAAGGGTCCTCTCGTCCGCGCCGAGGCCGTGGACGGCGACAAGTTCGCCGCGCTCGACCTCGCGATGACCAAGCTCGGCGAGCAGATCCGGCGCGCGAAGGAGAAGCGCGTCGACGCCCGCAACCATCCGCGCGGAGCGAAGCTCGAGAAGGGCACCGGCACCCTGCAGGGGATCGACGTCCAGCCGGCATCCGTCGATGTCCTCCGTGCCGTGGCCACCGGGGAGGTCCCGGTCGTCACCGGCGCCGAGGACGAGGCGGACTACACGCCCGTGGTCATCCGGACCAAGCGTTTCGACCCGGAGTGGATGACCGTCGAGGACGCCGTCGACCGCATGGAGCTGGTCGGTCACGACTTCTTCCTCTTCATCGACGCCCGCACCGATCAGCCGAGCGTCGTCTACCGGCGCAAGGGCTGGGACTACGGCGTCATCTCCCTGACCACGACCGCCGCACCCGCCGAGCTCGCCTCATGAGCTGAGCGGGAGACGCAGAAGGGGTGGATGCCACGGGCATCCACCCCTTCTGTCGTTCCCGGTCCGGATCGGGTCACCCCGCGTGCGCCGCCAGGACCGCGTCGCTGAACGGTGGCCACGCCTGCGCCGCCCAGTCGCCGAACGGGCGGTCGGTGAGGGCGATGAGGGCCAGGTGCGCCTCGGGGTCGACCCACAGGAACGTGCCGGACTGGCCGAAGTGCCCGAAGGTCGCGGGGGAGTTGTGCGAGCCGGTCCAGTGGGGCGACTTCTCGCCGCGGATCTCCAGACCCAGGCCCCAGTCGTTCCGCGGCTGCTGGCCGAAGCCGGGGAGCACACCGCGCAGGCCCGGGAATGCCACCGACGTCGCCCGTGCGAGCGTCGCGGGATCGAGCAGCTTCGGGGCCTGCAGCTCGGCTGCGAACCGGCAGAGGTCGGCCGCCGAGGACGAACCGCCCGCGGCCGCCGAATCGCCGATGGTGGTGACGGGCATCCCCAGCGGCTCGAAGACGGCCTCGCGGGCGTAGTCCCCGAACGAGAATCCGGTCTCGGACTCGAGCAGGTCGGCCAGCACCTCGAAGCCGGTGTTCGAGTACAGCCGCCGCTCCCCGGGCCCCGATCGCAGGGCGGTCGAGGAGAAGTCGTACCCGGCGGTGTGGGCGAGCAGATGCTCGACCGTCGACCCTTCGGGACCCGCGGGCTGCTGCAGCGAGAGCGCACCCTCTTCGACCGCGACCAGGACGGCGTACGCGCTCAGCAGCTTCGTCACGGAGGCCAGGCGATAGACCCGCTGCTGGTCGCCGGCGGTGGCCGCGACGACACCCTCGGCGGTGACGACCGCGACGGATGCGTGCGGCACGTCCCACGCCTGCGACTGTGCGACGGCCTCGTCGAGCCCCGCCATCAGTCGAACATGCCGTCGAGGAGCCCGCCGATCACGAGACCGCCGAGCAATCCGCCCGCGAGGCTGCCGCCGCCCATGCCGCCGCCCATCCCGCGACCGCCGCCGTACCCGCCGCCGCCCCAGTCGTTCGGGCGGGAGGAGTCGATGTCGCGCTGCGCGAGGTCCAACGCCTCGGCTGCGAGCTGCCCTGCACGCCGCGCGTAGGTCATCGCCTGCTCGCGGTCGTCCTCCGGGATGGGACCCGCGAATCGCATGAGGTCGTTCCGGATGCGCTCGGCCTCAGCGAGACGCGTGCGGGCGTCTGCACCGATCCATCCCCGGTGGCCGGAGATGACGCTGCGGGCGACGCCGATCTGGCGGTCGGCGTCGTCGATCGCGTGACGGACGTGGTCCTCGGTCGGCACGGGGCGCTCCGCTCGGGCGCGGGCCTTCGCGACGGCGGCGTCGAGCGCCGCGTTCGCGGTGCGGAGGCGGCTGAGCTCCGTGAAGGGATCGGGCTTGCTCCCCGCGGGGGTCAGGGCGCCGAGCGCGGATTCGAGTTCGGCGGCGGCGGTCGCGACCTCGCGGTTGCTGCGCATGGGCTGCGCGACGATCAGGTCGTCGCGCGAGTCGTCGACGATGGCCGCGAGGGTCGACTCCGCTCGGAGCGCCTCGATCTCGAAGGTGTCGACCGCTTCGACCAGGGTGCCGGCGCGGCGGGATGCCTCGATCGCGGTCTCGAGCGCGAGGTTCGCCTGCTCCCGCTGCCCGGCGTCACGACGGCGCTCCGAGACGGCGGAGCTGTGCTCGGCGAAGTCCAGCAGCTGCGCCGCCTCGGCCGCGTTGCCCAGCACGGTGCGCATGGCGGCATCCGAGTACCGCTCCGACAAGCGCTCGAGGCTCGCGTTCAGCGCGGGCAGGCGTTCGCGCAGCCGAGCGACGTCCTTCCGGATGCCCTCGATGATCTCGGGTGCGCGACGCGCACGCGCGATCGACTCCGCGAGCGCCTCGGTCCGGTCGTCGAGGAGGTCCTCGGCCCACTCGCACAGCTGCACGATGCGGGCGTTGCGGGTGCGCAGCTCCTCGGGGGTGTCCGGGATCTCGTCGTGGTTCAGCTGGTGCAGGTGGAACGCCTCGCCCAGGTGCTCGCGGACGGCCGCGAGGGCGTCGCGGAGGTCCTTCGTCGCGTCGCGCCCGAGCTCGATCTCCGCATAGGTCAGCTCGTCGTCGGTGACACGGATGCGCTCGTCGGCGGAGACCAGGGCGACGCCGGCCTTCCGGGTGAGCTCGGCATCCTGCGCCTCGACTTCCGCTTCTTCGCGCTTGCGTCGTCCCCAGAAACCCGCCATGCGCCCGATCTTACGGGGCGACGGATGCCGGGGCTCCTCACCCGCGGCGCGGCACCCACCCGTCCAGCCACTTCGTAGGTCACGGACGGATAACATGGCGGTGTATGTCCGCGCGTCCCGCGCACCGGCATCCGACATCGCAGGTCGTGATGACGAATCGACAGATGGAGATCCTCCGTGGCGAACCCCCTCGAGAAACTGCTTCGTGCCGGTGAAGGCCGCGTCCTGCGCAGGCTGCAGCAGGTCGTCAAGGCCGTCGGCGCGCTCGAAGAGGACTACGCGCACCTCACGGATGAGGAACTGCGCGGCGAGACCGCTGAGCTCCGGGCCCGCTTCGAACAGGGCGAGTCGCTCGACAAGCTCATGCCCGAGGCGTTCGCGGCCGTCCGTGAGGCCGCCAAGCGCACGCTCGGGCAGCGGCCCTACGACGTCCAGATCATGGGCGGCGCGGCGCTGCACCTCGGCAACATCGCCGAGATGAAGACGGGTGAGGGGAAGACCCTGACGGCGGCGCTGCCGGCATACCTCAACGCCATCGCCGGCAAGGGCGTCCACGTCATCACGGTCAACGACTTCCTCGCGTCGTACCAGTCCGAGCTCATGGGTCGTGTGTACCGCGCGCTCGGCATGACCACCGGCACGGTCATCGCGGGGCAGAACCCCGAGGTGCGTCGCCAGCAGTACGAGGCCGACATCACCTACGGCACGAACAACGAGTTCGGCTTCGACTATCTGCGCGACAACATGGCGTGGCAGCAGTCGGACCTCGTGCAGCGCGGCCACTTCTTCTGCATCGTCGACGAGGTCGACTCGATCCTCATCGACGAGGCGCGCACCCCGCTCATCATCTCCGGCCCGTCGTCGGGCGAGGCGAACCGCTGGTTCACCGAGTTCGCCAAGATCGCGCGGACGCTCGAGGCCGGGGTCGACTTCGAGGTCGACGAGAAGAAGCGCACCATCGGTGTGCTCGAGCCCGGCATCGAGAAGGTCGAGGACTACCTCGGCATCGACAACCTCTACGAGTCGGCCAACACGCCGCTCATCTCGTTCCTCAACAACTCCATCAAGGCGCTCGCCCTCTTCAAGCGCGACACCGATTACGTCGTCATGAACGGCGAAGTGATGATCGTCGACGAGCACACCGGACGCATCCTCGTCGGTCGTCGCTACAACGAGGGCATCCACCAGGCGATCGAGGCGAAGGAGGGCGTCGCGGTCAAGGCCGAGAACCAGACCCTCGCCACCGTCACCCTGCAGAACTACTTCCGCCTCTACGAGAAGCTCTCGGGCATGACCGGTACGGCCGAGACCGAGGCCGCCGAGTTCATGTCGACCTACAAGCTCGGGGTCGTGCCGATCCCGACGAACAAGCCGATGATCCGCAAGGACCAGTCCGACCTCGTCTACAAGAACGAGCGGGCGAAGTTCGCGCAGGTCGTCGAGGACATCGCGGAGCGCCACGAAGCGGGCCAGCCCGTGCTCGTCGGCACCGTCAGCGTCGAGAAGAGCGAGTACCTGTCGCGCCTGCTCGCCAAGAAGGGCATCAAGCACGAGGTCCTGAACGCGAAGAACCACGCGCGCGAGGCTGAGATCGTCGCCCGGGCCGGTCGACACGGCGCCGTCACCGTCGCGACCAACATGGCCGGCCGCGGCACCGACATCATGCTCGGCGGCAACGCCGAGTTCCTCGCGGTGCAGGAGATGCGCTCACGCGGCCTCGACCCCGTCGAGACGCCCGAGGAGTACGAGGCCGCGTGGGACGAGGTCTACGCCTCGGTGAAGGAGACGGTGCAGGAGGAGGCCGATCGGGTCGTCGACGCCGGCGGCCTGTACGTGCTGGGCACCGAGCGCCACGAGTCGCGCCGCATCGACAACCAGCTGCGCGGTCGCTCCGGCCGTCAGGGGGACCCGGGGGAGAGCCGCTTCTACCTGTCGCTCACCGACGACCTGATGCGACTGTTCCAGTCGGGCGCCGCCGAGGCGATCCTCGCGCGCACCAACTTCCCCGACGACGTCGCGATCGAGTCGTCGATGGTCACCCGGGCGATCAAGAGCGCGCAGAGCCAGGTGGAGGCGCGCAACGCCGAGATCCGCAAGAACGTCCTGAAGTACGACGACGTCCTCAACCGTCAGCGTGAGGCGATCTACGCCGACCGCCGTCACATGCTCGAGGGTGACGACCTCTCGAACCGGGTGGAGCACTTCCTCGAGGACGCCATCGGCACCATCATCGACGAGCACACCGGTTCCGGTCACAATGAGAGCTGGGACTTCGATGCGATGTGGACGGAGCTGAAGACCCTGTACCCCGTCGGCGTCACGATCGACGAGGTCGTCGCCGAGAGCGGCAGCAAGGGCAAGGTGACCCCCGAGCTCCTCAAGCGGGAGCTCCTCTCCGACGCGAAGATCGCCTATGCGGCACGCGAGGAGAAGCTCGGCACGCCCGCCATGCGCGAGCTCGAACGCCGTGTCGTGCTGCAGGTGCTCGATCGCCGGTGGCGCGACCACCTCTACGAGATGGACTACCTGAAGGACGGCATCGGCCTGCGCGCGATGGCGCAGCGCGACCCGCTCATCGAGTACCAGCGCGAGGGGTACCAGATGTTCCAGGCGATGATGGCGCAGATCAAGGAGGAGTCCGTCGGGTTCCTCTTCAACCTCGAGGTCGAGGTCCGACAGACCGACGGCGGCGACATCGAGGCCAAGGGTCTCGCGACGCCGACGATCGACGCGCAGAAGCTGCAGTACACCGCCCCCAACGACGCCGGCGAGGTCGAGGTCCGCAACGACCGCGGCCAGGTGCAGAAGGCGGCGACGAGCAAGGCGCGCCAGCGCGAGGCCGAGCAGGAGGCGCCCGCGGACGCGCCGCGGGGCGCGTTCGGGCAGCCCGTGGACGGCGGCGAGGATGCGGCGGCGGGCAACCGTGCGCAGCGTCGGGCGGCCGGCAAGAAGCGCTGACCGCAGAGCGCGGCCGTTCGGGAGGGACGGCGATGCGTGGGGCCGGTCCACCCGGCATCGATTGGCTCTCGCGACCCCGGATATCCTGATCCGATGACCCCGCGCATCCTCGACCAGTCGACCAAGCTCAAGGACGTCCTCTACGAGATCCGCGGAGCCGCCCTGGTCGAGGCCGACAGGCTGCAGGACGAGGGACACACCATCCTCAAGCTCAACACCGGCAACCCGGCGGTGTTCGGCTTCGAGGCGCCCTTCCAGATCGTCCGCGACATGATCGAGGCCGTCCCGCACGCGCACGGCTACTCCGATTCGCGGGGCATCATGTCCGCGCGCCGTGCGATCGTCTCCCGGTACGAGGAGGAGCCCGGCTTCCCCAAATTCGACCCGGACGACGTGTACCTCGGCAACGGCGTGTCGGAGCTCATCACGATGACGATGCAGGCGCTCCTCGACGAGGGGGACGAGGTGCTCATCCCGGCGCCCGACTACCCGCTGTGGACGGCGATGACGAGCCTCGCCGGCGGAACGCCCGTCCACTATCTCGCCGACAGCGAGAACGGTTGGCAGCCGGACCTCGAGGACATCCGCGCGAAGGTCTCCCCGCGCACCAAAGCCATCGTCGTGATCAACCCGAACAATCCCACCGGGGCGGTGTACACCCGCGAGGTCCTGCAGGGCATCGTCGAGATCGCCCGGGAGCACGACCTGCTCCTGCTCGCCGATGAGATCTACGACCGCATCCTGTTCGACGGCGCGACGCACATCCCGCTTGCGAGCCTCGCCCCCGACCTGCTCTGCCTGACGTACAACGGTCTGTCGAAGACGTACCGGGTGGCGGGCTACCGCTCCGGATGGATGGTCATCACCGGACCCAAGAAGCACGCCGCGGGATTCCTGGAGGGGATCCAGCTGCTCGCCTCGACGCGGCTGTGTCCGAATGTCCCGGCGCAGTTCGCCGTGCAGGCCGCGCTGTCAGGTGTGCAGTCCATCGATGCGCTGATCGCACCGACGGGGCGGTTGCACGAGCAGCGGGATGCCGCGTGGGAGGGGCTCACGGCGATCCCCGGCGTCGACTGCGTCAAGCCCACCGGCGCGCTCTACGCCTTCCCCCGACTCGATCCGAACGTCCACGAGATCCACGACGACGCGAAGTTCGTCTACGACTTCCTCGTCGCCGAGCACGTCCTGCTCGTGCAGGGGACCGGCTTCAACTGGCCGACGCCCGACCACCTCCGGATCGTGACCCTGCCCGAGGCGCGCGTGCTGACCCAGGCGATCGAACGGCTCGGGAACTTCCTGGCGTCCTACAAGCAGTAGCGGGGTCCCCGTCAGAGCAGGGCGAGTGAGCTGGCGCGCCAGCGCCCATCCCACCCTTCGAGTCGCATCGCCACGGCTCGGGTGCGGATCGGCCCCTCGACGATGACGACGGCTTCGACGACACCGTCGGCGGGAACGCAGGTGCGCTCCGACAGGATGCGGTGGGCGGGCCTGACCGCGGCGACGCCGCGTGCCGAGCGCGCGCGAGCCGAGAGGTTCGCACGTGTCACGAGAGCACGATAGGCGTCCTCGCCGAGCCACCGAGCCAGTTGATCGACGTCTCTCACTCCCGCCAGGACTTCGAGGACCCCGATCGTCAGGTTCTTGACGAGGGGGAGCGGGTCGGGGAGGTCGCGGGACGAGCTCCGCTGCGGTGCGAAGTATTCGGCGACCTCGAGAGCGGTGCCGGAGCGCGGGATGCGGATGTCGTCGGTGACGGAAAGGGCCATGTCGGTTCCTCTCGGGCGACAGGTGTCGGTGTTCGGTCGGGTGGTGCTCGGTAAGTGGATCGAGTACAACACAGCCCGTGGAGAGGAGGGATGAGAATACTCCAACCTGTGGACGAACGCTGCGACCCGCCGCCGGATGGCCTAACGTCGCCCGCGTGCGCTGGGATCGCTTCTGCAAACCAATAAAATGGACATATGGACGATAAGTCGGCAAGTGATCGCGTCGCAGATCGACCGAGAGCGGCTATCTACGCGCGCATTTCGGCAGACCGGGACGGCGACGGGCTCGGCGTCGAGCGTCAGGTCGCTGACTGCCAGGCACTGGCCGACCGTCTCGGGTGGGACGCCGTGGCGATCTACATCGATAACAACATCTCCGCCGCCTCGGGAAAGGTGCGCCCGGAGTACCGCCGGATGCTGGACGACGTGCGCGCGGGGCGCGTCGACGCGATCCTCGCGTGGCACACCGACCGTCTGCACCGCCGTCCGGTTGAGCTCGAAGAGTTCATCGGCGTGGCGGAGGCTCACAGGTTGCTCATCCAGACGGTGAAGGCGGGAACGGTCGATCTCTCGACACCTTCGGGCCAGATGGTTGCTCGGATGCTCGGTGCCGCCGCCCGCCACGAGGTCGATCAGACGCGCACGCGCATCGCGGCACAGAAACTCAGAGCCGCACAGGCGGGGGAGTACCGCGGCGGTCCGCGCCCCTTCGGCTATGAGAAGGACGGGATGAGAGTGCGCGAGCCCGAAGCGGCAATGGTCCTCGAGGCCACCCGGGCAGTTCTCGCCGGGCGTTCGCTCCGCGGCATCGCGACTGAATGGAATGAAGCAGGCAAGCAGGCTAGGCGTCGCCGGTTCGTCCGAGATGACGCTGGCCAGAAGGTCCGCGACGAGCGGGGTCGGACGTTGACGCGCATTGAGAAGAAGGAGTGGACTGCGCTCACCGTGCGCGAACTGCTCCTGCGCCCTCGGAATGCGGGCATCCTGGCCCACGGCATGCCCGATCGAAAGGCCTCGGACGCGACCGTCTCGCGGCAGCGGGGGTACGAGGAACTGGGTGCGGCGAAGTGGCCGGCGATCGTTCCGGAGGATGAGTGGCGCGCCGTTGTCGCTCACCTCATGCAGTCCTCTCGCCGATCCTCCGATGGAGTTCGGGACCGCAAGCACCTCGGGAGCGGCCTCTACGTGTGCGGGGGTCGAGTCCTTAATGCTGACGGCAACGAGACATTCGATGAGGCTGGAGATCCGGTGGTGTGCGGCACGCTCATGCGCTCTGGCACGCATGGCGGCGGGCACGGTCACTATCGGTGTCGGCTGCCAGGCAAGGGGCACGTCATGGTCGTTCTCGAGAAGACCGATGAACTCGTGCGGCGGGAGGTGGCTGAACTCATTCGCGACCCGCGTGTGGTCGCTGCGCTGACGCCCGCGGCTCCGGATCTGACTGCCGACCGCGAGCGGCAGGCAACACTGAGAGCGCGTCTCGGTCGGTTCGAACGCGACTACATTGAGGGCAACATCGACGGAGCTCAGCGGAAGAAGGCTGAGACGGTCGTGCAGGCGGAGATCAACGAGATCGAGGCGAAGATCGCGGCGGCTGTCCGACGCTCGACGTCGTCGGACGTGCTTTCCGCCGTCGACCCTGGTCAAGCGTTCCTCGATGCGCCTCTCGACGTGCAGCGTTCGGTGGTCGCTTCAGTCGTGCGCGTTCAGATTGAGCCGAACATGCGCCGAGGGTCCGCGTGGACGGAGGCGCGTGTGAAGTTCAGCCCGAGTCTCGCGTAGCTGTTCGAAATCTGGCATATGCGGGCTTCTCCGGCGTTCGTCAGCTCCGAGGTTCGGGGTGGATTTCCGATTCGTCAGAACGGCGGAGAAGGGCGCATTTGACGGACTTTCGAACTAGTGCAGGAACCCAATCACGCCGTAAACTAGACCTATCGGAAGGCGGGCCCAAGGCCACGCCGACCGGGTCGCTCGAGCTAGCCGTCGGACCTCTCGAAGCGGTCGAAGTAGGAGCCAACCCCGCGCACGGGGTGGGAGGCGAAAAGGACGGATCGAGCGCCCTCCGGTGGCGCATGCGGGACTCACTCGAGCTCCCTGCGGTGCATGACTAGACGAATCGGCCAGTAGCGGCACAGCGACAGCCAAGACGTCGAACGAGCACCTCAGGGAGCTTTTTCATGTCCTCCGATCCGATTACCGATACCCCGTCCGCACCTCGGCTTCTCGACCGCCGCAACACCGCGCTGCACTTCCAGGTGAACCCGGCGACCATCGACAACTGGCTCAGTCGTGGCTACATCAAGGCGTACCGCCTCGACTTCAGCCGCTCGCTGTTCTATGACCTCGATGAGATCGAGCGCGCATTGAAGCTGCGCGGCTCAAAGATGCGCGACGGACGCCGCCGCGGCACGAAGGGCCAGGTCGTCCGTCTCATCACCGCGAAGGTGAGCGCAGAGTGAACGCGCCCACCGAGGCGACGACCACCCGGCCCCGACTCGTGCTCACCGACGAGCAGTGCCGCCGCGTTGCGGCGTTGCTCGCCTCGGTCACTCACAAGCCGAAGGGGAGGAAGTGATGACCGAGCCAGAAGCCTTCGACAGCGAGGTATGGCGCCCCAGGCTCGAGGCTGCGATCGCGGCGCTTGAGGAGCTTCTGAATCGACCAATCATTAAGGAGTTGTCCGATGACTGAGCAGTATCAGCTTGAACCGCTCGCGGTCCCCGCCGAGTTCGTCAGCACGCTCGGGGCCCTGGTCACGTGGCTGCGGCGGCTCGACGAGCCGTGGCGACCGCATCACGCTACCGACGTCTGGATCTCTGAGCTCAAGGCTGCGGGCGTACAGGCGAAGCATGCGACCGGCGCCTGGGCCGGTAAGTACCGCGCCGCGCTGCCGTTCGTGATCGAGCTTCCGTGTCCGTTCGACCATCGGACTGAGGACCGACGCGACTACGCGAAGGTGCGCCTGATTGTGGATGACGACGGGTGGGTCGGCCTCGATGCGGATTCGCCGTGCATGGAGTGTGACGCGGCCTCCCTCGAGACGTACCTGCTGACCTGTCCGCTCTGCGAGGTGGGTGATGACAGCGACGACCACGACCCGGAGCATGAGGCGTTCTGCTGGGAAGACGGCGATCGTTCCATCCTTGCTCGCGTGCAGCACGAGATGAAGCGTCGGGCGGGGATCGCTCGGGCTCGTGTGTGGGTCGAGCGCTACGAGGAGGCCGTCCACTACGCCCGCGCCGACGGGATGGACGTCGATCGTCGCGTTCGAACGAAGTTCGGCGATATCACGCGAGGCGAGTTCGAGCGCAGGTGGGCCCAGGAGCGGCTGGGGACCGGATGCGGCGCGCCGCTGGCTACGAAGGAGGCACCGTGGACGGTCGAACGCGCTGTCGATTGGCTCGACAGGCTGACGACCGAGGACGGGGCGCCGCTCGTCCTTCCTCGCGTCACGCAGAGGGAAGCGTTGAGGCTGACTGAGGGGATGGTGGGCAGACCTCCCAAGAATGTCCTCGAGAAGGCGCAGAGCGTTCGCAAGGCTCGGAGCACAGGAGACTAACGCCCCGCACTGACCTGCTTCCTGCCCCTTCTTGTACTACGTACAAGGGGGCAGGGCAGGTCAGTGCAGGGCAACGTCTCCAGCACTCCGAGGCCGTAGCCGGGGCTAGCGCGACAGCGAATAGGCGCCCGTCGCCACGAGCGCGGCCACCCGTCGTCGGCCCGCATCGCGGATCGCCTGTTGGCGTGCGGTGAGTGACGACTGCGCTTCCTTGATCTCTCGTACGGCAGTCACGATCACGTTCTGCGACCGCGGGTTCGCCCCTGCCGTCATGGACATCGTCTTGGCGTTCATCTGCTGAGTGGTCATCTCAAGGCTCCTCGCTCGTTCTCATTTCCATTCAAACGCATACATACGTAGTACGCTAGTGACCTAGACGTACTGCGTCCTCCAGATGCCGCTGGACCTTGGGCCGGGCACGAGCCGATTGGCCTGCCATGATCCCTGCGAGTCCGACGACCACCACCCCTTCACCCATCCGCCGCTCCTGGTCCAGGCTCGAGCAGCTGGCCGCGGAACGGCGCCTGATCCTCAAGACGCTCCGCGTGCGCTGCTCGAACAACCAGCACAGGACCGTTGCGGTGGGCATCCCGTGCGAGGAGCCAACTGATGCCCATCCCTGGGGGCGCGTGTGCTTCGAGCGGATCGCGCTCGAAATCGACACTCGCGAGGAACGCGCCAATCTCGAGCGGCAACGGGGTGCGCGAGAGGCGAAGGCTGCGAGCCAGCGCCGCCGCGTCCGGCGACGCATTCGAGCGATGCACGACGTGCACGCCGCGTCGGTGGTGACCACGGATGCCTAAGCGCTTCGGGCTCGTCTCACACATTCCCGCCTCGCACGCCGCCACCGTGAGGGCAGAAATTCTCCGAACCCCGCGCTCGCGATCGGAGCCTCCTGCCGCTCCCGCAGCGCCCGCGCCAGCACCGGAGGCATCGCCGGCGGTCGATGTGAGAAACCGGACGCAGCAGATGACGCTCCAACGGCGGGCGTCCGCTGAGTACGCGCGTCAGGTGCGAAGTCACATTGCGCGGTTTCAGGCGCAGGAGGACGCAGCACGAGCGAGGAGACGATGATGGGGCTACTGAGCAGACCGGCTTCTGAAATTGCTCCGGAGGTGTCCGGATTCTTGGCCTGCCTGGCGTGCGGGGTGCACACATTGGTACGCCCAGGCCGGGTTGAGGAAGTAGAAGTTGCACTTTTGACCAGCACTGGGGTGCCGGAGGTCTACACGGTGACGGTGACCCGGTGTGACCAGTGCCGTTCGATCCTTGAGGCGGCCGACAACCTGCTGATGGCGATGCCCGAGGTTCGTCAGCGGATTGGTTCACGCGAGATTGCGCAGCACCGCGTGAGCGCCGCGCTCTACGCGCTCGATGCGCTTGGGGTGAAGGATGCTGGGACGATCGACCGGCTCACCGCGACCGCACGCGATATCCGGATGCTGATCGCAGGGATGACGAGTGTTGGGGTGGCGACTATGTGGGTGCGTCGCTACTCGCCCTTCAAGGCGGCAACCTCGAAGGCCTCGGGAAGTGGACGATGGGCACATGTCGGAGAGGCGGCGCGCCAGGAACTTCGCGACGCCTACGTTGCACTGATGGCGCAGCGCGTGGACACACCCATCCCAATCTCGCCGCCGGAGGGTTATGTCGCCTGCATGCTTTGCGGCGTCGGCGCGTTCCGGGCACCGCGTAGCGCTGCCGACAGCCTGTGGATGGAACAAAGTGCGAGCGCTCGTAGCCTCGGCGGGGCGCCATCTTCAGAACTGATCTACGGCGTGACCTGCCCACCGTGCTCGCACGCAATTTGGGTTGTCGGGGCAGTGGGGGAGCCCGCCATGTCTCGGGCTGTCGTGAAGCATTTGGGTATGGAGAGAGTCAACCTAGGAATGCTGGAACTCGAGAACCTCCGGGGTTGGGCTGCCCTCGGGTACGCTGCAAAGCCGAACCGCGACCCGTGGGCTCATTTGAGCTTTGCTCGACTTCGTGAGGCGTAGCGGATCTCAACGCCCTAGAGTCCGTCGTTCGCATAGTAGGCGGCGCGCTCGCTTGGCAGGGTGTATCCATTCCTCCCCGCGACCTTCCAGAAGGTGTCCTCACCGAGGACATGGAAGTACAAGTTGGTGAGAGTGTCGGGAAACACCTTCAACCCAGCACCACCGATGGTGTTCAGGGCATTGCGGTGCAGCAACGGAAGAAGAGATGGAACCAGCTGCATGCCGTAGCGGTTACCCGCGCAAGCCGCGGTAACAGCTCCGACCACGAGGTCTGCCAACTGCAGATGCTCGTGGTGGTGTGAGGGCGCAGTCAAGATTGGGAGGACGATGGCGTCGGGGTCGACGTACTCCGTGCCGTAGTTCGTGAGGGTCAGCGTCTCGGCGATCCACGTGTCTTCCGCTCGATGATCGCCCCCAGGCTTGTCAAAGACGACAACGCCCATGTGCGTGCGTTCGAGCGCACCGACGATCCTCTCGTAGAGATACTTCAGGACCTGAGCCTCCGCCTGCCGGCCCTGCACCGTCGTCCTTCCGAGATCGAACACGACTACGACCGCTTTGCCGCCGTGCTCCGCGGCCAGTTCTAGCGTTCGCCTTCGGACCTCATCTTGCAGTCCCGGCTCGTCGCGTTGGCGGAAGTAGTTTGCTGCTCCGGCTGGCATCGACCACTTGAGCTCAACATCAGCGGGTATCGAATGCGCGCTACGCAGATCGCTCATTCCTTGCGAGAAAGGGCGAAGCTGGTCCTCTGGGAACACAACCGCCCCTAGCGCTAGGAGCTGCCCCATGCCATCGCGCAGGCCCCTCTGCTTAGTGTCGTCAGCGAATGCGAAGTGCATGGTCGCGATCCTCCCTCAAAGTCCAAGGAAGGCTGAGGTCGCTTCAATCAAACCGGTCGCCGCAGCGTTCGAAGCGACGCCTCCGGCGAGCGAGATCGCCCCATCTCTCACGCGCTCCAGAAACCCTCGTACCCGGGTGCTCTCAAGCGAACGCTCTTCCTGCACGATGGACACGAACTCATTCGCATCTCTGTCGGTCAATCCGAGTTGAACTGCGACTTTGCGCAGCGCCTCGACGTCACCGATCGCGACGGCGGCCTCCTGGGTGATATCCCGCCCCGTCGCGATGTTGTTGCCGTTCCCGTAGATGTTTTGCTTGACGTTGAACACCACTGTCGAAACGGCGGGTGACTCGATCGTTGGACCGCCAGCGCTCCCGGCCTGGGGATCCACTGACTGAAGATCAAGCGCGAGGTCCAGGGCTTTCGTCCGGATGATGTCGAGAATCCCGCGGAGCATCTCACGCGGGAGGACATTGTGTGCTGAGTAGAGGAAATGAAACTCGAGCCGAAAAATCCCGCTCTTCTCGTAGCGTTGGATGTCGAAGGGTGTCCACGACCTACCCGGATCTTCGTCCATCTCGGATAGGCCTTGTATCTGCGACAGAGGCTCCCGCAGATTGACTTGCCACAAGTCCTCCATGCCAGCGGGCGGGACCAACGGATACGGCGTGAAAGTGCGCATAGGCCCGGAATATTGACCAATGACGTTCGTCTTCCGGATTCTGTAGTCAGGCAGCGGAGCGTCCTCCGGATAGCCGCTGAGTTCGTAGTCGACCCACCGCAATACATCGACTGCACCCAGCCGATGCGCGACGACCTTCACCTTCCGGAGTAGATCGGCCGTGCTTACCTCAGCGCTAGTGCTCGCCTCGATGATGTCGTCAAGAACAGTCACGAGGTCAAGCTACACGGCGGGAAAGTCACGACTCATTACCGTCGACGCTTGCGCTTGATTCCCAGCGTTCGACTCATCTCCGCCTCCAGCGCGAACACGGCGGCCTGCCGGCCCTTGACGTCCGCTGTCACTACCGCACGCGCCTTGTCGATCACCGACTCGGGACCAAGGATCGTGAATGGCGCGATCGCATGGATGGTGACTGCGTGGGCTGCCTCCAACCGCGCCTCGAGTTCTTGGAAAGCCTCTAGTTGACGTTCGACCGTGGTCCCGAGTTCCCGAAGGCCCGTTGGTGCCTCACCCGCAGCCCCCGGAGATTGAGCGCGAAGCCTCAGCCACTCCTCGATATCCGTTTTCGCTTCCCCAAGGCGATCTAGCTTCTTCCGGACGAGGTTGTACGAATCATCCGCCTGACTATAGGCAACGTACGCCTCGAATCGACGTTCACGAACCCACCGATTATGTTCCTTCCTGCCCTGCAGCCAGGCGCCGAGAAGGCCAGCGCCCGCAGTCAGCGCGGCGCCGCCGAAGATGGATAAGAGAGCGAGGGTCAGCGGATCGATGCCAGGGAGGTTCGGGGCCACAGTCGGAGCATAATAAGCGGGCTGAGCGCGATCGGCTATTGGCGGCATGCGAAACGGGCGTCGAACTCGAAAAAACCTGATCAGAAATATGTCGATAATTAGGTTTTGAGTCTTCGAAGACCTCGAGGATCAGCTCGACTCCGAATGGGAGGCCGAGCGCGCTGCGCTGGACACCGAGGCAGAGCGTCTCCGAGTCGCGCGCCTGTCGTTGCGCGAACGGATGACGGCGCTCGCCGCGTCGGACGCGCGGATCACGTGCGAGCTCACGGACGGGACGGGGGTCGACGGAACCGTCGCCGCGACCGGTCCCGACTGGCTCGCGCTCGGCGACGGCCCGGCGCGCGGCGCGCTCATCGTGCCCGTCGAGGCCGTCGTCGCGATCGGCGCGCGTCATGAGGATGTGCTGCTCAGCGCACGCGGGGCATCACCGAGCCGTCTGCGCGAGAGGATGACCCTCGGCTTCGTCCTACGTGACCTCGCCCGTCGACGCGTCCCCGTCACCGTGTCACTCCGAGGCGGGCGGGAACTGGCCGGCACGATCGACCGTGCGGCATCCGATCACCTCGATCTCGCACTCCACGACCGCGGCGCTCCTCGTCGCCGCGACCTCGTGAGCGGGCACCGCCTGGTCCCCTTCGCGGCGATCTCGTCGATCCGGCTGGAGGCCACGGTCGACTTGGTGTGATCGTGCCGTGCAGTCGCGCGTCACTCGCGGCCGCGGCGCCCTCGCCCCCACAGCTCCGGGAAGCTCGCGGCGTTCGACTCGCGCCACAGCGCGTGCAGCCGAGCATCCTCCGCCTGATCGTCGAGATAGTCCTCGACACTGTCCGCCTCGATCCGCCACACGGCGGGCGAGCCCAGCTTCGCACCGCGGAGCCGTCCGTCGAGCACGAGGGCGACGACCTCGTCGACGTCCAGGGCGAGCATGTCGGCGACCTGGGACGGCGTGAGCATGCGCACAGGCGTTCCGTCGGGCATGAGGCCATTATGGTGCCGGTGGCGGGGCACGATCCGAGCCGCACCGGGCTGTGGATAATCGGATCGCGTCGACCGCCGCTGGGTCAGCATGACCTCATGACCACACCGGATACGGTCCGCCCGAAGCCCCGTGCGTTCTGGGCGGACGCGCGCTTCCTGCTCGGCATCGTCCTCATCGTCGCGTCGGTCGCGGGGGTGTGGCTGGTCGTCGCGTCGGCCCGCCAGACGGCCCCCGTCTTCGCCGCCGCGCGGACGATCGTGCCGGGTCAGGCCGTGACCGCCGACGACCTGCGCGTCGTCGACGTCGCCCTCGGCCCCTCGGGAGAGGCCTACGTCTCGCCCGCGTCGCTCGCACCGGGCGTGATCGCCACCCGCACGATCGAGGAGGGCGAACTCGTCCCGGTCGCCGCCGTGGACGAGGCGGATGCCGCGACCACGACGACGGTCGTGATCGACACCGCGGGCGAGATCTCCGCGTCGATCGACGCGGGCTCGCTCGTGGAGGTCTGGGCGGCCGCCCCCGAGGAGGGCGGTGCGTTCGCCGTGCCCGCCATCCTCGTCCCCTCGGCCACCGTCGTCTCGGTCGCGCGGGACGACGCCGTCGTCTCCGGCCGGGAGGTCTCGCTCGAACTCGTCATCCCGCGCGCCGACGTCGCCGCGACGCTCGCGGCGATCGCGGACGGCAGCGGGCTGTCGGTCGTCCCGGTCGCGGGAGCCGAGGGATGAGGGTCGTCGTCGCCGTCGACGGGCGCCGCGGTCGCGAACTCGCGGCGGATGCTGCGGCCGAGGGCGTCGAGGTGCGCGCGGTGGTCGCCGCGTCCGCACCCGCCGCTGCGGTGCAGGACGCGACGGCCGGGCCCGACGCGGCAGAGCTGCTGGCCGAACTCTCCCGCGCCGACCTGCTGATCGTCGAGGGGCGGTCTGCGACGGTCACCGCGGCGCTCGTCGCGGCGTGCGATCGACTCTCCGTCCGGCTCGTGCCGTTGTGCGCGAACGGATCGGAGCGGCGGCTCGCCACCTCGCTCGGTCTCATCCCGCACGAGCTCGATGCGCCGGCATCCGTGCTGCTGGCCATCCCCGTCCCCTCCGAGGCCGTGACCGCCCCCGGGCGAGGACGCGTGATCGCCGTCTGGGGACCCCACGGGGCACCGGGGCGCACCACGCTCGCCGTCGAGATCGCCTGCGCGCTCGCGGACGGCACGCGGCAGGTGGCGCTGGTCGACGCCGACTCCCACGCTCCGTCGGTCGCACTGGCGACCGGGCTGCCCGACGAGGGCCCGGGGTTCGCGGCCGCGTGCCGTCAGGCCGAGCGCGGCGCCTTGACGGTCGCCGAACTCGCGCGCATCGCCGCGACCCTCGGCGACGTCGAGGTCCTCGCCGGCCTCAACCGTCCGGGCCGCTGGCCCGAGCTCTCCCACCCCCGGGTGCTGGCGGCCCTCGACGTCTGCCGTGACTGGGTCGACGACACCGTCGTCGACCTGGCGGCGCCCCTCGAGCGCGACGAGGAGATCGTCAGCGACCTGGTCGACGGCCCGCGTCGCAACGCGGCGACCCTCGCGACCCTCGAGACCGCGGATCTCGTCGTCGCCGTCCTCTCGGCGGACGCGGTCGGCGTGTCGCGGTTCGTGCGGGCGTGGCCGGACCTCCGCGCGGCCACCGGCACCGCCCCCGTGCGGGTGGTGGTGAACAAGACGCGCGCCGGCGCCCTCGGCGTCGACGCGCGGGGCCAGGTGCGCCGGACGCTCGAGCGCTACACCGGCGTCTCGGACGTCTCATTCGTGCCGTGGGACCCGCGAGGGACGGATGCCGCGATGCTCTCCGCGCGCCCGATCGCCCACGTCGCTCCGCGTTCGGCGGTGCCCGCCGCCGTCCGACGGTTCGTCTCCGAGTCCGTCCGAGTCCCGCGCGAGGAGAGCGAGCTCCCACTGCGCAGACAGTCGCGGCGCCGACTCGCGCGCACCGCCTGAGGGCGACCCGAGTCCTCGATGCCCGGCGATCTCCAGCATCTAGGCTGGAGGTCGTGTCCACGCTCAGCGACCTCGTCTACGCCCAAGGCCGATCGACGGCGGAAGACGTCGAATGGCTGCATCGCCTCGCCGGAGACGGGCAGCTGCTCGCCGACCTGGCCTCCGCGGACATCGTGGTGTGGGTGCCGACCGCAGACGATTCGTTCATCGCCGTCGCCCACACCCGCCCGAGCGGGGCCGCGACCCTGTTCTACCGCGACATCGTCGGCGACCTCGTCCGACCGCAGTGGCGCACGCAGGTCAAGGACGCCTTCGTGCAGGGCCGGGTCGTCGACTCCGCGTCGCCGGACTGGTTCGAGGAGACCCCGACGCGCGTCCGCGCGGTGCCGATCGTTCGGGAGCGCGCGGCGCAGGGGAGGGATGCCCGGGTCATCGGCGTCCTCACGCGCCACACCAACCTCGGCGAGGCTCGCACGCCGTCGCGGCAGCAGATCACCTTCAACGAATGCGCGGACGACCTCTTCGGCATGATCGCGTCGGCGGACTTCCCGGACCTCACGGCGCCGACCTCCCCGCGCCGCGGCGCGCCGCGTGCATCGGACGGACTCATCCGTCTCGACGTCGACGGCATCACCACCTTCGCCAGTCCCAACGCCCTGTCCGCCTTCAATCGACTCGGGTTCGACGACGAACTCGAGGGCGAGTCGCTCGTCGAGGTCGCCAGCACCTTCATGCCGGCGTCGCGCCAGTTCGACGAGTCGCTGCCGATCGTCATGGCGGGGCGCGCGCCGTGGCGCGCCGACGTCGAAGCCCGCGGCGTCACGGTGTCGCTCCGGACGATCCCGCTGCGGGAGAACGGCAACCGCATCGGCGCCATCGTGCTGTGCCGCGACGTGAGCGAGATCCGTCACCAGGAGCAGGAGCTCATCACGAAGGACGCGACGATCCGCGAGATCCACCACCGCGTCAAGAACAACCTGCAGACGGTCGCCTCGCTGCTGCGCATCCAGGCGCGCCGCACGCACTCGGACGAGGGTCGCGACGCGCTGACCCAGGCCATGCGTCGTGTCTCGGCGATCGCCGTCGTTCACGACACCCTCTCGGAGGGACTCGCGCAGGTCGTCGATTTCGACGACGTCTTCGAGCGGGTGCTCAAGCTCGTCGCCGAGGTCGCGGCCGCACCGAACACCCGCGCGCGCACGTTGAAGACGGGGACGTTCGGCACGCTGCCGAGCGAATACGCGACGCCGCTCGCGTTGGCGCTGACCGAGCTCGTGACCAACGCGGTCGAGCACGGTCTCGCCGACAAGGAGGGCGAGGTCGAGATCATCGCGGAGCGCGACGAGGAACGACTCCTCGTCCGCGTGCGGGACACGGGCGTCGGCCTGCCGGAGGGTCAGGTGGGTCGCGGGCTCGGGACGCAGATCGTCCGCACGCTCATCCAGGGCGAGCTCAGCGGGACCATCGACTGGCACACCCTGATGGGCAGCGGCACCGAAGTGACGATCGAGATCCCGCTGCGCTACATCCAGCGGTCGCGGAGCTGACGGAGAACCCGTCCGGCCGCGGCACGGCACTGCGCGCCGCGGCGAGCCGGCTCAGGAGGCGCGGCGGGCGCGAGCGGCGCGGCGCTTGAGCGCGCGGCGCTCGTCTTCGGAGAGGCCGCCCCACACGCCCGAGTCCTGACCGGTCTCGAGGGCGTACTGGAGGCAGAGTTCGGTGACGGTGCACCGGGCGCAGACGGTCTTCGCCTTCTCGATCTGGTCGACGGCGGGGCCGGTGTTCCCCACGGGGAAGAACAGTTCCGGGTCGACGGTCAGGCAGGCGGCTTTGTCGCGCCAATCCATAGCGGTGCTCCTTGGGGGATCATTGGTCGGGATGCGACGCCGGGCGACGTCGTCTAACCTGGTGGTGGTGTGCGAGCAGACGCTCGCCCCACGCCGCTGTGGGAGCACACTTGCCCGTCAATATTCCCATGCCCCGGCATGTGAATCAAGGGTTAACGGAGTATTTCGGCGCGTCGCCCTGCCCGGAACCGGGTGCGCCCGGCGCCGCGGGGCAGTCCCGCCCAGGAGGTGGCGATGATCCGGACGACCGGCGTGGAGCGCGGCGCAGCCGTCTGGCTGGGACTCGAGGCCGCAGCGATCCTGACCCTCGCCGTGTGGGAGCTCGTCGCGCTGGTGCGCGGCGACAGTGGGTCGGCGAGCAGCTCGGTCGCTCTCCTCGTCCTCACCCTGATCGGCGCGGCCGCGGTGGCGGGATTCGCCGTCGCCGTCTGGCGGGGAGGGTCCTGGGGGCGCTCGGGAGGTGTCGTCGTGCAGCTCCTCGTGCTGTCGATCGCGATCGGCCTGCTGACCGGTGAAGGGGCGGATGCCTCCCGTGCCGCAGCCGTCGCGGTGCCGGCGATCGTGGGACTCGTCCTGCTCATCGCTGCGGCGCGCGCCGCCGGTGCGCGGTCCCGTGGAGCATCGTCCGACGCCTGATCAGACCTCGAGCAGGCCCCGGATCCGTGCGACGTGGCCGGTCGCCTTCACGTTGTACAGGGCGTGGGTGATGGTTCCGATTTCGTCGATGACGAACGTCGAGCGGATGACGCCCTCGACGAGCTTGCCGTAGTTCATCTTCTCGCCCCACGCACCGTACGCCTCATGGACGGCGTGATCGGGGTCGCTCAGCAGCGAGTAGGGGAGTGCGTCCCGCTCGCGGAACTCGCGGAGCTTCGACGGATCGTCGCGCGAGATGCCCACGACGGTGTATCCGGCGTCCTGCAGGGGCGCGATGCTGTCGCGGAAGTCGCAGGCCTCGGTCGTGCAGCCGGGGGTCATCGCCGCGGGGTAGAAGAAGGCGATGACCTTCCGCCCGCGAAGATCCGCGAGTGCGACGGGCGCGCCGTCCTGATCGACGAGGGAGAAGTCGGGCGCGGGTGTTCCGGTCTCGAGTCGGGGCATCCGCCCAGTGTAGGCCGGTCCGCTAGGAGGCGAACGTCGCCAGCAGCCGCTGCAGCGAGTCCAGGCGCGCAGCGCCGCGGTCGCCGAGTCTGCCCTCCGCGACGGCCTCGACGATCGCGCAGTCGGGGGCATCGGGGAGGTGGGTGCAGCCGCGTGGGCACTCCTCGGCGATGACGGCGAGATCGGTGTACGCCTTGAGGATGTTCGCCGGGTCGACGTGTCCGAGTCCGAACGACCGCACGCCCGGGGTGTCGATGACCCATCCGCGGCCCGCCGGCCCGGCGTAGCGCAGCGACACCGCGGAGCTGGACGTGTGCCGGCCGCGGCCGGTGACCTCGTTGACATGTCCAGTCGCGCGCAGAGCCGTCGGGACGAGGGCGTTCACGAGCGTCGACTTGCCGACGCCGGAGTGCCCGACGAACACCGTGGCGTGCCCCGCGAGACGCTCGCCGATGGCGTCCACCGGCATCTGCTCCCGCCCGCTGCGGAACACCTCCAGGTCGTCGAGACCCTCGAAGTGGGCCAGGAAGCCACTCGGGTCGGCGAGGTCCGTCTTGGTCACGACGAGCATCGGATGCATCCCTGCGTCGAGGGCCGCGATCAGGTAGCGGTCGACGAGTCGGGGGCGAGGCTCGGGGTCTGCGGCGGCGACGACGACGAGCATCTGATCGGCATTGGCGACGATGATCCGCTCGATGTGGTCGGTGTCGTCGGCGCTGCGTCGGAGGAGGGACGTGCGCTCGTCGACCGTCACGATCCGGGCGAGGGTGCCGTCGGAGCCCGAGGTGTCACCCACGACCCGCACGCGGTCGCCGTTGACGATCGGCTGCTTGCGGAGTTCGCGCGCCCGACTGGCGAGCACGGGGCGTTCGTCGGGACCGTCTTCGTCCACGAGGACCGTGTAGCGGCCGCGGTCGACGCCGAGGACGCGGGCGGATGCGGCGTCCGCGTGCGCGGGCCGTCGCTTGGTGCGCGGCCGGTTGGCCTTCGGGTTCGGTCGGACGCGGATGTCGGCCTCGTCGTAGCCGAGGTCGTCGTCGTCATCGTCGCCGTCGAGCCAGCTCACGCGAGCATGCCCTCCCAGAGTTGGGGGAACTCGGGCATCGTCTTCGCGGTGGTGCCGATGTCGTCGACCTCGACACCCGGCACGCGGAGGCCGATCACGGCGCCGGCAGTCGCCATGCGGTGGTCGTGGTGCGCACGCCAGAGCCCGCCGTGGAGCTGGCGCGGGATCACCCGGATGCCGTCCTCGCGCTCCTCGGCCTCGCCGCCGAGGGCTCTCAGGTTCTCGACCAGCGCACTGATCCGATCGGTCTCGTGGCCGCGGATGTGGCCGATGCCGTGGAAGGTCGTGGGCGCGTCCGCGAAGGCGGCGAGCGCGAACAGGGTCGGGGTGAGCTCGCTCGCGGCCGACAGATCGAGGTCGACCCCCGTGATCGCGTCGCCGGCGCTCACGGTCAGCGCGCCGGCGCGACGAGAGGCGCGCGCCCCCATCACCGGCAGGATGTCGGCGAGGAGCGCCCCGGGCTGGGTGGAGTGCGCGGGCCACCCGGGGACCGTCACCGACCCCCCGGTCAGGACCGCTGCCGCCAGGAATGGCGCGGCGTTGGAGAGGTCCGGCTCGATCGCGATGTCCTTCCCGCGGACGGGGCCCGCGGGAACCAGCCATTCGTTCGGGCTCGGATGCTCGACGTGCACGCCTCGTCGGGCGAGGGCTTCGACCGTCATCTCGATGTGGGGGAGGCTGGGCAGGCGTTCGCCTTCGTGGATGAGGCGCAGCCCGACGTCGAAGCGCGCCGCGGCCAGCAGCAGGCCCGAGACGAACTGGCTCGACTGACTGGCATCGATCGTGACTTCGCCGCCGCGGATGTGTCCGTGGCCGCGGACGTCGAAGGGCAGTGCCCAGCTGCCGGCGTCGTCGATGTCGGCGCCCACCTCGCGGAGCGCGTGGATCATCGCCCCCATGGGGCGGTGCATCGCGGTCGGGTGCGCGGTGAGATGGACGTCGCCCACCGCGAGCCCTGCGATGGGTGCCACGAAGCGCATGACAGTACCCGCCTGACCGCAGTCGACGGTGGTGCCACCCCGGAAGGTCGCAGGCGGCGTGATCTCCAGATCGGGCCCGAAGGGGCCGTCGCCCGGCACCTCGACGATCGACACCCCGAGCGAGCGGAGCGCGGCGATCATCCGAGCCGAATCGTCGGAGTGCAGCGGAGCGGAGAGCAGGCTCGGGCCATCGGCGATCGACGCGAGGACGAGCTCACGGTTGGTGAGCGACTTCGACCCCGGGACGGTGACGCGGGCGTGCACCGGCGCGCCCGGCGTCGGAGCCGGCCACGGCGCGGTGGTCTGCTCGGCGGGCGTGTGCGGGGGGAACGCGGCGTCGGTCATCGCCTTCAGCCTACCGACCGTCGGCGACCCCGCTGCGGACCCTCGAGCGTCGCCGCCCGATCGGGCGGGAATAGCGAGCCCCGCGTGCCGGTTCACCTCTCTGTGCCTGCTCGTCGATCAGCAGGCATCCACCGACCGCAGACGAGGGGAGCACGATGATCGCGGCATTGGACGCGCCCGGGCTCGCCGAATGGGCCGACGTAGACTGGCCCGTGATGAACGAACAGGCGGTCGAAGACCCGCGTACCCAGTTCGAGGAGCAGGCGCTGCCCTTCATGGACCAGCTCTATGCCGCCGCGATGCGGATGACCCGCAACCCCGCCGATGCGTCCGACCTCGTCCAGGAGACGTTCGTCAAGGCATTCGCGGCGTGGTCGTCGTTCACGCAGGGCACCAACCTCAAGGCGTGGCTGTACCGGATCCTGACGAACACGTACATCAACACGTACCGCAAGAAGCAGCGCGAGCCCTACCAGGGGACGATCGACGACCTGGAGGACTGGCAGCTGGGCGGTGCCGAGTCGACGACCGCGTCGTCGGCGCGCTCGGCGGAGGCCGAGGCGATCGACCACATGCCGGCATCCGTCGTGAAGGACGCCCTGCAGTCCCTCCCCGAGGACTTCCGACTGGCCGTGTACCTCGCGGACGTCGAAGGGTTCGCGTATCAGGAGATCGCGGACATCATGAAAACCCCCATCGGCACGGTCATGAGCCGCCTGCACCGCGGCAGACGCCAGCTGCGCGACTTGCTGTCCGACTATGCGAAAGAGCGCGGCATCGACGTGCCCGCCACGAGGAGTGCGAGATGACCGACTGCGGCTGTGACAAGGCGCGCAAAGACCTCGAGGAGTACCTCCGCAACGAGGTCTGCAAGACGCAGCACTCGGACATCACCGAACATCTCGAGAACTGCCCGTCGTGTCGTGACGAGGCGCTCGTCGCGACGACCCTGACCGCAGTGGTCGCGCGCGCGTGCAAGGAGGCGGCTCCCGAGGAGCTGCGCGACCAGGTGCTCGCGGCGCTCCGGGCGGAGCAGGCGACGCACCACTGACCCGGCGCGGGCCCGCAGACCCGTGGCGACCGGCTCAGCGGGGCGTCAGGACGACAGCGGCGGCGGGAACCGCTTCGATCCGCGCGGGAAGCGGACCCATGCGCTCGCCGTCGGCGTACCCGATGAGCCCTGCGCCCTCCAGGGTGACTGACCGCACCCGGTGCATCTCGACGAAGGCGGAGACGCCGTGCGTCCCGGCATACACCCGCCGGAGCACCCCGAGCAGACGCAGCCGGCCCGCGCGTCGGACAAGGGTCACCTCGAGGAGCCCATCGTCGATCCGGGCCCCCGGACAGATCGGGATGCCGCCGCCGTAGCTCGCGGTGTTGCCGACGGCGGCGACGAGCAGCTCCTCGTCGATGATCCGGGTCGAGCCGTCGGCCGACTCCATCGTCAGCCTCATCCGCGTCGCCCGCAGCGCGATGAACTCGATGAGCACGGCGAGGGTGTACCGGAGCGGTCCCCGGGGCCACCGCATCCGATTCGCCCGTTCGTTCACGCGCGAGTCGAATCCGCAGGCGAACACCGTGCTGAACACACGCTCCGACCCGTCGATCCGCACTCGCGCGAGGTCGATGCTGCGCCGGCGACCCTCGACCACGGCCGCCGCGGCTGCCCGGGCGTCGAGCACTGGGACGCCCAGGTCGCGGGCCAGGTCGTTGCCCGTTCCGGTGGGCACGAGACCGAGGGGGATGCCGGTGCCCGCCACCACGGCCAGCGCGGCGCCCACCGTCCCGTCGCCGCCGGCGACGAGGACGGCGTCGGGACGCCCGGCGACGAGGTCGATGATCGCGCCGGTCGTGGATGCCGCATCCGTGGGGTGGTGGACCGCGACCTCGACCCCGGCCTCCCGGAGCAGGTCGGCGACAGCGCCGGGCACGGTCGAGGGCGCGCCCGCGCGCGCCGCCCGGTTGATCACCAGGGCGACGCGCACGCGGGACTGCTCAATGCAGCGGCTGATCGATCACGACCGCGGAGCAGTCAGAACGACAGCGCCTGTTCGATGATCGACGCCTGCTCGCGGGCGTGCACCTTCGGCGACCCGGTGGCCGTCGACGCCGCCGCGGCGCGGGAGATGCGGCGGATGGTGCGGCCGTGCAGGTGCTTCGAGACCTCGAGCGAGATGAAGGGCCACGCTCCCTGGTTCTCGGGCTCCTCCTGGACCCAGAACAGCTCCGCGTTCGGGTAGCTGTCGAGGATCGCGTTCAGCTGGTCGACCGGCGCCGGGTAGTACTGCTCCATCCGCACCAGGGCGACGCGCTCGTTCGGGTTCTTGTCGAGCTCCGCGACGAGGTCCCAATGCACCTTGCCAGCGTGCAGGAGCACGCGCGTGACGGCGCCTCGGTCGAGCCCGCGCTGGTCGTCGATCACCGGCTCGAACCTGCCCTGGGTGAAGTCCTCCACAGCGCTCGTCGCGTTGCGCAGGCGCAGCATGGCCTTGGGCGTGAAGACCACCAGCGGACGGCGCGGTCGGGCGTAGGCCTGACGGCGCAGCAGGTGGAAGTACGACGCCGGCGTCGAGGGGCGCGCGACGGTCATGTTGTCCTGGGCGCACATCTGCAGGTAGCGCTCGATGCGGGCCGACGAGTGGTCCGGACCCTGTCCCTCGTAGCCGTGGGGGAGCAGGAGGACGACGCCCGACTGCTGACCCCACTTCTGCTCGGCCGACGAGATGAACTCGTCGATGACCGACTGCGCGCCGTTGGCGAAGTCGCCGAACTGCGCCTCCCAGAGGGTGAGGGTGTCTGCGCGCTCGACCGAGTACCCGTACTCGAACGCCATGGCGGCGTACTCGCTGAGGAGGGAATCGTAGACGTAGAAGCGGCCCTGGTTGTCGCTGAGGTTCGACAGGGGCAGCCATTCCTGGCCGTTGTCGCGGTCGTGCATCACCGAGTGACGCGTCACGAAGGTGCCGCGGCGGACGTCCTGGCCGGCCAGACGGACGTTGGTGCCTTCGGTGAGGAGCGATCCGAACGCGAGCAGCTCTCCGAAGCCCCAGTCGATCTTGCCGTTGCGGCTCATGTCGTGGCGCTTGTCGAGGAGCTGCTGGAGCTTCGTGTGCACCGTGAAGCCCTCGGGCTTGTTCACGAAGGCGTCGCCCACACGCTCGATGACGGCACGGTCGACCCCGGTCGACTCGGGCTCGCCGACGGCGGGCTCCTGCGGTTCGTCGGCGGCGACCACCGGTGAGGTTCCGGTCTGCGCGGCGTGCGTCTCGGCGAAGGCGATCTCCAGACGGTTCTGGAAGTCCTGCTTCGCCGTGTCGTACTCCTCCTCGGTGATGTCGCCGCGGCCGACGAGCGACTCGGTGTAGAGCTTGCGCACCGAGCGCTTCGCCTCGATGAGGTTGGTCATCAGCGGCTGGGTCATCGAGGGGTCGTCGCCCTCGTTGTGGCCGCGTCGGCGGTAGCAGACGAGGTCGATGACGACGTCGCGGTTGAACTCCTGGCGGTAGCGGAACGCGAGCTCGGCCACGTGGACGACGGCCTCGGGGTCGTCGCCGTTGACGTGCAGGATCGGGGCCTGGATCGTCTTGGCGACGTCGGTGGCGTAGATCGAGGTGCGTGCGTCGAGGGGGAGGGTGGTGAACCCGACCTGGTTGTTGACCACGACGTGCACGGTGCCGCCGGTGCGGTAGCCACGCAGGCGCGACATCTGCAACGTCTCCATGACGACGCCCTGGCCGGCGAAGGCCGCATCGCCGTGGACGAGGATCGGCAGCCAGGAGAACGATCCGATCGGCAGCCGGTCCTGCTTTGCCCGGACGATGCCCTCGAGCACGCCGTCGACGGTCTCGAGGTGCGACGGGTTGGCGGCCAGGTACACGGGCAGCTCTTCACCGCCGTCGGCGACGAAGGTGCCCTGGGTGCCCAGGTGGTACTTGACGTCGCCGGACCCGCTCTTCGAGCCCACCGCGACCGAGCCCTCGAACTCGCGGAAGATCTGGCTGTACGTCTTGCCTGCCACGTTGGTGAGGACGTTGAGGCGTCCGCGGTGCGCCATCGCGATCGCGGCGCCGTCGAGCCCCTCGACGGCAGCGCCCTGGAGGACCTGGTCGAGCAGCGGGACGAGGGACTCGCCGCCTTCGAGGCTGAAGCGCTTCTGCCCGACGAACTTCGTCTGCAGGAAGGTCTCGAACGCCTCGGCCTGGTTCAGCTTGCCGAGGACGCGCAGCTGCTCGTCGTGGCCCGGCTTCTGGTACTTCACCTCGAGGTTGTCCTGGAACCACTTCCGCTGCGCGGGGTCCTGGATGTGCATGTACTCGACGCCGACGGTGCGGCAGTACGAGTCGCGCAGGATGCCGAGGATGTCGCGGAGCTTCATGGTGCGCTTACCGCCGAAGCCGCCCGTGACGAATTCGCGGTCGAGGTCCCAGAACGTCAGACCGTGGTTCTCGATCTCGAGGTCGGGGTGCGTGCGCTGCACGTATTCGAGCGGGTCGATGTCGGCCATCATGTGGCCGCGCACGCGGAAGGAGTTGATGAGCTCCTGGACGCGGGCGGTCTTGTCGACGCGCTCGGCGATGTCGACCTTGATGTCGCTCGACCACCGGATCGGCTTGTAGGGGATGCGGAGGGCCGCGAAGATGTCCTCGTAGAACCCCTCCTGCCCGATGAGCAGCTGGTGGACGATCTTCAGGAACTCGCCCGAGCCCGCACCCTGGATGACGCGGTGGTCGTAGGTGCTGGTCAGCGTGATCGTCTTTCCGATGCCGAGCTCGCTGAGGGTCTTCTCGCTCGAGCCCTGGAACTCGGCCGGGTAGTCGAGGGCGCCGGCGCCGATAATGCAGCCCTGCCCCTTCATGAGGCGGGGGACCGAGTGCACGGTCCCGATTCCGCCGGGGTTGGTCAGCGAAACGGTGGTGCCCTGGAAGTCCGCGGCGGTGAGCTTGTTGCCGCGCGCGCGGCGGACGAGGTCCTCGTAGGCCGAGAGGTACTCGCCGAAGGTGAGCTCCTCGGCGCGCTTGATGCTCGGGACCATGAGCGCGCGCGTCCCGTCCGGCTTCGGCAGATCGATCGCGATGCCGAGGTTGATGTGCGCGGGGGCCACGACCGAGGGCTTGCCGTCGACCTCCGCGTAGAAGACGTTCTGCGTCGGGAAGGCCTTCAGCGCCTGGATGAGCGCCCAGCCGATGATGTGGGTGAAGCTGACCTTGCCGCCGCGGGTGCGGGACATGTGGTTGTTGATGACGATGCGGTTGTCGATCATCAGCTTGGCCGGGATCGTACGGACGCTCGTGGCGGTGGGGACGGTCAGGGACTCGTCCATGTTCGCGGCGAGGGTCTTCGGCAGACCGCGCAGCGGCGTGACGACGTCGTCCCCGGCGGCGCGCTCGGCGGCGGGCGCCTTCTTCGGCGCCTCGGCGGGGATCGGCTGCGGCGCGGCGGGGCGGGCGGTCGTGCGCGCGACCGGCTGCGTGCCGTTGCTCCCGTTCACGGCGGGACGCGCCTCAGCGGCCGGTGCGGCGGGGGCAGCGGGTGCGGATGCCTCCGGAGTCGGTGCGACGGGGGTGCCGCCGTCGGGCGTGTAGGCCTCGAGGATCGGCCACCACTCCTTGTCGACCGAGTTCTTGTCGCGGCTGTACTGCTCGTACAGCTCTGCGACGAGCCATTCGTTGGCTCCGAACTCCCCGTCACTCGTAGTTCCCACGCCGGTCGCCTGACTGGACACGGTTCCGCCTGCTTTCGTCGTCGAGTTCGAGATGTGCGGTGCCCGCGCGGCCTCGCGCACAGATGTCAAGGGTATCCCAGGTTCACCCCCCGACGACCCGCCGGGGCCCCCTCCCGGCCGTGCCCGTCGCCTACCGTGGACGTATGCATTTCTCCGGCGAGCGGCCCACCGTCGACCTCACGTACTCGGACGTCTTCCTCGTCCCGCGACGCTCCGGCGTGTCGAGCCGTCTCGACGTCGATCTGTCCCCCGGAGACGGCACCCCCGCCACCATCCCGCTCGTCGCCTCGAACATGAACTCCGTGACGGGACCGCGGCTCGCGGCCGCGCTCGCGCGCCGGGGCGGCCTCGCCGTCCTGCCGCAGGACATGCCGCTGCAGGATGTGGATGCCGGCATCCGATGGGTCAAGGCGCAGCCGGTTCCGTGGGACACCCCGCTCGTCCTCCCGCCCGAGGCACTCGTCGCCGACGCGGCGGCCCTGCTGCCGCCTGCTCCGGGACACGGCGTCGTCGTGGCGACGGGCGGCCCCGATGTCCGCGTCGACGACATCCTGGGCATCGTCCCGGCCGAGCGACTCGGGACGGCGCTGCCCGACGCGAAGCTGGGGGATCTCGTGCGAGGGCGCGCGGCATCCATCGACGCCGACGACGTGGACGGTGCCCGCGCGGCCTTCGACCTCCTGGTCGCGGCGGATGCCGACATCGTCACCGTCCTGCACCAGGGGCACCTGGTGGGCACTCTCTCGCAGCGCACCGCGCTGCGCGCCTCGATCTACCGTCCCGCGGTCGACGCGGACGGGAGGCTCATCGTGGCCGCCGCCGTCGGCATCAACGGCGACGTCGCCGCGAAGGCGACGGCGCTCGCAGCCGCCGGTGTCGACGCCCTCGTGGTCGACACCGCGCACGGCCATCAGGAGAGCATGCTGCGGGCGCTGCGCACGGTCGGCGAGCTGAAGCTCGGCCTTCCCATCGTCGCGGGCAACATCGTGACGGCGGAGGGCGTCGCCGATCTCGTCGAGGCGGGCGCCACGATCCTCAAGGTGGGCGTAGGCCCCGGCGCCATGTGCACGACGCGCATGATGACCGCCGTCGGGCGTCCGCAGTTCTCCGCGGTCCTCGAGACCGCGGAAGCAGCCAGGGCCGCGGGCGCCCACGTCTGGGCGGACGGCGGCGTGCGGTACCCGCGCGACGTCGCCCTCGCCCTGGCGGCAGGCGCGGCATCCGTCATGGTCGGCTCGTGGTTCGCCGGGACCATCGAGGCGCCCGGTGAACTGCGCACCGACGCGGAAGGACGCGTCTACAAGGAGTCGTGGGGCATGGCCTCCACGAAGGCGGTCCAGGGCCGCTTCGGTCGCCTCGACGCCTTCGAGCGCGCCCGCAAGGAGCTCTTCGCCGAGGGCATCTCCTCGTCCCGGATCTACCTCGACCCGCTGCGGCCCAGCATCGAGGACCTCGTCGACATGATCACCTCCGGGGTGCGGTCCTCGTTCACGTACGCCGGCGCGGCGACGGTACCCGAGTTCCACGGGCGCGCGACGGTCGGGCTGCAGTCCGCCGCCGGCTACGAGGAGGGCAAGGCGCTGCCCGTCAGCTGGTGACCGGAGTGCGTCCGCCGGGCTGCCGCGCGGGTGCGGGCGTGCCGTAGAATCGTCGGCACAATGGACGACCCTCCCAGTAGACCCTCGCCCCACCGACCCAGCTCCCCGACGGACGGGGGTGACGCGTGATGGACTACGTCATGTTGGGCGTGGGGCTCCTGCTGACAGTGGGGACCGGCCTGTTCGTGGCGAGCGAGTTCGCGCTCGTCAACCTCGACCGCGCCGACCTCGAAGCGCGTCGCGCGGCCGGCGAATCCCGACTGTCGCTGACGATCAACGCGCTGCGGATCACCTCGACGCACCTGTCCAGCGCGCAGCTCGGCATCACCCTGACCACGCTGCTGACCGGCTACACCATGGAACCCGCGCTCTCGAACCTGATGAGCCCGCTGTTCACCGCGTGGGGCGTGCCCGAAGCGGCATCCCGCCCCATCGCGACCGTCGTGGCCATCTCGGCTGCGACGATCTTCTCGATGATCATCGGTGAGCTCGTCCCGAAGAACTTCGCCCTCGCCGTGCCGCGACAGACCGCGAAGCTCGTCATCGGGTTCCAGACCGTCTTCACGACGGTGTTCCGTCCCGCCATCACACTCCTCAACGGCAGCGCCAACGCGGTGCTGCGATCGATAGGCGTCGAGCCCAAGGAGGAGCTCTCCGGCGCCCGCACCGCCGAGGAGCTGTCGAGCCTCGTCCGCCGATCGGCGAGCGCGGGCGTGCTCGAGAAGGACACCGCGTCGCTGCTGGATCGGACCCTCACCTTCTCGCGGCTGACCACGGCAGATGTGATGACACCGCGCCCCAGCCTGCACGCGGTGGCCGCCGACGACTGCGTCGAAGAGGTCATCCAGCTGGCGCGCCGCACGGGCCACAGCCGCTTCCCCGTGTACGGCGAGTCCATGGACGACATCTCGGGCATCGTGCATCTGAAGCAGGCCGTGTCGGTGCCCCGGGAGCGTCGCGGCGACGTCCCCGTGGCAGCCATCGCCGAGGAGCCGCTCCGCGTCCCCGAGGCCGTGCACCTGGACGGGCTGATGTCGGAGCTCCGCTCCCGCGGCTACCAGATGGCCGTCGTCGTCGACGAGTACGGCGGGACGGCGGGCGTCGTGACCCTCGAGGACCTCGTGGAGGAGATCGTGGGCGAGGTGCTCGACGAGCACGACCGCAGCCGCGCGGGCGTGGTGCGTGCCAAGGGCTCGATCATCTTCCCGGGCGACCTCCGACCCGACGAGGTGCTCGACCGCACCGGCATCCGCGTCCCGGAGGGGGACGTCTACGACACCGTGGGCGGCTTCATCATGGCGACGCTGGAACGCATCCCCGCCGTCGGGGACGAGATCCGGATCGAGGACGGCACCATCACCGTGCAGCGCATGGACGGCCGGCGCGTCGACCGCGTCAAGTTCGTGGCCGCGCCCGTGCCTGTCGGAGCCGAGACCGAAGGGGGTGAGCGACGATGAACGACTGGGCCGGAATCGCATGGCTGGTCGTCCTGCTGGTCGCCAACGCCTTCTTCGTCGGCGCCGAGTTCGCCGTCATCTCGGCGCGCCGGTCGCAGATCGAGCCGCTCGCCGAGAAGGGCTCGCGCTCTGCCAAGACCGCGCTGTGGGCGATGGAGCACGCGACCCTGATGCTCGCGACCTGCCAGCTCGGCATCACGATCTGCTCGCTGCTGATCCTGAACGTGTCGGAGCCGGCGATCCACCATCTGCTCGCCGTGCCGCTCGAGGCCATCGGGCTGCCCTACGCGGTCGTCGACGTCACGGGCTTCGTCATCGCCCTGCTGCTCGTCTCGTACCTGCACGTCGTGTTCGGCGAGATGGTCCCGAAGAACCTCGCGTTCTCGCTGCCCGACCGTGCGGTGCTCATGCTCGCTCCGCCGCTCGTGTTCGTCTCGCGGGTCTTCCACCCGATCATCGTGGCGCTCAACTGGATCGCCAACCACATCGTGCGGCTGTTCCGCGTCGAGCCGAAGGACGAGGCCGCCTCGACCTTCACCCTCGACGAGGTCGCCACGATCGTGAACCAGTCGCGGATGGAGGGTTTGCTCGACGACGCCTCGGGCGCGGTCGCGATGGCGGTGGAGTTCACCGACAAGAAGGCGAAGGATGTCGCGGTCCCGCTCTCGGAGCTCGTGACTCTGCCCGAGTCGACCACACCGGACGAGATCGAGCGGGCGGTCGCCCGGCATGGCTTCTCGCGGTACGTGATCGTCGACGACGAGGGGATGCCGCTCGGCTACGTCCATTTGAAGGACGTCCTGCGCGCGGCCGAGGGAGAGGGGTCCGAGGACACCGTGGCGCGCCCCATCAAGCCGAAGCGGATCCACCACATGATCCCGATCGGCGAGACGACCGACCTCGAGGACGCGCTCGCGCTCATGCGGCGCTCGAGCCGGCACCTCGCGCAGGTGCGCGACTCGGCGGGGGAGACCACCGCGGTGCTGTTCCTCGAGGACATCATCGAGGAGCTCGTCGGCGAGGTGCATGACGCGACTCGCCGCCGGTGAGCCGACGAGGGGCGGGGATGCGTCGCATCCCCGCCCCTCGTGCGTCCGTCAGGCGCGCGGCCGGGCGCGGACGTACTGCGGCGGCCAGAGCGCCGCGGCGGCGTCGTCGTCGGCCAGCTCGGCGGCGGCGCGAAGGGCGAAGTGCGGGTCGCGCAGCCAGCCGCGACCGACCATGACCGCGTCGGCGAGGCCGTCCTGCAGGATCCGCTCCGCGTGCGGACCGTCGCTGATCTCGCCGACGGCGGTGACGAGCAGACCGGTGCGCTCGCGCACCGTCGCCGCGAACGGCACCTGGTAGCCCGGCCCCGTCGTGATCCGCTGATGCGCGACGAGCCCGCCAGTCGAGATGTCGATCACGCGTGCGCCGAGCCCGCCGACCCACCCGGCGACCGTCGCGGTCTCGTCGACGTGCCAGCCGCCGTCCGCCCAGTCCGTCGCCGAGAACCGGACCGCGAGGATCCGGCCGGGCGCGGCATCCCGCACGGCCTCCACGACCCGCAGCAGCAGGCGTGCGCGGTTCTCGAGCGACCCGCCGTACTCGTCGTCCCGGTGGTTCGACAGCGGCGAGAGGAACTGGTGCAGCAGGTACCCGTGCGCGGCGTGCACCTCGAGGAGGTCGAACCCCGCCTCGTCGGCACGTCGGGCGGCGTCCGCGAAGGACGTCACGAGCCGCTCGATCCCGGCGGTGTCGAGCGCGGCCGGCTCGGCGTAGCCGTCGAAGGCGATCGCCGACGGCGCGACCGTCGCCCAGCCCCCGCGCTCGACCGGGACGCTGCCGCGCTCGTCGTCGAACGGACGCCAGGTCGACGCCTTGCGCCCGGCATGGGCGAGCTGGATGCCGGCGGCCGCCCCGCGGGAGTGGATCGCCGCGACGATCGGAGCCCAGGCATCCCGCTGCGCGTCGTTCCACAGGCCGGTGTCGCCGGGGCTGATGCGGCCCTCGGGGACGACGGCGCTGGCCTCGGCGATCACGAGGCCGGCACCGCCCGACGCGAACTGCGCGAGGTGCACGTGGTGCCATTCGCCCGGCAGACCGTCGGTGGCGGAGTACTGGCACATCGGCGACACCCACAGGCGGTTGCGGACGGTCCGCCCGTCGATCGCGAGAGGGCTCAGCAGCAGGCTCATGGGGGTCTCCGTCGAAGTAGGGTGGCGCCATGACGGCGCGGGCGTGGACGAAGGCGGACGTGTCCGCCGTGCTCCGGGGGCCGGTGGCCTCCGACGACAAGTATTCCCGCGGTGTGGTGGGTCTTCGGACCGGATCCGACGCATTCCCGGGCGCGGCCGTCCTCGGTGTCGAGGCCGCGTGGCGCACCGGCATCGGGATGGTCCGGTACACGGGGCCGCGCCGGGCCCAGGATCTCGTGCTCGCGCGACGCCCCGAGACGGTGACCGCCGACGGCCGGGTGCAGGCCTGGGTGATCGGCTCGGGGACGGATGCCGAGGCCCGGTCCGCACGCGAGACGGCGGCCCTCCGTCGCATCCTCGAGGGGGACGTGCCCGTCATCGTCGATGCGGGGGCGCTCGGACTCGCGGCGGGCGCAGGCGCACCCGTGCTCGTCACGCCGCACGCGGGCGAGCACGCCCGGCTGCGCGCGTCGCTCGGCCTGGACCCCGACGTCGACGACGTCCAGGAGACCGCCGAGGCGCTCGGGGCCGTCGTGGTCCGCAAGGGCGCGTCCACGCGCGTCGCCGCACCCGGGCAGGCCCCGATCGCGGTCGAGGCGCCGACGTCCTGGCTCGCGACCGCGGGCACGGGCGATGTGCTCGCCGGAGCGCTCGGCGCCGCCGTCGCCGCCTCGCACGAGACCGGCCTCACGGCCTTGCAGCGGGTCGCGGCATCCGCGGTGTGGCTGCACGGACGGGCAGGGCGACTCGCCGCGGACGAGCGGGCAGGCGGGCCGATCGCCGCGCTCGACGTCGCCGAGCACCTGCCGCGCGCGGTGGCCGAGGCGATCGGCGGGGCGGCGTGAGCGCGGAGCGATCGTCCTAGGCTGAGACGCGTGACGAACCGCGCCGTACTCTGGGTCGCGTTCGCCGTCGTGCACGTGGGCGTCGCCGTCCTCGGCTTCCTGATGCCGAACGAGCCGATGGGCGACGTGTACCGCGTCTACGAGCCGTGGTCGAGCGCCGCGTTCGAGGGACGCGGGGTCGTCGGGGTCACCGAGCAGTGGGTCTACCCGCAGCTCGCCCTCGTGCCGATGCTCCTCGCACACGGACCCGCGATGCTCGTCGGCGACTACATCCTCGGCTGGGCGGTCCTGGTGACGGTGGTCGACGCGGTCGCCTTCCGGGTGCTGCTCGGGTCGGGGCGCGCGCACGGCCGTGCGGTGGCGGCGTGGTTCTGGCTGGTGGCGATCGCCTGTCTCGGACCGGTCGGCATGTACCGGATCGACGGCGTGACGGTGCCGCTGGCGATCCTCGGATGCCTGTGGCTCATCGGCCGACCGTGGCTCGCGTCCGTCCTCCTCGCCGCGGCGACGTGGATGAAGGTGTGGCCGGCTGCGCTGCTCGCGGCAGCGGTGATCGCGGTGCGGCGCCGGGGCGCCATCGTCGGCGGCGCCGCGGTCGTCACCGCGGTCGTCCTGGCCGCAGTCGTGGCTGCCGGCGGCGCGGAGCACGCGCTGGGCTTCGTCGCGGGGCAGGCCGGTCGCGGACTGCAGGTCGAGGCGCCGGTGAGCGCGGTCTACCTCTGGGGCGCCCTCCTGGGGCTGGAGGGATTCTGGGTCTTCTACGACCAGGAGCTGCTCACCTTCCAGGTCACCGGGACGCACGTCGACATCGTCATCGCCGCGATGACGCCGCTCCTCGCCGTCGCGGCGCTCGCGGTCGCCGGTCTGGGCACGTGGCAGGTGCGGCGCGGGGTGCCCTTCGTGCGGCTCTTCCCGGTGCTCGGACTGTCCCTCGTCACGGCGCTCATCGTCTTCAACAAGGTCGGCTCGCCGCAGTTCCAGACCTGGCTGTTCCCGATCGTCGTCTTCGGTCTCGTGGTCGACCGGCGTCGCTGGGCCCGCCCGGGACTCCTCGTCCTCCTGGCCGCTGCGCTCACCCAGGCCGTGTACCCGGTGCTGTACGCCGGGATCCTCGTCCCCGAGCCGGTCGCGGTCACCGTCCTGACCGCGCGCAACCTCGCGCTCACCGCCCTGTTCGTCTGGATGCTCGTCCGTCTCGTCCGCCTGCCGGCGCCGGCGCGGCATCCTGTGGTCATCGCCTCGTCCTGATCCGTTCCGCACCTGGAGGTCCTCATGCTCATCGCCTTCTCCGTCGCCCCCAGCGGCACGGGCCGTTCCGACGGCTCGGTCCACGACGCCGTGGCGGCCGCGGTCGCCGTCGTGCGTGCATCCGGGCTGCCGCATCGGACGACGTCGATGTTCACGGAGGTCGAGGGGGAGTGGGACGAGGTGATGGCCGTCGTGAAGGGCGCCGTCGACGCGGTCCAGCCGTTCGGCTCGCGGGTCTCGCTCGTGCTCAAGGCCGACATCCGACCCGGGTACACGGGCGAACTCGACGGGAAGGTCGAGCGCCTCGAGTCGGCGATCGAATCGATTCGTGACGGGCAGGGGAGCGGCACTACACTCCCGGAGTGACGTCTTCCCCCACTCCTCGGCGCGCCGCGACCGGTGCGCTGTTCGCCCTCGCCGTCGGCAGCTTCGGGATCGGGATGACGGAGTTCGTCGTGATGGGCCTCCTGCCCGAGATCGCCCGTGAGCTGCTCCCGTCCGCATGGGCCGCATCGCAGGCCGACGCGATCGCGTCGGCCGGATGGCTGATCACCCTCTACGCGCTGGGCGTGGTGATCGGCGCCCCGACCATCGCGGCGTCCGTCGCGAAGTACCCCCGCCATCGCGTGATGCTGCTCCTCGCGCTCGCCCTCACGGTGTGCAACGCACTCACACTCTTCCTGCCGACGTTCGAGCTGGTGGCGGCGTCCCGCCTGCTGGCGGGTCTCCCGCACGGTGCATACTTCGGCATCGGCGCCCTCGTCGCAGCCGACGTCATGGGACCCGGCAACCGCGCGAAGGGCGTCGCGTTCGTCCTCACCGGTCTCACCGTCGCGAACGTCGTCGGCGTCCCGCTCGGCACCTTCCTCGGGCAGCACCTCGGGTGGCGGTGGGCCTTCGTCCTCGTGGTCGCGATCTTCGCCGCCGCCACGGCCCTCATCGCTGCCACCGTGCCCGCCCACGCGGGGGAGCCCTCGCGCACCATCCGTGCCGAGCTCGGCGTCTTCCGCATCGGGCAGGTCTGGCTCGCGCTGGGCATCGGCGCGGTGGGCTTCGGTGGGTTCTTCGCCGTCTACACGTACGTCGCGCCGCTCGTGACCGAGGTGGCGGGGTCGCCCGCGTGGACGGTGCCGATCGTCCTCGTGATCCTCGGCATCGGGATGACGGTGGGCAACCTCATCGGCGGGCACCTCGCCGACGTCAACCTCATCCGTGCCCTCTTCGGCCTCATGGGACTGCTGATCCTCGCGCAGGCGCTCCTCGCGCTGACCTCGGGCTGGATCGTCACGCTGGTCGCCTTCGTCTTCCTCGTCGGGTTCGCCTCGTCGGCCGTGAGCCCGACGATCCAGACCCGGCTGATGGACGTCGCCGGCGACAACCAGTCGATCGCCGCGGCCCTGAACCATTCCGCGCTGAACACGGGCAATGCGCTCGGCGCCGCGCTCGGCGGCGCCGTGATCGCGGCGGGACTCGGCTTCACCGCACCGGTATGGGTGGGCCTCGCGCTCGCCGTCGGCGGACTCGGCATCGCGGTGCTCAGCGTCGCCCTCGAGCGGCGGTCGTCGCGGCGCGCCGAGGCGCTGGTCTGACACGACCGCCCGGCGCACGCAACCCCGTCCGCCGGGATGCCGACCAGTCGATAGCGTCGGGGGATGTCCCGCAACACGCGTCTGTTCGCCTGCACCCCTGACGACGTCTTCGCCGTCCTCGCCGACGGCTGGCTCTTCCCTTCCTGGGTGGTGGGTGCGTCGCGGATGCGTGAGGTCGCCGAGTCGTGGCCGCAGGTCGGATCCCGCCTCCACCACTCGTTCGGCGTCTGGCCGGTCCTCATCGACGACGCGACCGAGGTCCTCGAGTACGAGCACCCGCGGCACATCGTCCTCCGCGCGAAGGGGTGGCCCATGGGCGAGGCGCGCGTGGACATCCAGGTGAAGCCGCACCCGGAGGGCGCCATCGTCCGCATCCAGGAAGAGGCGGTCGCCGGTCCCGGGGGTCTCGTGCCCAAGCCGCTGCTCGACATCCCGCTGCAGCTCCGCAACGCCGAGACGCTCCACCGACTCGCCTACCTGGCCGAGGGGCGTGCGAGCAGGCCCACCGACGAGACCACCGCCGAGGACGAGGGCGTCGGCGAATGACCGACCGGAACCTCGACGCGGTCGTCGTCGGGTCGGGCCCCAACGGCCTCGCCGCCGCCGTGACGCTCGCGCGGGCGGGCCTGGCGGTGCGGGTCTACGAGAAGGGCGACCAGCTGGGCGGTGGTGCGCGGACGGCGGAGATGACGCTCCCCGGCTACCGGCATGACGTCTGCTCGGCGGTGCACCCGCTCGCGTTCGAGAGCCGGTTCTTCCGCGAGTTCGGGCTCACCCGCCGGGTGGAATTCGCCGTCCCGGATGCCTCGTTCGCGCAGCCGCTCGACGGTGGCCGAGCGGCCATCGCCTACCGCGACCTCGATCGCACCGCCGACACGCTCGGACGCGACGGCGATGCCTACGCACGTCTTCTGCGTCCGCTGGTCGAACGGGCATCGCAGGTCGCGGACTTCACGGGGCATCCGCTGCTCCGCCTGCCCCGCCACCCGTCGGCCGCCGTCTGGTTCGGACTGCGGGCGCTGGAGCAGGGCGGCCCGGCGTGGAACGCGCGGTTCCGGGAGGATGCCGCGCCCGCCCTGCTGACCGGCGTCGCCGCGCACACCATCCTGTCGCTGCCGAGCCTCGCCGCAGCGGGGGCGGGGCTCGCGCTGTCCACCTACGGGCACGCACGCGGATGGCCGATCCCGATCGGCGGCAGCCAACGGATCGTCGACGCGATGGCCGCCGACCTCCGCGCCCACGGCGGCGAGATCGTGACGGGCCACGAGGTGCATTCGCTCGCCGAGCTGCCGCCCGCCCGAGCCGTGCTGATGGACGTCATCCCGCGGGACTTCCTGCGCATCGCCGGCGATGTCGTGCCCGCCGGCTACCGCGGGGCACTCGAGCGCTTCCGCTACGGCGGTGCGGTCGCGAAGGTGGATTTCGCGCTGTCGGGGCCGGTGCCGTGGCGGAACGCGGAGGTCCGCTCCGCCGGGACGGTGCACGTCGGCGGCACGCGCGGTGAGATGGCGGCATCCGAGAACCTCATCGCCCGCGGCGGCCTGCCGGACGCGCCGTACGTGCTCGTCGCCCAGCCGTCGGGGTTCGACGCCTCGCGGGCGCCCGCAGGTGGACACACGCTCTGGACGTACACGCACGTCCCCTCGGGCAGCACGGCCGATCGCGCCGAGGCCGTCATCCGGCAGATCGAGCGGTTCGCCCCGGGGTTTCGCGACCTCATCGTCGCGGTGAACTCGCGGAACGCGGTCGAGGTCGAGGCGGAGAACCCCAACTACCCCGGCGGCGACATCGCAGCGGGCGCCCCCGCACTCTGGCAGCTGCTCAAGCGTCCGGTGGTGTCCGCGGACCCGTGGCGCACCCCGGTCGACGGGGTCTACCTGTGCTCGGCGTCCACGAGCCCGGGCCCGGGCGTCCACGGGCTCGCCGGGTGGCACGCCGCGCGGTCGGCCCTCCGGCACACGTTCGGCACCCGGGTGTCGCCGGATCTGTCCCCGCGGTGACGCGCGCCTAAACCACTTCTCGGGCCGAATCAATCCCCTCCCCGGTGCGGCGGTGCCGTCCATAGCGTGCGCGTCACGCGCCCGTGTGGGCGCTTCGCACCAGGAGGCTCACATGACACACACGACGCGACGCGGGCTGCTCGCCGGCGGTGGAATGCTCGCAGCGACGGCGCTGCTCGTCGGCTGCGCCGTCGGCACCGGCGGTCAGGGAGACGGCGACGCCGACTACGGATCGGACACCGAGCTCACGGGCGAGCTGCAGGTCATGGGGTTCAGCGGCGTCGACGAGGTCGCCACGAGCCGCATGGAGCTGGCCGAGGAGCAACTCGGCGCGGACGTCGACGTCTCGCTCGTCGAGGGCGAGCTCGACCTGCAGCAGTTCCTCTCCGCCGTCGCGTCAGGTGAGCCGCCCGCCGTCGTCTATGCGAACCGCAATCAGATCGGCTCGCTCGCGGCCCGGGGCGCCATCGTCCCGCTCGACTCCTGCATCGACGGCGAGGGCATCGACACCGGGATGTACGTCCCCGCCGCCCTCGACCAGGTGACCTTCGACGGCTCGGTCTACGGCATCCCCGAATTCAACTCGATCCAGATCACGATGGCCAACGCCGACCTCCTCGCAGATGCCGGCCTGAGTGTCGAGGACGTCAACGGCTCGGACTGGGAGGCGATGCGCGCCGCGAACGACGCCCTCGCCGCATCGGCGGGCGGTCGCCTCGAGGTCATCGGTGTCGACAGCAAGCTGCCCGAGTTCCTGCCCCTGTGGGCGAAGGCGAACGGCGCGGACCTCATCTCCGCGGACGGACGCACCGCACAGCTCGACGACCCGGCCGTCGTCGAGGCGCTCGAGTGGGCGGTCGGCATCTACGACGCGCAGGGCGGCTTCAGCGACGTGAAGGCGTACCGGGACTCCGCGGACTTCTTCGGCGAGGGCAACCAGTTCGCGACCGGCGTCCTCGGTGCGATGCCGATGGAGCAGTGGTACGTCAACGTCCTGAACGACGTCTCACCCGATGCGCCGCTCGCCTTCGACACGGTCCGCACCAGGAACGGCGACACCGTCGCCTACGCCTCGGGATCGGCGTGGGCGATCCCGTCGGGGAGCCCCAACCCCGAGGCTGCGTGCCGCTGGGCGCGCGCGATGACCTCGCTGGAGGCGTGGGAGGCCGCGGCGAATGCGCGCCTCGAGCTCCGCGAGGCCGACGGCAAGCCGTTCACCGGGATCCTGACCGGCAACGCGGAAGCGGATCGGATGATCCAGGGGATGGTGACCTCGGGCGGCGAGCCGTGGGACACCGCGGTCGAGGCCATGTACGAGGCGAACGAGGCATCCTTCTCCCTCCCGGCCAACCCTGCCGACGCCGAGTTCACGACAGCGATGCAGGATGCCGTCAACAGGGTGCTGAACGGGCAGGCCGAGCCGGCCGCAGCGCTCGCGCAGGCGCAGGAGTCGGCGCAGAAGGCGCTCGACGACGCCTGGTCGGAGCTCGAGGAGCGCTGAGGTGACCACCGTCACGGCGGGGGCGGACCGCACCCGGTCCCGCCGCCGCGCCTCACGTCGCAACACCGGCTCGGCACTGCTCTTCCTCTCGCCCTGGATCGTCGGCTTCGCGGTCTTCACTGCGTGGCCGCTCATCTACAGCGCCTACCTCTCCTTCACCGACTACGACGTCATCAACGATCCGTCCTTCGTCGGCTGGGAGAACTACGCCCTGCTCTTCGAGGACCCGAAGGTGGGGCTCGCGCTCGCGAACACCTTCACCTTCATGGTCATTCAGGTGCCGGCCTACGTGATCGTCTCGCTGGCCCTCGCGGTGCTCCTGAACAGCGCGGGACGGTCGTCGGGCTTCTTCCGGACGATGGTCTTCCTGCCGAAGATGACGCCGCCGGTGGCCGTCGGCATCCTGTTCCTCCTGCTGTTCAACGGCCAGAACGGACTCATCAACGCGGGGCTCGAAGGCGTCGGCGTCGACGGGCCGGCGTGGACGACCGACCCCGCGTGGGTGAAGCCCGGTCTCGTGATCATGAGTCTGTGGACCGTCGGGTCGTCGGTGATCATCCTGCTCGCGGCGCTGCAGTCGGTGCCCGAGGAGCTGTACGAATCCGCGCGACTGGACGGTGCGGGACGCTGGCACCGGTTCCGTCACGTGAGCCTGCCGCTGATCAGTCCGGCGCTGTTCTTCATCGTGGTGGTGAACACCATCGCGGGACTGCAGACCTTCGACGAGGCGTACACGGCGTTCTTCGGCGCCGGCAACTCGACGTACAGCAACGATGCGGCGCTCTTCTACGTGATCTACCTGTTCCAGCAGGCGTTCCAGTTCCTCAACATGGGGTACGCCTCCGCCATGGCCTGGCTGCTGTTCGTCCTCATCATGGCCGTCACCGCCGTGCAGCTGATCGTCTCGCGGCGACTCGTCTATTACGAAGGAGGCGGGCGATGACCGGCCTCATCTCGGGCTCGGCAGGAGCGGCGGCGGCCGACGGGCGGGATGCGGCATCCGTCCCGGACCCCGTCGGGACCGCGCCGCGTCGCCGTCGCCGACCGAAGGCGTCGCGCGTCGTCTCGATCGCCCTGCTCGTCGTCGTGACGATCGCGTTCGCGTACCCGTTCGTCTGGCTCGTGAGCGCCTCGTTCAAACCGCGCGGCGAGGTGTTCGACAACAAGCTCATTCCCGACACCTTCACGCTCGAGAACTACGCCCAGGTCTGGCAAGAGGCGCCGCTGGCCCTCTGGCTCGTGAACACCCTCGTGGTCACCGCGCTCGCCGCGGTGACCGTGACGATCTCGAGCTCGATGGTCGCCTGGGGGTTCGCCTACTTCCGCTTCCGCGGACGGAACGTGCTGTTCGGACTCGTGCTGGCCTCGATGATGCTGCCCGGTGCGGTGACGATGATCCCGACGTTCCTCATCTGGAACTCGCTCGGCTTCGTCGGGACCCTCGTGCCGATGTGGGCGCAGAACCTCTTCGCGAGCGCCTTCTACGTCTTCCTGCTGCGGCAGTTCATCCTCACCCTGCCGCGCGAGCTCTTCGAGGCGGCCCGTGTGGACGGCGCGAGCCAGTGGGCCGTGTTCTGGCGCATCGCGGTGCCGCTGCTGCGGCCGACGCTGGCGGTCGTGCTCGTCTTCGAGGTACAGGCGGCCTGGACCGATCTCATGCGAGGGCTCATCTACCTGCGCGACTCGGCGACCTTCACCATCCCGAGGGGGCTGAAATCGCTCGTCGACGCCTTCGGGTTCGGCGGTGAGTGGCACTGGGAGATCATCGTCACCGCGAGCGTCATCGCGACGGTTCCGATGATCATCGTGTTCTTCCTCGCGCAGAAGCAGATCATCCGCGGGATCAGCACGTCGGGGCTGAAGGGCTGAGGCTCAGCCCGCGAGCAGGCGTCGCAGGTGCCGGCCGACGGGCTCGGTCTCGATGAGGAACCCGTCGTGCCCGAAGTCGCTGTGCAGCACGACGGTCTCGTCATCGATGGTGGTCCGGATGCCGCGACTGATGCGGTGCTGTCCCTCCACCGGGAACAGCCGGTCGCTGTCGATGCCGAGGACGAGCGTCCGCGCGGTCACCCGGGCCAGTGCGTCCTCGACGCCGCCGCGGTCCCGGCCGACGTCGTGCGAGTTCATCGCCTCGACGAGGGTGATGTACGCGTTGGCGTCGAAGCGGCGGGTGAAGCGGTTGCCGTGGAAGTCGAGGTAGCTCTCGACGGCGTAGCGGCCGCCCTCGCCGAACGGGCTTTTCTCGGACTGCCACGAGCGCTGGAACCGCTGATTGAGCTCGGTGGGGGTGCGGTAGTTGAGCAGCGCCATGCGACGAGCGAGGGACAGCCCGCGATGCGGACCCTCGCCGTCGGGCGCGTCGTAGTACTGCCCGCCCGCGAAGCGCGGATCGGTCTGGATCGCTGCGAGCTGCACGGAGTTCAGGGCGACCTGATCGGCGGTCGTCGTGGGCGGCGAGCACAGGACGCCCAGTCGCTCGACGCGTTCGGGGTGCCCGACGGCCCACTCGAGGGCGTGCATGCCGCCCATCGAACCGCCGATCACCGCCGCCCACACGTCGATGCCGAGCGCATCGGCGAGCATCACCTGCGCGGCGACCTGATCGCGGATGGTGAGGAACGGGAAGCGGGAGCCCCACTCGTAGCCGTCCGGGCCGATGCTGGCGGGACCGGTCGACCCTTGGCATCCGCCCAGGATGTTCGGCGCGACGACGAACCATCGCTCGGTGTCGATCGCGGCCCCCGGCCCGACGATGTCGCTCCACCAGCCGTCGGTGGCGTGACCGGGCCCTGCGTCGCCGCAGACATGACTGTCGCCGGTGAGGGCGTGCAGGACGAGCACGGCGTTGTCACGCGCGGGGGACAGCTCGCCCCACGTCTCGAACGCGAGACGGATGCCGGGAAGCCCCGCCCCGCTCTCGGTCGTGAACGCACCGAACTGCGCGAAGCGGCGGTCGCCGACCGGGTCGCCGTCCCGCCATGCGCCGGTGGCGGGCGGGCGCCCGAGCAGGAGGCGCGCGTCGGCCTCGGTCACCGGCGCCGAGGGCACCGTGTCCTCCGAGGTCTGCCAGTCCATGCATCCATTCTCCCGGGCGTGGACACGGCCCGGCGGAGTGTTACGCGGCCGGGTGCCGGCGCCGGACGCACGACACCCCGCCGCGGTCGGACCCGGGCGGGGTGTCGGTCTCCTGAGGAGGGGAGGATCAGGCGCGCGCGGCCTCCGAGACGCGGCGTGCGGCGGCGAGGGCCTGCTCGAGGTCGGCCTTCAGGTCGTCGACGTTCTCGAGTCCCACCGACAGGCGCACGAGCCCCGGCGTGACGCCCGAGGTGAGCTGCTGCTCGGGGGTGAGCTGCGAGTGGGTGGTGGATGCCGGGTGGATGACGAGCGAGCGCACGTCGCCGATGTTCGCGAGGTGGCTGAACAGCGTCAGGGAGTTGACGAACTCGCGACCCGCCTCGACGCCGCCCTTCAGCTCGAACGAGAGCACCGCGCCGACGCCCTTGGGCGCATAGCGGTTCGCTGCGGCGTACCACGGCGAGGTGGGCAGGCCCGAGTAGTTCACCGACGCGACGTCGGTGTGGTTCTCGAGCCACTCGGCGATCTCCTGCGCGTTCTGGACGTGCCGCTCGATGCGCAGCGACAGCGTCTCCACGCCCTGGATGAGGTTCCACGCGCTCTGCGGCGAGATCGCGGAGCCGAGGTCGCGCAGCAGCTGCACGCGCGCCTTGATGATGTAGGCGAGGGCGTCGCCGACGGCCGCGGTGTAGACCGCGCCGTGGTACGACTCGTCGGGCGTGGTGAGGCCGGGGAAGCGCTCGGAGTGCTCCGACCAGGGGAAGGAGCCGCCGTCGACGATGACGCCGCCGATGGTCGTGCCGTGGCCGCCGAGGAACTTCGTCACCGAGTGGACGACGATGTCGGCGCCGTGCTCGAACGGACGGATCAGGTACGGGGTCGCGATCGTGTTGTCGACGATCAGCGGCACACCGGAGGCATGGGCGACGTCGGCGACCGTACGGATGTCGAGGACGTTGATCTGCGGGTTGCCGATCGTCTCGGCGAAGAAGAGCTTCGTGTTCGGGCGGACCGCGCGGCGCCACTCCTCGGCGTCGTCCTGGTTCTCGACGAACGTCGTCTCGATGCCGAGCTTGGCGAGCGTGTACTTGAAGAGGTTGTACGTCCCGCCGTAGATCGAGCTCGACGACACGATATGGTCGCCCGCCTGCGCGATGTTGAGGATCGCGAAGGTGGAGGCCGCCTGACCGGACGAGACGAGGAGGGCGCCGGTGCCTCCCTCCAGGCCCGCGAGACGCTGCTCGAGGACGTCCTGCGTCGGGTTCTGGATGCGCGTGTAGATGTTGCCGAACTCGGCGAGCGCGAAGAGGTTCGCGGCGTGGTCGGCGTTGTCGAAGACGTACGAGGTCGTCTGGTAGATCGGCGTGGCACGGGCCTTGGTGACCGGGTCCGGAGCGGCGCCGGTGTGGATCTGCTTGGTCTCGAAGCGCCAGTTCTCGGGTGCGGACATGACGGGCTCCCTGCGTCTGTGGGTGAGCGAATGCGGACGGGGTGCGCCGAATCGGATGCGGCGGTCCCGACGACGACGTTACGAGGGCGGCGCGCGGACGACAACGACCCCGTTCACGGGGCGTAACCTGCGTGGTCCGGCGGCGGCGGGGGAATGGCTAGCGTGGGGGCATGGCGAATCGACGTGCAGTGGTGACCGGGGCGAGTTCGGGGATCGGGGAGGCGGTCGTCCGGGAGCTGCGGTCGCGGGGCTGGGACGTGGTCGGCGTCGCCCGTCGCGCCGCCCGGCTCGAGGCGCTCGACGCCGAGGTCGGCTCGCAGTCCTACGCCGCCGACCTCACGAACGAGGCGGACGTCGACGCCCTGGCCGCCCACCTCGACGACACCGGACCCGTGCACGCCCTCGTCCACGTCGCGGGCGGCGCCCGGGGGACCGACCGCGTCGAGGACGGCGACCCCGCGGACTGGCGGTGGATGTTCGAGGCGAACGTCCTGTCAGCCCAGCTGCTCACGGCGGCGCTCCTGCCGCAGCTGCGTCGGGCGGCCCACAGCGACGGGCACGCCGACACGGTCTACGTCACCTCGACCGCGGCGACCACGGCCTACCCCGGCGGCGGCGGATACAACGCCGCCAAGGCGGGGGAGTCGATGCTCGTGCACGCGCTGCGCCTCGAGTTGAACGGCGAGCCCATCCGCGTCGTCGAGATCGCACCCGGCATGGTGCAGACCGAGGAGTTCTCCCTCAACCGGCTCGCGGGCGATCGCGCCGCCGCGGAGAAGGTCTACGACGGCGTCGCCGACCCCCTCACCGCCGGCGACGTCGCCGACGTCATCGCCTACGCCCTGGGCGCTCCCGCGCACGTCAACCTCGACCTCGTGACCATGCGCCCGGTCGCGCAGTCGGCGCAGCACCTGCTCGCGCGCGGGCCGCTGCATCCGCGCAACATCGAGGACTGACCCGCGGGTCAGGCGACGGGGGCGTCGGCGAAGGCGACCTTCGGTACGGCCATGAGGAGGATCGCCGCGAGGAACCCGCCCGCGGCGCAGATCGCCCACACCGTCATGTAACCGCCCAGGCTGCTCGCGGTCTGGCCGGCGACGGCGCCGACGCCCGCGGCCAGGACGACGCCGAAGATCGCCGACGAGAACGCCCCGCCCACCGTCTTGGTCGTGTTCGTCATGCCCGACGCCTCGCCGGTCTTGCCGAACGGCGCTGCTGCGGCTGCCGCCGCGGGCATCGCGCCCACGAGCGCGCCGCATCCGATCCCCGCGATGGAGAGGTTCAGCAGCACCTGCCACACCTCGACGTGGAACGGCAGGAACAGCGCGTATCCGACTCCCACGAGGACGGCGGCGACGATGAGGACGATGCGGGGGCTGAGCCGGCGTGAGGTGGCGGCGAAGCCGACGGCGCCCACGATGAGCGACACGAGATAGAGCCCGATGACGTAGGAGCGCTCGGTCGCGTCCAGCCCGAGACCGTACCCGAGAGAGCTGTCGGTGCCGGCGTAGGTGGACAGCGGTCCCTGGGCGCCCAGCAGGCTGATCCCGACGAGGAACGCCGTCGCCTGGACCGGCCACATCTCGGGCTGTGCGAGCACTCGCATGTCCACCACTGGATTGGCCTGCCGCAGCTCGTGGCGCACGAACCACACGAGCACTGCGACGCCGAGCACGAGGACGAGTGCGACGCCGGCCCAGGCGACCCCGCCGAGCTGCAGCTCGCCGATGAGCCGCATCCACGCCAGCGCCCCCGTGATGAGCAGCAGGCCCCAGGCGAGCAGGATGACGCCCCTCGTGTCGAGGGACCGCACCCCGCTGGGGGTCGACTCCGGGACGAAGATCCAGATGATCACCGCGACGAGGGTGACGCAGACCGCCGGCACCATGAGGGTGAGGGTGAGGTCGCCGCCGGTAGCGGCGTAGACGCGCCCGGCCGCGAGGGCGCCGATGATCGCGCCGGCCTCGAGGCCCACGACCAGCAGACCCGCTGCGCGCCGGGTGAGGGACACGCCCCGGTTCTGCTGCCGACCGCGTTCGAAGATGAGGGCGATCTCGAGCGGCAGCCAGACGACGTAGAAGCCCTGCAGCGACCAGAACAGCAGGAACGTCCAGAACGAGTCGGCGAAGGCGAGGCCCCACGACGCCAGGGCGGTCAGGACGGCGGCCACGAGCAGGATCCGCTTGTGCCCGAACATGTCGCCGAGCTTCGCAAGGATCGGCACCACGATCGCGCACAGCAGGAGCTGCCCCGCTTCGAACCAGTTGACGTCCGCGTCGCGGATGCCGAGCTCGATGACGATGTCGCTGAACAGCGGCACGTAGAAGCCCTGCAGGATGCCGCTGACGATCTCGACGACGATGAACCAGCCGATGAGGCCCGCGGTGATGCCGAGCGCGGACGAGCGCAGGGCCGACGACCGTGTCGGGGAGGGCAGGGGCGGGATGCCGGTCACGAGGGGGAGCCTAGCGGCGCTCGCGGCCTAGGCTGGGAAGGACATGGACGAAGGGATGCCGGTGACCACCGAGCGCGAGACGTTGACCTGGGACGGCTTCGGCGACGCGTCCCGAGACCTGGCACGACGCATCCTCACCGACGGGTTCGAGGCCGACGTCGTGGTCGCCATCGCCCGCGGCGGGCTGCTGCCTGCCGGCGCCATCGCCTACGGCCTCGGGGTGAAGAGCTGCGGGGCACTGAACGTCGAGTTCTACACCGGCATCGGCACGGTCCTCGAGGCCCCGGAGCTGCTCCCGCCCGACCTCGACCTGGGGTACCTCCCCGGCAAGCGCGTGCTGCTCGTGGACGACGTCGCCGACAGCGGCCGCACGCTCGCCCTCGCGGTGCGGATGCTCCAGGAGGCAGGAGCGGACGTGCGGTCGGTCTGCATCTACACCAAGCCCGGCTCGATCGCCGTGCCCGACTACTCGTGGCGCGAGACCGACCTCTGGATCGACTTCCCCTGGTCCTTCCGCGGCACCGTCGCGCAGGAGGACGCGGGCCTGCCGGCCGGGGCATGACCGCTCGCACGCTGACCGAGCTGGCGGCCGATGGGCTGATCCACCCCGAGTGGGCGGACTCGCTCGCCCCCGTGGGTGCCGACATCGCCGCGCTCGGCGAACGACTCCGCTCGGACGACCGCGGGTACCTCCCCGCCGGCGACCGGGTGCTCCGTGCGTTCTCCGCACCGCTGTCGCGTGTCCGGGTGCTGATCGTCGGCCAGGACCCGTACCCCACGCCGGGGCACGCGATCGGTCTGTCGTTCGCGGTCGAGCGGCACGTCCGTCCGCTGCCGAGGAGTCTCGCGAACATCTATGCCGAGCTCGAGGACGACCTCGGCATCCCGCGCGCCCTGCACGGCGACCTGTCGGCGTGGACCGATCAGGGCGTCATGCTGCTCAACCGCGTCCTCACCGTCGCGCCCGGCGAGGCGGGGTCCCACCGGGGGTGGGGCTGGGAGCAGGTCACCGAGCACGCGATCCGCAGCCTCGCCGGTCGCGGCGGACCCCTCGTGGCGATCCTGTGGGGGAAGGATGCCGCGAACCTCCGGCCGCTGCTGGGTGAGACGCCCGCCGTGGTGTCGCCGCATCCGTCCCCACTGTCGGCCAGACGCGGCTTCTTCGGATCCCGGCCGTTCTCACGGGCGAACGAGCTGCTCGTCCAGCAGGGCGCGGACCCGATCGACTGGCGCGTGCCCGCGGCGCTGTGAGCGGTGCAGTCGGGGCCTAGGCTGAGCACATGCTGGAAGAGGAGTACGAGCGCGACCGTCGGCGCCTGCCTCGTCACCTCCGCCGCCGCGCCGAACCCGAGGCATCGTTCGCCTTCGAGCTGCGTCCGGCGCTGCGCACCGACATGGCGGACGTCCGCGAGATCTACAACTACTACGTCACCAACTCCGTCGTCACCTTCGACGAGAAGCGATGGACGCACCGGCAGTGGGTCGAGAAGTACGACTACCTGACGAAGCTCGGCCTGCCCTTTCTGGTCGCCGTCTCACCGACGGGGCAGGTCCTCGGCTACGGACTCGTGTCGCCGTGGACGGGCAAAAGCGGGTTCCGCTACACGGTCGAGAACTCGATCTATCTGGGGCAGGCGGCCGCCGGCAAGGGCCTGGGCAAGGCACTCCTCCAGGCGCTCATCGAGGCGTGCGAGGAGAAGGGCATCCGCGAGATGGTCGCCGTCGTGAGCGACAAGGGAGCCGAGGCCTCGCTCGCGCTGCACGAGCGGCTCGGCTTCGTCGAGGTCGGTCGCATGGGCAAGGTCGGCTTCAAGTTCGGACGCTCGCTCGGCACCATCTACCTCCAGAAGCATCTGACGCCGAAGAAGAAGGATTCGCTGCTGACGAAGCTCCGCGTGCGCTGACCCGAGCGCTCACGCGGCGTGGGGCGGCACCGGTTCGCCGTCGGCGCGCACGCGGTCGATGAGCTCGCGCCAGGGGCCCGCGGCATCCGTCTCGGACAGCAGCGCGCGCTGGTCGGCGTCTCCGCGCGCGGCGGCCACCTCCCACGCGAACCGGTCCGCGCCCGCGGTGGGACTGCTCGCGACGGCCTCGGCCGCGTGCACCGCATCCCAGGGGCAGGCGTCGACCAGCGGCGTCCACGCCTCGGTGTCGGCGCCCTCCGCGAGCACGCGCCAGGCGCGGCGGATGCCGGCGAACCCGCCGGTGCGCACGACCAGGATGGTCAGGCGTTCAGTCGGCTGCGACATCCTCCACGACCCCGACGCTCGCCCACGCGGTGCGGACGGCGACGGCCTCCTCAGAATCCTCACCGTACTCGCCCGACGCGGTCCGCGCCGTTGCGGCCGCGAACTGCGCGAAGGTCGTCGAGGGCGAGAGCGACCCCGAGGTCAGGGTGAGGTACCAGATGCGGCCGGCGCGTTCCCAGGCGTAGCCGCCCAGGGCGGTCGCGACGAGGTGGAACGCCTTGTTCGGGATGCCCGAGTTGATGTGCACGCCCCCGTTGTCGCCCGAGGTCTCGACGAAGTCGCGCATGTGGGCGGGCTGCGGGTCTTTGCCGAGGACATCGTCGTCGTACGCGGTGCCGGGCGCGGCGAGGGAGCGGAGGGCCGAACCGGTGACGGCGTCCGTGAAGATCTCGGCGCCCACGAGCCAGGTCGCGGCATCCGCCGTCTGTCCGCGGTGGTGCTGCTCGGTGAGCGCGCCGAAGACATCGGCGATCGACTCGTTCAGGGCGCCCGACTGGTTCGAGTAGTCCAGGCCGCCGGCGGCCTCGATGACGCCGTGGCCGAGTTCGTGCGCGATCACGCTGAGCGAGCGCGTGAACCCGGCGAACACCTCGCCGTCGCCGTCGCCGAAGACCATCCGCTGGCCGTCCCAGAACGCGTTGTCGTAGTCGCGGCCGTAGTGCACCGTCGCCAGCAGCGTCCCGCTGCGGCCGTCGAGTCCGACCCGTTCGAACGCCTCCCAGAAGAACGCGAACGTCGCGCCGAGGCCGTCGTAGGCCTCATCGACCGCGGTGTCGCCGGTCGGCGCCGCGCCCTCGGCGCGTGCGGGCGTGCCGGGGAGTTCCTCTCGGTTCTGCGCGTCCGACACGAGTCGGTCGGCATCGGGGGTGGCGGACACGACCAGGGTGTCGCCGTCGACCGAGAGGTCGAGGTGGGCGGGGAGCGGGGCGTAGGGACGCGCGACGGCGAGCGTGGCGCGTGCGGCTGCCACGGCGGCGGGGAATCGTTCGGCCGGAGCGGCCGCGAGACGGGCGAGCAGGTACGGCGGGACGATGGGATGCATGCGGCCACGCTAGCCGCATCCTCCGACACGCCGGTCGTCAGCCTCGCGGGTCGATGACCGGGATCGATGCGAGCAGGCGGCGGGTGTAGGCGACCTGCGGTTCGAGCAGCACCTTCTCGGTGGGGCCCTCCTCGACGATGCGTCCGTCCTTCATCACGACGACGTCGTCGCAGAGGTTCTGAACGACGCCGATGTCGTGGGAGACCATCACGAGCGTCAGGCCGTCGCGTTCGCGCAGGTCGCGGAGGAGCCCCAGGATCTGCGCGCGCACCGTGACGTCGAGGGCGGACAGGGGCTCGTCGCCCACGAGGACGTCCGGGCGGTGCACGAGCGCGCGGGCGAGCGCGATCCGCTGCCGCTGACCGCCGGAGAACTCGTGCGGGAAGCGCTCCGCCGCGTCGGCGGGCAGGTCGACGTCGGCCAGGACCTCGCGCACCCGCGCGCGGTGGTCGCCCTCGATGCCGAGGGCGCCGAGCGGCTCGGCGACGATGCGCCCGACGCTCATCCGCGGGTCCAGCGACGCGTACGGATCCTGGAACACGATCCCCGTGCGCCGGCGGAGCCAGTGCAGCGACCGCGCCGACGCACCCGCGTCCACCGGGCGGCCGTCGAATTCGACCGTGCCCGAGGTGGGGGCATCCAACCCCATCAGGAGTCGGACGAGCGTCGACTTGCCCGACCCGGACTCGCCGATGATCCCGAGGGCCGCGTGTGCGCGGACGTCGATGTCGGCGTCCTCCAGCGCGGTCGTCCACCGCGGCCGCTCGAAGGGCCGGGTGCCGGGGGTGCGGAAGCGGCGGGTGAGCTCGCGCCCGCGGATGATCTCGCTCATGCGTCCCCCCGCGGTCTCCACAGCGTCGCGGTCGCATCCCGCAAAAGCCCCTGCGTCACCTCGGACGCGGGTGCGGTCAGCAGCGTCGTGAGCGGTCCGCGCTCGACCGCGCGGCCGGCGTCGAGGACGACCGCGTCGGTCGCGACCTGCGAGAGCACGGCCAGGTCGTGCGTGATGAAGACGAGCGACATGCCGTCCTCCTCGACGAGCTGCTGCAGGAGGTCGAGCATCTCGGCCTGGATCGTCACGTCGAGTGCGGTCGTCGGCTCGTCCGCGATCAGCAGCCGCGGACGGCAGGCGAGGGCCATGGCGATCGCGACCCGCTGCCGCTGCCCGCCCGAGAGCTGATGCGGGTACCGCCTGACGATCTGCTCCGGCTCGGGCAGACGGACCCGGCGCGCCTGCTCGACCGCCCGGGCCGCGGCATCCTTCCGCGTCGCGCCGCGCTCGTGGATGCGGATCGACTCCGCGATCTGCCGGCCCACCGTGCGGATGGGGTTCAGTGCCGTCTGCGGCTCCTGGAACACCATGCCGATCTCGTCGCCGCGCAGGCGCGCGAGGTCGCGGTCGCGCAGGCCGACGAGCTCCCGGTCGTCCCAGCGGATGCTGCCGGACACCGTCGCCCCGTCGGGGAGCAGCCCGAGCAGGGCGAGCGCGGTCAGCGACTTGCCGGATCCGGATTCGCCGATGAGCCCGACGCGGGCGCCGCCAGCGACGTCGAGGTCGAGGCCGTCGACGACGCGGCGACCCGAGATGTCGATCGTGAGACCGCGCACGACGAGACTCATGCGGTCACCGCGGGGACAGGGGATGCCGCGGCGCGGCGGGCCAGCGTGGGGTCGGTGGCGTCGCGCAGGCCGTCGCCGAGCAGGTTGCAGCCGAGCACGGTGAGCGTGATCGCCAGCCCCGGCCAGACGACCGAGCCCGGATGCACACTGATGTACTGCTGCAGGTCGGACAGCAGCAGCCCCCAGGAGGGCTGCGTCAGCGGCGCCCCGAACCCGAGATAGGACAGGCCCGCCTCGGCGAGCACGGCCACCGCCATCCCCCAGGACAGCTGCACGATGAAGACGGGGGCGACGTTGGGGAGCAGGTGCCGCCACAGGTTCTGCGCGGGCGTGAGCCCCGCTGCGCGGCCGGCGAGGACGAAGTCGCTGTGCAGGACGCGACGGAGCTCGGGCCGGGTCACGCGGGCGATGTTCACGCCGAAGCCGATCCCGACGGAGACGACGACGACGAGCAGCGATCCGCCCCACACCGCCGAGATCATCATCGCGATCAGGAGGACGGGGAACGCGATGAGGATGTCGACGAGGACCGCCACGACCTCGCGCACGGGCCGCACCGTCAGCGCGCCCGCGACGGCGAGGGCGAGACCGACGAGGGTCGCGATGACGCCCGCGCCGACGGCGACGAGGACGGTGGTCCGTGCCCCGACCATGAGCAGGCTCAGGATGTCGCGGCCCGAGCCGTCGGTGCCGAGGAGGTGATCGCCGCCGGGTGTCGCCCAGCGGTTCGCGATATCGACGCGCTGCGGGTCGTGCGGCGTCCAGAACAGCGAGACGAGCGCCGTCAGCGCGATCACGGCGACGACGATCACGCCGAACCGCCCCGACGCCGTCGCCCAGAGCCGTCGCACCCATGCCGGTCTCATCGGTCTGCCTCCCGCTGTCGGGGGTCGAGGACGCGGTGGAGCAGGTCGACGAGGAATCCGATCAGCAGGACGAGCCCGGTGAGCACGAGGAGCTCGCCCTGGACCTTCACGAGGTCGCGGTTGCCGGTGTCCTCCACCAGCATCCGTCCGATGCCGGGCAGGCTGAAGAGCTGTTCGATCACGACGGCGCCGACCATGATGCCCGCGACCTGCAGGCCCAGGACCGTGACAATCGACAGGCCGACGCTCGGCAGCCCGTGCTGCAGGAGCGCCCGCGTGCGGGTGAGTCCCTTCGCCGCGGCGGTCCGCACGAAGTCCTGTCCCATCGCCTGGAGGGTGGCCGACCGCACGAAGCGCAGCAGCACGGCGCCCTCGACGACGCCGATCGTGATCGCCGGGAGCGTGATGGCGCGCAGCGCCGCCGCGGGGTCCGACCAGCCGCCGCGCGGGAAGCCCTGCGCCGGCAGCCAGCCGAGGCCCACCGCGAAGACGATGACGAGCATCATCCCGGCCCACACCACCGGCACCGCGGCGAGCGCCTGCGCGCCGATCGAGACCGCGATGCCGTCGGCGCGACGGTGGCGGACGGCGGCGAGGACCCCGAAGGGCACCGCGACCAGCAGGGCGATGAGCAGCGACAGGATGCCGAGGGGCACCGTGACCTCGGCCTTCTGCGCGAGCTCGGCGGCCACCGACGACCCGGTCAGCTGCGAGCGGCCGAGGTCGCCGGTGACGACGCCCGCGATCCACTCGCCGTACTGCTGGAGGAGCGGGCGGTCGAGTCCGAGCCCTTCGCGGATGGCGGCGATCTGCTCGGGCGTGGAGTTCACGCCCGCGATCAGCTGCGCGACATCGCCGGGGAGGACCCGCAGCGTCACGAAGATCAGCGCGCTGGCGACGAACAGGCCCAGCACCAGCAGGGCCAGTCTCGTCAGCGCGTAGCGGATCACCCCTCGCTCTTGGCCAGCTCGGCGACGTTCAGCCGCTCGTTGACGTTGACCGTCGGCATCCCGCTGACATCCGACCCGATCGCGAGCACGGACGCGCCGTTGTAGAGCCAGTCGGCGGCGTGGTCCTCGGAGACGATGCGGGCGGCCTGCGCGAGCAGGTCGGCGGCCTCCGCCTCGTCGGTCGATGCGACGGCCTGTGCGTACAGCTCCTGCACCTCGGGGTTGTCGTAGGTGAAGTAGTAGTCGGGGTTCGCCCAGTTCTCGAAGTCGCGCGCCTCGGTGTGGAGGACGAAGCTCAGTTCGTAATCCCGGTTGACGTAGACGTCGTTCAGCCAGGCGGGGAACTCGACGGGGTTCACCTGCAGCGTGATGCCGACGTCGCGCAGGTTCGAGACGAGGATCTGCGGGACGGTCGTGCCGTATGCCGACGGGATCGTCAGCGTGAGAGTGAGGTCCTCGGCGTCGGCCTCGGCGAGCAGGGCTCGTGCGGCCTCGGGATCGAAGGGGGCGACGTCGGAGAGGTCCTCGTAGCCCGGGTCGAGGGAGGGGATCGGGCCGTACAGCGTCTGACCTGCGCCGAGGGCGTCGACGATCGACTGCGTGTCGATGGCCTGGCGGATGGCCTGGCGCACGCGGACGTCGGCCAGGGGGCCCTCGGTCTGGTTGATGGCGAGCGTCCCCTTGTCGGTGGAGTCGCCGACGGAGAGGGCGAAGTCGCCGTTCGCCTCGATCTGGTCCTTCAGGTTCGCGTCGAAGCCGGTGAGGACGTCGAACTCCCCGGCGAGGGCGCCGCTGAGCGCCGCCTGGTTGTCGGGGACGTAGGAGAAGACGACCTCGGCGGCGGCGGCCGGCTCGCCCCAGTAGTCGGCGTAGCGGTCGAAGACGATGCTGTCGCCCTGACGCCACTCGCCGAGCTCGAAGGGACCGGTGCCGTTGGCGTCGGTCTGACGGTCGATGTCGTCACCCTCCTTGAGGATGAGCCCCGCGCGGCCGGTCAGGCTCCACAGGAGCGTGGAGTCCGGCGCGCTGAGGGTCAGCGTGATCGTCTGCCCCTTGGCGGAGATGTCCTCGACGTTCGCGAGCCGCGCGGAGTCGCGGAACTCGGCGGTGTCGCGCACCTGGGTGAGCGACCACACCACGTCCTCCGGCGTCAGCTCCTGGCCGTCGTGGAAGGTCACGCCCTCGCGCAGGGTGAACGTGTACGTCAGACCGTCGGGCGACACCTCGTAGTCGCTCGCGAGCGCGGGCACGATGTCCTGGTCGGGCGTGCGGGCGATGAGTCCCTGGTAGACGTTGTCGATCAGGATCTGGTCGAGCGCGGCACCGGCGGTGGTCCGCACGTCGAGGTTGCTCGGCTCGAGGACCAGACGGACGGCGACGGATGCGTCGGGGTCGGGGGTGCCGGCGGACTGCGAGGGCCCGGGCTGGGTGCCCGTGCAGCCGGCGAGCAGGAGTGCGCCGGCGGCGAGGAGGGCCGTTGCGGCCAGGGCGGAGCGGCGGAACATGTGGGGGGATCCTTTCGCAGGGAGCGCGGGCGTCGTCGCTGCCGACGCGGCCGCGGTGCTCGGGTGCGCGTTACAGCCTAGAGTCCCGGACGGCCCAGGGTTCGCGGCGCCGCGCTCGTCACAGGCCGTCACGCGCGTCGCGGACGACGTCGGCGAGCTCGCGCGGCCGCTCCTCCTGCACGTTGTGGGCCGAATCCAGCGTGATGATCCGGGCCTGCGGCATCCGCCGGGCGAACTCGTCGCGGTCGGCGTCGGTCAGGAATCCCCGGGCGCCGACGACGAGGGTGACGGGGGCGGTCACGGCCGCCAGGTGCTCCCACCCGGATGCCGACAGGATGCCTGCGCCGGCGCGCTGCTGTGCATCCACCGCCTCCGCGGCGCCCGGATCGGCCGCGAGTCGGTTCGCGAGGTGGGCGTAGTGGTGTTTCCACTCGACGCGTCCGTCCTCGCGGACCCGCGAGTTGAGGAACACGCCCCGCGTCGCGGCCTCGCGGGTGCCGCCCAGGCCGAACGACAGCGCCCGCTCGACGAGGTCATCGCGGCTCGCCCAGTCCGTGGGCCCGGCGAAGAACGCGCGGACGGACGCGGCGGCGCCGTTCGGGTCGATGCCGGGGGAGATGTCGACGAGGACGAGGGCCGACACGAGTTCCGGATGCCTCGCCGCGAGCGCGGCCGCGGTCAGGCCGCCGAGCGAGTGCCCCACGACGAGCTGCGGCCGGTCGGTCCATGCCGCGAGCGCCGGGGCGATGTCGTCGGCGAGGGTCGCGCCGGTGTAGGTCGCATCCTCCCGCCACGACGAGTCGCCGTGTCCCGGCAGGTCGAGGACCAGCGCCGGGACGCCGAGGGCGAGGACGGTCGTGTCCCAGGTGTGCGCATTGAGGCCCGCGCCGTGCAGGAACGTCACGCCGGGTGCGTCGCCGTACTGGAGCGCGCTCACGGTTCTGCCGTCGGCGAGCCGGTGCGAGACACGCCGCGCCGCCGGCACGGGCACGCCGAGGGCCTCGGCCTGCGAGGGGAGGAAGGAGAATTCGTCCATGGCGGCGTCGCTCACGCAGACCATTCTGACGGATGCCGCGGCGTCGCCGGCCCCATCGCGGCGCCGGGCGGATAGGGTGCGTTCATGCGCGAACAGGCCTTGGAGAGCACCCAGCACCGCGTCCATCTGTCGCGTGCGGCCCGGCCCGCCTATGACGCGCTCGAGACCTTCTCCAAGACGGTGGCGGCCCTCGCCGTCGACGCCGGGATCGATGAGCGCCTCAAGGAGCTGAGCCTCATCCACGCCTCGCAGCTGAACGGCTGCGCGTACTGCGTCCGCCTCCACACCGACCGCGGGGTCAAGGCGGGCCTGACCGCCGACGATGTCGGCCAGATCGCCGTCTGGCGGGAGTCGTCGATCTTCACCGAGCGCGAGCGCGCCGCCCTCGAGCTCACCGAGGCCCACGTCTTCATCCACGAGGAAGGCGTCTCGGACGAGGTGTACGACCGCGTCGGCGGCATCCTCTCGGAGGAGGAGTACGTCGCCCTCAGCTGGCTCCTGGTGTCGATCAACGCCTTCAACCGCGTCGCCATCGCGGGTCGGTACCCGGTCCTCCCGCGTCGCTCGGCCCCGAAGGCCGCCGCGGACGACGCGTGAGCGCCCTCGACGTCCCGGGCGCCTTCAACTTCCGCGACGTCGGCGGCCTGCCCGCCCGCGGCGGCGAGACCCGCGCCGGTGTGCTGTTCCGCTCGGGGAACCTCGCGCACCTGACCGACGACGGTCGTGCGGCCGTGGCGGCCCTCGGCATCCGTCGTGTCGTCGACCTGCGCGATGACGGCGAACGCCGGTGGGAGCCCTCGCTCCTCGGGGATCTGCCGTTCGACGTCGTGCATCTGCCGATGTTCGCGGGGTCGGTGGCGTCGTTCTTCGACGACGACCTGTCGCTCGCGGACCTCTATCGGGCCATCGTCGACGGGTCGGCGTCGCGCCTGGTGGAGGTCGTGCGCGCCGTCGTCACCGCGCAGCCGGTGCTCGTGCACTGCACGGTCGGCAAGGACCGCACGGGGGTGAGCGTCGCACTCGCGCTCGCCGCTGCGGGCGTCGACGAGGACGCCGTCATCGCCGACTACGCGCGGACCGAGGCTCTGCTGCCGGTCGCCCGCAACGAACGGATCCTGGGGTTCCTGCGGGGGACTTATCCGCACGCGCGCCACCTCGAGGACCTCGCGACGAGGTCGCCGGCGTCGGCGATGCGGGGCGTGTTCGACGATCTCCGCGCCCGCTACGGCGGCCCGGTCGACTACCTGCGGGCGCACGGTCTCGGCGACGACGAGGTCGCAGCGCTCCGCCGCGTCCTCGTCGGCTGAGCACGGTCAGCGCCGCGGGACGTACCGCCCGTCCTCGAGGCCGGCCTCGATCTCGAACCGGTTCCGCAGCGGATCGCGACCCGCGGCGAGGTAGAGGAACGGCATGAGGGCGCCGTAGCGGCGCCACTGGTCGCGGTGGGTGGCCTCGTGCGCGAGCAGACGGTCGTCGATGCGCCCGGCGCCGGTCAGGAAGCATCCGCCGACGCACACGCCGCCGCGGCCGAAGGTGGCGTTCGGCATGCCGCGGAAGACCCACAGGCCGCCGCGCCGACTGACCCGTCCGGTCGACCACAGCAGGCCCCAGCAGAAGCCGAACGCGGTGAAGAAGGCGTACCCGGCATGGCTGAGGGGTGAGTCGAGGAGGATGCCGGGGATCCACCGGTCCCACCGCCGGCCGCGCTCGACGGCCCGTGCCGCCCGCTCCTCCCACCCGGCCGGGGGGACGGGACTCACGCGAGTGCCCCGACGATGCGGAGGATCGTGCCGAGGTCGTCGACCGCCGCGTCCGGGGACGACGGCGCGAATCCGGCCACGGATGCGCCCACCAGGGGCATCCGCTCCCGCAGCCGTGCCAGGGCCGCCGTGAGTGCGGCCGGCTCGAGCCCGAACGGCACCGGCTCGAGGACGCCGTCGATCGAGGCCGGGTCGAGCACATCGAGGTCGACGTGGACGTAGACGGCGTCGGCGCCGGTGGCGGCGACTGCGTCGGCGAGCGCCGCGGGGTCGACGAGGGCGTCGACGGTCAGGTGCGTGAGCGGCGACCCCGTGACGTGATCGACCTCGGCGTCGTCGAGGGTGCGGGCCCCCGCCAGGACGACGCGGTTCAGCGGAACGGGCGGATCGTCCACGAACGGTCCGGCGGTCGACACCGCCCGCAGCGCCATCCCCGCGAGCGCGCCCGAGGGCGACGAGTCGACGGTGTGCGAGTCGGCGTGCGCGTCGAACCACACGACCGCGAGCGACGGGTGCTGCGCGGCCGCGTGCCGGATGGCCGGGACGGCGACGGCGCAGTCGCCCCCGATCACGATCACCCGATCGCGCTCGCCGTCGAGGGCGTCCGCGATGTCGTCGCGGACCCGACTGAGCGTGCTGAACCGTCGGATGCCGGTGCCCACCGCCTCACCGGCTTCGGCCGGGACACCGACGCGGGTGACCGCGGAGCGCGGCAGGTCCCCGGCGATCGCCTCCGCACCGTCGATCAGGCGCATCGCACGCGCGGACGGCGAGCCCTGCCACTGCGGGGCGACGATGAATCGGGTCATGGGGCACCTCCGGGAGCACGACGGCGCCGGACCCCAGGGCCCGGCGCCGTCTCGTGCGGTTGATTACTGCTCGATCGCGCCGGCGTTGCCGCCGGTCTTCAGCGCGGCCAGGCGCGCCTCGACCTCGGTCAGCTCGCCGATGTCCTCGAGCTGGTTGAACTGGGCGTCGATCGAGGATGCCGCGATCTCGGCCTTGCCGGCCGCGAGGGCCTCCTGGCGCCGGACCTTGTCCTCGAAGCGGCCGAGCTCGCTCGTCGGGTCGAGGACGTCGATCGACTTGACGGCGTCGTGCACCTTGTTCTGCGCCTCGGCCGTCTTCGCCCGGGCGAGCAGCTCCGAACGCTTCGACCGCAGCTGGTCGAGCTTCTGCTTCATGCCGTTCAAGCCGTCCTTGAGCTTCTCGACGACCTCGGTCTGGGCGGCGATCGAGGGGGCGATGGCGCGGGCCTCGTTCTCCTCGCTGATCTGACGCTGCAGGGCGATCTTGGCGAGATTGTCGAACTTGTCGGCATCCGTGGTGTTGCCCGAGGTCCGCAGCTCGTCGGCCTTGCGGCTGGCGGCGATGGCCTTGTTGCCCCACTCGGCGGCGGCCTTCACGTCCTCATCGTGGTCGCGCTCGAGCAGACGCAGATTGCCGATCGTCTCGGCGATGGCCGTCTCGGCGTCCGCGATGTTGTTCGTGTAGTCGCGGACGAGCTGGTCGAGCATCTTCTGCGGGTCCTCGGCGGAGTCGAGGAGGGCGTTGATGTTCGCCTTCACCAGCGTCGAGATGCGTCCGAAGATGGACTGCTTTGCCATCGTGTTTCCTTTCCTAGCGGGAGGTCGTGGGGTCTGGTTCTGCGGGGCACGTCGTCGGAAGATCAGAATCGACCGCCCCCTCGTCGGGATCGGGAGCCGCTGCTGCGGCCGCCGGAGGAGCGGCCGCGGGACGGCCCGCCGAAGCCGCCACCGCCGCCGAACCCTCCGCCGCCGAATCCGCCGCTCCGTCGGCTGGAGCCGCCGAAGCCGCCCCCGCCGCCGTTCAGCAGCGATCCGAGGATGATGCCGCCCAGCATGCCGCCGAAGTCGCCTCCGCCGCCACCGGTTCCGCCGCCGGCGAACGACCCGACGTCGTTCTGCGCGTGCTGCGTCGCCTGACCGGCCAAAGCGCCGGCGCGCTGGGCGAGGGACAGTGCCCGCTCGGGGTCGGTGTCCTGCAGCTGGGTCGCCTGGACGAGCGTGGCGCCCGCTTCGGCCAGTCGCGTCCTTGCGGTCGCACCGACGGCGCCGCGGCGCGCGCTGATGAAGTCCTCGGCCGCGGACACCTGGGCCTTGGCCTGCAGGATCGTCTGTGCGAGCACCGACCGCGCCCGGTCGGCGCGCTGCTGCGCGTCGCGGACGGCGCCGAGTGCCGCGTCGATCTCGGCGTTCGCGCCGTCGAGCAAGGCGACGGCGGCGAGCGGGTCGCGCGCTGCGCCGCTGAGCGTCTGACGCGCCGAGTCGACCTTCTGCCGGGTCGAGGCGACGACCGGCGCCAGGCGGCCCTCGGGATCGGGGGTCGCCGCAGCGGCGGCGAGGTCGGCGTCCAGGTCCGTCAGCAGTGCGGCGGCGGCGCGCTCCGCGGTGGCGAGGTCTGCGCCGAGGCGATCGATCGCCTCCTCGAGGACTGCCGCCTGGTCGACGGCCTGCTCGGCCGCGCGGATGCCGACAGCCGCCGCCGCGCCGTCGCCCGACTCGACCGCGGTCTGGGCCTCGGTCAGCCGCTCGTCGGCGAAGGCCAACCGGTCCCGCGCCTGTGCGGGGTTGTCGGCGACCGTGGCCAGGGCGCCGGCGGCGTAGTCCCCGCGGAGCTCGTCGAGCCGGGTCGATGCGGCGTCGAGGCTCGCTGCGACCTCGGCGCGGCGAGCCTGGACGCGCCCGAGTGCCTCGGGTGCGTTCTTCGCGAGGCTGCGGAGGGCGTCGAACGCGTCGGCCTTCTCGTCGAGTGCCGCGTCCGCGTTCCGGCAGAGCTCGATGATCTCGGTGTACCAGGCGCGTCGCTGCTCAGGGGTGTCGGGCGTCTCGTCGTCCATCTGCTGCTGCAGCGCGAACGCGCGCTCGAGCGCGGTTCGCGCAGCGGCGATGGCCTGCTCGAACTCGACGGTCGCGGCGTCGCCGAACTCCGCCTTGGCGAAACCGAGCTCCTGCGCGCTCGCGGTGACCGCGTCGTCGGTCTGCACGAGGGCGGTCCCTGCCTGCCGTTCGAGGTCCTCGAGCGGCACCTGCGGTGCCGCGGAGGGCTGGGTGCCGCGCTGACGACGTCGTCGCAGCACCGCCCAGACGACGAGGGCAGCGATGGCCGCCACGACGAGGAGGACGACCCAGAGACCGCCCATCCCGCCACCCGAGCGTGCTTCCTGCAGTCCGTCGGCCGCGGCGACGCCCGCGCCCGTCCAGTCGCCCGCTTCCAGACGCGGCGCGACGGCGTCCTGCTCGATCTCCCCGATCCGGTCGTCCGCGATGGGTCCCGACGAGTCCGAGGAAAGGTAGAACGCGCGGCCCTCGGTGGCGATCGCGAGCAGGTACTGGTTCGGACCGAGGCTGTTGAGCTCCGCGGTGTCGTTCGCCCACTCGCGTGCCGACGCCGGGTCGGTGAACGCGTCGACGTAGACGACCCAGAGCCCCACCTCGGCCTCTTCGGCGAGGGTGTCCAGGCGAGCGTTCAGCTGCGCCTCCTCGTCGTCGGAGAGGACGCCTGCCTGATCGAGCACCTGGTCGGCGTCGAGGGTCACGGGCTCGGTCGCCGATGCCGCGGGCAATGCGATCGGTGCGAGCGCGACGGCGACCGCGGCCGCGAGTGCGGCTGGCACGCGGAATCGCATCGTCCAGTCCTCCGGGGAGTCGCTCGGTGCGGTCGGAACCGCCTCTCGCGAGTCTATGCCGCGTTCCGCATGTCTCGATAGCGGCATCCGCGCGGTGCGCCTGTGCGTTCACCATGTGTTCGTGTCCTAGGCTCGCGCCTTCGGGAGGTGCCGATGGACGACCGGTACGGAAGCGATGTGCTCGCGAAGGGATGGCGCGATCGAGGACGCCCGGTGGTGGCGAAGGTGGCCGCCGAGCGGGATCTCGTCGTCGAGGTCGCCGGCGACGGCTACGTCGGCGCGGTGACCCGCGTGGCGTCCGGCCACGTCGAGCTCGAGGACCGCCACGGCCGCATCCGGCTGTTCCCGCTCGGCGGCGGATTCCTCGTCGACGGCGCGGCCGTCGAGCTGACGCCGCCCGCCGCCCCCGCACCGGCCGGACGTGCGCGGACGGCCTCGGGATCGTTCGCGGCGCCGCAGGCACGTGCTCGGGTGGCGCGCGCGTCGCGCATCCTCGTCGAAGGCAAGCACGACGCCGAGCTCGTCGAGAAGGTCTGGGGCGACGACCTCCGGATCGAGGGCGTGGTCGTCGAGTTCCTGCAGGGCATCGACCTGCTCGACGAGCTGCTCCGCGACGAGCCGCCCACCGCGGAGCGGCGCTACGGCGTGCTCGTGGACCATCTGGTGCCGGGGTCGAAGGAGACCCGGATCGCGGAGCAGATCCTCCGCGGGCCGCACGGCCGACACCTCAAGATCGTGGGGCACCCGCACGTGGACGTCTGGCAGTGCGTGCTGCCGGCGACCCTCGGCATCCCGTCGTGGCCGCAGGTGCCGCGGGGGATCGACTGGAAGACCGGCGTCAGCCGCGCGCTCGGCTGGCCCGCGGACGACCATGTCGACCTCGCCCGCAACTGGCAGCGCATCCTCCGCTCGGTGAAGACCTATCGCGACCTCGACCCGGCCCTGCTCGGCCGTGTCGAGGAGCTGATCGACTTCGTGACCGCGTGAGCGGCAGGCGCAAGGGCCCCGCGGGTCCGCCGGCGACCGCCGGATACCCTGGTGGCATGCCCGACCCTGACGCGCCGGAGTCCGCGCCGCGCTTCCGCGACAAGCCCGTCTCGTTCGTCCGCCGCAGCGGTCGCATGAGCGACGCGCAGGAACGGGCCTGGGAGGAACTCTCGGGCACGTACCTGCTCGAGGTCGAACGGGATGCCGCGGCCACCAGCATCCGCCCCGGGACGACGATCGACCCGGCGCTCGAGTTCGGCCGCGCCGCACCCCTCGTGGTCGAGATCGGCTCCGGCCAGGGGCACGCCATCGTGCACGCCGCGTCGTCGGACCAGGGTCGGGACTTCATCGCCGTCGAGGTGTTCCGCGCGGGCCTTGCCCGCACGATGCTCGACGCCGACCGGGCGGGCGCCCGGAACCTCCGTCTCGTCGAGGCGAACGCGCCCGAGGTGCTCGAGCACCTGCTGCCCGAGGCATCCGTCGACGAACTGTGGATCTTCTTCCCCGACCCGTGGCACAAGGCTCGGCACAACAAGCGCCGCCTCGTCGCGGGGGAGTTCCCCGCCCTCGCCGCCCGCGCGCTGCGCGACGGCGGCATCCTGCGCCTCGCGACCGACTGGGAGGACTACGCGCTCCAGATGCGGGAGGTCCTCGCGGGCGCAGCGGATCTCGTGCCCGCGTTCGATGGGGAGTGGGCCGAGCGCTTCGACGGCCGCATCATGACCGCGTTCGAGCGGAAGGGCATCGCCAAGGGACGCGACATCCGGGACCTCACGTACCGGCGCGGGCCGCGGACCCCCTGATGGTCCGCGGGGACGCCGCAGTCAGGCCGGTCGTCGACGTGCGCGTCGTGCCGGCGCTGCTCGTCTGTCTCGCGGCTCCCGCGTTCTTCGTCGCGTTGATCCCGTGGCTCGGGTGGCTGCTGCTGGCCGCGGGGCTCGCGGTCGCGGTGCTGATCGAACGGCGGGATGCCGCGGCATCCACCCCATCGCTGACGCGCGACCTCTCGCTCATCGCGGTCGGACTGCTCATCGTCAGCGTCATCCCGCTGAAGGCCGAGCTCGACAACGCGGCGATGCTCCGGTTCACGCTGGCGCTCGGCGGCGCGGTGCTGGTCCCGTACCTGGTGTCGCGGTTCGTCTACCGTGATCACGCGATCCGGTTCCCCTGGCGGGGTGGCGGCCGGTGGACCGGATGGCAGTGGGCGTGGCTGGTGGGGGTGCTCGTCCTCGGCTGGCTGCTGCTGCCGTTCTACTTCATCACGTCGGGCGTCTACGAGAACTGGCCCGTCGTCGACACCTCGGACCTCATCGCCCGGCTGTTCGTCGGGGTCGGCGCCGTCGGCATCTGGGACGAACTGTTCTTCATCTGCACGTGCTTCGCGCTCCTGCGTCGGCATTTCGCCGATGCGACGGCCAACGTGCTGCAGGCGATCGTCTTCGTCTCGTTCCTGTGGGAGCTCGGCTACCGCGCGTGGGGTCCCGCGCTGACGATCCCATTCGCCCTGCTCCAGGCCGTGATCTTCCTGCGGACGAAGTCTCTCGCCTACGTCGTGACCGTCCACCTGCTGTTCGACGCGGTCGTCTTCGGTGTGCTCGTCCATGCGCACAACCCCGGCCTGCTGGACGCGATCTTCCTCGTCCCGTCGCCCTGACGCGCGTCGGGCTCAGCGCGCCGGCGCGGCCTGAACGCGACGGGACGACGTGGCGAGGGCGACGACCCACACGACGAGTGCGACACCGGCGGCGGCGCTGACGGCCATGAGGTACGAGCCGCCGGGAGCGTGATCGCCGCCGCTCGTCGCGAACGCATCGGCGATCGCCATCCCGGGGCCGAACGATGCGGTGACGTAGGCGGGTGCGCCACCGACGAGCAGCGCCAGGTACATCGCCGCGAACGCGGGCGCACTCCCGCGCCTCGACACGGTCGCAAGCACGAGGATTCCCACCGCCACCACGATCCCGGCGCCGGCGACGAACGGGGGGAAGGCGCTGAAGACCGTGTCGCCCCGCGCCGCCGCCTGGGCGCCGATCTCCTCCAGCGTGAGCCCCGGGACGGCGGCCATCGGGTTCCAGACGGTGATCTGGCGGAGGAGAACCACGGCATAGGCCGTGACGGCGGCGGTCCCGAGGACGGCGATGAGGATGCGGAGCTGTCGCGTCGACATGCGGTGAGCCTGGCACACGCGCCGCCGTCGCGGCATCCCGGACGCGCAGTCCCCGCGGCTGTCAAGCCCTGCGAGCCCTCGCCGGTGCGGTGCGAGCCTGACGGTGAGACGAAGGAGGGCCGCATGGCCACCGAGAAGGATCCGCGCGCGACACTCATCGACCTGCTGCCGAAGTTCCGCTTCGCGATGGTCACGACGACCGACGAGGACGGCGCGCTGACGGCGCGTCCGCTGACGGTGCAGGACAGGGAGTTCGACGGCGATCTGTGGTTCATCGTCGCCCGCGACTCATCGTTCGCGGCCCACATCGCGCAGCGCCCGCGCGTCGGGGTCGCACTCAGCACGAACGACGCGTGGGTGTCGCTCGCGGGTCGGGCTGAGATCGTCGACGATCCCGCCCGGCTGCGCGAGTACTGGTCGCCGGCCGTCGAGGCCTGGTTCCCCGACGGGCCGGAGGACCCGAACATCACGCTCGCCAAGATCGACGCGGTGTCGGGGGAGTACTGGAGCAGCCCCGGCGGCGTGGTCGCGTCGATCGTGAGTCTCGTGAAGTCGAAGGTGACGGGCGAGCCCTACGAGGGCCGCAACGAGACGGTCGACCTCTGATCGGCGCGGACTGTCAAGGCCCTCCGTGTCGGCCGAAGCGATGCGTAGCGTCGCGATCACGTGACCGACAGCGACCGGAAGGACCGCGATGAGCGACACGAACGGCTCGGACCAGCACAACACCCACGGCGTCCCGGATGAGGGGACCGAGGCCGACACCGCGTCGGGCGGCTCGCCCGACGAGAATCCGCCGGTGACGACCGATGAGGACGGCACGCCCATCGAGAACCCCTCGGGCGGCTGACCCCTGATCGACCCCGACCCGCCGTCGCGCGCAGTTCGCCTGCAGCGCGGCGGCGGTTCTCATGTGGGCGGGCGCTCCCGCGTCGGAGATGTCAGAACAGCTCGATCACTGTCGGCAAGAAGACGATCGCGAGCGCGACCGGGACGACGAGCAGGCCCACGGCGGCGATCGCGATGGCGGCGACGCTGCCGAGGATTGAGAGCACTGCCGCTGACGCGGTGCTGCGCGCACGTGAGGTCGAGGGAGTCGAGAGGGTCGCTGTGGCCATGATTCGACGGTATGAATCGGCCCTACCGCTGCGCGTCCGCCCGCGGGCTCGACGTGGTCATCCTTGAGGATGATGTCGCTCGCGAGAGCGGTGGTGGGTCTGCATCCCACCCCCGGTTCCCCTGTCGCGAAGAGCAGCGCCCCACGGCATGTCACGACAGGTGAACCGAGACGCGGCACCCTGCCCAGGCGGTGCCCAGGCCGGCTCTATAGACTCCCCGCGGGTCCCGATCGGACCTCCGGACGACGGATCAGTACCCGGTGAGCGACAAGACTGGCCAGGAGGTCAGTGATGTTGTCTTGGGTCATCCTCATCCTTGCGGGGATCCTCGAAGCCGTCTGGGCGACGGCGCTCGGGCGCTCGGAGGGCTTCACGAAACTCTGGCCCACCGTCACCTTCGGCGTCGCACTCGTCGCCAGCATGGGCGGTCTCGCATACGCCCTGCGGGAGATCCCCACCGGCACCGGGTACGCGGTGTGGGTGGGCGTCGGCGCCTCGCTGACGGTCGCCTGGGCGATGATCACGGGCGCCGAGTCGGTGTCCATCGTGAAGGTGCTGCTGCTGCTCGGCATCGTCGCCTGCATCGTCGGCCTCAAGATCGTGTCGGACTGAGCGCGCCCACCCTGTCAACCCCGCGCAGAGCACCTGCTGCCAGGGTTACCGTCGCGGCATCGGCAGCCTCGCGAGGCGGGGCCGGCCGCCTGCGACAGGAGGAGCGAATGTCCGACGACAGCCAGCTGGACCGCGACGAGAACGCGTACGAGGGTGCAGACGTCGAAGTGCCCACCCACGACGACGAAGGGACCCCGAAGCCCGACGGTCTCGGGCAGGACGGGACGATCCCGAGCGACCCCGAGGGCGTGGCCGCCGGTCACACCGGCACCACGTCGACGTTCGAGCCCGAAGAGGACGAGCAGAGCGACTGACGGCTGCTCCAACAGTGAAGGGGACCCGGCTAGGCCGAGTCCCCTTCGCTTCTCCTGTGCCCCCGGAGGGATTCGAACCCCCGACCTTTGGTACCGGAAACCAGCGCTCTATCCCCTGAGCTACGGAGGCGCACCGGTCGAGACTATCACCGGTGGAGACCGTCCCCGCGCCGCCGTCGTCCCGGTCGCTTAGCCTGTCGTCATGGACCTGACCGCGCGACCGTCGACGGCGCGCGAGCAGTTGCAGGCCGTCATCGCAGACGTCACGGCGGGGCGATCGGATGCGGCGTTCGACGCCCTCCGGTCGATGCCGGCGGCCGCCGACGCGCGCGATGCGGCGGTGCTCATCCTCTTCGGCGTGCTCGACCGCTCGCCCTCGCGGAGTGCGCCACAGGACGGTGCGGTCTCGCGCGATCTCGACGTGCTGCTCCTCTCGCGGGCCGAGACGCTGCGGGCGCATCCCGGTCAGGTCGCCTTCCCCGGCGGCCGGGTGGACCCCGAGGACGCGGATGCCGTCGCCGCCGCGCTCCGAGAGGCCCATGAGGAGACGGGGCTGGATGTCACGGGCGTCGAGGTGCTGGGTGTGCTCGAGCGCATCCCCCTCGCCTTCTCGCGTCACCTCGTGACCCCGGTGGTCGGCTGGTGGCGACGGCCGTCGCCCGTGCAGGTGATGGACGTCGCCGAGTCGGCGGACGTCTTCCGTGCGCCTGTCGCCGACCTGGTCGATCCCGCCAACCGTGGTGTGACGATCGTCCGGAGCGACCGCGGGGAGTTCCGCGGTCCCGCCTTCCTCCTGCCGACGGCGCGCGGCGAGCGGCTCGTCTGGGGGTTCACCGCCCTCATCCTGGACGGCCTGCTGTCCCGGCTCGGGTGGGACGAACGATGGGATGCCTCCCGGGTCATCCCGCTGCCGGCTCCCCCTGCCGGCCGGGAGCCTCAGAAGTCGTAGAAGGACCGGTAGTCGGCCAGTTCGAAGTCCTCTGCGCCCACGGGCACGAGGTACGCCACGACGCCGGTGACGCGCTCACCCTCGTCGAGGGTTCCGAAGTCGGTCAGCAGCGGCACGCCGCCCTCTTCGCCGAGGATGAAGGCGGGGCCGTACACATCCTGCGCCGAGGTGGCGAGCGAGAGATCGTATGCCGCATACGAGGCCTCGGTCCCCTCGGGGTTGCCGCCCGTGACCGTCATCTCGACGAGCACGTACTTCTCGCCCGCGCCCGGGGCGGGGTTGTACTCGTTCCACGCGGCGACCTCGGCCGTGGCGTCGTCGTCCCACATCCGCACCTCGGCGCGGTAATCGACGCCGGATGAGCCCTCGGACACGTAGGGCTGGGGGAGCGGTTCGGCGAACGAGCCCGCTCCGGACTCGGGGGCGAGCGGGCCGATCCCGGTCCCGTCCGAGGGGTCGGATGCCTCAGGCGCCGGCGCCGACGGCGCCTCGGCATCGACGCTGCTTCCGGCGGCATCGACGATCGAGACAACGACGGCTGCCGTCACGAGTCCGCCCCAGACCAGGGCGACCCCCGAGAGCACGAGGCCGAGGACCGACAGCACCCTGTGCTGACGCTTCACGAGCGCAACGATCCCGAGAACCGTACCGGCGAGGGCGATCGCGGCACCCACGAACGGCACGAGACCCAGGAACAGCGCGCCGGCGCCCACGACGAGCGCGGCGACCGCCACGCCCTGGCGTGCCGTCGGCGCCGCAGGCCCGTACGGGTGCGGACGGGACATGCCCGGCGCCGTCCCCGGCGGCACGAACGGGGGAGCGGCATGCCAGGCCGCACCATCCCAGTAGCGCAGCTCGCCTCCGGCGTGCGGCGCCGGATACCAGCCGGCGGCAACGGTCTCGGTCATCAGGGTCCCCCTTCGCCGGCGGTCGCGCCGTCTTCCACGTCGAGGCTACAAGCGCAAGGGGACCCGCTCGTCGAGATGTCCGACCTAGGGTCGTGAGTCGACGAAAGGAGCCGTCATGGCCCGCATCCTGCTCATCGGTGGACACGGCAAGGTTGCCCTCCTGCTCTCCCCCCTCCTGGTCGAGGCGGGGCATCACGTGACCTCGGTGTTCCGCAACCCCGCGCACGAGGAGGAGGTCGCCGCGACCGGCGCCACGCCCCTCGTCGCCGACGTCGAAGGCTTCGACCTCGGCCAGTTCACGAACCTCGTCTCGGGCAACGACGTCGTCGTGTGGTCCGCGGGTGCCGGCGGGGGCGACCCGCAGCGCACCTGGGCGGTCGACCGCGACGCCGCGATCCGATCGATCGAGGCCGCCGAGGCCGCGGGCGTCCCGCGCTACGTGATGGTGTCGTACTTCGGTGCAGGCGCGGATCACGGCGTGGACCCCGAAGACGCCTTCTTCGCTTACGCGGAGGCGAAGGCCGCCGCAGACGAGCGGTTGCGCACGAGTGGTCTGGACTGGACGATCCTCGCGCCGTCCGCGCTCACGCTGGACGAGCCCACGGGGCGGATCGACGCTGACGCCGAGCAGGGCGAGTCCGTCTCGCGGGCAGACGTCGCGGCGGTCATCGCGGCGACCGTCGACGATGCGACGACGGTCCGGCGCACCATCTCGTTCAACGCGGGGCAGACACCGATCGCCGAGGCGATCCGCGGCTGACGCCGATCGGGGTCGTGAGGGCCCCCGGCGGTCAGGGCACGACCGGGGTCAGATCCTCGTCGGCCGGAGCACCGGCATCCGTCGTCGCGGTCCGCTCGGCCAATGCGGCGACCAGTCGCTCGGCCAGGTAGCGGTGCCCCTCGGTCGAGGGGTGCCACCGACCCGCGCCCGGGTCGATCACGTCGAGGTAGTTGGCGGGCGTGATCCACTGCTCCTGCAGCGGGGAGATATACCACCAGTGGCGCTCCGCGGCTTCGGCCTGGAGGTCGCGGTCGATGCGGCCCGTCCCCTCGTGCACCGGAAACGCATGGGGCGTCGGTCCGAGGATCACGAACTGCGCCCGCGGGTAGGTGCGCTCGAACCTGTCCCAGGCGACGTCGACGGCGTCGCGATACCCGAAGGCGCCCTGCAGACGATCGTTGATGGACCCCTGGATGATCACCAGGTCGTAGTCGGCGTCGGGGTCGAGGTACTCGGCGCGGGTGGCGAAGTCCGGACCGTCGATGCCGGCGCGCATGTACCCCGAGCCGCGCACGCCGTCGACGGTGACATCCCATCCTTCGAGCTCCCCGAGGCGGTACGCATACCCCTCGGTCGGGCGGTTCGCCGCAGCCCCGTAGGTCCAGGAGTCCCCGAAGACGAGCACCCGCGCGTCGGCCGGCACCGAGAGCGGTTCGACGTCCGACGCCGACGCGGCACCGGACGCGGCGTCGAGGGTCGCCGCAGTACGCCACGGCTGCCAGGCGGAGAGGGCGACGATCGCGGCCACACCGGTGGCGACGACGGCGAGCCCCCAGGTCCGCGCACGTCGTTCAGAAGTCATGCGAACGAGGGTAAGCGATGACGGATGCATCCAGTGCGATGAATTCTCGGCGCGAGCAACGCGACCCGCGAACGCCATGCCGAGGGATCGGCCGGTGGGGGATGCCCCGTGCGAGGATTGCCCGGTGCAGCGCGTCGTCCGGTCCGAGCTCGACCTCGAGGTGGAGGGCGAACTCGACCTCATCCTCTCGGTCGCGGTGGCCGACGGCGTCCCCCGGCACAGCGAGCGCATGACGCTCAGCCGCGACGGCGAGTACCTCGAGCCCGAGGTCGTCCTGGACGCGACCGGCAGCCGGCTGCATCGCCTCCGGGTCGGACCAGGACCGCTGGAGATCCGCTACGACGCGGTCGTCGGCGACGCCGGCCCGCCGGCCGCCGCCTCGTCCCTCGACACCGCCGTCTACCTGCGGCCGAGTCGCTACGCGCCTTCGGACTCCGTCTTCGCACAGGCGCGCAGGCAGTTCGGCGCGCTGCGCGGCGCCGACCTCCTGCGCGCCGTCGAGCGCTTCGTCGCCGAGACGGTGACGTACTCACCGGGGCTGTCGCTCGGGACGGATTCGGCGGTGACGACACTGGCGACCGGCCGCGGGGTCTGTCGGGACTACGCCCACCTGGTGATCGCGCTCCTGCGCGCGATGGACGTGCCCGCTCGATACGTCGCCTGCTACGCGCCGGGTCTCATCCCGATGGACTTCCACGCCGTGGCCGAGGCGTGGATCGACGGCCGGTGGCTCGTCGTCGACGCGACGCGGCTCTCGCACCGCCGAGGCCTCGTGCGCATCGCGACGGGGAGGGATGCCGCGGACTGCGCCTTCCTGAGCTACTACGGCGCGAACCTCACCCTGCGGCGGATGTTCGTCGATGCGCGCGTCGAGGGGGATGTCGAGCTCGTCGCCGCGGCATCCGACCCCCTCCTCGATGACCGCGCGGAGCTCGTCTCCCTGTCGTGACGCCGACGCGACACGGACCCGTCCCCTCGTCGGCATGGCTAGGGTGAATCGCGAGACTTCCTGGGGGGATGGACACGTGCAGACGGCTGACGACGCGATCCGACGCGCGATCATCGAGGACTACGGTGTGGTCGGGCGGGCGCCCGAACCCGACCTCGAGGGACTCGTGCAGCTCGCGGCCACCGTCTGCGATGCGCCGACCGCCGTCATCAACATCATCGACGACCGCTTCCAGCACCAGATCGCGGCGGTCGGGATCGAGCCCGCCGTCTGCAGCCGCGAGGACTCGATGTGCGCGGTGGTGTTCCGCAAACCCGGGCACACGGTGATCGAGGACGTCACCCTCGACGAGCGGTTCGCGACCAATCCGTTCGTGACGGGCGAGATCGCGAACGTGCGCTTCTACGCGTCGAGCCCGCTCATCACCCCCATGGGTGTGCCAATCGGCACCATCTGCGTCTTCGACGAGACACCGCGCGAACTGGCCGACGCCGACAGCGAAGCGCTGAAGCTGATCGCGCACCAGATCGTGGACGTCCTCGAGCTCCGCCGTCTGACCCGGGAGCTCGGCGAGTCCAACGAGCAGCTCGAGAGCTTCGCGGCGCAGGTCGCCCACGACCTGCGCAACCCGCTGACGGCGCTCGCCGGGTACATCGAGCTCGCCTCGGAGGTGCCCGAGGTGGCCGGGCTGCCGGCGGCATCCCGCGCCCTCGCCCGCGCCGAATCCGTCGCCGACCGCATGACCGGCATGATCGGACGCCTGCTCGACTACGCCCGCGTCGGGGGCGCGCCCGTTCGCCGCACCTCTGTCGACGTCCGCCCGTTGGTCACATCGGCGGTCGAGGACCTGCGGACGGCGGGGATGGCGGACGGCGCGGACATCACGGTCGACACGACCGTCGCGGTCGACGGCGATCCCACGCTGCTCGGTGTGCTCGTGCAGAACCTCGTCGGCAACGCCGTCAAGTTCGCCGGCGCAGCCGGAGGCACGGCCCGCGTGGAGATCACCGTGCGTCCGACGATCGGCGGCGTGCAGATCGCTGTCGACGACAACGGCCCCGGCGTGCCCCTCGCCGAGCGGGAGCTCGTGTTCGAGCCCCTCGAGCGCGGGTCGAACACGACGGCGCCCGGCTTCGGCATCGGCCTGGCGACGTGCCGCCGGATCGCGGAGTCCCACGGCGGGCGCATGGGGATCGACGATTCGCCGCTCGGCGGTGCGCGGGTGTGGGTGGTCCTCCCCGTCTCGTGAGCGCGCCGGCGCCGCGCATGGCCGGGCGGGCGCGACCGTAGACTTGACGGGTTATGACTCCCGACGCCCTCTCCGCAGCCCTCCTCGCCGTCATCGCCCCCCTCGTCGAGGCGCGACGACCCGGTGCGAGCGACGCGCTGACCGTTGCGGACTTCCCGGTCGAGCGGCCGAAGAACCGCGACCACGGCGACTGGGCCTCCAACGCAGCCCTGAAGCTCTCGAAGCAGATCGGTGCGAACCCGCGCGAGTTCGCCGCCGACGTCGCGACGGCGCTCGCCGCCGTCGACGGTGTCGCGTCGGTCGAGGTCGCCGGCCCGGGGTTCATCAACATCCGACTGGATGCCGCAGCCGCCGGCGCACTCGCGAAGACCATCGTCGAGGCGGGCGCCGCGTTCGGTCACAACCGGTCGCAGGACGGCAACACCATCAACCTCGAGTTCGTCAGCGCGAACCCCACCGGGCCGATGCACATCGGCCACACGCGGTGGGCCGCGCTCGGCGACGCCATCGCGCGTCTGCTGCTCGCGAGCGGGGCCACCCTCGTGCGGGAGTTCTACATCAACGACGCCGGCGCGCAGATGGAGCGCTTCGGACGCTCCGTTCTTGCGCGGGTGAAGGGCGAGCCGGCGCCCGAGGACGGGTACGCCGGCGCGTACATCGACGACCTCGCCGACCGCGTGAAGGATGCCGAGCCCGGCATCCTGGACCTGCCCGACGACGAGCAGCTGATCCTCGCTCGCGACCGTGCGTACGCGTTCCAGCTCGGCGAGCTCCAGGCATCCCTCGAGAAGTTCAACGTCCACTTCGACGTGTTCTTCAGTGAGCGCCTGCTGCATGCGGCGGGCGAGGACGGCGGCCCGAGCCTCGTCGACGAGGCCGTGGACCGGCTGCGCGAGCAGGGGCACGTCTTCGACTCCGAGGGTGCCGTCTGGGTGCGGACGACCGACTTCGGCGACGACAAGGACCGCGTCATCCGGCGCTCCAACGGGGAGTACACCTACTTCGCCGCCGACGCCGCCTACTACCTGAACAAGGGCGACCGCGGCTTCGCGCACAAGATCTACCTCCTCGGTGCCGACCACCACGGCTACGTCCACCGTCTCAAGGCGCTCGCGGGCGCGGCGGGCGACGACCCCGAGAAGGACATCGAGGTGCTCATCGGGCAGCTCGTGTCGGTGAACGGGGCGCGGCTGTCGAAGCGGGCCGGCAACATCATCGAGCTCGACGACCTGCGCGAATGGCTCGGCACGGATGCGCTGCGCTACTCCCTCGAGCGGTCGCCGGCGGACTCGCCGCTGACCCTCGACCCCGAGATCCTGCAGAAGCGCACGAACGACAACCCTGTCTTCTACGTGCAGTACGCGCACGCCCGCACCCACAACGTCGCGCGGAACGCCGCCGACTCGGGTGTCGCGCGCGACGCGTTCGCCCCCGAGCTGCTCACGCACGAGACCGAGTCCGCGCTCCTGGGCGCGCTGCAGGAGTTCCCGCGGCTCGTCGCGTTCGCCGCAGAGCTTCGCGAGCCGCACCGCATCGCCCGCTACCTCGAGGAGCTCGCGAGCCTGTACCACCGCTGGTACGACAGCTGCCGTGTGACGCCCCTCGGCGACGAGGAGATCACGGACCTCCACCGCACGCGTCTGTGGCTGAACGACGCCACCGGCCAGGTGCTGCGCAACGGTCTCGACCTCCTCGGCGTCAGCGCACCCGAGCGGATGTGACATGACCACCGCCGCCGCCCGTCGTCGCCGTCCCCGCGGCTGGATCGTCGCGATCGTGGTGCTGGTCGTCCTGGCGGCGCTGGTCGTCGCCCTCGAATTCGCGGCGCGGGCGATCGTGCCGCAGGTCGTCAGGTCGCAGCTCGTCGCCAACCTGGGCCTCGCCGAGGACCAGGCGATCGACGTCGACATCCCGGGTCTGCGGCTGCCGCAGCTGGTGGTCGGCAGCATCCCGCAGATGCATCTGGCGGCGGAGGACGTCGAGATCGAGGGTGTCTCGGGCGACGTCGACGTCGACATCCAGGATGCCCCGGTGTGGGGCGGCGGCGACTGGAGCAGCGCCCGCGCGGTCGTCGTCCTCGACGAGCAGCAGGTGCGGGGCATCCTCACCCGCGTCGACGGATTCCCGGTGGATGCGGTGTCGCTCGACGCCCCCGAGGTCGCCCTCGACACCGAGCTGTCCGTCTTCGGCGCGACCATCCCGCTGGGTGTGCGGCTGTCCGCGGTGGCGGAGGACGGGGAGCTCGTGCTCTCGCCGACGACGTTCCGCCTCGGGGGTGTCGACGTGTCCGCGGATGCGCTCCGACAGCAGGTAGGTCCGCTCGTCGGGGCGTTCGCCGAACGCTGGCCCGTGTGCCTCGCCGAGTACCTGCCGGCGGCGCTCACGCTCACGGACGTCGTCGTCGAGGACCGGGGGGTCGTGGCATCCTTCGACATCGACAGCGCGATCCTGCGCGACGAGGCCGCCCAGCAGCCCGGTTCCTGCAGCGACGCCTCGTAGCGTCACGGGGCCGGGAGCGAGCCACCCGGTGCCCTAGACTGTGGGCACCGTCCGGGTGTGGCCACACCGCCTGGATACACCCGTTCCCCGCCCGATTGGTGCCCCTGCGTGTCCACCGCCTCCGACCGTCCCGCCGTGCCCGAGTGGCTGTCCGCGCCGGAAGACCCGAACGCGCTCACGCCGATCGTCTGGCCCGCAGGATCGGACCGAGGCGATGACGGCGTCCTGCGCGTCGGCGGCGTGGCTGCGGATGATCTGGCCGCCCGCTTCGGCACCCCGCTCTACGTCCTCGACGAGGACGGGGTGCGCTCGCGCGCCCGCGAGGTGCTCGCGGCGTTCCGCCACGCCGCAGCTCGCCACGGCGGCACGGCACGCGTCTACTACGCGGGCAAGGCGTTCCTCTCGACCGAGGTGGTCCGCTGGGTGACCGAAGAGGGGCTGGGCGTCGACGTCGCGAGCGGTGGGGAGCTCGCGGTCGCACTCGCCGCCGGGGCGGACCCTGCACGGCTCGGCCTGCACGGCAACAACAAGCTGCTGCCCGAGATCGCCGAGGCGGTCCGGGTCGGCGTCGGCACGATCGTCGTCGACTCGCGCATCGAGATCGAGCGCGTCGCCGAGACGGCGGCCGCGGAGGGTCGCGTGCAGACGGTCCTCGTCCGCGTGAACAGCGGCGTCCACGCCGAGACCCACGACTTCCTCGCGACGGCTCACGAGGACCAGAAGTTCGGCTTCGCCATGGCGGATGCCGCGGCCGCGGTCGCCCGCATCCGTGAGCTCCCCTCGCTCCGCTTCGCGGGCCTGCACTGCCACATCGGCTCGCAGATCTTCGGGACGGCCGGCTTCGCGGAGTCCGCGGCGCGCGTCGTCGAGCTCCACGCCGCCCTCCTCGCCGGGGGCGAGGTGCCGCTCCTGAACCTCGGGGGCGGGTTCGGCATCGCCTACACGTCGACGGACGATCCGACCCCGATCGCGCAGCTCGCCGACGGGATCGTCGCGGCAGTCGCGCGCGAGTGCGCCGCTCGCGGCATCCCCCTGCCCGAGCTCGCCTTCGAACCGGGTCGGGCGATCGTCGGGCGCGCGGGCGTGACGCTCTACCGCGTGGGCACGGTCAAGCCGGTGCGGGTGTCGGACGACCTCGTGCGGCTCTACGTCAGCGTCGACGGCGGGATGAGCGACAACGCCCGCCCGGCGCTCTACGGCGCGGACTACTCGGCCCGCATCGCCGGCAGGCGCAGCGACGCCGCACCCGCGCTCGCCCGCGTCGTCGGTCGCCACTGCGAGTCGGGCGACATCGTCGTCGACGCCGAGTACCTCCCCGCCGACGTCGCACCCGGCGACCTGCTCGCCGTGGCGGCGACCGGGGCGTACTGCTTCTCGCTCGCGAGCAACTACAACTACGTGCCCCGTCCGCCCGTCGCCGCGGTCTCCGGCGGCGCGGCGCGACTCATCGTCCGCGGCGAGACCGTGGACGACCTGCTGGCCCGCGACCTCGGCGCTCCCCACGCGGAAGCCCCCGGCGTCGCATCGGCATCCCGCACCTCGGAGGAGTCCGCATGATCGAACCCCGTCGCCTGCGCGTCGCGCTCCTCGGAGCGGGCGCCGTCGGATCCCAGGTGGCACGCCTGCTCCTGACCCATGCCGACGAGCTCGCCGACCGCGCCGGCGCTCCGCTGGACCTGGTGGGCATCGCCGTCCGCGACGTCGACGCGCCTCGCGAGGCGGACCTGCCGCGCGAGCTCTTCACGACCGACGCCGACACGCTGATCGCGGGCGCCGACATCGTCATCGAGGTCACCGGGGGGCTGGAGCCCGCGCGGACCCGCATCCTGCACGCCCTGACCTCGGGTGCCGACGTCGTCACGGCCAACAAGGCGCTCCTGGCGACCCACGGCACCGAGATCTTCGAGGCCGCCGACCAGGTGGGTGCCACCGTCGCGTACGAGGCCGCCGTCGCCGGCGCGATCCCGATCATCCGTCCGCTGCGCGACTCGCTCGCCGGTGACCGGGTGCGGCGCATCATGGGCATCGTCAACGGCACGACGAACTACATCCTCGACCGAATGGACCGCGAGGGCCTCGGCTTCGACGAGGTCCTCGACGAGGCGCAGCGCCTCGGGTACGCGGAGGCCGACCCGACGGCCGACGTCGAGGCGTTCGACGCGGCGCAGAAGGCCGCGATCCTGGCGAGTCTCGCCTTCCACACCTCCGTCCCGCTCGACGCCGTCCACCGCGAGGGCATCACGGGGATCGACGCGGGCGTCATCGACGCCGCCCGCAAGGCCGGCTACGTCGTCAAACTCCTCGCGGTCTGCGAGCGCCTGGTCGATCAGCCCGACGCAGCCCCCTCCGGAGAGGCGATCTCGGTCCGGGTCTACCCGGCGCTCGTCCCGCGCGAGCACCCGCTCGCCTCGGTCCACGGCGCCAACAACGCCGTCTTCGTCGAGGCGGAGGCTGCCGGCGACCTGATGTTCTACGGCGCGGGCGCCGGCGGCGTGCAGACCGCCTCCGCGGTCCTCGGCGACGTCGTCTCGGCCGCTCGCCGGCACGTCGCGGGCGGCCCCGGAGTGGGGGAGTCGACCCGCGCGGGCCTGCCCATCGTCCCGATCGGCCGCATCACGACGAGCTGCCAGATCACCCTCGAGGTCGACGACCGACCCGGCGTCCTCGCCACGGTGGCCGGCATCCTCAGCGACGGCAACGTGTCCATCGCGACCGTCGAGCAGACCACCTCTGGCGGCGCCGCCGCCGAGGAGGGCGAGGATGCCGTCGCGCACCTCGTCATCGGAACCCACACGGCCCGGGAGCAGGACCTGGCCGACACCGTCGAGCGTCTGGCGGCCACCGCCGCCGTGCGCCGGGTGGTCTCGGTCCTGCGCGTAGAAGGAGACTGACATGGCACATGTCTGGCGCGGAGTCCTCCGCGAGTTCGCCGACCGACTGGGCGTCACCGACGCCTCGACCGTCGTGACCCTCGGCGAGGGCGGCACACCGCTCATCCCGGCGGCGTCGCTGTCGCGCATCACCGGTGCCGATGTCTACATCAAGTTCGAGGGCATGAACCCGACCGGCTCGTTCAAGGACCGCGGCATGACGGTGGCGCTCTCGCGCGCCGTCGAGCACGGCGCCGAAGCGGTCATCTGCGCCTCGACGGGCAACACGTCGGCATCCGCTGCCGCCTATGCGGCCCACGCCGGCATCACCGCGGCCGTCCTGGTCCCCGAGGGTAAGATCGCGATGGGCAAGCTGAGCCAGGCCGTCGCCCACAACGGCACGCTCATCCAGATCCGCGGCAACTTCGACGACTGCCTCGAGATCGCTCGCGAGCTCGCCGTGGGCTACAAGGTGCACCTCGTCAACTCGGTCAACCCCGACCGCATCGAGGGCCAGAAGACGGCCGCCTACGAGGTCGTCAGCCAGCTCGGCGACGCCCCCGACTTCCACTTCATCCCCGTCGGGAACGCCGGCAACTACACGGCCTACTCGCGCGGCTACCGCGAAGAGGCCGAGCGCGGCGTCGCGACGCGCGTGCCCCGGATGTTCGGCTTCCAGGCCGAGGGCTCCGCGCCGCTCGTGCGCGGCGAGGTCGTGAAGAACCCCGAGACGATCGCCTCGGCCATCCGCATCGGCAACCCCGCGTCGTGGGACCTCGCCCTCGAGGCCCGCGCAGCCACCGACGGCTGGTTCGGCGCGATCGACGACGAGCGCATCCTGGCCGCGCAGAAGCTCCTCGCCGGAACGGTCGGCGTGTTCGTCGAGCCCGCCTCGGCGATCAGCGTCGCGGGTCTGCTCGACCGTGCCGAGGCCGGGGTCATCCCGAACGGCGCCAAGGTCGTACTGACCGTCACCGGCCACGGGCTGAAGGATCCGCAGTGGGCGCTCCGCAACGCCGACGGCTCGCAGGTCGAGCCACTCGTCGTGGACGCGACCACGAGCGAGGTCGCGTCGGCGCTCGACCTCACCCGCGTCGCGGGATGACGATCGCCGGGCGCAGCGTCGCGGTCCGCGTGCCGGCGACGAGCGCCAACCTCGGCCCCGGGTTCGACACGCTCGGACTCGCGCTGAGCGTGCACGACGAGCTCGTGGTGACCGCCCTGCCCGAGCCGGGTCTCGAGATCGAGGTCTCCGGCGAGGGCGCCGCCGACGTGCCGACGGATGCCTCGCACCTCGTCGTCCGCTGCATCGCCTACGCCTTCGAGGCGGCCGGCCGGCCGATGCCCGGCATCCGCCTCACGGCGCACAACACGATCCCGCACGGGCGGGGCATGGGCTCATCGGGCGCGGCCGTGGTCGCCGGGCTCCTGGCCGCGAAGGGACTGCTCACCGGCGACGTCGAGCTGGGACCCGAGACGCTGCTGCGCCTGGCGACCGAGCTCGAAGGCCACCCCGACAACGTGGCACCGGCGCTGTTCGGCGGGCTCACGATCGCGTGGATGGACGAGGGCGGACCGCAGCACAAGAAGCTCGCGGTGCACCGCGGGGTGTCCCCGCTCGTCTTCGTGCCGGAATTCACGATGTCGACGTCGGTGGCCCGCGGTCTCGCGCCGCTGCAGGTGACACGCGAGGACGCGGTCTTCAACGTGTCGCGGTCGGCGCTGCTCATCGCGGCGCTCACGCAGAGCCCCGAGCTGCTGATGGCTGCGACGGAGGACAAGCTCCACCAGTCGTACCGCGCACAGGCGATGCCCGAGACGGACGCGCTCGTGCGCGGTCTTCGCGCCGCAGGCTTCGCCGCGGTCGTCTCGGGGGCGGGGCCGAGCGTCCTCGTCCTCGCCGACGGTCCGGGTCGGCGCCTCGAGGCGGTCGCCCACGCGGCCGCCATCACCGACACGCGGTGGCAGCCGCTGCTGCTGGCCGTCGATGTCAAGGGTGGTACAGTGAGGGACCATACGGAGGATGCCACGTGATCACGTGAATCTGCCCTCCATCGCAATCTGCGAAGCACCGCACACCCCCTCTCGACGGGCCTGCGCATCACCCGTGTTCGCGCGAACACCCCTCTGAGGATCGGTCCCCGTCGTGGACGGGACCATCTGCGGTTATGACGTTCCACATCTGAAAGGGAGCACTCGTGGAGTCCATCTCCGAGATCCAGACCGGCGACGACGTCGCCACCGGCGGCGCCGTCGCCGACGAGAACACCACCACCGACGCGCAGGCCCCCGTCGAGGCTCCGGCCGCCGACGCGACGCCGGTCGCCGACGACGCCGTCGCCGCCGAGGAGACGGCTGCCGACGAAGCCGTCGACGCGGACGCGCCCGCCGCCGAGGAGACCGCAGCCGAGGAGACCGCAGCCGAGGAGACCCCGGCCGCCGAGGAGACCCCGGCCGCGGAGTCGACCTCCGCCGAGGAGACCCCGGCCGCGGAGGAGACCCCGGCCGCGGAGTCGACCGACGCGGAGGTCCCCGCCGCAGCGGCCGCGCCCGAGAAGCCGGCGAAGGCGCCCCGCAAGCGCGCGCCCCGCCGCGCGAAGAGCGCTCCCGTCGAGGAGTCCACCGCTGACGCCGCCGCCGCCGACGCCGCACCGGCTGCAGACGCCGTCCCGGCTGCGGATGCCGCTCCGGCTGCGGATGCCGCTGAGGCTCCCGCCGTCGAGCACGAGTCGGCAGCCGACGAGGCCTCCGCGCCCGCATCGGACGAGGCGACCGCCACTGAGGCGCAGGACGCGCCCGCATCCGCCGAGGAGGCGCCCGCCGACGGCGAGGGGTCGGGCCGCAGCCGCAGCCGGTCCCGCAGCCGCAACCGCAACCGCAACAAGGGCGAGAGCGGCAACGCGCAGAACGGCAACGCGCAGAACGGCAACGCGCAGACGCCGGCCGACAAGCCCGCCGTCGAGTCGACGTCCGACGACGACCAGGGGCAGGGTCAGGGTCGAGGCCGCCAGCGCAACAAGCGCCGCGGACAGAACACGAACGACGAGTTCGAGACCGAGATCAACGAAGACGACGTCCTCATCCCGATCGCCGGCATCCTCGACGTCCTGGACAACTACGCCTTCGTCCGCACCACCGGATACCTCCCCGGTCAGAACGACGTCTACGTCTCGCTCGGGCAGGTCAAGAAGTACAACCTGCGCAAGGGCGACGCCGTCGTCGGTGCGATCAAGCAGCCCCGCGAGGGCGAGCAGTCCAGCCGCCAGAAGTACAACGCACTCGTGAAGGTCGACGCCATCAACGGCCTCTCGGTCGACGACGCCGCGACGCGTGTCGAGTTCGGCAAGCTGACCCCGCTGTACCCGCAGGAGCGCCTGCGCCTCGAGACGGCGCCCGAGAAGCTCACGCAGCGCATCATCGACCTCGTGGCGCCCATCGGCAAGGGGCAGCGCGGTCTCATCGTCGCGCCGCCGAAGGCGGGCAAGACGATCGTGCTGCAGCAGATCGCGAACGCCATCGCGACGAACAACCCCGAGGTCCACCTGATGGTCGTCCTCGTCGACGAGCGGCCCGAAGAGGTCACCGACATGCAGCGCACGGTCAAGGGCGAGGTCATCGCCTCGACCTTCGACCGTCCTGCCGAGGACCACACCACGGTCGCGGAGCTCGCCATCGAGCGTGCCAAGCGCCTCGTCGAACTCGGTCGCGACGTCGTCGTCCTCCTCGACTCGATCACCCGCCTCGGCCGCGCCTACAACATCTCGGCGCCGACCTCGGGCCGCGTGCTCACCGGTGGTGTCGACGCGTCCGCGCTCTACCCGCCCAAGCGGTTCTTCGGAGCGGCGCGCAACATCGAGAACGGCGGCTCGCTCACGATCCTCGCGACTGCGCTCGTCGAGACCGGCTCCAAGATGGACGACGTCATCTTCGAGGAGTTCAAGGGCACCGGCAACAGCGAGCTGCGCCTGTCGCGCCAGCTGGCGGACAAGCGCATCTTCCCGGCGGTCGACGTCAACGCGTCCTCCACGCGCCGCGAGGAGATGCTGATGTCGGCGGACGAGGTCAAGATCACGTGGAAGCTGCGCCGCGCCCTCGCCGGGCTCGACCCGCAGCAGGCCCTCGAGGTCGTGCTGGGCAAGCTCAAGGAGACCCAGTCCAACGTCGAGTTCCTCGTGCAGATGCAGAAGTCGATCCCGGCTCCCGCGCACGGCAACGGCGGTGGCCACGGCCACGGACACGAGAACAGCATCCGCTGATCGACCGGTGTTCGAGTCCGTCCAGACGCTGATCGACGAGCACCGCGCGGTCCAGGAGGAACTCTCCGACCCCGCGGTGCACGCCGATGCGGCGCGCGCGAAACGCGTCAACCGGCGCTACGCCGAACTGTCGCGCATCGTGGCGGCCCACGACGCGTGGCGCGCGGCCTCGGACGACCTCGACGCCGCACGCGAGCTCGCGAAGGAGGATGCGGCCTTCGGCGAGGAGGTGCCGGCACTCGAGCAACGCCTCGCCGAGTCGCAGGAGCGACTGCGGCGCCTGCTGATCCCGCGCGACCCCGACGACGCGCGCGACGTGATCCTCGAGATCAAAGCGGGGGAGGGCGGCGCCGAGTCGGCGCTGTTCGCTGCGGACCTGCTCCGCATGTACCTGCAGTACGCGGCATCGCGGGGGTGGAAGACCGAGCTGCTCGAACGCAACGAGTCCGACCTCGGGGGCTATAAGGACGTCCAGATCGCGATCAAGGGCGGCTCGACCGACCCGGCGCAGGGCGTCTGGGCGCACCTGAAGTACGAGGGCGGGGTGCACCGCGTGCAGCGTGTGCCCGCGACCGAGTCGCAGGGCCGCATCCACACGTCCACGACCGGCGTCCTCGTCTTCCCCGAGGTCGACGAGCCCGAAGAGATCCAGATCGACGCGAACGACCTGAAGATCGATGTCTTCCGGTCGTCGGGGCCTGGCGGGCAATCCGTGAACACCACGGACTCCGCCGTCCGCATCACGCACGTGCCGACCGGCATCGTGGTGTCGATGCAGAACGAGAAAAGTCAGCTGCAGAACCGTGAGGCGGGGATGCGGGTGCTCCGCGCCCGCCTGCTCGCGAAGCAGCAGGAGGAGCGGGACGCCGCGGCATCCGATGCCCGCAGGTCGCAGATCCGCGGCATGGACCGCTCCGAGCGCATCCGCACCTACAACTTCCCCGAGAACCGGATCGCCGACCACCGCACCGGCTATAAGGCCTACAACCTCGACCAGGTGATGGACGGGGCGCTCGGCCCGATCATCGAGTCCGCGATCGCCGCGGACGAGGAGGCTCGGCTCGCCGCGCTGGGCGACTGAGCCTCAGATGTGGTACTCGGGCGCCATCAGGATCGTCCGCGTGTCCTCGCCCGCCGCGCGTCGACGCGCCCGTGCGGGGACGCCGACGAGCACCGAGTCGGCGGGGGCGTCCTTCGTCACGACGGCGTTGGCGCCGATCACCGAGTGCGCACCGATGACGACGGGGCCGAGGATCTTCGCCCCGGCGCCGACGGCGACGCCGTCTTCGAGGGTGGGATGCCGCTTGCCCCCGTCGCGGGTGCGCCCGCCGAGGGTGACCCCGTGGTAGAGCATCACGTCGTCGCCGACCTCGGCCGTCTCGCCGATGACGACGCCCATGCCGTGGTCGATGAAGAATCGGCGACCGATCGTCGCGCCCGGGTGGATCTCGATCCCGGTGAGCCAGCGGGACACCTGGGAGATCGCGCGAGCGGGGAAGCGCCACCCGCGCGTCCACAACGTGTGGGCGATCCGGTGACTCCACACGGCGTGGAGACCGGGGTAGAGGAGGGCGATCTCGACGCCGCCGCGGGCGGCCGGGTCGCGGAGCTTGGCAGCGGCGATGTCCTCGCGCGCCGCCCGCAGCATGTCGCCCGCGCTCACGAGGCGACCTCCTCGCGGAGGTCGGCGTAGAGCGCCGTCGAGAGGTAGCGCTCACCGGCATCCGGGATCACGACGACGATGCGCGCGCCCGCCGACTCGGGCCGTCGGGCGATCTCCAGCGCCGCCCAGACCGCGGCTCCCGCCGACATGCCCGCGAGGATGCCCTCATCCGTGGCGAGCGCACGCGCGACGCGGATCGCGTCGTCGAACTCGGCGTCGAAGATCTCGTCGACGACGCTCCGGTCGAGGACATCCGGCACGAAGTTCGGCCCGATGCCCTGGATGCGGTGTCCGCCCGCGCGTCCTTCGGTGAGGACGGGGGAGTCCTTCGGCTCGACGAGCGCGACCCGGACCGCGGCATCCTTCGACTTCAAGGCCTGGCCGACGCCCGTCACGGTGCCGCCGGTGCCGGATCCCGCGACGAACCAGTCGACCCGGCCCTCGGTGTCCGCCCAGATCTCCTCGGCCGTCGTCCGGCGGTGGATCTCGGCGTTCGCCTGGTGCTCGAACTGGCGGGCGAGGATCGCCCCGGGGGTCTCCGCCACGATTCGCTTCGCGGTGTCGACCGCCTCGGTCATGCCCTTGTGCGGATCGGTGAGCACGAGTTCGGCCCCGTAGGCCTTCAGCAGCGTCCGACGTTCCTTCGACATCGAGGCGGGCATCGTCAGGATGACGCGGTAGCCGCGCGCGGCCCCGATCAGCGCCAGCGCGATGCCGGTGTTCCCGCTCGTGGACTCCACGATCGTCCCACCGGGCGGCAGTTTGCCCGCCGCCTCGGCAGCCTCCACGAGGGCAAACCCGAGCCTGTCCTTCACGCTCGCGCCGGGGTTGTAGAACTCCAGCTTCGCGAGGACCTCGGCGTGCAGACCGCGCGTGAGCGTGTGCAGGCGCACCAGCGGCGTGCGGCCGAAGGCGTGGGTGATGTCGGGGAGGATGCCGGGCACGGCGGGCCTTTCTGGCGGGAGCTCAGTCGCGCAGGTTCTCGAACAGCGCCGTCGACAGGTAGCGCTCCCCGAAGGACGGGATGATGACGACGATGTTCTTGCCCTCGGCCTCAGGACGCGCCGCGACCTGCAGCGCCGCCCAGACGGCTGCACCGGAGGAGATCCCGACGAGGATGCCCTCATTCTGCGCGACCTCGCGGGCCGTGGCGATGGCGTCGTCGAACTCGACGTCCTGCACCTCGTCGATCACACCCTGGTCGAGGATCGGGGGGACGAAGTTCGGGCCGATGCCCTGGATCTTGTGCGGGCCGGGCTTGCCCTCGGTCAGCAGCGGGGAGTCCTTCGGTTCGACCGCGACCACCTTCGCCGACGGCACGCGCTCCTTGAGCACCTGGCCGACGCCCGTGATGGTGCCGCCCGTGCCGATGCCGGCGACGAAGTAGTCGACCGCGCCGTCGGTGTCGCGCAGGATCTCCTCGGCGGTGGTCTTGCGGTGGATCTCGACGTTCGCCTGGTTCGCGAACTGCTTCGCGAGCACCGCTCCCGGCGTCTCGGACGCGATGCGCTCGGCCTCGCCGACGGCGCCCTTCATGCCGAGGGAGGGATCGGTCAGGACGAGCTCGGCGCCGTAGGCGCGCAGCAGCATCCGGCGCTCGATCGACATCGACGAGGGCATCGTCAGGATGACCTTGTAGCCGCGCGCGGCGCCGACCATCGCGAGGGCGATGCCGGTGTTGCCGCTCGTGCCCTCGACGATCGTCCCGCCGGGCTGGAGCTCTCCGGAGGCCTCGGCAGCGTCGACGATCGCGACACCAAGGCGGTCCTTCACCGAGGAGGCCGGGTTGTAGAACTCGAGCTTGGCCAGCACGGTGCCGGGCAGGCCCTCGGACACGCGGTTCAGTCGGACGAGGGGGGTGTTGCCGAATGCGCTCGTGATGTCGGAGTGGATGCCGGTCATGGGATGCCTTCCGTGGGCGGTCGTGGGGCGGGTGGATGCCGTCTTCCAGCCTACGGCGGCGGGGAGGCCGGGGCCCGACTGTGACGCCGCACGACCGTCGTCGCTCGTCACCGATCGTCGCCGCCCGCCGCCGTCGCGGCGCCGCGGTATCCTGGCAGCTCCCATGTCGACTTCCCGGACCTCCGACGCGCCCGCCGGCAGCGCTGTGGCGCAGCTGCTGCGCGATGCCGCCGCCCGCCTGGCCGCGGCGGGCGTGGCGACGCCCGACGTCGACGCCGAACTCCTCGCCGCGCACGTCCTGGACATCGGCCGTGGCGAGCTGGCGGCTGCGTCCCTCCGAGGGGATCGGATGCCGGAGCAGGCCGCCACGCGCTTCGCCGCCCTCGTCGAGCGTCGCGCCGCTCGGGAGCCCCTCCAGCACCTCACCGGGCACGCCCCCTTCCGACACCTTGAGCTGCGCGTCGGCCCCGGCGTCTTCGTCCCGCGGCCCGAGACCGAGATGGTCGCGCAGCTCGCCATCGACGCGCTGCGCTCGGCGGCGTCCGGCTCGCCGATCGCAGTCGACCTCGGGACCGGCAGCGGTGCGCTCGCCCTCGCGATGGCGACGGAGGTCCCGCACGCGCTCGTGCACGCCGCCGAGAACTCGGTCGATGCGTTCATCTGGGCCAAGGAGAACTTCGCCCGTCTCGCGCCGCAGGCCCGGCTGGCGTTCATCGACCTCGCGCGGGCCTTCCCCGACCTCGACGGCGCCGTCTCGGTCGTGGTCTCGAACCCGCCGTACGTCCCCGACGACGCGATCCCGCGCGACCCCGAGGTGCGCCACTGGGACCCGCCGGCCGCGCTCTACGGCGGTGCGGACGGGCTCGACGTCGTCCGGGTCCTCTCGGGCGTCGCGCTGCGGCTCCTCCACCCGGGCGGCACCCTCGTGATCGAGCACGGCGAATGGCAGGGGGAGCCGATCCGCGACCTCCTCGCCGCCGACGGCTGGCGCGCCGCCTCGACGCACCGCGACCTGACCCTGCGCGACCGGGCCACCACGGCCATCCGTCCCTGAGCGTTCGCGCGTCTCCGCCGCGCCCCTCCCAGGCGCCGGCGGGCTCGTCCTCGTAGAATGCTGCGGATATGTCTCCCGTCCTCGACTGCCGCGATGCCGGCCAGCTGCTCCCCGCGCTCCGCCAGGCACGTCAGGCCATCGGCCGCGGTGAAGTGATCGTCATGCCCACCGACACCGTGTACGGCGTCGCGGCCGACGCGTTCAACGCTTCGGCCGTCGCCCGTCTGCTGGCGGCGAAGGGACGCGGGCGTCAGTCCCCGCCGCCCGTCCTCGTCTCGGGGCCGACGACGATGCGCGCCCTGGTCGCCGAGGTGCCCGAGGCGGTCGAGCGGCTGATGGAGCGGTTCTGGCCCGGCGGCCTCACGATCGTGCTGCCGTCCCAGCCCTCGCTCAGCTGGGATCTGGGGGAGACCCGCGGCACCGTCGCCGTCCGGATGCCCGACGACGCGTTCGCCCTCGAACTCCTCGAGGAGACGGGTCCGCTGGCGGTCTCGAGCGCGAACCTCACGGGCAAGCCGGCGGCCCTCGACATCGACTCCGCCGTGGAGATGCTGCGCGACAGCGTCTCGGTGTACCTCGACGGCGGCATCGTCCGCACCGGCGTCGCCTCGACCATCGTCGACGCCACCGGGCTCGTCGGCGCCGAGCGGCGCCCGGTGCGCGTGTTGCGGGAGGGTGCCGTCTCCCGGGTGGAGCTGCGGGACGTGCTGGGCGACCTCCTCGAACCCGACGACGCTGCCGACGAAGACGACGTCGCGTGAGGGACTACCTGCTCGCCTTCGCCGTCACCGGCGCACTCACCTTCGTGTTCTCGTGGGTGGTCTGGCGTGTGGCGATGCGATTCGGTCTGCACCCGGCCGTGCGCGAGCGGGACGTCCACAAGAACCCGACCCCGCGCCTCGGGGGCGTGGCGATGTTCATCGGCATGCTCGGCTTCTTCGCCGTGTCGTCGCAGCTGCCGGCGTTCGCCATCGTCTGGCAGGAGCCGGAGATGGTGTGGTCGCTGCTGGGAGCGGCGGCGCTCATGGTCGTCGTCGGCGTGGCCGATGACCTCTGGGACCTCGACTGGATGATCAAGCTCGGCGCGCAGTTCGTCGCCGCGTGGATCGTCGTGGGCCTCGGCGGTCTGCAGATCTTCTTCCTGCCGTTCGGGCAGCAGGTGGTCGTCTCGAGCTGGGTCAGCATCAGCCTTCCGATCCTGCTGATCGTCATCGTGATGAACGCGGTCAACTTCATCGACGGCCTCGACGGTCTGGTCGCCGGCGTCTGCCTCATCGCCAACGCCGTCTTCTTCGCGTACTCGGCGATGCTCGTGCGCGACTTCGACAACAGCGCGCAGAGCAACACCGGGGTCTTCATCGCCGTCATGCTCCTCGGCATGTGCGCGGGCTTCCTGCCATTCAATTGGAACCCGGCGCGGATGTTCATGGGGGATGCCGGTGCCCTGGTGCTCGGCCTGATGATGGCCTCATCGGCGGTCGTCGTGACCGGCAACCTGGCGCCGAACCTCCTCGCCGACAACGACCTGTTCGGCCGCTCGCAGCTGCTCGGTGCCTTCATCCCGGTCATCCTGCCCGTCGTCGTCGTGCTGCTGCCCCTCCTCGACTTCGGCCTGGCCGTCATCCGCCGCATGGCCCAGGGGAAGTCCCCGTTCTCGCCCGATCGCAAGCACCTCCACCACCGCATGCTCGACATGGGCCACACCGACCGCAACGCCGTGTTCGTCTTCTATGCCTGGACCGCGGTCGTGTCGCTGTCGGTCCTCCTCATGTACATCGGCACCACGAAGGACTGGCCGGGGCGCTACTGGCCCGCCGTCGCCTTCCTCGTCGTCGGCGGCATCGCCTGCGTCCTCGTCACCCTCCCGCCCGCCCGCCGGCGCCGCGTCGTCGCGCCCGACCCGAAGGTGCTCTCATGACCACCCCCGCTCTCTCGTCCACCCGTCTGTTCCGGACGACGCTCGTCTGGTCGGGCATCGCCACCGCGGCCCTGGCGGTCGTCGGCGGCGTCCTGGGGCTGATCGTCGCCGGTCCGTCCGGACTGTGGAGCGCGCTGGTCGCCGTCCTCATGGCGGCCGTCTTCCTGGGGTTCACCGCGGCATCCATCCTCATCGCCAACCGCTGGTACGGGGATCCGCTGTTCGTCCCGATCTTCTTCGGGTCGGTGATGGGCGGCTGGATCCTGAAGTTCGTCGTGTTCCTCGTCGTGCTGTTCCTGCTCCGTGACCAGCCGTGGCTCGCCCCGATGGTGTTCCTCATCGCCCTCGTGGTCAGCATCCTCGTCTCGCTGGCGATCGACGTGCTGGTGATGATGCGGATGCGGGTCTCCGCCGTCAGCGACACCACCCTCCCCACCGCCGCCGACGTCGAGGCGGGGGAGCGTCGAGGCGGGGACTCGAGCGGTCCCCAGGGCTGATAGGCTGTTCTCGAGCCCGCCTGAATCCCGACGGGAACGTCTGCGGAGTCAGCTCACCGACCATCGTCGCCCGATCCTTTGATCGACGCCCCGAAGCTGGAGCCAGCGCTGTTTACTCAAGCTGCGACCCTGATCGCTACTGCCGCCGAAGAAGCCCCTGAATTCCACGGGCCGTCCATCTCGGAGTTCTTCCCCGAGGCGGTCTTCCAGATCGGCGATCTCGTCATCAACCGGATCCACCTGATCCAGTTCCTCTCGACGATCGCGGTCGTCCTCATCTTCTGGCTCGGCACGCGTCGCATGACCGTCGTCCCCGGCCGGTTCCAGAGCATCGTCGAGATGGGCCTGGACTTCGTCCGCGTCAACATCGCCGAGGACCTCCTGGGAAAGAAGGACGGCCAGCGGTTCCTGCCGATCCTCACCACGATCTTCTTCATGGTCCTGTTCATGAACATCACGGGTGTCATCCCGTTCCTGAACATCGCCGGATCCTCGATCGTCGCCGTGCCGCTGCTGCTCGCGCTCGTCGCCTACGCGACGTTCATCTACGCGGGCCTGAAGGCGAGCCCAGGCAACTTCTTCCGGAACTCGCTCATGCCTCCCGGGCTGCCCTGGTTCCTGTACATCCTGATCATCCCGCTCGAGTTCCTCTCGACCTTCATCATCCGACCCGTCACGCTGACGCTGCGTCTGCTGATGAACATGATCGTCGGGCACCTCATGCTGGTCCTGTTCTTCGCGGCGACCCAGTTCTTCCTCATCACCCTGGGCGGCTGGTTCTCGGCGCTCGCGGCAGGCACGCTCGCCTTCGGGTTCGCCTTCACGCTGTTCGAGATCTTCGTCGCCTTCCTCCAGGCCTACGTCTTCGCCATCCTCACCGCGGTCTACATCCAGCTCGCGGTGGCAGAAGAGCACTAAGCGGTCCGGCGCACGCCGAGCCATCCAACCGAAAGGAAACACCTCCGTGGACGCAACTACGGTTCTCGCAGCCCTCGACGGCAACGTCGCGACGATGGGCTACGGCCTCGCCGCCATCGGCCCCGCCATCGGTGTGGGCATCGTCGTCGGCAAGACGATCGAAGGCGTGGCCCGTCAGCCCGAGCTGGCCGGTCGCCTGCAGGTCCTGATGTTCATCGGTATCGCCTTCACCGAGGCGCTCGCCTTCATCGGCATCGCGACCTACTTCATCTTCGTCTGATCTCGACACAGATTCCTAAGGAGACAGGATGCTGAACGCTCTTGTCATTGCCGCCGAAGAGGGCGAGGCGCACAACCCGCTCCTCCCGGCCTGGTACGACATCATCTGGTCGGCAGTCTGCTTCGTCGTCATCCTCTTTGTCTTCTGGCGGGTCGCCCTCCCGAAGATGAAGGACCTCCTCGACCAGCGTGCTGCCGCCATCGAGGGCAACATCGCGAAGGCCGACGAGGCGCAGCGCAAGGCCGAGGCCGCGCTCGAGGAGTACACCGCGCAGCTGGCCGAGGCCCGCAAGGAGGCCGGCGAGATCCGTGACGCCGCCCGCGAGGACGGCAAGAAGATCGTCGCCGAGGCGAAGGACTCGGCGTCGGCCGAGGCGGCACGCCTCACCTCCGCGGCGCACACGCAGATCGAGGCCGAGCGCCAGACCGCACTCGTGTCGCTGCGCAGCGAGGTGGGCACGCTCGCCCTCGACCTCGCCGGCGGTGTCATCGGTGAGACCCTCTCGGACGACGCCAAGGCGAAGGCCGTGGTCGACCGCTTCCTCGCCGACCTCGAGGCATCCGAGAAGGCGGCCAAGTAATGGGCAGCGCGACCACTCAGGCCCTTGCGGCGACGACGTCGGCCCTCACGGCCGCGCCGGGCGTCGACCTCGGTGTCGCCCGCGAGCTCTTCGCCGCGGTGCGCGCCCTGGCCGGCTCGTCGCAGCTGAGCGGCGCGCTCTCCGACGCGTCGGTGCCCGCCGAGGCCCGACGCAAGGTCGTCTCGAGCGTCTTCGGCGGGTACTCGGCCGCGACCGTCTCGGTCCTCGACGCAGCCGTCGCGCAGCGCTGGTCGTCCGCGGACGACCTGATCTCGGGCATCGAGGAGGCCGGCATCCGTGCCGCGGCCATCTCGGCGCCGCAGGTCGACCTGGAGGCCGAGCTCTTCTCGGTCGCCCGCACGATCGCCGCGAACCCCGAGCTCGAGCTCGCGCTCGGCAGCCGACTCGGCGACGCATCGGCGAAGGGCGCGCTCATCGAGACGCTGTTGGGCGGACGCGCGGCGGAGCCGACGGTCATCGTCGTCTCGTCGCTCGTCCAGCTCCCGCGCGAGCGTCGCGTGCGCTCCATGCTCAGCCGCGCGCTGCGCGTCGTGGCGGACCAGCGCGGCCGCTCGGTCGCGACGGTGTTCGCCGCGGCGACGCTGACGGCCGAGCAGACCGACCGCCTGCAGCGCACGCTCGCGGCGCGGTACGGCCACGAGGTCTCGCTGAACGTCGTCATCGACCCCTCGGTCGTCGGCGGCGTCCGCATCGAGATCGGCGACGACGTGATCGACGCCACCGTCTCGTCCCGACTGGGCGACCTCCGCCAGCGTCTGGCGGGCTGACTTTCCCGCTCCACCTCGGAGCGGACCCGGCAGGCCCGATGCCCGCCACAAGATCTCACAAGAAGGAAGACCATGGCAGAACTGTCCATCAGCCCCGACGTCATCCGTGACGCGCTGAAAGACTTCGTCGCCGCCTACGAGCCCACCGGGGCCGCGGCGACCGAGGTCGGCACCGTCGTCGACGCCGCGGACGGCATCGCCCACGTCGAGGGCCTGCCCGGCGTGATGGCGAACGAGCTCGTCCGCTTCGCGAACGGCGTCGAGGGCCTCGCCCAGAACCTCGACGAGCACGAGATCGGTGTCGTCGTCCTCGGCGACTTCGCCGGCATCGAAGCCGGTCAGAAGGTCACCCGCACCGGCGAGGTCCTCTCGGTCGGTGTCGGCGAGGGCTACCTCGGCCGCGTGGTCGACCCGCTCGGCAACCCGATCGACGGTCTCGGTGAGATCGCCACGACCGGTCGCCGCGCCCTCGAGCTGCAGGCTCCGGGCGTCATGCAGCGCAAGTCGGTCCACGAGCCGATGCAGACCGGCATCAAGGCGATCGACGCCATGATCCCCGTCGGCCGCGGCCAGCGTCAGCTGATCATCGGCGACCGCCAGACCGGCAAGACGGCGATCGCGATCGACACGATCATCAACCAGAAGGCCAACTGGGAGTCGGGCGACGTCAACAAGCAGGTCCGCTGCATCTATGTCGCGATCGGCCAGAAGGGCTCGACCATCGCCTCGGTGAAGGGCGCGCTCGAGGACGCCGGTGCCATGGAGTACACGACCATAGTCGCGGCCCCGGCATCCGACCCCGCCGGCTTCAAGTACCTCGCCCCCTACACCGGCTCGGCCATCGGCCAGCAGTGGATGTACGAGGGCAAGCACGTCCTGATCATCTTCGACGACCTCTCGAAGCAGGCCGAGGCCTACCGTGCCGTGTCGCTCCTGCTGCGCCGCCCGCCGGGCCGCGAGGCATACCCCGGCGACGTCTTCTACCTGCACTCGCGTCTGCTCGAGCGTTGCGCGAAGCTGTCCGACGAGCTCGGCGCCGGCTCGATGACGGGTCTGCCCATCATCGAGACCAAGGCCAACGACGTCTCGGCGTACATCCCGACCAACGTCATCTCGATCACCGACGGCCAGATCTTCCTGCAGTCCGACCTCTTCAACGCCAACCAGCGTCCGGCGGTCGACGTGGGCATCTCGGTCTCGCGAGTCGGCGGCGACGCCCAGGTGAAGTCCATCAAGAAGGTCTCGGGAACGCTCAAGCTCGAGCTCGCCCAGTACCGCTCGCTCGAGGCCTTCGCGATGTTCGCGTCCGACCTCGACGCGGCCTCGCGCCGTCAGCTCGCCCGCGGTGCTCGTCTGACCGAGCTGCTCAAGCAGCCGCAGTACTCGCCGTACCCCGTCGAGGAGCAGGTCGTCTCGATCTGGGCCGGCACCAACGGCAAGCTCGACACCATCGAGGTGGAGGACGTCCTCCGCTTCGAGCGCGAGCTGCTCGACCACCTGAAGCGGAACACGTCGATCCTCGACACCCTGCGCGACAGCAACGTCCTCGACGACGCGACCGTCGCGGAGCTCGACAAGGCGACCGACGCGTTCGTCCTCGAGTTCCAGGGCGGCAAGGGCCAGGCCATCAACAAGCCCGGTCACGAAGAGGTCGCTGCAGCGGAGGTCGACGACGTGAACCAGGAGAAGATCGTCAAGGGCCGCCGCGGCTGACGCCGACGGGAGACTCAGAAACCAATGGGCGCACAACTCAGGGTCTACAAGCAGAAGATCTCTTCTGCTCAGACGACCAAGAAGATCACGAAGGCGATGGAACTCATCGCGGCTTCGCGCATCCAGAAGGCGATGGCGCGCGTGCGCGCGTCGAACCCCTTCGCGCGGGCCGTGACGAGGGCCGTCTCCGCCGTGGCGACGCACTCCAACGTGCAGCACCCGCTGACCACCGAGCGCGAACAGATCCGCCGTTCCGCCGTCGTCGTCTTCGGTTCCGACCGAGGCCTCGCCGGCGCGTTCAACTCGCAGGTCATCCGCGAGGCGCTGCAGCTCGGCGAGCTACTGCGCAGCGAGGGTCGCGAGCCGGTGTACTACCTCGTCGGCCGCAAGCCGGTGGGCTTCTTCCAGTTCCGTCGCATCGCGACCGCAGGGGAGTGGATCGGTGACACCGACACCCCTCAGTTCTCGACCGCGGAGGAGATCTCGGGGGCCCTCATCGAGGCGTACGAGCTCGGTGGCGACGAGGGCGGCGTGGACGAGATCCACCTCGTCTACAACCGCTTCGTGAGCATGATGACGCAGACGCCCGAGACGGTTCGTCTGCTGCCGCTCGAGGTCGTCGAGGCGGAGGACGAGGCATCCAGCCAGATCTACCCGCTGTACGAGTTCGAACCCGGCCCCGAGACGGTGCTCGACGCGCTGCTCCCGGTGTACGTGCAGAGCCGCGTGTTCAACGCGCTGCTGCAGTCGTCCGCCGCGAAGCAGGCGGCGACGCAGAAGGCGATGAAGTCCGCTAGCGACAACGCCGACAAGCTCATCACCGACTACACCCGTCTGCGCAACAACGCGCGTCAGGCGGAGATCACGCAGCAGATCGCCGAGATCGTCGGCGGCGCCGACGCTCTGGCGTCGGGCAAATAGACCACACGAAAGAAGAGAAGCCATGAGCCTCATCGCTGAGAAGACGGAGACCCCCGTCGTCGGTCGCGTCGCGCGCGTCACCGGCCCGGTCGTCGACATCGAGTTCCCGCACGACTCGATCCCCGAGGTCTACAACGCCCTCAAGACCACCATCACGATCGGCGACGAGTCGAGCGAGATCACCCTCGAGGTCGCCCAGCACCTCGGCGACGACCTCGTCCGCGCCATCTCGCTGAAGCCCACCGACGGCATGGTCCGCGGCCAGGAGGTGCGCGACACCGGCGGCCCCATCACGGTCCCCGTCGGCGACGTCACCAAGGGCAAGGTCTTCAACGTGACCGGGGACGTGCTCAACGCCGCCGAGGGTGAGACCATCGAGGTCACCGAGCGTTGGGGCATCCACCGCCAGGCGCCGAATTTCGACCAGCTCGAGTCCAAGACCGAGATGTTCGAGACCGGCATCAAGAGCATCGACCTGCTCACCCCGTACGTCCAGGGTGGCAAGATCGGCCTGTTCGGCGGTGCCGGCGTCGGCAAGACCGTCCTCATCCAGGAGATGATCCAGCGCGTCGCGCAGGACCACGGTGGTGTCTCGGTGTTCGCCGGTGTCGGTGAGCGCACCCGTGAGGGCAACGACCTCATCGGCGAGATGGAGGAGGCGGGCGTCTTCGACAAGACGGCCCTCGTCTTCGGCCAGATGGACGAGCCGCCGGGGACGCGCCTGCGCGTCGCACTGTCGGCCCTGACGATGGCGGAGTACTTCCGCGACGTGCAGAAGCAGGACGTCCTCCTGTTCATCGACAACATCTTCCGGTTCACGCAGGCCGGTTCCGAGGTCTCCACGCTGCTGGGTCGCATGCCCTCCGCGGTGGGGTACCAGCCGAACCTCGCCGACGAGATGGGTGTCCTCCAGGAGCGCATCACGTCGACCCGCGGTCACTCGATCACCTCGCTGCAGGCGATCTACGTCCCCGCCGACGACTACACCGACCCGGCTCCGGCGACGACGTTCGCCCACCTCGACGCGACCACCGAGCTCTCGCGTGAGATCGCATCGAAGGGTCTGTACCCTGCGATCGACCCGCTGACCTCGACGAGCCGCATCCTGGACCCGCGCTACATCGGTGAGGACCACTACCGCGTGGCCACCTCGGTGAAGCAGATCCTGCAGAAGAACAAGGAACTGCAGGAGATCATCGCGATCCTCGGTGTCGACGAGCTCTCCGAAGAGGACAAGATCGTCGTGTCGCGCGCACGCCGCATCCAGCAGTTCCTCTCGCAGAACACCTACATGGCGAAGAAGTTCACCGGCGTCGAGGGCTCCACTGTCCCGATCAAGGAGACCATCGAGTCGTTCGACGCCATCGTCAAGGGCGACTTCGACCACGTCGCCGAGCAGGCGTTCTTCAACGTCGGCGGCATCTCCGACGTCGAAGAGAAGTGGGCGCAGATCCAGAAGGAGAACGGCTGACATGGCGCTGACCGTCACCCTCGTCTCCGCTGAGGCGGAGGTCTGGCACGGCGAGGCGAACCTCGTCGTCGCCAAGACGGTCGAGGGCGAGATCGGCTTCATGTCCGGTCACGAGCCCGTCCTCGCGATCCTCGCGGAGGGTCAGGTCCGCATCACGCAGACCGACGGGTCCAAGATCGTCGCCACGGCCCAGGACGGCTTCCTCTCGATGGAGGGCGACGAGCTCACCATCGTCGCAGGCAACGCCGCACTGCAGTCCTGAGACACCCCTTCCACAGCGCCGCCCGCACCGTCGGGCGGCGCTGTGCTGTTCCCGGAGGCCCATCGTGCTGATCCTGCTGCCGCCGTCCGAGACCAAACGCGCGGGTGGTGAGGGACCGGCCTGGGCCGCCGAGGCGCTCGGTTTCCCCGAGCTCGGCGCCGCGCGCGAGGCCACGCTCGACGCCCTCGTCGCGCTCAGCCGCGACCCGGACGAGGCCGCCCGCGTCCTGAAGCTCTCATCCCGGCAGCTGGGTGAGGTCGCCGCGAACGCGGCACTGCGCACCGCGCCGACGATGCCCGCCGTCGATCGCTACACGGGGGTGCTCTTCGATGCGCTGGACGCGTCGACACTCCCCGCGGCGGCACGCCGCTGGCTCGGCGCGCACGTCGCGATCCATTCCGCGCCGTTCGGCCCCGTCCGCGCGTTGGATCCGATCCCGGCCTACCGTCTCGCAGCGGGCACACGCCTGCCGGGGCTGCCGACGCCGCGCCGGATGTGGGCGGATGCCGCCGGCTCCGCGATCGCGGCATCCTCACCCTCCTTCGTCCTCGACCTCCGCTCCGAGGCGTACGTCGGACTCGGGCCGGTGCCATCCGCGGTGCCGCACGCCTACGTCCGCGTGGTGACCGAGTCGGACGGCGGTGCGGTCCGCGCACTCAACCACTTCAACAAGCATGCGAAGGGCGACCTGGTGCGTCGTCTGGCGCTCAGCAGGCCTCGGGTGAGCGGTCTCGCCGCGCTGCTGCGGTGGGCCGCGGCCGACGGTGTCGACCTGCGCCCCACCGCAGCCGGCGAGCTGCAGCTGGTCGTGCCCGCTACTTGATGAAGCGGAAGTTGAACGGGTAGCGGTAGCTGCCGCCGGCGTTCGCCTTCATCCCGCCCTGCACGCAGAAGATCACGTTCGCGACCCACACGCCGAACGGCAGGATCCAGGTGACCAGTCCGGCGAAGGGGATGATCGACAGGATGCTCGTGAGGATGATCGCTGCGACGTAGATGATCAGGAATGTGATCTGCCAGTTCACGGACTCCTTGCCCTCGCCGTTCACCCGGGGCCCGCGGTCCTTGAAGACGAGCCAGATGATCAGCGGCGGCAGGACGAACAGGATGCCGCCGAGGTGGGCCCACATCGCCCACTGCTTGTCCTGTTCCTGCGTGAGCGGAGCGCCGGGCGCCGCTGCGTAGCCGGGCTGGCCGTACGGCTGCTGCGGTGCTGCGCCCGGGGGCGGGGTCGTGTACCCGCCGGGAGGCGGCGACGTGTATCCGGCGGGCGGGGACGCCGGGGCTCCCGGCGGGGGAGTCGGGGTCCCGTCGGCGGGCGGCGGCGTGTTCGGGTCGGTCATTGCTCGTGCCCCTTCTGTTCGAGCGCGCCGAGCGGACGGCGCGGCGGTGCATCGCGGTGCTGAGCGTCACGGTAGTGGTGCGGGACGCGTCGTGGCAACGGCTCGCCGCGCCGGGCTGAAGCCGCGATTCCACTAGAGTGTGAGGACGCTGCACCGATCAGGAAGGGTGGCCGCGTGCCCGACATCGTCACCTCCTCCCGCGTCGTCCCCTCCGGCGCAGGGCCGATCGAGGTGCGCTGGGCCGAGATCACGGACCGCGGCCGTCGGCGCGAGAACAATCAGGATGCCGTGCTCTCGGCGTTCCCGCTGTTCGTCGTCGCGGACGGCATGGGCGGTCACATCGGCGGCGAGATCGCGAGTTCCCGCACCGTCGAGCGGCTGGCCGACGTCGTGCAGGCCGGCGAGGTGAGCGCGGCGGCGATCGAGGCCGCGCTGGAGCGCGCAGTCGGGGACATCGCCTCCCACGCCGACACCACCGACGACGGCACGGGCACGACCGTGACCGGCGTCTGGCTCGATCTCACCGGCGACGAGCCGACGTGGGTCACGCTCAACATCGGCGATTCGCGGGTGTATCTCTTCCGCGACGGCGCGCTCGCCCAGGTCACCACCGACCACTCCGTCGTGCAGGAGCTCATCGCCGCGGGCCGGCTCAGCCCCGAAGAGGCGGAGAACCACCCATACGGCAACGTGATCACACGCGCGGTCGGACCGAGCGACGGGGTCGTGCCCGACTACGTGCGTCTCGAAGTCGTCGACGGCGACCGCTTCGTGGTGTGCAGCGACGGGCTCACGAAGGAGCTCACCGATTACGGCATCCTCCATTTCCTCCTCCAGCACGCCGACCCGGCCGAGGCCGTCGCCGCGATGCTGGAGGCGGCGCTCGAGAACGGCGGGCGCGACAACGTGTCGATCATCGTCGTGAGCGCCTCGCGTCCCTCCGCCGACGAGGACACGGCGACCGTCGAGATCTCCTCCCCGACTGCCGGCTGACGGTCACCGTCCACAGACGCGACGGGACGAATCCGCGGCCGCGGTCCGCGGGCGCACGGTGGGTGCGTGTCCACCTCTGCACCCGCACATGAAGCCGTCGAGCTGCCGCGCTCGGCGCCGCCTGCCGCCCGCGCCCCGTTGCCGCTGCTGACGGCGATCGTCCCGGTGGTGGGAGCCGTGGTCCTCTGGGCGGTGACCGGATCGGCCTATGCGCTGCTGTTCGCCGTCCTCGGACCGCTGATCGCGCTGGCCTCCGTCGCCGACGCGGCGCGCAGCTCGCGCCGAGCCCGCCGGAAGGACGGCGCATCGATGTCGCGTCGACTGGATGCCGCGCGCGTCGAGATCTCGCGACGTCATCAGGCGGAGCGGGATGAGCGGTGGAGTCTGCACCCCGACGTCGCGCGCTACCTCAGCCGACCCGAGGCGATCTGGCGGCCCGTGCCCGAGCGCGACGGGATGCTGGTCGTCGGCAGCGGTGACGACGACAGCGTGCTGCGCGTCAACGGCGGTGACGGGGACGATGACGCGACCGATCTGCGGCGGCGGTCCGCCCGCATCGAGGACGTCCCCATCCTCGTCCCGATCGGTGTCGGCGTCGCGGTCGTGGGACCCCTTCCCCTCGCGGCTGCGGTCTCCCGGGCGCTCGCCGTCCAGGTGCTGTTGTCGCGTCCGCCCGGTGAGGTCCGCCTCGATGACGACGCGCCCGCGTGGGCCGACGCCGCCCCGCACCGCGCGGCCCCGTCGGGGGCGCTGCTCCGTCTGCTCGAACGCGGAGGTCTGGTCGGGGGCGACGCCGACATCCCGATCGTCGCGGTCCCCGACGGTGCGCCGCCTCCGCCGCGCTGCGGTGCCGTCCTGCGGCTCACCGGGCCCGCAGTCGGCGTGCTCGACGTCGGCGGTCGGCGACGGACGCTGTCGATCGATGCTCTCTCGACCGCACAGGCGACGCAGATCTCCCACATGCTCACCGAGCGTGCGGACCGGGCGTTGGGCGGTTCGACGACGGCAGCGCGGAGTCTGCGAGACCTCGTCGAGGCGTCCGTCGCGGGAACGGGAAGCGGTCTGGACGCCGTCTTCTCGAGTGCCTCCGGCGAACCGTTCGCCGTGGACCTCGTGGCTGACGGGCCGCATGCCGTCGTCGTCGGGATGACAGGAGCCGGCAAGAGCGAACTGCTCACGTCGTGGATCGTCGCCCTGTCGTCGCGTCACGCGCCGGCGCAGGTCGCCTTCCTGCTCGTCGACTTCAAAGGCGGCCGCACCTTCGATCATCTCGAGCCGCTGCCGCACGTGACCGGGGTGCTCACCGATCTCGACGAGCCTGCGGCGCTCAGGGCCATCAAGAGCCTGCGCGCAGAGGTCCGCCACCGCGAACGCCGACTCGCCGACCTCGGAGCCCGCGACGTGGCGGAGGCTGCCGGCGCACTCGGCAGGCTCGTGATCGTCGTGGACGAGTATGCGGCGCTGGTCGCCGCGCACCCCGCCCTCCACGATGTGTTCGCCGATCTCGCCGCCCGAGGACGCGCCCTCGGCATCCACCTCATCCTGGCTGCGCAGCGCGCCACCGGGGTGTTCCGCGACGCCGTACTCGCGAACGCACCCTTGCGCATCGCGCTGCGCGTGGCCGACGGATCCGACTCCCGAGCTGTACTCGGGGTCGACGACGCGGCGCGCCTTTCGGGACGCCCCGAAGCCCGGGGGACAGCCCTCGTCCGGCGCAGCGCCGACACGGCCCCGTGGGTCGTGCGCGTGGCCCGCTGCGACTCGGCGATCGTCCGCGACGCGGCTGTCCGCCATGCCGGTGACGCCGCGCGCGCGCCCTGGCTGCCCGCACTTCCGCCGCACATCCCGCTGGATGCCGTCCGCGAGGAGGGGCAGCTCGTCCTCGGCATCGCGGACGAGCCCGAGCACCAGCGCCAGGCGCCGCTCCGATGGCCGGAGGGGGAGGGAGCCCTCGCGGTGGTGGGCGGTCCCGGCAGCGGCCGCACGAGCGTCCTCCGGGCGATCGCCGCACAGACGACGGCAATCCTCGTGCCGCCGCAGCCGGAACACGCGTGGGACGCCCTCGCAGGTCTCGACGACGTCCCCGCAGGGACGACCGTCCTCGTCGACGACGTGGACGCGTTGCTCGCCGCCCTGCCCGGCGACCACGGCGCGGCCGCAGCAGCTGCGCTCGAGCGCGCGATCCGCGGCGCTCGGACCCGCGGCATCCGGGTGGTGTTCGCATCGCAGCGGATGACGGGGGGCGCCGCCCGCCTGGCCGACCTCGCATCGCGTCGCCTCATCCTCGGCACCGCCGCCCGCGCCGACCACGTCGCCGCGGGCGGCGAGGCTGCCGATCATCTTCCCGACGTGCCACCCGGGCGGGGGCGGTACGGCCGGCTCCTCGTCCAGACCCCCTGGACCGACGCCGAGGAGACGACAGCCCTGCCTCCTCCGCCAGTGTGGCAGCCGGGTCGACGACCCGCCGCCGTCGTCATTCCCGACGGTCCGCGCCAGCGCCGGCTGCAGACCGCGTGGGAGCGGCTCGGCGTCCACGTCCAGGCGGTCGGGGCCGGTGCGGCGCTGGCCCGTGGGGGAGTGCTCATCGGCGCGCCGGACGCGTGGCTCGGTCAATGGCGGCTGCTCGCCGAGGCTCGTGCGGAGGCGGACCTCATCGTCGACACCGCATGCGCGGTCGAGTACCGTGCCGTCGTCGGTGCCCGCGAACTCCCGCCGTTCGCGCTCGCCGGTGCGGGACGGGCCTGGGTGCACGCCCCTGATCGTCCCGTGCGTCGGGTGCTGCTCGAGGCGGAGCGGTGAGGCTTCCGGTCAGACCGTCGGACGGATGACGCCGACGTCGCGTCCCCCGCCGGTGACCGTCAGGGGCAGTTCCGCAAGGGTCCGCGCGACGTCCGCGGCCTGCAGGGCGCCGGCTCGGACGAGGAGGGTGAGCGCGGTCACGGCCGACACGCGATTGCTGCCGTCGAGCACCTTCATGGCGACCGTCGTCCCGTCGGGGGCGACCATCGCCATGACGCCCTCCGCGCCGTGCTTGGCGAACACGCCGAGGCGTTCGGTGACGACGGAATCGGGCTGGCCCGGCCCCTGGATGACCCACGGGTGCTCCCGGACGGCGCGCACGAGGGCCCCGGCACTCCGGTGCAGGGCGAACGGCGACCGCTCCGACGACGCGCCGATCCGATGGATCGCGCGCGCGAGTGCCGACAGGCTCATGGCGTGGACCGGCGCGCCGCATCCGTCGATCGCGGTCGCGCTGACCTTCGTCCCGGTGAGGCGTTCGACGACCTCGCGCGTGTGGATCTGCAGGGGATGCGACGCATCGAGGTAGGTCGCGGTGTCCCAGCCGTTCGCCTGGCAGGCGAGCAGCATGGCGGCGTGCTTTCCCGAGCAGTTCATCCGCACGCGCTGCGGCCCGATGAGCTCGCGCGTCATCTCGTCGCGGGTCGCCGCGTCGCTCGGCCACGCAGGCGGGCACAGCAGATCGTCCTCGCCGAGACCGGCCCGGGTGAGGATGTCGGTGACGAGTGCCACGTGGCGGTCGGTGCCCGAGTGGCTCGCCGTCGCCACCGCGAGGTGCGGTCCCTCGAGCGCTGCACCTGCGGTCACGCTCGCGAGGGCCTGCATCGGCTTCATCGTCGATCGGGGGAGGATGACGGCGTCCGGCGATCCGAGGGAGGTGATCACGGCCCCGTCGGGGTCGAGGACGACGGCCGAGCCGCTGTGCCGCGATTCGACGAAGCCGCTCCGCTCCACGACGGCGAGTTCGGCGGCATCCGTCACGGCGAAGGTCTCTGGCACCCACCCAGCCTAGCCAGGCCACCCCGCCGGTTGCTCCCGTGAGCACGGCCCGCCGGGGTGCGGCTGCGTGCCAGACTGACCGGGTGCACGACGAACACCACTACCGCGTGACCAGCACCTGGACCGGCAATCGGGGCACCGGCACGAGCGGCTACCGGGACTACGATCGCGCGGTCACCGTGGCCGTCGCGGGCAAGCCCGACCTGCTCGCGTCGAGCGACCGGCCATTCAGGGGCGACCCTGCGCGGTGGAACCCCGAGGATCTCCTGCTCGCCGCGCTGTCCGAGTGCCACCTCCTGTCGTACCTGCACGCGTGCGTCACCGCGGGTGTCGTCGTCGTCGCGTACGAGGACGACGCATCGGGTGTCCTGCAGCTGGACGGCCGGGGCGGCGGGGCGTTCCAGGAGGTCCTCCTGCGTCCGCGGGTCACCGTCGCCGACGAATCGATGCGGGCCGCAGCCGAGGCGGCGCACGCCCAGGCCCACGAGTGGTGCTTCATCGCGAACTCGGTGAATTTTCCGGTCCGGCACGAGGCCGTCGTCACCGTCGCAGGGTGACGCCGACGCTCAGCGGCGCTCGTGGGGGAGTACCTGCTTGAGTCGCTCGACCGGATTCTGCGCGGGGACCTCGTTGTAGGCCCCGGCGAGCTCCTGCCCCGACAGGGAATGGATCGCCGTCATGATCTCGTCGGTCGCGAGACGTCGGGCGCGTCCGGACGACGCGGGACCGTGCGGCGAGAGGTCGATCGCGTCGCCGTAGCGGATCGTCACGCGAGGCGAGAGTCGCGGCCACTTCGCACCCACCGGCATGGCCTCGTTGGTCCCGACGATGCCGACCGGCACCACGCGGGCTCCGGTCTCCAGCGCGAGGAAGGCGACGCCTGTGCGCCCCTTGTAGAGGCGGCCGTCGAGGGAACGCGTCCCCTCGGGGTACAGGGCGATCGCCTTGCCCGACTGCAGGATGCGTCGCTGCTGGTCGAGGGCGTCCAGCGCCGCCTGGCCGGCGCCGCGACGGACCGGCGTCGCCCCCAGGGCGCGGAAGAAGCGGTTGCTGATCCATCCCTTCAGGCCGCCACCCTCGAAGTAGCTCGACTTCGCCAGGAAGTAGACCGGACGCGGTGCGAACAGCGGCAGCACGAACGAGTCGATGAAGCTCAAATGATTGCTCGCGAGGATGATCGGGCCCGTGCGCGGGATGTGATGCGCGCCCTCGATGCGCGGGCGGTAGATGAGCCGCGCGAGCGGTCCGAAGCCCCAACGCACCAGGTAGTACAGGGCGCCGGCGCGCGCGAGTTCGTCGTCGGCGTCCTCGGCGGGGGGCTCGGGCGCGGTCGCTTCGGTCACCAGAAGAGGGTACTGCTTCTCCCATGCGGAGCCGGACATGGCGGGTGCCCACAGACCTCACACCCCGGACAAAAGAACATGGGGGAGGATGGGGGCATCCCTGCTCTCTGTATGTGAGGTCTTTCCGTGCGTCTTCGTCCCCTCGCCGCTCTCTCCGCCGCCGCAGCGACGGCCCTGCTGCTCGCCGGCTGCGCCACCGGGCAGGCGGCGCCCGAACCGACGGAGACCGCGGCGGCGGCTGACCTCTGCAGTGCGGCGGCGCCTTCGGGAGCGGCGTCGGACTCCGTGACGGTGGACGGTGACGTCGGGACACCCTCGAAGGCGACGTTCGAGCAGCCGCTCGAGCCGAAGGAGCTGGAGGTCACCGTCCTCGACGACGGATCCGGCGATGCGATCGAGGCGGGCACGTTCGTCTCCTACGCGATGACCGCGTACAACGCCGAGACCGGGGAGGAGCTCGCGACGATCGGCTACGAGCCCGGTGAGTTCCTGCCGTCCCAGCTGTCGGCCGACACCGTCCTGGGGCAGGTCTTCGGATGCGGCCGCGTCGGCCAGCGCGTCGTCGCCACCTTCCCGGCGACCGACAGTGCGCGCGCCGAGGTGTACGTCCTCGACCTGCTCGCGACCGTGCCGACGGCCGCGTGGGGCGAGCCGCAGGACGCACCCGAAGGATTCCCGGCGGTCACCCTGGGCGACGACGGCGCGCCGTCGGTCGCCATCCCCGAGGGCGAGGAGCCGCCGAGCGAGACCGAGATTGCGACCATCAAGCAGGGCGACGGATACGAGGTGCAGGAAGGCGACTACGCCCTCATCCAGTACACCGGCGTCCGCTGGTCGAACGGTGAGACCTTCGACTCGACCTGGCAGAACGGCGCACCGATCGCGTACCCGACGACGAACTACGTCGAGGGGTTCCAGAAGGCGCTCGAGGGCCAGAAGGTCGGTTCGCAGGTGCTCGTCGTCATCCCGCCCGCCGAGGGCTACGGCGAGGGCGAGATCAACGAGACCGACCTGAAGGGCGAGACGATCGTCTTCGTCGTCGACATCCTGGGCGCGCAGTCCGCGACCGCCGGGGCCGCCACCGAGTGACCGCTCCCGCCGCGACGCCGCCGATAGGGTGAGGAGCATGCGACGCATCCTGATCCTGGGTTCCACCGGTTCGATCGGGACACAGGCGCTCGATGTCATCCGCGCCAACCGTGACCGCTTCGAGGTCGTCGGGCTCGCCGCAGGGACCGACCGCGAGGGCATGCTCGCCCAGGCGGAGGAGTTCGGCGTGGCCGAGACGGCGCTCGGCGCCGACGAGGCGGAGCAGCTCGTCCGCGGCGTGGCGGCCGATGTGGTCCTCAACGGCATCACCGGATCGGTGGGGCTCGGGCCCACGCTCGCCGCGCTGGAGACGGGCGCGGTGCTCGCGCTCGCGAACAAGGAATCCCTCATCGTCGGCGGGCCGCTCGTCACCGAGATCGCGGCGCCCGGTCAGATCGTGCCGGTCGACTCGGAGCACTCCGCGATCGCGCAGGCGCTGCGGTCGGGGACGCACGACGAGGTGCGCCGACTGGTCCTGACCGCGTCGGGCGGTCCGTTCCGTGGACGCGCGCGCGCCGAGCTGGTGGACGTGACGCCCGCGCAGGCGCTCGCCCACCCCACCTGGGACATGGGACGCGTCGTCACGACGAACTCCGCGACGCTCGTGAACAAGGGCCTCGAGGTCATCGAGGCGCACCTGCTGTTCGACGTCCCTCTCGATCGCATCGACGTCACCGTCCACCCGCAGTCGATCGTCCACTCCATGGTGGAGTTCGTCGACGGATCGACGATCGTCCAGGCCTCGCCGCCCGACATGCGGCTGCCGATCTCGCTGTCGCTGGACTGGCCGCGACGGGTCGCGGGGGTCGGGGCTCCGCTCGACTGGACGACCTCCTCGTCGTGGACGTTCGAGCCGCTGGATGCCGAGGCGTTCCCGAGCGTGGACCTCGCCAAGCAGGTCGGCCGCGCCGGCGGCACCTACCCGGCGGTCTTCAACGCGGCCAACGAGCAGGCCGTCGACGCCTTCCACGAGGGGAGGCTCCCGTTCCTCGGCATCGTGGAGACGATCGCCCGTGTCATCGAGGCGCACGATGCCCCCGCGCAGTTGACGCGGGACACCCTCGCCGACGCCGAGCGCTGGGCGCGCGAGCGCGCCGACCGCCTCATCGGCTGATCGCGGACCCCGCCCGCATCACTCGGGCGTCGGCCAGCCCGACGCCTGGAGCGCCGCGCGTCCCGCCGCTTCGGCGTCGAAGGGCGTGCGCACCCCGGCGATCTCGCGGTAGTGCTGGTGTCCCGGCCCCGCCCAGAGGATGGCGTCCTCGTCGCCGGCGAGGGCGACGGCGGCCGCGACCGCGTCTTCGGGCGGTGTCACCTCGTGGATGACGGCGTCGGGTCGCGCGGCAAGGGCTCCGTCGATGAGCGCCCTCCGGATGGTCGCCGGATCCTCGGAGCGGGGGTGCTGATCCGTGATGAACAGCACGTCGCTCCCGAGGGCCGCTGCGCGCCCCATGTCGGCGCGCTTGGTCGTGTCGCGGTCGCCGTTCGCGCCGCACACCATGATGACCTTCCCGGCGGTGACGCGACGGACCGCTTCGAGGGTCTTCGCGAACGCGTCGGGGGAGTGCCCGAAGTCGAGGAAGAGGGCTGGTCCCGTCGGACCCGACAGACGCTGGATGCGACCGGGCAGGTTCGCCTCGATCCGGCGCCCACCGACCAGGTCGACGAGAGCGGACCACTCCCATCCGGCGGTCAGCAGCATGACGATGGCGAGCGCGGCGTTCGAGGCCATGTGGGGTCCGATGACGGGCACGGTCGTCGTGAGCGCGCCGGCGGGTCCCGTCAGGGTGAAGGTCGTGCCGTCATGGCGCTCGCCGACGATGTCGACGCGCCAGTCGGCGGCGAGGCCCGGATCCTCGGCGATGGCGGGCGTGAGGACCGTGGTGACGGGGATGCCGGCACGCTCGGCGATCGCCGACCCCGCTGGCTGGTCGACGCAGACGACGGCGCGCCGAGCCCGGAGGGGCTCGAACAGGGCGGCCTTCGCGTCGAGGTACTCCGCCATGTCGCGGTAGTCGTCGAGGTGATCGTGCGAGAGGTTCGTGAAGCCGGCCACGTCGAAGACGAGCCCGTCGACGCGGTGCCGCGTGAGCGCCTGGGCGCTCACCTCCACGAGGATCGCCTCCACATCGCGTTCCCGCATGAGGGCGATGAGCGCGTGCATCTCGGACGCCTCGGGTGTCGTGAGCCGGGACGGGACGACGTGGCCCGCGATGTGGCGCTCGGCGGTGGACGACATGCCCGTCACGACGCCGAGGCCGTGCAGCATCCCCTCCATCAGATGGGTGACGCTCGTCTTGCCGTTGGTCCCCGTGACGGCGAGCATCGGGGGCAGGGCGCTGTCTGCGCCGGTGCCGTAGATCCAGGCGGACACCTCGCCGAGGACGGCGCGCGGATCGTCCACGACGAGCACGGGGACGACGGCGTCTGCGATGAGGTCAGCGCCGGCATCATCGGTGAGGATCGCGACCGCGCCCTGCTCCACCGCGTGGGACGCGAGCTCGGCACCGTGCCGGTTGGCGCCCTGCACGGCGACGAACAGCTCTCCCGAGCGGAGGTCCGCGGTCGCGAGCGTGACGCCGCGCACGGTGAGTCCCGACAGGTCATGGGTGCTCGACGCCCCGACGTGTGCGGCGAGATCGGCGAGCGGCCGGGTCGGCGGCGCCGAGGGACGGAGGACGGGCGGCATCGGGGAGGCGTTCGTCATGGTCCTCCCATCATCCCACCCGGCCTCCGACCGGTCGGGTCTCAGACGCGTCGACGGTTCAGCAGCGCGACGACGAGAGCGGCCGCGCCGAGGACCAGCGCGCCTCCGGCGAGCCAGGTCGCCGTCGCATCGGCCGCCGGAGCGGTGGCTGCGGCGGGCTCGGCGTCGGCTGCGGCGTCGCCGTGGTCCTCGCCGTGGTCCGAGGATCCGGTCTCGGACGCGGCGCCGACGGCGACGAGCGGTGCGGGGGACTCGAGCTCGTCGGGATCCTGCCCGTCCTCGGCGATCTCGCTCCACGCGGTCTCCGCGGTGCCGCATTGCTGGACGACGGGGAATGCGACGTCCGTACCGCCGGCATCCGACGAGAACAGCGCGTCGAACGCGACCGTGGCCGACAGCCCGTCCTCGACCGGCGTGACGGCGGTGTAGGTGATCCGGGTCGGGACACCGTTCTCACCCAGCTCGCGGTCGATGGTCCACGCGCCGTCGACGATGGGGGTCGCGTTGTCGACGGCGTCCGGGATGTCGAACACCAGGGCGGTCGTCGCCGCGCCGTCGCAGCCGTGGCTGAAGGTGAAGTCGAGTCTGCTGGTGGCGCCCGCCGCCGCGCCATCGGCGTGGACGTGGACGTGGGCGGATGCCGCGAGTGGTGCAGCGAGGACGAGGGCACCGCCGATGGCGGCACCGGTGAGGGCGAGCGCCGAACGGCGCGGGGCACGAGTGGTCATGGGTTTCTCTCCAGAGCGGGGCGGCGGGGTGCCGCCGGGGGTGATGAGCGGTTCGTCGCCGGTCGGCGACGCGCTCAGCAGGGCGGTCCGCGCCGGGAGAGATCGGAGACGAAGAGTGCCGGGACCGGAGCCGGTGCGACGGTCGCCGGGACGGCGAGCGGGACGGCCGGGTGGGGCGAGGTGGGGAGCGTTCGTCGCAGGAGGCTCCGGATGCCCGCGGCGACGGCTCGCAGCATCCGTTCGCCGTGGCAGACGGCCAGGACGGTCACGACCGCTGCGATCGCGTGTCCGCCGAGCATGGCTGCGTCCGGGGCGGGCGAGGCGGCACCGGGCGCGAGCAGGAGCGGTGCGTGGAGGTGTCCGTGCGCGCCGGCGGCGCTCGGTGCGGCGTCGCCGACCATCGCGAAGGCGCCGTGCAGCATCGCCTGCGCCGCGACGACGGCCAGACCCGTCCGGGGTGCCGAGGCGGCGCGGCCGACGATCACGAGCGCGACGGGCCAGGCCAGGAGGATGACCGCCGCGACGAGCCACGGCGGCGGTGCGGATCCGCCGGCCACCGTGTGCGCGGCCGCTGCGGCCACGGTCGCGACGGCGGCCGCCGCGCCGGCGCGGATCGCCCGGCCGCGTCGGGTGTCGCGCGCTCCGGGGGTCACGCACTCCACACTAGTTTCCGGCGACGCTCGCGGCGTCTCGCGCGCCTGTCCCAGCGGCGCATTCATAGCGGGCGGGGGTAGCGTGTCGGCTCGTGACCGTTCTCGCATTCGTCATCGGCGTCCTCGTGCTGGTGGTCGGCCTCGCCGTGTCCATCGCGCTGCACGAGATCGGGCATCTCGCTCCGGCCAAGGCCTTCGGGGTCCGCGTGGGGCAGTACATGATCGGGTTCGGACCGACCGTCTGGTCGCGCCGGATCGGCGAGACCGAATACGGATTCAAGCTCCTGCCGCTGGGTGGATACATCTCGATGGCCGGCATGTACCCTCCGTCGCGCGACGCCGCGGACGCCCGCAAGGGACGCCCGCCTCGCCGTCGCCGTCTGTTCGAGACACTCATCCAGGATGCGCGGACCGTGAACGATCAGACCCTCGAGGGCGACGGCGCCGGGCGGGCCTTCTATCAGCTGTCCGTCTGGAAGCGCGTGGTCATCATGCTCGGCGGGCCTGCCATGAACCTCATCCTGGCGATCGTGCTCTTCGCGATCATGTTCTCGGGGATCGGCGTCCAGACCGCCACGACCACCGTCGCGTCCGTCAACGAATGCGTCCTGCCCGCCGGCTCGTCGCAGACCGAGTGCGCGCCGGGCGACACCGTCGCACCGGCGGCGGCCGCCGGCATCCGCCCCGGTGATGTGATCCTCTCGGTGGACGGGACCCCCGTCGACACGTTCGCGCAGGCGTCCTCGATCATCCAGGAGTCGCCCGGCGAGGCGGTGCCCATCGTCGTGTCGCGGGACGGTGCCGAGCAGACCCTCGAGGTGACGCCGGTCCTGGCCGAACGCGAGATCGCCCGGGAGGACGGGTCGACCGCGACGGCCGAGGTCGGGTTCGTCGGGATGTCGGCGACGGTCGCGTTCGTCCCGCAGCCGATCTGGGAGGGTCCGGAGGCCGCGATCGATCAGACCGGCCGGGTGGTCGGCATCATCTGGCAGCTCCCCGCGCGGGTCTACCAGACCGCCGTCGACACGGTCACCGGCGCGGGTCGCGACCCGAACGGACCGCTGTCGGTCGTCGGCGCAGGACGTCTCGCCGGAGAGGTCGCCGCGACCGAGGCGCCGATCGTCAACCGGGTGTCCGGCATCCTGGCGCTCCTCGGCTCGCTCAACATCGCCCTCTTCGTCTTCAACCTCATCCCGCTGCTGCCGCTCGATGGCGGGCACGTGGTCGTCGCACTGTGGGACGGCGTGAAGCGGGCGTGGGCGAGGCTGACGGGCCGTCGCGCGCCGCGCCCGGTCGACGCGACGAAACTCGTCCCGATCACCTACGTCGTCGTGATCGGCCTCATCATCATGGGTGGGACGCTCATCCTCGCCGACATCGTCAACCCGGTGCAGCTGCTGGGCTGACCTGAGGGTCACACCTCCACAGGGGCGAGGGCGTGCGCCACGAGGCGCTCGAGCGTCGTCAGGCCGTCGCGGGACAGGATCGACTCGAGGTGTCCCTGCACCGACGCGTAGGCGGGACCGCGGAGCGCGTACACGTCGCCGGTGGTCCCGTCGGCGGCCACGTCCGTGCCGCCGACGCGCACCGTCCCCGGCGCGACGCGCGCGGTGAAGGTGTTGTAGAAGCCGATGGATGCCGGGGTCCCGAACACGTCGACGGTCTTCTGCAGTCCCTGGTGCGGGCTCGCGAGCGGGGCGAGGTCGATGCCCTGAAAGTCCGCCAGGACCTGGTGGCTGAGGCAGACCGCGAGCAGCGGAGCGCCGGCGCCCACTCGGGCCGCCACGACGTCGCGCACGCGCGAGATGCGTGCGCTCGTCGCGTCGCGCGGATCGCCGGGTCCCGGGCCCGAGACGACGAGATCCGCCGCGGCGACCCGCTCGCTCGAGGCCTCGGACCAGTGGGCGATGGCCACCTCGAAGCCGAGGTGACGAAGCTGGTGGGCGAGCATCGTCGTGAACCGGTCCTCGGCGTCGACGACGAGTGCGGTCCGGCCGGCGTAGGGGCCGTCGCCGGCGTCGCCCTGCGGATTCAGCCAGAAGGCCGCGAGGCGGGCGTTGCGCGAGGAGAGCAGCTCGGCGATCGCGGGATCGTCGGCGAGCCTGCGTCGCTCGGCGGTCGGGGCATCCTCATCGACCGCCTCGGCGACCCGGTCGCGCTCGATCGCCCCGATGGCGCCCAGCACGCCCGCCGCCTTGCCGTGGGTCTCGCCCACCTCGCCGTAGGGGTCGGAGTGACGCACGAGCGTCGCTCCGACGGGGACGCGGACGCGACCGTCCACCAGGTACGCCGTGCGGATGAGGATCGGGGCGTCGAGGTCGTGCCCGCCGTCCGGACGCGGGGTGAACAGGGCCGCGACGCCCGAGTAGTAGCCGCGCGGGTGCTGCTCGTGGCGGGCGATGACGGTGCAGGCGTTCTGCATGGGGGAGCCCGTCACGGTCGGAGCGAACATCGTCTCGCGGAGGATGTCCCGGGGGTCCATCGTGCTCGACCCGCGGAGCATGTACTCGGTGTGGGTGAGCCGCGACATCTCCTTGAGGTGGGGCCCGGTGATGCGTCCGCCGTCGCTGCAGACGGCCGACATCATCTTCAGCTCCTCGTCGACGACCATGAACAGCTCCTCGGTCTCCTTCGTGGAGGAGAGGAACTCGGTCAGCGTCTCGGCCGTCGCGCCGCCGGCGGGATGCCGGAAGGTGCCCGAGATCGGGTTCATCGTCACGACGCCGTCCCTGGCGCTCACGTGCGCCTCGGGGCTCGCGCCGACAGCGAGGTGGTCGGGCGTCGACACGAGGAAGGTCCAGTACGCACCGCGCTCGTGCTCGAGGAGCGCGCGGAACCACGTGAGGGCGGCCGTCACCGGGTCACCGCCCACCGCCGCGGTGTAGTCGCGCCGGATGACGAAGTTCGCACCCTCGCCGCGACCGATCTCGTCGGCGATGACCTGCCGGACGATCTCGGCGTAGTCCTCGTCGTCGACGTCGAACCCGGCGTCGGCGAGCGGCACGCGGTCGGTGGGGAGCTGCGCGAGTGCCTCGGCGAGGGGGAGCGCGACGCGCTCCCCGATGATGAGACAGCGCAGCGGTGCACGATCGTCGTGGCACGCGAAGCCGCGTTCGACGACCTGGCGGAACGGCACGAGGGCCAGCACCTCGCGGGGCGTGCCGGTCGCGTCGGTCAGGGGGATGTCCGCGAGCAGCTCGACGTCGACGACGTCACCGGTGAGCACCTCGACCGTCGCGCCGTCGCGGGCGAGGAGGGCGAAGGGGACGCCGCGCGCGGCGAGGTCGGCGAGGATGATCGGGGCGGTGCCGGTCATGGGGGATCTTCCGTTCGGGGCGGTCGCCGCAAAGAGAAACGACCGCCGGCTGTCAGCTCGGGCGGTCGTCGGGTGCACATGGCGTCCGCCTCAGGCGGGGCGCCACCACGTGCGGTTCGCGAACATGGGGCGAACCTACCACAGCGACCCGGCCCTGGACCCGCCGCGCGCACCCACAGCGCCGGGTCAGCCGGCGCGGCCTAGGCTGGTGTCGTGCCAGCAGTCAACATCGGGATGCCCCGCGTGCCGGAGACCCTCGCGCCTCGCCGCAAGAGTCGTCAGATCAAGGTCGGCAAGGTCCTCGTCGGCGGCGACGCCCCCGTCAGCGTGCAGTCGATGACGACGACGCCCACGACGAACATCAACGCCACGCTGCAGCAGATCGCCGAGCTGACGGCATCGGGCTGCGAGATCGTCCGCGTCGCGGTGCCGCATCAGGCCGACGCCGACGTGCTCCACATCATCGCGGCGAAGAGTCAGATCCCCGTGATCGCCGACATCCACTTCCAGCCGCGCTACATCTACACCGCGATCGACGCGGGCTGCGGTGCCGTCCGGGTCAACCCGGGCAACATCCGCGAGTTCGACGGCAACGTCGGCCAGATCGCCGCTGCCGCCAAGGCCGCGGGGGTGTCGCTGCGCATCGGCGTCAACGCCGGTTCGCTCGACAAACGACTGCTCGAGAAGTACGGCAAGGCGACGGCGGAGGCTCTCGTCGAGAGCGCCGTCTGGGAGGCATCCCTCTTCGAGGAGCACGACTTCCACGACTTCAAGATCTCGGTCAAGCACAACGACCCCGTCGTCATGGTCAAGGCGTACCGCATGCTCGCTGAGCGGGGCGACTGGCCGCTGCACCTCGGCGTGACCGAGGCCGGGCCCGCGTTCCAGGGCACGATCAAGAGCGCGACGGCATTCGGCATCCTCCTCGGCGAGGGGATCGGCGACACCATCCGTGTCTCGCTGTCTGCGCCGCCCGCGGAAGAGGTCAAGGTCGGTCACCAGATCCTGCAGTCGCTGAACCTCCGCGAGCGCAAGCTCGAGATCGTCTCGTGCCCGTCGTGCGGCCGCGCGCAGGTCGACGTCTACACGCTCGCCGACAACGTGACGGAGGGCCTGAAGGACATGACCGTGCCGCTGCGCGTCGCCGTCATGGGCTGCGTCGTGAATGGCCCGGGTGAAGCCCGCGAAGCGGACCTCGGCGTCGCGTCCGGCAACGGCAAGGGGCAGATCTTCGTCAAGGGCGAGGTCATCAAGACCGTCCCCGAGGCCGAGATCGTGCAGACGCTCATCGAGGAGGCGAACCGCATCGCCGACGCGATGGGGCCGGATGCCCCCGTCGGGACGGCGCAGGTCGTCACCTCCTGAGGATCCGTCCCGGGCGATATCGGATCGTTGCATGCCGGGATCGCGATGCGATTCCGGCGGGTGCCATGCTCGACATGTGCCCCGAATCGCTCGCATCGTCGTTCCGCTCGTCGCCTTGGCTCTGCTGACGGGGTGCGCACCCGCAGATGAGGTCGCGCCGCAGCCGTCGTCTCCTGCGTCGGTGGCGGCATCCCCCGAACAGCCGTCTCCGACGCCGACGGCCACGCCTCGGACGGAACCGATCCGCCTGTTCGACGGTGACTGCGGCTCGGTGATCGCGTCCGAGACCCTCGACGCGCTCCTCGGCGACGGATGGAAGGACTACGACCAGTGGCTGGCCGAGGATGGTCCAGGTATCCCCGACCGCGTCGCCGCGGCGCCCGAGGGAACCCTCGGTGGCGTCGAATGCCGATGGAAGGCGCCCGACGAATCCGCGTCGGGGCTGTTCGACCTCCGCGTGCTGGCGCTGCCGGCAGGGGCCATGCCGGCGTCCTTCGTGCAGGCGTTCGCGACTCCCGCGTGCGATGCCTCGTACGACTCGCTCGTCTGCCGACTCGTCCGCGTGGAGGACGGCGTCGCGATCCTCGCCGCGACGCTCGCAGCGAGCGAAGAAGAGCGCCACGGCGACGCGCTGACCCGCGGGATCGACGCGGTGGCGGCGTCGGCTCGCGAACAGGGCGTCACGGCTGAGCCCGTCACGCCCACTGACGCGTGGTCGACGAACGGGACGTGCGACGAGGTCGGCGGCGCTGTGGCGGATCTGACCGACGGCACCTTCTCCGCGGGGTACTGGGAAGGGTCCGAGCAACCCGAGCAGACGCTGTTCGCCGAAGCCGGGGTCGCGCAGGACTGCCCTATGTACAGCGACAGCGAGACCATTCCCGAGGATGAGACGTTCCGGATCTTCACGGTGTCGTCCTACCCCGGCGGGCAGTGGATGTGGTCCGATCTCGTCGACGGCGCGACCGCGGTCGAGGTCGACGGCGCCGCCGCGGCCGCATCCTTCGCGACGGCCGACGACGAGGCGGGCGACCTGTACGTGACCGACGGCGTGAACATCCTCATCGTCGGAGGTGCAGACGTCGCCTTCAACATCGACGTTGCAGAACGGGTCCTCGCGCGCTCAGTCGAGTAGCGCCGACTCCACTCGCCGCGCTCGTCAGCTCCAGAGGGAGTGGTACGCGTTGATCGCCGGCTGTCCGCCGAGGTGCGCGTATAGGACCGTGGAGTCCTTCGGGATGTCGCCGCTCTGCACGAGGTCGATGAGCCCGGCGAGCGACTTGCCCTCGTAGACCGGGTCGGTGATCATCGCTTCGAGCTGCGCGCCGAGGGCCATGGCATCCAAGGTCGATTCGACCGGGAGACCGTACAGCTCGCCCGCCCAGCCCTCGAGCACCTGGATCTCGTCGTCGCGCAGGTCCCGCCCGAGTTCGATGAGCTCTGCGGTGTTCCGCGCGATGCGGGCCACCTGGTCGCGGGTCTTCTGCAGGGTGGCGGATGCGTCGATGCCGATGACACGACGCCGGACGCCGGTGAGCTCCTCGAGTGCCGCGAACCCGGCGATCATCCCGGCGTGGGTGGATCCGGTGACTGTGCAGACGACGATCGTGTCGAAGAAGACGCCGAACTGCTGCTCCTGCTCAGCGACCTCGAAGGCCCAGTTCGCGAAGCCGAGGCCGCCGAGGCGGTGCTCGGATGCGCCGGCAGGGATCGGGTAGGGGGTGCCACCGGCATCCTCCACGTCCTGCAGTGCCTGCTTCCAGGAGTCCCGGATGCCGATGTCGAACCCGGCGTCGTCGAGGCGCGAGTCAGCGCCCATCATGCGCGAGAGCAGGATGTTGCCGACCTTGTCGTTGACTGGCTCGTCCCACGGCACCCACTTCTCCTGCACGAGGCGCGCCTTGAGTCCGAGGTGCGCGGCGACGGCCGCGACCTGTCGGGTGTGGTTCGACTGGTAGCCGCCGATCGAGACGATCGTGTCGGCACCGCTCGCGAGCACGTCCGGGACGATGTACTCGAGCTTGCGCGTCTTGTTGCCGCCGAAAGCGAGGCCGCTCGAGACGTCCTCGCGCTTGGCCCACACCTGCGCGCCGCCGAGGTGCTGCGTCAGTCGCTTCAGGTGCTGCAGGGGGCTCGGCCCGAAGGTCAGCGGGTGGCGGGGGAACTGGTCGAGGATCACGGGGTCTCCTGGGGTGTGGTGTCGGTGAGCAGGTCGAGCCAGAGGCCTTCGGCGACGGATGCCGCGGCGTGCGCGTCACGGGCAGTGCAGTGTCGGATGAGGTCGGCATGTCGGGACGCGGATGCTGACGCGTCATGAGATCCGAAGCGCAGACGCTCGGCGCGTTCGAGGACGGGACCGTAAAGGGCGAGGACGGTGCGCACCGCTGCGTTCGAGGCACGCTCCACCGCGACGGCGTGGAACGCACGGTCCGCAGCGAGGGCTGCGTCGGTGTCACCGGCGGCGTGCGCAGCGACGAAGGCGTCGTTGGCCTCCCGCATCCGCTGGATGTCGCCGTCGGTGAGCAACGGGGTCGCCTCGACGACCGCGACGCGATGCATGGCGGCGACGACCGCGGCGGCGTCCTGCACGTCCCGACCCTCGACAGGGGAGACGACGGTCGACCGCCCGGGGAGCGCCTGGACGAGCCCGGAGCGGGCGAGGTCGAGGAGCGCCTCGCGGACGGGGGTGCGGGAGACGCCGAGCCAGACGGCGAGCTCGGCGTCGCGGAGCTGCTCGCCGGGCGCCAGCGTCCCGTCGACGATGGCGTCGCGGAGGCGCGTGCGGACCTCATCGCGCAGCAGCGGGCGCGGCGGCGAGGCTGTGGCGGGAACCGGCATGCAATATATTGCAGCGGGTTCGACGCCGCGATGCAAATCCTGCCGCCTCAGACCGCCGTGAACTCCGTCGTCCCCGTGGCGATGTCGGTCCGCGTCAGGCGCACTCGCACCAGGCTCCCCGGTGCGCCATGACCTTGTGCCACAGTCGCCTCGACGGGCGGTTGCGTCAGGGCGATGCGCGCACCGTCGTCGAGGCGCCGGAGCACCACGGCCTCGAAGACCTCGCCCTCTCGGCCGTGCAGGAGCGCGGCCTCGACACGATCGACGGCGCCGGCGTCCAGACGCCCGGCGAGCTGCGACGACCGCCCCATGATCGAGGGCAGCTCATCGAGCGTCGACCGCACCTCGTTCGGGACCTCCCGCCCGTTCGCGAGCGCCTCGCAGACCAGCAGCGCCCAGCGATCGACGAGGCGTCGCAGTGGTGCCGTCACGTGCGCGTACGGGGCGGCGATCGCCGCCTGCACCGTGAGCTCGGGCAGCTCGCCGTCGAACGCGGCGTAGCCGGCGCCTCGGAACAACCCCGCGGCGTGCTCGCGGACGACGCGGCCGAGCGGCGTCCGCGGCAGGTCCCGGAGGTAGTCGCCGTACGAGACGCCCTCAACCCACGGGAGGCCGAATCCCACGGTCTGCGCACGGAAGGCCGCGACGTCCTCATCGGATGCCGGGGGCATCGTCCGGAGGATCCCCACCCGCCCCGCGATCATCAGCTCGGCGGCCGCCATGCCGGTCATGAGCGAGACCTGCGCGTTCGCGTCCTCGAGGGCCACCCCATCGTCGACTTCGAGCGTGTAGCCGTCCGCCGACGGGGCGATGCGGGTCTCGGGGAGGTTCAGACTCGCCCCGCCCCGCTCGCTCTCGCGACGCGCTCGCTCCTCCCCGAACCAGACGAGGTGTCGCAACGTGTCTGGCGCGGTCCCGTCCTCCACTGCGCGCTGGGCGTCGACGTACGACCACTGCGCCCGAGAGCGGATGATCGCTCGAGTAAGGGTCGTCGATGTGGGGCGGGCACCGGCATCCATCTCGAAGCGCCAGACGAAGGCGCGGCGGTCGCGGTCCGGCAGCAGGGAGGCCGCGTCCTCGCTCAGGACGGCGGGATGCAGGGGCACGCGACCGTCCGGGGCGTAGATCGTCTGCCCCCGTCGGCGGGCCTCGGCATCCACCGCGCCCCCGAGGGTGACGTAGGCGGGGACGTCGGCGATCGCGTAGTGCAGGACCGCGCCGTCGCCCGTGCGCTCGATGTGCATCGCCTGGTCGAGGTCGGTCGAGCCCTCCGGGTCGATCGTCAGGAACGGGATGCCGCGCAGGTCGACGAGCCCCGCCGCCGCCGGATCGGTCGGCACGGCGGTCGCGGCGTGCTCGGCCTCGGCCTGCACGTCTGCGGGGAATGCGTCCGGCAGCGCGAGCTCGTCGCGGAGGGCGCCGAGCGCATCCTTGAGCTCCGATTGGGCCGGGGAGACGAGGCGAGCACGACGGTGGGGCACGCGGCCAGTGTAGGACTCGGGATGCGATCGGAGGCGATTGAGGTCGTCTGTCCAGCGGGTGCATAACGCGGACGCATACCGTCGTCGGCATGAGCAAGCTCTCTCGACTGATCGGCATGGCCTCGAAGGCCCTCGACAAGACGTCCGGCTCGTCCGAAGCCGGCCGCACGTCCGGTGCGTCCGGAGATTGGCGGTCGGTCGTCCGATCCGCCGCAGACGCCATCACGGGTGACAGCCGCTCCCAGGGTGCGCCGCCGGCGCAGGGGCACACGTCGCCCGGCTCGCGGGGCGCATACACCCCGCCGCCTGCGCCGGCGGCATCCGCCTCGCACGGCCGCTACGCACCCCCGCCCGCGTCCGGTTCGGCCGGTGCCCTCGCGCCGGCGGACCGTCAGGCGATCGCGCGGTACGACTACCTCATGCAGACCGCTGACCCGCATCAGGTCGAGCAGATCCACCACGAGGCCTTCGGGCGGCTGACCCCTGAGCAGCGGGCGCACGTACAGGCGCGGATGGCGGCGGAGCTCCCGGCGCACGAGCAGCCGCGTTCCGCCGACCCGGCTGATCTGGCGCGCGCCGCCGCGCGGACCGAGGCCTCCCGGCCCGGGATGCTGAAAGGGCTGTTGGCCCATGCGAGCGGCCGAGGGGGCACCGGTTCCGGTATGGGACGCGTCGCCGGCGGCGCCGCGCTCGGTGCAGGCGCAGGCATCCTCGGCGCGGTCGCGGGCGGTGCGATCGTCACCGCCGTCGCAGGACCGCTGCTCGCCCAGGCCGCCGGGCTCGGGGTCGACTTCGACGCGCTCGCGCAGGGTGTCGACCTCGATGCACTCGCACAGGGAGCCGATCTGGAGGGTCTCGCGGGGGATGCGCTCTCCGGCGTCGGCGACCAGGTCTCGGGTCTCGGCGAGCAGGTGTCGGGATTCGGTGAGAACCTCGGCGGCTTCGAGATCGCGGGCCTCGGCGACATCTTCGGGCGCTGAGCGCGGCGTCTCGTCAGAACACCGCCCCGCCGGGTGCGGCCGCGTCGACCTCGACGTCGAGGGACACGCGGACGGCGATCGTGACGGCGTCGACGATCTCGTCGAAGGGGAGCGACGGCATCCCCTCAGGCGCCGTCTCCGCGGCCCACGGCACGTGGACGAAGCCCGCGCGGACGGACGTACCCGCGGTCGCGTGGAGCGCGGCGTACATCGTCGCGTTGCAGACGAACGTGCCGGCGGTGTGCGAGACCGACGCGGGGATGTCGGCAGCGCCGATCGCGGCCCGGATCGCCTTGACGGGGAGGGTCGCGAAGTAGGCCGTCGGGCCGCCCTCGACGACCGGCGCATCCTGCGGGCGGGCGCCGGCGTTGTCCGGGAGCCACGCGTCGGCGAGGTTGACCGCGACGCGCTCGGGGGTCACCGCGTGCCGCCCGCCCGCCAGTCCGGTGGCGATGACGATCTCGGGTCGCTGCTCCTCGAGGAGTGCGGCCAGCCGTGCCGTCGCGCCGTCGAAGGTCACCGGCAGGACCTCGACGACCAGACGCTCCGGCCCGGCCCAACGTTCGGCGACCGCACGGACCGCGTCCCCGGACGGGTTCACGGCATCGCCGGCGAAGGGCTCGAATCCGGTCAGCAGGACGGTCCGCATCCCTCCAGGCTAGGCGTCCCGTCGCCACGTGCGCAGTCCCCGCGCATCTAGACTTGACCCTCGTGGTCACCCGTCTCTCGACATACTTCCTCCGCACGCTCCGCGACGACCCGGCCGACGCCGAGGTCACCAGCCACCGCCTGCTGGTCCGCGCCGGATACATCCGTCGCGCCGCGCCAGGCATCTTCACGTGGCTGCCGCTGGGCCTGCGTGTGAAGGCCAAGCTCGAGCAGATCATCCGTGACGAGATGGCGGCAGCGGGAGCCTTCGAAGTCCACTTCCCGGCGCTGCTGCCCCGAGAGCCCTACGAGGCGTCGGGCCGCTGGACCTCGTACGGCGACGGCATCTTCCGCCTGCAGGACCGCAGGGGCGCCGACTACCTGCTCGCGCCGACCCACGAGGAGATGTTCACCCTCCTCGTGAAGGACCTGTACTCGTCGTACAAGGATCTGCCGCTGACGATCTTCCAGATCCAGGACAAGTACCGCGACGAAGCCCGTCCCCGCGCGGGCCTCCTGCGTGGACGCGAGTTCACGATGAAGGACGCCTACTCGTTCGACTACACCGACGAGGGGCAGGATGCCTCGTACCAGTCGCAGCGCGACGCCTACGAGCGCATCTTCCAGCGCCTCGGGATGGAGTACGTCATCGTCGCGGCCGACAACGGCCTCATGGGCGGTGCGCGGAGCGAGGAGTTCCTTCACCCCATCCCCGTCGGCGAGGACACGTTCGTGCGTTCCGCCGGTGGATACGCGGCCAACGTCGAGGCCTTCGTGACCGTCGCTCCGGAGGCGCTGCCGGTGCCCGACGGACAGCCCGTCGTCTTCGACTCGCCGAACACGCCGACGATCGAGACCCTCGTCGCCCACAGCAACGCGCACCTCGACGCCCCCGCCCCGGGTGTCGCCGGTCCCGCCACCGACGGCGCCACCGCGTGGACGGCGGCGCACACGCTGAAGAACGTCGTCCTCGCCCTGACCCACCTGGACGGCACGCGCCAGCTGGTCGTCGTGGGGCTGCCCGGCGATCGCGACGTCGACGACAAGCGCGCCGAGGTCGCCTTCGCCCCCGCAGCCGTCGAAGCCGCCACCGAGGCGGACTTCGCGAAGCACCCCGGCCTGGTCAAGGGGTACATCGGACCGTGGTCGACCGAGGGCGCCGTGCTCGGCGAGGAATCGGCCACCGGCATCCGCTATCTCGTCGATCCCCGCGTCGCCGTGGGCACCGCCTGGGTCACCGGTGCGAACGTGCACGAGCAGCACGCGCACTCGGTCGTGTTCGGCCGCGACTTCACCGCTGACGGCGTCATCGACATCGCCTCGGTGCGCGCGGGGGACCCCGCGCCGGACGGTTCGGGCCCGGTCGAGCTCGCCCGCGGCATGGAGATCGGTCACGTCTTCCAGCTCGGCCGCTTCTTCGCCGAGGCGCTCGGACTCAAGGTGCTCGACGAGAACGGCAAGCTCGTGACGGTCACGATGGGCTCCTACGGCATCGGCGTGACCCGCATCCTCGCGATCCTCGCTGAGCTGAACAACGACGACCGCGGTCTCGTCTGGCCCGAGTCGGTCGCCCCCTTCGACGTGCACGTCGTCGCCACCGGGCGAGACGCCGTGGCGTTCGACCTGGCGGAGAAGCTCAGTGCGGACCTCGAGGCAGCCGGCAAGGACGTGCTCCTCGACGACCGCCCGAAGGTGTCTCCGGGCGTGAAGTTCGGCGACGCCGAGCTGGTCGGCGTGCCGCACATCGTCATCGTCGGCCGCGGCGCTGCCGAGGGTCAGGTCGAGCTCTGGGACCGCCGGACGGGCGAGCGCACCTCGGTCGCCGCCGACGAGGCGGTCTCCGCCCTCACGCGCTGACCTTCCGTCACCGGACACAGGGCCTCCGTTCACCCGCGGGCTCCCGGATCGTGACAGCCTGGGTGGATGTCGCCGAGTTCCGCATCCTCTCTCGACGGTGACGTCACGGACGCCATCCGCACCCTCCTCACCGATGCCGGCGTCGAGGAGAACGCCGACCTCGTCGCGCGCATCATCGCGACGGGCGTCGGGCTCGGTGTGGACGCCACCGACCGTCTCGACCTGAAGATCGCGTCGGCGGCGCTCGGCGAGATGCGCTCCGCGTTCGGACTCTTCGCCCCCTACCGGTCCTCGCCGAAGGTCACGATCTTCGGGTCTGCCCGGACGCGGGCGAACGATCCGCTCTACCGTGCCGCGGCCGAGGTCGCCTCGGCCCTGGCGGCGCAGGGCTGGATGGTCGTCACCGGCGCCGGACCCGGCATCATGCAGGCCGCCGCGGAGGGCGCCGGTCCCGACCACTCGCTGGGGGTGTCGATCCGCCTGCCGTTCGAGGAGAAGCCGAACGCCGTCATCGCCGAGGCCGACCGGGTCGTCGCGATGAAGTACTTCTTCACGCGCAAGCTCATGCTCGTGAAGGAGTCGCGCGGGTTCGTCTGCGTTCCGGGCGGATTCGGCACGCTCGACGAGCTGTTCGAGCTGCTCACCCTCCAGCAGACGGGCAAAGCCGAGCCGACCCCGATCGTGCTCCTGGATGCCCCGGGCGGGACGTTCTGGAGCGGGCTCGAACGGTTCGCCGACGACCACCTGATCCCGTCCGGTGTGATCTCGCCCGACGATCTCGACCGCGTCCTCGTCACGGACTCGGTGGAGACCGCGGCATCGGAGATCACCGGCTTCTGGCGCAACTACGACTCGCTGCGCTGGATCGGTTCCCGCCTCATCCTCCGACTCTGCGCAGAGCCCACCGACGCCGAGGTCGCGGAGCTCAGCGAACGCTTCTCGCACCTCCTGGCCGGCGGTCGCATCGAACGCACGTCGCCGCTGCGCCGGGAGCGCCAGGACAAGGACCGCCTGCATCTGCCGCGCCTGATGATGGACTTCGACCGCCGCCGCATCGGCGAGCTCCACCACCTCATCCGCGCGATCAACGCGCTCGAATCGGCTCCGGTCGCCACCCCGCCGACGGAGCCTCACACCGTAGCCTGAGCGCATGCCACGGACGCCGCGTCCCACCCTCGTCGCAGCGGCCGTCGCGGCCGGTGCGCTGATGCTCGCGTCGTGCGGGCCGGGCGAACCCGCGCCCGTGCCGTCGACCGGTGCCGCCGTGACCGTCTTCCTGCACCAGAACCGGTCGGACGAGCCGCAGCGCAAAGCGCAGCTGCGCGTGGCGAACGACTCCGATGCGACGCTCGACATCGCCCGACTGCGCCTCGTCGACGACCGGCTCCGCGACGAGATCACGCGCGACGCGCGACCGCTGGGGGAGGGTGAGTCCTACGACTTCGCGGTGCTGCTGCCCGGGGTCGCGTGCGGGGAGGCTGACCGCGCTCGCCTGTGGGAGCTCACCCTGACCGACGGCACGGTGCTCCGGGGCGACCTGCACGACTCGCTCGGCTTCCTGGGTCGACTGCACGAGCGCGAGTGTCTCGCCGCCGACGTGCAGCGGTCGGTGCGGGTGGCGTGGGGCGAGCTCCGCGTCGCGGGCGACGACCGTGCGGTCCTCCCGCTCCGGATCGAGCGCGTCGGCGGTGCGGACGCCGCGCGGATCGTGGCCGTGCAGTCGACGAATCTGCTGCAGTTCGGGCCCGGCGTCTCCCGGTTCCCCGTGCCGCAGGGCGCGTCGGTCGTGGACGTGCCGCTCGTGCCGCAGCGCTGCGACCCGCACGTCGTCGCGGAGGACAAGCGGGGGACTGTCTTCACCGTCGAGGTGGAGCTGGCCGGCCGTGCCGGCGAGATCGAGGTCGCGGCGGGGGAGCGGGGCCGCGGACGCATCCTCAGCTGGGTCGCCGAGGTCTGCGGCTTCGGTCGCTGACGCTCAGAGTTTGGCGTAGCGGGAGCGCAGGAAGCAGAAGGCGGCGTAGACCACCAGCCCGAGACCGATCAGGAAGACGAGGAACGGTCCCAGCATCTGTTCGAGCAGTGCCTGGATGGCGGCGTCGAAGCCACCCGCCGCGGCGGGTTCCTGCTTGACCGCGGCCACGACGAGGAGCACGCCGACGATCGTCACCGACGCACCTTTGCCGAGGTAGCCGACGACACCGGTCCACGTCACCACCGCGCCCATGGGCCCGGGAGGAATGCGGACCTGCTTGTCGAACGAGCGCCTGACGCCGATCGAGGCGAACACGAGGCCGCCGACGCCGAGGCCGACGCCCGCCGCCGCGACGACGAAGACGCCGCCTGGCGTGGCGAGCAGTCCCCGGGTCACCTCCTGCGCGCTGCGGTCGCCGTCGGGCCGCGCGCCGAGCGCGACCGTGACGGCGATCGCGGCGAGACCGGTGTACACGACCGCCTGCCCGAGCGCGCTCAGCCGCCGGCCCCAGGCCGCACCGTCCGTGCCTCGCGCGAGCACCCCGCGCAGCAGTTGGTACAGCCCCAGGGCGGCGAGGAGCAGCCCCAGGATCCAGACGGCGGCGAGGCCGAGCGGGGCGGCGACGAGCGCCTTGAACACCCCCGCCTGGTCCGACTCGCCGCGGCCGCCGAAGGCGATCACGATGACGAGCACGCCGAACAGCAGGTGCACGACGCCGTTGGCCGCGTACCCGCCTCGGGCGAGTCCCTTCGCCACGGGCGAGCGCTGCACCGTCCGGGCGGCGTCTTCGGCGGCATCCGTCATCCGTCGATCTTCTCAGGTCGCGCCACGCCGGATCGAGTAACGTTGATGGGATGCCGCGACGCACCGGATGACCGGACGCGTTCGCGGCGACGTGTTGAGCAACTGAACAAGGGAGGCACCTATGGACATCGACCTGGGGCTGCTGCGGACTGTCGAGCGAGAGCGGGAGATCCCGTTCGATGAACTGATCCGGATCATCGAGCAGGCCATCCTGACCGCGTACGCGAAGCACACGTCTCCCGACGGCGAACTCCCCGAGGGCGCCCGCGCCCACCTGGACCGCAAGACCGGCCACGTCGCCGTCTACGTCCCCCTGCGCGATGAGGACGACGTCGTCATCGGCGAGGAGGAGTCCACGCCCGACGACTTCGGCCGCATCGCGGCCTTCGCCGCGAAGCAGGTCATCAGCCAGCGCCTCCGCGACATCGCCGACGACGCGGTGCTCGGCGAGTTCAAGGGCAAGGAAGGCGACATCGTCGCGGGCGTCGTCCAGCAGGGACCGAACCCGCGAATGGTGCACGTCGACCTCGGGACGGTGGAGGCGATCCTCCCGCCGGAGGAGCAGGTTCCCGGCGAGACCTATGCCCACGGCTCGCGTGTCCGCGTCTACGTGACCTCCGTGTCCAAGGGTCTGAAGGGACCGCAGATCACCGTCTCGCGCACCCACCCGGGCCTCGTCCGCAAGCTCTTCGCCCTCGAGGTGCCCGAGATCGCGTCCGGCGTCGTCGAGATCGTCTCGCTCGCACGTGAGGCGGGGCACCGCACCAAGATCGCCGTGAAGGCGAACGACCCGTCCATCAACGCCAAGGGCGCCTGCATCGGCGAGCTCGGCCGTCGGGTGCGCGCCGTGACGGAGGAACTCGGCGGCGAGAAGATCGACATCGTCGACTACGACGAGACGCTGCCGAAGTTCGTCGCGAACGCGCTGTCGCCGGCCAAGGTGACCTCGAGCTTCGTCCTCGACCAGGCGACCAAGGCCGTCCGGGCGCTGGTTCCGGACTACCAGCTGTCGCTCGCGATCGGCAAGGAAGGGCAGAACGCCCGGCTGGCCGCGAAATTGACCGGCGCGAAGATCGACATCCAGCCCGACAGCATTCTCGACGAGTCCTGACGCGGTAGGATGGAACCTGTTCGAACGTGCGTGGGATGCCGCGCGCGTGCCCCCCGGTCCTCGTTGCTCCGCATCGTGGCCAGGGACGGTGCCCTCGTCATCGACGAGAAGGCCGTCCTGCCGGGTCGGGGCGCGTGGGTGCATGACACGGACACATGCGTGAGCACCGCCCTCAAGCGGCGCGCATTCGGACGAGCACTACGGGTATCCGCTCCGCTGGCGACAGCGGCCGTGGATGCGCGGACCACCAGAGAATCCCTCCAGCGAAACGGCTGAACGGCTATGGACACAAAGTGAACGGCTCGAAATGAGACCCGTCCGCGAATGACGGTCCGCCCTGTCCGGGGCGGGCCCCAGACAGGAGAATTGTGGCAAAACCACGCGTGCATGAGATCGCTTCCGAGCTCGGCGTCGACAGCAAGATCGCCCTCGCGAAGCTGAAGGAGCTCGGCGAATTCGTCAAGAGCCCTTCGTCCACCATCGAGCCCCCCGTGGCTCGCAAGCTCCGTGCCGCCCTCGAGGCGGAAGGTGTGAAGGCGTCTGCCGTCGCGCCCGCGAAGCCCGCCGCCAAGGCACCGGCATCCGGTGCCACCCCCGGCCCTCGTCCGTCGGCTCCCAAGCCCGCTCCGGCTCCCGAGCCGGCGGCGCCCGCCGCCGCGGCTGAGCCGGTCGCGCAGACGCCTGCTCCGGCCGCGCCGGCCGCAGCAGACTCCGGCGCGCCGAAGCCGGGCGCCCCGTCGCCCGCGCCGGCACCCGGCAAGCCCGGCTCCCAGCCGCCTCGTCCGGGCGGCGCTCCGCGCCCCGGCAACAACCCCTTCGCCAGCTCGCAGGGCATGGGCCAGCGTCCCGCCGGCCCGCGTCCGGGCAACAACCCCTTCGCCTCGGCGCAGGGCATGGGCCAGCGTCCCACGCCCGGCAACATCCCGCGGCCGCAGGCTCCGCGTCCCGGCGCACCCCGTCCGGGTGCACCGCGTCCCGGTGGCGCGGGTCGTCCCGGTGGCGGCGGTCGTCCCGGTGCTCCGTTCCAGCAGCGTCCCGGCGGTCCCGGACGTCCCGGCGGCGCCGGTGGCTTCGGTGCTGCGCGCCCCGGTGGCGCGCCCGGCGGCGGTTTCGCCGGTCGTCCCGGTGGCGGCGGCGGCCGCGGCCGTGGACCCGGCGGCGGTACCGCAGGAGCCTTCGGCAAGGGCGGCGGCAAGTCCAAGCAGCGCAAGTCGCGTCGGGCGAAGCGGCAGGAATTCGAGATGCGGTCGGCGCCGGTCGTCGGCGGCGTCAACGTCTCCAAGGGCAACGGCGAGATCATCCGCCTGCGTCGCGGCGCGTCGATCTCGGACTTCGCCGATAAGCTCGAGGCCCTGCGCGGCTACAACGTGCAGCCCGGCACGCTCGTGACGATCCTCTTCAACCTCGGCGAGATGGCCACGGCCACCGAGTCGCTGGATGAGGCGACGTTCGAGATCCTCGGTGAGGAGCTCGGCTACAAGATCCAGATGGTGTCTCCCGAGGACGAGGACAAAGAGCTCCTCGAGGGCTTCGGCCTCGACCTCGAGGCCGAGCTGGAGGCGGAGAGCGAGGACGACCTCGAGATCCGTCCTCCCGTGGTCACCGTCATGGGCCACGTCGACCACGGTAAGACGCGACTGCTCGACGCGATCCGTCAGACCAACGTCGTCGCCGGTGAGGCGGGTGGCATCACCCAGCACATCGGTGCCTACCAGGTGTGGACCGAGCACGAGGGCATCGAGCGTGCGATCACCTTCATCGACACCCCGGGTCACGAGGCGTTCACCGCCATGCGTGCCCGTGGTGCGCAGGTGACCGACCTCGCGATCCTCGTGGTCGCGGCCGACGACGGCATCATGCCGCAGACGGTCGAGGCACTGAACCACGCGCAGGCGGCGAATGTCCCGATCGTGGTCGCGGTCAACAAGGTCGACAAGCCCGACGCGAACCCCGCGAAGGTCCGTCAGCAGCTCACCGAGTACGGCCTGGTCGCCGAGGAGTACGGCGGCGACGTCATGTTCGTCGACGTGTCGGCTCGCCAGGGCACCAACATCCAGGAACTGCTGGATGCCGTCCTCCTCACCGCCGATGCGGGTCTGGACCTCACGGCCAACCCGAACAAGGCGGCTCGTGGTGTCGCGATCGAAGCCAAGCTCGACAAGGGTCGCGGTTCGGTCGCCACGGTGCTGATCCAGTCCGGAACGCTCCGCGTCGGTGACGCGATCGTCGCAGGAACGGCCTACGGCCGCGTCCGCGCCATGATCGACGAGAACGGCGACGCCGTGGACGAGGCCTACCCGTCGCGTCCCGTGCAGGTGCAGGGTCTGAACTCCGTGCCCCGCGCCGGTGACGTCTTCATCGTCACCGAAGAGGACCGCATGGCCCGCCAGATCGCTGAGAAGCGTGAAGCGGTCGAGCGCAATGCCCAGCTGGCCAAGGCCCGCAAGCGCATCTCGCTCGAGGACTTCACCCGCGCGCTCGAAGAGGGCAAGGTCGAGTCGCTCAACCTCATCATCAAGGGTGACGTCTCGGGTGCCGTCGAGGCCCTCGAGGAGTCGCTCCTCAAGATCGAGGTCGACGACAGCGTGCAGCTGCGCATCATCCACCGCGGTGTGGGTGCCGTCACCGAGTCGGACATCAACCTGGCGACGATCGACAACGCGATCGTCATCGGCTTCAACGTCCGGCCCGACACGAAGGCCCGCGAGCGTGCCGCCCGCGAGGGTGTGGACGTCCGGTTCTACTCGGTCATCTACAACGCGATCGACGACGTCGAGCAGTCCCTCCAGGGCATGCTCAAGCCGGAGTTCGAAGAGGTCCAGTCGGGTGTCGCCGAGATCCGCGAGGTGTTCCGCTCCTCGAAGTTCGGCAACATCGCCGGTGTCATCGTCCGCTCGGGAACGATCACGCGAAACGCCAAGGCGCGGGTCATCCGCGACGGTGTCGTGCTCGCCGACGGCCTGGCCATCGAGTCGCTGCGCCGCTTCAAGGACGACGTCACCGAGGTCCGTACGGACTTCGAGGCCGGTATCGGTCTCGGCAAGTACAACGACATCCAGGTCGGCGACGAGATCGAGACGACCGAAATGGTGGAGAAGCCGCGCGGCTGATCCACGGCGTTGCTACGGCGATGGATGCCGCCGGGATAACGGGACCCCCAAGACCCCGACTATCCCGGCGGCATCCATCGCCTCCGCACTTCCTCCGTCAGCTGATCGCGGGCGGGGGAGAACAGAAGGAGAAGGACTATGGCCGGGGAACGGCAGGCACGGCTGGCGGACCGCATCCGCGTGCTCATCGCGGAGCGCCTCGAGAAGGGGCTGCGCGACCCGCGGCTCGGTTTCGTCACCATCACCGACGTCCGCGTCACCGGTGACCTGCAGCACGCGTCCGTGTTCTACACCGTCTACGGCGACGACGCCGCCCGTGCCGACTCGGCCGCGGCGCTGAAGGCCGCGACGGGGATGCTGCGCAGCGAGGTCGGGCGACAGCTCGGCACGCGGCTGACGCCGACCCTCGAGTTCATCCTCGACGGCCTCCCCGAGAACGCCGGTCACATCGAGGACCTTCTCCGCGAGGCCCGCGAGCGCGACGCGGCGGTGGCGGGGATCGCGGCATCCGGCAGCTACGCCGGAGAAGCGGATCCTTACGTCAAGCCCCGCGAGGACGACGAGGACTGAGCCGCCTCAACGCGGCAGGTGCAGCGCTCCGTCGGCGGCCTCCACGAGGCCGTCGGCGATGAGCGAGTCGATGGCCCGGTCGCGCTGACCCGGGTCGGGCCAGTCGGCCAGCACGTCGTCGGCGACGGCGACGTGACCGACGGCATCCCGCAGCACCTTCATGACGGCGCCGCGCGCCTGACGGTCACTGCCCTCGAACCGCGCCTGCTTGCGACGCTCGTCGCCCGTGTCGGGGTAGCCCGCCGCCCGCCACGCGCATGCCTGCGCGATCGGGCAGGCGTCGCATCGGGGTGACCGGGCGGTGCAGACGACGGCCCCCAGCTCCATCGCGGCGGCGTTGATGACCGCGGCGTCCCCGTCGTCCTCGGGGAGGACGGCCGTCATCGCCGCCAGGTCGCGCTTCCCGGGCGCTCCCGGCTGGGACCTGCCGTCGACGGCGCGCGCCAGCACGCGCCGCGTGTTGGTGTCGACGACGGGATGCCGGTCCCCGAAGGCGAACACGGCGACGGCCCGCGCGGTGTAGTCGCCGATCCCCGTCAGCGCCAGGAGCGCATCGACGTCCCGCGGCACCGCCCCGTCGTGCCGATCGCGGATCTCGGTCGCCGCGCGGTGCAGCCACAGGGCGCGCCGGGGGTAGCCGAGGTTCGCCCAGAGGCGCACCGCATCGGCGGGAGGAGCCGCCGCCAGGTCGGCGGGCGTCGGCCAGCGTGCGAGCCATTCCTCGAGGCGGGGGATGACACGCGCCACCTGCGTCTGCTGGAGCATGAACTCGCTCACGAGCGTGCCCCAGGCGCCGAAGCCCTCCCGCCGCCACGGCAGGTCCCGGGCGTGCTCGCGGTACCACGCGATGAGGGGCGGGGCGAGGTCGGGCACGGCGTCCAGCCTAGGCTGGAGGTCATGCAGCAGGACCACGGGGCGAGTGCGCGGGGCGGGATCCTCCTCGTCGACAAGCCGGGCGGACTCACCAGCCACGATGTCGTCGCACGCGCCCGCCGGGCATTGCACACCCGCAAGATCGGCCACGCCGGGACGCTGGACCCGATGGCGACCGGCCTCCTCGTGCTCGGCGTGGGCCACTCGACCCGACTGCTGACCTACGTCGTCGGACTCGACAAGACGTACGAGGCGACGATCCGCCTCGGCGTGACGACCGATTCCGACGATGCCGATGGCACGGAGACCTCCCGGACGGACGCGTCGGCGACCTCGGACGACGCCATCCTCGACGGCATCCGGCCGCTCACGGGACCCATCTCGCAGGTGCCGAGCACGGTCTCGGCGATCAAGGTCGCGGGACGACGGGCCTACGACCTCGCGCGGGCGGGGGAGCAGGTGGAGCTGCAGGCGCGCGACGTCGTCGTCAGCAGGTTCGACGTGCTCGGCATCCGACGCGGCGACCGCACGATCGACGTGGACGTCGTCGTCGACTGCTCGAGCGGCACGTACATCCGCGCGCTGGCGCGCGATCTGGGTGCGCACCTCGGCGTCGGCGGTCACCTCACTGCACTCCGGCGCACCCGGATCGGTCCCTTCTCGGTCGCGGATGCGGTCGCCGAGGTGGCCGCGGATGCCCCGCTCCTGCCCGCGGCGGAGGTAGCGGCATCCCTCCTCGGCGCCTTCCACGTCACCGCGGACGAGGCCCGCGATCTGCGGCACGGCAAGCGCCTCGTCGGCGCGGCGACGCGACTCGGCACCGAGACCCCGGCGGCGATCGACCCGGCCGGCGAGCTCGTCGGCATCCTCGGTCGCCGAGGCGACGACGTCAAGAGCCTCATGAACATGCCCGAGGAGCAGCCGTGATCCTGTGGTTCACCATCGGGCAGATCGCCGTCGCGTGCGCGGCCGGCCTGCTGTGCACGGCCCTCGGGCTCGCGGGACGTCGGCCGAGCGATCTGTCGGTCGGCACGCAGGCGCTCGTGCTCCTCCTGCTCATCGTCCAGGTCGTCATCGCGATCATCGCGCCGTTCGCGGGCAACCCGCCGACCGGGGACCTGCTGGAGTTCTGGGTCTACCTGGTGTCGGCCGTGCTGATCCCGCCTGCGGCCGTCGTCTGGGCGCTCATCGAGCGAGGACGATGGAGCACCGTCGTCATGGGGGTGGCGGCCTTCGCGATCGCCGTCATGCTGTGGCGGATGCAGGTCATCTGGACCGTGCAGCTCGCCTGAGTCCTGCGATCGCCGTCCCGGGGCGGACGTAGGATTGGTCTGCCATGCCTGAGACCGCGTCGACCCCGCCCGCCTCGGCGGCCCTCACCCCGAAGCCGCGTCGGATGACCGGCGTCGGGCGCGTGCTGGTCGTCGTCTACGCGATCATGGCGCTCGGTGCGACGGGGCGCTCGTTCGTGCAGATCGTGCGGGAGTTCGACGAGGCCCCGCTCGCCTACACCCTCTCGGCGGCGGCTGCGCTCGTCTACATCCTCGCGACGCTCGCGCTGATCTTCAGCGCGTCCGAGCGCTGGTACCGGCTGGCCTGGATCGCGATCGTCTTCGAGCTCGTCGGCGTCCTCGTGGTGGGGACGCTCTCGCTCACGCACCCCGAGCTGTTCGACCACCCCACCGTCTGGTCGGGGTTCGGCATCGGCTACCTCCTGATCCCGCTCGTCCTGCCCTTCCTGGGACTGTGGTGGCTGATCACCCACCGCACGCCCACCGCTCCGCGCGAGGTCGCGACGTGATCGTCTTCCGTGACCCGTCGGAGGTCCCGGCGGACTTCGGGCCGAGCATCGTCGCGATCGGCAAGTTCGACGGCGTGCACTCCGGCCACCGCGCGGTGATCGACAGGGCGCGGGTCACGGCGATGGATGCCGGGGCCCGGGTCGTCGCGGTGACGTTCGACCGCAATCCGCTGGCGCTGCTGCGCCCCGACCGGTGCCCGGAGGCGCTGGTCAGCGTCGACCAGAAGATCGCCCTCCTCGCCGACTCCGGTGTCGACGCGGTGCTCGTGCTCCGCTTCGACGAAACGCTCGCAGCCCTCGCCCCCGAGGAGTTCGCGCAGCGGATCCTCGTCGACGCACTCGGCGCCGTCTGCGTCATGGTCGGCGTCGACTTCCGGTTCGGGCGCGGGGGAGCGGGCGACCCTGCGTTCCTCACCTCGTTCGGCGAAACGCGCGGCTTCACCGTCGACGTCGTCGGCGACGTGCAGGGCGGCGGCCGGCGGGTCTCGTCGACCTGGGTCCGGGAGCTGCTGGACGCCGGTCAGGTCGAAGACGCCGCGCGTCTGCTCGGCCGCCCCCATGCCGTCCGCGCGGAGGTCGTGCACGGCCTGAAACGTGGCCGCGAACTCGGCTATCCGACCGCCAATCTCGCCCCTGACGCCGAGGGCTTCGTCCCTGCGGACGGCGTCTACGCCGGGTGGCTCGTCGACGAGGGGACGGATGCCGGGGGCGTCCGGCCCGCGACGCGCTACCCGGCCGCGATCTCGGTCGGGACGAATCCGACCTTCGACGACGTCCCGGTCCGCCAGATCGAGGCCTACGTCCTCGACGAGACCGACCTCGACCTCTACGGTCACACCGTGCAGGTGCAGTTCACGGCCCGCATCCGCGGTATGGTCCGCTTCGAGGGGATCGAGGCGCTCATCGCCCGCATGGACGCCGACGTCGCCGAGGTCCGGGCAGCCCTGCGCCCCGGCGCCTGAAGAGCCCTGCGCCCCGGCGCCTGAAGAGCCCTGCGCCCCGGCGCCTGAAGAGCCCTGCGGCTCCGCTGGTCAGTACGACGTAGCGTCGACGTCGCCGGTCGCCTGCTCGCCCGCGTCGATGCGACGCGCTTCGCCCAGGATGACGGCGCTGCCGCTCGTGCCGAGGCGCGTGGCGCCGGCCTCGAGCATCGCGAGCGCATCGGCGTGGCTGCGCACCCCGCCGGAGGCCTTGACCTCGACGCCCGCACCGACGGTGCGGCGCATGAGCTGCACGTGGGGGATCGTCGCGCCGCCGCCGGCGAACCCGGTGGAGGTCTTCACGAAGTGCGCCCCGCCCGCCTCGGTGAGGCGGCTGCCGCGTTCGATCTGCTCCTCGTCGAGCAGTGCCGTCTCGAGGATGACCTTGGTGACGCGGCCGTCGGCCGCCTCCACGACGGCGCGGATGTCGGCCTCGACCACGTCGTCGAAGCCCGAGCGCAGTGCGCCGATGTTCACGACCATGTCGACCTCGGTGGCGCCGTCGGCGATCGCCTGACGCGTCTCGGCGACCTTGGCGGCGGTCGAGGTCGTCCCGTGCGGGAACCCGATCACGGTCCCGACGGCAACGCCGGTGCCCTCCAGTCGCGCCACTGCGTAGGCGATGTCGCTCGGACGCACGCACACGCTGAAGACCCGCCATTCGGCGGCGATGTCGAGCTCTGCGTCGACGTCGGCGCGCGTGAGCTCCGGCTTCAGGATCGCGTGGTCGATGGTGGCGGCGAGTTCGCGTTCGGTGGGCATGGATACAGCGTACGCGGCGGCTCGGCACGCCTCGGCTCCGGGCTCCGCGTCGGGGCCCGCGACGCGCTAGACTGGCCTCGAAGGGTCCGTCTCGTCGCCGCAGCTCGCAGAAGCGAGTGCCCGCAGCCGAGACGACCCGGGGAACCACACCCTCGCCGCGACCGACCATCGCGGTCCCGCAGAACGTCGTCTCGGACGACGATCACCGGCATCCGCCGGTGTCACGCTCAGGAGGAGCATGCCGACCACGGCAGCCACCGCCCCGAAGACCGCCGCTCGGCGTCGCAAGGGCTCATCGTCGCGTCGCGATGACGACGCACCCCTCATCCCGATCCTCGCCCGCAAGGTGCGCGAGGTCGAGGCCAAGGCCCAGCGCGGCAAGCTCGGCCCGACGAACCGCGTCAAGTTCCAGGTGATCGCCTTCCTCGTGCGCGAGGAGCGCGCTCGGGTGAAGTCGGCCACCGACATCGCCGACGGCGCCCGCGCCGAACTGCTCAAGCGGCTCGACGGCGTGGCCACGATCCTCGCGAAGACGGCGGCCCGCGACACCTCGCTCATCCAGCTCCTCGAGGTCGACCAGGCGACCTCGCCGGTGGCGCGGCGCATGCGCCGCGACTGGCTGCTGGAGTCGGGGGCCGAGCTCCCCGAGGACGAGCTCATCATCACCGACGTCAAGCCGGTGCAGGCGCCCGTCGTCCCCGACGCGATCGCCGACCGCCAGGTCGTCCCGCCGCAGATCGAGGCGCGGAAGGAGTCCAACCCCTTCCTCGCACCCGACGTGCTCCTTCGCGCTCCCGTCTCGACCCCGCGCCGCCGCCTCGACGGCTGGGAACTGATGGGCCCGCTGTACAAGGCGTTCGAGATGGGCGCCGGCGGCGGATCCGCGACGATGGACCTGCCCCCCGTCCCCGAGTTCGACCGGCTCTCGCCGCGCGGCCTCGACGTCATGGCGCACCAGTCGCGGTTCCTTGAGGCGGTCCGAGGCGGACACCGCAGCTTCCTGCTGGCCGATGAGCCGGGTCTCGGCAAGACGGCGCAGTCGGTGCTCGCGGCATCCGTCGCCGACGCCTACCCGCTGCTGGTCGTCGTCCCCAACGTCGTCAAGATGAACTGGGCCCGCGAGGTCGAGCGCTGGACGCCGCAGCGGCGCGCGACGGTCGTCCAGGGCGACGGCGAGACCATGGACGCCTTCGCCGACGTCTTCATCGTCAACTACGAGATCCTCGACCGCCACCTGTCGTGGCTCAGCTCGATCGGGCTGCAGGGCATGGTCGTCGACGAGGCGCACTTCATCAAGAACCTCACCTCGCAGCGCTCGCGCAACGTGCTGGCGCTGGCCTCCCGCATCCGCGAGCAGGTCCGCGACCCGCTGCTGCTCGCCCTCACGGGGACGCCGCTCATCAACGACGTCGAGGACTTCGACGCCATCTGGCGCTTCCTCGGCTGGACCAACGGCGAGAAGCCCGGCCCGGAGCTCATGAGCCGCCTCGACGAGACCGGGCTGACGCCGGCCGACAAGTCGTTCTATCCCGAGGCGCGCGCGGCGGTCATCTCGATGGGCATCGTCCGGCGGAAGAAGAAGGACGTCGCCGCCGACCTGCCCGACAAGCTCGTCGCCGACCTCCCCGTGGAGCTCGACGACGAGTACGGCCGCTCGATCCGCGCCGCCGAGCGCGAGCTGGGGGAACGGCTCGCGGCCAAGTACCGACGCATCATCGAGGCGCGCGGCGACCGGGTCGTCCGCGGCGAGGTGGACGACGACATCGTGCGCCTGGTCGCCCACGGCGAGCTCGAGGAGTCCAAGGCGTCCGGCAGCGGCTCGGAGAACGTCTTCACGATGGTCCGCCGCATCGGTCAGGCCAAGGCGCAGCTCGCGGCGGACTACGCCGTCCAGCTGCAGCGCTCGGTCGGCAAGGTCGTGTTCTTCGCGAAGCACATCGATGTGATGGATGCCGCTGAGGCGCACTTCGCGTCGGCGGGCCTGCGCACCGTGTCGATCCGCGGCGATCAGACCACGCCGGTGCGTCAGCAGGCGATCGACGCCTTCAACGGCGACCCGGATGTCGCGATCGCGGTGTGTTCGCTGACGGCCGCCGGCGTCGGCCTGAACCTGCAGGCGGCGTCGAACGTCGTGCTCGCCGAACTCAGCTGGACCGCCGCCGAGCAGACCCAGGCGATCGACCGCGTGCACCGCATCGGCCAGGACGAGCCCGTGACGGCGTGGCGAATCATCGCCGCGCACACGATCGACACGAAGATCGCCGAGCTCATCGACAGCAAGCAGGGTCTGGCACAGCGGGCCCTCGACGGCGACGCGGTCGATCCGACCTCGAGCGACTCGGTGCAGCTGTCGGCCCTCATGCACCTGCTGCGGCAGGCGCTGGGCGCCGCCTGACGCGCGACCCGCGGGAACGATAGTGTCGGGGTGAGGCAGCGTCGCCCCGGCACCAACCCGAACCACCAAAGGACCCTCATGAAGATCGGCATCCTCACGAGCGGCGGCGACTGTCCTGGACTGAACGCCGTCATCCGCGGAATCGTGCTCAAGGGCACGACGACGTACGACATCGAGTTCGTCGGCATCCGCGACGGCTGGCGCGGCGTCGTCGACGGCGACTTCTTCCCGCTGACCCGACACGAGGTGAAGGGGCTGTCGAAGGTGGGCGGCACGATCCTCGGCACGAGTCGCACGAATCCCTATGAGGGCCCCCGCGGCGGCGCCGAGAACATCTCCAAGACGATGTACGGCCACCGCCTCGACGGCATCGTCGCGATCGGCGGCGAGGGGACGCTCGCGGCGGCCGACCGGCTGCACAAGGACGGCATCAACGTCCTCGGCGTGCCGAAGACGATCGACAACGATCTGCACGCGACCGATTACTCGTTCGGCTTCGACACCGCGGTCAACATCGCGACGGAGGCGATGGACCGCCTGCGCACGACCGGTGACTCGCACCAGCGCTGCATGGTGGCTGAGGTCATGGGTCGCCACGTCGGCTGGATCGCCCTGCACTCCGGTATCGCGGCGGGTGCGCATGTCATCTGCATCCCCGAGGTCCCGATGTCGATCGACGAGGTCGCCGAGCAGGTCACGAAGGCCCACGACCGCGGCCGCGCGCCGCTCGTCGTCGTCTCGGAGGGCTTCAAGCTGACCGGCATGGAGGAGGCCTTCAGCGACAAGGGGCTCGACGCGTTCAACCGTCCGCGCCTCGGCGGCATCGGTGAGATCCTCGCCCCCGAGATCGAGCGCATCACCGGGATCGAGACCCGTTCGACCGTTCTCGGCCACATCCAGCGCGGTGGGTCGCCCTCGGGGTTCGACCGTGTGCTGGCCACGCGCCTCGGCCTCCACGCGGCCGACGCCATCGTCGACGGCGCCTGGGGACAGATGGTCGCGATGCAGGGCACCGAGATCGTCCGCGTGCCCTTCGCAGAGGCGCTCGGCGAGCTGAACACCGTCCCGCTGCACCGCTACGAAGAGGCCGCCGCCCTCTTCGGCTGACATGGACGGCGCGGAATGACCTCACCCGTGCCGCCCGCCCGTTCGTCGCTCGCACCGCCGCTCCTCGGCGCCGTGTCCGTGGGCGTCCTGACGGCGGTGCAGGCGCGCATCAACGGGCAGCTGGGCGTGCGGCTCGACCACGCCATGACCGCCGCCGTCATCTCCTTCGGCAGCGGGTTGCTCCTCATCACCCTCGTGTGCCTCGCGACCCCCTCGGGCCGCCGGGGCCTCCGCGCACTGGGCCGGGGCCTTGGCGCCCCGGACATCCCCTGGTGGATGCTCATCGGGGGCGCCGGAGGAGCGTTCACGGTCGCGACGCAGAGCATCGCCGTCGGCATCGTGGGTGTCTCGCTCTTCACGGTGGGCCTCGTCGCGGGGCAGGCCGTCGGCGGTCTGGTGCTCGATCGCGTCGGCTACGGTCCGGCAGGTGTCGTGCCGATCACCGTGCCGCGCCTGGTCGGTGGGGTGCTGGCGCTCGTGTCGGTGACGGTGATGCTCGCTGCGGGGGACGGCATCTCGGAGGTCCCGATCTGGATGCTGGCGCTCCCGCTCCTGGTCGGCGTCGCCCTCTCTTGGCAGCAGGCGACGAACGGCCGGCTTCGCGCGCGTCTCGGCACGCCGCTGGCCGCGACCTTCGTCAACTTCGTGGTCGGGACGACACTGCTCGGCGCCGCCGCGGTCGTCGTGACTCTGGTGGACGGTCCGCCGCGCCCGCTTCCGGCGGACCCGTGGCTCTACGCCGGCGGTGCGCTCGGGGTCGCCTACATCGTGATGTCGGCGGCGCTGGTCGCCCGGACCGGCGTCCTGCTCTTCGGCCTCGGCGCGGTGTCGGGGCAGCTCGTGGCATCCCTCGTTCTGGATGCCGTCTGGCCGGCGCCCGCCGGTCCGGGGCTCGCCGTCGAGGTGATCACCGTCGCGATCGCGCTGTGTTCCGTCTTCGTGGCCGCGTTCTGGCGAGTGCGGCGCTGAGGCCCGATCAGCCGGTGGGGGCGGGGCTCGGCGCGGGTGCGTCGGGTGTCGCGGGCGGCTCGGGGGCGGTCGTCTCGACCGGGTCCGGCGCCGGGGAGGGGTCGACCGGCTCCGCCGGCGTCGCGGGGTCGCCGTCGCCCGTGTCCTCCGCAGGATCGCCCGGGTCGGTGCTCCCATCCGCGGGGGGCGGGGCGTCGTCGCCCGGCTGAGTGGGCTGCTCGTCGGGCTCAGCCGGCTGGTCCGGTTCCGCGGGGGCGTCGTCCGTGGTCGAGTCGTCGGTGCTGACGAGATCGGTGTCGTCGGTCTCCGCCGGTGCGTCCGGGGCGGGCGCGTCATCGGTCGCGCGCGGCGACGGCTCGGTCACCGGCGCCGGGTCGTCGGTCCGCGCCGGGTCGCCGCCCGTGGTCAGCGCGAGGACCCCGGCTGATCCGGCCACGATCGCCGCGGTCGCGGCCGCTGCGATCCACACCCCGCGCCGTCGCCGGGATGGCCGACGTGACGCCGGTGGGTCGTCGCTGGTGCCGGGCGAGCGGGTCGAAGTGCTCCCATGCGACGGGATCGGGGCCGTCGCGGGCGGGGGGCTCGCGGCATCCATCACCTGCGTCGCGTCCGCCGCCGATCCGCCCGCTGCGGCTGCCGGGCTGCCTGCGGCGTCCGATCCCGTCGATGCGGCGGCGGAGGCCGCGACGAGCGCCGGACCCGCGGCGAAGACGGCGGTCGGCGCGGTCGACGGTGTCGGTGCGTCCCTGTAGACGGCGGGGGAGGGAGCGCTGGGCGGCTCGGGCGCCACTGCGAGGGCGGCGGTGGCGGCGGCCGGTCCTGCCGCCCACCCGCGAGTCCGCACCGCGACATCCAACGCAGTCGGGCGTTCCTCGGGGGCGATGGCCGTCATCTGGCGGAGGAGTTCCCGCCATCGCTCGTCGACGGACTCGGGGATCTCCGGTGCGTGGTCGAGACGGGCGATCGCGGTGGCGACCCCGGCAGCCTCGGGAAAGGCTCTCCGGCCGGTCAGCGACTCGAGGAGGACGAGACCCAGGGCGTAGACATCGGCCGGGGGAGCCGGCTCGACTCCGCGCACCTGCTCCGGCGCGAGGTAGGCGGCGGTGCCGATGACCTCGCCGGGATTGGTGACGCGCGCCGTGTCGACCAGGTAGGCGATGCCGAAATCGGCGAGCTTCGCCCGGAACTCGTGATCGGGGAGGTGCGAGGGCGCGAGCAGGACGTTCGACGGCTTGACGTCGCGGTGCACGATCCCCGCCGAGTGCGCCACGTGCAGCGCTTCACCGAGCTCGGCGGCCATCGTGGCCGCTGTCGCCGGGCCGAGCGGTGCGTCGCGCAGACGCGTGCTCAGCGTGGGGCCTTCGACGAGCTCCATCACGAGGAACGCCGGATCGGCATCGAGGTGCGCGTCGTACAGCGTGACGAGCGACGGGTGGTTGAGTGCCGCGAGGATGGTGACCTCGCCGCGCGCGCGATCGTCGGTGGCGACGCCGTCGGCGGCTCGGACGAGCTTCACCGCGACCTCGCGGCCGAGCAGCAGGTCGTCGGCACGGAAGACGTCGGCCATGCCGCCGCGGCCGAGCGTGTCGCCGAGACGGTAGCGCCCGCCGAGGACGCGGTCCGCGGAGCCGGTGGGGTCGGGCATGATCATCCTCCGACGGCGGCGCGTGTCGCCGCGCAGTGTTCCATGACGCTATCCCCTCGGCGCCGCGTCGACACCGGCCTTGACGGCATCGACGCGGCCTGCAAGCCCGCTCAGCCCTGCTCGGGCGTGAACGACAGCGACAGCGAGTTCATGCAGTACCGGTCACCGGTCGGCGTGCCGAATCCGTCCGGGAACACGTGACCCAGGTGCGACCCGCAGTTCGCACAGCGGACCTCGGTGCGCACCATGCCGTGGCTCCGGTCCTCGATCAGCTCGACCGCCTCGGGTCGCACCGACTCGTAGAAGCTCGGCCACCCGCAGTGCGAGTCGAACTTCGTCCCGCTCTTGAACAGCTCGGCGCCGCAGGCTGCGCACGCATACAGTCCGGCGCGCTCTTCGTCGAGCAGTTCACCGGTCCACGCTCGCTCCGTCCCGGCCTGCCGCAGCACGGCGTACTGCTCGGGCGAGAGCTCCTCACGCCACTGCTCGTCGGTCTTCTCCACGCGATAGCTCATGTGTTTCCTTCCCTCGCACTATTCAACCGGACGAATCGCCCCGTTGTTCCGGGATGAGGGCCGCGCTCGCGCCTACCGTGGACACGTGCCCCTCTCCGACCGCGACCGCGCCCTGCTCGACTTCGAGTCCCGCTGGCCGTCGCACTCCGGCGAGAAGGAGGAGGCGCTCCGAGCGCAGCTGGACCTGACGCCGGCGCGGTACTACCAGTTGCTGGGTCGGCTGATGGATTCACCGGATGCCGTCGCCCACGACCCCGTGCTGATCCACCGGCTCCGTCGTGTCGAGGCGTCCCGCCAGGCCTCCAGGCGCGGCCGCACCAGGGTTCTCCCCGCCTCCGCCAGATAGCATTCTCGGATGCCCTCCGACACGCCTTCGCCCGAGACGTCGACCGCGTTCCCGCGTGATCGGTTCGATGACCTGCCCGCCGATCGGCGCCGCGTCGGAGCGCACCGCGCCGAGCAGCCGCGCCTGCGCGGGGGGCTCATCCTCTTGTGGTCCGTGATCGCAGTCGTCGTCATCGTGTCCGTCGGCATCGTCGCCACCCTGAGCGTCACCGGCCGCCTCGGCGGCACCGGGGCGGCGCCCACCGCGACGTCGCAGGTGGTCGCCCCGGCGGTGGACACCTCCTATCCGGTCCTGGTGCTGAACGCGACCGATGAGTCGGGGCTCGGCGAGACCGTGCGGCAGCAGCTGCTCGAGGCGGGCTGGGCCGAGGCGGACGTCGAGGCGAGCAACGCGAGCGCGAACGACTTCCCGACCACCACCGTGTACTACGGCGCCGAAGCCGACGAGGCTGCGGCGAGGGGTCTGGCCGATGTGATCGGCGGAGCGGACGTCGAGCTGGACGACACCTATCAGGTGGTCACGGCGCCGTCTGAGGAGTCCGGCGACGCGGACGCGCGGTCGCAGCTCGTGGTCATCGTCGGTCTGGATTTCCGCACCGAGTGATCGTCGTCCGCCGCGATGCGGCAGGCCGTGTTTCGCGGCCGTAAACAGTTCGGTTCACTCGTGTAAGCATTGCCCCGAACGGCTCCGTCGGCTCTGGGCGCGTGGCTAGCATTTCGATGTCCCACAGCTTCAGGAGATTCGCATGACCCAGGGAACCGTCAAGTGGTTCAACGCCGAGAAGGGCTTCGGCTTCATCACCCTCGTGGACGGGCAGGACGTCTTCGTCCACTACTCGAACATCGAGATGTCCGGGTTCCGCGTCCTGGAGGAAGGGCAGTCGGTGGAGTTCACCGTCGGCAGCGGTCAGAAGGGCCCGCAGGCCGAGGCGGTCCGCGTCGTCGCATGACCTGCAGCCGGACACCGCGTCCGGCTATCCTGCACCCGTGACCTCTCCCCGCACGGTGCCCCGCGCCGTGTCAGCCCGCTCCGTGGTGTTCGGTGCCGTCCTGATCGCCTGCCTGCTCACCGCCTGCGCTCCAGTGGGCACGGTCCCCGCCGCCTCGTCGCCCACCGCAACCTCGCCCGCGCCGCGCTCGACGTTCACGCCCCCGCCGCCCACCCGACCGACGACCGCAGTCGCCCCGCTGCGGGGATCCGTGATCCCGATCGAGGCCGCGCAGCGACCGGCGGTGTCGGCCAAGATCGACAATCACTGGGACGCGCGTCCGCAGTGGGGGATCGACCGCGCAGACGTCGTCGTCGAGGAGCTGGTCGAGGGCGGACTCACGCGCTACCTGGCCGTCTGGCAGTCGGACCTCCCCGACCGGGTCGGTCCGGTGCGCAGCATCCGCCCCATGGACCCAGACATCGTCTCGCCGTTCGGCGGCATCATCGCGTACTCGGGAGGTCGAGCACGCTTCGTCGAGATGATGCAGGAGGCGCCCGTCCACAACGCGATCCACGGCGGTGCCGACGATCGCTTCATGTTCCGCACCACCGAACGCCGGGCACCGCACAACGTCATCCTCCGAGCGCCGCAGATCGCGGCGGAGTACAGCGACCTCGACGCCCCCGCCGCGCAGTTCCGCTATTCGTCGTCGGGCTGGGCTCCGCTGTTCGGGGAGGAGTCAGCGGGCCTCGACCTGCGATTCTCAGCGGTGTCCCCACGCTCGTGGCGGTGGGATGCGCGGTCCGGGGCCTACCTCCGTTCCCAGGACGGGCGCCCCGACACCGCCGCCGGCGGCGGCCGGATCAGCGCGGCGAACGTCCTCGTGCTCCGGGTCGCGATCGACGACCGCTACGGCGACGTCCCGAAGACGGTGCTCGTCGGCACGGGCACCGGGGTCCTCTCCAGCGGTGGGTCGGCGCTGCCCGTGACCTGGACGAAGGCCTCGCGCGATGCCCCGATCGTCCTGCGCAACGCCGCCGGCAGCGAGGTGCAGCTCGCCGTGGGCAACACGTGGATCGAGCTCGTCCCCGAGGCGGGGAGCGTGGCCGTCCTCTGACCGGTCGCGTACCGGCATCCGTCCCGGCCGAGCGCGGTGTCGCGGCGGCTTGCACTCCCTAGGGTCGAGTGCCAGAATGATTTAGCACTCACTCATCCTGAGTGCCAGAACTATCCCGCTCCCAGTCCCTGGGGGCACGGTACTGAACCTCACGTCCGGGAGGGACGACACACTTATGGCAAAGATCATCGCTTTCGACGAGGAGGCCCGCCGCGGCCTCGAGCGCGGCCTCAACACCCTGGCCGACGCCGTCAAGGTGACGCTCGGCCCCCGCGGCCGCAACGTCGTGCTCGAGAAGAAGTGGGGAGCCCCCACGATCACGAACGACGGCGTGTCGATCGCCAAGGAGATCGAGCTCGACGACCCGTACGAGAAGATCGGCGCGGAGCTCGTCAAGGAGGTCGCGAAGAAGACCGACGACGTCGCCGGTGACGGCACGACGACGGCCACCGTCCTCGCCCAGGCGCTCGTCCGCGAGGGTCTGCGCAACGTCGCGGCCGGTGCCGACCCGATCTCGCTCAAGAAGGGCATCGAGAAGGCCGTCAAGGCGCTCTCCGACGAGCTGCTCGCCGGCGCCAAGGAGATCGAGACCAAGGACCAGATCGCTGCGACCGCGTCGATCTCCGCCGCCGACCCCGAGATCGGCGAGCTCATCGCCGAGGCCATCGACAAGGTCGGCAAGGAGGGCGTCGTCACCGTCGAGGAGTCGAACACCTTCGGCACCGAGCTCGAGCTCACCGAGGGCATGCGCTTCGACAAGGGTTACATCAACCCCTACTTCGTCACCGACGCAGAGCGCCAGGAAGCGGTCTTCGAGGACCCCTACATCCTGATCGCGAACCAGAAGATCTCGAACATCAAAGATCTTCTCCCCGTCGTCGACAAGGTGATCCAGGACGGCAAGGAGCTCCTGATCATCGCCGAAGACGTCGAGGGCGAGGCGCTCGCGACGCTCGTGCTGAACAAGATCCGCGGCATCTTCAAGTCGGCCGCCGTCAAGGCTCCCGGCTTCGGCGACCGCCGCAAGGCCCAGCTGCAGGACATCGCCATCCTCACGGGCGGCCAGGTCATCACCGAGGAGGTCGGTCTCAAGCTCGAGAACGCCACCCTCGACCTGCTCGGCCGTGCTCGCAAGGTCATCATCACGAAGGACGAGACCACCATCGTCGAGGGTGCCGGTGACGCATCGCAGATCGAGGGTCGCGTGACCCAGATCCGCCGCGAGATCGAGAACACCGACAGCGACTACGACCGCGAGAAGCTGCAGGAGCGCCTGGCGAAGCTCGCCGGTGGCGTCGCCGTCATCAAGGCGGGCGCTGCGACCGAGGTCGAGCTCAAGGAGCGCAAGCACCGCATCGAGGACGCCGTCCGCAACGCGAAGGCGGCCGTCGAGGAGGGCATCGTCCCCGGTGGTGGCGTCGCGCTCATCCAGGCGGGCGAGAAGGCATTCGCCAAGCTTGAGCTCGTCGGTGACGAGGCGACCGGTGCGAACATCGTCAAGGTCGCCATCCAGGCTCCGCTGAAGCAGATCGCCCTCAACGCGGGTCTCGAGCCCGGTGTCGTGTCGAACAAGGTCGCCGAGCTCCCCGCGGGCCAGGGCCTGAACGCTGCGACGGGCGAGTACGTCGACATGTTCGCCGCGGGCATCATCGACCCGGCCAAGGTGACGCGCTCGGCGCTGCAGAACGCCGCGTCGATCGCCGGCCTGTTCCTCACGACCGAGGCCGTCGTCGCCGACAAGCCCGAGAAGGTCGCGGCCCCGGCCGGCGACCCGACCGGTGGCATGGACTTCTGATCCAGTCCTGATCGACCGAAAGGCCCCTCCTCCGGGAGGGGCCTTTCGTCGTCTCGGGGCGGGGGCGTCGGGCCGTCGGTCAGCGGAACATCCCGGCGGCGGCGAGTTCGGTCTGCGCATACTGCTGCCCGGCGGCGCCGAGCGCCATGCTGATGTCGCCGAGCGCGGCATCCAACTCGCGCTGTGCGGCGCGCCACCGCTCGACGACGGACTGGAAGGCGATCGACGCGCTGCCGGACCAGGATCCCTGCAGCTGGGTCAACTGGCCGAGCATCGACGCGGTCTCGGCCTGCACCCGATCTCCCGTGGCCCGGATGGTGGCGGTCGCTGCGAGGACGGCGTCGCTGTCGACGGTGAAGGCGGTCATGGCGGTTCCTTTCTGGAGGGATGCCGCCACGCTAGGCGCGCGCGCCCGCGCCGCCGCAGACCGGGGTTCGCCCGGGGATGAGTCCGGGTCCGCGGCGGTTGGGGAGGAGGCTCAGTCCTCGGCTCCGGGCGTCCGGGGGAGCGGCTGCGTCGCGAGGTCGAGGTAGGGACCGGCCGTGGCGCGGTCGACCGCGAGGGGGAACGAGACGATGAAGGTCGCCCCGCCGCCGGGGGTGTCGGTGACGCGGATGCTGCCCTGCAGCGCGGCGACGATCGACGCGACGATCGAGAGGCCGAGGCCCGAGCCGCCGGTCTCGCGGGTGCGGGACGAGTCCGCGCGCCAGAAGCGCTGGAAGATCTTGTCGCGGATCTGCTCCGGGACACCCTCGCCGTGGTCGGACACGGCGATCCATCCTCGCTCGGCGTCGAGGTCCACGCCGACGGAGAGCTCGATCGGGGTCCCCTCGGGCGTGTACCGGCGCGCGTTGCCCAGCAGGTTCGCCACGACCTGACGGATGCGGTTCTCGTCGCCGAGGACGATCGGGACCGGCTGCACCGGCAGCCGGCGGGCGATCGGACCCGTCTCGAGAGCTGTCGGCGGTGCGGCGTCCGTCTTCTCCGCCTGCCGGGGGCGTCGCCGCAGCAGGCGCGTGGCGCCTGCGATGGAGGTGCGCGGGCGCTTCGGCGCAGCATCCGGCTCCGTCAGCACCGCCAGGGGGATGGCGGCGGTCGGGGTCTGCCCGGTGAAGGTGACCTCGCGGTCTGGTGCGGCGGCGCGGGCGTCGAGGGCGGCATCCCGTGCGATCGGGCGGAGGTCGACGGGGACCACGGCGAAGTCGCGCTGCTCGTCCAGACGAGCCAGGGCGAGGAGGTCCTCGACCAGGGCGCCCATCCTGATCGCCTCCTTCTCGATGCGCTCCATCGCCTGCGCTGTGGCCTCGTGCCCCTGGATGGCGCCCATCCGGTAGAGCTCGGCGTATCCCCGCACGGTGACGAGGGGGGTCCGCAGTTCGTGGCTCGCGTCGCCGATGAACCGCCGCATCCGGTCGACCGTCGAGTCGCGCTCGCCGAGCGCCTCGTCGATCCGGTCGAGCATCACATTGACGGCGGTCTTCAGACGGCCCACCTCGGTGCCGGGGGCGACGTCGGTCATGCGCTGGCTGAAATCGCCGCTCGCGATCGTCATGGCCGTCGATTCGACCTGCCCCAGCCCGCGGAAGGCGAGCGTGACGAGCCCGCGCGTGAGCACGGCGCTGCACAGGATGACGAAGAGGGCGAGGATCGTGTAGATGCCGATGTAGTTGCCGACCGTGCGGTTCACATCGCTGAGCGGCAGGGCGACGAGCTGGGTGTAGTAGTCGCGGGAGCCTTCGAGCGGGAGGGTGTCGACGCTGGCCCGGTAGCGGATCGTCCCGTCGGCGGAGGCCAGGTCGAACGGGGTCGTGCCGTAGAGCACCGTGTCGTCGAGGGGGAAGGACGACGGGAACTCCGGTGGCGAGACGCCGGACTGACCGCCCGCGACGGCGACGCGTTCCCCGTCGCCCTTGCCGCTGTACACCGCGACGAAGAAGTCGGTCGGTGCGGCCGCGATCGGCGTGAACGTCGCCTCGCCGTCCTCGACGGTGATGTTCATGAGGTTGCTCGCGATGTCGGTCGTCACCGTCTGCGTGAGCGACTGATCGACCGAGGCGAGCTGGGCGTTGCGGAGGAAGATCATCGTGCCGACGCCGGCGCCGATCAGCCCGAACGCGAGGACGCTCACCGTGACACCGGTGACCTTCGCGCGCAGGCTGATGCCGCGCCACCATCGTGTGACGCGGTCGTGCGAGTCCGAGCGGCTCAGGTCGAGCCTCCGATCAGGAGGTGCGGTCGGCCTTCAGCATGTAGCCGAAGCCGCGCTTGGTCTGGATCAGCGGCTCGGAGGAGTGCGGGTCGATCTTCCGGCGGAGGTAGGAGATGTAGCTCTCGACGATCCCGGCATCGCCGTTGAAGTCGTACTCCCAGACGTGGTCGAGGATCTGCGCCTTGCTGAGCACCCGGTTGGGGTTGAGCATCAGGTAGCGGAGGAGCTTGAACTCGGTGGGGGAGAGATCGATCGATGCGTCGCCGACCTGGACGTCGTGCGTGTCCTGATCCATGGTGATCTCGCCGGCCTTGATGATCGAGTCCTCATCGGCCTGCATCGTGCGGCGCAGGATCGCCTGGATGCGCGCGACGATCTCGTCGAGGCTGAAGGGCTTCGTGACGTAGTCGTCGCCGCCGACGTTGAGGCCCTCGATCTTGTCCTCGGTGGCATCCTTCGCGGTGAGGAAGAGGATGGGAGCCGTGTAGCCGGCGCCGCGCAGGCGCTTGGTCACGGAGAACCCGTTCATGTCGGGGAGCATCACGTCGAGGATGATGAGGTCGGGTTCTTCCTCGAGGACGGCGGAGATCGTCTGCGCGCCGTTCGCGACGGCGCGGACCTGGTAGCCGGCGAACCGGAGGCTCGTGACCAGCAGGTCCCGGATGTTCGGCTCGTCGTCGACGACGAGGATGCGCGGTGCGGTCATAGGCCCATACTGGCACCGGAATCGATCGGTTTGCTGGACATTCCGGTCCTGCGGGCCCTCGCGGTACTATCCCCGGGCAGTGTGCGTCAGGATGGGACGGTGACCGTCCCGACGCCCGTCCCTGCCCCGCACCGACCCGCCCCGGCGCTGCCCGCAGACGCCACAGGGCCGGGCCTCGCCTTCCACCGACTGCTCTTCGCGCGTCGCCGTCGAGGGTGGTGGACGCCGCTGGCGACGGGTGCCATCGGCATCACGATCTACCTCATCGTCTCGACCGTCATCGGTGCGGTCTTCGCGGTGTCCGTCGTCGTGTCGGACCCGCTCGCCAGCCCGACCGCGATGCTGGACCGGATGCTGACGATCGACGTGACGGACCCGGTGGGGCTCGCCGTCATCCTGCTCTCGCTGGCGATCCTGTGGCCGATCTACCTGCTCTCGTCCTGGATCGTGAACGGCCGCCGCGTCGGACTCATCTCGTCCGTGGCCGGAGCGCTCCGCTGGAAGTGGCTCCTCCTCTGCGCGGGTGCGGCCGTCGTCGTCTACATCGTGGTGTCCGGGCTCACGTTCCTCCTCCCCGCCGAGGAGGCGGCCGGCACCCTGGTCGCGCCCGAGGACAACCCCGCCTTCGTCGCGTCGCTGTTGATCGTCCTGCTCCTCGTGCCCTTCCAGGCGACGGCGGAGGAGTACATCTTCCGCGGATACCTCATGCAGACCGTCGGGCGTTGGTTGAAGCATCCCGCGTGGGCGATCCTGCTCCCGGTCCCGCTGTTCGTGCTGGGGCACCTCTACGACTGGATGGGGCAGGCGAGCGTCGGGGTGTTCGCGATCGCGGCCGGCTGGCTGACGTGGCGCACCGGCGGGCTCGAGGCGGCCATCGCCCTGCACGTCGTCAACAACCTCGTCGCGTTCGGCTTCTCCGTCTTCGGGCTCAGCGACGCGGCGGCGACGGAGACGAGCCTCGCGAGCCTGGTGTCGTCCACCGTCATGATCGCCGCGTTCGTGGGAGTCGTCGAATGGCTGTGGCGCCGCGGCGACGGCCGTCGGACCCTGCGCCTCACGCCCGCGCCCGAGCCGGTGTACGCGGCCCCCGTCTTCGCAAGCGCATACGGCCAGCCGCCGGTGTACGGGCAGCCGCCGGTGTACGGGCAGCCGCCGGTGTACGGGCAGCCGCCGGTGTACGGGCAGTCGCCGGTGTATGGGCAGCCGCCGGTGTACGGGCAGTCCCCGGTCTACGGGCAGCCCCCGGTGTACGGGCAGCCGCCGGTCGACGGGCCGCCGATCCCGGCGCCGTACGACGGGCCGCCGCTCGCACCGAACCAGGCACCGCGCTGGGGGGAGTATGCGCCCACTCCGGACGCCTCGCCTTCGCCCGACGCGCCGGCCAGCCCGTCGCCGGGCTCTTCCGACGGCGGCGGTGCAGGCGGGACGGATGCCGGCTCCTCCGGCGGCGGGTCGGGGTCGTCCGCGGACTGACCCCGACGGCTCACGCCGCGGTCAGCCGGTCGGCGTCGAGGATCGTGTAGCTGTACCCCTGCTCGGCGAGGAATCGCTGCCGGTTCTGCGCGAAGTCCTGGTCGACGGTGTCGCGGGCGATGAGCGTGTAGAAGCTCGCCTTGTGTCCGTTGGACTTCGGCCGCAGCAGTCGGCCGAGTCGTTGCGCCTCTTCCTGGCGGGAGCCGAACGAGCCGGACACCTGGATCGCGACTGACGCGTCGGGCAGGTCGATGGAGAAGTTCGCGACCTTCGACACCACGAGCACAGGGATGCGGGCGTGCCGGAAGTCGTCGAAGAGCACCTCGCGCTCGTCGACGGGTGTGGAGCCGGTGATCTTCGGCGCGCCGAGCTCCTCGGAGAGGATGTCGATCTGGTCGAGGTACTGGCCGATCACGAGGATCTGCTCGCCCTCGTGCTTCGCGACGAGGTCGCGGACGACGTCGATCTTCGCGTGCGCGGTCGCCGCGAGGCGGTAGCGCTCGTCGTCGGCGGAGGCCGCGTACTCGAGGCGATCGGACGCCGGCAGGTCGATGCGCACCTCGTAGCAGACGGCGGGGGAGATGAAGCCCTGCGCCTCGATCTCCTTCCACGGGGCGTCGAAGCGCTTGGGGCCGATGAGGCTGAAGACGTCGCCCTCGCGGCCGTCCTCGCGCACGAGCGTCGCGGTGAGGCCGAGCCGGCGACGTGCCTGCAGGTCGGCGGTCAGCTTGAAGACGGGGGCGGGGAGCAGATGCACCTCGTCGTACACGATGAGTCCCCAGTCGAGCGCATCGAGCAGCGCGAGGTGCGCGTACTCGCCCTTCCGCTTCGCCGTGAGGATCTGGTACGTCGCGATGGTGACCGGCTTGACCTCCTTGGACTGGCCGGAGTACTCGCCGATCTCCTCGGGCGTGAGCGAGGTGCGCTTGAGCAGTTCGTCGCGCCACTGGCGGGCGCTCACGGTGTTGGTCACGAGGATGAGGGTCGTCGTCTTCGTGTCGGCCATCGCCGCGGCGCCCACGAGCGTCTTGCCCGCGCCGCAGGGGAGGACGACGACACCCGACCCGCCCTCGCTGAAGATGTCGACGGCCTTGCGCTGGTACGGGCGCAGGGACCAGCCGTCCTCGTGCAGCTCGATCTCGTGCGGGGTGCCGGGCGTGAAGCCCGCGTGGTCCTCGGCGGGCCAGCCGATCTTCAGCAGCTCCTGCTTGATCTGCCCGCGCGCCCACGCGTCGATGACGTAGGTGTCGGGCGTCGGGTGGGCGATGAGGAGGGGCTGGATGCGGCGGTTCCGCGCGATCTCGGCCAGGACGGCCTTGTCGGTGGAGCGCAGGATCAGCACGCCCTCGGCATCCCGCTCGATCACCAGGCGGCCGTAGCGGCCCACCGTCTCGCGGAGGTCGATGGACACCGACGGGGGGACGGGGAACTTCGCCCACTTCTCGAGCGTCGCGAGCATGTCCTCGGCGTCGTGGCCGGCGGCCCGCGCGTTCCAGAGCCCCAGCCGGGTGATCCGGTAGGTGTGGATGTGCTCGGGGGCGCGTTCGAGCTCGGCGAAGATCGCGAGTTCGTGCCGAGCGTTCTCCGCGTCGGGGTGCGCCACTTCGAGCAGCACCGTGCGGTCGCTCTGGACGATGAGGGGGCCGTCAGCCATAGCGGACAAGTCTACCGGGGCCGTCGCGGGGCGGCGTCGCCCGGCATCCGTCGCCCTCGGGGCGCTTTCGCGTCGGCCCGTCGCAGACGGTCGTCTCCGATCTGCCGTCGCGACCATGCGAGGCGGTTCGTTGCCGGTGTCAGGCGGGGCGCACGCTGACGATGCTCGACAGGGGCAGGGTGCGCTCGACGTCGGCGGCCCGGTCCCGACCGCGCAGCCGCCCGCCGCCGAGGCCCGCGGCCTCGAGGGTGACCGCGCGTTCGGTGCCGTCGGGCATCCGCACGACGATGTCGATGGTCGCGCGGGTGCGGACCGCCTGCTCGAGTTCACGTTCGAGCCAGGCGGCATCCGCGTCCTCCGAGAGGCTGTCCCGCAGTGCGCCGATGAGGGTCGCGTAGCGCTCACCCGCCGAGGCGACCGGGGCGTCGGTGTCGGCGGTCTGATGACGATCCAGCGCGCGCGGGGCACCGGCGGCATCCACCGCCAGCACAGGGTAGCGGGCGTCGGCGAGCATCCAGAACGTCGTGTCGGCTCCCGTGCGTGTGAGGAGTGCGTCGCGGTCGAGCACGAGACCCAGCGGGCGCAGCGCCTGGTCGACGTTCAGCGCCTCGAGCAGGTCGCGGTCGCCGGTGACCCGGGTGAAGCCCTGTGCATCGGGACCGACGCGCAGCGCGCCGTGCCTCGTCGCGGCACGCTCGATCTCGTACGCCAGGGGCTGCGGCAACCCCGTGAGCGACAGTTCGCTGAGGAACGAGGTGAGGGATGCCGCGGTCTCGCCGGCGGCGAAGGCGGCACCGATCGTGTCGGCGGTGAACCGGTAGGTCGCCGCCTGCGCACGCGATTCGCGCCGCGCGGCCGTGCGCAGCCGCTGGTCGAGGCGTGGCTCGAGGGGACCCGGCGCGATGGCGGTCAGGTCGTTCTGCAGGTAGACCTTGTCGACCTCGTGGGGGAGCAGCGCGCGCAGGGCGTCGGCGTCGGCATCCCGGCCGTCCGCGAGACCCGCCGCCCACTCCGGCGGCACGCCGTCGGGGCCGAGCGCGGCCCACTGCACGAACATGGTCGCGAGGGCGGTGACGCGCTCGGGCCACACCGGGTCGAACGGGTGCGCAGACGCCCACTCCGACGCGGGCCGCCAGCCGCCGTCGCTCGAGCGGAGGGCTCGCGGCATCCGGTCGCGCAGGCGTCCGGCGACCTCGAGCCAACGCGCGAGGGTGCGGGTACCGAGCCAGGACGTGCCTGCCTCGGTCACGAGCCACGACCGCTCCGAGCCCGCCAGCAGGCCGGTCTCGACTGCGATCCCGACGAGCGCATCGGCGTCGGCGGAGGTCGTGGCGGCGCCGATCTCGACGAGGCGACGCCGATCGTTGGCGCTGAGCGCGCCGGAGCCGATGCGGGCGAGCGGGGCGCGGGCGGCCGCGTGCAGGATGTCGGCGAGTGAGGCGACCGCGTCGAAGGCGCGCTCGGCCGCGGCCGCGGGGGATTCCGGGGCGCCGCCGAACAGTGCGGGGGCGTCGACGGGCTCGGCTGCGGCCAGGGCGGCGGCGACCGCGTCGTACGGGCGTCCGTCGTCGCCCACGAGGGCAGCGTCGCGCAGGGCGTCTCGGAGCGGTGCTGCGACCGGGCCACCGTGGTCGATCGCGGTCCGCAGAGCGGCGGCATCGCGGTCGGCGAGCTCGGCGACCGCGCGCCCGACGGCGGCGGGGTCGAGGAGGGCGTCGGCGGCGTCGAAGAAGTCGGTCCAGGTGACGGCGGGGTTCACCCGGCGCAGGTCGAAGATGATCGCGAGGGCATCCGGGTCGAGGGTCGCGAGGCGGGTCGCGAGCGCGCGAGCGTCGGAGGCGGTCACGATCAGCGGCCCTTGTTCGCCCGGCCCCTTCTAACGAAGGTCATGATCAGCAGCGTCAGCAGCAGGGCGAACGCGATCGGCGGGGCGATGTAGACGACGAGCGTCACGACCGGCCAGGCGCCGCCGGCGAAGTCGGACTGCTCGAGGCCGAGGGGGCCGCTCGCGATGATGATCGAGAAGAAGCACACGACCGACAGGATCAGCAGCCCCAGCGACATGAACGCGAGGATGCGGTCGACGCGGCGGACGGGCAGATCGCCGGCCGGGGGCTGAGTGCTCATCCGATCAGAGTAGCGGCTCGCCGTCGTGTCGTAGGCTGGGAGGGGGGCTGAGACGGTCCCACTTTTCCATGCCCGCGCGCGGGCTCGAACAGCGAGGTCAGACACATGCCCACCGGCAAGGTCAGGTTCTACGACGAGGCGAAGGGCTTCGGCTTCATCACCACCGATGACGGCCAGGACGTCTTCCTGCACGCGACGGCGCTTCCCGCCGGGACCGAGACGATGAAGCCCGGCACGCGACTCGAGTTCGGTGTCGCCGACGGTCGTCGCGGTCTGCAGGCGCTCGCCGTCCGGGTCTTGGACGCACCCGTCAGCCTCAGCAAGCGCAATCGCAAGCCCGCCGACGACATGGCGGTCATCATCGAGGACCTCGTGAAGCTGCTCGACGGCATCGGCGGGGATCTGCGCCACGGGCGGTACCCGAGCGGATCGCACGGCAAGAAGGTCGCCGCCGTCCTCCGCAAGGTCGCCGAAGACCTCGATGCCTGAGTCCGACGAACAGCGTCCCGCGGACGTCGAGCCCATCGTCGACGTCGCCGCCGAGGACGAGATCGCGGATGCCGCAGCCCGCAACGCGGCGGCGGACGAGGCCGCCTCGGGCGACGTCGGCGAATCACTGATCGAGATCGCCGACGAGTCGGCGGCCGCGGAGACCGACGCGTCGCCGCAGGCGGACGACTCGGCCGAGACCAAGGCGGGGACCGACGGACAGTCCTCGGAGCCCGCCGAGCCGACGCAGATCGATCCGCGACTGTTCGAGGCGCACGAGCTCGCCCGCGCCGCACTGCTCGAGGTCACTCCGGAGTCGTCGATCGGCGCTGCGGCCGACTCCGTCGTCGAGGACGGCGGCGTTGTCTCGCTGCGGTTCGCGAACCGGCTCGCCGGCTACCCCGGCTGGTTCTGGACGGTGAGCGTCGCGGTCGTCGAGGACGCGGAGCCCACTGTGCTCGAGGTCGAGCTGCTTCCCGGCGACGGCGCATTGCTTGCTCCGGAATGGCTGCCGTGGGCCGAGCGGCTCGCCGAGTACCAGGCGGCGCAGGCGGCAGCGACCGACGCCGAGGACGACGAGTCGGACGACGACCTCGATGACGACGAGGCAGCCGATGACGAGGACGTCGACGATCTCGACGGTGCGGACTTCGACAGCGACGGGTCGCCGATCCTCCACGCGGGCGACGTCGACGGCGTCGACATCGACGAGCTCGACGAGGAGGACGACTCCGAGGACGACTCCGACGACGAGGATGACTCGGACGAGGACGACGACTCCGACGAAGAGGATGACTCGGACGACGAGGATGACTCGGACGAGGATGACGACTCGGACGAGGATGACGCCGACGAGGATGACGACTCGGACGAGGATGACGCCGACGAGGACGACGATTCGGACGAGGATGACTCCGACGAGGACGACGACTCGGACGACGGCGAATCGCTGCGCGAGTACTGAGCGTCGCGGCATCCGTGCCGACGCGAGACGAGAACGGCCCCGAGGGTGGACACCCACGGGGCCGTTCCGCGTCGGGGGTCAGTCCGCGAGGTGCTCGACCGTGTAGTCGATCGCCGCGATGAGCTGCCGCACGTCGGCGGGCTCGATGGAGACGAAGGTCGCGACGCGCAGCTGGTTGCGTCCGAGCTTGCGGTACGGCTCGGTGTCGACGATGCCGTTCGCGCGGAGGCTCTTCGCGATCGCGGCCGCGTCGACGGACTCGTCGAAGTCGATCGTGACGACGACGGGGGAGCGGTCGGCCGGGTCGGCGACGAACGGCGTCGCGAAGGATGCGGCATCCGCCCATTCGTACAGGGCGCCCGAGGACTCCGCGGTGCGGGCCCCCGCCCAGGCGAGGCCGCCGTTGCCGTTGATCCACTGCAGCTGCGTGTCCAGGAGCTGCAGGGTCGCGATGGCCGGGGTGTTGAGCGTCTGCTCCAGGCGCGAGTTGTCGAGCGCGTTCTTGAGGCTCAGGAACTCGGGGATGTACCGACCGGATGCCGCGACCCGCTCGATCCGCTCGATCGCGGCCGGCGACACCGCGGCGTACCAGAGGCCGCCGTCCGAGCCGAGGTTCTTCTGCGGAGCGAAGTAGTAGACGTCCGTCTGGGCGATGTCGAGGTCGATGCCGCCCGCCGCGCTCGTCGCGTCGACGACCGTCAGCGCGCCGGCGTCGCCATGCACACGCGAGATCGCCGTCGAGACGCCCGTGGAGGTCTCGTTGTGCGGCCATGCGTAGACGTCGACGCCTTCGACGGCCTCGGGCGCGGCACTCGAGCCGGGCTCGGCCTTGCGGACATCCGGCGCCTCGAGCCACGGAGCACCCGCCGCTTTCGCGAACTTGCCGCCGAACTCGCCGAACACGAGGTTCTGGGCGCGCTTCTCGATGAGACCGAAGGACGCCGCGTCCCAGAACGCGGTCGAGCCGCCGTTGCCGAGGAGGATCTCGTAGCCGTCGGGAAGGCGGAACAGCTCCGCGAGGCCGGACCGCGTGCGACCGACGAGGTCCTTCACGGGCGCCTGGCGGTGCGAAGTGCCCAGCAGCGACGCCCCCTGCGTGACGAGCGCCTCGAGCTGCTCGGCGCGCACCTTTGAGGGGCCGCAGCCGAAGCGTCCGTCGACGGGGAGGATCTCACGGGGAAGGGTCACAGTCGCCATGCCGAGAGTCTAAAGCGCGGGCCCCGGTGCGCCCCGCCGTGTGACGCCCCGGTGACCCGGCGCCGGATAGGCTGGAGAGGCACTGTCACCCCGCGCGAAAAGGCCCCTGATGACCGATCTCATCGACACCACCGAGATGTATCTGCGCACCATCCTCGAGCTCGAGGAGGAGGGCATCACGCCGCTGCGCGCCCGCATCTCGGAGCGCCTCGGGCACTCCGGTCCGACCGTCTCGCAGACCATCGGGCGCATGGAGCGCGACGGCCTCGTCGTCGTGTCGGAGGACCGGAAGCTCGAGCTCACCGGCTCGGGGCGCCAGAAGGCCGTCGACGTCATGCGCAAGCACCGCCTCGCCGAGCGCCTGCTCTCGGACGTGATCGGCCTGGACTGGGCGTACGTGCACGAGGAGGCCTGCCGCTGGGAGCACGTGATGAGCGAGCTCGTCGAGCGACGTCTCATCGAACTGCTCGACCACCCGACGGAATCGCCGTACGGCAACCCGATCCCGGGGCTCGACCAGCTGGGCGACGTGCCGGCGAACGCCTTCGACAGCGGTGTGGTCGGACTCGTCCGTCATCTGAACGATGCCGACGGCCCGGTGAGCGCCAGCATCCGCCGCCTGGCCGAGCCCATCCAGGTCGACCCCGAACTGCTGTCGCAGCTGCGCGACGCGGGTGTCGTGCCCGGCCGGACCGGCTCGTTCCGGTTCAGCGAGGGGTACGTCCTCGTCGAGATGGACGACGTCGACGAGGCCCTCGAACTCCCCGTCGAAGTCGCCTCGCACATCTTCATCGTCGACGCCCGCGCCGCCTGAGCATCCGCCGCGAGCCGGGGCATCCGCCCGCTCGAGCGTGACTTATTCGTTACCTTCGGGTAGCCTCGGAGGGTCCAACGGCGAGAAGCCCGCCACGGACCGCTCCTCGAGTTGCCTCATCGGTTCGTCGTTCGCGGAGTGCCCCGTACATCTGTGCCCGACACTGAGTGCCGACGAACCAGCATCCGAACCCCCCTGGATGCGGAGGCGCCGGAGGATAGCTTGGCTGAAGAGTTCCACCCGTCGAACGAGATTTCTGAGGCGTCGACGGCCCCCCGAAAAGGTCGCCTGATCCGTCGCACGCCGGCGAAGACGCCGGCTGTCCGGTCAGCGACCGGCAAGACCCACCCCGTCCGCAGCTTCGTGACCCTGGCCGCAGTCGCCGGCATGGTCGCGACCGTGGCCATCCCCGCCTTCGCAGCGGCGGATCGAGGCGACGTCGCCGAGGCCGTCACGCTGCAGCAGGTCTCCGCCGACGACGCGCAGTCGCTCGTCGTCGCGTCGGAGGGCACTCCCGAGACCCTCGAGCGCGGAGGGTACTCCGCGACCACGCCCGAGGAGATCCAGGAGAAGAAGGAGAAGGAGGCCGCCGCGAAGGCCGCCAAGGCTGCGCTCGCCGCGCGCCTTGCCGCCGCCAGCGCCGCGAGCAGCAGCTCCGGCGACGGGCAGTCGTCGAGCTACTCGTCGTCCGTTCCCCTCGTCGCCCCCGGCTCCGGCACGGTCCGCCGTCCGCTCGCCCGCTTCGACAACTTCGGCCGCCCGTATGCCGGACACAAGGGCACGGACTACATGGTCGGTCGCGGCGAGCCGATTTACTCGGTCGCCGACGGCACCGTCGTCGCCTCGTCCGAGTCGGGCCCCGGCTGGGGCGTGTACGTGAAGATCTCGCACAACGTCGGCGGCACCAACGTCACGTCGCTCTACGCGCACATGGACTGGGGCACGCGTCGCGTGTCGGTCGGAGACCGGGTCTCGGCTGGTCAGCTGATCGGCCAGGTCGGCGACACCGGCCGCGCCAACGGCACCCACCTGCACCTCGAGATCCGCGTGAACAACGGCTACACGAACGCCGAGTCGTGGCTGCAGGCCAACGCCGGCTGACGACACGACGCATCCGTTCTCCTGCTGTTCACCCCCGGGTCCACCGGGGTGCATTACTCTGACCCCGACGCTCGTGTGAGCCGAGGGGAAGCCGTATGGACATCGAACCCCGCATTCGCAACCGGAATGCGCTAGGTCGCCATGTGCTGCGGCATCACGTGCACCACCATCACCACGACTTCGGTCGTGCGATCAAGGCGCTGTCACTATGACGGCGTCTTTTTTCGTGCCCGCACCCTCTCGCCCGCACCGCGTCGCTTCGCAGAACCGGAAAGCCGCTGAAGCCGTCACGGCAGTTCGAGAGGACACTCCCATGCGCACCTTGGTGCTGAACGCAGGTTACGAACCCCTGGCCGTCATCTCCTTCAAGCGGGCCCTCGTGCTCGTCATGACCGAGAAGGCCACCATCATCGAGCGCGTCGAGGAGGATCCCGTCTGGGCCGCCCACGACGTGTTCGACCGCCCGGCGGTGATCCTGCTCACCCGGTACGTGCGCATCCCGGCCGGCCGCCGGGTGCCGGTGACCCGGCGGGGCGTGCTGCGCCGCGACGGGCACCGCTGCGCGTACTGCGGCAAGAGCGCCACGACGATCGACCACGTCATGCCGCGCTCGCGCGGGGGAGCGGACTCATGGGAGAACCTCGTCGCGGCGTGCCTGCGCTGCAACAACATGAAGGGCGATCGCACGCCGCAGGAGATGCGCTGGGAGCTGCGATGGATGCCGCTGCCGCCGCACGGCGCCGGTTGGCGCGTGCGCGGCACCGAGCGCACCGACCCCGCCTGGGAGCCGTACCTGGCCCTCGCGGCGTAGCGGTGCGTGCCGCCTCGCGGCCTCAGTGCCTCGCGCGGTCCTGCACAGCGCGGCGGGGACGCAGGGTGAACGCCAGCAGCACGACGATGGCGCCGGCGATCGGGTAGACGATCAGCGCGGTCCGCAGGTCGGTCTGCTCGGCGAGCAGGCCGACGGCGGGCGGCGCGAAGAGGAAGCCGAGGCGCATGAGCCAGGCGAGGAACGTGAGTCCCGACCCTGCGCGCAGGCCCGGCATCTCGTCCGCGGCGTGCATCGCAGCGGGCACGATCGTCGCCGACCCGAAGCCGGCTGCCGCGAGCCCGATGATCGTGCCGGGGATGGTCGGGAAGGCGAGTGCGAGGCCGAGGCCGAGCGCGATCAGGATGCCGCCTGCCCGTGCCACGGCCACAGCACCGAAGCGGTCGGTGAAGCGGTCGCCGAGCATCCGTCCGACGAACTGCGCGCCGATGAGGGCGATGTACCCCGTCGCGGCGATCGCACCGATCGCGCCGAGGGAATCGGAGAGGTAGAGCGTCGACCACGAACTGCCGAGGTCCTCGACCATCGCGCCCGCGATCGCGATGACGACGAGCGCTGCCAGCAGCGCGATCGCGCGGATGCCGGGTCGCACCGTCGGGACGACGGGAGCCGCGCCGGTCGTGTCATCGAGGGAGCGCTCGCCGGTGCGCGGCAGGCAGAACCGCCACGCGATGAGGGCGGATGCCGAGAACACCACGCCTGCGATCGCGAGGTGCACGGGCACCGGGACCCCAAGGGCGATGGCGCCGGCGGCCATCGCGCCGCCGAGGACGGCGCCGACGGACCAGATCGCGTGGAGGGAGTTGATGATGGAGCGGCCGAACCGGCGCTGCACCTCGAGGCCGTGGGTGTTCTGTCCGACGTCGACGATGGCGTCGAGCGCACCGCCGAGGAACATCGGGATCGCGAACAGGATCGCGGTCGGCGCGAAGCCCGCAGACAGCAGGGCGATCGCGATGAGGACGGTGCCGACGGCGGCGACGGGCGCCGAGCCGAAGCGGCGCATGAGGGGAGCGGCCAGCAGGCCCAGGACGAACGAGCCGAGCGGCCACGCCGCGAGCAGCAGGCCGTAGACGGCGGTGTCGACGCCGAGCGTCTCTTTGATCTCCGGCAGCCGCGGGACGATGTTCGCGAAGAGGGCGCCGTTGGTGAGGAAGAGGGCGGAGACCGCGAAGCGGGCGCGACGGACCTCGGGAGGGACGACGGTGGGCATGCGTACGATCGTACACGTCGTGTGTACGATCGTACGCAAGGAACGGAGGACGCATGTCGACCGACTACTTCGCGGGAGATCCGCGTACGAACCGCGAACGGATGCTGGCGGGCGAGCTGTACATCGCCGACGACCCCGAGAGTGCCCGCATCGCCCGCAAGGCCGTGGTGCTCAGCGACGCCTACCACCGCGCGGTCGTCGCAGGGGACGAGGGGGCGCGGGGCATCCTGAGCGACCTCGTCGGCACCCTCGGGCCGGATGTGGAGATCAAGCCGCCGCTGTTCGTCGACTACGGCGAGAACATCCACGTCGGCGCGCGGACGTTCGTCAACTACAACCTGACCGCGCTCGACGTCGCCCCGATCGTGATCGGGGAGGACTGCCAGCTCGGTCCGAACGTGCAGCTGCTCACGCCGACGCACCCGATCGCCCCGCAGCCGCGACGCGACAAGCTCGAGGCGGCGAAGCCGATCACGCTCGGCGACAACGTGTGGCTCGGCGGCGGGGTCATCGTGTGCCCGGGCGTGACGATCGGCGACAACTCCGTGATCGGGGCGGGATCGGTCGTGACGCGAGACATCCCCGCGAACGTCGTCGCGGTCGGCAACCCCGCCCGCGTGATCCGTGAGATCGGCGATGACGACCGCGGCTGATCCCCGGCCGCGCCGGATGGATCCCGAGCGCCGCGACCGCATCGTCGACGCATGCCTCGAGGTGATCGCGGAATCCGGGGTGGCGGGAGCGTCCGCGAGACGCATCGCCGCCGCGGCGGACGTGCCGCTCGGGTCGGTGACGTATCACTTCGTGACGATGGACGCCCTGCTGCGCGAGGCGTTCACCCGGTTCAGCGAGACCGTCAGCGACCGGTTCGTCGCGCGCATGGCCGAGGCGCAGACGAGGGATGCCGCGGCGACGGCCATCGTCGAACTCATCGAGTTCGACGTGCTGGCCGACCGCGGCGAGCTCGTCCTCACACACGAGCTCTACACGCTCGCCGCGCACGATCCCGGCTACCGTTCGCTGACGAACGCGTGGATGGCGCGGAGTCGAGCGGCCCTCGAGGCGCACTTCGACGCGGCGACCGCCCGCATCCTGGACGCCCTGATCGAGGGGCTGACGATCCACCGCGCCCTCGACATCGAGGCGCCGCCGGTCGGGACGGCCGCCGACGCGGTGCGCCGGGTGATCGGCTGATCAGCTGCCGGATTCGACCCACGCGTACGGCAGGAACTTGCCGTCGATCGTGATGACGACGCGGTCCCCGTCGGGGTGCGGGACGCGGTCGAGCGAGATGCTGCAGTTGATGGCGCTCATGATGCCGTCGCCGAACCGGTCGTGGATGAGCGCCTTGAGCGCGGGGCCGTAGACCTGCACGAGCTCGTGGAAGCGGTAGATCGTGGGGTCGCTCGACAGGTCGGCCTCGGCCGCACGATTCGGCTGGCGGGTGAGGGCGTGGACGATCGCCTCGTCGAGGCCCAGGGCATCGCCGAGGCGTTCGGCTTCGACGTCGGACAGTGCGTGCATGCCGAGGACGGCGGCGGCGGTCCACACCGGCGGACGTCCGATGAGCTCGCTGACGGCGTCCCACGAGAGGCCGCTCGTGCGTCGCGCCTCGTCGATCAGTGCGCTGGCGGTCTGCTTGCTGATGATCTGGGGGAGTGCCATGGGACGTCCTCTCGTCGGGGTTCGTCCCATCGGACCAGTCGCGGCGGGTGGCCTGACAGGAAGAACGCGCACGGATGCCGGCGTTCCGCGCACGCGTGACACGGTCGAAACGCGCGCGACGCGGCGGGGCAAAGCGGGGTGTCTAGCGTGGGCGCATGGCGGCGGTGGAGGAGTGGATGCACGCGGTGGTGGATGCTGTGCCGCAGCCGCTGTGGGTGATCGGACCCGGTGGGGCCGTCGCCCACGTGAACGCCGCCGCGGGCCGCCTGCTCGGCTACGCCGACGCCCGTGGACTCGTCGGCGGGCCGAGCCACGAGGCGCTGCACGCCTGCCGCCCCGACGGCTCCGCCTATCCCGCGCACGAATGCCCGATCGTCCACGCGTCCGCGCACGGCGGCGATCCGCGCGGGTTCGAGGTCTTCGTCACGAGCGCGGGCCGGCCGGTCGACGTCGCCTGGCGGGTGGCCGAGCTGCCGCTGCCGGAGCACCGGCTGCTGTCGTTCGCCGCGCAGCCGGGTGTGCCGGTCGCGAGGGGTGTGCCCACGGCATCCGCTCTACGCGCGCAGATCGCGGCGCGCCACCGCGACCCGGAGTTCGGCGTCGACGTGCTCGCGCGCGACGCCCACGTGTCGGTGCGCACGGTGCAGGCCGTGCTGGGCCGAGCGGGGGAGAGTCCCGCCGCGCTCATCCGCGAGCACCGACTGGCGTCTGCGGAGGTGCTGCTGCGCGACGGGATGCCGGTGGCCGCCGCCGGGTACGCCGCGGGCTTCCGCGACCCGGGCACCTTCGCGCGGGCGTTCCGGCGCCGGTTCGGCGTCGCGCCCGGGGCGGTCGCGCGCGCGGCGGGCTGAGGGGCGCGCTGCCGGCGGGTTCGGGGTGTCGTCGGATTCGGAGGATGTCGCCGGATTCGGATCGGAATGCGGGTGGTGATCCGAATCCGACGCGGATCTCCGAATTCGAGAACGGGCCTGATGAGGCGCGACCGCGTCTCGGCGTCGGCGCAGGCTCGATGTCGGAAGCCGTGCGTATCTTCGAACTCGACCGCTTGAGTCACTCGAACAAAGCTTCTACCATGTCGAGGTGAGATCCATCGTGCGCACCACCGCCACTGCCCAAGAGGTGCAGCGGCTGCGTGCGCAGATGGCCCAGATCCAAGGGCGCAAGCTCGATGCGCCGCCCCTCCCTACTCATCCTGCCTTGGCTGAGCTGCTGCCGGGCGGGGGACTGCGCCCCGGATCGTCGTACGCGATCGGCGGTTCGATGTCGCTGCTGTTCGGTCTGCTCGCCCAGCCATCGCAGACCGGCAGCTGGTGCGGGGTGGTCGGGATGCCGGGGTTCGGCGCCGAAGCGGCCGAGAAGGCGGGCGTCGACCTGTCGCACCTCGTGCTGATCCCCGAACCGGGGCCGCGCTGGCTCGCGGTCACCGCGACGATCGCGGACGTGCTGCCGGTCGTCGCGGTGCGGCCGCCGAGCAGAGCGAAGGATGCCGAGATCTCGCGGCTCGCGGCGCGCATGCGCGAGCGCGGCGTGGTGCTGCTCGTGCAGGGGCCATGGCCGCAGACCGAGGCGATGATCGACGTGACCGATGCCCGCTGGTCGGGCCTCGGCGACGGGTACGGCGTGCTCGAGGGGCGCGAGCTGACCGTCACCGTGACGAGCCGGCGCTTTCCGGTGCCGAGGTCGTCGCGGATGCTGCTGCCCGCCCCAGACGGGGCGATCGCGGTGCGCGAGCAACCTGTCGCCCCCCTGGTCGACCTGCCGATGCGGGCGGTGAGCTGATGGATCCCGCACTCGTCGACACCGGCACCGAGCCGGTCCGGAGCCTCGTCGTGTGGGTGCCCGACTGGCCGGTCGTCGCGCTCGCCCGCGAGGGGCTCGCCGAGGCCGAGGGGCCGATCGCCGTCTTCGCGAAGGGGATGGTCTCCGCGACCTCGCCGGCCGCGCGCGCCGACGGGGTGCGCCGGGGGATGCGGCGCCGCGACGCGCAGGCGCAGTGTCCGCAGCTGCAGGTCGTCGACGCCGACGAGGCGCGCGACCACCGCACGTTCGCGCCGCTCATCGCCCGACTCGAGGAGATCGCCCCCGGTGTGCAGCTGCGCGAGCCGGGGCTGTGCGCGCTGCGGGTGAAGGGGCCGGCCCGGTTCTACGGCGGCGAGGCGGGCGCGGCGACGGCGCTCACCGGCGCGCTCGCCGAACTCGGCCTGCACGACGTGCGTGCGGGTGTGGGCGACGGTCCGTTCACGGCGGAGCAGGCCGCCCGCACCACCGGCCCGGACGCGCCGATGCGGATCGTGCCGCCGGGCGCGGCGGCCGCGTTCCTCTCGCCCCTGCCGGTGACGGCGCTCGAGGACGAGGCGGTCGCGAGCCTGTTCGCACGACTCGGCATCCACACCCTCGGTCAGCTCGCCGCGCTGCCGCCCGCGCGACTCGTCGAACGCCTCGGCCCCCGCGGCGCGCGGCTGCACGCCCTCGCGTCGGGGCTCGATTCGCAGCCGGTGCAGCCGCGCACGCCGCCGCCCGAGCTCGAGCGCGAGGTCAGCTTCGAGCCGCCGCTCGAGATCGCAGATCAGGTGGCGTTCGGCATCCGGCTCGCGGCGGAGCAGTTCATCTCGGGGCTCGGCGCCGTCGACCTGGTCTGCACCGAGCTGCGCGTCGCGCTGACGGGCGACCGCGGCGACCACAGCGAGCGGGTGTGGCTGCATCCGGGCGCGTTCGACGCTGCAGCCGTCGTCGACCGGGTGCGCTGGCAGCTCGCCGAGCGCGGGCTCCGGAGCGCGGTCGCGAAGGTGCGGATCGCGCCCGAGCGGGTGGACGCGGCATCCCATCACGTGAAAGGCCTGTTCGGCTCGGGGCCGGAGGAGCGCGTGCACTCGGCGCTCTCGCGCGTGCAGGCGATGCTCGGGCACACCGGCGTCGTCACCCCGCAGGTCGGCGGCGGCCGGTGGCTCGCCGAGCGGCAGGTGCTCGTGCCGTGGGGCGATCGTGCCGTGATCGCCGAGCGGGCGCGGCCGTGGCCGGGGAGCCTGCCCGACCCGCTGCCGGCGACCGTGTTCCCCGAGCCGGTGCCCGTCGCCGTCATCGACCGCGACGACGACATGGTCGCCGTCGACGGCCGCGGCGAGCTGACGGCCGAGCCGGTCGCGCTGATCCTCCCCGGAGCGCCGGACGCGTCGGGGGCGCGGAGGCCCCGGCATCCGCGTCGCATCGGGTCGTGGGCGGGACCGTGGCCCGTCATGGAGCGGGGGTGGGATGCCGCACGCGCCCGTCGCGCGCACCGGTTCCAGGTCGTCGACGAGGCCGAGACCGCGTGGCTGCTCGTGTGCGAAGAGGGCGTCTGGCATGCCGAGGGCAGGTACGACTGATGGGGTGGGGCAACAACCCGTCGGTCTCGTGGTCGGAGATGGAGCGGATCCTCAGCGATCGGCGCCGCCCCGACGGGGCACCTGCGGGCACCGACGGCGGCGACAGTCCGGCGTGGTCGCACAAGCGCGGCAAGTACCGCGCGCCCGAGATCGAACGGCCGCTCGACGCCGTGCCGTACGCCGAGCTGCACGCGCACTCGTCGTTCTCGTTCCTCGACGGGGCGTCCTCGCCCGAGGACCTCGTCGAAGAGGCGGAGCGGCTCGGCCTGCACGCGCTCGCGATCACCGACCACGACGGGTTCTACGGCATCGTCCGGTTCGCCGAGGCGGCCGAGCACCTGCAGCTGCAGACCGTCTTCGGCGCGGAGCTGTCGCTGGGGCTGCCCGGTCCGCAGAACGGCGAGCCCGACCCGCACGGCAGTCATCTGCTCGTCCTCGCCCGCGGTGAGGAGGGGTATCACCGGCTCGCCGCCGCGATCACGCACGCGCAGCTGTCGGGCGGCGAGAAGGGGCGCCCGGTCTACGACCTGCACGACCTCGCCGATCGAGCGGGCGGGCACTGGCAGGTGCTGACCGGATGCCGCAAGGGCGCCGTCCGGCAGGCGCTCGCCGCCGACGGCCCGGCCGCCGCGGCGTACGAGCTCGACCGGCTCATCGACCTGTTCGGGCCCGAGCGGGTCGACGTCGAGCTCATCGACCAGGGGGCGCCGACCGACTCGCGTGACAACGACGTGCTCGCCGCGCTCGCCGCCGAGCGAGGCCTGCCGGTCGTCGCATCGAACAACGTGCACTACGCCGTGCCCGAGAAGGTGCACCTCGCGGCGGCGGTCGCGGCGGTGCGGGCGAACCGCGGGCTCGACGAGCTCGACGGGTGGCTGCCGTCGCACGCGAGCGCCCACCTGCGGTCGGGCGCCGAGATGGCGCGGCGGTTCCGGCGGTACCCGGGCGCGGTCGAGCGCACGGTCGAGCTCGCCGATGCGCTCGCGTTCCCGCTGCGGCGCGCGAAGCCCGCGCTGCCGAAGATGCAGGTGCCCGAGGGGCACACGCCGATGACGTGGCTGCGGCACCTCGTGTGGGAGGCAGTGCCCCGCAAGTACCCGGATGCCACCGACGCGAACCGTGCGCGCATCGAGAAGGAGCTCGGGGTCATCGAGCAGAAGGACTTCCCGGGGTACTTCCTCATCGTGCACGGCATTGTGCAGGAGGCGCGGCGCCGCGGCATCCTGTGTCAGGGACGCGGATCCGCCGCGAACAGTGCCGTCTGCTACCTGCTCGACATTACCGCGATCGACTCGATCTTCTACGATCTGCCGTTCGAGCGGTTCCTGTCGGCGCTGCGCGACGAGGAGCCCGACATCGACGTCGACTTCGACTCGGACCGGCGCGAGGAGATCATCCAGTGGGTCTACGAGACGTACGGGCGCGAGCGGGCGGCGCAGGTCGCGAACGTCATCCAGTACCGGCCGAAGAACGCCGTCCGCGACATGGCGAAGGCGCTCGGGCACTCGCCGGGGCAGCAGGATGCCTGGTCGAAGCAGGTCGAGCGCTGGGGTGCCGTGCTCGACACCCCGCCCGACCACGACATCCCGGAGCGGGTGGTCGAGTACGCGGGTGAGCTGCTGAAGGCGCCCCGGCACCTCGGCATCCACTCCGGCGGCATGGTGCTGACGGACCGTCCGGTCGGCGAGGTCGTGCCGATCGAGCACGCGCGCATGGAGGACCGCACCGTCATCCAGTGGGACAAGGACGACGCCGCGTGGATGGGGCTCGTGAAGTTCGACCTGCTGGGACTCGGGATGCTCGCCGCCTTGCAGTACTGCTTCGACATGATCGCGGCGGCGACGGGGGAGCAGTGGTCGCTCGACACGATGCCGAAGGAGGAGGCCGCGGTCTACGACATGCTGTGCCGGGCCGATTCGATCGGGGTGTTCCAGGTCGAGTCCCGCGCGCAGATGGGCCTGTTGCCCCGCCTGCAGCCGCGGAAGTTCTACGACCTCGTGGTCGAGATCGCCCTCATCCGTCCGGGGCCGATCCAGGGTGGGGCGGTGCACCCGTTCGTGCGGCGCAAGCTCCGCGAGGAGCCCATCACCTACGCGCACCCGAAGCTCGAGCCGGTGCTGGAGCGGACGCTCGGCATCCCGGTGTTCCAGGAGCAGCTCATGCAGATGGGCATGGCCGTCGGGGACCTGTCGGGAGAGGATGCCGACCTGCTGCGCCGCGCAATGGGGTCCAAGCGCGGCATCGAGCGGATCGACTCGCTGAAGAAGAAGCTGTACGAGGGGATGGCGCGCAATAACCTGACCGGCAAAGCCGCCGACGACATCTACGTGAAGATCCAGGCGTTCGCGAACTTCGGCTTCGCCGAGAGCCACTCGCTGTCGTTCGGGCTGCTCGTGTACGCGTCGTCGTGGCTGAAGCTGCACTATCCGGCGGCGTTCCTCGCGGCGCTGCTGCGCGCGCAGCCGATGGGGTTCTACTCGCCCGCGACCCTCACCGCCGACGCGCGGCGGCACGGGGTCGAGGTACGCCGGCCGGACCTGCACGCCTCGGGAGTGGACGCGGGGCTCGAGCCGGTGTCGGTTCGGGCGTCGGTTCGCGAGGAGATGGGGGTTCCCGAGGAGGGTTTCCGAGGTTTCGCTCCTCGGGAAGCGTCATCTCCTCGGTTCTCGACGGGGGCGGATGCCGGGGGTCCCGGTTCGGGCGATGCCTCCGAGGCAGCGCACCGCCGCGCGCCGACGGGCCGGGACTCGTGCGCCGACCGCATCCAGCCGCCTGTGCCGGAGTTCGATCGGTCGCTGCCGGACGAGTCCGCGGCGCACCGGCGCGACGGACACTTCGCGGTGCGGCTGGGGCTTGCCTCGATCACGGGCATCGGGGTGCCGTTGGCGACGAAGATCGTGGCGGAGCGGGAGGCATCCGGTCCGTATCGGGACCTGCGCGACCTCGTGCGAAGGACGGGCGCGACGGCGGCGCAGCTGGAGGCGCTCGCGACGGCGGGCGCGTTCGAGTGCCTCGGGATCACGCGGCGCGAGGGTATCTGGCTGGCGGGGGATGCCGCGCAGGACCGGCAGGAGTTCCTCGCGGGGTCGCTGGTGTCGGTGCAGCCGCCGCTGTTCCCCGACCAGTCGAGCTACGACGTGCTCGCCGCGGACCTGTGGGCGACGGGGGTGTCCGCCGACGATCATCCGCTGACGCACTACCGGTCGCAGCTCGATGCGCGCGGGGTGATCACCTCACGCGGGATGCGCGAGCACGAGGTCGGGCGGCGCATCGAGGTCGCAGGTCTGGTGACGCATCGGCAGCGGCCGGCGACGGCATCCGGGATCACGTTCCTCAACCTCGAGGACGAGCACGGCGTCATGAACGTCATCTGCTCGGTCGGGGTGTGGAACAGGTACCGCCGCATCCTGCGCGACAGTCCCGCCCTGATCGCTCGCGGCATGCTGGAGCGGTCCCCGGAGGGTGTGACGAACCTCGTCGCCGACGGGTTCGACGACCTGCGGGTCGGGGTGCAGCACCGGTCGCGGGACTTCCGATGAACGCGGTCAGCCGACGCCGCGCAGCGGGACGAGACCGCGATTCGTGCGGATGTCACGGTAGTTCCACTGCTTCTCCCGCGCCTCGCCCAGCCAGCGCCGCACCGCGTCGTCGTCGATCTGCTCGGGCGCCGTGTAGCGGACCTCGGCCGCCTCGAAGCTGCCCTCGGGAGACAGGCCTGGCTCGTCGAAGGCGCGGCCGCTCCAGAACATCAGCCGCACCGACGCCGTGAGGCGGTCGTACCCGACGACGGGGTTGCCGTCGAAGAACCACACCGGGTGCGCGTGCCACACCTTGCGGTCGGCGTCGGGCAGGCCCTCGTCGATGAGGCTCAGCAGGATGTCGCAGATCGGTCGCGCCTCGGCATCGAGGCGGTCGTGATACGCGCGGATGTCGGCGGGAACGTCGCTCATGCGGGCGATCGTAGGGCAGCCCGCCGCGCCGCGTCATCGCCCGTCGCGCCGAATCACCATTCGCGTGCCGAATCACCACCGAGTTCCGTGGAATCGAATGGTGATTCGGCAGCACGATGGTGATTCGGCGAGGAGAGCCGACGCGCCCGCCCGCCCGCCTCAGCACGCCGCCTGAGCCCAGAGCCGACGCGCCCGCCCGCCCGCCTCAGCACGCAGCCCCCGCCCGCCTCAGCCCGCCGCAGCCGCCCCCGCGCGCCGGCGCTGCACCGCGTCGACGACCACATCGACCACGACGAACGCGGCGAGCGTCCATCCGACGAGGGGCAGCGCGAGACCGAGCAGCACTCCGCCCGCGACGACGGCGGCGACGCCCCACCACGGCGCGCCGTCGAGGACGCCCCGGCGCGGCGGCATCCCGACCCGAGCGGTCTTCGTCGGGCGGCGCCGCACCCACATCGCGTAGCCGAGCACGACCATGCCGGCGATGCCGACGGCGAGCAGGAACATGACGACCTGGTTCGCGAGGCCGAACATCGTGCCCATGTGGATCGAGACGCCCCACGTCGCGAGCTTCGCCGGCAGCGAGAAGTCCGCGAAGTCCACCCGGTCGACGGGCTCGAGCGAGTCGCCGTCGGCGGCCACCGCGTCGGCGTGCGTGGGCGACCCCCGGTCGATCTCCTGCACGACCCACGCGACCCCCGGCTCGGACGGCGGCGTGATCTGGATGAGCCCCGTGTCGATGTTCACGCTCTGCGCCACCGCGAGGACGTCGTCGAACGTGCCCGGCTCGACCTCGAGGGCAGCGGATGCCGCGCCGTGCCCGGCGTGCGCGTCGCCGCCGCCCGTGTCGCCGCTGAGGCTCGTCGAGACGGCGGGCGTCGTCCAGTCGAGCGCCGCACGCAGGTTCGACACGTGCTGCCCGCCGTAGGTCGACCACGTGATGCCGGTCGCCGACAGGAACACCGCGCCGAGCGCGACCCAGATGCCGACGGAGGTGTGCCAGCTGAAGACGCGGCGGTAGCCCGTGTACCTCCGCGACGGGCGGACGAAGTCCTTCTTCGTGCGCGCCGTGCGGATGCGGATGATCCAGAGCGCCACGCCCGCGACGACGACGACCCCGAGCCACGACGCGGCGAGCTCGCTGTAGAGGCGGCCGGGCTCGCCGAGCCCGAGGTTGCGGTGCAGCGTGCTGATGGCGGTGCGCAGCGGCAGCGATCCGCTCGTGCCGTAGACGGTCTCGTCGCCGCGGACCTCGCCGGTGCCGGGGTCGATGAACACGGCGCGCGACTCGCTCGCGCCGAGGCCGTCCTGCGCGAACATCACGCGCGTGGTGTCGCCCGGCGCGGGGGCGGGGCGCACCGCTGAGAGGGTCGCGTCGCCGGCGACGTGCGCCTCGGCGATCTCGACCTGCTCGCCGAGCGTGAGCTGCGTGTCGGTCGCCGGCGCGTGCAGCTGCCGCGCGTAGACGGCCTGCTCGATCGTCGGCGCGATGGCGTAGAGGGCGCCGCTGAGCGCGGCGACGAGGATGAACGGCCCGACGAGGATGCCGGCGTAGAAGTGCAGACGCACGAGGAACGCCCCGAACCAGCCGGGTCGTCGTGCGGGTCGAGGGGGAGCGGGAGGGGAGGACAGAGTGGCGGTCATGATCGCTTTCAAGAGGAGGGGATGCGGCGGATGCGCGCGCCGAGGGTGACGGCGCGCGGCGCGCCGAGGCATCCCTCATCGGGAGCGAAGCGTCGGCGCGCGTCAGATCGTGAGCGCGCGCGGGGGAGCGCGGCCGGCGGCGACCCGGAGGACGACCGAGCGCAGCACGGGAGCGGCGGCCGAGACCGACGGCAGCACCGGTCGGTCGAGTGCGCCGAGCGCGAGGACGGCGGCGAGGATGCGGCGGCGCGCCCAGCGGGCGACGTCCGCGGCGATCGCGAGCAGGCGCCGCGCGGCGTGCTCGCCGCGGTGCACCGCGATGACGGTGACGAGCGCGGCGAGGCCGTGCATCGCCCACATGAGCGGGTCGGCGCCGATGGCCACCGTGGTGGCCCCGGCATCCATCGGCAGGTGCATGTGGTGCACGTGGGTGAGGCCGGAGGGCGTCACCGCGCCGACGACGAAGAGCGTGTGGAACAGCAGCTGGCTGAGCGTCACCGCAAGCGCGAGCCGCACGAGCGAGAGGCGGCGCCCGGTGAGGGCGGTGCAGACGAAGACCGAGAGGACGAGCGGCACGGCGATGCCGAGCCAGCCGGGCACGTCCCCGCCCGCGGCGACGTGCGACAGCAACGCGGCGAAGGTGGCGACGGATGCCGCGATCCCACCGCGCACGACGCGGGAGAGACGGGACGGACGCACAGATCCATTGTGGCAGGAGCGTTCCGCGGCGGAGCGCAACCCCTGGGCCGAAACCGGCCGGCGCACGTAGCGTGAGGCCAAGATCGACGCTCGGAGGACACCATGACGAACTACGCGCAGCGCAATGCCGCGGTCCAGCGCAAGCAGATGGGGTCTGGCGCGTTCGTCGGCATCATCATGAGCCTGGTGTTCCTGGTGGTCGCCGCGGGCTTCGCGATCCTCGGGGTGCTGTTCATCACGATTCCGATGCCGGTGGTCGTGCTCGGCGTGCTGCTGCTGCTCGGCGCCGTCGTCACGGCGCTCGTCAGCGTCGGATGCATCGCCGAGTCGGTGCGCGCGCTCATCCGTCCCGCGAAGGCGATGGACCGGGTCGAAGCGCTGCGCTGAGTCGCACCCCGCTCCCGTGCCGTGCTGACATGATGGCGGCATGGTGGGGGAGATCGTCAGCGCAGTCGCAGAGGTGTTCGGTGCGGTGCTCTCGTCGGCGGGCGGTCCGCGGCGGGTGTTCTGCCGCAGCCGACTCGTCGACGGTCAGGGCGAAGGGCTGACGCTCGGCGAGGAGGTCGGCGGCGAGGCGACCGTCTCGGTGCGCCGCATCACGCTGGGCGACGTGCGGCTGAGGGGTGTCGTCGTCGGCGCGCTGCCGTTGCGTATGTCGTATCTCGACGAGATTGATCAGCGCGCCGAGGTCTTCCGGATCGAGTGGGACGGCGGCGTGGGCGAGTGGACGCTGCCCGCGGTCCGCGCTCGCACCGTGCTGCGGTGGATCGGCGCCTGAGGACGCACGCTGAACGCACGAGAGCCCCGGACCTCACGGCCCGGGGCTCTCGATGTGTGCGGCGTCAGACCGCCTGCGCGAGGGCGAATCCGACGGATCCGTCCTCCTCGACGCGAGCGTCGAGGATGCGGTCGTCGAGCGCGACGCGGGTCGGCTCGTCGACGAAGACTCGGGCGCCGTCGCTTTCGACGACGGTGTCGCCGTCCGCGGGAGCGGGGGCGAGCGAGAGGGCGTAGCCGTTCTCGGGGTTGGATGCCTCGGCGATGCGGAGGCCACCGGTCTCGGTGGGGATCTGCGATGCGAGGTTCTTGACGGCACTGCTGGCGTTCTCGGTGAGTGTGAGCATGGCGCTCCCCTTCCGTGGATTGCGTTGCGTGAGTCGGCCACGATGCCGAGAATCCGCGGGGGTCGCAACCTGAGACACACGTTGACCGGGCACTCACACGTGTTACGGAGGTTTCGGGATCATCCCCGCGGCGTACGTCGGATCATCATGCGGGCCGATTCGGGCAGCGGGCGCGGCGGCTTGACTCGGATCATGACGCATCACACCGCCTCCCGTCCGCTGCGACTCCTTGCGGCCGCGGGAGTCCTCGCTCCCGCGCTCGTGCTCACGCTCGCGGCCTGCAATCCGATGGACGCGCTGTCGAAGGTGCACGCCGAGGAGTTCGCCGACCGCGCCGCCGCCGAGGACGGCTGGGTCGGGGTGACGATGCCGGCGTGGATCCCCGACGACGCCGGGACGATCCGCAACGTCGCGTCGACGAACGAGACGAACGCCGTCATCGCGGTCGACGGTGGCGGCGAGCCGCGAGGCTGCGAGCAGGCGGAGCGTCGCGCGCTGCCGTTCGACAGCCGCTTCGGCAGCCTCGGCGAGCCGCTGCCGACGACGGTGCTCGCCTGCGGTCCCTACGAAGTGGTCGCGACCGACACCGGCTGGCTCGGCTGGTTCAGCGCGACGGAGGAGGGGCAGACGCCCGACGACCTCTGAGCGTCATCGCTCCAGCGGCGCGCGCCGATCGACCCAGGCCAGCACACCGAGGGGGACGAGGGTGAAGACGGACACCACCGTGCCGACCACGACGGGACCGAGCGGTCCGACCTGCGCGAGTGCGGATGCCGCGACCCCCGTCCCGATCGCGGTTCCCAGGTTGAAGATCGCCGTCGGGAGCGCCGTCGCGAGCACCGGTGCGGCCCCGCCGAATCGTGCCGCGAGGGCGACCAGGATCGGGTTGGACGACAGGCCCACGAGGCCGAGCGCGGCGAGGAAGACGATCGCCCCGAAGGGCGTGCCGGCGGTCGTCAGGAGCCCCACCATGGCCACCGAGGTCGCCGCAGCGGTCATGAGCGCCGTCCGATACGGTCGCGCGTCGCCGAGGCGGCCGCAGACCAGGGTGCCGATGAGCGATCCTGCACCGAAGACGAGGAGCGCGACAGGCACGATGTCCGCCGGGAGCCCGGCGGCGTGCGTGAGGAGCGGGTCGACATAGCTGTACACCGCGAGCACACTGCCGGTGACGAGCGCGCACGTCGCGAGCGCGAGCCAGAGCCGGAGTGAGCGCAGCGCTCGCAGCTCGGCCCGCACCGACGGTGCCGACGGACGCGCAGGCTCGTCGACCACCGAGAACGTGACGACGGCCATGACGACGGCGGCGACAGTGAGGCCCCAGAACGCTCCGCGCCAGCCGACGAGCTGCCCGGCGAACGCACCGAGCGGCACACCCAGCACGTTCGACAGCATGCCGCCGGCGAGGACGACCCCCAGCGCCCGTGCACGCCCTGCCGGTCCCGCGATCGCCGCCGCGACGACCGAGGCGACCGCCCAGAACGCTCCGGTCGCGACGGCGGTGACGAATCGGGCGGCGAGGAGCATCGCGAAGGACTCGGTCAGCGCGGCGGCGAGGTGCCCCGCGCCGAACACGGCGAGGGCGAGCGTCAGCGTGACGCGCCGCGGCATCCGCAGTGTGAGCAGCGCCATCGACGGCGCGCCGACGATCATCCCGACCGCGAAGACCGTGATCGTCAGACCAGCGTAGGCGACGGAGGTGTCGAAGTCGGTGGCGATGCCCGTGAGCAGTCCAGCGAGCACGAACTCGCTCGTGCCCATGAGGAACGTGCCCGCGGTGAGGGCGAGGATCGCGACAGGCAGGCGTGTGCGCGATCCCGGGCTCGTCGTCGGCGTGGTGAGTGTGGTCATGTGCCGTCAGAACTCGAGCAGCACCTTGGTGGCGCGGCGCTCGTCCATCGCCCGGTAGCCCTCGGCCGCCTCGTCGAACGGGAGCGTCAGGTCGAAGACGGCGCCCGGGTCGATCTCGCGGTTCCAGATGAGCTCGATGAGGTGCTCGAGGTACTGGCGCACGGGGGCGGGGCCGCCGTGCAGGTGGATGCTCGAGAAGAACAGCTCGAGCCCGTCGATCTCGACGTCGTGCGAGACGCCGACGAAGCCGACGTGGCCGCCCATGCGGGTGGCCTGCCGAGCCTGGTCCATCGCCTCCTGCGTGCCGACGGCCTCGATGACGCTGTGCGCGCCGAGGCCGTCCGTCAGCTCCTTGATCTTCGCGACGCCGGCCTCGCCGCGCTCTTCGACGATGTCGGTCGCGCCGAACCTCTTCGCGAGCGCCTGGCGGTCGGCGTGGCGCGACATGGCGATGATCCGCTCGGCGCCGAGCTGCTTCGCGGCGAGGATGCCGAGCAGGCCCACCGCGCCGTCGCCGACGACTGCGACCGTCTTGCCGGGACCGGCCTCGGCGGCGACGGCAGCGAACCAGCCGGTGCCGAGCACGTCGGACGCCGCCAGCAGCGACGGGATGAGGTCGGGCGTCGGCTCGCCGGGGGTCTTGACGAGCGTGCCGTCGGCCAGCGGGATGCGGGCGTACTCGGCCTGCGTGCCGATCGCGCCCATCATCACGTTGTGCACGCAGCGTGACTGGTAGCCGGCGCGGCAGATCTCGCAGGTGTTGTCGGATGCCACGAACGACCCCACGACGTAGTCGCCGGGCTGCAGGGTGGTGACCTCCGATCCGACCTCCTCGACGATGCCGATGTACTCGTGGCCCATGGGCTGCGGGGTGGTGCCGAGCGGCTCCGCGCCGCGGTAGGGCCAGAGGTCGGAGCCGCAGATGCAGGCGGCGGTCACGCGGATGACCGCGTCGGTGGGCTCTTCGATGCGCGACTTCTCGCGCTCTTCGACCCGGACGTCGCCGGGTCCGTACATCATCACTGCACGCATGTCTGCTCCTTCGTGCGCTCGCCGTCGGGGGTGTGGGGCGGTGCGCGGCATCCATGCAACTCGGGTTGCGCTCGCGCAGGGAGTCCCTGCCGTGAGGTGTACCAGCAGGGCATCCCATCGCGGCCGGGGCACGCCTACGCTCGGTGGTCATGGACAACAAGGCCGAGGTGCGCGAGTTCCTCACGTCGCGCCGGGCGAAGGTGACGCCGGATGCCGCGGGCCTCCCGGCCGGCGGCATCCGCAAGGTCCCGGGGCTCCGCCGCAGCGAGGTGGCGATGCTCGCCGGCGTGAGCGTGGAGTACTACGCGAAGCTCGAGCGCGGCGACATCCGAGGCGCGTCGGCCGCGGTGCTGGACGCGATCGGGACGGCGCTGCAGCTGAACGACGCCGAGCGCACGCACCTGGCCGACCTCGCGCGGGCGGCCGACGGCATCCCACTGTCGGGTCGTGCCCGTGCGCGCGTGTCGAAGCAGGCGGCGTCGCGGCCGTCGCTGCAGTGGGCGCTCGAGTCGATGACCGACGGCATCGCGTTCGTGCGGAACGCGCAGATGGACCTGCTGGCGACGAACACGCTTGCGCGCGCCTTCTATTCGCCGATGATCGGCGACGGCGGGCGGACGCCGAACATGGCGCGGTTCCAGTTCCTCGACCCCGCGTCGCACGAGTTCTACCCCGACTGGGAGCTGTTCGCGTCGATGTGCGTCGGCACGATGCGCGCCGAGGCGGGGCGCGACCCCCACAACCGCGAGATGCAGGACCTCGTGGGCGAGCTGTCGACGCGCAGCGACGTCTTTCGGCAGCTGTGGGGTGCGCACGACGTGCGCATTCACGGTGCGGGCACGAAGCGCTTCCGGCATCCGGTGGTGGGCGAGCTCACCCTCGTGTACGAGGAGCTGACCCTCACTGCCGAACCCGGCCTGACGATGCTCATCTACACGGCCGAGCCGGGTTCGCCGTCGGCCGAGCGGCTGCGGCTGCTCGCGTCGTGGGCGGCGCAGCAGGCGCCCGCCGAGTCCGTCTGATCGTGAGGAGGAACCATGCAGATCGAACGCCGACCGACGGTCAAGAACCCGCCGGAGTGGTTCACGGGTGACGTCTGGCTCGACCCGGTCGCGACGCCGCAGAGCGACGGGCAGCAGGCGAACGCGGGCATCGTCCGGTTCGCGCCCGGCGCGCGGACTGCATGGCACTCGCACCCCGGCGGGCAGACGCTGCACGTCATCGAGGGTGTTGCGTACGTGCAGGCTCGCGGCGGTGAGATCGCGGAGGTGCCGGCGGGTCATACGGTGGTGTGCCCGCCCGACGAGGAGCACTGGCACGGAGCATCGCCCGACAGCTTCATGGCGCACGTCGCGGTCTGGGACGAGCTGCCCGGGCAGCCGTCGGCAGTGTGGGGCGAGCACGTGACCGACGCGGAGTACTCCGCGCGCTGACCTGCCGGGCGGCTGGCCCGGCAGGTGAGAGACTTCTCTTCTCATCGAGGGGGAGGCTGCCGTGGGGCGGATGACGGTGCGCGCCGGCTGGATCGGCGCGATGGTCGCGGTGTTGCTGCTCGCTTCGGGCTGCGCGCCGGAGCCGGGCCCGTCGCCGAGTGCCTCGGTGAGCGAGTCGCCGACGCCGTCGTCGACACCCGAAGACACAGCGACCCCCACTCCCACCCCGACCCCGAGTGCCACCCCCGCGCCCACCGGACCGCCGGCGACGCGACCGGTCGAGTCGCCGACGCCGGATGCCGGCGGCATGACCGACGCGCAGGCCGGAGCGCTGTGCGCCGAGGAGCACCGGGGCGGCCAGAGCGCCGGGGACACCCAAATCGGCGACCCGACGGTGTACGAGCGGACGGTCTCGCCGCGCTGGTACGTCACGATCCTCGCCGAGAACGAGTTCGGCCAGTACTACCAGGAGTGCATCCTCGGCGGCACCCTCGCTGCTCCGGAGTGGTCGCTGACGCAGGGCACGCCCGCGGCGGATGTGACCGACGAGTACATCGAGCACCAGCGCACACACAACGAGGGCTTCGACGAGGACCACGACCACTGACGCGCCGCCTCGCTACGGTGAGGACATGCCCGACATCTTCCCGGCCCGTGACTTCGCCCTCGACGGGCAGCGGTGCCGCGTCCACGTGTTCGATGTCGTGACCGGCTCCGACCGGATCGTGTTCGAGACCGACGAGGTGCTGCTCGAGGCGCCGAACTGGTGCGACGAGGGGCTGCTGCTGAACGGCGGCGGGCTGCTGTGGCTGCTCGACCCGGATGCCGGTGGTGCCGACATCGTCGAGGTGCCGTTCACCGGCATCCCACCCATCAACAACGATCACGTACTCGTGCCCGGGTCGGACGACCTCCTGCTCTCGGCGAACGACGGGCAGATCTACCGGGCGCCGCGGGGCGGAGGCGAGGCGACCCGGATCACGGATCCGGCGGACCCGTTCTTGCACTTCCTGCACGGGGTGAGTCCGGATGCCGCGTGGATCGCCTACACCGCGCTCGCCCTCGAGGACGGTCGGGTGCGCTCGGCAGACCTGCGCGTCGCGCGCATCGACGGAACCGACGACACCCCGTTCACGACCGGGCAGATCGTCGACGGCAGCGAGTGGTCGCCCGACGGCGGGTGGATCTACTTGAACACCGAGCAGTTCTCCGAGACGCCCGGCCACGCGCAGATCGCGCGCCTGCGCCGGGATCGGTCGGGCATCGAGCAGCTCACGTTCGACGAGCGGGTCAACTGGTTTCCGCACCCCGCGCCGAACGGCCGCGCAACGGTCTACCTCAGCTACCCGCCCGGCACGGTCGGGCACCCGGCCGACGTCGAGGTCGAGCTGCGGCTCGTGCGCGACGGCGGCTGGCGGCATCCGGAGACGGTCGCGACGCTGTTCGGCGGGCAGGGGACGATCAACGTGAACAGCTGGACGCCGGACGGGTCGCGGTTCGCGTACGTCGACTATCCGGTCGGCTGAGATCTTGATAGGCAAGTGTCAGCTTGCCGATGCTCGCCGCATGGGTGATGTCTTCAAGGCGCTCGCCGACGAGACCCGTCGGATGATCCTCGACGACCTCGCCGAGCGCGACGAGCAGACGCTGTTCGAGCTGTGCGTGCGCCTCGCCAATCGCGGCGTGACGCACAGCCGGCAGGCGGTGTCGCAGCACCTGGCCGTTCTCGAAGAGGCGGGCCTCGTACACAGCGAGCGTCGCGGCAAGTTCAAGTTCCACACGATCGACACCCGGCCGCTCGCGCAGATCGCCGACCGCTGGCCCGTGCCCCGAGGAGAGTCATGAAGATCCAGACCGTGAGCGTGTTCGTCGACGACCAGCAGCGCGCGCTCGAGTTCTACACCGAGAAGCTCGGCTTCGCCGTCGCGGCCGACGTGCCGATGGGGGAGCACCGCTGGCTGACGGTGGTCGACCCGACGTCGCCGGAGGGCACGCAGCTGTCGCTCGAGCCGAAGGGTCACCCCGCGGTGTCGCCGTTCACCGACGCGCTGCTCGAGGACGGCATCCCGTTCTTCGTCCTCGGTGTCGACGACGTGCGGGCCGAGTACGAGCGCCTGCAGGGCCTGGGGGTCGAGTTCACGCAGCCGCCGATGGACCACGGCCCGGTGACGACCGCCGTGCTGAGCGACACGGTCGGCAACCTGCTGCAGATCGCGGCGTTCGCTAGCTGAGGCTCGGGAGCGTGGGGGGTCCGGGCATCCTCTGCCGAATCACCACCCGATTGCCGAGTCACCAGCGAGGTGCCAGCATTCGAGCGGTGATTCGGCATTCGAGCGGTGATTCGGTGCGCGGGCGACCTCACTCGGCGGGCGCGTCCCGATCGTCGAGCTCGAGGTGCGTCGGCTGCAGCGGGATGACGTCGCCGGGGTGGATGACGGAGTCGCCGCCGAGCCAGTCTCCCGTCAGCGTCGACATGAAGTAGCGGTCGAAGCAGAACCGGTCGCGGATGCTGCGCCAGTTGTCGTTCGCGGCGACGGTGTAGTCGACGAGTGCGCCATCGGCATCCGTCGTCGCACTGCCCTTCGCGCCGTACGCCTCACCGGTGTCGATCGGCTTGCCGGAGATGGTGGCGCGCGAGACCGGCGAGTTGTACTCGATGGGCTGCCAGCTCGCCGACGCGACGGTCGGGTTGCCGTTCGCGTCAGTGGGGCAGGCGGGGAAGAGGTAGCCCGACGCGCGGCGGGCGTCGGCGTAGGACTCCTTCAGCAGCGCGAGGTGCTCGCCCACGTAAAGCACGGTGTCGGGCGCATACGTCTCCTGCAGCTCGACGAGGTCGAGGCAGAACCGGTCGGCGATGCTCTGCAGGTTGTCCCGCTCGGCGAGGACGTAGATCGTTGCGAGCCCCTCGTCGTCGCGTTCGTAGACCGCGCCGTCGGCTCCGTCGCGGTGCCCGGTGTCGGCGCGCTCGGGCGATGACGCGCAGGTCTCTCGGACCTTCTGCTCTTCCGCGCGCTGCTCGCCGGTGGCATCAGACGAGCTCGACGTCTCGCGCGGCGTGGGAGCGGCCGACGACTCGACCGCCGCCGGCTCCGACGTGTCGACCGTGCAGCCGGCGAGCAGCGTCAGGCCCGCGATGGCGACGGTCAGCGCGACAGCGGCTCGAGCAGGCGCGGAGCGCCGGACGGTGGTCGGAGCGGCGCGCATACTCCGCACGCTATCCAGGTCGGCCGTCGCGACGCCAGTTCTCAGACGATCCCGAACACCGCGCTCGCGAAGCGCTCGCCGATGAGGCGGTGCGCCTCGGGGCTCGGGTGGAGTCGATCGGGCAGCGGGTGGGTCGCGGCATCCGCTTCGCCGTAGAGGGCGAGGCCGTCGACGAGGTGCAGGTTCGGGTCGTCGCGGTGTGCGAAGACGTCGGCGAGGGCGTCGCGGATAACCTCGAGGGTGAGGCGTCCGCCGGCGGTGTCGCCGGGGGTGCCGGCCGCGCCGAAGAGCAGCGTGCCGGTGGCGAAGGACTCGGGGTCGATGGTGCCGGGGCCGGGGGTCTGCTCGTGGATGCCGCACCAGATGGGCGTGATGAGGTGCAGGGGCGTGTCGGGGTGGCCGTCGCGGATCGTGTCGAGGAAGCCGTGGACCGCGGGGACGAACGCGCGCAGCCGCATCGCGTCGGCGTTGACGACGTTGATGCCGAGCGCGACGCTGATGACGTCGGCGGGGGTGTCGCGGATGACGCGCGCCATGAACGGGTCGGCCTGCGCGCTGCCGCCGACGCCGAGGTTGCGGAGGTCAAGTGCGGCGCGGCGGGCGGCCAGCGAGACCCACGTCGAGCTCGGCTGCGTCGCGTTGGAGCCCTGGCTGATCGAGCTGCCGTGGTGCACCCAGCGCGGGCGCTCGGTCGTGTCGGGGGAGGCGAGAGCGTCGGCGCGCAGCGCGATGAGCTCGATCGTCTCGTTGTGCGGCAGCCAGAGCTCGACGAGCTTGTCACGCGGGTCGAGCCCGTCGACGGTGATGCGCTGCACCGGCCCTTCGATGAGCTGACGGATGCCGGTGGCCGGGTCGGTGTCGAGGGTGTCGCCGCCGTCGAGCTCGACGCTGTCGTGCAGGTCGCCGTCGATGCGGACGTCGACGCGTCCGCGCGGGCGGGTGAGTCCGCGCAGGGTGGCGCGCGTCGCGTGGAGGTCGAGTTCGAGACGGGATGCCGCGGTCCGCACCGCGATGCGCGCGCCGGCGGGCTGCGCCTCGACGCCGAGCAGCTGCGGCTCGGGGTACTGGGTGCGGACCCAGGCGGGCAGGCGGTGCAGGCGCAGGCCGCGCTCGGAGGGTTCGAGTTCGGCGAGTCCGCGGATGGTCGTGGTGTCGAGGGTGATGTCGATCATGCGGGGTCCTTCGGAGTCCAGGTGCGGAGGGCGCGGTCGAGCGCGTCGAGGGCGCGGTTCCAGGAGGTGTCGGTGGCTTCGTCGCGGTGGGCGAACGACGACGCGGATTCGAGGGCGAGGTAGCCGGCTATCGTGGCGCTCGCGAAGCGGACCGCGTGGACGGTCTCGCTCGAGGGCAGCGCGTAGTCGTCGAGCGAGCCGACGACGAGCGCCGAGATGCGGGATGCCGCGGGCTCGGTGATCTCGTTGCGCTCGACCGGCTGAGAGATCATCGCCCAGCGCGCCGGGCGTGTGAAGGCGTAGGAGCGTTGCGCGTTCGCGAGGTCGCGGAGGGTAGGCCCATCGCCGATCGTGTCGGCGAGTTCGTGGAAGACGGCGGCCTGGACTGCGCTGCGGAGCGCGGCGAGGTCGCGGACGTGGGCGTAGAGGCTGGCGGTCTGCACGCCGACGCGGCGGGCGAGCGCCGACATCGAGAGCGCGTCGGGTCCGTCGGCGTCGATGAGGTCGAGTGCTGACCGGGTGAGGGCGTCGGGGGAGAGGTTCGCGCGGGGCACGAAGGGTTAACCTACACCCTTTAGGTTTTGATCAGCCCATCCCGTACTTGCGGAGACCGTTCAACAGGTTCCGGAAGGTCTGCACGCCGAGTGGTGTCGCCCGCACGATGGTGTGCGCGTACCGGCCGTTCCGTTCCTTGCGGACCTGGACGAGTTCGCGGTCGTCGAGGAATCCGACCGCCTTGGAGATGTCGGGGATGCTCAGGCCGGTGAACTCTTCGAGCGACCGATAGTCGGATTCGTCGACCTGGCACAGGAATCCGAGGACTTTGAACCGCGGCAGGACGAGCAGCTCCCGCTCCGTCGCGGCTTCGGTCATCGGCGACCCCACCGGATCAGCGCAACAACGACGACGAAGAGGACGACCGGTACGGCCGGCCACAGCCAGGTCGTGAGCGCTGTGTGCGGGGCGAACTGAAAGAGATTCCAGCCCGTCACGATCGTGACGACAGCGACGAAGACGGCGATAGGGGCGGTGTACGCAGGGACGCGTGGCTGGTTGCGGCGGATCACCCGCAACGCTTGGAACGTCACCATTCCCACGGCTGCGAAGCAGACGAGTGCGAAACCGGGAATCGAGCCGACTGCCGCGGCGACGCCGCCGATGTACGCGATCAGCGGGATGCCGACGATGAGGGTGATCTCCGAGGCGGTCCACTGCCAGGCCGGGGCTGAGGGCAGATCTGCGAGGGTTGCCCGACGGGTGCCATCCATTCGTCCTCCTGTCTTCGTTCGTCCGGCCACGCTAGGTCACTACTTGCCGATCTGCAAGCAGCCTCCGCCGATCACGTGATGCACCGCTCGCGAACCCGCCGAAGGCGTGCGGGCGACGACCGCGGTGAGCGCTCGGCAGTGAGCGCCGTCCGTGCGAGCATGGCCGGATGCACCCGGACGACGAGCTCCCGCGCCTGCACGGTCAGGCGATCGATCCTGCGGCGCTCGCCGAGGAGGGGGAACCGTTCGCTGATCTGGTGGCCCGCCACGGCGGCGAGCCGTTCTCCGTGGCGCAGCCGAACGGCTGGCGCGTGCTCAAGGAACGCGGCCAGGCCGTCGAGATCGGTGCCCCGCTCGACGCCGAACGGTGGCTGTGACATCTCGCCTCGATAGGCCCGGGCGACGAGGTGTGGTTCCTCGACAAGCCGGAACCGCTGCGCGCGAGCTTCGCAGAGCGGCGTCGCGGGCTCACATTGCGGTGGCCGGCGGTGGTCCGGCCGGACTCGGCTCCGGATGGTTTCGCCATCGACATCGTGAACACCGGTGAGGTGCGGTGGGAGCCGGATGGGGACTCCTTCTCCGTCGTCGGCGCAGTGGCCCCGCTGGGCAAAGACGAGGTCTACATCGGCTGGGCCACGATGGGTGGGCCGCGCGCGGTACCTCTCGACCCGGGCGAGTACGCACGCGTGCCGGTGCAGATCGCAGAGTCATCGTGGGCAGGGCTGACGCCCGGCGCGTACGATCTCCACGCGCTCCTCGTGCCGCTGAGGGTGCGGAGCGAGCCGGTGCGGATCGAGGTGTCGGCGCAGACAATCGAGGCGGCCAGGATGGCGGAGGATTCACGGAACAGTGATCGCCAACGGCGGGCGATGGAACAGGACCTTCGTCGCCAGAGGGTGATTCTGGATGCCACATCGCGCCTCCCCGACATCACCGCCGCCATCGACGGCACGGCGACCGAAGACGAGGCGCTAGCCGCGATTCAGGCGCGGCTCGGGGTGGACTCGGCCGGAGCTCACGAGGTGTTCCAGGCATCCGTCAGTGATCTGCACGTGTCGTCGTCGGCGTGGCGCCGAGATCGCATCGCCCACACCGAGCAGAGGCTCGCGGAGTAGCGATCTCCGCCGCAAGAGGGAGGCGTGCCGCAGAGCCTGCGGCTTACCGTCGATGAGGACAAAAGGAGCACGCGGTGACGGAATCGAAGAACGAGACACCGGTCGCGGTCTGGTACTTCATCGGTGCGACCTTCGCGGGTGCGCTCCCGAACCTGTTGTTCCCGGGCCTGCATGCGTGGGTGCGGGTGCTCTTCATCCTTGTGGCGCTGGTACTGATCGTCACCGGCTTCGTACAGTTGCGCCGCGAAACGGGTTGGGGCACCAAGCCCAAGAGCGACGAGCCGCCGTCGGGGACGTCGCCCGACGCCTGAGCGTGTCAGGCGCCGGTCTGCGGCAGTCGCGACTTTTTGAACTGGCCGAGCGCCAGCAGCAGGAGGATGACCGCGGCGCATGCGAGCCAGCCGGGCCAGCTCAGCGGGGACGCGGCGAGCGGCTGCAGGTCGGGCGTCGAGACGAGGAACGCGAACCCCGCGGCGGCGTTGAACGCGCCGTGACCGAGGACGGCGGGCCACACGTTGTCGGACCGCAGGCGCAGCCAGCCGAGCAGGATGCCGAAGCTGAGGCATCCGACCACCATGAGGGCGACGCCGAAGAGGTTGGGCTCGGCGAAGTTGTAGCCGAGCAGGATGATCGGCGAGTGCCAGAGCCCCCAGATGACTCCGGCGATGAGGAGTGTCGGCCAGATGCCGAGCGGGCGCAGGGCGGAGAACAACCAGCCGCGCCAGCCGAGCTCTTCACCGAACGCGAGAAACGAGTTAATCACCGCGCCGACGGGGATGGAGACAAGCTGGATGACGACGAGGACGCCGACCGGGAGCGCGATGTTCGGCGCACCGGCGGCGTCGAGCTGAGCCTGGAGAGCCGCGGCGAAGCCCGAGAAGTTCACGAGGTCGAGCTGCAGCGCTCCCGTCGCGGCGGCGATGAACGTGGCGAGCACCGGCACGAGGATCGAGATGCCCACGGCAATGCCGAGCATGCCGAAGAAGCGCCCCAACGGCTTGATCGGGACGAGGGCGAGCATGCGCCAGGCACGCCGTCCGGCTGAGCGCCGCAGAAACAGCGTGACGATGAGTGCGGCGACAGCCGGCGTGAACATCATCACCGGCAGGATCAGCGGCGCGATCGGGGTGGCGAGGCCGTCACCCATCCAAAGGGGGATCGTGACCAGCCACGCGAGGCCGCACGCGAGGACCGTGAACGCGATGACGGCGATCCAGGGGACGGTGGTGGTGCCGCGCATGTCCGGAGTGGTGGGGGCGGATGCCGCGGGGGTGAGGTCCGTGCTCATGGTGGGGTGGCCTCCTGGTGGCGAGGTGCGTCCGCCGGTGTGGTCGTGGGTGAGCGGCCCGGATTGGATGTGCCTCCGGGCGCGTCGTCTCTCCAACGTAACGTCGATGGCCGATGCGCGGATGCAAGAAGGTGGCGGCTGGATAAGGTGAGCTGCTGATCCTCGTATCGGATGAGCTCTTCACAGCGGGGGATCTGATGGTTGTTTTGTCGACGGCGCCTTTCGATATCTGGGCAGTCGCACTCTGGCTGCTAGCTGTGGTCGCTGCGGTCTTGCTCGTGGTCGGGGTTATCGCGGGCGCTCGTGCCGCTCTGCGACGACGGACACGCCGACGGGTCGCCGAGTCCAGCGCAGCTCTTGAGATGCTCGGGCGCTTGAATCACCGTTTCGAAGAAGCTGTTGCGCCCCTGCCGCCGATCTCGTTCTCGTTCGAGGTGCGGCTCGATTCGAAGCCGAAGTTCGACGCCTTCGATCTCGGCCGTCGGTTTCGTGAAGAAGTGCTCGAACGTGAGCAGGCCATCGTTGAGCAGATGGATGTTCGACGTCAGGTCCTCCGCCATCACCTGGACTACGAAGCGCGAGTGGGCGCCGAGGCGCTGCCACGACTCGGTCGAAGCGAGCGGGCTGATGTCGCGAAGACGCGCTTCGACGCGGTTGAGGAACGGCTCTTCACGGAGACACTCCTCGAGCGGCCGACTCCTCAGGCGCGGATCGTCGGAGTGGCGCGCTACACCAGCCCGCAGGGACGCAACTCGTATGAGAAGTCGCACGCATGGGGGTTCGACGATCTGCGCCAGGAGCTGGGCCTTGCCCGAGAGGATCGGGATAGGCGCTCGACAACGCAATTCCTCCGCGATCGCGAGCGATCCCTCCTGACGCCGAAGATGCGCATCGACGTGCTCCAGCGAGATGGACGGCGATGTCGCGCTTGTGGTGCCACCGCCGACGATGCGACGCTTCACATCGACCACATCATCCCTGTTTCGCGCGGCGGGCTGACCGAGATGTCCAACCTGCAGGTTCTCTGCCAGTCCTGCAATCTGGGTAAGAGCAATCGTTTCGTCGGCTGAGGATGGGATCCTTTTCCTGCAAACGAATCAAAGACCGACGCGGCACACGATCAGGACGTTCGACGAATCTTCAAGTTCGCGCATGCGATTCGCGAGGCCGTCGTCCGGTACCGCTGACCCTCGCCGAACGCGCTGATAGCGTCGGTCCTGTGACGAGTGAGCAGGTCAGACGTGCGCTGCAGGAGTTCGTTGAGGAGCGCGACTGGGCACAGTTCCACTCGCCGGCCAACCTGGCGAAGAGCGTGTCGATCGAGGCGGCTGAGCTCCTCGAATGCTTCCAGTGGAGTGATGACGCCGATGCCGATCGGGTCCGAGAGGAACTCGCTGACGTCGTGACGTACTGCATCCTCCTCGCCGAAAAGCTCGGTCTCGATCTCGACGAGATCGTGCTCGAGAAGCTTCGAACGACAGCACAGAAGTATCCCGTAGACCGCGCGAAGGGGACCAGCGCCAAATATGACGCCCTTTGAGATCGAGCGCCTCCCGTTCACGAAAAGCGCTGCGGATGCGTGGGCGCAAGCCGACGAGCGTCGACGCAACTGGCCGGTCGTTTATGTGCTCGATGGTGCGGGTAAGGCCGGTACCTCCTCGGTGTATGTGGGTGAGACCGTCAATGCAGGATCCCGGATGCGGCAACACCTCGCGAGTCCCTCGAAAGCGAACTTCCGCCAGGTACGGGTGGTCTTCGATGAGACGTTCAACAAGTCCGCGTGCCTCGACCTCGAATCGCATCTGATCAGATGGCTGGCCGGCGACGGTCAGTTCGAAGTCGCGAACGGCAACGAGGGGATCGTCGACGCTCGCTACTACGAGCGCGAGATCTATCGCGAGAGCTTTGCCGACATCTTCGAGCAGCTCCGCTCCGAGGGCTTATTCCGCCAGACCATCCCCGAGATCGAGAACAGCGACCTCTTCAAGCTGTCGCCGTTCAAGGTGCTCACTCCTGAGCAGGCCAGCGCCGTAGAGAACATCCTCGAGGGTCTTTTCCAGGACCTCGCTGTCGGAGGGACCTCGACGAGTGTGATCGAAGGACACCCCGGCACGGGCAAGACGATCGTCGCGATCTATCTCATGAAGCTTCTGGCAGACATTCGCGACTACGACTCTGCGGTCGACTTCGAGCCCGATTCGGTATTCGCCGAGCACTTCGTTCCCGAGAACCGAGAATTGCTCCGTGACCTTCGCATCGGGATCGTTGTGCCGCAGCAGTCGCTTCGTGAGTCGATCAAGCGGGTCTTCCGGAAGACGCCGAAGCTAAGCCAGGCGCAGGTGCTCACGCCGTTCGATGTAGGGGCGTCGGCTGAGGAGTGGGACATCCTGCTCGTCGACGAAACGCACCGGCTCAACCAGCGTGCGAACCAGTCGTCTGGGGTGAACAACAAGCGGTTCTCGATCATCAACCAGGACCTGTTCGGCGCGGACGATCTGTCGAAGACTCAGCTCGACTGGGTACGCGCGAAGAGCCGCCATCAGATCTTCTTGCTTGATGCTGAGCAGACGGTGCGGCCTGCTGATCTACCGCTTGCCACACTTCGCGGGATCCTCGAGCGCGCGAGAGCGGACAACCGGGCTTTTCACTTGATGACCCAGATGCGGGTCGCCGCGGGATCGGACTACGTAGCGGGCATCCGTGCTCTGCTTCGTGGCGAGCCGTCGCCGGGTGGGTTGCGTGGTCTCGGAGACTACGACCTGCGCTTCTTCGACGACCTCGGCGAGATGCGTCGCCAGATCCATGCCAGGAACGAGGAGCACGGCCTCGCCCGACTTCTCGCCGGATACGCGTGGAAGTGGCGGAGCCGAAAGGACCGATCTGCGTTCGACATCGAGATTGACGACGTCCAACTGCGGTGGAACAGCACCGACAAGGACTGGATCAACCAGCCGACATCAGTTAACGAGGTCGGCTCCATCCACACGGTGCAGGGTTACGACCTGAACTATGCGGGTGTGATCATCGGTCCCGACCTTCGGTTCGACACGGTGAGCGGACGGCTTGTCGTTGATCGCGCGTCGTATCACGACACCAAAGGCAAGGAGAACAACAAGCAGCTCGGCGTCGTCTACTCCGATGACGACCTGCTGACGTTCATCCGCAACATCTACGGGGTCCTGCTCACGCGCGGGATCCTCGGAACGTACATCTACGTCTGCGACCCGGCCCTGCGCGAGTATCTGAGGGCGCACATGCCTGTCAGCGAGTGACCGGGCGGTCGTCTCTCACTCGCAGGTCTCGAACACATACGCCGGATCGTCCGGCGTGACGAGATCCCGATCACGCAGCACAACGGATGCCGGTGTGTCCGGGTCGGCGCAGACCTCGTCCCACGGGCGGGGGAGGTTGTCGGCGTACTCGATGGCGAGGACGTGATCTCCGTAGACCTCGGTGTAGGCGGAGCACTCCTCGTAGGCCGCGCACTCCTCGACGACGGCGAAGTCGAAGCCGGCGCGCGAGTGAAGGAGGGAGGCATCCTCGGCGGCGTTCTTCTGCCCGGCCGCGAGTCCGACGTCGTGCGCGGTGTCGACGAGCAAGGTCGCGAGGTTGAGCGCGTCGTCGCGGCTGAGGGCGCCGTCGGTGCGGGTGTAGGTGTCGAGGTTGTCGAACTCGACGGCGTCGAACCCGTCGGATGCGCAATCGCGGATCCACGGCCCGACGATCTTCGCGATCTCGTCCGCCTTGCGGGTGTCGAGGATGACCTCGTCCGGCCAGTCCGGGTCGATGACCGGCTCGTCGTCGTCATCGCGGAGCAGGAGGTCGTCGGGCCAGGTGTCGAGCTCGCCCGGCTGCGTCTGGAAGCCGTTGACGTAGCAGACGGAGTAGAGGTCATTGACGGATGCTGCGGTCCGGTCGCGAGCCACGATCTCGACACCTTTGGTTGGGTCGTAGGCGCCGCCGAGCTGATAGTCGAGCTGGGCGCCGACGGGCGGCAGCTGCGGTCCGGCGGGCGGGTCGTGCGGAGGCTGCGACTGGCCGGCGCATCCGGTGAGGAGCAACGCGGTCGAGGCGAGCAGGGGAAGTGCGCGCCGGACGGTCATGTCGCGAACCTATCGGACGCCGGGGGATCGGTAGACTCGACGGGCCAGCCTCTGTAGCTCAATGGAAGAGCAGTTCCGTCCTAAGGAAACGGTTGGGGGTTCGAGTCCCTCCAGGGGCACTCTGGATTGGTCTGACCAAGAACTTGTCTAGGCGCGATCAGGCAAATGGGGTTTTTGTCGGCGTTATGTGACCTTCAGGCGGCTTGGTCGAGCGTCATGGCGCGACGGGTAGCGAGTTTCGGGCACAGCGGAAGCTTCGATCAATCTGCTCACCAGTACTGAGGTCGGGCCTACCGCGTCTGAGATCCAGGCGGCAGCGCAACCAACGGCATGGCGTGGTTTGGTCGCGTCGCGACGTCGTCCAGATAGTCCTCGAAGAGGTCGGTCCGAGTGCTCCATCGATCTAGCTCTCGGTCCCCGGGGCGAGACTGCGGCATATCGCTTGCCGCGCCGCGCGCAGCCGCGCACTCGTACTCGCCCAGGCGAATTTTGCTCGCTTCCTCGCTGCCGTGATTCTCGCTAGCTTTTGTCTATAGGTCGAGTTCAAGGCCGCAAATAAGCCGACGTCTGGCAGTCGATGTTCGAGTCCGCGCCAGCGGCAGTGGCAAACGAATCCTGCTGCTCGGTGCGGCTACTGTTTTGTTACGAACCTGGGTGTGCCGGTTGCTTAGCGGGCGCCTCGATCACGGGAGCTGGCCGGTCGGCTCAGCGCGATACGGAGTTGAACAACAGCGTGGACGCGGCACCTTATACACTTCGCAGCTTCGTTCAGCTTGCCGAGCGGGAGAACCGACGAGGCAAGGACATCAGCCGGCTGGATCCCGCAGTCGGACGTGCGACGCGAGCGATGCGGATAGCACGCAAGCAGTTTTTTGCGGCGGCCGCGAATCATGACCGTGCGGATCCCGCCCGCGTCACGCTTCGCGACGAGTATCGCGCGTTGAGACTGCAGTTGAGAGCCAGCCGCGATCAAGCAGTTGAGTCTGCCTTGCGAGGTGCGCTTGTCTCGTTCGAAGAGAAGCTCACGCGCGACGAGTTCAGGTTCGGGCTCACAGTTGGTCCAGTTGTGGGAGGCAAAGCCACCTATCAAATTGACCGGTCTCTTGACGTCTTCTACCCAGCGAAGCAGGCAGCGGAATCAATCCGGGCCACGGCATCTGTCACCGTTTCAAGTCGCAACAGCATCGTCCGCGCGCTCCAGTCAGCTCTCGAAAAGTCGTACGAACACGCGGTGATGAAGCTCGATATCGAGGCCTTCTTCGAGTCAATTCCTCACTCGGCTCTTCTAGAACGGCTGTCGAGGTTCTCGAACCTCGACAGCGTGAGCATGGGTCTCACGCGACAGTTGCTCGTTGAGTTCGAAGCAGTGACCGGGGTGAAGTCGGGACTGCCGCGCGGGGTAGGGATGAGTTCCCACCTCGCCGAGTTGTACATGACCGACTTCGACTCGATCCTCAAAACTCACCCTGGCGTGCTGTTCTACGCGAGATACGTGGACGACGTCGTCATCGTGACCGACAGCGCTCAGGCTCTCTCGCAGGTCAAGGATTCGGTGCTGAGGACGCTGACGGGTCTCCAACTGAAACCAAATACGACGAAGACGTACAACGTCGTCGCTGATGGGAAGGGTGACTACCCAACCGGGACGGTTGTGGAGTATCTGGGGTACACGTTCGCGAGGATCGACGGGAAACTTCGCACGGGGCTCACGGATAGGCGAAAAGCTCGGCGCGTACGGCGGCTCGAACTCGCGCTGGAGGCGTGGTTGGCATCGGCTCCGAACGCGGTTTGGCCGAACCACGGGCACAACGGGATGCTTCTCGATCGCATTCGTTACCTCGCAGGAAACACCAGGCTCCTCAACTCGAAGAGCAACGTGGCGATCGGACTCTATTTCTCGAACAGCGCGCTCGACGACGGCGGTGCGGAACTCGTTGAACTGGACCAATTCCTAGAGGCCTTTATGGTTCAGCATGCGTCCAAGATGCCTGCCAGGATGCGTGAGAGGATGGGGGAGATCTCGTTTGTGAATATGTTTACGAGCCGGCCGTTCCTGCGCTTCTCTCAGAAGCGAGTGGAACAAATCGTTAGTGTGTGGGACGGGGTATCCTGATGGGTCATTCGAGGGCAACCCGGGATCCCCTCCGCGCCCTTACATCGGAGATCCTGCCTTACGAGGTGCCGATACCTTTCGACGTGACGCGACTGTATAGGTTTCTGCGGGGTCTCAAGTTCACGTGGATAGGGGCTCATCAGTTCTCTGTTCTTGATTCCCGATTGGGACTGGCGGAAAAGCAGTGGCTTGCGCTCATCTTTGATCCGATCAAACTCGGTGCCGGCACACTCCGCGGCGGTCGCCGAGAATTCCGACTCACTGACGGCGGGACGAAGTGCGATCTGCGGTATCCGTTCAAGTTCCGGTCGCGGAGGAACAATGGGAAGTCTCGCGTTCTGTCGGTGCCCCACCCGCACTCGATGCTGCAGATGGCATCTTTCGTCCACGAAAACCGCGATTCCATCCTGTATTACACAAATCGCAGCGGCTTCTCTATTCGGCATCCGCACAGGGTCGCTCGCGTTCAAGTAAGACCCGAGTCAGTGTTCGATGGTCCCTGGGATCGCGAATCGTACGGGTTCGAGCAGTCAGATCTCGAGTACGAACACGTGTCTTCGTACTTCAGTTATCGCAAGTACAACAACATCAACCGCTTCTACTCGTCGCCTGAGTTCCAAGCTTGCGAGCGCAAGTTTCCGCATCTCATGCGGGCTGATGTGGCAAAGTGCTTTGACAGCGTTTACACCCACACGGTCTCCTGGGTAACTAACGGAATATACGCAAGTAAGCATATGCAGCGCGAGACAAAGAATACTTTCGGTGGCCGGTTCGACCATTTGATGCAGTACCTGAATTATGCGGAGACAAGCGGGATAATCATCGGCCCTGAATTGTCCCGCGTGTTCGCCGAAATAATTCTTCAAGAGGTAGATGTTCGAGTAGAAAGAGAGATGGCAAACGTAGATCTCGTTCGGGGCTCGCATTACGAAATCATGCGGTATGTGGATGACTACTTCGTGTTCTTGGCCGACCCCCACAAGGCGCTCGTAGCGGAGGAGATCATCGCAACTCAACTGGCTTCGTTCAAGTTGCATCTCAATGAACAGAAGCAGCGCCACTTTGATACACCCCTCCAATCGCATATGTCTGTCGCCAAGGTGCGTATCCGTGAGGATCTCAAGCGTCGCACTGTCTACGAGAGCGCTGGCCAGGTTCCGCAGGCTGCGGGGACCCTCTTTTTTTCATCGCGCAAGGCCATCCTGGATTACAAGGCGCTGTTGATTGACACAGGTCTCGAGCACGGCGAGCTCGCTAACTCCTACCTTTACGAGCTTGGACGACGACGAGACAAGACGGTTCGGCGGTTTCGGAAGCAACTGGACGAAGCTATCCGGAATGAAGACCCGGGCGTCATCGATGCAGCTCGACGCCAGTTCGTCAACTACCTCATCGCGGTTCTCGACGTGGGCCTCTTCATCTACTCAGGTGCACCGTCGGTGTCGCACAGCGTCAAGCTGACTCGTATGGTGGCGGCTTCGATGGGAGAACTCGAAGTCGGAGGGTTTGGAGCGCTCGACAAGCTTCAGTTCCGGGATCGCGTCCGACGCGAACTCGTCGCCCAGCTGACGGCCGTTCACGATGAAGCATCATTCGGGGCGCACACTCTGCTCCTGATTGACTGCCTACTCTTTGTGGAGCCTGAGATACCGGAAACGATCTTGCTATCGCTACTAGAGCGACGGGGGCGGAGCATTGAGGATCTGGACGCGTTTGGGGTTCTCACCATGCTGCGCCGATTCATGGATCCTGAGAGTCTGAGCCCAATGAAGACTCAGCTCCTGGACCGCGCCCAAAGGCTGATCGAGTACGGGATGCAAAGCCGCGACGGAGAGACGGCTCGCGCATTACTGCTACTCAGCTTGCCAACGTTCCCCGGTGCGACCCCAGCGCAGATCGCTAAAGCGATGGGTGATGGCTATTCGAGAGATGCGGTTCGTCGCATGACGCGGAGTCGACGCGATCCCTCAATGTTCTCCTGGAACGCAAGCGAGAACTACTACGAGCGGCTGCTACTAAAGTCGGCACAATCCGTATACTGATGTAGCAGCCATGGCGCGAATCGGGGTCTTTCGACTTCCATCACACACGGGCGCATGGGGGCGAGCGCCATCGAACCCCCACCACTTCCCTCTAGATCCCGATCGGGGGGCCCGCGCTCGCGGGCGCTCTATCTTCGGGGCGGCCAGGCACGAAGGCCTCTCCGAAAGCTTCCACCGTCGCGTGCTGTGGAACCGTAGTGTCAACTTGGTCAAGCTCGGCTGAGACGCGGCATCCATTAGCCTGACATTCACACGGCGCGACGAGCAGGGGAGGCGAGCATGATCCAAGACTTCTTGCATGTCGTGCTCGAGGTCCTCGGACTCGTCGTCGATCCCTCGATGAGCGGAGCCGCTCTCACCGTCGCACTGCTCGCGCTTGCCGTCCTCACACTCGCGCTCCTCGCGACCACGCGCCACGCAGCCACCCGCGGCTCCACCCCGCATCCCACCCGCCGTATCGAACTCACGGCGCCGCTCGCGCAGAGCGACCCCGATGCGACGGGACACGTCCGCCGTCGCGGGCCCGGTCAGGTGACTGCGGCCGCGTAGCGTCGAACCGTCCGGGCACCGTGTGCCCCGGCATCCCTTCGCGGCCGATCAGCCGACCCTGATCGCTCCGACGAACGGAACCCCGTGGACATCACCACCCTGCCTGTCATCTCCACCCTGCTCGACCTCACCTCCCGCGGCCTCCTCGGCCTGACCTCGCTCCTCACCCCCTGGACGGGAGCGTTCGCCGGCGCGCTCGCCATCGTGCTCGTGACCCTCGTGGTGCGGGCAGCGCTGATCCCCGCCGGCATCGCTCAAGCCAGAGCAGACCAGGCACGGATGCGGCTCGCGCCGCGGCTGCGCGAGATCCAGACCCGATACCGCGGCGACCGGGAACGCCTGCAACGCGAGACGATGGAGCTCTACCGCTCCGAGAACGTGTCGCCGTTCGCCAGCTGCCTGCCGATCCTCGTCCAGGCGCCGATCGTCGGCCTGCTGTACTCCGTGTTCATCCACCCGAACCTCGCCGGGCACGCCAACGAGCTGCTGTCGCAGACGCTGCTCGGCGTTCCGCTCGGGACGAGCCTGGTCCACGCCGTGTCGACCGGAACCGCCGGCCTCGCGACCTGGCTGGTGATCGGATGCCTCGTGCTCGCGATCGCGACGGTGGGGGAGATCACACGGCGGGCGTTTCGGATCACGCCGGCGGAAAGGGTGCCGGGGGTTCCGGTGGCGATGCTCGGGGCTCTGCAGTTCATGACCGCGGTGGTGGCGGTGTTCGTGCCGCTCGCGGCGGGGATCTACCTGCTGACGACGGTGACGTGGACGCTGGGGCAGCGGCTCGTGCTCAGGCGGGTTTACGGGTGAGACGGCTGCTGACTGCTCGACGAGGGCTGGCTGCTCGTGAGTATGCGCTCGTTGCTGTTGCCTCAGCTAACGGGCTTCAAGGTGCGAAGGAACTTGGTCAGGTTGCTTACTTGATCAAGCATCATCATCGAGTCTTCGTCTTGATTGAAATGGGCAATCTCGTTCCGGAGCTGACGCACTAGATCTACCCATTCCACGAACGCTTCCCTCGAAAGTCTCAGGCCGAGTGCTTTCCAGTTCTCAGCGCGATCTACGAAGTGTTTGATGTCGCCGATTGTCATGGCGGCTGCGCCACGTTTCTCCTTCTTCTTGTATTTGGTCGCGGCATGGAGCGTGTCCTTATCGAAGTGGCGATCAAGGAGTCGCCGGAGTTCTCGCTCGCATTCGCCGATCGTCAGGAACGGCCTCGCAACCCGGTCGAATTGCCCGGCCAGGTCGGCCGTGGTGACGATTCCCGTCGGTGCGGCATCCGGGCCGAGGACTATGACGTAATCAGCACTGACGATCAGTTCAATGCTCGCGAGAAGATCGGCGTCCTGGGCAACGGTCACCGGTGTGACCATGCAGTCATCAACGGAAGAGACCTTCTTTTGGAGCGAGGCCTGGGCAATGCTCTCCCAGCTGACGACACCTACCAACGTCTCCTTCATAACGGGGAGCTGTGAGTAGTCGTGCTTGATCATCAAAGTCTGAGCATGCTCGATTGGCGTCCCAGGCTCAACCGATGTGATGCCCGCTAGTGCGGACGGGATCTGTCCGACGTGAAGCGTGTCGACCTCATCTTCTGCCAGCGAGGATTCCTTCGTGGCGCTCGGTCGCTCGGACTCTGCGGTCCTCTGCCGCGCAGCCTGCGCATCTTCCAAACTCACAATCCTTACAAGGGTGTCGAGTGTGCCGTAGGTGAATGGCGGCTCAGTTGCGAGGCCGAGAGAACGTATGGAAGTTGATACTTCCTCCCGGACCGCGGATCCACGGCCCTTTGCTCCCCATAACGAAATTAGCTCTCGGACGGTGATGAGATCGCCTGACCTGGCAAGCGAATGAAGCGAATCGGTCCGTGGTGTTGCGTTTGTCATATTCCCCCGTGCACACATAATCGAAGATCACCAGCATCCATCTTTGGTCCGGCGTGTGTGCCCCTGGGGACAACCTAGCCAAGTCTGCGATGCCATATCCACCTGCGATCGATGTCCTCTGCGCGCCTCCGAGGATCAGACCGCGCAACCGCAACCAGGCTCCTGCCTCACGGCAAGATGCGGTCCATATACCGGCCGTCAACCCGCAGCGCGCCACCGGTCGTCGCTGACGCCGGCGGTGACGCGAGGTATACGACCATGTTCGCGATCTGCCGATCCACATCCAGGCGCCGATCGTCGGCCTGCTGTACTCCGTGTTCATCCACCCGAACCTCGCCGGGCACACCAACGAGCTGCTGTCGCAGACCCCGCTCGGCGTTCCGCTCGGCGTTCCGCTCGGCACGAGCCTGCTCCACGCCGTCACGACCGGCACCGCCGGCCTCGCGACCGGGCTGGTGATCGGATGCCTCGTGCTCGCGATTGCGGCGGTGGGGGAGATCACACGGCGGGCGTTTCGGATCACGCCCGTCGAGGGGATGCCGGGCGTTCCGGTGGCGATGCTCCGAGCAATGCAGTTCATAACCGCGGTCGTGGCGCTGTTCGTACCGCTCGCGGCGGGGATCTACCGGCTGACGACGGTGACATGGACGCTAGGGCAGCGGTTGGTGCGCAGACGGGTGTACGGGTGAGCAGTAGAGCGGAGCGCATGATCGGCGCGGTCCATCCGTCACAACCGGGCGAGGAGCTCCGCCTTCTTCAGTTCGAACTCCGCCGGAGTGACGACCCCCGCGTCGCGGAGTTCGCCGAGCTTTCGAAGGGTCTCGAGGGCGTCGTTAGGTTGCGCGGGCACACGAGGTGCGTTGTGACCGGTTTCGGGAGCTTGCGGCGGGAACGGCTGGTGTTTGCTGCTCATAGCTCGCTTCACGTGGTCGATCACCCTCGTAAAATCCTCCGCCGGCTGCAGCCACTTCACGTGAACGTTGTTTCCGGACGCGAAGAGGTTGACGTGGTGCCCCATCATCGTCTTCCCATGCTCGAAGGACGAGATGTTGCCGTATGGGAACGACTCCAAGTCGAACCCACCAAGTCGAACCCACCAAGTCGTTTCGCGTAGAAGACGATTCGCCGGTCGGTTGCAATGAGGACGCCATTGCGAATGCTGTCGTTGCCCATGATCTTGACTTCGTAGGCGCCCATGACAGCGGCGGCGATTTGCTCGCCGGGCTCTAGATGCGCTCGGGCCTGCTCTACTAGCTTCTCTGCTTTGCCCACCTGTTTTCTCCCTTGATCAACTGGACGGCGTCGCTGCGCAGGAGCGGTGCGCGTCAGGACGAAACTATCCCGCGCAGGATTGGTCGTCGGGTCGTCGCACCCCGGCTACTGGTTCACTCGGATGACCAGCCCGCCGCGATGAAAGTGCACTCCGCTCGCTTCGCGGCGAGGTCGACGAGGTCCCGTTCGAAAGCCGCGACCTTCGGGTCGAGCTGGTCGTCGGCTGTCCGATGCTTGGCCAAGAGGTCGAGATTGGCTCGCGCCGTGTGGTTCGTACCCTCGAGCGCCGCCCGCAGAGCCTCCACCGCAACGCGCAGATCCGCCTCGACGTGCGGATTGCCGATGTCGGACAGCAGTCGGACCTCCTCCAGAAGGGATGCCGCGACCCGGCCGACGTCCAGTGCCGACGCGACGGCATCGACCGTCGCCTCCCGGACCGCCCGCTCGCGGTCGGGACCCTGGTCCATCGCGAGAGCCGCCCCGAAAGCCGTGGACCGGACGCCGTCCTCCTCGGCGACCTTCATCGCCTGGCGCCGCGTGCGGCTCAGTCGCTGCTCAGCCTGTCGAGCCTCGACGTCGTTGGCGGTATAGGCCGCCACCATCCCCAGCAGCCCCGCGGCGATGCCCGTCATCACGCCACAGGCGGCCCCGCCGCCCGGCGCACCCTTCGCCTGGGCGAGACGGTTCACCCATTCTGCGAGCGGCGTCTCGGTGGGGTCGATGTCATCGCTGGCCATGCGACGACGCTACCCGGGGCGCCCCTGGTGAAGAAGCCGCGGTAGGGGCCGGCGAGCATACGTCCACGGTCGCCCGCTGCAACCCTTCGAGGCGAAAAGACACCGTGCCCTACCGTGACATCATGACCCGCCCTCTGCCCTTCGACGTCACGCCTTGGGGTATCGGCCTCACCGGCGTCGATGTCGATCGCCTGCCGCACCGCGAGTCCGTCTTCGCCCTCTCCAACGGGCACATCGGGTGGCGCGGGCTGCTCGACGAGGGGGAGCCCCACGGCGTGCCGGGCAGCTACCTCAACGGCGTCTTCGAGGAGCATCCGATGCCCTACGCCGAAGGCGGCTATGGGTACCCCGAGTCGGGGCAGAGCGTCATCAACGTGCCCAACGGCCAGGTCATCCGCCTCACCGTCGGCGACGAACCCCTCGACATCCGCGAAGGCACCCTCCACGACCACGAACAGCACCTCGACTTCCGCGCCGGCATCCTCGAGCGCACGCTCACCTGGACTTCGCCCGCAGGCAGCACCGTCCGCATCCGCTCGACCCGCCTCGTATCGCTCGCCCACCGCTCGGTCGCCGCCGTCCGGTACGAGGTTGAAGCCGTCGACGGCCCGGTCGCGATCACCGTCCAGTCCGAGCTGGTCGCGAATGAACCGCTGCCCGAGCCGCACCCCGATCCGCGCGTGCAGGACATCCTCGAGACCCCGCTGCACAGCGCGGGCAGCTTCGTCTTCGGCAGCGCCGCGACCCTCGTCCACGAGACTCGCAGCAGCGGGATCGGCGTCGCCGTCAGCATGGATCACCTCGTGTCGGGCGCGAACGCCGAGGTGCGCACCGCGGCATCCGACGACCTCGCCCGCACCACCATCCGCGCCCGCCTCGCCCCCGGCGAACGAGTCGAGGTCGTCAAGGTCGTCGGGCATGCATGGGCCCTCGGGATCTCGGCGCCTGCGCTGCGCGACCGCGCCGAAGCCGCCGTCGCCGACGCGATGCGGGACGGCTGGGAGGGCCTCGCCGCCGCGCAGCGCGAACGGCTCGACGACTTCTGGACCTGCGCCGACGTCCGCATCGACGGGCAGCCCCGCCTGCAGCAGGCGGTGCGGTTCGCGCTGTTCTCGGTGTTCCAGGCCGCCGCGCGTACCGAGCAGCGCTCCGTCCCCGGCAAGGGGCTCACCGGCGCCGGCTACGCGGGCCACACGTTCTGGGATGTCGAGGCCTACGTTCTGCCTGTCCTCACCGCGACCGCACCGGATGCCGCGAGGGAAGCGCTCCGCTGGCGCCACACCACCCTCGACCACGCCCGCGACCGCGCGCGCCAGCTGCACCTGCAGGGTGCGGCGTTCGCGTGGCGCACCATCGACGGACGCGAGTCGTCGGGCTACTGGCCCGCCAGCACCGCCGCGTTCCACATCAACGCCGACATCGCGGCCGCCGTCGTCCACTACGTCCGCGCCACCGGCGACGTCGATTTCGAACGCGACGCCGGCCTGGAGATCCTCGTCGAGACAGCCCGCCTCTGGCAGTCGCTCGGCCGCACCGACGCCGACGGTCGTTTCCACATCGACGGCGTCACCGGCCCCGACGAGTACACCGCCCTCTACGACGACAACGTCTTCACGAACCTCATGGCGCGCGCGAACCTCGACGCCGCCGCGGATGCCGCGCGCCGGCATCCGGATCTCGCTCGCACTCTCGGGGTCGACGACGGCGAGATCGGCGAGTGGGTGCGCACCGCGGGCGCGATGCACGTGCCCTACGACGAGGAACGCGGCGTGCACCCGCAGGCGGCGCGGTTCACCGAACTGGAACGGTGGGACTTCGAGACCGACACCCCCGGCGACGAGCTGCTGCAGGAGCGCTACCCGTACGTGCAGCTCTACCGCAAACAGGTGCTCAAGCAGGCCGACCTCGTGCTCGCCCTGTTCTTCTGCACCGACGCGTTCACGGCAGACGAGAAGGCGCGGGCGTTCCGCTACTACGAGGCGCTGACCGTGCGTGACTCGTCGCTGTCGGCGGCGATCCAGGCGGTGGTCGCCGCCGAGGTCGGGCACCTCGGGCTCGCCGCCGACTACCTCGCCGAAGCCGCGACGATCGACCTCGACGACCTGCACGGCAACGCCGAGGACGGCCTGCACATCGCGTCGCTCGGCGGCATCTGGACGGCGCTCGTCGCCGGCTTCGGCGGCATGCGCGACACGGCCGACGGACTGCGGTTCGCCCCTCGGCTGCCGGAGCAGCTGACCGGTCTCGCGTTCGGCATCCGCCGGCACGGCCGGACCCTGCGTCTCGAGATCACGTCGGATGCCACGACCTATCGCATCAGCGCCGGCGCGCCGCTGACGATCCGGCACTTCGGCGAGCCGGTGGAGCTGACGTCCGGCGCAGACGTGACGATGCCGACACCGCCGCTGCCGGACCCGGGGGAGCGCCCGACCCAGCCGAAGGGCCGCGAGCCGCGGCCGTTCGCGGAGGCGCTCGCGGAGTGACGCTCGGTGCGTCCTGATCTCGCTCGCCCGTTGTTGACCCGGCATCCGAACCGATGTCGGAGGCCCTCACCAGAATGGGGGTATGACCAGCTGGCACGGCACGATCGGCACGCGGGAGCGACTCGCGCCCCTCGCCGACATCGCGCACGAGGCGGTCATGGCCGAGAAGCTCCTCACCCAGGCGCAGATCGTGCAGCTGCAGGTCCTCGCCCGCGCGGGCGAGCTCGCCGAGAAGCAGGCCGCTGATTCGCCCGCGCGTGTACAGGCGCACGACATGGCTCTGCGCGCGATCGCGGCCGAACTGGGCGGCGTGATGCGGCTCACCGACCGCACCGTGCAGCGCCGCATCACCCAGGCGCGCACCATCGTCGAGGACTACGCCGCCTCTCTCGAGGCCTGGCGCGCCGGGATCATCACGCGCGGCCACGTCGACCTCATCGTCGAGGCGGGCGCCGACCTCCCTGCTGACATCCGCCTCCCGTTCGAGGCCGTCGCGATCCAGCGCTGCCGTCGCGACACCCCCAACCGCGTGCGCGCCGAGATCGAGATGCTCGCGTTGCGGATGCACCCGCGCACCTTCACCGAACGACACCAGGATGCCGCGGCCCGCCGCGCCGTGCACCTCATCCCCGGGCGCGACGGCATGAGCGACCTCGTCGCGACGCTCCCCACTGTCATCGCCGAGGGGATCCACGACCGGCTCACCCGCCAGGCCCGCGCCATCATCGACACGCGGACCGAGCGCTCCAGTGAGATCGTCGACACCGACGGCCGCACCACCGACCAGGTCCGCGCCGACGTGTTCGCCGACCTCCTGCTCGCCGGCACCCCGGCCCTCGACGACACCCGCGACACCACCGCCGGCCCGCTCGGTGCGATCCGGGCCCACGTGCAGGTCGTCGTCCCCGCACTCGCGCTCGCTGGCGCCGAGGTGCCCTGCGACCTCGTCGGGCGTACGCCGATCGACGCGGCCACCGCCAGGCGCCTCGCCGGCGACACGCCCTCATGGGAGCGCCTCGTTACCGACCCCATCACCGACACGGTGCTCGCCGTCGACACCTACCGGGTGCCGCATCCGCTGCGGCGTCACCTGCGCGCCCGCGACCAGCACTGCCGATTCCCCGGATGCCGCGTCGCCGCGATCCGCTCCGAGATCGACCACACGCACGACCGCGCCCTCGGCGGGCGCACCGAGCGGTCGAACCTGGCCCACCTGTGCCAGCGGCATCATTCGATGAAGCAATTCACGGCTTGGAGGGTCCGACAACTCGGGGGTGGTGTCCTGGAATGGACCTCACCCCTCGGCAGGATCTACCGCGAAGACGCACCCACACCGGCCGTCGCCTTCACCCCTGCCACGCGGGAACCGCACACCCACGATCCGGCGCCGTTCTGAGCTTCGCCGTTCCGAGCTTTCGCGGTCGAGGGAGCGGGGCACGATTTGGAGCGGGCGTGACGGAGGCCTTATCGGGCACTGTGCAGTACGCGCGCCGAGACGGTCGACCACGCAGCGAGCTGACGGCATCTCCGTCGCCGACGCCGCGCCGCCTGCGTATGGTCAGGGCGCCTCACAGGTGCTACGAATTGAGCGAGCCTGAGCATTGGGGCAAGGGCTCCGTGGTGAACGGGGACTCGGATGGCCGCCGGCGCACTGTCACGATCGGGGACGGTCACGGTGTTCTTGATTGCTGCCGTATTGATGTGCGCCGGCGTGTGGTGCGCGCGGGCTGCCACTGCCGTCCCGTCTGGCAAAGGGATCGACTACACGTCGACCGTATACGCGTGGATCGCTGAACCAGACGTACGGGTGAGCATCGACTGGAGGGTGCAGACCTCAGGTGAAGTCGTACTGCGGGTGCGCGCAGGTGCCGATGAGGACGTCATCAGCGACGTGGCCGACATCTACGTCGCGCTGTCATGCGACGCGCGATTCGCGAATTACTCGAACGATCGCGTGGATCTGATCGCGCAGACGGGACTGGAGAGCGCTTGCGACGCGGAATCGCCAACTCCCGACGTCGCTACGGATGTCTTGCGATTCCGAACAGGCGAAGACACAAGTGCGGGTGGCGTTGCAGCCCATTTCGGCCCGACGGTCGGTCTGTGGTCCACCACGCAGGCGGGCGAACATGTCGCGAACACTCCGCAGATGTCGCTGTCGAGACCGGACTTTCCGTACGAACTCGGCATCCCGGGCAGCGAACGAATCGGTACCGCGTCGCGTCTACGCGTATCGATGGATGCCGGCCCGAAGGAGGAGATAGCGTATGTGCATCCGCAGGGGCGCACTGACGGACCGGTCGAGCGACCCGAAGATGCAGAGCCGAACTCGTTCACAGTCCAGCCGTTGCTTCAGCTCGGGGCGTCGGAGTACGGAGGGACGGTCTTTTCCCAACTGGACACCGGGGCAGCAGGTTTCGGCGCCCGGGACGGGATCTCGCCGGGGTTCGCGAGATGGGTGGATCCTGACAGCCGGGCATGGCTCCAGGGCCTGTTGCTCATGGCGGGCGTGCTGATCGGCACCGCGATCACGATCCTGGTGGAGATCGCCATCGATCGAGTCAGATCGCGGCGTTAGCACCCGCGCAACGTCGGGCCTCAGGGCAGGATGCTGTCCACGTACCCGCCGTCGACTCGCAGCGCGCCCCCGGTCGTCGCCGACGCCAGCGGCGACGCGAGGTACACGACCATGTTCGCGATCTCCTCGGGCTCGATAAGCCGGCCGATCAGCGACTGCGGACGCGCAGTGCGCATGAACTCGCGCTGCGCGGCATCCCAGTCGAGCGACCGGTCGACCATCTCGTAGACGAAGTCCTCGACGCCCTCGGTGTGCGTCGGCCCGGCGATCACGGCGTTCACCGTCACGCCCGTCCCCGCTGCAGCCTTCGCGAACCCCCGCGACACCGCGAGCAGCGCGCTCTTCGATGCGCCGTAGTGGATCATCTCCTCGGGGATGACGATCGCTGAATCGCTCGCGATGTTCAGCACGCGACCCCAGCCGCGGTCCGTCATCTCGGGCAGCACGAGCCGCGTCAGCCGCGCCGCGCTCAGCACGTTCACCTCGAAGAACCGCCGCCACTCCTCATCGCTGATCTCGAGCGCCGGCGTCGAACCGAACACGCCGAGGTTGTTGACGAGGATGTCGACGGCACCCGCGGCATCCACCAGCGCCTGCGCACCCTCGGCGGTCGTCACGTCCGCGGCGACGCCCCGCACCGCGAGCCCGCGCAGCGACTCGACGGCCTGCGACACGCGCTCGTCGTTGCGGCCGTTGATCACCACGTCCGCGCCCGCCTCGGCCAGGCGCTTCGCGATCGCGAGCCCGATGCCCTGCGTCGAGCCGGTCACCACCGCGGTCTTGCCGCTCAGGTCCAGCGTCAGTCCCTCAGACATGAATCGTCCTCTCCCGATGTCGTCGATGCTCCCAGACGAACGCGGCGCGACCCACCCCGCATTCCGACCTGCAGGATGGATGCCGCGTCCTCGCCCTCCGGGGTCCGCTGATCGGCCCCGTCCCGCCGGGGCGGTGGCACGCTGGAAGGGTGATGTCCGCACCAGGCTCGTTCGTGTCCCGCGTCCGTGCCCGCGTGCTCACCGCCCTCGCCGGCGACCCGACCGGGATGGCTCCCTACGTCCGCGCGCTCGCCGACGGCGACGACGCCGGACACTTCGCCGAGAACGGCCCCGCCTGGACCGTCCACGCCGGCATGGGAACCCTCGTCGCCGGCATTCGCGCCCTGCTCCTGCAGGCCCTCCACCCGGGCGCCCTCGCCGGCGTGCACGACTGGTCGCGCTACCGCGACGACCCGATCGGCCGCCTCACCGGCACCGTCCGCTGGGTCATCACCCTCACCTACGGCTCAACCGAACAAGCGGATGCCGAGACGGCCCGCGTCGGCCGCTTCCACCGCCGCGTGCAGGGCGAGTACGTCGCCGGCGACGGCTCCGCCCGCACCTACACCGCCGAGCAGACCGACCTCGTGCGCTGGGTGCACCTCGCCTTCACCGACGCGTTCCTGCGCAGCCACCAGGCGTACGGCGGCGCGATCCCCGGCGGACCGGACGCATACGTCGCCGACTGGGCCACCGCCGGGCGCCTCATGCGTGTGCCCGACCCGCCGACGACCGAAGCTGCCCTGCGCGCCGAGATCGACGGCTTCCTCGACCGCGGCGAGCTGCGCCGCGACGAGCGCGTCGACGACGTCGTCCGGTTCCTCAAGAAGCCGCCGTTCACCGGGATGATGGGCGTCGCCTACCGCGTGCTGTTCGCCGCAGCGGTCGCGACCTTCCCGCCGCGGATACGACGGATGCTGGGGCTGCGCCGCTCGTGGCTGCCGGTGAAGACGGCGACCCGGCTCATCCTGCGCGTGACCGAGCGGGCGCTGGGGTCCGGGCCGCGCGCGCAGGACATGGCGCGGCTGCGCCTGCGGCGGCTCGGGCTGTAGCGCCGGGGCCGCACGCGGCGTGACCACCCCCAGGGCCACGCCGCGCGGCATCCGTCAGCTCTGGATGAACGCCAGGATGTCGGGGTTCAGCGCATCCGCGTGGGTCGTCAGCATGCCGTGGGGGAGGCCCTCGTAGATCTTCAGCGTCGCGTTCTGCAGCAGCTCGGCCTGCTGCAGCGCCGCCGCCTTGTACGGCACCACCTGGTCGTCATCGCCCTGGATCACGAGCACCGGCACCGTGATCGCCGCGAGGTCCTCGCGCTGATCCGTCTCGCTGAACGCCGTGATGCCCTCGTAGTGCGCCAGCGCGCTGCCCGTCATTCCCTGCCGCCACCAGTTGTCGATCACCGGCTGCGACGGCTCGACGCCCTCGCGGTTGAACCCGTAGAACGGACCGGATGCCACGGCCTCGAAGAACTCGGCACGATTCGCCGCGAGCGCCTCACGGAACCCGTCGAACACCGACAGCGGCGTCCCCTCGGTGTTCCAGTCGGTCTGCAGCATGAGCGGCGGCACCGCGGCGACCAGCACCGCCTTCGCCACGCGACCCTGCGGCTCGCCGTACTTCGCGACGTACCGGGCGACCTGCCCACCGCCGGTCGAGTGCCCGATGTGGATCGCGTTCTGCAGGTCGAGGTGCTCGACGACCGCGCTCACGTCGCTCGCGTAGTGGTCCATGTCGTGCCCGGTGCCGATCTGCGACGACCGGCCGTGACCGCGGCGGTCACTCGCCACGACGCGGAACCCCTTGCCGAGGAAGTACAGCATCTGCGCGTCCCAGTCGTCGGACGACAGCGGCCACCCGTGGTGGAAGACGATCGGCTGGGCGTTCTTGTCGCCCCAGTCCCTGAAGTAGATCTCGGCGCCGTCGTCGGTGGTGATGAAGGGCATGGGTGTGTCTCCAGAGTCGTGAGGCGGAGTGGATGCCCCCACGCTAAGCGCGTTCCCTGCCGGCGTCGTGGCCCTCTCAGTACCCGGCTACGCCGCTGTCGTGGGGGCCACGGCGTCCACCGGCATCCGCTCACGCGCGGCGCCACCGGGACCCGTGCCGCGGTACCGCGCCAGCCTGCTCGCGGACGTCGGTGTCGACGTCTCGGCACCCGGGAGCGTCATCGTGCCGCTCCGCAGCGCGGTCTGCAGGTTGATTAGGGCGCGCTCGCCGACACTGCCCGGCACGCCGTAGCAGATGACGGTGTAGAGGCCCGGATGCGCCTCGAGGATTTGCCACTTCGTGTCGACCCAGCCGTGCTCGGGAAAGTAGTTCGGCGCGACGCCCGAGGTCAGCGGCAGCGCCTCGTGCTGCTCCCACAGGTCGCGGAAATCGTCGTCGTCGAGCAGGAGTCCGGTGATCTCCTGCCAGCGCGGATCCGACGGATTGCCGTAGTAGCGCACCCGCGACACCGAGGAGCGTGCGCCCTCCTGCCACGACGCCAGCGCACGTAGCTCGGGCGGCGCCTCGAACTGCATGAGCACCAGGTTGTTGCCGACCTCCATGTACCCCGGCGCCACCGCGCGGATGAGGTCGTTGACGACCACGATGTCCTGGTTGCGGTCGATGATGTACGCGGCCGTGTGATCCCAGTGCGTGATCAGCTGCACGAGGTCGACCGGCGGATCCTCACCGCGATGCACCTCGAACGGCGCCTCCGAATCGGGCAGCGCGAGACGCTGCAGATACGCCGTGCCGGCACGGTCGAGGCGCAGCGCGCGGGCCAGCGAGTTGCAGACCTGCAGCGACATCTGGTGTCCGCTGCCCTGCTCGAGCCGCCGGTAGTACTCGGCACTGATGCCCGCCAGCCGCGCGACCTCTTCGCGCCGCAGTCCGCGCACGCGTCGACGCGGTTCAGGAGGGATGCCGACGGCATCCGGCGTCAGACCGGCGCGACGCGCGCGGAGGAAGCTTGCGAGCGCGCTCTTGTCTGCGCTCGATCGTTCTGCAACCACCGGATCATCTTGGCACCGGGATGTTACGCGGCGTGTTACGGGTTCGGGTCGCCGACGCCAGGATCCCGCGGCCACACCACGACACAGTCGTCAAGAGCCCGCACGGACACCGCGAACGGTGTGACACTCGCCTGATGCGAACCATCGTCATCACCGGCGCCAGCGACGGGATCGGCGCCGCGGCATCCCGCCAGCTCGTCGCCAAAGGCCACCGCGTCGTCCTCGTCGGACGCTCGCCCGAGAAGACGCGCGCCGTCGCCGACGAGCTCGGGATGCCGCACCACCTCGCCGACTTCGCGGACCTCGCGCAGGTGCGCCGCCTCGCTGACGAACTGCTCACGGCCTACCCGCGCATCGACGTGCTCGCGAACAACGCCGGCGGCATCTTCGGACCCCGAAAGCTCACCACCGACGGGTTCGAGCAGACGTTCCAGGTCAACCACCTCGGGCCGTTCCTGCTGACGAATCTGCTGCACGAGCGGCTGGTCGAGAGTGAGGCATCCGTCATCCAGACCTCCAGCGCGGCCGCACGCATCTTCTCGCGCTTCGACATCGCCGATCTCAATGGTGCGGGCCGCTACTCCGGCCGCGTCGCCTACGGCAACGCGAAGCTCGCGAACGTGCTCTTCACGCGCGAACTGCAGCGCCGCTGGGGCGGCGAGGGCATCTCCGCGGCGGCGTTCCACCCGGGCGTCGTCGCGACCGGGTTCGCCGGCAACACCACCGGGCCGTTTCGCTGGATGTACCACAACCCCCTCGCGAAGTGGCTGCTCACGACGACCGACGAGGGCGGCAAGCGGCTCGTGTTCCTCGCCGACGGCACCCCCGGCACCGACTGGCTGCCCGGCGCCTACTACGAGAACGACCGCGTCACGAAGACACACAAGCTCGGCACCGACGAGCGACTCGCGCGCGAGCTGTGGGACCGCAGCGCCGAGATGGTCGCGCTCGCCTGAGCCACCGGCATCCGCCCCGCTAGCCTGAGCGCGTGCCCTTCGCGCTCGCGCTCACCATCGTCCTCGCACTCATCGCGGTTCTCCAGATCGCCCTCGCCCTCGGCGCCCCGCTGGGGCACTTCGCGTGGGGCGGTCAGCACCGGGTGCTGCCGGCGCGGCTGCGCATCGGCAGCCTCCTCTCGATCGTCATCTACGCACTTATCGCGGTCCTCGCGTGGGACCGCGTCCGCGCCATCGACGTCGTCCCCGACGGTGTCGCCGTGGTCGGCATGTGGGTCGTCTTCGCGTACTTCGTGCTCGGCATCCTCATGAACGCCATCTCGCGCAGCCGACCCGAGCGGTTCACGATGGTCCCCGTCACGATCGTGCTCGCGGTGCTCTCGTTCTGCATCGCGATGGGCTACGGCGAGCTCGCGATGCCCGCTGGCGAGCTCGTCTAGGTCAGACCAGCTTCTCGAACACCATCGTCGCCTGGATGCGGTCGCCGCCGCCGAAGCCGGTGCTCGTCGACGACGACGTCGAGATGGTGTGCAGCCGGTAGCCGAGCGCCGCCTGGTTGTTGATCGCGGCCTCGAGCTCGATGAGGTTGTTCGACCCGCTGCCCCACATCCGCTCCTTGAGCACCACCTGCAGCACGACGTAGCTCATGCCGGCCGGCGCCTGCCGCGGCTGCCCACCCGAGGCCGCATCGGCCTGCGCCTGCGCGATGTACCCCGAAAGCCCGGACTGCGGGGGAGGAGGCGACTGCGTCCGCTCCGTCCACGCGGTGCCGTCCCACCACCGCATCGTGCCCGAACCGTCGTCGTACCAACCCTCAGCAGCATCGCTCATGCCGTCACCGTAGCGGGGTGGATGCCGCGGCGAGAAGCCTCAAGCGGTGCCGCCGCCCATGATCCACGTGGTCAGCGCGATCGTCGTGATCAGGCCGGTGACCGCGGCCACCGCACCGAGCGAGCCACCGATGAGGGAGAGGACCTTCGACTGCTTGCGCGTCAGCGCGTAGACGCCGAGCGAGAACGCGGTCAGGCCGAGCAGCAGGCCGACCCACGGGATGAGGCCGGTCACGAACGCGGCGATCCCCACGACGAGCGCCGCGATCGACAGTCCGCCCGCCGGCGCCTTCGGCTGCGGCACACGCACCCACTTCTCGCCGTCCCACTGGCGCGGGGCGCTCTCGGGTCGAGTCGACTGCCCATCGTCTGACATGGTTCCCCCGTCCGTGTTCGGGATCACGCTACCGCGGGCTCACGCCTCGCCGAGCTCCACCGTCGTCAGCAGCTCGAGGTGCCGCCGCAGCGTCTCGGTCACGTCGACCACGTCGGAGTCGTGCGGCAGGCAACTCAACACGACTCGCCGCCCGTCACTTCGGGGTGAATGCCTCTCTCACGCGACGGACTTGTTCGGGCGCAAGGTTCCAGCGCGATCCACGCTTGTGGTCGGGGTAGTTCAGTTGAAGGAACGCATAGATCGCCTTCCCGTTGTCGTTCTGACGTAGCTCTCGGGCCAACTCTGCAGGCGTGGGAGCGTCTTTCTTCGCCGGCGCCACCACGTCGAAGCCCATTGCCCTTCTTACTGCTTCGCGCTTCTCGTCCAAGATCTTCTTCGGCACCGAGTAGACGCTTACAGCGGTCAGCAGGATGACAGCGATCAGGAGCAAGTTCACCCACACGTTCACGCTTTCGGGAAGGAGAATCTGGCTCAGGAACATGGCGAGGGCAAGCCCGGCTATCCCGCAGAGGCTGTCGAATACGTATCTCATTCGGTCTGGACGCGAATCAGACGCAGCCACGAACTCGACCAGGAAGACCCGGCGTCGCTCCTCCGCATGTTGTTTCTCCCAGAAGACCGTCGCGTCTTGGCGGATCCGGGACCAACGTTCATAACGAGCGAACGCGGCTCCCGAACGAACCGCCTGCGCAAGTGCCGTCAGGACAGTTGCAGCAGCGGCCACCGCGCCCGCGATGTTCGCGATGATCACCCAGTCCCAAGTCCCCAAATCTCCCCAGTTCATGGCCGGATGTTAGGACCGATTGACCTCGGACGCCAGGGCGCCTTGAGGCAAGGAGCCGGACGCTGCAGACAGCGGGCTCACGCCTCGCCGAGCTCCACCGTCGTCAGCAGCTCGAGGTGCCGGCGCAGCGTCTCGGTCACGTCGACCGCGTCGGCGTCGTGCATCCACTGCAGCTGCGCGCCGTCCCACACCGCGAGGGTCGACGTCGCCGCGAACTCGGGTTCGATGCCCGGGCGCAGCAGCCCGGCATCCGCCATCTCGCGGAACGCGGCGGTGAACTCGCCGCGCACCCGCGCGTAGCGCTCGCGGAAGTACTCGTTCGACGGATGCTCCGGCGTCGCCGACTCCGCGGCCAGCAGCGTGTACAGCTCGACGATGCCGGGGATCTTCTCGTTCGCCCGCGCGAGCCGCAGGAACGCCGCGGGAGTGTCGGCTGGGCCCGCGGCCGGCTCGGGCGCAGCATCCCCGAGACTGCGGGTGTCGCGGTCCTCGAGCACCCGCTGCAGCAGCACGCTCTTGTTCGCGAAGTGATGCAGGATCGTCGACGCATCGATGCCGACCCGATCGCCGATCTCCTTGAGCGACCCTGCGCGATAACCGTGCGTCGCGAACACCTCGCCGGCGGCGTCGAGGATCTCCCGCTGCCGCGCCGCCGTCTTCGCGTACGGGCCGCGCTTGGTCGAAGTCGCCATGCCTCCAGTCTACCTGCGAAAGTGCAACGTGCGTTGGAATTTGCGTTACCGTGGACGCACACGACTCACGGGAGAGCACATGGCGACGTCGGCATCCGCACCCATCCGCTGGATCAGCACCACCCAGCACCAGCCCTGGCAGGAGCTCGACGCGCCTGCGCTCGGCGAGGTGCGCAGCATGCCGTCGGTGTTCCTGCAGACCGACGACCCGCAGCAGACGATCGAGGGCTTCGGCGCCTCGTTCAACGAGCTCGGCTGGACCTCGCTCGCCCACCTCACCGACGACGACCGCGACGCCGTCCTGCGCGAGCTCTTCGAACCCGGCACCGGCCTGAACCTCACCAGATGCAGGATGCCGGTGGGCGCCAACGACTTCTCCACCGACTGGTACAGCTACGACGAGACGCCGGGCGACCTCGCGCTCGCCGACTTCTCGATTGCGCACGACCACGAGGCGCTCGTCCCGTTCATCCGAGCCGCGCAGCGCCACCAGCCGGCGCTGACGCTGTGGGCCTCGCCGTGGAGCCCACCGACGTGGATGAAGGCGAACGGACACTACGCGGGCGCGAGGGCGAACCTGCTGAACCCCGACATCGACAACGGCATCCGCGACGACCAGCTCGGCGCCGAGGGCACTGACATGATGCGCGTGGACGACGACACGCTCGCCGCGTACGCCGCCTACTTCGGGCGGTTCGTCGACGCGTATGTCGAGCTCGGAATCCCGATCACGATGGTCATGCCGCAGAACGAGTTCAACTCGGCGCAAGTGTTCCCGAGCTGCACGTGGACGCCTGAGGGGCTCGCCGCCTTCGTCCGACACCTCGGACCCGAGATGGCCGCGCGCGACGTCGCGGTGTTCCTCGGCACGCTCGAACGCGCCGACGACGGCCTCGTCGAGCGGGTGCTCGCGGACGACACGGCGGTGGGCTACATCAGCGGGATCGGCGCGCAGTGGGCGGGCAAGGGCGCGGTGCCGTACCTGCACCGCCACCACCCCGAGCTGACCATCTACCAGACCGAGCAGGAGTGCGGCGACGGCCGCAACGACTGGCGCCTCGCGCGGCACGCGTGGTCGCTCATGCGCCACTTCCTGCTGCACGGCGCCACCGCCTACATGTACTGGAACATGTCACTGCTGCGCGGCGGCGTCAGCCGGTGGGGCTGGGCGCAGAACTCGCTGGTGACCGTCGACGCCGAGTCGCGCTCGTACGAGTTCAACCACGAGCTGTACGTGCTCAAGCACGTGTCGCACCTCGTGGCCGCGGGGGCGCGCCGCATCCCGACCATCAGCTACACCGGCCACGAGAACCAGCTCGCCTTCCGCAATCCCGACGGCAGCCTCGTCATCGTCGTGCAGAACGACCTCGGGGAGGAGTCGACGATGTCATTCTTCATCGACGGTCGGGCGCTCGAGGTGACCCTGCCGGCGGACTCGCTGAACACGCTCGTCGTGCCGGCCTGAGGGGCGCGTTCGACGCGGGGGCGATGTCGGAGGCCCTCGCAAGAATAGGAGCATGACCAGCACCGGACTCGCCGACATCGAGGAGCATCTCGCGCTCCTCGCCGGCGTCGTCCACGACGCGGTCAGCGTCGAGCGGCTGCTGTCGCACTTCGAGGTCGTGCGGGTGAAGGTCCTCGCGCGAGCCGGCGCGCTGGCCGAGGCGAACGGCCCGGGCGGACGCGTGCTCGAGCATGACATGGCGCTCCGAGCGATCGCGGCCGAGCTCGGAGGAGCGGTGCAGACGTCCGACCGCGCGATGCAGCGCCGCATCGGCGAGGCCCGCACGATCGTCGAGGACTATCCGGCCGCGCTGAAGGCCTGGGAACTCGGCCGCATCACGCGGGGTCACGTCCGCGTGATCGTGGATGCCGGGGCGAACCTCCCGGCCGACGTGCGCCCCGCCTTCGAGGCGGTGGCGGTCGAGCGGTGCCGTCACGACACGCCGAACAGGGTGCGCGCGGAGGTCGAGATCCTCGCGCAGCAGATGCACCCGCGCTCCTTCACCGAACGACACCAGGATGCCGCTGCCGGCCGCGCCGTGCGCATCGTGCCCGGCCGCGACGGGATGAGCGACCTCGTCGCGACGCTGCCCACGGTTCTCGCCGAAGGCATCCACGACCGGCTGACGCGGCAGGCGCGCGCCATCGTCGACACCAGCGGTGAGCGGTCGGGCTCCGAGGTCGTCGCGACCGACGAGCGGACCACCGACCAGGTGCGCGCCGACGTGCTGGCAGACCTGCTGCTCGCGGGAACGCCGGCGCTCGACGACACACGTGACACGTCCGCCGGTCCGCTCGGCGCGATCCGGGCGCGGGCGCAGGTCGTGGTGCCCGCGCTCGCGTTCGCGGGCCACGGCGTGCCGTGCGACCTCGTCGGGCGCTCGCCGATCGACGCCGACACGGCGCGTCGCCTCGCCGGTGACACGCCGTCGTGGGAGCGGCTGGTCACCGACCCCGTGACCGGGACGGTCCTCGCGACCGACACCTACCGGGTGCCGCTCGCGCTGCGCCGGCACCTGCAGGCGCGCGATCAGCACTGCAGGTTCCCCGGATGCCGCCTTGCCGCCATCCGCTGCGAGGTCGATCACACGCGCGATCACGCCCTCGGCGGGCCGACTGAGGTCGGGAACCTGGCCCACTTGTGTCAACGGCACCATTCGATGAAGCAGTTCACCGCGTGGAGGGTCCGACAACTCGGGGGTGGTGTCCTGGAATGGACCTCACCCCTCGGCAGGACGTACCGCGAAGACGCACCGACCCCGGCCGTCGCGTTCACCCCCGCCGAGCGACCGCCCGTCGCCGGATCGAGCACCGCGGCGGGGGAGCCCGCGCCGTTCTGACGAGCCGGAGGCCGGCGATGATCGTCGCCGCCTGCCAGACTGGCCGGATGCCCGGCTTCCACCACGTCGAACTCTGGGTCGTCGACCTCACCGAGGCCCGCGCGCAGTGGGGCTGGTTGCTCGGCGAGATCGGCTTCGTCCGCGGGAGCACCTGGGCCGAAGGCGAGTCCTGGGCTGCCGGTGGCGCCTACCTCACCCTCACGACATCGCCCACACTCTCGACGACCGTGCACGACCGACGCGCCCCCGGCGTCAACCACCTCGCATTCACCGCCGGCGCCCGCGCGCACGTCGACGCCATCATGGCCGCTGCGCCGGGCCACGGCTGGCGACCGCTCTACCACGACCGCTACCCGCACGCCGGCGGACCCGACCACTACGCCGGCTGGCTCGAGAACACCGCCGGCGTCAAAGCCGAGATCGTCGCCGACGAGGCATCCGCCACATCCTGACCGCCGCACTGCCAGGATGGTCCGGTGGCCGAAGCCCTGAACGCCCTCCAGAACCACCCCGGCGACCTCGAGTATCCCGTCCGATCGCGACGCCGCTACACCCAGCAGCTCGACGCGCGGCGCAAAGCCGACCCGATCGAGATGCGTCGACGCGCCATCCCCGTCACCCTCATCGCCGCGCCGTTCGGCATCGCCGCCTTCATTGCCGCGACAGCCCTCGACGTCGACGAGTTCGGCCTGCAGCTCTTCGCCTTCCTCATCGGCATGTGCTTCGGCCTGCTCATCGCGTCGATCGTCATGGCCGTGCGGGATGCCTCCGCCCCCCGCCGCGCACAGCTCGCCTATCTCGCCGCGGCCGGCACCACCCCGCTCACGCCGCGCCAGCAGCAGATCCTCGCGCTCGACGCCGCCAGCGACGTCGCCGTCCGCGGCTGGAACTCCTCGCTCGCCTTCACGCCGACGTACGCCGAGCTCCCGCAGGACATCCGCGCGAAGGCGCGCGACGGCGAGGAGCGCTGGCCGTGGTTCGCCCTGCCGATGACGCCGCTCAAGCAGCTGCGCGGCGCCCTCGACGAGCAATTCAAGATCGTGTCGAAGGCCGACGCCGAGATGCTCGTCGCCGACACCCTCACCCTCGGCCTCAACTCGCAGCGCTTCGCCGAGGTCATGCACAGCGATGGCGCCGAGCACATGATGTCGCGCGTCGCCGCGCTCACGGGCGTCCCGGTCTTCGACATCCAGGACCTCGCTCGCGGCACCGACGAGCGACCGGCGCGCCTGCTGCTGGCCGCCGACATCGAGCGCGGCGTCGGCGGCATCCGCTACGCCTACGTCAGCGGCTACCTCACCGCCGACGAGACCTGGGCCCTCCTCGAGCCGCTCGCCGACAAGGCCTTCGCCACCTACGGCAGCTGGGACGAGTACTGGCGCGAGGTCATGATCGCGACCGCGTTCCGGACCGACTCGCTCGACGCCGTGCAGCGCCAGCGCGATGCGCTCGCCGAGCTCCGCACCGCACGGTGGCCGGCGGCATCCGCGGAATGGCCGGTCACTGCGCGTACTGCGGCGGACCCGGCATGAACGTCACGACCGACCTCGCCGAGATCGACCTCGACACCGTCCACCGCTGGCTCTCCGAAGACGCGTACTGGGCGCTCGGCCGCAGCCGCGACGTCGTCGAACGCGCGGCACAGGGCTCGCTCAACTTCGGCGCGCTCGACGACGACGGCAGCCTCGTCGGCTACGCGCGCGTCGTCACCGACCAGGCGACCTTCGCGTGGCTCTGCGACGTCTACGTCTCGCCCGAGGCGCGCGGCAGGGGAGTCGGCCAGGCGCTCGCGGGCGCCGTCGTCGAGTCGCTCGAGCCGTTGCACCTGAAGCGCATCCTCCTCGCGACGCAGGACGCGCACGGCCTCTACGAGAAGTTCGGCTTCACGCGCTACCCGACGCCCGAACTGCTCATGCAGCGCAGCTGACGCTCAGTCCAACGCCGCAGGCGTGTCGCGCGGGTACGTGCCGCCCGCCAGCTTCACGAGGTGCGCGTGCGCGTACTCGCAGATCAGCGCGTGCCGGTAGACCATCTGCGGCACGTCGACGTTCGAGTCCATCCAGAGGCTCAGCGCCCCCACCTTCCACGCGCGGAACGTGTCGTCGCCGGTGATCGTCGTCAGGATCTCGAGGAACGAGTCGTCGAACTTCATCGAGTGCACCGCTCGGCGGTACTCCTCGACCGTGAGCGCGATCGAGAACGGGATGTTCATGAGACACAACGCCGTCTGGATGTCGAGACGGATCACCCGACGGACGTGCCGCTCGGCATCCAGACGCGGGATGTCGAGCTGCTGGAAGTCGAGTTCCTCGCGCTGCGTCACCCTCACCTTGTCGAGCGCGATCAGCACGTCGTACACGTTCACGTCGTGCTCGACGACCGCCGAGTCGCCCAGTCCCGACAGCGCCGTCGGCCGCAGCGTCACCGGCGCGATGTCGACCGGCGTGTTCCGGATGATGAAGTTCACGAGGTTCGTCTCGATGACGAAATGGCGGATCAGCAGGTCCACCGCACTCGGCGACACGAAGTGCCGCAGGAACCAGACGCAGAGCGCGTCCATGACGGGCAGCGGCATCCACCGGAACGGCAGTACCCGCTTCACGACCGACACGACCCCCACCACGACCCGCGAGAACACCCGCGCGACCGGGTACAACCACCGGCGCGACAGCCGCCGCTGATCGTTGATGATCTGCCGCACCACCGCCCGGTCGAGCGGCACCGACGGGTCGGCGTAGATCGCCTCCCACATGCTCGGGTCGCTCTTCACGAACTCCGGCACGACCGGCAGTGGTGGCCGCTTCGCCATCAGCGATCCAGCTCTTCGAGCTGCAGCGCGTACAGCCGCGCGACGACCTGCGCGCACCGGACGATCTCGTCGGCGTCCTCGTCGGTGATGATCCCCGACGTGAGGATCGCCTCGAGGTCGCCGGTGTGGTTGCCGTCGGCGACCTCGTGGTACCGCATGAAGTTCACCTGGTTGTCGGCGAGGCCCAGCACCTCCTGGAACCGCTTCGCCCAGCCCGCCGCGCGCTGCGCGCCCAGCCCTTCGATGATGAACATCGCCCCCAGCAGCCCGGTCGGGTTCGGCCGGTCGGCGTACGTGAACATGTACCCCGACAGTGCCTCGGACCCGAGGTTCTTGCGGCCCGCGCGCAGCTCCGGCAGCGTGCCCCCGATCGCCACGTAGTCGCGCTCGAGCATCAGGTAGTCCCGGTGCTCCTCCTCGGCGTGCTTGATCGCGGCGGCCCGCAGGTCGAAGTGGGCGATGTCGAAGTTGGATGCCGCCCGCGAGATCCACGGCGACCCGTCCACCACCTGCTGCCGCAGGTTGAACAGCAGCCGCTCGTAGTCGTGCAGGGTGACGGTGCCGGCATCCAATCGCTGCAGGACCGGGATGCGGGAGAGGTGATCCTCGAGCTCGTCCCACACCGCGGCGAGGCGGTCGGCGAGCGAGTCGACGGCGAGGGTGTCGGTCATGACGGTGCTCCTTGCTCCGGGGCGGGCGGGGTCTGCGGGGCGACGACGGTCAGATGGGCGAATGCGAACGAGAACCGGCCCGACTCGGGCACGGCGAGGAGGATCGTCTCGCCGGGGGAGAAGCGCCCCGTGCGGAACGCCTCCTCGAGGGCGATGAAGATGCTCGCGGCGCCCGTGTTGCCGCGGGTCTCGAGGTTGGAGAACCAGCGGTCGGTGTCGAGCGTCGGCACGCGCTTGCGCAGTCCGTCGAACGCGAGATCGCGGAACGCGTTGGTGCTGTAGTGGCAGACGACGTGGTCGAGGTGGCTGACGTCGACGAGACCGATGTCGACGAGCTCCTCGAATTGCGCGAGGCCGGCGCCGGCGAGGTCGTCGAGCATGCTGACGTCCTGCCGCAGCAGGAACATCCCGGCGGCGGCAGCGTCGCCCACCGGCAGGTCCTGCCAGGTCGAGCCGACGACCGGCTCCGGGCCGTCCATGCCCGCACGCATGCAGACGTCGTGCTCGTGCGCGAGCGACACGTGCCGCACCCAATCCACGCGCAGCGAGATGCGGGTCGGATGCGGCTGGAACTCGACGACGACCGCACCGGCCCCGTCCGACAGCATCCACCGCAGGAAGTGCGAGTCCATGCCGGCGCGGATGCCGTCGTACCGCCGCTGGCGGAGGCTCCGGCTCGCGAGCTCCGAGCCGACCACCGCGGCTCGCGGATGGTCGCCGAGTTTGATCTTGGCCACCGCGGCATCCAGTGCGGCAAGGCTCGACGCGCAGACGCCCGACGCCGACAGCAACTGCATCGGCCCGCCGCCGAGGCGCCCGTGCACCATCGAGGCGAACCCCGGCACGAGCACGTCGCCGATCGTCGTCGCCGTCGCGAGCATCTTCAGGTCGCCGGCGTCGATGCCGCGGTCGTCGAGCGCCGCGGTGAGCGCCTTCACGGCGAGCTGTTCGTTGAGCTCGGTCGGCTCGCCCTGCTCGTCGAGCGCATAGTGGCGCTGCCGGATGCCGTTCGCGTCGAGGACGCGGCGACGGATGCGGGCGGTCACCGCATCGTCGCCGCCGAGGCGGCTCACGATGCCGTCGTTGTCGACGGGGTCGCCGGGCAGGTAGCTGCCGAAGCCGGTGAGGTACGCAGACGCCGTCGTGCCCATGGGCTCGACCCTAGAGGGTCGGCGCGAACGGGCCGGGTCCTGTCCCCAGGGGGTCAGCGTTCGACGTCGCGACCCTCCGCGATCCACGCGCCCGTGCCGCCCTCGACGTTCGTCGTCTCGAGTCCCTGGTGCTCGAGGAACGCTGCCGCCTTCGCGCTGCGGACGCCCGCCTGGCAGATGAGGTGCAGGTCGTCGAGCCCCCGCAGCTCGTCGACGTGGTCGGGCACCGCCATCAGGGGGATGTTGCGTGCGCCGGGCACGTGGCCCGACGCGAACTCGTCGGGCTCGCGTACGTCGATGAGGTTGGCGGGGGATGCCTCGGCCAGCTGCGCCGTCGTGATGGAGTGCATACGTCGATGCTCGCAGATCGCACGGCCGAAGGGACGGCGCAGGCGTTCGTTACGCTCGCCGTATGCCTTTCCGTTCCGCCCTCCGTGCCCTGAACGACCCGACCTCGATCACCCACGGCGTGGTGTCGTCCGGCGTCGTCGCCGCGCTCACCCTGATCGACCCGCGCCGGCTCACCGTCGGGCAGCGCGCCGTCTACCGGCTGGCGAACGCAGGGCTCGCCGCCTGGTTCGTCGGCATCGGGTTCCGTGGCGCCGACCCGAGCGGTGCCGTCCCACCGATGGGACGCGCCGCTCTCGTCGCAGGCACCGCCGGTGCGACCCTCGGGTTCGCCGAAGCGGGCGAAGCGGTGGATGCCCGAGTCCACGACGCGATCGCGCGGACCGGCGCCCGGCATCCCCGCCGCTGGCTGGCAGCCGGAGCAGCCGTGTTCGCCCTCGGCTCGTGGTGGCTGAGCCGTGCCCTCGAGACTCCGGAGGACACCCCCGAGGCGCAGCAGGTCGCCGTTGACCTGCCCGAGGACGTCCGCGCCCTCGCCGCGCACCTCCTCACCGCAACCGACGACTTCGGCGCGCCGGAATTGCGAGCCCAGCTCGCCGATGCACAGCGACTCGTCTTCGACGACAGCGACGGCGAGTTCTGGCCCGACGCGCAGCTCGAGGTCCCCGATGAGCTGCCGCGGGCCGTGCCGGCGCACGCGACCTTCCCGGTCGCCGGTCGCTTCCACGCGTTCGGCGACCTCAGCTTCGACGTCCGACTGATGGTCGTGAACGGCGCGCTCACGAGCGTCGTCGTCGACGAGGGTGCCGACTGGACGCCCGACCAGCGCGACGCCTGGTACGAATCCGGTCACGACCTCGGCGAGCTCGGAGACTGGCCGGTGCCCGGCGACCTCGAGCTGCTCATCGAATCGCCGACGGGGCTGCGCGCGATCGGCGCGTGAGGGAATGTTCCGGCGCCCCCGGGCGCTGGAACCACCCATGACGAACAACACGAAGCCTGCACAGTCGTCCGGCACCTTCCGCATCGGCGGAGACCTCGAGGTCAACCGCCTCGGCTACGGCACCATGCAGCTCACCGGCCCTGGCGTCTGGGGTCCGCCGAAGGACCACGATGAGGCCATCCGCGTCCTCCGGCGCAACGTCGAGCTCGGCGTGAATTTCTTCGACACCGCAGAGTCCTACGGCCCGTACGTCGCCGAGGAGCTCCTCAAGGAGGCGCTGCACCCGTACGCCGACGATGTCATCATCGCGACGAAGTCCGGCCTCACCCGCACCGGCCCGAACGTGTGGCCCCCGCTCGGACGCCCCGAGTTCCTGCGCCAGGGCGCGGAGATGAGCCTCCGGCGCCTCGGCCTCGAGCGCATCGACCTGTTCCAGCTGCACCGCATCGACCCGAAGGTCCCGCTCGAGGACCAGGTCGGCGAGCTGAAGGCGCTGCAGGACGAGGGCAAGATCCGCCACATCGGCCTGTCCGAGGTCTCGATCGACGAGGTCAGGGCCGCACAGGAGATCGCCGAGATCGTCACGGTGCAGAACCTCTACAACCTGCAGCACCGCGACGCCGAGGCCCTCCTCGACTGGTCGGAGGAGCAGGGCATCGGCTTCATCCCGTGGTTCCCGCTGGCCACCGGCGGCCTCACCGGCCCCGATTCGCCCCTCACGGACATCGCTGAGCGCAAGCACGCGACCCCCGCGCAGGTCGCCCTCGCGTGGCTGCTGAAGCGCTCGCCGGTCATGCTCCCGATCCCCGGCACCTCGAGCGTCGCGCACCTCGAGGACAACCTGCAGGGCGCCGTCATCGAATTGACCGACGAGGAGTTCACGGAGCTCTCGAAGCTCGGCAGCTGACCCCCTCGCGTCACCCGCCCGCCCTCTGCCAGGGTGGGCGGGTGACGAGTCTCACGCCCGCAGAATTCCACCGCGCTGACGGCGTCGGCGACTGGCGCGTGACCGCGACCGGTCCGCAGGCGGTCTTCGCGGCGGCATCCTTCGCAGAAGCCGCCCGGCTCGTGCCCGTCGTCGTCGCCGCGGGGGCGCGCCACGGCATCCGTCCCGACGTCGACCTCCGCCCCGAAGCGGTCGTCGTCCGCGTTCCGAGCGACGAGGAGGGCATCCCGGGAGCGGCCCGCGACTTCGCGCGAGCGGTGACGGAGGGGGCGGCGGCGCTCGGGCTCGCCGCCGACCCGGCGCGCGTGCAGACCGTTGGCATCTACGTCGCCGAGCACTCGGGCGCGGACGTGCGCCCGTTCTTCCTCGCGGCGCTCGGGTACGACGCTGTCGGCGATACCGACGCCGCCGACCCGCTGCGCGCCGGGCCCCCGCTGGCGTTCAACCCGCTGACGGGGGATGCCGCGGGCCGAGGCCGCACCCACCTCGATGTCTTCGTCCCGGCCGACCAGGCCCAGCGACGGGTGGATGCCGCGCTCGCCGCCGGCGGCCGACTCGTCGACGACTCGCACGCTCCCGCCTGGTGGACGCTCGCCTCGCCCGACAACCACGGCGTCGACATCGCGAGCTGGACGGACACGGCCGAATGAACGCACCCGTCGTTCGCATGTGGTCGGGCGTGGTCCGCACCGAGGACCGCGACGGTTACGCCGCCTACGTCGAGCGCACCGGCATGCGTGCGTACCGCGCGACGCCCGGCAACCTCGGCGCGTGGCTGCTGACCCGCGACCTCGGCGATGGTCGCACCGAGATCACCACGGTGTCGCGATGGGAGAACCTCGCCGTCATCGCGGCCTTCGCAGGCGACGACATCGAGCGCGCGGTCTTCTATCCCGAGGATGACGCCTTCCTCATCGAGCGCGACGAGCGGGTCCGGCACTATCTGCAGGCGTGACAGTATCTTCTCGATCCGATCGCGCGTACGGTGAGGCACATGTGGACAGTGCTCATCATCTTGCTCGTCGCTTGGGTGGTGCTGTCGATCGTCGGATTCGTGTTCGAGGGCCTTTTCTGGCTGGGCCTCATCGGAATCGTGCTCTTCGTCGGCACCATCATCTTCGGTCTCATCCGGCGCAGCGCCGCCAAGAAGCGGGCCTGATCCGGCGCCATCCGCCCCGGTGGTGCAGGGTGGACGGGTGGCCGTCGTCTCCTCGCTCTTCCGTTATCCCGTCAAGGGGTTCACTCCCGAGCCCCGATCGGAGCTCGTCGTGCAGGACGACGGGCGAATCGCCGGCGACCGTGTTCTCGCATTCCGGTTCGCGGACGCGACGGACCCGGAGGATGCCGATGGGCTCGACTCGTGGCCGAAGAGCCGCGGCCTGGCGCTGATGGACTTCCCCTCCCTCGCCCGCGTGCAGCTGGTCTTCGACGCGGACACCAGCAGCGTCAGGATGAGCGAGGGCAACCGCGTGCTCGCGGACGCTGCGCTCGACGACGCGGGTCGGCAACAGCTCGAAGCCGCCATCACCGCCTTCGTCGAGCGCTCCTCGGACGCGCGGCTGCTGCAGCGTCCGGGCGTCCTGCCGCTTCGGCTCGTCGGCGACGGTGTCACATCGCGCTTCCAGGACCGCGCCCGCGGGTACGTCTCGCTGCACGGCACCGCCTCCGTGGAGGCGGTGGCCGCCGTCACGCCCGCGCCGGTCGACAGCCGACGGTTCCGCTCGAACATCGTCGTCTCGGGCGTCGCCCCGTGGGCTGAGCTGAACTGGTCGGGCCGCGTGCGCATCGGAGACGTCGCGTTCGAGGTGCAGCGCCCGATCGGGCGATGCGCCGCCGTCGCCGCGAACCCCGACACCGGTGAGCGGGACGCCCGCCTGCTCCGAGTGCTGACGACGGAATTCGCTCAGGATGAACCGACGCTCGGCATCCTGCTGCTCCCCGCGACCGCCGGTGGTGTCGTGCGCGTGGGGGACGAGGTCGTCGTCGAGGCGGGATGACACGTCACCGCCGCCTGCCGATCAGTTGAGGGCATCCGGCTGCGCGACGCGCAGCGCTCCGGGCTCCACCGCGATCCGCACGCCCACGACCTGACCGAACGGATCGCCGTCCAGTTGGATCAGGTGGGGTACGTCGAAACGCGCCTCGAACCGCCGACCCTGCGCGTACGCGAGCGCGTGCAGCTCCGGCGCTCGAGCCATCCACCGCCTCGTCAGGCGCGAGGTCCGCGCCACGCCCTGCGCCGTGAGGCGCGAGCCGATACCCGCCCAGCCGAAGCGGCCCTTCGGGCGCATCATCACGACGTCGAGCAGGCCGTCGTCGACCACCGCGTGCGGCAGCAACAAGAGGTTCCCGGCGAGCGTCCCGCAGTTGCCGACGATGACGGTGTGTGCGCGCGCGGACTTCCTGCGTCCGCCGTTCACGCGATAGTGGAGGTGGAAGAGCCGGTTCGCCAAGACGGACCTCGCGATCGGGGCGACGTACGCGAACCAGCCGAGGTGCCGCTTGGCCACGGCGTTCGTGCCCGCGGCCATATCTGCGTCGAGGCCGATGCCGGCCATCACGACGAACGCGTGCGACCGCCTCGCGCCTCCCTCCTCCTCGAGATCCACGCGCCCGACGTCGATGCGCCGCTCGCGACCCGAGAACGCTGCAGCGACCGACGCCTCGACGTCCGTCAGCGACACCCCCAGGTCGCGGGCGAGGAGGTTTCCCGTGCCAGCCGGGACGAGGGCGAGTGGGATGCCACTGCCCGCCATGATCTCAGTGGCGACACGAACCGTCCCATCGCCACCCGCGACGATGACGACTGCGGGTCCGTCGCGCAATGCCTGCTCCACGGCGGCGATCCCCGCATCCGCCGGATCCGTCTCGTACCACCGGGACGGACGCCACGATCGGGACGTCTCCTGCTCCCGCACGGCGGATCCGATGCGCTCGACCGGGGCTTTGCCGGGGTGGTAGACGATGGCAGCGTGGGGTGGGGTGGAACGGTGCTCGCCGGTGCTCACCGGGTGGCGTCGTCGCCCGCGGCAGTCGCGAACGTCACGGAGTGCGCCAGCGCTGCGACGGCCTCGGCGCGATCGTGCTCCGTTGCGGCGACGTCGCGAGCTCGCGAGGCCGCCGCGTTCTGCTCGTCCTGGACACCGACGGTGATGTCGGCGAGACGAGCGGCGATCACTGCGCCGAGCCCGTCGCGGAGCTCCTCCAGCGTCGTGTTGCCGATCTCGAGCCGTCGATCCGAGACGGTCAGCGTGACGTCGGGGTATCCGGCCCTGCCGAGGGCATCGCGTGTCTGCGGCCCGACCACCTCAAGCACCTCTTCTTTGCCGGGGCGCCGCGTGAAGACGGCCTCCACCGTGTACCGCTCGGGGGCCTTGTCGGTCATGAGCTCGGCCGGAAGAGAGCCGACGAGGACCGAGGTGAGCCCGAGGCTCGCGGTGCGTACGTCGCCATCGTGCTGTTGTGCGTTCATGATCGGACGTTACGCCCCGCAGATGTGCGCCTCACAGGTTCATCACGGGCGTCGCGTTGCGAGCATGGTGCGGCCGGACCCGCCGCGCAGTGGGAGCGATCCCATAGACTCGCCGTCGGCCTTCCGCATGCGCACCGACACCCCGACCACCTCCGCACCGCGACGCGACATCCAGGGACTCCGCGCCCTCGCCGTCGTCGCGGTCATCGGCGCGCACGCCGCCGGGTGGCCGGCCGGGGGAGCGCTCGGCGTCGACGTCTTCTTCGTCATCTCCGGCTTCCTGATCACAGGGATGCTGCTCCGCGAACTGCGGGACACCGGCCGCGTCTCGCTCGGCTCGTTCTACGCGCGGCGCGCACGTCGCCTGCTGCCGGCCGCGCTCGTCGTCCTCGCCGCGGTGTCGGTCGCGTCCTGGTTCCTCCTGCCCCGCGCGCGCGGCGAGGAGACCCTGTGGGACGCCCTCTGGGCCGCGGCCTTCGCGTCGAACTGGCGCTTCGCCGCTCAGGGCACGGACTACTTCGCCGACACCGGCGCGGTCTCGCCGCTGCAGCACTTCTGGTCGCTCTCGGTCGAGGAGCAGTTCACCCTCGTCTGGCCCGCGGCGATCCTCCTGCTCTTGGCGTTCGCGGGGCTGCGACGCGTGCGCATCGTCGTCGGCGTCGCGGCCGTCGCCATCGTCGTCGCCTCCTTCGCCTGGGCCACCGTGCAGAGCGACGCGCAGGCGACGGTCGCCTACTTCTCCACCCTGACGCGCGCGTGGGAGCTCGCCGCGGGCGCCGTCGTCGCCGCGCTCGTGCCGCTGCTCCGCCGTATCCCGACCCCGCTCGGCGCGGCACTCCAGTGGGTGGGCCTGGCCGGCGTTATCGCATCGCTGTTGCTGATTGATCCGACCTCCGCCGGGTTCCCCGCGCCGTGGGCCGCGGTGCCGGTCGCTGCGACCGCGCTCGTCCTCGCGGGCGGCGTCGGCGGCGAAGCGCGGCGACGGCACCTCTTCCCGCTGTCGAACCCCGTCGCCGTCTTCCTCGGCGACGCGTCGTACTCGCTGTATCTCTGGCACTTCCCGGTGGTCGTCTTCGCCGTCGTGCTGCTCCCGGCATCCGACCTGCGCCTGTGGATCGTCCTCGGGGCGACCCTCGTGCTGGGCCTCGCGTCGTACCTCATCGTCGAACAGCCGCTGCGGCACGCCCCGTTCCTCGGTGGGATGCCGCCGGTCGCCGCGCCGGTGAGTGATGATTCGCCGGCGCCCGCACCAGTGGTCGCGCCGGAGCCCGCACCGGCCGTTGCGACGACTCGACCGGCGGGCTGGACGCCCGGAACCCGGTACTACCCGGGGATGTCACGGCCGGCGTCCGCGACGCCGCCACCAGCGCCCGTCGTTGCGCCGGTCGTGACCGCCGAGCCGAACCTCGTCGCCGTCGCCGTCGTGCCGGCTGCAGACGACCGCACATCGGCATGGCGCGAACGCTTCGCCCCGCAGGTGTTCCTCGCGACGGCGGGGCTCGTGATCATCGCCCTCGCCGGCGCCCTGTGGGGCACGGCTTCGGGGCACGGCCCGCGCATCGCGCTGCCCGAGCTCGCGCCCGCGGCGTCCGCCCCCGTCGCCTCTGGCGACCCCGGCGCGGACCTGCAGGCCGAGCTCGCCGCCGCCGTGACCGCCGACGCATGGCCCAGCCTCAGCCCGTCACTCGATCGCGTGATGGCGTCGTCGTCGGGCGCCAACCCCGCGCACGGATGCTTCGCGCCGGGACCCGCGTCGCCGTGCGCGTGGGGGAGCGGCGACGCGCCCGTGCACGTCTACGTCGTCGGCGACTCGACCGCGATGGCCTACGCCCCCGCGTTCCGGCGCATCGCGGACGACAGTGCCGGCGGCATCCGCGTCACCGCCATCGGGATGTACGGATGCCGCTTCACCGACGTCCTCGTCGAGAACGACGACCCACAGGTGATGGCGGGGTGCCAGAAGCGCAAAGCGGCCGTCCGCGGGATGATCCTCGCCGACCGGCCCGACCTCGTCGTCATGTCGAACGCGTACACGCTCGGTCACACCGTCGACGGACGCGATCTGTCCGCTGACGCGCTGATCGAGGGGCAGCGGCGGGAGGCCGCGACCTACGAGATGGGCGATCGGATGCTGCACCTCGCCCCGCCGCCGCAGGGCGTCAGCCTCGCCGCCTGCTATGCCCCGACGTCGTCGCCGAAGTCGTGCGACAGCGCGGTCGACGGCACCTGGCGGACGATGGAGGCGCTGTCCGAGAAGGCCGCGGACGAGCACGGCGACCACGCCCTGTCGTCGCTGCCCTTCACCTGCGCGGGCGACGTCTGCCCGCCGTTCGCCGGCACCGTCCCCACCAAGTACGACCAGACGCACCTGACCGTCGAGTTCGCCGAGCACATCGCCCCGGCGCTGCGGCAGGCGCTCGACGCGAGGGGCCTGCTCGCGCCTCGGTGAGGCGGTGCGTAGACTCGACCGCATGGGAACGATAGACGCAGCGCCGATGACGGCGTTCTTCTTCTCGATCCGCGACCGCCGCTCCTGACGGCGCCTCGCTGATCACGCGTATCGCGCCGTCTTCCGGGATGTCCCCGCACCCCGGCAGCGCGTCGCTCTGCGTACCCGCTGGTCGGGGTGCTCCGAACCTTCCTTTGGAGCGCTCATGCGTACCCGTTCCGTGCACGGCGGCCGACACGAACTCGGCCAGAACTTCCTCGTCCACCCGCCCACCATCGACCGACTCGTCGGGCTCGTCGGCGCCACCGACGGCGCGATCCTCGAGATCGGCGCCGGTGGCGGCGCGCTGACCGCAGGCCTCGCCGGCCTCGGCCGCGCCCTCACCGCGATCGACGTCGACGAGCGCCGCATCGCCGCGCTGCGCCGCGCCCACCCGGCGGTGCGGATCGAGCACGCGGACGCGCTGCGGCATCCGCTCGACGCCCCGGTCATCGCCGGGAACATCCCGTTCCACCTGACGACACCGATCCTGCGACGCCTGCTGCAGCGTTCGGCGTGGCGGCACGCGATCCTCCTCACCCAGTGGGAGGTCGCCCGCAAGCGTGCAGGCGTCGGCGGTGGCACCCTCCTCACCGCGCAGGCCGCGCCGTGGTTCGAGTTCGCGCTGCACGGCCGGGTGCCGGCGCACGCGTTCCGGCCGGCGCCGAGTGTGGACGGCGGCATCCTCTCGATCACGAGGCGAGGCTCGCCGCTCGTGCCGCTCGGCGACCGCCGGGCGTACGAGCGGTTCGTCGGCGACGTGTTCTCGGCCCGGGGTCGCGGGATGGCGGCGATCGCCTCCGCGGTGATGCGGATGCCGAAGGGCGAGGCCAGGCGACGGCTCGCCGACGCGCGCGTCGCGCCCGACGCGCTGCCTCGTGACCTCGCACCGACACAGTGGGCCGAGCTCTGGCGTGTAAAGAATCCTTGACACACACACGTGACCGTGCCACGCTTCCCATGTTAAAGATTCCTGACATCGGAGGTGCACCATGGCCCGTGAGGAACGCGCCGCATGGGTCGGTCTCATCGTCTCGGTGATCGCGGTGGCCGTCTACGCCGCCGTGATCGCCGGGCGCACGGCATCCGACGCCGTCGACAGCGTCGACTGGCTGACGCCGATGCTCTGGACGATCATCGGCGGAATCGTCGTCTCGATCGTCGTCACGATCATCTGGGGTGTCGTCGCCGAGGGCGGCTCGCTGCGGGGTGAGAACGCCGCCGACGAGCGCGACCGCGAGATCACCCGCATGGGCGACCGGGTCGGCGTCGCGTTCCTCGTGCTCGGCGGTGTCGGCGGTATCGCCCTCTGCGCGCTCGACGCCGCACCCTTCTGGATCGCCAACACGCTCTACGCCGGCTTCGCGCTGTCCTCCATCATCGGCGGTGTCGCGCGCGTCACCGCGTACCGCCGCGGGCTCGTCTGATGGTCAAGCCCACCCGCGTCACCAACGACATCCGAGCCCTGCGCAGCGACCGCGGCCTCACGCAGGCCGAGCTCGCCGCGGCGGTCGGCGTCACCCGACAGACCCTCATCGCCATCGAGCAGGGCAAGTACTCGCCGTCGCTCGAGAGGGCCTTCCAGATCGTCCGCACCTTGGGCGTCCCGTTCGACGACGTCTTCCAGTACCCGGAGGCCTGACCATGACCGAGACCATGACCGTCTGGCGGCAAAACGCCTACGGCTCAGCCGACGGCGTGCACCCCGAGACCGTGCCGGTGCCCGTCCCGTCCCGCGGTCAGGTCCTGCTGCGAACGGATGCCGTCTCGCTGAACTCCGGCGACATCCACCTCATGCGCGGCGAACCCCGCATGGTGCGCGCGTTCGTGGGCCGCCGCGGACCGCGCGTGCGAGGCCGCGGCATGGACGTCGCCGGCACGGTCGCAGCCGTCGGCGCGGACGTCGAGGGGTGGACGGTCGGCGACGCCGCCGTCGGCGCGTGGCGCGAGACGCTCGCGGACCACGTCCTCGTGCCCGCGGCGCGGCTCATCCCGTTGTCGGCCGGCGTCGACCCGGTCGTCGCCGCGACGCTCCCGGTGGCAGGCAACACCGCGCTCGATGCCCTGCGGATCGCCCGCGTCTCGTCGGGGTCTCGGGTCCTCGTCGTCGGGGCCGGCGGGGGAGTCGGCACCGCCGTCGTCCAGCTCGCCGCCGACCGCGGCGCCGAGGTCTGGGCCACCTGCGGCGCCCGTGCGCAGCCGGTGCTCGAGCGCCTCGGCGCGAGCCGGACGTTCGACTACCGGGTCACGGACCTCGCGGCGCTGCCCCCGGCATCCTTCGACGCGATCGTCGACATCGCCGGCGAACCGCCGCTGACCGTCCTCCACGACCTGCTCGCACCCCGCGGCACCGTCGCGCTCGTTGGCGGCGACGGTCACGAGGTCTTCGGACCGTTCGGTCGGATGCTGCGGAGCACCGTCACCCGCGGCCGGTTCCGTCCCGTCGCCTCCGTCGTCCGCTCGCGCACCACCGCCGAGCTCGTCTCGCTCGCCGCGGCCGGAAGACTCACGCCGCACATCGAGCGGGTCTTCGCGCTGTCGGACGCGCGCGCCGCGCTCGCGCACGTGGAGTCGGGCCGCACCATCGGCAAAGTCGTCGTCGTCCGCGACGAGCTGCTGCCGGGCTAGTCCCGCAGCACTCGGCCGTACCGGAGCGCTCCGACCGCTCCGGCGACCGATAGCGCCGGGCCGGCGACCGCCTGCGCGAAAGGATTCGCCAGCGCGCGGATCGCGGTCACCGGACCGAGCGACTCGCGGATCGCCGGCACCGCCCAGTCGTCGACCGCCGTCTGGTACCGCGCGACCGCTTCGTCCAGGTGCGACCCGCGGATCACCTCGTCGGCCAGCGCACCGGCCGAGCGGATGGCCGTCGAGCCCGCCCTGCCGCCGGTCGGCGGCATCGCGTGCACGGCGTCGCCGATCGCGGTGATGCGCGGCGCCCGCCACGGGAACCGCGGCCCCGTGAGCGAGGCGGTGCGGAAGCCGAACGCCGCCGTGCAGCCGGGGTCGGATGCCGCGATCGTGTCGGCGAGCCACGGGTGCCATCGCCGGGTGGCGGCGAGGGACGTCTCGATGAGGTTCGCCGCCGTCGCGCCGCGGGTCTCGGGCACGCTCGTCCGCCGTGCGATGAGCCCCCAGACGACGGACGGCGGCCCCACCGCCTCGCGGAGGTCCCGCGGCACCTCGCCGATGCCGACCGAGGCAAGCGACAGGAACATTCCGAGCCCCCGCCGATCCAGCGCGAGCCCGGGTCCCCGGCGGAGGAAGCTCGGATACCGTCCGCCGGGTGCGAGCGGCGTGGACCCCGCGATCCCGACGAGACCGGTGTCGCTGCTCGTCGTCGCGCCGAGCGCGCGCACGACGGGCGAGTCCGCGCCGTCCGCCGCCACGACCAGGTCGCCCGCCACCGTCGAGCCGTCCGCGAGCGTCAGCGCTGCGCCGCCCGCAGTGCGCTGCGCTCCCGTCACCTCGGCGCCGAACCGGACCACGCCCTCGAGACCCTCGGCGAGGATGCTGCGCAGCGCCCTCCGCTGGCAGAGCATCCGCTCCTGCCCCGCGGGCTCGGGCGCGACGACGAGGGGCCGCAGCCGCGCGTTCGCGATGGTGAACTGCGAGAACGTCCCCGAGCCGTCGGACACCCACTGGATGCGGTCCATGGTGGCTGCCGGAACGTGCCGCCGCATCACGGCGACCGCCTCGGGAGTCAGGGCGATCCGGTAGCCGCCCGTGTCGAGGGCGCTCGCATCGCGCTCCACGACGACGACCTCGGCGTGGTCACGCAGGGCGTGGGCGAGCACGAGGCCGCCGAGGCCCGCTCCGCTCACCACGACCCGCATCTGCACAGCATGACCGGCCGTCATCGAACGCAGAAGCCCTCGACCGCGAGCATCGTCATCCGAAAGACTGGCGGGATGCCTCCACTCCCCGCTCCGCGCCTCATCGACCCCGCATCCGTCCCCGCCCTCCGATGGGGTGTCATCGGTACCGGCATCGCGGCGCGCTTCGTCCACGCGATCCACGCGCACACCGGCCAGCGCGCCGTCGCCGTCACGGCCCGCGACCGCGAGAAGACCGCTGCCTTCGCCCGCGAGCACGGTGTCGACCGCGTCCACGACACCGTCGAGCAGCTGCTGTCCGACGCCGACGTCGACGTCGTCTACGTCGCGACGCCGCATCCCCTCCACCGCGAGCTCGCGCTCGCCGCGATCGCCGCCGGCAAGCACGTGCTCGTCGAGAAGCCCATCGCGATGTCAGCCGCCGACGCGCGCGAGATCCTCGACGCGGGCCGCGCCGCGGGCGTCCTCGTCATGGAGGCGATGTGGACGCGCTACCTCCCGCAGGCCGACGTCATCGCGCAGCTGCTCGACGCCGGGACGATCGGCGAGGTCGCCCTCGTCCGCGCGGATTTCGGCTCGCTCGTCGAGTTCGACGCCACCAGCCGCATGTTCGATCCGGCGCTCGGCGGCGGCGCGATGCTCGACCTCGGCGTCTACCCCGTCTCGTTCGCGGCGTCGATCATCGGCGCTCCGAGCGTCGTCCGCGCGGTGGGCACGCTGGCGCCCACGGGCGTCGACGACAGCGCCACGATCGCCCTGCGGACGGATGCCGGTGCCCAGGCCGCGCTCACCGCCGGCTTCCGGGCCGTCACGCCGATCGAGGCGTCGATCTTCGGTTCGCGGGGGCGCATCGACGTGCTGAGCCCGTTCTTCGGGCCGAGCGGCATCCGCCTCACCCTGCCCGACGGCACCGCCGAGGAGTGGCGCGACGACGCCCTGCCGCAGATCCACGACGGTCTCGGCTACCAGGCGACGGCGTTCGCCTCGTACGTCGGCGCCGGCCTCGTCGAGTCGCCGCTGCACTCGCACGACGACGTCGTGTCGGTCATGGCGACCATCGACGAGGTGCGTCGCCAGATCGCCGCCCGCTGACCGCCGCCAGGCGCGGGGACTACCGTGGTCTTCATGACCATTCAGCACACCGTCGTCTTCGCACTGCACCACGACGAGGGGTCCGCGGAAGAGTCCGAGTTCCTCGCCGAGGCGCAGCGCGTCCTGCCCGCCGTCCCCGGGGTCCAGCAGTTCCGTGTCAACAAGCAGGTCAGCCCGCAGAGCGACCTCCGGTGGCAATTCACGATGCTCTTCGACGACCAGGCCGCCTACGACGCCTACAACGAGCACCCCGACCACGTCGCCTTCGTCCAGGGACGCTGGCAGAACGAGGTCCGCGCGTTCCAGGAGTACGACTTCGTCGCGGGCGACTGAGCTCAGCGCTCCGCGCGCACCTCTGCGAGCGACGGGTAATCGGTGTAGCCCTCCGCGCCGTCGCCGTAGAACAGCTCGGGGCGGGGCTCGTTCAGCTCGGCGCGCTGCTCCCACCGTGCGACGAGGTCCGGGTTGGCGATGACCGGGCGGCCTGCGGCCACGGCATCCGCCCAGCCCTCGAGGACCAGCTCCTCGGCCTCTTCGCGCGTGGTCGGGGTTCCGAAGCCGGAGTTCAGGATCACCGGCGCCGCCGCGACGTGACGGATGTGCTGTACGAGATCGCTCTTCGGGTCGGCGTGCAGGATGTCGACGAACGCGAGCCCCAGGGGCGCGAGCCCTTCGGCAAGTGCGGTGTAGGTCGCGCGCGCGTCGGCGTCGTCGGTCTCGAGGACGCCCGGGATCTGATGCTGCGGCGAGAGTCGGATGCCGGTGCGCCCCGCCCCGACCGCCTCGGCCACCGCGCGCGTCACCTCGACCGCGAAGCGCGCGCGGTTCTCCGGCGAACCGCCGTAGACGTCGTCGCGGACGTTCGACTCGGGGGAGAGGAACTGGTGCACCAGGTAGCTGTTCGCGCCGTGCACCTCGACACCGTCGAAACCTGCGGCGATCGCGTTGCGCGCGGCCTGCACGAACTGCGCCACGACCCCCGCGATCTCGTCGGTCGCGATCGCGTGCGGCACCGGCAGGGCGACCTTGCCGCCCCGCGTGCGGGCATCACCGGGTGAGGCGACCGCGCTCGGGCCGACGACGCGGTCGACGCCCGACACGGCGGGGTGCGAAACGCGGCCGCCGTGCATCAGCTGCATGACGATGGTGCCGCCCTCGGCGTGCACCGCGTCGGCGACGCGGCGCCAACCCTCGACCTGTTCGGGCGTCTCGATGCCCGGCTGCCCCAGGTAGGACATCCCCTCCCGCACAGGCCAGGTGCCCTCGGTGACGATCAGGCCGACGCCCGCCCGCTGCCGGTAGTACTCCACCATCGTCTCGGTCGGCACACCGTCGTCGCCGGAGCGGGTCCGGGTCAGCGGCGCCATGACGACGCGGTTGGACAGGTCGAGATCACCGAAGACGGCGGATTCGTACAGGCTCATGCTGAGGACGAACGCGTCGGGGCCACGGGCTTATTCCGCGGTCGGAGCCTCTTCGGAAGCGTTCTCCGACCCGCCCGCGTCGACGAGATCATCGTGCGCCTGCTCGAACTGCGACCGGTAGAGCCGGTAGTACGCGCCCTCCGCTCCGATGAGCTCCTCGTGGGTGCCCTTCTCGACGATGTCGCCGTGCTCCATCACGAGGATGAGGTCCGCGTCGCGGATGGTCGACAGCCGGTGCGCGATGACGAAGGACGTGCGTCCCTGCCGGAGTGCCGCCATCGCGTGCTGCAGCAGCAGCTCGGTCCGTGTGTCGACCGAGGACGTCGCCTCGTCGAGGATGAGCACCGCCGGCTGCGCGACGAACGCACGCGCGATCGTGATCAGCTGCTTCTCGCCGGCGGACACGTTCGACGCGTCCTCGTCGAGCATCGTGTCGTAGCCGTCGGGAAGCGAGCGGACGAACCGGTCGACGCGCGTCGCGACGGCGGCATCCACGATCTCGTCGTCCGTCGCGGACTCCCGTCCGTAGCGGATGTTCTCGCGGATCGTCCCGGCGAACAGCCACGGGTCCTGCAGCACCATGCCCGTGCGGGAGCGCACGTCGTCGCGGCTCAGCTCCGCGATGTCCTGCCCGTCCAGCAGGATTCGGCCGCCGTCGAGCTCGTAGAAGCGCATGAGGAGGTTCACGAGCGTCGTCTTGCCCGCGCCCGTCGGGCCGACGATCGCGACCGTCTGGCCGGGCTCTACCCGGAACGACAGGTCGGTGATCAGCGGGTGCTCGGGGGCGTAGGAGAACTTCACGTGCTCGAACTCGATCACGCCGCGACCGCCGCCCCGCACAGGGGCGTCATCGGCGTCGGGCTCCTGCTCGTCGGCGTCCAGCAGCTCGAACACCCGCTCGGCCGACGCGGTGCCGGACTGCACGACCGCAGCCATGCCGCCGAGCTCGGACAGCGGCTGCGTGAACTGCTGCGAGTACTGGATGAAGGCCTGCACATCGCCCAGGCGCAGCTGACCGCTCGCGACCTGCAGCCCACCGAGCACGGCGATGCCCACATAGGTCAGGCTGCCGACGAAGGTCATCGACGGCATGATCATGCCCGAGAGGAACTGCGCCTTGAACGCCGCCTGATACAGCTCCTCGTTCTCCTCGCGGAACTTCTCCTGCGCATCGGCCTCACGACCGAAGACCCGCACCAGCGAGTGACCCGAGAAGGACTCCTCGACGCGGGCGTTCAGGCGTCCGACCTTCTTCCACTGCACGCCGAAGGCCTTCTGCGACTTCGGTCCGATGATCCCGAAGATGACCGCCATGAGCGGCAGGGCGATGAGCGCGACGATCGCGAGCTGCCACGAGATCGAGAACATCATGATGAGCACGCCGACGACCGTGAGGATCGCCGTGAGCGCGCCGGACAGCGACTGCTGCATGGTCTGCGTGATGTTGTCGATGTCGTTCGTGACGCGGGAGATGAGCTCGCCGCGCTGCACGCGGTCGAAGTGCGAGAGGGGCAGGCGGTTGATCTTCGCCTCGACCTGCTCGCGCAGACGCCACATGGTCCGCACCATGATGACGTTGATCACGTAGCCCTGCATCCAGCCGAGGACCGCCGAGACGACGTAGATGACGAGCACCCACGTGATGACGACCCGGAGGGCGTCGAAGTCGACGCCGGCGCCGGGGGCGTAGTTCTGCATCGCCGACACGATGTTGGCGAAGTCGTCCTGGCCCTGGGAGCGCAGCGCGTCGACGGCCTGATCCTGCGTGAGTCCTCGCAGGGCGGGGTTCTCGCCGAGGAAGTTCGACAGGAAGCCCTCGAACACGATGTTCGTCGCCTCGCCGAGCACCTTCGGGGCGATGACCGCGAGCACGACGCTCGCAGCGCCGGCGAGGGTGACGAGTCCGAACACCCACTTGTACGGCGCGAGCAGGCCGATCATCCGAAGGAAGCTCGGCCCGAACCGCGACGCCTTGCCGGGCGCGACGGAGTCCCAGTCGCCGCTGTTCAGCCGCGCCTGCTCGGCGAGCTCCGCCTCGAGCTTCTCCTCGTCGGTGAGCTGCGTCTCCTGCGTCTTCACGCGTCCATCCGTGCTCATGCGTCCACTCCGAGCTGCGACTCGACGATCTCGCGGTAGGTGTCGTTCGACGCGAGTAGTTCGTCGTGGGTTCCGAGTCCGACCATCCGGCCGCCGTCGAGGACGACGATGCGGTCGGCGTCGGTGATCGTCGACACGCGCTGCGCGACGACGATCTTCGTCACGTGCGGCAGCTCCCGCCACAAGGCTTGTCGCAACCTGGCGTCCGTCGAAAGGTCGAGCGCCGAGAACGAGTCGTCGAAGACGAGGATGTCGGGCTGATGCACGATCGCCCGTGCGATCGACAGGCGCTGCCGCTGCCCGCCCGACACGTTCGTGCCGCCCTGCGAGATGCGACCGTCCAGCTGCGCGTCCATCTCCTCGACGAAGTCGCGGCCCTGGGCGATCTCGAGCGCGTGCCAGAGGTCGGCATCCGTCGCCTCCTCGCGCCCGAACCGCAGATTCGAGGCGACCGTCCCGGTGAACAGGAAGGGCCGCTGCGGGACGAGCCCGATGCCCTTCCACAACAGGTCGAGATCGGCTTCGCGCACGTCGACGCCGGCGACGCGCACGGTGCCGCTCGTGACGTCGAACAGGCGCGGGATGAGGGAGACGAGTGTCGTCTTGCCCGACCCCGTCGACCCGACGACGGCGACCGTCTCGCCCGGCGCGGCGGTGAAGCTCACGCCCGAGAGCACCGGCTCGTCGGCGCCCGGGTAGGTGAAGGTGACGTCGTCGAACTCCACCGCGCCGGGCGCGGGGAAGTCGGTCACCGGTGACGCGGGCTTGGCGAGCCCGCCCTCGACCGCGAGCACCTCGCCGATCCGGTCGGCAGACACCGCGGCGCGCGGGATCATGATCGTGATGAACGTCGCCATGAGCACGCCCATCAGGATCTGGCCGATGTACTGCATGAACGCGAAGAGGGTGCCGATCTGCACGTCGCCCTCGTTCACCTCGATCCCGCCGAACCAGATGACGCCGACCACGGTGACGTTCAGCACCAGCATCGCGAGCGGGAACATCAGGACGAAGAGCGAGCCGACCTTGCGACCGACCACCATGATGTCGGTGTTGGCGCCGCGGAACCGCTCCTCCTCGATGCGTTCGCGGACGAAGGCGCGCACGACCCGGACACCGGTGAGCTGCTCGCGCATGATGCGGTTCACAGCGTCGAGCTTCTTCTGATAGCTGCGGAAGAGGGGGACCATCCGGCTGATGATCAGGATGCCGACGATCAGCAGCGTCGGGACCGAGACGCCGATCAGCCAGCTGAGCCCCACGTCCTGCTGGAGCGCCATGATGATGCCGCCGATCGCGAGCAGCGGCGCGGTGACGAGCATCGTCGCGCCCATCATCGCGAGCATCTGCACCTGCTGGACGTCGTTGGTGTTGCGCGTGATGAGCGAGCCGGCGCCGAACTGGGTCACCTCGCGCTCCGAGAAGCTGCTCACGCGCTCGAACACATCCCGTCGGATGTCCCGGCCGACGGCCATGGCGGCGCGGGCGGCGAAGTAGGTGGCGATGACGGATGCGACGATCTGCCCGAGCGCGATCGCGAGCATGAGGACGCCGTGCGACCAGATGTAGGCGATGTCGCCCTGGGTGACGCCGTTGTCGATGATGTCGGCGTTCAGGCGAGGGAGGTACAGCGCTGCCATGGCGGACGCGAACTGGAAGAGCAGCACGCCGACCACGAGCCATCGGTAGGTCCGCAGGTAGCGGACCAGAAGGGTTCCGAGCATGAAGATCAGCGTGCCACCGACCGCCGACATCCGCCTCCCCCTGCGGGAGGATGTCCGCTGACGGCGTAGCGACCGGGACCCGGCGCCGGGGCGTCAGCAGGCGAGCGCGAGGAGCTCCCGGACGTGGCCGACGACATCGCGAGGCCGGAAGGGCTTCGCGATGACCTCGTCCACGCCGGCGCTGAGCGCCTGCTCCTGGTCCGCGGCGTGCGCGCGCGCGGTGAGCATGATGATGTGGGGCTGCGCGATGTCGGCGATCCCGCGGATCTCGGTGGAAGCCTGGATGCCGTCCTTCACGGGCATCATCCAGTCCATCAGGACGACGCACGGCTGATCGGCGCGGACGCGCGAGAGACCCTCGCGGCCGTCGCCCGCGCGGGCGGCCGAGATGCCGGCGCGCTCGAGGCTCGAGACGAGGAGCATAGCGATGTCGTCATCGTCGTCAACCACCAGCACCGAGATCGCCATGGACGTACTCTGACACCTATCCGGCCAGGCGGGTAATCCTTCCGCGGGTGACAGCGAGGAGTGCACGTGCCGAACCGATTGCTGTGGACCGCGCTGTCCGCAGGCCAGCTGTTCACCCGTCTGCAGCTGCCGTTCCTCGCGGCGCTCGTCCTCGTCTCGGGAGCGACCGCCGCCGCGGTCCCCGCCCTCCGCGCCTCGGTGCCGCTCGGGGTCGGCCTCGCCGTCGCGGGTGTCGCATCGGTCGTCTTCGCCGTCCAGCGCCACCGGTGGATGCACTCGCCGTGGGCGATCACCGTCCCGGTCCTCGACATCGTCGCGATCGGCTTCGTGCGCGCGGCGCTGTATCCGTACCTGCCGGCGGTCGGGATGCTGTGCCTCCTCCCGTTCGCATGGATCGCCTTCCGCTTCCCCTGGCAGGGCCTCCTCCTCGTCTTCGGCGGCGGCATCGTCGTCGCCGGCCTGCCGTTCGTCCTCGGAGGCGACCCGCTGACGTCGCTGCTGGACGTGCTGAACGTCGTGACGCTGCCGCTCATCGCGACCGGCATCTCCGTCGGGGTGCACATCGCCGCCCGCAGCTTCCGTCGCGGGCGCGAGCGCGTCGAGGCGGCGACCACGCGGGCACAGGGGGCCCTCGCGGCATCCCGCGACGATCAGACCGTCCTGCGCGCCGTCCTCGACACCGTCAACGCCGCGGTCGCGTTCTACGACGCGGACGGTCGCCTCGTGCTGGCCAACGCAGTCGCGGAGCGGTTCGTCGGCATCGCGGGACTCCGTCTGGACGCGCCGCCGTATGCGGGCGAGAACGTCTTCGCCGCCGACCGCTCGACGCCGATCCCGTTCGAGGACCAGATCGTCCCCCGCGCGCTGCGGGGCGAGGTCGTCCCGAGCCACCTCGAATGGGTCGGGCCGCCAGGTGACCGCATCGCCGTGCTCGTCTCCTCGCGCCGCGTGGAGCGCACGAGTGGCGAGCTGCTGGGCACCGTCGTCGTCGCCCACGACGTCACCGACCTCGCCGATGCGATCGAGATCCGCGAGGAGTTCCTCACGACCGTCTCGCACGAGCTCCGGACGCCGCTCACCTCGGTGATCGGGTACGCCGACGAGGTGACCGACATCCTCGGCGACGAGGCGGAGCGCCTGGGCGTCGCCGCCGGACTCGGCGCGATCACGCGCAACGGCGAGATCCTCCTCGAGCGCGTGTCGCAGCTGCTGACGGCGGGGAACAAGAAGCTGGTGCTCACCCCGACCGTGGTCGATGTCGGTGAGATCGTCGACGAGACCGTCGAGGCGATCCTGCCCGCCGCACGGCACGCCGGGATCAGCGTGACCGTGACGGGGGAGCCCGATGTGATCGCCGAACTCGACGCCCGCCGCATCCGGCAGGCCGTCGAGAACCTCCTCACCAACGCCGTGAAGTTCACCGATCGCGGCGGCGACATCTCCGTGCAGGTGCGCCACGGAGATGACGACGACGTCCTCGTCGTCATCGCCGACGACGGCATCGGCATGACCGCCGACGAGAAGCGGCGCGTGTTCGACCGCTTCTACCGCTCGACCACGGTCCGCAAGAACGCGGTGCAGGGGATCGGCGTCGGTCTCTCGATCGTGAAGTCGATCGTCCTCGCGCACGACGGCTCGATCGACGTCGAGAGCGCACCCGGAGTGGGGACGACGATCTCGCTGAGCCTGCCGCGCATGCGGGAGCGTCAGCAGCCTGCGGACGAGTTCGCCCTCTCGGCCTGAGCCGGCGTCGCCGCCTCGTTAGGATGTGGCCGTGACCGAGCCCGGAGCCCCACTGCAGGATGCTCCGACGCGTCAGCGGACGCAGTGGTTGCACGCGATGACCGACCGTGTGCCCACGACGTGGTTCTCGGGGGCCGCGATCGCCGCCTTCCTGGCCGTCGCCGGCGCCTTCGGTGGGCTGGAGGCGGTCGCTGCTCCTCCGGTCGCCGAGCTCGAACCGGGACAGACCCATCGGAACGACGCGTTCGAGCTGACCGTCGAGCGCGCCGTGCTCATCGACGCGCTGCCCGAGGCGGGCGCGTACGAGGAAGAGGGGATGCGGGTGCTCGCCGTCGTCGTCACCGCCGAGAACCGGTGGGACCGGGCGGTGGCCAGCACCGACCGGAGCGCGTTGGATGGGACCTTCCGCGCGCGCGACCTCGGTTCGGGCGAGCCCGAGTCGATCGCCCGCTTCGACGACACGACCCAGAGTCCCTGGCTGCAGCCGGACCTGCCGGTGCAGGTGGTGGTGACCTGGATGGTGCCGGCCGACGCCCTCGCCGACGGCGACGCGGTGCGACTCGACATCCGCGACTACAGGCTCACGTCGGGGCAGTTCATCACGTCGGGTGAGTCCTGGGAGGATCCGGTCACGACCGCGTTCGTCGAACTCGAGGTGACCGACGTCGGCGCCGGAGCCGACGCCGAGAGCGGAGACGCCGGATGAGGCCCTGGGCCGTGTGGGGCACCGGCCTCGTCCTGCTGACGGCCGCGTGGGGCGTCACCCAGCTGACTCCGGGCGAGGAGGTGGCCGAGGCGCCGTTCACGCAGACGGTCGCGATCGGCGAGACGGCCGTCGGCCGGGAGCTGTCGGTGACGGTGGACGAGGTGGTCGCCGCCGACCGCGTCGAGGATTCCCGCGGGTGGGCCGCGGACGGCACGTGGGTGGTCGTCGATCTCTCGGCGGCTGCCCGCGGCACCGAGGTGACCGCCGCGCTGCGGACGGCTGAGCTCGTCATCGACGGCGTGGCGTTCCGGGCGAGCGAGCGCCCGACCAGCATGCTCGGCACCACCCTCCAGGTGGACGTGCCGACACGCGGCAGCGTCGCGTTCGAACTCCCGCCCGGCCGCCGCGCCGGTCCGGCGGTGCTGCGCTTCGCCGCGAACCTCGTGGACCTGCGCGTCGATTCCGTCGCCGAGGTGCCGATCGACCTCACCGCACTCGAGGTCGTGTCGACCCGCGAGCTGCAGCCGCGGACGGGAGGGGGCGTATGAACGACTGGTGGCGCCGGAATCGCGTCGCTCTCGTCGCCCTGGTCATCCTGCTGCCGCTGACAGCAGGGGTCGTCGGCGGCTGGGAGTGGTGGAAGCGAGCACAGGGCGACACGGTCTTCCCCGTGACGGCCGCTGCGGGCGAGACGGTCGAGCTCGCCGGCATCAGCTTCGGTCCCGCTGCGGCGCGGGAGATCTCGATTCCAGGCGAGGAGTTGCCGCCCGGCACGAAGGTCGTCTCGGTCAGCGTGACCGTCGACCGCGACGGCGGGGCGACCCCGTGCTCCAGGCCACTCCTGCACGAACTGCACGGCGAGGGCCGCACGTGGGGCGATGACGCGACGACGGTCACCTGGAAGTCTGCGGGCTTCGCGTTCTGTCCGTCCGACCCGGAGGACGAGTCATTCCCGGACGGGCCCTTCACGATCGAGGTGCCGTACGTCGTCCCCGACGACGTCGTCGGTCCGCTCGGCGTCGAGTTCACGGTCGCGAACGAGCTGCCGCGCTACGTCCGACTCGTCGTCGCGCCCTGAGGCGACAACGGGAGCTCCGATGAGCGCGCCGACGGTGGCGTCATACGCACCGGCCACCAACGCGGTCCGGATGGGCTCGATCACCAGGGGTGCGATTAGGAGCAGCGCTCCGCCCGCGGCTCGCCAGAACTCGTACACGTCCTGCGGGCCGACCGCGCGGAACACGGCAATCCGCAGCAGTTCCTGCAGGAGCATCAGCAGGACGTACGCCAGGACGTAGCCGCCGATGAGGATGGGACCGCCCCGCCACATCAGGACGAGGGCGCGCCAGATCGGCTGGAACCTCGACCCCACGCCCGACCCGAGGTCGGCGAGTCGTCGCCGCAGCCGCTGCGGAACCGCACCGTACCGCTCGCGGGCGCGGCGCACGAGCGCGCCCTGGAACTGCACACCTTGCGGGGCGACCGCCTGACCGTAGACGACACCGGCGATCGTGAGCCAGGCCAGCGGCTCGCCGATGAGGCCGCCGATCTCGCCGAGGATCGCGCCGATCGCATCCCACGCCCAGCCGACCGGTGCGAACCACTCGCCGACCGTCGCGCGGATGTCCCCGAGCCAGGCGATCGCGCGCCGCGACTGCACCCAGGTCGTGATCTCGCCGAGCGCTTCGCCGACGAAGTAGGTGGCGAGGAAGACCCACAGTCCCTCGAGGTAGGTCGCGGGGACGGCCGTCCATCGAGGCAGCGCCGCGCGCCACCGCCCCCACGCCCACCGGCCCGCGAACGCGAGCACGACCACCGCGAGGGTCCACGGCTCCCACGTCAACTGGTCGACGGAGCCGGAGATGTCGACGGTGGTGCGCTCCACGATGGAGCCGTAGATCGAGCGTCCCGATTGGACCTGGAGCGCCGTGTCGAGGTAGGTCGCGACGTCGTCGCGCATGAACCCGAGTGCGGCGTACACCGCCATGAACGGCAGGATCGACGACAGCAGCGCATCGCTGAACGCGCGCCGGCGCGCGAGCGGATCGGTCGGCGGCGGCGCGATCGCTCCGAGCCGCACCATCCCGTCCCGCAGGGTCAGGAACATCGCGACGATGCTGATGAGCTTGGCGAGGATCGCCAGCGGGAGCAGCAGCATGCCACCGAGCGCCGTGTAGCCGCCGACGTAGCCCGCCACCTCGAGGCCGATGTAGCGGCCGAGCGTGCCGGCGAGATACCACGCCAGCAGGGCCGGCCAGTGGCGCGCGAGCAGGCGCCACGTCAGCCCGACCATCGCTCGCACCGTCCCACCGTAGCGTCGGGGGCCGCGTCGGTGGGACGGTGCGAGTGATGACCGCGGATGCGGGGCTCAGCCGGCCCCGCCGCCCGAGTCGCCGGTGCCCCGGCGTCCCTGACGCTCCTTCGCCTCGCGCTTCGCGGCGGCCGCGGCCAGCTCGGCCCGGATCGTGTCGGTGCGGACGTCGGTGGGGCGGGCACCGGCATCCCACATCCGGTCGACGGCGGCCTGCGGGTGGCCCTCGTCGGCGGCGAGGGATGCCTCGAGCGCCCGCTCGTACCGGCTCTGCCGGCGCTTGAGCCAGAGGCCCGCGACGAGCATCACGATGAGCACGGAGTACGCGACCGCCGCGAACGGGTGCAGCACGAGGTCGGCGAGGTCGCCCTGGCTCAGCTGCAGCGCCTTGCGGAGCTGCTGCTCGCCCATGGGCCCGAGGATGAGGCCGACGATGAGCGGTGCGATCGGGAAGCCGAACCGCCGCATGAAGTACCCGAGCGCGCCGACGACGAGGAGGATCGCGATGTCGAGCGTCGAGAAGCTCACGGCGTACGCGCCGAGCACCGCGAACATGATGATCCCGGCGTAGAGGTAGGGGCGGGGGATCTGCAGCAGCTTCACCCAGATGCCCGCGAGCGGCAGGTTGAGCACGATGAGCAGCACGTTGCCGATGTACAGGCTCGCGATGAGCGCCCACACCAGGTCGCCCTGGTTCTGGAACAGCTGCGGACCGGGCTGGATGCCGTAGGACTGGAAGGCCGTGATGATGATCGCGGCCGTCGCCGTCGTCGGCAGGCCCAGGGTCAGCAGGGGGACGAGCACGCCCGCCGCCGCCGCGTTGTTGGCCGCCTCGGGCCCTGCGACGCCTTCGATGGCGCCGCGGCCGAACTGGCTCTTGTTCTTCGACAGGCTCTTCTCGCTCGCGTACGAGAGGAAGGTCGCGACGTCCGCGCCGCCGGCGGGGATCGTCCCCACCGGGAAGCCGATGAACGTGCCGCGCAGCCACGGCTTCCACGACCGCTTCCAGTCCTCGCGCGTCATCCAGTTGCGCCACCCGCGGGTCACCGGGATCACCGGGATCGGTCCGTGCCGCAGCCGCGCCGCGACGTAGAACGCCTCGCCGATGGCGAACAGGCCGACCGCGACGAGCACCACGCTGATGCCGTCCGACAGGGCCAGGATGCCGAGGGTGTACCGCGCCTGTCCGGTCGTGACCTCGGTGCCGATGAGCCCGATGAGGAGGCCGATGCCGAGCGAGGCGAGCCCTCGTGCGGGGGACGAGCCGAGGAGCGCGCCGACGGTGATGAAGGCCACGACGATCAGCGCGACGAAGTCGGCCGGTGCGAGGTTCACGGCGAAGCGGGCGATGAGCGGCGCGAACAGCGTCAGCAGGGCGGTGGCGATCGTGCCGGCGACGAAGGAGCCGATGGCCGCGGTCGCGAGCGCTGCCGCGCCGCGACCGAGCTTGGCCATCTTGTTGCCCTCGATGGCGGTGATCACCGACGCCGATTCACCGGGGGTGTTCAGCAGGATGCTGGTGGTCGACCCGCCGTACATGCCGCCGTAGTAGATGCCCGCGAACGTGATGATCGCCGCCGTCGGCGACAGGGAGTAGGTGAGCGGCAGGAGCAGCGCCACCGTCATCGCGGGGCCGATGCCGGGGAGCACGCCGACGGCGGTGCCGACGAGCACGCCGATGAAGGCGAAGAGGAGGTACTCGGGCTGCAGCGCCGTCGCGAAGCCCTCCATGAGGGAGTTCAGTGCGTCCATGATCTCTTCCGATCAGCCGAACAGGGGACCGGGGCCGTACCACCAGTCGAAGGCCATGCCGCGGGGCAGCGACAGGCCGAGGCCTTCGCCGAACAGCAGCTGCGTGCCGATGCCGAGCCCGAGCCCGACGAGGAAGGCGATCCAGGGCTTCTTCGCGCCGAGGGTCCATGCGGCGCCGCCGAACAGGAGGGCGGCGACCATCCACCAGCCGAGGATCTCGAGCAGGACGATGACCCCGACGACGAGCCCGACGAGCTTCAGGATCGTCCACCAGTCGGTCGTCGCGTTCGGGTCGATGTCCTCGCCCTCGTCGGCGGCGGCCACCTTGCCGCGGAGGGCCGCGACGAGGAGGAAGACGCCGGAGGCGAGGAGGATCGCCGAGACGAGGAAGGGGAAGCCCTGCGGGCCGATCACCTGCCCGGCCGGGATGCGGATGGAGAACGCACCGACGAGGGCGAAAACGCCGAGCGCCACGATGACGCCCGCGAAGATCACGTTGCCCACGCGGTCCGCCCCCCAGCCGGGCCGCGGAGTCGCCTCCGCAGCCCGGCCCGGAGCGCGCTCGCTCATGACACGAGACCGATGTTCCGCAGCGTGTCGGTGACCTCGGTCACGTTGCCGTCCAGGAACGTGGTGAACTCCTCGCCGGTGAGGAAGGCGTCGGTCCAGCCGTTCTCCTCGAGGGTCTGCTGCCAGGCGTCGGACTCGTGCATCTCGGTGACGAGGTCGACCAGGCCCTGGGCATCCGCGTCGTCGATGCCGCCGGGGGCGAGCAGGCCGCGCCAGTTCGTGTACGTGATGTCGTAGCCCTCGTCGATCATCGTCGGCGCGTCGGGCAGCAGCTGCGCCGGCTCGTCGCTGGAGACGGCGAGGGCCCGCAGGTCGCCGGATTCGACGTACTCGGCGAACTCGCCGACGCCCGAGATGCCCGCCGCGGCGTTGTTGCCGAGCAGGAGCGACACGGCCTCACCGCCGCCGGCGTTCGGGATGTAGTTCAGCTTCTCGGTGATGCCTGCGCCGTCGAGTCCCGCCTCCTCGAGCAGGAGGCCCGCGAGGATGTGGTCCGCGCCGCCCGCCGAGCCGCCGGTGATGGTGACGGACTGGCCGTCGGCGACGACCGCGTCGACGAGGTCGCCGAGCGTCTGGTACTCGCTGTCGGCGGGGACGACGACGACGAGCGGCTCCTCGGTGAGGCGGGCGATGGGCGTCGTGTCCTCCATCCGGTTCTCGGCGGCGTTCGTCTCGACCGCGCCGACCATCACGAGGCCGGTGACCATGAGGGTGAACGGGTCCTTCTCGTTGGCGAGGCTCGCCAGTCCCACGGTGCCGCCTGCGCCGCCGATGTTGGTGACCGCGGCGGTGCCGACCATGTCCTCGTCGGTGAGGACGGCCGAGACGGCGCGACCGGTCTGGTCCCAGCCGCCGCCCGGGTCTGCGGGGACGATGATGCTGACGTCGTCGACCTCGGCGGCCGCATCGGGTTCCGTGCCGCTGCCGCCGACGGCGGCGCCGCGCGGGTTGCAGCCGGCCAGGGCGAGGGCGGCGACACCGGCGAGGGCGACGATCGCGAGGGACTTGCGCATGGGGACTCTCCTTCGAGTTCCGCCGGGGCATCCTCGCCCCGGCTTCCGTGGGAGTGACGCTAGGCATCGCGGCATCCGCTGTCTCGCTTGCGGAACTAAGTGCGACTTCGGTAACTATTGGTCGCGCTCCGGGTGGTCCTCGATGGGCGGCGCGGAGGACAATGGGCGGGTGCCCCGAGCGATGTCGCTGAGATGGCAGCTGCTGCTGCTGCAAGCCTTCATCGTCTGCGTCGTCATCGTCCTCGCCGGGATCGTCGCCATCACGCTGCAGGAGCGCTCCATCCGCGACTCCTACCGGGAGCGGATGGTGGGCGTGGCGCTCTCGATCAGTCGCCTGCCCACGATCGTCGAGGCCTTCGACGATCCCGACCCGAGCGCGACGATACAGCCGCTCGCCGAGGTCATCCGCGAGGCATCCGACCTCACCTACGTCGTCGTGACGGATGCCGACGGCATCCGCTACTCGCACCCCAACGAGGACCGCATCGGCGAATCCGTCTCGACCGACCCGTCGGCGCCGCTGTCGGGTCAGGTGTGGTCGGGCACCGAGACGGGGACCCTCGGGGAGTCCTACCGCGTGAAGGTCCCGCTGTACGCCGGCGGCGGCGAGTCCGGCGAGGTCATCGGGTCCGTCTCGGTCGGCGTCCTCGAGTCCGAGCTCGCGGCCGACGTGCAGTCGCGGCTCCCATGGCTGCTGCTCGCACTCGGCGGGTCGGCCGTCGTCGGCGTGTTCGGCGCAGCCGGGGTCGCAGCGCTCATCCGACGCCGCATCCTCGGCCTCGAGCCCGAGCAGATCGCCGAGCTCGTGGGCGAACGCGAGACGATGCTGCACCGCCTGTCGGAGGGCGTCGTCCGGGTCGACCGCGACGGCGTCGTCGCGAGCGCCAACGACGCCGCCGTGCGCCTGCTCGGGGCGGGGGCGCTCGTCGGCGAACGGGCGGCGGACGTCCTCGAGGGTCCGATCCTCGACGTGCTCGAGCACGGTGAGCGCGAAGGGCGCCTCGTCCTCGCGGGGGAGCGCCCGCTCATCGCCCGCGCGACGGGCCTCCGCGACGATGACGGCCGCCCGGTCGGCGGCACGCTGCTGCTGCGCGACCACACCGAGCTGCACCAGGCGGTGCGCGAGATGGACGGCCAGCAGTCGCTCACTGACGGCCTCCGCGCGCAGGCGCACGAGTTCGCGAACTCGATGCACGTCGTCTCCGGCCTGCTCGAACTCGGCGCCTGGGACGACGCCCGCGACTTCATCGCGCGGATGCAGCCGGGCGGATCGCTCGACATCGGCACCGCCAGCGAGCAGCTGGGCCCCGAGGTCGCCGCGCTCCTGTCGGCGAAGTTCGCGCGTGCGAAGGAGCTCGGTATCGCGATGTCGGTCGACGCCGAGGGCGTCGTCCCCGCCGACGCCTTCGGAGACCTCGTCACGGTCGTCGGCAACCTCGTCGACAACGCCCTCGATGCGTGCCGGTCGGGCGATGCGCTCGCCGTCGCCGTCCGCAGCGGGGCGGACGGCGTCCGCGTGACCGTCGACGACAGCGGCCCCGGCGTCGACCCCGCGGTCGCGGCACGGGTGTTCGACGAGGGCGTCAGCACGAAGGATCCGAGCGCGCGCACCCGCGGCGTCGGACTCGCCCTCGTCCGCCGCATCGCGCGTCGGCGGTCGGGTGACGTGCGGCTCGAGCGCTCGCCACTGGGCGGGGCGCGCTTCGCCGTCGTCCTCCCGGTCGAGGCGAGGGTGTCGTGAGCCTCCGCGTCCTCGTCGTCGACGACGCACCGGCCGTCGCGCAGCTGCACGGCATGTTCGTGAGCGCGCACGCGGCCTGCGAGCTCGTGGGCACCGCCGCGTCCGGCCCGGACGCGGTCGCCGCGATCCGGGCGCTCTCGCCGGACCTCGTGCTCCTGGACGTGCACCTGCCCGGCTTCTCGGGGATCGAGGCGCTTCGCGCCGTGCGGGCGGATGCCTCGATCACCCAACCCGAGGTCGTCGCCGTCACCGCGGCGCGCGACGTGGACACCGTCCGCGATGCTCGGCTCATGGGGGTGCGGCACTACCTCGTGAAGCCGTTCACCGCCCACGAGCTTCACGACCGGATCGACGACGTCATCGCCGAGCGGGGAGCCGCGGCATCCGGAGGGCACCTCGACCAGTCGCGCATCGACGCGGTCATGCGTCCGGCCGCCCGGCGGTCGCTCCCCAAGGGACTGACCCGCGAGACGCTGGACCTCGTCCACGCGGCGCTCGTCCGCCTGGACGGCGGCACGGCGGCCGACGTCGCCGGCGAGCTCGGGCTGTCGCGGGTGAGCTGCCGGCGCTACCTGGAGCACCTCGCCGACGAGGGCGCCGCCCGCCGGACGATGGACTACGCGACGGCGGGTCGCCCGAGCACGCGCTACCTGCTGGCGGGGTGAGGGTCACCGGGCGGGGGAGGCGTACTCCTCGATGACGACGCCGGACTCGAAGCTCCGTGTGCGGGTCAGGTCGAATCGGTGCGCTCGGTACGGCGCGCGGCCGAACAGCGGCACACCGGAGCCGAATGCGAACGGATTGCGCTTGAGGACGAGCCGGTCGATCTCGGGGAGGAGCGCACCCGCGAGTTCGCCGCCGCCGCACAGCCAGATGTCCTTCCCGGGCTCGCGCTTGAGCTGTCGCACCGTCTCCAGGGGGTCGGACGTCGGGGTGATGGCGGGGTCGAGGTTCGTCTCGGAGCGCGTCGCCACGATCTGCGCGAGGTGCGGATAGGGGCTGGGGATGCCGGCGGCCAGCGCCGGGGCGAGGGTCTTGCGGCCCATCAGCACGGTGTCGAACCGGCCGGGACCCGGGGGCAGGCCGAGGGCGCGCGCCACGTGAGCAGGCACGGTGTCGGCGTACTCGTCGAACAGCACGGGCGCATGATCCCCCTCGGCGAGGAAGGCGTCGAACTCGCCGTCGGGGCCGGCGATGAAGCCGTCGAGGCTGACGGCGACGTAGTAGACGAGGTCTCGCATGATGCTCCAATCACGACGTGTGTCGTGGTTACGTTACGACATATGTCGTGGTTCCGCTAGGGTCGCCTCATGGTCCGGAATGCGGCACGACGCACCGCGCTGACGGATGCCGGCATCCGTGTGCTGGCCGATGAGGGCGCGCGCGGGCTCACGCACCGAGCCGTGGATGATGCCGCGGGAACCCCTCGCGGGACGGCGTCGAACTACTTCGCCCGGCGTGAGGATCTCATCTCGGCGCTCGTCGACCGCATCGGCGAGCGTCTCGCGCCCGACCCCGGGGTCGCGGAGGCGCTCCGACAGCGCCGGCCCGGCCCGGAGGTGTTCGGCGCGTACGTGCGCGACATCGTGCGCCGGCTGACGGCGGACCCGCATGCGACCCTCGCGCTGTTCGAGCTGCGTCTCGAGGCATCCCGGCGTCCCGCCGTCGCCGCCGCGATCGGTGCGTGGCGGGACCGGGGGTTCGCCGACGACCTCGCGTTCACCGTGGGCGAGGGCCTGCCCGGCGGTCGCCTGGAGATCGCGCTGCTCCACTTCGCGGTCGACGGCCTCGTCTTCGACCGCCTCACGCAGCCCCTCGACGACGGGGTCGAGCTCGACGAGGCGATCGACGCCCTCGTCAGCCGCCTGCTGCGGTGAGGCACGGGACATCGAGGCATGCCCGGACCGGGCCGCACGCTCCGAACCGGCCGCACGCTCCGAACCGAGCCGCACGCTCCGAACCGAGCTAGGTTGGCGGGATGACGGCGACCTTCACGGAGGTGACGTGGGTGGCCTGCCCGCCCGAGGTGCTGTTCGACCTGTCGCTGTCGATCGACGCGCACCTCGCCTCGATGCGGCGTTCTGGTGAGCGTGCCGTCGGCGGGGTGACGTCGGGCATCATCGGCCTCGGCGAGAGCGTCACGTGGCGCGCGCGGCACTCCGGTGTGGTGTGGACCATGACCTCGCGGATCACCGCGCTCGACCGCCCGCACCGCTTCGTCGACCAGCAGGTCGCCGGGCCGTTCCGGTCGTTCCGGCACGAGCACGTCTTCGATGCGGACGGTGCCGGCACGCGCATGACCGACCTCGTGACGCTGCGCTCGCCGCTGCTCGGCCCGGTCGTCGAAGCTCTGCTGCTGCGCCCGTACCTGCGACGGCTCATCCGCTCCCGCAACGCCGCCCTGGTCGAGATGGCGACGCAGAAGCGGACCTGACGAGGCCGGGTATGCCCGTCGACCGGGGATTTCGGCGCCCCGCGCGATAGCGTGGGAGCGCGTCCTCCGTCGGCGCGCGGTGTCCGGTCGTCCCTGCGGCCGCGCCTGCCGCTGCCGAACCCCCGGACCGGTCTGCCCACGCGGCCGGTCCCCGAAAGGAACCCATGACGATCAGCAGTGAGCCGGCCCCCGCGTACGCGCACCTGACCGGCGAGACCGCGCGGTTCACCGCGGCGGACGGGAGCGCCGTCACCTTCGAGGCCGACGACGTCGACACCCTGCGGGCGCACGTGATCGAGCGAGCACGGGCGGATGCCTCTGCCGCCGACGCGCCCCTGAATCTCTTCACGTCGGGCGACCGTGGCGATCACCACCTCGTGGTCGCGCCGGACGGCGACATCGACGTCGAGCTCGACGAGCGGACCGTCACTCGGGGTGAGCTGCGTCAGCAGGCGTGGTGGACGACCGATCCCGAACCTGCGCCGGAGGACGAGGAAGAGGCCCTGCAGGCTGTCGAACCATCCGCCCCCGAGACCGTCGTCGACGAGGTGCCTCGCTTCTTCCCGCCCGCGACCGCCGCCCCGCCCGTTCCCGCGGGCGAGGCCACGGACGACCGCGACGAGGAGCCGGACGAGGACGAGATGGATGAGGACCTGGACGAGACGAGGGATGCGGCCTGGGCCCCGGCGCGGGCGACGGAGATCCCCGTCGCTGTCGGCGCAGGGGACGCGGTGGCGTCGGACGATCACGACGTCGACGCAGACGCCTCCGAACCCGCACCCGCATCCGCACCCGCGGACGATGCCCCCGCAGGTGTCACGGATGATGCGCCCGCGGATGACGCACTCCTAGGTGGTTCGGATGACGACGCGGCAGCCGACCACGCCGACGCCGCCCGCCCGGCCGAGGGCCTGCCGGCAGCCGACACGGCGTTCGAGGCATCCGTCACCGCGGCCGTCGCCGCCGTCCGCGGACCCCGCCCGTCGTTCATCGAGCCGCCCGCCGAGCACCCGGCCAAGGTCGCCGGTTGGCGCTCGTTCTTCGTCCGGCTCGGCATCCCGGTGCGCCCCTCGCGGGCCGAGATCGAACGCGCCGAGCGCGAGAAGGCGGTCTCCCGCCAGTGGGCCGGATGCCGCGCCATCGCCGTCGCCAACGGCAAGGGCGGCGTCGGCAAGACGATGACGACCGCCGTCCTGTCCGCGGTCTTCGCCCGCCACGGCGGCGGCAACGTGCTCGCGTGGGACAACAACGACACGCGCGGCACGCTGGGCTGGCGGACCGAGCAGGGGGATTACGACACGACGATCCGCGACCTCCTGCCCGAGGCGCCGGGGCTGCTCGAGGCAACGGCATCCGTGTCGGACATCTCGCGGTTCGTGCACCACCAGTCGGTGGATCGATACGACGTGCTGCGCTCGAACCCCGAGCTCCTCGCCGCCGACCAGCGCATCACCACCGCCGATTTCGACCTGCTCGCCCAGGTCGCGGCCCGCTACTACCGCATGGTCATCTTCGACTCCGGCAACGACGAGTCCGCGGACCGGTGGCTGCGCATGATCGACTCGGCGCATCAGCTCGTCGTCCCCACCCTCGCGGCGCCCGAGTCGGCGGAGTCCGCTGCGCTCCTGCTCGACGCGCTCCGCTCGCGGGACGAGCACTCGCGCCGACTCGCCGACGGCGCCGTGGTCGTCGTCGGCCAGTCCGAGCGGTCCGGCATCGGCGCGGCGCAGCGCATCGCCGCGGGCTTCGAGGGACACGTCCGTGCTGTGGAGATCATCCCCTTCGACGACGCCCTGAAGGCGGGACGCATCCGCTACGACGCACTGCAGTCGCGCACGAAGGATGCGTGGATGCGGGCCGCCGCCGCCGTCGCCCAGGGTCTCTGACGGGCGTTCAGCCGTGGACAGCGACGACGCGCGGCTGATCGAGATCGCGGCGCGACTCAGCGCCCTGCCGCCGGATGCGTTCGTCACCGCGCGCACCGCGGCCGCGGCAGAGACCGGCGACCGCGCCTTGGCCGCCGCCGTCAAGAAGCTCCGCAAGCCCGTCCTCGCCGCGTGGGTCGTCAACGTGCTCGCCTCCACCGATGCCGACGCGCTGGCTCCGGCCACCGCGCTCGCGGACGAGTTCCGCGAGGCGGTGGATGCCGGAGACGGCGCGGCCCTCGCCAGGCTCACCGCGCGCCGACGGGACATCCTGCGACAGCTCGTCGCCGCGGCGATGGACGCGGCATCCCGTCATGACGTCGAGGTCGGGCCGGCCGCCCGTGGCGGCGTGGAGAAGACGCTCGACGCGGCGCTCCGCGATCCCGACGCGGCCGCGGCGGTCGCGACCGCGCGTCTGCTGCGACCCATCGAGGCGAGCGGAATGGAGCCGCCGGATCTCGACGGCGCCGTCTCCGGGCCGTTCGACCCGGTGGCAGCGGCACCTGCGCCGACCGATGATCTCGCGGACAGGCGCGCGAAGCGCGAGGCTGCACGCGCGGCGGCCGAGGCTCGTCGGCATGCGGAGAGCGCCGAACGCGAGTTGCGCCGGGTCGAGGAGGAATGGCGTGCGGCGCAGCAGCGGCTCGCGGATCTGGAGGAGCGGATCGCCGCGCTCGACCTCGAGCGGGAGCGGCTCGACGCGGACGCCGACCGAGCCCGTGACGACGTCGAGGACCTGGGCTCCCGACGCACGAGCGCACGTCAGGACGCGAGTCAGGCGAGGAAGGCTGCCGACCGCGCGGAGCCTTGATCAGCCGCGGGCGCGGAACTGATCGAGTGCTGTCGTCGCCGTCGACCAGACGAGGGTCTGCGCGATCTCCTCGGCGCGGTCGTAGCGCCGACCCGACAGCACGACGTAGACGGCGCCGACGACGTCGATGAACCCCACGGTCTCGCCGGCGATGCGCACCTCGTACCGATCGGCTGCGATGAGATCCCACTGGATGCGCGACGCTCGGGCGGACGGCTCGGCAGGACGCCGGGCGGGCAGCGCACGGAGGGCATCGACGTCCACGGACACCGGCGCGACGGACTCGGTCTTCACCATCTCAGACTCGACATACATCCCGCACCTCGTCCCGCGCCACCCAGCCAATGCACCCAGTGGACCCACCTTCGCCCGGCGAGTGAGAAGGGAGCAGGGGATTGACGCGGCTGCGTCGGCCCGCTACCGCTCGCGTCAGACGAGGGCGGGGGAGGATGCCGCGGTGCGCCGGACCGCGTCGGTGACCGTGTCGAGGAGCGTCGACGACAGGTTCCAGCGCTGCCAGTAGAGCGGGATGTCGACGGTGTCGTCGGCGAGGACGACGAGCGATCCGTCCGCCAGGCCGGACTCGAACTGGCCGGGCAGCAGCATCCCCCACCCGAGGCCCATCCGGACCGCTTCTGCGAACTCGGCCGACGCGCTGATGATGTGCCGGGGCGCATCGCGCCGGGCGCCGTGTCGCCGCGCGAACGAGGACTGCAGGGTGTCGTGCCGGTCGAAGTCGACGAGGGGAGCCTGCTCGAGCGCTGCGCGATCGAGCCCGTCTGCGAACCAGCGGTCCGCGAAGTCGCGTTCGGCGACGGCGGTGTAACGCATCCGACCGAGCGGCGACGCCACGCATCCCGCGACAGGTTCGCGCTGCGACGTGACCGCCGCCATCACCGTTCCGGCGGCGAGCAGCTGCGCCGTGCGTTCCTGGTCCTCCCGGTGCAGCTCGAACGTGACGGCGTGCGCGGCGGTGACCGCTGTCAGCGCCGGCAGGAACCACGTGATGAGGGAATCCGCGTTGACCGCCAGCGGGACGTGCGCCGCACCCGCGTCTGCGCCGAGTGCGGAGCGCGCGTCGTGCTCGAGGAGGTCGAGCTGACGCGCGAGACGCACGAGCGGCTCGCCGGCCTCGGTCGCCGTGACGGGTTTCGTACGTCGCAGCACCACACGGCCGACGCGCTGCTCGATGACGCGGATGCGTTGGCTCACCGCGCTGGGCGTGATGCCGAGCGTCGCCGCGGCGCGATCGAGCGTTCCCGCGTCGATGACGGCAGCGAGGGTGCGCAGGTGCTCGAGCGGCAGGTCCATGACTGCAGTCTATGAAGCGATGCTTCAGATGGTGCAGAATCATTCGCTGTACTGCATTCACCTGTCGCCGTACCGTCGACGTGTGACCCCCGAACTCCTCGCCCTCCTGTCCGGACTCGGCCTCTGCCTCGGCCTCATCGTCTCGATCGGCGCGCAGAACGCGATCGTGCTGCGCCAGGGACTGCGCCGCGAGCACGTGGGGCTCGTCGTGCTGGTCTGCGTCGTCAGCGACGCGATCCTGCAGACGATCGGTGTGGCCGGCATCGCGACGATCGTGACCGCCCACCCCTGGCTCGAGACCCTCGCCCGGTGGGCGGGCGCCGCGTTCATCGTCGGGTTCGCGTTCGTGAGCGCGCGGCGCGCGTGGCGCGGCGGCGGCAGCCTCGAGGCGGCCGCGGACGACGCCGACGCCCCGGCCGGCGCACCGGGCGCGGTCCTCACGAAGCCGCGGACGGCGACCCGGACCGCGACGCTGCTCACGATCCTCGCCGTCACCTGGCTGAACCCGCATGCGCTGGTGGAGACGACCGTCGTCCTCGGCTCGGTCGCGGGGACGCACGGCGACGCCCGATGGTGGTTCCTCGCCGGCGGCATCGCGGCGAGCACGCTGTGGTTCGTGGTGTTCGGCTACGGCGCGCGATACCTGGCGCCGCTGCTGCGCACCGAACGCGCCTGGCGCATCCTCGACGGCGGTATCGCCGTGGTGATGGTGATCATCGCCGCAGGGCTCGTCCTCGGCTGACGCCGGGGACGACGCCGTCAGTTCGCGGCGTCGTACGCCTCGAGCACCTGGGCGGGGATCCGCCCGCGCTCGGAGAGCTGGTAGCCGTTCTTCGCCGCCCACTCGCGCACCGGACCGTAGTCGCGCTGGCCCGAGCGCTTCTGCTTGCGGCCCGAACCGCCGCCCGCTGCCGGACGAGCAGCCGCGGTCCGCGACGACACGCGCCGGGCGGCATCGATATAGGGCGCCAGCGCGTCGCGGAGAGCCTCCGCGTTGCCGTGGGTGAGGTCGATCTCGTAGGCGGTGCCGTCGAGGGAGAACAGGACGGTCTCGCCGTCACCGACCTCGAGGACGGTGCCGTCCAGGTCGTCGACGAGCTGATGCACGATTTTCCGGGCCATGGCCGAAGCCTAGTGGTGCGGCACGGCGCTACGGCAGCAACCCGGCCCGGCGCGCCTTGGCGACGGCCGCGTGGCGCGTCGAGGCATCCAGCTTCGCCATCGCCGCCTGCAGATAGGACTTCACCGTGCCCTCCTTGAGGGCGAGGGTCGCGCCGATCTCGGCGTTGGTCGACCCGAGTGCGCAGCAGGCCAGGACGTCGAGTTCGCGAGGGGAGAGCGTCACGTCGAGGGATGCGTCGGTCGAGGCATCGCGGGAGATGCCCGCCAGGCGTCGCTCGACGGCCGCGATGCGGTCGCGCAGGCGCGCATCGGTGACCGATGCCGCGATGCTCCGCAGCTCCGCGTAGCTCTCACGGAGGTCCTCCTGCGCTGCGGGCGGCAGCGCAGGCTCCGCCGGAGCGAGCGCCGCCAGGCGGCGATCGACCTCGTCGCGCACCCGAAGCTCGGTGGCGATCATGTCCGCCGCTCGGAACGCGGGCCGGCTCACCAGGTCACCCACCGGCCCGGGCGTCCACGAGCCGCAGTAGACGATCCCGCGAGGGCGGCCGGTCACCACGACGGGGACGGCGAGCAGCGTCGAGATGCCCTCGCCCAGGATCGCGCGGTCGTAGTCGTGCGTGATGGTCCGCGCGGTGCGGTAGTCGAGTGCGAGCCGGGGCCGCTTCTCGACCATCGCGGCGCCCCCGAGTCCGCGTCCCGATCGGACGACCAGACCGTCGATGCTGCGGGTGCGGGTGCCTGCGATCGCGGTCACGTGGACGGCGCCGTCGTGCTCGAGTCCGCCGAAGACGACGGGGAATCGCGTCTGGCGTGCCAGGTCGGACACAGCTCGGGACACGAGCTGCGTGTCCGCATCGCTCTGACCCGACGATCCCACGCGTACCTACTTCCGGGGGTGACGGCCCCTCTGCCGCCTTCGTACGGTCGAACCTACCACGCGGCCGTTTCTGAGAGACAGCCGTGAAGAGCACCGTCGCTCACCCCATGAGGCAAGGAGGCCACATGTCGCACCCACCCCAGGATGGCGCGGGAGGAAGTGCCATCGACTACGTCGCGGTCGAGGAATCGCCCCGCTTCGTGGAACTGAAGAAGAAGCACCGGAGCGTGGTCTTCCCGCTCGCCGTGCTCTTCCTCGTCTGGTACTTCGTCTACGTCCTGCTGTCGTCCTTCGCCCCCGACTTCATGGCGCAGGAGGTGTTCGGTCACATCACCATCGGCCTGCTCCTCGGGCTCGGTCAGTTCGTCACCACCTTCGCGATCACGATGGGCTACGTCGCCTTCGCGAACCGCCGCCTCGACCCGATCTCGTCCGAGATCCGCGCCGACCTCGAGAGGCAGGAAGCCCGATGAGCCCGATCATGCTCGCCGCCGCGCCCGCGGGCGCCGCCGAGAACAATCCGGTCCTCAACATCTCGATCTTCGGCGCGTTCGTCGCGGTGACGCTGTTCATCGTCATCCGCGCGAGCCGCAACAACAAGACCGCAGCCGACTACTACGCGGCCGGCCGCTCGTTCACGGGGCCACAGAACGGCTTCGCCATCGCCGGCGACTACCTGTCGGCGGCATCCTTCCTCGGCATCGTCGGCGCGATCGCGATCAACGGGTACGACGGCTTCCTCTACTCGATCGGCTTCCTCGTCGCCTGGCTCGTTGCGCTGCTGCTGGTCGCCGAGCTCATGCGCAACACCGGCAAGTTCACGATGGCCGACGTGCTCTCGTTCCGCCTGAAGCAGCGCCCCGTGCGTCTGGCCGCGGCGATCACGACGCTCGCCGTCTGCTTCTTCTACCTGCTCGCGCAGATGGCCGGTGCCGGAGGACTCGTCTCGCTGCTGCTCGGCATCACCGAGCAGATCGGGCAGTCGATCGTCGTCGCCGTCGTCGGCGTGCTGATGATCGTCTACGTCCTCATCGGCGGCATGAAGGGGACGACCTGGGTGCAGATCGTGAAGGCGTTCCTGCTCATCGGCGGCGCCATCGTGATGACCATCTGGGTGCTCGCGATCAACGGCTTCAGCCTCGACTCCCTCCTCGAGGCGGCCGTGCAGAAGTCGACGACCGACCCCCAGGATGCGATCCTGGGCCCGGGTCTGCAGTACGGCGCGAACCCGTGGGACTTCATCTCCCTCGCGATCGCCCTGGTCCTCGGCACCGCCGGCCTGCCGCACGTGCTGATGCGCTTCTACACGGTGCCCACCGCGAAGGAGGCGCGTCGCTCGGTGGTCTGGGCGATCTGGCTGATCGGCCTGTTCTACCTGCTGACGCTCGTCCTCGGCTACGGCGCGGGAGCGATCGTCGGGTCGGAGACGATCAAGGCCGCCCCAGGCGGTGTGAACTCCGCCGCCCCGCTGCTGGCGGCGGCGCTCGGCGGACCCGTGCTGCTCGGGTTCATCTCGGCGGTCGCCTTCGCGACGATCCTCGCCGTGGTCGCGGGTCTGACGATCACGGCTGCGGCCTCCTTCGCGCACGACATCTACGCGAACGTCGTGAAGAAGGGGAACGTCCCGCCGGACGGCGAGGTCAAGGTCGCGCGTCGGACGGTCATCGTGATCGGCGTCCTGGCGATCCTGGGCGGCATCGGCGTGCAGGGGCAGAACGTGGCGTTCCTCGTCGCACTCGCCTTCGCCGTCGCGGCATCCGCGAACCTGCCGACCATCCTGTACTCGCTCTTCTGGCGGAAGTTCACCACGCGCGGCGCGGTGTGGAGCATGTACGGCGGCCTCGCGACGGCGATCGTCCTCATCGTGCTGTCCCCGGTCTTCTGGGGCACCGAGACGAGCGTCTTCAAGAACGTCGGCACCGCGATCTGGCCGCTGAACAACCCCGGCATCGTCTCGATCCCGGTGGGCTTCCTGCTCGGCTGGCTCGGATCCGTGACCTCCCGCAAGGCGGAGGACGCGAAGAAGGCGGCGGAGATGGAGGTCCGCTCACTCACCGGCTACGGCGCCGAGAAGGCGGTCGACCACTAAGCATTCGACCACGGGGCGGTCGACCACGGAGCCGTCGGGAGACGGATACCGGAACGAGGCGGGAGCGGACGGCCTACACGTCCGCTCCCGCCTCCGTCATGCGCGGCCGGCGACCCGCTCCTCGAGGTCGAGGAGGAACCGCTTGTGCTCGGGGTGGCCGCCGTACTCGCCCAGCGACCCGTCGCTGCGGATCACACGGTGGGCGGGCAGGACGATCGACCAGGGCGTCCGGGCGCACGCGGTCCCCACCGCGCGATGCGCTCGCGGCGCGCCGGCGGCGATCGCGACCTCGGCGTACGAGGCGGTCTCGCCGTACGGGACGGCGATGATCTCCTCGAGGGCCCGCTTGGTGAACCCGCTCGTGAGTCGCCAGTCCAACGGCACCGTGAAGGTCCGGCGGGTACCTGCGAAGTACTCGTCGAGTTCGGCCGCCGCGGCCGCCGACGGAGCAGCGTCCGGCGTGGGGACGGACTGCAGCAGGATGCTGAGGCGTGCCACCTCGGCGTAGGCGGGGCCGTCGAGGACGGAGAGCGCGACGAGACCCTCCGCGGTCGTCACCAGAAGGGCCTCGCCGATCGGTGTCGGGTGCACCGAGTACGTTGCGATCGTCATGACCTCATCATGGCGGGGGCCTCGCGGCCCACGGACGCGGGGGAGGGGACAAGGGGAGAAGCAGCATCCGACCCCCGCTGTGGAGGAAACGCGGCCGGGCACGTCGCCGATCCGCGAAACTCGGCCGTCGATCCCGCTTTCCGGGACCGACGCGCCTAATGTTCTTCGTGTGTGGCGAGCAGAGAGCGGTGCTGTGCGCGGCGAGAATCCCGGGCAGGTGTCCGCGGTGACCCCGGCGGACGTGACGCTCTCCGACCCGGAGGTGCTCGTGATGCACGCAGCCGTCCCCGAGCGCAAGCGCCTGCGGGAGGAGGCGGCGCAGCTGGGCGGGCCGTCGACCCTGTTGCACTACCGCGATGAGGGCGACGCCGGCATCGACATCACGAAGGCCCACCCCGGCAGCCTGCCGCAGTTCATCACCGGGCGTCCGACGCTCCTGTCCAACATGTTCCGCGACGAGGTAGCGCTTCGCACAGCGCGCCTGGCCGCCGAGCGGATCACCTCGAAGGACGTCGAGCTGCGCACCGCCCGGGGCCTCGACACCGTGCACCTGGCGATCGGGATGGCTTCGTGGCGGATGGGCGGGGTCAGCTGCATGGCCCCGGTCCTGCTGCGACCGCTGACGATCCGCCGTCACCATGCCGACTTCGATCTCCGCCTCCACGGGCAGTTCGTCGTCAACCGCGAACTCGTCACCGCCGCGCGCCTGCACTTCGGGATCGACCTCCACGGCGGAGCGCTCGCCGAGCTCGCCTACGACGGCGGCGTCTTCCAGCCGCAGCCGGTGATCGACCGCCTCCGTGCGCTCACCGCGCACATCCCCTCATTCACCGTCCTGCCGCGCCTGATCGTCTCGACCTTCGCCGACGTCGCCTCCGACATGGAACGGGATGCCGTCGACCTCGACCATCCCGTGCTCAACGCGCTCGCCGGTCACCCCGCCGACCGGGAGCGGGTCTCGTTCGTGCGCCCGCAGCCCGACGCCGTCGGTCCCGACGACCGCACCCCGGCGTCGGACCGTCTGCTGCTCGACGCCGACGCCGAGCAGGAAGCCGTCCTCGCGCGGATCACCGAGGGGCAGTCGCTCGCGGTGCACACCCTGCCGGGGACCGGGGGCACCCAGACCGTCATCAACGCCGTCGGCGAACTGGTCCGCTCGGGCAAGCGCGTGCTCGTGGTGAGCGCGCGACGTTCGACACTCGACGGCGTCCGCCACCGCCTCGCGGGGATCGGCCTGCCCGGCCTCGCCGTCTCGCCCTCGAGGCTGCACCGCGACCTCATCCGGGCGATCGCGCGCAACGAGAAGGCCGAGGCGCCCAAGGTCGCCGAGGTCGACGACGCGCTCGTGCGCCTGCGCACGGTCCTGCGCGACTACCGCTCGGCGCTCACGCAGCGCCACGCGAACGTGGGGATCTCGCCCCTCGAGGCGCTTCGCGAACTCACCCGCATCGCCGAGCACGAGCCGCAGCCGACGGCGACGACGCGCTTCGACCTCGCCACGGTGCAGCGGCTCGCGACCCGACGGGTCGAGGCCGCGGACGCGCTCGCCGCCTCTGCGCGCCTGGGCGAATTCCGCATCGGACCGGACGACTCGCCCTGGTACGGCGTCGTCTTCTCGACGACCGACGAGGCGCGCGCCGCGCACGCCCTCGCCGGCCGCCTCCACCGCACCGAGGTGCCGGGGCTCTTCGAACGCGGGTACGAGCTCATCGGGCAGACGCGGATGCGCCCCTTCGCCACCGTCGCCGAGATGGGCGCGTACGTCCGCCTGCTGCAGGGCATCCGCGCCTCGCTCGACCGGTTCAGCCCCACGGTGTTCGAGCGCCCGCTCACCGACCTCATCGCGGCGCACTCGTCGCGGCGCGACTCCGCGGCCATGACCAGCGCGAACCGCCGACGGCTGCGTCGCCTGTCGAAGGAGTACGTCCGCCCCGGCATGCACGTGACCGACATGCACGAGGCGCTCGTGAACGTGCAGAGCCAGCGGACGGAGTGGCAGCGCCTCGTCGAAGCCGGCGTCACCCCCGAGATCCCCATCGGACTCGACGACGTCGCCGCCGCCTGGCAGCGCGCGAACGCCGATCTCTCCGAGCTCGACCGCGCGCTCGGACGCACGGAGCCCCTCGCGTCGCTCCCGATCCCGCAGCTCCTGCGCACGCTCGCGGGTCTTGCCGCGGCATCCGACGTCTTCGACAACCTCGTCGAGCGTGCGTCGCTGCGCAGCGAGCTCGCCCAGCTCGGCCTCGAGCCGCTGCTGACAGAGCTGTCGACCCGACACGTCCCCGAATCCGACGTCAAGATCGAGTTCGAGTACGCGTGGTGGCGGTCGGCCCTCGAGGCGATGCTGCGCTCCGACCGCGCCCTGCTCGGCGCGAACACGACCATCCTCGACCGACTCGAGCGCGATTTCCGCCTCGTCGACGAAGCGCACGCGGCGTCGGCGGGGCCCCTGCTCGCATCGGAGCTCGCGAAGCGGTGGCGCATCGCGATCGTCGACGAACCGCGTGAGGCCGCGGCGCTCAAGTCCGCCCTGCGCGCCGGCACCGCCTCGGCCGAGGAGCTCGTCGCCTCGGCGCCGACGCTGCTGCGCGTGCTGGCCCCGGTGTGGCTCGCGTCGCCCTACGAGGTGCCTCACATCCCCGACCACCCCGAGTTCGACGTCGTCGTGGTCGCGGATGCCGCGGCGCTCTGCCTCGCCGAGGCGACGCCCGCGCTGCGCCGCGCGCGGCAGGTCGTGCTCGTCGGCGACCCGGTGACGCAGAAGCCCACGCCGTTCCGACTGTGGTCGGGTCGCGGCCCGGACGAGGAGGAACCGGCCCTCCCGTTCGATGAGACGAGCCTCTTCGAGCGCCTCAGCGAACTCATCCCCGTCGAGACGCTCACCCGCAGCTATCGCGCCGGCGGCGAGGACCTGGCCGAGCTCGTGAACGACGCCTTCTACGGCGGCGCCATCTCGTCGCTGCCCTGGGCGGGCTCGTACCTCGGACGCGGCAGCCTGAGCGTCGACTACGTCGAGGGCGGCATGGGCGCACCCGATCCCGACACGGGCGCCGTCGAGAGTCCCGACGCCGAGGTGGCTCGGGTCGTGACGCTCGTCGTCGAGCACGCCATCAACCGACCCGCCGAATCGCTCATGGTCGTGACCGCCTCGACCCGGCATGCCGAGCGGATCCGCGCCGCGGTCGCAGCCGCGTTCGCCGGTCGTTCGGACGTCGCCGACTTCGTGGGTCGCGAGACCGCGGAGCCCTTCGCCGTCCTCGGACTCGAGGAATCCGTCGCCGAGAGCCGCGACCGTGTGATCTTCTCGCTCGGGTTCGGTCTGACCCGTCACGGCAGGGTGCTGAGCGACTTCGGCGACCTGTCGACCCCCGACGGCGAACGACTGCTGACGGTCGGCATGACCCGAGCGCGCCGATCCATGGTGATCGTCTCGTCCATCCGTCCGTCGGCGTTCGACGAGGGACGACTCACGCACGGTGCGGCGACGCTCATGTCGATCCTGGGTCGCATCGCCGCGCGCGGGCGCGATGCGCGACTCGAGGACCTCGCCGACCCGCTGACACTCGTGCTCGCCCAGCACCTGCGGAGCCTCGGCGTCTCGGTCGACGTGCACTACCGCGGCGGCCAACTGCCCCTCGTGGCGCAGTACAAGGGCAAGGCCGTCGTCGCCGACCTCGACCCCGAGAGCGGGCACGAGAGTCTCCGCGAGACCCTCCGCCGCCGGCCGCAGCTGCTGCGGCGCCTCGGCTGGCACTACGCCCGCGTCCACGCGTTCGACGTCTACAACGACCCCGCCGGTGTCGCATCGCGGATCGCGGGGATCATCGGCATCCAGCCCGAGACGCCATCCGCCCACGGGTCGACGCAGCCCATCGATGTCGACTGAGCGTCAGCGCATCGAGCGCGTGCCCGGGTCGCGGCGGGCGCGCCTGACGCCCGTCCCCGGGACGGATCCGTCCCCGGAGACGGCGAATGGGCCGGACGCGGGGGAGGCCCCGGCATCCGGCCCGAACGACGATCGCCTGCGGAACGACGTCCCGCCGCACTACTGACCCGCGTCAGATGGACGGCGACGGCGGCGTCGTGGGCGACGGCGTGTTCGTCGGGCGCTGGCTCTCGAGGAGGTCGCGGATCTGGACCAGCAGCTCCGCCTCGGTCGGGAGCTTCGCCTCGGGCTCTTCGGCCACGCCCGCGCGTGCAGCCTGGCGTTCCTTCCATTTGTTCATCGGCATGACGAATGCGAAGTAGACGACCAGTGCGACCGCGAAGAAGCTGATGATCGCGGTGAGCAGACCGCTCAGCGGGAAGGTGACCTCCTGGCCGTAGATGCCGGTCAACGTCGGTCCGGACTCGCCGTTTTCGTTCGGGATGTAGAACAGGCCGATCAGCGGAGTGATGAGGCTGTCGACGATCGCGGTGACGATCGCCGTGAACGCGCCGCCGATGACGACCGCGACCGCGAGGTCGATGACGTTGCCCCGCATGATGAAGTCTTTGAAGCCCTGGATCACGGCTGCTCCTTCCTCTGCCGGCACGCGGCCGGACGCTATCCCGCGGAGGCGGGCGAAGCGGACGCTTCGGATTTCTTCGATGATGTCGAAGAACCCGAGCTCTCGCCAGAGGAGGAGCCACCGCTGGTGCCGCGTGAATCCGTGCGGTAGAAGCCGGAGCCGTTGAACGTCACACCGATCGAGCCATACTGCTTGCGGATCGCACCGCCGCATTCGGGGCACTCGGTGAGCGCGGCGTCGGAGAAGGACTGGACGGCGTCGAAACGGTGGCCGCACTGCGTGCAGGCATAGGCGTAGGTGGGCATGGGACCTCGATGGATCAGCGAGCGGGAAGGGTGAGCGTGCGGGTGGGGGTCACGACCCCCGAGACGGGCTGATCGTGCAGGTCGCGCGGGACCTCGTCGAGCAGTTCGGAGTCGAAGATGACGGCGTAGACCGGGGGGCACTTCTCCATCGACCCGATCGTCTTGTCGAAGTAACCGCGGCCCCAGCCCAACCGCATCCCGGTCCGGTCGACGGCGGCGGCGGGGATGACGAGCAGGTCGACGTCGTTCACCGCGACGGGGCTCAACAGCTCGCCGACGGGCTCGGGGAGTCCGAACATCCCCTCCGCGGTGAGGCCCTCGTCCTCGGCGACCGCCCAGTCGAGCAGCCCGTCCGCACGTGTGACCGGCAGAAGGACCCGGATGCCGCGCGCCACCGCGGCGGCGATGAACTCCCGCGTGCCGGGCTCGGTCGTCGTCGACAGGAAGCAGGACATCGAGCGCACGGCGTGCTCATGCACCAGCCGGTCGAGCTGCGCCTGCACGCCGGCAGCGGCCTCTTCGAGCGATGCGGCGGAACGCTGCTGTCGACGTTCGCGGAGTTCGGCGCGAAGGGCACGCTTCTCGGAGTCGAGGGTGCCGTTCATGGTCCGATTGTAAAGGGACGCGGCCACCCGGCCGGTCGCGTCATCTGCAGGACACGCGTCATCGGTATGGTGAGCATCATGTCTCAGCGCATCAAGGCCGTCATCCCTGCCGCGGGTCTCGGGACCCGCTTCCTCCCCGCCACCAAAGCCATGCCGAAGGAAATGCTGCCGGTCGTCGACAAGCCGGCGATCCAGTACGTCGTGGAAGAGGCGGTCTCGGCCGGCATCGACGACGTCCTCATCATCCTGGGGCGCAACAAGAACAACATCTCGAACCACTTCGACTCGGTCCCCGAGCTCGAGACGAACCTCGCCAAGAAGGGCGACCACGAGAAGCTCAAGCGGGTGCAGGACTCGTCGGACATGGCCGACATCCACTTCGTCCGCCAGGGCGAGCCGAAGGGCCTCGGCCACGCCGTGCTCCGTGCCCGCTCGCACGTCGGCGACAGCACCTTCGCGGTCCTCCTCGGCGACGACCTGATCGACGCGCGCGACGTCCTGCTCGAGAAGATGCTCGAGCAGAACCAGAGCACGGGCCTGACCGTGATCGCGCTCATGGAGGTCTCCCCGGACCAGATCCACATGTACGGGGCGGCCGCGGTCGAGGCGACCGATGACCCGGACGTCGTCAAGGTCACGGGCCTCGTCGAGAAGCCGAAGAAGGAGGATGCGCCCTCCAACTACGCCGTCATCGGTCGCTACGTCCTCACCCCGGGCGTCTTCGACATCCTCGAGCGCACCGAACCGGGCAAGGGCGGCGAGATCCAGCTGACGGACGCGCTGCAGGAGCTCTCCTCGACCGAGGGCGTGCTCGGCGTGGTGTTCCGGGGCCGTCGCTACGACACCGGTGACCGCGCGGACTACATCAAGGCGATCGTCCAGCTCGCCGTCGACCGCGACGACCTCGGCACCGAGCTCCGGCCCTGGCTGAAGGACTTCGCATCCGGCCTGTGAGCCCGGTGACGCGCTGATGGGCATGGACGGGACGATCGTGCGGGCGCACGGTCCGGTCTCGATCCGGCTCGTGCGCCCGCGCGACGCGAAGGCACTCCAGACGGAGCTGATGGACAACCGGGGTTGGCTGCGGCGCTGGGAGGCGACCAGCCCCGACGGCCCGGTGTCGATGGACATGCGCAGCGGTGTGCGCAGGCTCCTGCAGCAGTACCGCGACGGCACCGGTGTGCCCTTCGTCATGGAGTACGACGGCGAGGTCGCCGGCCAGCTGAACGTGTGGGGGATCGCCCGCGGGTCGCTCGCCTCGGCGACGATCGGCTACTGGGTGAGCGAACGCTTCGCGGGCCGGGGCATCACGCCGACATCGGTGGCCATGGCGACGGACGTGTGCTTCGAGGAGCTGCGGCTGCACCGGATGGAGATCTGCATCCGGCCGGAGAACACGAAGAGTCTGCGCGTGGTCGAGAAGCTCGGGTTCCGTTACGAGGGCCTGCGTCGGCGCTACATCCACATCGACGGGGACTGGCGCGACCACTACGCCTTCGCGCTCGTCCGCGAAGACGTGCCCGAGGGCGTGCTGAACCGCTGGACCGGCGGTCGCGTGCCGCCGGACGCGGCATCCATCCCTCCCGCCGACCGTCGCGACGGCTGAGGCGACGGCGGAACCCCTCACCTTCAACAAGAACGTCAGACACGCCCCGAGGATGCGGTGACATGCCGCGTCGGGAACGTACCGTTGGCGCATGGGTGAGCAGGTCATGGGCGGCGGTGTGGTCGTCCTCGTCGCCGTGGTCTTGTGGTTGGTCTACCTCTTGCCGTCCTGGTACGGGCGTCATCAGTACCAGGCCGCCGAGCGCAACGCCGTGCGGCTCAACCAGGCGCTGCGCGTGCTGGCGCAGACGAGCGAGACTCCGACCGAGGTGCGCCTCGAGCTGACCGCCCGGACCGCCCTCGCCCAGCAGAAGCTCGCCCGCCGCGCGCAGGCCGAGCAGGAGAGCGTCGAACTCGAGACCGCCCGCGCCGAACTGGCCGCCGCGAAGGCTCGCGCCGCGCTGGATCGCGATCTCGCCAAGGCCGAGCGCCGCCGGGCGGTCGCCGACGCCGAGGCCGCCCGCGAGAAGGCACGTGCCGAGGCTGCCGCGGCGCGCGAGCAGCTGCTCGCCGAGGCGGATGCGGCGCGGAACGCGCCCGCCGTCCGACGCGCCCGCGCCCGTCGCCGTCTGCGCCTGACCGCGACGACGTTCGTCGCCGCCTCCCTCGCAGGGCTCGGCTGGGGCGTCTTCCTGACCATCAGCGGAGCGGGCGCCACGATCGCCCTCCTCGCCGCCTCGGTGTTCCTCGTCGGCGTGACCGTGCTCGGCCGCATCAACGCGGTCGCCCGCCGCGCGGCATCCCGGTCCGTCGCGCTACCGGTGGAGCGGGTCGCTGGGGATCTGCAGGACGTCGCGCTCGACTCCGACCGCGCCGAGTGGACCCCGCGGTCGCTCCCGCGGCCCCTCACCGCGTCGACCGGCTCTCGGGCCGCCGCCGTCCTCGATGCGTCCGAGGCCCAGGATGCGCTGCGGCGAGCCGCTGTCGACGAGGCGCTGCGCGAGCGCGCAGCGCAGGCCGCACCGCCCTCGATCGACACCGCACGACGCGTGCGCGAGCAGGAGGTCGCCTTCGCCGGACCCGCCGACGACGAGCGCATCGAAGCCCACGTCCGCGACCTCCTGGCCCGTCGCGCGTCGGGCGCATGAGTCGCCGCGCGTTCGGGCCGACCGCGCGAGCGTGATAATGTTGAGGCTCTTGGGCCTGTGGCGCAGTTGGTAGCGCGCTTCGTTCGCAATGAAGAGGTCAGGGGTTCGAATCCCCTCAGGTCCACCACCGAAAAGCCCCCGCTGAGCGGGGGCTTTTCTGCGGCGTGGGGCCTGCTCAGACGCCCGCAGGCTGGCGGCGTCCTGCGGCGAGCCGTTCGGCGGCGTACGCCTCGGCCGCGTCCAGCGGCGTGACGCCGCGCTCGGCGGCGTCGTCGAAGAGGCGGCGCAGCGTGTCGCCGATGCCGTCGATGCGCGAGGCGATCTCGGCCTTGTGGCCGGGGTGCTTCGCCTCGACGTCGAGGTAGATCACGCCGCCGGCGTTCGCGACGAAGTCGGGTGCGTAGAGGATGCCGCGCCCCGCCAGGCGTTCCGCGCCCGAGCGGTCGGCGAGCGGGTTGTTGGCGGGTCCGCAGACCGACAGCGCCGCGAGTGAGTCGATGACCTGGTCGTCGAGGACGCCGCCGATCCCTGCCGGGACGAACACGTCGGCCGGGATGACGTGCTCGGTGCCGGGCTCGACCCAGGTTGCGCCGAGCTCCGCGGCCACCGACATCTTCGCGGGGTTGACGTCGGTGACGGTGAGTCTCGCGCCCTCTCCCGAGAGGCGGACGGCGAGACGGCTGCCCACCTGACCGAGGCCCGAGATCGTGATGCGGCGGCCGGCGATCTCGGAGGACCCCGTCACCCGCTCGAGCGTCGCGCGGATCGCGGCGTACACGCCGCGGCTCGTGGGGCCGGCCGGCTCACCCGAGCCGCCGACGGAGTCGGGGAGGCCCACGACGTGCGACGTGCGCTCGCTGACGACGAGCATGTCCTCGGTCGTCGAGCCGACGTCCTCCGCGGTGCGGTAGGACCCTCCGAACGACTCGACCGCGTCGCCGAGGTCGAGGAACGCGGCCCGGCGCCGGTCGGCGTCGAGGGTGTCGTCGAGGCCCAGCGCGATGACCGACTTGCCGCCCCCGGCATCCAGTCCGGCCGTCGCGTTCTTCAGCGTCATGGCCGCGGACAGCCGCAGCGCGTCGCCCATCCCGTCGGACCAGTGCGGATAGCGCCACAGGCGCGCGCCGCCGAGGGCGGAGCCGAGGGCCGAGGAGTGCAGGGCGACGGTGACGATCAGACCGCTGCGGCGACCCGTCATCACCTCCACGCGCTCGTGGGCGAAATCGGGCAGGGGCAGGGTGTGCGACATTGCAGTCCTTCTCGGCGGGCCTTGTGGGCGCTGCGGAACGGATGCCGCCGATCTGCGGCATCCGTCATCATTCTGCCTCGCATTACGCTCGACGCCTAGGCTGTGCACCATGCAGATCGAGCGGTATTCCCACGGCCACCACGAGAGCGTCCTCCGCGCGCACACCTGGCGGACGGCGGAGAACTCGGTCGCGTACCTGCTGCCGCATCTGCGGCCCGGAGCGTCGCTCCTCGACATCGGCTGCGGCCCCGGCACGATCACCGTCGACCTCGCCCGGCGGCTCGCGCCCGGCCAGGTCCTCGGGGTGGACGCCTCCGAGGAGGTCATCGCCCAGGCCCGCGCCCACGCCGTGGCCGAGGGTGTCACGAACGTGTCGTTCAGGGCCGCGAACGCCTACGACCTGGATGCCGCGGACGATTCGTTCGACATCGTGCACACGCATCAGCTGCTGCAGCACCTCGCGAAGCCGGTGGACGCGCTGCGGGAGTTCCGGCGGGTCGCGGGGCCGGACGGTCTCGTCGCGGCACGCGAGGTCGATTACGCCGGCATCATCATCCACCCGCACATCCCGGCACTCGACGACTGGCTCGACCTGCTCCTGCGCATGGGCCGTAACAATGGCGGCGAACCGGCCGCGGGGCGCCGTCTCAAGACGTGGGCTCGCGAGGCCGGTTTCGCCGACGTCACCGTGAGCGCATCGACCTGGCTGTTCGAGTCCGATGAGCAGCGAGCCTGGTGGGGCGGGTCCTGGGCCGACCGCGCGCTCCACTCCAGCTATGCCGAGCACGCGCTCGAGCAGGGGATCGCCGACCGCGCGGATCTCGAGCGGATCGCCGAGGGATGGCGGGAGTGGGCGGCGTCGTCCGACGGCTGGCTGCTGATGCCGCACGGCGAGATCCTGGCGCGGGGCTGACGGTGGCGGAGGGTCTGAGCCCGCGCAGCCGGCTCGTCCACGACGCGATGCGGGCGGCCGGCATCCCCGGCGAGATCGTCGTGCTGCCTGATGCCGCCTCGACCGCGATCCTCGCGGCCGAGGCGCTGGGCGTCGAGGTGGGTGCGATCGCCAACAGCCTGGTGTTCCAGTGCGACGGCGCGCCGCTGCTCGTGATGACCAGCGGCGCGCATCGCGTCGACACCACAGCGCTCGCAGCGCGGATCGGCCGCGGCAGGATCGGCCGCGCGACGCCCCAACAGGTGCGCGCGGCGACCGGGCAGGCCATCGGCGGGGTGGCGCCGACCGGGCACCCCGCGCCGCTCGAGACGCTCATCGACGAGGACCTCGCCCGCTACCCGCAGATCTGGGCCGCCGGCGGGACGCCGCACACGGTCTTCCCGATGACCTTCGACGAGCTCGTGCGGCTCACGGGCGGCCGCGTCGTCTCGGTCGCCTGACACCGGCGCGCGCGTACTCCTCGGATAGCATGCGCCGGCGGCCCGAATCGGCGCTCGGTGGCGGCTGCGCGCGCGGATCTGAGGAGTTGCCGCGCGCGCTCAGGTGTGGATGAGCTCGCGCCAGTTCAGCGGCACGCGACCGCGGGGCCCGGGGGAGGGCTGGTCGGCGGGGTGACTCGTCGGCTCGGCGAGTTCGGGGCCCTCGAACATCGCCTCGTCGGCGTAGTCCCAGTACCAGTCCTCGCCGGGCTCGAAGCTCTGCACGAGTCGATGCCCGGTCTCGCGGAAGTGCGCGGTGGCGTGCTGCCCGGGCGACGTGTCGCAGCATCCGATGTTGCCGCACGACGCGCACCGGCGCAGGTGCACCCAGAAGCCGTCCTGCTCGTCGCAGGCGCGGCATCCGTTGCCCGAGGGGGCCGCGTTGGTGTCGATGTCTGAGCTCATGACGTCCTTCCGTGTCAGTAGGCGAGGGCCCGGTGGACCGAGGCGACCGCGCTCGAGCCCTCGCCGACGGCGGCGGCGACCCGTTTCATCGACCCGCGCCGCACGTCGCCCGCCGCGAACACCCGCGGCGCCGATGTCTCGAACGGCAGCGGCTCCCGGCCGAGATCCCGCCACTGCGTGATCGACTGCACCGCGACGTCGGCGCCGGTGCGGATGAAGCCGTCCGCATCCCGGTCGAGCGTCGGCAGCCACGAGGTCGCCGGATCCGCGCCGATGAAACAGAAGAGTCCGCGTGCGTCGACCGCTCCCGCCGAGTCGATCGTGACGGACTCGAGCGTGCCGTTGCCGTCGAGACCCGTGATCTGGGATGCCGTGTGCACCCGCACCCGCGGATCCTCGGCGAGCCTGTCGGCCAGGTAGCTCGACATGCGCGTGCGCAAATCGCGCCCCCGGACCACGAGATGGACGGGGGAGCCGTGCGCGGCGAGGTAGAGCGCAGCCTGCCCCGCGGAGTTCGCGCCGCCGACCACGACCACCGGCTTGCTCTGCACCTGTCGCAGCTCGAGCGGTGTCGCGGCGTAGTACACGCCGGAGCGCTCGAAGTCCTCCCAGCGGTCGAGCTGCAGCCGGCGGTACGCGGCACCCGAGGTGACGATCGCGCTGCGTGCGCGGATGATGCGACCGTCGGCGAGCGTCACATCCAGCAGGTCGCTGCCGACCTGGGTGAGCGCGGTCGCCTCGCAGGGCGCGTAGACGCGGACCCCGAACTTCAGCGCCTGCAGGACGGCCTGGCCGATAAGGTCTCCGCCGCTCACGCCGAACGGGAAGCCGAGGAAGTTCTCGATGCGAGAGGTCGACGCCGCCTGGCCGCCCGGCGCGACCGCGTCGAGGAGGACGGTGCTCAGTCCCTCGGAGGCGCCGTAGATCGCGGCCGCGAGACCCGCGGGACCGCCGCCGACGACGACGAGGTCGACGATGGCGTCCGCGTCGGCCTCGTAGCTGAGCCCGAGGCGTTCGGCGACCATCCCCGGTGTCGCGTTGCGGATCGGTTCTCCCTGGATGTACGCGACGGGGAGGTCGTCGGCGGTGACCTCGTGGGCGTCGAGCGTGGCGAGGTCCTCGGCCGGCAGGGCGACGGCCTTGTGGACGAGGTCGAGCCGCTCGGCGAACCGGCGGAGCGAGAGGAAGTCGTTCGATGTGGTCGTCCCGACGAACTTGAGCGTCATCGCTGCCGGACCCTTCCGCAGCGACTCGCGCCGGGCCCACAGGGCGTGGAGGATCAGGTCGCAGAGCTCGTCGTCCTCACTCATGATCTCTCGCAGGGCGGCACGCGAGAGGCGGTGCACGCGTCCCGGCTTCGTGACGCGCGCGGACAGGAACGCGCTCTGGCCGTTCAGGATGCCGAGCTCTCCGGCGAAGCGCCCGGGGCCGACGGTCGTGATGACCGCCTCACCGACCCAGCGCAGGGCGTCGCGGACGATCTCGACTTCGCCGGTCTCGACGAAGATCAGGTCGTAGCCGGCGTCGCCGGTGCGGAAGACGTAGTCGCCGACCTCGACGTCCTGGGCCACCGCGGCGGCCATCAGCCGCTGCGAGTGCTCGTCCGTGAGATCCGGCGTCATCATCGCGTCGATCGCCGTGGGAGCGTTCTCGTCCGTCATGCGGCCCAACCTACCGACCCGCGGGTGCGACCGGGGCGTCGGAATCGGACTGCAGCGCGCGGATGAGGGACTGCGCGTCGTAGGGACCGGTGTGGCGACGTCCGTTCACGAAGAACGTCGGCACCGAGTGGATGTTCATCGCCTCGGCGTCGAACATGTCGTCGCGCACGCGGCTCGCGACCTCGGGCGACGTGAGGTCGCGCTCGAACCGCGCCACATCGAGCCCCAGCGTGCCCGCGAGGCGGACGATGTCCGACGGCAGCTGGTTGTCCTGATCGGCGAACAGCCCGCGCTCGAACTCGAAGAACTTTCCCTGACGCGCCGCCGCCTCGGACGCCTCGGCGCCGGCGAGTGCGTTCGGATGCTGCTGCGTGAGGGGCGCGTGCCGCCAGACGTACCGCAGGTTCGGCCCGAGCTCGGCCATCACCTCCTGGATCGACCCGGACGCCTTCAGGCAGAAGCCGCACTGGAAGTCGCCGTACTCGACGATCTCGAACGGCGCGTCGGCCGGCCCGTAGACGTGGTCGCGGCGCGGGTCGACGGGCCGCACGAGGGTCTGGCCCACCTCCTCCTCGGGGTGGCGCGCGTCCGAGATGCGGAACAGGAGCGCGCCGAGGGCGAGCGCGATGACGGATGCCGCGAGCACCCCCACGCGCGCCTCGTTCTGCGCGTCGGGGTCGTCGATCGCGAGGTCGATGATGAACAGCGAGATTGTGAAGCCGATGCCCGCGAGCGCCGCGCCGCCGCCGATCCGGTCGAGCGAGAGGCCCGGGCCGAAGTCGCCGATGCGGAGCGCTTTGAGGATCGCCGTGGACCCCCAGATGCCGATGAGCTTGCCGGCGACGAGGCCGACGACGATGCCCCAGGTGAGCGGTGACATCGCGGCCGCCGCGAGGATTTCCGGGCTCAGCGTCACGCCGGCGTTGGCCAGGGCGAACAGCGGCAGGATGACGTAGGCGACGTAGGGCGCGTACGCCGTCTGCAGCCGCTCGTTGATCGAGATCGACTCCCGCAGGCTGTTCGCCGCGGCGCGTGCATACTCGGTGCTCGGCGACTGGCGGAAGGTGCGGGCGAGCTCGAGCGCGTGCTCCACGTCTCGGCGATCGGGCCGGTAGACCGGGACGAGGAGGGCGATCGCGACACCCGCGAGCGTCGGGTGGACGCCCGACGCGAGGAACGCCAGCCAGACGATGATCGCGAGGGTCGCGTAGATCGGGCCTCGGCCGCCGCGCAGGTAGCGGACGAGGTAGATGCCGACCAGACCCGCCGCGGCGACGAGGAGCGGCATCGGCGTGAAGGTGTCGGTGTAGACGAGCGCGATGATGCTCAGCGCCCCGATGTCGTCGACCACCGCGAGGGCGAGCAGGAACACCCGCAGGCGACCGGAGCCGCGCGGGCCGATGAGGGCGAGGGCTCCGACGAGGAACGCGGTGTCGGTCGAGATCACGACGCCCCAGGCATCCGCGTTCCCGGAGGGCCCGGCGATGAGGACGAACAGCAGCGCGGGGAGGGCGAGACCGGCGACGGCGGCGACGACCGGGACCACGGCGCGCGACCAGCTGGTCAACTCGCCGATCGCGAACTCGCGGCGCACCTCGAGACCGACGGTGAAGAAGAAGATCGCCATCAGCGCGTCGTTGACGAGGGCGTGCAGGGTGAAATCGAGCTGAAGGTCGCCGAGCCCGATCGTCATGTGCGTCTCCCAGAACCCGTGATAGGTCCCCGACGAGACGTTCGCCCAGACGATGGCGGCAGCCGTCGCGATCAGGAGGAGCAGCGCCCCCAGACGGGTGCGTCCCATCCGTCCGATCTGGTCCGCGATCGAGGCGAGTTTCCGCGGCATGCATCCTCCGAGGGGGTCGAGTCGGATGCCAGTCTCCACCCCCGCGCCGGATCTGTCAGCGGATGTGCGTGACGATCTCGTGACAGACGACCGCGGCGGCCGCCGACCACGCCTGCGGCCGGCAGGCCGCGGGATAGGGGGCCGGCACGGCGACGTCGCCGGCGGCGTCGCCGGCGTGGAGCTCCGGCATGCGATAGGCGAACGCCTCCGCGGCTGCCAGCATTCCGTCCACGAGCACACCCGCGTGCCGATCGAGACCGGCGTGCGCCATGCCGCGGGCGACGATCGCCGTGTCGTGCGCCCAGACGCTGCCGCCGTGATAACTGAGCGGCCAGTAGCCACCGGCATCCGTCGACATCGTCCGAAGACCGAAGCCCGACGACATCGACGGCGAGACGAGCAGGTCTGCGACGGCGAGCTCCTCGTCCGGATCGAGGATGCCGGTGCCCAGCAGGTGTCCGGCGTTGGAGGTCAGCGTGTCGACCGCGCGACCATCGCGGTCGAGCGCGATCGCCGGGTACCGGCCCTCGGGCGTCTCGACCCAGAACCGGTCGCGGAAGCGCGTGCGGAGCTCCGCCGCCCAGGCGCGCAGGCGCTCGGCGCCCTCCTCCTCGAGCGCGTCGAGGAGGTCGGCGGCTCGGACGGCCGCCTCGTAGGCGTAGCCCTGCACCTCCGAGAGGGCGATCGGACCGTCGGCGAGGGTGCCGTCGCGCCACTGGATCGAGTCGCCGGAGTCCTTCCAGCCCTGATTCGACAGGCCGTGCCCGGTCTCGTCGACGTAGTCGAGGAAGCCGTCGGCGTTCGCCGACGACATCACCCAGTCGAGGGCGTCGTGCATGGTCGGGAGGAGGTCGCGCACCTCGGCCTCCGGCATCCCGGCGGCGTGCGCCTCGGCGAGGAGGGTCACCCAGAGGGGCGTCGCGTCGACCGTGCCGTAGTAGAGGGGCGGCAGGGTGATGCCCTCGCCGGGCATCGTGAACGTGCCCGCGCGCAGCTCGTGGGCGATCTTGCCGGGCTGCTCGGCGGTCGCGGGGTCGGTGCCGGCGCCCTGCAGGCGGCCGAGGACGCGGAGGGTGGATGCCGCCATGCCCGGGTCGACGGGGAGGAACAGGCGCGCCGCCCACAGCGAGTCGCGGCCGAAGAGCGTGAAGAACCACGGTGCTCCGGCGGCGAAGAACTCATCGGGGTTCTCGGGCAGCCGCAAGCGCAGCGCGTCGAGGTCGTCGAGGGCCTGCCGCAGCCAGCGTCGCAGCCGCGGATCGGTCGTCTCGGGTGCGCTCGCGGCCCAGGACACGGGTCGCTCGGTGCCGCGGACGACGAGCGTCGGGTCGTCGAGCTCGACCTGCCACGAGACCGTCGCCGTCGCTCTCGGGGGGCACTCCAGCCGCCACGTGAGGACGATGTCGCCGCTCGATGCCGCGATCTCCGCGCGCGGCGCCGAGAGGTGCATCGACGCCGTCCCGGCGGTGACGGTGACGGCGTCTCCGACGACGGTCCGCTCGGTCGACGCCGGCGCGGGAAGGCCGGACTTGACCTCCTGCATCGGGGTCGCGTCGGGGGTGACGGCGACCTCCAGCACGACGGAGGTCGGCTCGGTCAGGTGCGAGCGCACCGTCAGCTCCTCGACGACTCGGCCGTCGAGCACGATCCGGCGACGCGTGAGGCGCACCTTGGGGTCGGGCGTGTCGTCGTCCACCCGCCGCAGGACGGCCTCGAACCGCACCTCCGACGCCGAGGCGGCCGAGCGCGACACCCACTCGGGGTCGTGCGTCGCGGCATCCGCTCCGTAACGGATGCGGGTCGCGCGGACGAACCGGGTGTCGCCGTGGAAAACGCCGTCGATCGCACCGTCGCCCAGCTCGCCGTCGTCGCGGGACCACACCTGGGTGGGGGCGCGGAGCGCCACGACGGCGTCGGACAGGAAGGGCTGGAGGCCTGCGGTCATCCCTTGACTGCTCCTTCGGAGGTGTTCATGATGCGCTTCTGGAAGATGAAGAACACGACGGCGACGGGGATCGTCATGAGCGCCGCCGCGGCGAGCTTGAGCGGATACTGCGTGCCCTGACTCAGTTGACCGGACGCCAGGCTCGCCACGCCTTTCGTCAGCGTCGTGAGTTCGGGGGATTGGGTCGAGACGATGAAGTGGGTGAGTTCGTTCCAGGAGCCCTGAAACGACAGGATCACGATCGTGATGAGGGCGGGGCGCGCCATCGGCAGGACCACCGACCAGAACACGCGGAAGGTGCTCGCACCGTCGATGCGCGCCTGCTCCTCGACGGACGGCGGGATCGACTCGAAGAAGTTCTTCATGATGAACACGCCCGCGGCGTCGACGAGCAGTGGCAGCACCATGCCCGCGTAGGAGTCGTACATGCCGAGCTGGTTGAGGACCAGGAACCGGGGGATGAGCAGGACGACCGCGGGCACCGCCATCACGGCGACGACCAGGGCGAAGATGACACCGCGCCCGCGGAAGGTCAGCCGGGCCAGCGCGTAGCCGGCGAGCGAGACGAAGAAGACGCGGCCCAAGGTGACGAGGATCGTCACGACAGCGGAGTTCGCGAACCACAACGGGAAGTCGCTGTTGAGGAAGAGGCGCTCGTACGCCGCTGTCGTGAAGGTCTGCGGCAGCAGGGAGATGGGGCTGGACGCCGCCTCCTGCTCGCTCTTGAACGAGGTCGCGACCTGCACGAGGAACGGATAGATGTACACGATCGCCAGGACAGCGAGCATCGCGTACAGGAGCACCTGTCCCGCGACGGAGGTGCGGGTGACGCGCCGCCGTCGGGGCGGAGCGTCGTCGATCGGGGTGTCGGTGAGTGTCGCGGTTCGGGCGAGCGTTCTGCTGTCGGTCACGGCTTCGCTCCCTTCGGTGTGTACGCACGGATGCGGCGTCGGGAGACGGGGCGCTCACGCAGGATCCACCGTTGGAAGAGCGTGAAGGCGATGATGATGAGGAAGAGGATGAAGGCGATCGCCGCGCCGATGCCCCAGTCCTGGTTGCTGAACGCGGACGTGTAGGACAGGTACGCGGGGGTGATGGTGGTCTTGCCGGGCTGTCCCTTCGTGCCGGTGTAGATCTGGTCGAACACCTGCCAGCAGCCGATGAGTCCGAGCGTGATCACGGTGAACAGGGTCGGGCGCAGCTGGGGCAGGGTGATCCGCCAGAAGCGCTGCCACGCGCTCGCGCCGTCCATCATCCCGGCCTCGGTGAGCTCGTATCCGACGTTCTGGAGCGCGGCGATGAACAGCAGCATGAAGGTGCCGCTGGTCGTGAACACGGCCATGAGGATGAGGGCACTCATCGCGATGGAGGGCCCGGCGAGCCAGTCCCACCCCGACAGGCCGAGGAAGCCGGGCGTCGACAAGGCTGCGGGGGCGGCGTCGACGCCGAAGACACCGAGGAACAGGTGCACGATCCCTCGCGCGTCGTTGAACCAGTTCGGGCCCTCGCCGCCGGTGATCGCAGCGATGACGGCGTTGACCGGGCCGGCCGCACTGAACAGGAACAGCCAGAGGACGGTGATGGCGACCGAACTCGTCACCGACGGGAAGTAGAAGGCGGTGCGGAAGAAGCCGCGCGCCCACATCATCCGGCGGCTGACCAGCACGGCGAGGAACAGCGACAGCGCCGTCTGCAGGGGGACGACGAGGACCACGTACCAGGCGTTGTTCCGCAGCGCCGTGCCGAAGTCCCGGCTCCGGAGCCCTTGGCCGGAGGTGAGCTCGGCGTAGTTGTCGAGCCCGACGAAGCCCACGGTGGGGGAGAGCGGACTGCCGCGCCCGCTCCAGTCCGAGAAGCTCACCCACAGCGCCATCAGCACGGGGAGGAAGAGGAACACCCCGAGGATCACGACCACGGGGAGGACGAAGAGCCAGCCGGCGGTCCCCTCGCCGCGACGGATGCCGCTGGTGCGGCGGTCGCGGCGAGGGGACTCCAGGCCTGCCCGGTCCTTCACGACGGGCGTCGACATGTCAGCCGACGATCGCCTCGAGGTTGGACTGGGTGCTCTGCAGGATGGTGGCCGGGTCGGCGTCCTTCAGCGTCGCAAGCTGCGCGTTGAGGTCAGTGAACACGTCGGACACGCCGTCGTTGGTCGGCACGCCCTGGGCGTAGTCCGCGCCGGCGAGGAATGCCTGCAGGTCAGGGTTGTCGGCCGTCCACTGGTCGGCGGCGGACTGCACGGACGGCATCGGACCGAACGCCTCGGAGAACGCGAGCTGCTGCTCGGCGCTGGTCAGGTACTGGACGAGGTCGAGCGCGCCCTGCTGGTTGGGGCTGTCGGCAGCCATGCCCCAGCAGTTCGTGAACTGCAGCGTGCCCTGCCCCGCAGGTCCCGCGGGCAGCTCGACGACGAGGGGGTCGACATCGGGGAAGTCGCCCAGGGCGCCGGTGATCCAGTTGCCCTCGATGGTCATCGCGCCGAGCTGCTTGCCCAGCGCTTCGCCACCCCAGCCGGCCCCGACGTCCGCAGCGTACGCGAACGTACCGTCGGTCAGGTGCTCCTTGACGTAGGTCAGTGCCTCGGTGTTCTCAGGGCTGTCCGCGACGGCCTCAGTGCCGTCCTCGGAGACGAGCCGGCCGCCCGCTTGCGCCATGAACGCCCCGACACGCTGATACTCGCCGCTGAAGACCAGGCCGGTGGTGTCGCCGGTGGTGAGCTTCTCCGCGGCGGCCGCGAGGGAGTCCCAATCGGTCGGGATGTCGGCGTCGGTCAGCCCCGCTGCATCCCACAGGTTCTTGTTGATGATGAGCTGGAGCGTCGAGAAGTCCTTCGGGGCGCAGTAGAACTGGTCGTCGTAGGTGAAGTTCTGCACGAGCGACGGGTAGAAGTCGTCCTTGTTCTCGAGCATGTCGCCGTAGGCGATGACGGAGCCGTTGTCGGCGTAGCCGGCGAGGAGCTCGGTCGCGAGGTAGAAGAGGTCCGGCGGGTTGCCACCGGCGAAGCCCTGCGAGAGCTGCTGCGTCAGGTCGGTCGCGGCGATGACCTCGACGTCGATGCCGGACTCCTCCGACCACGCGGCGACGGCATCGTTGACCGCCGCGGTCTCGGCGTCGCCGGACGAGCCGATCATCACGGTGAGCGCGTCATCCGACGACGTGAGCTCACCGCCGCCGTCGGGTCCGCCGGACGCGGCGGGTCCGTCGTCGAAACCAGATCCGCCGCAGCCTGCCAGCGCGAGTGTCGTGGCGAGGCCGATCCCGCCGAGGGCCATCAGTCGTCTGCTCTGTCGCATGTCCGCATCTCCTTCGATCCCGGTGCTGCGATCGTTCCGACCGTGCTGATCTCGGTCGACTTTGAACGATCAAATTGTGGAATGCTGACCAACGTAAGAGGGTGGTCCCATCACTGTCAAGAGGCGGGGGTGCGCCGATGGGTGAAAAGTCGATAACGATCGAGGACGTGGCGCAGGCGGCCGGCGTCTCGCGTCAGACGGTCAGCAACGTGCTCAACACGCCCGCCATCGTCAAGGCGACGACGCGCGAGCGGGTGCAGGACGCGATCGCGAAGCTCGGTTATGCGCCGCACGCGTCGGCGCGCCGCCTCCGCACCCGGCGGAGCGCCACGATCGGCATCCATCTCGATCCCTATGCGGGCGGCATCTCGGGCGTCGTGCTCGACCGCTTCGTCCACGCGCTCACCGAGAGCGCGGGCGACCGCGGGCTGCGGGTGCTCGTCTATGCGGCATCCGATGAGGACGAGGAGATCCGCCGGATGTCGGAGCTCGTCGACGCCGGCGACGTCGAGGCGGTCGTCGTCACCGGCACGCGCTACGGCGATCGACGCATCGCATGGCTCACCGAGCGAGGGGTGCCCTTCGTCTCCTTCGGCCGACCCTGGGATGCGTCGCCCCACGATGACGCCGCGCACCTGTGGGTCGACGTCGACGGCGCCTCCGGCACTCGGGCCGCGACCGAGCACGCGCTGTCGGTCGGGCCGAGGGTGGCGTTCCTGGGGTGGCCGGCCGGATCGCCGACCGGTGACGACCGCGAGCGCGGCTGGCGCGAGGCGATGATGGATGCCGGGGCGAGCCCGGATCTGCGACTGTCGGCCGAGGAGCGCGTCGCCGACGCGCGTGACCGGGTCGTCGAGCTGCTCGGGGCGGCGGACGTCGACGCGATCGTGTGCGCCAGTGACACCCTCGCCGTCGGCGCCCACGTCGCCGCGGTGGCGGCGCACCACTCCGACCTCGTGATCATCGGCTTCGACAACACCCCCGCCGTCGAGGCGCTGGGCCTGCCGAGCGTCGAGCAGCTCCCCGAGCTCGTCGCCGCGGGGACCCTCGACCTGCTGATGGCGGGCGGCACCCGCATCGAGCGGCGCGCCGCGGGGAGCGGCGTCGCGCACGTGCTCGTCCAGCCGAGGCTCGTCATCCGCTGAGCGTCGTCGGGCAGGGTATGCATTCGAACGGAGATCTGCGTTCGCGCGGGTGATCAGCGCCGGATGCGTCCTCGTTGCTGCAGATCTGCGCTGGAACGTCGGCGGATGCCGGGCCTCAGCGCCGCCCGATGCGGCGCGACAGCTCGGCCGCGGCGTCGCCGGCAAGGTCCACCAGACGCGCCGGGTCGACGTCGGCGTCCTCCGGCCAGGTGACGGCGAGGGCGGCTGCGGGCCAGTCGGCGTGGTCGCGGACGGCGACGCCGACCGAGCGGAATCCGAGGGTCACCTCACCATCCTCGCTCGCGTGTCCGTCCGCGCGCGCCTGGCGGAGCAGCTCGCGCAGCTCGCTCGGGCGCTGCGGGCCACGATCGGTGCGGGCGGTGAACGCGCCGGCATCCGGATACAGCGCCCGCACCTGCTCGCGGGGGAGCGCCGCCAGCATCGCGCGGCCCGTCGCGGTCAGGTGCGCGGGCAGCCGGACGCCGACGTCGGTGATGAGGGCGGGGCGTCGCGGGGCTCGCTCCTCGACGATGTACAGGACGTCGCGCCCCGTCATGACGGCGAGGTGCGCGCTCTCGCCGGCGCGGTCGGCGAGTTGCGCGACGATGGGGCGTCCGAGCCGTGCGAGCGGTTCCTGCCGCGCGTAGCCGCCGGCGAGCTCGAAGGCCGCGGTGCCGAGTCCCCACCGCCGGTCGCCTTCGAGGTGGACGACGAACCCGTGGGCCTCCATCGCGGCGAGCAGGTGGTAGACGCTCGAGCGCGGAAGGTCGAGCTGCGTCGCGATCGTCTGCGCCGCGACCGGTCCCCGCTGGCGGGCGAGGAGGGTGAGGATGCGGAGGGTGTGGTCCGCCGCGGGGACCTTAGGCCTGTCGGGGATCGGCGCCCGCGGCCCGTCTGGGATCGGCGCCCGTTGCCTGTCTGGGATCACAGACACAGGATGCCACGACCGCCTCCCGCGGACCGTCGCCGCGCGCTGGAATCGACGCATGCCCGTCCTCACCGCCGTCACCCTCGGGGACGCCCCGCTCACCCCGGCCGAGGTCGTCGCCGTCGCCCGCCATGACGCGCACGTCGTCGTCTCGGACGCGGCGCTCGCCCGCACCGCCGAGACCCGCGCGCTCATCGAGCGACTCGCCGACGATCCCCAGCCGCACTACGGCATCTCGACCGGCTTCGGGGCCCTCGCGACGACGTTCATCGCGCCCGACCGGCGCCGTCAGCTGCAGGCGAGCCTCATCCGCTCGCACGCCGCCGGGACCGGACCCGAGGTCGAGCGGGAGGTGGTCCGCGCGCTGCACCTGCTGCGCCTGCAGACCCTCGCGACCGGCCGCACCGGCGTGCGTCCCGTGGTCGTCGAGACGTACGCCGCGATGCTCAACGCCGGGATCACCCCGATCGTGCACGAGTACGGCTCGCTCGGCTGCTCCGGCGACCTCGCCCCCCTCTCGCACATCGCGCTCGCCGCGCTCGGCGAGGGGCCGGTCCGCACGGCGGACGGCACGAAGGTCGACGCCGCCGAGGCGCTGGCGGCCGCCGGCATCCGCCCCCTCGTCCTCGAGGAGAAGGAGGGGCTCGCCCTCATCAACGGCACCGACGGCATGCTCGGGATGCTGTCGCTCGCCCTCGCGGACCTCGACACCCTCCTCGCGACCGCCGACCTGGCCGCCGCGCTGTCGGTCGAGAGTCAGCTCGGCACCGATGCGGTCTTCGCCGCGGACCTCATGGGACTCCGCCCGCAGTCGGGGCAGGCCGTGTCGGCCGCGAACCTGCGCCACGCGCTCGCCGATTCGCCGATCGTCGCGAGCCACCGCGACCCGGCCGTCTGCACCCGCGTGCAGGACGCCTACTCGCTCCGCTGCTCGCCGCAGGTGCACGGCGCCGCGCGCGACACCCTCGACCACGCCCGCATGGTCGCCGAGCGCGAGCTCGCGTCTGCCGTCGACAACCCGGTTGTGACCCCCGACGGGCGCGTCGAGTCGAACGGCAACTTCCACGGCGCGCCGGTCGCGTACGTCTTGGATTTCCTCGCGATCGCGGTCGCCGACGTCGCCTCGATCTCGGAGCGCCGCACCGACCGCGCACTCGACCGCACGCGCAGCAACGGGCTGCCGCCGTTCCTCGCTGACGAGGTCGGCGTCGACAGCGGCCTCATGATCGCCCAGTACGCCGCCGCGGGCATCGTCTCGGAGCTCAAACGCCTCGCCGTGCCGGCATCCGTCGACTCGATCCCGTCGTCGGCGATGCAGGAGGACCACGTCTCGATGGGCTGGGCCGCCGCGCGCAAGCTCCGCCGCGCGATCGACGGCCTCGCCCGCGTGATCGCGATCGAGGTGGTGACGGGATGCCGCGCCCTCGACCTGCGCGCCCCGCTGCGGCCCGCGCCGGTCACCGGGGCCGTCCGCGACCTGGTCCGCACGGTCGTCGAGGGGCCCGGGCCCGACCGCTTCGTCGCCCCTGACCTCGAGGCCGCGACGCAGCTCGTCGTCTCGGGCGAGGTCGCCCGCGCCGCGTTCGCACCCGCCAGCGAGCGGACATCCGCCGCCGCGAGGACGAATCGCCCTGAATCCGTCCGCTCGAGCGCAGATCTCCGCTCGAGCGCCGCACCGTTCGAAGGAGAACAGGCATGACCGACACCACCACGACCCGCACCGTCCGCGCCGACCGCGGCGCCGAGAGGACAGCCCTGACCCGCACCGTCCGAGCGGAGCGAGGCGCCGAGAGGACAGCGAAGAGCTGGGGCGCCGAGGCGGCGAAGCGGATGCTGATGAACAACCTCGACCCCGACGTCGCCGAGCACCCGGAGGACCTCGTCGTCTACGGCGGCACCGGCAAGGCGGCCCGCACGTGGGAGGCGTACGACGCGATCGTCCGCACCCTCGACGAGCTCGAGCCCGACGAGACGCTGCTCGTGCAATCCGGCAAGCCGGTCGGCGTGTTCCGCACGCACGAGTGGGCGCCCCGCGTGCTCATCGCGAACTCGAACCTCGTCGGTGACTGGGCGACGTGGCCCGAGTTCCGCCGCCTCGAGCACCTCGGTCTGACGATGTACGGACAGATGACCGCGGGCTCCTGGATCTACATCGGGACGCAGGGCATCCTGCAAGGCACGTACGAGACGTTCGCCGCCGTCGCGCGCTCGCTCGGCCGCGACTCGCTCGCGGGCACGCTCACCCTGACCGGCGGCGCGGGCGGCATGGGCGGCGCGCAGCCGCTCGCCGTCACGATAAACGGGGGAGCGGTCCTCGTCGTCGACGTCGACGAGTCGCGCCTGCGTCGCCGTGTCGAGCACGGCTACCTCGACGAGCACACCGCCGACCTCGACGCCGCGATCCAGCGCGCCGTGGCCGCCAAGGACGCCGGCGAGGCGCGCTCCATCGGCGTCGTGGGGAACGCGGCCGACGTCTTCCCGGAGCTCCTGGCCCGCGGCATCCCGATCGACATCGTCACGGACCAGACGAGCGCGCACGACCCGCTCGCGTACCTGCCCTCGGGCGTCGCATTCGAGGATTGGAAGGCCGAGGCGGCCGCCGACCCCGAGGGGTTCACCGAGCGCTCGCGGGTCTCCATGGCGCGGCACGTCGAGGCGATGGTCGGGTTCCAGGATGCCGGTGCCGCGGTCTTCGACTACGGCAACTCGATCCGCCGCGAGGCCGAACTCGGCGGTTACGACCGCGCGTTCGCCTTCCCCGGGTTCGTGCCCGCCTACATTCGGCCGCTGTTCGCGGAGGGCAAGGGGCCGTTCCGCTGGGTGGCGCTGTCGGGCGACCCCGAGGACATCGCGAAGACCGACCGCGCCGTCGCGGAGCTTTTCCCCGACGACGCCCCCCTGCACCGTTGGCTCGAGAAGGCGGCCGACAAGGTGCAGGTCGAGGGCCTCCCCGCCCGCATCTGCTGGCTCGGGTACAAGGAGCGCCATCTCGCGGGGCTCAAGTTCAACGAGATGGTCGCGTCGGGCGAGCTGTCTGGGCCCATCGTCATCGGCCGCGACCACCTCGACGCGGGCTCCGTCGCGAGCCCGTACCGCGAGACCGAGGCGATGGCCGACGGCTCCGACGCGATCGCCGACTGGCCGCTGCTGAACGCGCTGCTGAACACGGCATCGGGCGCCGCCTGGGTGTCGATCCACCACGGCGGCGGGGTCGGCATCGGCCGCTCCATCCACGCCGGTCAGGTCACCGTCGCCGACGGCACCCCGCTCGCCGCCGAGAAGCTCGCGCGGGTGCTCGTGAACGATCCCGGGACCGGCGTCATGCGCCACGTCGACGCCGGGTACGACCGCGCGAAGGAGGTCGCCCGCGAACGCGGCCTCACCATCCCCATGCTGGACGCATGACGTGGCGACGCTGTTCACGGGCATCGCCGAACTGACGACGAACGCGGATGCCGCGGCCCCGACCGCGACGATCGCCGACGCCGCCCTCCTCGTCGACGAGGGCCGGGTCGCGTGGTCGGGTGCGGCCGCTGACGCCGAGACTGCACTCGGAGCCCGAGACAGCGGTCTGTTGCCGCAGTCTCGAGCTGTGGGTGCAGTCTCGCGGTCGGAGGCCGGGGTCACGCGCGTCGATCTCGGCGGCCGCGCCGTGATCCCGGGGTTCGTCGACAGTCACACGCACCTCGTGTTCGCCGGCGACCGGGCCGACGAGTTCGAGGCGCGGATGACCGGCGTGCCGTATGCCGCGGGCGGCATCCGTCGCACCGTCGCCGCGACGCGAGAGGCGACGGACGACGAACTGCGCGTGCGGCTCGCCGCGCTCGTCGCCGAACTGCGTGCGCAGGGGACGACGACGTTCGAGGTGAAGACGGGCTACGACCTCACCGTCGACGGCGAGGCGCGGCTCGCGCGACTCGCGGCTGAGGTCACCGACGAGGTGACCTACCTCGGCGCGCACGTCGTGCCCGAGGGTGCGGAGCGTGCGGCGTACGTCGACCTCGTGTGCGACGGCATGCTCGCAGCCGCCAGGCCGCACGTCCGCTGGGTCGACGTGTTCTGCGAGCGCGGCGCGTTCACCGAGGCCGAGAGTGAGCGCATCCTCCGCGCGGGAGTGGATGCCGGGCTCGGCGTCCGCGTGCACGGCAACCAGTTGGGCGAGGGCCCTGGCGTGCAGCTGGCGGTGCGGCTGGGCGCGGCATCCGTCGACCACTGCACCCACCTGACGGATGCCGACATCGCGGCCCTCGCGGGATCGGACACCGTCGCCACCCTGCTGCCCGGTGTCGAGTTCTCGACGCGGCAGCCGTACCCCGACGCACGTCGCCTCATCGACGCCGGTGTGACCGTGGCGCTCGCGAGCGACTGCAACCCGGGGTCGTGCTTCACGAGCTCGATGCCGCTCATGATCGCCCTCGCGGTGCGCGAGATGGGCATGACGGTCGGCGAAGCCGTGTGGGCGGCGACCGCCGGGGGAGCGAGGGCGCTGCGCCGCAGCGACGTCGGCCACCTCGGCGTGGGGGCGCGTGCCGATCTGGTGGTGCTGGATGCCCCGAGCAGGCGCCACCTCGCCTATCGCCCGGGCGTACCGCTCGTGCACCGCGTCTATCGCGGCGGCGAGGAGCTCAGTCCGCGCTGACGTCCCGCGGGGTGTCGACGCTCCACCGAGCCGGCGGCACGGATGTTGCGACGTCCCAGTCGTCGGTGTCCCAGATGAACGTGGCCACCGCGCACGTGGGCATCGCACCGATGCCGCCGTCCGACAGCTGCTCGGCGAGCACCGTCATTCCCGGGTCGTGCGCGACGACGACCACGTCGGTCACGCCGCTCGCCGCGGCTGATGCGAGCAGACGCGCGCCGGGCGCACCGTAGAGTCCCTCGTCGGTCTCGACGTCGAGCCCGAGCGCGTCGGCGAACGCCTGCGCCGTCGTGCGCGCCCGGACGGCGGTCGACGACAGGATGCGGGCGGGTCGCACCCCGGTCGTCGCGAGCCGTCGCGCCATCACCGGCGCGTCGCGGCGACCGCGGTCGTTCAGGGGACGCTCGTGGTCGTCCTGACCGGTGCCCCAGTCGCTCTTGGCGTGACGGACGAGGATGAGGGTGATCATGCGAGAGCCCTTCCGGCGAGGAGTTCCAGGACGCAGAGCGCGGCGAGTCTGACGGTGCGGCCGTCCGGGGCATCCGCGGTCGCGTCGACCTCGACGACGTCGGCGCTCACGACGCGCCGGTCGCCGGTCGCCGCGCGGACGAGGGCGCGCAGCTCCCACGCCTCGAGGCCGCCGGGGACGGATGCCGGGCACCCCGGCGCGACGGAGCGGTCGCACACGTCCACGTCGATGTCGAGGTGCACGTCGCCGGCGGCACCGGCGATCGACAGGGCCTGGATCATGACGTCCTCGGCGCCGCGTCGGCGGACCTCGTCGAGGGTGATGACGGTGATGCCGAGGTCGGCGGCTCGCTGCGCGTACGCGACCGAGTTGGCGAAGTCGGCGATGCCGATCTGCACGATCCGCCGCGGGTCGAGGCCGTCCTCGACGAGGCGGCGGACGGGCGAACCGTTCGAGACGCCGTCGCGCAGGTCGAAGTGGGCATCCAGCGTGATCAGCCCCGACACGCCGGCGCCCTGCGCGGTCGCATAGGTCACCGAGTTGTCGCCGCCGAGCGCGATCACGAGGCCCGCGCCGTCGGCACGCAGCTCGCGGACGCGGTCGCGCACCCGGGCCTCGCCCTCGGGGCCATCCGGGTCGTCGACGTCACCGGCGTCCGCGACGCGCAGCGCCTCGGTCAGGTCGACCGGGGGAGGGCCGAGCAGCGTCGGGCTGAACCGGCGGAGCGCCTCACGGACCGCGGTCGGCGTCGCGTGCGCACCTGTGGGCGACAGCGACGTGCGGAAGGCGGGGAGGCCGAGCAGGACGGCATCCATCCGTCCGTCGGGTGCGGGCCAGTCGCCGGCGCGGGGCCAGAGTGGGTCTGCGGAGAGGGGAGGGTCGGTCGAGAGCGCCATGGTCAGGGCAGCAGCAGGTGGGCGACGGTGAAGATCGCGAGTCCCGCGAGGGCGCCGACGATCGTGCCGTTCAGGCGGATGTACTGCAGGTCGCGGCCGACCTGCAGCTCGATCTTCTGGCTCGTCTCATCGGCGTCCCAACGCTCGACGGTGTCGGTGATGATCGAGGCGATGTCGTGTCGGTAGCGGTCGACGAGGAAGACGGCGGCGTCGGCGATGCGCTTGTCGACGCGCTGCTGCAGCGCCGTGTCGCTCGCCAGGCGGTCGCCCAGGTCGCCGAGGGCGGCGGTGACGCGCCGACGCAGCGGACTGTCCTCGTCGGCGAGCGAGCGCAGAAGCCCGGCCTTCGCGGTGTTCCAGGCGTCGGCGGCGAGGGCGCGCACGCGCGGGCTGTCGAAGACGGCGCTCTTCGCACCCTCGAGCCGGCCGATGGTCTCGGGGTCGTGCTGCAGGTTGTCGGCGAGGCGTTCGAGGTACTGGTCGAGCGCCTTCCGGGCCGGGTGGTCGGGGTCGCGCTGCACGGCCGCGACGAACTTCGTGGCCTCGTGGTAGACGGTGTCGTCGACGAGGCGCATGGCGACCGACGGCACCCACGACGGCAGACGCCGCGAGACGAGTCCGTCGAAGGCCTCGCGGTTCGCGTCGAGCCAGCGGGCGATGCTGTCGACGCCCAGGTCGACCGCGCCGCGGTGGGCGTCGGCATCCACCACCCGCGACAGCCAGGTGCCGAGCGAGGGACCCCAGGACGGCGACAGCAGGTGCTCGTGCGCGAGGTCGCTGATGAGGTCCTGCACCTCGTCGTCGCTGAGGGCGGTGAGGATGCCGGTGGCCATCGTCGAGGCCTCCGCCGCCACGGTCTTCGCATGCGCGGGGTCCTGCAGCCAGGTGCCTGCGGTGCGGGCGATGTTCGTCGACTCGAGCTTCTGGCGGACGACACCGCCCTCGAGGAAGTTCGTCTCGACGAATTCGCCGAGTGTGCGCCCGATCTCGTCCTTGCGCCTCGGGATGATCGCCGTGTGGGGGATCTTGATGCCGAGCGGATGCCGGAACAGCGCCGTCACCGCGAACCAGTCCGCGAGCGCACCGACCATGCCGCCCTCGGCGGCGGCGCGCACGTACCCCCAGCCCGAGATGTCCTTCTCGAGGATGAAGGCGATGACGAAGACGATCGCCATGAAGACGAGGGCACCGAGCGCGACGGCCTTCATGGTGCGGAGCCCGCGGGAGCGCTGCTGGTCGGCGGCGCTCAGCGAGTCGTACGGGATGCGGGCCATTCGGCCATCCTGCCACGGCGCCTCTCAGGCACCGGGGAGACTCACGGCTCGATCGGACCCAACCAGGCGTTCGCGAGCGCGCTGTGGACCGACTCGGGATCGGAGGGGTGGAACATGCCGGCGAGGACGTCGCGGTAGAGCCGGCTGAGCTCGTTCCGGGTGAAGAACGAGGAGCCGCCCGCCACGAGCATCGCCTCGTCGACGACCTGCTTCGCCGCCGTGACCGCGTGGTGCTTGATCGCGGACAGCTTCGGGAACCACATCGCACCGTGGTCGACGAGCCCGTCGACGTCGGCTGCGAGGGTCTCGACCTGCACCGGCAGGGCGTCGTACGCGAGGGCCATGTCGGCCACGCGCCACCGGATGTCGGGATCCTGACTGTAGGTGCGGCCCGTCTTCTTCGAGGTGCGCGAGCGGGCGGTCTCCACTGCCAGGTCGAGCGCGCGGCGGGCGATCCCCGTGTAGACGGAGGCCAGCAGGATCTCGAAGGCGCTGAAGATCCCGAAGACGAGCGGGTCGGGGCTCGGACCCACCGGCAGGCGGCGGACGATCCGGTCCGCCGGGGCGACGGCGCCGTGCAGCTCGGTCGTCCGGGACTGCGTTCCGCGCATGCCGAGGGTGTCCCAGTCGTCGCGGGTCACGACGGCGTCGCTCCGGGGGACGAACGCGAACACCAGTCGCGGGTCGTCCGGATCGGATGTGTCGAGGCCGTGGAGCCCCAGGTGCGTCCACACCGGTGCGAGCGACGTGAAGATCTTGGTGCCCGTGAAGGCGTACGAGCCGCCCGGCCGGGGCGCGGCATCCGTGTCGCTGCCGAACAGCACGAGGTCGTTGCCCGCTTCGCTGATGCCGAATGCGAAGACCTCGCCGGCCGCGGCGCCCTCCTGCACGAAGCGGAGCGCGTCGTCGCCGCGGTCCGCCATCACCTTCGCGACGCCCGTCCAGACGAGGTGCATGTTGATCGCGAGCGCGGTTGCGGGGGCGGCGCCCGCGAGCCGCTGCTGCAGGACGGATGCCTCGCGCAGGCCCAGTCCCGCGCCGCCGAGCCCGGCGGGAACGAGGATCGCGAGGTAGCCGGCGGCGCGGAGGTCGGCGAGGTCCTCCTCGGGGAAGACGTTCGCGGCATCGACGGCGGCGGCGCGCGAGCGGATGCGCTCGAGCAGGTCGTCCGGCAGATGGGCGCCGGGATCGAAGGTCATGACGGCAGCCCCCAGGTGGTGAGCGTGTGAAGGAGTGCCGCGGCGGCGGCATCCGGATCATCCCGATGCGGCGAGTGCCCTGTGCCCGGGACGACCGACATCGTGACGACCGGGTTCCGCCGCACCTCTTCGGCGAGGCCCCCCGTGAAGATGGAGTAGACCGCGGGATCGCCGCCGATCACGTGGGTCGGAACGGACAGGCGGGATGCCGCGTCGCGCACGTCCCAGGGGGTGTTCTGCTCGCTCGTCTGCTCCACCGCGTACCGGCTGGCCTGGGCGGCGGCGACCGCCTTCAGCTCGACGTCGAGATCGAGCCAGTCGGGGTGCGCCGCGCGGACCGCGGTGGCGGAGGTGTCGGCGAACGCCTGCTCCTGACTGGCCCGGACGACGTCGCGATCGGCGTCGGCGAGGTGGATGGCGGGGTCGACGAGCACGAGGTGCCGGGTCCACGCCGGGGTGTCAGCGCTCGCCACCGTGGCCGCCGCGCCGCCGAGGGAATGGCCGAGGACGAGGTCCCACGGCTCGTCGTCCGACGGGCCGGTGTGACGGAGGTCGGCGGCGTAGGCGTCGATGCCGTAGTCGAGGGTGCGGGGCGCGGCGCCATGGCCCCGGAGGTCCACGGCATCCACCCGCCAGCCGGCGTCCGCCAGGGCGACGGCGTAGCGCCACATGAGCGCGCCGCTCGACCCGAGCCCGTGGACGAGGAGGGCGTGATGTTCGGCGCGCGGGTCGCCCCAGCTCAGCCGGGGGAGGGTGACGGGTGACGGCATGCTCTCAGCCTAGGACGGGCCCCACCCCGCACAGCCGCGCCAGGATGGGGTGATGATCTCCACCGACCTGGCACGCGAGCTGCGCGCGAGCGGCCTGCTCTGGCGCCCCCGCTCCGGTGATCGCTTCCAGCTCGACGAACCCGAGTTCGAGGCCGACGTCTACACCGTCAGCGAGATGACCGTCGAGGCGCGCAGCTACCCGACCGGCGACCTGCTCGCCTTCAACGGGACCACCGAGTGGGCGCTGGATTCCGTCGCGCTCGAGGACGCGCTGTGGCTGCCGTCCGAGGCGCAGCTGCGCGAGATGCTTCGTGGCGCCTTCCGGTCGCTGCGGCGGCTGCCCGACATCCACGAGGTCGAGATCGAGGTGGATGCCGCGCCGCACCGGTTCCGGCATCCCGAGCCGTCCGACGCCTACGGGCAGGCGGTGCTGTTCCTCCTGCGCCGCGCCCAGTGATCGGCTTGGTCAGGGTGATCGGCTCGGTCGGGGTGATCCGCCCGGTCAGGTGACCAGCGGCACCGGTTCGGTGTCGGGGATCGGGCTCGCGTCCCGGCCGCGCAGGTCGGGGAAGCCGCGGACGAACACCGCGGCGACGAGCGTCCCCGCCAGCGCGAAGCCCGACGCCGCGACGAAGGCGCCCACCGGACCCGTGCCGTCGATGAGGAACCCCGCGACCGCGGAGCCCGCCGCCGCGCCGATGAGCTGACCGGTGCCGATCCAGCCGTAGGCCTCTGCCGTCTCGCTGAAGCGGACGCTCGCGCTCGTGATGGCGAACATCACCGCGAGGGCCGGGGCGATGCCGAGGCCCGCGATGAAGAGGGACGCCCCCATCCACCACGCGTTGAGGCTGATCACGACGAGGCTGACGCCGACGGTGACGATCGCCAGACGCCGCGCCATCGCCCACCGTCCGATGGGGATGTGCCCGAAGCCGAGCCCGCCGGCGAGGCTGCCGACGGCGAAGACGGCGAGGACGATGCCGGCCTCGAGTCCGTCGTGGCCGAACGTCGCGACGACGCCGGCCTCGACCGCGGCGCAGGCGCCGATCAGGAGGAAGCCGGTCACCGTCGACAGCAGGACGACCGGCTTGCCGAGCACGCGCCCGAATCCGCGGCGGCTGCGCGGGATGCGGACCCTGCCGACCTCGGGGGAGGCGATGAACCACGCGCATCCGCCGATGAGGATGACGACGATGAGGAAGAGCGCGGGGACGGTGCCGATCTGCGTCGCGACGAGGGTGATGACGACCGGCGCGAAGATCCAGATGATCTCCTGCAGGCTCGCGTCGAGCGAGAACAGGGGCGTCAGCTGCCGCGAGGTGACGATCTTCGGGTAGATCGTGCGCACCGCCGGCTGCACCGGGGGATTGGCGATGCCGGCGATGAAGCCGAAGACGATGAAGCCGGCCATGCCGAACGGGTTCACCGCGAGGGCGAACACGGCCGCGGCGCACACGGCGGCGGTCAGGGTGAGGACGCGCCGCATCCCCCAGATCCCCATCCAGCGGCTGGTGACCGGGCCCGAGATCGCCTGGCCGATCGAGACGGCCGCGAGCACGATGCCGGCGGCGCCGTACGACCCCGTCGACTGCTCGACGTGCAGCAGGACCGCCAGGCTCGTCATGCCGCTGGGGAACCGCGCCGTCAACTGTGCCGCGATGATGCGCGCGACCCCCGGTGCGCGCAGGAGCTCCGAGTATCCCGCCACCCCTCCACCGTACTGCGGGCGGCGGACGCTCCGGATGCCGCCCCGTGGCCGGACCGCGACACGCCGCGACACGCCCGACGCACCGATTTCCCCGCGATCCGATGTCGGTGGCCCGGCATAGCGTCCGACCTGTGGAGAACGAGGTCGCCGCCGCGACGAATGGGCCGGAATCCTGGCCTTTTCGAACCCCGATCGGGACCGCCTGATTGGGGATGAATCAGTGGACAAGTTGTGTTGTACCTGTGGAGGGATGCGGAAAAACTACACGGATGTAACTACTACCCCTTGTGGTGCTTCCCGGTGTCGGTACCCATATGTAGTATTGAGCTCCCGGCGGGCTCCCACCCCTCGGAACCGGTGATCCGGGCGGAGGACCGCCGGATCCCGCAGACGGATTTCACGACGAGAACGACCCCGTGCGGGCACGGGTGCAACGGACAAGGAGAGGGTCGACAGATGGCGATCACTGTGTACACGAAGCCGTCCTGCGTGCAGTGCAACGCGACGTACCGCGCGTTGGACTCCAAGGGCATCGAATACGAGGTCCTCGACCTCTCCGAGGACCCGGCGGCGCTCGAGCACGTCAAGTCGCTCGGCTACCTGCAGGCGCCGGTCGTCGTCACCGACGAGGACCACTGGTCGGGCTTCCGTCCCGACAAGATCGACGAGCTCGCCTCGCGCCTGGTCTGACCGATGAGCGCGGCCGTCATGACGAACGTGCCGCTGCTCGTCTACTTCTCGAGCGTATCGGGCAACACGGCGCGATTCATCGAGAAGCTCGGGATGCCGGCTCGTCGCATCCCGCTCCACTCCACCGAACCGGCTCTCCGCATCGATGAGCCGTTCGTCCTGGTCACCCCCACCTACGGGGGCGGCCAGGGCAAGGGGGAGGAGAAGGGCGCGGTCCCCAAGCAGGTCATCCGCTTCCTCAACGACGAGGGCAACCGGAGCCTGCTGCGCGGAGTCATCTCCGCCGGCAACAGCAATTTCGGCGAGGCGTTCTGCCTCGCCGGCGACATCATCAGCCGCAAGTGTCATGTGCCGCACTTGTATCGGCTCGAAGTATTCGGCACGCCCGAGGACGTCGACCGCGTGAGCGGCGGATTGGAAGACTGGTGGAAGCTGCAGTGACCGACATGGCCTTCAAGACCGAGGCTCGCTTCGAGGGCATGGACTACCACGCCCTGAACGCGATGCTCAACCTGTACGGCGCGGACGGGAAGATCCAGTTCGACGCCGACAAGCGCGCCGCACGGGAGTACTTCCTGCAGCACGTGAACCAGAACACGGTCTTCTTCCACTCCCTGAAGGAGAAGCTCGACTACCTGGTCGAGAAGGAGTACTACGAGGGCGCCGTCATCGAGGCGTACCCCTTCGAGTTCATCCAGCAGCTCAACGACCGCGCGTACGCGAAGAAGTTCCGCTTCGACACCTTCCTCGGTGCGTTCAAGTACTACACGAGCTACACGCTGAAGACGTTCGACGGCAAGCGCTACCTCGAACGCTTCGAGGACCGCGTCGTCATGACCGCCCTCGCCCTCGCCGCCGGCGACCAGGACCTCGCGAACAAGCTCGTCGACGAGATCCTCTCGGGCCGCTTCCAGCCCGCCACCCCCACCTTCCTCAACGCCGGCAAGGCGCAGCGCGGCGAGCTCGTGTCTTGCTTCCTGCTGCGCATCGAGGACAACATGGAGTCGATCGCCCGCGGCATCAACTCCGCGCTGCAGCTGTCCAAGCGCGGCGGCGGCGTCGCCCTGCTGCTCTCGAACATCCGCGAGGCGGGCGCGCCCATCAAGCAGATCGAGAACCAGTCCTCGGGCATCATCCCCGTCATGAAGCTGCTCGAAGACAGCTTCAGCTACGCCAACCAGCTGGGTGCGCGTCAGGGCGCAGGTGCCGTCTACCTCTCGGCCCACCACCCCGACATCATGAAGTTCCTCGACACCAAGCGCGAGAACGCGGACGAGAAGATCCGCATCAAGACGCTGTCGCTGGGTGTCGTCGTGCCCGACATCACCTTCGAGCTCGCGCGCAACGACGAGGACATGTACCTCTTCTCGCCCTACGACGTCGAGAAGGTCTACGGCGTGCCCTTCGGTGACATCTCGGTCACCGAGAAGTACCGCGAGATGGTCGACGACGCGCGCATCAAGAAGACCAAGATCAACGCCCGCGAGTTCTTCCAGACCCTCGCCGAGATCCAGTTCGAGTCGGGCTACCCGTACATCATGTTCGAGGACACGGTGAACCGGGCGAACCCCATCAAGGGCCGGATCAACATGTCGAACCTGTGCTCGGAGATCCTCCAGGTCAACACGCCGACCACGTACAACGAGGACCTTTCCTACAGCCAGATCGGCAAGGACATCTCCTGCAACCTGGGCTCGATGAACATCGCGCTCGCGATGGACGGCCGCAACCTCGCCGGCACGGTGGAGACCAGCATCCGCGCCCTCAGCGCCGTCAGCGACCAGAGCCACATCCGCTCGGTCCGCTCGATCGAGGACGGCAACGACAAGTCGCACGCCATCGGCCTCGGTCAGATGAACCTGCACGGCTACCTCGCCCGCGAGCACGTCCACTACGGCTCGGAGGAGGGTGTCGACTTCACGAACATCTACTTCTACACCGTGCTGTTCCACGCGCTGCAGGCCTCGAACACGATCGCCATCGAGCGCGGTCAGGTCTTCGACGGCTTCTGGGACTCGACCTACGCCAGCGGCGAGTTCTTCGACAAGTACACCGAGCAGGAGTGGAAGCCGGCGACGGCCCGCGTCGAGGAGCTCTTCGAGGGCATCCACATCCCGACGCAGCAGGACTGGCTCGAGCTGAAGGCATCCATCCAGCAGTACGGCATCTACAACCAGAACCTGCAGGCGGTCCCGCCGACCGGCTCGATCTCGTACATCAACAACTCGACGAGCTCGATCCACCCGATCGCCTCGAAGATCGAGATCCGCAAGGAAGGCAAGATCGGCCGCGTCTACTACCCGGCGCCGTTCATGTCGAACGACAACCTCGAGTACTACGAGGACGCGTACGAGATCGGCTACGAGAAGGTCATCGACACGTACGCCGCCGCCACGCAGCACGTCGACCAGGGCCTGTCGCTGACGCTGTTCTTCAAGGACACCGCCACCACGCGCGACATCAACAAGGCCCAGATCTACGCCTGGCGCAAGGGCATCAAGACGATCTACTACATCCGTCTCCGTCAGATGGCGCTCGAGGGCACCGACATGACCGAGTGCGTCTCCTGCATGCTCTGACCGGCCGAGATTCGAGAGAGAAACGACAATGACCCCCGAACCGCTGAAGCTCCTCGGCTCGGTCCAGGCGATCAACTGGAACCGCATCCAGGACGACAAGGACCTCGAGGTGTGGAACCGCCTCGTCAACAACTTCTGGCTGCCCGAGAAGGTGCCGCTGTCCAACGACATCCAGTCGTGGGCGACGCTCACCCCCGAGGAGCAGCAGACGACGATGCGCGTGTTCACCGGCCTGACGCTCCTGGACACCATCCAGGGCACCGTCGGCGCCGTCTCGCTCATCCCCGATGCGATCACCCCGCACGAGGAGGCCGTCTACACGAACATCGCGTTCATGGAGTCGGTGCACGCGAAGAGCTACTCGTCGATCTTCTCGACGCTCGCCTCGACGCCCGAGATCGACGACGCGTTCCGCTGGTCGATCGAGAACGAGAACCTTCAGAAGAAGGCCCGCATCGTCATGGACTACTACCGTGGCGACGAGCCCCTCAAGCGCAAGGTCGCCTCGACCCTGCTCGAGTCGTTCCTCTTCTACTCCGGGTTCTACCTGCCGCTGTACTGGTCGTCGAAGGCGAAGCTGACGAACACGGCCGACATCATCCGCCTCATCATCCGTGATGAGGCCGTGCACGGCTACTACATCGGTTACAAGTTCCAGCGCGGGCTCGAGACCCTCGGTCAGGCCGAGCGCGACGAGCTGAAGGACTACACGTTCTCGCTGCTCTACGAGCTCTACGACAACGAGATCCAGTACACGCAGGACCTCTACGACGGCATCGGCCAGACCGAGGACGTCAAGAAGTTCCTGCACTACAACGCCAACAAGGCGCTCATGAACCTCGGCTACGAGGCCATGTTCCCGGCGACGGTCACCAACGTGAACCCCGCGATCCTGTCGGCCCTGTCGCCCAACGCCGACGAGAACCACGACTTCTTCAGCGGGTCGGGCTCGTCGTACGTCATCGGCAAGGCCGTCGCCACCGAGGACGACGACTGGGACTTCTGAGCGTCTGACGCGACGCCCCCGGATCGGCTGCTCATTGCGAGCACCGTGCCGGGGGCTTCGTCGTCCCAGACGATCGGGCCGCTCCGCATGACGCCGGAGGTCGGTGCGCGGCCCTCGGGTGGGTGCACGGCTCCTAGCCTGGGACCATGAGCGCTCCCACACGGACAGGAGTCCGCCTGCACGCCCGGTTCGCGCACGATCTGCCCGAGCTCGCGGTGCCGTGGCAGGCGGAGCGGTTCCCCGACGCACGGATCCTCGTGCGCAACGACCCCCTGGCGCGGGAGCTCGGCATCGACCCCGACTTCCTCCGCACCGAGGCCGGGCTCGGCTTCCTCACCGGCGCGGCGCTGCCCGAGGGGGCCGTCCCCGTCGCGCAGGCATACGCGGGGCACCAGTTCGGCGGGCTGTCCCCGCGCCTCGGGGACGGCCGTGCGCTGCTCCTCGGCGAGGTGACGACCCCGCAGGGTGAGCTCCGCGACATCCATCTGAAGGGGTCCGGGCCCACGCCCTTCGCCCGCGCCGGCGACGGATTCGCCGCTGTCGGGCCCATGCTCCGCGAATACGTCATCAGCGAAGCGATGCACGCGCTCGGCATCCCCACGACGCGCTCGCTCGCCGTCGTCGCCACCGGGCGCACCGTCCAGCGCGACGAGCCGCTCCCGGGGGCCGTCCTGACGCGCGTCGCGCGGAGCCACCTGCGCGTCGGCAGCTTCACCTATGCGCGGCTCTCAGACGACCCGCAGCTGGTCGGGCGCCTCGCGGACGTCGCCATCCGCCGCCACCATCCTGAGGCGGCCGACGCCGAGAACCCCGCGCTCGCACTGCTGCAGGCGGTCACGGCCGCGCAGGCCGAGCTCATCGCGCGCTGGGTGCTGGTCGGGTTCGTCCACGGTGTCATGAACACCGACAACATGACCATCTCGGGGGAGGCGATCGATTACGGCCCGTGCGCGTTCCTGGACGTCTTCGATCCGTCGACGTCGTTCAGCTCGATCGACCGCGGCGGCCGCTACGCGTTCGGCAACCAGCCGGGCATCGGCCAGTGGAACCTCGCGCGTCTGGCAGAGGCGCTGCTGCCCCTGATCGACGCCGACAGCACGCGCGCGATCGAAGCGGCCGAGCTCGTGCTCACCGCGGAGTACACGGAGCGCTATCAGGCGACCTGGCGTGAGGGGATGCGCGCGAAGCTCGGCCTCCCGGCGTCGGTCGACGCTGCGACGGTCTCGGCGGTGGCATCCGGGTTCCTGGGACTGCTCGAAGCGCAGCAGGCGGACTACACCTCGTCCTTCCGGGCGTTGGCGGCGGTGGCCCGGGGCGAGTTCCGCCCTCCGACCGTCGTCGATTCCCTCGCCCTCGCCCCGTGGGTCGCGCGGTGGCGGGACCTGGCGCCGGATGCCGCGCTGATCGAGCGCACGAACCCCGTCTACATCCCACGCAACGCCCTCGTCGAAGAGGCGCTGACGGCGGCCGAAGCCGGCGACATCGCACCCCTCCACGGACTGCTCGACGCGGTGACCGATCCGTATGTCGCGCGGCCCGGGCTCGAGCGCTACGCGGACGCCCCCGCGGGCGGCGGCGCGTACACCACGTTCTGCGGCACCTGACGCGACGACCCCGTCGTCAACCGGTGAAGACGGCGAAGCCCCGTGCGGGAAGGACCGCCGTGGCCCCACGGTGTTCCGCATCACCGACGGCGAGATGCGCGGCATCCGCCACCGGCACCTCGATCGCCTCGTCGGCGATGTTCAGCGCGGTGAGGACGGCAGCGTCGGACGTCGCCGTCCGCAGCACGATCGACGTGTTGTCACGGTGGATGACATCGGTGTGCGCCCGGTGCAGCCAAGGGTGCTGCCGGCGGAGGGCGATCAGCTGCTGGTGCGCGCTGAGGATGCCGCTCGCAGCGCCCGACAGCGACGCAGCGCTCGGGGGAGTCGCGGGGAACGCCGGCCGAACGGCGTCGTCGCCGCCGACGCGGTCCTCCTTGACGCCCTCGTAGCCGTACTCGTCCCCGGCATAGACCGAGGGGACTCCCGCCACGGTGAACAGCACGGCGAGGGCGTGCGGCACGAGGTCCGCCCCGATCGCCGTCGCGATCCGCGTCACGTCGTGGTTGCCGACGAAGGTCTGCGGCGCGAACACGGACAACAGGTCGTTGTGCCGCACGATGGCGTGCTCGAGCTCGAACAGGTTCCGGTCGGCAATCGCGTGCCAGATGCCCTGCCACAGCTCGTATTGGGTCAGGGAATCCACCGTCGCCTCGCTCACGATCCGCGCCGCGTCGCCGTGGATCACCTCGCCGACGAACCACGCGTCGGGGTGGGCGCTGCGGACGCGGGGGAGCACGCGCGCCCAGAACGACGATGGGACGGCATAGGCGGCATCCAGTCGCCAGCCGTCGATGCCTCGGTCCAACCAGTACGTCATCACCCGGGCGACCAGGTCCTCGGCGGCGGGGGAGGAGTGATCCAGGGCGACCAGCGCGTCGTGGCCTTCGAACACGTCGGCGTCGACGCGGGCTCCGGGCGTCCATCCCTCCCACCGGGCACGGAAGAGCGATGCGGTCGGTGCCGACGGGCCCTGCTCCTCGAGGGCGCGGAACGCCGGGTGGGCACGTCCGACGTGGTTGAAGACGCCGTCGAACAGGACGCGGATGCCGCGCGCCCGCGCTGCCGAGAGCAACGCGTCGATGTCGGCGTCATCACCGAGTCGCGGGTCGATGCGGAAATGGTCGACGGTGTCGTACCCGTGCGTCTCGGACGCGAAGACGGGGCCGAGGAGCAGACCGTTCAGGCCGAGACCGACGAGGTGGTCGAGCCATCCCTCGATCTGCGGCAGGCGGTGCGTCACCGTCGTCGTCTCGGCCTCCGGCCGGATCGGGGCGCCCGTGAACCCCAACGGGTACACGTGCCACCACATGACTGTCTCGTCCCAGGTCCTCACCACGGCAGTCAAGCAGTCCGCGCAGGATGCCGCGGTGCCCTTGACTCGCAGGGGCGTTTCTCACGAGCGCGACGAGGTCTCGGCAGGTTCCCGCCAGGACCCCGTCATGTGCTCCACACTCCGCATCGCGGTCGCGAAGATCGTCAGCACCGGATTGACGCCGCCGTTGGTGGTGTGCACCGACCCGTCCATGACTCGGAGGTTGTCGTGTCCCCAGACGCGGCCGAACTCGTCGACGACGGATGACGCGGGGTCGGACCCCATCCGCAGCGTCCCCGCCTGGTGCTGTCCCGCCGACGGGCCGCGCTGGGGGTGGTGGAAGGCGAACACGTCGGTCGCACCCGCCGCACGCAACCACGCCGCGCTCGTCCGGCTGGTGGCGTCCCGCGCGCGCAGGTCCTCGGGGTGGACGCCGCCGCTCAACCGCGCCACCGGGATGCCCCAGGGATCCCGGACGCCCTCATCGACGCGGACCCGTGAGTCGGCCGAGGTGACCTCCTGGATAGGACCCATCAGTCGCAGGCTCCGCCGGACGAGCCGCCGCATCCCCTCTTTGCTCTCGATGCCCGCCCGCGGGATGAAGCCGCACCCGACCAGGTAGCGGTACGTGTTCGAAGGGGTGGCGACGAACTCGTTCGCGATGATCCCACCGCCGATCACGTCCCCGTCGCCATGGCGGAAATCGGTGGTCGCGATGGAGGGGCCGGGGCCCACGAGGTTTTCCACGATGTCGTCGAAGACGCCCATCGCGCCGCCGTAGACGTGGCCCTGCAGATGACGCCCGACCTGATCCGCGTTGTTCCCCAGGCCGTTGGGTTCGCGGTCCGACCGACTGTTCAGCAGCAGCCGCGCCGACTCGACGGCCCCCGCCGCGACGACGATCTCGTCCGCGTCGACGTCCCGCCGCCACGGCCGCCCCTCGTGGGTGCCGACGAGCGTCAGACCGACGACCCTGCCTGCGGCGTCGGTGCGGATCGCCGCGGCCCGCGTCTCGAGGACGATCTCGACGAGACCGGTCGCGAACGCGCGGGTCAGCATCGTGTTCTGCGAGCCCGCCTTAGCGTCGACGGGGCAGGCGAAGCCCACGCACTGCGCGCACTGGACGCACGCGGCGCGGCCGAGGTGGGGCCGCGAGTTGATGAGGAGGGGCACCGGCACGGTCGAGAAGCCGAGAGCGGATGCCGCATCGGCCAGGCGCCGGCGCGTCGCCCCCGCGGGCAACGGCGGCATCGGCAGAGGACGTCGACGCGGGCCCGCCCACGTCCCGTCGTCGCCCCCGCTCACCCCGACCTCCCACTCCGCGCGCTCGTAGTACGGCGCGAGATCGTCGTACGAGATCGGCCAGTCCGCAAGCGCGGAGCCGTCGGGGACGCCGTACGTGGAGGCCATCCGGAAGTCGCGGGGAGCGAACCGCCAGGCCTGCGCTCCGTACACGCGCGTCCCGCCGCCGACGGTCATCGCGTTGTTGCTCCACGCGCCATCGGTCGGTCGGAGCGTCAGCCTGCGCCCGCCCTCGTCGACGACGCGCACGTCGCGCGCGTCCGTGGGGCCGGAGCGGGGGAGCAGCCCCCAGTCCGAGCGGGGATTGCGCAGGTGGTCCCGGCTCAGCTCGGGCGTCGACGGCCAAGCGCCCGCCTCGACCACGAGCACGCGCCGACCCGATTCGGTCAGTCCGCAGGCTGCGACACCGCCGCCTGCGCCCGAACCCACGACGATCGCGTCGTAGCGGGCGGCGAGGTGATCAGGGCTCGCCACGGCGGGTGACATCCCCGGCGCGATGGGCGCGGTCCCCGCGCCGACAGGCCAGGGTCGCCAGCCCACCATCGACCACGACGCCGCTCCCAGGTTGCCGCCGTTGCCGGGATCGGCGTAGTAGCCCGCCGCGACCGTCTCAGCGAACCAATCCCAGTGCTCGCTCGCGTCCTCGCGATCGAGGACCTCCGCGACGCGGACCGTCCAGTCCGGTCGCTCCTCCAGCAGGGACAGGATGAACCCGACGCCGCCCGACTCGGACGCCGACGGGAACTCGTCCGCGGGGATGACACGATCGACGAGCGCCGTCAGGCGACCGACATCCAGGCGCACCGGCGAGCCGGGCACACGCGCGTGGTCGGACGCTCGCGGCTCGCTCACTCCGCTCGCCCGCACTCCGACACCGCGAGGATGTCGAGCCCGGGGGAGCCCTCGAGGGAGGTCTCCGTCACATCGACCGACACGCCCGTCCGCGCCTGACTGAGTCGCACTGCGGCGAGGTCGACCTCGATGCCGACGGGCTCGAGCGCCCAACCGTCGCCGAGCGATGCGGGCAGGTCCTCGACCGCCGTGGCGGGTCCGACGTCCCGCGGGAGGGACGCCCGGCCGTGCACGGTCGCGAACGCCGTGCCCTCGGGGCCGTCGACCGGCGCGACCTCCGAGTCGCATGGCGTCGACCGCGCGTCGCCGTCTGGGGTGAACTCGGCGCCGTCGGGGAGGGCCGCCACGATCTCCGCCACCGCCGCCTCCGCCTGCGCGCGGACGTCCGCGTAGGACGGACCCGTTGCGGGGGCGCATCCTGTGGTGGCGAGGAGGGTTCCGACGAGCATCGTTGCCGCGCCGAACCGCGTCCGCATCAGCCGCTGCTCTCGTGCGCGAGCGAGGCCAGGAGGAGCCGCACGTCCTTCAAGACCGTGCCGTTCGCTGTGCCGTCGCCGCTGAAGAGCCGATTGTGCAGGTCGAGTCCCTGCGCGAGCATCGCGGTGACCGTGCCCCCTCCTGCTGGCTCGCGGAACCCGGGATCGACGATCGTGATGCCGGGGAACTCCTCCGGCCCGATGCCGTACCCGATGTCGCCCACCTGGAACCCGGCGTAGTACCGGTTCACATCCTCTTTCGCCTGCGCAGCGTAGTACGACGTCCCCGCGATCGGGGTGTAGCCGTCGGTCGCGCCGACGCCCGCGGCCAGGAACCGGGCGTCGAATCGCGCCCCGTCCATCTCCGCCGCGCTGCCGACCGCAGAGCCGGCGCTGTGCTCGTAGCTCAGCGTCGGAAGGCCCGGGAAGGCGACATCGATTCCCCTCACGATGCGAGCGTAGTCGGCACCCGCGGCTGTGGCGATGGTGTTGTTCTGCGGGCCGCCGGCGAGATTCATCGAGATCTGCGGCATGGGCGCCGCGAGCACCGTGAACGCGAGGACCGGGGCCGCGGCATCCGCATTCGCCACCTGCCAGTCCGCGAACGAGGTGACCGGGTCGTCGACCATGAAGCTGGCGAGGCTGGCGTTGGTCCCGGGGACGACGAAGAGGATGCTGGTGGCCGCCGACGGGTCGCCGGCCATCTCGACGAGCGCGCCACGATCCGGGGCGTACAGGTAGAGCTGGACGAGCCCGCGCGCGACGCGGGAGAGGTAGTCGCGCTCGAGATGGAGGGCGTCTCGCTCGGCGCTGTGCGCGGCCGGGTCGGACGCCGGGTCGCTCTCGGCCAGGGCGGCGAGCCGCCGGTCGATCCGTCGCAGCCGGTCGCGCGCGCCGATCCGGTTCGCCGCGACCCGATCGGCGGCGTCGATACCGTCGAGGCGGCCGATGAGGTCGGGGACCTCGTCGATCAGCGCGCCGCGCGCGGCGACGTCGGTGTCGGCCCACCATCGCGCCGCTTCCGCCGGTGAGGTGTCGTCCGCCAGGGACCGGAGCGCGCCGCCCGCGTCGCCCTCGAGGGAACGCAGATCGGTGGCGGAGAGCGCGGCGATGTCGTCGAGCGCGATGGGCGCGGCGGCCGCCACCGCCGAGACTCGGGCGGGCCCCGGGGTGATCGACGCCTGCGCGGCGAGGGGCGCAGCATCCATCAGGGCGAACGCCATCACCGCGGCGGCCAGCGCTGCGGTCGGATGGGCGATCGCGCGCATCATACCGCCGATAATAGAGGGTCCCGGGAGCCGGAACGTTTCGCGGATGAGAAGTCCTTCATCTCTTGCCATCCTTCTCTCGAACGGTGAGCCGAAATTGGGCGACGTCGCTGCTGACCCCGCGCGGGCGGCCCTCATAGACTTCTGCCGTGGCAGATACCCCCGCAGACGAGGCCCCGCGTTTCAGTCCTGTCATCGCGCTGCTCGCCGTGTCGGCCTCATGGGAGGCGCAGCTCGCCGCCGAGCTGCGCGACCTGGGCATCTCCACCCGCAAATTCGGCCTCCTGGGGCACATCGGGGCGGAGCCCGGGATCTCGTTCTCGGAACTCGCCCGTCGCTCCCGCATCACGGTCCAATCCGCGCATGCCGCGGTGCACGCTCTGGTCGACGACGGCCTGGTCGCCGACGCCACCGCGCAGGCCGGCGCGGCGAGCGATCTCAGCGTCACGGCGCGCGGTGCGCAGGTGCTCCGAGATGCGCAGGATCGGCTCGAGCGGTTGGACGAGGCGCTGTCGAGGGCGCTCCCGCGCGTCGCGGACTCGCTCGACGGCATCCGCGCCGGCGTGATCGAATGACCGCGCGCCGGACGCCCGACCGGGGTGCGCCCGTGCGCGCGGTCGCGCGGTGGGCGCTCGCGCTCCTGCTGGTCGCCGCGGGCGTCGGCCATCTCACCGTGCTGCGCCGGGGGTTCCGCATCGCGGTGCCGGAGTGGGCGACCCGGCTGCTGCGGACCGATAAGGACACGATCGTGGTCGTGTCCGGAGTCGTCGAGGCGGCGTTGGGTGCGGCCTTGGTCGCGCTGCCGCGCGAGCGACGCCGCGTGGGCGCGGCGGTGGCGGCGCTGTTCGTCGCAGTGTTCCCCGGCAACATCCACCATTGGCGCACGCGCCGCGACGTCCCCGGGATGGATTCCGACGCCAAGCGATTCGCCAGGCTCTTCCTCCAGCCGGTGCTGGTCGCGTGGGCGATCTGGTCGACGCGCCGTTGAGCCCACGCACAGCATCCTTCAGTTAGGTTGAAGGCGTGTTCCGCACCCCCGCTTCGATCTTCCGCATCCTCGCCGTCGCCGAGGTCTTCTCCTGGACGCTGCTCATCGGCGGCATCATCGTCCGCGCCGTCGGCGGTCCGGCCCTCGCGGTCACCGTCGGCGGCGGCATCCACGGCTTCGTCTTCCTCTCCTACGGCGCGACGGCGCTGCTGGTCGCGCTGAACAACCGGTGGGGACTCGGGGCTTCCGTGCTCGCCGTCGGCTCGGCGGTCATCCCGTATGCGACCCTGCCGACCGAGATCTGGCTGCGCCGCTCCGGCCGACTCGAGGGGGAGTGGCGACGGGAGGAGACGGCGGACCCGCGGGACCGGCGGCCGATCGATCGCCTTCTCCGGTGGTTCCTGCGGCACGCGACCCTCCTGGTCGCACTCATCGTGGTCGCCGTGGTGGCCCTCTACGTCGTCCTGTTGATCGTCGGACCGCCCGGGCGGTGACTCAGCGCCGCGTCGAGACGGTGACGGTGAACTTCGCGTTCCGGGCGACCTGGCGCGTGGCGCCGACGAGCCGCTCGAGGTCGGCGCGATAGCGCATCCCCGAGTTCCAGACGCACCACAGCTCGCCGCCGGGGCGCAACACCCGAGCGGCATCGGCGAACAGACGCGGGGCCAGCCGGTCGGTGACCGCGGCTCCGCTGTGGAACGGCGGGTTCAGGGCGATGAACGACGCGGATGCCGTCGCCCGCCCCGCGAGCAGATCGTCGCGGACCACGTCCACACGGTCGGAGACGCCGTTCGCCGCGGCGGTCGCGCGCGCCGACGCCACCGCTGCCGCCGATTGATCGGACGCGTGGACGCTCGCCTCCGGATGCCGCAGGGCGAGGTGGGCGGCGACGACACCGGTCCCGCAGGCGAAGTCGATGTAGGGATCGTCCGGGGTACCGCCCGCGGGCGAGGCGGGGAGGTGTGCCAGCAGCAGACGGGTGCCGACATCGAGTCGGGCACCCGCGAACGCTCCGCCGAAGGCGCGGATCTCGAGGCCGTCCTCGCTGCCCGCAGCGGGCGCGAGGTCGTGGCCGTCATGGGGTTCTCGGGCGATGAGGACGCGCGATTTCTGCCGCGCGAGCGAGACGTCGAGCCTCGCGAAGGACTCGCGGAGGACGTCGTTCATCGCCGTCGTCATGTGCTTCAGTCGGCCACCCGCGACCACGACGACGTCGGGCGATGCGTGCGCGGCGATGAGGGCCGCGACGTCGCGCAGCGCGTCGAGGGACCGGGGGAGTCGAAGGAGCACGACGTGCGCCCCGCGGACGGCTGCGGAGTCGAGCGCGACGACGTCGATCGCCTCGGCGAGGCCCAGTGCCGACGCGTTGGCGGCGATGGCCCGCTCACCTGCCAGGGCGTCCTGGTGGACCCGGACCCCCCGGGCGCCGTCGAAGGCCGCCGCGAGGGTCAACGCGCCGTACGCGTCGCCGAGGACGACGACCGAACCGTCCGGTGCACACGCACGGACGGCGGCCGACTCGTCGAGGATGAGCCTGTCCGCGGCATCCGACGCCACGAGGCCGAGACCTTCGACGTCGGGCCGGCGCGAGAGCCGGTCGAACGGGAAGGGGCTGCGCACCCGTCCAGCGTAGGCGAGCCCGCTCGTCATGCCGGGGTGCGGTGTGCTGTCACGGCCGGGCTGCCCTGCTGTCAAGACCGGACTGCGCCGGGCGCGACGCGGGCATACTCGGGCCATGAAGACACTCGCTCGCTGGACCCTCGCCGGTGCCATGGTGTTCGCAGGACTCAGCCACCTCTTCTGGGCGCGCAAGGAGTTTCAGGCGCAGGTGCCCGACCTCGTGACGGACGTCCTGCCGATCGACAAGGACGGGGTCGTGGTCGCATCCGGTGCGGTCGAGATGATGCTGGGTGCCGCGCTCGTCGCGCTGCCCGAGGAACGGCGCAGGGTGGGGGTCATCCTCGCCGCCTTCTTCATCGCCATCTTCCCCGGCAACATCGGACAGGCGCTCGGCGAGAAGGACGGTTTCGGCCTCGACAGCGCGAAGGCCAGGTGGGGCCGGCTGCTGTTCCAGCCGGTGCTCGTCGCCTGGGCGCTGTGGTCGACGCGAGAGTAGGGGTCGACGCGGGAGGAGGGGTCGACGCGGGAGTAGGGGTCGACGCGGGACGACGGAGCCCCCGCCTCGAGAGGCGGGGGCTCCGTCGTCCGTTCGTCGCCGTGGTCAGCTCCGAACGCCGCCGGCGCGCAGGCGGGACAGCGCATCGACGGTGGCGGCGAGGATCAGGACGCCGCCGGTGACGAGCAGGTTCACACCGGCATCCATCCGCAACAGGCCGAGACCGTTGATGATGACGGCGATGACGAGCGCGCCGATGGCGGCGTGGACGAGCCGGCCGCGTCCGCCGAAGAGGCTGACGCCGCCGACCACGGCCGCCGCGACTCCGGAGAGCACGATGTCCCGGCCGACAGCCCCGTCGACCGAGCCGATGCGCGCCTGGGCGAACAGCAGCGACAGGACGGCGAGTCCCGACGCGATGACGAAGCACCACCACTTCACCCATCGCACCTTGATGCCGGCGCGTCGAGCAGCCTCGGCGTTGCCGCCGATCGCGTACACGTAGCGACCGAACTTCGTGCGGTCGAGGACGAAGGTGCCGACGAACAGCACGGCGAGCACGACCGGGACGATGATCGGCACACCCTCGACGGGGATGACCGACTGCGACCGATTGAGGTTCAGCACGAGGACGGCGATGCCGCCGAGGACGGCGATCACCGCGAGCTTCGCCCACACGAGTGCGATCGGTCGGTTCGGGACGCCCGCCCGCCGACGACGCGCGCGATCCCAGAAGGACATGCCTCCGGAGATGAGCAGCATGACCGCCAGCATGACCCAGCCGCCCCAGACCGGCAGGCGACCGTTCTGGAGCGCGATGATCTCCGGTGCCTGGATCGGGTAGAGGCCGCCGGCGCCGATGATCATGAGGGTCAGGCCCTGGTAGCCGAGGAACAGGCCGAGGGTGACGACGAAGGACGGGATGCCGACGCGAGCCACCAGGAAGCCGATGAGGGCGCCGGTGAGCAGGCCCACCCCGAAGCCCGCGGCCAGCGCGATCGGCCAGGGGATGTCGAAGCGGACGTTGAGGACGACGAACGCCGCCATCCCGACGCCGCCCGTGACACCCGCAGACAGATCGATCTCGCCCAGCAGCAGCACGAACACGAGTGCCATGCCGAGGACCACCAGGGAGGCTGCCTGGTTCATGAGGTTCGCGAAGTTGACCGCCGTGAAGAAGTAGGGGCTCAGCGCCCCGAACAGCACGGCGAGCAGGACGAGACCGCCGACGGCAGGGAGCGCGCCCATGTCGCCGCTGCGGACGCGCTGCAGCCACGCATTGATCTGATCTCCGACGCCACCCTCGACGCCGCTGCCGATCAGGTCGCTCGAGACCGGGTCGGGCGCAGCCGCTGTCCGGGTGCTGGTGCTGGCGCTCATGCGTCTCCTCCGACGGGGATGGTGGACGTGCCGACGAGTTCGACGCCGGGAGGCACCTTGGTGCCGGTGATGTAGCCGACGATGTCGTCGCGGGTGGTCTCGGCGGTGGGGACCTGAGCCACCATCTGGCCGAGGTAGAGGACCGCGATGTCGTCGGCGACCGCGAAGACGTCGACGAGGTTGTGGCTGATGAGGACCACCGCGACGCCCTGGTCCGCGAGGCGGCGAACGAGGTTGAGCACCTGCTCGGTCTGCGCCACGCCGAGTGCGGCGGTCGGTTCGTCCAGGATGACGACCCGAGCCTTCTTCAGGACTGCGCGCGCGATCGCGACCGTCTGGCGCTGGCCCCCGGAGAGACTCGAGACCTTCTGTCGCACGCTCTTCACGGTGCGGACCGAGAGCGAGCGGAGCGTGTCGGATGCCTCCCGCTCCATCAGGCCCTCATTGAAGGTCCCCGCCGTCACCTCCTCGCGGCCGAGGAACATGTTCTGGACGATGTCGAGGTTGTCGCACAGGGCCAGGTCCTGGTAAACGACCTCGATGCCGAGCGCCGCGGCCTCGCGCGGTGTGCGCAGGGCGTGCTCCTCGCCATCGACGAGCACCTCCCCGCTGTCGTAGGGCTGCACGCCGGCGAGGCCCTTGATGAGGGTGGACTTGCCGGCGCCGTTGTCGCCGACGAGGGCCGTCACCGTGCCCGGACGGACGAGCAGGTCGACGCCCTTGAGGACGCTGACGGGGCCGAAGGACTTCGTGACGCGGCGCAACTGGATGATGGGTTCGCTCATGCGGGTCTCCTGGGAGGTCGAAGATGGCGGGAGGAAGGGGAGGGGATGCCGCGGCGCGGCATCCCCTCCCCGCTCAGATCACTCGACGCCGAACTCGGAGCACTTGTCGGCGAGGCTCACGCCGTCGATGTCGCCCGAGCAGATGTCGTCGGCGGAGGCGTCACCGGCGGCGACGACATCCTTGACCTGCTCCGGGCCCACCAGCTGCGGCGTCACCGCGATGTAGGGGGTGCCGTCCTCCAGCTCCTGGTCGGCCGACGGGGTGTCACCGCTCAGCAGTGCAGTGGCGACCTCGACGGCGGCATCCGCCTCGTCCTTCACGGGCTTGTAGACCGTCGCGGTCTGCCAGCCGGCGAGGATGTTGCGGAGGCCCTCGACGTTCGCGTCCTGGCCCGAGACCGCGACGCCCTCGATGCCGCGGTCCTGCAGCACCTTGATGACGCCGTCGGCGTTGGTGTCGTTGGCAGCCCACACGCCGTCGACGGTGCCGCCGTTGGCGGTGAGGGCCTGCTCGAAGTTGGTCTGGCTCTTCGCGCCGTCCCACACCCCCGGAGGCTCGGCGACCGGCTTGACGCCGGCGGCCTCCATGACCTCCACCGCCCCGGAGCGGAACATCGCGGCATTGCCGTCGGTCGGGTCGCCGCCCATGTAGAAGACGGCTGCGGTCTTGGGGTCCTTGCCGGCCTTCTCGAGACCGTCGAGGACCGTCTGGCCCTCGAGGCGGCCGACCTCGACGTTGTCGAACGAGACGTAGTAGTCCGCGCCCTCGAACGGACGGTCGTACGCGATGACCGGGATGCCCTGGCCCTTCGCCTTGGTGGCGACGCCGGCCGCGGCGCCGTTGTAGTCGACGAGCAGCATGACGCCGCAGCCCTGCGTGAGCTGCTGGTCGGCGATCGTCGTGTACTTCGACGTGTCGCCCTGCGCGTTCTGGATGTCGACCTCGAACCCCGCACCTTCGAGGCCTTCCTGGAGGTACTTGCGGTCGAAGTTCTCCCAGCGGGGGGAGGACGCAGCGTCGGGCAGGATGACGCAGGCGCGGCCGGCCGCAGCCGGTTCCTCACCTCCGCCGGTGCCGCCGGGAGCGGGCGTGCCCGAGCTGGCACAGCCGGCGAGCAGGAGCGCAGCGGCACCCGCGAGGGCAGCTGCAGCGGACAGGGACTTCTTCATCGTTCGCCTTTCGACAGTGAAAATCGAGCGGGCGCGACATCGCGCTTGACGATGATCTTGATGTGTTCACGAATTGAAGTCAAGATGTGAACATAACGCTTTCGTCACCGCCGACCTCCCGACATCCGAGCGGCGAAGAGGCGCCGCCGCGCGCGCCCTGGCGGTCTACGCCCGACCCGACGTCGCGCGTGTGCGGCGCGTCAGGGCATCCAGGGCGACGGCGAACAGCAGCACCCCTCCGGTCACCATGAACTGGACGGCGGAGCTCAGGTTGACGAGCGTCAGCCCCGCGGAGATCGCCTGGATGACCACCACTCCGAGGAGGGCGGCGAACGCCGAACCACGCCCACCGAAGAGCGACGCGCCGCCGATGATCGCCGCGGCGATGGCGTTGAGATTCGCGTCGGCTGCGCCCGAGCTCTGGTTGGCCGCACCGAGCTTCGCGGCCGCCAGGACGCCGCCGGTCGCCGCCAACGCGGAGCAGAGCATGAACACCGAGACGACGACACGGTCGACGCGGATGCCGGCCCGTCGGGCCGCTTCGATCGACCCTCCGACGGCGTACACCGAGCGCCCCCAGCGGGTCCGCGTGAGTGCCAGGTGGGCGATCACCACGAAGACGACGAACAGGGCGAACATCACCCCGACGCCTCGAGACAGCCCGAGGTACCAGCATCCGCCGACGAGGCCGATGAGCAGCAGGGAGCCGCGGATCAGGATGGGGATGGCGCCGCTGCTCTCGAGATCGGCCGCGGCACGCCGCTGCGCGCGTCGCAGCAGCGTCGCGGTGTAGGCGACCGCGGTCAGGACCGCCAGGACGTAGGCGAGCCAGTCGGGGAGGTACGCCTGCTGGGCGAACTGGACGATCCAGGAATCGAAGGGGATGTTCACCGACCCGGCGTCGCCGAGGATCCACAACTGGACGCCGAGAAGACCGAGCAGGCCCGCGAGCGTGACGACGAAGCTCGGCAGGCCGAGCGTCGTCCGAAGGAAGCCGAAGACGGCGCCGACCACGCACCCCGCGGCGATCGCCGCGACGACGGCGAGCGCGATCGGCCAGCCCTGCTGCACCCCGGCCACCGCCAGGATGGCCGCCGCGACGCCCGACATCGACCCCACCGAGAGGTCGATCTCGCCGATGAGGAGCACGAGGACGATGCCGAGGGAGATCGTCCCGATCGCCGCGCACTGCATCAGCAGATCGCTCAGATGCCTGCTGGTGAGGAACACCGGGTTGAGCGCCTGGAAGACGATCGCGATGACGACCAACGAGGCGACCACCGGCATCCGACCGACGTCGCCGGCCCGCACACGCGCCACCACACGGTCGATCACACCGCCCTCGGGGCTCATGACCCGTCCTCGAGCCGGCGGAGGGGGATCACCGGAGCATGCGAATCGCCCTCGTCCGTGGTCGGGGTCTCGGGCGGTGCGAGGGGACGCGACGGATCGAGGGCCCCGGTGATCGCGGCGATGAGGATCTCGGTCGTCGCTTCTTCGCCGTCGAACTCCCCGTTGTTGCGTCCGAGGCGGAGGACGACGATGCGGTCGGCCACCGCGAGGACGTCGGTGAGGTTGTGGCTGATGAGCACGACACCGTGGCCGCGGTCCCGAAGGCGTTCGATGAGGTTCAGCACTTCCGCGGTCTGCGCCACGCCGAGCGCGGCCGTCGGCTCGTCGAGGATGACGATCCGCGGTTCGCCGATCAGGGACCGGGCGATGGCCACCGTCTGTCGCTGGCCGCCCGAGAGCGCCGACACCGGGACCCGCACGGACGGGATCTTGGCTGCGAGTTCACGCAGCAGCATCCAGGTGCGCTCCTCCATGCCGACCTCGTCGAGCCTGCCCTGCTCGGTGAGCTCGCGGCCGAGCCACAGATTCGCGACGACGTCGAGGTTCTCGCACAGGGCGAGGTCCTGGAAGACCGTGGCCACCCCCAGGTCCTGGGCGTCTGCGGGGCTGCCGATGTGGACCCGCTCCCCGTCCAGCTCGATCGTGCCCTCGTCGGGCGGGTGGACCCCGGCGAGGATCTTCACGAGGGTCGACTTGCCCGCTCCGTTGTCGCCCACGAGCGCGACGACCTCGCCCTCGCGGACGCGGAAGTCGACGCCGCTCAGGGCGCGGACGGCACCGAAGCGCTTGTCGATGCCGCGCATCGACAGGACGTGGTCGCCGGTTCGGCGGGACGAGACGCTCACGCGGTCCTCTCTCATTCCAGCCCTGCGGCTGCGCAGGCCTCGGCGTACGCGGGCGTGCAGATGTCGGCGACGGTCCAGAATCCGTCGGCCACGACCGTCTCGGCGATGTCGTCCACCGTCACCGCGACAGGCTCGAGGAGCGTGGCGGGGATGCCGTCGATGGTCGTCGCCGCGTCGACGTCGTCCCCGTTCAGCAGCGCCACGGCGGCATCCGCGGCGATCGTCGCCTGCGCGCGCAGCGCCTTGTAGACCGTCATGTACTGATCGCCCGAGACGATGCGCTGCAGCGCGCTGAGCTCGGCATCCTGGCCGGTGACGACGGGGAAGGGGGTGACGTCTGCGGCGCGCAGGGCGGCGACCGCACCGCTGGCGGTCCCGTCGTTCGCCGCGTAGACGCCGACCACCTCGTCGCCGTACTGGGCGAGCTGCCCGGCGACCCACGCCTGCGCCTTGTCGGGGCTCCAGTCGGGCGTGTCGTACTCAGCGAGCACGCGCAGGCCCGCCTCGGCGACGACCCGACGCGCCCCCTCGCGGAACTGCCCCGCATTGCTGTCGGTGGGTGCGCCGTGGACCATCAGGATGCCGCCGTCCTCCTCGCCGCGAGCGGTGAGCTCATCGACGAGCGCCTCCGCCTGGAGCTCGCCCACGCGCTCGTTGTCGAAGGACACGTAGAACGCGGGGGTGCCGCCGCCGACGATCATCCGGTCGTAGGCGATCACCGGGACGCCTTCCGCGGTCGCGGACGCCAGGATGGAGGCCGCGGCCCGCCCGTCGACCGGATCGAGGACGAGCACCCGGGCACCCGCGGCGAGGGCCGACTCCGCCTGCTGCTGCTGACGCGCGGCATCCTGATCCGCGTTCGTGTAGAGGACCTCGACGTCACCCAGCTCGGCGACGCGCGCCTCGAAGACGGGACGGTCGAACGTCTCGTAGCGGGCGGTCTTCTTGTCGGGCAGCAGGAGGGCGATCGTGGCCTCGCCCGAACCGTTGTCGGGCAGAGCGCAGCCCGACAGCGCGGCGCCCGCGACCACGACGACGAGGAGGGCGGCGATCACCCGCCTCATGCGGGGAACGCCACCAGTTCGGCGTCGACGGTGACGTGGTCGAGTGCGAGGACGATCGCGCCGCGGGTCTCGGCCCACTCCGCGAAGGACGAGGCGACGATCTCAGGGACACCACCGCCGAGGATCGACCGTTCCAGCGAATGCCGGAGCGGCGCGAGGAGGATCTCGCCCGCGAGCGCCAGCTCGCCGCCGACGACGATCCGCTCCGGGTCGATGAGATTGCATAGGCTCGCCGCCGCGATGCCGATGTGGCGCCCGGCGTCGGCGATCGCGCGCTGCGCGGACGCGACGCCGTCGCCGGCTGCCGTCACGAGGTCGCGGAGGCGGTGGATGCCGTCGTCCTCCGTGAAGCCGGCCAGGAGCGCCGGTCCGGCTGCGACCGTCTCGAGGCACCCGCGGTTGCCGCAGCGGCAGAGGGCGCCCTTCTCGTCGATCGTCATGTGACCGATCTGCCCCGTGCGGCCGCTCATCCCGCGGAACAGCTCGCCGTCGACGAGGAGGCCGGCGCTGATCGAGTGCCCGACGCGGAGGTAGACGGACGATGACGCGCCGCGGGCGGCACCTTCCCGCGCCTCGGCCAGTGCGCCCAGGTTCGCCTCGCTGTCGACGTGCACGGGTCTGCCGATGCGGGCAGTCAGGCTGCGCGCGATGTCGACGCCGTCCCAGCCGGGCAGGAGCCCCGGTGTGGAGATCACGGATGTCCGCGGGTCGACCGGGGCCGGGAGCGCGAGGCCCACCGCCGAGAGGTCGCTGAGCGACCCGCCGAGTCCGTCGACCATGTCGCCGAGCAGCAGACTGAGACGGTCGAGCTCGGCGTCATGGCGGTGGTCCGGTGCGAGCGGCAGGGACGATTCCGCGACGACGGTGCGGGTGGCGTCCGCGATGGCGACGTGCAGTTTGCGCGGCGAGAAGTGCGCCCCGGCGACGAGACCGACCTGGCGCGCGAGCGAGACGAGGGTCGCTCGACGTCCGCTCCGGGACGTGAACGAGGTGTGCAGCACCCCGGTGGCGGTGAGCTCTTTGACGATGTTGGAGACGGTCGCGGGGGAGAGGCCGGTCGCTCCCGACAGCTCGATCTGCGTCAGCCGGCCATGCCGCTTGAGCGAATCGAGCAGACGTGCACGATTCGCTTCTCGCAGTGACGACTGCGAGCCGGGCGGAGTTGACCGGCGAGCCACGGGGCAACCATACCGTGGCCCCGCATGCTCAGGCGGCGTCGACCGCGCGGACCCTCACGATGTTCGTCGATTCGTCGAGCTCGGCGACCTTCGGGTGCGCCTTCACGAAGTCTGAGAAGGACTTGTGACCGAGGGACTTCTCACTGAAGGAGGGATCCATCCGCTTCAGCAGGTTCTTGACGGCGGACAGGTGCGCCCACTCTTCATCGGTGCGCTCGTATTCGAGGCGCAGCGCGCGCGAGAGCAGCTGCTCGGTCGCGTCGACCGCCTTGCGCCGGCGGCGGGCGGTGGCGGGCGCCGACTCCGGCTCGGGGGTGGGCACCGGGTTCGCCACGCCGGGCAGTGTGTCGTAGGCGTCGAACTGGTCGCAGGCGGCTGCGAGCGACTTCGCGGTCGATCCGGCGACGCCGACGGCGACCACGAATCGACCGAGCCGCTTGCAGCGCTGGGCCAGAGGAACGTAATCGCTGTCGCCGGCGACGATGACGACGTGCGAGAGGTCCTCGAGGCGGAACAGATCCTCCACCGTGTCGACGGCGAGGCGGATGTCGGCGCCGTTCTTGGCGTAGGCCGCGGCCGGGAACAGCTGCACGAGGTCGACGGCACGCGAGACGAGCTGCTGTCGGTAGAGCGCATTGACGGGCGAGGACCAGTCCGCATATGCGCGGGTGAGCACCAGCGTGCCGAAGGACGCCGCGTAGTCCATGATCGCGCCGACGTCGATCGTCGCGGCGGCGAGGCGTGCGGCGATCTCGGGCTCGTCCGGGTCCGCGGTGATGCGCTGACGATCGCGCGAGAAGCTGTTGCGACCGTGCACGCGGTCGTACCAGCTCATGACGATGTTGTCGAAGTCGAGGTAGACCGCAACCCGTGGGCTCGAGGAATCCGGCATCCGTTCAGTCTGTCAGTCCCGGCTGGGGAAAGGGATGCGGCGCGTCCAGCGTCCTCATAGACTCCGGGCCATGCCCTCTCTGATCTCGCTCGTCGTGCTCGCCGGCATGATCTTCGCGCTCGTGGACATCATCACGCGGGATCAGAGCCAGGTGAAGCACATGCCGAAGACGGTCTGGCTGTTCGTCGTCATCCTGCTGCCGTTCCTCGGCACGGTGCTGTGGTTCGCGATCGGCCGTGAGTATCCGCGCCGAGAGGCGTCACGGCCGCCGCAATTCGCGCCGTGGGCCACGGAGCCCGCTGCGCCGCGGCCGCGCGAGTCCCGCTCCACCGAGCAGCAGCTCGCCGACCTCGAACGGGAGATCGAAGAGGAGCGCCTGCGCGCCGAGCTCGCGCGTCGGCGACGCGATCAGCAGGGCGAGCCCGCCTGAGCCTCAGGACTGCGGGTAGACCACGCCGAGCTGCGCGCGGATCTCGTCGAGCGTCCCCATGATGGCGACGCTCTCGTCCATGCCGAGGAGCTCGCTGTCGGTGCGGCCCTCCCGGATGAGCTGCTCGGCGTGGAGCGCCTGATACTGCATGCCGCGCCCGTCGACCTCGGAGTGGAACTCCTCGCGGACCGCGCCGTCGCGGTCGTGGACGCGGAAGGAGGTCGGCGTGTACCAGACCGAGTCGATGACGATGCGGCCCTCCGTGCCGATGATCTGGGCCACGTTCGCGCCCGCCCCGCGCATCGAGGTGAGGAGCGACGATACGGCCCCCGAACCGTGGACGAGCGAGATCGCGGCTTCGGTGTCCGCCCCGGTGTCACCGAGACGACCGAGGGCGCTCACGGCTGTGGGGCGTCCGAGCACGTCCCACGCGAACGAGATCGGGTAGATGCCGAGGTCGAGCAACGCCCCGCCGCCGAGCTCGAGCGCGTTCAGTCGATGCGTCGGGTCGGTGGGGAGGTTCTGGGTGTGGTCTGCGCTCAGGGCCCGCACCTCGCCGATCGCCCCCGACGCGAGCAGCTCCCGCAGGCGGACCATGTGCGGCAGGTAGCGCGTCCACATGGCCTCCATCGCGAGCAGGCCGCGGGCGGCGGCGGCGTCGCGGATCTCCGCAGCCTGCGCCGCGTCGAGGGTGAGCGGCTTCTCGATGAGCACGTGGGTGCCGTTCTCGAGCGCGAGCAGCGCGTTGTCGCGGTGGTGGCTGTGGGGCGTCGCGATGTAGACGATGTCGACGTCGGGCGCGGCCACGAGCTCCTCGTACGACCCGTACGCGCTCGGGATGGCGTACTGCTCCGCGAACGCCTGCGCGGCCTCGAGGCGTCGTGACCCCACGGCGGTGACCGTGAGCCCGGCGGTCCGCAGGTCGGAGGTGAAGGCATGCGCGATGCCGCCGGTGGCCAGGATTCCCCATCGGAGTGCCGTCATGGCCCCGAGCCTATCCTCGGCGCGGGGCCGACCCGGTCGTAGAGTCGTCGCGTGACCCCCGGCACCGAGCAGCGCGACGCGATCGCCCGCTTCCGCGAGCTTCTGCGCATCCCGACCGTCTCGATGGCCGTCGACGGAGGGGAAGCACCTGACGACACCGCCTTCGTGGCGTTCCGGGATGCCCTCGCCCGCCTCTACCCGGCGGCCCACCGGACGCTCGAGCTCGAGACCATCGCGGGCCACTCGCTGCTGTACCGCTGGCGCGGGGCGGATGCCGAGCGCCCCCTCGTCCTCATGGCCCACCAGGACGTCGTCCCGGTGGTGCCGGCGGAGTGGACGCATCCGCCGTTCGCGGCCGAGCTCGTCGGCACGGGCGAGGACGAGGAGATCCACGCCCGCGGCGCCGTGGACGACAAGGGCGCCCTCGTCGCCATCCTCGAGGCCGTGGAATCCCTCATCGTCGCGGGGGCGACCCCCGCCCGCGACGTGTACCTCGCATTCGGCCACAACGAGGAGGTCGCCGGCGACGGCGCCCGCGACATCGCGACGGCATTGCGGGACCGCGGCATCCGTCCCTCACTCGTCCTCGACGAGGGCGGCGCCGTGGTCGAGGGCGTGCTCCCGGCGGTGGCGGTGCCCACCGCGATGATCGGCGTCGCCGAGCGCGGGGTCATGACGGTGCACCTGACCGCCCGCGAGCTCGGCGGGCACGCGTCGACGCCGCCGCGAGACCCGGCCACCGCGCGGCTCGCGCGGGCCGTGCTCCGCCTGCACCGCCGCCCGTTCCCGACACGGCTCGTCGCACCGGTCCGCGCCATGTTCGAGACCGTCGCCCCGCACACGCGGGGACCGCTCCGTCGCGTGTTCGCGAACATCGGCGTGAGCGGCCGGCTGCTCGTGAAGGTCTTCCCGCGCCTCGGCCCCGAGCTCAACGCGCTGGTCCGGACGACGGCGGTCGTCACCGAGCTCTCCGGGGCGACGGGGGCGAACGTCCTCGCCACCTCGGCCCGGGCGAGCGTGAACGTGCGGCTCCTCCCCGGCGACACGGCCGCGTCGGCGGTCGCCCGCATCCGCTCGGTCGTCCGCGACCCCCTCGTCGAGGTCGAGGTCGCCGCCGCGTCCGATCCGTCGCCGGTGTCGCCCTGGTCGGGACCGGCGTGGGACCGGCTGGCCGCCGCGACGGCGTCGGCCCTCGGCTCGGAGATCGTCGCGACGCCCTACATCCAGCTCGGCGCGAGCGACAGCCGCTGGTTCACCGAGATCAGCGACCACGTCTACCGGTTCACCCCGTTCCACCTCACGCGGGGTGAACGCGAGGCGCTGCACTCCCACGACGAGCGGATCCGCGTCGCGTCCTGGTTGCGCGGCATCGAGTTCTACCGCGACCTCCTGCGGGCGAGCTGACTCAGCCCGTCCCCGCGAGCGCCTTCGAGATCCGCTGCAGCGAGACCGGTTCGGCCGTGCCCAGCCGCTGCGCGAACAGGCTCACGCGGAACTCCTCGAGCAGCCAGCGCGCGTGCACCAGGTGCGCCGGTGCGTCCGCGGGGAGCGGGAGCGCGCCCCCGGCATCCGTGAACAGGGCTGCGGCGCGCTCGTACTCGGTCATCCGCTGCCGGTCGCGCCCGGGGTTGTCCGAGAGGGCGTCGACGCGTTCCTTCGCCCCCTGCAGGTAGCGGGGGAGGTGCGCGAGCCGCGTCACGCCGGTGCGGGAGAGGAACCCCGGATGGATGAGCCCCGCGAGCTGCGCCTTCACGTCGCCGAGCGCCGCGAGCAGGGTCATCGAGTTCTGGTGCTTCACCGCGCGCTCGACGTCGCGCTGCAGGGTGAGGATGCGGGCGGCCAGCGAGACCGTGCGGAAGAGCTCGTCGACGATGCGCGCCGAGAACGCGTCGCGGGCGGCGGTGAACGCGGCCTCGGTCCGGATGACCGCATCCCCCATGACGGCGTCGGCGACGGCGACCCGGGCGTCTTCGATGAGCGCCTTCGCCGACGGATAGGGCGAGGCCGCCAGGGCGAGCTTCTCGGGCGCCGTCAGGTGGTCCATGACGTAGGCGGTGGGCGAGGGGACGGCGAGGAGCAGCAGCCGCCGGGCGCCGGCGCGCGTGAGCTCGGCGGCGCGTTCGGCGGTCGCCTCGATGCGCAGCGACACCCCGTCCTTCCCGTCGACGAGCGCCGGGTACCCGCGGACCACGCCGCCGGCGACCTTCGTGTCGACGACCTCGGGCAGGTCACCGACGTCCCACGTCGTGATGCCGGTGCGCTCGATGGGGGCGCTCGCGGCGGCGACGGTCGCGGCGGGGGATGCCGCCGGCTGCGGGCCGCGCTTCGGCGCGAGCGAGCGGGCGACCGATTCGCGGGCACGGCCGGCGAGACGGTCCTGCAGCTCGCGCAGGTCGCGGGACGACCCGACGGTGCGCCCGCGCTGGTCGACGGCGCGGAACGAGACACCCAGGTGGGCGGGGACGCGCTCGAGGTCGAAGTCGCGCTCGGTGACCGGCTGGTGCGCGACGCGCTGGATGCGCGCGGCGAGGGCCGCACGGAGCGTGGATGCCGGGAGTCCGTCGGTGTCCTCTGGGCCCGACCCGCGCAGCTCGTCGCCGAGGGTGCTCGCCCAGTCCGCCGCAGGCACGACGTGCCGACGGATCGCCTTCGGGAGCGCCTTGATGAGCCCGGTGACGAGCTCGTCGCGCATGCCGGGGACCTGCCAGTCGAACCCGTCGGGGCGCAGCTGGGCGAGCAGGGCGAGGGGCACGACGACGCTGACGCCGTCGTCGGGTGCGCCGGGCTCGAAGCGGTAGGCGAGCGAGAGCACCTGGTCGCCCTGACGCCAGCGCGTCGGGAAGTCGCGCTCGTCGGTGCGGGCGGACTCGCCGAGGAGGTCGGCCTCGGTCATGTCGAGGAGCTTCGGGGCGGCGGGCTGCGTCTCGCGCCACCACGCCTCGAACGAGCGGACGTCGAACACGTCGTGCGGCACGCGGGCGTCGTAGAAGGCGTACACCGCTTCGTCGCCGACGAGGATGTCGCGGCGGCGCTCGCGCTCCTCGATGCGTTCGAGCTGACGCCGCAGCTCGCCGTTGCGGCGCTCGAACGCGGTGAGCCGCTTGTCGAGGTGCTGGCTGTTCCACTCGCCCTCGACGAGCGCGTGGCGCAGGAACAGCTCCCGGGCGAGGTCGCGGTCGCGGCGGGCGAGCTGCACCCGGCGGCGCGGGATGATCTCGACGCCGAAGAGCGTCACCTTCTCGGCCGCGACGGCAGCGCCGGCATCCTTCGACCAGTGCGGGTCGCTGAGGCTCCGGTGCGCGAGGTCGCCGGCGAGGTCCTCGGCCCACGCTGGGTCGATCGCGGCGACCGTGCGGCCGAACAGACGCGAGGTCTCGACCAGCTCGGCGGCCATGACGGCGTCGGGGGAGGCCTTGCGGAGGCCCGAGCCGGGGAACACCGAGAACGAGGCGCCGCGCGCGCCGCGGTACTGCGGCAGAGGCTTCCGGGCGTTCTTCTTCGCGGGATCGGTGGTCACCGAGCGGGTGTCGAGGATGCCGATGTGCGAGAGGAGCCCCGACAGGATCGCCCGGTGGAGCGCGTCGGGATCGGCGGCGCCCGCGGCCTGACGCGGGGCATCCTTCGGCGAACCCGAACGGGAGAGCGTCGAGAGCTGCCGGTGCACGTCGAACCATTCGCGGACACGCACGTAGTTCAGGTGCTCGCTGCGGCAGAGACGCCGGAACGCGCTCGAGCCGAGCTCGCGCCGCTGCTCGCGCAGGTGGTTCCAGAGGTTCAGCAGGGTGAGGAAGTCGCTCGTCGGGTCGACGAACCGCGCGTGCAGGCGGTCGGCCTCCTCGCGGCGCTCCTCGGGACGCTCGCGGACGTCCTGGATGGACAGCCCCGACACGATCGCGAGGACGTCGCGCGAGACGCCGAGCGTCTCGGCCTCGAGCAGCATCCGCGCGAACCTCGGGTCGATCGGCAGGCGCGCGATGCGGCGACCGAGGCCCGTGAGCCGCATCGCGCCGGTGCGCCCTGCGACGGCGCGGAGCTCGGTCAGCAGCTCGACGGCCGCCTTCACCCCGCGGCTGTCGGGCTTGGTGAGGAACGGGAACTCGGTGACGTCCCCGAAACCGAGCGACAGCATCTGCAGGATGACCGACGCGAGCGAGGTCCGCAGGATCTCGGGCTCGGTGAACTCGGGACGCGCCGCGAAGTCGTCTTCGCCGTACAGGCGGATCGCGATGCCCGCCGACGTGCGCCCGGCGCGGCCGGAGCGCTGCTGCGCCGAGGCCTGCGAGATCGCCTCGATCGGCAGTCGCTGGATCTTCGACCGCACGCTGTAGCGCGAGATGCGCGCCGTGCCGGTGTCGACGACGTACCGGATGCCGGGGACCGTGAGGCTCGTCTCGGCGACGTTCGTGGCGAGGATGACCCGTCGCCGGACGCCGGCGACCGCGGACGGTTCGAAGACACGGTGCTGCTCGGCGGACGAGAGCCGTCCGAACAGCGGCAGCACCTCGGTCGGACGGGCGTCCTTCGCGTACAGGCCGCGGACGGCATCCATCGCGTCGCGGATCTCGGCCTCGCCCGGCAGGAAGACGAGCACGTCGCCGTCGGGCTCCCGATCGAGTTCGCGGAGCGCCGCGAGCAGACCGTCGACGTCGTCCTCCGTCTCCTCGTCGTGCGCGCGGTAGCGGATCTCCACGGGGTAGGTGCGGCCCGAGACCTCGATGATCGGGGCCGGGACGCGCTCGCCGTCCGGCGCCGCCCCGGCGAAGTGCGCCGCGAAGCTCTCCGGGTCGATCGTCGCCGACGTGATGATCACCTTCAGGTCGGGACGCTCGGGCAGGATGCGGGCGAGGTAGCCCAGCAGGAAGTCGACGTTGAGGGACCGCTCGTGGGCTTCGTCGACGATGATCGTGTCGTAGCGGTGCAGCAGTCGGTCCCGGTGGATCTCGTTGAGCAGGATGCCGTCGGTCATCAGCGTGACCTGCGTGGCATCGGTCACCTCGTCGGTGAAGCGGACCTTGTAGCCGATCGCGCCCCCGAGCGGCACCTGCACCTCGTGCGCGAGGCGCTCGGCGATCGACCGCGCCGCGATGCGCCGAGGCTGGGTGTGCGCGATGCGCGTGCGGCCGAGCTCGAGGCACATCTTCGGCAGCTGCGTCGTCTTGCCCGACCCGGTCGCCCCGGCGACGATGACGACCTGGTGCTCCGCGATGGCGCGCGTGATCTCGTCCCGTGCGGCGCTGACGGGCAGCTCCGGGGGATACGAGAGGACGGGTGCGGGTGCGGACACAGCCTTCGATGCTATCGCGCGGGCGGATGCCGGCGGTCGCTCTGCGCGTGGGCGGTGCGCCTCAGCGGTCCGAGGCCCCCTCGGCGTCGAGCAGCGGGAGGTCGGCCGCAGTGACGATCCGCGAGAGGACCGCGTGCTCCACCAGGCGGGCGCGCCGGTTCGTGGCGAGCTTGCCCGCGCCGCCCCGGAGCCCCTGCACGCCCTCGCGGTCGAGCTTGTCGCACACGTTGTCGAGCTTGCGGTTGAAGGTCGTCAACGGCCAGCCGAGACGTTCGGCCGCGGCTGCGGAACTGGGGATCTGGCTCGAGCCCATCATCCCGCCGCGCAGGATCGGCTCGCACAGCGCGATGAGGAGCAGCCGCTGGCTCGAGGTCAGCGGGAGCGCACCGATCGTGGTGCCGCCGTCGGTCGTTTCGTCGCCCGCGAAGGCGTCGCGCCCGGTGAACCGTGCGGCCTCGTTGTGGATGGTGAGCTCGTACGTATAGGCACCGGCCGTGAACATCACGATCAATTCGGGGAAGACGAGCGGCACACGGGTGCCCGGGCCGAGCATCGCCTGATAGGCGCCGTCGGCCGTGGCGAGGGCGACGGAGATGGACCTGCCCGTGTTGGCGAGCCACCACAGGTCCTGCGTCCACTGCACCTCGAGGAGCCGACGGTGCAGATACGGGTTGGTGTCGACGACGAGGTCCGCGTCGCGGCCGATCGAGTACCCCCGGTCGGGGGTGGGATGGAACCATTCGCCGCAGAACTCGATCCCCAGTTCCCGCGTCGTGGTCTCGGCCGTGGTCTCCACGTCCTCCGTCATGACATTCCCCCTCCGATGGACAGTGCGATGAGCAGGGCGCCGACCGCCCCGATCAGGAGTCCGCCGACGATCAGGCCGGCGATCAGTCCCCGACCGGCCCGCCGTCTCGGCGGCGGTGCCGGGCGTCCGGTGGCGCGCGGCGGCGTCACCGGTGCGCGCGTCACCGCCGGCGCGGGATCGCCGCCGCGGGGCGCGTACACCGCGTGCGCCGCGCGGATGCCGGGAGCCGCGGCCGCGCGCGGGGTGTCGGCGCGCCCGTGCGCGATCCGCGCCTGCGCTGCGGGACGCTGGACGATCGTCTCCGTCGCCGCGGTGGCGTCGGAGGATTCCTCGGACGGGCGCACCTCGCCGGTCGATCGGCGGGTGTCGTCGCCCGACCGCCGCTCGGACAGGCGTGTCTCGTCCGGGGCACGCCGCTCGGACAGGCGTGTCTCGTCCGGGGTGCGCCGCTCGGACAGCACCGTGTCGTCCGCGTCGCGGCGACCCGCGATCCGGGTCTCGTCGGCGAGCCGTCGTGCGGACAGTCGCGTGTGCTCCTCCTCGGGCTCAGCCACGTCGCCGCCGCCGGGAGGGAACGGTCGCCGCCTCGATGGTGCCCGTGGCGGGCGTGCCGCTGGCAAGCCCGCCGGTGGTGTCGTCGAAGCGGGGGTGGATGCCGCCCCCCACCACGTCGACCACGATGGCGGTGACGTTGTCGCGTCCGCCGTGAGCCAACGCCTGGGCGATCAGCGCGCCGGTGGTCTGCAGGGGCGAGCCGCCGACGAGGAGGCCCGCCCGGATCGCCTCGTCGGAGATCTCACCCGACAGTCCGTCGGAGCAGACGAGCAGCCGCTCCCCGGTCACGACCGGCAGCAGCCAGTAGTCGGCCGGGCTGTGCACGCCGCCGACGGCGCGGGTGATGACGTTCCGCCCCTCGAAGCTCGACATCTCGTCGCGGGTGAGGCGGCCGGCATCCACCATCTCCTGCGCGACGGAATGGTCGACCGTGAGCTGCTCGAGACGCTCCGAGAGCAGGCGGTAGACGCGCGAGTCCCCGACGTTCAGCACGAGCCAGCGCTGCTCGCCGTCCTGCCGCACGGCGACGATCCCGCTCAGGGTCGACCCCGCGCCGCGCGTGGTGCCCTGGGCGATCACCCCGACCGCCCGGTGGGCGCGACGCACCGCGTCGGCGACCTCCTCGGGGGTGAGGTCGCTGCGTCCGACGAACGGGCGGAAGGCGTCGACGACCGCCGCCGCCGCCAGATCACCGGCTTCATGACCGCCCATGCCGTCCGCGACCACGAAGACGGGGAAGCTCGCCAGGTAGGCGTCCTCGTTCACTCTTCGCCGCAGTCCGGGGTCGGTGCGTGCGCCGCTGATCACCTCGAGGTGCCGGGGCGCCGGGTCGGGACGGGTGGTCATCGTGTCCCCGGGTCGAGCGAGAACTCGGCATCGCCGAGCAGGAAGCGGCCGGTCACCGGCGTCGGCACGGCGACCGGGATCTCGTCGTCCCCCTCGCCGACGACAACCCCGTTCGTCGAGGACAGGTCGGTGATCGTCCATCCCGCCGCGCTGCGCCGGAGCAGCGCGTGCGTCTTGGACACCGTCCTGGTGACGTCGTCGATCGCGACGCGCTGCGCGTCCGGGGCCTCGCCAGGGGCGATGGGATTGCGACCGAGGACCGCGTCGCCGCCGGTCAGAGGCACGGTGGTGCCGTCCGGCAGTCGCAGCGCGGGCGACGCTCGCCGGTGGGCGGCCAGGACAGTGTGCTCGTCGACGCCGTCGGCGCCGTCGACCGCGGGCGGATCAGCGAACGCCCCGACGCGGGGCGGTGCGGCCGGCGGTCCCCACGGCGCCGGGGGCGCCGGGGCAGGGACCGGAGCCGCCGAGACAGCGGCCGGAGCCGCTGAGACAGCAGGCGAGGGCGTCGAGACGGCGGCCGAGGGAGCCGGGGGAGCGAAGGACGAGGTGTCGACCGTTGCCGGTGCGACCGGGGAGGCCGCGGCGAACGGCGTCGGAGGGATGCCGGGCTTCGGCACACCGCGCCACGTCGCCGCCCCCCAGCCGACGATGCTGGCCCAGAGCGGGAGGACGAGCGTGCCGAGGGCGACGTACCCGGGGCCGAGACCGAACCCGCGGTTCAGCGGCCGCATCATCCGCACCTGCAGGATGAGGACGCCGACGCCGAACAGCGAATACAGGATGAGCGGCACAGCTGCCGCGCCGGCGAGTGCGCCGGCCGCGCTGGCGCTGCTGCCACTGAACGCGGCATCCTGTGCCGCCGCGAGGAACAGCGCACCCGTGATCGACGCGACGATCGTGACAATCACCCCGGCGGCGACCTGGACCACGGCCCACCAGCCCTTCATCCCCGCCAGTTCGAACAGCGTCCAGAGGTTCACGACGGGTGTCCAGGCCTTCCACGCCGGCTGACCGACCTTGGCGAAGACCGCGCGGAGCGCGAGCGCCGTCCACACGTAGACCCCGGCGAACAGCGCCAGCTGCAGGACCGTCAGGCCGAGGGACGCGCCGACAGCGCCGCCTCCGACGGCCGTCACCGCCGAGACCACGGCGACGGCCCCGTCCGCATCTGCCGCACCAACACCCATGTGTCCTCGTTCTCCCTCACCGTAGGTCCTGCATCGCACACCTTAGCCGCGCCCTCCGCGCGGCCGTGGCCGAGCACGTCGCAGCGATCGCAGCGACAGGCGCGCCCGCCACCGCGCCCAGAAGCCCTTCTCCGACGCGAACCGTGATCGCTCCTGCTCGACGATCTCCCAGAACCGGTCGCCCTCGTCATCCGGGAGGGGGCTCGCGTCGAACACGGCGCGGTCCGCCCACCGCGCCAGGCGTTCGCCGTCGGTGCCGGATGCGTCCTCGGCGGCCCTCGACCACAGCGCGGCGAGTTCCAGGCGCGTCGCGCTGGCAGGCGCGTCGTAGCCGTGGTCGACCGCCGTGTCGACGTACTCCTCCCAGCCCCCCGCGAACCGCTCGTCGGTGACCGGCGACCGCCGTCGACGGCGGCGGCGGATCGCCTTGGCCGCAGCGATGAGCGCCAGCGGCCCGAACAGCAGCAGGACGAGCCCCCCCGACACCCCGCCCACGCGGAGCACGGTCCACAGGACCCCCAGATCGACGCCCGACTCCGCCTCGCGATCGTCTTGCTCCGCGCCGTCGGCGGGATCGGCCTCGGCGGGCAGCACGGGTTCGGCCTGATCGCGGCGGACCTCGGTCGGATTCTCCGGATCGCGGCGTTCCTCGAGATCGGGATCGGGGAAGGCGGCCGACTGGGGCGTCACGTCCACGGACACCCAGTCGCCCGCGGCGCCTCGGACCTCGATCCACGCCGCGAGGTCGCCGCCGCGGCACACGCCGTCGTCGCAGACGGGCAGCTCCTCCGACGACGCGAGACGCGTCCCCACCACGATGCGCGCATCGAAGCCGAGGTGGTCGGCCAGCAGCATCCCGGCGACGGCGAACTGCTCATCGTCGCCGATGCCTGCGACGAGCGCCGCATCGCCGGCATCGCCCACCTCGCGCTGGCGGTCCAGCAGCTGGCGGAAGAGGTCGCCGATGCGATCGGTGGAATGGCCCGCGCGCGAGGGCTGGACGTCGACCTGACCGAGCTCCGCGGCCCAGCGCGGCGTGCGGCCTTCGGGGACCAGCAGCGTGTGACTGAGGTATCCCCGGGCGCGGAGACGGTCGATCAGGAGCGCCAATCCCTGCCCGCCGGCGGGGGCACCCTGCGCCTCGACCCACTCGCCGAGGCTGTCGGGGACGATCGAGTCGGGCAGCCCGGACCCGGTCCGCGCGGGGGTGAGCGAGCGCAGGTCCGCGTCGTCCGTGCCGTCGACGGCGGTCAGCCGGTACCGGTCGCCCGATGTGAACCCCGGGTCGGCGATCTCGACGGCGGCGCCCGTGGCCGCGTTGTGGAAGAAGCCGTCGTCGAGGTCCGCTGCGCGGGCGCCCTCGAATGCGACGGCGCGCAGCCGGCCGACCGTCGGCATCCAGATGCCGCGCCATCCGGCGATCTCGACCGTCGCCTCGACCGTCCCTCCGTCGATGCCGTCGATCCGCGACGGCACCCGCGTGTACGCGGTGGTCGGATCGCTGGGCCCCGCCTGGGGGTCCAGTGCTCGCGCGGCGCGCCCGTCGAAGAAGGACAGGGTCGCGAGCCGGATGCGGTCGACGCCGGCCGGGGCGTCGACGCGGAAGAGCTCCTCGTCGTAGGCGTCGTCGGCGAACGAGGCACGGTACTGTCCGAGCGGGCTCGGCGCGCGTTCGATCTCGAGCACCGGCGCGATCGAGGTCCGCGCGACCGCGCGCGGCCGGTCCTCGAGCGCCCACGGGGCCCAGAGGGCGGCGGCGGTCACGGCGACGGCGACCATCGCGACCGCCGACGCCGTCCGGCCGAGCAGCCCTCGCCGGACGGGACCGGTCGTGCGGACACCGGATGCCGCTGCTGCCGTCGCCAGCGCACGGCGCCGCTCGAACCGGGTGCGCCAGACCACTACGAGGAGGGCGGCGACGAGACCGGCGACGCCCACGATCGCCTCGGGCTGCACCCGGACCGGACCGAGGGGGATCGGAGCGGACAGGGTCCGGGCACCGAAGACGACGCCGACGACGGCGGGGACGAGCGACGCGGGCGCGGCGAGGGTCCACAGCCGAGCGGCTCGCCACGCGAGACTCAGCGCGGCCGTGGTCGCCGCGACGAAGACGAAGAGGACCGGAGCGAGCGTGGTCTGGTAGCTGCCGAGCGGGAGCTCGAGGGTGAGGAGGTCCTTCCACCCGGTCACGGGAGCGGTCACCACGCCGACCAGCGAGCGCAGGAGCGCATCGGTCGACCCGAACGATCCGGGGGCGGCTGCCGGCACACCCGTCACGATGTACGCGGCGAGCGCCGCCAGCGCGACCCACCACCCCGACCACCGCCACCGCGTGCCCGCTGCAGCGACCAGGTGACCCACCGCGATGCCGACGGCGGCCGTCACGACGACGGCGGTGCTGCGGTAGATCGGCCACACGGCGACGACCCCGACGGCCAGCACGAGGTCGACGAGGATCGCCTGCGTCACGATGAAACGGGCGCGTGAAGTCCGCTCCCGACCGACGCGTGCGGCGCGTCGCGACGTCGCGCTCACGACTGCGCCCCCCTGGCGAGCAGCTGGCGGAGGTCGTCGAGCAGGCCGATCGAGATCACCGTCATCGTCCCGAGGCGCCGGATGCCCGCTTCCGACGCGGGCGCGCACACGACGGCGACGACGGCGACCTCGGCACCGAAGGCGAGTGCGGCGGTCTGCAGCTCGGCGGGGGTGAGGGGTGAGCCGCACACGAGGAACGCCACGGAGACGTCGGGATGCGCCGATGCGGTGACTGCGGTGACCTCGCGCAGCGCCCCGACCCGCTCTGCGCGCTCGACGCCGGCCAGGTCGTCGAGGAGCGTCCGCGCGGACACCGTCGCGAGCTCGCGGACACTGCGGGGAGCCGCCCGGGCGAACTCGGGTGTCTCGACGCCCACGACCAGGTCGACGTCGCGACCGTCGCGGATGCCTCGCACACCGATGGATGCGGCCGCGCTGACCGCCAGCTCGAACTCGTCCTCGTCGGCGTACTCGGCGTCGCCGAGGCAGAGCCCGACCACCATGCGCGAACGCCTCGTCTCCTCGTACTGGCGGACCATCAGGTCGCCGGTCTTGGCGGTCGACTTCCAGTGGATCTGGCGGGGGGAGTCACCGGGGACGTAGGGCCGCAGCGCGTGGAACGAGAAGTCCGCGTCCACCACGGTGCGCGACGCGCTGCCCTCGAGGTCGCGGATCAGCCCGGCGGCGGTGCTGCGCAGGGCCGTGGTCACCGGATGCACGTACAGCGTGTGCGTGTCCTGCCACACGGCCTCGCGGGTGAGGATGCCGAGCGGATCGCCCCGGACGGTGCGAGCGGGGCCCACGGTCACCACACCGCGGCGCTGCGTCGGGATGACCACCGCATCGGAGAAGTCGTGTCGGGGCCGCAGCAGTGGCACGTGCACGTCGACCAGACCGTCCCCGACGGGCACGTCCACCCGTCCGGGCAGGGCGACCGACCGGCCGACGTTCGTGACGACCAGACGGCCCTCGACCGGCGTTCCGGCGACGACCCGATCGTGTTCGAGGAGCAGGGCGACGTCGTAGGAGCGCGCGCTGAACAGGAACGGGACGGCGAGGAGGATGAGTACGAGCGCTGCGGCGCCCGCGACGGCGAACTCGAGCACGCCGAGGGCAACTCCGGCCCACAGGCCGAGCGTCGCGGCGCCGAGGACCACCCATCCGGCCGCCGACACCGTCTCGGCGACCCACCCGGACGCGACGCGCACGGCGCGCCGCACCCGACGCCAGGACCGCACGCCGCGGGCCGCGAGGACGGTCGTCGATCTCGCGGTGCCGAAGGCGGTGCGCGTGTACCCGGTGTCGGACGGGGTCCGGGTCAGTCGCGGATCGGTGGAGGAGCTCACACACTCTCTCTCTGCCCGCGGCTGCGGAGCCGGTCGCCGCTGCGCGCCGCCGCGTCACCGCCGAGGTCGTCGCGCTGGCTGGGCGGGACGACGTCGAGGAGGATCTGCCCCACGACGGCCTCCGCCGTGACGCCGTCGAACTCCGCCTCGGGGTCGAGGATCAGGCGGTGTGCGAGCACCGGTCCGGCGAGCGCCTTCACGTCGTCCGGGGTGACGTAGGTGCGTCCGTGGGCGAGAGCCCACGTGCGTGCGGCCTTGGTGAGGGCCAGGGCGCCGCGGACGCTCACGCCCAGCCGGACCTCCCGAGCCAGCCGCGTGGCGTCGACGATGCGGGCGATGTAGTCGAGGACGAGCGGATGCAGGTAGCCGCCGCGCGCGATGTCGGCGAGGCTCACCACACCCTGCGGGGTGATGACCGGCTCGACGTCGCGGCGGCTCTCGCTCGACCCCTCGAGGATGCGGATGGTCGCTGCGTGGTCGGGATAGCCGAGCGAGGTCTTCATCAGGAATCGGTCGAGCTGGGCCTCGGGGAGACGGTAGGTCCCCGCCTGCTCGACGGGGTTCTGAGTCGCGACGACGAGGAACGGGAGCCCCACCGGGCGGGTGATGCCGTCGACGGTGACGTGTCCCTCCTCCATGACTTCGAGCAGCGCCGACTGGGTCTTCGGCGAGGCGCGGTTGATCTCGTCCGCCAGGACGACGTTGGCGAAGATCGGTCCCTGATGGAACTCGAACTCGCCCCGCCGCTGGTCGTACACGGTGATGCCGGTCACATCCCCCGGGAGGAGGTCCGGCGTGAACTGGATGCGGGAACTCGACCCCTGGACGGAACGCCCCATGGCGCGTGCGAGCGAGGTCTTGCCCGTGCCGGGGTAGTCCTCCAGGAGGAGGTGCCCCTCGGCGATCATCGTCGTGAACGCGAGTTCGATGACGTGACGCTTGCCGAGCACCACCTGCTCGACGTTCTCGACCAGTGTCGCGAAGGTCTCGGAGAACCAGGTGCTCTGCTCCTGGGTGATCGTCATCGTGTTCCTCTCGGATGCGGGGAGGCTGCGGTCGCCATCAGCCGACGGGGGTCTCGGTCGGCGTGGGCGTGGGTTCGGGGTCGGGTGGGGGCGGCGCGATCTGCTCGCAGTCGACGCTGACCGAGACCTCGTCGAGGCCGTCGAGTGCGCCGATCCAATCGACGGTGTACGTCACCCGCTCCGGCCCGAGGGCGCTGCTGCGGACGCTCTTCTCGACGGTCGCGACGTCCGCGCCGAATCCGGCTGGGCGCCAGTCGGGCGCCGCAGCATCGGAACGGCACGAGGGGACGTCGGCGGTCGAGACGAAGATCGGGTAGTCCGCGCTGTTCGCCGCGGGGTTGATGGGGGTGGCGTCGGAGCACCGGCCGTCGACGCCGAGGAACGTGTCGCACCACGCTGCGGTCCATCTGTCGCCGGGCTGATTCAGGCGGGGTTCGAACGCATCCTGAGGTGTCCCGTTCAGGAAGTACCGGAGCCGGGCATCCTCGAACGGCGGTCGTCCCGCGTCGGGACGTCGCGAGATGCCGTAGGTGAAACCGCTGGACTGATCGCCGCTCGGTCGCGGCTCGACCGTGTAGGTCATCTCCTGGGGAGCACCCACGCTGCCGGTGGGACGGGCGGTGATCTCCGCTGCCGCCGTCCCGAACCCCGCCGCGCCGCGGAACGTGCTCGTCGCGCACACGTGGATCGTCTTCGAGCGGAACGTCTCCGCCGGGAAGGTCCTGCTCGACTGCGTCGTGTCGGGCGTGCACTGCGCAGCCGACCGCTCGCTGTACCCGAACAGCATCTGGGTGCCCGCGCTCTGCGAGAGCACGCGCACCGTGACGGTCATCGAATCGGACGTCGTGGTCTGGGAGAGCTCGATGCGGGGTGCACCGACGCCGTGCGCCTCGAGTCGGAGTTCGCCGCCCTCGCTCGAGCCGCCGGCGATCGGGGGGAGGTCGAACTCGGTCAGCGGTGTCGCGATGAGCGTCGTCGGGTCGTTCGCGCCGATCGCGTACCCCGCGAATGTGGCGGTCCCGCCGCTGACGGACTGCGTCGCACTCCCCGCGACGCCCCCGGACAGCCGGACGCTGCCGGTCGTGTCGTCGAGTCCGGTGATCGTGACCGTCGCGACCCCGCCGTCGTTGCCGTTGGGGACGGGGTCGAAGCGAGACCCGGTCGGCTGCGCCGGCGACCGGTAGGCCCACGCCTCGGTGCGGACCGTTCCGCGCGACGCGCCGACCTCGTTCACCGCGCGCGCCTCGTAGACGCGCTTCTCGCCGACGGGCGCGTCGATCGGGCCGCACACGCCCGACGCCGCGCAGGACGCGACCTCGCGGCCGCCCGTCGTGATGCGGTACCGGTCCACGCCCGGGTAGGACCCGGCATCCGAGACGACGCGCAGCGTCACCGAGTCGGGGCCGTACGCAGTCCATTCCACGCGGGTCGGATCCGCCGGCAGCCCGCGCAGGTCCAGGGTGACCGAGCCGTTGCGATCCCCGCTCGACTGCCGTCCCTGCGCATCCTCGACCACGAACGAGCCGATGCAGCGGGCGGCGCCCTCGGCGTCGGAGGACCAGCTCGCACGGACGGCGCGCTCGCCGGCGGGGGAGAAGCGCACGCCGTCGCAGTTGCCTGCGCTTGAGGCGGCGACGACCCGCAGGGCCGTCCCCGGCAGCGGGTTCACCTCGCCCGCGGCGCCGATCACCTCGATCGTGCAGGACGTGCTGCCGTCGGACTGCGAGCAGGTCCGGGTGGCCGACCCGCCGCGCGGAAGCGTCGACGGCGACGGGCCGACGGTCAGCACGACCGCGGCCGACGGCGTCTCGGGATGGCTCGGCAGGCTCACGACGACCTGCTCCTCGCGGCCCGGACGGGCGTCGTCGGCGGCGGTGACCGTCAGCCGGTCGCCCTCGGCCACCACCTCGAACTGGTCGCCCGAGTAGTCCGCGGCGAAGCGGAGGGCGGCGTCGTCGGCGACGCCCGCCCAGCGCACCATCCGACCGAGGTCGTACGTCTGCGTCTCTCCCGGCCGGACCCCGAGCGACGCGCTGCGCAGTGTCGGCTGGGGCGTCTCCGCTTCGACCTCGACGCGGATCGCGAGGAAGGTCGCCTGCTCCTGTCCGGTGAGTCGCGCCCCGACGATGCAGGAGTCGGACCACGGCGCACCGCGTCCCGCGGAATACCGGATGCGCGTTCCGGAGACGACGCTGCAGTCCGCCTCGGCCCGTGCCCCGCCGGCTTTGACCGAGCCGGCGTCGAGCAGCAGTCGTTCCCCGTCGGGCAGCACGACGGCATCCGACAGGTCGAGGTCGACGGATGCGTTCTCGGCGACCTGCAACGGCGGCAGACCGGCACGCAGCGACAGCCGCAGATCGGCCGTCCCCGGCACGCGGAGGAATCCGTAGGACGTCACCTCCGCCCCGTCGAAGGCCGTTCCCGTCACCTCGAAGGGGATGAGCCGCGAGCGCTCGGGGAGGTCGCCGGAGATCTCCCACCCGTCGACGGTCAGATCGTCCGGCGAGCCCCACAGCGAGAGCCGGAGCGCCGAGGGGTCTCCACCGCTCCACGAGACCATGCCGCTCAGCACGTCCACGCCGCCCGGGAATCGGTCGCGGTCCTCGAGCGTGAGCACCGTGTCGCGGACGACGGGGTGATCCGGCACCGGGTCGCGGACGACCTTCACCACGACGAGCCCGATGGCGCTGTCGCCGTCGGCGTTGACGACCGTGTAGCTGTAGGAGAAGGTCCCGAGGGCGGTGCCGGCCGCGATCGTGACGGCTCCGCCCGTGTTCCGGACGATCCGTTCGGTGAGGGCGTCGAACTCCGGCGAGCCCGCGGGCGCGTTCGGAGTGATGTCCGCGACCTCGAGCGGGCTGTCGAACGGATCGAGGTCGTTGTCGGCGGGGCGGACGATGACCTCGCTGCCCTCGCCCGCCTGCACCTGGACGTAGTCGCTGAAGGTCACCGGGCTCGGGTCGCTCTGGCGGTCGATCACCCCGACCCGGACGTCGGCGCGTCCGGTCTCGCCGCGGGCGTCGCGCACCTGGTACGCGAAGCGCACCTGCCCGCTCGAGCCCTCGCGGCTCGTGTAGACGATCGATCGGCCGTCCGCCGAGATCGCGGCGGCACCCTCGGCCGGCTGCTGGGTGATGGCGTCCAGTGTGACCTCGTCGCCGTCGGGGTCGACGGCGAACGCGTCGAACGGGATCGTGACCGCCTGACCCGCGACGACCCGCCCCACGAGCGTCCGGGGGACGGGGGCGCGGTTCTCGTCGCCGGCGGTCACCGTCACGGTCACCCGGGCGGTGTCGACGACCTCGGGGAAGCCGAGACGCGAGACGGTGTAGGTGAGGGCGTACGTGCCGGCCGTGCGCGGCGCGAGGTAGCGCAGCAGCCGTCCGGACGCGAACGCCAGACCGCCCCCGGTCTCATTCACCACCGAGGAGGGGTCGATGGCGATCTGCGCGCCGGCGGGGGCGCGATCGTTCTCCAGGACGGGGATGTCGACCTGCGCACCCGCGCGCACGGTCACCGCGTCGTCGACCGCGATCGGCGGCTCGGCCGACCCCGCCGGCAACAGGATGACGGTCAGCTCGCCCGTCGCGCCGATGGCATCGTCGTCCCGACCATCGGTCAGGCGGTAGCGGACGACCCCGAGCCGGCCAGGCCCGCCGTCGTCGGTCGACCCGCTCACGCGCAGCAGGCTCTGGCCCACGAGATCGACGCTGAGCGACGCCGTCGGGTCGCTGTCGGGACGGATGTCCTCCAGCAGCAGCACCAGCCCCGCGGGGTTCGCGGCGGCGCTCGCGACGTCGATCGTGGCGTCCTCGCTCGGCCGGACGAAGGCCGTCAGCGGCGGCGTCGAGACCGTCACGTCCTGCGGGTCGCGGACGGTGACCCGGACGAGGGCGGATGCCTCGCCCACCCGGTCCCGGACCGAATACTGCACGACGTACGACCCCGCTTCGCTTGCGGTGAAGGTCAGCCCCAGTGCGGACGGGTTCGGGGTCGCGGTGGTCCGGGACGTGTCGAGCGAGACCACGGAGCTGAGCGCGGGCGGTCCCGATGCGCCCGTCACGTACGGAGCGATCGACACGTCGACCGGCTCGCCGACGACGCCCGTCACGGCGAAGGACTCGGCGCGCAGCTCCGGGGCGGGCGTGATCTCGATCGACAGCGGTTGCGTGGTCGACGCGCCGAATGCATCGGCGACGACGATCCCGATCTGGACGTCGGCGCCCTCGGTGGCGCTCGGATCGGGGTGCTGGTAGGTGAACTCGCCCTCGGGGGAGGTCGTCGCGCTCCCGACGGCGGGTGGGGCCTCGATGCCCGAGAGGTACAGCGGATCGCCGTCGGGGTCGACCCAGCCCTTCAGCAGGTCCGCGGTGACGGTGCCGCCGGGCGCCACCGACAGCGAGGGCCAGGTCTCGAGGCATCCGTCGACACCGCACCACACCGGCGCCGTGTTCTCGTCCTCCGGCACGACTCGCAGGGTGACCGTGGCGGTCTCGGAGAAGAGCCCGCCGTCGGCGGTGCCGTCCGTGACGCGGTAGCGGAAGGTCGTGGACCCGGTCGCGTCGGGCGCGACGGTCACGGCGACCTGCTGCTCCGCACCGGTGATCGACGCCGTGCCGAATGCGGGGTCGAGACCCTCGAGAGACGCCGGGTCGATGCTGAGGACGTCTTCGTTGGGATCGTGGTCGTTGAGGAGCACGGGCAGGAGCGCGACCGACCCGGCGCGCACCCCGAAGGCGTCGTCGACGGCGACGGGGGGCTTCGGGTCCAGGACCCGCTCGGAGGTCTCCTCGCTCTCCTGTTCCGCCTCGGTGGTGTCCTCGATCCGCCACTGCTGCGACGAGGGGACGAGGGTCCCCGACGGCACCTCCCACACCCACCCCGAGCTGCGGTCGTTGAGCGCCGTGCGCGAGCCGTTGCCGATGAACACCGGGTCCGCGCTGTCGCCGATGTCCGCACCGGCGTAGTCGAGCTCCACGCGGTCGCCCGGACGGCCACTGGACCACAGGGTGCCGCCGGAGGAACCGTCCCGGAGCCACGCCGCGTGGACGTCGGTTCCGGCAGGCACCGGCGCTGCGGGGATGCCGAGGGCCGGGTCGTCGAGCACGCGCTCCGCCGGTCCCGACTCGAGCGGCACGCGGGTGAGGCCCGTCGGATCGGCGATGTAGGCATCCGTCCCCGCGGTCGCCGCGCGCTGCAGGGTCGGCGCCGAGACGGGATCCGTGGTGATGAGGTCGTCGCGCCCCCGCACGGCGACCTCGCCCGTCGCGACGTCGTACAGCACCCACGTCCCGGACACGGCGGTCAGCTGGGCGTCCGCGGGGGAGATGGGGGTGTCGTCCTGGCCGAGGATGCGGCCGGTCGCGGCGTCGGCACGCACGACGACGCTCTCCGCCGCCGAGTACGCGTAGACGATGCCCTCAGCGTCCACGGCGACGGCGGATGCCGCGAACCTCGGCGCGTCGGCGTCGCGCTCCACCCCCGCGTAGGGATCGATCGGTGCAGCGGCACCGCCGCCGGAGAGGGTCGCGCCGAAGACGCCGCCGCCCTCCGTCCGGTAGACGATCGCGTCCCCCGCGGAGAGGATCTCGATCGTGCCGGGCGGGGTCGGGGTGAAGAGGTCGTCCGCTTCGGAGGTGAGGTCCGCGGGAGCGGCGAGGTCCACGTCGGAGAACGAGGACCCGCCGTCGCTGTAGACGAAGAGCCGGTCGGCGGTCTGCGCCAGCTGCGTGCCGTTCTCCACCTGCTTGACGGTGTCGACCTCGCCCAGATCGAGATTGACGCGGGCGTAGCCGCTTCCGGCGCCGTTCTGCAGCGCCCACACCGTCGGGTCGTCGAGGGGGGTCTGCTGCGCGTCGTACCCGGGCCAGACGACGGCGAGGGTCACGGCGACCGCGGCGATCGTCGTCGCGGCCGCGGCGCCGATCCACGTCGATCGGCGCACGCGGGGTCGCTCCTGCCCGCTGGGCGCCATTCAGCCCGCCCCGCCCAGGAGCAGGATCGCGGCGAGGGTGCCGCCGCCGGCGACGACGAGCGCGCCGACACTCAGCGCGACGATCATCGCGACCGGCGGGCGTCGTCGCGGTTCGGCGCCCGCCAGGATGGTGCCCTCATCCGGGCGTCGCGCGACGCTCACGCGCTGGCGTGCCGGCCGGCGCGTCTCGTAGGCGACGGCGGATCGCACGGGCCCCCGTGCCCTGTCGTCGTCGAAATCCACGGGCGAACCCGCCGAGGCCCATTCGTCGACGGCGACCTCCAGCGGCGTGTGGGGCAGACCCAGGCGGTGCTGGATCACCTGCAGGTCGTGCGCGAAGGCGGCCGCCGACGTGTGGCGTGCAGCCGGATCGCGGCTGAGCGCGCGGGCGAGGACCGCGTCGAGCTCGGCCGGCACGTCGCCGCGCCCGACCGGCGTGTAGACCGCTTTGCGGATGCGAGCCTTCAGCTGGTCGCGGGTGTTCTGCCCCCGACCCGACCGCTCGAAGGGACTCCGTCCGGCCAGCAGCGAGTAGACGGTCGCCCCCAGGCTCCACACCTCGGCGGCCACCGACCCGGACACCCGCTCGTCGACCACCTCGGGCGCCGACCACGGCACCGACATCGCGAAGACCTCCTCCGCGCCCGGGCGGCTCTCGACCGCGGCCGCGATGCCGAAGTCGGACAGGACAGGCGATCCGAAGGCGGTGACGAGGATGTTGGAGGGCTTGATGTCGCGGTGGAGGAGCCCCGCCCGGTGGGCGGTCTCGAGGGCCGATCCGATCTTGACGCCGAGCTGGAGGACTTCGGCGACGGGGATCTCCTCGCGCCGGTAACGGTGCGTCAGGGACGTCGGACAGTACTCCATGACGAGGTACGGCCTGCCGTCGGACGAGATGGACGCCTCGTGGATCGTGAGGATGGACGGGTGGGCGCTCAACCGCGCCATCACATCCGCCTCGGCGTTGAACATGCGCAGCACGTTGTCGTCGACGACGTCCTCGAGCAGCACCTTGACGGCGACCGGTCGCCGGGGGAGGTTCTGCTCGAAGAGGAAGACGTCGGCGAAGCCGCCGGCGCCGAGCGGTCGCACGTAGGTGAATCCGGAGAGCCCGGGGGGCGTGGAGGGGAGCCTGCTGGACACGCCGTCGCTCACCCCACCGTCATCGCCGCGGGCGCGCCGCGCAGCCCGTCGTCACCTTCGTGAAGGTTTTCTAACATACGCCCCGTAGTGAGGGAACACCGGCTCCCCACGGTCACGGCTGGACGTCGAAGAGCACCGTGACGCCGTCACCCAGATCGAGCTCGGTGCCGCGGACGACTCGGGATGCGGCGCCGCCCCGCAGCAGCGCGGCCGCGCCGGTCGGCGGGCGGACGATCGTGCCGTTGGTCGAATCGAGGTCGCGGACGATGAGCGTCTCGCCGTCGAGGGTGGCCTCGAGGTGCGTGCCCGAGACCTCCTTGCGGGGGGAGGGGACGCGCTCGATCCGCGCGCCGGTGTGACGGCCCGGGCGCGGCGCCCGGCCGAGGACCACGGGTCGGTCGAGCGGCACGACGCCGCCGCCGCTGAGGATCAGCACCATTGCGGCCGCCCGGGCGGGTGCCGGCGCCGCCGCCCGCGACCCGAGCAGGGTGCGGTCGTCGGGTGCGTCGCGGAGGAAGTCCGGAAGGTCGTCCTCCTCGTCGAGCGGTCGGGCGAACAGACTGCGGTCGATCGAGATCGTCTGCAGCACGTCGGGCTCCTCACCGCGCAGCGGCGGCGCGGGCGGGGTCGTGGGCAGCACGATCGCCTCGGTGAGGGGTTCGACCACGCCGGGCGCCGCAGGGTCCTCCGCGTGCCCGGCGGCGAAGGGTCGGCCCCACGACAGCTCGTCTGCGCGCGCGACGCCCAGGCCGAGCGGCAGGAGATCGTGGCCCGCGGGTGCGCCCGCGAGCGCCAAGCGGATGCCGTCGGCCCCCGCGACGGCCGTCTCGACCCACGTGCGGGCATCCGCTCCGACGATCCGCGCGTGCGCGGACGTCTCGACGACCGCCGAGCCGCGGACGGCGACGCGCAGGGGTTCCGGACCGGACTCGGGGAACTCGGCGACGGCGAAGTCGGGCAGGGAGTGGATGCCGCCGGCGACGAGGACGCTCAGCACGTCCTCGAGGACGGCGGTCTCGGCCGCGGCCGCGTTCCACAGGCGTGCCACGACGCCGTCGCCGACGTGCGCGGCGACCAGGATGGCGAACCGGTCACCGGCGATCGCGTACCCGGCCTCCCGGGGGACGGAGGGCGTGGGGTAACGGAACACGGTCACAGCCTACTGAGCGGCGGTGCGGCGCTCCGTCGCGGCGCGCGTGCCGTCAGACCCAACCGGGCAGCCAGTTGTGGATCCAGTAGAACTCCCACGGCACCCGCATCGCCGACCAGAGCGGGTACCAGAACACCGAGACGAGGGCGACGGCGACGAGCACGACGCCCACGGTGCGCCTCCCGGCCGCACGACGTGCCGCCGGGGCGTGCGGCGGCCCGGCGACGTCCCGCAGCGCGAAGGCCACCGCGAGGAGGAGGAAGGGGAGGATCAGCACCGTGTAGAACTGGAAGATCGTCCGCTCGGGGTAGAAGAGCCAGGGCAGATAGGTCGCGGCGACCCCGACGAGCACGACCGCGAAGCGCCAGTCGTGCGTCCTGACCCAGCGGTACAGCAGCCACAGCGTCGCGAGGACGCCGCCCCACCAGACGAGCGGATTCGGCTGGCTGTAGAGGATCTCGATGCACCCTCGGGCACTCGCGCAGCCGTCGACGCCGTCGGGGGTGTTCTGCGAGTACATGGCCGTCGGGCGCAGCAGGAGCGGCCACTGCCACGCGGGGCTCGCGTAGGGGTGCTCCGAGGTGATGTCGGCGGTCGCGGTGTAGATCGTCTGGTGGTATCGCCAGAGGTTCTGCAGCGCCAGCGGGACCCATCCCCAGACCCCGCGGGCAGGCGACGCGTCCACGCTGTGCCGCTCGTACCCGCCGTCGGTGGTGAGCCAGCCGATCCAGGTCGCGACGTAGACGAGCACGGCGACCGGGACGAGCAGCACGAACGCGACCGCGCCCTGGCGGACGGCATCCAACGGCCAGAAGCCGATCCCGAGCCGGCGTCGTGCGAGGGCGTCGCTGACCACGGCGTACAGGCCGAGGGCGGCGAGGACCCACGCACCCGACCATTTCACGCCACACGCCGCACCGCCGGCGATCCCCGCGGCGATCAGCCAGGGGCGGTTCCACAGCACCGGGCCCCACCACATCGCGCGACCCGCGGCATCCCGTGCCCGCGTCGCGGCGGCGAGCGCGTCGAGATGCCGACGCCGGTCGAGGAGGACGAAGAGCACGGCCAGCAGCACGAAGAGCGTGAGGAGGATGTCGAGGATCGCGACGCGGCTCATGACGATCGCGAGCCCGTCGATCGCGAAGAGGCCGGAAGCGATCGTGGCGAACACGATCGACCGCGAGAGCTGCCAGGCGATGAGATAGAGCACGAGGACCGCGAGCGTGCCGGCGAGGGCGACCGCGACGCGCCAGCCGACGCTCGACTGCGCGCCGAACAGCGCCATCCCGGCGCCGATCAGATACTTCCCGAGCGGAGGGTGGACGGCGAAGCTCGCGTCCGTCGTGAAGATGTCGGTCTCACCGGCCGCGAACCGCTCGTCGGCCCCCTCGGGCCAGGTGGCGGCGTAGCCGAGGCTCCACTGACTCCACGCGTCCTTCACGTAGTAGGTCTCGTCGAAGACGATGGCGTGGGGGTGACCGAGGTTCCAGAACCGCAGGATGCCGGCCAGCAGCGTGACGGCGATCGGCGCGATCCACGACCATCGCCGGTGCAGCGCCGGTTCGGCGGCGAGGCGGTCCCGCCAGGCGTCGAGCCGGCCGCCACGGGACCCCGCCGACGGCAGCGGTCGCAGGGCCTGGCTCACGGCGACCAGCCTATGCTGGGGCGGTGCTGATCCTCGCCGCGACCCCGATCGGAAACCTCGGCGACGCGTCGGATCGCCTGCGGACCGCGCTCGAGGAGGCGACGGTGGTCGCAGCCGAGGACACCCGGACGACGCAGCGGCTGCTGCAGGCGCTGAAGATCGCGAATCGGCCGCGCCTGATCGCGCTCCACGACCACAACGAGAAGCAGCGGGCCGCGGAGCTCGTGGCTCTCGCGGCCGAGGACGACGTGCTGCTGCTGAGCGACGCGGGGATGCCGACGGTCAGCGACCCGGGCTACGCCGTCGTCGCCGAGGCGGCGGCGCGGGGCGTGGACGTCACCGCCCTCCCTGGACCGAGCGCCGTGATCACCGCGCTCGCGCTCGCAGGGCTCCCCACCGACCGGTTCACCTTCGAGGGGTTCGCGCCGCGGAAGGCGGGGGAGCGACGCACCGTCTTCGGCGCACTCGCCTCGGAGCCGCGGACGATGGTGTTCTTCGAGGCGCCGTCGCGGCTGTCCGACACCCTCGTCGCCATGGCGGAGGCGTTCGGCGAGGATCGACGTGCCGCCGTCTGCCGCGAGCTCACCAAGCTCCACGAAGAGGTCGCCCGGGGGTCGCTCGCCGAGCTCGTCGCCTGGGTGTCGGCGGGAGTGCGCGGCGAGATCGTCGTCGTCGTGGAGGGTGCGCCGGTTCGAGCGGTGAGCGCCGACGACGCCCTCGCGCAGGTGCTGCGCCTCGTCGCGGGCGGGATGCGACTGAAGGATGCCGCGGGCGAGGTCTCGCGCGAGACGGGACTCGCCTCGCGCGATCTGTACCGCGCCGCCGTCGCCGCCCGGGGATGACCGCCTGGGTGTGATCACCAGGGGAAGGCGTCCGCCCGGGGCGCGGCCCCGGGCGGCATCCGACATCAGCCCTTGACGGAACCGGCGGTCAGGCCGCCGACGATGTACCGCTGCAGCGACAGGAACAGTGCGAGCACGGGCACCGAGGCGAGGATCGCGCCGGCCGCGAACAGGCCCCAGTTGCTGGCGAGCTGGTTCGATACCCACTGGAACATGCCCACCGCGAGGGTCCAGTTGTCCTCCGAGACGAGCACGATCTTCGCGATGATGTAGTCGCCGAAGGCGGCGATGAAGGCCAGGAGCCCCACGACGGCGAGGATCGGCGTGACCAGCGGCATGATGAGGCGCCAGAAGATCTGGGCGTGCGTCGCGCCGTCGATCTTCGCCGACTCGTCGATCTCCATCGGGATCGTGTTGAAGAACCCGTACATGAGGAACGTGTTCACCCCGAGCGCGCCGCCGAGGTAGACGCAGATCAGGGCGATCTTGGAGTTCAGCCCGAGGACGGGGAAGACCTCGCCGAGGGTCAGGAGCATGAGGAAGATCGCGACGAACGCGAGCGCCTGCGGGAACATCTGGACGATGAGCAGCGCGGTGAGGCTGATGCGGCGCCCCGTGAAGCGGAACCGCGAGAACGCGTACGCGGCGGCCGCGCCCATGATGACGGCGCCCAGCGCCGAGGCGCCGCCGACGAGGAGCGTGTTGCCGTACCACGCCCAGTAACTCGTGCTGCTGAGGGCGGCGTAGTTCCCGACGTCGACGACGGAGAACAGGGCGTTCGCCGCCGAGAGCGTGCCGTTCGGGTTGAAGGAGGCCGAGAGGACGTACACGAGCGGGAACATCGCGTAGAAGAGGATGCCGGCGGCGACCAGGTACTTCCAGCCGACCTCGAGCACCCAGCGTCGCCGCTGCGCGGGGCGCAGGGGCGCGGCCGTGGTGGCGCGCCCGCGGGGGCGCTGCGTTCCGGTCGTGATCGTCGCGGTGGTGGGAGCGGACATCACTGGTACTCCTCGAGCTTCTTGGTCTGACGGAACGCGAGCGCGGAGATGACGCCCACGACGATGAACACGAGGATCGACAGCGCGCTCGCGAGGCCGTAGTCGGCCGCGCCGCCCGAGACCCCGGAGATGTCGTAGATCGCCGAGATGAGGATGTCGGTGTACCCGAGCGCGTAGGGCGCGCCGGGGATCGACGGACCGCCGTTGTTGAACATGTAGATGATCGTGAAGTTGTTGAAGCTGAACGCGAAGGACGAGATCAGCAGCGGCGCCGTCGACACGAGGACCAGCGGCAGGATGATCGCCCGCAGCTGACGGAATCGGCCGGCGCCGTCGATCGAGGCCGCTTCGAGGGCGTCCTGCGGGAGCGCCTGCAGCGCACCCGTGCACACGAGGAAGTAATAGGGGTAGGTCAGCCACACGTTGACGAACAGCACCGCGCCGCGGGCGAGCCACGGGTCGCCGAGCCAGTCGATGTTCGCGCCGCCGAAGAAGAACTCGTTGATGACCCCGAACTCGGCGTTGAACATGCCGCGGAACAGCAGCGCCGACATGAATGCCGGGAAGGCGTACGGGAGGATGAACAGCGTCCGCAGCACCTTGCGGCCACGGACCCGTGGATCGTTGAAGATGAGCGCGAAGACGAGGCCCATCGCGAACGGGATGAGCACCGAGAGGATCGCCCACACGAACGTCCATCCCGAGACGAGCAGCAGGGGCTGCACGATGTCGGGGTTCGTGAACAGCTGCACGAAGTTGTCGAAGCCGACGTTCACGACCCATCCGGTCGGGAGCGCGGTGCCGTCCTCGGCGACGAAGTTGCCGGTGGGGCTCGCGCTGTAGACGAGGCCGGTCGCGCTGTCGGTGATCGTCTGCGCCTGCGCATCCCACGTCATCGTGGAGAGGTAGACCGAGCCGCTGGACCCGTCGCGCGTGCGGATGGAGCCGTCGTTCGGGTCGTCGGAGACCGGGACCCGCAGGTCGACGACCGCCTGCTGGGTGGCCTGGTCGCCGATGATGTCGTTGCGGGGCACCACGGTGAACCCGGGCACCTCGGTGGCGGCGCCGGATGCCGGCGCGGCCCCGACGACGCTGAGCGGCTCGTCCGCGGTGCCGGCGAGGAGCTCGCCGTCCTGCACCACCGCGAAGCCGAGTTCGCCGCCGCGCTCGACGACGGTCAGGGGGAGGGTCGGCGCGCCCTCGACGCGGCGTTCGCCCTGCGCCAGTGCAGCGGCGACCGCCTGGTCCTGCGAGCCGACGTGGCCCGCGCCGTAGTTCGTGAAGGCGATGTAGCCCGTGTAGAGGAAGATGAAGACCTGGAACACCAGCAGGAACGACAGTCCCGGCAACAGGTACTTCAGGGGGAGCGCGCGCTTGGTGAAGTAGATCACGTCGGCTGCGATCAGCAGCGCGAGCGCGATGGCGAACACGAGCCACGACTGGGCCTGGAAGGCCGCGACGATGCCCATGAGGCCGAGCGCGTTGACGACGCCCATGATGAGCAGCTTGACCAGGAATCCCCAGCCGAGGCCCGACCAGCGGCGGGCGTGGGGTTCGGCCGGCGGCGGTGCCTGCTCCGGCGCGACGGTGCTCTCGAGAGCCGTCATGTCATCTCCCTATCCGAGAAGGTGGTCTCCGGGGGTGGGGCGGACACGCCGCCCCACCCCCGGAAGTACGTCAGCCGATGGTGCCCTCGAGGTCGGAGACCATCTTGGTCCACGTCCCCTCAGCGTCGGCGCCCTTGATGATCTGGACCTGGGCGGCGTTCCAGAGGTCCCAGACCGAGCCCATCTCGGGGATGTTCGGCATCGGCACGCCGTTCTGCGACGAGGCGACGAAGCCCGCGATCACGGGGTCGGACGAGACCTCTTCGGCCAGGTCGGACCACGCCGGGATGCGCGGGTCCGCCTCGTACAGCGCCTTCTGCGCGTCGTAGGTGGCGAGGTACTTCGTGAGGAACTCCTGGGCGACGAGGGCGTTCTGGCTCTCGGCGCTGATGTAGAAGCCCTGCACGCCCACGAACGGCGATGCGGTCTCGCCGCCGGCCGAGGGGATCGGGTTGACCTTGATGTTCGCGCCCTGCGCGGTCAGCGTCTCGACGGCCCAGGGTCCCTGGATCGTGTAGGCGGCCTTGCCGGAGGCGAACAGCTCGTTGTTGGTGTCGTAGTCGATCGTGGTCGAGATCTCGCCCGAGCCCTTCTCGCCGTGCTCGCCCAGCCAGGTCGCGAACGCGTTGCCCGCGTCGCCGCCCATGCCGACCTCGCTCGTGTAGGAGCCCGACTCGTCCTGGACGAAGACCGGCGCACCGAACGAGGTCTGCAGGCCGTACATCGTGTAGGCGTCACCGGTCTGGCCCGCCGTGTTGATGACGAAGGGGCGCTCCGCGTCGGAGTCGCTACCCGCGGCGATCATGTCGTCCCACGTGGCGGGGGCGTCCTCGCCGACGAGGTCGGTGTTCTGGATCAGCGCGATCGTCTCGAGCGAGTACGGCAGCGCGTAGGTCTGACCGTCGTAGGTGAACGCGTCCGTGGCGACCTTCTCGAAGTTCGCTGCGGACTCGCCGAGGTCCACCGTCGCGACGACACCGGCCTGGACGAGGCTGCCCAGCCAGTCGTGCGCGCCGATCGTGATGTCGGGGCCCTCGCCGGTGGGGACCTGGTTGGTGAAGTCGTTGCGGATGTCCTCGAAGTTCTTCTGGACGAGCTCGACGGTGGCGCCGGTCTCCTCCTCGAAGGTCGCCGCGGCGGCCTCGATGGCGGGCTGACGGTTCTCGTCGGTCCAGACGGTGAGGGTCACGCCGCTCGCGTCGATCGGAGCCTCGGACTCCGCGGGAGCCGGGGTGGTGGTGCCGCCGCCGCTCGCGCAGCCGGCCAGCAGCAGGGAGCCGGCCGCCAGTGCGGCGACGCCGATGCCCATCTTGCGCATGGATCTTCCTTCCGGATGTGGTCGCTCGAGCGGGCCTCGGATGAGGTCGCGCCCTCACGACCGGATGTGATCGCCGCGACCGGGTGGCCGCGACGGTTTCTCTCAGTGCGTCCGACGGTCTCCCGTCGAGGAGCGATCGGCCATCGATCGCTCCGTGTCGGCTGTGTGCGGCAGGCGGACGACGGCCACGTCGCCTCCTGCCAGCACCAGCATGTCCCGGATCTCGGCCTGTGTCAGCAGGTCGGTCCCGGTCGTCTTCAGGTGCGCCTCGTCCGCGCCGTGGTTGACGGCGACGAGGTAGTCGGCCGTGTCGCCGCGGCGCAGGATCGTCTCGACGCCTGCGGGGGTGGCGGGCGGCGTCACGCCGGCGTCCGCGTACACCTCGGCCATGATGGCGCGGAGGCCCTCGGCATCCGGTCGCGTGCTCACGTACCAGGCGGTGCCTGCTCCGTGCACGTTTCGGGTCACCGCGGCGCGCGTCGCCGCCGGGCCGTCGACGTACGTGGCCCGGACCTCAGCCGTCCCGACGACGAGATCCTCCTGCCAGACGTCGGCGGAGAAGCGCGCACCGCCGAACTCGATCTCGGCCGCGTCGCCGGCGCGCAGGGGCAGGTGCTCCTCGACGCGCACGCCGAGGGCCGCTGCGAGCGGCGCGCCGTAGCCGCCCGGGTGGACGGCGTCGTTCTCGTCGACCACGCCGGAGAAGAACGACACCACGAGGGTGCCGCCCTGGGCGACGTAGGCGGTGAGGTTCTCGGCATCCGCGGCGCTCAGCATGTACTGCGCGGGGACGACGACGAGGCGGTAGCGCGACAGGTCGTGGCCGGGCAGGGCGAAATCGACGGTGATGTCGTCGCGCCAGAGGCGCTCGTAGTACGCGCGGATGCGCTCGTCGTGGCTCACGTCCTCGGACGGCCGCCACTCGAGGTCCTGCGCCCAGAAGCTCTGGAAGTCCCAGAGCATCGCGACGTCCGCGTGGACGCGCGAGCCGCGTACCTCGGCGAGGCGATCGAGCTTCGCACCGAGGTCGACGACCTCGCGGAACACGCGCGACTCGGTGCCGGCGTGGGGCAGCATCGCGGAGTGGAACTTCTCCGCTCCGGAGCGGCCGGCGCGCCACTGGAAGAAGAGGATGCCGTCGGCCCCCCTCCCGAAGTGGGTGAGCGAGTTGCGGGCCATCTCGCCGGGCCGTTTCGCGACGTTGCGCGGCTGCCAGTTGACGGCGGACGTGGAGTGCTCCATGAGGATCCACGGTGCGCCGCCGCCGACCGACCGGCTGAGGTCGGCGGCGATGGCGAGGCCGATCTCGCCCTCTTCGTCGGCGGCCCACAGGTAGTGGTCGTCCGACACGATGTCGACCTCGCGCGCCCAGGCCCACAGGTCGACCCCGTGGTGCTGGTTCGCCATGAAGTTCGTGGTGATCGGCTGGGTCGCGACCTCGCGGATGGCGGCCTTCTCGATGAAGAAGCACTCGCGGAGCTTGTCGTCGGTGAAGCGCGCCCAGTCGAGCTTCTGCGCGGGATTGATGGTCGAGGGGGCGGCGGCGGGGGCGCCGACGTGCTCCCACTCCTCGTAGTGCTGGCCCCAGAACGCGGTGCCCCACGCGGTGTTGAGCCCCGCGATGGAGCCGTACTTCTCCCGAAGCCACTGGCGCCAGGCGCCGACGGCGTGGGGCGAGAAGTCCTCGCCGACCGGGACGCCGTACTCGTTGTGGATGTGCCACAGGACCACGGCCGGGTGATCGGCGTAGCGCTCGGCGAGCGCACCCGCGATGCGCGCGATCGCCGATCGGTACTCGGGAGCGGAGTGCGAGACCATGCCGCGCGCACCGAAGCCCATCGCGACTCCGTCCTTGGTCACGGCGCGGGCGTCCGGGTACTGCGCGAAGAACCAGGCCGGGGGAGAGGCAGTGGGGGTGCCGAGGTCGACGGCGATGCCGTTGGCGTGCAGCAGGTCGATGACGTCGTCGAGCCATGCGAAGTCGAACTCGCCCTCGCGGATCTCGAGCAGTCCCCACGAGAAGATGCCGATGCTGACGAGGTTCACCCCCGCCTCGCGCATGAGGCGCACATCCTCGTCCCAGACCTCGCGCGGCCACTGCTCCGGGTTGTAGTCACCGCCGTACGCGATGCCGTCCAGGTGCGGCCAGGCGGGGGTCGTCATGCTGGGGTGCCATCCTCATCGACAGGAGCGGGTCCGGTCCGCCTCGGGTGGCTGGGACCGGTAACAGGTTCGAACGCAGTCTATGCGCGGGAGGGGACGCGGACCGGCTGCCGTTATCGAACTGTGACCGGTCCCACCGCTGCGCACAGCCAGCGCGGGCGCGGGTATAGAGTCGGCGGGTGGTCCTCCCCTCCGAGCGCAGACGACCCACCATCCGCGACGTCGCCGAGGTGGCGGGCGTCTCCCACGGCACCGTCTCGCGGGTGATCAACGGCGGACGCTGGGTCTCGGAGGACGCGCGTGCCGCGGTCGAGGAAGCGATCCGCACCACGGGCTACACCGTCAGTCACGCGGCGCGTGCGCTGGCCACAGGGAGGGCGAGCTCGATCGCGTTCCTGCTGACCGAGCCGCAGCACCTGCTGTTCGCCGACCCGACCTTCGCGCTCCTGCTGCGCGGCGCCACCGAGGCGCTCGCCGCGCGGGACATGACGGTCGTGCTGCTGATCGCCGAGCACCCCTCCCAGTACGCGAACATCGAGCGCTACGTCCGGGCCGGGCACGTCGACGGCGTGCTGCTCATCTCCTCGCACGAGTCGAATCCGATCCTCGCGTCGCTCACGGCGGCGGGCGTTCCGACGGTCTGCACCGGTGTGCCTCTGGGCGACCGCGCGCACGTGCCGACGGTCTCCGTCGACGAGCAGGGCTCGGCGCGGGAGATGACACGGCATCTGCTGGGCCGGGGCTACCGCCGCATCGCCGTCATCACCGGCCCGAACGACACCCCCGGCGGCCGGTACCGACTCGTCGGCTTCCGCGAGGAGATGGGTGACCTCTTCGATCCGGACCTCGTCGAGCAGGACGTCTACTCGAGCGAGGCGGGGGAGGCGGCGATGACGCGTCTGCTCGAGCGCGCACCCGACATCGATGCGGTGTTCGCGGCATCCGACATCATGGCCGTCGGCGCCATCGCCGCCCTGCGCAAGGCCGGGCGCCGGGTCCCCGAGGACGTGGCGGTCGCGGGATTCGACGACTCGGGGCTCGCCGCGACCACGGATCCGCCGCTCACGACCATGCGCCAGCCGTGGTCCGAGATCTCGACCCGTATGGTCGACGTGCTCCTCGAGGTGATCGCCGGCGGCGAAGGGGAATCGGTCGTCCTCCCGACCACGCTCGTGGCGCGGGCGAGCGCCTAGCACCACGCCGTCCCGGACGCCGTCATGAACGACGGAGGCCGCCTGCCCGCCCGTAGAATCTCCTGGTGACTTCCGGCGGCTCCTTCTACATCACCACCCCGATCTACTACCCGAGCGATCTGCCCCACATCGGGCACGGGTACACGACGGTGGCGGTGGACACCCTCGCGCGCTGGCATCGTCAGGCGGGCGACGACACCTGGATGCTCACCGGCACCGACGAGCACGGGCAGAAGATGCTCCGCGCCGCGACCGCCAACGGCGTCACGCCGCAGGAGTGGGTCGACAAGCTCGTCGAGGAGTCCTGGTTCCCGCTGCTGAAGACCCTCGACGTCGCCAACGACGACTTCATCCGCACGACGCAGCCCCGCCACGAGGAGCGTGTCAAGAAGTTCGTGCAGGCCCTCTACGACAGCGGCTACATCTACGCGGGTGAGTACGAGGCGCTGTACTGCGTCGGATGCGAGGAGTTCAAGCCCGAGGCCGAGATCGTCGACGGCACCGGTCCGTTCGAGGGCCTCAAGGTCTGCGCGATCCACTCCAAGCCGCTCGAGCTGCTGCAGGAGAAGAACTACTTCTTCAAGCTCAGCGAGTTCCAGGACCGCCTGCTCGAGCTCTACAAGACCCAGCCCGACTTCGTCCGCCCGGACTCGGCCCGCAACGAGGTCGTGTCGTTCGTGCGCTCGGGCCTCAAGGACCTGTCGATCTCGCGTTCGGCCTTCGACTGGGGCATCCGCGTGCCGTGGGACGACTCGCACGTCATCTACGTGTGGGTCGATGCCCTGCTCAACTATGCGACCGCGGTCGGCTACGGCGAGGACCCCGAGCAGTTCGACCGCCGGTGGCCCGCCTACCACGTCGTCGGCAAGGACATCCTGCGTTTCCACGCGGTGATCTGGCCGGCGATGCTGATGGCCGCGGGGCTGGAGGTGCCGAAGGGGATCTTCGCACACGGCTGGCTGCTCGTCGGCGGCGAGAAGATGTCGAAGTCGAAGCTCACCGGGATCGCCCCGACCGAGATCACCGACGTGTTCGGATCGGACGCCTACCGGTTCTACTTCCTGTCGGCGATCGCGTTCGGTCAGGACGGATCGTTCTCATGGGAGGACCTGTCCGCCCGCTACCAGGCTGAGCTCGCCAACGGCTTCGGCAACCTCGCCTCGCGCACCGTCGCGATGATCGAGCGCTACTTCGGCGGCGTCGTCCCCACCCCCGGTGACGCGCAGGAGATCGATCTGCGGATCCAGCGCACCGTGGCGGATGCCGCGGCCGCGGCGGATGCGGCGATGACCGCCTTCCGTCCCGACGAGGCGATCGCGGCCATCTGGCGGATCGTGGACGAGCTCAACGGCTACATCACCGCGAACGAGCCGTGGGCGCTCGCGAAGGACGAGTCCCAGCGAGAGCGCCTGTCGACGGTGCTCTACACGGCGGCGGAGGGACTGCGCGCCCTCGCGGTCCTGCTGTCGCCGGTGATGCCGAGCTCGACGGCGAAGCTCTGGGACGCCCTGGGCGCCCCCGGCGAGCTCGCCGCGCAGCCGCTGCGGGAGGCGGGGATCTGGGGCGTCCTCCCCGCCGGCGCGACCGTGACCACGCTGACCCCGCTCTTCCCGCGCGTCGAGCAGACGGCATGACGGACGACCCGAGCGGGTACGTCCGGCAGCGCGCGCAGTCGGCTCGCGACGTGCGGTGGCCGGAGGCCCCCGAGCCGCTCGCGGTGCCGGTCTACGACAACCACGCCCACCTCGAGATCGAGGACGGCGACGAGCCGCGTGGACTCGACGAGCAGCTCTCGCGCGCGGCCGACGTCGGCGTGATCGGCGTCGTGCAGGCCGGCGGCGACATCGAGTCGTCCCGCTGGTCGGCCTGGGCCGCGGCATCCCACCCCTCGGTCCTCGCCGCCGTCGCGATCCATCCGAACGAGGCCCCGGCGTACAAGGCCGCCGGGCGGCTGGACGAGGCCGTCGCCGTCATCGACGAGCTCGCGGCGCAACCGCGCGTGCGGGCCGTCGGCGAGACGGGGCTCGATTTCTTCCGCACGGAGGCGGACGGCATCCCGGCGCAGGTCGAGAGCTTCGAAGCCCACATCGACATCGCCAAGCGTCACGGCATCGCGATGCAGATCCACGACCGCGACGCCCACGAGGCGGTGCTCGAGACCCTCGAGCGCGTCGGCGCACCGGAGCGGACGGTGTTCCACTGCTTCTCGGGCGACGCGGACATGGCACGGTACAGCGCCGAGCGCGGCTACTGGCTGAGCTTCGCCGGCAACGTCACGTTCAAGAACGCGCAGAACCTGCGCGACGCGCTCGCGGTCACGCCGCGCGAGCGCATCCTCGTCGAGACGGACGCCCCGTTCCTCACGCCCGTGCCGCATCGCGGGCGGCCGAACGCGCCCTACCTCGTCCCCGCCACCGTCCGCTTCATGGCGGCCGAGCTCGGCGTCGAGGTCGACGAGCTGTGCGCGCAGCTCGCGCAGAACACCCTCGAGGTCTACGGGGCCTTCGCCGACTGACCCACGGCGGCCAGCGACGGCCGCGTCGTCGCGCCCGTGACGAGCTCCCACGGGAGGTCGACGACGCGGGGGCCGTCGCTCAGGAGGGCTGCGGGGAGCGTCTCGAACATGACGTCCGCGGCCAGGTCCGGTCGGATGCAGACGTGCGTGACGCCGAGCCGGCGGTTGACCGCGCAGTCGCTCGTGCACAGCGCGACCAGCTGCACGTCGCGCGGGATCACGAGGCGCATCTCCTCGAGCTGCAGGTAGACGTCCGGGCCGTCCTCCGCCCCTGCGAAGACGGCGTCCGCGCCGCCCGCCAGCACCTCGGTGAGGACGCGGGGGAGCGTGCGACGGGCGGGGTCGATCGTGCGGACGACGGACTCCCGCCCCCGCACCGAGCTCCAGATCTCGTACGCCGCGCGGCCGATCTCATCACGCGGCGAGGACCCGCCCGCCGCCGGTTCGTCGGTGAGGTACGCGATGCGCTGCGCCCCCGAGCGCTCGAGGACGTCGAGCCCTGCGCGGACGGCGGTGTCGTAGCCCGTCCGGATGCTGAGACCCCGGGATCCGTCCACGAACTGGTCGTCCGCCACGATCGGGATGCCGCGGGCGATCGCCGCCTGCAGGAGCTGCTGGCTGCCGCGGGCGTCGGGGACGTAGAGCGCATCCAGCGTCGTCCCGGCGATGAGACCGGGGTTCGACTGCGGCAGGACGGTGACGGTGAAGCCGTGCTCGGCGGCGGCGCGGACGAGCGAGGTGAGTTTGCGGGTCCGCTGCACCTCGATGCGCCGGTCCGGGATCCGCCGATCGGGCTCGGGATCGTCGCCCATGACGAAGCCCACCGTCATCGTGCGGCCGCTGCGCAGGGCGGTCGCGTGTCGGTTGGGGACGTAGCCGAGTTCGGCGGCGAGCGTCTTGATGCGCTCCCGCGTCTCGGGACGCATGCTGCCGCGGTCGTTGAGCGCCTGGCTGATGGCCGCCGTCGACACGCCTGCGGCGCGCGCGATGTCCTTCAGCGTGACGCTCGGGCTCACGACTGCTCGCCCTCGTCGGGGGAGGTGGTGGGGGAGGAGCCCGGGAGCACCGTCCGCACGGCGTCGGCCCAGGCGGCACCGGCACCGGAGGACGCGAGCGTGTGACCGCGAGCGATGAGGTGGTGCATCACGACGCCGGAGAAGTGCCGCAGGGCGGTCTCGACCTCGGGGGAGTCCCCTCGGCGCCGGGCACGGGTGAGCTCCTCGTCGAGGAGGCCCTGGACGAAGTGCCGCAGGTCGACGACCGACGGCGCGACCTCGTGCACGCGACGCGCCGCAGCGTGACGCTGGGCCGCGGCCTGGACGATCTCGCGGGCGTGGCCGACGGTGGCGGCCTCGTCGACGGGCGCGTGCAGACGGATGGTCTCGAGGTCGAGGAGGTCGACGCCCGGCAGGAGGGCGACCTCGGGGTCGACGTTGCGGGGGAGGCCGAGATCGATGACGACCTGCGGGACGGTGCGGCCGCCGCGGGCCTCGGCGTGCGCGGCACCGTCGAGGGCGAAGACGTCGGTGGTGGCGGTGCAGGTGACGATCACGTCGGCGATCGCCGCCTCGGCGGCATAGTCCTCGCGTGCGACGTGGACGAGGTGCTCCCGGTTCGCGAACTTCTGACGCCCCGAGCGCGAGTGCACCCGGATGTCCTGTGCGCCGACCGCCCGCAGCGCGGCGAGCGCCGCGGCGGCGTACCGGCCGGTGCCGACCAGCAGCACCCGGGCGCTCGCCCAGTCGTCGAGACGCGGGGTGACGAGGTCGACGGCGAGGCGCACGAGCGAGCGGCCCGACTCTCCCAGCCGCGTGGTGTTCTTCACGGTCCGGGAGGTCTCCGTCGCGCGCTGGAAGAGGTGCTCGAGGGGCGCGGTCGTGAGGCCGCGCTCGCGGGCGGCTTCGAGCGCGCGACGGACCTGTCCCGCGATCTCGTCCTCGCCGACGGCGACCGAGTCGAGTCCCGAGGCCACTGTGAACAGGTGATGGGCGACCTGGTTGCCATGGGCGAAGTCGACGTTCTCGCGGAGGTCCCGGTAGGGCATGTCGGCGGCGGCGGAGATCGCCTCCATGGCGGCATCCATCGCCGGGATCGGCGAGGCGAGGTCGCGGTCCTCGGCGAGGTCGAAATACGCCTCGAAGCGGTTGCAGGTGGCGAGGACCACGGCGCCCCGGACCGAATCGTGGACGCCCGAGAGGCGTTCGGCGAGGTCGTCGCCCACCGTCGACAGCCGCTCGAGCGAATCGAACGGTGTGGAGCGCTGGTGGGCGGTCAGACAGACGAGCACAGTGAGAAGAACCCCCTCGGATCGGGACTAGTATATCGATTAACCGATTCGAGGAGTTCATCATTCCGGCCCTCAGCCACCCCCTCGTCGCGTCGAACACGCGGCAGTCCCGTCTCGTCCGGGCACTGCTCGGCGACCGCCCCGACATCACCCCGGTCTGGTTCATGCGCCAGGCCGGTCGTTCGCTGCCCGAATACCGTGCGCTGCGGTCGCAGGGCACGATGCTCGAGGCGTGCCTCGACCCGGCGCTGGCGAGCGAGATCACGATGCAGCCGGTGCGCCGGCACGGGGTGGATGCCGCCATCTTCTTCAGCGACATCATCGTGCCGCTCGCGCTCCTCGGGATCGACGTGGAGATCGCCGCGGGACGCGGTCCGGTGTTCTCGCAGCCGCTTCGCACCCCCGCCGACATCTCGCGCGCCGTCGCGATCGACCCGGCGCTCGTCCACGAGCGGGGGGAGGCCATCGCGGATGCCGTGGGCCGGACGACGGCGATGCTCGCCGAGCTGTCCGAGGAGCGCGGCGAGCCGCTGCCGCTCATCGGCTTCGCCGGCGCGCCCTTCACCCTCGCGGCCTACCTCGTCGAGGGCGGACCGTCGAAGGACCACCTCGCGGCGCGACGGCTGATCCACGAGGACCCGGTCGCGTGGCGCGAGCTGACGATGTGGCTCGCGCAGGTGACGGGCCGGTTCCTCGCCCTCCAGATCGAAGCCGGTGCCAGCGTCGGGCAGCTCTTCGACTCGTGGGCGGGTGGCCTGCACCCGGACGACTACCGCGCGTCGGTGCTCCCGGCATCCGTCGCCGCACTCGGCCACGCTCGTTCGCTGCCGCTCCCCGAGGGGGTGGACCGTCTGCCGCTCGTGCACTTCGGCGTCGGAACGGGCGAGATCCTCGCCGACATGGCGACCCCCGACATCGACGCGCTGGGGGTCGACTACCGCGTGCCGCTCGATGAGGCGCATCGCCGGATCGGCCGGGACCTCACGCTGCAGGGGAACCTCGACCCCGCGCTGCTGTTCGCGCCCGAGGAGGTCCGCACCGCCGGGGTCCAGCGCGTGCTCGAGTCCGGGCGCGCCGCCCGCGCCCATGTGTTCAACCTCGGACACGGCGTCCCGATGGAGGCCGACCCCGACGCCATCTCGGCGGTGGTCCGGACGGTCCACGAGTGGCGGGCGCAGTGACCGCTGCCTCCCGGAGCCACGACGTCGTCATCGTCGGCGGCGGCGTCGCCGCGCTGACGGCGGCGTGGGAACTCGCCCGCGCCGGACGCGACGTCGTCGTGCTCGAGGCGGGCGAGGCCACGGGCGGGATGCTGCGCCGCGGCACCGTCGCCGGCACCGAGCTCGACCTCGGTGCGGAATCCTTCGCCACCCGCACCACGGGCGTCGTCGACCTGGTCGCCGACGCGCGACTGGCCGTCCAGTTCGTGGAGCCGCGCGCCGGCGGCGCGCACGTCGCGTTCCGGCGTGGACTCGGACGCGTGGGCCGCGCGCCGCTCCCGCGCCGCGCCCTCCTCGGCATGCCCGCCGACCCATCCGCACCGGACGTCGTCCGCATCCTGGGTCGTGCCGGCGCGCGTCGCGCCGCCCAGGAGCGGCAGCTGCCGGTCGACACGGCGTTCGAGGGCGGCGACGAGCCGTCGCTGGCGGACCTCGCCACCGCGCGGTTCGGTCACCGTGTGACCGCGCGGCTGGTCGAGCCCCTCTGCGCCAGCGTGTACTCGCAGCGCGCCACGTCGGTGAGGCTGTCGGCGCTGCACCCGGTGCTCTGGCAGCGCTTCCTCCAGCGGGGCTCCCTGGCCGCCGCGGTCGACGAGCTCGCACCGGATGCCCGGGCGGGATCCGCCGTGCGCGGGGTCGAGGGCGGGCTGTGGCGCCTCGCCGCGGAGCTCGAGATCGCGGCGCTGCGGGCCGGCGCCGTCGTCCGCACCGGTGCGCCGGTGCGCTCCGTCCGTCCCGGGGCCCTCGGTACCGACGTCGTGCTCGACGGTGAGACGATCTCGGCACGCGAGGTCGTCCTGGCCACCGGCCCGGCCGCGGCCGCATCGCTGCTCGGGGTGCCGGCGTCGTCCGCGTCGCCCGTCGGGCTCGTCGTGGCGGAGGTCGCCTCCGACGCTCTCCGCGGGTACCCGGTGGGGTCGGGTGTCATCGCCGCCCCGGACGTTCCCAGCGCGGCGAAGGCGCTCACCCACGTCGACGCGAAATGGGAGTGGGCCGCCGCGGCGCTGCCGGCCGGTGTGCACGTCGTCCGCCTCTCGGCGCGGGACGCCGCCGCGGGAGGGCTCGCGACGCCGACCGAGGTCGCCGCCGCCGTGCGGAAGCTGGCCGGCGTCCATGTAGGCCCCGCTGACGTCCGCAGCGTGACCCCGGTCAGCTGGTCCGATGCCGTCGTCACCCCCGCCGTGAAGGAGTCCGTCGCCGCAGCGGCGTCGGCCCGCGGCATCCACGTCATCGGTGCGGTCGCCGCCGGCACCGGCCTCGCCTCCGTCATCCCCCACGCCCGCGCCCTCGCGTCGCGTCTGCTGTCCCACCCCACACCCTCCGAAGGAGGACGTCATGTCCGCTGACGACCTGTCAGCCCCCGGCCTCGGCTACACACTCTTCGCGATCCTCGCCGGACCACGTCCGCGCAGCGCCGCCTCGGCGGACGAGCTGCGCGACCTGCGCGCCGTCGTCGACGGATTCGCCGGCAGCGAGGTGACGCTGCGCGGTCTGTACGACGTCACCGGGATGCGGGCCGAGGCCGACCTCATGGTGTGGCTGCACGGCGAGGACCCGGCGGCCCTGCAGCGGGCCCTGCGGGAGCTGCGGCGCACGGCCGTGCTCGCCTCCTTCACCAACGTGTGGAGCGCGATGGGCGTGCACCGCGAGGCAGAGTTCAACAAGCGACACGTGCCCGGCTACCTGCGCGGCGAGCATGCCCGGGGCTGGCTGTGCCTCTACCCGTTCGTCCGCAGCTACGAGTGGTATCTGCTGCCCGAGGACGAGCGTTCGCGCATGCTCGCCGAGCACGGACGCAAGGGCGCCGCGTTCCGCGACGTCGTCGCGAACACGGTGTCGGCCTTCGGGCTCAGCGACTACGAGTGGCTGCTGCCGCTCGAGTGCGACGACCCGATCAGCCTCGTGGACATGATGCGGGAGCTCCGGGCCACCGACGCCCGTCGTCACGTCCGCGAAGAAGTGCCGTTCTACACCGGGCGCCGCGTCGAGATCGACGAGCTCGCGGAGGTGCTCTCGTGAGCGCACAGAACATCGGGTCCGTGAACGCGGAATTCCGTCCGAAGCCGCCGCGTGCCTCGGGCACCGTCGTCGCCGACGGATGCGTCATCCCGAACGCGACCGAGGGTGCCTGCGCGGGCGATCCGCACGCGACGACCCCCGTGGCGTACGACGGCATCCTCCTCCTCGGCTTCGGCGGTCCCGAAGGGCAGGACGACGTCATCCCGTTCCTCCGGAACGTCACCGCGGGCCGCGGCATCCCGGACGAACGCCTCGAGGAGGTCGCGCACCACTACCGGCACTTCGGCGGCGTGTCGCCCATCAACGAGCACAACCGCGAGCTGAAGGCGGCCCTCGACGCCGAACTCGCATCCCGCGGACTCGACCTGCCCGTCTACTGGGGCAACCGCAACTGGATGCCGTACGTCACCGACGCGATCGACGCCGCCGTCGCGGACGGGCGGCGAACGCTCCTCGCCATCGCGACGAGCGCGTACAGCTCGTACTCGTCGTGCCGTCAGTACCGCGAAGACCTCGCCGACGCCGTCGAGGCCACCGGCCACCAGACCGACGTGCAGATCGACAAGGTCCGGCAATTCTTTGACCACCCCGGCTTCGTGGCGCCCTTCGTCGACGGCATCCGTGCGGGCATCGCCGAGCTCGCCGAGCGCGGCACCACCGATCTTGCGAACGAGGTCGAGATCCTCTTCTCGACCCACTCCATCCCGACCTCCGACGCCGATCGCTCCGGCCCGCCCGAGCGCGGATTCGGCCCCGGCGGCGCCTACGTCGCGCAGCACCTCGCCGTCGGCGAGGAGATCATCTCGCGCCTCGGCTTCCCCGGCGCGTGGCAGCTCGTCTTCCAGAGCCGCTCCGGCCCGCCGCAGGTGCCGTGGCTCGAGCCCGACATCAACGACGCGATGCAGGAGCTGCCCGGCCGCGGCCGGAAGGCGGTCCTCATCGTGCCCCTCGGCTTCGTGAGCGACCACATGGAGGTCATGTGGGACCTCGACACCGAGGCGATGGAGACCGCGGAGGAGCTCGGCCTCGTCGCCGTGCGCACCGCGACCCCCAGCACGCATCCCGACTACGTCTCGGGGCTCGTCGACCTCGTCGAGGAGCGGCTGCAGGGCACGCCCGCAGCCGAGCGCCCCGCGGTGACGGACCTCGGTCCCTGGTACGACGTGTGTCGTCCCGGCTGCTGCGAGAACAAGCGCCTCGGCTTCCAGCCGGCGCTGGCGGGGGTCGCGCCGTGACCGGCACCCTGCGCCTCGGTACGCGGGCGAGTCTGCTCGCGACGACCCAGTCGCAGCACGTGGCGGATGCCGTGGCCGCGGCATCCGGTCGCGATGTCGAACTCGTGCCGATCACGAGCGAGGGCGACGTCCTCACCGGTCCGCTCGCGCAGATGGGCGGCACCGGCGTCTTCGCGACGGCGCTTCGCGATGCCCTCCTGCGGGACGAGTGCGACTTCCTCGTGCACTCGATGAAGGACCTGCCGACGGCGCCGTACCCCGGCATCGTCGTGGGTGCTGTTCCGGTACGCGCCTCGCAGCGCGACATCCTGCACTCCCGTGACGGCCTGACCCTCGACGCGCTGCCCGCCGGTTCCCGTGTCGGCACCGGCTCCCCGCGTCGAGTGGCCCAAGTGCTCGCCCGTCGCCCCGACCTCGTCGTCGAGGGCATCCGCGGCAACGTCGACAGTCGCCTCCGCAAGGTCGCCGACGGACAGTACGACGCCATCGTCCTCGCCGAGGCGGGCCTTCGCCGGATCGGTCGGGATGCCGCGATCACCGAGGTGCTCGACTGGCCGACCTCCGCCGCGCAAGGGGCCCTCGCGGTCGAGGTCCGTGACGGCGACGCCGATGTGGCCGAGGCGGTCGCGCTCATCGAGCACGCCGACACCGCGCTCGCGGCCCACCTCGAGCGGGCGGTGCTGCGGCGACTCGAGGCGGGCTGCGCTGCTCCCGTCGCGATCGATGCGGTCCGCGAGGGCGACGTCGTCAGCCTCGTCGCACACGTGTACGCCGAGGACGGCGCACGGTCGGTCGCCGCCCGTCGCCGCCTCGAGCCGTACGCCGACCCCGACGTCGCCGCGGCGGACGTCGTCGCCGAACTGCTCGACGGGGGTGCCGCCGACCTCGCCGACCTGGCCGGCACCTCGCGATGACCGCACCGTCCGGCCGTCTCCGCGGCGCCCGCGTCCTCGTACCCCGTGCGGGTGCGTGGGGCGAACGCGTGCGCGCGGACCTGCGTGCCAGAGGAGCGGACGCCGTCCTCGCCCCCCTCATCGGATCGGCGCCGCCCCGCAACCCGGCCGCGCGCGAGCGCGCCTTCGCCGCGCTCGCGGCGGGCGAGTACGCGTGGCTGTTCGTCACGAGTGCCGCCAGCATCGAGCAGCTGCGGGCGCACGGCGTCGAGGTGCCCGCCACGACGCGGATCGCCGCCGTCGGCCGTGCGACCGCGCGCGCCGTGGCCGATGCCGGCTGGGAGGTCGACTTCGTCCCCGCGGGGCAGGCGTCGGCATCCGCCCTCATCACGCAGTGGTGCGCGGCCCGGTCACCGGAATCGACCGGTCGGGCCCTCGTGGTGCGAAGCGATCTCGCGCAGGCCGTCGTCAGCGACGAGCTCGAGGTCCGAGGCTTCGCCGTCGACGTCTGCATCGCCTACCGCACCGTCGGGATCGACCTCGCCGAGGACGTCGCCGACGGGCTCCGCACCGGCGGGATCGACGTCGTGCTCCTCACCTCGCTCAGCGTCGGACGGGAGCTCCGGCGGCAGGTCGGGCCCCTCCCGGCATCCACCCTCGTCGCGTCCATCGGTCCCGGCACGACCCGCGACGCCGAAGCGCTCGGCTTCCGCGTCGGGCACACCGCGGGCACGCAGAGCATCGACGCGCTGATCGCCGAGCTCGACGCGCTCGTCCCCGTCAAGGAGTCCTCATGACCTCGTTCCCCACCCGCCGCCTCCGCCGCCTCCGCGGCACGCCCGCCCTGCGCCGCCTCGCCGCCGAGCACCACCTCGTGCCGTCGCAGCTCGTCCTGCCGGTGTTCGTGAAGGAGGGGATCACCGCCTCGCAGCCCATCGCGAGCATGCCGGGGGTGTCGCAGCATCCGCTCGATGCGATCGCCGACGTCGTCGACGAGGCCGCGGTCGCGGGCATCGGCGGGATCATGCTCTTCGGCGTCCCCGCCGTCCGCGACGCGGTCGGCAGTGGAGCGACCGACCCCGACGGCATCCTCAACCGCGCGATCGCCGTCGCGACGCGCGCCGCCGCGGGTCGCCTCACGGTGCAGGCCGACCTGTGCCTCGACGAGTTCACCGACCACGGTCACTGCGGTCTGCTGGCCGCCGACGGCTCGGTCGACAACGACGCGACCCTCGAGGTCTACGCCGAGATGGGCGTCGCGCAGGCCCGCGCCGGCGCCGACGTGCTCGGCCTTTCCGGGATGATGGACGGCCAGGTCGCCGCGGTCCGCGCTGGATTGGATGCCGCGGGCTTCGCGCACGTCGCGATCCTCGCCTACTCCGCGAAGTACGCCTCCGCCTTCTACGGTCCCTTCCGCGACGCCGTCGAGTCGACGCTGCAGGGCGACCGCCGCACCTACCAGATGGACCCCGCGAACGCCCGGGAGGGTGTCGAGGAGGCCTCCGTCGACATCGCCGAGGGCGCCGACGTCGTCATGGTCAAGCCTGCGATGCCGTACCTCGACGTGCTCGCCCGCGTCTCGGACCGCTCGACCGTGCCGGTGTGGGCGTACCAGGTCTCGGGGGAGTACGCGATGATCGAGCACGCTGCCGCGGCCGGTCTCATCGACCGTGAGCGCGCCATCGGCGAGAGCCTGCTCGGCATCCGCCGCGCGGGCGCCGACGTCATCCTCACCTACTGGGCCGTCGAGGTCGCGCACTGGCTGCGCGCCGGGAAGGAACTCGCATGAGCCGCAACCAGGAGCTGTTCGACCGGGCTCGCGGGGTGATCCCCGGCGGTGTCGACTCGCCCGTCCGGGCCTACGGGTCCGTCGGCGGAACGCCGCGGTTCATGGTGTCGGCGCAGGGCGCCTACGTGACGGATGCCGACGGCCGCGACTACGTCGACCTCGTCGCCAGTTGGGGGCCCGCGCTCCTCGGGCACTCGCACCCCGCTGTCGTGGACGCGGTGGTCGCCGCCGCCCGCCGCGGCCTCTCCTTCGGTGCGCCGACGGCCGCCGAGACGGAGCTCGCCGAGGAGATCCGCTCGCGCGTCCCCGCAGCCGAGCGGATCCGCCTCGTCTCGACCGGCACCGAGGCGACCATGACCGCGATCCGTCTCGCGCGCGCCGCGACCGGCCGCGACCTGCTCATCAAGTTCGCCGGGCACTACCACGGGCACTCCGACGGCCTGCTCGCGCAGGCGGGCTCGGGCCTCGCGACCCTCGCCCTGCCCGGCTCGGCGGGCGTCCCGGCTCCGATCGCGGCGCAGACCCTCGTCATCGGCTACAACGACCGCGCCGCCGTCGAGGAGGTGTTCCGCGCTCACGAGGGCCGGATCGCCGCGATCATCACCGAGGCTGCCGGCGCCAACATGGGCGTCGTGCCCCCGACATCCGGCTTCACGGCGTTCCTCTCCGAGATCGCCCACCGGAACGGGGCGCTCCTCATCAGCGACGAGGTCCTCACCGGGTTCCGGTCGTCCCGCTCGGGCTACGCCGGGGTGCTGGCGGCGGCGGGGGAGGAGGTCGTCCCCGACCTCATCGCGTTCGGCAAGGTCATCGGCGGCGGGCTCCCCGTCGCCGCCGTCGCCGGGCGGGCCGACATCATGGACCTCCTCGCGCCGACCGGTCCCGTCTACCAGGCCGGCACGCTGTCGGGGAACCCGGTCGCCGTCGCCGCGGGCCTCGCGACCCTCACGCACGCCGACGACGCGGTGTACCGCACGCTCGATGCCGTCGCGCACGCGGTCGCGGACGCGGCATCCGCTGCGCTGACGGATGCCGGGGTGCCGCACGTCGTGCAGTGGGCGGGGACGCTGTTCAGCATCTTCTTCGGCGAGTCCGTCGTGCACGGCGTGCCCGACTACGCGACGGCCACCTCGCAGGACGCCGACGCCTACGGCCGGTTCTTCCACGCGATGCTCGAGGGCGGCGTCTCGCTGCCGCCGTCGGCCTTCGAGGCGTGGTTCGTCACGGCGGCGCACGACGATGCGGCCATCGGCCGCATCGTCGACGCCCTGCCCGCCGCCGCGAAGGCCGCGCGCGGCTGAGGACGCCGTGGCTAGGGTGAGCCGCATGCCTCGTCGCCTGCTGCTCGCCCTGCCCGCGGCCGCCCTGGCGATCGGGCTCTCGGGCTGCGCGACGGCGGCCGCGGCCACACCCGCCGACGTCGCCGAGCGCGTGTCGCACCTCGGCGTCGACCCTGCACTCGTGGTGACGACCACGATCGAGGGGTACGACCTGGCGCCGCAGTCCGTGAATGAGACGGACGAGGGTGGCGTGACCGCGACCTGGGCGAAGCCCGGCACGGGCGACACGATCACGGTTCGCACCGAGCCAGGGGAGATGGATGCCGCGGGCTGCGCCGGTCTGCAGATGTGGGGCGGCGGTGAGGCCACGTGCACACAGGACGGGACGACGTGGCACCGGGAGGCCGAGGGCATCGATGAATACGCCGTCGTCGAGGACGGCCGCACGGTGTTCGTCATCGGCGGCGACGGCTTCGGCGCACCTCCGGAGGATCTGAGAAACGCCGCCGCGGGTCTGCGGACCCCGACGGTCGCCGAGGTCGATCGGATGTTCGCCGAGCTGGAGCAGCGGGCCGAGCGCAACGGCCCCGTCGAACGCGGCGACCTTCCTGAGGACGGGGACGGCGCTCCTATCGACACAGGTGGCGAGGGTGGCTGAGCAGCCGGCAACTAGGCTGGAACCCATGCCCGTCACCCTCCTTGGAGCCGCCGAGATCCGCGCTCTGGCCGCCGACCTCGACGTCACCCCGACCAAGAAGCTCGGGCAGAACTTCGTCGTCGACGCCAACACGGTCCGCAAGATCGTCGCCGCGGCTCGGGTGACCGCCGCAGACCGCGTCGTCGAGGTCGGTCCCGGGCTCGGCTCGCTGACCCTCGCGATCCTCGAGAGCGGCGCCCCGGTCACCGCCGTCGAGATCGACCACCGTCTCGCCGAGCGCCTGCCCGCCACAGCTGCCGCACACGGCGTGCCCGACGGGGCCCTGACCGTTGTCGCGCAGGACGCTCTGCGGGTGAGCGAGCTCCCCGGCGACCCCGACGTCCTGGTCGCCAACCTCCCCTACAACGTCAGTGTGCCGGTGCTCCTGCACTTCATGGAGCACTTCCCGACCATCCAGCGCGGCGTCGTCATGGTCCAGGCCGAGGTCGGCGAGCGACTGGCTGCGCCCTCCGGCTCGAAGGTCTACGGCGCCCCGAGCGTCAAGGCGGCCTGGTACGGCACCTGGCGCCTCGCCGGCACCGTCTCGCGCCAGGTGTTCTGGCCCGTCCCGAACGTCGACAGCGTGCTCGTCGGCTTCGAACGGGATGCCGAGCCCCGCGGCACGGAAGAGGAGCGCCTGCGCACCTTCGCGATCGTCGACGCGGCGTTCCAGCAGCGGCGCAAGATGCTCCGCCAGGCCCTGTCGAACGTGCTCGGCGGTTCGTCCGCCGCGGCGAGCGAGGTCCTCGAGCGCGCCGGGGTGGCCGCGACCGCACGCGGCGAGGAACTCACGATCGAGGACTTCGTCCGCATCGCGCGCGCCTGAGCCTGCGGCATCCCACCGCCGGGCACTCGCGCGCAGCTTCGCGAGGAGATGACGCGTCCCGAGGATCGGATGCCGGGTGCCGGCCCTCGGCATCCGTCATCTCCTCCCGAACCGACGCATCCGGGGTCGTTCTCCGGGTCTTCGCGCGTCATTCACCGCGCGTTCCCGAAACATGCCGGTAACATTCGGGGCACGGCGGGGGTGACCCGAGTCCCCGCACCGACGGAAGAGACTCTCATGCGCCGCGCCGAGCATCCGGCTGCCGACCGGATCCTGCTCCACCTCAGCGACACCCACCTCCGCGCTCCCGGACCCCAGCTGTTCGGCAGCGTCGACGGAGAATCCTCCCTCACCGCGGCCCTCGATGCGATCGAGTCCAGCGGCATCGCCCCCGACGCGATCGTCTTCACGGGCGACCTCGTCGACCTCGGCGAGGCCGCGGCCTATGAGACCCTTCGCGGTCTCGTCGAACCCTTCGCCGATCGACTGGGCGCGCGCCTGCTCTGGGTCATGGGCAACCACGACGACCGGGGCGCGTTCCGAGCGGAGCTGCTCGACCAGCATCCCGCGGACCCCACGGCACCCTACGACCGCGTCGACGAGCTCGACGGCCTGCGTATCGTCACCCTCGACACGAGCGTGCCGGGGCACCACCACGGCGAGGTCTCGGATGCGCAGCTCGCCTGGCTCGCCGACGTCCTCGCGACGCCCGCGCCGCTCGGCACGGTCCTGGCGATGCACCATCCGCCGGTGCCGAGCGTCCTCCCGCTCGCGTCGAGCGTCGAACTGCGCGATCAGCGCCGCCTCGCCGCCGTCCTGCGGGACTCCGACGTCCGGGCGATCATCGCGGGGCACCTGCACTACTCGACGTTCGCGACCTTCGCAGGCATCCCGGTCTCGGTCGCCTCGTCCACCTGCTACGCACAGGACCTCACGGTCCCGGTCGGCGGCTCACGCCCGCAGGACGGCGCGCAGGCGTACAACCTCGTGCACGTGTACGACGACACGGTGGTGCACTCGGTGGTCCCCATCGACGTGCCCCGCCCGTTGGAGTACATCGACCCCGACGAGGCGCAGCGCAGACTCCTTCAGGCGGGTGTCACGGGTGCTGTCACGCGTGCCGCTCGAGCGGGCGTGCCGGCGCTGCACTGACGGCCGGGTCCTCCCATGGCGCGCGCACGGGGAACAGCCGCTCGAGCAGCTCCGTGACCGCACGCACCCGCACGGCCTCGGGGACTTCGTGGTCGCCGCCGTCGTTGAGGCAGAACATGTCCACATCGGACCGCTCGGTGAGCTTCTCCATCTGCCGGAGTGATGCCGCCTGCGTCGTCTGGAAGTAGCGCACACGCGGTGCCGACGATGCGATCGCGCGACCCGTGAACGCGGCGTAGTAGTGGTAGAGGCAGTTCGTGACCGAGACGTCGGTCGCGGAGCGGAAGCGGGATGCCGCGGTGCGGCGGATCTCCTCGGGGAACTCGCGCTCGAGCTCGTACGCGATCGATCGGCGCAGCGGCGCGGCGCAGTGCTCGAGGTCGCGGACGATGGTGCGGCCGAACCGCTCGCGCAGCAGCTCGCGATTCAGTCGCAGCGCGTTGTCGTGGCCGCTGCGCGCCGTCCGCCGCGGTCCCGTCCCGATCCGGACCTCGCACTCGACGAATGACGAGATACCCGCGGGGGAGAAGAAGAGGTCGGGGCGCACGGGCCGGCCGAAGAACATGTCGTCGTTGGAGTAGAGGAAGTGCTCCGACAGGCCCTCGATGCGGTGCAGCTGAGCCTCGACCGCGTGCGAGTTGTGGGTCGGAAGGACCGAGGTGTCCTCGAAGAACTCCTCGCTGCGTACGATCGTCACCTTGGGGTGGTCGAGCAGCCACGCCGGGGCGGGGGAGTCGGTCGCGATGAAGATGCGACGCACCCACGGCGCGTACATGTGCACGCTCCGCAGCGCGTAGCGCAGCTCGTCGACGTGCCGGTAGCGCGCCGGACCGTCGTCGCCCTCGCCGACGACGTATTCGGAGAGCTGCGCCGCCCGCTGCCGCTGGAAGTCGGTCGACGAGCCGTCGACCCAGGAGAAGACCATGTCGATGTCGTGGGTGACGTCGGCGGGGTGCGGGTCGAACATGCCGTGCAGGGTCTGCCAGGTGCGGCCGTACCGGTCGACGGTCGTGGGCTCGACGTCCTCGGCGGCGAACAGGCGCCGGCTGAGGTCGTTGGCGTGCGGCGCCTCGACCAGCTCCTCGCCGAAGCGCCAGAACTCGAGACGGATCCCGTGGCCCGCGCCGTAGCGGAGCTCGCCCACGACGCGCGGGCGGAACAGGCGGACGGACGACGGACCGGTCGCCGCCGACCGGAACTCGGCGAGCGGGACGGAGGCGCCGCCCTTCGCCTTGGCGTAGACGGGCTCGGTCACCGCGCGCTGCGCGAGGGCGGCGACGGCGCGGTCACGGTGGTCGAGGTCGACGGCGAGCCCCGGGATGCCGTGGGAGTGGCGGATCAGCAGGTGCGGCACACCCGCGTCGCCCAGGGTGTCGGAGACGAGGAGCAGATCCGCGATACGCGCCTGTTCGGGCGTGATGTCGTCATGGCGCAGATGCAGCATGCCACCGATCAGGACGATGTCCTCGCGGTCGAGCAGTCCGGTCCAGGACCCGCCCTCGGACGGCAGTGCAGTCAGTCGCGCCATCTGTTCTCCTCAGTTCTCGATCGCGTCAGCGTATGCGTCGGTCGTTTCGCCGACGTTTCGTGTGTGGGTGGTCGCTAGCCTGGGGGGATGACCGACTACGCGGACCGCTTCCCTCCGTCGCGCAACGGCGACACTCACCGCCCCTATCAGGCGGCATCCACCCGCTACGATGCGGGGGCCTTCCGCCAGGTCGGCTCGAGCGGCCTGTATCTGCCGGCGATCTCGCTGGGACTCTGGTGGAACTTCGGGGACAACATCCCCTTCGACAACCAGCGTACCCTCCTCCGCCACGCATTCGACCGGGGCGTCACCCACTTCGACCTGGCGAACAACTACGGTCCGCCGTTCGGGTCGGCGGAGACCAACTTCGGGCGCATGATGCGCGAGGACTTCGCGCCCTACCGCGACGAGATCCTCATCTCGTCCAAGGCCGGGTACGACATGTGGCCGGGCCCGTACGGCAACAACGGCTCCCGCAAGTACCTCATCGCGAGCGCCGAGCAGTCGCTGCGCCGGATGGGCGTCGACTACGTCGACGTCTTCTACTCGCACCGCGCCGACCCGGTGACGCCGATCGAGGAGACGGTCGGCGCGCTCGACACGCTGGTGCGTCAGGGCAAGGCCCTCTATGTGGGCATCTCGTCCTACAGCGCCGAACGGACCGAGGAGGCCGTCGCCGTCGCGAAGGACCTGGGGACCCCGCTCGTCATCCACCAGCCCTCGTACTCGATCCTCAACCGCTGGGTCGAGGACGGCCTGACCGACTCGCTCCGCGCCGCAGGGATGGGCGCCATCGCCTTCACCCCGCTCGCGCAGGGGCTGCTCACCGACAAGTACCTCGGCGACGGCACGGCCGATCGTGCGCAGAGCCGCTTCTCGCTGCCCGACGGCCGCCTGAACGAGAAGGCCCTCGCCACGCTCCGCGAGCTCAACGGTCTCGCCCGGGAGCGCGGACAGACCCTCGCGCAGATGGCGATCCAGTGGGTCCTGCGCGACGAGGTGGTGACCTCCGCCCTCATCGGCGCGTCGCGCCCCGAGCAGCTCGACCAGAACCTCGCGGCCGTGGAGGGCGCGCCCTTCGACGACACGGAGCTCGCCCGCATCGACGAGCTCGCCGGCTCCATCGACGTCGATCTCTGGGCAGACTCGGCGAACGCGTGAGTCTGATCTCCGATCGCGCTCGGCGCGTGCACGTGCGCGCGCCGGGCAAGATCAACCTGTTCTTCGAGGTCGGTCCCGTCGGCGACGACGGCTACCACGACGTCGCGTCGGTCTATCAGGCCGTGTCGCTGTTCGAGGACGTCTGGGCCTCGCACGCCGACGAGTTCGGCATCTCGGTGAGTGGCGACGTCGACGTCTCGGGTGTGCCGCTGGACGACCGCAACCTCGCGATGCGCGCCGCACGCCTGGTGACGGACGCCGTGGGGTGGGAGGGCGGCATCCGCCTCGAGATCCACAAGGGGGTCCCCGTCGCCGGTGGCATGGGCGGCGGGTCGGCGGACGCCGCGGCCGCGCTGGTGGCGGTGAACGACCTGGTCGACGGGGGGTTGACCGCCGCGGACCTCCACGCGCTCGGCGCGCAGCTCGGGGCGGACGTCCCGTTCGCCCTGCTCGGCGGCACCGCGGTCGGCACCGGGCGCGGGGATGAACTCGCGCCGGCGCTGGGTCGGGGCCGCTTCGCGTGGGTGCTCGTCGCCGACGGTGGGGGCCTCTCGACGCCCGAGGTCTACGGCACGCTCGACCGGCTGCGATCCGAGGCGGACATCGCGCCCGACCGGGCGACGCCCTCGGTCGACCCGGCGGTCCTGCGGGCACTGCGGTCGGGGGATGCCGCGGCCCTGGCGGCAGCGATCCGCAACGACCTGCAGCTCGCCGCGGTGCACCTGCGTCCGGACCTCGCGGCCACGCTCGACGCGGGGCTCGCCGCCGGCGCGCTCGGCGGCATCATCTCGGGGTCGGGGCCGACGATCGCGCTCCTCGCGGAGGATGCCTCGCACGCAGCGCGCGTCGCGGATCGGCTGACCGGCGAAGGGCACGTCGCGCACGCCGTCACGGGTCCGGTCGCCGGCGCGCGATCCGTCTGAACGGCGCGTGTCGGGGCATCCCCCTAGCCTGGAGATCATGAGCTCCCTCGCCGACTCGTTCCACTCCGCCCCGCTCGACGACGACCTCCGCTCGGGTCTCGAATCGCAAGGGCTGCAGGTCTCGCGCGTCGGCGACGACGACCGCGCGGCGGCCGACCGCTGGCTCGACGCGATGTCGCGCGGATTCCTCGACGGGGAGCGCAACGACTCCCAGCGGGCCGAATCGTTCGCTCGCAGCCGCTACCGACGCAAGGTCGGCGTCTACGACCCTCAGTCCGTGCAGCCCGATGAGCCGGTCGCCACGTTCGCGTCGTGGGGCGCAGACCTGACGCTGCCGGGCGGCGCCACCGTGCCGATGTGCGCGGTCAGCTCGGTCACCGTCGCGCCGACCCACCGTCGGCGCGGCATCCTGAGCCGGGTGATGCGGGGGGAGCTGCGGACGGCGGTCGCCCAAGGGTTCCCGATCGCCGGTCTCACCGTCAGCGAGTCGGGCATCTACGGACGGTTCGGCTTCGCCCCCGCGGCTGCCGCGGCAACGTGGGAGATCGCCACACGCCGCGCCCGCTGGATCGGACCCGAGGCGCCGGGTCGCCTCGACTACGTGACGAGGGAGCAGGGGCGCGACGCCGCCGCGCGCCTCCATGAGCGCACGCGGCTCGCATCGCCCGGCGAGATCGACATGCCCGGCGGGCACTGGGACCGCTTCTTCGGCACCCGTCCCGACGCGGAGAAGGCCGAGAAGCTGCGGGCCGTGCAGTACCGCTCGCCCGACGGCGAGGTCGACGGGGTCGCCCTGTACAGCGTCAGCGAGAACGAGGACGACTGGGCCGCGTCGACGGCGAACGTCGTCCTCCTCCTGGCGGCCACGGATGCCGCGTACGCCGGCCTCTGGCGGTTCCTGCTGTCGCTGGATCTCATCGGCACGGTGCGCGCGAGCGAGCTGTCGGTGGACGAGCCGCTGTGGTGGATGATCGCCGATCAGCGGGCCGCCCGCATCCGCATCCAGGACCACCAGTACCTCCGGATCCTCGACGTCCCCGCCACCCTGCAGGCCCGCACCTACGACGTCGACGACGTCATCGCGCTCGAGGTGAGCGACCCGCTCGAGATCGCCGCGGGGACGTTCGTGCTGTCCGCGGGCGAGGAACCGGGCGTCGACGTCGTCGACGATCCGCCCCTCGGGGTGCCCCTCGTCCGGCTCGGCGTCGCGGAGCTGTCCGCGATCCTGCTCGGCGGGGTCTCACCGGTGACGCTCGCCCGAGCGGGCCGCATCGAGACGGACGACTCCCACCGCGTCGCGCGGGTCTTCTCCTCGACGACCACGCCGCGACTCAGCTTCTGGTACTGACCGGACGCCCATCCGGCCCCGCGTAGCCTGGAGGCGATGGCACATCTTCTCGGGGCCGAGGCCCTGCACCTGGAATACCCGACCAAGGTCGTCTTCGACGGCGTCTCGCTCGGCGTCGACGAAGGCGACCGCATCGGCATCGTCGGCCGGAACGGCGACGGGAAGTCGAGTCTCATGGCGATGCTCGCGGGCAGTCGCGAACCCGACTCCGGCCGGGTGACCGTCCGCGGCGGCGTGACGATCGGGGTGCTCGAACAGAGCGACGTCCTCCCCGACGACCTCACCGTGGGGCGCGCCGTCGTCGGCGACGGGCCCGAACACGAATGGGCGGGCGACGCGAGGGTTCGCGACGTCATCGCGGGCCTGCTGTCCGACCTCGACTGGGATGCCGCCATCGGTACGCTCTCGGGCGGTCAGCGTCGCCGTGTCGCCCTGGCGCAACTGCTGACGGGGGACTGGGACGTGCTCGCGCTGGACGAGCCCACGAACCACCTCGACGTCGAGGGCATCGCCTGGCTGGCGCAGCACCTGAAACGTCGCTGGTCGGCCTCCTCCGGCGCCCTCATGGTCGTGACCCACGACCGGTGGTTCCTCGACGAGGTCTGCACGAAGACGTGGGAGGTGCACGACCGCATCGTCGAACCGTTCGACGGCGGCTATGCCGCGTACATCCTGCAGCGCGTCGAGCGCGACCGCCAGGCGGCGTCGATCGAGGCGCGGCGCCAGAATCTCGCACGCAAGGAACTCGCCTGGCTCCGCCGCGGTGCCCCCGCCCGCACGAGCAAGCCGAAGTTCCGCATCGACGCGGCCAACGAGCTCATCGCCGACGTCCCCGAGATCCGCGATCGGGTGTCCCTCCAATCCCTCGCCGTCGCTCGCCTGGGCAAGGACGTCGTCGATCTGCTCGACACGGGCGTCGCGTACGACGGCCGTGACATCCTGCGCGGGGTCGAGTGGCGCATCGCGCCGGGGGAGCGCACCGGCATCCTGGGCGTCAACGGCGCAGGCAAGTCGACCCTGCTCGGTCTCATCTCCGGTGCCGTGCAGCCCACGAGCGGGCGCGTGAAGCACGGCAAGACCGTGAAGGTCGCGACGCTCACGCAGCGGATGGACGAACTCGACCCGCACCTCGGGGAGCCGGTCCGGGTTGTCATCTCCGGCCTTCGGACGACCTACACCTTCGGGGCGGGATCGAAGGCACAGGAACTCACGCCCGGGCAGCTGCTCGAGCGCATGGGCTTCGCCTCGGCGCAGCTCTCCACCCCCGTGAAAGACCTCTCCGGCGGCCAGAAGCGGCGCTTGCAGCTGCTGCTGATCCTCCTCGACCAGCCGAACGTGCTCATCCTCGACGAACCGACGAACGACCTCGACACCGACATGCTCGCGGCCATCGAGGACCTCCTCGACTCCTGGGCCGGCACCCTCATCGTCGTGTCCCACGACCGCTACTTCATGGAGCGCGTGACCGACCAGCAGTACGCCGTCATGGGCGGCGGGCTCCGTCACCTCCCGGGCGGCATCGAAGAGTATCTGCGCCTGCGGGCCGGCCATCCGCAGGCGACGGGTGCGACGCCCGCCGGCGTCCCGAAGATGGATGCCGCGGCACCGACGGCATCCGCCCTCTCAGGTGCAGACCGTCGCACCGCCGAGAAGGAGGTCACGAGCCTCGAGCGCAGGATCGCCAAACTCTCCGACCAGATCACGAAGGCGCGGACGGCACTCGCCGATCACGACCAGGGCGACTACGTCGGTCTCGGCGAGAAGATGCAGCAGATCACCGCGATGGAGACCGAGGTCGCCGACGCGGAGGAGCGGTGGTTCGAACTCAGCGAGCAGCTGGGCTGATCAGACGCGACCCGCTTCGCGCAGCGTGAGGCCGGTCGTGAACTCGCGCGCTTCGCCGGTCAGCGGATCGACGAAGCGCAGTTGGCGGGCCAGCAGCTGCAACGGGTGCTCGGGGTCGTCGGGCGCCTCGTCGAGCAGGTCGGGGTAGAACCGGTCGCCCAGGATGCCGAGACCGATCCCGGCGAGGTGGGAACGCAGCTGGTGCATCCGGCCCGTCCGCGGATGCAGGCGGAGGTGGGCGGTGGTCTCGCCGATGCGGATCGCCTCGACGAGCGTCTCGGCGTTCGGCTCCCGGTCGTCGTGCACGACCGCCCGGAGGCTCCCGCGAGTGCTCGTGAGGTGGGAACGGACGACGAGGGGGAGTGTCGGCATCCCACTCGCCGGGACCGTCGTCACCGCTTCGTAGACCTTCTCGACGGCGCGGTCGGCGAACAGGGTCTGGTACGCGCCGCGGGTCGCCGGGCGGACGGAGAACATCACGAGACCGGCGGTCGCCCGGTCGAGTCTGTGGATCGGCGTCAGATCCGGGTTGTCGAACCGCCGGCGCAGCCGCACGAGGGCGGAGTTCATCAGGAAGCCGCCGCCCGGGGTCGTCGGCAGGAAATGCGGCTTGTCCACCACGAGGAGGTCGCCGTCGATGTGGCGCACCACGACGTCGGCCGGGATGTCCGGCTCGTCGGGCGGCTCCCGGTAGTACCAGATGAAGTCCTCGGCGCCCAGCGGCGTCTCCCGCGTGAGCTGCGAGCCGTCGAACGCGACGACCTCGCCGCGGTCGAACCGGCTGAGCAGCACGTCCGGATCGATGTGGTCGAACCGGCTCGTCACGTACGCCGCGATGGTCTGCCACGGGCCCGTCCGCGGCACACGCAGTCGCGTGGGGCCGACGCCGTCGCGGACAGGGAGCGGAGCGCGCATCGCCACGGCGGACTCAGACGTCGAAGCCGAGGCTGAGCTTGCGCAGCAGGCCGGCCAAACGCTCCCGGTCGGCCCGCGAGAGCTGCGAGAGCAGCTCCGCCTCCGCATCGACGAGTCGCGTGATCGCGGCATCCACCCGGTTGCGACCGGACTCGGTCATCGTCACCAGCACGCCCCGGCCGTCGCCGGGATCGGCGGCGCGGACGACGAGGCGGCGCTCGACCAGACGGTCGATGCGGTTGGTCATCGTCCCGCTCGAGACGAGCGTCTGCTGCAGGAGCTGCTTGGGGCTGAGCGTGTAGGGCTCGCCGGCGCGCCGGAGCGCGGACAGGACGTCCCATTCCCACGGCTCGAGGTCGCTGCGGTGGAAGGCCTCGCGACGCGCCCGATCGAGGTGGCGCGAGAGGCGGTCCACGCGAGAGAGCACCTCGAGGGGGGAGAAGTCCAGATCGGGCCGCTGGGCCACCCACGCCTCCACGATGCGATCGACCTCATCGTGTTCCGGAGCCATTCCCTCATCATCGCAGAGCGCCGTCGCATCGCGACTCGAGGGTGGTGCAGATGCCGCGCCGGTTGCTACTGTGACCGGTAACAGGTTCGGGTGTCGACGGACGACCCCGCCGGATCGAAGAGGATCGAAACGCGATGCGAGCATCGAGAACGCAGCGGCTGACGGCCGCCTCCACCGCCACCGCGCTGACGCTGGGCATGCTCGGCGCTCTCGCCGCAGGCCCGGCCGCGGCGGCGGACGGACCGGTGGAGGCCGGGATCGTCGTGGACAAGGTCGACGGCATGCCCACCGACTTCATCAACGGCGTCGACGTCTCGTCGGCGCTGGCGCTCGAGGACTCCGGCGTGATCTTCCGCGACGATCAGGGCCGTCCTGCGGACCTGTTCGAGGTCCTCGCTGACCACGATGTGACCGACGTCCGCGTCCGGGTGTGGAACGACCCCTTCGACGCGGACGGCAACGGCTACGGCGGCGGTGATGTCGATGTCGACCGCGCCGTCGAGATCGGAGAGCGCGCGACGGCGGCAGGGCTCGGCCTGCTCGTCGACTTCCACTACTCCGACTTCTGGGCCGACCCCGCCAAGCAGCAGTCGCCGAAGGCGTGGACGTCGCTGACGGTCGACGAGAAGGCGACCGAGACCCGCCAATACACCGCCGCGGCGCTCGAGCAGTTCGAAGCCGCCGGCGTCGACGTCCGCATGGTGCAGGTGGGCAACGAGACGAACAACGGCGTCGCGGGCGTGACGGGCTGGCCTGGGATGGCGAAGATCTTCTCCGCCGGATCGGCGGCCGTCCGCGAGGTCTACCCCGACGCGCTGGTCGCCGTGCACTTCACGAACCCCGAGAGCGCGGGGCGGTACGCCGGCTACGCCGCCGAACTCGACGCCCGCGGGGTCGACTACGACGTCTTCGCCTCGTCCTACTACCCGTACTGGCACGGCAGCACAGCGAATCTGACCTCGGTCCTCCGCCAGGTGGCCGACACGTATGACAAGAAGGTCATGGTCGCCGAGACCTCGTGGGCGCACACGCTCGGGGACGCGGACGGCCACGGCAACGTCATCGACCTGGCCTCGGAGGCCACGCAGTACCCGATCTCGGTGCAGGGACAGGCCACCGCGGTCCGCGACGTCATCGAGGCGGTCGTGGACGTCGGCGACGCCGGCATCGGCGTCTTCTACTGGGAGCCGGCCTGGCTGCCCGTCGGTCCGCCCGACCAGCTCGCACAGAACTCGGTGCTGTGGGAACGTGACGGCTCGGGCTGGGCGTCGAGCTTCGCCGGCGAGTACGACCCGGAGGATGCGGGCGAGTACTACGGCGGCTCCGCGTGGGACAACCAGGCGCTGTTCGCCGCCGACGGCACGCCCCTCGAGTCGCTGCGCGTCTTCTCCTACGCACGCACCGGAGCGGTCGCACCGCTCGCGGTCGTCGACGTCGAGGACCCGACCGTGACGCTCACCGACGGCGACGCGATCGACCTCCCGGCGACGGTGACCGTCACCTACAACGACCGCTCCACGGCCGAGGAGGCCGTCACGTGGTCGGATGACGCCGAGTGGATCGGCGGTCCCGGGACGTACCGGGTCACCGGCGAGACGACCTCCGGCGAGCGCACCACGGCGACCGTCGTCATCCGGCCGGTGAATGCGCTCCGCAACCCCGGCTTCGAGGACGCGGACCTGTCGATGTGGACCCGCACCGGGTCGGCGCTCACCCTGCGGGCCACCGACGACCCGCGGTCCGGGTCGCGGTCCGCGCACTTCTACTCCGGGTCCGCGTACACGTTCCAGCTCACCCAGACCGTCACCGGACTGCCGGCGGGTCGGTACACCGCCTCGGGCTCGCTCCAGGGTGACGGCGAGGGTGCGGACGGCTCGGTCCGGATCGCGGTCTCGGCGGGGTCGTCGAACGCATCGGCGCCCTTCGCGCTCGACGGCTGGCGCAACTGGTCGGCCCCCGCGACCGACCCGATCACCGTGGCCGCAGGGGGATCGGCGACGGTCACCGTCACCGCGACCCTCCCCGCCGGCGCGTGGGGGTCGCTCGACGATCTCGTCCTCACGCGGGCGTCCGAGGTGGTCGACACCGCGGACCTGAAGGCACTCGTGGCCCGTGCGGAGGGCATCGACCGCAAGGTCGCGACCGCGGCATCCCTCGCTCCGCTCGATGACGCCGCCCGCGTCGCAGGCCTCGTCCTCGCGTCATCCGCGCCGACGGCCGACCGGGTCGATCGGGCGGAGACGCTCCTCCTGACTGCGCTCGAGGGCCTCGTGCTGAGTGGACCAGAGCCGGCGCCGGTGGTGGTGCCCGTCGCGGTCACGGTCGAAGAAGGCGCCGCCGTCACGCTGCCCGCACGCGCCTCGGTCCGGACCTGGAACGGTGCGGTCGTCGAACGCGAGGCGACGTGGTCCGATGCGGCATCGTGGATCTCGGGTCCCGGCACCTACACGGTCAGCGGCCGCGTCGGCGGCATCGCGACCACCGCGAAGGTCACCGTCACGGCGGCGACGTGGGTGCGAAACGGCGGGTTCGAATCGTCGGACGTCTCGATGTGGGACGTCCGGGGCACCGGCGCGACGATCGGCGGCTCCTCGGATGCCGCGGCCGGCTCGCGTGCCGTGGCGTTCTGGTCGGGCTCCCCGTACACCTTCGCGGTGACGCAGCGCATCACCGGTGTCACCCCGGGCACGTATGCCGTCTCGGCCGTCGGACAGGGCGACGGCGAGGGCAGCGGCTCCGTCCGGGTGACGGCGGCGACGGCATCCGGCGCGCAGAGCGCACCGATCGCACTCGAGGGGTGGCAGCAGTTCCGCACCGGCACGACGCCGGTGGTCACCGTCGGGGCGGACGGCGTCCTCACCGTCGGGGTCTCGGCGGATCTCCCCGCTGAGGCGTGGGGCACCGTGGACTCGATCCGCGTCGTCCGCGCCGGCGAGAAGACCGACACCGCGGCGCTCCGGGCCGACGTCACTGCGCTCGCCGCCCTCGACGGCGCGGCGTACACGACGTGGTCCTTCGCCCGCGTGTCCGCAGCGCTTGAGAAGGCGCGCATCGTGCTCGGCGCGGACTGGCCGACCGCGGCGCAGGTGGCGGCGGCGCGGACCCTCGTCGTCGATGCGAAGGCCGCCCTGGTGCGGACCGGCGCCGACGCCGCGGTCGCCGCGCCCGGCACGGGTGTGCTGTCGAACGACAACGGCTGGGACACGGGTCTGAAGGACGGCGCCTACACGGTGACCGTCAACCTCTGGTGGGGTGAGAACGCGTCCTCGGTGCGGCTCTACGAGAACGGCCGCCTGGTTGAGGTCGTGCCCGTCGAATACCGCGGCCAGCGCGCGCAGTCGGTGGCCGTGCCGGTCTCGGGCCGCAAGGACGGCACGTACCGGTACACCGCTGTGCTCGCGAACACGAAGGGCGAGACGACGACTGCCGCGATGGATGTGGTGGTGGATGCCGCGAAGCCCGGCGTCCCCGTCCTCAGCCACGACAACCACGACGGCGACGGCACCTACACGGTGACGGCGAACCTGTGGTGGGGCACGAACGCGACCTCCTACCGTGTGCGGCAGGATGGCGCGGTCGTCGCCGAGGGAGCGCTCGTCGCGCAGACCCCGAAGGCGCAGAAGGTGACGTACCGGGCATCCGGGATGCCGCGCGGCGGCCACGTCTACGTCGTCGAGTTCGTGAACGACGCCGGCGTCACGGCCGGCAAGCCGGTCACGGTGACCGTCCTGCGCTGACCTCTCCGCGCACCCGACGCGCCCGGCAGGGCTGTCCCTTCGTGGCAGACTTGTCGGGCGCGCGGCCGGAGGGCCGGCGCGGTCCGCCGTGGTGTAATGGCAGCACGACAGCCTTTGGAGCTGTGAGGTCTAGGTTCGAGTCCTGGCGGCGGAGCATGACCGAGAACGCGCTCGACCCCCGCCTCGCCGTCGTCATCCTGGCGGCGGGCCAGGGCACCCGGATGAAGTCCCAGGTCCCGAAGGTGCTCCATCGCATCGGCGGGCGCCCGCTCGTCGGTCACGTCCTCGACGTCGCCCGCGACCTGGCGCCCTCCCACGTCGTCGTGGTGGTCCGCCACGAGCGCGACCAGGTGGCGGACGCCGTGCTCGGCATCTCTCCCGAGGTCGTCGTGGTCGATCAGGACGAGATCCCCGGCACCGGCCGCGCGGTCGAGGTGGCGCTCGATGCGCTGCCGGACTTCGACGGCGACGTGCTGGTCCTCAGCGGCGACGTCCCGCTCCTCGACGCCGACACGCTCGCCGCCTTCGTCGCCGAGCACCGCGCGGCATCCGCAGGTGCGACCCTCATGACGGCGGTGCTCGGCGACCCCGCCGGATACGGCCGCGTCATCCGCGAGAGCGACGGCTCCGTCGCCCGGATCGTCGAGCAGAAGGATGCCTCGGCGGAGGAAGCGGCCGTCGCCGAGGTGAACGCCGGCATCTACGTGTTCGCGGCGGCATCCCTGCGCACCCACCTTCCCGCCATCGGCACGGCCAACGCGCAGGCGGAGAAGTACCTCACCGACATCGTCGCACTCGTGCGTCAGGCGGGCGGGCGGGTGGCGGCATCCGTCGCCGCCGACGTCTCCGTCACCTCCGGCGTGAACGACCGGGTGCAGCTGTCGGAGGTCGGCCGGCTCCTCAACGCCCGGACGGTGCGCCGCTGGCAGCTCGCGGGCGCGACCATCCTCGACCCCGCCACCACATGGATCGACGTGACCGCGACGCTCGCGCCCGATGTGACGGTGCTCCCGAACACGCACATCCTCCGGGCGACGGTGGTCGGCGAGGGCGCCACGGTCGGCCCCGACACGAGCCTGGTGGACTGCGAGGTCGGCGAGGGGGCGACCGTCACCCGCACCGATGCGACTCTCGCCGTCATCGGCGCCGGCGCGACCGTCGGCCCGTTCGCGTACCTGCGCCCCGGCACCCAGCTCGGCGAGCGCGGCAAGATCGGCACCTTCGTCGAGACGAAGAACTCGACCATCGGCGCCGGAAGCAAGGTGCCGCACCTGTCCTACATCGGCGACACGACGATCGGGCGGCGGGTCAACCTCGGTGCCGGTGCGATCACGGCGAACTACGACGACGTCGCCAAGCACCGCACCGAGATCGGCGACGAGGTGCACTCCGGCTCGCACAACGTGTTCGTCGCGCCGGTTAGGATCGGTGATGGCGCGAAGACAGGCGCCGGTGCCGTGATCCGCAAGGATGTGCCGCCCGGTGCCCTCGCCCTCAGCGTCGCCCCCCAGCGCAACGTCGAGGGGTGGGTCGAGAACAACCGACCGGGAACCGGCGCGGCGGAAGCCGCCGCACGGGCCCGGTCCGCACAGGAAGCGGGCGATGGGTCGCAAGAAGAACACGGTTGATCTGGACACCGAGCGCGGGATCGCGCCGGGTCTGGTCGCGAAGACCAAGAAGCGTCTCGTCGTCGCTTCGGGCCGTTCCCACGAGGCGCTCTCGGCAGAGGTGGCCTCCGCGCTCGGGACGCAGTTGGTCCCCACTGAGCACCGCACCTTCGCCTCGGGGGAGATCCTCACCCGGTTCGAGGTCTCGATCCGCGGGTGCGACTTCTTCCTCGTGCAGAGCTTCGGGCCGCCGGTCAACGAGTGGCTGATGGAGACCCTCATCATGCTGGATGCCGCCAAGCGCGCGTCCGCGAAGCGGATCACCGTCGTGGCGCCCTACTTCCCGTATTCGCGGCAGGACAAGAAGGGCCGGGGCCGCGAGCCCATCAGTGCCCGCCTCGTCGCCGACCTGTTCAAGACGGCCGGCGCCGACCGGGTCATGAGCGTCGACCTGCACGCCGCGCAGATCCAGGGCTTCTTCGACGGGCCTGTGGACCACCTCTTCGCGAAGCCGGTGCTCCTCGAGCACTTCGAGCGCACCCTTTCGCCCGAGGACCGTGCGAAACTCACCGTCGTCTCTCCGGACACCGGCCGCGTCCGCGTCGCCGACACCTGGTCCGACAGTCTCGACGCGCCGCTGGCGATCATCCACAAGCGTCGCGACCCCAATGTCGCGAACCAGGTGACGGTCAACGAGATCGTCGGCCACGTCGAGGGGCGTGTCTGCCTCCTCGTCGACGACATGATCGACACCGGCGGCACCATCGTGAAGGCCGCGCAGGCGCTGAAGGCGAACGGCGCCGAGCGGGTCATCGTCGCGGCGACCCACGCGATCTTCAGCGACCCGGCCGCCACGCGGCTGCAGGACCCGTCCATCGATGAGGTCGTCGTGACCGACACCGTCCCCTTGCCGGCCGAGAAGCGGTTCGACGGGCTCACGATCCTCCCGATCGCGCCGCTGCTGGCTCGCGCGATCAAGGAGGTCTTCGAGGACGGCTCCGTCACGAGCATGTTCGACGGCGCCGCCTGACCCGTCGGTGGCAGTCGGCGCGGGTTCCGTGCAAACGCATAGGAATCCGAGTGGGGTCGCATGGGATGGTCCGGCTGACTTGAGATGACCGACCCCGCCGGGGGCACGACAGAAGGAGGACCTCCCATGATCCGCACCACCGCCGTACCCCGAACCGTCCGCGTCGGCGCCGCCGCGGCATCCGTCGCCGGACTCGCACTCCTCGCCGGATGCGCCGGACAGACGACGACCAGCCCGTCGGACGAGCCGGCAGGCTCCGGCTCGACCTCGCAGGACGCGTCGGCCGGCGGGGGATACACCGACGGCACCTACACCGCGGACGGGTCGTACCAGACCCCCGAGTCGGTCGAGACCATCAGCGTCACCATCACCCTGGAGTCCGACGTCGTGACGGACGTGGAGGTGACCGGCGACCCGCAGGCGCGGGAGAGCCAGCAGTACCAGGGCGAGTTCATCGGCGGCATCGCCGACGAGGTCGTCGGCAAGAACATCGACGACATCCAGGTCGACCGCGTCGGCGGATCCTCGCTCACGAGCGGCGGGTTCAACCAGGCCCTCGAGAAGATCCGCGACGAAGCCGCGTCATGACCTCGCTGTCGCCGATCGCCTCGACCTGGACGTTCGAGGCGATCGGCACCGTCTGGACGCTCGACACCGAGCGGCCGCTGGCGCCGGCCGAACGAGGTGCGGTCCGTCAGGTCATCGCGGAGTTCGACCGGGACTGGTCGCGATTCCGGCCGGACTCGACCGTCACCCGCCTGAGTCATGAGGGCGGCGAGGTCGACGCACCCCTCGACGCCAGCGCCATGCTCGACGCGTACGTCGCCCTCGACGACGCCACGGGCGGCGCCGTCAATCCGCTCGTCGGCGACAGTCTCGCGCGGCGGGGATACGACGCGCGGTACACACTGCTCGACCGCGGTGCGAGCGCCGCACCCGCGACCTGGCGCGACCTGCTGCGATGGTCGGACGACCGGCTCCGCCTCGAGGCGGCCGCGACGATCGACGTCGGCGCACTCGGGAAGGGGCGGCTCGTCGACCGTGTCGTGGACGAGCTCGACAGCGCCGGCGGTGCCTGGGTGGTCGTCGACGCCGGCGGCGACATCGCCGTCAGCGGCACGACCCAGCGCATCGCCCTCGAGCACCCCTTCGACCCGACGCGCGCGATCGGGGTCTGGACGGTGACGGATGCCGCGCTCTGCGCCTCGGCCGTGAATCGCCGGGCGTGGGGCGAGGGCCTGCACCACGTGCTCGACGCCCGCACGGGTGAGCCGGTGCGGGCGTACGCCGCCACGTGGGCCGTCGCGCCCGATGCGATGACGGCGGATGCGGTCGCGACCGCGCTGTTCTTCGACGGCGGGCCGCGGCTGGCAGCAGAATGGGGAGTCGCCTGGGTGCGCATGCGCACCGACGGCTCCGTCGAATGGTCCCCCCGATGCGATGCGGAGTTGTTCTCGTGATCTCCACCCTGAGCTCTTTCTGGAGCCGTCTGCTGGGCGTGCTCGGCAGGCTCTCGATGTACCGTCTGGTCCTGTTCGCGCTCGTCGCGCTCGCGGTCGTCGCCCTCGCGATCTCGTTCACGGGCGAGGTCTCGGCCGACCCGCTCGGCATCGTGGCGACGTTCGCCGTGCTCGCCGTTTCGATCCTGGTGGTGGATGCCGTCGCCCAGCGCATCGTGCGCCGGCCATGGCGCATCGAGTCGGCGCTCATCACCGCGCTCATCCTGGTGTTCGTGCTGCGGCCGACGGTCGAGCCGCTGCCGCTGCTCGGCATCGCCCTGGCCGGTGTGTTCGCATCGGCATCCAAATACCTCCTGGCCTGGCAGGGCCGCCACATCTTCAACCCGGCCGCGGTCGGCGCCTCGGCGCTGACGATCGTGAGCATCTGGGTGCCGGACCTGGGCTCGTCGTGGTGGTGGGTGGGCTCACCGCTGCTGGCGCTGCCGGTCCTCATCCTGGGGCTGCTCGTCCTGACCCGCACCGAGAAGGTCCGCGTCGTGGGCCTGTTCCTCCTCGTCGCCGTCGCCGTCGGCATCCTCCGGACCGCCGTGCAGGTCGGCGGCGCAGGGCTGCCGTTCGACCTGGGGATGACGCTCTCGAACGTCGTCCTGTCCTCGCCGTTCCTCTTCCTCGGTGCCTTCATGCTGTCGGAGCCCCTGACCCTCCCGCCGCGCCGCTGGCAGCAGTACCTGGTCGCGGCTCTCGTCGGCGTCCTGGCCGGCTGGCCGATCTCGCTCGGTGCGGTCACGCTCGGACAGGAGCGGGCGCTCCTGATCGGCAACCTCGTCGCGTTCCTGTTCGCGATGCGCACCGCGGTGCGGCTCACGATCGTCGACCGGGTGGCGCTCACCCCGACCGTCCGCGAACTGAGCTTCCGGGCGGAACGACCCGTCTCCTTCGCTCCGGGCCAGTACCTCGAGCTCGAGGTGCCGCACGCGCACCCCGATTCCCGCGGCACGCGGCGCGAGTTCAGCATCCTGTCCTCCCCGGCCGAGCTCCCGCTCGTGAAGATCGCGATGCGCGACGGGTCGCAGTCGAGCTACAAGAAGGCCCTTGCGACGGTCGAACCCGGTGACGAGCTGGCGATCACCGGGATCTGGGGCGACTTCGTCCTGCCCCGACGCACCTCGGAGCCGGTCCTCATGGTGGCGGCGGGCATCGGTGTCACACCGTTCGTCTCGCAACTGCGGCACCTGCGCCTGACGGGCGAGGCCCGCGACGTCGTGTTCGTCTACGTGGCCTCGACGAGCGACGAGCTCGCGTTCCGCGCGGACCTCGAGGACGCGGGCGTGCCGGTCGTCGTCGTCACGCGCGACGAACCCGCCGAGCTGCCGACGGGATGGACCTGGGCCGGGGGTGCGCGCCTGGACGCCGACGCGCTGGTCCGGCTGGTGCCCGACATCGCCGCACGGCACGCGTACGTCTCCGGGCCGCCCGCGCTGATCGCGTCGCTCACACCCGCCCTCGAGCGCGCGAAGTCGATCACGACCGACGCGTTCGCCGGTTACTGAGCGGCGCCCGCCTCGGCGGGGGAGTCGGGGCGGGCGGGCAGACGCACTTCGAACGTCGTGGAGCCGGGCTCCGAGGCGACGAGGATGCGACCGCCGTGCCCGTCGACGATGGCCTTCACGATCGAGAGCCCGAGTCCCGTGCCGCCTGTCTGCCGGGCACGGGACGAGTCGGCGCGGGTGAACCGCTCGAACAGCTCGTCGACGATGGACGGGTCGATGCCGGGACCGTCGTCGTGGATGCGCAGGACCGCGTCGCCGTCGTCGTTCGAGACGGCGGTCGTGACCCGGGTGCCCGCAGGCGTGTGCAGCCGTGCGTTGGCGAGCAGGTTCGCTGCCACCTGATGCAGCCGCCCGGCGTCTCCGGCGACGACGACGGGCTCGTCGCCGACGTCGAGGACCCAGTCGTGATCGGTGCCTGCGACGCGGGCGTCCGTGACCGCTTCGACGGCGAGCCTCGTCAGGTCGACGGCGCTGTAGACGAGCTCGGTGCCCTCGTCGAGGCGTGCGAGCAGCAGCAGGTCCTCGACGAGGGCCGTCATCCGCAGGGACTGCGCCTGGATGCGCTCGAGCGATTCCCGGGTCGTCTCCGCGACGACACCGCCCGTCGTGAGACCCGCTTGCTCCGCGTGACGGATGCCGCGCAGCGACAGCTCGGAGTAGCCGCGGATCGAGGCCAGCGGCGTCCGCAGCTCGTGGCTCGCGTCCGCGACGAAGGCGCGCATCCGCTCCTCGTTCCGCTGGCGCGCGGCGAGCGAGCTGTCGACGTGGTCGAGCAGGGTGTTCAGGGCCAGGCCCACGCGGCCGACCTCGGTGTGGTCGTCGATGTCGTCCTCGGGCACCCGCTCGGTGATCGAGACGTCGCCCTCGGCCAGGGGCTGCGCGGCCACCCGGGTCGCGGTGGCCGCGACCGATCGCAGCGGCGCGAGGGCGCTCCGGATGAGCAGCGCGATGAGGGCGGCGAGGATGAGGAGTCCGCCGGTGGTGAGCAGGGCGACGGTGGTGACGATGCGCGCGCTCACGCTCGTGACCTCGGAGGTGGGCATGCCGGTGACGAACGAGTAGCTGACGTTCGGGTACGCGACGGCGTGCACGCGATAGTCGCCGAGACCGTCGACGTGCGCGTCGGCCCAGGCGCCGGCATCCGCCTGCCCGGTCCGGATGTCGTCGACGTCGATGGACCGGACATCGCCGTCGTCGGCGACGTACGCCGCGGACTCGCCGGCGAAGTTCGCGACGTAGAGCAGTGTGCCGCGCTCCTGGTAGGTGGTGGACAGGATGTCCTCGGCCCGCTGATCGAGCCGCAGCTTCACGGCGATCGCGTCCTGCGCGCGGGTCACCTTCGCGTCCAGATTCTCGCGCAGCACCGATTCGAGCACCGTCCCGGTCCCGAGCCCCACCGTGATGAGGATCACCGACACGAACGAGATGACGGCGGTGATCAGGCGCGCCTGCAGGCTCCACCGATGGTGCCTGCGACGACGAGGTGGTCTGCCCGCCTCCGCCCCGGACTCGTCGGGGTCGGTCACTGCGCGGCTTTGATCATGTAGCCCACGCCTCGGATGGTGTGGATGAGCGGCTCCTTGCCCGCGTCGATCTTCTTGCGCAGGTAGGAGATGTACAGCTCGACGACACTCGATCGGCCACCGAAGTCGTAGTTCCACACGCGGTCGAGGATCTGCGCCTTGGAGAGGACGCGACGCTGGTTGCGCATGAGGTATCGCAGCAGCTCGAACTCGGTGGCGGTCAGTTCGATCTCGTCGTCGCCACGGAAGACCTCGTGCGAGTCCTCGTTCAGGCTGAGGTCGCCCACACGGAGGATGGGATCCGCCGTTCCCGCGGACGCGCCTGCGCGGCGCATGAGGCCCCGCAGCCGGGCCACGACCTCCTCGAGGCTGAACGGTTTGGTGACGTAGTCGTCGCCCCCGGCGGTGAGCCCTGCGACGCGGTCGCTCACGGCATCCTTCGCGGTGAGGAAGAGCACCGGCACGTCGTCACCGCCCTGCCGGAGCCGCTGCAGCACCGCCATGCCGTCGAGGTCCGGCATCATGATGTCGAGCACCATGGCGTCCGGTGCGAACTCGCGCGCCGCCGCCAGCGCGTCGAAGCCCGACGCCGCCGTCCGCACCTCCCAGCCCTCCATCCGCAGCGCCATCGAGAGCAGGTCCGTGAGCATCTGCTCATCGTCGACCACGAGGACGCGCAGGGGGGAGCCGTCGGGACGTTGCAGGGCGGGGGCAGGCATGGTCATGCCTCCATTGTCATGACGGACCTATGAGCCCGCTATGCCTGTGCTTCGCCGACGCTCAGGACGTCGCGCTCGGCCGGCGCGGATGAGGTGGCGAGAGCAGGAATGCGAGCAGCAGCATGAGCGACATGCCCACCACCGAGCCCAGCGTATTGGCCACGAGGTCGCGGACATCAGCGACCCGCGTGTCGATCAGCACGGCCTGCAGGGCCTCGATCGCGGCGCTCGCCAGCGCGCCGATGATGGGAGCAGCCCACCATCCCCGCACGCCGAACCACAGGACGGCGATCACGCCGAGCGGGACGAACATCGCCACGTTCGCGCCGAACTCGACGCGGTCGAACGTGATCCACGCCGTGGACTCACGCTCCGCGAACCACGCGAGGAGCCGGTCGAGCGCGGAACCGATGTCGGACCCGTACGGCGCGGCGCGCAGGGTGATCCAGGCCACGAGCCACGCGTAGATCCCAGTGAGGATCGCGAGGACGACGCGCGCCGCGGCGCGGTGGACCCGGAGCGCGGTGTCGCTGCGCCCGGCCGCGGGCCGGGCGCTCACGGCGTATTCGGTGCTCAGTGGGTGTCCTCGGCCTCGACCTCGGAGCGGTCGCCCGACCACACCGTGTGGAAGGTGCCGTCCTTGTCGATGCGCTTGTAGGTGTGGGCGCCGAAGAAGTCGCGCTGCCCCTGGATCAGGGCGGCGGGCAGCCGGTCGGCGCGCAGACCGTCGTAGTACGCCAGCGACGAGCTGAAGGCGGGGGCGGGGATGCCGGCGGACGCCGAGATCCGGACGACCTCGCGCCACGCGTCCTGTGTGCGGCCGAGCGCCTCGACGAAGTACGGGGCGGTGAGCAGGACCGGGAGGTCGGCTTCGGCGTCGTACGCATCGGCGATGCGGTTGAGGAACTGCGCGCGGATGATGCAGCCGCCGCGCCAGATCTTGCTTACGGCGCCCAGGTCGATGCTCCACTCGTACTGGGCGGCGCCGGCGCGGATCTCGTCGAAGCCCTGGCTGTACGCGACGATCTTCGAGGCGTAGAGCGCGAGCCGGACCTGCTCGACGAAGGCATCGGCGTCCTCGACCGAGAACGACTCGGGGGAGGGGCCGGGCAGCTCTCCCGCGACGTCGCGCTGCTCGCGGTGGCTCGACAGCGAGCGGGCGAAGGTCGCCTCGGCGATGCCGGAGACGGGGACGCCGAGGTCGAGGGCGGTCTGCACGGTCCAGGCGCCGGTGCCCTTCGCGCCGGCCTGGTCGACGATGACGTCCACGAGGGGCTTGCCGGTGGCGGCATCCGTCTGGCGGAGGACCTCGGCGGTGATCTCGATCAGGTATGACTCGAGCTCGCCGCGGTTCCACTCGGCGAAGATGTCGGCGATCTCGGCGGGCGACTTGCCCGTACCGCGGCGGATGAGGTCGTAGGCCTCGGCGATGAGCTGCATGTCCGCGTACTCGATGCCGTTGTGGACCATCTTCACGAAGTGTCCGGCGCCGTCGTGACCGACGTGGGTGACGCAGGGCTCGCCCTCGGCGACCGCGGCGATCGACTTCAGGATGGGGCCGAGGGTGACCCACGCCTCGTCGGGGCCGCCGGGCATGAGGGACGGCCCGTTCAATGCGCCCTCTTCGCCGCCGGAGACACCCATGCCGACGAAGTTGTATCCCGCCTCGGAGACAGCCTTCTCGCGGCGGATCGTGTCGGTGAAGAGGCTGTTGCCGCCGTCGATGATGATGTCGCCCGGCTCGAACACCCGCATCAGCTCGTCGATGACGGCATCCGTCGGCTTGCCGGCCTTGACCATGATGATCGCGGTGCGCGGCTTCTGCAGCGACGCTGCGAACTCCTCGTAGGTGAAGGCGGGGACGAACTCGGCCTCGGGGTGCGCCTCGATCAGCTCGTCGGTCTTCGAGCGGGAGCGGTTGAAGACCGCGACCGTGTTGCCCTCGCGCGAGGCGAGGTTGCGGGCGAGGTTCGAGCCCATGACGGCGAGGCCGACCACGCCGATGTTGGCGGGGCCTGACGCAGTCCCGGTGGACGCTGCCTCAGGAGCGGTGGGGCGGTCGACCTCTTCGGGCTGGGGAGCCCCCTCGTGCTGCTGCGTCGCCTCGTGCGGTGCCTGGTCCTGGTCCGTCGAGGGGCCGGTGGGAGAGGGGGTCGACGACATACGTGGCTCCAGGTCTGTGTGAAATGCGAGCGAGGGGTGGATGCCGGCCGAGCCGGCCCACCGCGCAGCCGGGGCCGCGCCAGAGCCAAGGGTATCGGCTCCGTCGGCGCGGGTCCGTCGTGTGACGGGAGCCCGCTCAATCCTTGTAGGTGCGCCCCATGGAGAAGAAGGCGCCGACGGTGCAGATCGCCGTCGCGGTGGTGAGTGCGCCGACGAACCAGAGCAGTGCGTGCGACATCCAGCCGTAATCCATGGGGTTCCTCCGTCTGTTCAGGGCGGGATTTCATCGTATCCGGCGCGCTGGTAGACTCGGGACGAACTTCGGCGAGGGATGCGTCTTGCGCGTCCGTGATCGACGCGGTGGAGCAGGCTTCGCGGCTTTCCTCACGCGCATGCGTTCGAGTCGAACCACAGACCACACGTTCTGGGCCGCACCGGCCCTGACTCAACACTGGGTCCCAACCGTTCCGATCCGTCGGGGCGGGAGGCCCGCAAGGAGAAACACTCATGTCGACTGAGACCGACACCAAGGTCGTCGCCGAGCTGCGCGAGCAGTTCGGCAAGGGCTTCGCCCGCCGTCTGCGCGCCGCCGGCAAGATCCCCGCCGTCATCTACGGCCACGGCACGGACCCCGTGCACGTCGCGCTTCCGGGACACCAGGTCTTCCTGCTCGTCCGTCGCGCCAACGCCGTCCTCGAGCTCGAGATCAACGGCAAGCAGCAGCTCACGCTGGTCAAGGACGTCCAGAAGGACCCCGTGCACCAGATCATCGAGCACATCGACCTCCTGGTCGTGAAGAAGGGCGAGAAGGTCCTCGTCGACGTCCCCGTCGTCGTGACCGGCGAGCCGTTCTCCGGCACCATCGCGACGCTCGAGAACACCACGGTGGCCCTCGAGGTCGAGGCGACCCACATCCCGCAGAACGTCGAGGTCTCGGTCGAGGGTCTCGAGGACGGCGCGCAGATCACGGCGGCCGACCTGACCCTGCCGCGCGGCGCGTCGCTGCAGGCCGACCCCGAGTCGATCGTCGTCGTCGTCGCGTTCCCGCCCGCTCCGGTCGAGGACGAGGAGACCGAGGGCGACGAGGAGACCGAGGACGGCGCAGGCGAGGCGGCGTCCGAGGACGCTCCCGCCGAGGACTCGAACGCGTAAGACATCTCCGAACGAAGCCCGTCGCCGGCCCCGCCGCGGCGGGCTTCGTCGTCGAAAGGACCGAGCATGGCCGACACCTGGCTCATCGTCGGGTTGGGGAATCCCGGACCCCGTTACGAGGCGACCCGTCACAACGTCGGACAGATGGTGATCGACGAGCTGGCACGGCGCCGGTCCGAAACACTGCGCTCGCACAAGGCGAACGCGCGCGTCGCGGAGACGTGGCTTCGACCCGGCGCCGCCCGCCTGGTGCTGGCGAAGCCGAACTCGTTCATGAACGTGTCGGGCGGCCCGGTCTCCGCCCTCGCGCAGTTCTACGGCGTGCCGGCGGGGCGGGTCGTCGTGGTGCACGACGAGCTCGACATCCCCTTCGACACCCTGAAGCTGAAGACGGGCGGCGGTCACGGCGGTCACAACGGCGTCAGGGACGTGGCGAAGGCGCTCGGAACGCCGGAGTTCCCCCGCGTGCGCGTCGGGGTCGGACGCCCGCCCGGACGTCAGGACCCGGCCGACTGGGTGCTGGACCCGTTCGGGGCGGCGGAGCGGAAGACCCTTCCGATCGCGATCGGCGAGGCCGCAGACGCGGTGGAGCAACTGATCGACGAGGGTCTGCTCGCCGCGCAGCAGCGGCATCACGCACCGCGCGCGTGATCCAGACACTGTCACCCTCACCGCCTCGCAGTCACCGGATTCGGAGATGTGCACCTGATTCGGATGAGAGCGCTCCGACAGCTCCGAATCCGACGACATCCTCCGAATCCGATGACGCGCGGCGGAGCAGAGCGCCGTCCCGGGCGACACGGCCGGCCATCGCCCGACGGCGGCCCGGCGTCCGCGGCCCCGCGTAGACTCTTCCGGTGACAATTCCCGGGATCGTGCGCGCCCTCGAGCAGGCTGACAGTTTCCGGGAGGCGCTGGACAGCGCAGCCTTGGATGCCGACTTCTCGGCGGTGACCGGGATCGACGCGCCACTGCTCGCCGGTCTCCTCGAACGGCGCGTTGCGCAGGGCCGCCCGCCCGTCCTGCTCCTGGTCGCGCCCACCGGTCGGCGAGCCGAGAGCATCGGCGCGGCGCTGCAGTGCCTGCTGCCGACCGCGATCGTGCGCCACCTGCCCGCCTGGGAGACCCTGCCGCACGAGCGGCTCAGCCCCAGCGCCGAGACGGTCGGCCGCCGCCTCAGCGTCCTCCGCGAGGCCGCCGAGTGGGACGGTCGCACGCCGCTGGTCATCACCGCGTCGGTCCGAGGCGCGCTGCAGCCGATCGCCGCCGGCCTCACCGACGCGGGCGTCGTCCAGCTCGACCTGGGCTCGCGCGGCCACGAACTCGACGACGTCGTCCATCGCCTCGTCGAGCTCGCCTACCATCGCGTCGACATGGTCTCGCGGCGCGGCGAGTTCGCGGTGCGCGGCGGCATCCTCGATGTCTTCCCCCCGGTCGCGGACCATCCCTATCGCGTGGACTTCTTCGGCGATGAGATCGATCAGATCAGGGCCTTCTCGGTCGCCGATCAGCGCTCCCTGCCCGGCGAGGTCCGCGGCGTGACCCTCCTCCCGAGCCGGGAACTCCTCCTGACGGACTCGGTGCGCGAACGGGCGGCTCAGCTGCGCGACCGGATGCCGGGTCTCGGCACCATGCTCGAGAAGATGAGCGAGGGCATCCCCGTCGAGGGCATGGAGTCGCTGCTGCCTGCCGTCGCCGACGCGGTCGTCCCCCTCGTGGACTATCTGCCCGAGGGCTCCGCGATCGCCGTGGTCGACCCCGAGCGCGCGGTGACGCGCGCGATGACCCTCGCCGACACCAACCGCGAGTTCCTCGAGGCGGCGTGGAGCGCCGCGACCGCGGGCGCCGACAGCCCGGTCCACCTGGGCTCCGGCGACTTCCTGACCCTGCCCGAGCTCCGCGCGGCGGCGAAGGCCCGCGGCGGCGTGTGGTGGTCCCTCAGTGCGTTCGACTCCGGCGCCGCGGACGCCGCGGCCGAAGGACTCGTCGACCGGTCGGATGCGGCGGTCCGGGTGTCTGCCACGGCGGTTCCGTCTTTCCACGGCAACGTCGAGGGAGCGACGGCGCACATCGCCGACCTCCTCGGCGAGGGTTGGCGGGTGGTCATCGCGGCATCCGGCTCCGGGCTCGTCGACCGCTCGCGCGACGTGCTCTCCGAACGGGGACTCGCCGCCCGCGCAGCGGACGCCGTCATCGGCATCCCCGACGCCGGGGTCGCCGTGTCGACGATCGCCACCCTGGAGGCCGGCTTCCAGATCGAGGAGGCCGGGCTCGCCGTCTTCACCGAGAGCGATTTCTACGGACGCACGATCGGCGGCGACAACCGCGTCGTGAAGAAGCTCGCCTCGCGCCGGCGCAACGTCGTCGATCCGCTGCAGCTGCAGCCCGGCGACCACGTCGTGCACTCCACGCACGGCATCGGCCGATTCGTCGAGCTCGTCCAGCGCGAGGTCTCCTCGGGCGGGCGCAACCCGGTGAAGAGCACGCGCGAGTACCTCGTCCTCGAGTACGCGCCGTCCAAGCGCGGGCACCCCGGCGACAAGCTGTTCGTCCCCACCGACCAGCTCGACCTGCTCTCGCGCTACGTCGGCGGCGAGGCGCCGCAGCTGTCGAAGATGGGCGGCTCGGACTGGGCTGCGGCCAAGGGCAAGGCGCGGAAGGCCGTCCGCGACATCGCGGTCGAGCTCGTGAAGCTGTACTCGGCGCGGATGGCGTCGAAGGGCTACGCGTTCGGACCCGACACACCCTGGCAGCGGGAGCTCGAGGAGGCGTTCCCGTTCGCGGAGACCCCCGACCAGCTCCAGACGATCGACGAGATCAAGGCCGACATGGAGAAGCCGATCCCGATGGACCGGCTCCTCTCGGGCGATGTCGGGTTCGGCAAGACCGAGGTCGCCGTGCGCGCCGCCTTCAAGGCGATCCAGGAGGGCAAGCAGGTGGCGATGCTGGTCCCCACGACCCTCCTGGTCAAGCAGCACCTCGAGACCTTCGCCGAGCGCTTCGCCGGGTTCCCCGTCAAGGTGCGGCCGCTCTCGCGCTTCCAGAGCGACAAGGAGGCTCGCGAGACGCTCGCCGGCATCACCGACGGATCCGTCGACATGGTCATCGGGACCCATCGCATCCTCACCGAGAAGGTCGCGTTCAAGGATCTCGGGCTCATGATCATCGACGAGGAGCAGCGGTTCGGCGTCGAGCACAAGGACGCCCTCAAGAAGCTCAAGACGAACGTCGACATCCTCGCGATGAGTGCCACCCCCATCCCGCGGACGCTCGAGATGGCGGTCACCGGCATCCGCGAGATGTCGACCCTCGCGACGCCGCCCGAGGAGCGGCATCCGATCCTCACCTACGTCGGACCGCGCAGCGACAAGCAGATCGCCGCGGCGATCCGACGCGAACTCCTGCGCGAGGGACAGGTGTTCTTCGTGCACAACCGCGTCTCCTCGATCCAGCGGGTGGCCGCGCAACTGGCCGAGCTCGTGCCCGAGGCGCGCATCGCCGTCGCCCACGGGCAGATGGGCGAGCACGCGCTCGAGCAGGTCGTCGACGACTTCTGGGAGCGCCGGGCGGACGTGCTCGTCTCGACCACGATCATCGAAACCGGTCTCGACATCGCCAACGCGAACACGATGATCATCGACCGCGCCGACAAGTACGGCCTCTCTCAGCTGCACCAGCTGCGCGGCCGCGTCGGTCGCGCCCGCGAGCGTGCGTACGCGTACTTCCTGTATGACGAGAACAAGCCGCTCAGCGAGACCGCCGCCGATCGTCTCGAGACGATCGCCGTCAACAACGACCTCGGCTCCGGCATGCAGGTGGCGCTCAAGGACCTCGAGATCCGCGGCGCGGGAAATCTCCTCGGGGCGGAACAGGCCGGCCACATCGCCGGCGTCGGATTCGACCTCTACCTGCGCATGATCGGCGAGGCGGTCGCGACCTTCCGCGGCGAGGACACCGAGGGTCCGACCGAGCTCAGGCTCGAGCTGCCCGTCCAGGCGCGGATCCCCGAGTCCTACATCGACAGCGAGCGGCTGCGCCTCGAGGCCTACCAGAAGCTCTCGGCCGCGGCGTCGGTCACCGCGGTCGACGACGCGATCGACCTGGTCCTCGAGGAGCTGACCGACCGCTACGGCGCCCCGCCCGCCGAGGTCAAGGGGCTCATCGCGATCGCCCGCCTCCGGCGCCGCGCTGCCCGGTCGGGTCTGTCCGACGTGGTCGCGATGGGGCCGAACCTGCGGATCGCCCCCGCGCACATCCCGGACTCCATCCGCGTCCGGCTCCAGCGTCTGCACCCGAAGGCGAAGATCGTGCAGAACGGCGACGCGATGGTCGTCCCGCTGCCGAGCGCCGCGGGACAGGCCCTCGCCGACGCAGACCTCATCGCGTGGACCGGGCAGTTGCTCGATCAGATCTTCCCGCTGCCCGCGAAGGAGGCTGCGGACGCCTGAACGAAGCGCCCCGCCTCCGACGACCGGGTGCGGGGCGCTCCGTGCGGACGGATGCCGGGTGTCAGCCGGTGTTCTGCAGTCCCGCAGCCACACCCGAGACCGACAGCAGCAGCAGACGCTGCAGGTCGGGGTCGACCTGACCGCCCGCCTGCGTCTCGCGGATGCCGCGGAGCGCCCGCAGCTGCAGCAGCGACAGGGCGTCGACGTACGGGCTCCGCATCTTGACCGCGCGGCCGAGTACCGGACGGTTCGCGAGCAGCTCCGTGCCGCCCGTGAGGCGGACCACCCAGTCGCGCGTGAGGGCCATCTCGTCGCGCACGAGCGCAGCGAGGTCGTCGCGGTCGCCGAGTTCGAGGTAGTGCCGGGCGATCCGATCGTCGGTCTTCGCGAGGCTCATCGCGACGTTGTCGATGAGGGTCCGGAACAGCGGCCACTCGTCGTAGGCGCGCCGCAGCGTCGCCTCGTCGCCGACGGCGTCGAGCGCGGTCCCCAACCCGAACCAGCCGGCCAGGTTGATGCGCGCCTGCGTCCAGGCGAAGACCCACGGGATCGCCCGGAGGTCCTCCAGCGACTCGACGGAGAGGCCGCGGCGCGCCGGACGCGACCCGAGGGCGAGCAGGCCGATCTCCTCCATCGGCGTCACCTGGGCGAACCACGGCGCGAACCCGGGAGCCTTCACGAGGGAGAAGAACCGCTCCCGCGACGCCGCGTCCATGACACCGGCGACCTCCGCGAACCGCTCGGCGGCCGAGCGGTTGCGCTCCTCGATCGACGGTGCGGACGCGAGCAGGGTCGCCGCGGCGACCTGGTCGATGTGCCGCATCGCGATCGCGGGGTCGCCGTACCGCGCGAAGATGACCTCGCCCTGCTCGGTGAGCTTGAACCGGCCGTCGACCGAATGCGGCGGCTGCGCCAGGATCGCCGAGTTCGCGGGTCCGCCGCCGCGCCCGAGCGCGCCTCCGCGGCCGTGGAAGAGGGTCAGCTCGATGCCCTGCCGCACGGCCCACGCCGAGATCTGGGCCTGCGCCTCGTAGAGCGCGAGGTTCGCGGCGACGGGGCCCACGTCCTTCGACGAGTCGGAGTAGCCGAGCATGACCTCCAGGCGGCGGCCGGTGGCATCCAGTCGGGACGCGAACGCCGGGTGGTCGACGATCTCGGCGAGGATGCCGGGGGCGGCCTGCAGGTCGGCGAAGGTCTCGAACAGCGGGATGACGTCGAGGACCGGCGGCGTGCCGTCGGGACCGACCGCGTGCCGGGCGAGCGCGTGGACGGCGGCGAGGTCGCCCGCGGACTGGGTGAACGAGACGATGTAGCGTCCGGCGGCGCGAGGGCCGTAGCGCTCCTGGAGGAAGGCGATCGTCCGGAACACCTCGAGGACTTCGTCGGCGAGCTCGGAACGGCCGCCGCCGGCCTCCAGCTCGGCGAGCACCTTGGCGTGCACGGCGGAGTGCTGTCGCACCTCGAGCTCGGCCAGGTGGAAGCCGAAGGTCTCCACCTGCCAGATGAGCTGCTGCAGGTGCCCGTAGGCCTGCCGGGGTGCGTGCGCGGCGACGAGCGAGTCCTGCAGGACCCGCAGGTCGGCGAGCAGGTGCTCGGGGTCCCGGTAGGCGAGGTCCGCGTTGCGGGTGCGGGTGGCCGCGATCTTCCGCGCCAGCAGCAGGACGATCCGGCGGTACGGCTCGTTGGGCGAGCGCTTGGCGATCTCCGCCGCCGCGTCCTCGTCGGCATCCTTCAAACGGTGCCAGAGCCCGAGCAGCTCACTGCTCGGCGGCGTCGACTCGGCGTCGAGGGTGAGCGTGCGGCCGACACGGTTCGCGGTGCGCTCCAGGCCGAGGAGGATGTGCTCGCTCGCGATGGCCGCGGCCTTGCGCGTGGTCTTGGCCGTGACGAACGGGTTGCCGTCGCGGTCGCCGCCGACCCAGGAGCCGATGCGCACGAACGGTCGCACGAGCGGCGGGCGAGCACCGGCATCCTCGCCCTGCAGCGCGTCGTCGATGCGGCGGTAGACGTGCGGGATCGAGGTGTAGAGCGTCTCGTCGAAGATCCCCATGACGGTGCGGACCTCGTCGGTGGGGGACGGCTTCTCGGGGCGCAGCGGCGCGGTGCGCCACAGGGTGTCGACCTCTTCGAGCATGCGGCGCTCGGCGCGCCTGCGATCGGCGCTCTCGGCGTCGGAGGCGTCGCGTTCACGCAGCAGGTCGGCGAGGCGACGGATGCTCGAGGACACCGCACGTCGACGGGCCTCGGTCGGGTGGGCCGTGAACACGGGGTGGAAGCGCAGACCCTGGAGGCGCGCGAGCGCGGAGTCATCGCCGATCTCGTCCGAGAGCTGCCGGTAGGCGGCCGTAAGGGAATCCCCGGCGTCGGAGGAACCGGCTCCACCGCTCCGCTCGCGCAGAATGCGCACCCGCTGATGCTCCTCGGCCAGGTTCACGAGGTGGAAGTAGCAGGTGAACGCCCGGGCCACCTCGTCCGCGCGCTCGAGCGTGAAGGCGTCGGCGATGGATGCGGCGCGGGCGAAGGCCTCGGCGGTCGGATCGGTGTAGGCCTGGATCGTCGCGACGCGCAGGCGCTCGACGTCCTCGAACAGGCCGGGGGAGCCGCTCTCGCGGAGGACGCGCCCGAGCAGGGCGCCGAGGGTGCGCACGTCGGCGCGCATCCGCTCGGGGATCTCCTGCTCAGCCTCGTACCGGCCGACGAGATCGATGGCTTCGGTGGGGGTCGGTTCGTGCACCGTTTCACGTTAGCGAGTCTGGCGGGGCCTCCTTTCCACATGACGCCCCGCGCGCGGCGTCACAGGGCGATCGCACCCGTCGCGATCAGGACGACGGCGGTGACGGCTCCCGCGGCGGCGACGGCGAACAGCACCCACTCGAGCGGTGCGAAGACGCGGCTGCGCTGCTGTCGTCGACCGATCGCGAACAGGATGGTCCCCGGGACGATGATGACCAGGCACAGCAGCAGGTACGTCGCGCCGGCCGCCCACAGCAGGTAGAGCGTGTAGACCGAGGCGAGGAGGGCGATGACCGCGTCGCCCGGGCGGGTTGCGCGCCCGTCCTGGATCGCGAGCTTCAGGGCGTAGGCGGCCGAGAGGAAGAACGGGATCAGGGCGAGGGCGCTGGTGAGTTCGAGCGCGGCGTCGAAGGCGTTCTCGGCGAAGAGGACGACGAGGAGCATGACCTGCGCGAGCACCGACGACATCGTCAGGGCGCCGGTGGGAGTGTCCCGCGCGTTCGTGCGACGCAGGAATGCGGGCAGGTCGCCTGCCCGAGCCGCCGACAGCAGGACCTCGGCCGCCATGAGGGTCCACGCGAGGTAGGCGCCGAGGACCGCGACGATGAGCCCGACGCCGACGAACGTGGCGCCCCAGCCGCCGACCGCTGCCTCGAGGACGCCGCCCATCGAGGGCTGACGGAGCGCGGCGATCTCGGCGCGCGGGAGCACGCCGTAGGAGACCACGGTCACCGAGGCGAAGACGGCGAGCACGCTGAGGAACCCGAGCACGGTGGCTCGACCGACATCGGAGCGTCGGCGTGCGTGCCGCGAATTGACGCTCGCCCCCTCGATCCCGATGAAGACGAAGACCGTCACGAGCATCGTCGTCCGGATCTGCTCGCCGAGGCCGGTGGACGCGTCGCCTGCCCAGTTGGCGGCGAAGACGGCCGGGTCGAAGACGGTGAGGCACAGGACGACGAAGACGACGATGGGCAGCGTCTTGGCGATCGTGACGATCCGATTGATCGCCGCGGCCTCACGGACGCCGCGGCGGATGAGGGCGGTGAAGAGCCAGATCCCGATGGAGGAGATCCCGACGGCGAGCGGTGTGTTGCCCTCACCCAAGGGAGGGAACACCTGGCCGAGGGTCCCGGTGATGAACACCCAGTAGAAGACGTTGCCGACGCAGGCGCTCGCCCAGTAGCCGAACGCTGCGAAGAACCCGACGTAGTTCCCGAAGCCCGCCTTGGCGTAGCTGAAGATGCCGGCGTCGAGATCGGGACGCCGGATCGCCAGCCGGTGGAAGACGAGGGCGAGCATCAGCATCCCGGTGCCGGCGACCGCCCAGGCGACGAGCGTTCCTGCGACACCGGTGGATGCGGCGAAGGTCGACGGGAGCGAGAACACGCCCGCACCGACCATCGAACCGATGACGAAGGTGGCGAGGGTCAGGGTGGAGACACGGGCGGCGCTCGCTGGCGCGGCGGGACCCGGTGCAGTGGTGGCGGGGGTCACCGTCCTACCCTATGCTCGGCCGAAACCCGACGCCGGGACCGTCCCGGCGGCAGCCGGCAGGAGGCCCGTCCATGCTGTACGAGCACCTGGGCGCCTCGCCCCGGATCCATCCCGGTGCGGTCGTGGCGCCGTCCGCCGTCATCTCGGGGGACGTGACGATCGGCGACGGATGCCAGGTGCTCCACGGCGCCGTCATCACCGCGGAGGGCGGCCCGGTCACGCTCGGCGACCACGTGATCGTGATGGAGAACGCGCTCGTCCGCGCGAGCGGCGCACACCCGGTCCGCATCGGTTCGCACGTGCTCGTCGGGCCGTTGGCGAGCGTCGCGGGCGCCACGATCGCCGACGAGGTGTTCCTCGCCACGGGCACCCGCACGTTCAACGGCGCCCGCATCGGGGCCCGGAGCGAGGTGCGGGTGAACGGCGTCGTGCACCTGCGGACGGTGCTCCCCGAGGAGTCGGTCGTGCCGATCGGGTGGGTGGCTGTGGGGGACCCGGCCGAGATCCTTCCGCCGGAACGCCACGACCGCATCTGGGAGCTGCAGCACGACCTGGACTTCCCGGGGTTCGTCTTCGGTCTGGACCGGGACACCCCGGACCTGATGGTCCAGCTCACGGAGCGCTACGGATCGGCGCTGGCCCGCCACGCGCGCGATCGGCCGGCGGGCTGAACGCACGTCGGCATCAGCTCGGACGCCGGCGGGCGGCATCCCTCGTATCGTGTCCGTCATGACGGACCAGCCTGTGCCCCCGCGTCCCGACCACCTCCGCGACGCGGTGCAGACGATGCGCGCCGTGCGCGACCGGTGCGTCTGGACGCAGCAGATCGAGCATGCCGACCTCGTGCCGTACCTGCAGGAGGAGGCGGCCGAGCTCGTCGACGCGATCGAGGCGGGGACGCGTGCGGACCTCCGCGAGGAGCTCGGCGACCTGCTGTGGCAGGTGCTGTTCCACGCCGAGATCGCCTCGCGCGCCGAGGTCGATCCGTTCGACATCGACGACGTCGCCGAGGGGCTCGCCGAGAAGATGGTGCGCCGTCATCCGCACGTGTTCGGCGACGCCGTCGCGACGACGCCCGACGAGGTGCTGGTCCACTGGAACGCGGCGAAGGCGGCCGAGAAGCGCGCCCGCACGAGCGTGCTCGACGGCGTGTCGATGCACATGCCCTCGCTCGCGCTCGCGCAGAAGATGGTCGGCAAGGCGGCGCAGGTCGGGGTGACGCCGCCGGCCGCAGACACCCTCGCGAACGAGGCGGAGCTCGGCGATGCGCTGCTGGAGCTCGTCGTCCGCGCGCGGGCGGAGGGGTGGGACGCCGAGCGTGCGCTGCGGCTCCGACTGCGAGCGCTCGCCGCCGAGATCCGCACCGCAGAGGTGCACGCCGCCGAGGCGGGCTGACCGTCGGGGCGCCGCCGCCCCGGGGCGGGAGCGCCCCGGGGCGACGGCGCAGGTCTGCGAGACTGGGACCGTGCCCTCCGTGAACCCGCCGCGCGGCATGCGCGACTTCCTCCCCGCCGACAAGGCCCGCCGTGAGCGTGTGCTCGCCGTCATCCGCGACCGCTACCGCGCGCACGGATTCGACGAGATCGAGACGCCCGTCGTCGAAGACTACGAGCGCCTGCACGCGGGCATCGGCGGCGACAACGAGAAGCTCGCCTTCAACGTCCTGCGCCGCGGGCTCGACGCGGACGCGATCCGGGATGCCGCGGACGACCCGGCCGCGCTGTCGGACCTCGGCTTGCGCTACGACCTGACCGTCCCGCTGGCCCGCTTCTACGCGACCAACCGCGGCCAGCTCCCCTCGGTGTTCCGCGCCATCCAGATCGCTCCCGTGTGGCGCGCCGAGCGCCCGCAGAAGGGGCGCTACCGCCAATTCGTGCAGTGCGACATCGACATCATCGGCGACGCGACCTCGCGTGCCGAGGTCGAGCTGCTCGTCGCGAGCCTCGACGTGCTCGACGCGCTGGGCCTCGAGGGCGGGACGATCCGCATCAACGACCGGCGCGCCCTGGATGCGATGCTCGCCGTCTTCGGTTTCGCCGAGGCGGACCGCGCCGGGGTCCTCATCACGATCGACAAGCTCGACAAGGTGGGGCCGGCCGGGGTCGTCGCCGAGCTCCGGGAGCGGGGCGCCGACAAGCGCGCCGTCGAGGCGTTCGAGAGGTACCTGACGCGCCCGCAGACGAAGGAATACCTGCCCTTCGGCGAGGCGCACATCCGCAAGGCCCTGCCCGACGGCATCCCCGACGAGGTCGTCGCCGACCTGGCCGGGATCGGGGACGCGGTCGCGGCAGCGCGAGCGACCACGGACGTCCCGCTGCGCTTCGACCCGTTCCTGGTCCGGGGGATGGGGTACTACACCGGGACGATCTACGAGCTCGCGCACCCGTCCGTGCCGTACTCGCTGGGCGGCGGCGGCCGCTACGACGGCATGATCGGTCGGTTCCTGGGGCAGGACGTCCCTGCGGCCGGCTTCTCGATCGGCTTCGAGCGGCTCGTGGACCTCGTCGACGCGCAGACGGATGCCGCGGCATCCGCCGTCGTCCTCATCGCCGACCGCGATGTCAGCGTCGCGCAGCTCGCCGGCCTCAAGGCGGCACTCGTGGCGCGGGGGGCGCGCGTGCGGCTGGAGCAGCGGACGAAGAACCTGAAGGGGCTGCTGGAGCGGTCCGCCGCGGACGGGTACACGTCCTTCGCGACCGTGACGGCGGAGACGACCGCCGACTCGCTCGAGCCGCGTCCTCTGTCGTGACCCCGCGCGCCGCTGCTAGCGTGCGAGCATCATGACGCTCCACGTGCACACGGTGCTGCCCCGGAACGGGCCCGCGACCGCGATCGAGCTGACCGACGAGCAGGTCGAGGAGCTCGGCGGCGGCAAGCGCGCGGCCCTCCGCGTGACGATCGCCGGACGCACGGCGCGCCTGCGTCTCGGCGTGATGGCGGGGAAAAACCTCATCGGGATGTCCAAGGCCGCCCGAGCCGAGCTCGGCGTCGAGATCGGGGACGAGGTCGACGCCGCGATCGAGCTGGATGTCGACGAGCGCGCTGTCGACGTGCCGAACGATCTCGCGGTCGCGCTGGACGCCGAGCCGCAGGTGCGCGCAGCATTCGACGCGCTCGCGCCGTCCCGGCGCAAGGAGATGGCGCGGTCGGTCGCCGACGCGAAGCGTCCCGAGACGCGGGAGAAGCGCATCGCCGCCGCGGTCGACGCACTCCGGGCCCCGGCGACCAACTGACGGGCGTCACCGGCTGTTCACCGGATCGGTGTCGGGTGGTGCCATGCCGAACCGCGCCATCACCCGCCCGCTCCTGCTGACCGCCGTCGCGGCGGGCCTCGCGATCGCGGGTGCGCGCGCCGGGCTCGACCGGCAGGCGGCGATCGCACGTCGACGCATCGGCAAGCCGCTCGGCGAGGACGCCGTCGACGCCGACCGGGTCTGGCGTGCGGGGCAGCCGGGCGATCCTGTGGACCTCCTGCTGGTCGGCGACTCGATCGCTGCGGGTCTGGGTGCGACGCGGCGGAAGGACACGCTCGGCGGCCGCCTCGCGAAAGCCCTCGCCGGGCACCTCGGCCGGCCGGTGCGTCTGCGGACCGCAGCCGTCGTGGGCGCGGAGTCGTCGGACCTCGCGGCGCAGCTGGACGGACTGCCTCGGGACTACCGCCCCGACGTGGTGGTCATCATCGTCGGCGGCAACGATGTGACGCATCGCGTGCCCGTCGCCGCCGCGACGGCGGCGCTGCGTGCGGCGATCGATCGGATGCGGGGCGTCGGCGCAGCGGTCGTCGTCGGCACCTGCCCGGATCTGGGCGCGCTCCGCGCGGTCCCGCAGCCGCTGCGGGGCATCGGGTCGCGTCTGTCGCGGCAGCTGGCCGAGGCGCAGGCTGCGCAGGCGTCGCAGGCGGGTGCGCGCGTGGTGTCGCTCCGGCGCGCGGTCGGACCGTTCTTCCACATCGATCCGGACGGCATGTTCAGCCTCGACCGGTTCCACCCGAGCGCACTGGGCTACCGGCGGACGGCCGAAGCGCTCCTTCCTGCGGTGGTCGACGCGCTCAGCGACGGTCGCGGCGACGCCGCAGCGCCCGGTAGCCCGCGCCGACCAGGAGCACACCGACACCCGCCGGCACCGACGGCCACGGCAGGGTGACGATCAGCGCTGCGCAGCCCACCCCTCCGACGATCTGCAGCCAGCGCGGATACCGCCGCGCCGACCCGCGCTGCCGGAAGGCCGCGATGTTCGCGACGAGGTAGTACAGCAGGACGCCGAACGACGAGAACCCGATGGCGCCGCGGATGTCGCCGAGCGCGCAGACGACGACCACGACGCCGACGACGACGATCTCGGCGCGGTGCGGCACCTGCCGACGCGGATGCACCGCAGCGAGCGGGCGGGGGAGGTCGCCTTCGCGTGCCATCGCGAACACGGTGCGACCGATGCCCGCGATCAGGGCGAGGAGGGCGCCGAGGGATGCCGCTGCCGCCCCGATGCGGACCACGGGGACGGCGGCATCCCATCCCGCGGCCTGCACGGTCGCCGCCAGGGGGGCGTCCGACGCGGCCAGGCCGCCGGGGCCCAGCGCGGCGAGGGCGAGCACGCCGAGGATCGCGTAGACCGCGAAGGCGATGGAGAAAGCGATGACGATCGCTCGCGGGATGGTGCGAGCGGGGTCGCGCACCTCCTCGCCGAGCGTGGCGATGCGCGCGTAGCCGGCGAAGGCGAAGAACAGCAGGCCCGCCGCCTGGAGGACGCCGAGCGGCCCGTGGGCGAGGATGCCGTCGCCCCAGATGCGGTCCGGATCGAACGCCGTGGCGCCGGCGACGGCGACCACGGTCAGCGCGAGCAAGGTGACCAGGAGCAGGATCCGGGCCAGCCGAGCGGTCCGCGTGATGCCGAAGAGGTTCACCGTTCCGAGCAGCAGGACGGCGACGATCGCGGTGGGGCGTTCCCACCCGGCCGGCGCGATATAGGCGGCGACCGTGAGCGCCATCGCGGCACAGCTGGCCGTTTTGCCGATGACGAATCCCCACCCCGCCAGGAAACCCCACCACGGTCCGAGCTCCGAGCGGCCGTAGGCGTAGACACCGCCCGAGGTCGGATGCACGGCGGCGAGCTGCGCCGTCGACGTCGCGTTGCCGAGGGCGACGATACCGGCGAGGAGCAGGGCGACGACGATGCCCGAGCCCGCCGCTGCCGCCGCCGGGGCGAAGGCGGAGAACACCCCGGCCCCGATCATCGCGGCAAGTCCGATGGCGACGGCATCCCGGAGTCCGAGCCGGCGGGACAGAGCGGGGGAGGTCACGGCCGGAAGGCTAACGCACGGAGGAAAACGCCGTAATTCCATAGTTATAGTTGCGCTATAATTACTGCATGCTCATCCGTGTCGACTCCCAGAGCGCGCAACCGCTGTTCGCGCAGATCGCCGGTGCGGTACGTGCGGAGATCATCGCCGGTCGCGTCGTCGAAGGCGAACGACTGCCGGCTGCCCGAGACGTCGCCGAGGCGCTACGGGTGAATCTCCACACCGTCCTCCACGCCTACCAGGATCTCCGCGACGAAGGTCTCGTCGATCTGCGGCGGGGCCGCGGCGCCGTCGTCACCGCCGCCGGCGGGGCGCTGGCCCACCTGCGCGCCGACATCGACCGCCTCGTCCGCGCCGCGCGCGCCGCCGGCATCTCGCCCGACACCCTCTCCGCCCTCGTCAAGGAGGCCGCCCGTGACCACTGACATCCTGCGAACCGTCCGTCGGCGTTTCACCGTCGCAGGGCTGCTCCTGCCCGCCGCGATCGTCGCGGCATCCGTCCTGCTGCAGGTGGTGCTCCTGCCGCGGGTCCCCGCCGTCGTCGCCACCCACTGGTCCTGGGACGGCGTCGCCGACGGCTTCAGCCCGGCCTGGACCGTCCCGCTGGCCACGACCCTGCTGGGCCTCGGTCTGCCGGTGCTCCTGTTCGCGACGTGCATCGGTGCGCTCCGCCGGGGCGACCACGGGTCGACCTTCCGTGTCCTCGGCGGCGTCGCGCTCGGGGTCGCCGTGCTGGTCGCGTCCCTCGGTGCGACGACCATCGCGTTGCAGACCGGCTCCACCGACGCGTCCCAGAGCGCGCTCCCGACGCTGCTGATCCCGGCGCTCCTGGGTGCGGCGACGCTGGCGGGCATCGGCGGGTGGGGATTCCAGCCGCACGTCCCGTGGCGACCCACGCCGTCCGCAGTCGTGCCGACGGTGCCGATCACACCGGGTGAGCGCGTCGTGTGGATGCAGCGGGCCGTCCTCGCCCGCTCCGGTCGGATCCTCCTGCTCAGCACGGTTGCGCTCACGGCGCTGACCGTGGTCGCGCTGCTCACCACGGGGAGCGCCGTCGCCACCTGGATCGGTGTCGCGGCCACCGCGGTGCTCGCCCTGTCGGTGCTGGCGAACACCCGTTTCCACGTCCGGGTGGACCCGGACGGCCTGCTCGTCACCTCCGCACTGGGGTGGCCTCGCGTGCACGTGCCCCTCGCCGAGGTGGCCTCGGCAGAGGTCGTCCAGGTCGCCCCGATGGCCGAGTTCGGCGGCTGGGGACTGCGCTGGGGCCCCGACGGCCGCTTCGGTGTCGTCCTCCGGGCGGGCGAGGGGCTGCTCGTGCGCCGGCGCGACGGCCGATCCGTGACGGTGACGGTCGATGACGCGGCCACGGCGGCGGGCCTCCTGTGCGCCTACGCGGCGTTGACGCCCGGCGCGGCACGCGATTGAGTGGCCGAATGGACCACCCGACACCCGAGCGCTGGCGCGCCGTCGACGACTACCTCACCGACACGCTCGTGGCGCAGGACGACGCGCTGCATGCCTCCATCGCCTCGCTTGCCTCGGAGGGGCTTCCCGAGATCGAGGTCGCGCCGCTGAACGGCAAACTCCTCCACCTCCTCGCCCGACTCGTCGGAGCGCGCCGCGTGCTCGAGATCGGTACGCTCGGGGCCTACTCGACCATCTGGCTCGCACGCGCCCTGCCCGTCGACGGCCGCGTCGTCACGATCGAAGCCGAACCGCACAACGCCGCCGTCGCCCGTCGGAACCTCGATCGCGCCGGGCTGAGCGAGAGGGTCGACGTCCGGGAGGGGCGGGGCGAGCACGTGCTGCCGTCGCTCGAGGCTGGGGAGCCGTTCGACCTGGTCTTCATCGACGCCGACAAGGAGTCGAACACGCTCTACCTCGACTGGGCTGCTCGTCTCGGGCGCCCCGGCACCCTGGTCGTCGTCGACAACGTCGTCCGCTCGGGCAAGGTCGTGGAAACGGATGCCGGGGCGCAGGTCGACGGCGTGCGCGCAGGGCTCGCGATGCTGCGCGACGACCCCCGATTCGAGGCGACCGCGCTGCAGACGCTCGACCGCAAGGGGTGGGACGGCATCGCCCTCGCGCTCGTCGTCTGACGCGGCGTCCTGTGCGGCATCCCTCGCCTCACTAGACTCTGAGGCGGACCGACGACGCTCCCGTTCCATCCTCCACAAGCAAGGAGACACCCCCGTGGCATTGATCGAGGCAGTAGGCGCACGCGAGATCCTGGACTCGCGCGGCAACCCGACCGTCGAGGTGGAGGTTCTGCTCGACGACGGCATCGTCCAGCGCGCAGCCGTCCCCTCCGGCGCGTCCACCGGCGCCTTCGAGGCGTACGAGCTCCGCGACGGCGACAAGAGCCGCTACGGCGGCAAGGGCGTCCTGAAGGCCGTGAACGCCGTCATCGACGAGCTCGGCCCCGCCATCGAGGGCCTCGAGGCCAGCGAGCAGCGTCTCATCGATGAGGTCCTCATCCAGACCGACGGCACCGAGAACAAGTCGCGCACCGGCGCGAACGCCATCCTCGGCGTCTCGCTCGCGGTCGCCAAGGCCGCCGCCGACAGCGCCGACCTCCCGCTCTACCGCTACCTCGGCGGACCCAACGCGCGCGTCCTGCCCGTGCCGCTGTTCAACGTCATCAACGGCGGCGAGCACGCCGACAACGGCATCGACATGCAGGAGTTCTTCCTCGCACCCATCGGCGCCGAGACCTTCTCCGAGTCGCTGCGCTGGGGCGCCGAGGTCTACCAGGTCCTGAAGAAGGAACTGCAGGCCGCCGGCTACGCCACCGGGCTCGGCGACGAGGGCGGCTTCGCCCCCGACCTCCCCAGCAACCGCGAGGGCCTCGACTTCCTCGTCAAGGCGATCGAGAAGGCCGGCTTCACCCCCGGTTCGCAGATCGCGCTGGGCCTCGACGTCGCTGCGACCGAGTTCTTCTCCGACGGCGTCTACCGCCTCGAGAACAAGGACTGGACCGCCGAGCAGCTGGTCGACTACTACGCCGACCTCGTCGACTCGTTCCCGATCGTCACGATCGAGGACGCGCTCGCCGAGGACGACTGGGAGAACTGGACCGCACTGACCGAGCGTCTCGGCAAGAAGGTGCAGCTCGTCGGCGATGACCTCTTCGTCACCAACCCCCAGCGTCTGTCGGACGGCATCAAGCGGGGTGCGGCGAACTCGCTCCTCGTCAAGGTGAACCAGATCGGCACGCTCAGCGAGACGCTCGACGCGATCGACGTCGCGCACCGCGCCGGGTACACCACGATGCTGTCGCACCGCTCCGGTGAGACCGAGGACACGACGATCGCCGATCTCGCCGTCGCCGTCAACTCGGGTCAGATCAAGTCGGGCGCGCCCGCTCGGAGCGAGCGCGTCGCGAAGTACAATCAGCTTCTGCGCATCGAGGAAGACCTGGGCGAGGCAGCCGAGTTCATCGGCGCCGCCGCGTTCCCGCGCTTCGGCGCCTGAGGCCGGAGCGCGCACCGCACGCAGATCGACGAACGAGAGGGGGAGCCGTGGACCGACCGACGGCTCCCCCTTCTCGTTCCCGCTCTTCGGACGCCGCGGCATCCGGTCACCGGCGGGTCGACGTCAGCGACTGGGTCGGGGGCGTGCGGCTGAGTGGGTTCATGGGGATCATGCTCGGACTCGTGGTCCTCGCCGCCTTCGTGCTGGTGCCGACGGTCGGGACCTACGTCGAACAGCGCCAGCAGATCGCCGCACTGCAGCACGACGTGCAGGCCACGCAGGAGGAGATCGACGCGCTGACGACGGAGCGGGAGCAGTGGCGCGATGAGGCGTACATCGTCGCGCAGGCTCGCGAGCGGCTCTACTACCGCAAGCCCGGTGAGGTCGTCTATCTGGTCGCCGACGACCTCCCCGCGGACACGATCACGCCCGAGGATCGACCGGTCAGCAAGGACGTCCAGGAGACCCGCACCGACTGGATGACGCAACTGCTGCGCTCCGTGACCGAGGCGGGCCTCGCGCGGACGGTCTCACCCGGCTGACGTCCAGACCGGCGCGGATGCGGCCGGTACCCTTGAGCGGTGCCCCACCCGACACTCACGCCCGCCACCCCTGCCGACCACGACACCATGCGTGCGCAGCTCGGGCGGCCGATGCGCGGCGTCATCGGGATCGCGGCCCGCTGCGTGTGCGGCAACCCGACCGTCGTGGCGACCGAGCCGCGGCTGCCGGACGGCACGCCCTTCCCCACGTTCTATTACCTCACCCATCCCGGTGCGACGGCCGCGATGTCGGCGCTGGAAGCCACCCAGGTGATGCGCGAATTCGCCGAGCTGCTGGAGACCGATGAGGAGGTCGCTGCGCAGTACGCCGAGGCGCACCGCGCCTACCTCGACGACCGGGAGGTCCACGGCGAGGTCGCCGAGATCGCAGGCATCTCGGCGGGCGGCATGCCGACGCGCGTGAAGTGCCTCCACGCGCTCGCGGCCCACTCGCTCGCGGCAGGGCCAGGCGTCAACCCGATCGGCGACCTCGCCCTGCGCCGCGGTGACTGGTCGCCCGAGCGCTGCACGTGCGCGGATCCGGGGTCCCGCGGATGAGACCCGCCCGCGGGGCTGTGGCGGCGGCGCTCATCACCGCGAGCGCGCTGCTGTCCGCGGCGACGCCGGCGCCTTCCGCGCCCGCGGTCGACCCCGTCCGCAACATGGAGTACTGGCTCGACGAGTACGGGGTCACCGACGCCTGGAAGACCACGAAGGGCGAGGGGACGACCATCGCGGTCATCGACACCGGGGTCGGCCGCGGCCCTCGCGAGCTCGATGGGGCGGTCGTCGGCGGTGCGGACTTCTCGGGTGTCGGCACCCCGGACGGGCGCACCCCGATCGGCGACGGCGACGCCGATCACGGCTCATGGGTCGCATCCCTCGCCGCCGGGCGGGGGACCGGCTCCGGGAAGGGGATGGTGGGTGTCGCGCCTGAAGCGGATCTGCTCTCCCTGTCCATCGGGTTCGGGAAGGATGCCACCGTCCCGTTCGTCGATCAGGTCGCCGAAGCGATCCGCTGGGCGGTGGATCACGGCGCCGACGTCATCAACCTCTCGTTCACCACCAACACGCTGGATTGGGATCGGTCCTGGGACGACGCCTTCCTCTACGCCTTCGATCACGATGCGGTGGTGATCGTCGCCGCGGGCAATCGCGAGAGTGGCACCGAAGAAGTCGGCGCACCCGCCACGATTCCGGGCGTCCTCACGGTGGGCGGCGTCGACCGCGACCGGCGTGCCAGCAACTCGGCGTCGACCCAGGGCATCACGATCGGCGTCTCCGCGCCCAGCGAGGAACTCCTGGGCGTGTCCGCGAACGGCGACCTGGTCGTCTGGGAGGGCACGAGCGGCGCCGCGCCCATCGTCGCCGGGATCGCCGCGCTGGTCAGGGCGGCACATCCCGACCTGGATGCCGCGAATGTCATCAACCGGATCGTCTCGACGGCGACGAAGCCCGCACGCGCGAAGTCCACGCCGGATGTGCTCTACGGGTACGGCCTGGTCGATGCCGCCGCCGCCGTGACCCGCCCGGTCGCGATCGTCGAGGAGAACCCGATGGGCGATCTGCGGGAGTGGATACGCCTGTATCGACGCGCGGAGTCCACGCCGGCCCCGAGTCCCACGCCGACACCGGTCACGGTGGCGCCTCTGCCCGAGGCCGAACCGCCGAGCGGCGGGCAATCCGCCCTCCTCCCGAGTCCCGAGACGCTGCGATACGGTACGGTGCCGCTCGTGGTCCTGAGCCTGGGGACTATACTGATCGTGCTCGGGGTCACCGCTGCTGCCCGGCGCATCCGATCGGCGCGCACCCCGCGACCGCCGAGCCGTTGAATCAAGGAGTTCTTCCGACCGTGACTACCACTGTGCCCAAGATCCTGGTCGTCGGAGGGGGCTACGCCGGCTTCTACACGGCGTGGAAGCTCGAGAAGCACCTCCGTCGCGGCGAGGCCGAGGTCACCATCGTCGACCCGCTGCCGTACATGACCTACCAGCCGTTCCTCCCCGAGGTCGCGGCGGGCGAGATCGAGGCGCGTCACGTCGTCGTCGGTCTCCGCCGTCACCTGAAGCGCACGCGCGTCGTCATCGCCAAGGTGACCGGCATCGACCACGCCGCCCGGACCGCGACGATCACCCCCGAGGTCGGCGAGCCCTGGCAGGAGGAATACGACCAGATCGTCGTCACCGCCGGCGCCGTCTCGCGCACCTTCCCGATCCCCGGCATCGCCGACAACGCCATCGGTCTCAAGACGATCGAAGAGGCCGTCGCGATCCGCGACCGCATCCTCACCAACTTCGACCGCGCCGCGAACCTGCCCGCCGGCCCCGAGCGCGAGCGTCTCCTGACCGTCGTCGTCGTCGGCGGCGGCTTCGCCGGCATCGAGGTCTTCGCCGAGACGCGGGCCTTCGCCAGCGCCCTGCTGAAGAACTACCAGAACATCTCGTTCGACGAGACCCACTTCCACCTCATCGAGGCGATGGGCCGCATCATGCCCGAGGTGTCGCTGAAGACGAGCGAGTGGGTGCTGAAGGACCTCGCCAAGCGCGGCGCCCTCGTGCACCTCGACACGCAGGTCAAGGGTGCGGTCGACGGCAACGTCGAGCTCTCGACGGGTCAGGTGATCCCCACCGACCTCATCATCTGGACGGCGGGCGTCATGGCCAACCCGACGGTGGTGCGCGGGAGCGACCTCCCCGTCGAGGAGCGCGGTCGTCTGCGCGCCCGTCCCGACCTCCGTGTCGGCACGCCCGAGGAATTCGTCGAGGGCGCCTGGGCTGCCGGCGACGTCGCGGCCGTCCCCGACCTCACCGGCGGTGGCGTCGGCGGCTTCTGCGTCCCGAACGCGCAGCACGCGGTCCGGCAGGGCAAGCTGCTCGCGAAGAACGTCGTCGCCGTCCTGCGCGGCGAGGAGCCGAAGGAGTACTTCCACAAGAACCTCGGCGCGGTCGCCGGGCTCGGTCTGTACAACGGTGTGTTCCAGTCGGGCAAGCTGGCGATCAAGGGCTTCTTCGCCTGGATCGCCCACCGCGGATACCACGGCCTCGCCATGCCGACTTTCGAGCGCAAGTTCCGCGTCGTCGGCGACTGGTGGCAGAACTTCTGGCTCGGGCGTGACAACGTTTCGATGGAGACCGTGCAGAACCCCCGGTACGTGTTCGAGGAGTTCGCCGCACGCCCGCGGCCGGCGGCCCCGGTCGAAGAGCCGGCGCCCGCGCCGAAGCTGCCGAACAAGGTCGACATCCCCAGCTGATCCAGCTCGTGGCATAGCGTGGGGGCGCGCCTCCGGCGCGCCCCCATAGCCCAACGGCAGAGGCAGGCGACTTAAAATCGCTTCAGTCTGGGTTCGAATCCCAGTGGGGGCACCGCGATCACCGTGCGATGATGCTGGGCGGGTCCGCGTCGTCCCAGCGTTCGATGGTCTGCGCGAGCCAGTACGCGCCGAACGAGGTCAGCGCGACGCTCTCCCCGATGAGGACCACCGTCGATTCGCGCGCGGCGACGGCGCCTACGATCGTGACGGCCAGTGCGAGCGCGATGACGACCGGCACGACACGTTGGACCGTCCGCATCATCCGACTCCCGGGGTCGTCGCCCTCTCGGCGGAGCGCGGTCACTGCCGGCACCGCCGCAAAGGCAGCGAAGAACGCCACGGTGACGACGAAGTGCAGATCCCACCCGCCGACGAAGGGGAAGTCGCCTGCGGACCCCGGCGAGAAGGCGAGGACGGCCAGCGTCGTGGCGGTGACGGAGGCGATGCCGCCCACCACGGCCAGACGCCGCCACGGCACCTGACCGGATGCTGCGAGCACGATGCCCAGGACGACCAGGACGGCGACGACCGCGGTGTAGACGCTGACGCCGTTGCGGACACCGGCGAGGTCGTCGACCGGGATGCGCTCGGCGCCCGAGAACCCGGTCGGGACGATCGCGACCAGCGGGGCGAACACGGCGGCGATGTCGAGGAACACGGATTCGGCGTCGCGCCCCGACAGCGCCAGCAGCGCAACGCCCGCCGCCGTCAGCGACCCGACGAAGACCCCGCGTGCGGGGGTGTAGTAGTAGTCACTGAGGGAGGGCAGGACGACCCCGCCCGAGCGGATGACCTCGGTGAGGATCGAGACCGCCAGCGCGAGCACGACGCCCACGAGCGCGAGGCGGAGGTATCGGTGCGTGCGCAGACCCGTCACACCGCGACCCTACGCCCGCCTGCGGACACTCAGCGGAACGCCTCGACCTGCACGCTTTCGTCAGCGACGCGGACGCCGAACCGGTACGCCAGTTCGCCGCCCAGCCACCCCGACACGCCGACGCCCGCGAAGGCGACTACGCCGATCACGAATGCGGCGACGTTCACCTCGCTCGGCGTCGCGAACCGCAGCGCCGCGCTCACGACGAACAGGACGAGCGCCGCCGTGTTGCACGTCATGTGCGCGAGGGCGGTCCGTCGCGCGCGCGTGCCCTTCGCGAGCGTCAGGAAGTCGAGGAACCCGAGGACGGATGCCGCGATCGCTCCCACGATGCCGATCACGACGAGCACGCGGGCCCCCACGACGTAGGGCTCTGGATCGGGCACGAAGAAGGAGATCAGGTCGAAGACGAGCCCTGCAGACCACGCCCCGATCGGGATCGTCACCGCCACCGCGTGGAACGGATGACCGAACGGTCCGGCGACGACGCTCTTCGGCCGCTTGGCGCGGCGCATCGCCGTCACATCGGGTGCCACGCCGCGGGGGTCGTCGCCGGCGGGTGCAGGTGCGGTCATGGGTCCTCCACAGTGGTCGCGTGCGATCGGCAGCGTGCGCGAGACGGCGCCGAGGAGGCAGTGTGCGACGTCGACGGGTCGCGTCGAGGGGGCTTGCGGCGACATCTGCGTGACGGTAGGACTGCGCGCGGTGTGAGGCGTCTGGGAACACTGCGCCGAGGTCGTCGCGGGACGGGGCCGCATCGTTAGGATGATCAGGTTATCGATCGGAGTGTCATGGAATATCTCATCCCGGTCCTGATCGTCGTCGCCCTGTTGGTCGTCGTCGGCGTGTACCTCTGGGCCACCTACAACTCGCTCGTCTCCCTCGCTGTGCGCGTCGACGAGGCGTGGAGCGACATCACGGTGCAGCTCAAGCGACGGGCCGACCTGCTGCCGAATCTCATCGAGACGGTGAAGGGATACGCCGCGCATGAGAAGGCCGTGTTCGAGAACGTCACGCAGGCGAGGGCCGAGACCCTGAACGCCTCGACGCCCGCCGATGCCGGCGTCGCCGAAGGCCACATGCAACAGGCCCTGAAGTCCCTCTTCGCAGTCGCGGAGGCATACCCGCAACTGCAGGCGAGCCAGAACTTCCTCCAGCTGCAGCAGGCGGTGGTCGACACCGAGGACAAGATCCAGGCATCCCGCCGGTTCTACAACGGCGGCGTGCGCGAACTGAACACGAAGATCAAGGTCTTCCCGAACAACCTCTTCGCCCGCCGTCTCGGGTTCAGCGAGCGGGAGTTCTTCGAGGTCGTCGACGGCGCGGCCATCGCCGAGCCGCCGCGGATCCAGTTCTGAACGAGTCAGCGGGCGGGGGCGGGGAGCGCGCACGCGGCGGCTTCCTCGATGCGCTCCGACAGCGGACCGTCTCGACAGAGGGCTCCGCGGTCGTGCCGAGGGGCCTTCGGATCGCGACGGCCTACGCGTGGCGGTTCCTCGTGGTCGCCGCAGCCATCGCCGTCCTCGTCTGGGTGGTGATACAGCTCAAGCTGCTGATCATCCCCTTGCTGGCCGCGATCCTCGTCACCGCACTCGTCTGGCCCTTCTTCAGTCTGCTGCTGCGCGGGCGGGTGCCGCGCTGGGTCGCCGTGCTGCTGTCCATCGTCCTCACGCTCGTGATCGCCGGTGGTCTGCTCTGGCTCGCTATCTGGCAGATCAGCCTCCAGGCGGCCTCCGTGCGGGATCGCACCGTCGCCGCGCTGCAAGAGTTCCGCGACTACCTCATCCAGGGTCCCCTGCATCTCACCGGCGGCCAGATCGACTCGGCGATCGACCAGGTCTTCGACATCCTGCAGGAGCAGGCGCAGCTGCTCTGGTCGGGTGCGCTCGCGATCGGCTCGACGCTCGGGCACGTCGCGACCGGCATCCTGCTCACCCTCTTCATCCTCATCTGCACGCTGGCCGACGGCGGTGGCATCTGGCGATGGACGGTCCGTCTGTTCCCCACGCGCGCGCGTCACGCCGTCGACGGCGCCGGCCGTGCGGGATGGCGCACGGTCGTGAACTACGCGCGGACCCAGCTGCTCGTGGCGACGATCGACGCCGTCGGCATCGGGCTCGGCGCGTTCCTGCTCGGCGTCCCACTCGCCGCGCCCATCGGCGTGCTGGTGTTCCTCGGCGCCTTCGTGCCGTTCGTCGGCGCGGTGCTGACGGGCGCACTCGCGGTCTTCCTCGCCCTCGTCTACAACGGCCCGTTCATCGCGCTGTGGATGCTCATCATCGTCCTGGCCGTCCAGCAGGTCGAAGGGCACATCCTGCAGCCGCTGCTCATGGGTTCCGCGGTCAAGGTCCACCCGCTGGGCGTCGTCCTCGTCGTCGCCGGCGGGGCGATGGTCGCGGGGATCGCCGGCGCCGTCTTCGCGGTGCCGTTGGCGGCGTTCGTCAACGTCGTCTGGCTGTATCTGTCCAGGCGGGGGTGGGAGCAGCCGATGGATGCCGGCCCTGCCGACCTCATCTGGAGCACGGTGCCTCGCACCAGGAAGGGACGCTCGTGACGGAGGAGACGATGACGGTGCACCCGACGCTCGCCGAGTTCGAGGGGGCCGCGGCATTGTTGGCGGATGTGGCCGCCCGGACGCCCGTGGAGGACTCGGACTTCCTCTCCGGAGTCCTCGGCGCGCCGGTGCACCTGAAGCTCGAGAACCTGCAGCGCACAGGATCGTTCAAGATCCGCGGGGCGACCTACCGCCTGTCCCGGTTGACGGCGGAGGAACGCGCCCGCGGCGTCGTGGCGGCCTCGGCCGGGAACCACGCACAGGGCGTCGCCCTGGGGGCGCAGACCCTCGGCATCCCTGCGACCATCTTCATGCCGCTGGGTGTGCCCGTGCCCAAGCTCCTCGCGACGCGCGGGTACGGCGCGGACGTCGTCCTCGAGGGTGCGACCTTCGAGACGCCGCTGCGCCTCGCCCAGGAGTTCGCCGAGCGGACCGGCGCGGTCTTCATCCCGCCGTACGACCACCACGACGTGGTCATCGGGCAGGGCACCCTCGGCCTCGAGCTGATGGACCAGATCCCGGGACTCGAGACGGTGGTCGTCGGCATCGGCGGCGGGGGACTGGCCGCCGGCGTGGCCGCTGCCGTCAAGGCGCGCGCCGCCGCCGAGGGCCGCACGGTCAGGGTGATCGGTGTCCAGGCCGAGAATTCGGCCGGCTATCCGCCCTCGCTCGCCGCGGGGCATCCGATGGATGCCGACACCACGCCGACGATCGCCGACGGCATCGCCGTGAAGCGGCCGGGGGCCGTGCCGTTCGCCATCATCCGCGACCTCCTCGACGAGGTCGTGACCGTGAGCGACGACGACATCGCCCGTGCCATCCTGACGCTCATCGAACGCGCCAAGCAGGTCGTCGAACCGGCCGGCGCCGTGGGCGTCGCGGCGATCCTCACGGGGAAGGTGCGCTCGTCCGGTCCGACTGCGGCGATCCTGTCGGGAGGGAACATCGACCCGCTGCTGCTGCAGCGCGTGATCGCCCACGGGCTCGCGGCATCCGGCCGCTACATGACCCTGCAGATCCCGCTGCCGGATCGTCCGGGTCAGCTCGCACGCGTCTCGGAGCTGCTGTCGGTCGTCGGCGCGAACGTCATCGAGGTGCTCCACACCCGGCACGGCCAGGGGCTGCAGATCAGCGAGGTGATCCTGCAGCTCAGCGTGGAGACGCGGGGCGAGGAGCACCGGGCGCAGGTGCTGCAGATCCTGCAGGAGGCCGGCTACGCACCGCACGTGCTCCCGGATTGACCGGCCTGCTCTTTGCTGACCGGCCTGCTCTTTACTGGCCGGTGTAGGTCTCGACCTTGATGACCTCGACGGAGATCTCGCGTCCGTTCGGCGCGGTGTAGGTCGTCGTCGCGCCCTCGCGCAGACCGATGATCGCCTCGCCGAGCGGGGACGCCTCGCTGTAGACGTCGAGCTCGCTGTTCGCACCGATCTCGCGGTTGCCGAGCAGGAACCGCTCCTCGCCCCCCGCGACGGTGGCGGTGACCACGGTCCCCGGCCGCACGGTGCCGTCGGACTCGGGGGCTTCGCTGACCTTGGCCTCCTTGAGAAGCTGCTGGAGGGTGCGGATGCGGGCCTCCTGCTTGCCCTGCTCGTCCTTCGCGGCGTGATACCCGCCGTTCTCCTTCAGGTCGCCCTCTTCGCGAGCCGCCTCGATGCGCTTCGCGATCTCCTCGCGGCCCGTCGTCGAGAGCTCCTCGAGCTCGGCGGCGAGGCGGTCGTAGGCCTCCTGGGTCAGGAACGTCTCGGACACGTGATCTCCCGGGTTCGGTCGATGGATAAGCCGAACGCCCCGGCGATGCACCGGGGCGAAGCCCTCAGACTACGGGATCCAGCAGGAGCGGACCAAACCCGTGGTCGCTTCGGCGACGGTCGGGATCCGCTCCGTCAGCGAGCGCGTGTGGTCCGCGGATGCGGCGATCTCGACGACCTTCCAGCCGACGATGCCGTGCTCGGCATCCTGCGCCTCGAGCGCGCAGGCGATGTCGGTGTCGGGGGTCACCGACACCTGGAAGGTGACCTCGACAGCACGCTCGTCGACCAGGGCGAAGGCCGTCGTGTCGGCGTCGACGGAGTTGAGCGCGTTCGCGAGGGTCGACCACCCGAGGAGGGCGACGGCACCCACGGCGAGGACGCCCACGACCACCCAGCCGAGCATCCGACGACCGGTGCGACGACTGCGGCCGTACCGCTCCGCGAGCTTGCGGTCGACGTCGGTCAGGGTCATGCGGCATCCGATCTAGGCTGGAGTTCCAGGCTATGCGCTTCGGCTGAGGAATGAGGTCACATGCCCGATCTGCGATGGCTCGCCGTCACCCCGACGCCGACGCCCACGGCGCCGCCGCCGGAGAGCGTGACCCCTGGCATCGCGGGCTTCATCGGGATCGCCGTCGTCGCGGTCGTGGTGGTGCTGCTCGCCCTCGACATGCTGCGTCGCATCCGCCGTGCGCAGTACCGCGTCGACGTCAACGAACAGCTCGACGAGGAAGAGCGTGCGGGCCGCGAAGGCGACGGACCGGGGAAGTCCGGGCCCGACGACGGCGCCGCCGGAGACCTCAGCCCGGGATCCCCAACGAGGGGCTGAGCGGCTGCAGCGAGATCAGCAGACACGCGGTCCAGTGGCAGAGGAACGCCAGCACCGTGCAGACGTGGAAGATCTCGTGGAATCCGAAGTGGCCCGGCCACGGGTTGGGGCGCTTCAGCGCATAGATGACCGCCCCGGCGGTGTACAGCAGGCCGCCGACGATGACGAGCACCATCATGGCGACGCTCGCACGCAGCAGGTCGCCGAGGTACATGACGGCCGCCCACCCGAGCAGCAGGTACAGGGCGACGTAGAGCCAGCGCGGCGCATTGATCCAGAAGACGCGGAAGAGGATGCCGAGCAGCGCCCCCGACCAGACGAGGATCAACAGGAGCATGCCCTTGCCCGGGTCGAGGGCGAGCGTCGCGATCGGGGTGTACGTACCGGCGATCAGCAGCAGGATGTTGGCGTGATCGATGCGCTTGAGCACGATCTTCGTCCGCGGCCCCCAGTCGAAGCGGTGGTACAGCGCGGAGTTCCCGAACAGCAGCAGCGAGGTGGCCATGAAGACGGCCGCCGCCCACTTGCCCGGCGTGCCCTCGGCGAGGAGGATCAGCACGACACCCGCGGCGATGGCGACGGGGAACGTGCCGGCGTGGATCCAGCCGCGCCATGTCGGCCTGATCTCGGCCGCGCGCGCATCGACGGCCGCGGCCTCGAGGAGCGGCAGCTGGGGCATCTCCGAGCCGTCGGGTGCGGGGTCACGGGTCACGGGTCGAGCCTACGCGGCGGGCCATACCTGGCGACACATACGGCGTGCCGGTGTGGCTGGTGGGGGAGCGGGGTAGCGTAGGTCCGTGATCCGCGCCTCCGCCGCCCCGGGACGGGGCCTGCTGTACCGGCTCTACAGCTCCCGGCTGCGTCGCGAGATCGAGGCGCGCACCGTGCCGCACCACGTCGCGATGATGATCGACGGCAACCGCCGCTGGGCCCGACAGCTCGGCTACTCGACGGTGTCGCACGGTCACCGTGCGGGCGCGGCGAAGATGCACGAGTTCCTGCGCTGGTGCGACGAGCTCGGCATCCAGGTCGTCTCGCTCTACCTGCTCTCGACCGACAACCTCACCAAGCGCGACTCCCAGGAGCTCGAGGACCTGATCGAGATCATCGCCGACCTGGCGCAGACGCTCGCCCGCGAGCCGGGATGGCGCGTGCAGCACGTCGGTCGCCAGGACATCCTCCCCCCCGAGCTGGCCATGAGTCTGCGGACCGTCCAGGAGCGCACCCGCGAGAACGCCGGACTGCACGTGAACCTCGCGGTGGGATACGGCGGTCGAGGCGAGATCGTCGATGCGGTGCGGCGGATCATCTCCAAGCAGCGGGAGAGCGGCGGCACGCTCGAAGAGCTCGCCGAGAGCTTGACGCCCGAGCAGATCGGCGAGCACCTGTACACGGGTGGCCAGCCCGACCCCGATCTGGTCATCCGCACGTCGGGCGAGCAGCGGCTGAGCGACTTCCTGCTGTGGCAGTCCGCGCACAGCGAGTTCTACTTCGTCGAGGCGCTCGGTCCGGATCTGCGCGAGGTCGACTTCCTCCGCGCGATCCGCGATTTCGGCGACCGCGATCGCCGATTCGGCAGCTGAGCCCCATCCCGCTCGGGCGACCCGGCGTGGGAGGATGGATCGGTGGATGACCTCGACGCCTACCTCGCCTCCTTCGATGCGGAAGCCGGCTATCTGAACTGGGCGTCCTTCGGTCCGCTCTCGTCAGCGGTGCGCGAAGAGGCCCGCGCCGACGGCGAGCTGCTGGCGACGGGACGCACGGGAGGCCTCGACCTCGTCGACGCGCACGTCTCATCGGCGCGGGACGCGGTCGCCGAGCTGCTCGGCGCCGATGCCGCGGAGATCGTCCTGCAGCCGTCGACCGGCCAGGGCCTGCTCCACACGTTCTTCGCGATGTCGGGAACCGTCCTGCTCTCTCCGCAGGAGTATCCCTCGCTGACGGTGTCCGCGAGGCGGGCCGCCGACGCCCTCGGGCGCCTCGCGATCCGCGAACTCGATCCCGCGCTGCCTGCCGTGACCGCGGAGGCGGTGCGCGAGGCCCTCGACGACGAGGTGAACGCCGTGGCGGTCAGTCTCGTCGACTACCGCACCGGCTACGTCGCCGACCTGGAAGCCATCCGCGGCGTCATCGGCGATCGCCTCCTGATCGTCGACGGCATTCAGGGCATCGGTGTCGTCGACGCCGCGTGGGATGCCGCGGATGTCGTGGTCGGCAACGGCTACAAGTGGCTGCGGGCAGGCCGCGGAACCGGCTTCGCCAGGTTCTCCGCCCGCGCACTCGACCGTCTCGAGCCCGTCCTGTCGGGCGTCGAGGGGTCCGAGGGCGAACTGGGCGACATCGTCGTCTCGGGACCCCGCAGCGGTGCCGAGGCGTTCAGCGTGTCGCGTCCCGACGCCCTGGCTGCGGGTCGGCTCGCCGTCGCCGTGCGGGAGGTGACGGATGCCGGTGTCGCGACCGTCGCCGCAGCCGTCGCCGCGAATGCGGCCCGCGTCATGGAGATCGCCGATGCCCACGGCATCCCCGTCCTCACCGATCGCGAGCGGCACGCCGGGATCGTCACGCTCGCCCCCGACCCCCAGCTCGCGACGGCCATCGGGGTCGCCCTCGCCAACGCCGGTGTCACCGTGACCGTGCGCTCGGGCCTGGTGCGGGTCGCGCCGCACGCCGGGACCCGTGAGGACACCCTCGGCCTGCTCGGCGACGCGCTGGCGGAGGCGGTCGCCCGGATGCCCGTCCACCCCGGCACGGCGACGGGTCCGCTCGGCCTGGCCGACTGATTCCGAGAGTTCACGCGCCGGACACATCCCGCGGCGTGTCGAAGGCGCCACCGGTCGGATGAGCACCCTACGTTCGACCCAACGGGCAGAGCGCCCGTTCGAGTCGGCCTCTCACGACTCGTGACCCCAGGTCGACTCGTGACCGCCGGGTGGGTGCACCCGGGGCGGGAGTGGATCGTGGCCACACGAGCACCTGAGAAGCAGCGTCACATCGGCAAGTCCGCGGAGGCGGCCGAGGACCAGGATCTGCGCACGTACGTGCTGGACACCTCCGTCCTGCTGAGCGATCCGCGGGCCCTCTTCCGGTTCGCGGAGCATTCCGTCGTGCTGCCGGTCGTCGTCGTCACCGAGCTGGAACGCAAGCGTCACGACCCGGAGATCGGCTACTTCGCGCGCCAGGCGCTGCGCCACCTCGATGAGCTCCGCATCGAGCACGGTCGTCTCGACTTCCCCGTCCCCGTCGGCTCAGACGGAACCCTGCGCGTCGAGCTCACGAACACCGACCCCACCGTGCTGCCTGCCGGCATGCGGCTGGGTGACAACGACACCCGCATCCTCGCCGTCGCGATGCACCTCAGCCAGGAGGGTCAGGCGGTCACGGTCGTGTCGAAGGATCTGCCGATGCGCGTGAAAGCCGCCTCCCTCGGCCTGCACGCCGAGGAGTACCTCGCCGAGCAGGCCGTCGACTCGGGGTGGACCGGCATCGCATCCGTGGACCTCTCCGGCGACGAGGTCAGCGACCTCTACGACAGTGAGATCGGGCTCAGCGAGGACGTCCGGGGGCTGCCCGTCAACACGGGTCTCGTCATCCACTCCGAGCGGGGATCGGCGCTCGGTCGGGTCACCGGCGACGGGTCGTACAAGCTCGTCCGCGGTGACCGAGACGTCTTCGGTCTGCACGGACGGTCCGCCGAGCAGCGGATCGCCATCGACCTCCTGCTCGACCCCGAGGTCGGGATCGTGTCGCTCGGCGGCCGCGCCGGCACCGGTAAGTCGGCGCTCGCCCTATGCGCCGGCCTGCAGTCGGTGCTCGAGCAGCAACAGCAGAAGAAGATCATCGTCTTCCGCCCGCTGTTCGCCGTCGGCGGGCAGGAGCTCGGCTATCTGCCCGGTGACCAGCAGGAGAAGATGAACCCCTGGGGGCAGGCGGTCTTCGACACCCTCGGATCGGTCGTCTCGTCGAACGTCCTCGAGGAGGTCGTCGCGCGGGGGATGCTCGAGGTCATGCCGCTCACGCACATCCGCGGTCGTTCGCTCCACGACGCCTTCGTGATCGTCGATGAAGCGCAGTCGCTCGAGCGGAACGTCCTCCTCACCGTCCTCAGCCGCATCGGTCAGAACTCCCGCGTCGTGCTCACCCACGACGTCGGCCAGCGCGACAACCTCCGCGTCGGCCGGCACGACGGCATCGCGTCGGTGATCGAGACGCTGAAGGGGCACGACCTCTTCGGTCACGTCACGTTGGTCCGGTCCGAGCGCTCCGCCATCGCCGCCCTCGTCACCGACCTGCTGGAGGCGGGCGAGCTCAGCTGAGTCAGGCAATAGTCCGACGCCCCCGGCCGCCATGGCCGGGGGCGTCGCTGTTCGCGTTCAGTCCCAGCGATAGCCCTCGCCGCGCACGGTGGCGATGCGGTCGGGACCGAGCTTGGAGCGCAGGTAGCGCACGTACACGTCGACGACGTTCGACCCCGGGTCGAAGTCGAGCCCCCAGACGCGGCTGAGGAGGACCTCGCGCGTCAGCACTTCACCGGCGTGGCGGAGGAACTGCTCGGCGAGGGTGAACTCCCGCGCGGACAGGTCGACGTCGCGACCGTCGACCGTCGCGCGCCGGGCCAGGATGTCGAGGGTCACGGGGCCCCGGCTGAGGACGGTGGGTGCGCTGGCGGCGCTGTCACGCAGGCGCGAACGCACGCGCGCCATGAGCTCTGCCACGGCGAAGGGCTTCGGGACGTAGTCGCTCGCTCCGGCATCCAGGCCTTCGATCGTGTCGCTCGTGCCGCTGCGGGCCGTCAGCATGATCACCGGGGTGGTGTCGCCGGACCCGCGGAGCTCGCGCAGCACCTCGAAGCCGTCCATCGTGGGCAGACCGACGTCGAGCACGATGAGGTCGATGTCGCCCGCGAGCGCCAGCGCGAGGGCCTCGGGGCCGTCGTCGGCGCCGACCGCGTCGTAGCCCTCGGCATGGACGGCGCGCGAGACGAGCGACACGATGTGCGGCTCGTCGTCGACGATCAGGATGCGGGTCATTCAGTGGCCTCTCGCTGGAGGAGCACGTCGCCGGCGCGGATCGGGGACGGCAGTGCCCCCCGGGTGCCGATCGGTATCTCCAGGGTGAACGTAGCACCGCCGCCGGGGGTGTCCGCGACGGCGCAGTGTCCGCCGTGCGCCTTGGCGATCGCGTCCACGATCGCGAGCCCCAGTCCCGACCCGCCCACGTGTCGTTTCCCCGTGCCGCGATCGAAGCGGCGGAAGATGCGGTGGCGCACCGACGGGGGGATGCCGGGGCCGTGGTCGCGCACCCAGAGCTGCGCACCGGCCGCGTGCACGGCGCTGCCGATCTCGATCGCCGTCCCGGCGGGGGAGTACTTCGCCGCGTTGTCGGCGAGCTGGACCCAGGCCTGCAGCAAACGGTCTCCATCCGCTCGGATCACCGCGTCGGCGGACTGCTCGATGCGCCACGCATGGTCGCCGATGACCGCGACCATCTCGGCCACCCGCTGCGTGAGCGCGGCGGTGTCGACGTCCGCGTACGAGAGCTGCCCTCCCTCGACCGCCGCGAGCACGTCGATGTCGCCGATCAGCCGTGTCATCCGATCGAGCTCGGCCATCCCGAGGCTCCGGATCGCGTCGACGTCGGTCGGATCGGCGGCATCCATCATCTCGAGATGACCACGCACGATCGTGATCGGCGTCTTCAGCTCGTGACGGACGTCGTCGAGCAGCCGGCGCTGGTTCTCGTAGGCGCCTTCGGCGACGTCGCGGACGCGGCGGTCGGCGGAGCCCCGACGCTCCAGCAGGGCCCACCCGACCACGCCGACGCTCGTGAGCGTCACGGCGGCGGCGAGGACCCAGACCAGCAGCATCCATCCCGCCAGATCGGGAGCGCCCAGGAGCACGACGACGAGCGCCGCCGCACCGACGCCGACGAGGCCCGCCGCGGTGACCACGAGGAGGATCCCCAGGCCCGGCGTGCCCCGTCGCGGTGGTGCGGCGGCGCTGTTCACGCTCCGATTATCAACCAGGGTGGGTCATCGAGAGGAGGTCGAGCTTCTCGTCGAGCTGCTGCTCGGTCAGCTCGCCGCGTTCGACGTAGCCGAGGTCGATGACGGCATCGCGCACGGTGATGCCCTTGGCCACCGAGTGCTTGGCGATCTTGGCGGCGGCCTCGTAGCCGATGAGCTTGTTGAGGGGCGTCACGATCGACGGGGACATCCCGGCGTACGCGGCGGCGCGCTCGACGTTGGCCTCGAGTCCCGACACCGTCTTGTCGGCGAGCACGCGCATCGCGTTCGAGAGCAGGCGGATGGACTCCAGCAGCGCCGTGCCCATGACGGGGATCGCGACGTTGAGCTCGAACGAGCCGGATGCGCCGGCCCATGCGACGGTCGCGTCGTTGCCGATTACGCGGGCGGCGACCATGAGGGTCGCCTCCGGGACGACCGGGTTCACCTTGCCGGGCATGATCGAGGATCCCGGCTGCAGGTCGGGGATGTGCAGCTCTCCGAGTCCGGTGTTCGGCCCCGAGCCCATCCAGCGGATGTCGTTGTTGATCTTGGTGAGCGAGACGGCGATGGTGCGGAGGGCTCCGGATGCCTCGACGAGGCCGTCGCGGTTCGCCTGCGCCTCGAAGTGGTCCTTCGCCTCGGTGATGGGGAGCTCGGTCTCGGAGGCGAGGATCTCGATCACCTTCTGCGGGAAGCCGAGCGGCGTGTTGATGCCGGTGCCGACCGCGGTGCCGCCGAGGGGCACCTCGCCCACGCGGGGGAGGACCGACTGGACGCGCTCGATGCCGAGGCGGATCTGCCGGGCGTAGCCGCCGAACTCCTGTCCCAGGGTGACCGGAGTGGCATCCATCAGGTGGGTGCGGCCGCTCTTGACGACGCTCTTCCACGCGTCCGCCTTCTCCTCGAGGGCCACGGCGAGGTGGTCGAGGGCGGGGATCAGGTCGTCGATCAGCGCCTGCGTGACGGCGATGTGCACCGAGGTGGGGAAGACGTCGTTCGAGGACTGCGATGCGTTGACGTGGTCGTTCGGGTGCACGGTGGCTCCGAGCTTGCGCGTCGCGAGGGTCGCGAGCACCTCGTTCATGTTCATGTTCGAGGAGGTGCCCGAGCCGGTCTGGTAGGTGTCGACCGGGAAGTGGACGTCGTAGGCGCCGGTGGCGACCTCGTCCGCGGCCCAGGCGATCGCGTCCGCGACGTCGCCGTCGAGGGTGCCCAGGTCCTTGTTCGCGAGCGCTGCAGCCTTCTTGATGCGGGCGAGCGCGGCGATCTGCGTCGATTCCAGGCCCGAGCCCGAGATGGGGAAGTTCTCGACGGCGCGCTGGGTCTGCGCGGCGTACAGCGCGTCCTTCGGCACGCGCACCTCGCCCATCGTGTCGTGCTCGATGCGGTACTCGGTCGGCTCAGTCATGTTCGTTCACGTCCTCGTTCCAGGTGACTGTCTTGCGGTTTCGATGGTGACTCAGGATGCGTCGCCGACGACGACGTCGGCGATCGCGGTGCCGTCGGCGAGACGGTAATTGGCGCCGACGATCGCGACGCGACCGTCGGCCACGGCCTCGCTGATCAGCTCGGAGGCGCGGAGGATGCCCGCGACCGTGTCGCGCAGGTGCTCGCGACCGACCTCCTCGGCGTCGACGGTCGCCGAGGAGGCACCCTGGTTGCCCTTGAGGACCCGTCGGACGGCCGGGACGATGGGCGCGACCTGGCGCCAGATGTTCGCCGGCAGCGCGGGGGCATCGGCTCCGGTGGAGTCGATGGCGGCGCGCACCGCGCCGCATTCGTCGTGGCCGAGCACGACGATGAGCGGCACGTTCAGCACTGCGACCGCGTATTCGAGGCTGCCGATGACCGAATCGGACACGACCTGACCGGCGTTGCGGATGACGAAGAGGTCGCCGAGGCCCTCGTCGAAGATGATCTCCGCCGCCAGACGCGAATCCGAGCAGCCGAACAGTGCGGCCGTCGGGCGCTGCGCGTGCGCGAGCTCGTGGCGGCGCTCCGCGTCCTGACGGGGGTGACGGGGCTCGCCGGCGACGAAACGCCGATTCCCCTCCAACATCGAAGTCCAGACGTCGGCGGGGGTCGGGGTCGCGCTCAACGGAGCTCCTCTCGCAGGGTGCGGATCTGGTCGCCGAGGTCCTCGGCGACGGTGTCGGCGGCGCTTCGCGACGTCGACTCGGACAGCGCGATGATGACGACGTCGTCTCCGATCGTCGTCGAGAGCGCGTAGTCGATCGTGTCGGCCGGGCGGGCGAGGTCGTAGACGTCCCATTCGACGCCGTCGATCTCGGTGGTGCCGGTGGGGGCGTACCCGCCCAGCTGGCGGGATGCCCATCCGTCGGGTGCGTCGAAGGTCTGCGTGATCTCGACGTAGCCCTGCGCGGGAGCGAACACGACCCGCCACTCGCCGCCGTCCACCTGCGCGGAGTTCGCGCGCCACGATTCCGGCGTCTCGGGGACGATGACGGCGTGCCCCGCGGTCTCCGCCGCGGCAGCGGCCGCCGCCGGGATGTCGGCCTCGGGGGTGTCGGCGGGTGTCCCGCGCGGCACGCCCAGGTAGATGACGGCGACGATGCCGACGCAGACGATCATCGCCGCGATCAGGTTGCGGAACGTCTTGCTCGAGCGATACCGCTGCGATGACTCCGCTTTCCGCGCGGCCGTCTCCTCGGGCGTCTCCGGTCGACCGAGCTCGGCGACGACCCGCTGGTGACGCGCCATCAGGACGCGGTCGTCTCTGCGCCGCGCGCGTCGTCGAGGCGGCGCTTGGCGCCCAGCAGCCATTCTTCGCACCTGGCGGCGAGGGCCTCGCCTCGGGTCCACAGCGCCAGCGACTCCTCGAGGGTGGGGGACCCCTGCTCGAGTTTCGCGACCACCTGGACGAGCTCGTCGCGGGCCTGTTCGAACGTGAGGGTCGACAGGTCGCCCGTGTCGCTGCTCATGGCGTCCATCCTAGTTCGGGTCGGCGACGGCATCCGTCCCCGGATGCGGGTCCGCGGACTCGGCGAGCACTCCTTCCGAGCGGGCCGCGAACGAGCCCCGGGCCACGGTGACGACGACCTCCGCGCCGGGTCCCGCCTGCGCGGCGTCGCGCACGATGGTGCCGCCCGGCAGATGCGCGATGGCGTACCCGCGGTCGAGGGTCGCGCCGGGGGAGAGGGCGCGCAGCGAGGCCCGCAGCTCCGCCGTCGTCCGTGCCGCGGCATCCCAGCGTCTCCGCACGATCTCCCGTCCCCGCGACGCGAGGGTCCACACCTCCTGCGCCCGCCCGGTCAGCAGCGCCTCGGGGTCGCGCAGCACCGGCCGCGAGCGGAGCTGGTCGAGGTTCGCGATGTCGTGGGCCACGCGCTGCGTCAGGCGGGTGCGCGCGCGACTGCGCAGCTGCTGCACCAGGGCCCGCTGCTCGGACACATCCGGGACGACGCGTTTGGCGGCATCGGTGGGGGTCGAGGCGCGGAGGTCTGCCACGTCGTCGAGCAGCGGGTGATCGTTCTCGTGCCCGATCGCCGAGACGACGGGGGTGGATGCCGCGGCCACCGCGCGCAGCAGCCGCTCGTCACTGAACCCGAGGAGCGTCTGGGGGTCGCCGCCGCCGCGGGCGATGATGATCACATCGACCTCCGGATCCGCGTCGAGGGTGCGCAGCGCGGCGATCGTCTCCGGGACGCATCGATCGCCCTGGACGGCGGCGTTGATGGTCCGGAACCGCACGTGCGGCCACCGCAGCTCGGCGTTGCGGTGCACGTCCTTCTCGGCGTCGCTGCGCTCACCGGTGATCAACCCGATGGCGTGCGGCAGGAAGGGGATGGGCTTCTTCCGCGACGGGTCGAACAGTCCCTCCGCCCGCAGGGTCGCGCGCAGACGCTCGAGGCGCTCCAGCTGGTCGCCGAGACCGGTGTGCCGCATCGCCGAGACGGTGAAGGTGAAATCGCCCGTCTTGACGAAGTAGTCGGCCTTCACGCAGGCGACGACGCGGTCGCCGACCTTCAGATCGTCAGGTGTCCGCTGGAGCGTCGACGACCACATGCGGAACGACAGCATGCCGTCGCCCCCGGCATCCTTCAGGCGTCCGAAGACGTGGCCGCCGCGGAGATTCCAGGCGGTGATCTCGCCCTCCACCCACACCGACCCCCATTTCTGGACGAAGTCGCGGATGGTGTCGTTCAGCCGCGACACCGAGGTCGGCGTGTCGGGCGAGGAGTCACGCGGATGCACGGCGTCCGGGGGTGGTGTGGCGCCGGGGGCCGTCTGGAAACTCGTCACGGACACCCATCTTCGTCCATACGTCCCACACCCAGGCGAGGCTTCCTAGAATCGAGGGGTGACCTCACCTGCCGTCTCGCTGCCGATGCCCCGGATCCCGGGTGCCCGCGCGCGCCTCGTCGACCGTCCCGTCCAGGGTTCCAAGCGCGTCCTGGTGGCGGCCCCGCGGGGCTACTGCGCGGGCGTCGATCGTGCGGTGGTCGCCGTGGAGAAGGCGCTCGAGCGCTACGGTGCGCCGGTCTACGTGCGCAAGCAGATCGTCCACAACATCCACGTCGTGACCGAGCTCGAAGCCCAGGGTGCGATCTTCGTCGAGGAGGTGGACGAGGTCCCCGAGGGGGCGCACGTCGTCTTCAGCGCGCACGGCGTCTCGCCGGCCGTCGTGAACGCCGCCGCCGACCGCGGGCTGCAGGCGATCGACGCGACCTGCCCGCTCGTGACGAAGGTGCACCGCGAGGCCGTCCGATTCGCACGCGACGACTTCGAGATCCTCCTGATCGGTCACGACGGACACGAAGAGGTCGAGGGGACTGCCGGTGAGGCCCCCGATCACGTGACGGTGGTCAACTCGCCCGAGGAGGCGGACACCGTCGAGGTGAAGGATCCCGACAAGGTGGTGTGGCTGTCGCAGACGACCCTGTCCGTCGACGAGACGATGGACACCGTCCGCCGCCTCCGCGAGCGGTTCCCGAACCTGCAGGATCCGCCGTCGGACGACATCTGCTACGCGACCCAGAACCGTCAGGTGGCGATCAAGAAGGTCGCGAAGGATGCCGACCTCGTCATCGTCGTGGGCTCGGCGAACTCGTCCAACAGCGTCCGCCTCGTCGAGGTCGCCCTCGAGTACGGTGCCAAGGCGGCCTACCGGGTGGACTACGCCTACGAGATCCAGCAGGAGTGGCTCGACGGGGTGGAGACCGTGGGGGTCACCTCCGGTGCGTCCGTTCCGGAGGTGCTCGTCCAAGAGGTCCTCGCCGATCTCGCGGGGGCCGGCTACGCAGACGTCGCCGAGGTGAAGACGGCCGAGGAGGACCTGATGTTCTCCCTTCCGAAGGAGCTGCGCCAGGACATCTCGGGCCGCCGCGACGATCGTGCGCTCGGGGGGCGGTCGCGCTCGTGAACGATCCTCGGCCGCAGCCGCAGTACGGGGAGTACGCCACCCCCGAGCAGCAGCGAGCCGCGATCCGGCAGCCCTCGCCCGAGCCGGCACCGACGGCATCCGTCGAACACCCGCACCCGCCGACCGCGCCGGCGACCACGGTGGCCGCTCGGCCGACGCGCCTGGCGGACCGCATCATCACCGTTGCCCTCCTGGCCTATGGCCTCGTCACGGTCGTGGGCGCCATCCCGCAGCTCATCGACTTCTCCGCGTTCGCGGAGGACTGGATGCGGGTGGCAGGGATCGACGGCACGTTCACCAACACGGCGCAGGGACGGCTCTGGGGCGGCATCGGCGCGGCGGTCTTCGCCGGGGGATGGCTCCTGACGGCCGCGCTGTCGTGGTGGTCGCTGTCGCGGCGACGCCTGACGTGGTGGATCCCCCTCGTCGGCGCGATCGTGACCTTCCTGATCGCCAGCTTCTGCCTCGTCGTCCCGCTGGTCGGCGATCCCGGCGTGGCCGCCCACTTCGGCGCGGGAGGCTGAGGCTCCGCCCGACACGGTTGTTGGATGAGGGATCTCTCACCTGGTATTTTGGCGCTGTTGCGCGGAGATCCCTCGCGCGCGTCTTCGGAGAGGGACCACGTGCCGCGCTCATCATCCGCTCGTCGTGTGCAGATCGCATCGTTCGTCTCAGCGATCGCGCTGATCCTGAGCGGTGTCGCCATGCCCGCGGTGGCCGCGACACCCACGCCGTCAGCGACGACGCCGGCGGGCGCGTCGACGGCGACTCCGACCCCGACCCCGACGGCCACCCCGTCGCCGACCGTGACCGCGTCGCCCAGTCCTGCGCCGTCGCCCACGGTGCCGCTGCGCTTCACGACCGTTCCGCGACCCACCATCGCCGGCACCCCGGGGTTCGGGAAGACGCTGACAGCGGTGCCGGGGACGTGGAAGCCAGCCGCGAGCCTCACGTACCAATGGCGTGTCAACGGTGCCGCCGTCCAGGGAGCCACCTCCCGGACATGGCGATTGCCGGCATCGGCCGTCGGCCACCGGGTCACCGTCACCGTGACAGGCGCACGCAGTGGGTACGCGACGACCCACACCACCTCGACACCCACGGCGGCCGTGGCGGCATCCACACTCCGTCGCGGTTCCTGGTCGATCGCGGGCGAACGCACGATCGGCCAGAAGCTGACCGTGAAGGTGACCGGATGGGCCCCCTCGCCCGTCGAGCTCCGGTACACCTGGCTTCGCAGTGGCGTCGCCATTCCCGGAGCCAAAGGGGCGACGTACATCCCGACCGGCACGGACCTCGGCAAGGCGCTCTCGGTCCGGGTAGCGGTGCTCAAAGCCGGCTACACCACCGTCCGGCTGCGTTCGAAGTCGTTCTCCGTCGGGCTGCCCCTCACCGGGGCGCCCGTCCCCACCGTCTCGGGGACCGCCGCCGTCGGGAAGACCCTCCGCGCAACCGCCGGCGCCTGGACGCCGGCGCCGGTCGACCTCCGGTACCAATGGCTTCGCGGCGGCCGTCCGATCAGCGGAGCCACCAAGCCCACGTACCTCCTCACCCCGGCGGACGGCGGCGCGAAGATCGCCGTGCGCGTGTCCGGGTCCAAACGCAGCTACACGACCGTCCAGCGGACGAGCGTCCCGGTCTCCGTCCCCCGTGTGCTGTCCGTTCCGGCCAAGGTGGCTCTGACGGGTACCGCCTCCGTGGGCGCGACCTTGACCGCGGCTCCCGGCACCTGGGGTCCCGGCGACGTCGCGATGTCCTACCAGTGGCTGCGTGACGGGAAGGCGATCGCCGGAGCGACCGCTCGGACCTATCGGCTCGTCACATCGGACGCCCTCGCAGATGTGTCCGTCCGGGTGACGGGACGGAAAACGGGGTACACGACGGTGTCCCGCACCTCGTCGGCTGTCGGCGTGCTCTACGCGTTCACGTCGTCACCCGTCCCGACCCTCTCGGGCACCGCTCAGGCCGGGCGTGTCCTCACCGCGAAGGTCGGGTCGTGGAAGCCGACATCGGCGAACCTGCGTACACAGTGGCGGGTGGACGGCGCGCCCGTCGCGGGCGCCGTCGGGACCACATGGGAGGTTCCGACCTGGGCCGCCGGCCGCTCGGTCACCTTCACCGTGACCGCCACGCAGAAGGACTATCGGTCGGTGACGAGAACGACTGCGCCTCTGCGCATCTCGTGGTCACTCGGGACCTCCGTCCTCCCCGGCACGTCGTTGCGCGCCGGGGTGACGATCACCTCGCCCGACGGTCGGCACGCGTTCGGCCTGCTCGGCGACGGCAACGTGGCGCTGACGCAGCAGCAGCGTCTCGTCCGCACGTCGAGGACGACCGGCAAGCTGGACGGACTCCTTCAGTTCACCGGCGACGGAGAGCTCGTGCTGCTCGATGAGGACGACGCCTCCGTCTGGTCCACCAGGACGGCCGGCCTCGGCGCGACAGCGCTCACCCTCGGCGACGACGGTGTCCTGCGCCTCCTCGACCATGAAGGCGGCGAGATCTGGACGAGCGACCTCATGGAGTCCGCCGTCGAGTCCACCGCGGCCGCCGCATCCGTCCCCGGGCGCTACGGCTGGGCATATCCGATCCGCCCGAATGGGTCATTCACCACGTACGCCGGCCACAGCGGCGACGACATCGCCGCGCCGACGGGGACGCCCGTCTACGCGATGCGGGGCGGAACCGTAAGCGTCCGTGAGATCTGGATCACGTCCGGCTGTCCCTCGTGGGCGCCGAACCGGACGAAGCAGAAGGAGGTCGTCATCACCTCCACCATCGACGGCACACGGTTCGTGCAGGTGTACGCGCACCTGAGCGCGTTCTCGGTCAAGACGGGGCAGACCGTCAAGGCAGGCCAGCGCATCGGGTCGGTGGGTTCGACGGGATGCTCGACCGGGCCGCATCTGCACACCGCGTTCACCGTGGACGGCGAACGGTACGCGCTCTACCCGCGCGACGTGCTGGGCACTGCGTCCTACTGATCCAGAGGACGAAACGGCAGAGGCCCCGATCTCGGATCGGGGCCTCTGCCGTTGCCGGTGGGATCAGACGCCGAGCGACTTGCCGGCCGAGCCGAGCTGCTGGGTCGCCTCGACGACGCGCTGGGCCATCGCGGACTCGGCGATCTTGCCCCAGGCGCGGGGGTCGTACTGCTTCTTGTTGCCGACCTCGCCGTCGACCTTGAGGACGCCTTCGTAGTTCTGGAACATGAAGCCCGCGATGGAGCGGGTGAAGGCGTACTGGGTGTCGGTGTCGATGTTCATCTTCACGACGCCGTTGCCGACCGCCGTGGCGATCTCGTCGTCGGTCGAGCCGCTGCCGCCGTGGAAGACCAGGTCGAGGGGCTTCGGTCCCGTGCCGAAGTGCGCGGCGATGCCCTCCTGGATCTCGCCGAGGAGCTCAGGGCGGAGCTTCACGCCACCGGGCTTGTAGACGCCGTGGACGTTGCCGAAGGTGAGGGCCGAGATGTAGCGGCCGTTCTCACCCAGGCCGAGCGCCTCGACGGCCTTCGTGACGTCGGCGACGGTGGTGTACAGCGCGTCGTTGGAGCCCTCGTGCTGGACGCCGTCCTCTTCGCCGCCCACGACGCCGACCTCGATCTCGAGGATGGCGTTGATGTTCTTCATCCGGGGGAGCAGATCCTTCGCGATCTCGATGTTCTCATCGAGCGGCACAGCGGAGCCGTCCCACATGTGCGACTGGAAGATCGGGTTGCGGCCCGCCTTGACCTCTTCCTCGGATGCCTCGATGAGGGGCAGCACGAATCCGGGGAGCGCGTCCTTCGGGCAGTGGTCGGTGTGCAGCGCGACGGTGATCGGGTAATTCTTCGCGACCTCCGTGACGTACTTCGCGAAGGCGAGGGCGCCGGTGGCGCGACCCTTCACGGTGTGACCGGCGAAGTAGTCCGCACCGCCGGTCGTGACCTGGAGGATGCCGTCGGAGCCGGCCTCGGTCAGGCCCTGCAGCACGGCGTTGATGGTCTGCGAGCTCGACACGTTGATCGCGGGGTAGGCGAAGCCGCCTGCCTTCGCGCGGTCCAGCATGTCGGCGTACTGGTCGGGGGATGCGACGGGCATCTGAGCTCCTCGGGACGTGAGTGGGACAGGCCAACTCTAGCGAAGGGGGCCCTGCGGCATCCGTCCCCGTCCGGGGGTGCCGGAGCATCGATCTCTGCCGTGGCGGAAAGAACCTCGAATCCTTCGTGCCTCCCGGGCACGAATCGTGCGGCGCGGCGCCGGGGCGGTCCTAGGCTGACACCATGGTGAGCCTGACTGCCGACATGAGCCCTCTGCACCCCGACCGGAACCTCGCGCTGGAGCTCGTCCGCGCGACCGAGGCCGCCGCGATCCGTTCCGTGCCGTTCATCGGGCGCGGCAAGAAGGAGCTCGCCGACGGCGCGGCGGTGGACGCGATGCGGGCCTTCCTGACGACGGTCAACTTCGACGGTGTGATCGTCATCGGCGAGGGCGAGAAGGACAACGCCCCGATGCTCTTCAACGGCGAGCGGGTCGGCACGGGTCGCGGGCCGCAGTGCGACATCGCGGTCGATCCCATCGACGGCACGACGCTGACGGCCGAGGGCCGCAACAACGCGCTGTCCGTGATCGCCGTGGCGGACCGGGGCGCCATGCTCGACGCGTCGACGGTGTTCTACATGGACAAGATCGTCACCGGCCCCGCCGGCGTGGGCGTCGTCGACATCCGGCTGCCCGTCGGGGAGAACATCCGGCGTCTCGCTGCGGCGCTCGACAAGCCCGTCGACGAGCTCGTCGTGTCGGTCCTGAACCGGCCTCGGCACGCGCAGCTGATCGACGAGATCCGCGAGGCGGGTGCGGGGACCCGACTGATGAGCGACGGCGACGTGGCCGGTGGCATCAACGCCGCCCGACACAATGCGCGCACCGACATGTGCGTCGGCGTCGGCGGCAGCCCCGAGGGCATCGTGACGGCCTGTGCCATCAAGGCGCTCGGCGGTCACATCCAGGGGCGGCTCTGGGCTCGCGACGACGACGAGAAGCAGCGCGGCATCGACGCCGGACTGAAGCTCGACGACCACGTCTACGAGGCCGACGACCTGGTGCGCGGCAACAACACGCTCTTCGTCGCGACCGGTGTCACGAACGGCGAACTGGTGGGCGGCGTGCGGCGCGCCGGCGACTTCGTCTACACCGAGAGCGTCGTGCTCCGCGGCGCATCGGGCACGCTGCGTCGGATCTCCTCGGAGCACCTCACGTCCAAGTGGCTGTGACCGCGCGCGGACGCGAGACGTCGATGTCAAGGGACACGCGCTGACGGCGTCAACCCAGGATCGGAGCGCAGGCCTCTGGCACAATGGCCGTGGTGTCAGCGGTCCCCGGCACTCGCCACCGCCCCTCCAGGAGTCTCATGTCCACTGCATCCAGTGATCCCCGCACGGGCCAGCTCTCGTTGACGGGACAGATCCCCGTGACCCCGACGGGCCAGATCCCCATCGCCGGTCAGGCGGCGGGCGGCGTGCGCCCGGTGACGGGGCAGATCTCGGTGGTCAACGACCCTGCGCGTCGTCCCGACGTCCTGCTGCGACGCCGGATGCCCCCGGGGCACGAGATCAGCGCGTGGTGGATGATCGGCGCGTTCGTCGCCGTCTCGCTCGGCGTGGTCGGCCTCATGACGTTCTTCCCGGCCTGACGGTCTCCTCCGTCAGCCGGGTCCGCAGGTCCCCGAGATCGGCGCCCGTTGTTCCGCCCTCGGCGTCGAGGTCGCTCAGAAGTTCCGGTGCAGTCATCCGTCGGGTCGTCGCGTCGACAGCTGCCGGCGCTGCCAGTGACTCGAGTCTCGTGTCATCGATTCCGGGGAAGCGGCGGGCTGTGACGAGGACTCGCGACTCGAGCGAGCCCACGAAGCGGTTGTAACTGTCGACCGTGCGCTCGATCGCGCGACGCAGATCGTCCGCGTGACCTGCGAGCGCACCGAGTCGCTGGTAGAGCTCGTTCCCCAGATCGAAGAGCCGACGCGCTTCGTCGGAGACGTCCTGCTGGGTCCAGGCGTACGCGACGGTCTTCAGGACGGCCCACAGATTGACCGGTGATGCCAGCGCGACGCGTCGACTGAAGGCGTAGTCGAGCAGTGAGGGATCCTCGTCGAGCGCAGCGGCGAGCAGCGACTCGCTCGGGATGAAGCAGACCACGAACTCCGGGCTCGTGGGCAGTCCCTCCCAGTACCGCTTCTTGGCGAGGGCATCGATGTGCGCGCGGACCGCCTTGACGTGCCCCGCCAGCAGACGTTTGCGCCGCGCGGCGTCCTCACCCTGCGCCGTGAGCGGGATCGCGCTCGCCTCGAGATAGGCGTCGAGCGGTGCCTTCGCATCCACGGCAAGCGCCTTGTCTCCAGGGAGGCGCACGACCATGTCGGGGCGTCCGGCACCGGCGTCACTGCGGACCGAGGTCTGGGTGTCGAAGTCGACGTATCTCGTGAGGCCCGCCGACTCCACGATCCGTCGCAGCTGGGTCTCACCCCAGACCCCCCGTGCGGTCGTGCTCCGCAGCGCGCCCGCCAGGGACTCCGTCGTCGCACGCAGCGCCTCGTCCGACTCCTGCGCCCGCCGCAGCTGCGTCGCGACCGAGCCGAACTGCTCCTGTCGATCGCGCTCGAGGTGCTCGACCTTCTGCTGCATCGCGCTGAGCGACTCCTGCACCGGCGCGAGCGCGCGCAGCACCGCCTGCTCGCGTCGCTCCCGCTCGTCGCGGGCAGCCTGATCGGCGTGTGCACGTTCGGTCAGCTCGCGCTGCAGTGCGCGCTGCTGATCGAGCTGGGCCTGCAGCGCATCGCGCGCCGACTCGGCTGCGGCCGCACGCGCAGCGAGGTGCTGTCGGGCGACGCCGGTGCGCGCCGCCGAGACCGCAGCGCCGATGACGACACCGACGGCGAGGCAGAGCAGCGCGAGCAGGAGGGCGAAGGCGAGGTCCATGCGCCCATCGTCCCGCAGACGGCCGACATCGCCCGCCGGCGCGCGGGTCAGACGGCGGGGGCCGCCACGGGGACAGCGATCTGCGGGATGCGCACGCCGAGCAGCATGGCGAGCTCGACGACATCGACGGCGCCGGCGCGCAGACCCGCGTCGATCACGATGTGCGCGCAGGCCAGCGCGTCCGCCCCGGCGTCGTGGTGCGCGAAGTCGAGGTGGCCGACCGCCGCTGCGACGGCCGGGAGCCGGTAGGACGGCAGATCGTACGTCTTGCGTGCCACGTGCACGCTGCAGAGGTACCGGGCCGGGGGAGGCGTCGTGGCCGTGACCTCGCACGCGCTGCGGAGCACGCGCATGTCGAAGCCTGCGTTGTGGGCCACGAGGACGTCGTCGCCGACGAAGGCGGCGAGCCGCGGCAGCTGCTCGCTCCACGTCGGGGCGTCGGCGACGTCGGTCTCGCGGATGCCGTGGATGCCCACATTGATCTCGAAGAACCGGTCGTGCCCGGCGGGCGGACGGATCAGCCAGCTCTCGGAGGCGACCACCCGACCGTCCCGGACCTTGGCGAGGCCCACCGCGCACGCGGAGGCGCTGGAGGAGTTCGCCGTCTCGAAATCGATCGCGGTGAAGTCCAGTCCCATGTGCCCACCATCGCCCGTGCTCGAGCCGTCCCCGCGCAGGCGCGCCGCCGTCGCCGCGTAGAGTGGATGCCCGTGGCTCTCACCATCGGAATCGTCGGACTGCCCAATGTCGGCAAGTCCACCCTCTTCAACGCACTGACCAAGAACGACGTGCTCGCCGCGAACTACCCCTTCGCGACGATCGAGCCGAACGTCGGTGTCGTGAATCTCCCCGATCCCCGTCTGACGACGCTCGCCGGGATCTTCTCGTCCGAGCGGATCATCCCCGCGACCGTGTCGTTCGTCGACATCGCCGGCATCGTGCGGGGCGCGAGCGAGGGGGAAGGGCTCGGCAACAAGTTCCTCGCCAACATCCGCGAGGCCGACGCCATCGCACAGGTGGTGCGCGGCTTCGCCGACGACGACGTCGTCCACGTCGACGGCGCGGTCGACCCGAAGAACGACATGGAGACCATCAACGCCGAGCTCCAGCTGGCCGACCTCGAGACGCTCGAGAGGGCGATCGTGCGGTACGAGAAGGAGGTGCGGGGCAAGAAGCTCGACCCGTCGGTGCTCGAGAGGGCGAAGGCCGCGCAGGACGCGCTCCAACGCGGAGAGCTGCTGTCGGCATCCGGACTCGACCTCGCACCCATCCGCGAGCTCGGTCTGCTGAGCTCCAAGCCGTTCATCTTCGTCTTCAACGTCGATGAGGCGGTGCTGACGGATGCGGCTCGCAAGGCGGAGCTCGCAGCGCTCGTCGCTCCGGCGCAGGCCGTGTTCCTCGACGCGAAGATCGAGTCCGAGCTCATCGACCTCGACCCGGAGGACGCCGCCGAGCTCCTCGCCTCCACCGGGCAGGACGAGTCGGGTCTGGACCAGCTCGCGCGGGTCGGCTTCGACACCCTCGGCTTGCAGACCTACCTGACGGCCGGTCCGAAGGAGTCGCGGGCGTGGACCATCGGGAAGGGATGGAAGGCGCCGCAGGCCGCGGGCGTCATCCACACCGATTTCGAGAAGGGCTTCATCAAGGCGGAGGTCATCTCCTTCGACGATCTGGTCGAGACCGGATCGGTGCAGGAGGCTCGGGCGAAGGGCAAGGCCCGCCTCGAAGGCAAGGATTATGTGATGCAGGACGGCGACGTCGTCGAGTTCCGATTCAACAACTGACGCCGGTCTAGACTCGTCAGTCGGGCTGTCGAGCCCGGACGCCCGCCGTGTCCCGCCCGCCGGAAGGAAGTCATGTCCCAGATCCAGCGTCAGACGTTCGACCCGGAGGGTCGCGCGATCCCCGTCATCGATGAAGGCGACGGCCCCACCATCGTCCTCATCCCCGCGCAGGGTCTGGACATCGCCTACCTCGGCGGCCTCGCCAGCATCCTCGAGGAGGAGGGCTTCCGCATCGTCCGGATCGGGTCGAGGCGTCCGGCCGATGGGGCGGTCACGATGCACGACCTCGCTCAGGACGTCATCGACGTGCTCGATCACGTGGGCGTGCCGGCCGCGTGGATCGGCGGTCACGCCTTCGGCGGCGCCGTCGCCCGGACCGTCGCGCTCGATCACGCGGGGCGGGCGAGCGGCGTCCTGCTGCTCGGCGTCGAGGCCACCCGTGCGCTGGAGGACGACGCTGCGCTCGCACTGAAGGGCGCCTTCTCGGCGCCGGCCGACCTTCCCGACGAGCGGGCGATCCGCGCGCTCGTGGGTGCGGGGATCGACCTCGATCAGGCGTGGCACGTCTTCGCGGGGTCCCGGGACCTCGAGGTCGAGGAGCTGCAGAGCGCCGCGCTCGCCTCGACACCGGTGACGGAATGGGCGACGCTGGCGGCATCCCTCCCGATCCTGATCATCCAGGGCGGTGAGGACGTCGTGACGGTGCCGGCGAACGGCGACGACCTGCAAGCGACCGCGACCGATCGTGCGAGCGTCGTCCGCATCCCCGGCGCAGGCCACCTGTTCCCGATGACGCACCCCGGCGAGACCGCATTCCAGATCGAGGACTACCTCGGCTGGGACTGACCGCCCCGACTTCGGAGGGTCTCGCTGGGCTGCTCGCCGAAGGCGGCCCGGTAGTGCTGCGCAAAGCGCGGCAGGTGGGCGAACCCCCATCGTCGGGCGACCGTGCTGACCGTCGCCTCCTCGGCGTCGGCGCCGAGGAGGTCCGATCGGACCGCCGACAGGCGCGCCCGACGGACGTACGCCGCCGGGGTGGTTCCGAGTGAACGGGCGAAGGCGCTCTGCAGACCGCGCACGCTCAGGCGCGCCGCGCGGGCGATGTCGCCGACGCTGAGCGGCTCACCCAGATGGTCGTCGATGTACGACGTCGCCCGGCGCACGGCATCCGGTCCTGCGGCCTGGTCGCGATCGTGCTCGGCCTCGATGCCGAAGGTGCTCAGCGTCGCCGCGAAGACGGCGTCGATCGCCGCCTGACGGATGAGGTCGTTGTGCAGCAGGTCCGGCTCCGCGAAGACCTGCTGGACATGACTGACCGTCAGATCCCAGTGGCGTTGCAGCTCGGGGGTCAGCGCGCCCGTGCCGGCGGATCGGAGGCTCGTGTCGCCGCTTCCGACGAAGGCGCCCAGGGCGGGGAGGTCGAGTCCGACCACATCGGCTTCGAGGGCGGTCGACCATGCTTCGGCGCGTCCCGGACGCAGCAGGAACGGGTGCGACGCGTCGACGTCCTCGCCGTTCGACCGCGTCCGCAGACGTCCGCCGCGGCGACGGCCCACGCCGACGGCGCCCTCGATGTCGACCTCGACGTGCAGGAACGACGAGATCTCGAAGGAGGTCATCGTCAGGCGCCCGTCGCCGACGGTCCGCTGGCGGAAGTCGAAGGGGTCCCGGCCCTCGCGGATCACGGCCCGAGTCGACACCCGCGCGAGCAGTTGCTCAGCCGCTGCCACGTCGTCCGCGACGAAGCTCTCGTCGACGACGACGGTCGCTCGGTCATTGGCCACGGTTCATCCTCCCGCACCGGAGGCGGCCCATCAGCCGATTCTCTCGCTCGCGGCCCCGGCCGACGTGGTCGCCGAACCCTGCGGCTCGGGAACGAGGTACAGCCCCGACGGCGAGTTGGCGACGTAGCTGAGGGCGTCGAGCCAGGCGGGGTTGAGGGCAGGCTGCCGGCTGCCGTAGTACTGCCAGTTGAGATCCGCGCCCGGATGCAGCCACACGACCTGCCGTCCGTCGCCGAGGCTCTGGTCGTTGCGCCACATGAAGGTGAACGCCTCGCCTCGACGGAGCTTCGTCGTGATGACGAGCTGGAGGTGCGCGAGGACGCGGTCCTCGAAATCGACTCGGATGCGGTCGTTGTAGACGAACTTTCCCACGGTGCTCCTTCTGCGGTCGGCGGTATCCATTATGCGCACTCTCATCCGTATTGCGCATTCCGCGGTGCACCCGCCGATGGGTGCGCCCGGCCCGTACAATCGAGGAGAACGGGCACCGGTGTGAGGAGATTCACCATGACTGTGCTCCGCGAGCACTTTCGCTCCGCCGATCTGGGCGAGGCCGAGTCCTACATCCAGCGCAGCTACGGCAACGTCGACCTCGACGCCGAGGATCTCGTCTTCGAGGAGGCGAGCGTGGGCGACGAGCGCTTCGCGCTCCGGCGGCTCAGCGTGGAGGGCGGCTACAGCGCCGAATGCGACCTCGACGCGGTGATCGTCGTCCAGAGCGACAGCGACTACGAGTGGGAGGTCGCCGGCGAGCGGGGCACGGCCACGGCGCCCGTCCTCTTCCAACCGGGGAGCGCGCTCGCGTGCCGGTTGCAGGACACCCGCGTGCGGGTGGTGGGATTCCCGCTGGAAGTCCTCACCGACCTGGCGCGAACGGTCTACAACGACGACGCGATCGACGTGTCGTTCGCAGGCGCGCACCCGGTCAGCCCCTCCCTGGCGCGCGCGTGGCAGTCGGCGGCATCCCTCGCCTTCGAGAGCGAAGGGGCCTTCGACAGCGACCTGATCCGCGCGGCCGCCTTCCGGTCCCTCGCCGTCACCACACTCGAGACGTTCGCCACCGTCGGCGACCGCCGGGAGCGCGCCGAGTCCGTCGCGCAGCAGCAGGGTGCCTACCGCCGGGCGGTCGCGTTCTTCGAGCAGCACGCCTCGCTGCCGATCACCATCGACGACGCGGCCTCCGCCGCGGGCGTGAGCACTGCCGCACTCGATCGCGCCTTCCGCACGCATTCCGTTCCGGGGCGGACGCCGAAGGAGCACCTCCTCGCCGTCCGGCTCGACGCGGCGCACACCGAGATGGTCGGGTCATCGATCGACGCCGGCCTCACGGTGCGCGCCGTCGCCGCTCGCTGGGGCTTCACCCCACGAGAACTCACCCGTCATCATCTGCAGATCTACGGCACTCGCCCCGCGGACCTGCTCGGCCTGTAGGGGTCCGCTCCCGGCCGTCACTCGACGTCGGCCTCGGGCTGGCCCGGTCCCGGGCCGGGGCGCGCGACGGCGTCGTCGGCGATGTCCACGCGGGTGACACCCTCGCGTTCACTGACCTCGATGTCGTACTCGGCGCTCGGAGCGCCCCGGTCCTCGGGACCTTCGACCCCGTGTCCGTCGCCGTCTGTGTCCTCGCCCTCAGCCTGCGACGGGTGACCAGCGGTCTCGGGTGCGTCGCCCGAACCGGGACGCGCCGGGTCCTCTCCTTCAGCCTGGCTGGGCTTCGCTGTCTCGTCACTCATCTCTGCTCCTTCACTCGAGGGGATTCCCGCACGCTATTCGAGCGCGCGACGCACGCGGCCCGCCTTGCGCACGGACTCGAGCCGCGCTAGCCGGGCCGTGGATCGTATGCATAAGAATGCGATGCAGACTGGCGGCATGCCTGCAGTCCCCATCCTCTCCGCCGTCCGTGCGACCCTGGCGGGGATGGCCCTCGCCGTGCTCGCCACCCTCGCGCTGGCGTCCCCCGCCGCCGCACACGACGAGCTGGTCGGCAGCACCCCCGGGTCGGGCCAGAAACTCGACGCGGCGCCGACCGAGGTCGTCCTGACCTACTCCGCGGCGATCGAGACCCAGGGGGCGATCGTCGCGGTGCTGGATGCCGACGGCCGCGACTGGACGGCGGGGGAGCACGTGATCGACACGAACACGCTGACGGTCCTGCTCGCCGAAGGGCTTCCCGACGCCGGCTACGTCGTGGAGTGGCGTGTGGTCTCGAGCGACGGCCACCCCATCAGCGGGTCGGTCCCGTTCAGGATCGGCGACGGCGCACCCGTCGATCCTTCCGACGTGGTCCCCGCCGCGGACACGGACACGTCTGAGGCGTCGGCGCTCCCCGTCGTCGTGGCGGCGGTCGTCGTGGCGGCGGCGGCGATCGTCATCGGCGTCCTCGTCGTGCGCCGCCGCACGGCGCAGCGCCGAGGGTAGGGGCCGGCGGGCGTCAACCCCCTCCGTCGGCGCGCCGGCCCTTCGTAGCGTGGCTGGCTCGACGAAGGAGGACGCATGACCGATTCGACGGACGACCCGCGCACGAAGCACCACGACGACGGGTTCCCAGCCCAGGAGCAGAGTCAGCCCGGGCTGCTCGATCAGACCCGTCCCGATCCTGACCACGGCGAAGAGCGGTACCGCGGCTCGGGGGTGCTGGCCGGTCGGCGGGCACTGATCACCGGGGGCGATTCGGGCATCGGACGGGCGGTCGCGATCGCCTACGCACGGGAGGGTGCGGACGTGGCGGTGGTCGCGATGCCGGAGGAGCAGTCCGACGCCGACGACACGGTGCGACTCGTGAGGGATGCCGGGCGCCGCGGCGTCGCGTTCACCGGGGATCTCCGAGAGGAGGAGTTCGCCACCGGCATCGTCGCGGATGCGGTCGCGGAGCTCGGCGGCATCGACATCCTCGTCCTGAATGCGGCGTACCAGAAGGACCGCGACGGCATCGAGCATCTGCCGACGGACGAGTTCGACCGGGTCTTCCGGACGAACCTGTACGCCATGCTCTGGACCACACGTGCGGCGGTGCCGCATCTGCAGCAGGGGGCGTCCATCATCGTGACGTCGTCGGTGCAGGCGTTCTCACCGTCGCCGGGGCTCATCGACTACGCCATGACGAAGGCCGCGCAGGTGGCGTTCGTGAAGGCGCTGGCCGAGGAGCTCGGGCCGCGCGGCATCCGGGTGAACGCGGTCGCGCCGGGCCCGGTGTGGACGCCGCTCATCCCCGCGACGGGGTGGGACGAGGAGCGCCTGGCGACGTTCGGCGACGACACGGCTCTCGGCCGTGCCGGCCAGCCCGTCGAACTGGCCGGTGCGTATGTCTACCTCGCGTCGGAGGCGGCGTCGTTCACATCGGCTGCGGTCCTGCCCGTCACAGGCGGCAAACCGCTCTGAGCCACGACACGACGGAGCCCCCGGTCTCTCCGACCGGGGGCTCCGTCGTGCCGTGGCGTCAGACCGTCTGCCCGGAGTGGGGGCCTTCGGCGATCTCCTCGACCACCTTGGCGTTGAAGGCCGGCAGATCGTCGGGGGTGCGGCTCGACACGAGCCCTTGGTCGACGACGACCTCCGCGTCCTGCCAGACCGCGCCCGCATTGACGAGATCGGTCCGGAGGCTCGGGTAGCTGGTCAGGGTGCGTCCGCCGAGGACGTCGGCCTCAGCCAGGATCCATGCGGCGTGGCAGATCGCGCCGACCGGCTTGTGCTGCGCGAAGAAGTCCCGGGTGAAGCGGACCGCTGCCTCGTCGACCCGCAGGTCGTCGGCGTTCACCACGCCGCCGGGCAGCACCAGCGCGTCGAAGTCCGCCGCATCCGCGGTGTCCGTGGTGAGCTCGACCGGCTGTTCGTGTCCGTTCTTGCCGGTGATCGCACCGCTCGCCGGCGCGACCATCACGGCCGTCGCACCGGCATCCGTGACCGCCTGCCACGGCGAGGTCAGTTCACTGTCCTCAAATCCATCCGTCGCGAGGAACGCGACGCGCTTTCCGCTGAGTGTGCTCATGACAGCGACGGTAGGTCCGTCGCAGAGCGGGTCGCAGGCCCTTGACCCCGGCGCCGGGCGGCGTTAGCGGGCGTAGCATGGTGCGATGTCCACTTCGAACCTCCCGACCCCGACCCTGCAGCCGGTCCCCACCGACGATAAGAACCTCATCGAGGTCGTCGACGAGGGCGCGTCCTGCTGCGGCGGCGGGTGCTGCAGCACCAACTGACGCGCTGAGACGGAACGACCCGCTCCTGACGGAGCGGGTCGTCGTCGTTCCCGGGTGGCTCAGTGGCCCACCGGGGCTCCCTGCGGCGCGTCGGCAGGTTTGCGGATGAGGAACGCCCCCACCAGCAGGGGCAGGGAGATCACCGCGGCGATGAGGAAAGCGGAGTGGGTGCCGGCACCGCCTGCCTCCGCCTCCCCGGCGCCCGCTGCGAGGGTCGAGGCGGTGACCGACGTCATGACGGTGACCATCACCGCGATGCCCGCGGCACCCGCCACCTGCTGGACGGTGCTGACGATCGCCGATCCGTACGACATGAACCGCGGCTCGAGCGACCCCAGGGCAGCCGTGAAGAGCGGGGTGAACGAGACGGCGAGGCCCAGCGAGAGCACGGTCTGCGCCGCGACGATCGCCCAGATCTCGGTGTTCTCGTCGAAGGTCGTGAGGACCCACAGCATCCCGACGGCCACCGCCGCACCAGGGACGAGCAGGACGCGGGTGCCGCGGGCGTCGTAGATGCGGCCGACGATCGGCCCGGCGAGGCCCATGAGCAGCGCACCGGGCAGCACGGCGAGTCCCGCTTCGCTGGCCGTCATCCCCAGGACGTCCTGCATGTAGAGGGGGAGGACGATGATCGTGCCGAAGAACGCCATCGACAGGAGCGTCATCTGCAGGATCGCCAGCGTGAAGTTGCGGCCCCGGAAGACCCGCAGATCGAGGAGGGGGCGGTCGGTGCGCTGCAGGAGCAGCTGACGCCAGACGAAGAGGGCGAGGCCTGCGACGCCGATCACGAGCGAGACGATCAGCGGAAGGGTGGATGCCGGGGCCTCCGACCCGCCGTCGCCGCCGTGCGCTGCGGCCCCGCCGATCTGGCTCAGCCCGTAGACGAGCCCACCGAAGCCGAACGCCGACAGCACAACAGAGAGGATGTCGATCGGCGCGCGGGTGGTCTCGCCGAGGTTCGCGATCCATCGCGCGCCGACGCCGAGCGAGATCAGCGCGATGGGGACCACGGCCGCGAAGGTCCATCGCCAGTTCGCCGCCTCGCTGATGACGCCCGACATGACCGGGCCGATGGCCGGCGCCAGCGAGATGACGATCGAGACGCGGCCCATCATGCGGCCGCGCGCGTGCGCAGGTACGACGGTCATGAGGGTCGTCATCAGGAGCGGCATCATGATCGCGGTGCCGGATGCCTGCACGACGCGCGCCGTCAGCAGCACGGGGAACGCGGGGGCCAGGGATGCGGTGATCGTGCCGAGCGAGAACAGCGACATCGCCGCCACGAACACCTGACGTGTCGTGAAGCGACGCAGCAGGAAGCCGGTCGTGGGGATGACGACGGCCATCGTCAGCATGAACGCGGTGGTGAGCCACTGCGCGTCGATGTCGCTGATGCCGAAGTCATCGGAGACGTGCGGGATCGCGACGCCCATCGTCGTCTCGTTGAGGATCGCCACGAACGCGGCGGCGAGCAGCAGCCAGACGACGCGGCTCTCCTCCGGGCGCAGCAGCGGCGCGGCGGTGGCGCGTGCGGTATCGGTCATCGGATGGGGCTCCTGGCAGAAGGGCGCGCGGCGTGCGGCGGGATCGCGCGGGCCACGCGAGGCGTTCAGCGTAACGGATGCCGTGTGCCGGGCATTCCCGTGAACGCCGCCCCGGTGCACGGCGGCGTTATGGTGGCCGGATGAGTATGCGCGGGCCCGGAGCCGGCAAAGGCGGGTTCCGCGCCGTCGATGAGGATGCGCAGCGTCGGGCGAACGCGGCGGCGCCGCGCATCCCCGAACTCGGACGCCGGGTGGCTGCGCTCTTCCGGCCGTACCGCGGACGGCTCGCGGTGACCTGCGCACTCGTCGTCGTGGGCGCCGCGGTGGGCGTGATCCCGCCGCTGCTGGTCGAGCGCATCTTCGACGACGCCCTGTTCCCGCTCGACGGGTCCCCGCCGCGGCTGGACCTCCTGGCGGTGCTCGTCGGGTCGATGATCGGGCTGTTCGTCGCCGGCGCGGGCATCGGGATCGGACAGACCTGGCTCACCTCGACGGTCGGCAACCGGGTGACCGGCGACCTGCGGATCCGGATGTTCGATCACCTGCAGGCGATGGACCTCGGATTCTTCACGCGGACCAAGACCGGGGTCATCCAGTCCCGTCTGCAGAACGACGTCGGCGGTGTGTCCGGGGTCCTCACGAACACCGTGACGAGCATCCTCGGCAACACGGTCACGGTGGTCTCGGCGCTCGTCGCGATGCTCCTCATCGACTGGCGGCTCACGCTCATCGCCGTCGTCATGATGCCGATCCTCATCGTCGTGCAGCGCCGGGTCGGACAGGTGCGGGCGCGCATCGCAGGTCAGACGCAGGAGTCGCTGTCGGAGCTGAGCGCGATCACGCAGGAGACGCTGAGCGTGTCCGGCATCCTGCTGTCGAAGTCCTTCAACCGCCAGCGTGCGGAGTCGGATCGTTACGCCGCTGAGAACCGCACCCAGATCGGGCTGCAGGTGCGGCAGGCGATGAGCGGTCAGGGGTTCTTCGCGGTCGTCCAGGTCATCATGTCGTCGGTCCCCGCCGTCATCTACCTCGTCGCGGGCTTCTTCATCTCAGGCGACGCGGCGCCCATCACCGCGGGGGCGGTCGTCGCCTTCACGACGGTGCAGGCGCGCCTGCTCATGCCGCTCATGGGACTGATGCGGGTGGCCCTGGACCTGCAGACCTCGCGCGCCCTGTTCGCGCGCATCTTCGAGTACCTCGATCTGACCCCCGCCATCGCCGATGCGCCGCGCGCCGTGCCCGTCTCGGCGGCGCCCGGGCCGGTCGGCCGGATCGAGTTCCGCGACGTGTCCTTCCGCTACCCCGACGCGGGTGCCGAGAGCCCCGCGACCCTGGACGGCGTGACGTTCATCGCCGAGCCCGGGCAGCACATCGCGTTCGTCGGTCCCTCCGGGGCGGGCAAGACCACCATCCTGTACCTGGCTCCCCGGCTGTACGAACCGACGGCCGGCGCCGTCCTGTTCGCGGGTGCGGACGTCCGCACCCTCGCGCACGCGTCGATCATCGACGACATCGGCATCGTGTCCCAGGAGACCTACCTCTTCCACGCGTCGATCCGAGACAACCTCCGCTACGCGCGGCCGGACGCCACCGACGCGGAGATCGAGGCCGCTTGCGTCGCGGCGAACATCCATCACGTGATCTCAGGGTTCGAGGACGGTTACGACACGACGGTGGGCGAGCGGGGCTATCGCCTCTCGGGCGGGGAGAAGCAGCGGATCGCCATCGCGCGCGTGCTGCTGAAGGACCCGCCCATCCTGCTGTTGGACGAGGCGACCTCCGCCCTCGACACGGTGTCCGAGCGGGTCGTGCAGGAGGCGATCGACGCGGCGTCGCGCGGTCGGACGACCCTGTCGATCGCGCATCGGCTGTCGACCGTGGTCGGCGCGGACGTCATCCACGTCGTCGACGGCGGTCGGATCGTGGAGTCCGGCACCCACGTCGAGCTCCTCGGTCGCGGCGGGCTCTACGCGACCCTCGCCGCGCAGCAGCTCGCTGCCGGGCGCATCGACGGCCTCGGCTGAGCTGCTCCTCCGCCCCTCACCACTGCCGCGCGGCCGCGAGCAGGGGCCGGGATGCCGGGTCCAGCCCGACATCCTCGCGCGACGCGCGCTCGGTCAGGTCTCGCGTGAACTCGCCGAGGATCCGACGGTACGCATCATCCGGGTGGTGCTCGGCGACGCGGATCAGGGCGGGGACGTCCATGTCGAGGATGAGCCGGACCCGCGCCCGCGCGGCGGCAGGGTGACCGGCGGCGTCGAGGACGTCGATCCCGCCCCGCATCCCGTCGAGGTAGTCCTGCAGCACCGGGAGCGCGTGGCGTCGCTGCGTGATCGACGTGCCGTCGGCGCGTTCGCGCCAGTGGACGACGACGTCGGGGATCACGTCGATCGCTCGTGCCTGGGCGTAGAGGCGCTGCGCGACGATCTGGTCCTCGTACGCCTTCCCCTCCGCGAAGCGGAGACCGCCCGAGCCCCAGAGCTCGGTACGGCTGACCTTCGACCAGGCGACGATGTTGCCCGACACGTCGGGATGCTCGGCGAGGGTCGTCCGCGTGCGGGCGGGCGAGGTGGAAGCCGCGACCCAGGGCTGCACGGTACCGGGGGAGTAGCGGCCGGAGGCATCCGCTCGGAGCCGGACGTAGGCACCCACCGCGACGTCGCTGCCCGACGCCTCGAGGCTGCCCACCAGCAGGCCGAGCGCCCCGGGGGTCATGACGTCGTCGGCGTCGAAGAAGCCGACGAACGGCGTCTCGACGTGTGCCAGGGCCTCGTTGCGACTGGCCCCGAGTCCGCGGGCCACGTCGTGGCGGATGAGGGTGAAGCGGTCGTCGTCGCGGGCTGCCGCCGCGAAGACGGTCGCGGTCGCATCCTGGGACGCGTCGTCGACGAGGATCGCCCGCCACGAGGTGAAGCGCTGCGCGCGGAGGGAGTCGAGCGCCTCCGAGGCGAAGGTGCCGACGTCGCGGCCGGGCACGATGACGGTGACGGACGGGGTGGGCATCACCGCGATCGTACCGCCGCCACGGACGCGGCGACCGCGTCCGCGACACCCGCAGGATCACCGGCCGCGTGATGGCCGAAGCTGAACCGCACGGCTGTCTGCGCGACCTGCGGAGGGATGCCGAGGGCCACCAGGACGTGAGACGGTTCATCGCTCCCGGCCGCGCACGCCGATCCGCTGGAGGACACGACACCGCGACGCTCGAGCTCCAGCAGCACGGCTTCGCCGCTCACGCCGGCGAAGGTGAAGCTCGCCGTGCCCGGCAGCCGGCGGACCGGATGTCCGGTGAGGCGCGCCTCGGGGACGAGCTCGAGCACCCGGCCGATGAACGCGTCGCGCAGGCGGCCGACCCGGGTACGCGCGTCGGCGCGCTCGGCCTCGGCGAGCTCCAGCGCCAGGGCGAAGCCGACGGCGCCGGCGACGTTCTGGGTGCCGCTGCGGCGGTCCCGTTCCTGGCCGCCGCCGTGGAGGACGGGCTCGAGGGGGATGCGTCCGCGGATCGCGAGGACGCCGATGCCCTGCGGCGCGCCGATCTTGTGGCCGGCGAGCGACAGCGCGTCCGCGCCGGTCCCCGCCAGCGGCAGCCAGCCCGCCGCCTGCACCGCGTCGAGGTGCAGGGGGATGCGGCCGGTCGCCGCGGCGAGCCCGGCGGCATCCTGCACCGTGCCGACCTCGTTGTTGGCGTAGCCGACCGAGACGAGGACCGTGTCGTCGCGGAGGACGTCGGACAGCGCCGCGGGGGAGACGATGCCGTCGCCGTCCGGGACGAGGCGCGTCACGGCGACGCCGTGCACCCGCTCGAGGTACGCCGCCGACGCGAGCACCGACTCGTGTTCGATCGCGGTGGTCACGAGGTGCCCGGCGCGCCCGGTCCGCACGAGCGCCGCGATCGCGACCCCCTTGAGCGCGAGGTTGTTGGCCTCGGTCGCGCCGGAGGTGAACACGATGTCCCCCGGACGCATGCCGACGACCGCCGCGACGCGGCGGCGGGCGTCGTCCAAGGCCGCCGCGGCGTCCTCTCCGACCGTGTGATGGCTCGAGGGGTTCCCGAACCGCTCGCCGAAGAACGGCAGCATCGCCTCGCGGACCTCGGGACGCACGGGGCCGGTCGCGGCATGATCGAGGTAGCGCACGTCAGGTCTCGTCGATGCGGACGTCGAGCCCCAGGTCGAGCGCTCGAGCGGAGTGCGTGAGCGCGCCGACCGAGATGACGTCGACGCCGGTCTCGGCGATCGCCCGCACGGTCTCGAGCGTCACCCCGCCCGACGCCTCGACGGTCGCACGACCGTCGACCCGAGCGACCCCGGTCCGCAGGTCGTCGAGCGTGAAGTTGTCGAGCATGATGGTCCCGATCCCGGCAGCGAGCACCGGCTCGATCTGCTCCAGGCGGTCGACCTCCACCTCGATGTGGGCCGTGTGCGGAAGGCGCGTCTTCGCGTCGAGGAGCGCCTCGGTCACCGAGAGCCCGGACCGCAGCAGCACGGCGAGGTGGTTGTCCTTCGCCATGACCGCGTCGGACAGCGAGAACCGATGGTTGGCGCCCCCGCCGCTGCGGACCGCGTGACGTTCGAAGGCGCGGAGCCCCGGCGTCGTCTTCCGGGTGTCGGCGATCCGCACCCCCGTACCGGCGACCGCCGCGACGTACCGCGCGGTGACCGTCGCGATCCCGGACATCCGCTGCGCGAAGTTGAGCCCGATGCGCTCGGCGGTCAGGATCGCCCGGGCAGGACCCGAGGCGACCGCGAGCACGTCGCCCGCCGAGAAGGCGTCGCCGTCGGCGAATCGCAGGTCGACGTCGACGCGTTCGTCGGTCAGGGCGAAGGCGGCTGCGAAGACCTCGCCGCCGCTGAAGACGCCGGCCTCGCGCGCGGTCAGTTCGGCGGTGGCGGTGGCGGATGCCGGGATGAGGGCCTCGCTCGTGAGGTCTCCCCACGGCGCATCCTCGGCGAGGGCCGCACCGACGGCGGCGTCGATGGTCGCGCGGGAGAGCATCACGCCGCGCCCTCCCACTCCTGGGTCGTGGCCGGATCGTCGGCGCGATGATGCGAACCCACCGAGGCGGTCCGCGCGAGTGCGGCCTCCACCATGAGCTGGGCCACCGTGAGGAGGTTCGCGTCCTCCCACTCGCCGAGACTGCGAGGGGCACGCGCCTCGGCGCGCCACGCCGCGAGCGTGCGCGCGGCGTGGGTCAGCCCCTCGCCGGTGCGGACGACGCCGGCGTCGGCCCACATCAGCTCCTGCAGTGCGCGGCGCGTGAAGGGGGCGTGCGGTGCGGCAGCCGCGTCGACGAGCGGTGCGGTCGTCACCCGCGCGGCGGGCGCGACCGGCCAGGGCCGATCGGCGTCGGCGCCGGCTGCCCGGCCGGCGCGGGCACCGAAGACCGCGCCCTCGAGGAGCGAGTTCGACGCGAGGCGGTTCGCGCCGTGGACCCCCGTGCGCGCGACTTCGCCGACGGCGTACAGTCCGGGCACATCGGTCCGTCCGTCGAGATCGGTGACGACGCCTCCCATGAGGTAGTGCGCCGCAGGGGTGACGGGGACCGGTTCGCGCGCCCAGTCGAGCCCGCGGTCCCGGACGGCGGCGTCGATGGTGGGGAAGCGTTCGGCGAGGAATGCTGCGCGCTCCAGCGGATCCGCGCTGTGCACGCCCGTCGCGTCGAGCAGCACCGGCCGGCCGCCCTGCCGGGTCATCGCCGCCGCGATCGCGCGGGCGACCACGTCGCGGGGGGCGAGCTCGCCGGCCGGATCGGCGTCGCGAGCGAATCGGCGCCCCCGTTCGTCGCGGAGCATCGCGCCCTCGCCTCGGACGGCCTCCGAGACGAGGAACGCGTCGCCGACGGCGAGGACGGTGGGATGGAACTGGACGAACTCGAGGTCTCGGACGGCGGCGCCCGCCCGCACGGCCGCGGCGATGCCGTCTCCGGTCGCGACGGCGGGGTTCGTCGAATGCGCGAACAGCTCGCCGGCGCCGCCGGTGGCCAGGACGACGGCGTCGGCGGAGACCCGCCCACCCCCGAGGAGATCGACGCCGACCACCCGACCGGCGCTCACGACGAGGTCGCAGACGAAGGCGTGCTCGCGCACCCGCACGTCGCCGGCGCGGACCTGTGCGACCAGTGCCCGCTCGATCTCGGCGCCGGTGGCGTCGCCCCCGGCGTGGAAGATGCGGGCGAACGAATGCGCGCCCTCCAGTCCCGCGCGCAGTTGCCCTGCGGCATCCCGATCGAAGGCGACCCCCGCCGAGATCAGGTCGCGGATGCGACCCGGACCTTCGCCCACGAGCACGGCCACGGCCTCGGGGTCGGCGAGCCCGGCTCCGGCGGCGAGGGTGTCCCGGGCGTGGTCGGCCACCCGGTCGTCGGGCGACAGCGCCCCGGCGATGCCGCCCTGCGCGTATCGCGTGTTCGCCTCCTCCAGGGCGCTCTTCGTGAGGAGCGTGACGCGGCATCCCGCGTCACGGGCGTGCAGGGCCGCGGTCAGGCCCGCGATCCCCGACCCGATGACGACGACCTCGGTCACGGCTTGGCCGCCAGCATCCGCTCGAGGGCGACGCGCGCCGGGTCCGCGACGTCGCCGGGCACCTGGATGCGGTTGCGCACCTCACCCGCCACGAGGCCCTCCAGCACCCATGCGAGGTATCCGGGGTGGATCCGGTACATGGTCGAGCACGGGCAGACGACCGGGTCGAGACAGAAGATCTCGTGCTGCGGGAACTGCGCGGCGAGCCGCTGCACGAGGTTGATCTCGGTGCCGATCGCGAACGTCGTCGGCTCGGTCGCTGCCGCGATGGCCTTCCGGATGTAGTCCGTCGAGCCCGCCTCATCCGCCGCATCGACGACGTCCATCGGGCATTCGGGGTGGACGATCACCCGCACGCCGGGGTGCTCCGTCCGCGCCGCGGTGATCTGGTCGACCGTGAACCGCCGGTGCACCGAGCAGAAGCCATGCCAGAGGATGACGCGGGCGTCGGCGAGCTCCTCCTCGCTCGACCCGCCCAGGGGCTTTCGCGGGTTCCACATCGGCATCTGCTCGAGGGGGACGCCCATGGCCTTCGCCGTGTTGCGGCCGAGGTGCTGGTCGGGGAAGAACAGGACGCGACGGCCACGGGCGAAGGCCCATTCGAGCACCGTCCGCGCGTTCGAGGAGGTGCAGACGATCCCGCCGTGCCGTCCGACGAAGCCTTTGATGGCCGCGGAGGAGTTCATGTAGGTCACCGGGATGACCGGGAGCATGCCCTCGGCATCCGGCGTTTCCATGTCGCCGTAGACGTCGGCGAGCTGCTCCCAGCATTCCTCGACCTGGTCGATGTCGGCCATGTCGGCCATCGAGCACCCGGCGGCGAGGTTCGGCAGGATGACGGCCTGTTCGGGGCGTGAGAGCAGGTCCGCGGTCTCGGCCATGAAGTGGACGCCGCAGAAGACGATCGCCTCCGCGTCGGGGTGTTCCAGCGCCGCGTTGGCGAGTTGGAACGAGTCGCCGACGTAGTCGGCGTGCGTGACGACCTCCTCGCGCTGGTAGAAGTGGCCGAGCACCACGACACGGTCGCCGAGGGTCGCCTTCGCGGCGACGATCCGCGCGGCGAGCTCGGCCTCGCCGGCCTCGCGGTATTCGGCGGGCAGCTGGCCCTGGCGCGGCGCGCCGGCCGGGATCACGTCGCCCATGGATGACCCCGGCCCGTACCCGGGACGGGTGTCGAAGGTCCAGGGCCCCGCGGCGAGGTCGGTGTTGCACGTCTCGGTGGTGAGGTCGCCGGCGACGATCGCCTGGATCTCGTGGTCGACGCTCGGGTCGACCGGGCGCGGCTGCAGGGTGAGGGGGGTGGTCATCATCTCGGGTCCTTCACTGCGGGAGCGGGCCGCGGTCGGCCAGCTCGACATCCTGGTTGTAGCGGTAGAGCCGCGCGGGCCGGTGGCTGCCGGTGCGGAAGCCGTCGGTGGGGATGAGGGTCCCCGAGTTCTCGACCTGGCGGCGGAAGTTCGCAGGGTCGAGTCGGCGACCGAGGATGGCCTCGTACACCTCGCGGAGTTCGGCGAGGGTGAAGCGGTCGGGAAGGAAGCCGTGCGCGATGCGGCTGTACCCGACCTTGTTGCGCAGTCGCCAGAGGGCGTACTCCACGATGTGGTTGTGGTCGAAGGCGAGCGGGGGCAGGGCGGTCGCATCGAACCACCGCACGTTGTGCTGCTCGGTCGTCTCGGCGACGTCCTCGCGCACGAGCGCCCAGTAGACGATCGACACGACGCGCCCGGGCGAGCGCCCCACGTCGCCGAAGGCGTAGAGCTGCTCCAGGTAGCTGGGCGCGAGGCCGGTCGTCTCACCGAGGGTGCGGGATGCCGTTGCTTCGATGTGCTCGGCCGGGTCCACCCACCCTCCCGGGAGCGCCCACTGGCCTTCATGCGGATCGCGGGTCCGACGGACGAGCGGCAGCTCGATCCGCGCGTCGTCGGCGTCACGGCGCAGGCGGAAGATCACCGTCGACACGGCGACGCCGATGGCGTTCGGGGGAGCTGTTCTTGTCATGATGACCATAACCTCGCCATCGATCTTAGGGTCATCGTGACTCGAAGAGCAACATGGGGCGTTCCCAGGTGCGTCGTCCTACCCTGATCCCAGAGGACCCGTCGTGTTCCCGGACGCGGCCTCATGAGGGAGGCCCGTCGTGCTGATCGTCGACATCGTCGTCGTGCTCGTGCTGATCGCGGCATTGTTCGGAGGGCTGCTGCGTGGCCTCGTGGCCACTGCCGGGACCCTCGTCGGCATCGTCCTCGGCGCGGTCGTCGCCGTCTGGCTGACCCCCGTCATCGCCCCCACCTTCTCGGGATGGGAGTACCGCAGTCTGGTCCTCGGACTCATCGCCCTCGCCATCGTGGTGATCCTCGCCTCGATCGGCACGGCGGTCGGCCGCAGGCTCCGTCGCGGCGTCGACCGCGCCCGGTTGGCGCCGCTGGACCGCGTCCTCGGCGGCGTCGTGAACACCGCGGCGGCGGCGATCGTCCTCCTGCTGGCGAGCGGCGCGATCGTGGGATCCGGGATGCCGGGCGTCGCCCCCGCGGTCGCGTCCTCGCGCGTGCTGGGCGTCATCGACGCGCTCACCCCGCCGCAGATGGACTCGGCGCTGGCGGAGTTCCGCGGGTTCATCGTCGACGAGGGGATCCCGCGGGTCGGCGAGCTGCTGGCCCCCGAGGTCGAGCCGACCGCGCCGCCGGTGTCGCTGGACGATCCCCAGCTGCAGGATGCCGCGGCATCCGTCGCCCGCATCAGCGGCAACGCGTACGCGTGCGGTGCGTCGCTCACCGGTTCGGGGTTCGTCGCGGCGGAGGACCTGGTGGTCACGAACGCCCACGTCGTCGCCGGGGTCGACGAGCCGCTCGTCGAGCTCCCGGGCCGCGACGCGGCGGAGGGGCGCATCGTGTACTTCGATCCCGTGGACGACCTCGCCGTCATCAGCGTCCCCGGCCTCGCTGCGGATCCGCTCCCGATCGTCGATCCGGTGGAGGCGGGGACGCCGGTGGCGGTGCAGGGGTATCCGCTGGGAGGGCCGTTCACCAGCGGCGCCGCCTACGTCCTGTCCGTCGGCAGCGCCGTCGTGGCCGACATCTACGACGACGGTGCGCAGCCGCGGGAGATCTACGCCCTCGAGGCGAACGTCCGGCCCGGCAATTCGGGGGGTCCGCTGCTGACCGAGGCCGGCGAGGTCACCGGCGTCGTCTTCGCCCGCGGCGAGGACGACGACACCCGCGGGTATGCGATGACCACGACGGAGCTCCGACCCGCTCTCGAGGTGTCGCCGGACGCGGAGACCGTGTCGTCGGGCGCCTGCACCGGCTGATCGCCGTTCCGCACCTGCGAGCCCGATGGTAGGCTCACGACAAATCGAAGACCGGACCATCACGTCGTCTCGGGAGAAGCCGCTCGCGGCTGCCGAAGGAGCAATCCCTCCCCGGAATCTCTCAGGCCCCCGTACCGAGGCGACACGGTCACTCTGAAAAGCGGCACCGCACGGTGCCCGCCGACGGGGCAAGCGGGCACCACCCGTCAATCTCTCAGGCCGATGACAGAGGGGGAGGAACTCGCCCGCATCCCGCTGCGCCGTCAGGAGTTCCGTTGTCCCTCACATCCGCCACACCGTCCCCGGTCCCGCGATGTCCGTGACCGTCGGCGTCTTCGACCTGTTCACCGTGGGCATCGGTCCGTCGAGCTCCCACACGGTCGGGCCGATGCGCGCCGCCTGCGACTTCGTCTCGCGGATCGATCCGCTCCGCGCGGCGCGCGTCCAGGTCGACCTCTACGGCTCGCTCGCAGCGACCGGGCGGGGTCACGGCACGCTCCCGGCGGTCCTGCTCGGGCTCGAAGGGCTCCGACCCGAAGCGGTGCTGCCCGACGAGGTCGACGAGCGCACGGCGGCGATCCGTGCGGACCGTCGTGTCCGACTCGGCGGGCGCGGCGAGGTCTCCCTCTGCGAGGACGACATCGTGCTGCATCCGCTGACGGTGCTGCCGCGGCACAGCAACGGTCTCCGGCTGCGTGCGTGGGGTTCCGACGACACCCTCATCGATGACGCGACCTACTACTCCACCGGCGGCGGCTTCATCGTGCGCGACGGCGAGGATGCCGCGGGCGACGTGCGGGCCGCCGTGCCCTTCCCGTTCGAGACGGCCGCGGACCTGCTGGCGCACTGCGACCGCGAGGGCGTCTCGATGGCCGAGATCCAACGCCGCAACGAGTGCGCCTCCCGCAGCGACGACGACGTCACCGCCGGCATCCTGCATCTCGCCGACGTCATGGAGGCCAGCGTGGCCTCCGGCGCGTCCCGTGAGGGGATGCTGCCGGGCGGGCTGCGGGTGCCGCGACGCGCACCGGCGTGGCACGACCGACTCGTGCACGATGATCCCTCGGGGGAGGACCCCGCCCTCTGGCAGGAGTGGGTCAACTTCGTCGCGCTCGCCGTCAACGAGGAGAACGCCTCGGGTGGACGGATCGTCACGGCGCCCACCAACGGGGCGGCCGGCATCATCCCCGCCGTCCTGCACTACGCCACCCACTACGCCGCGCGAGGGCGTGCGCGCCGGGACATCGTCGTGCCCTACCTGCTGACCGCCGCGGCGATCGGCGTCCTCTACAAGGCGCGCGCGTCGATCTCGGGCGCCGAGGTGGGCTGCCAGGGCGAGGTCGGCTCGGCGTCCTCGATGGCGGCGGCCGGGCTCGCCGAGGTGCTCGGCGGGACCGTCCGGCAGGTCGAGAACGCCGCCGAGATCGCGATGGAGCACAACCTCGGCCTCACGTGCGACCCGATCGGGGGGCTCGTCCAGATCCCGTGCATCGAACGGAACGCGATCGCGGCGGCGAAGGCGATCAACGCCGCCAAGATGGCGCTGTGGGGCGACGGCACCCATCGTGTGTCGCTCGACGAGGTCATCGTGACGATGCGCGAGACGGGACGCGACATGAGCAGCAAGTACAAGGAGACGGCGCTCGGCGGCCTCGCGGTCAGCGTCGTGGAATGTTGAGCGGAGACGGCATGACCGAGACCACGACCGAGCCGCGGCGATCGCCGTTGCACGAGCTGCACGAGCGGCTCGGCGCATCCTTCACCGACTTCGGCGGCTGGCTGATGCCCGTCCGCTACACGTCGGACCTCGCCGAGCACCACGCGGTGCGCAGCGCCGCCGGGATCTTCGACATCTCGCACATGGCGGAGTTCCGCATCGAAGGGACGGATGCCGCCGGGTACCTCGACCGGGCGCTGGCCGGACGGATCTCCTCGATGGAGGTGGGGAAGGCGAAATACTCCCTCGTCCTCGCCGCGGACGGCGGCATCGTCGACGACGTCATCGTGTACCGGATCACGGACGACGAGTTCATCGTCATCTCGAACGCCGGCAATCGCGCGGACGTCGCAGCCGCCTTCGCGGCCGTCGACCCGGGCGATGCCCGCATCCAGGACCTGACGGACCGGATGTCGCTCATCGCCGTGCAGGGCCCCGCAGCCCGCGGCATCCTCGAGTCGACCGCCGGGATCGCGGACGTCGCCCCCGCCCTCGCCGACATGACCTACTACTCCTGGGCGCTCGGCTCGTTCCACGGCCGGAGCCTGTTCGTCGCCCGCACCGGGTACACCGGCGAGGACGGGTTCGAGCTCATGGTCCCGAACGAGACCGCCGCCGCCCTCTGGGAGGCCGTCACCGAGGCGGGCGCCGGGCACGGGCTCGTGCCCGCCGGGCTCGCCGCGCGCGACACGCTCCGCCTCGAGGCCGGGATGCCGCTCTACGGCCACGAGCTCTCGCGCGACATCGCGCCCGCCCAGGCGGGCCTCGGCCGCGTCGTCGTCACGGACAAGGAGGAGTTCGTCGGCAAGGACGGCCTCGCCGCCCGCGACCTCGACGGCGCTCCGGTCCTCGTGGGGCTCGTCGCGGAGGGCCGCCGCGCCGGTCGCGCCGGGTACGCCGTGCTGGCCGGCGACGACACCGTCGGCGAGATCACCTCGGGAGCCCTCAGCCCGACCCTCGGCCATCCCATCGCGATGGCCCTCGTCCACCCCTCGGCATCCGCTGAGGGCACCGAACTGACCATCGACGTCCGGGGGACCCGCATCCCCGCGACCGTCACCGCCCTGCCCTTCTACCGGAGACAGAAATGACCGACCTCGCCGCCCTCTCCTACACCGCCGAGCACGAGTGGATCGCCTTCGACGGCGACGTCGCGACCGTCGGCATCACCGACTACGCCGCCGAGAAGCTCGGTGACGTCGTCTTCGTCGAGCTCCCCGCCGTGGGTACTGCCGTCACCGCAGGCGACACCTGCGGTGAGATCGAATCGACCAAGTCCGTCGGCGAGCTCTACGCGCCGCTGACCGGCGAGGTCGTCGAGATCAACGACGCCGTCGTCGACGACCCCTCGTCGGTCAACGCCGGCGCGTTCGACGCGTGGCTCGTGAAGATCAAGACCGACGGCTCGCCCTCGGGCGACCTCCTCGACCGCGACGCCTACGTCGCGCTGACGGGCGGCGACGCGTGAGCTCGGCCTTCCAGGGCCGCCACATCGGCACAGACGCGGCCGCGCAGGCCGAGATGCTCCGCGTCCTCGGGCGCGATTCCGTCGAGGCGCTCGTCAACACGGCCGTCCCCGACGCGATCCACGTCGCCGAGCGCGAGAGCATCATCCCGCCCGCGGCGACCGAGGCCGAGGCGCTCGCCGAGCTCCGTGACCTCGCATCGCAGAACCGTTCGGCGCGCGCGATGATCGGCCTCGGCTACTACGACACGCTGACGCCGTCGGTCATCCAGCGCAACGTCCTCGAGAACCCGTCCTGGTACACGGCCTACACGCCGTACCAGCCCGAGATCTCGCAGGGCCGCCTCGAGGCGCTCATCAACTTCCAGACGATGGTGACCGACCTCACCGGGCTCGCGACGGCGAATGCGTCGATGCTCGACGAGTGCACCGCCGTCGTCGAGGGGATGCTGGTCGCCCGCCGCGCCTCGAAGTCGGCGTCGAACGTGTTCCTCATCGACGCGGACGCGATGCCGCAGACGAAGGCGCTGCTGCACCATCGCGCCGCCGCGGTCGGCGTGGAGATCCGCGAGACCGACTTCGCCGAGGTCCCCGAGGCGTTCGGCGCCTTCGTGCAGTACCCCGGCGCGACCGGACGGGTCTGGGACCCCTCCGAGGTCATCGCCGCCGTGCAGGCGCAGAAGGGCCTCGTCGTCGTCGCGGCGGACCTCCTCGCCCTCACCCTCCTCCGCTCGCCGGGGTCGATGGGCGCCGACGTCGCCGTCGGGACGACGCAGCGCTTCGGCGTGCCGATGGGCTTCGGCGGACCGCACGCCGGCTACATGGCCGTCCGCGCCGGTCTCGAGCGTCAGCTGCCGGGGCGCCTCGTCGGAGTGTCGATGGATGCCGCGGGCCAGCCCGCCTACCGCCTGTCGCTGCAGACCCGCGAACAGCACATCCGCCGTGAGAAGGCGACCTCGAACATCTGCACCGCCCAGGTGCTGCTGGCCGTCATGGCCGCGATGTACGCCGTCTACCACGGTCCCGACGGCCTGCGCCGGATCGCTGAGGAGACCACCGCGAAGGCGTCGCTCCTCCGCGATTGGCTCGTCGGCTCCGGGGCGGACGTGATGCACGAGGCGTTCTTCGACACGCTCGTCGTCCGCACGCCGGGTCGCGCGGAGGACACGATCGCCGACGCGCGACGGCGCGGATACCAGCTGTGGTTCCGCGACAGCGACTCGGTCGGGATCTCGGTCGACGAGACGACGACCGTCGCGGACCTGCAGGCCGTGGCATCCGTCTTCGGCGTCGACTCGTCGAAGGTGTTCGTACCGCTGCGGGACCGGAACGCCCACCTGCCCGAGTCGCTCCGTCGCACGGACGAGTACCTGACGCATCCCGTCTTCAACACGCACCGCTCCGAGACCGCCATGATGCGGTACCTGAAGCAGCTCGCCGACCGCGACTACGCGCTCGACCGCGGCATGATCCCGCTCGGCTCGTGCACGATGAAGCTCAACGCGGCGACGGAGATGGCGGCGGTGTCGTGGCCGGAGTTCGCGCGCGTGCACCCGTTCGCGCCGGCCGAGGACGTCGCAGGCTACCTCGTGATGATCGAGCAGCTCGAGGCGTGGCTCGCCGAGGTGACCGGGTACGACGCGGTGTCGCTGCAGCCGAACGCCGGTTCGCAGGGCGAACTCGCGGGCCTGCTCGCCATCCGCGGCTACCACCACTCGCGAGGCGACGTGCACCGCGACGTCTGCCTCATCCCGTCGTCCGCGCACGGCACCAACGCGGCATCGGCCGTCCTCGCCGGGATGCGGGTCGTCGTCGTCGCGTGCGACGAGGCCGGCAACGTCGACCTGTCTGATCTGCGCGCCAAGGTGGCTGCGCACGCCGACAACCTGGCGGCCCTCATGATCACGTATCCGTCGACGCACGGCGTCTACGAGCACGACGTCATGGACATCACCGGCGCGGTGCATGAAGCCGGCGGCCAGGTGTACGTCGACGGTGCGAACCTGAACGCCCTGCTCGGGTTCGCCCGCTTCGGCGACCTGGGCGGCGACGTGTCGCACCTCAACCTGCACAAGACGTTCGCGATCCCGCACGGCGGTGGCGGACCCGGTGTGGGTCCCGTCGCGGCGAAGGCGCACCTCGCGCCGTTCCTGCCGTCGCACCCGATGGCGCAGCGCGCCGAGCACGCCGGTGGCCATGTCTTCGACGGTGGACCGGTGTCGGCCGCTCCGTACGGCTCGGCGTCGATCCTGCCGATCTCGTGGGCGTACGTGCGGATGATGGGCGCCGACGGCCTCCGGCAGGCGACCGCCGCGGCGGTGCTCGCGGCGAACTACGTCGCCCGCCGCCTCCAGGGCCACTACCCGGTGCTGTACGCGGGGGAGGGCGGACTCGTCGCGCACGAGTGCATCCTCGACCTGCGTCCGCTCAAAGAGGCCACCGGCATCACGGTCGACGACGTCGCGAAGCGGCTCATCGACTACGGCTTCCACGCCCCGACGATGTCGTTCCCGGTCGCCGGGACGCTCATGGTGGAGCCGACGGAGTCCGAGGACCTCGCCGAGCTCGACCGCTTCGTCGAGGCCATGATCGCCATCCGCAGCGAAGCCGACGCGGTCGCGGCGGGGGAGTGGCCGGCGAACGACAACCCGCTGGTGAACGCGCCGCACTCCGCGGCATCCGTCATCACCAGCGAGTGGGCGCACCCGTACCCCCGCGAGATCGCCGTGTACCCCGTGCCCGGCATCGTGCGCACGAAGTACTGGCCGCCCGTCCGCCGTATCGACAACGCCTACGGCGACCGCAACCTCGTCTGCGCCTGCCCTCCGATCGAGGCGTTCGCCTGACGCGGCCCCCCGCCCCGCCCGCTCCGCCTCCCTTCCGCCCCGCCTCCCTCCCGCGAGACTGCACGTGGCCGCCGAGACTGCGGCTTCAGACCGCGGTCTCGCCGCGACCGTGCAGTCTCGCGGAGGAGGGGCGGGCGTCGAGGGCGACCCGGGCCGTCGCGAGGCGGTACGGGTCGGGGGTCGCGACGCGGTGGAGCCCGGCGCCGCGCAGGATGCCGTCGAGCGCGTCCGGATCGACGAGGTCTGACCAGCCCCAGTGCAGGACGGAGCGGATGCCGTGCGTCCGGAGCCGGTGGTCGCGCTCGCGGCGCGCGCGCAGCAAGGACACGGGGTCGCCGAAGCGGCCGTCGTACTTCAGGTCGCCGTCCGCCTCGCCTGCGATGCCCGCAGCGGGCCACCAGAAGTCGGTGCGGTCGGCGGTGGAACGGTGGCGCCACTCGACCTGCAACTCGGGCTCCTCGTAGCCCAGCAGCTCGATGATCGCCCGGCTCGCTGACTCGAGTGTCGACTCCGCCTCCGCGCGAGCGCGCCCCAGTGCCCACCGCGCGACCCGGCGTCCCCGAGAGCTCGGACGCTGCTCGTTCTGCTCGACCAGGGATTCGACGGATGCGGCCGCGTCGAGGCGCAGCGCGGCATCGGCGGCGATGAGCCCCACGACGGCATGCCGCGCACGAGCGAGGTCGACGGCGCAGTCCGACGGCGAGACGGCTGCGAACCCGCCGAGGTCCACGACGTCCCGTGCGCCCGTGGTCGTGTGGATGCGAAGGCCGGCGTGCAGGCGCGAGGTGCGGGTGGGGTCGCCCAGCGCGTGGACGATCACCGGATCGCCGAGGACGGGCATCCCCCAGATCGCAGCGGCCGACTCGTGGCTGAGGACGAGTCCGGGATGCTGCAGGACCGTGGCATGGATGCGGGTCAGGTAGCGCAGCCACGGCGGGAGCAGTCGCCACAGGGACGTCGGTGCGTACACGCCGCGCACGACGGACACGAGGTCGCCGCGAGCGGCGGCGCGGGCCGCCCTCGGCACGTCTCGCGCCCGCAGGAGGGGGACGGGGCAGGCAACGGGCGTCGGTCGGAGGATCGCGGGCATGACCAGTACCCTCGCCGCATGACGCCCGGCTGCGTCCCGCCGCGACGCGCCCCGTGGACACCCGCGCTCGCACCGAGCGCCGTGGAGAAGACGTCGCCCATGTCCGCGAGACTGCACGCGGGCGGCGAGACTGCGGCGCGAGGCCGCAGTCTCGCCATGGGCGTGCAGTCTCGCGGGCGAAGGCGTCGGACCCACGCGCCCCCGTGCCGGTGCGCCCGCGCGAGCGCCGCCGCGCGTCAGGCCGGCGGGGCGAACACCCCGGGCCACCAGGCGGCGGCGAGCGGGTAGCCGACGAACGCGACGATGTCGATGACGACGTGCGCGACGACCAGCGGCATCACCCGGCCCCAGCGCGCGTAGACCCACCCGAACACGACGCCCATGGCCATGTTGCCGACCAGAGGTCCGAAGCCTTGGTAGGCGTGGTATGAGCCGCGCAGCGCAGCCGTCGAGATGATGATGGTCCACGTGCTCCACCCGAGCAGGCGCAGCCGGTCGAAGAGATAGCCGACCATGACGACCTCCTCGAGCAGGCCGGCCCTGAGCGCCGCCAGCAGGAGGAGCGGGACCGTCCACCACGACGAGTCGAGCGGCGAGGCATCCACCTGCACCGTGATCCCGAGCGTGCGGCCGAGCGCGTAGAGCCCGAGACCGGGCACGCCGATCACGAGGACGAGCAGCAGTCCACCGCCGACGTTCCGGCCGAAGCGATCGAAAGTGAGGCCGATCTTCGCGAAGCCGGATCGCGCCGGCTCCCAGAGGAAGTAGATCGCCAAGGCGACCGGTGCGAAGGCGAAGACCGCGGACAGCAGCTGCTGCGCGACGTCCCAACCCTCGGACGGCGCCGCGCCCGGGTTGATGGACGTCTGCTGTTCGCCGAGCGGTGCGCGGGTCAGCGCCTCGATGAGCGCGAGCACCGAGAACACGGCCGAGCGCCCCAGGGACAGGGCGAGGACGATGCCGATCTCCCACCAGAGGCGAGCGCGACTGTGCAGGTGCGCCGGAGGGGAGAGGGCGTCGGATGCGGCCATCCGGTCAGGATGCCACGTTCAGCCATGCGTCCGTGTCATCCGGGACGCACAGATCAGACTGCTCGATCGACGCGCCTGCAAGTAAAGCCTGTGTAACGGTATCGCGAGAGATTTGTCGCATTGCGCTCAAGGTGCTTAGTGTGCTGTTCATCACGCCTGGGTCGCGGAAGCCACGACCCGGGCTTTCATTCGGTCTCTTTGGAGGACACCTTGAAGCGCAACAAGATCGGCGTGGCGGGCCTCGCCCTGCTGGGCGCCACCAGCCTCGTGCTCGCGGGCTGCGCCAGCGGCGGCGGCGGCAACGAAGGCGGCAACGGCGGCGGCGAGCCGACCGATGCGGTCATCACGACCAACGGCTCGGAGCCCCAGAACCCGCTCATCCCGACCAACACCAACGAGACCGGTGGTGGCAAGGTCGTCGACTCGATCTTCGCGGGCCTGATCTCCTACGAGGCCGACGGCTCGGTCGTCAACGACGTCGCCGAGGAGATCACGGTCGACTCGCCCACCGAGCTCACCGTCAAGATCCGCGAGGGTCTCACGTTCACCGACGGTGAAGAGGTCACTGTTGACAACTTCATCAAGGCCTGGAACTACGGCGCACTGCTCTCGAACGCGCAGAACGCGTCGTACTTCTTCGAGGACATCGAGGGCTTCAGCTACGACGAGGACTCCGAGCTCACGGGTCTCGAGCAGGTCGACGACTACACCTTCACCATCACGCTGAACAAGCCCGCGGCCGACTTCGCGCAGCGCCTCGGCTACTCGGCGTTCTACCCGCTCCCCGACGCGGCCTTCGAGGACATGGACGCCTTCGGCGAGAACCCGATCGGCAACGGCCCGTACAAGCTGGCCGAAGAGGGCGCGTGGCAGCACGACGTGCGGATCGACCTCGTCCCGAACGAGGACTACGACGGCCCGCGTGCGCCGCAGAACGGCGGTCTCGACATCGTCTTCTACGCGACCCAGGATGCTGCGTACCAGGACCTGCAGGCCGGCAACCTCGACGTCCTCGACGCGATCCCCGACAGCGCGCTGGAGACCTACGAGACCGACCTCGACGGCCGCTCGGTCAACCAGCCCGCCGCGATCTTCCAGTCGCTGACGATCCCCGAGTGGCTCGACGGCTTCCAGACCGACGAAGAGGGCAAGCTCCGCCGCGCCGCGATCTCGCACGCCATCAACCGCGACCAGATCACCGACGTCGTCTTCAAGGGCACCCGTACCCCGGCATCCGACTACACCTCGCCCGTCATCGACGGCTGGAGCGACTCGGTCCCCGGCAACGAGGTCCTGGACTACGACCCGGAGCTCGCCAAGGAGCTGTGGGACCAAGCTAACGAGATCGCGCCGTACAGCGGCGAGGACTTCACCATCGCGTACAACGCCGATGGCGGTCACCAGACCTGGGTCGACGCGGTCGCGAACTCCATCTCCGGTGCGCTGGACATCACCGCGGTCGGCGAGCCCTTCCCGGACTTCGCCACCTACCTCGACGCCCGTGACAACGAGCAGGTCGGCGCGTTCCGTGCCGGTTGGCAGGCCGACTACCCCGGTCTGTACAACTTCCTCGGCCCGCTCTACGCGACCGGCGCCGGCTCGAACGACGGCAAGTACTCCGACGAGCGCTTCGACCAGCTCCTCTCCGAGGGCATCAGCGAGACCGAGGAGGACGCTCGGAACGCCACCCTCCTCGAGGCGCAGTCGGTCCTCTTCGAGGACCTCCCGGCGATCCCGCTCTGGTACTCGAACGTCAACGGCGGCTGGGCGGACGGCGTGCAGAACGTCGAGTTCGGCTGGAACTCCGTGCCGCTGTACTCCGCGATCACCAAGTAATCCCGCACACAGCATCACCTCACACGAGGCGGTGACGGTCACCCGTCACCGCCTCGTGGCGTGACCCGACCATCCCACCGTTCTCCCAGACTCGGGGCGGAGGATGGAACATCAAGGGGCACCGCTGAGCGGGGCCCTTCTTCGTGCGCGTGCACAGAGAACGTCTTCCCTGGAAGGGGGCCGAGGGTGGCCTATTACATCCTCCGACGGATCCTTCAGGTCATTCCGGTCTTCATCGGTGCGACTCTGCTGATCTACTACATGGTCTTCGGGCTGCCCGGTGACCCCGTCGCCGCCCTGTTCGGCGACAAGCAACCGCCGCAAGCAGTGATCGACGCGATCCGCGACCAGTACAAGCTGAACGAGCCGTTCATCGTGCAGTACGCCAACTACCTCGGCGGCATCCTGCGACTCGACTTCGGGACGACGTTCTCGGGTCAGAGTGTGAACGACGTGCTCGCACGGACGGTCCCCGTGACGATGCGTCTGGCGATCATGTCCGTCGCCATCGCCTTCGTCCTCGCGATCGTCATCGGCGCGCTGTCCGCCATCTGGAAGGGCTCGCTCTTCGACCACGGTGCCCTCGTCACCGCGCTCGTGTTCATCGCCATCCCGATCTTCGTCCTCTGCTTCCTCGCGCAGTACTTCCTCGGCGTTCAGCTCGGATGGTTCAAGCCCACCGTCGGCGGGCAGAACGACTGGGGCGACCTGTGGCTGCCGGCCATCGTGCTGGGGTTCAGCATCTACGCGTCCAGCATGCGTCTGACCCGAGCGTCGATGATCGAGTCCCTCGGGCAGGACTGGGTCCGCACCGCGTACTCCAAGGGACTCTCCCGTCGTCGTGTGATCCCCGTCCACGTGCTGCGCAACTCGATGATCCCGATGGTCACCGACACCGCGACGCAGTTCGGCGTCCTCATGGTCGGCGCCACCGTGACCGAGGGCATCTTCAACGTGCCGGGTGTCGGCAACACCCTCTTCAACGCGATCATCCGCCACGAGACGCCGACGGTCGTCTCGTTCGTCACCATCTTCGTCGTCATCTACGTCTTGGTGAACCTGGTGGTCGACCTTCTGTACGGCCTGCTCGACCCGAGGATCCGCTATGTCAAGTAACACCACGCACTACGTCGCACCGGTCGCGTCCGACGAGGTCGTCGTCGATCAGGTCCGCCTCTCAGAGAAGAAGAGCAACCTCTGGCTGGATGCCTGGCGAGACCTGCGTCGCCGTCCGATGTTCTGGGTGTCCGTCGCGTTCTGCCTCCTGATCGTCGTGATGGCGATCGCTCCGAACCTGTTCACCTCCGTCGCGCCCTCCGGGGGCGCCTGCGACCTGGCGAAGAGCAACGGCGGCCCGGAAGCGGGGCACCCGTTGGGCTACACCTTCCTGGGCTGCGACATCTGGTCGCGGGTGGTCCACGGCACGAGCGTCTCGATGTCCGTCGGCGTCATGGCGACGGCCATCTCGACCGTGATCGGGCTGATCATGGGCGCTCTTGCGGGCTTCTACGGCGGCTTCCTCGACTCGCTGCTGTCGCGTGTGGGCGACATCTTCTTCACCATCCCGTACATCGTCGCCGCGGTCGTCGTCATGTCCGTCCTCGCGGAGTACAAGAACGCGTTCATCCTCGCGCTGGCGATCGGTGGCTTCTCCTGGGCGAGCACGGCACGCATCGCTCGCGCCGAAGTGCTGCGCGTCAAGCAATCCGACTACGTGACGGCATCCATCTCGATCGGTCTCTCGCGGTTCCGCACGATGCTCTCCCACGTCATTCCGAACGCCATGGCACCGGTCATCGTCGTCACGACCCTGGGTCTGGGCACCGCGATCGTCGCCGAGTCCACGCTGTCCTTCCTCGGTCTCGGCCTCGGCGGGGTGTCGTGGGGTGCGGACATCAGCAACGCGCAGCAGTCCATCCGGACGGCTCCGTTGTCGCTGTTCTGGCCCTCGCTGGCTCTGACCGTCTCCGTCCTCGCGTTCATCACGCTGGGCGAGCTGCTCCGCGACGCCGTCGACCCGAAGTCGAGGGCACAGCGATGACCGACACCACCGAGAACCAGACGAGCCGCGCGACCCTGCGCGGCGCCCAGAGGGAGAGCGTCGTGACGCAACCGCTGCTGCAGATCCGCGACCTGAAGGTCGCGTTCGCGACGGGCAAGAAGGAGCGCGAGGTCCTCCACGGCGTCGACCTCGATGTCTTCCCCGGTGAGACCGTCGCGATCGTGGGCGAGTCCGGCTCCGGCAAGTCGACGACGGCCGCCGCGGTCATCGATCTGCTGCCCGGGACGGGCAAGGTCACGGGCGGATCGATCATGCTCGACGGCGTCGACCTCACGAAGGCCGGCCGCCGCGAGATGGAGGCCATCCGCGGTCGTGACATCGGCTACGTCCCGCAGGACCCGATGTCGAACCTCAACCCGGTGTGGTCCATCGGCTTCCAGGTCGAGGAGGCCGTTCGCGCGAACGGGCTCGCCTCGACCAAGCGGGAGGCCCGCGCCCGCGCGATCGAGGTGCTGAAGCAGGCGGGCCTCGCGGACGCGGAGCGACGGATGCATCAGTTCCCGCACCAGTTCTCGGGCGGGATGCGGCAGCGCGCCCTCATCGGCATCGGCCTCGCCGCCGATCCGAAGCTCCTGATCGCGGACGAGCCCACCAGCGCCCTGGATGTGACGGTGCAGCGGGTCATCCTCGACCACCTCGCCTCTCTCACGCGGGAGAAGGGCACCTCGGTGCTGTTCATCACGCACGACCTCGGGCTCGCCGCGGAGCGCGCGGACCGCATCGTCGTCATGAACCAGGGTGAGATCGTCGAGGCCGGTCCGAGCCGCATCATCCTGGAGAACCCGCAGCACCCCTACACGCAGCGTCTGGTCGCCGCGGCACCCAGCCTGGCGTCGCAGCGCATCCAGGCGGTCGTCGAGGATCGCGGCGTCGAGCACCTCGCGGAGGTCGTGGACCAGAAGCCCGTCGTCGAGGTCCGCGATCTCGTCAAGGAGTACAAGATCCGCTCCGGCGGGTTCCGCAGCGAACCGTTCCGTGCGGTCGACGGCGTCTCGTTCCAGATCCCGAAGGGCAAGACGCTCGCCCTCGTGGGGGAGTCCGGGTCGGGCAAGTCCACCGTCGCGAAGATGGTCCTGCAGCTGGAGCAGCCGACGAGCGGCGCCGTGCTCGTCGACGGCGCCGACACCTCGGCCATGAGCCGCAAGGAGGTGTTCGGCCTCCGCAGCCGCATGCAGCCGGTGTTCCAGGACCCGTACGGGTCGCTGGATCCGCTCCGCAGCATCGGCGCGCTGATCTCCGAACCGCTGCGCGTCCACAACGTGGGTGACGTGACGTCGCGCGAAGCCCGGGTGTTCGAACTGCTCGAGCAGGTCTCACTGCCCCGTGAGGTTGCATGGCGCTATCCGAACGAGCTCTCGGGAGGGCAGCGTCAGCGCGTCGCGATCGCCCGCGCGCTCGCACTGAAGCCGTCGATCGTCGTCCTCGACGAGGCGGTGTCGGCCCTCGACGTGCTCGTGCAGGACCAGATCCTGCGCCTGCTCGCCGACCTGCAGTCCGAGCTCGATCTCACCTACCTGTTCATCACCCACGACCTCGCCGTCGTCCGCGTCGCGGCCGATCTGGTCTGCGTCATGGAGCAGGGACGGGTCGTCGAGCAGGGGACCGTCGACGAGATCTTCGCGTCGCCGGCCGAGGAGTACACCCGGCGACTGCTGGACGCCATCCCCGGCGCCGACATCCCGCTCGGAGGGCGTGCGTGACGGACGCACCCCGCGACGGACGGGGCGGTCATCCTGCCCGCCCCGTCCGTCCTCGCGTCTTCCGTGCCGCCTCCGGCACGGTCGCGCTCATCGTCGGCGGCATCGTGACGCTGCTGCTGCTGATCGACGCGGTCGTCCGCGCGGGCTGGGCGCAGACGTTCCTCATCGCACCGTGGCTGCTCATCGTCCTCTGGGTCATCTACGTCTCGACCTACCTCTCCCACGTCGCCATCGACGGCGAGGGCGCGACGGTGCAGAACGGCCTCCGACGCATCCGAATCCCCTGGCGCCGTGTCACGGATGTGGCGTTCCGCTACCAGGTGCGATTCGTCCTCGACGAAGGAAAGCCCGTCGGCGCCTTCGGCGGCCCCGTGGCGGGCCGTCCCACGCGGCCGGGGCTCCGCGGCGCGCCGGATCCGCGGCATCGTCAGCCACCCGCTCTGCGCGACCTGGCGCTCATCCGGGAGCAATGGGAGCACGCGACCGAGACCGGTTCCCGAGAGGGCGCCGTCACGCGATCCTGGGACGTCCCCGCGGTCATCGCACTCGGTGTGCTCGTCCTCTGGGTGCTGGGCGCCGTGATCATCTCGAACGGCTTCAGCTGAGCGGACTGGTGATTTTGCGGCGTGTTCACAGGCATTTTGCGAGCAGGTCACGCAATGTTACGTTCATACAAAGAGTTCTCCACACGGTCCTGTCAGCGTTGATGACCGAGTTAGGGTCGACACGTCGGACCCGGTTCCGGCTGTACTGACGCAACGCAAGAGCGCGTAAGCCCGAGAAAGAGCACCACCATGACTCTGCCCGCGACCCGAGCCACCTGGTCCGCCCGGTGACGCTGTACGTCCTCCGCCGGTTCGTCAACTACGCGATCCTGAGCCTCATCGCCACGTGCATCGCGTACGTGCTCGCGAGCTCGATCTTCAAGCCCGGCGATCGCTATTACGGCATGAACCCCCGCCCGCCGCAGGAGTCCATCGACGCGTCGCTCGCCGCGCTCGGTCAGAGCCCCGACGTCCCGGTCATCGTGCGGCTGTGGCACTGGCTGGTGGGCCTGTTCACGCAGGGCTCCCTCGGCATCACGGTCGGCGGCCAGCCGGTCATGGACGAGATCGTCGCGCGCTCCGGCGCCAGCCTGCGTCTGCTGCTGATCGGCTCGATCCTCGGCGCCGTGATCGGCGTCCTGCTCGGCGTGTGGGGTGCGGTGCGCCAGTACCGGGCGAGCGATCAGATCGTCACCTACTCGTCGTTCCTCATCTTCGCGACGCCCACCTTCGTCATCGGCGTGCTCCTCATGATCGCGGCGACCGCGCTCAACAACGCGGTGGGCAGTCAGCTGATCACCTTCACCGGGGAATACAGCGCAGGCATCAGCGGCAGTTGGTGGGATCTGACGCTCGATCGCGGCATCCATCTCCTCCTCCCGACGATCGCGCTGGTCCTCATGACTGCGGCGACCGATTCGCGCTACCAGCGCAGCGTCATGCTCGACGTCCTCGGCGCGGACTACATCCGCACCGCGCGGTCCAAGGGCCTGGAGCGCGGGCCGGCGCTCTTCCGTCACGGAGTCCGCATCGCACTCATCCCGATGTCGACGTTCTTCGCCTACGGCTTCGGCACGTTGATCGCCGGGTCCGCGATGCTCGAGATCGTCTTCAGCTGGCGGGGCATGGGACAGTTCACCCTCCAGGCCGTCACGACCAATGATGTCAACGCCGCCGCCGGTTCCACGCTCTTCATCGCCGTCCTGGTCCTGCTTTCCTCGACCGCGTCCGAGATCCTCTACGCCGCCCTCGACCCCCGAGTGAGGAGCTGACATGGTCATCGCTCAGCAGGAGGCCGTCGAGGCCTCGCTCGACGAAGACAAGTCGATCACCCACAGCCGCAAGCCGCTGTCGCGGAATGCGCTGGTGTGGCGCCGCCTGCGGGCGATGCCCCGCTTCTGGGTCGGTGCCGTCGCCTTCGCGCTCATCGTGCTGCTGTCGATCGTCGGCCCGTTCCTCACGCCGTGGTCCATCACCGACCGCGATGCGTTCAACATGGGGATGGGGCCGACGCTCCGGCACTGGTTCGGGACGAACGCCATCGGGCAGGACATCTTCGCGCAGACCGTCGCGGGGCTGCAGAAGTCGCTCATCATCGGCTTGGTCGCGGGCGTCCTCGGCACCCTGCTCGCTGCGATCATCGGATCCGTCGCGGGCTACGTCGGCGGCGCGACGGACAAGATCATCAGCTGGATCACGCACCTCATGCTCGTGATCCCGTCGTTCTTCATCCTGGTCCTGCTGAGCCCCCTCTTCCGCAGCCTCTCGTGGATCGCGCTGACGTTCTTCCTCGCGATCTTCAGCTGGATGATCATGGCGCAGGTGGTCCGCAACCAGACGCGCTCCCTGCGCAACAGGGACTTCGTCCGGGCGGCCCGCTACATGGGGCTCCCGACGCGTAAGATCCTGGGTCGTCACATCATCCCGAACATCGCCTCGCTGCTGATCATCGACGCGACCCTCGGCATCGTCGCGGCGATCATGTCCGAGACGTCCCTCAGCTACTTCGGCTTCGGCGTCATGAAGCCCGACGTCTCGCTCGGGACGCTCCTCGCCGACGGCACGTCCGCGGCGCTCACCCGCCCCTGGCTGTTCGTCTTCCCGGCGGCGGTGCTCATCGCACTGCTGTTCGCGATCAGCCTCATCGGCGACGCGCTCCGCGACGCGATCGACCCCACCTCCGGAGCAAACCGTGCCTGAACCCCTCCTCACCTCCAGCTCATCCCGTGCCGGGGGGTCCTCGCCGATCCTGTCGGTCCGCGATCTCACCGTCACCTTCCCGCAGCGCGGCTCGTCCGACGTGCAGGCCGTCCGAGGGATCTCGTACGACGTCCACCCGGGCGAGTTCCTCGGCATCGTCGGCGAGTCCGGTTCGGGCAAGTCGGTCTCGTCGCTCGCCGTGATGGGGTTGCTGCCCTCGAACGCGCGCATCGAGGGATCCATCGAGTTCGAGGGGCAGTCGCTCCTCGGCATGGACGACAAACAGCTGTCCCGCATCCGCGGCAAGAAGCTCGCCATGGTGTTCCAGGATCCGCTGTCCGCGCTGACGCCCGTCTACACCGTCGGCGACCAGATCTCCGAAGCGCTCCGCCTCCACGACTCGCGCCTCTCGGCGCAGGCGGCCGGCGCGCGCGCGGTCGAGCTGCTCAAGACCGTCGGCATCCCCGACCCGCAGCGGCGGGCCAAGGCGTATCCGCACGAGTTCTCCGGCGGGATGCGGCAGCGGGCCATGATCGCGATGGCGATCGCCAACGACCCGAACGTCATCATCGCCGACGAACCGACGACGGCGCTCGATGTGACCATCCAGGCGCAGATCCTCGAAGTCCTCGAGAAGGCCAAGGAGATCACGGGTGCTGCCGTCGTACTCATCACCCACGACCTCGGTGTCGTGGCGGGGCACGCCGATCGCGTCGGCGTCATGTACGCCGGCAAGCTCGTCGAACTCGGGACCACCGACCAGGTGTTCCACGAGCCGCAGATGCCGTACTCCATCGGCCTGCTCCGCTCGGTGCCGAACATGCTGACGGCGGGGACGCACCGGCTCGTGCCGCTCGAGGGCCGCCCGCCGTCCCTGGCCGCGCTGCCCCAGGGATGCCCCTTCGCGGCGCGCTGCCCGATCGCGGTCGACGCCTGCCGTGAGGTCGAACCGGGGCTCATCGCCCACGATCCGGTGTCGGGTCCCGATCACGTCGCGGCCTGCATCCGCGGCGATGAGATCGTCCGGGGCGAGCTGCCTCGCGGCGAGGTGTTCCCGGTCGCCGAGCCGATCGTCGACGCGAAGCGGGTCGACGACGGCGCACCGCCCGTGGTCGAGGTCACCGACCTGCAACGGCACTTCCCGCTGATGCGGGGCGGCGTCTTCGCCCGTCGCGTCGGCACGGTCCGCGCCGTGGACGGCGTCTCGTTCTCGTTGAAGCCCGGACGGACGATGGGCCTGGTCGGCGAATCCGGATGCGGGAAGACGACGACCATCCTCGAGATCATGGAGATGACGGCGCCGCAGAGCGGATCGGTCCGGATCAACGGGAAGGACGTGGCATCCCTCAGCAAGCGCGAGCGTCTCGCCCTCCGGAAGGATCTGCAGATCGTCTTCCAGGACCCGATGGGCGCCATCGATCCGCGCCTGCCGATCGGCGAGGTCATCACCGAACCGCTCTGGGCGCTCGGCGCCTCGAAGGCCGAGCGCGACCGCCGGGCGCTGGAGCTGCTCGATCTCGTCGGTCTGGACGAGTCGATGGCCGATCGGTATCCGCACGAGTTCTCCGGCGGTCAGCGTCAGCGGATCGGCATCGCGCGTGCCCTCGCCACCAACCCCTCGGTCATCGTGCTCGACGAGCCGGTCTCGGCGCTCGACGTGTCGATCCAGGCCGGTGTCATCAACCTCCTCGAGGATCTCAAGGTCCAATTGGGTCTGTCCTACCTGTTCGTGGCCCACGACCTCGCCGTGGTGCGGCAGATCGCCGATGACGTGGCCGTGATGTACCTGGGGTCGGTCGTCGAGCAGGGTCCCATCGCCGAGGTGTTCGACAACCCCCGGCATCCGTACACGAAGGCGCTGATCTCGGCTGCCCCGATCCCCGATCCGCGCATCGAGCGCGGGCGCACCCGGGTCCTGCTGCAGGGCGACCTGCCGAGTCCGACGCAGGAGATCAGCGGATGCCGATTCCGCACCCGCTGCCCGCTGTACAAGCTCGTAGGGGAGGAGCAGCAGGAACGCTGCCGCTCCGTCGACCCCGAGCTCGAACCGCGCGGGCTTGCCCGTGTCGCCTGCCACCACGTCGACGAGTCGACGCTGGTGGATGCCGCTGCCCTGGCGGCGGCCCCCTGAACCCCGCCGGCGGAGGCACCATTCCGCCAGTGGTCCCTTGAAGGAAGACGAGAGGAACAATCACATGAAGATTCGCGGTGCGAAGCCGTTCGGATCCTTGGCGCTGCTCGGCGCCGCCGCACTCGTGGTCTCGGGATGCGCCGCCGGCAACACCGGTGCGCCCACCCAGACCGAGTCGGCGGGTCCGGAGCTCCCGGCTACGGCGTGGGTCCGCGCCGATGCGGCCGACGTCCAGGACGGCGGGACGCTGACCCTCGCCGTCAGCTCCCTTCCGGTGCAGTTCAACATCAACCAGGTCGACGGCAACGAGGCGGACACCGTCGACATCGTCGAGGCGACCACCGGCGGCCCGTTCAAGATCGAAGAGGACGGCACCCCCGTCGTCGACGAGAACTACGCGAGCTCGGCCGAGGTCACCAGCGACGACCCGCAGGTCGTCGACATCAAGCTGAACCCCGACGCCAAGTGGGAGGACGGCTCGCCGATCACGGTCGCCGACTGGATCGCGTTCTGGGAGGCCCAGAACGGCTCGAACGACGCCTACATCCCGGCGTCGACCGCCGGCTGGGAGGACATCTCCTCGATCGAGCAGGGCGATGACGAGTTCCATATGGTCATCACCTTCTCGAGCGTCTACGCCGACTGGCAGGGCCTGTTCACGGGCGGCCTGCTGCCCGCGGCGATCTCGGAGGACCCGGCTGCGTACAACGACGGCTACCGCACCAAGGCGGTGCCCTCGTCGGGACCCTTCCGCATCACCGACATCGACACCACGGGCCAGGTCGTCACGCTCGAGCGAAACCCCGAGTGGTGGGGCGAGACCCCGAAGCTCGAGCGCGTGCTGCACCGTGCGGTCAGCCAGGACCAGCAGGGTGCCTCGTTCGCCAACTCGGAGATCGACGCACTGTACATCTCGGCGAACGCCGACCTGTACCAGACGGCGCAGACCCGCGAGGACGCCGAGATCCAGACCTCGGGCGGCACCACGTGGACGCACGTCACGATGAACGCCAAGGAAGGCCCGCTGGCCGACGTCAACGTCCGCAAGGCCGTCGCCTCGGTCGTCAACCGCGAGCAGATCGCCGCATCGGCGAACACGCCCGTCGGTGCGCCGCCCATCACCCAGGGCGACTACATCTTCATGCCCGGACAGAACGGCTACGAGGACAAGGGCCTGCCCGTGGACCCCGAAGCCGCGACGTCCTTCCTCGAAGAGGCCGGGTACGAGGGCAGCGCCGAGGACGGCTGGACGAAGGACGGCGAGGCCCTCGAGCTGACCGTCACCGTTCCCGCCGACACCGCGACGAACATCCAGCGCTCCGAGCAGGTCCAGGCCGACCTCGAGGACTTCGGCATCCCCGTCGAGCTCGTGACCGTCCCCGCGGCGACCTACTTCAGCGACTACGTCATCCCGGGCAACTTCGAGATGGTGTCGTTCTCGTGGGTCGGCACGGCGTTCCCGATCTCGTCGTCGGAGGCGCTGTACTACCCGATCGACTCGGAGTCGAACTTCACCGGCACGACGGATGACCGACTGGGCGACCTGTACGACCAGTCCAACGCCGAGCTCGACGCCGATGCGCGCATCGAGATCGCCAAGGAGATCAACGACGTGATCTGGGACTACGTCCCGATGTTCCCGATCGCTCCGCTCCCGAACGTCTACGCGGTCAAGGACGGCCTCGTGAACTGGGGTGCGACGCAGTTCGAGACGATCGACTGGGCCAACGTCGGCTGGGCCGCCGAGTAAGCAGCCCACTCGCGTGAGACGGCGGGGCGGGGACCGGACGGTCCTCGCCCCGTCGGCGTGTCGGCGGCTGCGGTAAAGTGGGGTGTCGGCATCCCGGCACCACCCTCTCTGCAAGGAACCCCCTTCATGGCGCACGCCCTTCGTCCTGACCTCCGCAACGTCGCGATCGTCGCGCACGTCGACCACGGCAAGACGACGCTCGTCGACGCCATGCTTCGCCAGACCGGCTCGTTCGGCGAGCACGCGCACGTCGAAGAGCGCGCGATGGACTCGAACGACCTCGAGCGCGAGAAGGGCATCACGATCCTCGCCAAGAACACGGCGATCACCTACAACGGTGCCCACACCGACCAGCCGATCACGATCAACGTGATCGACACCCCCGGCCACGCCGACTTCGGCGGAGAGGTCGAGCGCGGGCTGTCGATGGTCGACGGGGTCGTCCTCCTGGTGGATGCCTCCGAGGGCCCGCTCCCGCAGACCCGGTTCGTCCTGCGCAAGGCGCTCGAGGCGAAGCTGCCGGTCATCCTGCTCGTCAACAAGACCGACCGTCCCGACGCGCGCATCGCCGAGGTCGAGGAGGAGGCGCACGACCTGCTGCTGGGCCTCGCCTCCGACCTGCAGGACGACGTCCCCGACCTCGACGTCGACGCCCTGCTCGACGTCCCGGTGGTCTACGCCTCGGGGCGCGCCGGCGCCGCCTCGCGTACCCGGCCCGACAACGGCTCGCTGCCCGACAACGACGACCTCGAGCCGCTGTTCGAGGCGATCCTCGAGCACGTCCCGGCCCCCTCGTACGATGACGAGGCGCCGCTGCAGGCCTGGGTCACGAACCTCGACTCGTCGCCGTTCCTCGGACGTCTCGCGCTCCTGCGTGTCTTCAACGGCACGCTGAAGAAGGGCCAGACCGTCGCCTGGGTGCGCCACGACGGCACGCACACCAACGCCCGCATCACGGAGCTCCTGAAGACGCAGGCGCTCGAGCGCTTCCCGGCCGAGTCGGCGGGCCCCGGCGACATCGTCGCCATCGCCGGCATCGAGCAGATCACGATCGGCGAGACGATCGCCGACCCCGAGGACGTCCGGCCGCTGCCCGCCATCACCGTCGACGACCCCGCCATCTCGATGACGATCGGCACGAACACCTCGCCCCTCATGGGCAAGGTGAAGGGGCACAAGCTCACGGCCCGCATGGTGAAGGACCGCCTCGACCGCGAACTCATCGGCAACGTCTCGCTGAAGGTCGTCGACATCGGCAAGCCCGACGCGTGGGAGGTGCAGGGCCGCGGTGAGCTGGCGCTGGCCATCCTCGTCGAGAACATGCGCCGTGAGGGCTTCGAGCTGACCGTCGGCAAGCCGCAGGTCGTCACCCGCCGCGACGAGAACGGCAAGCTGACCGAGCCGTTCGAGCACCTCACGATCGATGCCCCCGAGGAGCACCTCGGCGCTATCACGCAGCTCATGGCCGGCCGCAAGGGCCGCATGGAGACGATGACCAACCACGGCACCGGCTGGGTGCGCATGGAGTTCATCGTCCCGTCCCGCGGCCTCATCGGCTTCCGGAGCGAGTTCCTCACGATCACGCGCGGCACCGGTATCGCCAACGCGATCTCGCACGGCTACGACGAGTGGGCCGGTGCGATCTCCACGCGTCAGAACGGCTCGATCGTCGCCGACCGCTCCGGCGTCGTGACCCCGTTCGCGATGATCGCGCTGCAGGAGCGCATGAGCTTCTTCGTGCAGCCGACCGAAGAGGTCTACGAGGGCATGGTCATCGGCGAGAACTCGCGCGCCGACGACATGGACGTGAACATCACGAAGGAGAAGAAGCTCACGAACATGCGTTCGTCGACGTCCGACTCCTTTGAATCCATGACGCCGCCGCGCGTGCTCACCCTCGAGGAGAGCCTCGAGTTCGCCCGTGACGACGAATGCGTCGAGGTCACGCCGGAGAAGGTGCGCATCCGCAAGGTCGTCCTCGACGCGACGGAGCGCGGTCGTGCGACTGCGCGTCTGAAGCGTCAGGACGCGAACGCCTGACCGCTGCGACGGTGACCGAGGGGGAGTCGCCGCAGCGCGCCGCGTGGCGTCAGGCCCTCGGTGTCGTGCTCGCGACCAGCGCCTACGGCGTGTCGTTCGGCGCGCTCGCGGTGACCTCCGGGCTCGACGTCTGGCAGACCTGCGTGCTGAGCCTGCTCATGTTCACCGGGGGATCGCAGTTCGCGTTCGTCGGTGTCATCGGCGGGGGAGGCGTCGCAGGCGCCGCGATCGCCTCGGCAGGCCTCCTCGGCGTCCGGAACGTCGCCTACGGCCTGCGGATGTCCTCGGTCGTCGGCACCGGGTTCTGGCGTCGTGCCGCGGCGTCCATGTTCACCATCGACGAGTCGACGGCCGTGGCGTTGGCGCAGAAGGATGCCGGCGCCCGCCGAATCGGGTTCTGGGTCACCGGTGTCGGGGTCTACATCGGATGGAACCTGACGACCCTCGGGGGCGCGCTGCTCGGCGACGTCCTGGGTGACGTCCGTGCCTACGGTCTCGATGCCGCCGCAGCGGCGGCGTTCCTCGCGCTGCTGTGGCCGCGCATCCGCCGGCGCCAGGCGATCGCGGTCGGGGCGGCCGCCGCCGTCGTCGCAGCGCTGACCACACCCGTCCTCATGCCGGGTCTGCCCGTGCTGGTCGCGGCACTCGTGGCCCACGTCGTCGGCTGGACGAACTGGTTCGGCGACCGGTCGTCGGGCGTGGCCGGGACGGAGGCGACGCCGTGACCCTCTGGCACGCCATCCTCGTCGCCGCGATCGTGTGCGTCGCCCTGAAGACGGTGGGCTACCTCGTGCCGCCCAGGTGGTTCGAGGGTGCCCGATCGAGTCGGACGATCGACCTGCTCACGGTCGCGCTGCTGGCCGCGCTGGTCGTCGTGCAGACCTTCGGCGCTGGACAGGCCATCGTCGTCGACGCCCGTCTCCCCGCGATCCTGGTCGCGGCGGGACTGCTCGCCGCGCGCGCACCCTTCCTCGTCGTCGTCGCGGTCGCTGCAGGAGTCGCCGCCGTCCTGCGCCTCGCCGGCTGGGCGGCGTGAGCGCGGCCGTGCCGAGAAGGACCCGCGCCTAGACTGTGGTGGTGAACGCCGTCCTCGCCCGCATCGCCACCTGGGTGCTCGCCGCGGTGATCGGCGGCGTCTACGGTGTCGCCGGCACCATCGGCCACGCGGCCCTGTGGGGGCCCGTCCCGGTGGGGCTCGTGGTGGCATCCATCGGGTTCATCGCGCTCCTGGTCGCCGTCCGCTCGCTGACGGGGGAGCGGACCTCGGCCCTCGCGGCGGGGCTCGGTGCGCTCATCGCCACGCTGGTGTTCGCCAACGAGGGACCGGGCGGATCGGTCGTCGTCCCCGCGCCGCCGGAGGGCGCGACGATCACACCGGGGCTCATCTGGACGTTCGTGGTGCCGCTGGTCGCCGCCCTCGTCGTGGCGTGGCCCTCGGCATCCGCCTCTCGAACGACGAACTAGACTCGATCCGTGACGTATGTGATCGCTCTCCCGTGCGTGGATGTGAAGGACCGTGCCTGCATCGACGAATGTCCCGTCGACTGCATCTACGAAGGCGAGCGTTCGCTGTACATCCACCCGGACGAGTGCGTCGACTGCGGTGCCTGCGAACCGGTCTGCCCCGTCGAGGCGATCTACTACGAGGACGACCTCCCGTCCGAGTGGCAGGACTACTACACCGCGAACGTCGAGTTCTTCGAGGACATCGGCTCGCCCGGCGGCGCCGCCAAGGTCGGAGTCATCGCGAAGGACCACCCCGTCATCTCCGCCCTGCCGCCCCAGGCCCACTGAACGCGCCCGCATGAGCGTCCACGACCTCGCGGACTACCCCTGGGACGCAGTCGCGCCGTACGCCGAGCGTGCCCGGCGGCACCCGGGCGGCATCGTCGACCTCTCGGTCGGCTCGCCGGTCGATCCGACACCCGCCGTCGTGGCCGATGCCATCGCTCGGGCGACCGATGCGCACGCGTACCCGCAGACCGTCGGCACGCCCGCGCTGCGCGAAGCGATCGTGCGCTGGTACGCGCGCCGTCGCGGCGTGCCCGGTTTGACCCCCGCGCACGTCCTCCCGACGGTCGGCTCGAAGGAGCTCGTCGCGCTGCTGCCGCTGCTGCTCGGCCTCGGCGCCGGCGACACCGTCGTCCACCCCCGCGCCGCCTATCCGTCGTACGAGGTCGGTGCGCGCCTGGTGGGTGCCACCCCGCTCGCCTCCGACGAGCCGGCCGAGTGGCCGGAGACCACGCGACTGGTCTGGCTGAACACGCCGGGGAACCCCGACGGTCGTGTGCTGGACGTGCCGGCACTCCAGGCCGCGGTCGCCCGTGCCCGCGAGCTGGGGGCGGTGATCGCGTCCGACGAGTGCTACGCCGAGCTCGGCTGGGACGGGCCGTGGGCGGATGCCGCGGTTCCGAGCGCGCTCGATCCCCGCGTCACGGACGGCGACGTGACCGGCATCCTCTCGGTCTACTCGCTGAGCAAGCAGTCGAACCTCGCCGGCTACCGCGCGGCGTTCCTCGCGGGGGACCCGCGCGTCGTCGCGTCGCTGCTCACCGCCCGGAAGCACCTCGGGCTCATGGTGCCCGGGCCGGTGCAGGCGGCCATGATCGCCGCGCTCGAGGACGATGCGCACGTCGAGCAGCAGCGCCTGACCTATCGTCGCCGGCGCGACACGCTGAAGCCCGCCGTCGAGGCGACCGGGTTCCGCATCGATCGCAGTGAGGGCGGACTTTACCTGTGGGCGACGGCGGGGGAGGATGCCTGGCGGTCCCTCGACCGGCTGGCGGACCTCGGCATCCTCGCCGGTCCGGGGCACTTCTACGGTGCCCACTACCCGCAGCACGTGCGCTTCTCGTTGACGGCGACCGACGAGCGCATCGCCGAGGCCGCACGGCGTTTGTCGGCATCGGGGGATTCGTAGGAATCCTCTGACGGTTCCCGGCTTCCATTGGGCGCGTCAGGACAAGCGCAAACTCACCGTTAGGCTGTAAAGACCGCTCCCGACGACCGCAAGGAGGCTTCGTGACCAACGCGGACACCCCCCAGATCGCCACCGTGACCGTAGGCGACAAGACCGCGGAGCTTCCGCTCGTCGCCGGCAGCGAAGGGGTGCCGAGCGTCGACTTCTCGACCTTCACGAAGCAGACCGGCCACACCTCGCTCGACTACGGCTTCGTCAACACGGCGTCCACGAAGTCCGCGATCACCTACATCGACGGTGATCAGGGCATCCTCCGCTACCGCGGATACCCCATCGAGCAGCTCGCGAAGCACTCGAGCTACCTCGAGGTCGCGTGGCTCCTGCTGTACGGCGAGCTCCCCACCGCCGACGAGCTCGGGGAGTGGGACGAGAAGATCCGTCGCCACACCCTGCTGCACGAGGACCTGAAGCACTTCTTCTCGGCGCTGCCGCACACCGCGCACCCGATGTCCGTGCTCTCGGCGGCCACCGCGGCGCTATCGACCTACTACGAGGGACAGAGCGACCCGCAGAACCCCGAGCACGTGGAGCTGAACACGATCCGAATGCTCGCGAAGCTCCCGGTCATCGCCGCCTACGCGCACAAGAAGAGCATCGGACACGCGTTCCTCTACCCCGACAACTCGCTGAGCTTCGTCGACAACTTCCTGAAGCTGAACTTCGGCAACAACGCCGAGCGCTACGAGATCAACCCGGTCATGTCCCGGGCGCTCGAGCGGCTGCTGATCCTCCACGAGGATCACGAGCAGAACGCCTCGACCTCGACGGTGCGTCTGGTCGGCTCGACCGGTGCGAACCAGTTCTCCTCGATCTCCGCCGGCATCAACGCCCTCTACGGACCGCTCCACGGCGGCGCCAACGAGGCCGTCCTCGACATGCTGGCCCGCATCCGCGATTCCGGCGAGAGCGTCCAGCGCTTCGTCGAGCGGGTGAAGAACAAGGAGGACGGTGTGAAGCTCATGGGCTTCGGTCACCGCGTCTACAAGAACTACGACCCGCGGGCGAAGCTCGTGAAGGAGTCGGCCGACGAGGTGCTGCGCGAACTCGGCGTCGAGGATCCGCTCCTCGCCCTCGCGAACGAGCTCGAGGAGATCGCGCTCAACGACGACTACTTCAAGGAGCGTCGCCTGTACCCGAACGTCGACTTCTACACCGGCGTGATCTACAAGGCGATGGGCTTCCCCACCCGGATGTTCACCCCGCTGTTCGCGATCGGTCGCTTGCCGGGATGGCTCGCGCACTGGCGCGAGATGCAGAACGACCCGCAGACGAAGATCGGTCGTCCGCAGCAGCTGTACATCGGAGCCACCGAGCGGGACTACCCCGTCCACGGCTGACCCACCGACGACGAAGCCCGCCCTCGCATCGAGGGCGGGCTTCGTCGTGTCGTGCGGAGGTGCCGTCAGGCGTGCAGGTCGGCGTTCAGGGTGACGCCGGCGCCGCCCCGTCGGACGGCTTCGACCGCGCCGGTCACGGAATTGCGGCGGAACAGGATGCTGTGCTGCCCCGAGAGCTGGGCCGCCTTCACGGTCGGGCTCGTGCCGTCGTGGGAGGGGGCCTCGCCGACGAGGACGACCTTCGTGCCGCCGGTGACGTAGAGCCCCGCCTCGACGATGCAGTCGTCGCCGAGTGAGATGCCGATGCCCGCGTTGGCGCCCAGCAGCGTCCGCGCGCCGACGGAGACCCGGTGGGTGCCGCCGCCCGACAGGGTGCCCATGATCGATGCGCCGCCGCCGATGTCGCTGCCGTCGCCGACGACGACGCCCTGGGAGATGCGGCCCTCGACCATCGAGGCGCCGAGCGTCCCCGCGTTGAAGTTCACGAAGCCCTCGTGCATGACGGTGGTCCCGGGGGAGAGGTAGGCCCCGAGTCTCACGCGCGATGCGTCCGCGACACGCACGCCCGGCGGGACGACGTAGTCCGTGAGGCGCGGGAACTTGTCGAGCCCCTGCACCTGGATGCCGGCGTGCTGCAGCCCGGGACGGAGCCGGACAAGGTCGTCGGGGTGCACCGGGCCGGCATTCGTCCACGCCACGTTCGGCAGGTGGCCGAAGATGCCGGTCAGGTCGAGTCCATTGGGCTCGACGAGACGGTGCGACAGTGCGTGCAGTCGGAGGTAGGCATCCGACGTGTCCGCGGGGGCGGCATCCAGATCCACCTCGACGACGACGACCTCGAGCGTCACCCCCCGCCGCGCGTCGGCGCCGGCGTGCTCGTCGAGTGCGGAGGTGTCGGCGTCCGACGGCGCGCGACCGGTGGCAGGGGTGGGGTACCAGGTGTCGAGGACGGTGCCGTCTGCACTCCTCGTCGCCAGACCGACACCCCAGACCCACCGCGATTCGCTCATCGTTCCAGGCTACCGGGCGCTCGTTAGACTCGACGTCATGCCTCGGCTCGACCTCCGCTCCTCGTCCGTCGACCTCACCCGCACCATCTGCGACATCCCGAGCGTCTCCGACGACGAGACGACCCTCGCCGACGCGATCCACGAGGCGATCGGCGGCCTTGCGCACCTCGAGGTCCACCGGGACGGCGACACGATCGTCGCCCGAACGAACCTGGGTCGCGCCCAGCGGGTCGCGATCGCGGGCCACATCGACACGGTCCCCATCAACGACAACGTGCCGACACGGGACGTCGAGGTCGACGGTGTGCCGCACCTCTGGGGACGGGGGACCGTGGACATGAAGGCGGGCGTCGCCGTCCAGTTGAAGCTCGCGGCGGAGCTGATCGACCCGCGGGTCGACATCACGTGGATGTGGTACGACCACGAGGAGGTCGCGGCCGACCTCAACGGACTGAACCGTCTCGCAGCGAGCCGTCCCGACCTGTTCGCGGCCGACTTCGCGATCCTCGGAGAGCCCTCGAACGGGCAGGTCGAGGGCGGGTGCAACGGTACCCTCCGCGCCGTCGTCCGGACCTCGGGTGTCCGCGCCCACAGCGCCCGCGCGTGGATCGGCGAGAACGCGATCCACAAGGCGGCGCCGATCCTCAGCCGCCTCGCGGAGTACCGACCTCGCGAGATCGAGGTCGACGGGCTGCTGTACCGCGAAGGGCTCAACGCCGTCGCGATCCGCGGCGGCATCGCAGGCAACGTCATCCCCGACGCGTGCGAAGTCGACGTCAACTACCGCTTCGCGCCGAGCAAGGATGCCGCGGCCGCCGAGGCGCACGTGCGCGACGTCCTGGCGGGGTTCGAGATCGAGATCGTGGACCTGTCCGAGGGCGCGCGCCCCGGCCTCGACGCGCCGCTCGCGCAGGAGTTCGTCGCGGCTGTCGGCGCGGTGCCGAAGCCGAAGTACGGCTGGACGGACGTCGCCCGCTTCTCGGCCCTCGGCGTTCCCGCCGTCAACTACGGACCGGGCGACCCGCATCTCGCGCATCACGACGAGGAGCGCGTCCCGCTGTCCCAGATCGAGGATGTCGAGCGGGGCCTGCGGGCATGGCTGAGCGGCGCCTGAGGTCCGCCGCATCCGTCGCGGGCACCGTCGCCCTCGTCTACGTGACCGGTCGCCTGGTCACGACCCTGTTCTTCTGGTTCGCAGCGGAGCTCTCCGGACCCAGCTCGCGTTTCGGAGCGGATGCGACCATCGGATCGCTCGCGATGGGGTGGGACGCGCAGTGGTATTGGCTGATCGCGGCGAACGGGTACCCGAGCGAGCTGCCGTTGAACGAGACCGGCCAGGTCGCCGAGAACGCGTGGGCGTTCATGCCGCTCTACCCGTGGATCTCGAATGCGCTCGGCACCCTCCTCGGCGGATACCCGATCGCGGCGGTCACCGTGGCGGTGGTGGCCGGGTATGCCGCATCCCTGGCGCTCTTCGCACTCCTGCGGGAGCGGATCGGCGACGGCGCGGCGCTCTGGGCGGTCGTCTTCTTCGCCAGCGGACCGCTCGCGGCGCTGTTCCAGATGGGCTACGCCGAGTCGCTCTTCCTGCTCTGGCTCTTGCTCGCGATCCTCGCAGTCGCGCGTCGGTCGTTCTGGTGGCTGTATCCGCTCGTCGTCCTCATGGGCTTCACCCGACCCGGGGTCCTCGCGTTCGCGCTGTTCCTCGGCCTGTACGGGATCCACCGGTGGCTGCGTCGGCACCGTGATGCGCTCCCCGTCTCGCAGATCGTCCACATCGTCGCGCTCGGCGCCCTTGCGACCGCCGTCGGATTCTCCTGGCAGGTGATCGCGGGGATCGTCGCCGGGGACCCGACCGCCTACCTCGAGACCGAGCTCGCCTGGCGGCGCAGCTGGGTCGGCGCCGAGGAGGGCTTCTTCCCGGTCAGCGGCTTCGTCCGGGCATCCATCGTCTGGTTCGGGCTGTGGGGACTGCCCACCTGGCTCGGCCCGGTCGCACTCGTCGTGCTCGTCGTCGCGGTCGTCGTGGCGATGGTCCGCCTGCCGCAGGTCCGCGCGCTCGGACCGGAGGTGCGCCTCTGGGGTGCGAGCTATCTCATCTATCTGCTCGCCGTCTTCTTCCCGCAGTCGAGCATCTTCCGCCTGCTCCTCCCGCTCACCCCGGTCGCCGCCGCCGTCGCGGTGCCGAGGCCTCTGTGGTGGCGCGTCATGATCCTCGCGGTGTGCCTCGGCGGCCAGTGGCTGTGGATCCACGAGATGCTGGCCAGGGGCGACACGTTCTTCCGGATTCCGTGACGATATGGGTCCGCTGAGCGCTCTGCGCGCCGAAGGCGTACAGCCCATTGGGTAGACTAAAGGGGTAGGCCGAAAAGAAGAGGGAGCCCCACAATGGCAGCCATGAAGCCGCGCACCGGAGACGGACCTATGGAGGCCGTCAAGGAGGGCCGTCTCATCATCGTGCGTGTCCCGCTCGAGGGGGGCGGTCGACTTGTCGTCTCGGTGAACGATGACGAGGCGAAGGAACTCCACAGCGTCCTGAGCGGAGTCGTCGGCGCCGCCTGACTCCTGCTCGACGACGGAAGGCCGGTCCGCTGCGGACCGGCCTTCCGTCGTGTATCCGCGAGGACGGTGCGGCCTCGGCTCAGCGGTCCTCGGTCTGGACGGTCGTCAGCTGCAGGAGTCCCTCGCCGACGATGGACAGTGCGCCGAGGACGGCGGGCGAGGATTGCGTCTCGTGGATGAGCGAGCGGTACGCCGACTCGACGGGACCGCGCTTGACGGGGTCGGCGACCGCGCCGCCTGCGAGGACCCGGGGGATGAGGACCGTGCCGCCGGCGCGCACCAGGCGCAGCCCGTGCTCGACGTACTCGATGACGCCGTCCGCATCCGCATCGACGACGACGATGTCGTAGGAAGCCTCGTTCATGCGGGGCAGGACGTCGGACGCCCGGCCGGTGATGAAGCGCGCGCGGGCCGTCGGGACCCGCGCGTCGATGAAGGCCTGTCGCGCGACGGCGAGATGCTCCGGCTCCTTGTCGATGGTGGTGAGGGTCGCGCGCGGGGCGCCGTGCAGCAGCCACAGGCCGGACACGCCCCCGCCCGTCCCGATCTCGACGATGTTCAAGGCGCGGGTCGCCGCCGCGATGACCGCGATCTGCGCGCCGACCTCGGCGCTCACGGGCGCGGCGCCGATCTCCAGCGCGTGCGCCCGTGCCCGCGCGATGGCGTCCGGCTCCACCGTCGCCTCGGCCGCGAACCGTCGTACCGCCTCGTGATCGCCCATGTGTGCGCACCTCCGTCGCCAGCCTAAGCGGCGCAGACGCGCGGAACCCTCAGGCGCACGGGTAACCTGGGAAGCATGTCGAACGGGCTCGATCTGGAGAAGATCCTCCTCATCGCCCTCATCGCGGCACTCCTGCTCGGACCGGAGCGATTGCCGGGCTATGCGGCCGCGCTCGCCCGCTTCACCCGTCGCGTCCGCGACTGGGTCGACGGCGCCCGGTCCCGGGTGAAGGAGGAGATGGGCGACGACTTCGACGAGATCGAGTGGCGCAAGCTCGATCCGCGCCAGTACGATCCCCGGCGGATCATCCGCGAGGCGCTGATCGAGGATGCCCCGGTCAAGCCGGCGACGCCGCTCGTCGCTGCGACCCCTGCAGCCCCTGCGGCAGCGGTGCCCGACACGATCGCCGCTTCGCCGGCCGGGGTGCCGTACGACAGCGAGGCCACCTGAGCCGCAGGAGGCGGTTCGGGGACGCGGTGTCAGGTCCGGGAGAACGGCAGTCCGCGACCGGCCAGTGACGGACGCTGCGCGCGCAGGGCGTCGGCGATCTCGCCGATCGCCCGCGCTGCGGGGTCGTCGGGCGCGCCGATCACCACCGGGACACCGGTGTCGCCGCCCGCCCGCAGCGCCGGGCTGAGCGGCACGGATCCCAGGAGCGGGACGGCGTCGCCGTCGGCTTGGAGCGCCGCCGCGACGGCCGCGCCGCCGCCCGAGCCGAAGAGGTCCAGGACCGTCCCGTCGGGGAGGGTGAGCGCCGACATGTTCTCCACGACGCCGACCGGGCGCTGCCCGGTCTGACGTGCGACGAGTCCGCTGCGGACGGCGACGTCGGCGGCCGCAGCCTGCGGCGTGGTGACCACCAGGACGTCCGCGTGCGGGAGCAGCTGGCCGACGGAGATGGCCACGTCCCCCGTTCCCGGGGGCATGTCGATGACGAGGACGTCGAGGTCGCCGAAGTGGACGTCGGTCAGGAACTGCTGGACCGTCCGGTGCAGCATGGGGCCGCGCCACGCGACGGCGGCCGGCGCATCCGGCGGCAGGAACATGCCGATCGAGATGACCTTCACCCCGTGCGCGACGGGAGGCAGCATCAGGTCGTCGATGCGAGTCGGCTGCGGCGGGCGGCCGTCGGGGCCGACGAGACCGAGAAGGCCGGGGATCGAGAAGCCGTGCACATCCGCGTCGATGAGGCCGACGGCGAGCCCGCGGGCGGCCAGTGCGACGGCGAGGTTGGCGGTGAGCGTGGACTTGCCGACACCCCCCTTGCCGCTGGTCACCGCCAGCACCCTCGTGAGGCTGTCGGGCGTGAACGGCATGCGGCGCGTGCCGCGGATCCGTTCGACGAGCGCGGTCCGCTGTGCGGGGGACATGACCCCGACCTCGACCGCGACCTCGGCGACGCCGTCGACGGATGCCGCTGCCCGCCGCACATCGGCTTCGATCCGGTCCGCGGCGGGACACCCCACGATGGTCAGATCGATGGCGACGGTCGCGGTGCCACCGTCGAGCCGGACGTCCCGCACCATGTCGAGGTCGGCCAGTGGCAGTCGCAGCTCGGGGTCGATGACGGCGCCGACCGCACGGCGCACGGCGGAGGCATCCGTCACCGGGCGCACCTGTTCACGCGGACCGGCCCTCGTCCTCGTCGCGCTCGCGCTCGTCGAGGCGGTCGAGGAGCGTCCGGAGCTCCTGGCGGAGGACGTCGCGGGTGACGACCTCGTTCTGCATGTCGGTCAGCGCCATGCGCAGCGCGACCACCTCGCGTGCGAGGTACTCGGTGTCGGCGAGGTTCCGTTCGGCGCGCTGGCGGTCCTGCTCGATCTGCACGCGGTCGCGGTCGTCCTGACGGTTCTGCGCCAGCAGGATGAGGGGGGCCGCATACGACGCCTGCAGCGAGAGCATGAGCGTCAGCGCCGTGAATCCCAGCGCCGCATCGTCGAAGCGCAGACCTTCGGGTGCCGCGGTGTTCCACACGATCCAGGCGACGCAGAAGAGCGTGAGGATCAGGAGGAACGCCGGGGTCCCCATGGCGCGGGCGATCCATTCGGTGAACCGTCCGAACCGGTCGCGCGAGGGCTGCGGCGAACGGCTGAGGACGCCGGCGCGGCGACCGCGCGGCGCCTCGAACCCCGACTTGGGGGCGCGCGCCATCACCGCCGCACCCCGCGCGTCGAGGCGGCCGCGGGTGCGACGCGGTCCTCGGCGTCCTGCGAGCGCCAGTCGTCGGGCAGCAGATAGTCGAGCACGTCGTCGACCGTGACCGTGCCGACGAGGTGGCGGGCGTGATCGACGACCGGCAGCGAGACCAGGTTGTAGCTGGCGAGCAGCCGCGCGACCTCGGCGGCACTGGCGGACACGGTGACGGGTTCGACGCTGTCGTCGATGATCGCGCCGAGCCGCTCGTGCGGGGGATACCGCAGCATCCGCTGGAAGTGCACGACCCCCAGCAGCCGCCCCGTGGGCGTCTCGTAGGGCGGGAGCGTGACGTAGACCGCTGCCGCCAGGGCCGGGTGGAGCTCATGCCGGCGGATGAGCGCCAGGGCCTCCGCGACGGTCGCGTCGGCGGACAGGACGATGGGTTCGTTGGTCATGAGACCACCCGCCGTGTCGGGACCGTGCTCGAGGAGGGCGCGGACGTCCTCGGCCTCTTCGGGCTCCATGAGGTCGAGCAGCTGCTCGGCACGCACGTCGCTGAGCGCACCGAGGACGTCGGCCGCGTCGTCCGGCTCCATCGCGTCGAGGATGTCGGCGGCGCGCTCGTCGCCCAGGGCCTCGAGGATGTGGACCTGCTCGTCCTCGGGCATCTCTTCGAGCGCGTCGGCGAGTCGGTCGTCGGGGAGCTCTTCCGCGACCTCGAGGAGGCGCTCCTCCGGCAGATCGAGCAGCGTGTTCGCGAGGTCGGCGGGCTTCAGCTCCGAGTACGAGGCGACGAGGAGCTCGGCGGACTGCGTCTGCCCGGCCACCTGCTCGTCGCGGACGTCGTTCCACTGCGCGAACGTGGTCGGTCCCTTGGCGAAGGGCGATGCGCTGGTCTTCGGCCGGCGGAGGAAGAGCTGCCCGACCTGCCAGTCGCCGAGACGGTCGCGCTCGATGGCGACGTCCTCGATCACAGCGGATCCGGAACCGTCCGTCAGGTGCACGCTGCGGCCGATGAGCTCGGTCATGACACGCACCTCGCCGCCGCGCTGCTCGAACCGGCGCACGTTGATCAGCCCGGTCGTGATGACCTGCCCGCTGGCGAAGGAGGTCACCCGCCCGATCGAGAGGAAGACGTTCCGCCTGCCGGGGATCTCGACCACGAGTCCGACCACCCGCGGGGGGTCGTCCTTCCGGTAGATCACGACCACGTCGCGGACTCTGCCGAGGCGGTCGCCCGCGGGGTCGAAGACGGCGCACCCGGTCAGGCGCGCGACGAACACCCGCTGCGTACTCACCCGTCCAGCGTAGTCGGCCGATCCCTTGCGGGTCCTCCGCCCGCGCGCAGGTGCGCGTGTCAGACTGGGGCGATGAGCATGATGGGCGGAGCCCCCAAGGAGCACGGCGCGACCGTCGCCGAGTACTCCTCGTACGAAGCGGCGCAGAAGTCGGTGTCGACGCTCATCGCGTCCGACGTTCCGGCGCAGGACATCGCCATCGTGGGTCGCGGCCTGCGCTCGGTCGAGCGGGTCACCGGTCGGCTGGGGTACGCCACCGCCGCGCGATCGGGTGCCATCAACGGCGTCCTGCTCGGTCTGCTGTTCGCGGCGATCTTCGTCCTCGGCAGCCCGGGGGCCGCGTTGCAGCTCTTCGTGGGCGTCATGCTGGTCGGCATCGCGCTCGGCATGCTCATGAGCATCATCAGCTATTCCATCCTCCGGCGTCGCCGCGACTTCACCTCGGTCACCCAGGTGATCGCCGACCACTACGACGTGACCGTGCTCCCGCGCAGCTTCGGCCGTGCGAAGGAGCTGCTCGGTCCGTCGTCTCCACCGGCGGCCGCGGCACCGGTGGACCTCTCGTCGCCGCCGCGGTACGGCGAGCGCATCGACCCCGCCGCGCCGCCCGTCCAGCCCGGGGAGCGGGTCGACCCGGCGCCGGTGCCTGCCGGTGGAGAGCGGGTCGACCCCGCGGAGCCGCCGCGGTACGGGGAGCGCGTCGATCCGACGCCCGCGCCGCCCGCGGCCGGCGGGGAGACGGTGGACCCCGCACCAGCACCGCCCGCGCAGCCGCCGCAGGCGGGACCGCAGGTGCCCGAGCAGCCGACGCTGCCGCCGAAGCCCGACGCTCCGCGATGATCCCGGTCGCCCCGCCGCCGAGCGGGGCACGACTTCCCGTCGACGCCGTCGACGCGAGTGTGGATGCCGCCGCCGACCCCTGGGCGGTCCTCGCGCTCGCACCGGGCGCGGGCGCCGGCCGCGACCACCCGTTCCTCGTCGGCGCGGGCGCTGCCTGGGCTGCTGCGGGTGTGACCACCGTCCGGTTCGATTTCCCCTACCGGCAGGCGGGCAGGCGGATGCCGGGTCCCGCCGCGCACGCCGTCGCGACGTGGACGGCGGTGGAGGCGTTCTGCCGCGACCTCGCACCCGGCCTCCCGTTCGTCGCGGCCGGCAAGTCCTACGGCGGGAGGATGGCGTCCATGGCGGCCGCGGAGGATCTCCTCGCCGCCGAGGCCCTCGTCTACCTCGGCTACCCCCTGCATCCCCCGGGGCGACCCGACAAGCCGCGGGCCGAGCACCTGCCGGCCGTGACGGCGCCGCAGCTGTTCGTCGCCGGCGCGCGGGACCCCTTCCTCCAGCCCCTCGACCAGTTCACCGGGGCCGTGGCGGCGTGCCGTGATGCGGAGATCCTGTGGGTGCCGGGCGGCGGTCATTCCTTCGAGGTGCCCGGCACGAAGAAGGATGCCGCCGACGGCGGCGCGGAGGTCGCGGCATCCGTCCTGCCGTGGCTGACCGCCCGCCTTCAGCGCCCGGCGGCGTAGCCCTGCATGCCGCGGGCGTTCGCGGCGGCCCAGACCTCGCCGGTGCGCCGATCCACGCCGACCGCCGAGAGGCGTCCGAGCGTCCACGCGCCGGCGCGAGTGACCTCGTGCCCGCGCGCCGTCAGGCCGTCGAGGACGTGGTCGCCGAGCCGGTCCTCCACGACGACGCCCGCCGGTGTCCAGGTGCGGGGCCAGAACGAGTCGATCATCGCCGTCGTGTGCAGCGTGGGTGCGTCGATCGCCTGCTGTGCGGAGTAGCCGCCCACCAGCATCCGGAGGAGCATCGGCAGCTGCCACTGGTCCTGCTGATCGCCGCCGGGAGTCCCCATCGCGATGATCGTGTCGCCGTCCTCGACGAGGGTCGGCGAGAGGGTGGTGCGCGGCCGGCTGCCGGCGCGCAGTGCGGAGGGGGACGACTCGTCCAGCCAGCACATCTGCAGCCGCGTGCCCAAGCAGAATCCGAGCTCCGGGATCGTGGGGGAGGACTGCAGCCATCCACCGGACGGTGTGACCGACACGATGTTGCCCCACCGGTCGACGACGTCGATGTGGCACGTGTCGCCGCGCGTCTCACCGCTGCGCGCGACCGTCGGCTCACCCGTCGCGGCGTGGCGCGGTGCCCCGATATCGCGCAGCGGGGGTCGCCACGGTTCTCGCCCCGGGAGCGACGCGGGACGCCAGGTCGTCGATGCCTGTTCCGCGATGTCCCCGCGCCGCTCGGCGACGACGTCGTCGGTGAGCAGGGAAGCGGCGTCGGCGCCGTCGCCGAAGTAGGCGTCGCGGTCTGCCAGCACGAGCTTGAGGGTCTCGACGACGAGGTGTGCGCCGCGGACGGTCGACGGGTCGAGATCGGCGTCGTCGAACGGTTCCAGGATCCGCAGCGCCTCCAGGAGCGCCGGACCCTGCGACCATGCGCCCGCCTTCACCACCGTCCGCCCCCGGAAGCCGGCGCGGACGGGGCGCTCGTATCCCGCCTCGAACTCATCGATGTCGCGGCGCGTGATCACCCCGGCGTGGTCCCGTCCGTCGGAGTGCCGGTGAGGGCGCGCGAGGACGTCGCACGCCGCGCCGAGGGCGGCCCGCCACAGCGTCCGCGCGGCGTCGATGCGCGACCGGCGGTCACCCCCGCCGATTCCGGCGAGTCTGCGCAGGAGCGCGGCGTACGCGGGGTTGCGGTGCACGGAACCGGCAGCGGGGACGTCGCCCCTCGGCAGCCACAGGTCCGCCGACGCCGGCCAGTGATCCCGGAAGAGGTCCTGGACCCGACAGATCGTCGCTGCCGCGGCGGGCAGCAGATGGTGGCCGTCGTGCGCATAGCCGATCGCGAACGAGAGCACGTCGGCGAGTTCCCACGTGCCGTGGTCGCGCAGCAGCAGCAGCCACGCGTCCACCGCCCCCGGTACGGCCGCGGCCAGTCCGCCCGCGCCCGGGACCAGATCGAGGCCCTCGCCGCGGACGTGCTCGGCGGTCGCGCCCGCGGGCGCCGGGCCCTGCCCCATGAGCACGGTTACGTCACCATCCGCCGGCCGGAACAGGCCGACGAGGTCACCGCCCGGTCCGTTCAGGTGCGGCTCGACGATGTGGAGGACGAATCCGCCCGCGCAGACGGCGTCGAACGCGTTGCCGCCTCGCTCGAGCACGGCCTGCGCGACGGCCGTCGCCGTCGCGTGGGTCGAGGCCGCCATCCCGAACGAGCCACGCAGCAGGGGCCTCGTGGTGAAGTCGGCCGGGGGAGTGAACGCCGTCATCGAATGGTCATCGGCGGGATCGTGCGATCCACGCCTCGACCTCGTCGGCGGTGCGGGGGATGTCCGCGGACAGGTTCACCGGCCCGGATTCGGTCATCAGGATGTCGTCCTCGATCCGCACGCCGATGCCCCGGTACTCCTCCGGCACGGTGAGGTCATCGATCTGGAAGTAGAGCCCGGGCTCGATCGTGAAGACCATTCCCGGCTCGAGCTCGCCGTCGTAGTACATCTCCCGTCGCGCCTGGGCGCAGTCGTGCACGTCGATCCCGAGGTGGTGGCTGGTCCCGTGGACCATGTACCGGCGGTGCTGGCCGCCGCGGTCGGCGTGCAGCGCCTCCTCGGCGCTCACCGGAAGCAGGCCCCATTCCGCGACCCGCTCCGCGATGACGGCCATGGCCGCCTCGTGGAGGGTGCGGAACCTCACGCCCGGTCGCGCGGCGGCGAACGCGGCGTCCGCCGCTTCGCGCACGGTCTCGTAGATCGTCCGCTGGATGGGGGTGAAGGTGCCCGAGACCGGCAGGGTGCGGGTGATGTCGGCGGTGTACAGACTGTCGACCTCGACGCCGGCATCGATCAGCACCAGGTCTCCCGGCAGCACCGCGCCGTCGTTGCGGGTCCAGTGCAGATAGCAGGCGTGCGGGCCGGAGGCCGCGATGGTGTCGTAGCCCTCGCCGTTGCCGTCGGTGCGTGCGCGCAGATGGAACACGCCCTCGATGGCCCGCTCTCCCCGGGGGGTCTCGATGATGCGGGGCAGCTCGCCGACGATGTCGTCGAAGCCGCGCGCCGTGGTCTCGACGGCGAGGCGCATCTGCGCGATCTCGTACGGGTCCTTGATCAGGCGGAGCTCCGAGACGAAGCGGGTCAGATCGTCGTCCTCATCGACCACGAGGTCGTCGTCCGTCGCCGCGAACGCGTCGATGTGCGCCGTGGCCACGCCGAGGTCGGCGGCGACGCCCGCCAGCGACGGACGAGGGCCGATCCAGAACTCGCCGATCGAGGCATCCGCGTAGAACTCCGTCGTCGTGCGGTCGGCCCGCTCCCGCAGATGCAGCGTGACGTCGTGGCCGGCATCGGTCGGCTCGAAGACGAGGACGGAGTCCGGGACGGCGTCGGCACCCCAGCCGGTCAGGTGCGCGAAGGCGGAGTGCGCACGGAAGGGGTAGTCCGTGTCGTTGGAGCGCTGCTTGAACGCCCCGGCCGGGATGACGAGTCGCTTGCCCGGGAACGCGGCCGACACCGCCGCCCGGCGTGCCGCGGCGTACGGCGCCTGGGCGCGCTGCTCCGGCAGCGATTCGGGGCGTTCGGCCCACCCGGTGGAGATGGTCTCGAGGAAGCCCGTCGGGAACGGCGCCTTGCGGTTGGATGTGGCAGCGGCGGGGGTCTCGGTGGTCGTCTCGGCGATCGTGTCGCGCTCGTCGGTGGTCATCGCTCCAGTCTTCCACCGTCGTGGTCGGTGCGCACGGGCAGGCCGCTCGCGGAGCGTCAGCGGGACGGCTCGAGCTGGACGATCACGGGGCGGTGGTCGCCGCCGGACCCGTCGAGGGAGGTGACCACGACGGACCCGGTGGCGGTCCAGGCATCCGTCGCCATGACATGGTCGATCGGCGCACCCAGGATCGCGGGCCAGGCCGTGTCCCACGTGCCGACGCCCCCGTTGCCGGTGCTGCCGGCGGCGTCGTGGCAGCGTCCGAGCGTCCCGCCGTCGGTGCCGAGGCGATCCATGTGGTCGACGGTCGCGTTGAAATCGCCCGCCATGATGACGTTCGCACTGGCGCACTGGTCGGCGACCCAGCGCAGGTCGGCCCGCCAGTCGTCCATGTGGTTCTGCCGCGGTGCGACGGCGTGGACGGCGACGACGATGGGTCCGTCGCCCTCGACCGGCATCGCCACCACGCTCGGGACGATCGAGGTGTTGCTCGTGCCGGCCGACTCCGACTCGACGACGGCGTAATCGCCCAGTTCCGGCGAGATCAGCAGCGTCGTGTAGGTGGCGTCCCACCCCTGGTAGTTCTCCTCGTGCACCCACATCGGGTTGCCGCGCTCGCGCATCGCGACGGCGATCGCCTCGCCGGTGTCGTCGTTGGTCTCGGGCAGCGCGACGATGTCGACGTCCATCGCGATGGCGGTCTTCACGACCGCGTCGACGTCGGTCGCGGGGCCTGCGGTGTTCCACGTCATCACCCGGATGCTGTCTGCCGTCGGCTCGGGCAGTTCCGCGTCGCCCAGTCCGCGGACGGCCACGATGGCGACGTTGGCGACGCACGCGGCGACGGCGACCATCGCGATGCCCGCGCCGAAGCCTCGTGTGCGGCGCGAGAGGCAGAAGAGCAGGCCGATGAGCGCGAGGCCGGCGAAGCCGATCGCCAGCATGGGACGGAGGGAGACCAGCTGGGCGATCGGGAACGTCTGCTCCAGGCGGAAGAACTGCGGCCACGTCACGATGGCCGCGCCGATTGCGGCGGCGATCGTGAGGAGGATCCCGATCAGTCGCAGCACACCTCGACGATAGGCGGGGAGGCTGGGGAGTTTCTGCGCGCTACGCTCGAGTCATGCCAGCCGGATCATCCCGTCCGGCGGTCCCCGCGGGACCCGGTGACCTGCACCTGCATTCCGACCTCTCCGACGGAACGGAGTCCCCGGCCGCCGTGATGGCCGCCGCGCACCGTCATGGGATCCGCACGGCCGCGCTCACCGACCACGACACGACGTCCGGATGGGCGGAGGCAGCCGATGCCGCGGTCTCGCTCGGGATGTCGTTCCTGCCCGGCATGGAGCTGTCCTCGCGCCACGAGTGGCGGAGCATCCACGTCCTCGCCTACCTCTTCGACCCCGACGACGCGACGCTTCGCGCACTGACCGATCGCATCCGCGAGTCGAGGCTCACACGGGCCCGCACGATGGCGGACCGCATCGGACGGGACTACGACCTGACGTGGGACGACATCGTCGAGCAGACGACCGCCGGCGCGACGGTGGGCCGTCCCCACATCGCCGACGCACTCGTCGCCCGCGGGTTCGTGCGCGACCGCGGCGAGGCCTTCGGCGGCATCCTGAGTCCCGCCAGCGACTACTACGTCGCCCTGTACGCCCCGGACCCCGTGACCGCGGTGGCCGCCGTGACCGGCGCCGGCGGCGTGCCGATCATCGCGCACCCGGCCGGTCGTGCGGGACTCCTCCCGCAGAGCGTCATCCGACGGATGCTGGATGCCGGGCTCGCCGGCTTCGAACTCGGTCACCGCGAGAACGTCGAGCCGGCGCTCGGCGCACTGCGATCCCTCGTGGCGCGGCACGACCTCATCGAGACCGGTTCGAGCGATTATCACGGACGCGGCAAGCCCAACCTCCCGGGCGAGCACACCACGTCGATCGAGATGATCCGCCGGATCGTCGACCGGGGGACGGGCACGGCGCTCATCACGCCGTAGCCCGGGCCGCGGTCAGCGCTTCAGGCTCCCGCGGCCGGGGCGCCTGCTCCCGCACCCGACCCGCCGCGACGGCGGCGGCGGCGGCGCGCGGGGGCGGGCTTGCCGTCGTGGTGCTCCTTGCCGGCGCCGTCGTGGGTGCCGGCGCCGTCCGCGCTGCGGTCGGCCGCGGCGGCGTCGCCGCCCTGCGCGGCGGAGGTGTCGGCGTCTGCACCCTCGGCGAAGGTCGCTCCGACACGCGCCTCACCCGAGCCGCCGCGACGGCGACGCCGGCGACGGGTGCCGCTCTCGGCGGTGCCTTCGGCGGCCGCGTCCGCAGCGCGAGCCGGCGCGGCGGTGCGGGCGGGGGCCGTCTTGGGCGCCGAGGCGATGCGGCCCTTCGTGCCTGCGGGGATGTCGAGGTCCTCGAACAGGTGCGGGCTCGACGAGTAGGTCTCGAGCGGCTCGGGCTGACCGAAGTCGAGCGCGCGGTTGATGAGCGCCCACTTGTGCAGGTCGTCCCAGTCGACGAACGTCACCGCGATGCCGGTCTTGCCGGCGCGGCCCGTGCGACCGGCGCGGTGCAGGTAGGTCTGCTCGTCGTCGGGGATCGTGTGGTTGATGACGTGGGTGACGTCGTCGACGTCGATGCCGCGGGCCGCGACGTCGGTCGCGATGAGCACGTCGCGCTTGCCGGCCTTGAAGGCGGCCATCGAGCGCTCGCGCGCCTCCTGGCTCATGTCGCCGTGGACGGCGCCGGCGCTGAACCCGCGGTCGCTGAGCTCGTCGACGAGGCGCTGCGCGGCGCGCTTGGTGCGCGTGAAGATGACGGTCTTGCCGCGACCCTCGGCCTGCAGGATGCGCGCGATGACCTCGTCCTTGTCGAGGGAGTGCGCGCGGTAGACGAGGTGCTTGATGTTCGCCTGCGTGAGTCCCTCGTCGGGGTCGCTCGCCCGGATGTGGATGGGGTTGGACATGAACCGGCGCGCGAGGGCGACGATCGGCCCCGGCATGGTGGCCGAGTAGAGCATCGTGTGACGGACGGGCGCGACCTTCTGGAAGATCTTCTCGATGTCGGGGAGGAAGCCGAGGTCGAGCATCTTGTCGGCCTCGTCGAGGACGACCTCGGTCGCGTGCGAGAGGTCGAGGAGCCGCTGGTTGTTGAGGTCGATGAGCCGGCCCGGGGTGCCGACGACGATCTGCGCGCCGGCCTTCAGCTGGTCGATCTGTCCCTCGTAGGCTTTTCCGCCGTAGATGGCGACGACGCTCGTCGCGCGACCCGAGGTCAGCATGTCCATGTCCTCGTAGACCTGCACGGCGAGCTCGCGGGTCGGGACGACGATGAGGGCCTTGACGCCCGGCTCGGGGTTCAACCCGAGGCGCTGGACGACCGGGATGCCGAAGCCGAAGGTCTTGCCGGTGCCGGTCTTCGCCTGGCCGATGATGTCCTGGCCGGGAAGACCCAGCGGGATCGTCTGCTCCTGGATCGGGAACGTGTCGACGATCCCCTTGGCGGCGAGGGTGTCGACGATGTCCTGGTCGACGCCGAGCTCTGCGAACGTGGTCATGCTTTCCGTGCCTGTCTGGCGGTGAGATGCCGCCGTGATGAGGGTCCACGCCCTTCACTCAGCCCCAGGCGCGGGGTCCCGATCCGACGCCGGGACGGACCCACCCTACCGGAGAGGGGCCTCGCGACCCGTAGGCTGGCCTGGTGGTGAGGTGGTTCTGGCAGCGGCGCAGGCCGCCCGGTCGCATCCTTCGTCTGCGATCCCGCGACGAGGCGAGCGATGTCCGTCGCGTCGACTTCGAGCAGCTCGCCCCCGACGTCGCGACCTACCTCGGCCAGGCCGCGTACCTGCAGCTCGGGTACGTCGAGACGCTCAGCGGGCTCATCGAGCGCGACGCGGAGCTCTCGCACAAGGAGTCGCTGTCGCGCGCGGCCGGTGCGGCGCTGTTCAAGCACCAGGCGCTGGTGGCGCTGATCCGCGACCGGGGCGACGACCCGCTCGAGCTGATGCTCCCGTTCCGCGAGCCGCTCGACGCGTTCCGCCGTGCGACCCACGGCGCCCGCCCGTTGGAGACGATGCTCTCGGTCCACCTGACGGCCGGTCTGCTCGACGACTTCTACCTCTCGCTGTCGGGCAGCTACGGGGATGCCGGGCGCCGAGCCGCGGCGATCCTCCGGGCCGATGCCGACCGGTCCTCGCTCGTCGGGATCATCACCGACGCCACTGAGGGGGACCCCGAGATGCGGTCGCTCCTGAGTCTGTGGGGTCGCCGCCTGGTCGGCGACACGCTGCTCGTGGCCCGCGGCGCCCTGCGGCCGGGGACGCTCGACCGACCCGGCGCGCTGGACCTCGACGACGAGAAGCAGGTCGAGCCGGTGTTCACCCAGCTCCTGGGCGCGCACTCGCGCCGCATGACCACGATCGGTCTGGACGCGTAGGCGCCCGACCCGGCAGGCGACTGCGTCTCAGGCGATGCCGAGACGAGCGCGCTCAGCGGCGTCCCGTGCGATTCGGGCGCGGCTGAGGAGGACGATCGCCGCCGCCGTCACGACGGCCGGCACCACGATCGCGGCAGCCCAGATCCAGAACTGGTCGGGGCCCGTGCCCGCCCAGGTCAGCGCCGTCCACGTCGCCGTCCCTACGAGCGCTCCGAGCATCGGACCCACGGCCACGCCGCGCGTCTGTCGGTGGGGAAGGGCGAAGTGGGCCCCGGCGCCGAGCAGGGCGCCGAAGACGAGGCCCAGGACGATGAGCATCTCAGGCGACGAAGCCCACGCGCCGCGATTGGTCGGTGCCGACCTCGACGAAGGCGATGCCCGCGGTCGGGATGAGGTAGGTGGCGCCCTTCGCATCGGCGAGGGTCACGTAGGCGGCGCCGGAGTCCAGTGCGTTCGCGATGGTCTGCTTGACGGCGTCGGCGGTCTCGGCCGACTCGAAGCCGAGCTCGCGCGAGTTCGCGATTCCGATGCGGATCTCCACGGTGATGCCTGCCTTCCCGGCCCGGCGGTCCGGGCGCCATCCGAGCCTACGGCACCCGTCGGAGCCGGGATGCGGGGGTGCGCTCGCTGTCGGCGAACGCGGCGCTGCGCATCGGCACGGGCGCGTCCTCGGGAGGGTGTCCGTGCCGCCGATTAGCGTGGAGGCATGCCCTCGGTCGAACCCTCCGTCGTGCCCGATCCGGCGCAGCGCGCGGTGATCGACCTCCCGGTGGATGCGTCTGGGGTGGTGATCGGGGCGCCCGGCTCGGGCAAGACCGCCACCATCGTGCGTCGCGTGGTCTCCCTGATCGAGCGCGGCCTGCGTCCCGAGCAGATCCTGGTGCTCACCCCGACCCGCCCGGCCGCCACGGCGTTGCGCGACCGCCTCGCGCTGGGAGTGGGCGTCGCCACGGCAGGACCCCTCGCGCGGTCGGTGGCGGCGTTCGCCTATCAGGTCGTCCGCGCCCACGCGGTCCATCGCGGAGACGAACCGCCGCAGTTGCTGACGGGACCGGACGAGGACCGCATCATCGGCGACCTGCTCACGGGCGACGCGGAGGACGAGGCGTCCGCGCCGTCGCGCTGGCCCGAATGGCTGACGCCGGACATCCGGGCCGCGGCCGGCATGCGTGCCGAGATCCGGGCGTTCCTGGCCGAGATGACCACGCTGGGGATCGATCCCGGTGCCCTCGCGGAGCGCGGCCGACGCACCGACCGGGCCGTGTGGGTGTCGATGGCGTCCTTCGCCGCGGAGTACGACGCCGTCCGGGGTCGGATGCGCGGCGCGCACCGGGACGCCGCCGGGCTCGTGCGGGAGGCGGTGGGGCTCCTCCGCGAGCTGCCCGCCGGATCGCCGGCCCTCGGCGCGGTGGCAGGGCTCCGCGCGGTGCTCGTCGACGATGCGCAGGAAGTGACGCTCGGCGCCGTCGAGCTGCTGGAGGCGTGCCGGGCACGGGGGGTCGCCGTGCTGGCCTTCGGTGATCCCGACGTGGGCTCGGGGTCCTTCCGCGGCGCGCGCCCCGAGAACTTCGCGCGCCTCGCCACCCGGGTCCACGTGCTGAACGCGGCGCATCGCGGGACGGCCGCCCAGCGGGACCTCGTGGCCCTGGTGACCCAGCGCATCGGCGCGGCCGGGCTCGTCGAGCACCGGCATCCACCCCGCGGGGTCGACCCCGACGGGAGCGTCGTCGCGCACGTGCTTCGCTCGGGCGCGGAGGAGTTCGACACGATCGCGCGGCTGCTGCGGGAGCGGCACGTCCACGACGGCGTCCCGTGGGAGGAGTGCGCCGTGATCGCCCACGACTCCCGTCAGGTGAACGCCCTCGAAGCCGAGCTCTCCGCCCGCGACGTCCCCACGACCGCCGTCGGCCCCTCGCAGGCCCTCGCCGAGACGCCAATCGTGCGCGACCTGCTCCGGACGGTCGACCTCGCCGCGGTCGATCCGGATGACCGGACCGACGACGACGTGCTCGACGTGCTCGTCGGCGGCGGACTGGATCCCGTCGAGCTGCGCCGGCTGCGGGCGGCACTGCGCCATCAGGAGCTGCGATCGGGTGGTGAGCGGTCTGCGCGCGAGCTCCTCGCGGACGGGATCCGTCATCCGGTCGGGTTCGATCTCGTCGACACCCCGGAGGCGCGACGGGCCGCACGCCTGGCTCGGACCCTCGACACCCTCGCCCAGCAGCTTCGGACGGGCGCGACCGCCCACGAGCTGCTCTGGACGGTCTGGGAGCAGCGCGGGCTCGAGCGGCAGCTGCAGACCGCGGCCGACGGTCAGGGCCCGCTCGCGGACCAGGCTCGACGCGACCTCGACGCCGTCGTCGCCCTGTTCGACGCCGCGAAGCGCCACGGCGAGCGGGAGGACGGGACCTCCCCGCTCGACCACCTCCGCGCGCTCCTGCACTCGGAGGTCGCCGAGGACCGGCTGCGGACGACCTCCGCGACGCGCGGCGTGCAGATCTCCACGCCGGCGGCGGCGGTCGGCCTCGAGTTCGACACCGTCGTCATCGCCGGGCTCCAGGACGGCGTCTGGCCCAACCTGCGGGTGCGGGGGAGCCTGCTCGAGACCGCATCGCTCGGCGAGCCCGACGACGAGCCGGATGCCCTCGACCGCCGTCGCGCGGTGCTGCACGACGAGCTGCGCCTGTTCGCCCGAGCCGCCTCGCGCGCGCGTGCGCGACTGGTCGTCACCGCCGTCGCCGATGACGACACCGGTCCGAGCGTCCTGTTCGAGATGCTTCCTCCGGCGCAGCCGGCCCCGCGCTCCGTCGAGCATCCGCTGACCCTGCGGGGTCTCGTCGCGCTGCATCGCCGTACGCTCACCGACCCGCGCAGCCCCGAGGCCTCCCGCGATGAGGCCGCGGGCCAGCTCGCGCTGCTCGCGCGGGCCGGCGTCCCCGGCGCGGACCCCGCGCAGTGGTACGGGCTTGCCGCGCCGACCTCCGTCGGGCCGGTGCGCGACCTCGACGCCGCTCCGCTCCGGGTCTCGCCGTCGCGCATCCACGCGCTCGAGGAATGCCAGCTCGATTGGGTGATCGGCGACCTCGGCGGCGACCCCGGCGGCGCGACCGCGGGTCTCGGCACTCTGCTGCATGCGGCGCTCGAGCATGCGGAGGGCGGGGACGACGCGGCGCTGTGGCGCTTCGTGGAGGACGGCTGGACGCAGCTGGAGTTCGAGGCGGCGTGGATCGATGAGGCCGAGCGGCGTCGCGCACGCGATCTCGTGGCACGCCTCGCCGCGTATCTGCGGGACACGGCGCGCGAGGGCACGACGCTCGTCGGCGCGGAACCGCACTTCGAGGTGCCGGTCGAGGTTCCGGATGCCGCGCATCCGGCGATCCTCTCCGGGTACATCGACCGCGTGGAGCGGACGGCCGACGGCCGCGTCGTCATCGTCGACCTGAAGACCGGGCGGAGCGAGGCCACCTCCGATCGGTCGGCCGTCGACAATCCGCAGCTCGCCGCCTACCAGCTCGCGTTCGAGCGGGGCGCCATCCCCGCAGCCGCGGGCGCCGCCCCCGGGGGCGCGAAGCTCCTGGTGCTCAAGGGGACGCGGAATGCCCCGTACGCGCAGCCGCGTCAGGCCCCGTTCGACGACGAGCGCAGGGCCGCCTTCCTCGCCCGCATCGACGCGGCCGTCGAGGTCATGCGCGGCACGAGCTTCACGGCACCCTACGAGGAGCACTGCCGGGACGATCACACCCGCGGGCTGTGCCGCATCCACACGATCGGACCGGTGAGCTCCGCGTGACCGCTGAGATGATCAGCCCCGAGACGGTCGCCGCGGCCCTCGGGCAGTTCCCGCCGACCGCCGAGCAGTCGGCCGTCATCGCCGCACCGTTGGAGCCCGCGCTCGTCGTCGCGGGCGCCGGCAGCGGCAAGACCGAGACGATGGCGGGACGCGTGGTGTGGCTGGTCGCCAACGGTCTGGTGCGTCGCGACGAGGTGCTCGGGCTGACGTTCACCAGGAAGGCCGCGGGGGAGCTCGCGGAGCGGATCGGACGTCGGCTGCAGCGGTTGAGCGAGTTCGAGGCGCGCGGCCTGCTCCCACGGCTCCCGCAGCTCCACGCCGAGGGCAGGCTCGACGTGTTCGCGGAGATCGAGCGCAGCGGTGCGGGCGAGGCGGCCCGGCGGGCGGAGCTCGATCGGTTGGCCCCGACCCGACCGGATGCGGGTGCGGCCGACGCGCTGCTCGAGCGGCCGACGGTGTCGACGTACAACAGCTTCGCCGACGCGATCGTCCGCGAGAACGCGGTGCGCATCGGGCGCGACGCCGACGCCGTCGTCCTGAGCGAATCCGCGGCCTGGCTGCTGATGCGACGGATCGTGCTCTCGAGCGAGGACGAGCGGCTGCCCGAGCGCATCGAGCGACCGTCGACCATCATCGACGCGGCCCTGCGGATCGCGCGGGACGCCGTCGACAACCTCGTCGATCACGACGAGCTCGTCGCGTTCGCCGACGCGTTCCAGGACGTGCTCGACCGTCCCAGCGAACGCGCGGCCACGACGGTCTACGCCGAGGTGCGGACCGCAGCCGAGAAGGTGTCCGGACTGGGTGTGCTCGTCGGGCTCGCCCGGGACTACGACGCGGAGAAGCGGCGGCGTGGCCTCATCGACTTCTCCGACCAGGTGGCGGGAGCGCTGCGCGTCGTGTCGGAGCATGCCGCGGTCGCAGCCGACCTCCGCGCCCGGTACCGGGTGGTGCTCCTCGACGAGTACCAGGACACGTCGGTGGTCCAGACGGACCTGCTCGCCACGCTCTTCCGCGGCACGGGCGTGATGGCCGTGGGGGATCCGCACCAGTCGATCTACGGCTGGCGGGGAGCGAGCGCGGGCAATCTCGGCGACTTCGCACGGACCTTCGGCGGGGATGCCGTCGCCCGCCGGTTCTCGCTGCTCACCAGTTGGCGCAACAGCGGCGACGTCCTGCGCGCCGCTGCCGCCGTCCTCGCGCCGCTGCGCGCCCCAGTCGAGGTCGGCACGCTCCGGCCCCGGCCCGCCGCCCCCGCCGGCAGTGTCGAGATCGTCGTCGAACAGGATGTGGATGCGGAAGCGGACCGGGTCGCGGAATGGTTCGCACGCGTCCGGGACGAGCGCGCGCGGACGGGGAGTCCCACCACGGGTGCCGTGCTGTTCCGAAGCAAGAAGCACATGGTGCGCTTCGCCGACGCACTGGGGGCGCGCGGCATCCCGCACCGCATCCTGGGGCTCGGGGGGCTGCTGTCCACCCCCGAAGTCGTCGACGTCGTCTCGGCCCTGCGCGTGATCAGCGATCCGCGGGCGGGATCGGCGCTGATCCGTCTGCTCGCCGGTCCCCGGTGGGCGATCGGCCTCGCCGACCTCCGCGAGCTCGCGCTGGTCGCCGCGCGTCTGGCCAGGCACGACACGGCGCTGCAGCCGCTCGCCCCGGAGCTCGCGGAGATCCTCCGGTCGTCGGCGGGTGACGAGGGAGGTTCGATCGTCGCGGCCCTGGACTTCGTCTCGCGGCAGCGGAGCGACCACGGTTGGCTGGCCGGGTTCACCGCCGACGCGCGGGATCGCCTGCGGGAGGCGGGTTCGGTGTTCGCCGGTCTTCGCCGTGCCGCCGGGCTCCCGGTCCCCGAGCTCGTGCGTCTGATCGAGGCGGAGCTGCGCCTCGACGTCGAACTCGCGGCGAACGAGTCACGGGGCCCGGCCAGGACGGCGTCGTCCCAGCTGCGCGCATTCGTCGACGAACTCCACGGGTTCCTGCAGACCGACGAACGCGGGTCGCTCACGAGTCTGCTCGCGTGGCTCGACCGCGCCGAGCGGGCCGACGAGTTCGCCCCGCGGACCGAGCCGCCTGAGGACGACGTGGTCCAGCTCCTCACGATCCACGGCTCGAAGGGACTCGAGTGGGATGCCGTCGCGGTGGTGCGGGGCGTCGAGGACGAGCTGCCCGCGCGCCTGCAGGACGGGAAGGGATGGCTCGGCTTCGGAGTCCTGCCGTATCCCTTCCGGGGCGACCGCGACTGGCTCCCCGGACTCGGCTGGCGCGCGCACGAGGCCGAGAGTCAGCAGGATCTGAAGGCCGCCTTCGCCGCCTACGGGGAGGGCATCCGACAGCGTCACCTCGAGGAGGAGCGACGGCTCGCGTACGTCGCGGTCACCCGTGCGCGGGACCACCTGCTGATCTCCGCGTCGCCGTGGGCGGGAACCAAACGGCCTCGAGCGGTCAGCCGGTTCGTCCGCGAGATCGCGGACGAGGTGGCCGCGCCGGTCCCCGATGACGAGACTCTCGACGCCGAGAACCCGTACGACGGCGCGCGCGCCACCCTGCAGTGGCCGATCGATCCGTTGGGCGGGCGCGCCGGGCGGGTCACCGCCGCCGCCGAACGGGTGCGGACGGCGATGCGAGCCGAACCGCCGAACCCGAGCACGGACCTGCGGCTGCTGCTCGCTGAACGCGAGGCGCGGGCGGCCGGACAGGGCGCCTCGGCCCCGACCCGCATCCCGGCGTCGCGCTTCAAGGAGTTCGCCGCCGACTACCGCGCCGCGGCCACCGCCGTGTCCCGCCCGATGCCGGAGCGGCCCTACCGGCAGACCCGGCTCGGCACGCTCTTCCACGCCTGGGTGGAGCAGCGCTCGGGCCTCGTCGGGCGGGCCCGGTCGGCAGACGACGTCCTCTGGGACGAGGACGACGCGGGAGTCTCCGCCGCCGACGCAGCCGAGCTCGAACGGCTACGCGCGGCGTTCCTCGCCTCCGAGTGGGCGCAGCTGCAGCCGATCGAGGTCGAGACGGAGATCGACTTCACCGACCCCGACCCCTTCGGCGACGGGAACGCCCACATCATCATCTGCAAACTCGACGCGGTGTACCGCCGCGGCGACCGGATCGAGATCGTCGACTGGAAGACGGGACGCCCGCCGCGCACGGACGCGGAGCGTGCGGAGCGGATGCTGCAGCTGGACCTCTACCGCCGCGCCTACCACGTGAAGCACGGCATCCCGGTGGACGCCATCGACGTCACGCTGTTCTACGTCGGCGACGGGGTCGTGCTGCGCGCCTGACCGCGGCGTGTCGCGGCGCGGTCAGGCGGTGCCGGTCCAGCGGCGCAGGGCGTTGCGCGCGGCGTCGTCGGGGTCGCGGTCGTCGTCGCCGTCGCGCGCATCGGCGGCGTCCGGCGACCAGTCGGAGAACTCGATCGGTTCGGTCTCGTCGCCGAGCTCCTCCCGCGAGGGCGGGTCGGACGGATCCGCGTCGTCGAAGGGGTCCATCGACCCCGGGTCGTACGCGTCTGTGTGCATCGAGGTGTCGACGGCATCCGTGGCCGCCACGGGTACCCGGCCGAGCGCGGCGATGGCCTCGTCGACGCTCACCGACCCCGATCCGATCGGGGCCTCGTCGCGGACGCTGTCGTCCAGCGAGGTGAGCAGCGCCACGGCATCCGACATCACCGACTCCGAGCCCGTGTCGTGGCCGTGGACGAGCCACTTCGCGAACTCGAGCTCGGCGTGCAGGCGCGCGCGGTCCGCGAGCAGCGCGTCGGGGGAGCGGCCCGAGGCTGCGCCGTAGGCCGCGATCGCATCGCTCGCGGCGTCGGGCGCGCCGGCGATCCACCGCAGGTCCTCCGCCGGGTCGCCGACGCTGAGTCCCGCCCAGGTCAACAGGCCCGACACGGTCGGGACGCCGTCGACGTCCGTGAAGGTGAACGACGCCGGATCGACACCGCCCAGGACGACGGTCGGCTCGAACCGCCACAGCGCGTCGAGCGCGATCGCACGGCTCCACCGGCGCAGCAGCCCGAAGGGCAGTCGGCCCGTCGCCTCGGCACGGTCGAGGAGCTGCTCCGTCTCCGTCCGCACCTGTGCCGCCGTGCGACTCGGCAGGCCGGCGCCCGTCACGACCGAGCTGGGGAGGTCGTGGATGCCGGCGATCGCCTCGGCGAGGCCGGTGGCCACGCCCCTGCCGGGCGGGATGTGGGCGCCGTCGACGCGCCATCCGGGCAGGAAGGTCTGCACGCGGGCGACGCCGCCCGCCAGACGCGCCTGCCCGACCGGCTCCGGGGCGGCGAAGGGGAGCATCGCCCGCACGCCGGCGGTGAGGGCGGCGAGGGCCGTCGCCTCGCTGACGGCGTCGGACTCGGCGTCGGCCGTGGTCGCCACCCGCACGACGAGGCGGCTCCCGTCGTCGAGGCGGACGAGCGCGCTGTCGTACCGCCCGGCCGCATCCTCGGTCAGCGTCGAGACGCCCGAGATGCCCGTCTGCACACCCGAGGCCTGCGCGAGAGCCGCGGTGGCAGCCGCGGCTAGAGTGAGAGGAGAGCGTGCCATGCCCCCCAGGGTAGGTCGGCCACCCACCGGCGCACCGGCGCCACGCCCGCAAGAGAGGTCCTCGATGACGACGAAGGACGTCCCGCCGCCTCTGGCTCGCGCGGTCATCGACCGTGCGGCGCAGGAGCGGCTCGACGACGGTCTGCTCGCCCGCGCCCGCGCCGATGAGCAGACGCGCGTGCTGCTCGTGCACGGCGACCGCGCACCGCTGGAGGGTCGCGACAGGCTTCGATGGTCCGCCCCGGCGGATGCGCCCGAGGGCGCGGAGTGGGCGTTCCTCGGACGGGATGCGGGTGATCGCGCGATGCTCGTCGCCGCCGTCCCCGCGTCGGCAGCGGAGCCGCCGGTGGGGGACGCGGAGTGGGGTGGCCTCCGCGCGGTCGGCGGCGACCTCGACGCCGACGATGCCGGCCGCTTCGTGCAGGCGCTCAGCATCGGCCGATGGCTCATCGACGCGCCGTTCTGCCCCGCGTGCGGTGCGCGCACCGACGTCCAGCAGTCCGGCTGGTCGCGTGTGTGCCCGCAGTGCGGTCGCCAGCACTTCCCCCGGACGGATCCCGCCGTCATCGTCGCCGTCGCGAGCGCCGATGACCAGCGGCTCCTGCTCGGCCGGAACGCCGCGTGGGGCGACGTGCCGATGTACTCCACGTTCGCGGGATTCGTCGAGGCGGGGGAGTCGCTCGAGACCACCGTCGACCGCGAGATCGCGGAGGAGGCCGGGGTGCGCCTCGATCACATCGTCTACCGCGGCTCGCAGGCCTGGCCCTACCCGCGCTCGCTCATGCTCGGCTTCACCGCCCGGGCGGTGTCGGACGAGGAGGCCCGGCCCGACGGCGAGGAGATCCTCGACGTCCGCTGGTTCACGCGGGATGAGATCCGCGCGGCGCTGGACGGCGCGGGTGACGTGCGACTGCCGGGACGCGCCTCCATCGCCAGGAGTCTGATCACCCGGTGGGTGCAGGGGTGAGCGAGGGGCCCCTCGCCTCCCTCGACGACCGCCAGCGCGACGCCGCACGCACGCTCCGCGGACCGGTGTGCGTCCTCGCCGGTGCGGGCACCGGGAAGACCCGCGTCATCACCCACCGCATCGCCCACGGCGTCGACACCGGGGCGTACTCGCCGCAGCGCGTGATGGCCGTGACCTTCACGACGAAGGCCGCGGGCGAACTGCGGGGGCGGCTGCGAGGCCTCGGTGTCGAGGGCGTCGCAGCCCGGACCTTCCACGCCGCGGCACTCGCGCAGCTGAACTTCTTCTGGCCACAGGTCGCAGGCGACACCGCGCCGGCGATCGTCGACAGCAAGGTGCGGCTCCTCTCGCACGCGGCCGATTCGATCGGGATGCGGCTGGATGCCGGCACGCTGCGCGACGCCGCGTCGCAGATCGAGTGGCGGAAGGTCACGATGCGCTCGGTCGAGCAGTACGCCCGGGATCGGCCGAGCGGCATCCCCGGGCTGTCCCTCGACGCCCTCGTCGGACTGCAGCACGCGTACGAGAAGCTGAAGGACGAGCGACGCCAGCTCGACTTCGAGGACGTGCTCCTCGCCTGTGCCGGGATGATCGAGTCCGAGCCGCGCGTCGCGACCGCCGTCCGCGAGCAGTACCGGCATTTCACCGTCGACGAGTACCAGGACGTCTCGCCCGTCCAGCAGCGACTGCTGGAGCTGTGGCTGGGGGACCGCCACGACATCTGCGTCGTGGGCGACGCGAGTCAGACCGTCTACTCCTTCGCGGGCGCCGACCCGCGCTTCCTGCTCGAGTTCGACCGGCGGCACGAGGACGCCCAGGTCATCCGCCTCGAGCGGAACTATCGATCGGATGCCGCCATCCTCGCCGTCGCGAACGAGTTGATGCGCGGTCGGCCCGGGGCCCTCCAGCTCACCACGCCGACACCGGCCGGGCCGATCCCCGAGGTCACGGCGTACGACGAGGACGCCGCCGAAGCCGACGGCGTCGCCGATCGCGTCGCCGCGCAGCTCGCCGCGGGCACCGACCCCGCCGCGATCGCCGTGCTCTACCGGCTGAACGCCCAGTCGGCGCCGCTCCTGGCCGCCCTGTCCTCGCGGGGAATCCCCGCGACGGTCCTCGGCGGCAAGCGCTTCTGGGATCTGCCCGAGGTGCGGCAGGCGCTCCTGGCGCTGCGCGGTGCGTCGGTGGCGCCGCTGTCCGGGTCGTTCCTCGCCACGGTGCGCGACATCCTCCGTTCCCTCGGTCTCACCGACGAGGCGCCGCCGGCGGGGGGCGCTCTCCGAGACGCGTGGGAGGCCCGCGCGGCCGTGCTGCGGCTGGCCGAGGAGGCCCCGGCGGAGATGACCCTGCGCGCCTTCACCGACGAGCTCACGACACGCGCCAAGGCGCAGCACGAGCCCGCGCTGCGGACGGTCACCCTCGCGACGCTGCACGCCGCGAAGGGGCTCGAGTGGGACCACGTGCATCTCATGGGCCTCAGCGAGGGGCTGCTGCCGATCTCGTACGCCACCACGTTCGAGCAGGTCGATGAAGAACGCCGCCTCGCGTACGTCGGCATCACGCGGGCCGCGCGAACGCTCTCGCTGTCGTGGGCGCGGATGTCCGGCCACCGCGAGCGTCAGCGCTCGCGTTTCCTGCAGGAGATCGGCACAGGCACGCTTCGTGCGGCGGATGCGCGCGCCACACGCGCTCCGCGTCAGCGTCGCTGAGCACGACCGACCGGCCGTCCTCCTCCTCGGCACGGAGCATCCGAGCGGCCAGCGCGGCGGCCTCGACCAGCAGGACGGGCTCGGTAGCGGGCGTCCGCCGTGCGAGCAGCTGTGCGGCCAAGAGCGGCCAGTCGGGGTCGAGGTCGCGACGGGCGGCGTGCACGCATGCGATGCACGCTGTCCTGCCTGGGCGCACAAGCGGACCGACCACGACGCGATCGCCCGAGAGTTCCACCGGCAGGTGGGTGACGTCACCTGCCACCAGGCGTGCCGCCCGGTGCGGATCGACCAGTCGCGAGCTCACGAGCAGGATGGGCGCGCCGTGGTCGGGGAGCTTCCATCGGGCGACGTCGACGACGTCGACACCGGCTGCGCAGAGACCCGCGAGGAGGGCGGCTTCGTCGGCCGGGCCGATGTCGGCGGGCAGTTCCACGCGCAGGGCGGGTGCCGGCGTGGCATCCCCCGCGAGCGCGTCCGCGATGGTCTGTACGAAGCGCTCGGCGTCCTCACCCGAGGCGCCCAGCTCGCGCGCGAGGGGGATCAGCCGCGCGTCGGCGATGCCGGTGACGAGTTCATCGAGCAGACGCTCCTGCCACGGGTCCAATCCGCGCAGGCGGTGACCGTCCTCATCGCCGAGCTGCAGGCTCGACGGAGTTCGCCACAGCGGTGTCCGGGAGGGGGCGAGTCGCAGCATGAGGCGATTCTCGTGAGCCGGCACGCCGTCGTCGTCGGTCTTCCACAGTGCGTGCCGGCGAGGCGCTCACGGCGGGGCCTGTGGAGGAACCTCCGGTCAGACCGGGCGGGGACCCGACGGACCGTCGTCGGGGCCGTCCGCGGCGGTGTCCCCACCGCTGCCGGACTCCTCGTCGAGGAGCGCGGCGAGGGCGTCGTCGAAGGCATCGCGCGTGGGCTCTTCACCGCGGGCACGTGCCTGCAGGCGAGCGACCAGGGACGCCGGGTCGTCGATGTCCTCCGCCGTCGGCATCAGGTCGGGGTAGTCCCAGAGCGAGTCGCGGGCCGCCGGGCCCACGGCGTCGGTGACCGCCCGCCACATCGCGGCCGCTTCGCGCAGGCGCCGCGGTCGCAGCTCCAGGCCCACGAGCGAGGCCATCGCCTGCTCGCCGGGTCCGCCCACCGCGCGGCGTCGACGGACGGCCTCCGCGATGCGATCGGCCGCGGGCAGGCGACTGGTCGCGTCCGCCGTCACGACGTCCACCCAGCCCTCGATGGTCGCGAGCAGGTTCTCGAGGCGGGTGAGGGCCGCCACCTGCGCCTCGGATCGCTGCGGCAGGAGGGCGCCGCTCTCGATCGCCGCCCGCAGCTCGTCGGGGGAGGAGGGGTCGAAGCGCGACGCGAGCTCTTCGAGGGCATCCGTGTCGACGTGGACGCCGCGGGCGAAGTCGGTGATCTGAGAGATCACGTGCAGACGCAGCCACCGGGCGTGGCGGAAGAGCCGCGCGTGGGCGAGTTCGCGGGTGGCGAGCGCCAGGGCGAGCTGGTCCTCTTCGATCTCGAGATCCCGGCCGAAGTCGGCGAAGTTCTGCGGCAGGATCGTGGCCTCGCCGTCGGGCATGAGGGGGATGCCGACATCGCCGCCGCTCACGACCTCCAGCGACAGGCGGCCGATGACGGCGCCCAGCTGGCTGGCGAACAGCGCTCCTCCGACTCGGCGCATCAGACGCCCGGCTCCCTCGATCGCGGCCCGCATCTCCTCGGGCGTCTGCGACTCCAGGGCGGCCATGAGGGCGTCGCTGATGCTCGACGCGACGGGCTCGGCGAGTTCCTGCCACACCGGCAGGGTCGCTTCGACCCACTGTCCCCGCGTGATGGCGCGCGGCGGCGCCGGGAGCTCCGCGATGGCGGTGGCCTCACCGAGCCAGAGGGAGGCGAGGGCGAATGCCTGGTCGAACTCCGTACGAGCGCCGGCGGATATCCCGAGCCCGTCGCGGTTGGCGATGTGCAGGGCCTGTGTCTTCGCGGCGGACCAGTCGATGCCCTCGTCCCCGCCGGTGTCGGCCATCGCCGACTGCAGCTGGCGCATGATGGCCTGCATCATCGCGGGGTCGATGTTCATCCCCGAGAACTGCCGCAGCTGCTCCGGATCGATCCCGCCCTGACCGCTCAGCATCCGTCGGAGCATCTCGGCGAAATCATCGTCGCCGGGGCGGTCGTCGTCCGTCATGTCAGGCGCCTTTCAGCAGGGGGGAGACGTCTCTGTCCTACGCTAGTCGCAGGTTTCCTCCGCCCGGTCCGGACGGGAGACGTCCCGTGTACGCCGGCCGCGAACGAGCGCCGGAGGAAGGACTCGCGTGTCGCTGTTCGAGGACACCGCCGGCCCGCTCGCCCCCGACGAGCGGGCCCGCCGCCGGCCCCGTGACCGGTTCACCGCCGTGCCGTTCGGGGTGTGGGCGCTGGCCGTCGCGCTCGTCGCCCTCCTCATCCTGACCTTCCTCCCCACCGGGTTCGTGATCCAGCGACAGGGTCCCGTCGTGAACACCCTGGGGACCGCCGAGAACGCCGACGGCGAGGATGTGCCGCTCATCTCGGTCGACGGGGCGGAGACCTATCCCACCGGTGGTGCCCTCGACCTGACCACCGTGCAGATCCAGGGCAACCGTGAGCAGACGCCGAGCTGGTTCCAGCTCGCCCTCGCGTGGTTCGACCCCGCCGAGGCCGTGCTGCCGCTGGACCGCATCTTCCCCGCCGGGACCACCACAGAGGAGCGCAATCAGGAGAGCGCCGCACTCATGGTGGACTCGCAGAAGGAGGCGACCGCAGCCGCACTGGCGGAGCTCGGCTACGACGTGCGCCCCCACGTCAGCGTCTACGGCTTCGCCGAGGACTCTCCCGCCGAGGGCATCCTCGAAGAAGGCGACGAGATCGTCTCGGCCGACGGGCGGGCCATCGAGACGACCGAGCAGCTCCGCGCAGCGATCGGCGCGCTGGAGGGCGCGCCGATCGACCTCGTGGTCCGTCGTGACGGCGACGAGCGCACCGAGACGGTGACGCCCGTGCAGCAGGACTCCGCCGACGGGCCCGTCTGGCTCATCGGGGTGACCACCGCGCACGACTACGATTTCCCGATCGACGTCACCATCCAGCTCGACCGCATCGGTGGCCCGAGCGCCGGTCAGATGTTCGCCCTCGGCATCATCGACACGTTGACCCCGGGGGAGCTCAACGGCGGCGAGAACGTGGCCGGCACCGGGACGATCGACGCCTCCGGCGCCATCGGGCCGATCGGCGGCATCCGTCAGAAGCTCTACGGTGCGCGGGATGCCGGTGCCGACTGGTTCCTCGCCCCCGCGGACAACTGCGACGAGGTGGTGGGGCATGTGCCCGGCGACCTGCGCGTCGTGTCGGTCGAGACGCTCGACGATTCCCTCGCCGCGCTCGAGGCCATCAGCACCGGGGACAAGCTGGCGGACCTGCCGTCCTGCAGCGCGGGCTGACCTCGAGTGCGGGTCCTGCGATTACGCCTTGAGCGCATCGCCGGGTCGCCGCCCGCCCGATATGCCCCGCCTAGGATGAAGGGGTGACCTCGACACCTGCAGGCCCGGCCACGTCCACGCCCCCGAACCCCGTCCGCCGCACCATCGCGATCACCGTCGGTGTGCTCGTTGTGCTGGTGATCGCGTTCTTCGCGTTCGCGAGCCTGTACACGGACTGGCAGTGGTACCGGCAGCTGGGCTTCGACGGCGTCCTGGTGACGCAGTGGACCGCCCGCGTGGTCATGTTCCTGGTCGGCTTCGTCGCCATGGCTGCCCCGGTGTTCGCAGCCATCCAGCTCGCCTACCGGCTCCGGCCGGTGTACGCGCGACTGAGCTCGCAGCTCGATCACTACCAGGAGGTCGTCGAGCCGCTCCGGCGCCTGGCGATGTGGGGCATCCCCGTCTTCTTCGGGTTCTTCGCCGGCTTCGCCGCGTCGGCGCAGTGGGAGACCGTCTGGCTGTGGATGAACGGCGTGTCGACGGGACAGACCGACCCGCAGTTCGGTCTCGACACCGGCTTCTACCTGTTCCAGCTGCCGTTCTACAGCGCCGCCCTCGGGTTCTTGTCGGCAGTCCTGCTCATCTGCCTCCTGGTCACCGCGGTCGTCGCCTACCTCTACGGGTCGGTGCGCGTCGGGCAGCGCGAGCTGCGCATCTCGAAGTCCGCGCGCATCCAGCTCGCCGCCACCGCCGGCCTCTACCTCGCCGTCCAGGCGGTGAGTCTCTGGCTCGACCGCTACAAGACGCTCACCACGCAGGGCGACCGCTTCACCGGTGTCAGCTACGTCGACGACAACGCGGTCATCCCGGGGCTGGCGATCCTCGCGGTCGCCGCGGCGATCGTCGCCGCGCTGTTCGTCGTGACCGCGATCATCGGCCGGTGGCGCTTCCCGCTCATCGGCACGGCGCTGCTGATCGTGTCGTCCCTCGTCGTGGGGGTCGCCTACCCGTGGGCCGTGACCCAGTTCCAGGTGACGCCGAACCTCGAGACCTACGAGGCGCCCTACGTCGAGCACAACCTGGCCGCGACGAAATTCGCCTACGGCATCGACGGTTTGGAGAAGAACGAGTTCGAAGCCGTCACGACCGCCGAGAAGGGCCAGCTGCGCGCCGACGCGGACACGACCGCGTCGCTGCGCATCATGGACCCGGCCATCATCGGCCCGACGGTGCGCCAGCTCGAGCAGTACCGCTCGTACTACCAGTTCCAGAACCCGCTCGACGTCGACCGGTACACGATCGACGGCGAGACGCAGGATGCGGTCGTCTCGGTCCGAGAGCTCAACCTCGACCAGCTCGGCAGCGCCCAGTCCTGGTACAACAACACGCTGGTCTACACCCACGGCTACGGCATGGTCGCCGCGAAGGGCAACGCGCGCACCGACGACGGCAACCCGGTGTTCCTCGAGCGGGGCATCCCGACGGCGGGCGACCTCACCTCCGGTGCGAGCTACGAGCCGCGGATCTACTTCGGCGAGTCGTCGCCGCCGTACTCGATCGTCGGCGCTCCCGAGGGATCGAGCCCTGTTGAGCTCGACTACCCGCGCGGCGAGGACGGTGCCGGCCAGACCCGCACCACCTTCGAGGGTGACGGCGGTCCCGACGTGGGCAATCCGTTCAACCGCCTGCTGTACGCGCTCAAGTTCCAGTCGACCGACATCCTGTTCTCGGACGGCATCAACGACGAGTCGCAGATCCTCTACGACCGCAACCCCCGCGACCGCGTCCAGAAGGCCGCGCCGTACCTCGAGCTCGACAGCGATCCCTACCCCAGCGTCGTCGACGGACGAGTCGTCTGGATCCTCGACGGCTACACGCTCACGAACAACTACCCCTACTCGACGAGCGTGAGCCTCCGCGAGGCGATCTCGGACACCACCAACACGCAGCCGCGGGTCGCGCTCGACGACATCAACTACATGCGCAACTCCGTGAAGGCGACCGTCGACGCCTACGACGGTTCCGTCACGCTGTACGCCTGGGACGAGGAGGACCCGCTGCTCCAGGCATGGCAGAAGGTCTACCCCTCGACGCTGAAGCCGATCAGCGACATGTCGGCCGACCTCATGAGCCACGTGCGGTACCCGACCGACCTCTTCAAGGTGCAGCGCGCCATGCTGGGCACGTACCACGTCGACGACGCGGAGTCCTTCATCCGCCGTGACAACGCCTGGCGCACGCCGCAGGATCCGCAGAACCAGAGCAGCCTGCAGCCGCCGTACTACCTGACGATGCAGATGCCCGGCCAGGACGACCCCACCTATTCGATGTTCTCGTCGTTCATCCCCGCGGCCGAGGGCGACGCCGAGCGCAACGTCCTCACCGGCTACCTCGCGGTGGACGCGAATGCCGGCGACGTGAAGGGTGAGAAGGCGACCGGGTACGGCAAGCTCCGGATGCTGGAGGTGAGCGCTGACGTGTCCGTCCCCGGGCCGGGTCAGGTGCAGAACCGCTTCAGCAACGACGAGCGCATCGCGCCGGAAGTCAACCTGCTGCGGCAGGGGCAGTCCGAGGTCCGTAACGGCAACCTGCTGACGGTCCCCGTCGGTGGCGGCCTGCTGTACGTGCAGCCGATCTTCGTCCAGGCCTCGAGCGGCACGCAGCTCCCGCAGCTGCGGAAGATCCTGGTCGCCTTCGGCGACGAGGTCGCCTTCGAGGACACGCTGCAGGAGGCGCTCGACGCGCTGTTCGGCGGCGACTCCGGCGCCACCGCCGGCGACGAGGGGACGACGCCGACTCCCGGACCGTCGGCGACACCGACGCCGGGCGCCACGCCGTCGCCGGAGCCGAGCGACCCGCCGAGCACGCCCGGTGCGGGCGACGAGTTCGATCGTCTGCTGCAGCAGGCGCAGCAGGTCATCCAGGACCGCGATGCCGCCCTGCAGGCCGGGGACTGGACGACCTACGGCGAGCTCGACGAGCAGCTGACGAACATCGTCTCGCGACTGATCGAGCTCGAAGGCCAGTAAGTCATCGGGTGCCGATGATTCGGGACCGATCGAGGTGGTGGCTGCTCACGGGACGAGCAGCCACCACCAGATCAGCAGCAGCGTCACCAGGAAGCCGGCGAGCTGGTTGAGCCAGAGGAAGCGGTCCCACCCGCGCGTGGCGCGGGCCGCGTCCGCATCGCGGACCGACCGGTACGGCCACACGGTCGCGAGGTAGGGGACGACGACGAGCGCCGCGAGAGGCCCCGGCCAATCGGTGGGGAGGACGGCCACGCCGGCGGCGGTGTAGGACACGAGGGCGAATCGGACGGTCCACGCTGCACCGCGCTCGGTCGCGATGGACGAGATGCCGGCCTCCCGGTCGGCGACGACGTCCTGGACAGCGCCGAACGCGTGCGACGCGACTCCCCACAGGGCGAACGCGATGAGGATGAGCGCAAGCTGCGGGGTCCATGCGGTGCCCGCGAGCACGAGGCCGTACACGGCGGGTGAGAAGAAGTGGATGCTGCTGGTCACCGAATCGGCGAACGGCCGCTCCTTCAGCCGCAGCGGTGGTGCGCTGTAGAAGACGACGGCGAGCAGGCTGAGGGCGAGGACGAGCCACGACAGCGGCGGCCCCACGACGACGAGGAAGACGACGAAGGGGGCGCCGAGGAGCGCGGCGGCCCAGAGCGTGGGTGCGTGCAACTCCTTCGCCAGGATCGCGCCGTGTGCCCCGCCCTTCCTCGGGTTGCGCAGGTCGGATTCGTAGTCGAAGACGTCGTTGATCCCGTACATGGCGACGTTGTACGGGATCAGGAAGAAGAGGGTCCCCACGACGAGGACGATGTCGATCTCGCGCGCGCTGAGCAGGTAGGCGGCTGCGAACGGGTACGCCGTGTTGATCCAGCTGATCGGCCGTGAGGACACGAACAGCTGACGGACGAAGCCGAGAGACGTCACGGTCGTTCCCCGCGCGGGGTGAGGAGGGTGAGGATCGCCGGCAGCAGGAACGCCGCGCAGAGCGGATAGGCGAAGTCCTCGATGGGCGCGAGACCGATGCGGATGCCGCTGATGAGGTGCTCCGGGTAGGTGAACAGATCCGCCGCGATCATCACCGAGTCGAAGACCGTGGTGAGGGCGACCAGCACGCCGCCCGCGATCGCCGACGCGACCATGCGACGACCGAACCGGGGACGTCGGATCGTCGCCAGGACCGCCGCCGCCGTGATGAGCAGGAACGGGATGACCAGGAGGGTGTACGTCATGCCGCGCGGTCCTCCGCGGCATCCGCCCTCGACACGGCCCTCATCCCGGCGGCGTGCAGCACGAGGGACAGGTAGCTGAGGAAGGCGAGGAAGAAGACCTCTTCGAGCGGAAGGTGCGGGGCGAGGTCGACGCCGACGAAGAGCGGGCTGTCGCCGCGCACGAAGACGCCTGCGGTGATGCCCGCGATGTCCCAGGCGAGGAAGAAGGCGGTGCCGATCGCGACGCCGACGGCGGTCCTGACCGGGGCGACCGGTGCGGCGAGCCGGAAGCGGACGTCGAGCGCGGCCACGCCCGCCGCCGACGCCAGGATCGCGAGCAGGTACAGACCCGGCATCCGACTAGCGCCCCGCAGTCGCCTCGACGGGCAGCTTCCCGGTCGACGTGTCGCCGTCCAACAGCTTCACGACGAGTTCCGCCGAGATGAGGCACATCGGGAGACCCACGCCGGGCAGGACGGTCTGTCCCGCGTAGAGCAGCCCGTCCACCTGCGACCGGAGTCCGGGCCGGAACATCGCCGACTGGCCGAGCGTGTGCGCCAGGCCCAGGGCGCCGCCCTTGAAGGAGCCGAAATCGGCGGCGAAGTCGCCGGGGGAGATCGTCCGGCGGACACGGACGCGGTCGGCGAGATCCGGGGCGCCGGTCCACTCGGCGATCTGCGCGATGACCGCGTCGGCAGCGGCCTCGATCACGGGATCGCCGGCGCCGTCGACGCCGCCGCGCCCGAGCACCGGCGCCGCGGGCATCGGCACGAGCACGAACAGGTTCTCGTGCCCCTCGGGCGCGACCCCCTCGTCCGTCGCACTGGGACGGCAGACGTAGAGGGACGCCGGGTCCGGGATGCGGGGCGCCGCCGCGCCGGCTCCTTCGGCGATGACGTCGAAGTTCGTCTTCCAGTCCTTCGTGAACAAGAGCGTGTGATGCGCCAGTTCGGGAAGTTCCCCCTCGACGCCGAGGAGCACCAGGAGAGCGCCGAACGAGGGCACTCGCTTGTCCCACCACGAGTCGCTGCGGGAGCGGAGCGACGGGTCGAGCAGGGCCGTCTCGGTGTGGTGCATGTCGGCCGTGGACACGACGTGGTCCGCCGCGAGGACCGTGCCGTCGGCGAGTCGGACGCCGGTCGCGGTGCGACCGCTCGTCAGGATGCGTTCGACGCGGGCGCCGGTGCGGATCTCGGCCCCGCGCGCCTCGGCGAGACGGGCGATCGCACGGATGATCTCGCTGAACCCGCCGCGCGGATAGAGCACGCCGTCGTCGAGGTCGAGGTGGCTCATGAGGTGGTACAGGCTGGGCGCGTCGTACGGCGACCCGCCGAGGAACACCGCGGGGTATTCGAGGACCTGCCGCAGAAGGGGATCGTCGAACCGCTTCTCGACGTACGCCGACAGGGGGCGCAACAGCAGTGGCGCCAGTGTGGTGAGCTTCCGGAGCACCTCGGGGTGCACGAGCCCCTTGAGGGACACGTACGGGTCGTAGAGGAATCTGTCGACGGCGAGGTCGTAGATCTCGCCGGCGGAGTCCAGATAGCGGGCCAGCTCGGCGCCGGCGCCGGGCTCTCGAGCCTCGAAGGCCGCGACCGCGGCATCCCGTCCCGACACCACGTCGAAGGGAGCGGATTCTCCTTCGCGGTAGACGCGGTACGCCGGGTCGAGTCGCACGAGGTCGAGCTGCTCCGCGGCGGTCGTGCCGAGGAGCTCGAAGAAGTGGTCGAACACCTCGGGCATCAGGTACCAGCTGGGACCCGTGTCGAACCGGAACCCGTCCTTCTCCCACGAGCCGGCCCGTCCGCCGAGCTCGTCCTGCGCCTCGAGGACCGTGACCTGGTCCCCTCGGTCGGCGAGGAGGGCGGCGGTGGCGAGACCGGTGATCCCGCCTCCGACGATCGCGATGCGGCGGGTCATGCGGAGGGCCTCCGGAGCGTTCGAGGGGGACGGGGGGAACGGTGCGAGACAGCTGCGCGGAGGGCGATGCCGGCCTTCACGGGATTCGGCACCCGCACGCGGGTGTCGGGGTCCTCGGCCCTCCGCAGCCGGTCCGCGAGCGATGCGAAGAGACCGTGTGCCGTGGCCACGGCCGTCCTGCAGTCGGCCGGGAGCCGGGGGATCGTCGCGGCGGCGACGGCGAGGTCGGCATCGATGCGGTCGAGGACGTCGCGGCGGCGCGTCTCATCGCCCACGCGAAGGTAGTCGCGCCCGAGTCGGCCGGCGTCGTCGGCGTGATCCCGGAGGAAGTTGATGTCCTGGAAGGCGGCCCCCAGTCGCCGCGCTCCGGTCACGAGGTCGGGATCCGGCTCGGCGGGCGCCGCCGCTCCCGCGTTGACGAAGACCTGCAGGCACATGAGGCCGACGACCTCGGCGGAGCCGTAGACGTAGTCGTCGTGCGAGGCGTCGTCGTGCTCGGTGCGGTCGAGGTCGGTGCGCATGGATGCGAAGAACGGCTCGACATGCCGCCGGCTGATCCCGCATTCGCGCGCCGTCAGCGCGAACGCGTGGACGACCAGATTCGAGCTGAAGCCCCGCCCCATGGCGGCGAAGGTCTCGACCTCGAGGTCGTCGAGGACGCGGCGCTGCTCGGCGGCATCCACACCCGCGGCTTCAGCGGCGCCGTCGACGACCTCGTCAGCGATCCTCACGAGCGCGTAGACGTTGCGGATGTGCCCCCGGACCCGGGGTCCGAACAGCCGCGTGGCGAGGCCGAACGAGGTGGAGTAGGCGCGGATGACGGATGCGGCCGCTGCAGCGGCGGTCGAATCGTAGAGCGTCGTCGTCATCGGGGGATGCGGTCCTCCACCGCGGCGGCGAGGGCCGCGAGCAGGACGACGGCGTCGCGGGGGAGAGCGGCGTCGGCCGCGCGCGTCCGCGCGGATCGCAGGGTGTGGGAGATGAGCGCGACGGTGCGCTCCCGGGCACCGCTGGCGGCGAGCTCGCGCTGTGCCTCCGCGATGGCGATCGGGCCGGTCGGGGCGAGTGCGAGGGCGTTGGCCACCTGCGGCCACGCCTCGGTCTCGGCTGCCATTGCGATGAGCGGCGTGCGCTTGGACGCCCGCAGGTCGGCGCCGGGCTCCCGACCGGCTTCGTCGCGCGTGCCGAAGGTGCCGATGAGGTCGTCTGCGAGCTGGAAGGCCACGCCGATCTCGGACCCGGCGGCCTCCAGCGCCGATCGCTCGTCCTCCGATGCGCCCGCGAGGAGCGCCCCCGCGGCGAGCGGTGCCTGGAACGAGTAGAAGGCGGTCTTGTCGCGGGCGGTGCGCAGCAGGGATGCCGCGGGAGGCAGGTCGGCGCCGATGGTCTGCTCCACATCGGCCAGCTCGCCGGCGGCCGAGACGAGCAGGGCGTCGTCCAGGAGGACGAACAGCGCCGCCCGCTGCGGCGCGGTGACCGGCGCGGTCGCGATCAACCGGGTGGCCTCGAACAGCAGCAGGTCGCCGGCCAGGACCGCTGCAGCCGTGCCGAGCAGCTGCGCCTCGTCCTCGTTGCCGCCGCGAGCCCGGGCCCGGTCGCGGAAGCGGCCGACGACGTTCGGGATGCCGCGACGCTCGACGTCGCCGTCGATGAGGTCGTCGTGGACGACGAAGGCCGCGTGCAGCAGTTCGAAGGCGGCGGCGACGCGCCAGAGTCCGGGTGCCCGGGCAATGTCTCCGCCGAACGCCTCGAAGGCGGCGACCACGAGGGCGGGTCGAAGTCGCTTGCCGCCGGACGCGCCGGCAGCGGTCGCCTCGCCGAGCGCCGCCGAGGCATCACCGAGTGCCGCCGAGCGAGCTCGGAGGCGGCCCAGTGCCAGGTCGAGGGTGTCGTCGATCTCGCGGCGGGCGACGTCGGAGAGGCCGATCACGAGGCTCTCCGATGTTGCTCGGGTGCGAACAGGTCCAGCTGCTGGGACTGCAGGACCAGCCACGGGCTGAAGGCCCAGGGCGTGGTGCCGAGGGACGCGTCGAGGTCGGCGGGATCCACCCACCGGGCCTCCGCGACCTCGCGCGGGTTCAGGTCCGGCTCGTCGTCGGTGTACGCCATGTAGACCGGGCAGATCTCGTGCTCGACGATGCCCGAAGCGTCGGTGGCGCGGTAGCGGAACAGGGGGAGCACGAGGGAGATGTCGCGCAGGGTCAGGCCCACCTCATATGCCGCGCGCCGCTTGACCGCGTCGATCACGGGTTCTGCGGGGGCGGGGTGTCCGCAGAAGGAATTGGTCCAGACGCCCGGCCATGCCGTCTTGTCAAGGGCTCGCCGGGTGACCAGGATCTCGCCGCGACTGTTGTACACATGGCAGGAGAAGGCGAGGTGCAGTGCAGTATCGGTACCGTGGACACTCGCCTTGGGAGCCGTGCCGATCTCGCGACCCTCGTCGTCCACCAGGACCACGTACTCGATTGCTGACACGATCACTCCCTACTTTGCTAGATTATCTAGCAAACATTCGACATGGTACAGAACGACAGGGGAGGTGTCCAACGGTGGAGAAACCGTGGATTCCGAAGACACAGCGCGACGCCGTCGTCCTGTCCGCTCTCGAGGCGGTCCGCGCCTTCTCGGACTCCATGGACCGAATGTACGCGGGCATGCGCGGTGACATGGACATGAACACGACGGACCTCGCGGCGCTGCGGATGCTCATCATCCGGGAGCAGAACGGCGACGTCGTCAAGCCGCACGACCTCGCCACGCACCTCGCGATCTCCACCGCCTCGACGACGAAGCTCCTGGATCGGCTCACCGAAGCGGGATACCTCACGCGCAAACCGCACCCGACGGATCGCCGCGCACGGATCGTCGCCCTCACCGAGGCGGCCCGGCACGAGTTCCACCGACACTTCGGTCAGCGGCTGAAGGCGATGCGGGAGGCGATGGTCGGCTACACCGACGATGAGCTGCGAGCCGTCGTCCGCTTCCTGTCCGACATGGAGTCGGCGATGCTGCCGCGGTGAGCGGCACGCCTCCGGAAATCGAAGAAGGCGCCCCCTCCGGAGAGGGAACGCCTTCTTCTTTTTGTTGCGGGGACAGGATTTGAACCTGCGACCTCTGGGTTATGAGCCCAGCGAGCTACCGAGCTGCTCCACCCCGCGGCACAAGAGAAAACACTAGCACGGGTTTCGGGGTCACGCGAATCGGTGGCGGATCATCCGCCCTCGGGGAGGATGGGCGCATGGGCACCCGGACCGACGACCCGACGGCGGACGCAGCCGCGGACGGCCGCGACGAGACGCGCAACGAGCGCGCCGACCGCAACTGGAGTGAGGTCCTGCAGGAGCTGCGCGTGCTGCAGACCGGCACGCAGATCCTGACCGGGTTCCTCCTCGCGCTGGCGTTCCAACCGACCTTCGACGACCTCGGTTCCCATCAGCGGATCGTCTACCTCGCACTGATCGTCCTCTCCGCCCTCAGCGCGGTCGTCGCCCTCGCGCCCGTCGCGCTGCACCGCATCCTCTTCGCGCAGCGCGCGAAACCGACGATCGTCCGGTTCGGGCACGTGTGCATGATCGCAGCGCTCCTGCTCGTGTCGACGCTCCTCGTGGGCGTCGTCGCGTTCGTGTTCGACGTCGTCGTGGGCGGTGCGGCATCCTGGATCTCAGGCGGTGCGCTCTCGCTCACGATCGTCGTGCTGTGGGTCGCGATCCCCGCCGCCGTCCGCACCCGCGCCGGAAGGAACCCATGACCGGATCGATCGGTGTCGCCGTCGCCCAGTTCGCGCCCGCCGCCGACGAGGCGGCGAACCTCGAGACCATCGACGAGCTCGTCGACAGAGCCGCCGACCGCGGCGCGGCCGTGATCGTGTTCCCGGAGTACTCGAGCTACTTCATCGATCCGTTCGACGAGTCGCTGTCTGTGCATGCGCAGAACCTCGACGGGCCGTTCGTCGCTGCGCTCACCGCGATGGCGGCACGCCGGGGCATCCACATCGTGGCGGGACTGCTGGAGCGCTCGACGACGGCGGGACGCGTGCGCAACACGGTCGTCGCGGTCGGTCCCGAGGGCCTCGTCGCGCACTATCGCAAGCTCCACTTGTACGACGCCTTCGGTCAGCGCGAGTCGGACTGGGTGGAGGCCGGAGACCTGGGCGACCCGCAGACCTTCGACGTCGCGGGTGTGCGCTTCGCGCTCATGACTTGTTACGACCTGCGATTCCCAGAGGTGGCGCGGGTCCTCGCCGACACCGGCGCGCACGTCATCCTGGTCGCGGCGGAATGGGTGCGCGGGCCGCTGAAGGAGCACCACTGGCGCACGCTGATGCACGCCCGCGCGATCGAGAACACCTTGTGGCTGGCCGGCGCCGACCACCCGCCGCCGCTCGGGGTCGGACACTCCCTCATCATCGACCCGCAGGGCGTGCAGGTGGCGAGCATCGGGACGTCCACCGACGTCGCCGTCGCGCACATCGACGTCGGCGCGGTCGAGCGGGTGCGCAGGGTCAACCCCGCACTCCGCCTGCGGCGCTACGAGGTCTCCCCGAGAGGCTGATCCGTCTGGCGTCAGCGACCGGATGCGGCGAGTCGCCGCGCGGCCTCCGCGATGACCTCGGTCCGTTTGCACGCCGCGAACCGGATGAGGCTGGCGTAGTCCCGGCGGTGCGCTGCCGACACGAAGGCGGTCAGCGGGATCGCGGCCACGCCGACCCGCTCCGGGAGCGTGCGGCAGAAGTCGGCGGCATCCTGGCCCGGCGGGAGGATGCCTCGGGCGTCCGCCACAGTGAAGTAGGAGCCCGCCGGCGTCGACACGGCGTAGCCCGCGGCCCGCAATCCCTCACCGAGCAGATCGCGTCGTTCGCGCTGGGTCGCAGCGAGCCCGTCGAAGAACGCGTCGCCTAGCCGGAGTCCGGCCGCGATGGCGGGCTGGAAGGGGGCGCCGTTGACGAAGGTGAGGTACTGCTTGACCGCCAGAACCGCGTCGATGAGGTCGGCGGGCCCCGTGATCCAGCCGATCTTCCAGCCGGTGGTCCGGAACGTCTTGCCGCCTGAGGAGATGGACAGGGTGCGCTCGGCGGCACCCGGGAGCGTCGCGATCGGGACGTGGCGGCCGTCCATGACGAGGTGCTCGTACACCTCGTCGGTCAGGATCAGCGCGTCGTGACGGTGGGCGAGGCGCACGATCTCGTCCGTCACCTCGCGCGAGAAGACCGTTCCGGTCGGGTTGTGCGGATCGTTCACGAGGATGATCCGCGTCCGGTCGCCGACTGCGCGGCGGAGGTCGTCGAGGTCGGGTTCGAGCGACGGCCAGCGCAAGGGGACGGGCACCAGGCGCGCACCCGCGAGCGCGATCGCGGCGGCGTACGAGTCGTAATACGGCTCGAAGACGACCACCTCGTCGTCGGGTCCGTCCAGCAGGCCCAGCAGCGCTGCGCTCAGCGCTTCGGTCGCCCCGGCGGTGACGAGGATCTCCCGGCCCGCGTCGAGGGTGATGCCGTAGAAGCGCTGTTGGTGCTCCGCCACGGCGGCGAGCAGGTCGGGGTGCCCGCGGCCGGGGGAGTACTGGTTGACGCCGTCGCGGATGGCGCGGGTCGCAGCATCCAGGACGTCGGCCGGGCCGTCCTCGTCGGGGAACCCCTGACCCAGGTTCACCGCGTCGTGCCTGACAGCAGCGGCGCTGATCTCAGCGAAGATCGTGGGCGCGAGCGAGCCGTCGGACGCGAGGAGGCCGGCACCGCGCGCCGCGCGTTGCCAGGCACCGGAGATGTGCAGCACCGGCTCAGCGTATCGCCGGGTGCCGGAGGAGCGTGCTGTCACGGATCCTCGACCCCACCGGTCCCATAGGCTGATCGGAGGGTCGACATAGCCGTTCCACAGACTGCGGGCGCACTCTGGAGAGGCCTCGAAGAAGGAGCATTCCCATGAGCGAACCGAACACCCCCGACGCCGACCTCCCCCCGCGCCCGCCGATGCCGGAGTCGACTCCCACTGCGGGCGCGCAGCCGGCGCCTCAGGGGTGGTCGCACGGCTCCTCGCCGTCCTCCGGTCCCGGACCGCAGCTGTCCCCGCGGGCCTCGACCGTGCCGCTGGGGTACGTCCAGCCCACGCCGGCGCCGCACCACAGCGGCGGGGAGGCGAAGGTGGGATCGGGCAAGATCGTCGCCGTGCTCGTCGCCGCCGCCATCGTCGGCGCCGTCTCCGGGCTGGGCGGTGCGGCCATCGGGTCGGACGTGTTCCGCAGCGGCAGCAACACCGTCGTGCAGGGCGGCGCGACGCAGGTGACCGTGAACGACCCCGACAACGTCAACCAGACCACGGGCATCGCGGCGAAGACGCTGCCGAGCGTCGTCACGATCAGTGCGACCTCGTCGAACGGCGGTGGGACGGGCTCGGGCGTCGTGCTGAGCGAGGACGGGTACGTCGTCACGAACACCCACGTGGTCACCCTCGACGGGGCCACCGGCGATGCGGCGCTGCGGGTGACGACCTCGGACGGCAAGGTGTACGACGCGGAGATCGTCGGGACAGACCCGCTGTACGACCTCGCGGTCATCAAATTGACGGATGCCTCCGGACTCACTCCGATCGAGTTCGCCGACTCGAGCAAGCTCAACGTCGGGGACACGACGGTCGCCGTCGGCGCTCCCCTCGGGCTGTCGAACACCGTGACCACCGGTATCGTCAGCGCGCTCAACCGGTCGATCCAGATCGCGTCGTCGGCGGTCCCGGATTCCGGTGAGCAGCAGGAGGACCAGGGCCAGGGCGGCGAATCGCCGTTCCAGTTCGACTTCGGCCAGGGCCAGCAGCAGCAGGGCGGCGGATCCGGCACGATCTCGATCGCAGTGATCCAGACCGATGCCGCGATCAACCCCGGCAACTCCGGCGGCGCCCTCGTCGACGACGAGGGCAAGCTCATCGGCGTGAACGTCGCCATCGCGACGGCCGGCGGCGGGTCGTCTTCGAGTGAGGCCGGGTCCATCGGCGTCGGCTTCTCGATCCCGAGCGACATCGTCAAGCGCGTGACCGAACAGCTCATCGAGGACGGCAGCGCGACGCACGGTCTGCTGGGCGCGATGGTCGGCAACGCCGCGGACGCGGAGGACAGCACGATCGCGGGAGCCCTCATCAGCGAGACCACCGGCGGGGGAGCCGCGGCGGCCGCGGGCCTGCGTGCCGGTGACATCGTCACCGAGTTCAACGGGGTGCCCGTCCGCGACGCGACTGATCTGACGGCGCAGGTCCGGGCCCTCGCCGGCGGAGCCGAAGCCTCCCTGGTCTACGTGCGAGACGGGCAGACCCGCACCGCCGACGTGACCCTCGGCGAGCTGACCGACTGAGGTCGCGGCAGTCCCACCGAGAACGACCCCACCCCGCGCTAGGCTCGCGGGGTGGGGTCGTTCTCGTTCGCATCCGGCAATGCCGCCCAGGTGCTTCGGATCCCCCTGCACGTCGCCGGGTCGCTGGCGACGTTCCTGATCCCGCGCAGCCGGAGCCGCTGGGTCTTCGGGTGCGCCGTCGGGATCGCGGACGGCGCGCTGGCGCTCTGGCACGTCGCGTCCGCTGCAGGTGAGGATGCGACGTGGCTCGTCGCGTCCGACGCCGAGGCTGCGGCCGCTGCGGCTGCAGGCATCCCCACGGCGCGCAAGCGGTCAGTGCGCGGCTTCTGGCTGACGGCTCGCGCACGCGTCGTCGTCGTGACGCACGGTGCGGGAGATGTGAACCGCTACGCGACTCGCGGGTCGTTCCTCGTGCAGCTGTGGCACGGCATCCCGCTGAAGCGACTGGGGCTCGACTCCGCGGTCACCGTCCGCGCACCGCGGAACGTTCCGGGGCTCACCCGGATCCTGCGCATCGCGTACGCGCGCACGCAGCGCCGCATCCGCCTGCTGCCCGCGGCCTCGCACCTCGTCCGCGGTCGGCTGGAATCAGCCTTCGGACTGCCCGACGAGCGTGTGCCGATCACGGGCGAACCGCGTGTCGACGTGCTCTCAAGCGGCACGGCGTCCGCGCGGCGCGACGCGGCGCGCCGGACGATCGAGGCATCCACCGGTGATCTCGGCTCCCGTCGGGTGGTCCTCTATGCACCGACGTGGCGCGACGGGGCGCCCGACCCCGGCATCCCCTCGGCACAGGACTGGACGAGACTCGTCGATGTCCTGACCGCGAACGACGCCGTCCTCTTCGTGCGGTCGCACCCGCTCGGTGCGGGGGAGTACGCGCCGCCGACGTCGACGACGCGGGTCCGGATGCTGGGCGCCGACGTCCTCGCCGACGTCACGCCCGTCCTGCCCGGAGTCGATGTGCTCATCACGGACTACTCCTCGCTGATCTACGACAGCGCCCTGGTACCCGTCCCGGTCCTGTGCTTCGCGCCGGACGAACACGCCTATGCGCGCAGCCGCGGGTTCTACGGCCGCTACCGCGACGTCGCGGGGGAGGACGTGGCCGACGACTGGCGGACGACGAGCGAGCAGCTCGACCTCGTGTTGCGCGACGACCGCGAGCGTGCCCGCCGCGCGACGCGGGCAGCGGAGCTCAGCGCGCGCGTCCACGCCCACCGGGACGGGCGCAACGCCGAGCGCGTCCACCGCGCCATCCGACGCGCACTCGACGCGCGACCGCCATCCGAGGGGGCCCCATGATCCGCGTCGCATTGCGCACCGAGGACGACGTCCTCGTCGTCGAGGGCGACGGGACTGCGCCGGAGCAGCTCGACGCGCGGGGGCGACGCGCGCGGACAGCCGCGACGATCGACACGACGCGGGGTCGCTGGCGCGCGGAGCTTCCGCTGCGGATCGCGCGATGGGGCGGCGCAGTGCGGGCCCTTCCGAGCGGCGGCTACGAGCTGCGGCTGGACGGCGCGATGCTCTCCGGCGTCGGGATGCCGCGCACCGTCGGAACCACCCTCGCTGCGACGCTGTCGGACGGGACGCTCGTGGTCGGGCCGCCGCTCGCTGACGCGCACGCGGACGCCGCCGGGCAGGCGGTCCTCGAGCGTGCGTACGCGGCCGGCGGCGAGGCACTTGAGAACGCCGTCTTCTTCGAGAGCTTCTACGGACGCAACGCCAGCTGCAATCCTCGGGCGATCGACGCGGAACTGGCCCGGACGGCCCCGGGGGTGACGCGCTACTGGAGCGTCGTCGACCTGTCCGTCGAGGTGCCGGGCGGCGCGACGGCGGTGGTCGAGGGATCGCCCGAGTGGTGGCGGGCGCGGGGGAGCGCCCGACTGCTCATCGTCAACGACTGGCTCCGTCGGCGGTTCGTGCGGCGTCCCGGCCAGCGGGTGCTGCAGACCTGGCACGGCACGCCGCTGAAGCGCCTCGCACTGCACCGGCCGGGATTCGATCCGCGTCGGGCGTTGGCGGTGCTCCGCGAGAGCAGACGGTGGGATGTGCTCCTCGCGCAGAACCCGTATGCAGCGCGCATCCTGGCGAAGGCGTACGCCTTCGTCGGCCGGCCCGTGTGGGTCGAGGGCTATCCGCGGAACGATGTCCTGCGCACCGGGGACCGTGCGGCAGCCCGCGCCTCGCTCGGTCTGTCGGAGGGCGACCGGGCGATCCTGTATGCGCCGACGTGGCGTGACGACCGCGAGCAGATGGTCGACTTCCTCGACGCCGAGCGGCTCGCGCGGGATGCCGGGGCGGTCGTCCTCGTGCGCGGGCATTCCCGCACGCTCATCCCGGGCAGCGACCGTGCGGGTTCACGGGTCGTGGACGTCACGGGATACCCCGACATCTCCGAGCTGCTCCTGGCGGCGGACGCGTTGGTGACCGACTACTCGTCCGTCATGTTCGACTTCACCGCGACCGGCAAGCCGGTGTACTTCTTCACCCCCGACCTGGAGCACTACCGCGGGCGCCTGCGGGGGTTCTACTTCAATCTCGCTGGTCGCGCCCCGGGACCGGTGACCGCCACGCAGGAGGACCTCACCGCAGCCCTCCTGGATCCCGGCACGTCCGAGCGCTTCGCCGACCGGTATGCCGCGTGGGCTGCCCGGTTCAACGCGCGGGACGACGGTCGCGCCGCCGAGCGGGTGGTCGCCCGCCTGCTGGACCAGGGGTTCGTCGAGCGCGGCTGAGCCCGCCGCCGTTCAGGGGAGCGGCGTGTTGCGGTCGAGGCGCGACGTGTCGACCGTGTCTTTCGCGCCGCGGACGAGGCCGACGAGGAATCCCACACCCCAGGCGAGGTGCATCGTGGGGACGACGGCGGCGAGCCAGCCTCGCTCCCGGAGCGACCCGGCGGGCGAGAACGCCGCGAACGCGAGCACGCCGAGGGCGTAGACCGCGACGGGCGCGTGGACGGCCGAGACCAGCGCGGACCACGGGAAGGGCAGAACCCCGGTCACCTGGACCACGGCCGCGGCCGCGCTCAGGACCGCAGCGAGCACCAGAGCGGGCGGAGCGAAGAACCGGAGGGAGTTCTGTCGGCCGAAGCGTCGGACGAGCTCGCCCCGCCAGGTGCCTGTCGCGACGAACTGTCGGAGCAGCCGCATCCAACTCGCGCGCGGCCAGTAGGTGACGGCGAGCGAGGGGTCGAACCACACGCGGTACCCCGCACGACGGATGCGGAGGTTCAGCTCCCAGTCCTCGCCACGCCGGATCGTCTCATCGAACATGCCGACCTCGTCCAGCACGCTGCGACGGATCACCCCGAGGTAGGCCGATTCGGCGGGACCCTCGGTCCCGCCTCCGTGGTACGCGCCGCCGCCGAGCCCGACACGCGAGTTGTACGCGCGGGCGACCGCTCGCTGGAACGGGGTGCGGCCGTCCGCGCGCATGACCCCACCGACGTTCGCGGCGCGAGTGCGGGCCAGTGTCGCGACCGCGCGGGCGGTGTAGTCGGGATCGAGCTCGGAATGGGCGTCCACCCGGACGATGGTGGGATGTCTGGCCTCGCGGATGGCCAGATTGAGTCCGACCGGGATGTCGGCCGCGGGATTGTCGACCAGCCGGATGCGCGGGTCGTCCTCGGCCATGCGCTGTGCGAGCTCGGACGTGCCGTCGCGAGACGGCCCCAGGGCGAGGATGAGCTCGACCGGATCGTCCAGCCGCTGCGCCAAGACGGTGTCGACGGCGCGCTGAAGGTACTCGCGTTCGTTCAGGACGGGCATGACGAAGGTGACCCCCGGCGGTGGGACGGGCGCGTCCCTGGCGGCGGGGTGATGGTCATGCACTCGTCGATCATGCCACGCCGGTGCCGCCGGGCCCGGGCCGGCCGCCAGGTGAACGCTCGGTAAACTGGCGGGATGATCGCGATCGCCGACGCCCGGAAGGTGCTCGCCCTCGTCCGGAAGGTCGTCGACAACCGTCGGGCGGTGGGAGAGGTCCGCCGGAGGCGCCCGTCGGTGCCGCTCGCCGGGCGCCACCACTACCGCATCGCGCTCTACTTCGCCGACGGCGACGTCAACATGTATCAGGTGCGTCAGTGGTACCGGCCGCTGCAGCGCATCGCGGAGTCGTGGCCCGTCGTGGTGCTGAGTCGGAACCCCACCGGTGCGCGGGCGATCATGGATGACGGTGCGCTTCCGGTCGCCTTCGTGCCGACCGTGGCAGATCTCGAGCGCTACGTCGCCGAGCAGGACATCCGCGTCGTCCTCTACGTGAATCAGAACACCCGGAACTTCCAGATGTTCCGCTACGGGCACCGGTGGCACGTGTTCATCAACCACGGCGAGTCCGACAAGATGTACATGACGACAAATCAGTTCAAGGCCTACGACTACGCCCTCATCGCAGGGGATGCCGCGCGAGCACGTCTGTCGCGGGTCCTCTGGTCGTACGACCTGGACAGTAGGACGATCGCCATCGGCCGTCCGCAGGCCGACCACTTCACCGGCGACCTGCCCTACGTCCCGGACGAGCGGATCGTCGTGCTCTACGCGCCGACATGGGAGGGGGACCGCCCGTCGGCGCTGTACGGCTCAATCCGCTCGCACGGGGTCGCGTTGGCCGAAGCGATCCTGGCCTCTCCGGCGCACCGTCTCATCTACCGCCCGCATCCCCGGTCGGGGGTCGTCGACGCCGAGTACGGCGCCGCACATCGCCGGATCGTCGCGGCCATCGCTGCGGCGAACGCCGCGGACCGCTCCGCCCAGCATGTCTTCGACGACGGGCCGGACCTCGGCTGGCAGCTGTCCGCCTCCGACGTCGCGATCCTGGACATCTCCGCGATGGTCTACGACCGCCTCGCGACCGGCAAGCCCCTCCTCGTCACACGGCCCGTCGCGGCGGAGGCGACCGTCGACACCGGAGGCTACCTGTCGGATGCCGAGTGGCTCGACGCGGGTGAGTCCGCTCGGATGCTCGTGGACATCGAACGGGTGCGGACGGATCCGACCGCTGTCTCACGCCTGGAGCACTGGGTGCGCCATTATTTCGGCGACACCACCCCCGGTGCATCGTCGGCTCGGTTCCACGACGCGATCGCCAGGCTGATGGTGGAGTGGGAGCGGTGGCACGCGGTCACCGTCGAGGTCCTCGATGAGGACGACGACGAGGTCGAGGACGACTGACTCCGGGTTACACCTCGCGGAGGGCGAGGACGCCAACGATCGCCGACACGGCCGCGAGCAGCAGGGCGGCGCCGACGAGGACGGCGTGCACCGTCAGGAAGCGCGTGGGACGACCCCCGGCATCCCTGGCCCGCGGATCCTTCGCGACGCGACGGAAGAAGCTCGGCCAGACGAGCACGTTGAACGCCGCGTTCACCAGAAGGAGGACTGCGAGGAAGGGAGTCACTCGGACGACTCCCCGTCCTCGCCGCCGCGAGCCCGACGGGAGAGCATCCGCGGCGTCCGCGGGCGGGAACGGGGCGCCCGTTCGCGCGGTTCGAGCTCAGCCGGGTAGGCGGCCGGAGGCATCCCGAATCCTCGGCGAGCGCCCACGACGACGCGGCGTCCGAGGATGTGGTTGCCGGCGCCGCCGATGACGGCGCCCACCCCGAACGGCAGCGCCTTGCCCAGGACCGACGCCCCGCCTTGCGCGGCGAAGCGGCGCAGGAAAGTGGATTTCAGGCGGTCGACGAGCGGCCCGACGACGGCGCGGGGGAGTGAGCGCGTGACCATGTCGCCCCAGTAGGCGGATCGTGCCGGTCCCTTCCCGCTCGCCTGACGCGCGAACTGCGACACGAGGTCGACGCCCTCTTTGCCGACCATGAGCGTCAGCACGAGCGCCCGGGCGCGGTCGGGGTCCTCCACGCGGATCCCGTGCAGTTCGGCGAGCGACTGGGCGAAGAGCGCCGTCGCCTCGAGGAACCCGACGGTCTCGACGCCGCTGAGGGCCAGGGTCACACCGGTGCCGATCCCCGGCACCACGGCGGTGGCCCCGACCGCGGCGCCGCCGGTGGTCACCGCTGCGAGATACCGTCGCTCCAGCATCCTCGCGATGTCCGCGGTGGATGCCTCGGGGTGACGGGCACGGATCCCGCGGAGGTGCGCCACCACCACGGGGCGCTGCACGGAGAGGACCCTGTCGAGCGCGCGGATCGCCAGGGGGTGCTCGGGGGATCCCTCGGGCGGCAGGCCCCCTGACCAGGGGGCGTCGTCCGGGAGGGAATGGATGCGGTGGACCTCGGTCATGTCGACTCGAGCCTACGTCTGCGCCGGCGTCCCGGGGTCAGCCGGTCACACGTAGAGGTTGGCCCGCTCCAGATCCTCGGCGAAGTCCACCTCGACGGCGTAGAGGTCCGAGATGTCGAGCGGCTGCACGCGCACGCCGTTCTCGGCGATGGCGAGTTCGAGGCCGCGCTCGAAGTAGTCCTGGTCGCCGACGCGCGCGAGCTGAGCGATGAGGGCGGGCTTGTCCGCCCGGGAGATGAAGTTGATGCCGACCGCTTCGCCGAGTCCGCCGACGACGGTCTTCGACAGTTCCGCGATGTGACCGGTCGCGTCGACGGTGTACTTCACCTCTTCGTCGCTGACCTTGGCCGTGTTGACCGTGACGAAGGAGGTCTCGCTCTCGACCAGCGCAAGGGCACGGCCGAGGACGCGGGGGTCGAAGACGACGTCGCCGTTCATCCACAGCACGCCCGACTTACCCGTCGCCTTCAGGGCACGGAGGAGGCTCTTCGACGTGTTGGTCTGGTCGTAGCGGTCGTTGTAGACGTAGTCGACGTCGGGGAACGCGTCGACGACCGTCTCCGCGCGGTACCCGACGACGGTGGTGATCTTCGCTGCCGGGCCGAACGCCGCCCGGATGTTGTCGTGCTGCTGGCCCATGATGGTGCGGCCGTCACCGAGCGTCGTGAGGGGCTTGGGCAGGCTCCTGCCGAGGCGCGAGCCCATTCCGGCTGCGAGGATGACGATCTTGGGGGTCACGGGCTGCTCCTGACGATGTGGTCACTGTCCGTTCATCGGAAAGACACATCTTCGTGCCCACCCCATGGTACCGATCACACCTGAAAAGCCCCCGAACCGGGCGACCCCGTTGCCGATTCGTGATGCGGGGTCCGATGGGGGACACCGCAGGATGCCGCAACGCGCCTTGCTAGGTTTGTCGGGTGACACCTTCGCCGACACGCCCGCCCCGCCAGCCGGCGTCAGCGTCCGGCGGCGAGGGCGTCCAGCCTCCTCCTCCCCCCTCGGTCCCGGCCGCCGAACTGGCCGCTCGTCTCGCGGCGGCGGCCCTGAGCGTCGAGGACCCGAAGGTCGGGAATGCCGGGAGCGCGCCCGAGCAGCAGCGGCCGCCGCGACCGGCCCGGAAGCCGAAGAAGTCGAAGAAGCCCGCGCCCGCCGAGCCGAGCGCGGATGCCGTGCCACCGCGGCCGGAGCTCCCCGCGGCAGTCGCCGCCGCACGGTTCGACGCGGTGCCGACCGCGGACACCGCCACCCGGGCGTACCCCGTCGCTGCCGACCCGATTCCGGTCGTCGAACCGGAGCCGGAGCCGGTCGTCGAGCTGGAGCCGGTCGTCGAGTCGGAGCCGGTCGTCGAGTCGGAGCCGGTCGTCGACCCGGACGAGGCCCGTGAGCCGGAGCCCGAGACGGCCGTGATGCCCGAGCTCGAGCCCGTGGCTGTCGTCGAGCCCGAGCCCGAGTTGCAGGCAGAACGGGAAATCGAGCCCGAAATCACCGAACCCGAGCCCGAGGCTGTCGTCGAGCCCGAGCCCGAGCCCCAGGCTGTCGTCGAGCCCGAGCCCGAGCCCCAGGCTGTCGTCGAGCCCGAGCCCGAGCCCGAGCCCGAGATTGTCGAGCCTGAGGTCGAGTCCGAGCCGGATTCCGAGCCCGAGTCAGGATTCGAGTCCGAGCCCGAGATCGTCGAGCTCGAGCCCGAAACCGAGCCCGAGCCGCTGCCTGGGCCCGGGCCCGAGCCGGTTCTCGAATCGCGGTCCGCCGATGACGCCACCGCGGTGTTCGCCGCCGTGGTGCCGAACGAGGACGCCCGTGAGCCCGCGGCAGTCGTTGAGGTCGGTCCGTCCGCGCTGACGCTGACGGGTGTGTCGAAGTCCTTCGGCCAGACGCGCGCCGTCGACAGCGTGGACCTCGAGATCCCCGCCGGGACCTTCTACGGAATTGTGGGTCCCAACGGCGCCGGTAAGACGACGACGCTCTCCATGATCGCGGGGCTGCTGCGTCCGGACGCGGGCGAGATCCGCATCGCCGGCATCGATCTGCGGGCCGATCCGCGAACGGCGAAGTCGCTCATGGGCGTCCTCCCCGACCGGCTTCGGACATTCGACCGGCTGACCGGGCGGCAGCTCCTCCACTATTACGGAGTCCTTCGCGGGCTCCGACCGGCCGTCGTGGCGGAACGCACCGCCGACCTGGCGCGGGCCTTCGACCTCACAGCCGCACTCACCCGGCCGGTGTCGGACTACTCCGCCGGCATGACGAAGAAGATCATGCTTGCCGGCGCGATGATCCACGCGCCGCGCCTGCTCGTCCTCGACGAGCCGTTCGAATCGGTTGACCCGGTCTCCAGCGCCGTCATCCTCGACATCCTGTCGGCGTACGTCGCGCGCGGCGGCACCGTCGTCCTCTCGAGCCACGGGATGGACCTCGTCGAGCGCGTGTGCGACGGCGTCGCGGTCATCGTCGCCGGGCAGGTCCTGGCCCGAGGCACCGTCGATGAGGTGAAGGGCGATCACACGCTGGCGGAGCGGTTCGTCCAGCTTTCGGGCGGGCTGAGCGATGTCGAGGGGCTCGAGTGGTTGCACACGTACTCCGACTGAGGCTCGCCCTCCTGGTCGGATCCCTGAACGCCCGCCCTGCCGTCCTGGTCCGCCGCTTCGCCGGATTTACGGTCCTGGCGGTCGCCGTCGCGGCGGTCTGCATCGCCGTCGTCCGTCTCGACCGCGTCTCCGACGACGTCGCCGCGACGCTGACGACCGTGCTCGGCAGTGCGATCGTCATCGGGTTCCTGCTGGTTCCGTTGTTCATCGGAGCCGACGACCCTCTCGATCCCCGGAGATTCCTCGTCACCGGATCCGACCCGCGCTCAGTCGCCCTCTCCGCGGTCGTCGCGTCGTTCGCGTCCGTTCCCGCCCTCGCCACGGCCGCGGTCGCCGTCGCCATGGCGGTCGCGTGGGTCGGTCACGGCGCCCCCGTCGTGCTCGCCGTCCTCGGCGCCATCCTGTTCACGGTCACCTGCGTCGTCGGAGCGCGCTGCGCAATGGCGGTCGCCGCGGTCGCACTCCGCGACCGCCGGTCGCCGCAGCTGACGGGGCTCATGATCACCGCGGCGGGCATCGTCGTCTTCCCGGCCGCCGTCTTCCTCGTCTCCCTCGAATGGTCGGAGGGCGTCCCGTCGCAGCTGACGGAGGCGGCGGACGTGCTCGCGCTCACCCCCCTGGGTGCCTCCTCCGCTCTCGCGCTGCGGGGCGGCGCGGCCGGGGTCGCATCGGCCCTGGTGGGTGCGGCAACCGTTCTCGGGCTCCTCGGGATCTGGATGCTGCTCGTCCGCCGGATGATGACCGCGACCGAGCGGCCCGTACCCGTGCGGGAGCGTCGGGGACTCGGCTGGTTCGCCGTCATGCCGGGGCTTCCCGGGGGCGCGATCGCCGCGCGGAGCATCGTGTATTGGTTCGGCGATCCTCGTCATCTCGCCAACCTCGTCATCGTCCCCATCGCGTCGGTGCTGATCGTGGTCCCGCTGCTGATCGTCGGGGTCCCCGTGCAGACGGTCGCGCTCATCCCGGCGCCCGTCCTCGCACTCTTCCTGGGGTGGCTCGCGCACAACGACCTCGCCTACGACTCCACCGGCGTCTGGCTGCACATCTCCGCAGGCGTCCGCGGGGTGGCCGACCGGGTGGGTCGTCTCGTGCCGGTCGTCTTCGTGGGGGTCCCGCTCCTCGCCGTCGCCATCACCGTCTCGGTCTGGTTGCACGACCGGTGGGCGATCCTCCCCGCCATGGTCGGCGTGTGCATCGCGCTGTTCCTGAGCGGTCTGGGGCTCAGCTCGATCTCGTCCGTGGTCGCGCCGTACGCCGTCTCGCGCCCGGGGGAGGGCCCCTTCGAGCAGCCCCAGCGCACCGGCGGCACGCTCGCTCAGGCGGCTGTGCTGCTCGGGGCGGTCGTCCTGTCCGTCCCGAGCCTGTGGTGGGGCTGGCAGGCCCTGACCGGCGACCCATCGGCGGTGTGGCAGTCCTTCTGGGCGGGGATCGTCATCGGTGGGATGACCCTGCTGATCGGAGTCTTCATCGGCGGCGTCGCCTTCGTGCGGCGCTCGAGTCGGATCATGGAGTTCGCCGAGACCCTGTGACCGGGGACGCGCCGCGCACCCGTCCACGGACCCCGTCCGCGCAGTACACTCGGGGGAATGAGCACGCCGATCGACAGCCCGGATCAGGGCGGCCTCGCCACACTCGACCGCGAACTCGAGGAGCTCATCCGCGAGGAGACCATCGAGCCCGGTGATCATGAGCGATTCTCGCACTACGTGAAGAAGGACAAGATCCTCGAGTCCGCGATCACCGGCAAGCCGGTCCGTGCGCTGTGCGGCAAGAAGTGGACGCCCGGACGTGACCCGGAGAAGTTCCCGGTCTGCCCGACGTGCAAAGAGATCTACGCCTCGCTGACCTCGTAGACCGTCTGCAGCGCCGGGTCGGCGCGGCTGAGTGCGAGGGCCGAGACGGGGAGCTCCTCCCGCACGGTCAAGTGGTGTTCGCGCGACGCCGACACCCCGTCGGCGCCCAGATATGCGACATCCAGCTCACCATCCTGGACCAGGATCGTCTGGAGTTCACGCGCGTCCGCTCGGCTGCCGGGCGTCGGCAACTCCTCGAACCCGTCGGCGACGACGACCAGCTCCGACGTGGCCACGCCGTTCCGCAAGGTGCGGAACGCCGCCTTGCGCCCGCCGACGGACGCCTTCGACGTCGACGCCTTGGCCACGGCCACCCAGCCACCCGCGGAGTCCTGTCGGGCCACGAGCTTGTAGACCATGCCCGCCGTCGGCGTGCCGGATCCGGTGACGACTGAGGTCCCGACTCCGTAGGAATCCACCGGGGATGCCGCGAGCGCGGCGATGGCGAACTCGTCGAGATCGCTCGTGACGGTGATCTTCGTCGAGGTGGCCCCGAGCTCGTCGAGTTGCGCGCGGACGGACGCGGCCACAGTCGGCAGGTCGCCGGAGTCGAGTCGGACGCCCCCGAGCCCCGTGCCGGCGACGGCGATCGCGGTCTCGACGCCCCGGCGGATGTCGTAGGTGTCGACGAGCAGGGTCGTTGCCGTTCCGAAGGCGGCGATCTGACTGCGGAACGCGTCCTCCTCGGAGTCGTGCAGGAGCGTCCACGCGTGCGCCGCAGTGCCCATCGTCGGGATGCCCCACGTCCGGCCGGCCTCGAGGTTGCTCGTCGCCGAGAAGCCCGCGATGTAGGCGGCGCGCGCGGCCGCGACGGCCGAGCGCTCGGCCGCTCTGCGCGAACCCATCTCTGCCAGCGGTCGATCACCGGCCGCGATGCTCATGCGGGCTGCGGCGGTGGCCACGGCCGAGTCATGGTTCAGGATGCTGAGGGCGAGCGTCTCGAGCACGACGGCCTCGGCGAACGTGCCCTCGATGGTCAGGATGGGGGAGCCCGGGAAGTAGACCTCTCCTTCGCGGTATCCGGTGACCGTGCCCCGGAATCGGTACCCCTCGAGGAAGCGGACCGTCTCGGCGCTGACGATCCGGTTGTCGCGGAGGAACGCGAGCTCGGATTCCTCGAAACGGAAGTCGCGCAGCTGAGCGAGGAAGCGGCCCGTGCCCGCGACGACGCCGAACCGCCGCCCACCCGGCAGACGCCGCCCGAACAGCTCGAACACGCAGCGGCGAGCTGCGGTGCCGTCCTGGAGTGCCGCATCCAGCATCGTGAGCTCGTAGCGATCGGTCAGCAACGCCGTGGAGGTGCCCATTCGGTCACCCTATCGCCGCGCGACTAGGCTGGATGATCGTGACGGACGCACCCATCGGGATCTTCGACTCCGGTGTCGGCGGGCTCACGGTGGCGCGAGCGGTCTCGCAGCTGCTGCCGCGGGAATCCGTCCTCTACATCGGCGACACGGCGCACTCCCCGTACGGCCCGAAGCCCATCGCCGACGTCCGCCGTTATGGGCTCGAGGTCTTGGACACGCTGGTCGATCAGGGTGTGAAGATGCTCGTGATCGCCTGCAACACCGCGTCCGCCGCGCTGTTGCGCGATGCCAGGGAGCGCTACGACGTCCCGGTCGTCGAGGTCATCGGACCGGCAGTCCGTACGGCCATCTCGACGACTCGAAACGGCCGCATCGGCGTCATCGGAACCGCGGGGACGATCGGCTCCGGCGTCTATCAGGACATGCTGGGCGTGGACGAGCGACTGACCGTCTTCGCCCAGGCCTGTCCGCGCTTCGTGGAGTTCGTCGAGGCGGGGATCACCGACACCCCCGACGTCCTGCGGGTCGCCGAGGAGTATCTCGCGCCGCTGCGGCATGCCGGCGTCGACACCGTCGTCCTCGGCTGCACCCACTACCCCTTCCTCGAGGGCGCCATCAGTTATGTGATGGGCCCCGACGTGTCGCTCGTCTCAAGCGACACCGAGACCGCGAAGGACGTCTACCGACAGCTGGTCTCCCGCGATCTGCTCGCGGGTCCCGACGCCCGCACCACCCACGTGTACGAGGCCACGGGCGACTCCGCCGATGACTTCCTCGTCCTCGCCGATCGACTGATGGGGCGCGGCGTCAGCGCCGTCCGACTCGTGCAGACCGGCGCCATCGACCTACCGAAGGGACACTCATGACCGACACGACCCGCGCCGACGGCCGCTCCGTCGACCAGCTCCGCCCCGTCACCATCGAACGAGGGTGGAACGCGCACGCGGAAGGGTCGGCCCTCGTCTCCTTCGGGGGCACCAAGGTGCTGTGCACGGCATCCTTCACCAACGGCGTGCCGCGGTGGCTGACGGGCAAGGGCAAAGGATGGGTGACCGCCGAATACGCGATGCTGCCCCGCGCGACGAACTCCCGCAACGACCGCGAGTCGATCAAGGGCAAGGTCGGCGGACGCACGCATGAGATCTCGCGCCTCATCGGACGCGCGCTGCGCGCCGTCGTCGACACCAAGGCGCTCGGAGAGAACACGATCGTGATCGACTGCGACGTCCTGCAGGCGGACGGCGGCACCCGCACCGCCGCGATCACCGGCGCCTACGTCGCCCTCGCCGACGCCATCGAGTGGGGACGGGCGAAGGGCTTCGTCGGCAAGAACGCGAAGGCGCTCCTCGACTCCGTCTCGGCGGTCTCGGTGGGCATCATCGACGGCGAGCCGATGCTCGACCTCGCCTATGTCGAGGATGTCCGCGCAGAGACCGACATGAACGTCGTCGTCACCGGTCGCGGCCTGTTCGTCGAGGTGCAGGGCACCGCCGAGGGAGCCCCCTTCGACAAGCGGGAGCTCGACGCGCTGCTGGATCTCGGGGTGGCCGGCTGCGACGATCTTCGCGAGACACAGCTGGCCGCCCTCGCCGAGGAGCGCCCGTGACCGAGCGTCGACGGATCGTTCTGGCCACCCACAACGCGCACAAGGTCGAGGAGTTCGGCGCGATCGTCGCTGCGACGCGTCCCGACCTCGAGGTGGTCGGCTACGACGGTCCCGAGCCGGTCGAAGACGGCGTCACCTTCGCGCAGAACGCGCTGATCAAGGCGCGGGCGGCCGCCGCGCACACGGGCCTGCCGGCCATGGCCGACGACTCCGGGATCAGTGTGGACGTCCTGGGCGGCTCGCCCGGCGTCTTCTCCGCCTACTGGGCGGGACACCGCAAGGACGGCGTCGCGAACTATGAGCTCCTGCTCGATCAGCTCTCCGACATCGCCGACCCGCACCGGTCGGCGCAGTTCGTGTCGACGATCGCCCTGGTGGTGCCCGGCGGCGACGAGCACGTGGTCGAAGGCGTGTGGCCGGGCCGTCTCGCGACCGCGCCCGCCGGGGCGAACGGCTTCGGCTACGACCCGGTCTTCGTCCCCGACGACGCCGACGGTCGGACGGCGGCGGAGCTCACACCCACGGAGAAGAACGCGACGTCGCACCGCGCTCGCGCCTTCACGTCACTGGGGCCGTTGCTGACGGCGCTCTGACCGTCCACTGAGGCTGAGAATCGGACTCATTCCCGAGTTGCCGGATCCGGCGATCGTGGGACACGGGCGGCCGTAGCCTCGAACCATGCACGACCACGCGCCCACCGGCATCCGCGCCGGGCATCCGCGTCGCCTGCTGACGATCTCGTTGGCGATCACGGCGACGGTCCTGGTCGTGCAGGTGGTCGGGGCCGTGCTGACAGGGTCCCTTGCACTGCTCGCCGACGCCGGGCACATGTTCACCGACAGCTCCGGACTCGTCATCGCCCTGGTCGCGGCGTCGGTCGCCGCGCGCCCCGCGGACGAGCGGCAGACGTACGGATATCAGCGGGCAGAGGTGTTCGGCGCACTGCTGAACGCCGTCATCCTCATCGCGCTCGGCGCGTGGATCGCCGTCGAGGCGGTGCGCCGCCTGATCGATCCGTCGGACGGCGAGGTGCAGGGCCTCCCGATGCTTGTCGTCGCACTGATCGGGTTGGTCGCCAACGCGGTCTCGCTCTACGTCCTGGGCGCGGCGCAGCGGACGAGCATCAACGTGCGCGGCGCCTACCTCGAGGTCCTCGGGGACCTCCTGGGGTCGGTGGTCGTGCTCGTCGCGGCGGGAGTCATCTGGCTGACCGGATGGATGCCGGCGGACGCCGTCGCGTCGCTGGTGATCGCCGCGCTCATCGTCCCGCGCGCGGTCACCCTGCTGCGCGAGGTGTTCGCCGTCCTGGGGGAACGGGCACCGGTCGGGACACGGGTCGCGGACATCAGGCAGCACATCCTCGGCACCGACGGCGTGGTGGACGTGCACGACGTCCACGTGTGGCAGCTGACGCGCGGTGCGCCCGTCTTCACGGCGCATGTCGTCGTCGCGCCGGCCCTCTTCGCGGACGATCGTGCCGGCGCGCTGCTGTCGCAGCTGCAGTCCTGCCTCTCGAGGCACTTCGACGTCGAGCACTCGACGTTCCAGCTCGAGCCCGCCGGACACGTCGAGCACGACGCCCACGCCTGACCGTCGACCGGCCGATCGCTACGGTGGGCGGATGACCGACCGCACCGTCCCCGTCCTGCCCTCGCGTGATCTCGACGCGACCGTCGCCTTCTACGGGGCGTTCGGGTTCGCCGTCACGTACCGCGGAGCGGAATGGCTCATCCTGCGCCGCGGCGCGCTCGAGCTGGAGTTCTTCCCGTTCCCCGATCTCGACCCCGCGACGGGGTCGGCTGTCTGCAGTGTGCGTGTCGATGATCTCGACGGGCTCTATCAGCAGATCGCCGCCTCCGGGGTCCCGGAGACCGCCGACGGCCACCCCCGCCTGCATCCGGCCCGCATCGAACCGTGGGGTGGGCGGGTCGCGTTCCTCGTCGACCTCGACGGCACGCAGCTGAACCTGATCCAGAACGCCTGACGAGCGCGCGGCTCAGACGTCCGTCTCCGTCCGCACCTCGTCCGGGGTCTTGTCGGGCCTGAGGCCCCGCCAGCGAGCGTGGCGCAGCGTGCCGTTCGGCGTCGCCTCGGCATACTCGACCTCGCCGACCAGCTCCGGCCGCAGCCACAGCGCATCGGATGCCTCGGCGCGACCGATGTCGATGAACGGGTTCGTGTCGGTGCGCAGCGGCGTCAGCGCGGCATCCAGCCTGGACAGGATCGCGTTGCTGAAACCGGATCCCACGCGTCCGACATACCGCAGGCCGGCCGCGCTCGGGATGCCCATCAGCAGCGATCCGATGGCGCCGGTGCGCCCGCCTCTGCCGGGACGGATGCCGCCGATCACGACCTCCTGCATGCGCGTCAGCTTCACCTTCAGCCATTGCTCGCTGCGCGCACCGCGGCGGTAGGTCGAGGACGGGTCCTTCACCACCACGCCTTCCAGGGCGAGCTCGCGGGCGGTCGCCAGCCCGTCGTCGACGTCATCGGCGACGGGCGGCACGGCGATCGCATCGATCGCGTCGGCGGCGATGCCCTCGAGCAGTTCACGACGCTGCGACAGGGGGAGCGGCGCGGCATCCATCCCGTCGACTTCGAGCAGGTCGAAGAGCATGAACCGCACGGGGATGCGTCGCGCCTCACGGTCGATCTCGCCCGGTTTCGTGAGATGCATCCGGTGCTGCAGCAGGGAGAAGCTCGGACGGCTGCGGTCATCGAGCGCAACGATCTCGCCGTCGATGACGCACGGCCCGGAACCGAGGCCCGCGTCGCCGGTCGTGAGCTCCGGATACCGTGCGGTGATGTCCGTGCCGCTGCGCGCGCGCAGGTGCAGACGCCGACCGTCCCAGATGCCCAGGGCGCGGACACCGTCCCATTTGAACTCGACCCACGGTCCCCAGCGATCGGCGGCGTGGCGGGCCAGGGACGGGCTCGACGAGGTTGCGAGCATCGGTGCCGGTGCCGGTGCCGGTGCCGGTGCCGGTGCCGGTGCCGGTGCTGGTGCCGGTGCGGTGGCTGGCGTCGCCGCCGGAGCGCGACCGCCGACCGCCGGGGGAGTCTCGGCATCCGTCTTCATGCGATGCAGCAGCCACTGCGACTTCTCGCCGTCGCCGCTCGTCCGGATGAGTGCGAGGCGCACGTGCCCGAGGGGCCCGTCCTCCCGCCCGGTCAGCGTGAAGATCACCTCGTCGTCACGCCACTTCTCCAGCGCGAACGTGCCGGAGTCCCAGATCGACATCGACCCGGCCCCATATTCGCCGGCCGGGATGTCCCCGGCGAAGTCGAGGTATTCCATGGGGTGCGGCTCGGTCATGACTGCGAGGTGGTTCTTGGCCGGCGACTGCGGGATGCCCCGCGGCACCGCCCAGCTGACGAGGACCCCCTCGCGCTCCAGTCGGAGGTCGTAGTGCAGTCGCCGGGCGTGGTGCTCCTGGATCACGAACCGGGCTGCGTCCGGCTGTGCGGCTCCGGCGGGTGAGGCCGGCACCGGCTCCGGCGTCCGCTCGGGTGAGCGCTTCGCGATGTAGGACGTCAGCGGGCCGGCTCCGGCGGGTGCGAGGGAGGCGAAGACGTCGCCGCGCTCGGCTACGCGCGCGAGCACCTCGTCGAACAACAGGTGGCGCAGGTCAGGACGCTCGAGTTCGTCCCAGGAGCGGGGTGCCGCGACGGTCGGGCGGTCTCGTCCCCGCAGCGAATACGGCGCGATGGTCGTCTTCTTGCCGTTGTTCTGGCTCCAGTCGATGAAGACCTTCCCCGGTCGCACGGCCTTCGACATCTGGCTGACGACGAGATCCGGGTGGTCGGCTTCGAGCAGACGAGCGAGTTCCTTGGCGAATGCACTGATCTCATCGCTCGTGCGCGAACCGTCCAGCGGAGCGTAGAGGTGGATGCCCTTGCTCCCGCTCGTCACGGGGACCGGTTCCATACCCAGATCCGTGAGGATCGCGCGCGCCCAGCGCGCCACGCCCGCACACTCGGCGAGGCCGACACCCGGCCCGGGATCGAGGTCGAGGACGAGGCGGTCGGGACCGCGCCTCGTGCCGTCCGGGTCGAAGCGCCACTGCGGCACGTGCAGTTCGATGGAGGCGACCTGGGCGAGGTACACGAGGGTGGGTACGCCGTCGACGAGGGGGTAGTCCTTCGCGCCGGTGGAATGCTCGATCGGGCGTCGCGTCACCCACGACGGCGCGCCGGCCTCGAGGTGCTTCGCGAAGAACGATCCCTCGTCCGTGCCGTCGGGCCAGCGGATGCGGGTGACCGGACGACCCTCGAGGTGGGGGAGGATCACCGGGGCGATGCGGGTGAGATAGTCGATGACCTCGCCCTTCGTGGTCCCCGTCGCGGGGTACATGACCTTGTCGAGGTTGGTCAGCCGAAGCCGGCGTCCGTCGACGACGACCTCCTGCGGCGCGGCTGGCATGGGCCCAGAGTAGTGCGCAACCCCTATGGCACCGGGGTGTGGCGGGTGTGTACTGGTGTGATGAGAGCGATCTGGAAAGGCGCCCTGACCTTCGGCCTCGTCAACGTCCCGGTGAAGGTGTACTCCGCCACCGAGGATCACGATGTGTCCCTGCACCAGGTGCACGCGGCCGACGGCGGACGCATCCGGTATCAGCGCATCTGCGAGATCGACGGCGAGGTCGTCCCCTACGCCGACATCGACAAGGCCTACGACGACGGCGAACGGACCGTCGTGCTCACCTCCGACGACTTCGCTGCGCTGCCGAGCGAGCGCAGCCGCGAGATCGAGGTCGTCGAATTCGTCCCCACCGAGCAGATCGACCTGCTCACCCTCGACAAGGCCTACTACCTCGAGCCGGACTCGAAGTCCCCGAAGGCCTATGTGCTGCTGCGGCAGACGCTCGAGCAGACCGACCGCACCGCCATCGTCCGCTTCGCGCTGCGGCAGAAGACCCGCCTCGCGGCGCTCCGGGTGCGGGGCGATGTGCTCGTCCTCCAGACGCTCCTCTGGGCCGATGAGGTGCGAGAGGCGTCCTTCCCGGTCCTCGACGAGCCCGTGAAGATCTCGGGCAAGGAACTCGAGCTGTCGGCATCCCTCGTCGACAGCTTCTCGAGCGATTTCGACCCGACCGAGTTCGCCGACGAGTATCAGCAGGAACTGCGGACGCTCATCGAGGCCAAGCTCGAGAAGGGTGACGCGTTCGACACCGCCGAGACCTTCGGCGAGAAGGCCGATGCCGAGGGCGGCGAGGTCATCGACCTGATGGCGGCCCTCCGGGCCAGCGTCGAGAAGAGCCGCGCCGCACGCTCCGGGAAGGACGCAACCCGGAAGGATGACGCCGACGAGAAGCCGGCGCCGGCGAAGAAGAAGCCCGCGAAGAAGAAGGCCTCCTGATCAGCGAGTCGACCCGTCTCCCCGCCGCGCCTCAGGCTGGTCGTCAAAGGCCTCCGGCTCGAGGATGAGCTCCTGCGCCTCGGCGCTGTCGGTGACGCCGTCGGCTCCCGCCGCCATTTCGCGCTTCACCTTCCGCTTCTCGGCGAAGTAGTGCCAGACGATGAAGATCACCGTTCCAGCGACCGCGACCAGCAGGATGACGTCGATGTACTCGGCGACGAACTCCCCGACGCCCGGGATGAGGCTGACGAGGTAGCCGAGCACCGTCAGACCGAAGCCCCAGATGACGGCGCCGATCAGGTTGTAGAGCGAGTACTTGTGCCAGGCCATCTTGCCGACGCCCGCGGCGACCGGCGCGAAGGTGCGGACGATCGGCACGAATCGCGCGAGGATGACCGTCACCCCGCCGTACCGCTCGAAGAAGGCGTTCGTGCGCTCGACGTTGCTGCGACTGAAGAGCCCTGATTCCTTCCGCTCGAAGACGGCGGGACCGCCCTTGCGTCCGATGAGATAGCCGACTTCGCCGCCGACGAAGGCCGAGAGACCGATCAGGAGACCGACGATCCAGACGTTCACCCCGAAGACGCCGTTGGGAGCGTGCGTGACGGGGTTCGACAGCAGTCCCGCCATGATGAGCAGCGTGTCGCCCGGCAACAGGAAGCCGACGAGCAGGCCGGTTTCGGCGAACACGATGAAGCAGACCACGACGAGGGCCCAGGGACCCGCCGCGTTGATGATGGTCTCGGGATCCAGCCACGGAATCAGAGCGAAGGGGTGCACGGGCTTCCTCGAGATCGGAGCGACGAGGGGTCGCAGGTCGGTGGGTGCAAAGGATGAGGCACACGGGTACCTCGTGCGGAAGGGGGGACTTGAACCCCCACGCCCGAAGGCACAGGAACCTAAATCCTGCGTGTCTGCCGATTTCACCACTCCCGCGGGTGTGTTCAGTCTAGGGCGACGGGTGTGCGCGACCTGGGAGGGATGACCCCCGAGAACCGTGTGGATAACTCCCTCGCGGATGTCCGTCCGATTGCGAGGATCCCAGGCCATGAGCATCGCGTCCCCCATCGCCGCGCACCGAGGCCTCACCGCGGTCGCGGAGCGGGTGCGCCAGCGACTCCGGAGCGAGCAGGTCGACCCGGCCCGCGACCCCGAGCGGGCGACGATGATCGCGCGGAGTGAGGTCCGCCGGCACAACGACTTCGCCCTCGCGCGCGGCGTCGACGTCATCGAGGACGAGGCGGCATCCGTCAGGGACATCCTGTCCACCGTGGCCGGATACGGCCCGCTCCAGGCCCTGCTCGACGACCCCGAGGTCGAGGAGATCTGGATCAACGCGCCCGACCGCGTCTACATCGCGCGGGAGGGTCGCAACGAGCGCGCCCCGATCGTCCTCAGCGACACCGCCGTCCGTGACCTCGTCGAGCGGATGCTGCACGCCACCGGCCGACGTGTCGACCTCAGCCAGCCGTTCGTCGACGCTTCACTGCCCGACGGGTCCCGGCTCCACGTCGTGATCCCGGACATCACCCGACGCCACTGGGCCGTGAACATCCGGAAGTTCCTCACCCGGTTCCGGACCATCGACGACTTGGTCGGCGCGGGCTCGGTCGCACCGGAGGCCGCCGCCGTGCTGCGCCGAGCGATGCGCGACGGCACCAGCGTGATCGTCTCCGGGGCCACCCACGCCGGCAAGACCACCCTGCTGGGAGCGCTGATCGCGGCGGCGCCGAGCGAGCACCGGATCGTCACCGTGGAGGAGACGTTCGAGCTCAACGCCCAGGCGGCCGATCTCGTGGCGCTGCAGGGGCGCCAGCCGAGCCTCGAAGGCACGGGGGAGGTGAGTCTCCGCCGTCTCGTGAAGGAGGCGCTGCGTATGCGGCCCGATCGCCTCGTGATCGGTGAGGTCCGCGATGCCGAAGCGCTCGACCTGCTGCTGGCGCTGAACACCGGGGTGCCGGGTGCGGCGACGATCCACGCGAACTCCGCCGGCGACGCCCTGCGCAAGCTCGCGTCGCTGCCGCTGCTCGCCGGCCGTAACATCGACCGCGACTTCCTCCTTCCGGCGATCGCCGCCTCGGTGGGCCTCGTTGTGCACTGCCGCCGGGACGAGCTCGGTCGTCGGCACGTCGCGGAAATCGTCGCTCCCACAGGCCGGATCACGGACGCTGCGGTCGAGACCCGCGTGGTCTTCGCGGGGGCGAGGCCATGACGACCGTCCTCGGCGTCTGCCTCGCCGCCGGCATGCTGCTCGCCTTCTCTCCCTGGCTCTGGCCGGCAGGGGGCGGGTCGCGGCCGATTCGCCGCCGGGGCGCATCCGCCCTGCTCCTCCAGGCAGCCGGCTTCGGGCACGTCTCGCCCGGTCATCTCGCTGCCGTGTGCGTCGTGGCGGGGACCCTGGCGGGCGCGGTGGTCTGGCTCGTCAGCGGGCTGGTCGCCTTCGCGGCGGTGGCCGCCGCGGCCGGGCTCGTGGCCCCGATCGCGTGGTTACGGGGCAGGGCGCGACGACTGCAGAAGTCTCGACGTCAGCTGTGGCCCGATGTGTGCGACCTCCTGGTTGCGTCCGTCAGGTCGGGCATGTCGCTGCCCGACGCGGTCTCCGCACTCGGCGAGGTCGGTCCACCGCCGCTGCGACCCGCGTTCGCCGCGTTCGCCGCCGATGTCGCGGCATCCGGGCATTTCGACTCCGGTGCGCTCCGGCTGAAGGCGCGGCTGGCGGACCCCGTCGCGGATCGGATCGTGGAGGCGCTGCGGATGGCGCGTCAGGTCGGGGGAACCGAACTCACGACGGTCCTGCGCGCGCTGTCGGCCTCGGTTCGCGCCGAGGCGGCGCTGCGGGCGGAGATCGAGGCACGACAGTCCTGGATCCGCGGCGCTGCCGTCCTGGGTGTGGTGGCGCCATGGGTCATCCTCGGGCTCCTCGCGCTCCGGCCCGAAGGGGCGACGGCCTACAGGAGTCCCGAAGGGGCGACCGTCATCCTGCTCGGCGCGGCCGTGTCCTTCGTCGCGTTCCGCCTGATGCTCGGCATCGGTCGGCTCCCCGAGCCGCGGCGGTGGTTCGCGTGAGCGGCGTGACGGAGTTCGCGATCGCGATCGTGCTCGGGGCTGCGTTCGCCTGCGGCGTCGTGCTGGTCTCGACACGGGTCCCGCGTGTGTCGGCGCCCACGTTGTCCCGGCGCGTCGCGCCGTATCTGCGCGACATCGCCGACCCCCGGGGGCTCACCCCGCTCGCACCGGCCCCGATCGACTGGCGGTCGCGTCGGGACCGCCTCATCGGCGCGCTGGGAGGAGCCGCCCGCATCGAGCGGCGGCTCCGGCAGGCGGGGTGGACGCTGGATGCGGCCGTCTTCCGTGCCCGTCAGCTCACTTGGGTGGTCATCGGAGTCGCCGTCGGAGCTCTCGTCGTGGTCGGCTTGGTGCTGGTCGGCCGCGCCGTGCCGGCTGCGGTCGTGCTTCCGGCGGTCACGGGTCTCTCCGCAGCCGCCCTGTACGACTTCCGGTTGACCTCCGCAGCCCGCAGGCGACGAGCCAGGGTGGAGGACGAGCTGCCCACGCTGCTGGAGTTCCTCTCCCTCTGCCTGGCCGCGGGGGAGGGACTCCGCGACGCGCTGCACCGGGTGGGGGAGATCGGCTCCGGCGAGCTGACCGTCGAGGTGCGTCGGGCCGTCCTCGACAGCGGGACCGGCTCGAACCTCTCGGACGCGTTGGTCGACCTCGGTCGACGCCTCGACGTCCCGCCCCTGTCACGGGCGCTCGAGCACCTGGTGGCGGCCATCGATCGTGGTGCACCGCTCGCCGGCGTCCTGCAGGCCCAAGCCGCCGACGCCCGCGAGGACGCCAAGCGCTCCCTGATCGAACAGGCCGGGAAGAAGGAGATCGCGATGCTGTTCCCGCGCAACGTACGAAATCGCTACTACCGTTGCCTCACCAATAATGCTCCGCGCGTTGGAGTGGCGTCATCCGAAGCTCAATCAGCTCCGGCGTCGTATGATCCACCGACACGGCCAAGCCGAGCTCTCTGGCAACGTTCGCCACAACGCCCGCCCGCATTATCTGATCGTCAGGCTCGGATTTCACGGTTGCCAGTTTGACCCGCTGCAGCTGGCTCTTTGTGGCTCTCGAGATCTCCACCGAACGAACTCCATCGACATCAATGAGGCTCGAAGAAAGAGAGCTATCGCGAACCGGATAGGCATGAGCAGCACGACCGACACCATTGTCCAGTCGCTCCTCGAGCGTGCCGAGCCTGTCCGTGAGGAGTTCGATGCGGGCCTCAGCAGGAGTCAGCTCTTCTGAGGGCTTGGCGGCGGAGATGGCGACGCCGAAGTGACGCCACATCGGGTTCGTTCCAGCGCACTCTTTCTCGCTAGCTGAGATATGGTCTGCGAGAGCCGCGACCTCGTTCTTCAGCGTCCAGACGTCCAGAGTCGAGGAGTAAGCATGGGTGTTCAGCCCCGCCGTGTCGAACGGGATGATGAGGTGCTCGTCCCGGACAAGGGCGATTGGCTTGTTCAACGAGGTCCGAACGCCTAGCTCGAAGAAGACGTTGGGATTATTTTGGCTCAGGTCGCAGAGAACCATGTCTGCCTCAGCAAGGTGCTTGACGATCCGCCCATGGATCATGCTCGTCCCGCTCGCCGTCGGACGAATCGGGCGAAAACCTGCCGCTTCTACAGCTGGGATGAACAGGTGCTCGATCACGTGAGTCCAGTGTTCGAGGTCTCCGTAGAGCTTGCTCTCGTCATCGTGAGTGGTAATGGGCATGGCGATAAAGCAAGTTGGCTTCTTCGTCGAAGGGGGCATTCCGGGAGACTATCGACTTGTCGTGCTCGCGTGTTTTGCTGAGAGGCGCAGGCAAGCACCGAGCTGCCGATGTCTGACGCCTCGCCGCGATGCGGCGGCGTGTCCCAGTCGGGTTTCTCGCACACAAGCTCTACTTTTGCCATCATCAGTCAGCTAGCTGGGGGAGATCATGACCAAACACATCTTTTTGTCGTTCGTGGAAGAGGACCTGGAGACTGTGCGGCTGTTCAGGGGGCAGGCTCGAAACAAAAACAGCGCGCTCGCTTTCGATGACTATTCAGTGAAGGTGCCGTACAACAGCACGAGCGCGACGTACATTCGTTCGAAGATCACGGAGAAGATCAAGGCATCGTCGGTCACGATCGTCTTGATAGGCACGCACACCTGGAAGAGCGACTGGGTAGCCTGGGAGATCAAGAAGAGTGTGGAACTCGGCAAGAAGGTGATCGGCGTGCGGTTGAAGGCCGGCGTGCTGATTCCTGGTGCTCTGACAGAGGCACGAGCGAAGATCGTCGACTGGAAGATCGACGACATCGTTAGGGAGATTGGCTGAAGTGCGCAAGCCTGGCGACGATGACTTCCCGGCGTTCTATCGGGCCGCCGACCAGGCGTCCTTGGCCTCGCAGCGGCGGTTTCTTTGGGTGATGCGCATCCGCCTTGGCGGTCTTCTTGTGGCGGCGGGCGGAGGAGCACTCGCGGGGCTCCAGGGTTTCCTACCATTCGGAGCTTGGCTGGCAACCATCGCTCTGGTGGTAGCGATCGCAGCAGAGTTTTATAACCTCAAGGTCCGTCCGGACCGCGGCTGGTACGAAGGTCGAGCGGCCGCCGAGTCCGCAAAAACTCTCGCCTGGCGATACATGGTTCGCGGGGAGAAGTTCGAGACCGACGGTGATGTCGACGCCGTGTTTGCGCGGGAGATCAAAGCTCTCCTCACAAATCTCGATCACGTCCCTCCCGCTGACCAGCACGCGCAGATCACAGAGCTCATGCGCGAGGCTCGCTCCGGAAGCTTCGATGAGCGGAAGGCTCTCTACCGTAGGGAGCGTCTAGAAGATCAGCGAGCCTGGTATGCATCCAAAGCGAGGTTCAACGGGAATCGCTTCGACGTCTGGACTCTTGTGACCATAGGGCTCGAGTTCGCGGGCCTACTTGCGGCGGTGATGCTCGTGTCGGGTGCCATCGCCTTCGATGCCCTGGGCGTCCTCTCGGCGTTGGCCGCTGCCTTCACTGCTTGGGCTCAGGCTCGCCAGTATCAAACCCTTGCGAACGCATATGGTGTGACGAGCCAAGAACTTGCGTCCGTGATTGATCAGCTCGACGGCGTGACCTCTGAAGACACTTGGGCGGCATTCGTGGGTCAAGCTGAGGAAGCGATCTCTCGGGAGCACACTCTTTGGAGAGCATCCCGGGGCATAAAGCAGACTCGATAAGGCCTACGGTGCGCGTTCCGTTGCCGCTCGAGAACGCGCACCGAAGGGTTAGGCTTCCGTGACCTGAACCTGCACGAAGTCGAAGGGCCTCTTCACGCGGAACCCATACCGACCCTCGTACATGAGGCGGAACGTGTTGTTCTCAGTCCGGTTCTTGCCGTCGAAGACGAGCTCGTCGTCGCCGACGGGAAGGAGTTCGGCCTGGCTCCAGTCTGCGGCGATCGCTGATCCGACTGAGAGGCCGAGAGAGGTCACGACGGGCGCGCCGAGGAAGCCTTCGATCTCGGAGCGTGACTTGAACAGGAATGCGCCGGTCGTGCCGTTCTCGCGGAGCATTTCGAGTGACTGCAGATCGAGGGGGTTCATTGCCCATCCGGTGAGCTGCCGGTCCTGCGCGAGCAGCTTGTACTTGGCCGCGGACAGCGTCGTGAGGAGGTCGCCCTCGAACGCCTGAACCTGCACACCTTCCGTGTGGTCGATGCCGGTGAAGCGGTCGTCTTCGCCGTCGCCCGAGAGGACGTCCCGCTCGATGGCGGACAGCGTGTCGTCGCGGAGCTGGGTGCTGATGATCTGCATCAGACCTTCGAAGTCGGCGAGGTAGCGCCAGGCGAGGTCCTCGGTCTTGTTCGCGTAGACCCGGTAGGTGTCGTCGACCTGTCCGAAAGTGTATGTGGAAGTGGGCTTTTCCGCACCGTCCGGGACGGCGCGGGCGTTGCTCTGCCGGGCGGTCTGGCGTACGAACGAGAAGACGTTGCCCACGTGTCCACCGCGGCCGACGAAGTCGAGTTCTCCCGAGTCGCTGTCGGTCTCGCCTCCGTCGCGAGCGGGGAGGACGGTGACGAGGTCGAGGAGCGTGCGTGCTGAGCTGTCGATTGAGACGCCGCCCACCAGTGCCGGAACGGAGACTGTGCCGGATGTGAGAGCCTTTGCGCCGCCCGGGGCACGGGAGGCGAGCGTAGCGAGTCCGTCGACAGCCTTTCGTGCCCACGACGCAGTCTGAGCGGCCTTCGGCGCGTGAGAGGTCGGCTGTTCGCCGCTGTCGCGCAGGCCGCCGATGCGGTCCATCAGCGCGGCTGACTCGTTGCCTCGCTCGATCTGAGCTTTCAGGCGATCGACCTCAGCGTTCTTCGCTTCGAGGTCGGCAACCTCGCCGGGGGAAAGGTCGCGGTGCGCACTCTTGGCGTTGGTGACGATCGTTCGCATCTCGCCGAGCAGGGCGGCGAGTCGTTCTTTCGGGTTCACGGGATTCTCCTCGTGTGGGTCCCGGCACTGCGGCCGAGTACGTGAATGGTGGAGCGGCACCACAGAGACGACCGGGAGACCCCTGAGGGGTATCCGGTGCGCTGGTGCGCTTTCGCTCGGACGGACGGGCTGACGCGGACTCTCCTGCGACTTGACCAATGTCCTCGTCGCGGGGGTCGGCTTGACCGACGGCCTTTCACTGGCCTGCGCCGCCGGGTGCTCAGCTTGACCCTTGGGGCCCTCGCTGAATCACCCGGCGGTGCGCAAGCGTGTGCCGAGCCTAACCGTTACCTACCCCACGGGCTTGTCGCGCGAGCGGCGTGTCTTGCGGTCGATGCGTGCCCTCCGCGCGCTGAGGGCGAGGACAGCGCCCGCGACGTCACCCGCGTCAAGCAGTTCCTCGACAGCAGCGATGTCCCGCCGCTCATGACGAAGGGCGTTCTCCTCGCGCTGGAGCATCCGTAGGAAGTCGTCGCCCCGCGCCCGGAGAGCGAGCTGCCGCTCTTCGGCTTTCGCCACACGTCGTTCCGCTTCTGCCCAGGCGATCTCCGCCGAGGCGCGAGCGGCGCGAGCCTCACCCATCCGTGCCTGCAATCTCATCGCGTAAGCACGCCACGCCGCCTCGCCGTCGCCGCGACGCGGACGGTGACCACGCGCGAGGTCGTCGTCCTCACGAGTCGGCATCCGTCACCCCCTGGTCGAGCTGAGCATCGAGCATTGCGAACGACAGTGCCTCCCGCCATGTCTCACCATGCAGCGCCTCCAGCGCAGCAGCCGCGGTGTCGGCGAGGGCGACTATCAGGTCCAGGTTTCGCTCGCGAGGGAAGCCACGCAGGGCGTCGAGGAGACCCTGCGTGTCATGGTCTGCTGTGACGAGGATCAGCTGGCCCGCGATCTGCTTCGTGTCAGACATCGGCGGCCTCCTCGCGCGCGCGTGCGTGATGGGGATGCGCGCCGGGGAGAGAAAGATCACTGCCGGTGGAATGGTCAGCGGCTTCGGTCCTAGCGATTCGAAGGCCCTTCCCCCTGCGGGGGTGGTTGCTGGTGCGGGTCATGCGCGGTCCTTCCGGTCGAGTTCGTCGGCGTAGTCGTGGAGCAGGTCGCAGAGCGAGCGGAGGTCGTGGCGTCTGACCCATAAGGCCGGCTCAGCGGCAGCAGCTCCGACGTGGATGCTCACGCGATCGGTCCCGACGTCGTAGGTGAAGCGCAGCAACCGCGCGAGGCGCTGCAGCGGGGTCTGGCGGGTGCGTTTCCGCATGGTCAAGGTGTCTCCTTCGTGTTCAGGCCGAGAGCTTCCCGGGCTTTGTTCAGTCGTTCGGTGGCTTCGGCGTCCAGATCGATGCGCTCACGTGCGGCCCGTCGGCGTCCCAGCACTTCGTCGGTGCGATGTTCGCGGCGCATTACTCCGCCGCCTCCCCCGACTTCCCCCGACCTCCCCCAGGGGAGCGGGGAGGTACCTCCCTCACCTCCCCCCTGCCCTTAAGGGCGGGGGAGGAGGGGAGGTCACCGGGCACCTTGCGGAGCTGATGCATGTGAGCGCCGCGAGCACCGATGCTGCGAGTCACGGTGCCGTCGCTAACGAGGCGGTCGAGTGCAGACTTCACGGCCGCGCGGTTCCCGCCGATCCCGTCCTCAACCGCCCGCCCAGACTTCGGCTCCCCGTCGCCGAGGAGGGCCACGATTCGGGCCGCCAGCTCGCGCTGTACGGCCTCGCCACGCGACTCGGGGGCCGTGCGCCGGTCCTCGGGATTCGGGGCCGTCAGAGAGACACTGAGCCGCCCGTCGTCCTCCGGCGTCACGTGCAGCACAGCGACCGTCCGGCCGACAGTGAAGTGGCCCCCGCGGTCCTTGGCGCAGATGGCCCGGAGCGCCCCAGCCTTCTCGCGAGAGAACTCGGTCAGCGTCTCGACGTAGAACTGAGCACCGGTGACGGCCGCGAGCTTCCTCTGAGACCCGATAGGCCAAAGCTCACCTCCGGACGCTTTTGCGCCGTGGTCGATCAGGCCCACGGCCGGGCCGAGAGCAGAGATTCTGCGAGGAACCTGCTGGAACCATCGAGCGACCTCGTCATCGGCGTTCGGGTTCGCGCCGTGCAACGCAAGCCCTTCGCCCGTGGAGTCGATAACGACGAGGGACGGACGCCAGTCCTCGACGAACGTCAGCAACGCCTTGCCGCCCTCGTGGAAGGCGACCTCGGGCTGCACGTAGTGGAAGTGGCCGCCGATCTCGTCCGCGGTCAGGCCGAGATCGAGCAACCGACGGACCACACCGCGCGGATTGCCCTCATGGTCGACATAGACGACGTGGCGACCGTCGAGCACCTCCTGCGCGCACCCGTGCAAGAGAAACCAGGTTTTCCCGGACCCGGATGCGCCGTGGATGCCGTTGACCTCGCCCGAGTAGAACAGTCCGGGGCCGTCAGTGCGGCGCACCACGGACGGCGCGTTGTCGGCGTCGAGGCCGTTTGCGACGGCGTCGATGATGCCGGAGAGGTCGAGCGGTGCCCAGGTCACTCGGGGCCTCCGCTCAGCAGCCCGAGCCACCGCGCGGCAGTGATGCCGTCCGGTGCGTCGATCTGTACGCGGGCACCGTCGGGGATGATCGGCGCGTAGTCAGGGGTCTCGGCGCTGACCACGAGTTTCAGCGTGACGCCCGCGGGCGTACCGACGACGGCGCGGTGCACCCGCCGTGCTACCTCGCCGGACTCAAAGCGGTCGCCGTTCGCGGGTTCGGTGAGGTCCACCCGCACACACGCGGTGACGTCGGGGCGGCGGAATACGATCGACGACGACTGCCTGCCAGCACTCGCCCTCGCCGTCCCACCGGGGCGGCGTTCGACATTCACGAGACGCCGCCGTTCAGCAGCACCGCGAGTCGTGATCTCTGGCCCGGCGACAGCGGGGGAGCGGCGGCGACGAGACGCTCGATGTAGAGGCGGGTGTCATCCGAGAGTGAGGGACGTGCCTCAGGCCCGGTCGCGGCGGTCACTCGTCGTCCCCCGCAGCGATCCGCTCGTCAACGGCGCGGTCGCGTCGCAGATTGGCGTGGGCGTTGGACCGCTTAGCCTCATTAATCAGGCGGTCGAGCTGTGTGAGCACGTTGGGGTCGATCATCTCGACCGGGAGCTGCGCGAGCAGACGCTCCCGCACTGCCTCGTAGTCAGGCCCGACGCGCGGGCCGACGGGCTGCCGCTGGATGCTGGACAGGTCGACGCGGATCAACCGGGGGCCGACCCGTTCCGCGCGCGCTTCGCCGCGACTGATCATGCGACGGACGGTGTCGCGGCTGATTCCGAGGGCGGTGGCCGCATCGGCGATGCTCGCCCAGCCGTTGAGGGCGGGAGCTACGGGGGTTGAGGTAGACAAAGAAACCTCCCAGTGGGAAGGGGCGATATGCCCCTCCGCTGGGAGGTGACGATGTAGGCCGGACGCGAGCGCCGACTCCCGTTACGTTAGCCCATGCCGACTCGTGCTTACGAACGCGACGCGCGGATGCGCTGCAGGGTATCCCCGTGCTTTCGGTCCGCAGCGCGTTCCTCCATAAGCGAGTAGAGGATGAACTCGTCACCGACGGGCAAGTCCTCAGGGCAACTCGGGCATCGGAGCCGGTATGCCATTCGGGCCGGGGCAACGCTCGCCCAGTCGGCGGGCGAGACGCGTTCCACGAGCCCCTGCCCACGGAACCCGTCGAGTGCCGCCCATTCCGAGCGCCCGCGCAGCTCAAACGACCACGGAGGCCTTCCTACGCCGTCGCTGACGCAGCGCGCGATCATCACGACGGGCCGTGCCTCCGCGGAGTGTGTGGCGGCGGCGCACCGGACAGTAATTGTCCACCCGACCGGCGTACCGGAACGCGCCCACGGGACCGGGGTTGAGGAGCCATGCCGTTGATAGAGGCGGCCATCGAGGATGACCTGGTCGAGCTCGGAATCGCCCGCGAAATGGCCCGTAGGGTCGGTCATGCGCGGGCGTCCTGCTCGTCGGCGCGGGCACGGAGCCACGCCGGGAACGCCTCGAACGCCTCCGCAAGCGCTCGCAGTTCCCCAGCCGAAACGTCTGCATCGCGCTCCAGCACGAGCGTCGCCGCGTGACGGCCGTCCGGCCAGTCGACAGTCAGCAGCTCGACGCCCGCAAGAAAGGCGTGGCGCTCGATCGTCTCTGTCGTGTTTGCGCTGGCTTCCATGTTGGGTTCCTTCGATCATTGCCCCGCCGAGTCAGTCGCGGGGGTGCTTCCATAACGGCGGCTGCCGTCAAACTTCCGCGGACGCGGTATCCGTAAGCCAGTCGATCCGGATCAGCTCAGGATTGAAATCGCGCCCCGGGCCAGACGGCTGCACTGTGATCCGCAGCAGCGCGCTGAGCACCGCGCGCCTGGCTTCAATGCCGAGCGTTGCCCACCGCTCCTTAACGCGGGGCCCGGCCAGGTCAGCGGGTAGGGATGAGGGCAGCGCGGCGGTCAGGGCGGCGGCATGGGCGTCCCGATCGGCTCGGAGCTGCGTGGTGATCCGCGTGAGCTGGGAGAGCTCGATCGCCCCCGCCGCGTAGGCATCGGCGGCGCTGCTCAGGCGCGCGTCGATCGCGGCAACGGCATCGCGCGCCGCAGCTGCGCCGGCAGGGTCAGTCGTCCCTACGAGGTCGAGCGCGTCAGGGCTCTCCAGGCGGCGAAGCAGCACCGCGACAACGAACGCCTCGACATCGGACTGCTTCCGGCGCACGCCGTAACAGACGGGACAGCCATACGCGGGAGGCTGTCGCTTCGCCCCGCCGCGCTTGGTGGTCGTCATCCGGCCCGGCATCCGCCGCATCTTTGCGCCACACTTGCCGCATATGGCGATCCCGCTCAGAAGGTGCTGGGGCGGGCGGCCCACACCGCTAACAGTTCGCGCAGGGTCTCGCACGAGCGCGATCAGGCGGTCGTGAGTATCCCGCTCCAGGATCGCAGGGTGCAGTTCGGCATCGAACGCGCTGACCACCCGGCCGCGGTGCGTGCGAAGGCCCGCGAGCGAGGGCCGAGTGACGAGCTGCCGCAAGGTGACGCCCTGCCAAGGCGCGCCGCCGGGGGAGGGGACCTGACGGGAGTTCAGGTCGCGGGCGACGGCCCTCAACGGCTCCCCGGCGAGGATACGACTCGCGACCTCCTGGATGATCGCGGCCTCATTGGCCTCCACCACGTCACGCCCGTCGACTCGACGGTAGCCGTAGCCAGGGCGCACCGTCGGCTGCCCCTTTGCGGCGCGCTGATCGTTTGCGGCGAGCTGGCGGAGCCCCTTCTGCTCGGTCTCGAAAGTTGACCAGGCAGCGACAGTGCGGGCAACAGCACGCCCGGCGGGCGTCGCGAGGTCCAGTGTTCCCTGCGTGACCATATGAACGGGGATGTTCAGCGTGATGACCTTCTCGAGGTCGGCTGAGAGCCGCAAGAGGCGGTCCTGCGCCCAGGTGATAATCGCGGCGGGACGGTCGGCCAGCATTCGCTTGAACTGCGGGCGCTCTGCGCCGGACGTGGCGCTGATGTCGTTGTCCACGTACACGCGCGAGACGTCGAGCCCGAGGCGAGCTGCGAGCTGATGGCATTCGCTCTCTTGGCGATCGACACCGGCTCCCTCGCCGGTCCGGTCCAGGCTGATGCGTGCATAGATCACGGCGGTGCGGTTAAGGGTACTGGTCGCCATCACGTTAGGAAGCCTAAAGGAGATGTTCCAGCCAATCGTCTTCCTCCTTCTCCCGATGAGCGTCATCTTCGCCGTCTTCCCCGGGATCGTCATGCTGCGTCTCGGTGTGGGCTGACCTGACTGAAAGGAGAGATCGATGATCCGACACACTCTCGCGCACCTGCGCACCGCCTGGGGGTCCGTCGTCGCCGACGTCCGACGCGACGAGCAGGGCGACGTTCCCGGCTGGGTACTCATCACCCTCATGACGGCGGGGCTCGTGGTCGTCATCTGGGCGCTCGCGGGTCCGGCGCTGGCGCAGCTGTTCGAGCAGGCCATCGACCAGGTGTCGAGTTTCTGAGGCCTGACACGGATGCGGCATCTCCTCCGTGACGATCGCGGCTCGACTCCCGTCGAGTTCGTGCTGGTGGGCGTGCTGCTGACCGTGCTCACCCTCGGGGTGCTGCAGCTGGCGCTGGCCGTCTACGTCCGGAACGTGGTGCACGACGCGGCCGTCGAGGGCGCCTACTACGCGGCGCTCGCCGACGTGGAGACGGCGGCGGGCGCGCTGCGGGCCCGTGAGACGGTCGAGCGCGCCGTCGGCGATGGGTTCGTGGAAGGTGCTGCGGCCTGGGAGTCGTCCAAGCTCGGGTACGACACAGTGTCCGTCACGCTGACGACACGACTTCCTCTGATCGGCCTCCTCGGCATCTCTCAAGGTTGGGAGGTGACCGTGCATGCGCCGGTGGAGACGTTCGACTGACATCGTCGGGGACGAGCGCGGCTCCGCGGCGCTCGAGTTCATCTTCGGCGGCGTGGTGCTCCTGGTCCCCGTCGTCTACCTCATCGTCACTCTCGGCATCGTGCAGTCCCACGCGCTGGGTGTGGAGTCGGCGGCGCGCCATGTCGCGCGCGCCGTGGCGTCGGCGGAGGGGGCCGACGACGCGGACGCCCGGGCGGCTGCCGTGCTCGACGCCATCGCGCGGGAGTACGAGCTCGACCGCGACGAGGTCGGGGTGGAGCTCACCTGCGTCGGTCCTCCGTCATCGTGTCCTGCGGCGGGTGCAACCATCCGTGTCACCGTCGTCGCCTCGGCGGGTCTGCCCCTCGTGCCGCCTGTCTTCGGGCTGCAGGACGCCACCCGGATCGGCGTCGAGGCCTCCTCGGTGCAGAAGGTGTCGCGCTACTGGCGGGACGGGTCATGAGGCGAGACGAGGACGGCAGCGTCCTGCTGCTGACGATCGGCTACGCCCTGCTGGCCCTCGTCCTCGTCTTCGTGTCGGTGGACGCGACGAGCCTCTACCTCGCCCAGAAGCGCACGCAGGCGACGGCGGATGCCGCGGCCTTGGCCGCCGCCGACGGGTTCGTCCTCGAGGTGGTCGACGGTGCGCCTCGTGCAGAACTCACCGCCGACGAGGTGCGCGCCCAGGCGGAAGCGATCGTCGCCGCCGACAGCGGTGCCGCCGTCGCGTCGGCGCGCACACCGGACGGCGTGTCCGCGCGGGTCACCGTCGTCCGCACCTGGCGTCCGCCGATCGCGACTCTCTTCGTTCCGGAGGGGGTGTCCCTCGAGGCGACGGCCACGAGCCGCACCGCGCTCGACTAGCGCGCTCGAACGACCTCGCTGTCAGCCTCGTCGGTTCGCGGTCCGGATGAGGTCGTAGAGCCGGTCGCTCTCGGCCCGCTGGGCCGCGACCGTGGTCGCACTGGCCGGATCGGCGGGTTCGAAGACGTCCACCAGGTCGCCCACCTGCGTCTCGGTCAGGCGGTACGCCCGCAGGCCGCCGCCCTGGTCGCGGGCCATGCCGCTGGGCCAGACGTCCGCCTGGGCGCCCACGACGCCGATCCGCCACCCTGCCGGTTCGAGATGCTCACGGACGAGGGAGAGCGCCTCGAACGCGTCGTCCGCGACCTCTTCGACGGTCGCGAAGGCGTCCGACGAGATCGTCACGGCGTACCGCCAGCCGTCCCGCCGCCACGCGATGGTCGCGTCGACGCGCTCATCTCCGCGCGCGACGGTGATCCTTCGCGAGTCCGTGCTCATCCCGCGGCGAGGACGTCGGCGGGTTCGATCGCGACGCCGACATCGGCACCGGGATTGAGGGCGATCCGCACACCGGACGGCAGCGCGGCTGCGAGCTCGCGCCCCGTCATCGTCGTGAACTGGTCGTACCCCGACGTGGTGGCCTTGGCGGCATCCGAGAAGGCGTAGATCACCCCCGCATCGCCGTCCCGCGCAACGAACAGTCCCCCCTCGGGTCGGCTGTAGACGAGGACGTCCGCGGCTGCGAACTCGCGATCGAGGTCGACGCCGGGGGCGTGTCCGGCTCGGACCAGCTGCAGTACCCGCTCGAGGCGCGACGTCGGCTGCGCCCAGCCTCGTGCAGTCGGCGAGGGGACGTAGCGCGGATTGGGCGTGAAGTCGCCGGTCACCTCGCCGCGCTCGTCGGAGCGCCAGGCGCCGATGATGCCCTCGGGCGGAACGCGATCGGAGCCCTCGAATTCCGGATCGACCGCGTAGACCCACTCGCCCGGGCGCTGCCGCGCCTGCGCGCGGAGCGCGTCGGTGATCGGAGGCGGCGAGATCTGCGACGTCATCTGCGAACCCCTGTCATCCTCATCATGCTCGGTCATTGCCACCATATCCCGGGTTCGGAATCCACTCGCCGAGCGTGTTGTCGGGCTTCACCGGATGGGCGCCGACGATGCGGTCCGGCGTGATCCCGCCCTGGAAGGAGATCTCGGATTCGGGCTTCGGCGAGCTCGGGCCGAAGGGGTTGTCCGGAATGGTGAGGTCGGCATCGATGCCGCCGGGCGCGTCGACCGTGTACCGGTAGTCCGACGGCCAGTGCTTGTAGAGGTCAGGGTCTCTGGTGGTGCTGATGAAGTTCGAGTGCGTGTTGAAGCGGACGAAATCCTCGTAGTTGTTGTTGTCGGGATTCCGGACCTCGAAGCCCTCGTCGAAGATGACCTCGGGCGGCCTGTTGTCGGAGCGGTACAGGGGCTCGCGCGTGGTGCGGTCGATGCGGTTGACGCTGTTGCCGGTGAGCGAGGGGGGAGCGTCGAACGTGTCCCTGTCGCGGACGCGGCGGATCACCGTGTCGAAATGACCGTCGAGGTTGTCCGCCACCTGGTGCAGACGCTCTTTGCTGTGCCCCATCCCGCCGAGGACCGCCTCCTTCAGTGATCGGAACAGCCCCTTCATCCCGGACATCAGGCGTCACCTCCGAAATCGAGTGCCGAGAACTCCGAGAAGAACGTCGACGTGATGGTCTGGATGTCGCCGCCCCGGAGCTTCACGTCGCTCCGCGCGGCCTCGAGGGCCTCCAGATCGGCGTAGAACTCGTCCGAGTCGCCGGCCGCGCCCTCGACGACGGGGGCGTCGAGGATGGCGTCCACGATCGCGGGCAGCTGCTCCGCCATCGGTTCGATCGCCATCGGCAGGAGTTGGTTCATCAATTGCTCGACGGCGATGTCGACGGCGGCGTTGAGCAGCTTCTTCTTGATGAGCAGCATCGGGCCCGCCCCCACCGCGGTGATGGGATTCGTCAGCATCGCCACCAGCGCGATCATCGTCGACGTGACGTCGACGATGACTTTGATCTTCAGCGCGGTGATGCCGGCCGCGCCCACATCCATGGCGGTGGCTGCGGGCGGCATGAGGTCGACGAGCTTCTGCAGGTTGGTGGACCGGTTCGTGTTCCAGGCGCTCGTGGTCGCCGGGCCGGCCTGGCCGCGCATCGCCGCCGCGACGTCGCCGTTCATCTTGTTGTCGACGGCTTGGATGACACCCTCGAGGTCGTTCCCGAGGTTGCGCACCAGCTCGGCGCCCTTGCGCACCTCGTCCTCGTCGATGTCGGGCCAGTCGAAACCGAGCTTCTCCATCACCCAGACGAGCTCGTTCGGCAACATCATTCCCACCGCAGCACCTCCAGCCAAGGACTCTACGGTGCGGGCCCTCCGACGTGCCATGGGGAGAACGCCCCATTGCGCGCCGCCGTCGACGCAGTGAGCGTGCTCAGTCGCGGACGTGAGGGACGAATCGGGGGAGCCACCGGATGAAGGCCACGGCGCCCAGCAGCCCGATGAGCCCCACCGCACCGGCGGCGAACGACAGGGAGGACACCGCCGTGATGCCGGTGACGATGAGCGGGGTCGTGGCGCCACCGGCATCCGTCAACGTCCGCCAGGAGCCGAGGAACGGCGCGGGGTCGTCCTTCGGTGCCATATCGGCCCCGATGGTCAGCAGGATGCCGCTGGACAGGCCGTTCCCGACGCCGAGGACGGCGGCGAACATGGCGAACCACATCGCGGGCTCGGCGACGTCATGGCTGACCGAGAGGGCGAGGAAACCGCTGCCCATGAGCGTCATGGCGGGCAGCGCTGCCCACAGCCGGCCGAAGCGGTCCATCACCTGCCCGCTCGCGTAGAACAGCGCGAAGTCGAGCGCTCCGGAGACGCCGATGACGAGCGCGATCGTCTGCGCGTCGAGCCCGATGGACACGCCCCACAGCGGAAGGACCACCTGGCGGGCGGAGCGGACCGCCGAGAGGCAGGCGGCGGCCATCCCCACCCTCGACAGGACGCGGCGATGCTGCCACATCGTCCGGAAGACCCCGAGACGCTCGGCGACGGGGAGGGAGCCGGTGACGGCTTCTCCGGAATCCTCGGCGTCGAGCGGGCGGACGCCGACATCGGGGTGGAATTGCGTCTCGGGATCCGGTCCGAGCGCGACGAGGACGATCAGCGCGACGAGGCAGACCGCGAAGAACCAGATCGTCGACCGTTCGTCGCCGAACACGCCGATGAGCGCTGCGGCGATGAAGGGCCCTGCGAACATGCCGAGGCGGAAGGTGCCGCCGAGCAGTGACAGCGCGCGCGCTCGGAACAGGACGGGCACGCGGGTGGTCATGAACGAGTGGCGCGCCAGCCCGAATGCGGCCGCGCAGAATCCGATGAGGAACACCGCGGCGGCGAAGACCGGGAGCACGGGCAGGAGTGCTGCCGTCACGGAGACGGCGAGGGCGAGGGAACCGGCGGCGATCATGGTGATCCGCTCGCCGACGCGCGCGACGGCCCAGCCCGCAGGCAGATTGCCCACGAGCTGACCGACGACGAGCATCGATGCGATGAGCGCGGAGAGGGCGACGTCGGCCCCCAGGGCGCCTGCCAGGATCGGGATGAGGGGCAGCACGGCGCCTTCCCCGACCGCGAAGAGCACGGTCGGGGCGTAGACCATCGGCCCGAACCGCCAGAGCACCTCCCGTGCGCGGGGGGAGTCGGGGCGGTCGGACATCGCCATCCACGTTACTCTGGAGTGTCATGCTCGAATTCGATCCGTCTGCCGACATCCAGGCCCTCCGTTCCACCTTCGGTGAGATCAAGGCGGTCGTCGACGTCGACGCCTTGCACGCCGAGATCGCGCGACTGTCCGAGGAGGCGGGCGCCCCCGATCTCTGGGACGACGTCGAGAAGGCGCAGAAGGTCACCAGCGCCCTCAGCCACCGCCAGGCCGAGCTCAAGCGGGTCACCGAGGTCGAGCAGCGGCTCGACGACCTCGAAGTGCTCGTCGAGCTCGCTCAGGAGATGGAGGACGAGGAGTCCGCGGAGGAGGCGCGCCGCGAGATCGTCGACCTCGAGAAGGTCATCAGCCAGCTCGAGGTGCAGACGCTCCTCGACGGCGAGTACGATGACCGCGGCGCGGTCGTGACGATCCGCTCGGGTGCCGGCGGCGACGACGCCACCGACTTCGCGGAGATGCTCATGCGCATGTATCTGCGGTGGGCCGAGCGCCACAAGTACTCCGTCAAGGTGATGGACACCTCCTTCGCCGAAGGCGCGGGCATCAAGTCAGCCACATTCGAGGTCGACGCCCCCTACGCGTACGGCACGCTGTCGGTCGAGGCCGGAACGCACCGTCTCGCCCGTATCAGCCCGTTCGGTTCCGCCGACAAGCGCCAGACCAGCTTCGCGGCGGTCGAGGTCATCCCCGTGATGGAGGAGGCGCAGGAGGTCGACATCCCCGAGGGCGACATCCGTGTCGACGTGTTCCGGTCCTCCGGTCCGGGCGGCCAGTCGGTCAACACGACCGACTCCGCGGTGCGCCTGACCCACCTCCCGACGGGCATCGTCGTGTCGATGCAGAACGAGAAGAGCCAGATCCAGAACCGCGCCGCCGCCATGCGCGTGCTGCAGACCCGCCTCATGCTCCTGCAGAAGGAGGAGGAGGCCGCGAAGAAGAAGGAGCTCGCCGGCACGATCACGGCGAGCTGGGGCGACCAGATGCGCTCCTACTTCCTCTACGGGCAGCAGTTGGTGAAGGACCTGCGGACCGGGCACGAGGTCGGCAACCCGACCGTGGTGTTCGACGGCGACCTCGACGGTTTCATCGCCGCCGGCATCCGCTGGCGCAAGCGGAAAGACGACGACGGCTGACCCGGTCGCGGGTCGGCTCCGAGCTTTTCTCATCCACCTGCATCCAAAGAGGGGTGCGCCGGGGAATACCTCTGTGAACGCGCGCAACAGGTCGCGCCGAACCAGAAGGAGTACCCCATGCGCAAGACGCTCTCTGCGGGCATCGCCCTCGGTGCTGCGGTGGCATTGACCGCACTCGCCCCCGCCTCGGCCTCGACCTCCGAGACGGCCGACCTGGCAGTCCTGCACGCCATCCCCGACACCCCGGTCGACGTCTACGTCGACGGCGAGCTGACGATCGACGACTTCCAGCCCGGCGACCTGGGCGGTCCGCTCGAACTGCCCGGAGGCACGTACTCCGTCGCGCTGACGGCTGCGGATGCGGCGGACGATTCAGAACCCGTGCTGGGCCCGATCGATCTGACGCTCGACGCCGGGATGAGCTACACGGCCGTCGCGCACCTCGACGCCGAGGGCGCCCCCGCGGCCAACCTCTTCACCAACGACACGGCGGAGACTGCAGCGGGCGAGGGGCGGCTGACGGTGCGTCACGTGGCCGCCGCGCCCGCGGTCGACGTCCTGGCAGGCGGCGAGGCCGTCATCACCGGGCTGACCAACCCGAACGAGGAGTCGCTCGACCTGCCGGCAGGCACGGTGAGCGCCGCGGTGGCTCTCGAGGGCACCACGGACCCGGTGATCGGTCCGGCTGACGTCGAGGTCCAGGAGGGCGTGCTGACGATCGTCTACGCCTGGGGCAGCGCTGAGGACGGCAACCTCGCCCTGGCGACGCAGACCATCGACGGGCTCCACTCGGGGCCGGACGGGGTCAACACCGGATCGGCCGGCCTGGTCGCTGAGAACGGGGCAGGCGGCTGGCTCGTCGTCGGCGGCGCCGCGCTGATCGCCGGCCTCGTCGCTGCCGCCGTCCTCGCAACCCGCGCCGCGAGCGCTCGTCGCTGAGGCACGCTCTTGCGCCGCCCGTCGCTCATCGCCGTCGCCCTGACGGCTGTGCTGCTGGCGGCCTGCACGCCGATCTCGGAGGCTGGCTCGCCCCCCGAAGCCTCCGGGATCGGCCCCGGCGCGTCTGCGCCGCCCTCGGCGCCCACGCCGCAGGTCTCCGTGCCGGTCGCCCCGGCGACGCCGGCTCCGATCGAGCAGGCTCCCGTGCCCGAGCGCCTGACCATCGCATCGCTGGGCGTCGACATGCCCGTCTCCGCGGTGGGCGTCCAGGAGGACGGCAGCATGGAGATCCCCGAGCGGCCGCAGATCGCGGGGTGGTACGAGTACGGCCCGGCGCCGGGGGACCCTGAAGGGACCACCGTGCTCGCCGCGCACGTCGACGATCACGAGTACGGCGTCGGGCCCCTCGCGAAGCTGCGCGACGCGACGGCAGGGGACGTGGTGTCTGTGACGGATGCCGACGGTACGACGACGCAGTACGTCACCGAGTCCGTCACCTCCATCCCGCGCGCGCAGTTGCCGGTGGACGACCTCTTCACGCGGACCGGCCCGCGTTCGCTCGCCCTCATCACCTGCGGGGGGAGGTTCGACGAGCAGACGAGGACCTACAGCGATAACGTGGTCCTCATCGCGCAGGCCCGGTCATGAGCACGCTCGCCGAGCCACGGCTCGCTGCACGGAAGGAGCACGCCGTCGACGACGACATCGATCTCGCACGTCGCTTCGCAACGGGGGACGAGTCCGCGATGAAGACGATGTACGACCGCTGGTCGCGGATCGTCTACACGCTCGCCGTCCGCTCGCTCGGGGATCCGGCCGAGGCCGAGGACGTCACCCAGCGCACGTTCGTGTCGGCCTGGACCTCGAGGTCGACCTTCCGCCCCGGTGAGGCACCGCTGGGCGCCTGGCTGGTCACCATCGCCCGTCGTCGCATCGCCGACGCGCACGAGGCCCGGGCACGAGCGGCGCGCATCGAGGAGGCGCTGAGGGCCACTGTGCCCGACGCATCGGTCGACACGGACCTGTCGGATGCGATGCTGGTGGCGGACGAGGTCGCACAGCTCGAACCCGATGCGCGCGCCGTGCTCGCCCTGGCGTTCTACGAGGACCTCACCCACCAGCAGATCTCCGAACGGCTCCGGATGCCCCTGGGAACCGTGAAGAGCCACATCCGACGAAGTCTCACCCGCCTGCGGACCCGATTGGAGGCGCAGCGTGTCACATCTTGACCCCGAGGTCGCCGCCCTCCTCGCCCTGGGCGAGGATGCCGGGGCGGACGCGCAGCGGCACGTGGAGGAATGCGCCGAGTGCGCCGCGGAGGTCGCCTCGTTCGAGCGCGCCGTCCTGGCCGGACGCGCGACGCGCGAGGGTGACACCCTCCTCACACCCCCCGATCGCGTGTGGGAGTCGATCAGGTCCGAGCTCGCCCTCGCCGATGCGGGCGACGAGCCCACCGCCGCCGCGCCGGAAGCGACGCCCGGCGGGACGGATGCCGCCGATCGGCATCCGGCTCATCACGCAGCGCGCCGGCGACGCGTCAGCCGCAGGCCCGTCTTCTTCGTCTTGGCCGGGTCGGTCGCCGCGGTCGTCGCCCTCGTCGCGGGTGTCTGGGCCGTCGGCGGCATCGTCCCACGCACCGACATCGTGGCCGAGGCGCGGCTCGACGGCTTCCCCGCGTGGCAGGGTGCGAGCGGGGATGCGGTCCTCGAGCGCATCGACGGGCACAACCGGGTCGTCGTGGACCTCGATGCGTCCGTGCCGTCCAACGGTCACCGCGAGGTCTGGCTGCTGACCGCAGACGCATCGGATCTCGTGAGCCTCGGCGTCCTGGAGGGTTCGTCGGGGACCTTCGACGTCCCCGACGACGTCGACGTCGAGCGGTTCAGCGTCGTCGACATCTCGCAGGAGGCGGACGACGGCGACGCGGCCCACTCCGGCGATTCCATCGTCCGCGGCACGCTCTCGGCGGGCTGAGCGCGGGGGAGTGTCGCTGACGGATGCGGCGACCCCGGCGCTTAGCCTTGTGAGGCCATGATCCGGTTCGAGAACGTCTCCAAGCACTACCGCGGGACCAGCAAGCCGGCGCTGAGCGACGTCGAGTTCGACGTGCAGCGCGGGGAGTTCGTCTTCCTCGTCGGGGCCTCCGGTTCCGGCAAATCCACCTGCCTCCGGCTCGTCCTCCGTGAGGAGGTGCCGTCGGAGGGACGTGTCGTCGTCCTCGGACGCGACAGCCGCAGCCTGTCGACGCGCAAGGTTCCCTATTTCCGTCGGCACATCGGCTCGGTGTTCCAGGACTTCCGCCTCCTGCCCGGCAAGACCGTCTTCCAGAACGTCGCCTTCAGCCTGCAGGTGATCGGCTCGAGCCGCGCGTTCATCCAGCAGTCGGTGCCCGAGGCCCTCGCCCTCGTCGGGCTGGACGGCAAGCAGAAGCGCCTGCCCCACGAGCTCTCCGGCGGCGAGCAGCAGCGCGTGGCCATCGCCCGCGCGATCGTCAACCGCCCGCAGATCCTGCTCGCCGACGAGCCCACCGGCAACCTCGACCCGGGGACGTCGATCGACATCATGCAACTGCTCGCGCGGATCAACGCGGGCGGGACGACGATCGTCATGGCCACCCACGAGGCCGGCTTCGTCGATCAGATGCAGCGACGCGTGATCGAGCTGCGCGCCGGGGTCGTGGTCCGTGACGAGCGCCACGGCGGGTACGGCGACACGTCGGGTCTTCCCGTCCTCGCTCCCGCCACGGAGAAGGGCGCAGCGGCCACCGCGGCGCTCACCGCCGTCCTCGAACTGCAGAAGCAGATCGCCTCGGGAGGGACGGGACCCGTCGCGGGCTTCCCCGAGCCGGTGGTGCCCGCGGCGCCCGTCGAGCCTCCCGCGCCGGAGCCGGACCAGGTCCTCCCGGCGGTGCCGGTCGTGGCGGATGCCCCGCGGGCGGAGACCGGACCCGTGGACGGTGGCGACCGCGCCGCGACCGCCGCGGAATCCGATACGGGGACGCGCGGCATCCCGATCGTCGCTCCGGAGATCGACCTCGCGACCATCGACGGGTTGGGGGCGGCCGACCGCCTCGGACTGCGGCGCCGCGATGAGGACGAAGAAGTGGGGCCGACGGCATGAGAGTCAGACTCGTGCTGGGTGAGGCCCTGACTGGCCTCCGCCGCAACGCCTCGATGGTGATCTCGGTGGTCCTCGTGACCTTCGTGTCCCTCACGTTCGTAGGGGCGGCCATCCTCATGCAGATGCAGATCGTGAAGATGCAGGGCTACTGGGCCGAGCGGGCCCAGGTCGCCGTCTTCATGTGCCGTGACGATTCGGATGCGACGACCTGCGGCGACGGTGTCGCCACCGAGGAGCAGGTCGCCGCCGTGGCGGAGCGTCTGGAGGGCCCCGCGCTGGACGGCGTCGTCCGGAGCGTTCGCTTCGAGACGCGCGACGAGGCATATCAGAACGTCCTCGACCTGATGGGCGAGGACTACGCCTCGTTCATCACGCCCGAGCAGCTCAACGAGACGTTCTGGGTGAACCTGGTCGACCCTTCGCAGACGGATGTGATCACCGAGGGTTTCACCGGCGTCGAGGGGGTCGAGGAGGTCACCGACCAGATGGAGTACCTCGACCCGCTGTTCTCGGCGCTCACGATCGCCACCTACATCGCGGTCGGCATCGCAGGTCTCATGCTCGTCGCCGCCGTCCTCCTGATCGCGACGACGATCCGCCTCTCGGCGTACGCCCGACGTCGCGAGCTCGGGATCATGCGCCTCGTCGGCGCATCGAACCGCTTCATCCAGACCCCGTTCATCCTCGAGGGCGTCTTCGCTGCGCTGCTGGGTTCTGCGCTGGCGAGCGTCGCGATCTGGCTCGGGGTCCGGTTCGGGGTGCAGGGGTATCTGACCGACCAGATCGATTTCGTGACCACGTGGATCGACGCGTCCGACGCGCTCGTCGTGATCCCCGTGATCGTCGGGCTCGGCCTGGTGCTCGCGGCGCTGTCGGCGAGCTTCGCGATCCGACGATGGCTGCGGACCTGACGCCCGACCTGGTCTAGACTGACAGGCTGGCTGCGCAGAGGGCGCGGTCCGGTGGAGGAGTCATCATGCCCAGGGAACGCGGGGAGCAGGTCGTCGCGACGAATCGTCGCGCGCGGCACGACTACGCGATCGAGAAGACCTATGAGGCCGGTCTCGTCCTCACCGGGACCGAGGTGAAATCGCTCCGGCAGGGGCGTGCGAACCTCACCGACGGGTATGCCTTCATCGACGGCGGTCAGGCGTGGCTCGACGCCGTGCACATCCCCGAGTACTCGCAGGGCCACTGGACCAACCATGCCGCCAAGCGCACCCGCAAGCTGCTCCTGCACAAGGAGGAGATCGTCAAGCTCTCGCACGCCGTGTCGGCCGGGGGATACACCCTCATCCCGATGAAGCTCTACTTCTCGGACGGACGGGCCAAGGTCGAGATCGCAGTGGCCAAGGGCAAGCGCGAGTACGAGAAGCGTCAGACGATCCGCGAGCGCGAGGACAAGCGCGAGGCGGAGCGTGCCATGCGCAGCCGAAACCGGCTCGGCGACTGAGGCTCAGGACGCGCGGAAGCGGACGTCGACCGACGCGGCGATGACGACCGGGGCGGGGGCGAATGCGAACCCCGCCGGCGACGCATCCATCGCCGCCTTCGCGAAGAGGCGCTCGCTCTGCGCGCCCGGCTCGGTCCCCGCCAGCAGCCCTGCGTCGGCGATCTCGATCGGCTCCACGGCCGCCCTGCCGGCGGCTCCCGCGTATCCGGTGGCGCGCTCCCACGCGTCGCCGATGGCCGACGTCGCGGCCTCGCGCTCCGCGTGCGAGCGGGTCTCTGCCCGCAGATCCCACTGCACCGAATGGATGCGGTGACGCTCGTCCGCTGCGACGGCGTCGAGCCAGCCCGAGACCGCTCCCGGATCTGCGAAGACCGCCGCCACCCGGATCTCGGCGTGGTGGACGAGGCTCGAGGACGGCCCGGCATCCGTCCACGGCCGATCGGACCAGACGGTCGCGTCGCCCGCGGACCACTCCTCGACGACGCCGCGGTCTCGGAGAGCCTCGAGGGATGCCCGCAGCGACGCGGCGGCCGTCGTCGCGGTCGCCACGACGTCGACCCGCTCCGGTCCGTCCGCCACGGCCGACACGCTGACGGTCGCCCGCTCCGGTCGGTGCTCGCTGCGGCTCGTGCCACGGACGGTGATGATCAGTTCGGTCATGGTCGAACGCTACGCGGTGCCGGCGGTGGGGGCACCTCTCGGGCGGCGATGACCGCACCTCGGGGGATCCGCTCGATCCCGCGCTTGCCGTCCACGACCGCGTCGACCGCGTCGACCGACAGCAGCTCTCCCAGCGCGTCCGTCGCCTGCCCGGACGGCAGGATGTACCGGATCACGACCCGTCGGCCCGGCTCGGGAAGCTGCCTCACCATCGACCGGGGGCGTAGTTCTTCAGGAAGACACCGAAGAGGTCCTCACCCGCTTCGCCTCGGACGATCGGGTCGTACACCCGCGCGGCGCCGTCGACGAGGTCGAGCGGGGCGTGGAAGCCTTCCTCCGCGAGGCGGATCTTGGTCGGGTGCGGACGCTCGTCGGTGATCCATCCGGTGTCGACGCTCGTCATCAGGATCCCGTCGGTCTCGAACATCTCGCGGGCGCTGGTCCGGGTCAGCATGTTGACGGCGGCTTTCGCCATGTTCGTGTGCGGATGCCCCGCGCCCTTATAGCCGCGGCCGAACACACCCTCCATCGCGCTCACGTTGACGACGTAGGTGCGGCGGGCGGAGCTTGCTGCCAGCGCGGCGCGCAGACGTGAGACGAGGAGGAAGGGCGCCGTGGTGTTGGCGAGCTGCACCTCGAGCATCTCGAGCGGATCGACCTGTTCGACGCGCTGCACCCAGGAGTTGGTGTCCGCGGTGTCGGGGAGCAGGCCACCCGCGTCGATGGCGGTGCCTGCTGCGAGGCGTTCGAGTGAACTCGCGCCCGGCGCGAGGGCCTCGCGGACGAGTCGTCCGACCGGCGCCGTCGGTGCGTCCAGCAGGGGGTGGGGCGCGAACGACCCGCTCAGGGCACGAGGGTGCCGTTCCGCGCTGTGTCCGTACGTCCGCAGTGCGGGGAGGATGCCGTCGGGGAGGGGCTCCGCCTCGGCGTCGACGAGGGGCTGGTACGCCCGCGGCGATCGGCGCACCGTCTGCGTCGCGTTGTTGATGAGGATGTCGAGCGGACCGGCCGCCGCGACGTCGTCGGCGAGCGCCACGACCTGGGCGGGGTCGCGCAGGTCGATGCCGACGACGGTGAGCCGGTGCATCCACTCCGACGCGTCCGGAAGGCTCTGGAAGCGGCGGGCGGCGTCGCGCGGGAAGCGCGTCGTGATCGTCGTCTCGGCGCCGTCACGCAACAGCCGCAACGCGATGTACATGCCGATCTTCGCGCGCCCCCCGGTGAGCAGGGCGCGCCGACCGGTGAGGTCCGTGCGGGCGTCGCGCTTGGCGTGACTGAGGGCCGCGCAATCGGGGCAGAGCTGATGATAGAAGGCATCGACGCGTGTATACGGCTGCTTGCATATGTAGCAGTCGCGAGCCCGCCGCAGTGTGCCCGCGGACGGTGCCGTGATCCGCGCCGCGATGGGGATGCCGCGCGTCTCGTCGTCGATGCGGTCGGGGGCGCCGGTGGCGGTCGCAGCGATCACGGCGCGGTCGGCGGCCGCCTCGCTGTCTCGGATCTCGCGACGTCGCTGGCGACGCGCGGCCTTCACCATCGCCGCCGATGCGTTGCGCAGGAGGAGGATGTCGGGGTGGTCCGAGGGCAGCGTGGGCGCGACCGCCAGGACGCGGAGGGTCACCGCCAGATCGTCGGGATCGATCCCGAGGGCGTCAGAGGGCGCGGGCGCGGTGTCGGGAAGCACACGGAATTCTACGTCGGATCGCCTGTGAGCCTGTTAGCGTGCTGAGGTGACGACGCCGGATGCCGCGGGATACCGTCCTCCCGACGCGGCGACGCGGCCCGTCATCGAAGTCTCCGCAGCGGTCATCCGCGATCGGCACGGGCGGCTGCTCCTGGTGCGCAAGGCCGGCACGACTGCCTTCATGCAGCCGGGCGGCAAGCCCGAGCCCGGTGAGAGTGCAGCGGAGACCTTGTCGCGTGAACTCGAGGAGGAGCTGGGACTGCGGATCGCGCCGGCGTCGCTCCGGAGTGTCGGCACCTTCCGGGCGGCTGCGGCCAACGAAGCGGGCCACGACGTCGTCGCCGCGGTCTTCGACGCGGAGCTCGGTTCGCAGGAGCCTCGGATCGCCGCCGAGATCGCGGAACTCCGATGGGCCTCCGCCGAGGACGCTGAGGTCCTCGACATCGCGCCGCTCGCCCGGCGGTTCTTCCTCACCGTGTGAGATCCGCCAGACCGATCCTCCGGTGCGCGATGGCACAGCGCATCGTGACCGTCAACCCCCTCAGGCGGGGTGAGGTCCGGTCGTAGACCTGTGCTCCACCGGCTGACACCGGTCGGCTGTCGAGAGGAGCAACATGTCGGACATCACATCAGGTGACGTCAGCGAGACGCGCGGATCGGATGCGGGCGGCACCGCGTCGACCGCGGCGCACGAGGCGCGGGACGTGGCATCCACGGCCGGGCACGAGGCGGGGCGCGTCGCCGCCACCGCGAAGGACGAGGCGGGCGCCGTCGCACACGAGGTCGCCGGCCAGGCCCGAGAGCTCTATCACCAGACGCAGGGCGAGCTCCGCGAGCAGGCCGCGCGTCAGCAGGAGCGCGTCGCGTCCGGCCTCCAGGCATTGGCCAGTCAGCTCGGGTCGATGGCGGACGGGGCCGACCAGCAGGGTGTGGCGACGGACCTGGTCCGTCAGGTGTCGGCTCGAGCCGGCGACGTCGGGCACTGGCTCGGCGACCGCGACCCGGGAACCCTGCTCAGCGACGTGAAGTCCTTCGCGCGTCGGAAGCCCGGTGTGTTCATCGGCGTCGCCGCACTGGCGGGCCTCGCCGCCGGACGCTTGACCCGCGCGCTCGCGCAGGGCGCGCCCACGGCAGGCGACACTGCGACAGGCCGCGCCGGCGCATCCCCGGCGGCGACGGGAGCAGCCTCCGCTCCTGTGCAGGACCATGCCACGCCGGTGCAGGAGCGTGCCGGCTACGTTCCCCCCGCCATCCCGCCCGTGGGCGGTGGCCAGGTGGCGCCGGCGGGGGTCGCGCCGGTGTACGACCGAACGCAGGCGGAACGCGACGGCGCACCGTTCATCCCGGGAGGCGACGATGACCGACGCGACGCGTTCTGATCACCCGACGCCGTCCGAGCAGCGGGCGGCGTCCGCGTCCCTGGGCGATCTGCTCAGCGAGGTGACAGGTGACCTGTCGACGCTCATGCGACAGGAGCTCGCGCTCGCGCGGGCGGAGCTGAAGCAGTCCGCGACCAACGCGGGCAAGGGCGCCGGGATGCTGGGCGGCGCGGGGTATGCGGCGCTCATGGCGGTGTTCTTCCTGTCCGTCGCGCTGTGGTGGGCGCTCGGTCAGCTCGTGGGCCTCGGATGGTCCGCGGTCATCGTGGCCGTCCTGTGGGGAGTGATCGGCGCGGTCCTCTTCGTGGTCGGCAAGAAGCAGTTGCAGAAGGTCGAGGGTGCCCCGCAGACGGTGGACACCCTCAAGCGCATCCCCGATGCGGTGAAGAGAAACGAGGAGAACCGATGAGCGACCAGACCCCCGAACAGATCCGCGCCGAGATCGAGCGCACCCGCGGCGAGCTCGGCTCCGACGTCGACGCCCTCGCCGACAAGGTGAATCCGTCGAAGGCGGTGCACCGGCAGACGTCCAAGGTGACAGGCGCATTCCGCTCCGCGCGTGAGAAGGTCATGGGCGCAGCCGACGACGCAGGTGGCTCGGTGTCGGGCGCGGCCTCCTCTGCCGCGCACCACGTCGCCGACGCCGGACACACGGTGGTGCGCAAGGCCGAGGGCAACCCTCTCGCGGTCGGACTGATCGCCTTCGGTGCCGGGCTCCTCGCGGCATCCCTCATCCCGGCGTCGACGAAGGAACGCGAACTCGCTGACCAGGTCAAGGATGCGGCGCAGCCGCTCGTGGACGAGGCGCAGTCCGTCGTGAAGGACGTCGGGGAGCATCTGAAGGAGCCGGCTCAGGATGCTGCCGCGGCCGTGAAGGACACCGCGCAGGACGCCGCCCAGCACGTGAAGGCGGAGGCGACGGATTCCGCGCAGACGGTCACCGACCGCGCCCAGGACGCGAAGGACAACGTCCAGTCGTGACAGACCGGCGGTCGGTGCGGGGGAGCAGCGCCCGCACCGACCGCCTCTTCGCGTCCGGCGCCGCGGAATGGCGCGGCCTCCTCATCCGTTGTAGTCTGAGATGCTCGGGTGCGAGAGCCTCGGGATATGACAACTCCACAGTGCGACAACGGTCCACACGCCGACAGGCGCCACGGGGATGATCGGTTTCGACATCGCCTGTGACTCTGCGGGAAGCGGGCCGAGGATGCAGGGTTATCTCGTTAACGATCTCTGCGAACCAATAACTGCCGATAAGAAGCAGTCTGACTTCGCCCTCGCTGCCTGAGCAGCGAGCCCGAGTCCGTCAGTCCGTGACTGATCCCGTCACGGTTCCTGGCGTCATCTAAGGGATCTTGCTGAGTGACGTCGCCTGAGCGTCACTCGGGACTTTTCTCAGGCTGGGCCCGTCGACTTATGTGTCTGTACTGAATGTCGGGGCCGAGCAGAACGCCTTCTACAGACTGCGCCCGGAGAAGACGCCGTCTCCCAGCGATGGACGGGGGTTCGATTCCCCCCATCTCCACGAACCGTTGTCGCCGCACCAGAGCCTCCGATCATCCCGACCGGGGGCTCTTGTGCGTTTCAGCCCAGATCGATGAGGTCGAGGCCCTGTCGGGTGTCGGACACCTCGACCCAGCCGTCGCCGAAGAGGTAGGTCATGCCGTAGCCCTCGTCATCGAGCCGCAGCGCGAACGCCGGGTCCTCCGTGACCATCACTCCCGTGCCCGTCTCCTCGCGGAGCCACCCCTCCGACACGAGTGCGGCCTGGATCTCCGCGGCGTCGGCGGTCGTGATGGGAGCCCAGCCGAACAGCACGAGATCGTCGTTCGTCGGAGACGAGAAGTCGCCCCAGGTGCACGCGGTCCCGGTCGGGAGCTCGAGGTCGAGGATGACGAAGGGGTCTTCACGCACGGTCCAGCCGGTGGCCTGGAACGAGTCGACCGTGGCGTCCTCGAGCATGTTCTCGCAGGTGACGTCCTCGGGCGCGATGGTCGGTGCCGGGACGGGGGCGGATGCCGTCGGCTGCGGCGCGGTCGGATCCGGCCCCGCGGGCGGGGTCGCCGCCGGCGCGCATCCTGCTGCCCCGAGCGTGCCCACGACGATCGCGAGGAGGATGCCGCTGCGCGCGGCGCGTCGCGTCGGCCTCACGCGCGGAGGGTCTCGAGGACGGTCTCGTGCAACAGTCCGTTGGACGCCAGCGAGGACCGGGCGGACAGGGTCTCGATACCGTCGATGTCGGTGAAGCGGCCGCCCGCCTCGAGCACGATCGGGACGTGGGCGGCGATGTCGTACTCGCGGACGTCGAACTCCGCCACGACCTCGAGCCGTCCCTCCGCGAGCAGCATGTACGGCCAGGCGTCGCCGTACCCACGGTCGCGCCACACCGCCCGGGTGAGTCGCAGCAGATCGTCCGTCCGGCCTGCGGCATCCCACTGTCCGATGCTCTGGAAGCTCACGCTGGCGCGGTCCAGCGTGGAGACGTCGCTCGTGGCGATGCGCCGCTCCCGGCCCGCGGACGTCCGTGTCCACGCGCCGTGGCCTGTGGCCGCCCACCAGCGCCGGCCGATCGCGGGCTGACTCACGACCCCGACCCGCGGGATGCCGTCGACGGTCAGCGCGATGAGGGTCGCCCACATCGGGATGCCCTTCAGGTAGTTCGCGGTGCCGTCGATCGGATCGATGATCCACTGCCTCGAGCCGCTCCCCGACACGCCGTACTCCTCCCCGAAGACCCCGTCCTCGGGGCGCTCAGCGGCGAGGATCCCCCGGATCGCCCGCTCCGTCGCGAGGTCCGCCTCCGTCACGTGCGTCGCGTCCGCCTTGGTGCGCACGTCGAGATCGGGGGCGTCGAACCGTGCCATCGAGGCGGCGTCGGCTGCGTCGGCGATCCGGAGTGCGAGCTCGAGATCGGCACCGAGCTCCTCGTCGGCGCGCCCCCCGGAGGAGGGTGCGGTCCACGGTGTCGGCGAGGCGGCGGAAGTCACCCCCACAGGATAGTCGCGACGCCTCGGTGCGGACCGAGCGCGACGGCTGCCCCGATTCGCGTTCCCTCTGATCGTGATGCTAGTGTTGACCCTCGGTTCGAGTTCTTCGGATCACGCACCTCTAGCTCAATCGGCAGAGCAACTGACTCTTAATCAGTGGGTTCTGGGTTCGAGTCCCAGGGGGTGCACGGACGGCCCCCGATCCGCTCTCGCCAGCGGTTCGGGGGCCTTCTTCATTCCCGAGCCAGGCCCGGGTCAGAGCCACCGCTTGCGCTTGAACACCGCGTACAGGACGGCTGAGCTCGCCACCATCATGCCGAGGGCCATGGGGTAGCCGAACGCCCAGTGCAGCTCGGGCATGTTGTCGAAGTTCATGCCGTAGATCGTGCCCACGAGGGTAGGTCCGAAGAGGATCGCCGCCCAGCCCGAGATCTTCTTCACCTGCTCGTTCTGCTCCAGCGATGTGTCCGTCTGACGTTGCGTCACGAGGGTGGAGTGCACCGTCAACGCGTTGTCGAGGATCGATCGGAACGCGACGATGCGCTCGTTGAGTCGGATCGCGTGATCCTGCACGTCTCGGAGGGAACGCTGCAGCTCGATGTCGACCCCGTACTTGTCCGACCCCTGCAGGAGTCGGTCGAGCATGTCGGTCAGCGGGAGCGTGGATTTGTGGAGCCCGATGACCTCTCGGGCGAGCGCATAGATGCGTTGCGACAGTGAGCCGTCGGCGCCGCTGAACAGTGCTTCCTCGATCTCGTCGATGTCGTCCTCCACCCCTGAGGCGACGGGGGAGTACTCGTCGACGACCTGATCGAGGATCGCGTACAGGACCGCTTCGGGACCCATGCGCAGCAGATCGGGCTGCTCCTCCATGCGGGATCGCACCTGCGAGAGGTCGGGGGAGTCGGCGTGGCGGACGGTGACCACGAAGTCGGGCCCCACGAAGACGTGCAGCTCTCCGAACGACACCGACTCCGTCCGGTCGTCGTAGCGCGCGGGACGCAGCACCACGAACAGCACGTCGCCGTAGCGCTCGAGTTTCGCGCGCTGATGTCCGGCCAGGGCGTCCTCCACTGCGAGTGGATGCAGCGAGAACTCGTCCGCGACCGCAGCCACTTCGTCCTCGGTCGGTCGGAACAGGCCGATCCACGCCATCCCGTGATGCCTGCGGGTGTGTTCGAACGTCTCGCTGAGACTCGACGGGTTCTCGATGCGGCGGCCGTCCACATACACGGCGTTGTCGACGATGGGCACGATCGATTCTCTGCCCGAGGCAGCGGACGGATGCGGCGCCGCGCCGCGCCGTGGTCAGCTCAGCCGAGCGTGGGGCGCAGTTCCGCCTCGACGGCGTCGATGGTGGCGGGCGTCACCTGCCAGCGGGAGGCATCCGAGTCTTCGAAGGTGATCTCGTACGCCTTCACGTCGCGATCGAACTGGACGAGGAACTTCACCGGGAGGGGCTGGCCGTCGGGGTACCGGTCGGCGAGGTACGCCTCGACCGACGGGATCAGCAGTGAGGGGCGCGCGGTGATGGCCGACACCTCACCGCCCGGCGAGTAGGCAAAGCCGGAGATGGCGCTCAACCGCCCGCCGCCGAGGCTGATGACCATGGAGAGGGATTTCCAGTCCTCCCGCGCCCCCATCATGTTCGTGACGATGGCGCGGACGAGGTCAGCGGTGGGGTCGGTGGACATGTCGCTCCTTCGAGACGATCATCGGCCGGTGATGTCCGCGGGAGGGACGCGGTCGAAGATCTGCCCGGGTTGGTTGTAGAAGTGCGGAGTGTTCTGGTAGCGGATCTGACCCGTCGCCGGGTCCGTCACGGTGTAGACGACCTCGAACGTATCAGGGACGGTCGCGCCGGGCGGGTAGACGTCGACCGTGTAATCCACGTGGTAGCCCTGACGGCTCCAGTCGGCCCACTCGTTCTCCATCGTCCGCCAGGGACCGCGGTTGAGATTGGCCATCTGGGGCACGATGCCGGGGTCGGCGGTGTCGCCGAAGAACCGGTGCGCACCGAGGTGACCGCCGTCGTATCCGCCCTCGCCGAGTCGTCCGATATCGGTCGCGTTGTCCCCGCGGGCGGAGCCGCCGAAGTCGTCCCGAATGTGACCGTACTCGGTGATCGGGCGCCCCGTGCTCGGGTCGTAGACGGTGACCTTCGCGTTGCCGCCGCGCGTGGTGATGACGGCGTCGTTGAAGTCGTCCTCGTCTCGGACGCGGCGGACGATCGTGTCGAGGTGCCCGTCCATGTTGTCCGCGAGCTGGTGCAGTCTGTCCTTCATCCGGCCGGCCCCGGTGACGACGGCCTCGCGGGCCTCTCGGAATACCGGCTTCAATCCGCTCATCAGGCGTCGCCTCCGAAGTCGAGCGCGGAGAACTCCGCGAAGAACGTGGACGTGATGGTCTGGATGTCCGCGCCGTGGAGTTTCATGTCGGACCGCGCTGATTCGAGCGCCGCCAGATCCGCGTGGAACTCGTCCGAGTCGCCCGCGGTGCCTTCGACGAGCGGAGCGTCCAGAACCGCGTCGACGATGGCCGGCAGCTGGTCGGCCATCGGCTCGATGACGGCGGGAGCCAGCTGCATGATGAGCTGCTCGACGGCGATGTCCACCGCGGCGTTCAGCAGCTTCTTCTTGATGAGGAGCATCGGACCCGCGCCGGCAGCGCTGATCGGATTGGTGAGCATCGCCACCAGGGTGATCAGCGTCGAGGTGACGTCGATGACGACCTTCATCTTCAGCGCGAAGATCGCCTCGGCGCCGATGTCCATCGCGGTCGCCGCGGGCGGCATGAGATCGATGAGCTTCTGCAGGTTCTGCGAGCGGTTCGCCGTCCACGCCCCGAGGGTGGCGGGACCCGTCTGCCCCTGGATGGCGGTCCCGATGTCGCCCGTGACCTTCCGATCGACCGCCTGGATCACCGACTCGAGGTCGGATCCGTAGCCGCGGAGGAGGTCGGCGCCCTTGCGCACCTCGTCCTCGTCGATGTCAGGCCAATCGAAGCCGAGCTTCTCCATCACCCAGACCAGCTCGTTCGGCAACATCATGCCCATCGCGCCACCTCCCGGTGCGAGCGTACAAAGCGAGACGCGCGGTGGACATGGGGAGCTCTCCCCATGTCCGGTTCGGTCACGACTTCAGCTTCGTGAGCGCCGATCCTTTGTGCGCCGCCTTCGCGCCGGTCTTCTCCGACTCCACGATGAACGACGGCTCGTCGTCGGACGCCGTGAAGTCCTGGCCGTCGAAGGTGAAGTCGCTCGTTTTGCGCTCGGTGATCTTGCCGCGGGTCCGCCCCTGCGAGGTGTTCCAGCTGACGTGGTCGCCCTTCTTCAGGTCTGCCATGTCGATTCCTTTCTGTCCGCCGCGGGGGTCGCGGCTCGGCCGATGGTGATCCGGGTGAGGAGGATGCCGACGAGCAGCGAACCGAGGCCGCCGACCGCCATGTCGCCGATCGTGTCCTGATAGGTCACGAAGATGTCGGGGGCGAGGAAGGTCTTGCCGAGCCACTCGATCATCTCCCAGACCGCGCTGATGGCGAGGCCGATGATCGTCACCAGTACGACGGTCGCGCGACGGGGCGCGTCGGGGCCCGGAGCGATGCGGAACCGCTGGAACGCGAGGTGCAGGGCGGCGGCGATGAGTCCGGTCGCGACGACGTGCACGAGGATGTCCCACCAGGCGACCGAGCGGTACAGGTCGATCACGTTGCTCCAGGCCGCGACGAGGACGGTGACGCCGTAGACGACATCGAATCCGGCCGTCGATCCGAGCAGTCTCGGCACGAGGAGCGCCGGCAGCGCCAGCGCGAGGATGCCGGCATCCGTCACCGTCCACCAGGCGAAGGCGGCGATCACGCTGAGCAGACCGATGACGCGGATGCCGTCGGCAACCCATTCCCAGAGCGTCTCGGGCGGTCGGAGGAAGTGCGCCCTCATCGCGGCACCTCGATCGCCGCATGCAGGGGGAGGTGGTCCGAGGGTGCGATGCCGTCCTCCGGCCGGCCGTCGATCGCGATGCGTTCGACGGTGATGTCGGGGGTCGTCAGGATCCAATCGATGCGGGCCCCGCCGCGCGTCGGCGCCCGATAGCCCGCAAAGGTGCCCCACGCGGGGGTGACGCGCTCCGCCGCCGCGCCCCACGCGTCGACGAGCAGGTCGCCCCGTTGCAGGGCTCGGAGCGCCGTGGACCCGGCGGCGGCGTTCATGTCGCCGAGGACCACCGCCGGCGCTCCCGCCGCGCGCACCGTTGCCCGGATCGCCTCCGAGGAACGGACGCGTGATCGTGGGGAGAACGGATCGAGGTGGGTGTTCACCACGGAGAACCGTCTCCCGTCGAACCGCTCGCGGAACGCCGCGACGACCATCACGCGAGGCATCGGATTGCCCCACGACATCGAGCCGGCGACCTCGGGCGCATCGGACAAGGCCAGCTGCCGACTCTCCAGCAGCTCGAGCCGGTCTCGGTCGTAGAAGACGGGGCATCCTTCACCGCGGCGCCCGCGCTGTCTGCCCTCGCCGACGCGCGCATAGGAGGAGCCGAGCGCGGCGAGCATCATCTCCGCCGGGCCGGGGAAGACCTCCTGGGCGCCGAGGACCGTCGGACGTTCCCGCTCCAGCCTGCGCGCCAGGGCCGGACCGCGACGCTCCCACCGATCCGCGGCCCTCGTCAGGAGGCGGGGGACCGGGCGGCGGATGTTGGCCGTTGCGATGTGTATGAGCGGCGGATCGACCGCCCCGAGGACGGTCCTCACGCGGCGACCCCCGTCGCGGCGGGAGGGTGCACCGCGTCACGGTGGCTGGCGGCCAGGCGCACCCACCGCACCGGGGGGAACTCGTGCGGCCAGTGACGGACGACGGTGCGGACGCCTCGCGCGATCCGACGCCGGAACGCGCGAGCGGATGCGAACGGCCGCATCGACATCCCCATCGCGGCACCCGTGATCGGGCGGACCCGATGCCGACCACCCACGTGGAACGCGAGGTCGAGGTCGTCGTGCAGCTCGGGATCGAGTCGGTGGACGTGCGGGCTCACGGCCCGCCACGCCGTGCGACGGATGGCGAAGTTCGAGCCGAAGACGGGGACGTGGCCGAGGGTCGGGGTGAGGACCGCCGCATACGCCCCGAGGTAGCAGAGGGCTAGCGACGACCTGAGCCATCGCGGACCGTCGATGAACCGCGCACCGCCGGCGAAGACGGCGACCTCGGGCATCCGGTGCGCCGCGGATGTCATCGCGTCGACCCAACTCGCGGCGGGGATGCAGTCCGCGTCCAGACGGAGGATCAGGTCCCCTTGCGCCGCATCGTAGCCGGCCGCCGCTGCCGCCGGGATCCCCGGCTCATGGCAGACCACCACGACGGCGCCGCCGTCCCGCGCGACCGACGCCGAGGCATCCGTCGAGCCGTTGTCGACCACGATGATCTCGTCGGCCGGCCTCGTCTGCAGCGCGAGGGCCCGCAGGCACCGCCGCAACCCGTCCGCGTCGTCCTTCACGGGGATGACGACGGACACGGCTGCGGTGGCGAGCTGCGGGCCCTCGTGGTGCATGCGGTCAGTCGAGGTTCGCTGCGATCCACTCGGCGGCGATGTCCTCGGTGGAGCGCTGGTCGACGGAGGACTGCACGTTCATCGCGACGAGCTCCTCCGGTGTCATGGCTGCGCTCACGGCGTTGATGACATCCGCGATCTCGTCGGCGACGTCCGAGCTCGCGATCGGGACGACGTTGGAGGCGAGGAAGAGCCCCTCCGGGTCTTCGAGGGTCACAAGGTCCTCGGTCTCGATGCGCGGGTCTGCGCTGTAGACGTTGGCGATCTGGATGTTGCCCGCGACCAGCTCGTCGACCGTCGTGTCGGCGGTGGCTTCGAACTGCACGTCGACGTCGTAGACCGACTTCAGGCCCTCGGGGCCGTAGGGACGCGTCTCGAGCTCCGGCGCGCCGCCGAGCGTGAGCCCCTCGATGCCGGCGAGGTCGCCGATCTCGGTCAGGTCGTTCTCCTCGGCGAAGGCCGCCGTGACGTTGTACGAGTCCTGGTCGGTTGCGGGCGAGTAGTCGAGGGCCGTGAGCCCGTCGGGCAGCGCCTCCTGCAGGGCGGCGTAGACGTCGTCCGCCGTGGTGGCGGTGGCGTCGGCGTCGAAGTACTGCAGCAGGTTGCCCGTGTACTCGGGGAACAGGTTGATGGATCCGTCCTCGAGCGAGGGCATGTAGGCGTCTCGCTGACCGATGGAGAAGTTCCGCTCGACGGTGAAGTCGGCGTTCTCGAGGGCCTGCGCGTAGATCTCGGCGATGATCTCGTTCGACGGGTACTGCTGCGAGCCGATGACGATCGTCGAGGAGTCTCCGCCGTTCCCGCCGCCGCCTCCGCTGGGGCTGCCGCCTTCGAGGGAGTCGCTCGATCCGCAGGCGGAGAGGGCGAACGCGGCAACAGCGGCGAGGCCGAGGGCGGGCAGGACACGGGTGCGTGAGATGGACATGGTTGCCTCCGGGTGGGGTGGTGGTCGGGTTGCTGTGGTCAGGTGGACGGGACGGCCGCCCGCTTCGCGCGGCGGGACGAACGGGACTGGTTCTGCACGGTGACGCCGCGCGGGACGAGGACGCGCTGCAGGAGCGCGAAGACGGCATCCAGGACGAGGGCGAGCACGACGACGACGATCGACGCGCCGAGGATCTGCGCCGAGTTGCGGGTCTGGATGCCCTGGATGAGCGCGAAGCCGAGGCCGCCGAGCCCGACATAGGCGGCGATGGTCACGGTCGCGACGACCTGGAGGACGGCAGAGCGGATGCCGCCGATGAGGAGGGGGAGCCCGAGGGGGACCTCGATCTTCCACAGCACCTGCATCGGCGTCATGCCGACCGCGCGTCCCGCCTCGATCGTCGTGCGTCCGACCGCTTCGATCCCGGCGTACGCTCCGGCGAGGATCGAGGGGATCGCCAGGAGGACGAACGCGACGACGGCTGCCTGCTCCTTGAAATTGACGCCGATCAGCAGGTAGAGCAGGACGACGAGTCCCAGCGATGGCAACGCACGAGCCGCCCCGGACAGGAAGACGGCTACTTCTCGGCCGCGGCCGGTGTGGCCGATCGCCCAGCCGGCGGGGATCGCGACGGCGGCCGCGATCGCGACCGAGCCGAACGTGTACCCCAGATGCTGCAGGACGGCCTCCCACAGCGGCAGATAGCCGGTGGTGCGGTCGGGGGAGAAGATCCAGGCGAAGGCCTCGAAGAAGACGTTCACGCCGTCACCTCCCGGGCGATCGGACGCTCTCGCGGGGCGCGGGTGCGTCGCGTCCACGGCATCAGCGCGCGGCCCGCGAGGACCAGGATCAGATCGATGAGCAGGGCGATGACGACGACGGCGAGGACGCCCGCGAGGACTTCGGGGATGATGCGCCGCTGCGACCCGTTCGTGAAGAGGTAGCCGAGGTTCTGGACCCCGATCAGCGCACCGACGGTGGCCAGGGAGATGGTCGACACCGCCGTGACGCGGAGGCCCGCGAGCATGACCGGTCCGGCCAGGGGGAAATCGACCGTCCAGAAGCGTCGCCACGAGCCGAAGCCCACCGCCACCGCGGCCGCCCGCACGGACGTCTCCACGGATGCGAGGCCGTCGGTCACCGAGCGGGTCATGATCGCGACCGCGTAGATGGTGAGGGCGACGACGAGGTTCGTCTCGGAGAGGAGGCCGATCCCGGTCGTCGCGCTGATCAGGGCGAAGAGTCCGAACGACGGGATCGTGTAGAGGATGCTGACGGCGCCGAGCACCGTCCCGCGGAGGCGGGTGAAGCGGAACGCCGCCCAGCCGATCGGGATCGCGATCACGAACCCGAGGACGATCGCCACCGCGCTCTGCCGCAGGTGGGCGACGGTGAGCCGCCCGATGAGATCGAGATTGTCGAGCACCCAGTTCACGGGATCGTCACCGTCCGGTGCCGGGGTCACCGTCGACGAGGACGCCCTGCGTGCGACCCGAGTCGTCGACCAATACCGTGCCGCGATCGGTGCGTTTCGCGCGCAGCGCCCGCGCGCCGCGGTCGGTGCCGATGAAGCTCGCGACGAACTCGTCGGCCGGTGCCTCGATGATCTCGGACGGCGTGCCCCGCTGGGCGATGCGGGCACCCTTCTGCAGGATCACCACCTGGTCGCCGAGGAGGAAGGCTTCGTCGATGTCGTGTGTGACGAAGACGATCGTCTTGTCGAGCTCCCGCTGCAGGCGGATGACCTCGGCTTGGAGCTCCTTCCGCACGATCGGGTCGACGGCGCCGAACGGCTCGTCCATGAGCAGGATGTTGGGGTCGGCCGCGAGCGCCCGCGCGACCCCCACCCGCTGCTGCTGTCCGCCTGAGAGTTGCGCGGGATATCGGTCGGCGAACGCCGTGTCGAGGCCCACGACCTCCATCAGCTCCAGCGCACGGGTGCGTGCCGCGCTGCGCGAGGCGCCGGTCAGGACGGGGACGGTGGCGATGTTGTCGGCAACGGTGTAATGGGGCAGCAGTCCGGCGTTCTGCAGGACGTATCCGATGCTCCGCCGCAATTGCACGGCGTCGCGGGAGCGGATGGATTCCCCGTCGATGGTGATGTCGCCCGAGGTCGGTTCGATCAGCCGGTTGATCATCCGCAGCAGCGTCGTCTTGCCGCATCCGGACGAACCGACGAGGACCGTGGTCTGTCGTGCCGGCATGACGATGCTGACGTCGTCGACGGCGGCGGGGCCGTCGCCGAATCGCTTCGTGACGGATCGGAACTCGATCGCCATGGGGGTCCTTTCGGCCGGTGACTCAGCCAACCACAGACCTCCGACATGTCGGGAGTGCGCCGCGTCTATTGACGTCACATGCGAGGTGTGCAAACGCCGGGTGTCAAACCGGCGGTCGGTGGGGCCGCGCTCACTACGGTGAGGACATGAGCACACGCGAGTACGACCTCATCGTGATCGGAGCGGGACCCGTCGGAGAGAATGTCGCCGATCGTGCGGTGCGCGGCGGATTGACTGCCGCGATCGTCGAGAGCGAGCTGGTCGGCGGAGAGTGCTCCTACTGGGCGTGCATGCCATCGAAGGCTCTGCTGCGGGCGCCTGCTGCGCTGCGTGCCGCGCGCGACGTGGCCGGTGCTGCCGAAGCCGTCACAGGCGACCTCGATGTGCACGCCGTGCTCGCCCGACGCGACCGCATCGTGCACGAGTACCAGGACACGTCGCAGGTGGAGTGGCTGCAGAGCGCCGGCATCGATCTGGTCCGCGGACACGGTCGACTGTCGGGGGAGAGGGAGGTCACGGTCGAGTCGGCGGACGGGTCCGCGACGGTCCTGCGCGCCCGGCAGGCCGTGGCTGTCTGCACCGGCTCGGCGGCACTGCTCCCCGACATCCCGGGCCTCGCCGATGCGGCGCCGTGGACGAGCCGCGAGGCGACGGGCGTCCGTACCGTCCCGGCCTCGTTGGCGATCCTCGGCGGAGGTGTCGTCGGGCTCGAGATGGCCACCGCGTTCGTGGCACTCGGTTCGCGTGTGACCGTCATCGCCCGGTCGCGGCTCCTCGGCGGACTGGAGGAATTCGCCGGTGCAGCGGTGCGGGACGCCCTCGTCTCCGCCGGCGCGGACGTGCGCACGGGCGCCGACGTCGAGCGCGTCGAGCGGTCCGCGGACGGGGAGGTGGTGATCAGCCTCGACGACGGTGGGGAGGTGCGCGCCGCAGAGATCCTCGTCGCGACGGGCCGCGTCCCACGGACGCAGGACGTCGGACTCGACGTCGTCGGGATCGATCCCGGCTCCTGGATCGACGTCGACGACTCGATGCGGGTGCCCGGGAGCGAGTGGCTGTACGCCGCCGGAGACGTGAACCACCGCGCCCTGCTGACGCACCAGGGGAAGTACCAGGCGCGGGTCGCCGGTGACGTCATCGCCCGGCGCGCGACGTCCACCGATGTCGACACGTCGCCGTGGAGCCCGCTCGCCGCGACCGCCGATCACTCCGCCGTCCCGCAGGTCGTCTTCACCGAGCCCGAGATCGCCGCCGTCGGTCACACCGAGGCATCCGCTCGCGCCGCCGGCATCCAGGTCAAGATCGTCGACTACGACCTCTCATGGGTCGCCGGCGCGAGCACGCAGTCCGACCGGTACGAGGGGCGCTCGCGCGCCGTCATCGATGCGGAACGAGGCGTCCTGGTCGGGGCGACCTTCGTCGGTCCCGACGTGGCGGAGCTGCTGCACGCCGCGACGATCGCGATCGTCGGAGAGGTGCCGCTGCACCGACTCTGGCACGCGGTGCCGGCCTATCCGACGGTCAGTGAAGTCTGGCTGCGCTGGCTCGAGACGGCCGGCCTCTGAGGGGGAGCGTCCGCCTCATCGCCGACGGACGGACTGGATGCGGGTCGTCAGCTGATGCGCATGCGCGAGGAGCAGGCGCCCCAGCTGCGGCAGGCGGTCGCGATCGAACCGGAACTCCACGCCGGTGAGGCTGAGGGCCCACGCAGGCGCTCCGTCGCGGTCGAAGACGGCGGCACCGAGGCCCCACGAACCCGCGACGATGAGACCGGGGTTGACGGCATAGCCGCGGTCGCGGGTGTCTCCGATACGGGCGCGCAGGGCGTCCGCATCATGGGCACCGCCCCACCGGTCGGCGAGCTCCGGGTGGCGGTCGAGGTAGGCATCCACCTCCGATGGAGGCAGGAACGACAGGATCGCGAGTCCCGCCGACGCCACCCCAAGGGGGAACCTCACGCCCTCGCTGAGGACGAATGACCGGATCGGGAACGACCCCTCCTCGCGCATGAGGCAGACGGTCTCGTCGCCGCGTCGCACCGAGAGGAACGCGCTCTCCTCCGTCTTGACGGCCAGGGATCGGACGATGTCGCCCGCGACGTGCGTGATGTCGTACCGCGGTGCGGCGGCCGCCCCCATGAGGAACAGCTCCGGTCCCGCAAGCCATCTCGACGTCCGCTCGTCCTGATCGACCAGGCCCTCAGCGCGGAGTGCGCTGAGCAGGCGGTGGGTGGTCGATCGGGACAGGGATGCCTCCGCGGCCAGCTCGCGGACGCCCTTCCCCTCCATGCCCGCGGCGCTGACCAGGCGCAGCAGATGCGCCGCCCTGGCGATCGCCTGAGCGCCGGGCACCGACTGCGCAGGGCGTTCCACGATATGGACGCTAGGCGTTCGGTGCACCACATCGCAATCGCGGTCTGGCCGCGGTATCCGTCCGAGGGCGATGCTGAGGCGACACACGAAGGAGTGCGCGTGATCGACAAGACCTTTCCATCCGCGGCCGACGCGGTCTCCGACATCCCCGACGGTGCGAGCATCGCCGTCGGGGGGTTCGGACTGTCCGGCAACCCGATCGCCCTGATCGAGGCGCTGCTCGCACAGGGCACGACCGATCTCTCCGTCGTCTCGAACAACTGCGGGGTCGACGACTGGGGACTGGGCGTCCTCCTCCATGCGCACCGCATCCGGAAGATGACCTCGTCCTACGTCGGCGAGAACAAGGAGTTCGAACGGCAGTTCCTCTCCGGTGAGCTCGAGCTCGAGCTCACGCCGCAGGGCACGCTCGCAGAGAAGCTGCGAGCCGGGGGAGCGGGCATCGCCGCATTCTTCACCCAGACCGGCGTGGGGACCCAGGTGGCTGAGGGCGGGTTGCCGCGGAGGTACGACGGGGCCGGTGGCATCGCCGTCGCATCACCTCCGAAGGATGTCCGGACCTTCGCCCCCGGCGGTGAGGAACGGCAGTTCGTGCTCGAGGAGGCGATCGTCACCGACTTCGCGCTGGTGCATGCGCTCCGCGGAGATCGGCACGGCAACCTCGTGTTCAACAAGGCGGCCCGCAACTTCAACCCGCTCGCCGCGATGGCCGGACGCGTCTGCATCGCGCAGGTGGAGGAGCTCGTCGAGCCCGGTCGGTTGGATCCCGACGCCGTGCACCTGCCGGGCGTCTTCGTCCACCGGATCGTGAAGGTCGGGTCGGCGATCGAGAAGCGCATCGAGCGGCGCACCGTCGCGTCCGAGGAGGAGTGAGATGGCACTGACCAGAACGCAGATGGCAGCTCGTGCGGCCGCTGAGCTGAGGGACGGCTCGTACGTGAATCTCGGCATCGGACTGCCGACCCTCGTTCCGAACCACGTCCCCAACGGGATCGAACTCGTGCTGCAGTCGGAGAACGGCATCCTCGGCGTCGGTCCCTATCCCACCGAGGACCGGGTCGACCCTGATCTGATCAACGCGGGGAAGGAGACCGTCACCACCCTTCCCGGCGCGGCGTTCTTCGACTCGGCGTTGAGTTTCGGCATGATCCGCAGCGGCAAGATCGACGCGGCGATCCTCGGAGCGATGCAGGTGTCCGCAACCGGGGACCTCGCGAACTGGATGATCCCCGGAAAGATGGTGAAAGGCCCGGGCGGAGCGATGGACCTCGTCCACGGCGCCTCGCGGGTCATCGTGCTCATGGAGCACACCGCCCGGGACGGATCGCCGAAGATCGTCTCCGAGTGCTCGCTGCCGTTGACAGGCCGGCGCGTGGTGGACCGGATCATCACCGATCTCGCCGTCATCGACGTGACGCCCACCGGGCTCGTCCTCACCGAGACCGCGCCCGGCGTCACGGTGCGCGACGTCATCGCCGCGACCGAGCCGACGCTCACCGTCGCCGACGGTGCGAAGGTGGACGCATGAGCGAGGAGATCGTCATCGTCGCGGCGGCTCGCACGCCGCAGGGCAAGCTGCGCGGGCAGCTGTCGGGCTTCACCGCTCCGGAGCTCGGCGCGTTCGCGATCCGGGGAGCCCTCGACCGGGGCGGTGTCGACCCCGCAGCGGTCGATGCGGTCGTCATGGGGCAGGTGTTGGCGGCAGGCTCCGGGCAGAACCCCGCGCGTCAGGCGGCGGTCGGAGCCGGGCTGGGATGGGGCGTGCACGCCACGTCCGTGAACAAGGTCTGCCTGTCGGGGCTCACCGCGATCATCGACGCGAAGCGGATGATCGCCTCCGGCGACGCATCCGTCGTCGTCGCGGGCGGCATGGAGTCGATGTCCCGAGCGCCGCATCTGCTGATGGGCTCTCGCGACGGATGGGCGTACGGTTCGGTCGAGGTGCTGGACCACATGGCCGTCGATGGTCTCACCGATGCGTACGACGGCGTCTCGATGGGCTTGTCGACGGAGCGTCGCAATCCGGGTCTCGGCCTCTCCCGCGCCGACCAGGATCACGTCGCCGCACTGTCGCACCAGCGAGCGGCTGCCGCGACGGACCGCGGGGTGTTCGAGGACGAGATCGTCCCCATCGAGGTCCCGCAGCGCCGGGGCGATCCGATCCGCGTGACGCGGGACGAAGGCATCCGTCCTGAGACGACGGTCGAGACGCTCGGCCGTCTGCGCCCGGCCTTCTCTGACGATGGTGACATCACCGCCGGGAATGCGTCGCCGATCTCGGACGGTGCCGCCGCCGTCGTCGTCACCACGCGGACGAGAGCGGATGCCGAGGGCTGGACGGTCCTCGCGACCCTGGGCTCGGCGGGCCAGGTCGCCGGCCCGGACAACTCCCTGCACTCGCAGCCGTCGCGCGCCATCGCGCAGGCGCTCGAACGTCAGGGGATGGCCCCCGCCGAACTCGATCTCATCGAGATCAACGAAGCCTTCGGCGCCGTCGTGGCGCAGTCGCGACGCGAGCTCGGCGTCGACGAGGCGATCGTCAACATCCACGGCGGCGGCATCGCCATTGGGCACCCGATCGGCGCGTCCGGCGCGCGGCTGGTCGTCCACGCCGTGCACGAGCTGGCGCGACGCGGCAGCGGCGCGGCAGCCGTCGCGCTGTGCGGGGGCGGCGGTCAGGGCGAGGCGCTCATCCTCACCCGCTGAAGCCCGCGGCCGTCAGCGCGAGAGGCGTCGCCGGAGCAGCTTCGCCTGCTCGCCGTCGCGCGGCGAGTCGAGCGGGATGAGCTTTCCGCGCCGGGCGCGACGCGTGTCGACGACCGAGCCGATCGCGAGCGCCAGGGTGATGCCCCAGCTCAGCCAGGCGAGCGCGGTGCGCCACGTGAAGGGCTCGTCGCTGCGCGCCGAGCGCAGCAGGGTCACGCCACCTGTGATGGCCGACAGGAGTCCGGTTCCGAACAGGTATTTGCGCATAGCACCCACGCTAGTGCGCTCCGTCACCGCGTCGGCGGTTGTTAGCCTGAACACACCCATCGAGAGGAGCACCGTGGCTGAGGCTTCAGACTTCGTCGTCGTGTCGAACCGTCTTCCGGTCGACCGAACGGACGACGAGCACGAGCCCTGGCGGCGCTCTCCGGGTGGCCTCGTCACCGCGCTCGACCCCGTGATGCGTCGCAACAACGGCGCATGGGTGGGCTGGCCGGGGCAGGCCGATGTCGAGGTCGAGCCCTTCGAGTTCGACGGACTGCACCTGGTCCCCGTCGCGCTGTCCGCGGAGGACATGCAGCTCTACTACGAGGGCTTCTCGAACGACACCATCTGGCCGCTGTACCACGACGTGATCGCGACCCCCACCTATCACCGCACGTGGTGGGACGCCTACGCGAGGGTCAACCGCCGGTTCGCGGAAGCCGCGTCCGCGATCGCCGCGGACGGCGCGACGGTGTGGGTGCACGACTATCAGCTGCAGCTGGTGCCCCGCATGCTGCGCGAGCTGCGCCCCGACCTCACGATCGGCTATTTCCACCACATTCCTTTCCCCGCATACGGCCTGTATGCGCAGCTGCCGTGGCGGAAGCAGGTGCTCGAGGGCCTGCTCGGCGCCGACGTGATCGGCTTCCAGCGCGTCGCGGACGCGGGCAACTTCGCGCGCGCCGTGCGGCGGCAGCTCGGATTCGACACCAAGGCCGGGTCCATCGCCGTCCCGACCGAGGACGGCGGCGTCCGCACGGCCGTCGCCAAGGCGTACCCGATCTCGATCGACTCGTCCGAGTACGAGGAGCTCGCGCAGCGGCCCGACATCCGCGCCCGGGCTGAGGAGATCCGCACGAGCCTCGGCAATCCGAAGGCGATCCTCCTCGGCGTGGACCGCTTGGACTACACCAAGGGCATCCGCCACCGGCTCAAGGCATACGGCGAGCTTCTCGCCGACGGCAGGCTCTCCGTCCACGACGTGATCCTCGTCCAGGTGGCCAGCCCCAGCCGCGAGCGGGTGCAGACGTACATGGAGTTGCGCGATGAGATCGAGCTGACGGTCGGTCGCATCAACGGCGATGCGGACGAACTCGGATACAGCGCGATCCAGTACCTGCACCACTCCTACCCACGCGAGGAGATGGTCGCACTGTACCTCGCAGCAGACGTGATGCTCGTCACGGCCCTGCGGGACGGGATGAACCTCGTCGCCAAGGAGTACGTCGCAAGTCGCGTCGACCTCGGCGGTGCCCTCGTGCTCAGCGAGTTCACCGGTGCGGCGGACGAGCTCACGCAGGCGATCAAGGTCAATCCGCACGACATCGCCGGCCTGAAGGACGCCATCATCCAGGCGATCGACATGCCGGACAAGGAGAAGGATCGGCGGATGCGGGCGCTGCGACGCCGTGTGCGCGAGAACGATGTGGCGCGATGGTCCCAGCGGTTCCTGACGGATCTCAGCGCCGCGCGGAAGGCGCACCCGTGACGGGGCCGGGGGCGGTCGCAGGGACTGCGCGCCTCTTGGTCGCACTCGATTTCGACGGCACGCTGTCCGCCCTCGTGGACGACCCGATGTCCGCTCGCATGAGCGCGCCGGCCCGCGAGGCCGTCGACGCCCTCCTGTCCGCGCCCGACACCGTCGTCGCCCTCGTGTCCGGACGGTCGCTCGGAGACCTGCGCGTCATCTCCGAGCACGGCGACGATTCCCGCATCCTCCTCGCGGCGTCCCACGGCGCCGAGTTCTGGATTCCCGGCCACCCCGCGGACGAGGTGGCGTCCGCTGCCGATCTCACCCTCCGCGACCGTCTCCGCGGCGAGGCCGAGGCCCTCGGCGCCGACGTCCCGGGGTCATGGATCGAGCCGAAGAGCTTCGGATTCGGCGTCCACACGCGCACCGTCCGGGAGTCGGATGCCGCGGCGCGGCTGCACGCGCAGGTGGATGAGCTCGTCGCGCGGGAGGCGCCCTCCTGGCGCCGTCGTCAGGGGCACAACCTGGTCGAGTACGCCTTCCGCACCGAAGGCAAGGATGCGGCGGTGGCGCGCCTGCGCGCCGAGACGGCAGCGACGGCGGTGGTCTTCGCCGGGGACGACGTGACGGATGAGGACGCGCTTCGCTCGCTCGAACCCGGCGACCTCGGCATCCGAGTGGGACCGGGGGAGACCGCCGCGTCGGTGCGTGTGGCGGACACCAATGAACTGGCAGAACTCTTGACGACCATCGCGCGCGAGCGCGCCGCGGCTCGGCAATAGACTTCGAGAATGCCCTCACCCGACGAGATCATCGACATCAAGCCCCGCAGCCGCGCGGTCACCGACGGCATCGAAGCCACCACGTCGCGCGGCATGCTCCGTGCCGTGGGCATGGGCGACGAGGACTGGGACAAGCCCCAGATCGGCATCGCCTCGAGCTGGAACGAGATCACGCCCTGCAACCTCAGCCTCGACCGCCTCGCGCAGGGTGCGAAGGAGGGGGTGCACGCCGGCGGCGGGTACCCGCTCCAGTTCGGCACCATCTCGGTCTCGGACGGCATCTCGATGGGCCACGAGGGGATGCACTTCTCCCTCGTGAGCCGCGAGGTCATCGCCGACTCCGTCGAGACCGTCATGATGGCCGAGCGCCTCGACGGCTCCGTCCTGCTGGCAGGCTGCGACAAGTCGATCCCGGGCATGCTGATGGCCTCGGCCCGTCTCGACCTCTCGAGCGTCTTCCTCTACGCCGGTTCCATCGCGCCCGGGTGGGTCAAGCTCAGCGACGGCACCGAGAAGGACGTCACGATCATCGACTCGTTCGAGGCGGTCGGCGCGTGCCTCGCGGGCAAGATGAGCGAGGCGGACCTCAAGCGCATCGAGTGCGCCATCGCTCCCGGCGAGGGCGCGTGCGGCGGCATGTACACCGCCAACACGATGGCGTCGGTCGCGGAGGCCCTGGGGCTCAGCCTGCCGGGCTCGGCGGCACCGCCCTCCGCCGACCGTCGCCGCGACTACTACGCGCACCGCTCGGGCGAGGCTGTCGTGAACCTGCTCCGCCAGGGCATCACGACGCGCGACATCCTCACCAAGGAGTCGTTCGAGAACGCGATCGCACTCGCGATGGCGCTCGGCGGCTCGACCAACGTCGTCCTGCACCTGCTCGCGATCGCCCGCGAGGCCGATGTGGACCTGACTCTGCACGACTTCAACCGCATCGGCGACAAGGTCCCGCACGTCGCCGACATGAAGCCGTTCGGCAAGTACGTCATGAACGACGTCGATCGGCACGGCGGCATCCCGGTCATCATGAAGGCGATGCTCGATGAGGGCCTCCTGCACGGCGACGCGCTCACCGTGACCGGCAAGACCCTCGCCGAGAACCTCCGCGACCTCGACCCGGACTCGATCGACGGCACCGTCATCCACACCTTCGACGACCCGATCCACGCGACCGGCGGCATCACGATCCTGCACGGCTCGATGGCGCCCGAGGGGGCCGTCGTCAAGACCGCCGGATTCGACGCCGCGGTCTTCGAAGGACCCGCCCGTGTCTTCGAGCGCGAGCGTGCCGCCATGGACGCGCTGGAGGAGGGACGCATCGCCGCCGGCGACGTCGTCGTCATCCGATACGAGGGCCCGAAGGGCGGCCCCGGCATGCGCGAGATGCTCGCCGTAACGGCCGCCATCAAGGGCGCGGGCCTCGGAAAAGATGTACTACTCTTGACGGACGGACGATTCTCAGGCGGCACAACCGGCCTGTGCATCGGCCACATAGCACCCGAAGCGGTGGACGCTGGTCCCATCGCCTTCGTGCGCGATGGTGATCTGATACGGGTCGATATCGCGGCTCGCTCTCTCGACCTACTCGTCGATGAGGATGAGCTGAACTCCCGCCGCGAAGGCTGGGAGCCCCTTCCCCCGCGCTATACCCGTGGCGTGCTGGCCAAGTACTCGAAACTCGTGCGCTCCGCTGCGGAGGGCGCGACGACGGGCTAGGCCCCCACACACACCGTCATCCATCACGCAGAGGTCCCACTCATGTCTTCTGACACCGTCGCCGCTGTGCCCCGGCCACCGGCCGGAGGTTCGTCCACGCCCATGCTCACCGGAGCGCAGGCCGTCGTCCGCTCGCTCGAGCTCCTCGGCGTCACCGACGTCTTCGGGCTTCCGGGCGGAGCGATCATCGAGGTCTACGACCCGCTGATGGACTCCACGGAGCTGCGGCACATCCTGGTCCGGCACGAGCAGGGCGCAGGGCACGCCGCGGAAGGCTACGCCGCGGCATCCGGTCGGGTGGGCGTCGCCATCGCGACGTCCGGCCCCGGCGCGACCAACCTCGTGACCGCCATCGCGGACGCGTACATGGACTCGATGCCGATCGTCTGCATCACGGGGCAGGTGTACTCCACCCTGATGGGGACGGATGCCTTCCAGGAGGCTGACATCGTCGGCATCACCATGCCGATCACGAAGCACTCCTTCCTGGTGAAGGACCCGGCCGAGATCCCGGCTGCGATCGCCGCGGCGTTCGAGATCGCCTCGACCGGACGACCGGGCCCCGTCCTCGTCGACATCACGAAGGACGCCCAGCAGGCCAAGGCGCCGTTCGTCTGGCCCCCGAAGATCGACCTCCCCGGATACCGTCCGGTGACGAAGGCTCACGGCAAGCAGATCCAGGCTGCCGCGCAGCTCATCTCCGAGGCCAAGAAGCCCGTCCTCTACGTCGGCGGCGGCGTCGTGCGCGCCGGCGCCGCGGCGGAACTGCGTCGCCTCGCCGAGGCGACCGGAGCACCGGTGGTGACGACGCTCATGGCCCGCGGCGCGTTCCCGGACTCGCACCCGCAGCAGCTCGGCATGCCCGGCATGCACGGCACCGTGCCCGCCGTGCTCGCGCTGCAGGAGGCGGATCTCCTGGTGGCGCTCGGCGCTCGCTTCGATGACCGCGTGACCGGGAAGGCGGCGCTGTTCGCGCCGCACGCGAAGGTCGTCCACGTCGACATCGACCCGGCGGAGATCTCGAAGATCCGTGCCGCCGACGTCCCCATCGTCGGCGACCTGAAAGACGTCCTCGTCGACCTCGACGCGGCCTTCGCCGGCGTGGACACGCCCGACATCTCCGAGTGGTGGTCCTACCTCGAGGGCCTCCGCGCGGAGTTCCCGCTCGGCTACGCGCCGACCAGCGACGGGCTGCTCTCGCCGCAGCACGTCATCCAGCGGATCGGCGAGCTCACCGGTCCCGAGGGCGTCTTCGCCTCGGGCGTGGGGCAGCACCAGATGTGGGCCGCGCAGTTCATCGGCTACGAACGTCCCAACGCATGGCTGAACTCCGGCGGCGCGGGGACGATGGGTTACGCCGTCCCCGCAGCGATGGGTGCGAAGGTCGCCGAGCCGGACCGTGCGGTGTGGGCGATCGACGGCGACGGCTGCTTCCAGATGACCAACCAGGAGCTCGCCACCTGCGTCATCAACAACATCCCGATCAAGGTCGCGATCATCAACAACTCGTCGCTCGGCATGGTGCGGCAGTGGCAGACGCTGTTCTACGACGGCCGTCACTCCAACACCGACCTGAACACGGGCCACGACACCATCCGCATCCCGGACTTCGTCAAGCTCGCGGACGCCTACGGATGCCTCGGCATCCGCGTCGAGAAGGCCGAGGACGTGGATGCCGCGATCACGACCGCGCTCGAGACGAACGACCGCCCGGTCGTCATCGACTTCGTGGTGAGCGCCGACGCGATGGTGTGGCCGATGGTGCCGCAGGGCGTCAGCAACAGCTACGTCCAGTACGCGCGTGAGCACGCGCCGGCATTCGAGCAGGGGGACTGACGATGAGCAAGCACGTCCTGAGCCTCCTCGTGGAGGACAAGCCCGGTCTGCTGACCCGCGTCGCCGGCCTCTTCGCCCGTCGCGGCTTCAACATCGACTCCCTCGCCGTGGGGGTGACCGAGGTGCCCGGGCTGTCCCGCATCACGGTCGTCGTCGACGTGGAGGAGCTGCCGCTCGAGCAGGTGACGAAGCAGCTCAACAAGCTGGTCAACGTCATCAAGATCGTCGAGCTCGACTACGCGTCGTCGGTGCAGCGCGAGCACATGCTCGTGAAGGTCCGCGCCGACAACCAGACCCGCTCGAACGTGATCGAGGTCGTGAACCTCTTCCGCGCCTCGGTCGTGGATTACGCGACCGACGCGCTCGTGGTCGAGGTGACCGGTGATCGCGGCAAGGTCGACGCCTTCCTCAAGGCGCTCGAACCCTTCGGCGTGAAGGAGCTCGCGCAGTCCGGCATGGTCGCCATCGGCCGAGGCGGCAAGAGCATCACCGAGCGCGTCCTGCGCGGCTGACCCCACAACTTCTCTACCGACATCTACAAGGAGACACACACGAACATGGCTGAGATCCTCTACGACGCCGACGCCGACATCTCGCTCATCCAGGGCAAGAAGGTCGCCATCGTCGGGTACGGCTCGCAGGGCCACGCCCACGCCCAGAACCTCCGCGACTCCGGCGTCGAGGTCGTCATCGCCCTCAAGGACGGCTCGAAGTCCGCGCCCAAGGCGGAGGAGGACGGCTTCGAGGTGAAGTCCGTCGCGGATGCCGCCGAGTGGGCCGACCTCATCATGATCCTCGCGCCGGACCAGCACCAGCGCGGCATCTTCAACGACGAGATCAAGCCCCACCTCGCGGCGGGCAAGACCCTCGCCTTCGCCCACGGCTTCAACGTCCGCTTCGGCTACATCGAGGTCCCCGACGACGTCGATGTCATCCTCGTCGCCCCGAAGGCCCCGGGCCACACGGTGCGTCGCGAGTTCGTCGCAGGGCGCGGGATCCCGGACATCATCGCCGTCGAGAAGGATGCCTCGGGTCACGCCTGGGACGTCGCGCTCTCGTACGCGAAGGCCATTGGAGGCACCCGTGCCGGCGTCATCAAGACGACCTTCACCGAGGAGACCGAGACCGATCTGTTCGGCGAGCAGGCCGTCCTCTGCGGCGGTGTGTCGCAGCTCGTGCAGTACGGCTTCGAGACCCTGTCCGAGGCCGGCTACCAGCCCGAGATCGCCTACTTCGAGGTGCTCCACGAACTGAAGCTCATCGTCGACCTCATGTGGGAGGGCGGCATCGCCAAGCAGCGCTGGTCGGTCTCCGACACCGCCGAGTACGGCGACTACGTCTCGGGACCGCGTGTCATCGACCCGCGCGTCAAGGAGAACATGGGCGCCGTCCTCGCGGACATCCAGTCCGGTGCGTTCGCAAAGCGCTTCATCGACGACCAGGACAACGGCGCCGCCGAGTTCCAGGAGCTCCGCGCGAAGGCCGCCTCGCACCCGATCGAGGCCGTCGGCAAGGACCTGCGCGCGCTCTTCGCGTGGAAGCAGCAGGACTCGGACTACACCGAGGGAAGCGCTGCGCGCTGACCGACCGCGCCGACGGCGCGCAGAGTGCGGAGGGCTCCGCAGCGCGCTGACCTTCGGCATCCAGCCCTCGGCGCATCCGCCGGGACCGGCTTGACATGAGCCACGGAGGCCCGACCCTTACAAGGGGTCGGGCCTTCGGCGTCGGTAGACTCGGCTCGTGCCATCCGACCCCCACGACGACGAGGACGCCCTCCGCTGGGAGGGCGACGATTCGCCGACTCGCCCACCGCGCCCGGAGCGTACCGACGCCGCCCTGCCGGAGGGCTGGCGAGCCGTCGGGCGGGGGAGTGGGGATGCCGCGGGCGCACCGCCCCCGCCGAGGGCCACGTCCGATCCCGGCGATGCGACCGTGGCGCCCATCAGCACACCCCTGGGGAACGTGGCACTCGTCAGCCTGGGGCTGCTCGGGGGTGTCTACCTCCTCTACACCGTCGGCTGGGTGCTCGGCGGCGCGCGGCTGTCCGACGCCACCACGTTCTGGCTCGAGCCCGCCGCGGTCGTCCCGGCGATCTGGATGTCCGTCGCGGCCCCGGCCCTCTGGTTCGGTGCGACGCTGCTGCTGACCCGGGGGAGCGCGACATGGCTTCGCTTCGCCTGGCTCATCGGCGGCGCGTTCCTCCTGCTCCCGTGGCCCTTCGTGATCGGAGTGTGACACCGTGACGACCCCGACCGCACCCCCGCGCCGCGGACCCTCGTGGCTGCCCGCCGCCGTCGCCGGCGCCTTCGGCCTCTTCTACGCCTACGCCGTCTGGACCGCTGTCGCCTTCCTCCTCGCGCAGGCGACCGGCGTCGAAGGCCTGAACGGTGCGGGCTGGGCCGTTCTGCTCTTCGCCGTGGTGTTCCCGATCATCGTCTTCGTCGCCGCCGTGATCATTGCTCGCCGACGGTCCGTCGTGCAGCTCGCGGTCGTCCTGCTCGTCGGTGTCGGCCTCGTCGCGGTGTTCTGGCTGAACATCCTCGCCTACGCCATCACGAACGGGAACTCGCTCATCGGCGCGTGATCCGCGTCACACGGTCGGGTCGGGGCGGTCGCATTCGCTAGGCTTGCCGTGCCGCGGACCGTCGTCGGTCACAGCCCGGCCGATCCGTGGCGATCCACCCCCGCGTACCCGAAGGTCTGCCGTGCCCAAGCCTGTCGTCCTCATCGCCGAAGAACTCTCTCCCGCCACGATCGAGGCCCTGGGCCCCGACTTCGACGTCCGATCCGTCGACGGTGCCGACCGGGCTGCGCTGCTCCCGGCGCTCGCGGACGCGCACGCCGTCCTCATCCGCTCCGCCACGAGGATGGATGCCGAGGCGATCGCCGCCGCGCCGTCGCTCAAGGTCATCGCGCGTGCGGGCGTCGGCCTCGACAACGTGGACATCAAGTCCGCCACGAGCGCGGGCGTGATGGTCGTCAACGCGCCCACCTCCAACATCATCTCCGCCGCCGAGCTCACGGTCGGCCACATCCTCAGCCTCGCGCGCCACATCCCCGCCGCGCACGCCTCGCTCGCCGCCGGCGCGTGGAAGCGCTCGTCCTTCACCGGCACCGAGCTGTTCGAGAAGACCGTCGGCATCATCGGCCTCGGCCGCATCGGTGCCCTCATCGCCGCGCGCCTGCAGGCCTTCGGCGTGACGGTCGTCGCGTACGACCCGTACGTGACCCCGACGCGCGCGCAGCAGCTCGGCGTCCAGCTCCTCACCCTCGACGAGCTGCTGCGGACCAGTGACTTCGTCACGATCCACATGCCGAAGACGCCCGAGACGACCGGCATGATCGGCGCCGCCCAGTTCGAGATCATGAAGGACTCGGCCTACGTCGTGAACGTCGCGCGAGGCGGTCTCATCGACGAGGAGGCGCTCCTCACCGCGCTGACCACGGGGCAGATCGCGGGTGCCGGTCTCGACGTCTTCACCAGCGAGCCGCCCAAGGAGGACGGCACGGCCTTCCCGCTGCTCGCCCTGCCGAACGTCATCGTCACCCCGCACCTCGGCGCGTCGACCGACGAGGCCCAGGAGAAGGCCGGCGTCTCGGTCGCGAAGTCCGTCAAGCTCGCGCTCGAGGGTGACCTCGTCCCGGATGCCGTGAACGTCGCCGGCGGCGTCATCGACCCGTTCGTGCGTCCGGGCATCGCGCTCGTCGAGCAGCTCGGCCAGATCTTCACCGGGCTCGCCCCCAGCGCGCTCACGAGCCTCGACATCGAGGTCCGCGGCGAGCTCGCCGATTACGACGTGAGCGTCTACCGCCTCGCGGCGCTGAAGGGCATCTTCACGAACATCGTGAGCGAGAACGTGTCGTACGTGAACGCTCCGCTGTTCGCCGAGCAGCGCGGCATCGAGACCCGCCTGATCGTCGAGTCCGAGAGCCCCCTCTACCGCAACATCACGATCCTCCGCGGCACGCTGGCCGACGGCACGGTCCTGACCGTGGAGGGGACCCTCGCCGGCACCCGGATGGTGCCCAAGGTCGTCGGCATCAACGGCTACGAGGTCGAGGTGCCGATCAACCGGTACCACGTCGTCATGCGCTACGCCGATCGCCCCGGCATCGTCGCGATCTACGGGCAGAAGCTGGGTGAGGCCGGCATCAACATCGCCGGGCTCCAGGTGGCGCGTCCCGACGCGAGCGGCCGCGCCCTCTCCGTGCTGACGGTCGACTCGCCGATCCCCGACGCGATGCTCGACGAGCTCCGCGAGGCGGTCGCCGCCGACCTGTTCCGTCAGATCGAGCTCACCGAGGTCTGACGCCCCGCATCCGTGGTTCCCTGTCGCGCCGCGCCGCGCGTCGGCGTCGTTCGTGACGGGGGAGCGCCTCAGCGCACCGCGCGTTCGACCAGGTCGACCAGCGCGTCCAGCTCGGCACCCCTCGGGATCGGGCCGGGCAGTGCGCCCGCAGTCAAGGCGCTGTTGAAGTACAGGCCGTCGCTGACGAGCAGGACGAGTTGCAGCGCGGTCTCGTCGCGGGTGTGCGGACGGAGCGACCGCTCCCAGACGTCGCGGACGTCGCGCAGCGCGGCGGATGCCTCGGCGTGCCCGGCCTGCGCCAGTCGGGACGCCGCGACGATCGCGCGATCGAGCGGTGTGTCCGTCTGTACGGACGTGCGGACGAACGCGGCCACCACGCCGCCGGGAGCAGCCACCATGTCCGCGACGTCGGCGTCCACCAGCTGCCGCATCCGCTCGAGCAGCGCGGACTCGAGGGCGTCCTTCGAGGCGTAGTGGTAGAGGAGGCCGCCCTTGGAGACGCCGGCGGCGGCGGCGACCGCGTCCATCGTGGCGCTCCGGGCGCCGCCGTCGATGAGGGCCGCCTCGAACGCGTCGAGGACGCTCTCTCGGGCGCGCGGGGGTCTGCTCATGCTTCGATCCTCTCGCGATCGACGGTCTGGATCTGTTACTATACCGGCTGGACGGTGTAGAAATGATGACGTTGACGGAAGAACTCCGAGTGGCTGACCGCGGTGCGACGCGGCAGGGCTGGCGCGGATGGGCGGCGCTGGTCGTGCTCATGCTGCCGGTGCTGCTGGTGTCGGTGGACAACACGGTGCTGAGCTTCGCGCTGCCCGAGATCGCACGAGACCTCGGGCCCACGAGCGCGCAGCAGCTGTGGATCATCGACGCGTACCCGCTGGTGCTCGCGGGCCTGCTCGTGACGATGGGCTCCCTCGGCGACCGGTTCGGGCGACGTCGGCTGCTGATGATCGGCGCAACGGGCTTCGCGCTCGTCTCGGCGCTCGCGGCGTTCGCCCCCTCCGCGGGTCTCCTCATCGTCGCGCGCGCCGCCATGGGCGTGTTCGGCGCCATGCTGATGCCCTCGACGCTTTCGCTCCTGCGCAGCATCTTCACCGATCGCGATCAGCGGCGCCTCGCGATCGCGGTCTGGGCGTCGATGTTCTCCGCTGGTTCGGCGCTCGGCCCGATCGTCGGCGGCATCCTGCTCGAGCACTTCTCGTGGGGTTCAGTCTTCCTGATGGCCGTCCCCGTGCTCATCCCGCTGCTCGTGCTCGCGCCCATCCTCGTCCCGGAGAGCCGCGACCCGAACCCCGGCCGCATCGACCCGGCGAGCATCGTGCTGAGCATGGCGACGATGGTCCCCGTCGTGTACGCCATCAAGGAATTCGCGGTGCACGGCCCGGGTCTGCTCCCGATCGCACTCGTCGCCGTCGGCATCGTGTTCGGCTGGCTGTTCGTCAGGCGTCAGCTGCGATCGCGCGCGCCGATGCTCGACATGCGCCTCTTCGCGCAGGGGACGTTCACGGGCGCCCTGCTCGTGAACCTCCTGAGCGTCGTCGCGCTCGTCGGCTTCCTCTACTTCGTGACGCAGCATCTGCAGCTGATCGTCGGTCTGTCGCCGCTCCAAGCTGGACTCGCGCTGGTCCCCGGCCTCGCGCTGATGATCGTGGCAGGCCTCGGGGTCGTGCCGATCTCGCGCCGAGTGTCACCGAGGATCGTCGTCCCCGTCGCGCTGACGCTGTCGGTGGCGGGGTACGTCATGATCGCGCTGTCGACGGATGCCGCGGCCCTCGGCACCCTCATCGCAGCGTTCGCGCTCCTCGGCATCGGCATCGGTGCAGCGGAGACCGTCTCGAACGAGCTCATCCTGGCGAGCGCGCCGCCCGCCAAGGCAGGCGCCGCCAGCGCGGTGTCGGAGACCGCGTACGAACTGGGCGCCGTCCTCGGCACGGCGGTGCTCGGCGGCATCCTCACCGCCCTCTACCGTGCCGGCATCAGCCTTCCGGCGGAGCTGCCGACGGGGGCCGCCGAGGCCGCGCGCGAAACCCTCGCTGGCGCGGCGAACGTGGCTGCGGAGCTGCCCGCCGAGCTCGGAGCCCGCGTGGCCGACGCGGCAGCGGCCGCGTTCGACGCCGGCGTCGGCGTGACCTCGCTCATCGGTGCCGCGCTGGTCGTCTGCGCAGCCGTCGTGGCGGCCACTACGCTGAAGGGGTCCCGCACCGAGCGCGTCGACCACTGATCGCGCGCTGCGAACCCCTGAGCACGAGGAGAGCGATGTCGCGCGTCGTGAAGCTGGCACTCATCCCCGGAGACGGCATCGGACCCGAGGTGGTCGCCGAGGCCGAGAAGGTCCTCGACGCGGTCACCGTAGGGTCCGCGGTCGTGTTCGAGAAGACCCGCTTCTCGCTCGGAGCCGCCCGCTTCCTCGAGACCGGCGACACCCTGACCGACGACGACCTCGCGGCCATCGCCACCCATGACGCGATCCTCCTCGGCGCCGTCGGCGGGATGCCGGGCGACCCCCGTCTGAAGGACGCGAACATCGAGCGGGGCCTCCTCCTGAAGCTCCGGTTCGCGCTCGACCACTACGTGAACCTCCGCCCGTCGGTGCTGTACCCGGGTGCCGCAGGTCCGCTCGCGGAGCCCGGCGAGATCGACTTCGTCGTGGTGCGCGAGGGGACCGAAGGCCCCTACGTCGGCAACGGCGGTTCCATCCGCACGGGCACGCCGCACGAGGTCGCGAACGAGACGTCGGTCAACACGGCCTACGGGATCGAGCGGGTCGTCCGGTTCGCGTTCGCGCAGGCCGGCAGCCGCCGGAAGACGCTCACCCTGGTGCACAAGACGAACGTCCTCGTGCACGCCGGCGGCATGTGGAAGCGGATCGTCGATGAGGTGGCGCAGGAGTACCCGGACGTCGCCGTAGACTATCTGCACGTCGACGCGGCGACGATCTTCCTGGTCACGAACCCGGGCCGCTTCGACGTGATCGTCACCGACAACCTCTTCGGCGACATCCTGACCGACTTGGCCGGCGCCGTCACCGGAGGCATCGGCCTCGCCGCTTCGGGGAACATCAACCCCGACGGCGCGTTCCCGTCGATGTTCGAGCCCGTGCACGGTTCCGCGCCCGACATCGCCGGACAGCAGATCGCCGATCCCACCGCTGCGATCCTCTCCGTCGCCCTGCTGCTCGACCACCTCGGGCTGGGTGACGAGGCCGAGCGCGTCACCCGCGCGGCCCGAGAGGACATCGAAGCGCGGGACGGCTCCGCACGCACGACCGCGCAGGTCGGCGACGCCATCACCGCACGCCTCCGGGCGTAATCTGAGTGGATGCGCGCCGCGCAGACGCCGCGCGAGGAACAGGACTGACATGACCCTCACCGACTCGACCGCAGCCCCCCTCACCTTCTCGGTGACGAAGAATCTGGCTGCGGTGTCACCCGCCGCGCGCGAGGAGATCCTCGCCAACCCCGGCTTCGGCACCAACTTCACCGACCACATGGTCGACATCTGCTGGTCGTCGAAGGGCGGCTGGCACCGTCCGCGCGTCTCGCCCTACGGACCCATCTCGCTCTCTCCCGCGGCGGCCGTGCTGCACTACGGGCAGGAGATCTTCGAAGGCATCAAGGCGTACCGCCACGCCGACGGGTCGATCCACACCTTCCGCCCGGAGGAGAACGCACGTCGTCTGCAGCGGTCCGCGCGACGCATGGCGCTCCCCGAGCTCCCCGAGGAGTACTTCCTGCAGTCGCTCCGCGAGCTCATCGCCGTCGACGGGGAGTGGGTGCCCTCCGGTGCCGACCAGAGCCTGTACCTCCGCCCGTTCATGTTCGCGAAGGAGGCGTTCCTCGGCGTGCGTCCCGCCCAGAAGGTCGCGTATTACCTGATCGCCAGCCCTGCGGGCGCCTATTTCAAGGGCGGCGTGACGCCCGTGAGGATCTGGCTGAGCGAGGACTATGCGCGCGCCGGCAAGGGCGGCACCGGGGCGGCGAAGACGGGCGGCAACTACGCCGCCAGCCTGCTCCCGCAGGCGGAGGCCGCCGCACAGGGCTGCGACCAGGTCGTCTTCCTCGACGAGGACGGCAACGTGGAGGAGTTGGGCGGCATGAACGTCGTCTTCGTGAAGAAGGACGGGACGCTCGTCACCCCGCAGTCGGAGTCGATCCTCGCCGGCATCACGCGCGACTCGATCCTGCAGCTCGCCGAGGACCGCGGGCACCGCGTGGAGCGTCGCGCGGTCTCGCTGGAGGAGTGGCGGGATGGGGTCGCCTCGGGCGAGATCGTGGAGGTGTTCGCGTGCGGCACCGCGGCCGTGCTCACCCCCATCGGCGTGCTCAAGGCGTCGGGGTTCGAGGACGCGCAGCCGACGGGGACGCTCGCGCTGGAACTGCGGCAGCACCTCACCGACATCCAGTACGGCCGCGCCGAGGACACCCACGGCTGGCTGACCCGGCTGGACGGCTGACCCGTGCGGATCGTCCGGTACAGCCGCAACGACGCCATCCGCTTCGGCATCATCGATGAGAAGGAGGTCGTCGAACTCGCCGGCGACCCGATGTTCGCCGGGTTCGAGACGACGGGCGAGCGTATCCCGCTCGCCGAGATCACGCTCCTCGCACCCTCGATCCCTCGATCGAAGATCGTCTGCGTGGGCAAGAACTACCGCGACCATGCGGCGGAGATGGGCGGCGAGGCACCCGCCGAGCCGCTGCTGTTCCTGAAGCCGAACACGTCCGTGGTGGGTCCCGACGACGCCGTCGTCCGTCCGCCGCAGTCGCAGCGCACCGACTACGAGGGCGAGCTCGCCGTCGTGATCGGTCGGGTCGCCAAGAACGTGTCCGCCTCGGACGCGCTCGACTACGTCTTCGGCTACACCATCGGCAACGACATCACGGCGCGCGACCTGCAGCGTTCGGACGGTCAATGGTCCCGCGCCAAGGGCTTCGACACGTTCTGCCCGCTCGGCCCGATCATCGAGACGGAGTTCGACCTCGACGGCGGTGCGCGCATCGTGTCGCGCGTCAACGGGGAGACCCGTCAGGACGGCCCGATCTCGGACATGGTGCACTCGGTGCCCGAGATCATCGCATACGCGTCGGCCGCGTTCACGCTGCTGCCGGGCGACGTCATCCTCACGGGGACGCCCGCCGGCATCGGCGAGTTCCACGCCGGAGACGTCCTCGAGGTCGAGATCACCGGGCTCGGCATCCTGCGCAACACGGCGCGGAATGCCTGAGGCCGACCGACTCCCCATCGCGACGCCGGACGTCGCACGCATCCAGCGCCGTACCGTCGGCGTCCTCGCTGCCGGGCAGGTCCTGGGCGGGGTCGCCTTCGGTGCGACGGTCTCGCTGGGCGCGCTCCTGGCGGCGGACCTGTCGGGCGAGGAATCGCTCTCGGGGTTCGCGACGGCATCCGTGACCCTCGGCGCTGCGCTCTGCGCCATCCCGCTCGCACGGCTGGCGGCCGCGCAGGGGCGTCGGCGCGCGCTGACCCTCGGCAACCTGCTCGCGCTGGTCGGCATCGCCGTCGTCGTCACCTCGGCGGCGATGCGGCTGTTCCCGCTGCTGCTGGTCGGCGTGATCCTCATCGGCGCGGGCAACGCCGGCAACCTGCAGTCCCGCTTCGCGGCGACCGATCTGTCCGCGCAGGGTCGCCGCGGACGGGACCTCGGTACGGTCGTCTGGGCGACGACCGTCGGCGGGGTGCTCGGTCCCCTCATGCTCACTCCCGGCGAGCGCGTGGGGGAGTGGCTCGGGATGCCGCCCCTCACCGGGTCCTACGCGTTCTCGATCGTCGCGCAGACCCTCGCCCTCGTCCTGTACCTCGTCGCGCTGCGCCCCGACCCCCTGAAGGTCGCGCAGCAGCTCGCGCGATCACGGGACGCCGGAGCGCAGCGCGTCGCCGAGCTCGACCGGCCCGTGGTTGCTCGCTATGCCGTGTTCGCCGTCGCGGGCTCGCACGTCGTGATGGCCTCGGTCATGGCCATGACGCCTGTGCACCTCTCGCATCTGGACCCGCGCAACGTCACGACGATCGTCGGTGTCACGATCGCGCTGCACGTGTTCGGGATGTATGGACTGTCGCCCGTCTTCGGCATCCTCGCCGACCGCTGGGGGAGGCTCCGGACCATCCTGCTGGGGCAGGCGATCCTCGCCGCCTCGCTCGTGACGGCTGCCGTCGCGCCGGACTCGCCCACTGCCGTCCTCGTCGCGCTGCTGCTGCTGGGTCTCGGCTGGAGTGCGGCGACCGTCGGCGGCGGCGCTCTGCTCACCGAGGCGACGCCGACGGAGCTGCGTCCACGACGCCAGGGACGCAGCGACACCGCGATGACGCTGTCCGCGGCCATCGGATCCGTCCTGGCGGGCGGCATCCTCGGTCTCATCGGCTACGGGGGGCTGGCGCTCGTCGCCCTCGCCGTGGTCATCGCCATCACCGTCCTGTCTCCGTACGCGCGCCGTTGAGGCGACGCGCACGACCGGTGGCGCAGGCGGTGCGGCCGTAGACTGGAGGGCGATGTCGACTGCACCGCACCCCCTCACCACGACCGCCTCCGGATCAGACGTCCGCGTCCGCTTCTGCCCCTCGCCGACCGGCCTTCCGCATGTCGGAATGGTCCGGACGGCCCTGTTCAACTGGGCGTACGCCCGCCACACCGGCGGCAAGATGATCTTCCGCGTCGAGGACACCGACGCCGCGCGTGACAGCGAGGAGAGCTACCGCCAGCTCGTCGACGCGTTGACCTGGCTCGAGATCGATTGGGACGAGGGCGTCGAGAAGGGCGGCCCGCACGAGCCCTACCGCCAGTCCCAGCGTCACGACGTCTACCGCGAAGTGCTCGACACGCTGATCGCCAGCGGCGCCGTGTACGAGTCCTACTCGAGCGCAGAAGAGATCGACGCCAGGAACGCCGCAGCCGGTCGCGCCAAGCAGCTCGGCTACGACAACTACGACCGCACGCTGACCGATGAGCAGAAGGCCGCGTTCCGCGCCGAGGGGCGGGAGCCGGCCTGGCGTCTGCGCGTTCCGGATGAGGACGTCACCTACGTCGACCTCATCCGCGGCGAGGTGACGTTCCCTGCGGGTTCCTTCCCCGACTTCGTGATCGTCCGGGCCGGCGGCATCCCGCTGTACACCTTCACCAATCCCGTCGACGATGCGCTCATGGGCATCACCCACGTCCTGCGCGGCGAGGACCTCATGCCCTCCACCGCGCGACAGCTCGCCCTGTACGGCGCGCTCATCGACGCCGGCGTGACCTCGTTCGTGCCTCGGTTCGCACACATGCCGCTGGTGCTGGGGGAGGAGGGCACGAAGAAGCTCTCCAAGCGCGACCCGAAGGCCGACCTCTTCCTGCAGCGGGAGAAGGGCTTCATCCACGAGGGCCTGCTCAACTACCTCGCACTCCTCGGGTGGTCCATCGCCGCCGACCGCGACGTGTTCTCGCGACAGGAGCTCATCGAGGCGTTCGACATCGTCGACGTGAACCCCAACCCCGCCCGCTTCGACCAGAAGAAGGCGGAGTCGATCAACGGCGACCACATCCGGATGCTGGAGCCCGCCGAGTTCGCGTCGCGCCTGGTGCCCTACCTCGTCGGCGCGGGCGTGGTGAGCACCCCGCCGACGGACGCGCAGCGGGAGATGCTCTCGAAGGCGGCCCCCCTGGTGCAGGAGCGGATGCAGATGCTGGGCGACGCGCCCGGACTCCTCGGCTTCCTCTTCCGCGACGTCGAGTCGTACGACGACGACGCGCTCAAGGGACTGCCGGCGAACACCGCCGAGGTGCTCGGCGCGTCGGCGGAAGCGCTCGATGCCGTACCGGAGGAGTCGTTCACCGCCGACGCGATCCAGTCGGCCCTGGCGGCATCGCTCATCGACGGGCTCGGCCTCAAGCCGCGCGTCGCGTACGGTCCTGCCCGCGTCGCCCTCAGCGGGCGGCGCGTGTCGCCACCGCTGTTCGAGTCCATGGAACTCCTCGGTAAGGCCGAGACGCTGCGCCGCCTCGAGAAGCTGCGCGTGGAGCGGGCCTGACACGCCGCTGGTTTGGCCGGAGGCCCGCCGTGGGCTAAGCTTGATCCTCGGTGAGACTTCGGTCGAACGCCCTTGGGGTATGGTGTAATTGGCAACACGGCTGATTCTGGTTCAGTTGTTCTTGGTTCGAGTCCAGGTACCCCAGCAAGATGAAAACCCCCGCTCCGGCGGGGGTTTTGCCTTGCGACGCCGATGTGTGCGAGACCGGCTGCACAGGAGCACAATGGCCTCATGGGACTGTTCACTCAGCGACCGGAAGAGCCATCGGAATGGGCGGGGCTGCCCTCCGAGCCGTGGGAGCCGCGATCGCCCATTGAACGACTCGGAGAGGGCCCGCAATTGGGGGGTTGGGCGCCGGATCTCCTCGGCGACGCACCGGTGACGGCGACGTGGATCGAGATCCCGGTCGAGACCGTCGGCACGTCGGACGGTGCCGACGGTGGTGACGGAGACTGAGGCTCAGCGCATCGCGTCGCCGATGTAGGAGTACTTGACGAAGACCTCCGACGCCCACCCGGCCTCGTCGAGGACGCCCTGCACGGCGGACAGCATGTACTTCGAGTCCCACCCGAGGTAGAGGTACCGTCCCTCGTCGAGCTGGTCCCACTGGCCGTTCCACGCCATCGCTGGGTAGACGGGGCCGCCCTGACGCGCGCTGTAATCGATGACGCTCTGGCGCGAATCGGCCCACAGCCGGGCGAAGACACGGTTGAACAGGTAGCGGACGTCGCGGACGTCCCAGTGCTCGCCCCGGTACTCGACGTAGTCGAACTCCCGCTGCCAGCCACGGGGCCACCCGCGGCGCTTCTTCGCATCGAGGATCGGGGTGAGGTTGTCGTCGTCGATACCGACGACCGCCGGGCGGCGCCAGGTCTCCATGAAGCGTGCCGTGAGCTGTTCCGTCCGCTCGGCGATCCGGGCGGTCGACCACGTGTCGGCATCCGCGATCCGCCGGGTCATCTCCACGGCGCTGGCGGCGTATTCGGACCGCTTCTCGGGGAAGGAGGCGTCGAACACGCGGTCCGCGGCCCGCTCCTCGAGGAGCGTCAGGTTGCCGAGGGTGTCGATCAGCGCGCGGTGCGCGTTCTGCTCATCGTCGCTGAGGTCCGCCCACCGCCGAGTGCCGTCGCCTGTCCAGTCGTCGGAAGGGGCCGCAGGCAGCACGTGATCGAGCACGACGTCGGCGTCGGCGTCGACGCCCGCGAGGCGGGAGAGGACGAAGCCCGCGTGGGGGAGTCCGCCGTAGCGCAGGCCGACCCGGGTGCGCTCGTCGGAGGGCGTGATGCGGGCGATGGCGAGCACGAGCGCCTCCATCCCCTCATCGGCGGCACGGCAGAACCGGGCGACGAGTCGGTCGATCGGCAGCCCCACCACCGTCCGCCGGAGCAGGAGGGACTCCACATGGGTGAGGGTGAGTGAGAGATCGGATGCCGACACCTCCCCGTGGCGGTGGTCCCGGTACAGCCGCATCGCCAGGGGGTACATGCCGCGACCCAGGGTGTTGATCGCTCCGAAGTGGCGGGCGACACCGGCATCCGCCATGGCCGGTTCGAGGAGGAGGCGGTAGATCTCCGACATCTCACGCCACTCCTGCGCGTGGGCGCGGAGGGTCTCACGGTCGAGACGCGGGAACTCGTGTCGGAACGCGTCGTACACACCGCGCTCGCCCTCGACGAGCACCTCGCGGCCGGTGAGCATGACGAGGTAGTCGCGCCAGAAGGCACCGATTTGCTCGCCGGTGTTCTCCTCGATGGGGAGCCAGTACTCGTGCTCGATCGCGCTCTGTTCGGCGTGCGAGAGGCCCATGAGGACGTAGTTGTGGATGAGCTCGTGATCGCGGAGGGGCTCGCCGGTCGAGTTGAGGCTCTCGAAGATCTGCTGCGCGTTCGCATGCGCGCCGAGGGTGATGGAGACGTGCTCGAGCTTGCGGAGTCCCCGCCAGATGTCCGCGGCCTCATCGGGCCGGATCTGGCTGCGGAAGAAGGCGTAGTTGTCGTCGAAGCGGGACGCGCGGTCGGGATCGTTCGGGGCGGGCAGGTCGAGGACGACGCGCTCGAAGACGTCCGCCCATGCGCGGTGAGGACGCAGCTTCGTCCGCGCGGGGTCGCCTGCGCGGACGAGGACGGCCTCGAGCTCTGCCGCGAGCGCCGGATCGTCGTCCTGGAGCGTGTGGTGCAGGGCGGCGATCAGGAGCATGAGCGTCGTGATCCGCTGCTGGCCGTCGATCAGCACCAGGTGGGCGTCGTCGTCGGGGGAGGTGCTCGCCGTGGACAGGATCGACCCGATGAAGTGGGTCTGGGCGACGTCGTCGGCGGCGACCGCCCGCACGTCGCCGAGGAGCTGCTCGCACCCGCCGATGTCCCACCGGTACTGCCGTTGGTAGACCGGCACGACGATCGTCGTCTCCGAGGCGGAGAGCCATTCGATCGTGTTGACGGCGGTCGCCTCGACGTTCACAGCGGTGCTCATGTTCTCCGAATCGCTCCTCGAAAACCCCGGTCGAGTCTACTGACGCTCTCAGAAGGCCTAGGTAGGCTGACCTTAGTCGGGCCTGTAAAAACTTCGCTCGCCCGACGGAAAGGTCAGATCCCGCATGGGTTACATCAAGAGCGCCGCTCTGGAGGAGACGGGTTACGTCGTCCTCGACATGTACGGCAAGGAAATCGATCCCAAGGAATGGCTCGACATCGAGTACGTCGACTGGAAGTCCTCCGGCGACACGCGCTTCGCGCCGCTCGCGTCCGCCAAGGGCGACATCGAGTGCAATGGCTTCTGGAACCACCAGCCGCCGCGCACCGACAAGGACGGCGTCTGGATCCCGTCCCAGACGGAGAAGGCGCCGACCCTCACCGAGCGTGCGCTCGAACCGGGTGCGAACGTCGGCCGCTGCCGCATCATCGAGCTGCAGCCGAACACCTACGCCGACGCCCTGTACAACCTGCACCAGGACGACAACAACCGACTGAACCCCGACGGCACCGGCTGGGTCGTCCGCGGCTTCTTCAACCTCACGGACGACAAGGACAGCTTCTTCGTGCTCCGCGAGAACCGCACCGACCCGAGCGAGGAGACCCGCATCGCGCTGCCCGCCGGCGCACAGCTGGTCATCGACACGCAGCGTCTGTGGCACGCTGCCTACCACCCGGGTGACGAGCCGCGCTACTGCCTCATCACGTCGTGGGAGTCCGGCCCGGAGCTCGACGCCTACCTCGAGAAGTACAACGGCGTGAACAAGGTCGAGAGCGTTCCCCTCGACCAGGAGACGATCGACGCCGCCCAGGCGGAGCAGGAGCGTCGCATCGCCGCCCGTGCCGCAGCGCTCGCGGCCCGCGGTCAGCGCGAGGTGCTCGCGATGAGCGAGGCCTGAGCCTCCGCACCCGCAACGACGGACGCCCCCGGTCGCGATGACCGGGGGCGTCCGTCGTCTGGTGTGTCAGTGACCGCTGATGCGTCGTCGGTGTGCGATGCGGTGACCGAGCCACAGCATCGCCGCGATGAGCCCCGCGATCGCGGTCCCGACGATCCAGGGGAGGATGCCGGGGGTGATCCCGGAAGTCCCCGCAGCGAGCTCCGTGGTCCCGTCGGCCAGTCGGGCGTTGCCGTCGCTCAGGTCGATCGTTCCGTCGGCGAGCGCGTGCGCTCCGTCGTCGAGCGTGACGGAGCCCGCGGCGAGCTCGTCGGCTCCGGTGGCCAGCGCACGGGCTCCGGAGGACAGGCTGCCGGCGCCCTCGGAGAGTGCGGCCGTGCCGTCCGCGAGCGCACCCGCGCCGGACGAGAGCGTCCCGGCCCCGGCAGCGAGACTCCGGGCTCCGGACTGCAGGCGGGTCGAGCCGTCGACGAGGCGCACCGTGCCGGACTGCAGGTCGCCCAGCCCGTCGCGCAGGTCGCCGGACTTCTCGGCGAGTCGGCCACCGCCGGCGACCAGCGCGTCGGTCCGAGCATCCAGGGCGCTGGCGCCGTCGGAGAGCTGCTGCGCGCCGGCAGTGAGCCTGTCCGCGCCGTCGGCCAGGTCCCGCGACCCGTCCGAGGCCCGCTGGACCCCGGCGGCGAGCTCGTCCGAGCGCGAGGCTGCGGTCCCGGCACCAGCCGCGAGCTCACCGGCCTTGGTCGACGCGGTCGTGAGACCCTCGGCGAGGGTTGCCGAGCCGGTCTCCAGGCCGCCCAGCCCGGTCGACAGGGCCGACGTCCCCGCCGACAGCGTTGCCGCACCGTCGGCGACGCTCGCCGCCCCGCCGGACACCTCGGACAGCTTCGTCGAGATCGTGGTGAGCGCGCCGTGCATGCCGGCGACCCCCTCCGACACGGCTGCCGCGCCGCTGGAGACCTGCTGCGCACCGGCCGCGAGGCCCTCGAGCTGCGCCCGCAGGGTCGGGTCGCCGACGGACGCCGCGAGTGCGGAGAGCGACGACTGCAGACCGGACGCGCCTGACGCGACCGCTTTGGCGCCCCCGGGCACCCCCGCGGTCTTCGAGGCGGCATCCTTCGATGCGGCGGCGAGCGTCTCCACCCCGGCGGACAGCTTCGCTGCACCCGTGGAGAGGGTGGCGGCGCCTGTATTCACCGAGATACCGCCCGCGGCGGCCTTGGCGGCACCGGCGGCGAGCGCATCCGCGCCGGTCGAGAGTCGAGCGACCCCGTCGTGGAGCTGGCCCGCGCCGCCCGAGATCCTGCCGAGTCCCGAGGCGAGCTCGCCGGCACCGGTCGACGCGCGGGTCAGTCCGCTCGAGAGCGCTGCGGCGCCGGCATCCGCCTTCGTGGCGCCTGCGGCCAGCTCGCCGGCCCCGCTCTCGACCCGCTCGATCCCTGCCTTCGCCTTATCGATGCCCTGGGAGAGGTCCTTCGCGCCGTCGGCGAGCAGGACGGATCCGGATGCTGCGCGTGACGCGCCGGCGTTGAGCCGCACCGCGCCGTCACGACCCGCTGCCGCTCCGTCGGCGAGCGTCTGGGAACCCGTCGACAGCTTGGAGGCGCCGGCAGCGAGGTCGTCGGCGCCGCTCGCCGCGGAGCCTGCGCCCTGTGCGAGTCGTGCCGCGCCGTCGGATGCCGTCTGCGCGCCCGCGGCGAGCTGGTCCGCTCCTGTGGCGAGGCGCTCGGTGCCCTCGGCCAGCGAACCGGCGCCTTCGGCGACGTCCTGAGAGCCCGCGCGGGCGAGCGCGGCGCCGTCGTCCAGTCGGCCGGCACCATCGTCCAGCTTCGCCGCCGTCAGCAGATACAAGGTCGTCATCGTGAGCAGGAGCAGGGCGAGGATGACCACGGCGACGGTCATTCCGCGGCCGTGCTCGTGGATGTGGGATCTCGTCATTGACATCTCCAGGGTGCGCGCCCGCGCGCGGGCGTGTGGACGATCCCGCGGGGAGTCCGCCGGATCGGCACTCGTTGTTCGGGTCCCGCGGATCGGCGTCGATACGCGGCGGTGGGGTCGAGAGCGGCTCGACGCTAGCAGCGCGGATCCACGCCGCCCGGGACCGCCCGCAGAGTCTGAGGAATGAGACCAAGTCCCATCCAAAGTGAGCTTCGGTTTCTGTGGGTGTTCGACAACCCCGCGGAAGGTTGGGTGGTCTCCACTCCAGACTGTTGTTTCGTGTGGCTTTGTGTTGTAACGTGTGGCTTGTTCGAGGAGGACACGATGTACGCAACGGAGCGCCAGCAGCTGATCGAGCAGCTCATCGCTGCAGACGGTCGCGTCGCCGTCGTCGATCTCGCAGATCGCTTCCGTGTGACGACCGAGACGGTGCGCCGGGACCTGGCCGCCCTGGAGCGGGCGGGTGCAGTCCGGCGTGTGCACGGCGGAGCGGTGCAGCGCGGACGCGCGAGCACGGCGGAGGCGTCGGTCGCAGAACGTACGTCGCGACGCGCGACGGCGAAGCAGTCGATCGCGAGGGCTGCCGTCGACCTGCTCGGGGACCGACTGGACGGCGCCCTCTACCTCGACGCGGGAACGACCACGGCCTCGATCGCCGCGATCCTTGCGAACGGACCGCACCCGGCGGGGGAGGTCGAAGTGGTCACGCACTCCATGGGCGTGGCGCAGATCCTCGCCGGCGCCCCCGGCATCGGGCTGTCCGTCATCGGCGGGCGGGTGCGCGGACTCACCGCCGCGGCCGTCGGAGCGCAGACCGTCGAATCCGTGCAGCGCCTTCGCCCCGACATCGCCTTCATCGGCACCAACGGGTTGGCCGCCGGGTTCGGCCTGAGCACCCCCGACCCCGACGAAGCCGCGGTCAAGCGCGCGATCGTCGCCGCGGCGCGCCGCGTCGTCGTCGTCGCAGACGCGGACAAGTTCGACGCCGAGTTGCTCGTGTCCTTCGCGCCGCTGTCCGCGGTCGATGTGCTCGTGACCGATTCGGTGCCCGGCGGGGGCCTCGGGGCAGCGCTCGAGGACGCCGGTGTGGAGGTGCAGGTCGCATGATCGTGACGCTGACGACGAACCCGTCGCTCGACCGGACGGTGACGCTCGCGGCGCCGTTGCGCGTCGGCGAGGTGCAGGGTGCGGACGGTGTCCGGGAGGATGCTGGAGGCAAGGGCATCAACGTCGCGCGGGTCGTGGCCGCGGCATCCCGCCCGACCCTCGCGGTCCTGCCGCTCGACGAGGCCGATCCGTTCGCCGCCGCGCTGCGGCAGACCGACGTCCCGGTCCGCGCCGTGCATCACGACGGTGCGACGCGTGCCAACCTCACCGTCGTGGACCCGGACGGCGTGACGACGAAGGTCAACCTCCCGGGAGCCGCGCTGAGCGCCATCGATGCCGCGGCCCTGCAAGCGGCCGTCGTCGACGCCTCCGAGGGCGCCACCTGGCTCGTGCTCGCAGGCTCGCTGGCTCCGGGGCTGCCCGCCGACTTCTACGTCCGAGTGATCGACGCGGTCAGGGAGCGCTGGGGTGCGCTCGCGCCCCGGATCGCCGTCGACACGTCCGGTCCCGCGCTCGCGGCGGTCGTCGAGGCGGCGACGCCGGCGCTGATCAAGCCGAACGACGAAGAGCTCGCCGAGCTCATCGGTCACCCCCTCGATGCGCGACTTCCTCTCGCCGAGGCGGTCGCCGTCGCAGCGGCGGACCTCGTCCCGTCCCGGGTGGACGCCGCGCTGATCACCCTCGGTGGCGACGGAGCGGTGCTGGTGACGGCCGACGGCGCCTGGCACGGCACTCCGCCGCCCACGCAGGTGCGCAGCACCGTGGGTGCGGGCGACAGCTCACTCGCCGGCTACCTGCTCGCCGAGACCGACGGCGCATCCGAGGAGGAGCGGCTGCGATCCGGCATCCGATACGGCTCGGCGGCCGCCGCACTCCCCGGCACCCAGCCCCCCACCCCGAACGACCTGCCGACCGGCGACGTGCCGGTTCGGCGGTTCACGCAGAAGCACAACCCGACCACTGGAGGTCACCGTGACTGAGATCATCACCGCGGAGCTCGTCAGCATCGACGAACCGCTCGGCGGCGACAAGCGCGCCGTCATCGACGCGCTCGCCCAGCGCGTCGCAGCGCAGGGCAGGGCGAGCGACGGCGCGCGCCTGGCGGCCGACGCCTGGGCCCGCGAGGAGAAGGACGAGACCGGACTCCCCGGTGGGATCGCGATCCCGCATGCCAAGAGCGCCGCGGTGTCGCAGGCATCCCTCGCGTTCGCACGGCTGAACCCCGGGGTCGACTTCGGAGCCGAGGATGGCGGCGCCGACCTCGTCTTCCTCATCGCCGCGCCGGACACCGCCGCCGAGGAGCACCTGGCAGTGCTGTCGAAGCTCGCGCGCAGCCTGATGCGCGACGACTTCACCGCAGGGCTCCGCGCGGCGTCATCGGCCGACGAGGTCGTCGCCATCGTCCGGGATGCGATCTCCGATGCGCCTCCCGCCGCGTCGACGGCGGCCGCGCCTCACGCCGCTCCCGCCACGGACGATGCGGTGACCATCGACGGTCGCCCTGCGCGCATCGTCGCAGTCACGGCATGCGCCACGGGTATCGCCCACACCTTCATGGCCGCGGACGCGCTGAGCGCCACGGGCCAGAAGGAGGGGGTGGACCTCGTCGTCGAGCCCCAGGGCTCCAGCGGGTACAAGGCGATCGATCAGAAGATCATCGATGACGCCGACGCCGTGATCTTCGCCGTGGACGTCGACGTGCGCGAGCAGGCGCGCTTCGCCGGCAAGCCGGTGGTCCGCTCCGGGGTGAAGCGCGGCATCGAGCAGCCTGCGCAGCTCATCGCCGAGGCGATTGCGGCGGCGAAGAACCCCAACGCGGCGCGGGTGAGCGGAGCGGCGTCGTCCTCGACGTCCAGCGCTGCGGCACCGACGTCGTTCGGCGGCACCGTCAAGCGAGCGCTCCTCACCGGCGTCAGCTACATGATCCCGTTCGTCGCCGGCGGCGGTCTGCTGATCGCGCTCGGCTTCGCGCTGGCGGGCTACGAGATCGCCTCGGGCCACCCTGATTCGAACGTCAACAACGCCGTCTACGCGCTGCAGAACTTCACCCTGTGGAACCTGCCGCCGGAGGGCCTGCTCTACTACCTCGGCGCTGTCGCCTTCCAGATCGGCGGACTGTCCTTCGGGTTCCTCGTCCCCGCGCTGGCCGGCTACATCGCGTACGGCATCGCCGACCGGCCCGGCATTGCCCCCGGCTTCGTCGCCGGTGCGGTCGCGACCTTCATGGGCGCGGGCTTCATCGGTGCGATCGTCGGCGGTCTGCTCGCCGGACTCGCGGCCTGGTGGCTGAACCGCCTCGAGGTGCCGCGCTGGCTCCGCGGACTCATGCCGGTCGTGATCATCCCGCTCCTCGGCTCGATCTTCGCGTCGGGGCTGATGCTGATGGTCTTCGGTGGGCCGATCGCCGCGCTGACCGTCGTGCTGAACGACTGGCTCGCGGGTCTCACCGGCGCCGGTGTCGTGCTCCTCGGCGTGATCCTCGGCCTCATGATGTGCTTCGACCTCGGCGGACCGGTCAACAAGGTCGCCTACGGCTTCGCGACCGCGAACCTCGCCGCCGGCATCGCCGGAGACGAGCGCTACCTGCAGATCATGGCCGCCGTGATGGCCGCCGGCATGGTGCCGCCGCTCGCGATGGCGCTCGCCTCGACGGTGCTCGGTCGACGGCTCTTCACCGCTCCGGAGCGCGAGAACGGGAAGGCTGCATGGCTGCTCGGCGCCGCGTTCATCTCGGAGGGTGCGATCCCGTTCGCTGCCGCCGACGTCTTCCGGGTCATCCCGGCCGCCATGCTCGGCGGAGCGGTCACAGGTGCGCTCTCGATGTTCTTCGCCGTCACGTCCCGCGCTCCGCACGGCGGCGTGTTCGTGTTCTTCGCCATCGACAACTTCTGGCTGTGGCTGCTGTCGATCGCGGTCGGAACCGTCATCAGCGCGGTGGCCGTGGTGCTCCTCAAGCGCTTCGCCCGCCGCCGCCCCGTGGACGCGGACGTGCCCGCGGCCGCCGTCACCGCATAGTCTCGTAGCACCGACCCAAGGAGGAAGAATCACCATGGCCGAACGGACCGCCACCGTCGCAAGCAGCTCCGGACTGCACGCCCGTCCCGCGAAGCTCTTCGTGCAGGCCGTCAAGGAGACGGGGGTCCCCGTGACCATCGCCGTCCCCGGCGGACCCGACCAGAACGCCGGCAGCATCCTGACGCTCATGGGCCTCGGAGCCACGCAGGGCACGGTCGTGACCCTGAAGGCGGAGGGCGAGGGCGCCGAAGCAGCGCTCGACACGCTCGTCGCGTTCATCGAGACGGACCACGACGCCGAATAGGCCTCGATCAGCACGAACGACGGATGCCGCGGAGCGAGAGCCCGCGGCATCCGTCGTTCGTCGAGGCGGGGCTCAGAGGTCGGTGCTCTCGCCCGGCTCGAGCTCCACGAACTCGCCGCCGTGCTGCTCGGTCGCCCAGCGGAGTCGGTCGCGATGCATGCCGAGCCCGGCTCGGGAGAGAGTCATGTCGTGGGTTCCGAACGCCCGGCGCGGTGCGACCGCGAGGACGTAGTCGATCGCCTCGCCGATCTTGAGCCACGGCGCACCGATCGGCGCGGCCAACAGGGCGACGTCGACGTCCTTCGGCACGGCGTAGGAGTCCCCCGGGTAGTAGAAGCCGTCGTTCACGAGGACGCCGAGGTTGTCGATGACGGGGATCGACGCATGGATGACCGCGTGCTCGCCTCCGAAGAAGCGGAGCTCGAACGGACCGACAGTGATGCTGTCGCCGACGCCCACCTCCGTCACGTCGTAGCCGGATGCCGCAGCGACGACGCCCGCCGGGCCGAAGATCGGCACGCCGGGCGCAAGGCTGAGGATGGCGTCGAGCTGCTGCGCGGTCCAGTGATCGGGGTGCTCATGGGTGATGACGACGCCGACGAGATCGCTCAGATCGAGCGGCAGGGTGAAGCTGCCGGGATCGATCAGGAGTGTGCGTCCCTCGTTCTCGAGGCGGAGGCAGGCATGTTCGTGCTTGGTTACGCGCATCGCCTCAGTCAACCCATCCGCTCCCGACGGAGCAAGCGTCGACCGTCATCGGGGCATCCACGGCACGGATTTTGCGCGCCGCGGAACCTCATGCATAATTGAACGGTTGCCTCCGGAGCTCCGGAGAAAACAACACAGTACGGCCCCATCGTATAGCGGCCTAGTACGCCGCCCTCTCACGGCGGTAACGCGGGTTCGAATCCCGCTGGGGTCACCACAGTGACGAAGCCCCGGACCACGCAGGTCCGGGGCTTCGTCGTTCCTGCGACGATCGTCCGATCAGCCGGTCGTGTCGGCCCGACCGGCACGACGGCGCCGGATGGCTCTCCGGGCCACGCGGACGACGAGCACGACGACGCCGGCGATCACGAGCCAGGGGAGCAGGAACCCGAGGCCGATCACGATGCCGTTGAGCGTCGTCACGAGCGCATTCCACCCGGTGCTGAGCCCGTCCCCGAATCCCTGCGGATCGGCGACGACCCTCTCCTGGGGCGCCGAGACCGCGACCTCCACGCTCGAGAGCGCGACCTGGTCGTCGAGTGCCTCCAGCTGCGCCCGAAGCGAGTCCAGCTCGGCCTGTCGGTCGGCGAGCGCGCCCTCTGCCGCAAGGAGGTCCGCGGTGGAGCCGGCGTCGGCGATCAGTTCCTGCAGTCGATCGACCGACGCCTGCAGCGCCTCGGTGCGGGCCCGGAGGTCCGTCGACTGCGCCGTCACATCGTCTCGCGAGATCTCCGACGACACGACGTCGCCGACCGCTCGGAGCCCGTCGAGGAAGGCGGTCAGGTCGGAGGCCGGCACCCGCACGGTGATCCAGGAGCCGCCGTTCGACGACGGTGCATCGGATCCCTCCGCGGGGGCCTCAGGTTCGGTTCCCGTCCGACCGGCCACGCTCATCGACTCGACGTAGCCGCCTGCACGCTCCGCCGCCGTTCCGACCTCGTCCGCTGCCGCAGCGGGGTCCTCCGCGGTCAGTGAGACGTATGCGCGGGCGATCACCTCGCGCGCCGCCTGGCCGGCGTCACCGCCCGACCCGTCGTCCCCTCCGGCGTCCGCGCCCTCGCCGCCCCCGGCATCCATGTCTTCGTCCGCCAGATCGCGGGGGGCGTCGGGGTGCGACCACAGTTCGGCGTCCGACGATTCCTCCGCGCTCCCCGCGGAACCGGCGACCCCGAACCCGACACCGGAGTTGCTGAGCGCGGGACCGAGGAATCCGGCGACGAGCACGACCGCGGCGGCTGCGCCCGCGACGAGCCACCCGTTCCGGCGGCGGCGGTGCGCGGCGGTTGCAGCACCGGCGCGCTCGGCGTCGATCCGAGCGAAGACCGCTCGCTCTATCTCGTCCTGTCGTTCGGGACTGAGCTCAGGGAGCTCGATCTGGTCCACGGTCACGATCCCTCCGATCCGATGACGGTGCGCAGTCTCGTCCGGACGCGGGAGAGACGATTGCGCACCACGGCGTGAGAGACCCCGAGTTCGGCGGCGGCCGCCTGGTATGCATACCCCTCCGTGGCGCAGAGGCGGAAGATCTGCTGGTCGAGGGGCGACAGCGTGCCCACCTCCGCCAGCACCCGTTCTGCGAGCGCCGAGCCGATGACCTGCTCCTCGACGTCGACGGCCGCGGGGATGGTCTCGGTCATCGCCGCCGCCGTGTGCTCACGATCGCGGCGCTGCCGCCGCATCCGGTTCGCGCTCTGAAAGCGGCAGATCGTCACCAGCCAGGGGAGCAGCGAGTCGCTTGCGAGGTCGAGCTGCGGGAGGCGTCGCCACGCGACGAGGAAGGTCTCCTGCATCACGTCCTCCGCATCCGCCGTATCGCCGAGGAGGCCGTGCGCCAGCCAGAAGACCGGACGGGCGTAGGCGCGGTACAGCGCCCGGAAGGCTGACTGGCTGCCGCCGGCGGCGGCGGCCACCAGCTCCGCGTCGGTCTTCGCGAGCGGTTCGCCCATGGCATCCTCGTTCGTTCTCTCGACGGATGAGTGTCGCGATGAGGGGGATCGTCTCACCCTTCCTGAAAGGTACCCTTGAGGTCGTCCCCCCTCGAAAGGTCCGCATGGAGCTCCCCGTCTGGTTCGAGGTCGGTTCGCTGGTCGTGCTCTCGCTCGTCCTGCTCGCCGACCTCCTGCTGATCATCAAGCGGCCGCACGTCCCCTCGACGAAGGAGTCCGCCCTGTGGGTGGCCTTCTACGTGGGGTTGGCGCTCGTCTTCGCGCTCGTGATGCTCCAGGTCGCGGGTGGGGAGTACGCGGGGCAGTTCGTCGCCGGCTGGCTCACCGAGTACAGCCTCTCGGTCGACAACCTCTTCGTCTTCGTCCTGATCATGAGTCAGTTCTCGGTGCCTCGCGCCGCGCAGCAGAAGGTGCTGATGGTCGGGATCATCATCGCCCTCGTGCTGCGCGGGATCTTCATCCTGCTGGGCGCCGCGATCATCGAGCAGTTCAGCTGGGTCTTCTACGTCTTCGGTGCGTTCCTCATCTACACCGCGTGGCGTCAGGCGTTCCCCGGCGAGGACCACGAGGACGAGGAGAAGAAGGAGAGCTTCGTCGTCCGTCTGCTCCGCAAGCGGATCGCGATCAGCGATGAGTACGACGGCGCCAAGGTCCGCACCCGGATCGACGGCAAGAAGGTCTTCACGCCGATGATCATCGTCTTCGCGGCCCTCGGCATGACGGACCTGCTCTTCGCGATCGATTCCATCCCCGCGATCTTCGGCATCACGCAGAGCGCCTTCATCGTCTTCACGGCGAACATCTTCGCGCTCATGGGGCTCCGCCAGTTGTACTTCCTGCTGGGCGGGCTCCTCGACCGCCTGAAGTACCTCCATTACGGCATCGCCTTCATCCTGGCCTTCATCGGGGTCAAGCTCGTGCTCCACGCGATGCACGAGAACGAGCTGCCGTTCATCAACGGCGGCGAGCACATCGAGTGGGCCCCGGAGATCTCGACGTGGATGTCGCTCGGTGTCATCGTCGCGTCGATGGCGGTCGCGACGATCGCGAGTCTCATCGCGGCGCGCCGGGACGGCCTGCGCGAGCCCGTGCCGGCGACGGGTCCGACGCCCACCGGTCACGCCGAGGACGTCGCGGACGAGAAAGGCACGCCGCGCGCAGTCGACCCCCGCCCGAACGACGGCGACCGCTGAGGCCGCGACGACGGCGACCGCTCCAGCGCGGGCGGCCCGGTCAGAACGGGCGGAGATTGGCGCGCAGGCCCGCCTCGTAGTCGCGACGCAGGATGCCCCGCCGACGCAGGATCGGCACCAGCTCGTCGAGTGTGCGGTGCAGCGTCACGGGATGGAGATCGCCCCACAGCAGGACGCCGTCGTTGCCCCAGGTGCCGAACTCCTCGATGCGATCCGCGAGTTCGCCCGCCGTGCCGACCCATCCCGAGCCGTCATGCAGGCGACCGAGGCGGGCGTGCGCCGAGAGGATCGCGCGGAGGGGAGCGTCCTCGTCGTGGTCCCCGACGAGACGGCGGATGCTTCCGTGGCTGACGTGGTCGCCGAAGACAGACCTGTCCAGCGGGCGCTCGAGATCGAGCGCGGTCAGGTCGGTCTCCAGGTCGCTCGACTGTTTCTCGGCGATCCGCCGGAGGGTGGCGTCGTCGGGATGCCGCGACGCGGCGACGATCCGGTCGGCCTCTTCGGACGACGACACCACGGCCGGCTGGATCGCGAAGAGGATGGTGATGTCCTCGGGAGTCCGCCCCGCCGCGGTCGCCGCATCGTGGATCCTTCCGCGATACGCGCGGACAGACGCCTCGTCCATCGGTGCGAGTACGAGTTGGACGTCCGAGTTGGCGCCTGCGAAGCCCAGTCCGCGAGGCGAGCCGCCGGGTGAGACGATCACCGGCTCGCCGTCGGTGAAGGGGACCGCGTTCAAGGGACCGTCGAAGGAGTAGTACTCCCCGCGATGCACGGTCGGCTGCAGCAGCGTGCCGTCGGCGTACCGCCCCGCGGCCGGATCGGCGATGAGGGCGCCGTCCGGCCAGCTGCGCCAGAGGTCGCGGACGCCGCGCATCCACTCCTCGGCCCGGTCGTACGCGGCGTCGTGCCCCAACTGGGGCGCAGCGCCGAAGTGGCGGGCGCTGCCCGTGTCGGTGACGACGTTGAGGCCGAGGCGGTGACCGCTCAGGTGCTGCAGGGTCGCGAACTGCCGGGCCGCGGTGTACGGGAGCGTGGCGGCGGGATTGACCGTGGGGACGATGCCGATGTGCTCGGTCGCGGCGAACAGATACGGGGCGAGCAGGAGGGGATCGAGCTTGGGACCGCCGAACGCCTGACGGACCCGCAGGTCGATCGTCGACGGCGATCCGAGGGATGGGGCGTCCTCGATGATGAGGAGGTCGAAGCCCGCCTGCTCGAGCGTCCGGACGGCCTGCTGATAGAGCGCGGGGGACGTCCAGTCGTAGTCCCACTCGAGGTACGGGTGGCCCCAGCCGTGCGGACCGAACCCCCGAGCCAGGAACCACCCGAAGTGCTGCGGTCTCGTCATGCGACCACGTCCACCGCGAGCGAATCCGTGTCGACCGTCGCTGCGGCGGCGAGGGCGCCGGCGAGGTCGGCGATGAGGTCGTCGACGTCCTCGATCCCGATCGACAGTCGGAGTGTGCCGGGGTGCACGCCAGCGGCGGCGCGCTCCTGCGCGGAGCGGCCCGCGTGACTGGTCGTCCCCGGGTGCAGGACGAGGGAGCGGACGTCGCCGAGGTGCGTCATGTGGACGACGACCTGCAGCGCCTCGACGAACGCCTTCGCGGCGGGGAGTCCGCCGCGAAGCGTGAGTGTGAACACCGACCCGTACCCGCCGCGGAGGTACCGCTTCGCGAGGTGGTGGGTCGGATGCGTCGGCAGTCCGGCGTGATCGACCGACAGCACCTCGGGGCGGTCGCTCAGCCAGCGGGCGACGGCGAGGGCGTTCGCCGATTGCCGCTCAACGCGGAGCGAGAGGGTCTCGGCGCCCTGCCCGATGAGGAAGGCGTTCAGCGGTGACGGCGTCGGTCCGAACCGCGGTGCGACACCGTCGCGGAGGTGCGCCACGCGCGCCCGCCCGCCGTGCCGCTCCCATAGGCCGGCACTCCCGTCCCTGTCGCGGGCGACGAGGTGGGGGAACAGCGCCCCCGCGCGTGCCGCGTCGAATGCGCCGTCGTCCACGATGACGCCGCCGAGGACGGCGCCCTGCCCGGCGAGGAATTTGCTCGCGGAGTGCACGACGATCGCCGCCCCGTGCTCCAGGGGCCGCACGAGATACGGCGTGGCGAAGGTGTTGTCGACGACGAGGGGGATGCCGGTCTCGTCGCCGACCGCCGCGATCGCCGCGATGTCGAGGACGTCGTTGCGCGCATTGGCGATCGACTCGCCGAAGAGCACCCGGGTCTCCGGTCGGATGGCGGCGCGCCAGGCCGACGGGTCGGCGATGTCGTCGACAAACGTCGTCTCGATGCCCAGGCGTGACAGGTTGTCGACGAGCAGGCCGCGCGTTCCCTCGTAGATGTGGTTCGAGCACACGATGTGCGATCCGGCATCGAGGAGACCCAGCAGGGCGACCGTGATGGCCGCCTGACCGGATGCGAGGAGGATCGCGTCGGTCCCGCCCTCGAGCGAGGCGAGCTTGCGCTCCACGGCGTCCACGGTGGGGTTCCCGGTGCGGGTGTAGCCCCAGCCGTCCCCCGCGCCGAAGTGCACGGCCGCGTCCTCGAACGCGTCGAACGTGAAACCGGCCGTCAGATGGATGGGCGTGGCTCGCGGGGTTGCGTGCGCGGCATCCCCACCCACGTGGACCTGTCGGGTCGCGAACCCGCGCTCGGGCACTCGGGTCATGGGCGTCTCCTGTCCTCAGGCACCACAGCGTGCCACGCGAGGCGTCCCGCCCGGAGTCGTGCGACGCGGTGTTACGGGCGGGGGCCGGACCGGACGACCGGATGCCGGTGGTAGTCTGGCGCCGTGCGGACCGCTCGACTCCTTATCGGCCGCGGCGAGATCTCGTTCTGAGCCCTCTCTCGTCGCGGAGGCCGTCGCGGGCGCCATCCGACATCAGGAGACACCATGAGCACGATTCCCGACCGTCCCCGCACCCTCGCCGAGAAGGTGTGGGACGACCACCTCGTCGTGAAGGGTGAGGGCGGCCAACCCGACCTCATCTACATCGACCTCCACCTCGTCCACGAGGTGACGAGCCCTCAGGCGTTCGACGGCCTGCGTGCGGAGGGTCGTCCGGTCCGGCGGCTCGACCTCACCATCGCGACGGAGGACCACAACACCCCGACGCTCGACATCGACAAGCCGATCGCCGACCTGACCAGTCGAACCCAGATCGAGACGCTGCGCCGCAACGCCGAGGAGTTCGGCGTCCGGCTGCATTCCCTGGGCGACAAGGAGCAGGGCATTGTCCACGTCGTGGGCCCGCAGCTGGGTCTCACGATGCCCGGCATCACGGTCGTGTGCGGTGATTCGCACACCTCCACGCACGGTGCCTTCGGGGCGATGGCCTTCGGCATCGGCACCAGCGAGGTCGAACACGTCCTGGCCACGCAGACGCTGCCGCTGAAACCGTTCAAGACGATGGCCATCACTGTCGAGGGGACGCTGAAACCCGGCGTGAGCGCGAAGGACATCATCCTCGCGATCATCGCCAAGATCGGTGCGAACGGCGGCCAGGGCTACGTGCTCGAGTTCCGCGGATCGGCGATCCGCTCCCTCTCGATGGAGGGGCGGATGACGATCTGCAACATGTCGATCGAGGCGGGCGCCCGCGCGGGCATGATCGCCCCCGACAACACCACGTTCGCGTACGTGAAGGACAAGCCGCACGCGCCGCAGGGGGCCGATTGGGACGCCGCGGTCGAGTACTGGCGCACCCTGCCCTCCGACGAGGGAGCGGTCTACGACGCCGAGGTCTTCCTCGACGCCGACGAGCTGGAGCCCTTCGTGACCTGGGGGACGAACCCCGGTCAGGGCGTCTCGCTCAGCGGTGTCGTGCCGGACCCGGCGACGATGACCGACCCGAACGAGCAGGCCGCGGCGCAGCGGGCCCTCGAGTACATGGACCTCGCCCCCGGCACCCGCCTGAAGGACGTCGCGGTGGATGCCGTCTTCATGGGCTCCTGCACGAACAGCCGCATCGAGGACCTCCGCCAGTTCGCCTCGCTCATCGAGGGACGCACGAAGGCGGACGGCGTGCGCGTCATGGTCGTCCCCGGCTCGGCTCGCGTGCGCCTGGAGGCCGAGGCCGAGGGCCTCGACCGCATCATCACCGCGTTCGGTGCCGAATGGCGCTTCGCGGGCTGCTCGATGTGCCTCGGGATGAATCCCGACCAGCTCGCGCCGGGGGAGCGGTGCGCATCGACGAGCAACCGCAACTTCGAGGGGCGGCAGGGCAAGGGCGGGCGCACCCACCTCGTCTCGCCGCAGGTCGCCGCGGCGACCGCCGTGCTCGGCCGCCTCGCGAGTCCGAGCGATCTCGATGCGATGGCGATGACGGAGGCCTGACATGGATGCGTTCACCACCCACACGGGCGTCGCCGCGCCGCTGCGGCGCTCGGCGGTCGACACCGACCAGATCATCCCCGCTGTCTACCTCAAGCGGGTGACGAAGACCGGGTTCGACGACGCGCTGTTCGCCAACTGGCGCCAGGATCCGGAGTTCATCCTCAACCAGGATGCCTACCGCCTGGCATCCGTCCTCATCGCCGGTCCCGACTTCGGCACCGGGTCCAGCCGCGAGCACGCCGTCTGGGCGCTGCGCGACTACGGCTTCCGGGTCGTCCTCTCCACGAAGTTCGCCGACATTTTCCGGGGCAACGCGGGCAAGCAGGGCCTGGTCACGGGGGTCGTCTCGGAGGACGACCTCGAGGCGATCTGGGCCGCCATCGAAGCGCAGCCGGGCCGCGAGATGACGGTCGACCTCGAGACACGCACCGCACGGGTCGGCGACGTCCAGGCCTCCTTCGAGATCGACGATTACACTAGGTGGCGGCTTCTCGAAGGGCTCGACGACATCGGGCTCACGCTGCGCAACGAAGACAAGATCGCGCAGTTCGAGGCGCGCCGCGAGGCGTGGCGGCCGCGGACGATTCCCGTCCTCTAGCCGGATCGCGCCCCGCACAACGGGGCCGTCCTGCGATTCCTCGACACACTGGTGAGGTCCCATCCGATGAACACACTCCTGAGCGACTCCGCGTCGACGCCCGCCCGCAGCGGTGCGAACGGCCAGACCCTCGTCATCCGCGGTGGGCGTCCGCTGCGGGGACGCGTCGAGGTCAAGGGCGCGAAGAACCTCGCCACCAAGGCGATGGTGGCGGCCCTCCTCGGCGAGACGGCGAGTGTCCTCCGGGATGTGCCCGACATCAGCGACGTGCACGTCGTGCGTTCGCTCCTCGAGGTCCACGGCGTGCACGTCGAGGACCTCGAGGACGGCGTCCTCCGGCTCGACCCGAGCGGCGCCGTCTCGGCGCACATGGAGGAGATCGACGCGCACGCGGGAGCGTCCCGCATCCCGATCCTCTTCTGCGGCCCCCTGCTGCACCTGCTCGGCCAGGCGTTCATCCCCGATCTCGGCGGATGCCGCATCGGCGACCGCCCGATCGACTTCCACCTCGACGCGCTCCGCTCGTTCGGGGCCATCGTCGACAAGCTGCCGAGCGGCATCCGCCTGTCGGCACCGCGCGGACTGCACGGCGCGAACATCGAGCTGCCGTATCCGAGCGTGGGCGCGACCGAGCAGGTCCTGCTGACGGCAGTCCGCGCGAAGGGCACGACGGAGCTCCGGAACGCCGCCATCGAGCCCGAGATCATGGATCTCATCGCGGTGCTGCAGAAAATGGGCGCGATCATCTCCTACGAGCCCAACCGGGTGATCTTCATCGAGGGTGTCGACTCGCTGCGCGGGTACGACCACCGCGCGATCTTCGACCGCAACGAGGCCGCCTCGTGGGCCGCCGCGGCGCTGGCGACCGACGGCGACATCTTCGTCGGGGGAGCCAAGCAGCAGGAGATGCTCACGTTCCTCAACGTCTTCCGCAAGGTGGGCGGCGATTTCGACATCGCGGAGGACGGCATCCGCTTCCGCCGGGGCGGCGCACTCAAGCCGGTCATGGTCGAGACCGACGTCCACCCGGGCTTCATGACCGACTGGCAGCAGCCGCTGATCGTCGCCCTCACCCAGGCCGAGGGCGAGTCCATCGTCCACGAGACCGTGTACGAGAACCGACTCGGCTTCACCCGCGCGCTCGTGCAGATGGGCGCCGACATCGTCGTCCACCCCGAGGGCATCGCGAGCTCCGACCGACGCGTCCCGCGACGCGAGCTCGAGCAGGCCGCCGTCATCAACGGTCCGACACCCCTCCGTGGTGCAGACGTCGTGGTCCCCGATCTCCGCGGCGGCTACTCGTACGTCATCGCGGCGTTGGCCGCGGAGGGCGAGTCGACGGTGCGCAACATCGGGATCATCCGTCGGGGCTACGAGAAGTTCCTCGAGAAGCTGACGGACCTCGGCGCCGACTTCGACGTCACGGAGTGACCGCGTGAGCGCTCGTCGCCGCGCCTCGGCCGAGAAGAGGACGCCGAGCGTCTTCTGGCCGGCCGCAGCCATCGTCGTGCCCGCCACCGGGTGGTTCGCCCGGATCGAGATCGAGGGCGGGGAACACCTGCCGCAGGAGGGCTCCTACGTCCTCGCGCCCAACCACTACAGCGAGTTCGATCCGATCATCATCGCCGTCGCGACCTGGCGGCTCGGCCGCGCGCCGCGGTTCATGGCGAAGGAGAGCCTGTTCAGGGTGCCCGTGCTGGGCTGGCTGCTCCGGGCGACCGGCATGGTCCCGGTGGCACGGGCATCCACGTCGGCCGCCGCGAAGCAGACCCTCGCGGCGTCCAATGCCCTCGTCGCTGCCGGGCGCGGGGTCATCGTGTACCCCGAGGGGTCGCTGACGCGCGACCCGGACATGTGGCCCATGCGCGGCAAGACGGGCGCCATGCGTCTGGCACTCGCGGCATCCGAGCCCCTTCCCGTCATCCCCGTGGCGACGTGGGGCGTTCAGCAGATCCTGCCGCGATACGGCAAGCTGCGGTTCTGGCCGCCGCGCCGGCGCGTACGGGTCCTCCTCGGCCCGCCCGTCGACCTGTCCGCCTACACGGACACGACGCCGTCCACGCTCGTCGCCGCGACCGACGCCGTCATGCGCGACATCTCCGTCCTGCTCGGGCGCCTCCGAGACGAAGACCCGCCGGCGGAGCGGTGGAACCCCTCGCAGCACGGACAGAAGGAGACGGGGCGTCTTGACTCCTAAGGAAGCCGCGCGGTCCTCCGTCGCCGCGCCGCGCGTCGCCGTGCTCGGGTCCGGGAGCTGGGGCACCACGTTCGGCAAGGTGCTCGCCGACGGCGGCGCCGACGTCATGATGTGGGCGCGCCGCGCCGAACTCGCCCACGAGATCCGGGAGGGCAAGCGCAACTCGCAGTACCTGCCGGGCATCAACCTGCCGCGCAGCCTCGGAGCGACGCACCACCTCGCGGAAGCCCTCGACGGCGCCACCCAGGTCTACATCGCGATCTCGAGCCAGGCGCTGCGTCAGAACCTCAAGGGCGTCAGGCCACTCCTCGCGTCAAGCGACGCGCCGATCGTGTCGCTCATGAAGGGCGTCGAGAAGAAGACCGGGCTGCGGATGAGTCAGGTCCTCGAGCAGGAGCTGCGGTGCGACCCCGACCGTATCGCGGTGGCATCGGGGCCGAACCTCGCGCTCGAGATCGCCCGGCAGCATCCGACCGCCGCGGTGATCTCGTCGTCGAGCCAGGACACGGCCGACGCGGTCGCCCGCCTGTCGCGCAACCGATACTTCCGCACCTTCGTCAACACCGACGTCATCGGCACGGAGTTCGGGGGCGTCCTCAAGAACCTCATCGCGGTCGCGATCGGCATCGTCGACGGCGTCGGCTACGGCGAGAACACGAAGGCGTCGATCATCACCCGCGGGCTGGTCGAGATGACCGACTTCGCCGTCGCGCAGGGCGCACAGCCCGAGACGCTGCAGGGCCTCGCGGGCCTCGGCGACCTCATCGCCACCTGCCAGTCGCCGCTCAGTCGCAACAACACGGCCGGGCGTCTGCTCGGGCAGGGGTACAGCTTCACGGAGGTCGTGAAGCAGATGGACCAGACGGCGGAAGGCCTCGCGTCGGTCGCCCCGATCCTGCAGCTGGCGCGGCAGGCGGGCGTGCAGATGCCGATCGTGGAACAGGTCAAGATGGTGCTCGACGGCACGATGGATCCGCGGGACATCGCCCCGCATCTCACGACCGACGACGACGAGCCCATGGGGGAGAGGACTTCGAATGGTTCAGGCGGCAGTGGTTCTGCTCTTCGGCGGGCGTTCCAGCGAGCACTCGATCAGTTCCGCGACGGCGGGCGGGGTGCTGCGCGCGATCGATCGTGAGCGCTTCCGGGTCATCCCGGTCGGCATCACCCGCGACGGCGCGTTCGTCCTCGAGGACGACGACCCCGACAAGTTCGCGCTGAACCCGGACCGTCTGCCGGAGGTCGTCGACAACGGCACGCGCGTGGTGTGGCCCGATTCGACCCGCAGCAGGGAGCTGTCGGTGCGACGGGCGGACGGCACCGTCGAATCGCTCGGCGACGTCGACGTGGTCTTCCCGATCCTGCACGGACGCTTCGGAGAGGACGGCACCGTCCAGGGCTTCCTCGAACTCCTCGACCTGCCCTACGTCGGCGCGGGTCTGCTCATGTCGGCCATCGGCATGGACAAGCACACGACGAAGAGCATCCTCCAGGCCGCCGGCGTCCCCGTCGTCCCCTGGGTGACGCTCACCCGCCCGGCGCTCGACCGTGACCCGGACCTCTGGCACCGCAGGGTCCGCGCCCTCGGCCTGCCCGCCTTCGTGAAGCCCGCACGGGCGGGGTCCAGCGTCGGCGTCTCGAAGGTCTCCGAGTGGGACCAGCTGGATGCCGCGCTCGACGCCGCGTTCGCCGAGGACGACACGATCCTCGTGGAGCAGGCCGTGGTCGGTCGTGAGGTCGAGTGCGGTGTGCTGCAGGGGAGGGACGGCGGCGACCCGCGCGTGAGCGTCGCCGGAGAGATCGTCGTCAGCGGACGAGACTTCTACGACTTCGCGGCGAAGTACCTCGGTGCCCCCGGGATCGACCTCGTCTGCCCTGCGGAGCTCCACGACGGCGAGCTCCGAGAGATGCAGCGGATCGCTGCGCGCGCGTTCGAGGCGGTCGGCGGGCAAGGGCTCTCGCGCGTGGACTTCTTCTACACCGGGACCGAGTTCTTCGTGAACGAGGTCAACACGATGCCCGGCTTCACGCCGATCTCCATGTTCCCGACCTGCTGGATCGAGAGCGGACTCAGCTACCCGGATCTCATCAGCGAACTGATCGACCTCGCGCGCTGATCCCGTCGGACGTCACGGCGCCTCGGCGTCGGGGGTGACCTCCGACGCGGCGACGCAGGCGGCATCCGTCTCGAATCGGTCCACGATCACGCGACTCACCGCGTCGACGGGGCCGCGCGACGAGACGGCGTCGTAGTCGATGATCAGCTCGACGGCCGGGACCCGTCCGTACGTCGTGATGCGGTACAGCGGGGCCTGCGAGTCGTCGACGATCCAATCGACCCCCGACACGCTCTGGCACGGGAGCTCGGTCGGACCGGGAGGGGTGACGCCGCACGCCAGCTGCACCGTGGTCGGGTCTCCCCAGGCCGCCGTCGACTGCGCATCCGTCCAGCGCCGGTCCTGGTCGTCGAAGGCGGCCGGCAGTCGCACCATGAGCTCGGCGCAGCGCGGATCGTCCGACGCGGGCGGCGATTGCAGCGCGACGGTGGACGAGCACCCCGCGAGGAGCGCCGCGCCGAGGGCCAGCACAGCGCCCAGAGCGACTCGAGGCCGGAGGGTGGAACGGTCGCGCGGCATCCCTTCAGGCTACCGTGGAGGCATGAGCGAGCCCTGCGTGCGCGACGTGTCGGAGCGCGAGATCCTGGCCCGCATCATGGCCGTCCTCGGCCCCCTCTCGACGGCCGAGGTCGGTCCGGGTGACGATGCCGCGGTGATCGCCGTCCCGGGGGGACGCGTGGTTGCAACGACCGACACGCTCGTCCACGGTCCGGATTTCCGGCTCGCATGGACGTCGCCGCGCGACCTCGGCTGGAAGGCGGCGGCGGTGAACCTGGCCGACGTCGCGGCGATGGGGGCACGTCCCACAGCCCTGCTGGTGGCCCTCGCCCTGCCCGACACCCTGCCGGTGACCTTCGTCGACGGTCTCGCGACCGGCTTCGCAGAGGCGATCGGCGACCTGGCCCCCGGCTGCGCCGTCGAGGGCGGCGACCTGACGGTCTCGGACACCCTCACCGTCGCGGTCACCGCGCTGGGCGTCCTCGACGATCGTCCGGTCCTCCGATCGGGTGCGAGGCCCGGGGACACCATCGCGGTCGCGGGCGTCCTCGGCGCGGCCGCCAGGGGACTCGACATCCTCTTCGCGCGGTTCCGAGGCTCCGACGGGGCGCCCGTGCCCGTGGACGACGCGTCACTGACGGACGTCGAGCGACGCGACGTGGCGGCGCAGCTGCGGCCGCGTCCTCCGCTCGAGCTGGGGCCCGCGGCGGCTCGAGCGGGCGCGACGGCGATGATGGACGTCTCCGACGGCCTCCTCCTCGACGCGACACGGCTGGCCGACGCGTCGCGGATCACGGTGTCGATCGACAGGGAGATGGATGCCGCCGCCCTCCGCGGCGGCGAGGATCACGCCCTCCTCGCGGCCTTCCCTCCGGGCCGGGTGGCGTCCGGCTTCGATCCGATCGGTCGCGCACTCCCGCGGGGCGGGCACGCGGTGCTCGTCGGCGGGGTTCCGCCGGAGGGTCCCCGAGGGTGGGATCCTTACCGGGACTGGGACGCCGGCAGGGGCTGACCGTCCGGAGAGAGCCACCACACGCACGTGTCCCCGTACCGCTTCGACCGCTCCACGACGAGCCCCGGCGGCAGCGCCGGCTCACCCGACCGGCTCGCCCGTTCCAGCACCACGACGGCGTGCGGGGACAGTCGCGCGGTGAGGAGCGCGAGCGTGGCCGCGACCTCGGCATCCGGCATGTCGTACGGCGGGTCGACGAACACGAGGTCCCACGAGACCGAGGCTGAGCGCAGGTAGGTGTCGGCCGCAGCCCGGTGCACCGTGAGCCGCCGGCCCGGCAGGCTGCGGGTGACCGATCGGACGTTCCGTTCGACGACGCCGGCCGCCTTGGCCGACTTCTCGACCAGGTCGGCGGATGCCGCGCCGCGACTGACCGCCTCGAGCCCGAGCGCTCCCGAGCCGGCGAACAGGTCGAGCACCGCGGCATCCGGCAGCAGGCCCGCCGCATCGAGCGCGCCGAACATCGACTCGCGCACCCGCTCGCTCGTGGGTCGGGTACCGGCGTCCGGCACGGACAGCGGCAGCGACCCGGCGTCGCCCGCGATGATCCTCGTCACCCCGCCACGATAGCCGCGTCCGCGGCCGCTCCTAGACTCGACTCATGCCGCCGCACACCTTGGACACGCCCCTCGGGCCCACGGTGGGCGAGACGGCCAGCAAAGCCCTGAAGCGGGCCTTCGGGATGCTGACGGTCGGCGACCTGCTCGCGCACTATCCGCGCCGCTACGCGCAGCGCGGAGAACTCACCCCCATCGACGCGCTCCCGGTCGGTGAGCTCGTGACGATCGTCGCCGAAGTGCGCTCGGCGAGCGTCCGGCAGATGCGCGGGCGCCGCGGCGACCTCGTCGAGGCGGTGATCAGCGACGGCCGGGGGACGCTCTCGCTCACCTTCTTCGGACAGGCCTGGCGGCTGAAGGAGCTGCGGGCGGGGCGGCAGGGGACCTTCTCCGGGAAGGTCGGCGAGTATCGGGGGCAGAAGCAGCTCACGCATCCCGACTACGAGCTCTTCGATGATGAGGGCGCCGCGCGGATGAACGCCGAGGCCCTTCGGAACGTGCCGATCCCCATCTACCCGGCAACGAGCACCGTCGCCAGCTGGCAGATCAAACGGTGCGTCGATCAGGTGCTCCCCGGGCTGGGCGATGTCCCCGACCCGCTCCCCGACGAGTTCCGCCGCCGGCACGGCCTGCTGGGGGCGCGGACCGCACTGGTCCGCCTGCACGCGCCCGAGTTCCCCGATCAGGTCGCCCCCGCGCGTGAGACGCTGCGGATGCACGAGGCGCTCGTGCTCCAAGCCGCACTCCTGCAGCAGCGGCAGCTCGTCCGCATGATGTCCGCGACTGCTCGGCCGGCGGGCGCCCTGCTGGAGCGATTCGACGACGCCCTCCCGTTCGAGCGCACCTCGGATCAGGTCGCGGTCGGTGATCGGATCTCCGCGGATCTCGTCGGCGCCTGGCCGATGAACCGACTCGTGCAGGGCGAGGTCGGCTCGGGCAAGACCCTGGTCGCCCTGCGCGCGATGCTGCAGGTCGCGCAGTCCGGAGGGCAGTCCGCGCTCATCGCGCCGACGGAGGTGCTCGCGTCGCAGCACGTCCGCTCGATCGCGCGGATGCTCGGCCCGGCACTGTCGCCCGAGCTCATGCCGACGCTCCTCACCGGGCAGATGGGCGCCGCCGACAGGCGCAAGGCGGCACTCCGCGTCGCGTCGGGACAGGCGCTCATCGTCGTGGGGACGCACGCCCTCCTGAGTGAGTCGACGACGTTCGCCGACCTCGGCCTCGTCGTGGTCGACGAGCAGCACCGATTCGGCGTCGATCAGCGCGAGACCCTTCGGGCGAAGGGCGCGGCGCCGCACGTCCTCGTCCTGACGGCGACTCCGATCCCGCGCACCGTCGCGATGACCGTCTTCGGTGACCTGGACGTCTCGACGATACGGACGCTCCCCGGCGGGCGGGCCGGGATCTCGAGCTTCGTGGCGCCGGTCGGCGAGAAGCCCGCGTGGTTCGCGCGCGTCTGGGAGCGCGTCGCCGAGGAGGTCGCCCTCGGGCGTCAGGCCTTCGTCGTCTGTCCGGCGATCGACGCCGCAACCGACTCGGGTGACGAGGAGTCGGCGGAGGGCGACGAGCCGGGGCGGACGCGTTGGGGAGTCGTCCAGGCCGCCGCCCTCCTCGAGGCGCACCCCGCGTTCGCGGATGTGCGCGTCGAGATCCTCCACGGCAAGATGCCAGGCGACGAGAAGGATGCCGTCATGCAGGCGTTCGCGCGCGGGGACATCGACGTCCTGGTGGCGACCACGGTCGTCGAGGTCGGCGTGGACGTGCCGAACGCCTCGACGATGGTCATCCTCGAGGCCGACCGATTCGGCGTGTCCCAACTCCATCAGCTGCGAGGTCGGGTCGGGCGCGGCAGCATCCCCGGACTGTGCCTCCTGGTCACCGAGAGCGATCCCGGCACGCCCGCTCGGCAGCGGGTGGAGGCCGTCGCCGCGACGACGGACGGGTTCGACCTGGCGGAGGTCGACCTCGAGCTCAGGGGCGAGGGCGACGTCCTCGGCGACGCGCAGTCCGGGGTCCGCTCCTCCCTTCGGCTGCTGCGGGTCGTCGCGGACGCCGACCTCATCGCCGAGGCCCGTGCCGAGGCCGAGCGCGTGCTCGACGAAGACCCCGCTCTCGAGCACCACCCGGGACTGGCCGCCTCGATCGCGGGGCGCGTCGGCCAGCAGGAGCGGGCCGCCCTGGCGAAGAACTGAGAGCGGAGTCGGCACCGGGAAGCGGCACTCGTTAGGCTCATCCGCATGAGCAACCGGATCGCCGTCGTCCCCGGCTCCTTCGACCCGCCGACCCTGGGACACCTCGACGTGATCCGTCGCGCGGCGGCCCTCTACGACCAGCTCCACGTCCTCGTCGTCCACAATCCGGCGAAGCAGGCGATGCTGCCCATCGCTCAGCGACTCACCCTCCTCGAGGAATCCATCCGCGAGAGCGAGATCGCCGGCGATGTCGTGGTCGCGGCCTGGAGTATGGGACTCCTCGTCGACTACGCCACCGACGTGGGAGCAGGAGTGCTCGTCAAGGGCATCCGGTCGCAGGTCGACGTCGCGTACGAGACGCCGATGGCGATCGTGAATCGTCACCTCGCGCACGTGGAGACGGTGTTCCTGCTGCCCGACCCCTCCCACGCCCTGGTGTCGAGCTCTCTGGTCCGTCAGGTCGCGTCGCTCGGGGGAGACGTGTCCCCGTTCGTTCCGGCACCCGTCGCCCGCTTCCTCGACACCGGCGCCGGAGACATCTGACGGCGCGCACCCCGCGGTGCGGCCCCGGGGCCGCCGACCCCGCGTACGATGGACGACCGTGGTCAGAAAGCATGTGAGCGGTCCGTTCGTCCTGCCCGTCCGCGACATCTCGCGCAAGCCCGGTGAGATGCGCGAGTTCGATCTGGAGGTCCCCGCCCCGGTCAAGTGGGGCGAGGGGCTCGCCTGGATCCCCGAGCACGAACCGGTCGACGTGCGGGTCCGCCTCGAGTCGGTGCACGAGGGGATCCTCGTGTCGGCCGAGATCGCGACGACGTACGAGGGCCAGTGCAGCAGGTGCCTGACGGACCTGACACACCCCCTCGAAGTCGAGTTTCAGGAGCTCTTCGGGTATCCTGGGGACGAAGCGACTGACTTCGAGGTTCAAGACGACCACGTGGATCTTGAAACTCCGGTCAGGGATGCGATCGTCCTGTCGCTTCCATTCCAGCCGGTGTGTCAGCCGGACTGCCCCGGACTCGATCCGTCCACGGGCGAGAAGCTGACCGAAGCGCCGGCTCCGGATGCCCAGATCGACCCGCGCTGGAATGCGCTGGCCGCCTTGTCGGCCCGAACCCCAGACCACGACGACGAGGCATCGCGCCCCGCCGCCGACGACACAGAGAAGAGCTGACCATGGCAGGTAACCCCCCGAAGCGGAAGGTCTCCCGCTCCAACACCCGTTCGCGTCGCGCGCAGTGGAAGGCCGAGGCCCCCACGCTCGTCAAGACCATCGAGAACGGCAAGGTCGTCTACAGCCGCCCGCACCAGGCGAAGGTCGTCACCGACTCGCAGGGCACCGAGCTGTTCCTCGAGTACAAGGGCCGCAAGGTCGCCGACATCTGATCGGCGCGTCGTGACCGACGCGGGGACCGAGCACGCGGTGCTCACCGATGAGCTCGGGGTCGACATCGACCCCGAGCTCCTTTCGCTTGCGCTCACCCACCGCTCGTACGCCTACGAGCACGGGGGGATCGCGCACAACGAACGCCTCGAGTTCCTCGGCGACTCCATCCTGGGCTTGGCGGTCACCGTGCACCTTTACCGCACGCATCCCGACCTCGACGAGGGCTCGCTCGCGAAGCGACGGGCCAGTGTCGTGTCGACCGTCGCGCTGGCGGAGGTGGCACGCAGCATCGGTCTCGGCGCGTACCTGCGGCTCGGCCGAGGCGAGGACCAGACCGGTGGTCGTGACAAGGATTCGATCCTCGCGGACACGACCGAGGCCCTGATCGGCGCGACCTACCTCTCGTCGGGCATCGACGAGGCGACCGCGCTCGTCCTGCGTCTGGTCTCTCCGCTGATGGCCGACCCCGAGCGCTACGGCGCGGCGATGGACCCCAAGACCGCACTGCAGGAGCTCGCCGCTCGGCAGGGTCTCACAGCGCCGTCGTACGCCGTCGAGGCCGACGGCCCTGATCATCACCGCACGTTCACGGCGACGGTCACGGTGGGAGCGGTGTCCCAGCAGGGCACCGGATCGAGCAAGAAGCAGGCCGAGATGGCAGCGGCGCTCTCGGTCTGGCGGCATCTGTCGTCGCAGTCTTGACGCACGCATGCCCGAACTCCCCGAAGTCGAAGTCGTGCGCGCCGGACTGGCGCCTGCGCTCACCGACGCGGTGATCGACGCGGTCACCGTCCACGATCCCCGCGCACTGACCCGCCACGTCGGAGATGCCGCGGGCTTCGAGGATCGGCTGACCCAGCGCACCGTAAGCGCCGTCGTCCGCCGTGGCAAATTCCTCTGGATGCCCCTCGACGGGGGGACCGACGCCGTGGTCGGCCACCTGGGCATGAGCGGACAGATGCTGCTGCGGGCGTCCGGAGCGCCGCCCGAACGACACGAGCGCATCCGTCTGGACATCCGGCATCCGACCCACGGCGACCTCGCCGTCGTCTTCGCCGACCAGCGGACCTTCGGTTCACTCGCCCTCGACAGCCTCGAGGCGACGCCCGACGGCGCGGCCGGAGGGTGGGGAAGCGCAGCGGCGACGGTACCGAGCCAGGTCGCACACATCGCGCGCGATCCGCTCGACCCCGCATTCGACGAGCGCGCGTTCCGGTCGTCGCTGGGCCGGACGCGTTCTGCGATCAAGCGGGTGCTGCTCGATCAGACGGTGGTGAGCGGCATCGGCAACATCTACGCCGACGAGGCGCTGTGGGCGTCGCGGCTGCACCCCGAGCGGCCGGCATCCGAACTGGCGTCCCGTGCAGTCGGCCGACTACTGGTGGAGGTGCGGGCGGTCCTGCAACGAGCCCTCGCCGAGGGCGGGACGAGTTTCGACGCGCAGTACGTGAACGTCAACGGTCAGGCCGGCTATTTCGCGCATTCCCTGCAGGCGTACGGGCGTACCGGCGCGCCCTGCTCCCGGTGCGGGACCCCGATCGTGCGGGTGAGCTTCACCAACCGCTCCAGTCACTACTGCCCGCGCTGTCAGCGTCGCTGAGTCCGGGCGGTCGGTGGGGTGGCCGCCCGGACCCGCGCGTCACGACAGGCCCTTCTTCCACGCTCCGATGTAGGCCCCCGGCTCGAACCCGAGACGCTCGTTGATGTCGAGCATCGGCCGGTTCTCCTCCGCGTTGAAGGTCAGGATGCGCGTCGACTCGGGCAGCATCTCGTGCCAGCGCAGGATGCCTGCACACTTGATGAGCTGCCCGAGCCGGTGCCCGCGGTGCTCCCGGAGGACGAGGGTGTCCATCTGCTGCGTCGTCGCCGTCTCATCGACGCCCGAGCAGAGCTCGTTGAAGGCGACGACGGCGCCGGTCGCCTCGTGGATCGCGGCCGTGACCAGGACGGTCTGGCCGCCTTCGACCATTCGCGCATCGTGTCGCGCGAGACGCTCGACGTCCCACGTCTCCTCATCGAAATCGAGACCCGCAGCGGGGGCGTCGGTCGACATGCGGCTCTTCGCCCACGCGAAGCTCTCCTGATAGGGCGTCGGCGTCGGGAGCGACCACTGCTCGACGCGGTACCCCTCCGCGTGCGCTCGGGCCTCGGCCGACAGCTGTCGCACACGCGGGAGGGATGCCTCGACGTCGAGCACGCTCTTTCGGTCGACCTGCTCGAGTGCGTACCCGTGGCGCAGGTAGAAGCGTGCCGGGCGGTCCTCGGGGATCTCGCCGAACCCGGTCGGCGCGGCCAGCCGCCGAATCCCGGATCCCGGCCGGGGCTCTGGATGCTCCGCCCAGGACTGCAGGATCCGGCGTCCCCGTGAGCGCGCCGCGGCCTGGATGGTCGAGTGGACGGCGCTGCCGATGCCCTGGCCCTGTACGCGTTCGAGGAGCTCGATGATCCAGTAGGCGACGATCGAACCCTCCTCCTGCGGCACGTCGAGGATCGCACGCCCGACGACGTGGCCGTCGACGACCACGATCCAGCTGAGCTTCTCGTTGTCGGGATCGGGTGCGAAGTGGGGGAGCAGCTGCTCCGGCGTGGCCGCTTCGTCATCGTTGTGACTGATTTCGCGATAGATCTCGTTGCGTACGGCGATCATCGCGATGAAGTCGGCAGCGTCCGCTGCGTCGAGTGATGCGGGGACGGTGAGGGGGCGCAGTTCGTGATGCAGCGCGGTCGGGGTGGTCATCAGCGATCCTCCGGGTGGGAATGGGGTGGAGCCGGGGACCGCGAGCAGTCGCGGTCCCCGGCGGGGTGATCATCGGCGAGGGGCCAGGAGCGCGCGGCGGCGCTCCCACTCCTGCTCGCGGGCATCGCGCTCGCACCGTGCGCGACGGCGGAGCTCGATCTCGGCGCGATCGGCTCGCGGCCGCGTGCTCCAGAGGAGGAGCGCGAGCGCCAGCCGCATGGCGAGCCGATCGAGGACGGTCTGACGCACCGGACGGTCCGTCGAGGCGGGATGCTGCAGCGCGGCGAGGACCGCCGAGGTGCGCTGCGGCGCGTGGAGCGTGGACATGAGTGTTTCTCGTCTCAGTGGATGGGACAGGGATGCCGCCGGAGGCAGCGGGGATCGTGCCGCAGCACGGAAGGTCGCGGATGCGCAGGAAGGCGCGGGACGGCGACGGGCTCGAGGAACGAGTCGGAGAACGTCGCTGGACCGTCAGAAGACGGAGTCCACCCCTGCGAAGATCAGAGGCCGGTGTGAACGAGCGAGTTCATACGGGTCACGAAGGAGCCGGTCCCCGCACCGCGGCGGAACGCGGAGAACGCTGCTCCGGGGGCGGTGATGATGTCGGTGATCATGTCGGGGACCTCCTTTCTCGACGTCGTGACGCGAGCACTGACAATAGACCCGCCGTGCGCGCGGCGTCAAGTGCGGTCGGCGCGTCGTCCGCTAGCGTGGGGTCGCGACATCGACCGGAGGACCTTCATGCACCTGAAGAGCGTGACGCTCAAGGGCTTCAAGTCCTTCGCGCAGCCGACGACCTTCGCCCTCGAGCCAGGAGTGACGTGCATCGTCGGTCCGAACGGCTCGGGGAAGTCGAACGTGGTCGATGCTCTCGCCTGGGTCATGGGGGAGCAGGGCGCCAAGACGCTGCGCGGCGGCAAGATGGAGGACGTCATCTTCGCCGGGACCTCGACCCGGGGCCCGCTCGGCCGCGCCGAGGTCCAGCTGACCATCGACAACGCCGACGGCGCGCTCCCGATCGACTACAGCGAAGTCACGATCAGCCGAACGCTGTTCCGGAACGGCGCGAGCGAGTACGCGATCAACGGACAGACCTGTCGGCTCCTCGACGTGCAGGAGCTCCTGAGCGACTCCGGCCTCGGGAGGGAGATGCACGTCATCGTCGGGCAGGGCCGCCTCGACGCCGTCCTGCAGGCGAGTCCGGATGATCGTCGCGGCTTCATCGAGGAGGCCGCCGGCATCCTCAAGCACCGTCGACGCAAGGAGAAGACGCTCCGGAAACTCGACGCGATGGAGGCGAACCTCACGCGCCTGAGCGACCTCGCCGGCGAACTGCGTCGACAGCTGAAGCCGCTGGGGAAGCAAGCCGAGATCGCGAGGGAGGCCGCGACGATCGCCGCCGTCGTACGGGATGCGAAGGCCCGGCTGTACGCGGATGAGCTCGCCCGCCTGCGCGCGGAGCTCTCCGCGCACGCGCGGACCGAACAGGAGCGGCACGCGGAGCGGATCGTCCTGCAGGACCGGGCGGATCAGGTGAGACACCGCATCGACGAACTCGAGAACGACCAGCGCGCCGAGGCCGTCGACCGCGCCCGCGCCGTCGCGTTCGAGCTCGAGCGGGTGCAGGAGCGCCTTCGCGGGTTGTATTCGCTCGCCGGACAGCGTCTCGCTCTTCTCGATGACGGGGACGAGCCGGCGGCGGTGACGACGGCGGTGACCCAGGCGGTCATCGACGAGGCGCGCGCCGAGATCGACGACATCGGTTCCGGGCTCGGCGCAGCCCAGGATGCGGCGGCGGCTGCCGCCCGCGAGGTCATCCGATCCCGAGCGGAACTCGATGCGCTGGACGCCGACATCGCCGCGCAGAGCGCCCTCGTCTCCGAGCACGACATGCGCCTGGCGGCGCTGCGCGGCGCCGCCGAAGCGGCGACGTCGAAGGCCGACGCCCTCCGGGCGGCCGTGGACCGGCAGCAGCGCGCGCTCGACGCCGCCGTTGCGCGGCGGACCGACGCGGAGGCCGCACTGGCCGCCGTCGCTCCCACCGAGGACGGCCCCGGGGAATCGAGCGCTCAGCACGCCGCGGAGTACGAACGAGCCCAGCGGGACGCGACCGACGCCGAGGGTGAGGTCGGTTCGATCCGCGAGCGTCTGCACGCGGCTGAGCGGGAGCGCGAGTCGCTGCTGGCGGAGACGGCGGCGCTCGGACGCGCGCTGGACATCCGCAATGCCGCTGCGGCCCTCGTCGAACGCGGCGCGGACGGTGTGCGCGGAATCGTCGGCGACAGCATCCGGGTGTCTCCGGGCTATGAGGCGGCGATCGCCGCCGCGCTGGGCGGACTGGCCGAGGGCGTCCTGGTCGACGATCTGGCAGCGGCCGAGAGCGTCGTCGACGCGGTCCGGGGCGACGATCTCGGCGTGATCGACATCGCCCTCGTGGAGGGCAGGGTCGCCTCGCCGTCGTCCGCATACGCGGGAACCGTGGCCGCGCTCGACGTCGTCGCGGGTCCTGACGGGATCCGATCGATCCTCGCCGCCGTCGCCGTCGCCGACGACCTGACGTCTGCGCACGCCGCTGCGCGCGAGGCATCCGAGCACGGCATGGGGCTCACGGTGGTGACGCGGCGCGGCGAGCACGTGACCGCGACGACCATCCGGGCAGGCTCCGGTCAGGCGAGGTCACGCCTCGAACTCGCGGCGGAGCGCGATGCCGCGGCGTCACGGCTGAGTGACGTCACCGTCGTCGCTGACTCCCTGCGCGAGGCGCTCACGGACGCGCAGGCGGCCTGGGATGCGGCGCGTCAGCGCACCCGCGACACGCTCACGGCGCTGCGCGAGCACGATTCGGCGCTTGCCGCCCACGCGGAACAGCACAACCGGGCGACGGTGCGCCTGGAAGCGGTGACTGCGGAATGCGAGCGGCTCGACGCCTCGCTGCGCCAGGCCGAGTCGGCTGCCGGAGACGCCGACGGCGCCGCCCGGTCGGCTGCGTCCGCGCTCGCAGCTGCGGAGGCGGCGCCCCGCCCGATCCTCGACGCGTCGGCTCGAGAGGGGCTCCTCGACGCCCTCGAGACCGCCCGGACGGCCGAGATGGGGTCGCGGCTCGACGTCGAAACACTTCGAGAACGGGTCCGCGCGGCGGAGGCACGCGTCGAGCAACTCGAACGTCAGCGCGAGCGCGAGCGCGCTGCAGCCGAACAGGCCGCGCGTCGCGCGGTCGTCCGACGAGCCCAACGAGCGGTCGCCGCCGATGTCGCCTCGGCGTTGCCGCCTCTGCTGGACTCGGTCGACCGGTCGATGGCGCAGGCGCGCGTCGAGTTGGAGCGGGCTGAGCAGGTGCGGACGGCGCTCACGGCGGAACTCGCCGAGCTCCGCCAACAGGACGCCACCGTGCGCGAGCGCCTCGGACGACTCACCGAGTCGGTGCACGGGATCGAACTGCAGATGCACGAGAAGCGATTGCATGTCACGAGCCTGATCGATCGTGTCGGCTCCGAGCTGAGCTTGAGCGAGGATATTCTCCTTGCGGAATACGGCCCGGATGTCGAGGAGAGCGACGGTGGTGCGACGTCGGGGTTCGATCGCCCCGCGCAGCGCAGGCGTCTGGAGGATGCAGAGCGCAAGCTCGCACAGCTGGGGCGAGTGAACCCGCTCGCGCTCGAGGAGTTCGCGGCGCTGGAGCAGCGGCACGCATTCCTGACCGAGCAGCTGGACGACCTCGTGCAGACCCGCAAGGACCTGCTCACGATCATCGAAGAGCTCGACGAACGGATGCAGACCATCTTCGTCGCGGCGTTCGAGGACACGCGGCAGGCGTTCGGCGAGGTCTTCCCCATCCTGTTCCCCGGCGGCACCGGCAGCATCTCGCTCACCGACCCGGACAACCCCCTGACGACGGGGATCGAGGTGTCCGTGCGACCGGTGGGAAAGAAGATCGAACGGCTCTCGCTGCTCTCCGGAGGTGAGCGCTCGCTCGCAGCGGTCGCGTTGCTGACGGCGATCTTCAAGGCGCGGCCGAGCCCGTTCTACATCCTCGACGAGGTCGAAGCGGCGCTCGATGACGCGAACCTCGGCCGGCTGCTGGGCGTCTTCGAGCAGTTGCGTGAGTCGAGTCAGCTCATCGTGATCACCCATCAGAAGCGGACGATGGAGATCGCGGACGCGCTCTACGGCGTATCGATGCGCCAGGACGGCGTGTCGGCGGTCGTCGGCCAGCGCGTGCGCGAGACCGCCGCGGTCTGACCCGCGAACCTGTAGCGTCAGTCGTCGGGAACGGGGGAGAGGAACGCGATGATCGTTTCTGGTGGACGGCGCGCGGCGCTCGCGACGGCGGTTGCGGCTGTGCTGGTCTTCGCGCCGATGATGGGATCTGCGGCCGTCGCTGCGCCGACGATGGAACGAACGCAGACGCACGCATCCGTGGTGCAGAAGAAGCCGGTGGTGAAGACCTTCAAGAACTGCACGGAGTTGAACAAGGTGCACAGAGGCAGTGTCGCCAAAGCGGGCGTCACCGGGAACATGGTGAAGGGCAAGAAGAAGCCGTTCACCGTGAAGCCGACGGTGTCGACACCGCTGTACAAGGCGAACCAGAAGATGGACCGCGATAAGGACGGGATCGCCTGCGAGAAGGGCTGACCCCGGCGCACTAGCCTGGGAAGCATGGCGGAGAGCTCTTGGTCCCTCGGTCGCGCCCTGCGCGGCATGTTCGTGAAGCCCACGATCGACGACAGCACCTGGGACGACCTCGAGACCGCGCTCTTGACGGCCGACTTCGGGCCGGACATCACCGAGCGGATCATCGACGAACTGCGGGAGAAGGTCGACCGATACCGGACCACCGACCCGAAGGACCTGCAGCGGATGCTGCGCGAGACGCTCGAGGAGCACTTCGCGGCGTTCGACACGACGCTCCGGCTCACCGAGCGTCCGGCGGTCGTACTCGTCGTCGGCGTCAACGGTGTGGGCAAGACGACGACGATCGGGAAGTTCGCCCACTACCTGCGGCGCTTCGGCCGGACCGTCGTCGTCGGCGCGGCTGACACCTTCCGGGCGGCCGCCGTCGATCAGCTGGCCACCTGGGCAGAGCGCGGAGGCGCGTCGATCGTGCGGCCACAGCACGAGGGACAGGATCCGGCATCCGTCGCCTTCCAGACGATCGACCACGCGATCCGTACCGGGACGGAGATCGTCCTCGTCGACACTGCAGGCCGGCTGCACACGAAGAACGGTCTGATGGACGAGCTCACGAAGATCCGGCGCGTCGTGGAGAAGCAAGCGCCCATCAGTGAAGTCCTCCTCGTTCTGGATGCCACCACCGGCCAGAACGGTGTGATGCAGGCCGAGGCGTTCCTGCAGCACGCCGGTGTGACCGGCCTCGTGCTCACGAAACTCGACGGGTCCGCGCGCGGTGGTTTCGTCCTCGCCGTGCAGGAGCGCACCGGCATCCCCGTCAAGCTGCTCGGGCAGGGTGAGGGGATCGGCGACCTGACCGGCTTCACCCCCCACGTCTTCGCGTCGGCGCTGGTCGATTGACGCTGCGGCTCGCGCTCGGACCGCAACGCTGGTTTCATTGACCCATGGCGATCGAGCACGACTATTTCGGACTCCTCGAGTCCGGACCCGACGGGTCGATCTTCTGGTCCGAGGTCGTCGACTTCGGTGACCAGCGCGTGACGGTCGATCTGACCGCGCCCGATCAGGACGACGTCTCGATCGATGCCCTGGACGTCGCCGCCGCCATGATCGCGGCCCTGGAGGCGATCGATCTCCGAGCCCGGAACGCGATGGTGTCCGAACTCGACGATAGAACGAGCGAGGTGACGGAGTTCATCCTCCAACAGCAGGAGATGCTGGGGGAGGATCTCGAGGACCTCCTGGTCGACGTCTCGGGGGACACCCACATGGACGTCATCCGCTCACTGCAGCTCATGAGCATGACGATCCTCGCGGACGAGCACGGCGGGAAGGATCCGTTCGCCGTGCTCGAGTACGCCCTCGACCCGGACTCCACCGATGACGTGCTGCTCGTGAACCTCGACGTCGCCGGTGCCGTGCAGTCGGTGACGAGCGCCGACTGACACCTCAGCCCGCCTGCGCGTGGGCCCAGTCGAGTGCCTGCGCGAGATCGCTCAGGTCGCGGTACCACGTCCGGACCTCGGTGCGGCAGCGCACCCGCTCGACGCGCGTGTCGTGCTCCGAGCACTCCGCCATCGCTTCGGAGTCCGTGGGCGGATAGAGCGCGGTTCCGTCGTAGTACTGGATCTCGAACCCGTTCGCCGCGTCGCCCGTCACCGACACGATCGTGTCGTCCGGCGGGGGCACGGTGTCCGCTCCGTGACTCGCCGCCGGAAGGAGCAGGGAGAGCAGGACTGCTGTTCCGACCGCAGCAGCGGCGGTGATCGATGTGCGCAAGGGGGACCTCCTCGGTCCGTCGGGACCGTCCCGACACCCCGACCGTAGGAGCGTGCGGTACCCCTCGACCGAGCCCACCGAGCCCCGGAGGAGGGGCGGTGGGCGCCCGCCGATGTGGAGGAGTCCTCAGACCGCCTGGGCGAACCCCGAGGTCTGCGCCTCACGGGCGAGGTGGGCGAGCGAGTCGGGGATCGTCCTCCCCTTCGAGACCATGGAGGCCGCCCACAGCCGGCCGGCTCGATACGACGAACGCACGAGCGGGCCGGCGAGGACGCCGAGGAACCCGATCGATTCCGCGAGCGCCTTCAGCTCGACGAATTCCTGGGGTGCCACCCACCTGGCCACCGGCAGGTGTCGGGGGCTGGGCCGCAGGTACTGCGTGAGCGTTATGATGTCGGTGCCCGCATCGTGGAGGTCGCGGAGGGCCTGTTCCACTTCGCCGATCTCCTCGCCCATGCCGAGGATGAGGTTGGACTTGGTGATGAGACCCGCATCCCGCGCTCGCGTGAGCACACCGAGCGAGCGCTCGTAGCGGAAGGCCGGGCGGATCCGCTTGAAGATCCTCGGAACGGTCTCGACGTTGTGCGCGAACACCTCGGGACGGGAGGCGAAGACCTCGTCGAGCAGCGCGGGGTCGCCGTTGAAATCGGTCGCGAGGAGCTCGACGCCGGTCCCCGGGTTGTCGGCATGGATCCGCCGCACGGTCTCGGCGTTCAACCAGGCGCCGCCATCGGCGAGGTCGTCCCGCGCGACGCACGTGACCGTGGCGTACCGCAGCCGCATCCGTCGGACGCTGTCGGCGACGCGTCGCGGCTCGTCGGTGTCGTACGCGGCGGGGCGGCCAGTGTCGATCTGGCAGAAGTCGCACCGCCGCGTGCACTGCGAGCCGCCGATCAGGAACGTCGCCTCTCGGTCCTCCCAGCACTCGAAGATGTTGGGACAGCCGGCCTCCTGACAGACCGTGTGCAGACCCTCGTGCTTCACGAGACCCTGCAGCTCCCGGTACTCCGGCCCCATCCTCGCCTTGGTCCGGATCCATTCCGGCTTCCGTTCGATCGGGGTCTGCGCGTTGCGCACCTCGAGACGGAGGAGCTTGCGACCGCTCGGCGCTGCAGCGTTCGCGCCTGCGTGCGCCGGCGACCCGCACGCGCTCACGCGACGGCCTCCGCCGAGAAGGCGTGCGTGAACGCGGCAGCCACCGTCTCCACGACGTCAGCGGGGGAGACGTCGTCGCCTCGTACCTCGCTCATGGTCGTGACCCCGGCATCCGATATCCCGCAGGGGATGATCTGCGAGAACGGGGCGAGGGAGTTGTCGCAGTTCAGTGCGAAACCGTGCATGGTGACGCCTCGCTGCACGCGGACGCCGATCGCGGCGATCTTGTCCTCCGAGAGCGGCCGACGGATCCAGACACCGCTGCGACCGTCGACACGCACACCGGTGACGTCCCACGCGCGCAGGACATCGATGAGGATGCCCTCCAGTCGACGGACGTACGCCACGACGTCGACCGGCTCGCCCAAACGGACGATGGGGTAGCCCACCAGCTGTCCGGGGCCGTGCCAGGTGATCTTCCCGCCTCTGTCCACGTCGATGACCGGTGTCCCGTCCGTCGGGCGCTCGTGACGCGCCGTGCGCGCGCCGGCAGTGAAGACGGGCGCGTGTTCCATGAGCAGCAGGGTGTCCCCTCGGGAACCGTCCAGGACGTCTGCGTGGACGGCGCGCTGCCGGGCCCAGGCCTCCGGGTACGGGATGAGACGAGGCGACAGCCCCATCGTCTGCACGTCGAGCACGCTGTCTCCTCGCTTCGAGTTTCTGAACCGAGTACAACAATACGACCTCAGTACAGTGTTCGCATGTCATCAGGCAGGCCCCGGTCCTCGTCGCGCTCTGCGCTGTCCGAGGCGGCGTGCGAGCTGTTCCTCGAGCGGGGGTTCGATGCGACCTCGATCGGCGACATCGCCGCCCGCGCGGGGGTGAGCCGGTCGAGCTTCTTCAACTACTTCGACTCGAAGGACGCGATCCTCTGGTCCGCGCTGGACGATCGAATCGCCGAGTTGCCCGCAGCGATGGCGGCGCGCGGCACCGCGGCGGCCCTGCGCGGGCTCGGAACGGGGTTCCGGCCCGACAGCCTCGCCCTCGCCCTCATGCACGCCGATGCGATGGGACTCCGCGCCGACCTCGAGCGTGCCGCGGCCTGGCGGCAGGCGCGCATCGCACGTGCGGTGGCGGACGCACTGATCGCCGCCGGGTCGGGTGCCGTCGCCGCCGCGGTGGCCGGCGGCGCCCACGCCGCAGCGGTGCTGACGTCGATCGAGCGCTGGGCCCTGGCCGGGCCGGGACGGACGCCGCTGTCGGACGAGCTGGAGACGGCGCTGACGATCGCCTCCGTCACCCTGCCCTGAGGGGCCCGAGCACCGACCGTCGCTCGTCTAAACTCGGAGCATCATGGCTACCTTCGGCACGCTCTCCGATCGTCTCACCGAGACCTTCCGCAACCTCAGGACCAAGGGCAAGCTCACGCCCGCGGACATCGACGGGACGGTCCGCGAGATCCGACGCGCCCTGCTCGACGCGGACGTCGCGCTGCAGGTCGTCAAGGAGTTCACCGGCAGGATCCGCGAGCGTGCGCTCGGCGACGAGGTGAACCGTGCGCTCAACCCCGCCCAGCAGGTCGTGCAGATCGTGAACGAGGAACTCGTGGCGATCCTCGGCGGACAGCAGCGTCGCCTGCAGTTCGCCAAGCAGCCACCGACGGTCATCATGTTGGCCGGGCTGCAGGGCTCGGGGAAGACCACCTTCGCCGGCAAGCTCGCCAAGCAGCTCGAGAAGGAGGGGCACACCCCGCTCCTGGTCGCCTGCGACCTCCAGCGACCGAACGCAGTGAACCAGCTCACCGTCGTCGCCGAGCGGGCGGGCGCCGCCATCTACGCGCCCGAGCCGGGCAACGGCGTCGGCGATCCCGTCAGGGTCGCTCGGGACGGCGTCGAGTACGCCCGCCGTCAGCAGCACGACACCGTCATCATCGACACGGCGGGGCGTCTGGGTGTCGACGCCGAGCTCATGAAGCAGGCGGGGAACATCCGGAAGGTCACCGACCCGGACGAGGTGCTGTTCGTCATCGACGCGATGATCGGTCAGGATGCCGTGAACACCGCCAAGGCGTTCCAGGACGGCGTGGACTTCACGGGTGTCGTGCTGTCGAAGCTGGACGGCGACGCGCGCGGTGGAGCGGCGCTGTCGGTCGCGTCGGTGACCGGCCGCCCGATCATCTACGCGTCGACCGGTGAAGGCCTCGACGACCTCGAGGCTTTCCATCCCGACCGCATGGCGAGCCGGATCCTCGACCTCGGCGACATCCTCACCCTCATCGAGCAGGCTCAGCAGGCCTTCGACGAGGAAGAAGCGCAGCGTGTCGCCGAGAAGCTCGCGAACGAGCAGTTCACGCTGGAGGACTTCCTGGAGCAGCTCCAGCAGGTCCGCAAGATGGGCTCGATGAAGAAGATGCTGGGGATGCTGCCCGGCATGGGACAGATGAAGCAGCAGATCGAGAACTTCGATGAGCGCGAGATCGACCGGACGGAAGCGATCATCCGCTCGATGACGCCGGTCGAGCGACGGAACCCGAAGGTGCTCAACGGCTCACGCCGCCTCCGCATCGCGCGGGGATCCGGGATGACCGTCACCGATGTGAACCAACTCGTGCAGCGCTTCGATCAGGCCGCGAAGATGATGAAGACGGTCGCGCGCGGCGGTGTGCCCAGCGTCCCCGGCATGGGACCGATGGGCGGCAAGCCGGGAGCGTCGAGCAAACGCGGCAAGAAGCAGAAGAGCAGCGGGGGCTCCCGCTCGGGCAACCCCGCGAAGCGCGCGGCGGAGAACGCCGGTCTCGCGGCGTCGCCTGCGGCGCCGACCGGATCGGGCTTCGGTCTGGGGGCGGCTCCTCAGCCCACGGAGCAGGACCTGGCGGAGATCCAGAAGCTCTTCGGGAAGGGCTGATCCTCAGCCGACCGAGACGACCTCGCGCAGTGAGGGGCCGCCGCGGAATTCGCTGATCAGGTGGTGGACGACTGCGCGGAGGTCGCCGTCCGCCGCGTCGGCGACACGGATCTGCCGTGCATAGCTGGCGCCCTGGTCGAGGATCGACGTGACTCCCGCGAACTCCTTCGCGCAGTGGAGTTCGGCGGCGAGCGGTGCGAGGTCCTCGACGATCTCCCTGAGGTGCTCGGACACCAGCCGTTCACCACCGTCGCGGTCGACGATGACCTTGGCATCGAGGCCGTACCTGGCAGCGCGCCACTTGTTCTCGCGGACGAACCACGGCTGAATGGTCGGAAGGGTCCGGCCGTCGTCGAGCATCCGGGAGAAGTGCTCGGCGAGGACCTGGACCAACGCCGCGACGGCTGCGAGTTCCGGGAGGGTGGACATGCCGTCGCACGCCCGGATCTCGATCGTGCCCCACCGCGGCGCGGGACGGATGTCCCATCGGACCTCTGTCGCGTCCTCCATGACGCCGGTGCGCACCATGTCTTCGAGGTACCCCTCGTACTCGGCCCACGACTCGAGCGGCCACGGCAGACCGGCGGTGGGAAGCTGCTGGAAGACGAGTGATCGGTTCGAGGCGTAGCCGGTCCGATCGCCGGCCCAGTACGGGCTCGACGCCGACAGCGCCTGCAGGTGGGGGAGATACGCCGAGAGGGCGTTGATCATGGGGAACACCTTGCGGACGTCCTCGACGCCGACGTGGACATGGATGCCCCAGATCATCATGTTGCGACCCCACCACTGGGTCCGCTCGATGAGCTTGTGATAGCGGGTCTTGTCGGTGACCTGCTGGTCGTACCAGCGCGCGAACGGGTGGCTCCCCGCGCAGAGCAGTTCGATGTCCTGGGGATCCGTGACGGTCCGGATCAGGTCGATGGCGTCGCCGATGTCGTCGACGGCGGCTGCGACGGTGTCGCCCACTCCGCTCGTGACCTCGATCGTGTTCGTCAGCAGCTCGCCCGTGACGGTGTGGCGCTCGTGACGGGTCTGCTCCTCGATCTGATCCAGGATCTCGGGGGCGCGCGGGACCAGGTCGCCGGTTGCCCTGTCCGCGAGCATGATCTCCCACTCGATTCCGACCGTCGAGCGGGCGGATGTCGCGAAGGTCACCGTCATGCGCCCAGTGTGACACGGCGGTTCGGCGGTTCGCGGCATCCCCCGTCATCTGGCAGAATGGACGGTTGGACCGCCTTGCTCGACCCTCTATCCGGCTCGGAGGTCCACCCAGAGCTCCCGCCGGGTGTGCACCCCACGCTCCAGGCGACGTTCATCACCATTCACAACACCATTCAGGAGAATTGTGGCTGTCAAGATCCGTCTCAAGCGTCTCGGCAAGATCCGTGCGCCCTACTACCGCATCGTCGTCGCCGACTCGCGCACCAAGCGCGACGGTCGCGTCATCGAGGAGATCGGCAAGTACCACCCGACCGAGGAGCCCTCGTTCATCGAGGTCGACTCGGAGCGCGCGCAGTACTGGCTCTCCGTCGGCGCGCAGCCGACCGAGCAGGTCGCGGCGATCCTCAAGCTCACGGGCGACTGGGGCAAGTTCAAGGGCGACAAGGACGCCGTGTCGACCGTGAAGACCGCGGCCGCCAAGGAGGAGTTCGTCGCCGACTCGTCCAAGAAGTCCGTCATCAAGCCCAAGGCCGAGAAGAAGGCCGACGCGCCCGCCGCCGAGGCCGACACGGCCGAGTCGACCGACTCGGAGTAATCCGTTGCTTGCCGCTGCGCTCGAGCACATCGTCAAGGGGATCGTGGATCACCCGGACGACGTGGACATCCGCTCCAGCACCTCGCCGCGAGGCGACGTCCTGGAGGTCCGCGTGCACCCCGACGACCGGGGTCGCGTGATCGGGCGCGGCGGACGCACGGCCAAAGCCCTGCGGACCCTCGTCTCGGCACTCGCCGACGGCAAGCGCGTCCGCGTCGACGTCGCGGACGACTGACCGTGGCCTCGACAGGATCCGCCCGCACGCAGCTTCGCGTCGGGCGTCTCGTCAAGGCGCACGGCCTCAAGGGTGCGCTGAAGGTCGAGCTGTACACCGACGACCCGGACGGGCGATTCGTCCCCGGTGCCGTCTTCACCCTGCAGGTCCCCGAGTCCTCTCCCTGGCACGGGAAGAACGTCACGGTGCGCGAGTTCAAATGGATGAACTCGCATCCGGTGGTCTTCCTCGACGGGATCGAGGACCGCACCGCGGCCGAGTCCATCGTCCGTGCCATCCTCTGGGTCGACCAGGACGCGTCCGCTGTCGTCACCGAAGAGGATGCCTGGTACGACCACCAGCTCGTGGGACTCGACGTCGTGCGCGACGGCGACGTCATCGGCCGGGTCGCCCGTGTCGACCACTTCCCGGCCCAGGATCTGCTCGCCGTGACGCTGGCTGACGGCCGAGACGTGCTCGTGCCGTTCGTGAAAGCGATCGTTCCGGAGGTCGACATGGCGTCGGGTCGAGTGATCGTCACACCGCCGGCGGGCCTTTTCGAGGACCTGCCTGGCGATGAGCAGCCCGCTGAGTCGGTCGACGCCGTTCGCGACGAGGCCGACGACGAGGCCTGACGTGCGCATCGACGTCGTTTCGATCTTCCCCGCGTTCTTCGACGTCCTCGAGGTCTCCCTCCTGGGGCGTGCGCGCGGCGCCGGCCTCCTGGACATCCGCGTCCACGACCTCCGCGACCACGCCACGGATCGCCATCGCACCGTCGATGACACGCCGTACGGCGGCGGGGCCGGCATGGTCATGAAGCCGGAACCGTGGGCGCAGGCCCTCGACGCCGTCGTCGCGGACGATCCGCCGTCCTCCGACCCGGTCTTCGTCTTCCCCTCCCCGGCGGGTGAGGTGTTCACGCAGCGCACGGCTCGTGGGTGGGCTGACGAGCAGCACCTCGTCTTCGGCTGCGGGCGCTACGAAGGCATCGACGAGCGCGTGTTCGACTACGCGAACACGCTCGGCCGGGTCCGGCTGGTCAGCCTGGGGGACTACGTGCTCAACGGCGGCGAGGTCGCGGCGATGGCCATGATCGAGGCGGTCGGCCGCCTGGTGCCGGGCGTCGTCGGGAACCCGGCGAGTCTCGTCGAGGAGTCGCACGAGGATGGCCTCCTCGAGTACCCCTCGTACACGAAGCCCGCGTCCTGGCGCGGACGCGACGTGCCCGACGTGCTCCTGAGCGGGCACCACGCGCGTGTCGCGCAGTGGCGGCGGGAGCAGCAGATCGAGCGGACCCGGGCTCGCCGCCCGGACCTGCTCGGCCCGTCCGATGAGAGCTGAGCGAGGGATGCCGGTTCTCGGCGGACACCCCGGACGGCGGCGTACGATCGCCTCATACTGGTCCGTCGTGGCTTCTTCCATTGGCTCCTCCCGAGCGCAGCGGTCCTGCCCGCCTGGTTGATCGCGGGGTGGATCATCGCGGACGCCGGCGGCTGGGCCCTGGCGTGGATCCTCATCATCGCGATCCCCTCGGTTCTCGTCGGTCAACTCGCGGTGACGCTGCTCGTGCGCTCCCGGGGCACGGTGCGACACAGCAGGACGGTGTCGTGGTGGGATGTCGCGGGCATCGGTCTGTGGCACGTCCTGACCATCGGCGTCGGGTTCTTCAGCGAAGTGTGGTTCTGGCCCCTCCTCGTCGCGGCGGTGGTGGTCTACCTCGCCGTGTTCTGGTCCTCCGTGCGTCAACTGCTGCAGGAGGCGCGACCGTCGGCCGTCCTCCGGCGCTACACGGCGCCCGCCGATCAGGCGACATCGGGTGTCGTGGTCGTGGAGGAGCGGCGCGAACCCTGACGCGGGTGTTGGAACGGGGGAGCGTTCCATGGCAGAATGGATCCTCGTGCCCTGAACACGCTCTGCCTCAGGGGAGTACGACGCCGGTTCGGCGTCGAGGGCACCGCATCCTCTTTCCCTCATACTCTCGCGATCGACCTGTGGCGGTCGCAGGAAGTGACGATCATGCAGATCCTCGATTCTGTCGACGCGGCCTCGCTGCGCTCCGACATCCCCGCCTTCAACGCCGGTGACACCGTCAAGGTGCACGTCAACATCACCGAAGGCAACCGTTCGCGTATCCAGGTGTTCCAGGGCGTCGTCATCGGTCGTTCCGGCGACGGTGTCCGCGAGACGTTCACCGTCCGCAAGATCAGCTTCCAGGTGGGCGTCGAGCGTACCTTCCCGGTCCACAGCCCGGTGATCGACCACATCGAGGTCGTCACGCGCGGTGACGTGCGTCGTGCGAAGCTCTACTACCTCCGCAACCTGCGCGGAAAGAAGGCCAAGATCAAGGAGAAGCGCGACCGCTGAGCGCTTCACGACGGATGCCCCGGGACCCGGTCCCGGGGCATCCGTCGTTTCGAGGCGTTTTCGGCGTTCGCTCGGGGATCGATGTGCGACCCTGGATGCTGGTTGCCGAACCCCGGCGCCGGTGAAGGACAGCATGACCACCGACTCCCCGTCGTCGCACACGGCCGACTCCACGCCTCGGACCCGTCCGCGGCGTGGTCCGTGGCCCTTCATCCGCGACGTGCTCGTGATCCTGCTCGTCGCGATCCTCGTCTCGTTCCTCGTCAAGACGTTCCTGGTGCGGGCCTTTTACATCCCGTCCGCGTCGATGGAGCGCACCCTCCTCGAGGGCGACCGCATCCTGGTCGACGAACTCACCCCGAGGTTCGGTGGGTACGACCGGGGCGACGTCGTCGTGTTCAAGGATCCGGGCGGATGGCTCCCGGTCGCCTACGCGCCGCAGCAGCCTCCCCTCACCGCGGCACTGGACTGGCTCGGTTCGCTCGTCGGTCTCAGCACGTCCGACAGCGAGGATCACCTCATCAAGCGGATCGTCGGGATGCCCGGAGACCACGTGGTCTGCTGCAATGCGCTCGGACAGGTCACCGTGAACGACGTGCCCATCGACGAGACGCCTTACCTGTCGCTGAACGACTCGCAGACGGCGCCGCAGGAGGTCGATTACGACGTCACGGTCCCGGACGGTTCGGTGTGGGTGCTGGGTGACAACCGCGACAATTCGCAGGACTCCCGCTACCAACAGGATCAGCCCGGTGACGGCTTCGTACCCATCGACAACATCGTCGGTCGCGCGTTCCTCATCACCTGGCCCGTCGATCGGTTCGGTCTCATCGACTTCCACCACGAGGTCTTCCGTGGGGTGCCGGCGCCATGAGCGTCGTCGCGCCGAAGCTGACCGTCGAACGACGCCTGCTGCGCGAGCACGCCCTCCTCATCGCATGCGATGAGGTCGGGCGGGGCGCCCTCGCGGGTCCCGTCGCCGTCGGTGCGGTCCTGGCGGACCCTGCGCTGAGTCGTCGCCGGGTGCCGGAGGGGCTCCGCGATTCGAAGCTCATCGTCGAGAGCCGGCGCGCCGCGATCGCAGCACGCGCGCGATCCTGGGTCCCGGCGAACGCCGTGGGGTGGTCGAGCGCCGCCGAGGTCGACGAGGTGGGGATCATCCGCGCCCTCGGGCTCGCGGCGGTCCGCGCGATCGAGGGGCTCCGCTCGCAGGGGGTCGACGTGGACTCCGCCCTGGTGATCCTCGACGGCAACCACGACTACATCACCCCGATCGCGCGAGTCGGACGTGGTGTCACGCCGATCGTCAAGGCGGATCGCGACTGCGCGTCGGCGTCCGCCGCATCCGTCATCGCGAAGGTCGAGCGGGACGCGGTGATGACCACGCTGCACGACGAGCACCCGCATTACCAGTGGGCGCGCAACAAGGGATATGCGAGCCTGGAGCACCGCGCCGCGATCGATGCGCACGGACTGAGCGGACACCACCGCGCGTCCTGGTCGATCGCCTCCGCCCCGACGCTGTTCTGACGTCGCGCCGTGGACGGGAGGTCCGGCGGCGACGACACGCGCGCCTAGGATGGGATCACCATGGATGACGAAGTCTTCGAGGACTACGACCGCGAACTCGAGCTGGCGCTCTACAAGGAGTACCGCGACGTCGTGGGGCAGTTCCAGTACGTGATCGAGACCGAGCGCCGGTTCTACCTCGCCAACGAGGTCAACGTCGTCCGGCGCGACACCGAGCACGATTTCTACTTCGAGATCTCGATGAACGATGTGTGGGTGTGGGACATCTACCGCGCCGACCGATTCGTGAAGTCCGTGCGGGTGTTGACGTTCAAGGACGTCAACGTCGAGGAGCTGCAGCGACGGGACTTCCAGCTCCCCGACGAGCTCTCACTCGACGGCTGATCCTCCTCCACATCTCCACCCGGACGACGCCTCTCCACGAGGCCGCTCGAGCGTGACGTCGTCGCCGCTGCCTTCGCCGACAGTGGTCGTATGGCAGCAAAGGACGACCTCGGCCGCGCCGGGGAGGAACGCGCCGCGCGTCACCTCGAGGCATCCGGGTACCGCATCCTCGACCGCAACTGGCGGACGCACACCGGCGAGATCGACATCGTCGCCACCCGACGCGACGAGCTCGTGGTCGTGGAGGTCAAGACGCGGCGCAGCGAGTGGTTCGGGCACCCGTTCGCAGCGGTCCAGGCGCGCAAGCGCGATCGGCTGTGGCGGCTTGCGGCTGCCTGGATCGTGGCGCATCCGGATGCCGCGCGTGGTCGCCGGCTGAGGCTCGATCTCATCGGTGTGACGGGGCCTGAACCGTCGACCGCGATCCTCGAGCATCTCGAGGACCTCCGATGACGCTCGGACGGACGTGGTCCGTCGTCCTCTCCGGCCTCACGGGCGACCTCGTGGAGGTCGAGGCGGACCTCTCCAATCAGATCCCCGGCTTCTCGATCATCGGCCTCGCCGACAAGGCCATCGGAGAGGCCCAGCAGCGCGTGCACAACGCCTGCGCGAACAGCGACCTGCCACTCCCACGGCGGCACGTGACGGTCAACCTGTCGCCCGCGAACCTCCCCAAGCGCGGCTCGGCGCTCGACGTGGCGGTCGCCATCGCCGCGGTGGCGACCGAGGCGCCCGTCGACCGGGCCTCACTGGAGGCCACCGTCCATCTGGGGGAACTCGGCCTCGACGGGCGATTGCGACCCGTGACCGGCATCCTGCCCGCCGTGCTCGCAGCGGCGCGCGCGGGCTTCCGTCGCGTCATCGTGCCGCACGCGAACCTCCCGGAGGCGGAGCTCGTCGAGGGCATCGAGGTGCGGGGAGCGGTGAGCCTGCGAGACGTCGCCCGCGCACACGGGCTCGATGTCCCCGACGTCGATCTCGAGCCCGTCGCCGGAGCCGCCGAAACGCGCCCCCAGACCGACACCGTCCCGGACCTCGCCGACGTGATCGGCCAGCGTGCGGCGGTTGAGGCGCTGATCGCCGCCGCCGCCGGCGGGCACCATCTCCTGATGAGCGGACCGCCCGGAGCGGGCAAGACCATGCTCGCGAGGCGCCTCCCCGGACTGCTGCCCGACCTCGACGACGAGGCCGCGCTGCAGGTGGCCTCCATCCGCTCGCTGAGCGGACTGCCGGTCCGCTCATTGCGGCGGACACCACCCTTCGAGGCGCCGCATCACACCGCGTCCGCGACCGCACTGGTCGGAGGTGGCAGCCGCGTCCTGCAGCCGGGGGCCATCGCCCGCGCCAGTGGGGGAGTCCTGTTCCTCGATGAAGCGGGTGAGTTCAGCGGGCACGCCCTGGACGCGCTCCGGCAACCGCTCGAAGCGGGGCGGATCGAGATCCATCGGGTCGGGTTCCGTGCAGTCCTGCCGGCCCGGTTCCAGCTCGTCGTGGCGACCAATCCTTGCCCATGCGGCAACTACGGGGTGGCCGGGGGTGCGTGCGCATGCCCGTCGTTGGCCATTCGACGCTACCTGGGCAGGCTGTCGGGACCGCTGCTGGACCGGATCGACATCGAGCTCGGGTTGCAGCGCATCTCGGTCGCGTCAGCCGCAGCGGTCGACCGAGTGACCACCGCCGACGCCCGGGCCCGGGTGATCGATGCGCGGCAACGAGCCCGCCGCCGGCTCCGCGACACGCCGTGGCGCTCCAACGGCGAGGTCGACGGGCCGTGGCTGCGCAACGGTCCGTTCCGGCCCGAACGGACCATCACCCGCCCGCTCGACGACGCGCTCGAGCGGGGATCGATCACCCTCCGTGGCTACGACCGCGTGCTGCGGGTCGCGTGGTCGCTCGCGGACCTCGGCGAGCGGGACCGCCTGTCGGCGACGGACGTCGGCGGAGCGCTCTTCCTGAAGCGGGGTGTGGCGGCATGACCGGCGTCTCCCTCTCCACGCAGCGTGCGAGTCTGAGCGGGCTGGTGACGGACGACGTCCTCGGCGACGCCGATGCCCTCGGGCGCGCTTACGCCTTCGCCGCATGGTCGTGTCTGACGGAACCCGGGGACGGCACGGCCGGTGCCCTCGTCGCCGAGCGAGGCGTGCGCGAGGCCCTGCGCGTCATCGACTCGGGTGATGCAGCCGACGATCCGACCCTTCGCGCCGGACTGGCGCGGTGGCGTCCACGGCGGGCCGCGGTCGACGATGCGTTCGACTCCGCGCGTCGCGCGCGAGTGCGCCTGATCACCCCCGACGATGCCGCGTGGCCGCGGTCGCTCAGCGATCTCGGCCCGCACGCACCCCACTGCCTCTGGGTGCGCGGGGACCCGGCGGTCTTGACCCGTCACGCCCGGTCCGTGTCGCTGGTGGGTGCGCGCGCGGCGACCGGCTATGGCGAGCACGTCACCGGAGAACTGGCGACGCACCTCGCTCGACGGGGCGTCGTCATCGTCAGCGGCGGTGCCTACGGCATCGACGGCATGGCGCATCGCGCGGCACTCGGCGCAGCCGGATCGACCGTGGCCTTCCTCGCGGGCGGGGTCGACCGAGCGTATCCGTCGGGCCACGCGGACCTGCTCGCCCGCATCACGCGCGACGGTGGTGCGGTCGCAGCGGAGGTGCCGTGCGGGACGAGTCCGACGAAGTGGCGCTTCCTGCAGCGGAACAGGCTGATCGCTGCGCAGGGCACCGCGACGGTCGTGGTCGAAGCAGGGTGGCGCAGTGGCTCGCTCAACACCGCCGGGCACGCCGCCGCGATGGGCCGTCCGCTCGGGGCCGTCCCGGGACCGATCACGAGCGCGGCCTCGGCGGGGTGCCACCGCCTGCTTCGCGAGTACGACGCGCGATGCATCACCTCGGTCGACGACGTCGTCGAACTGCTCGGCGACGAGGTCGATCCGCGCGAACCACGGGGGTCGGGAGCCCGGACGGATGATTCCACCCGGATCCTGGACGCGGTGAGCCATCGCACCCCCCGCGACATCGAGGACATCGCCCGTCGAGGCGGCTTCGCGGTCGGCGACGCCCAGGCGCATTTGGCTCTCATGGAGCTCGAGGGACTCGTTCGACGCGCGCCCGAGGGTTGGCGGCGGGCCTGACCCGAACCGGAGCGGAGACACGGCATCCTTGCGATGTGAGGATGACGCAGGCCGTCGAGCGATACGTGGAGCACGTGCTGCGCGTTCGCCGCCTCGCACCGACGACCGCTCGCGGCTATCAGGCGGATCTCTCCGATCTGGCCCGGGAGACCTCGGACCCGGAGATGGGGGAGGTCGACGTCGAGGTGCTGCGCGAATGGCTGTGGTCCTCGGTTCAGCGCGGTCTGGCTCGTGCCACCATCGCCCGTCGCACCGCGGCCGCCCGGGGCTTCTTCGCCTGGGCCGCGCAGGAAGGGCTCGTCGACCCCGACCCCGCGCTGCGACTCGTCACCCCGAAACGCGGGCGGACGCTGCCGCCGGTCGCCTCTGCGCCCGGCGTCGCCGCGCTCCTCGACGGATTGCGGGCGACGGCCGACGAGTCGGGCGACGCCGTCGCTCTCCGGGATGTCGCGCTCATGGAGCTCCTGTACGGCGCCGCGATCCGGGTGTCCGAGGCGTGCGCCGCGGACGTCGGCGCGATCGATCAGGGCGCGGCGACCATCCGCGTCCTCGGCAAAGGCGCGAAGGAGCGCACCGTCCCGTTCGGAGGGCCCGCCGCGCGGGCGCTCGACGCGTACCTCGTGCGTGGCAGGCCGGCGCTGGCCGACGGGTCGTCGACGACGGCCCTGTTCGTGGGTCGGCGGGGAGGACGCCTCGGGGTCCGCAGCGCCTACGAGGTGGTCCGACGCACGCTCGGCCCCGTCATCGGAACGGATGCCGTCGGTCCCCATACGCTCCGCCACTCCGCAGCGACGCATCTCCTCGACGGTGGTGCGGACCTGCGGGCCGTCCAGGAGATGCTGGGGCACGCCAGTCTCGGCACCACGCAGATCTACACCCACGTCTCGACGGAGCGTCTGACAGCCGCTTACCGGCAGGCGCACCCTCGGGCATGACGATCGTCGTCATGGAGCGACGCGGGCCGGAGACACCTGGCTGAGCGCCGCATCGCCCCGACCGTCAGCAACACGGGAGCAGGACGGCGCGCGGTACACGCCCGAGGAGGATCAGCGGGTTCACGTACTTCCCGTGGTGACGGACGCCCACGTGCAGCGTCCCCGCCGCCGCGTGGCCGCCTCGTGAGAGTGCGCCGACGACGTCCCCTGCTGCGACCTGTTCGCCGGCGACCACGGACGGCTCGACTGGCTCGACACTCGTCACCCACCCGTCTCCGTGATCGATCGTCACGACGCCGCGGTCGACGACCACACCGGCGAAGAGCACCGTCCCCGAGGCCGGGGCCGTGACGGCATCGTCCGTGCCCGCGGGAGCGAGGTCGATGCCTCGGTGGCCCGGCCCGTAGTCGTGCGCAGGCGCTCGGAAGGGCGCAACCACCGTCGCACCCTCCAGGGGGAGATCCCACTCCGGCATGCCGGTCGCGGGGGCGAGTGCCGCCGCGCCGATCACCGCGAGCAGGACGAGGACCGGGACACGCGAGCGGAGGGCCATGCACTCAGCCTGAGCTCGCGCGAAGGCGGCACATGGTGACGCGCGCCATCGGTGGACGGAGCGTCACGGGCGGCGGCGGGGGAGGAGGCAGTCTTCTTGCTACACTGGGACGGCACCCTGCTCGTCGGGGTGACTACGCGTGCCCAGAGCGTCGGCGGATCCGCCGGACGCGGCATCCCACCCAGCGGTCCCCTTCCCGGGGCGGGTGTGTGTCGGGCACCAGGCTCGCCGCGACTTCCGGTCCGGCGCGAATCAACCCAACAGAACAGGAGCACGGCCATGGCCGTCGTCACCATTCGCCAGCTGCTCGACAGCGGCGTGCACTTCGGACACCAGACCCGTCGGTGGAACCCGAAGGTCAAGCGCTTCATCCTCACCGAGCGCAGCGGCATCCACATCATCGACCTGCAGCAGTCGCTGGGGTACATCGACAAGGCGTACGAGTACGTCCGCGAGACCGTCGCCCACGGTGGCACGGTCCTCTTCGTCGGCACCAAGAAGCAGGCGCAGGAGATCATCGCCGAGCAGGCGACGCGCGTCGGCCAGCCCTTCGTCAACCAGCGCTGGCTGGGCGGCCTCCTCACCAACTTCTCGACGGTCTCCAAGCGCCTCGCTCGCATGAAGGAGCTCGAGGAGCTCGACTTCGAGAACCCGGCGGAGAGCGGCTTCACCAAGAAGGAGCTCCTCCTCAAGAAGCGCGAGCTCGACAAGCTGCACAAGTCGCTCGGTGGTATCCGCAACCTGCAGAAGACGCCGTCGGCGATCTGGGTCGTCGACGCCAAGCGCGAGCACCTGGCCATCGACGAGGCCAAGAAGCTCGGCATCCCCGTGATCGGCATCCTCGACACGAATGCGGACCCGGACGAGTTCCAGTTCCCCATTCCGGGCAACGACGACGCGATCCGGTCGGTCAGCCTGCTGACGCGCATCATCGCCGACGCGGCCGCCGAGGGCCTCATCCAGCGCCACAACCCGACCGACGAGTCGGCCGAGGCCGAGCCGCTGGCCGATTGGGAGCGCGAGCTCCTCGAGTCCGCGCCGGCGGAGGCCGAGGCCGAGTCGACCGAGGCTCCCGCTGAGGCCGAGTCGACCGAGGCTCCCGCTGAGACCGAGTCGACCGAGGCTCCCGCCGAGGCCGAGGCCACCGAGGCGAAGACCGCCGAGTGATCTTCCCGCCTGCGCCCCGCGATCCGCGGGGCGCAGGCGTCCGGAAACCCACACCGAACAACTGAGGAGCCGCCACCCATGGCAAACTTCACCATCGCCGACATCAAGGCGCTGCGCGAGCAGCTCGGCACGGGAATGGTCGACACGAAGAAGGCGCTCGAGGAGGCCGACGGCAACCTCGAGAAGGCCGTCGAGATCCTCCGCCTCAAGGGCGCGAAGGGCAACGCGAAGCGCGCCGACCGCTCCACGAGCGAGGGCCTCATCGCCGCGCGCGAGCAGGACGGCAAGGTGACGCTCATCGAGCTGAACACCGAGACCGACTTCGTCGCCAAGAACGAGCGGTTCATCGCTCTGTCCGAGAAGGTCCTCGACGCCGCTGCTGCAGCCGGTGCGGACTCCGCGGAGGCTGCCCTCGCGGCCGACGCCGGCGGCAAGACGGTCGCCGATCTGATCTCAGACGAGGCCGCCATCATCGGCGAGAAGGTCGAACTGCGCCGCGTCCGCACCCTCGCCGGCGACGCGTTCCAGGTCTACCTGCACAAGACCAGCAAGGACCTGCCCCCGCAGGTCGGGGTCGTCGTCGCCTACTCGGGTGACGACGCCGAGACCGCTCGCTCGATCGCGCAGCACATCTCGTTCGCGAACCCGTCGTACCTCTCCCGCAACGAGGTCCCCGAGGCCGATGTCGAGAAGGAGCGCGAGATCGTCACCGAGATCTCCCGGAACGAGGGCAAGCCCGAGGCCGCCCTCCCGAAGATCGTCGAGGGCCGCGTGAACGCGTTCTTCAAGCAGGTCGCCCTGCTCGACCAGGACTACGCGAAGGACAACAAGCTGTCCGTCGCCAAGGTCGCGGCCGACGCCGGCATCACGGTCACCGGCTTCGCCCGCTTCAAGGTCGGCGCGTAAGTCATCCGAAAAGGGGTTCGCATCGCTCGATGCGAACCCCTTTTCCATGCCGTTCGATAGTCTCCCTACGACGAGAGGATCACTCCGTGATCGACGAGAACACCGGACGCCGTCGCGTCCTCCTGAAACTGTCCGGCGAAGCGTTCGGCGCGGGCCAGCTGGGTGTCAACCCCGATGTGGTCAGTCAGATCGCGCAGGAGATCGCCGCCGCGGTCGACCGCGTCGAGGTCGCGGTGGTCGTCGGCGGCGGGAACTTCTTCCGCGGTGCCGAGCTGAGCCAGCGCGGCATGGACCGAGGACGTGCGGACTACATGGGCATGCTCGGAACGGTCATGAACGCGCTCGCGCTCCAGGACTTCCTCGAGCAGGCCGGTGCCGCCACCCGCGTGCAGTCCGCGATCTCGATGACGCAGGTGGCCGAGCCCTACATCCCGCGTCGCGCGGAGCGTCACCTCGAGAAGGGTCGCGTCGTCATCTTCGGCGCCGGTGCGGGTCTGCCCTACTTCTCCACCGACACCGTCGCCGCGCAGCGCGCACTCGAGATCGGTGCGGTGGAGGTCCTCGTCGCGAAGAACGGTGTCGACGGTGTCTACACCGCTGATCCGAAGAAGGATGCCTCTGCGGAGAAGCTCGACAACATCACCTACCGCGACGCGCTCCAGCGCGGCCTGAAGGTCGTCGACTCGACAGCGTTCAGCCTGTGCATGGACAACGGGATGGACATGCGCGTGTTCGGCATGGAGCCTGCCGGCAACGTCACCCGGGCATTGCTCGGCGAATCCATCGGCACGCTCGTCAGCGTCTGAGGGCTCGCCCCCTCGCCGACTAGACTGATGAGGACGTACCGACGAATGGAGATGCCGTGATCGCCGACATCCTGGCCGACACGAAGACCCGCATGGACCGTGCGGTGGAGGCAGCCAAGGAGGACTTCGCGACCGTCCGGACCGGGCGCGCGAACCCGCAGCTCTTCCAGAAGGTCCAGGTGGAGTACTACGGCACTCCGACGCCGCTCGCGCAGCTGGCGTCGCTGAACGCCCCGGAAGCGCGCACGCTCGTCATCACGCCGTACGACAAGTCGGCGCTCAAGGCGATCGAGCAGGCGGTCCGCGACATGCCGAACCTCGGCGCGAACCCGACCAACGACGGCAACATCGTCCGTGTGACGATGCCCGAGCTCACGGCGGACCGTCGCAAGGAGTACGTCAAGCTCGTCAAGAGCAAGGCGGAGGATGCGAAGGTCCACGTCCGCGGCATCCGCCGCAAGTCGAAGGACGAGCTGGATGCGCTCAAGGGCGAAGTCAGCGATGACGACCTCGCGCGCGCCGAGAAGGAGCTCGACGGTGTGACCAAGACGCACGTCGAGCTCATCGACGAGGCGTTGAAGCGCAAAGAGGCAGAGCTCCTCGAGGTCTGAGCACCGACATGTCCGACGACGCTTCGGGGGACGACGGGGGGCGGGATGCGCCGGTGACGCGCTCGGCCGCACGCCGGGCCGGCGACCTCCCGGTCGATCCGTCCTCGTTCCACGCGCATGTGCGCGCGGCGCGCAGTGAGTTCGAGAGTCAGATCGAACGCGCGCGCGTGGAGTTCGAGGAGGCGAACGACCGCATCAACGCCCGGTCGGGCCGCAACCTGATCGTCGCGACGCTGATCGGTCTCGCCATCGGCGCAGTGGTGCTGGGGTCGCTCCTGTTCTGGAAGTGGGCGTTCATCGCGTTCGCCGTTCCGCTGTGCCTGCTCGGTGTCTTCGAGTTCTCGCGTGCGCTGCAGGCCTCCGGGCGGCGCATCGACCTGCCCGCGCAGTTCACGGCGGCGACGGTCATCCTCGCCTCGGCGTTCGTCGGCTTCCTCACCCATTGGCTGGTCACCTTCGCCGCCGTGGTCCTCGTGATCGTCTGGCGGCTCGTCGCCCAGATGGCGTCGCGCGACGGACGACAGTACGGCGACGTCCTCTCCGACACGCTGTCGAGCTCGCTGGTGCCGCTGTACGTCGCGTTCCACGGCAGCCTCGCACTCGTGATCCTCCGCCAGGACCACGGCGAGTTGTGGGTGCTCGCGGTGCTCGTCGTCGCCGTATCGGTCGACACGGGCGCCTACGCCAGCGGCGTCGCCTTCGGCGCGCATCCGATGGCGCCGAGGATCAGTCCCAACAAGACCTGGGAAGGGTTCGCCGGTGCCGCCGTCGCGAGCGCCGTCGCCGGAGGTCTCATCGGTGTCTTCATGCTGCAGCTGCCCGTCTGGGCGGGTCTCGTCTTCGGCGCGGCGATCCTGGTGTCCGCCACCGTCGGCGATCTCGGGGAGTCCCTCATCAAGCGCGATCTCGGCATCAAGGACATGAGCTCCTTCCTGCCCGGCCACGGGGGCGTCCTCGACCGACTCGACTCGATCCTGCCCTCGATGGTCCCCGGCGTCGCCCTCTTCTTCCTCCTGAGCCCCTTGAGTGCACTGACATGACCGACCTGACCTCCCCGTCCGTCTTCCCCCGTTCCGGCGGACGCCGCAAGGGGTATGAGCGTGCCGCGGTGGACGCGTTCCTCGCGTCGGCCCGGACGGCGTTCGAGCAGTCCTCCGACGCGCTGACGTCCGACGACATCCGGGCGGCGGCATTCCCGTTGGTGCGGGAGGGGTACGAGATCCGGGCGGTGGACGCCGCCCTCGGGAGGATCGAGGACGCCTTCGCACAACGCGAGCGGGCCACTGCGCTGTCGCAGCGGGGCGCTCGCGCCTGGGTCGGCGCGTCCCGTGCGCTCGCGCAGGAGGTGCTCGACCGCCTGTCGCGACCGTCCAAGCGTCGCTTCGCCCGGGTGTCTCCCTTCCGGTTCGGCTACCGGGTCGACGAGGTCGATCTGGTCGCGGCGCGGATGGCGCGCTACCTGGAATCCGGTGAGGGTCTCACGATCGACCAGGTGCGGACCGTCGCCTTCCGGATGCAGCTCGGGGGATACGACGAGGCGCAGGTCGATGCAGTCCTCGACGCCGTCGTCGACGTGATGCAGTCCGTCGGCTGAACGTGGCAGGCGTGCACACCCGCCGTTATGATCGGACCACTGTGACTTCCGGCTCCCAGATCCTCCGACACCGCGCAGATGTCGCGGTGCCCGCGGGCGCGGCGCACCGCCGCAGGGTGCCGCAGCGCACTCGGTGGTCGCGCCGTCGCGGCGTGATGGCCGCCTTCGCCGGACTGGCGACCGCGGGGTTCGTCGCGGCATCCCTCGTCCCGCTCGTCACCGTACCGAGCGTCGCCGAGGCGACGGAACTCGACCCGATGTCGCTGTACGCCACGGCGATCGAGGACGCCCAGCGATACCAGACCGGCGACGTCGAGGTCGCGGGCCTGGAGCGGCAGAGCGAGTACTCGGTCTACGTGACGCCCACACCGACCCCGACCCCGACCCCGACCGCGGAGTCGTCCACGGCGTCCTCCTCGTCCTCCTCCTCCTCCTCGTCCTCGTCCTGGAGCCCGCCGTTCGTCAGCCCGGATCCGGGCAGCGCGCAGGCGACCGCCTACGACATGGTCGTGGCGCGTGGCTGGGGCGATTCGGAGTTCGCGTGTCTCGTCGCCCTGTGGAAGAAGGAATCGGGCTGGCGCGTGAACGCGTACAACGCCTCGAGCGGCGCGTACGGCATCCCGCAGGCGCTCCCCGGCAGCAAGATGGCCTCCGTCGGATCCGATTGGGAGACGAACCCGGCCACCCAGATCGCCTGGGGGCTCGGGTACATCCAAGGCCGGTACGGCACGCCGTGCGGCGCGTGGGCGAAGTCGCAGCGCTCGGGCTGGTACTGACCCGTGCCGAGGTCGAACCGTCGCCGGCCGAGCGGTCCCGATGAGTCCTTCGATCGCCTGCTCGCCGGGTGGAAGCGCTCTGAGACGCGCCGCGGTGTCGAGTGGACGGTCCAGCCGGTCTCGGTGGTCCAGGCGCAGAAGGAGTACGTGTGCCCGGGATGCGGGCGGTCCGTTCCCCCGGGAACGGCGCACGTGGTCGTGTGGCGGGCGGACGGCGTCCTGGGCGATGCCGCCGACCTGGCGGCCCGACGCCACTGGCACAGCGCCTGCTGGCGGATCGCCTGATCAGAGCTCGTTCTGGCGGGGGATCAGCACCTGGCGGTAGATGATCAGGACGCTGGCGGCGACCGGGATGGCGATCAGGGCCCCGAGCAGCCCCAGGAGGGATCCGCCCGCGAGCGCGGCGATGACGACCACGGCGCCCGGGACGGACACGGCGCGGCTCATGATGCGGGGGGAGAGGAAGTAGGCCTCGAGCTGCATGTAGATGAGGTAGTAGATGAGCGCGACGAGCGCGGTGAGCGGCGAGGCCAGCCCCAGACATGCGAGGACGATGATCGCGGACCCGGTGAGGGTTCCGACCAGCGGGATCAGCGAGAAGAAGAACGCGATCACGGCAAGAACGGCGGGGAAGGGCGCTCCGATGATGGAGAGGAAGATCGCGCTCAGGATGCCGTTGATCGCGCCGAGCACGACCTGGCCCATGACGTAGTAGCCCACCGAGGCGGTGATCTGCTCGGAGAGCCCGATGAACCGCTCGCGCTTCGAGGCGGCGACCAGTTGGTACACGGAACGCTTCAGCGATCGCATCGACGCCGTGAAGTAGATCGTCAGGATGAGGACGATGATCGTGCCCGTGATGAAGGCGACGATGCCGGCACCGAAGGAGATGAGCCCGGTGCCGAGCGCTGCGCCGATGTCGGCGAAGTCCAGGCCGTTCCACCAGTCGTTCACGTAGTCGAGCACCATGTCCACCTGCAGGAGCGGGAAGGTGTTCGACAGCCAGTCGCTGACGACGGTGATCGGATTCCACTCGCCTTTGACTGCACTCTCGACGAGCTTCTGCGTCTGCTGCACGAGCTGATTGATCTGGTCGACCAGGATGGGTACGACCATCAGGACGAGTGCCGTCCCGACGGCCAGCAGCCCGGCGAACGTCGCCAGCAAGGCGCCCCAGCGCGGGAGCCCGCGGCGTTCGAAGAACGAGACGACGGGGTCCAGCCCCAACGCGAGGAACAGTGCGGTGCCGATGTAGAGCAGCACCGTCGACAGCGTCTGGACGCCCGTGATGACGAGGATGCCCACCCCGACGCCGAGTGTGGCGACGAGCGCGGTGCGGAACGGATGCTGGATCTTCACGGGGGCCCTTCGGGAGGTGTGCACTCACCCTATTCCGCGTGGGCTCCGGGAGCGGGGCACCACGCCCTCCCACGCGATTGACAGGACCCTTCGCTAGGCTCGGATGTCGAGTTTGTCGGCTGGTGCCCGGATGCCGGCCGGAGAAAGGCAGCGGTACGTGAGATTCGTGTGGGCGATCATCGCCTTCGTGCTGGCCACGCTCATGATCGGTGCGGGCATCGCGCAGCGCACCGTCTTCCAGGCGCCGGCGACGGAGACCGCGCGGATCACGACTGCTGGAGACGCGCCGTTCGTGCTGATCGACGGGTCGGTCCTGGCCAGTCGTCCGGGGGCGCAGTCCCTGCGGATCGACGGCGACGGCGACGTGTTCGCCGCGTACGCACGTACGGCCGATCTCACCGCCTGGCTGGCGCCCACCGAGTACGAGCGCGTCACGCTGAACGGTGCGGGCGCGCCTCGGACGGAGGTGGTCGAGCCCGAGGCGCCGGCCGCGGACGGCGAGGACCCGCCCGCGATGGATCCCGCCGGGTCGGACCTGTGGCTCGACGAGTTCACGCAGGAAGGTCGCCTCGCGACGACGCTGCGATTGCCTGACGACATGAGCGTGCTGGTCGCCTCGGACGGAACGGCGGCGGCACCGAGCCGCATGAGCGTCAGCTGGCCGACCGGGGCGACGACGCCGTGGGCGGGACCGCTGCTGGCTGCCGGGGCGGCGATGCTCGTGCTCGGCCTCGTCCTGTACGTCCTGGCGCTGCGTCACGTGCGGCGCTCGCGCGGACCGCGCCGGAAGGGGTTGCCCATGGATGCCACCCAGCCCATCGACGTCTCAGTGGACGCCGGGGAGAAGGGGGTCATCTCGTCGACGCCGCCGCGGCGCCGCCTTCCCCGCGGGCGGCGCGCGCTGATCGCCGTCTCAGCCGCGGTCGCCGGGGCGCTGGCCTTCAGCGGCTGTTCTCCCGACGCGTGGCCCGACCTCCAGCCGAGCGGCACGCCGTCGGCCACTCCCACCGTGATCGTGCCCGAAGGGCAGGGGTCGCCTGCGGTGACCGAGACGCAGGCCGAGCGCATCCTCGCCCGCATCGCCGCCCAGGTGAAGGATGCCGACGAGGCCGCCGATGCCAAGGCCGCCGAATCCCGCCTCACCGGACCGGCCCTCACCGAGCGGAAGACCAACTACAAGCTCCGCGCGGAACTCGACGACCAGGCTCCGCTGCCGGCCATCCCCACCGGCGACATGACCGCCTTCCTCCCGCAGGCGAAGGACGGCTGGCCTCGGATGTTCCTGGCCGTCGTCGAAGACGCGGACGGCGCGGCGACGGTGATGACCGCGACGCAGGAAGACCCCTGGGCGGACTACAAGATCGCCTACATCTCGAGCCTGCGGGCTGACGCAAGCATGAATCTCGCGGCGGACTACGTGGGCGCCGTCGCCGTCGAACCGAACTCCCCGTTCCTCGTGATGCCACCTGAGGACCTCGCCGCCGCCTACGCGGACATCCTCGACAAGGGGGACAAGAGCGAGTTCGCCGGCGCGTTCGATGAGACGACCGACACCTTCCGGCCGCTCGTGGCGGAGAACCGCGCCTCGCTGCTGAAGAACTTCAACGAGACCGGTGAGGAGACCGGGAGGGTGTCGTTCCGGGCGACCCCGGGCGGTACCGAACCGCTCTCGCTCGTGACCCTCGACAGTGGGGCGATCGTCGCGGTGACGGTCACCGAGAACGAGACCATCGTGCCCACGGACGACGACGCAGTCATCAAACTCGGCAAGAATGTCGTGGTGAAGGCGCTCACCGGCGTGAGCCAGTCGAGCACCGGATTCCGGACCCGTTACACCGATCAGCTCTACTTCTTCGTGCCCGCGCAGGGATCCAACGAGAAGATCCAGCTGCTCGCATCCCGCTCGAACATCCTCGATTCCAAGGTGGTTGAAGAAGAGTGAGCACCCCCGCTCCCGGCGCCGTCATGCGCGGTGCCGTCGACCTGTCATCGCTGCGCAACCGTCCCTCGCCGGCGGAGGCCGCGGCCCCACCCGTCACAGGCGACGTCAGCCGCCTCGTGTTCGACGTCACCGATGCCGATTTCGGCCAGGTGCTCGAGCTCTCGCGCACCGTCCCCGTCGTGGTCGATCTGTGGGCGGAGTGGTGCGGCCCGTGCAAGCAGCTCAGCCCCGTGCTCGAGAAGCTGATCGTCGAGTTCGGCGGACGCCTCGTCCTCGCGAAGGTCGACGTCGACGCGAACCCGCAGCTCGCCCAGAGCTTCCGGGCGCAGTCGATCCCGCTCGTCGTCGGTCTCGTGGCCGGCCAACCCGTGCAGCTGTTCACCGGAGCCGTTCCGGAGGCGCAGGTCCGTGAGGTCCTGACGCAGCTGCTGCAGCTCGCGGCCAACAACGGCGTCACCGGGTCGGTACCGACCGGAGCGGCGTCGGAGACCGAGGCGGACGGCGGTGAGCCGGAGCTCCCGCCGCTGCACCAGGCCGCGTACGACGCGATCGAGGCCGGCGACTACAACGCCGCCGCCGACGCCTATGAGCGCGCGCTCGCGGAGAACCCGCGCGACGAGGACGCGCGCGCAGGCCTTGGGCAGGTCCGTCTGCTCGGACGCGTGCAGCATCTCGATCTGCAGGCAGCACGTGCTGCCGCGGCGGCGTCGCCGCGCGACATCGCCGCCCAGTTCGACGTCGCGGACCTCGACCTTGCGGGCGGTCACGTCGACGACGCGTTCGACCGTCTCCTCGAGCTGTTCTCCGCACTTCCTGCGGACGAGCGCGCCCCCGTCCGGGAGCGACTGCTGGAGCTGTTCGGGATCGTCGGCGACGCCGACCCGCGGGTGCTCCGCGCGCGAGGGCGGCTCGCGAGTCTCCTGTTCTGACGACCTCGTCCTGACACCACGAAGCCCCCGGCCGCGGCCGGGGGCTTCGTGCATCGTGGGGGAGTGTCAGTCCTCCGCACGGTGGCGGAGCCACAGCACCCCGAGCGGGGGGAGGACGAGACGGGCGTTGCCCCCGGCATCCGTCGTGATGGCGCCGAAGTTGCCCACGCCCGAACCGCCGAACTCCTGCGCATCACTGTTGAGGATCTCGGACCACGCGCCCGGTGCGGGGAGCGTGATGTCGACGTCGTGCACGGGGTCGCCGCCGAAGTTGCACAGCACGACGACGGTGCCGCCGTCGTGGTCCCGCCGCGCGAAGCCCAGGACGTTGCTGTTGGGTCGGTGCGGCCAGACGCGCGAGAACGCGGCGCCGTCGGTGTCCCGAGACCAGAGCGGGGCTTCGGCGCGGTACGTGTGGTTGAGGGCGCCGACGAAGCGCTGCAGCTGCTGGTGGGCCGGCTGGTCCAGCATCCACCAGTCGAGACCGCGTCCTTCGGACCATTCGGACATCTGCCCGAACTCCTGGCCCATGAACAGCAGCTGCTTGCCCGGGTGTCCCCACATGTACGCGAGGAACGCACGCATGTTCGCCAGTTGCTGCCAGTGGTCGCCCGGCATCCGCGTGAACAGGGACCCCTTGCCGTGCACGACCTCGTCGTGACTGATCGGGAGGACGAAATTCTCACTGAAGGCGTAGACGAAGGAGAAGGAGAGCTCACCCTCGTGGTGCGCCCGGTACAGCGGGTCGCGGCCGATGTAGACGAGCGAGTCGTTCATCCAGCCCATGTTCCACTTGAAGCCGAAGCCGAGGCCGCCCTGATCGGTGGGGGCGGTGACGCCGGGGAAGCTCGTCGACTCCTCCGCGATCATCGCGACACCGGGATGCCGCTTGTAGGCCGTGGCGTTGACCTCCTGCAGGAAGCGGATCGCCTCGAGGTTCTCGCGGCCGCCGTGGACGTTCGGCTCCCACTGCCCCTCCTCGCGGGAGTAGTCGAGGTAGAGCATCGACGCCACGGCGTCGACGCGCAGCCCGTCGACGTGGAACTCCTCGAACCAGTAGAGCGCGTTCGCGACGAGGAAGTTCCGGACCTCGTTGCGGCCGTAGTCGAAGATGTACGTCCCCCAGTCGCGGTGCTCGCCGCGGCGCGGATCGGGGTGCTCGTAGAGGGGCAGGCCGTCGAAGCGTGCGAGGGCGAAGGCATCCTTCGGGAAGTGCCCCGGCACCCAGTCCATGATGACGCCGATGCCGGCCTGATGCAGACGGTCGATGAGGTGGCGCAGCTGGTCGGGCGTGCCGAAGCGGCTGGTGGGGGCGTAGTAGCCGGTGACCTGGTAGCCCCAGGACCCGCCGAAGGGGTGCTCCGCGAGCGGAAGGAACTCGACGTGGGTGAATCCCTGCTCGGTGACGTAGGCGACGAGCTCGTCGGCGACCTCGACGTAGCCGAGTCCGGGGCGCCACGACCCCAGGTGCAGCTCGTACGTGGACATCGGCTTGTCGTGCGTGGATCCGGCGGAGCGCTCCGCGATCCAGTCGTCGTCGCCCCACGTGTACTCGCTGTGCGTGACGACGGATGCCGTCGCCGGCGGCACTTCCGCGCGGCGCGCCATGGGGTCGGCCTTCATGACCCACTCCCCGTGCGGGGTGAGGATCTCGAACTTGTACGCCGACCCGACGCCGATTCCGGGGACGAACAGCTCCCAGACGCCGCTCGAGCCGAGCGAACGCATGGCGTGCTGTGTGCCGTCCCAGCCGTTCAGGTCGCCGACCACGCGCACAGCGCGCGCATTCGGCGCCCACACGGCGAACGACACGCCGCTGACCGGTCCGTACGAGCGCACGTGCGCACCCAGGACCGTCCAGAGCTGCTCGTGGCGGCCCTCGCGGATCAGGTGGAGGTCGACCTCGCCGAGCGTGGGGAGGTGCCGGTAGGGGTCGTCCACGCGGTAGTCGGGCGCGCCTTCGTACGTCGCGACGATGTCGTAGGCGGCCGGCTGCGCCGCTGCATCGCCCTCCCACACGCCGCTGCGGACGTGGCGCAGCTCGACCCGGCCCCCGTCGGCCAGGACGGCGGTCACGGTCTGCGCGAACGGACGCCGCGCACGGATCACCCAGCCGTCCTCGGTCCGGTGGGCGCCGAGGACGTCGTGGGGCGCGTGGTGGCGGCCCTCGCCCACGGCGTCGAGGATCGCGTCGTCGGGTCGGTTCATGATCGTGCCTTCACGTGGAGGATGTGGACGGGTTCGGCGAACGCGTCGAGACGGACGAAGTTGTGCTCGTTCCAGGTCCAGTGACCACCGGTGAGCAGGTCCTCGACGTCGTAGTCGTGGCCTCGCGGCAGTCCCCAGACGGCGGAGTCGATGTGGACCGTCGTCTCGCGCGCGGAATGGGGGTCGACGTTGACGACGACGATGATCGTGTCCGCTTCGCCGCTGGACGAGAGGGATGCCGGCAGGTGCTTCACGTACGCGAGGATCGCGTCGTCGTCGCTCCACTGCAGGTGGAGACCGCGCAGCTGACGCAGCGCGGGGTGCGCGCGCCGGATCTCGTTCAATCGCCGGAGGTAGGGCGCCAGCGAGTCGCCGGCGGCCTCGGCGCCGGCCCAGTCCCGGAACTTGTACTCGTACTTCTCGTTGTCGATGTTCTCCTCGGAGCCCGGGCGCGCGACGTTCTCGAACAGCTCGTAACCCGCGTACACGCCGTAGCTGGCACCTGCGGTCGCCGCCAGCGCCGCGCGGACCTTGTACGCGGGACGTCCGCCGAACTGCAGGTACTCCGTGAGGATGTCCGGGGTGTTGACGAAGAGGTTCGGCCGCATGTAATCGGCCGTCTCGTCGGAGATCCACGAGAAGAACTCCTCGAGCTCACTCTTCGTGTTGCGCCAGGTGAAGTACGAGTAGCTCTGCTGGAACCCGCTCTGGGCGAGTGCCTGGAGCGGGGCGGGGCGGGTGAACGCCTCGGCGAGGAAGACCACGTCGGGGTGCTCGGCGTTGACCGTGCGGATGAGCCACTCCCAGAACTGCAGCGGCTTCGTGTGGGGGTTGTCGACGCGGAAGATCTTCACGCCCTGTCGGATCCAGTGATGGACGACGCGGAGGACCTCCGCCCGGATGCCCTGGGGGTCGTTGTCGAAGTTGACGGGGTAGATGTCCTGGTACTTCTTCGGCGGGTTCTCGGCGTACGCGATCGACCCGTCGGGCAGGGTCGTGAACCACTCCGGGTGCTCGGTGACCCAGGGGTGGTCCGGCGCCGCCTGCAGGGCGAGGTCCAACGCGATCTCGAGGCCCTGAGCGGATGCCGCGTCGACGAAGGCGCGGAAGTCCTCGAGGGTCCCGAGGTCGGGGTGCACGGCATCATGGCCACCGGCAGCGGACCCGATCGCCCACGGCGATCCGGGGTCCCCGGGCCCTGCGTCGAGCGTGTTGTTCGGGCCCTTGCGGTTGACCTCGCCGATGGGGTGGATCGGCGGCAGGTAGACGACGTCGAATCCCATGGCCGCCACTGCCGGAAGCCGGTTCGCAGCGGTGCGGAAGGTGCCGCTCCGGACGGTCCCGTCCTCTTCGCGGACCGCTCCCTCCGAACGGGGGAAGAATTCGTACCAGGCGCCGACACCCGCGCGCTCGCGTTCGACGAGCAGGGTCTGCTCCTCGTGCGCCGTCACCAGCGAGGCGAGGGGCCGGTCGCGGAAGAACGCCGCGATCCCGGGGTCACGGACCACGATGAGGGCGCCGTCGTCGTCGACGGACTCGTCCCGGAGCGAGCGGGATGCGGACAGCAGGGCGGTCTTCTGCTCGGCGGGCCGCGTCCGCTCGCCCGCGGCGGTCTCGAGGAGCCGGGCTCCCATCTCGCGCATGAGGATCGGGTCCACGCCGGCCTCGATCTTCAGCGCCGCGGCGTGCTGCCACGTCGCGTACTCGTCCGCGAAGGTCTCGAAGCGGAACTTCCAGCTGCCCTGCTCCAGCGGCGCGACGGTCACCGACCAGCGGTCGAAGCCGTCGCCCAGGGGCGACAGGCGGTGCAGGGTCGTCTCGCCCGACGGCGACGTGAGCCGGAGGTGGACGCCGATGCGGTCGTGGCCCTCGCGGAAGGCGGCGACGGTGAACGGGACGGCTTCGCCGACGAAGGCGGACGGCGCGAACCTCCCGCCCGGGACGCTCGGTCGGAAGCCTCCGATCGGAATGCGGCCATTGCGGACGCCCGGGTCTTTCCGGGTCGGCTTGATCGGCCGGGCCGGGATCTCTGCGGAACTGCGGACGGAAGCGGAGGAGATCGGAGTTGCCACGCTCCGAACCTACCGGTGCGGCCATCCGCCCGGAACGGGCCTGGATCAGTCCGCGCGGAACAGGTACATTGACGTGCCCTCGGCGCGGAACCCCTCCCCGGAGCGGAGCACGGGGCCGGCCGGTGCGGGGTCGTCCGTCGTGCTCGTCCACAGCGGTGTGTACTGCGAGACGCCCGCGAGATCGGGCAGCGTCACGTCGATCGGGCGCTCCCTGCCGTGGACGACCAGGAGCGTGCGGTTCGGCGCCTCCAGCTCGGGTGTCGATCGCGCGACGTACTGGAGGGTGCGGTGCGAGGGATCCGTCCAGCGATCGATGGACATCGTCTCCCCATGCTCGTCGTACCAGTCGATGACCGACGCGCTCGGCACGACGCGGTCGGCGTCAGCGAATCGGACGGGACGCAGGGCAGGGTTCTCGCGCCGGATGCGGGTGAGGGCGGCGACATGATCGACGAGCTCCCGCTGCCAGTCCGCATGCTCCCAGTCGAGCCAGGTGAGAGGGGAGTCGTGGCAGTACGCGTTGTTGTTGCCGTCCTGGGTGCGGCCGGACTCGTCGCCGGCGGTGAGCATCGGCACGCCTGCCGAGAGCAGGAGCGTGCCGAGGAGGTTCCGCATCGCCTTCCGGCGGACGGCCAGTACGCCCCTGTCGTCCGTGGGACCTTCCGCGCCGTGGTTGAACGACCGGTTCGTGTCCGCGCCGTCGCGGCCGTGCTCGCCGTTCGCGGCGTTGCGCTTGCTGTCGTACGACACCAGGTCGTGCAGGGTGAAGCCGTCATGCGCGGTCACGAAATTGATGCCGGCCAGCGGCCCTCGCTCGGCGGTGAACGTGTTGGCCGACCCCGCCAGGCGGCTGGCGAAGCCGCCGATGCCGACGGGCGTCACCTCGGCGCGACGGTCGTAATCGATGTCGCTCAACCAGAAGTTGCGCACCCGGTCGCGGTAGCGGTCGTTCCACTCGCTCCAGCCCGCGCCGAAAGCGCCGGTCTGCCAGCCACCCATGCCGACGTCCCACGGTTCGGCGATCATCTTCACGTCGGTCAGCGCGGGGTCCGTCGTGATGGCGCGCAGAAGCGGGTGATCGGCGTCGAAGCCGTGCGCGGCATCCCGCCCCAGCACCGGCGCGAGGTCGAAGCGGAAGCCGTCGACCTGGACCTCACGGGCCCAGTATCGGAGGGAGTCCAGGATGAGGCGGGCGACGGCATCCGTCGACGTGTCGACGCTGTTGCCGCACCCCGTCACGTCGATGTAGGTGCCGTCGTCCTGCTGGCGGTAGTACGAGCGGTTGTCGATGCCGCGGAAGCCGGAGCGGGGCTCGCCGAGACCCTGCTCGACCGTGTGGTTGTAGACGACGTCGAGGATGACCTCGATCCCCGCCTCGTGGAGGAGCTTCACCATGCCCTTGAACTCGCGGAGGACCGCGCCCGGACCCTCGGCCTGCGCGGCGGCGGTCGCGTACGCCGCATGCGGGGCGAAGAAGCCGACGCTGTTGTATCCCCAGTAGTTCGTGAGGCCGAGGTGGAGCAGGCGGGGCTCGCTGGCGAAGGCGTGCACCGGCAGCAATTCGACCGCCGTGACGCCCAGACGCCGGTAGTGGTCGATCATCGCGGGGTGGGCCACGCCCGCGTACGTGCCGTGCAGGGCGGCGGGAACGCCCGGGTGCCGCTTCGTCAGTCCCTTCACATGCGCCTCGTAGATGACGGTGCGGTCCAGGGACGTGGCGGGCTTGGGGACGCCGCCCCAATCGAACCCGTCGTCGACGACGACGGACCGCCAGGAATGCGCCGACGGGCTCACCAGCCCGCGCGCGTAGGGGTCGATGAGCAGCGTCGCAGGGTTGAAGGTCATGCCGGGGCCGTGCGGTCCGTCGACGCGGACGCTGTAGCGGCTGCCAGGACGCAGGGACGGTGTGGTCGCTTCCCAGACACCGCCCCCCACCTCGGCCAGCGGCACGGTCTCGACGATCCAGTCGAGGTCGTCCTGATCGAACACGACGAGCTCGACGGCGCTCGCGTGAGCGGACCAGACGCGCAGGGTCCCCACCCCGTCCCGGACCCGGACACCGAGGTCATCGAAGGCGGGGGAGAGCAGACCGGGGGAACCGGTCGCCGCGGGCATCGGGCCGGCCTCGGCGGAAGACATGAGTTCTACAGTAGTGAGGACGGTTATGGCGACGATGAGAGGCCGGTGCATGACGGTCTACCTCGATCACGCCGCATCCACCCCGCTGCGGGCGGAGGCCCGCGATGCGTGGCTCGCCGCGTCCGAGCTGACCGGCAACGCGTCGTCCGTCCATGCGGCGGGGCAAGCGCTGCGGCGGCTGCTCGAGGACTCCCGCGAACGCATCGCTGCCGTGCTCGGCTGCGATCCGATCGAGGTGATCCTGACCTCCGGGGGCACCGAGTCGGCGAACCTCGCGATCAAAGGCCTGTGGTGGGCGAGGGATGCCGCTGCCGCAGGCGTGATCGTCCTCCCGGACGGCGAGCACCACGCCACCCTCGACACGGTCGAGTGGCTCGCCTCCGCACAAGCGGCGCAGGTGCGGCACGTGCCCCTGACGGCCGACGGCGGGGTCGACGTCGACGCGTTCGCCGCCGCGCTGCCGGGCGCTGCCGTCGCGACCGCACTCGCCGCGAACAACGAGGTGGGCACGGTCTCGGCGGTGCAGGAGCTCGCTGCGGCGGCGATGGATGCGGCGGTGCCCCTCCACATCGATGCGGTGGGCGCCCTCCCGCACCTCGCGGTCGATTTCGCGGGCCTCCGCGGCGGCGGTTCGGCAGCGGGCGGCCTCGTCGCTCTCAGCATGTCGGGGCACAAGGTGGGCGCTCCCGTCGGGACGGGGGCACTCGTCGTCTCGCGGCATGCGCGTCTCGAGGCGGTGGTCCACGGCGGCGGACAGCAGCGGGGTCTCCGCTCCGGCACCCAGGACGTCGCCGGCGCCGCCGCCCTCGCAGCCGCGCTCGAGGCGACCGCACGCGACAGAGCCGCCGAGTCCGACCGGCTCGCCGCGCTCGCGGCACGGATGCGCGACGGCATCCGCTCGCTCGTCCCCACCGCGACCTTCTTGGGAGCCCCGGCGTCGCGGCTTCCCGGCCACATCCACGTCCTGTTCCCCGACGCCCTCGGTGAGACGCTGCTGTTCCTGCTCGACCAGGCGGGGGTGCAGGTGTCGACGGGGTCGGCCTGCCAGGCGGGCATCGCCGAGCCCAGTCACGTGGTCCTCGCCCTCGGCTACGGGGCGCGCGAAGCCAGATCGGTGCTCCGGATCTCACTGGGTCGTACGACCGCCGCGGCCGACGTGGACGCCTTCCTCGCCGCGCTCCCCGAGGCACACGCCCGCGCGGCGGCGTCCAGCGCCCGTGCGGCGGCGCGCTCGTAGACTGGTCCGATGCGCATCCTGGCAGCCATGAGCGGCGGAGTGGACTCGGCCGTCGCCGCCGCCCGAGCCGTGGACGAGGGGCACGATGTCGTGGGCGTGCACCTCGCGCTGTCGCGCGCGGGCGGCACCCTCCGCACCGGCAGCCGGGGGTGCTGCACCATCGAGGACGCGATGGACGCGCGACGCGCGGCGGATCTCCTCGGCATCCCGTTCTACGTCTGGGACTTCTCGGAGCGGTTCCGTGACGACGTCATCGACGACTTCATCAGCGAGTACCGCGCCGGGCGCACCCCCAATCCCTGCATGCGCTGCAACGAGAAGATCAAGTTCGCCGCGCTCCTGGAGCGCGCGCTGGAACTCGGATTCGACGCCGTCTGCACCGGTCACTATGCGACGCTCGTCGACGGTCCCGACGGCCGCGAGCTGCACCGCGCGTCAGACGAGGCGAAGGACCAGTCCTACGTGCTCGGGGTGCTGACAGCCGAGCAGCTGACGCACACGTACTTCCCCTTGGGGACGACCCCCTCGAAGGCGGTCGTCCGCGCCGAGGCGGCGGAGCGCGGGCTGACCGTGGCCCAGAAGCCCGACAGTCACGACATCTGCTTCATCCCCGACGGCGACACGCGAGGGTGGCTGACGGAGAAGGTCGGGGCGGAGCAGGGACAGATCCTCGACCGCGACGGTGCCGTCGTCGGGCGCCACGAGGGCGCTCACGCCTTCACGGTCGGCCAGCGTCGCGGCCTGCAACTCGGCGTCCCGGCTCCGGACGGCAAGCCGAGGTTCGTCCTGGAGGTGCGCCCCGTCACCAACACCGTCGTCGTGGGCCCGAAGGAGGCACTCGCGACGGCCGAGATCTCGGGGGAGCGGCACAGCTGGGCGGGCCGGGCTCCCGACACCGGCGCGTTCGCGTGCCACGCCCAGATCCGTGCGCACGCGGAGCCCGTCCCGGCGACCGCGACCTGGCAGGGCGGGACCGTGACCGTCGTCCCCGATGAGCCCTTCGACGGCGTCGCGCCGGGACAGACCGCCGTGCTCTACGACGGGACCCGCGTGGTGGGTCAGTTCACGATCGCGCGGACGGTGTCCGCGGTCCCCGTCGGCGCCTGAGCGCCGGGGCCGCGTGCACGTCGCGCAGCGCGGTCTCCAGGTCTGTCCGTCGGAAGCGGAAGCCTGCCTCGGTCAGCCGCTCGGGCACGACCCAGCGGCTCTTGAGGATCAACTCGGGTTCGGTCCGCAGGACCCACATCGCCAGCTCGAGCATCCACCTCATCGACGGCAGACCGATCGGCATCCCGACCACACGTCGAAGCGTTCGCATGAGGGTCCGGTTGTCCGTGGCGTCGGGGACGGCGACGTTCACCACGCCCGAGATGGCATCGTGGGCGATCAGGAAGCGGACGACGTCCAGGACGTCGTCGATGTGCACCCAGCTGAAGCGCTGCCGCCCACGGGTGCGGTGCCAGGGCGGGCGGGTCCCGGTCGGGTCGTCGCCGATGCCGCGGTACCGGTGGTGCGGCGGGGTCCAGCCGTCGTGCTGCGGCCCGCCGAGTCCGGTCCGTGCGAGGGTGAGCAGCATCCGCGTCGCGGGTCCATCGCCCACGACGATCGCCAGTCGCAGCGCGACACGCCGCGTCGCCGGCAGCTCGCCCGAGAAGAACTCCCGCTCCCACGACCGGGCGACGTCGACGGAGAACCCGGTACCCAGCTCGCCGCCACGCTCGGTGTTCGCGCGGTCCATCGCGTGCCGGTAGATCGTCGCGGTCGACGAGTTGAGCCACACGGGTGGCGGGGTGGTCGCGGCGGCGACGGCGGAGCGGAGCTGCGCGGTCGTCTCGACCCGCGACCGGAGGATCTCATCCCGGTTCGCATCGGTGTACCGGCAGTCGACGGACGTGCCCGCGAGGTTCACGAGCAGCGCTGCGCCGTCGACGGCGGCTGCCAGCGCGGCGGTGTCGCCCCACCGGACGGCACCCGTCCGCCCGACCGGGGTGACGTCGTATCCGTCTTCGGTGAGCGCGGCGACGAGCGCCTCGCCGATGAAGCCGCCGGCGCCGGCGACGACGGCCCGGGGGCGGGAGATCGGCATGGCTCCGACGCTAGTAGATTCGCGGCATGACCTCGGACGACGCATCCGCGTCGATCTATCAGCGCGCGCTCGGTGCGCGGTTCGCGCGGCTCGATCCGGTGCTGCAGCGGTACTTCGGTCCCGTGCCCGCCGGCCGCGTCGGGGTCGGCGAAGGCGTCTACGACGTCGTGGGCTCCCGGTACCGGCGTCTGGGTGAGCCGCTGCTGCACTGGGCGGCGCGGCGGTCGGTGCTCTTCCCCGAGGCGGGTCGCCACGTCCCCTTCGTCGTCGAGAACACCCCGGACGCGGACGGCGCGCTGCACGGCGCACGGTGGTTCGGCTTCCCCGGCCGGGTGCGCGTGATGCGGGACGTCATCCGCGTCGACGGCGATGAGCTCGTCGAGCGCCTCGGTAGGCGCGGCGGTCTCGAGGTGCGTCTTCGCCCCGTCATCCGGGATGGCGGGATGCTGCTGCGGTCACGCTCGCTCGCCCTGCGTCTGCGGGGCGTCCGCATCGCCCTCCCACCCGTCGCACGGGTCGAGGTCCACGAGACGCGGGACCCGTCCGATGCGGGGCGCCAGCGGGTCGACGTCCGTCTGCGGATGCTGCTGCTCGGCGAGGTCTTCCGGTATTCGGGGTCGTTCGTCTATCGCATCGTCCCGGCGGGCGATAGCGCCGCGACGGTGTCCCCGGCCCTCCCTACACTGTCGATGTGGCTGACCGAGAACTCCCCGACCTGACCCTCGACGACGCTCGAGCACAGGCGCAGCACCTCACGGATCAGATCCTCGGCGCGCGCGAGGCCTATTACGGCGGAGACGTCGGTCTCGTGGACGACGCGACGTACGACGGATGGATGCATCAGCTCGAGGCCATCGAGCGGGCCCATCCCGAACTCCAGGGTCAGGACTCGCCGACGCAGACGGTCGGAGCGGCCGAGTCGTCGATGTTCGCACCGGTCGAGCACGCCGAACGGATGCTGAGCCTCGACAACGTGTTCTCCCCGGAGGAGCTGCGGGAGTGGTGCGCGAAGGCGGAGGCCGCCGCGGGACGGCGCGTGCGGTGGCTCACCGAGCTCAAGATCGACGGTCTCGCGATCTCGCTCCGCTACGAGCGCGGCGTGTTGACCTCGGCTGCGACGCGAGGCGACGGCCGGATCGGGGAGGACGTCACCGTGAACGCGGTGCGCGTCGCGGGCATCCCGGAACGGCTCTCGGGGGAGGGCCACCCGGCATTGGTCGAGGTCCGCGGTGAGGTCTTCATCCCCGTCGCCGCCTTCGAGGAGCTCAACGCACTGCAGGCGCGCCTGCGCGATCGCGTCGTCTCCGATGCGGCCGCCCGCCCCCGATTCGACGAAGAGCGGGCGCAGAAGAGCGCCGCCCGCCGGTTCCCGGCCTTCGCGAATCCGCGCAACGCCGCGAGCGGGGGCCTCCGTCAGCAACTCGACAAGAAGTCGGGTCTGGAACTCGAAGCCGGCGAGGCGCGGCTGGCGTCGCTCCGGATGTACGTCCACGGCATCGGGGCCTGGCCCGACCCGCCTGTCGCCGCCCAGAGCGAGGTCTACGAGCTGCTCGCCGGGTGGGGGCTTCCGGTCAGCCCCTATCCGCGGACCTTCGACGAGGTGGACGGCGTCCTCGCCTTCGTGGCCGAGTACGGCGAGAAGCGGCATTCGGTCGCGCACGAGCTCGACGGCATCGTCGTGAAGGTCGACGAACTGTCGCTGCACGACGAGCTCGGGACGACGAGCCGCGCCCCGCGGTGGGCGATCGCCTACAAGTACCCGCCGGAGGAGGTGCAGACGCGGCTGCTCGACATCATCGTGTCGGTCGGGCGGACGGGTCGAGCCACACCGTACGCGCAGATGGCTCCGGCGCACGTGGCCGGCAGCGTCGTCCGCCAGGCGACCCTGCACAATCAGGAGGTCGTCAAGGCGAAGGGTGTGCTCATCGGCGACATGATCATGCTCCGGAAGGCGGGGGATGTGATCCCCGAGGTCCTGGGGCCCGTCGCCGAGCTGCGCGACGGCTCCGAACGCGCCTTCGTCATGCCGGCCGACTGCCCCGAATGCGGCTCGCCGCTCGCGCCGGCGAAGGAGGGGGACATCGATCTCCGGTGTCCCAACACGCGCGGGTGCCCCGCCCAGGTGCGAGGACGGGTGGAGCACATCGGCTCACGCGGCGCGCTCGACATCGAAGCCCTCGGCGAGGTCACTGCGGCAGCGCTCACGCAGCCGCTCGATCCGCAGCGCCCGGCGCTGGAGACCGAGGCGGGCCTGTTCGATCTCACCGTGGATCGACTCGTCCCCATCGAGGTGATCGTGCGCGACTCGGAGACCGGGGAAGCGCGCATCGACGAGAGGACCGGCGAGGTCGTCCGTCGCGCCCCGTTCCGCCGCAATCCGAGCCCAGCGGAGAAGAAGGAGGGGCGCACCGGCCCCCAGCCGTCCGCGCAGGCGTTGACGCTGATCGACGAGCTCGAGAAGGCGAAGACCAAGGACCTGTGGCGCTTCCTCGTCGCGCTCAGCATCCGCCACGTCGGTCCGGTCGCCGCACGCGCACTGGCACAGTACTTCGGTTCGCTCGATGCGATTCGAGCCGCGTCGCGTGACGAGCTGGCTGCCGTCGACGGCGTCGGCGGGATCATCGCCGACGCCCTGACCGACTGGTTCGCCGTCGATTGGCACGTCGAGATCGTCGATCGATGGGTGGCCGCCGGTGCCCGGCTGTCGACGCCGGGGCATCCTGGACCCGGCGCAGCTGCCGCCGCCGGCGGTGTCCTCGAGGGCGTCACCGTCGTTGCGACCGGATCTCTCGAGGGCTACACGCGCGAAGGCGCGCAGGAGGCCATCATGCAGGCCGGCGGCAAAGCTGCGTCGAGCGTGTCGAAGAAGACGGATTTCGTCGCGGCCGGTCCCGGCGCGGGCTCCAAACTGGCCAAGGCCGAGGCGCTGGGTCTGCGGATCATCGACGCTGCGCAGTTCCACATCCTCGTCACCGAGGGACCGGACGCCCTCGGCGACCCGCCCGCCGCGGAGTGACGCTCACGCGTCCTCCGCGAGGAGGGTGTCGCGCACCTGTCGACGAAGGACCTTGCCGATGAGCGACCGGGGCAGTTCGTCGACGACCTCGACCCGCCGCGGCACCTTGTAGGGCGTCAGGCGCGTCCGCGCGAACGCACGGATGTCGTCCACGTCGAGCGCGTCGACACCGGGGGCGGGGATGATCGCGGCGACCACCTGTTCGCCGCTGTGCGGATCGGGGAGGCCGACCACGGCGGCATCCGCCACCTGCGGGTGCTGGCGCAGGGTGGCCTCGACCTCCGAGGGCGAGACGTTGAAGCCTCCGGTCACGATGAGCTCCTTGAGCCGGTCGACGACGCGGAAGAAGCCGTCGTCGTCCCGTTCGACGATGTCGCCGGTGCGGAACCACCCGTCGATGAGCACCTTCTCGGTCTCCTCGGGCTTGCCGTAGTAGCCCGAGAACACCTGCGGACCACGCACGACGAGCTCACCCGGCTCACCGGCGCCCAGGATCCGCGACGGGTCCTCCGGGTCGACCACACGGGCATCGGTGCCGGGGATCGGGATGCCGATGGTCCCCGCTTTGCGATTGTCCGCGGGCGGGTTGACCATGAGCACCGGCGAGCACTCGCTGAGTCCGTACCCCTCGATGAGGTACCCGCCGCTGGCCTCCTCGAACGGCTCGACGAGCGCAGCGGAGAGCGCCATCGCACCCGACACGCCGATCCGGATGCCGCGGATCGAGGCACCGCGCTCCCGCGCCCTGGCCAGCAGCCGCTCGGCGATCGGCGGGACGAGCGGGAGGACGGTCGGCGGATGCTTCTTGATCGCGTCGATCACCATGTCGGCGTCGAACTTCGGGAACAGCACGAGGCGGGCACCCATCGACATGGCGAACGTGAGGCAGAGCGTGAGCCCGTACGCGTGGAACATCGGCAGCACCGCGTAGAAGACGCATCCATCGCCCCTGGTCACCGCGGGGATGAACGCCTGGCTCTGCCGGGCGTTGGCGAGCAGGTTCCGGTGCGTGAGCATCGCGCCCTTCGGCGTCCCGGTCGTCCCCGACGTGTACTGGAGCACGGCGAGATCGCCGGTGCCAGGGCGGGGATGGGATGCCGGCAGGGGGGCGGTGCGGACGAGGTCGTCCCACGACAGCGCGCCCTTCACCGGGGAGGTCAGCGCGTCGCGGGACTCGCGCGCCTTCTTCACAGGGAGGCGCAGCGCGAGTCGCGTCCGCAGGGGGAGCGCGGTGGTGATGTCCACGGAGATGATCGCTTCGACGCGGAGGTCGGCGGGGAACTCCTGCACGGTCCCGGCCACCTTGCTCCAGACGATGGCGTGACGCGCGCCGTGATCTTGGAACTGGGTCCGGAGTTCGCGCGGGGTGTAGAGCGGGTTGTGCTCGACGACGACGGCGCCGAGCCGCAGCACCGCGTAGAACGCGATGATGTGCTGCGGACAGTTGGGGAGCACGATCGCGACGCGGTCGCCCTTCTTCACGCCGAGATCGCGCAGCCCGGCCGCCGCGCGGGAGACCGCGTCGTCCAGGGCGCGATACGTCGTCTCCCGGCCGAAGAACTGCAGCGCCGGCGCGTCCGGGTAGTCACGCGCAGACTCATCGAGCAGGTCCATCAGCGAACCGGTCACCGGAGGCAGGTCGAGGGGGACGCCCTCGCCGTAGGACGAGAGCCATGGGCGATCGGCGGAGGGCGAATCGGTCACGACCCCAGCCTAGGGCGACCGCTCGGGAGCGCGAGCGGCCCGAACTAGACTGGGGGAGTGTCTGAAATCACCCCCGATCTCGTGCGCCATCTCGGCGTGCTCGCCCGGATCCAGCTGAGCGACGAGGAGGTGGAACGTCTCACCGGCCAGCTCGACGCCATCGTCGACAACATCGCCAAGGTCTCCGAGGTCGCCACCCCCGAGGTCGCCGCGACGAGCCACCCGATCCCGCTCAGCAACGTGTTCCGTCCCGACGTCCCCGGCGACATGCTCACCCGCGACGAGGTGCTGCAGAACGCACCGGATGCCGCTGACGGCCGCTTCCGCGTGACCGCGATCCTCGGGGAGGAGCAGTGAGCGACATCCTGAAGCTGACCGCCGCCGACCTGTCGGCGAAGCTCCGTTCCGGTGAACTGTCGAGCGTCGAGGCCACGCAGGCCCACCTCGACCGCATCGCCGCCGTCGACGGCGACGTCCACGCGTTCCTGCACGTCTCCGATCACGCGGTCGAGGTCGCCCAGGACGTCGACCGGCGCCGCGCCGCGGGCGAGGAGCTCGGCGAACTGGCCGGCGTGCCGCTCGCCATCAAGGACGTCCTCGTGACGACCGACATGCCCTCGACCAGCGGATCGAAGATCCTCGAGGGTTACATGTCGCCCTACGACGCGACCGTCGTGGCGCGCTCCCGCGCCGCCGGCCTCGTGCCGCTGGGGAAGACGAACATGGACGAGTTCGCGATGGGGTCGTCGACCGAGCACTCCGCGTACGGCCCGACGCACAACCCGTGGGACCTCGACCGGATCCCCGGCGGCTCGGGCGGTGGCTCCGCTGCCGCCGTCGCCGCATTCGAGGCGCCCCTGGCGCTCGGATCGGACACGGGCGGCTCGATCCGTCAGCCCGCGCACGTGACGGGCACCGTCGGCATGAAGCCGACGTACGGCGGCGTCAGCCGGTACGGCGCCATCGCGCTCGCGTCGAGCCTCGACCAGGTCGGCCCCGTCTCGCGGACCGTCCTCGACTCCGCGCTCCTCCACGACGTCATCGGCGGGCACGATCCGCACGACGCGACCTCGCTCACCGACGCCTGGCCGTCGTTCGCCGGCGCGGCCCGCGAGGGCGCGACCGGCGAGGTCCTCAAGGGCCTGAAGGTCGGCGTCATCCGCGAACTCGACGACTCCGGCTTCCAGGCCGGCGTCTCGGAGTCGTTCCGAGCATCGCTCGCCGCCATGGAGGCCGCCGGCGCCGAGATCGTCGAGGTCAGCGCACCGCACTTCGAGTACGGCGTGGCCGCCTACTACCTGATCCTCCCCGCCGAGGCGTCCAGCAATCTCGCCAAGTTCGACTCCGTGCGCTTCGGCATGCGCGTGAACGTCCCGGGCGGGACGGTCGAGGACGTCATGGCCGCGACCCGCGACGCGGGCTTCGGTGACGAGGTCAAGCGGCGCGTCATCCTCGGCACCTACGCCCTGTCGGCCGGGTACTACGACGCCTATTACGGCAGCGCCCAGAAGGTCCGCACCCTCATCCAGCGTGACTTCGACGAGGCGTTCGCGCAGGTGGACGTCATCGCGACGCCGTCGGCACCGACGACGGCCTTCCGCCTCGGCGAGCAGCTCGACGACCCGCTGCAGATGTACCTCAACGACGTGACGACCATCCCGGTCAACCTCGCCGGCGTCCCCGGCATCTCGATCCCCTCGGGACTCGCAGCGGAGGACGGGCTGCCCGTCGGCATCCAGTTCGTCGCACCCGCCCGCGAGGACGCTCGCCTCTATCGCGTCGGTGCGGCGCTCGAGGCGCTGCTCGTCGACAGCTGGGGCGGTCCGATCCTGGACCGCGCCCCGATCCTCGGAGGAGCCCGCTGATGGCCAAGGATGCGCTGATGGACTTCGACAAGGCGCTCGAGCTGTTCGAGCCCGTGCTCGGCTTCGAGGTCCACGTCGAGCTCAACACCGAGACCAAGATGTTCTCGCCGGCCGGCAACCCCGCCCATGCCGCCAACCATGACGCCGCGCCCAACACGCTCGTCGCCCCGGTGGACATGGGCCTCCCGGGTTCGCTCCCCGTCGTCAACGAGACCGCTGTGCGCTCCTCGATCAGCCTGGGGCTGGCCCTCGGCTGCTCGATCGCGCCGTCGAGCCGGTTCGCGCGGAAGAACTACTTCTACCCGGATCTCGGGAAGAACTATCAGATCTCGCAGTACGACGAGCCCATCGCGTTCGAGGGCAGCGTCGAGATCGAGCTCGAGGGCGGCGATGTCGTCGTCGTCCCCATCGAGCGCGCGCACATGGAGGAGGATGCGGGCAAGCTCACCCACATGGGCGGCGCGACCGGCCGCATCCAGGGCGCGGAGTACTCGCTCGTCGACTACAACCGCGCCGGCGTGCCGCTCGTCGAGATCGTCACGAAGCCCATCTTCGGCACCGAGCACCGCGCGCCCGAGGTCGCCAAGGCCTACGTCGCAGCGATCCGCGACATCGTGCGGTCGCTGGGGATCTCGGAGGCTCGGATGGAGCGCGGCAACCTCCGTTGCGACGCGAACGTCTCGCTCCGTCCCCGCGGACAGGAGAAGCTCGGGACGCGCACCGAGACGAAGAACGTCAACTCGATGCGCTCGGTCGAGCGGGCTGTCCGCTACGAGATCCAGCGCCAGGCGGCGATCCTCGCCGCCGGCGGCTCGATCACGCAGGAGACGCGGCACTGGCACGAGGACACGGGACGCACCTCGCCCGGCCGTCCGAAGTCGGATGCCGACGACTACCGCTACTTCCCCGAGCCCGACCTCCTGCCCGTCGAGCCGTCGGAGGAGCTCATCGAGGAGTTGCGCGCCGCACTCCCGGAGGCGCCGTCGGTCCACCGACGCCGCCTGAAGAGCGAGTGGGGTTTCACCGATCTCGAGTTCCAGGACGTCGCCAACGGCGGTCTGCTCGCGGAGGTCGAGGCGACGATCGCCGCCGGCGCCTCACCGGCATCCGCCCGCAAGTGGTGGACCGGCGAGATCACCCGGGTCGCGAACGCAAAGGGCGCAGAGCCCGCTGCGCTCGTGTCGGCCGAGTCCGTTGCGGAGCTGCAGCGGCTCGTGGATGCCGGCACCCTCACCGACAAGCTCGCTCGTCAGGTCCTCGAGGGCGTCATGGCTGGGGAGGGGACTCCCCAGGAGGTCGTCGACGCCCGCGGGCTCGCGGTCGTCTCGGACGACGGTGCGCTGATCGCCGCCATCGATGACGCCCTCGCCGCGCAACCCGACGTCCTGGCGAAGATCCAGGACGGCAAGGTGCAGGCCGCCGGTGCCGTGATCGGGGCCGTCATGAAGGCGATGAAGGGCCAGGCGGATGCCGCTCGCGTCCGGGAGCTCATCCTGGAGCGTGCCGGCCAGGCCTGACGCTCCGTCCACGGTGCCGCCGCGCCGGAGCCCCGTCCGGGCTCGGTGTCGGCGGCATCGTCGACAATGGAGACATGGGACGCGGCGACGGGACGGGACGGATCGTCTCGCCCGACGACGCCGACGACACCGGCACGCGCATCCTCCATGTCGACATGGACGCCTTCTATGCGTCCGTCGAGGTCCTCTACGACCCATCACTCGCGGGCAAGCCGCTGATCGTGGGCGGGATGGAAGGCCGAGGCGTCGTCTCGAGCGCCTCCTACGAAGCCCGTCGATTCGGCGTCCGCTCGGCGATGTCGGTCGGCAAGGCGCTGCAGCTGTGCCCGCACGCGGTCGTCGTCATGCCGCGTTTCGAGCGTTACTCGGAGCTGTCGAAGAAGGTCATGGCGATCTTCCGCGACGTCACCCCGCTCGTCGAACCCCTCTCGATCGACGAGGCCTTCCTCGATGTGAGCGGCGCACGCCGGTTGTGGGGGAGTCCGGGCGAGATCGGGCGGATGGTCAGGCGGCGCGTCCTGGAGGAGACCGGCCTGACCTGCAGCATCGGCGTGGCCGCGACCAAGCACGTCGCCAAGATCGCCTCGACGGTCTCCAAGCCCGACGGGCTGCTCGTCGTGAGCGAACCCGACACGCAGGCCTTCCTCGCGGCACGCCCCGTCGGTGCACTCTGGGGGGTGGGTCCGAAAGCCGCCGAAGCGCTGGAGGCCCGCGGCATCCGGATGGTATCCGACATCCTGCACACCCCGCGCGGCGTGCTCGATCGGGCGCTGGGCCCCGCGATGGGCGCGCGGGTGTCGCAGCTCGCGCGGGGGATCGACCCGCGGTCGGTGCAGACCGAGCACACGGAGAAGAGCGTCGGCCACGAGGAGACCTTCCTGGAGGACCTCTCCGACGTGGGGATGCTGCGCAGCGAGTTCCGGCGGCTCGCGGATCGGGTCGCCTCCCGGCTCCGAGCCGGCGGGTGGGAGGCCCGGACGATCGCCATCAAGGTCCGCTTCTCCGACTTCACCACGCTCTCCCGCTCGGTGAGCGTCCCCGAACCGACGAATGTGGGCCAGCGCATCGGGGACGTCGCGCTCGAGCTGTTCGGGAAGATCGACCTCGTCCAGCCCGTTCGTCTCATCGGAGTCCGCGGGGAGAAGCTCACCACCGACGGACTGGGGGGCCTGGCACTCTGGGACGACGATGCGGAATGGCGGCGAGTGGACGCGGCGCTCGACGACGCACGAACGCGATTCGGCCGCGGAGCGGTCACGAGGGCCAGCACGCTCGGCCCCCGGCGCGATACGGGCGCCCTCCCGACGAATCCCCGGCCGCCGCGGGAATGACGGTGCCCCGTGCTCCCGCAACCGCCGCGTCTTCGCAACCCCCTGTGTTCGCGGAGTCCAGCCGATACCGTTGACCCATGGCCAATCTCCCTCTCGAACTCGGCAAGCAGTTCGCCTCCCTCGGAGCCTCGACCGTCTACGGCGAGCAGCAGGACGTCGACGGCATCCGTCTCATCCCGGTCGCGCTGACCTGGTCGGGGTTCGGTGCCGGCGAGGACACCGCGGGCGGAGCGGGTGGTGGTGGCGGCGGTGCGGCGATCCCCGTCGGGGCGTACATCCGCAAGGGTGACGACCTGCGCTTCGAGCCGAACCTCGTGTCGTTGCTCGCCGTCGGCATCCCTTTCGTGTGGGTCGCGGGGCGTGCGCTCAGCCGCATCATCCGTGCCCTCAAGCGCTGACGGCGACCCAGCGCTCCAGCGCCTCCTCTCGGACGGCGTCGCCTCCGCGCTGCGGAGAGCGTCGAGCCTCGGGTCGGTGCCGACGGTGATCCTCGTCGACGGCCGATCAGGAGCGGGGAAGTCGACCTTCGCCGCGATGCTCGCGGCGTCCTTCGATGAGGCGGCGCTGGTCGCGCTCGACGAGATCTACCCGGGCTGGGACGGGCTCCGCCAGGGGGCGGACACAGCACTGACGCAGGTCATCCGGCCGGTGCTTGCGGGCCGAGCGGGCGAGTGGGAGACCTGGGATTGGGCCCGAGGCATCCCTTCCGGCCGACGTCGTGTCGTCGGCCCCGCGCCCGTGCTCATCGTCGAAGGCGCGGGTGTGCTGACCCCGGCGTCCGCAGCGGTGGCCGACGTGCGCGTGTGGCTCGATGCGCCGGCTCGAACGCGGCGCGAGCGGGCGTTGCGGCGAGACGGCGACGCGTACCGTCCGCACTGGGAGCGCTGGGCTGCGCAGGAGGAGGATCACCTCCGGGCGCACGGTCCCCGCGATCTGGCGGACGTCGTCCTCGATCTCCCCTGAGCTCACTCCTGGTCGAGCGCCTGCAGCAGTCCTTCGAGGCGGTAGCCGAGCCACTCGTAGACGCCGAACCGCGGATCATCGTCACGGTGTTCCTCGTCGGTGACCCCGAGGCGCTCGGCCATCACGAGACGCAGCGCCGCGAGTGTCCGCAACCATGCATCCGACACCTCGCGGTCGAGCTCCACCTCGAGGACGTCCTCCGCCTGCGTGCGATCGAGCTCCGCGGCGACGAGGTCGCCGCCGTCGTGCCGGAGCGAGGCGCGCACCGTTCCCGCATCGGCGGCTCGGCGGGCGAGGAGGTCAGCCTGTGTGAGACCCCGGAACTCGGCGGACGCCTCAGGGTCATCACGGTATGCATCCGGGACGAGGCGTCGGACCGCCGGGTCGGAGCCCGCGCCGGCAGCCAGGAGTTCCTGGAGCTGCCCGACGAGGTCGCTCAGATGCGCGGCCTCGAGGAGGGTCATCCGCATCGTCATCCGCGTACTGCTCACGTCCCGACCTCGCGGACCGTGGCCCACAGGCCGTAATCGTGCATCGCCTGCGCGTGCAGCTCCATCTGCTCGCGCGAGCCTTCGGACACGACCGCGTGGCCGTCGTGGTGCACCGCGAGCATGAGGCGCTCAGCCTGCTCACGCGGGTAGCCGAAGTACTCGCGGAAGACGTGCACGACATAGCTCATCAGGTTCACCGGGTCGTTCCAGACGACCGTCTCCCACGGACCCGATGTCGACGCCCGCAGGTCCAGGGCGACGTCCTCGAGGGGCATCGCGGTGCTCATCACGCCCACCCCAGTTCATGCAGCCGCTGGTCGTCGATCCCGTAGTAGTGCGCGATCTCGTGGACGAGTGTCGTGTGGACCTCGTCTCGCAGCTCGTCGAGGTCATCGCACGCGTGGAGGTGCGGCTCACGGTAGATCATGATGCGGTCCGGGAGCTCGCCCAGCCCGTAACGGCCGCGCTCGGTGATCGCGAGTCCGTCGTACAGACCGAAGAGGTCCATACTGCCGTCTTCGGGTCGGTCCTCGACGACGAGGACGACGTTGTCGAGTCCGTCCACCATCTCATCGGGCAGCGCGTCGAGCTCGGACGCGACCAGGGCCTCGAACGCCTCGGCATCCATCTCGATCATGACCACGTCTCATGAGGGAAGAATTGGGGTGAGTAACGGGACTCGAACCCGCGACCCCCTGGACCACAACCAGGTGCTCTACCAACTGAGCTATACCCACCATGTGCCCGCGAGCGGGCAACCCCCCAAGTGTATTACAGCCCGGAGGCGAACGACGACACGGCGGTCGCCGCGGCGTTTCTCGCGTCGTCGCTGGTGGGGCCCGGCGCCGGCACGAAGACCGTCTCTCGGTAGTACGCCAGTTCGCGGACGCTCTCGCGGATGTCGGCCAGCGCCCGGTGGCCGCCGTCCTTCGTCGGTGCGTTGAAGTACGCACGCGGGTACCAGCGGCGGGCGAGCTCCTTGACGCTCGACACGTCGACGTTGCGGTAGTGCAGCCAGCGGTCGACGCGGGGCATGTACCGCGCGAGGAACATGCGATCCGTGCCGATCGTGTTGCCCGCCAGCGGCGCCTTCCCTTCCGGGACGAACCGCTGGATGTACTCCAGCACCTGGAACTCCGCGTCGGCGAGGCTCACGCCGTGCGGGATCTCCTCCAGCAGACCCGAGCTCTCGTGCATCTTCGTGACGAAGTCGTTCATGTGCGCCAGGGCGGAGTCGTCGGGTTTGATGACGATCTGGAAGCCCGGGTCGAGCACGCGGAGCTCGAAGTCGGTGATGACCACCGCGACCTCCACGAGTTCGTCGACGGACAGATCGAGGCCCGTCATCTCGCAGTCGATCCAGACGAGGCGGTCGTTCTCAGCGGCTGACACAGGGTCTCCTCACACGGGGGGTCCGTCCCGTCGGGACGACCCGAGCCCCTCCAGGAGGATTCGAACCCCCGACCTGGCGGGTAGAAACCGCTCGCTCTATCCACTGAGCTATGGAGGGAAGGATGCTCCCCTTCAGGCTACCGCTCAGACGACGACGCGTGCGGAGGCCGCCCGTCGGGTCGCCCTGCGAGCTGCCCAACGGTCGGACAGGCCCATCGCGACGTGGACGCTCGGACCGATCAGGACCGCGAAGAGGACCGTCCCGAGGCCCGCGGTCCCGCCCAGCAACCACCCCACGACGAGCACCGAGCCTTCGACGAGGAATCGGCAGAGCCAGATCGGCCAGCCGAATCTGGCGTGGAGCCCCGTCATCAGCCCGTCACGCGGCCCCGGGCCGAGATCGGTGCCGAGGTAGACCCCCGAGCCGCCGGCGATCACCGCGATACCGAGGAGGAAGACGAGCACGCCCCAGAAGAAGCCCTCGACGGGCGGGATGACCGCGAGGGCTCCCTGCATCACGGTGCCGACGACGAGGATGTTGGCGATGGTGCCGATCCCCGGGCGTTGGCGCAACGGGATCCATGCCAGCAGCACGAGGGCTCCGGTGATGACGACGATCCACCCGATCCCGATGCCGGTCTGGGTCGACAGGCCCTCTGCCAGCACGGTCCAGGGGTCGAGCCCGACCCCCGCCTGCACCAGGAGGGCGCAACCGACACCGAAGAGGGCGAGGCCGACGAGGAGGCGGAGCAGGCGAACGGTCATGTCCACTATTTCACCCTATGATTGGACCTGACAGGACAGTCCAATCCTCGATCGGTGGCTCCATGGACTCACGCATCAGCGCACGCGCGCTCTCCGTCTCGCTCGGCGGCTGGCGCACACGGAACCCGACGTACGAGGCCTTGGCAGACGGCATCCGCCTCCTCTGCCTCGACAACCGGCTCGCCGCGCACACCGCCCTCCCGGCTGAGCGCGAGCTGGCTGCGGCGCTGAGCCTGAGCCGGGCGACCGTCGCGGCCGCGTACCGCAGTCTTCGCGCGAGCGGCCACATCGAGAGCCTCCGGGGTTCGGGGAGCGTCACCCTCCCGCAACCGCCGCGGGGCACGAGCCGGATCTTCGACGGCGGAGCGGGGATCGACCTCCAGCAGGCCAGCCCGGCGGCGTGGCCCGGCCTCGCCGGCGTCATCTCCGACGTCGCGGCGGATGCGGCATCCCTCGTCGGTCGGCCGGGGTTCGACATCGTCGGCAGTCTGGATCTCCGCGTCGCGCTCGCGGATCGGTACACCGCGCGCGGTCTGCCGACGGACCCGGACGAGATCCTGGTGACCAACGGCGCCCAGCACGCCATCCACCTGGTCACGACCGCGCTGCTGACTCCTCGGAGCACCGCGCTGCTCGAGACGCCGACCTACCCGCACGCCGCGGAGGCGGTGCGGTCCACCGGGGCGCGGCCGACGGGCATCCCCGTGACGACCGACGCCGGTTGGGATCTCGATCGTGCTGTCCAGGCGTTCCGCCGGGCCCGTCCCGCCCTCGCCTACCTCATGCCCTGGTTCCAGAACCCGACCGGTCGCTCCATGACGCCCGGCGACGCCGTCACGATGCGTGCGGCCGCGGAACGCGCCGACGCGACCCTCGTGATCGACGAGACGACCGCAGACCTCTCCTTCTCCGGTGCCGCGCCCCACGAACTGGACTTCGGTCCGAGTGCGGTCCGCATCGGATCCCTCGGCAAATCCGTCTGGGGTGGCCTGCGGGTCGGATGGGTGCGCGCGGATCGGAACCTGGTGCGACGGCTCGTCGAACTGCGCCCGCGTCGCGACCTGGGCACCCCCGAGCTGGAGCAGGCGATCGCCGCACGATTGGTCCGGATGCTGCCGCTCATCCAGCCGCAGCGTGCGGAGCTGCTCCGGTCCGGCCATGATGCGACCGTCAGCGCCCTCGCCGAGGCGTTCCCCTCGTGGCGGGTCCCGAGCGTCGACGGCGGACTCTGCCTCTGGGTGGGTCTGGACGCGCCGCTCAGCGGCTCGCTGGTGCTGGCGGCACGCAGGCGTGGGGTGCTCCTCTCGTCGGGACCGAGATTCGGACTCGACGGGGGATATGACGGCTACCTGCGCATCCCTTTCACCGCCCCTCCGGAGGAGATCCGTCGGGCCGTGTCGGTGCTCGCCGCTCTCTGGCCCGATGTCGTCGCCGGGTCCGGTGCGGCGACCGCCGACGAGCGGGAGGCGACCGCGGCCATCGTCTGAATCACCGGGAGTGGTGCAGCGCGGTGACGGCGTCGTCGACATCCCAGAAGGCGCCGACGTCGACGAAGGCGCCCGTGGCGGCGTGGAAGCGTCGCGCGATGACCCGACGGACGCCGTCCACCTCGTGGTCGGCGACGTGGCCGATGACGCGCCCGCTCGGGTCGACCACGCGATGGAGGTGCGCTGCGGCCTGGACGAGGCGGTACCCAGCGGCGACCGATCGCGCTGCTGCCGTATCCGTTCCCACCCTGTCTCCTCTCCCTGCCGGCAGGGTACGCTCGGCCTCCGACACCCTCTCCGTCCGCCCGCACGGCGGAACAGCGGGGACACTCCACGCGTTGCACCGGATGACGAAGTGATGGAAAGGATGGTCTCGAATGCAGACCTATGTACTCGCTGGTGGCTGCTTCTGGTGCCTCGACGCCGCCTACCGCGCGCTCGACGGTGTCGTCGAAGTGGAGTCCGGCTACGTCGGTGGCAGCGTCCCCGCACCCACCTACGAGCAGGTGTGCACGGGCACGACGGGTCACGCGGAAGCCGTCAAGGTGACCTTCGACGAAGAGGTGATCCCGGGGGACGTCATCCTCGACGCCTTCTTCACGATGCACGATCCGCGTCAGCTGAACCGCCAGGGCAACGATGTGGGCACGCAGTACCGGTCGGCGATGTTCCCCGCCGACGACGCCCAACGCGCCGATTTCGCCCGCGCGGCGGAGCGCGCCTCGGACTGGTGGGGCGGCGGGCTCGTGACGACGGTGGAGCCGCTCTCGGAGTGGTACCCGGCCGAGGACTACCACCAGGACTTCTTCGCGAAGAACCCCGGTCAGGGCTACTGCCTCGCGGTCGCCGTCCCCAAGGTCAACAAGGTTCGCGCACGGTTCGCGGAGTACGCCCGCGCCTGAGCCTCCTCCACAACGGCTCGGCCCTCGATCGGGTTCCCCCGGTCGGGGGCCGAGCCGTTCACGCGCCCGGGGGAGCCACGACGCTGGAGCAGCTCCGACTCCCGCCGGGCACGCGGGGGTCGGAGCACGAGCTGACCTGTGCCCCGACGACTGGAGTCGACATGAAGGATCACATCACCGTGGTGGGCAACGTCGGAGCGGACCCCGAGTTCCGCCGTCTGCCGGACGGCACCCCCGTCTCATCGCTGCGCCTGGCCAGCACCGAGCGCCGCTTCGATGCGAAGGCCGGCGCGTGGGTCGACGGCCCCACCAGCTGGTACCGCGTCTCGGTGTTCCGTACCCTCGGCGAACACGTCGCGGCCTCGGTTCGCAAGGGTCAGCGCGTCGTCGTCCACGGCACGCTGACGATCAAGCGATGGGAGGCGGGGGACAAGAGCGGCACGGATGCCGAGATCGATGCGGTCGCGGTGGGGCACGACCTCGCCTTCGGGACGACGGTCTTCACCCCGGAGGCGCGACCGAGGGTCGTGACCGTCGAGCGGGCGGAGGGGGAGCCGGCCGAGGATGCCTCCAGAGAGGACGAGTGGGCCGCGGAACCGGTCCCGACGCCGTTCTGACGAACGCACGGCCCGGAGGCAATCCGAAGGTTGCAGCCCCTAGACTCGCGCCCGTGCGTCGACAGCAACCCCTCCGGGCCACCCGCCTCGTCGTCGTCGCGGTGGCGACGACGTTCACAATCGCCGTCGCCGGCTGCGCACCTGCCGGTGACCCGGCACCTGCTGCGAGCGCCACCGCGTCCGCAGCGACCCCCGCCGCGTCGGCGCCGGTTGCCTCTCCCACTCCCACCGCCACCGCGAGCGGCGCCGACGGGCGCCTGGCGGACTTCCGAGCCACCGTGCAGTCGGTGTGGGACGACTCCCGGTCGGTCGCCGGTCGCGACTACGTCGACGCGCTCATCGCCGCGGGATTCGCGAAGGACGACATGCAGGTGACCTTCGATGAGACCTCCGTCGGCGATCCCGCCGACAGCATCCAATTCGCCGTCCGCGTGGCGGACGACTGCCTCATCGGTCAGGTGGGTCCTTCGGTCAGTCGCCCGACGGCGCTCGTCATGCCCGGCCTGTCTGATGGCACGTGCCTGTTGGGGGAGACCCGGCCGATCGACTGGTGAGAACCGGCGACGCGACCGCCGACGTGTCGCCCGGCCCGAGGCGTCCCGCGTAGACTTGGGCCGTTATGGCCGAATACATCTACTCCATGGTCCGCGCCCGCAAGGCGGTCGGCGAAAAGCTCATCCTCGACGACGTCACGATGGCGTTCCTGCCCGGCGCGAAGATCGGCATGGTCGGCCCGAACGGGGCCGGAAAGTCGACCATCCTCAAGATCATGGCGGGTCTCGACACCCCCTCCAACGGCGAGGCAAAGCTCTCGCCCGGCTTCTCGGTTGGCATCCTCATGCAGGAGCCCGAGCTCGACGAGTCGAAGACCGTGCTCGAGAACATCGAGGACGGCGTCGCGATCAAGCCCAAGCTCGACCGCTTCAACGAGATCTCTGCCTTGATGGCCGACCCCGACGCCGACTTCGACGCGCTGCTGGCCGAGATGGGCACGCTGCAGGAGGAGATCGACGCCGCAGACGGCTGGGACCTCGACTCGCAGCTCGGGCAGGCGATGGACGCACTGCGCACACCCCCGGCCGACGCCGCCGTCGGTCCGCTGTCCGGAGGTGAGAAGCGCCGCGTCGCACTCGCCAAGCTGCTGCTGCAGAAGCCTGACCTCCTGCTGCTCGACGAGCCCACCAACCACCTCGACGCCGAGAGCGTGCTCTGGCTCGAGCAACACCTGCAGGCGTACAAGGGTGCGGTCATCGCCATCACCCACGATCGGTACTTCCTCGACAACGTCGCGCAGTGGATCGCGGAGGTCGACCGAGGGCGCCTCATCGGCTACGAGGGCAACTACTCGACGTACCTGGAGAAGAAGGCCGAGCGCCTCGACATCCAGGGCAAGAAGGACGCCAAGCTCGCCAAGCGTCTGAAGGACGAGCTCGAATGGGTCCGCTCCAGCGCCAAGGGACGCCAGACGAAGTCGAAGGCCCGCCTGGCGCGCTACGAGGAGATGGCCGCCGAAGCGGACCGGACGCGGAAGCTGGACTTCGAAGAGATCACGATCCCGCCGGGGCCGCGCCTGGGCAGCGTCGTCATCGAGGCGAAGAAGCTGCAGAAGGGATTCGATTCCCGGTCCCTCATCGACGGGCTGAGCTTCAGCCTGCCGCCGAACGGCATCGTCGGCGTCATCGGCCCGAACGGCGTCGGCAAGACGACGCTGTTCAAGACGATCGTCGGCCTCGAACCCCTCGACGGCGGCGACCTCAAGATCGGCGAGACGGTCAAGATCAGCTACGTCGACCAGTCCCGCTCGAACATCGACCCGAACAAGACGCTGTGGGAGGTCGTCTCCGACGGTCTGGACATCATCACCGTCGGCAAGACCGAGATCCCCTCGCGCGCGTACGTGTCGAAGTTCGGCTTCAAGGGCCCGGACCAGCAGAAGAAGGCCGGCGTGCTCTCCGGCGGTGAGCGGAACCGCCTGAACCTCGCGCTCACCCTCAAGGAGGGCGGCAACCTGCTGCTCCTCGACGAGCCGACCAACGACCTCGACGTCGAGACCCTGTCCTCGCTCGAGAACGCGCTGCTGGAGTTCCCCGGCTGCGCCGTCGTCATCACCCACGACCGGTGGTTCCTCGACCGCATCGCCACGCACATCCTCGCGTACGAGGGCACCCCGGAGGACCCCGACAAGTGGTACTGGTTCGAGGGCAACTTCGAGGCGTACGAGGCCAACAAGGTCGAGCGACTGGGGGCCGACGCAGCGAACCCCGCCAAGTCGACCTATCGCAAGCTCACGCGTGACTGAGGTGCGGATCCGGGTCCCCATCCACCTGCGGTGGGGCGATCTGGACGCGTACAACCATGTGAACAACGCCTCGATGCTCAAACTCCTCGAGGAAGCACGGGTGCGCGCGTTCTGGATCCCCGGCGCCACCGAGCGCGCGGTGCCGACGGCCGTGATCGACGCCAGCCACGGGGCGGCGCAGCTGACCCTCATCGCCCGCCAGGAGATCGAGTACCTCGCGCCCGTCCCGTACCAGCGCGATCCGATCGACGTGCAGATGTGGTTCGGCAAGATCGGCGGTTCGAGCGCCGAGGTCCACTACGAGGTCTTCAGCCCTGAGACCGTCGAGCCGCGGGTCCTCTACGCCCGAGCCTCGACGGTCATCGTCCAGGTCGACGCCGTCTCCGGGCGGCCGATCCGGCTGACCCCGGAGACCCGCGCCGCCTGGGAGCCCTACCTCGGAGACCCGCTCCCACCACTCGGGCGACGCTGACCCGACGCCTCGGCCGGTGGCGCCCCCCTCAGTCCTGGGGAACGCGGATCATGATCTCCTGGGCGACGGATGCAACGAGCTGCCCGTCCCGCGAGAAGATGCGGCCCGTCGCGAGGCCGCGACCGCCCTGGGCGCTGGGGGACTGCTGCACGTAGAGCAGCCAGTCGTCCACCCGCGCCGGCCGGTGCCACCACATCGCGTGGTCGAGGCTCGCCACCTTCAGCCCGGGCGTCGACCACGAAGCGCCGTGCGCGCGCAGCACCGACTCCTGGATGGTGAGGTCGCTCATGTACGCCAGCGCAGCCCGATGCAGCCGGGCATCATCGGGCACTGCGCCGCGCGTGCGGACCCACACCGCCTGTCGGGGCACATGGGCGCCCTCGACGCTCGCGTAGATCGGAGCCTCGACGTGTCGTACATCGACGGGGCTCCTGTCGAAGTGCCGCCGACTCATCGGATGCAGCCCTTCGAGGACCGCCTGATCCGAGAGCGTCTCGGGATCGGGGATGTCGTGCGGCATCTCGTCCTGGTGCTCGAGGCCGGCGGCATCCGTCTCGAACGAGGCGATCATGGAGAAGATCGGGACGCCGTCCTGGTATGCCTGGGTGCGCCGCGTCGAGAACGAGCGGCCGTCGTGGATCCGGTCGACCGAGAAGGTCATGCCGCGGGTCGAATCGCCGGGCCGCAGGAAGTAGCCGTGCATCGAGTGCGCCGCACGGTCGTCGCCGACCGTCCGCTCCGCTGCGACGATCGCCTGCGCGAGGACCTGGCCGCCGAAGACGCGTCCGAGCGGCATCGACTGCGAGACGCCGGTGAAGATGTCCTCGGTCGTGCGCGCATCGCTCGAGGCGAGGTCGAGCACCGCGAGCAGCCCGTCGACGTGGCCGGCTTCACTCACTGCACCACTCCGCTCCGGGGCGCGTCGAGCCGCCCGCTCGATAGTCTAGGTGGGATGGCTCCCCAGCTCGTGTTCCCCGATCCGCGCTCGGCGGCCGACCTCCTCACCTTCGCCTCGCGTGTTGTGCGCCTCGGGGACCCGATCGTCCGGCTGCGTGCCGCGCAGGGCACGATGGCGGTCTCAGCGGCACCGTTGTCGCCCCGCGGCTTCGGGGATGACACACCCACCGTGCTCGCGATGCGCTTCCTGCGGAGCGATCCGGACCTGTCCTGCGATCTGGTCGTCGACGCGGGGACGCTTCGCGCCGATCCGGTCGGCGCCGACCGCATCATGCTGCCCGACAGCGGTGTGTCCGCGGCCTGGGCGGGCATCTCGCCGCCACGCTCGGGCTGGATGCCGGGGGCCGAGGTGCCGGAGGCCGCGCTCCGCGAGGTCGTCCGTCGTGGCGTCGCGGATGTCGCGGCCGCGCTGCCGGCCAGCCCGGGGGAGGACGTCGTCCGGACGGTCCGTTCGGCGGTCTGGGGCCGGCCGGAGGCGTCGCTGGACGGACTCATCGCTGGTGTGGCGTTCGCAGCCGATGCCCTCGGGTTCCTCACCGCCGACGGCGCGGGCGCGGCAGCCGTCCGGCGCAGCGGCACCTGGACCCGTGTCAGTCTGGAGCGCGGTCACGTGCTCGTGCGCGCCGGCAACCCGACCGGGTTGACCGCGGTCCGGACGACCGGCGGCCTCTGACCCTCAGCGCTCCGGGTGCAGCGGCAGCGTCGACCCCGCGGCGCCGCCCCGGGCGGGACCGATCCCCGTCGGCTCGAAGGTGTTGACCATGGCGTGCGCGGCCCGCTGGAGGTAGTCCCACAGGGTGGCCTCGTGCAGCGGCGGGACGCCGGACTCGTCGACGGCGATCCGCATCGCCCGCAGCCACCGGTCGCGCGCGTCCGGGTTCACGTGGAACGGCATGTGCCGCATCCGCAGCCGTGGGTGACCTCGCCGCTCGCTGTAGGTCGTCGGGCCGCCCCAGTACTGTTCCAGGAAGAGCGTCAGCCGCTCCGCCGCGGGACCGAGGTCTTCCTCGGGGTACATCGGCCGGAGCACGTCGTCCGACGCGACCTCACGATAGAAGACGTCCACCAGCCGGCGGAAGAAGTCGTGCCCGCCCACCTCGTCGTAGAAGCTCAGGGGCTCGCTCACGGCGTCCCCGTCCTCGGCGTCCCGCCGTCCGCGTCGGTCGGCCCCTCGTCGGCGGGCCGGGACTTCTTCTTCGGCCGCCACGTCAGCCGCGCCGCGGGACCTGCGACCGGTGCGACCGGCTGCGGCTTGGTCTTCGGCGGGTTCGCGCCTCGGATGCTCTGCACTGCCTCGGCGCCCTCGAGCTGCGGCGACGTGAGCTGCGGCACCGCCACCCCGATCGCATCCAGGGCGCGCTTGATCCGCAGCCGGAGAGCTCGGGCGACGTCATCCTTCGCATTCGGCCGCGTCTTCAGCACGAGGCGCAGGACCAGCGTCTCGCCGTCGATCGACTCGAGGCCCCACAGCTCGGGCTTCTCCACGATCCGCGTGCGCCACTTCGGCTCGCGGACGAGGTCCTTCGCAGCGGTCAGCATCGCGTCCTCCGCCGCGTCGATGTCGGTGTCGACGGGGACGCCGACGTCGACGACCACCCGCGACCAGCCCTGCGACATGTTCCCGATCCGGGTGATCTCGCCGTTGCGGACATACCAGAGGGTGCCGTTGACGTCGCGGACATGCGTCACGCGGACGCTGACGTACTCCACGATCCCCGTGGCCAGACCGAGGTCGACCACGTCGCCGATGCCGACCTGATCCTCCGCGACGATGAAGATGCCGTTCAGGACGTCCTTCACGATGTTCTGCGCACCGAAGCCGAGTCCCGCGCCGATGGCGGCGGACAGGAGGGCGAACGAGCCGAGGACGCCGGCGTTGATGATCGAGACGATCGTGAGGACGGTGACGATGACGATCGCGACGTTGACGATGTTCGTGAGGATCGCCCCGAGCGTCCGGGTGCGCTGGACGACGCGGACCTGCGCCAGCGGCGACATGTCGATCGCACGGGTGTCCTCGGCGGCTGCCCGCGACTTCGCACCGGTGACGATGCGGTCGACCACGCGTGCGATGAGTCGCCGCATCAGCCACGAGAGGGCGAGCGCGATGACGACGGTGACGGCGACCCAGAGGATGTTCCAGCCTGCCTGCACCAGGAATGTCAGGAAGCCGTCGCGGATGGTCTGCCAGTCCAGCGGATCGTTCGAGTTCATCGGATCGATTCTACCGAGACGGATGCCGCGGCCCTGGGTGTCCGCGGCGGCGTCACGCGACCCCCGGCTCGGCCAGGCCGTGGGCGATGAGGACGGCGTGCACCCGATCCCGGGCGGGGAGCTTCGCGAGGATCCGGCCCACGTGGGTCTTCACGGTGGACTCGCCGAGGAACAGGGTCCCGGCGATCTCGAGGTTGGTCATCCCGCGCGCCATCGCGTCCAGCACCTCGTGCTCGCGGGCGGTGAGCGCGTCCAGCCGCGCAGGCACCGGCGTGGGTCGACCCTCCGCCGTCACGAGCTCGATCATCCGCTTCGTGATGCGTGGTGCGAGGGTCGCTTCGCCGGCGGCGACGGCCCGGACCGCGTCCACGAGGTCGTCGCGCTCCGCATCCTTCAGGAGGAACCCGCCGGCGCCGGCGCGGAGGGCGCCGAACGCGTACTCGTCGAGGTCGAAGGTGGTGAGCACCAGCACGCGCGTCGCGGGGTGGTGACGCGCGATGCGCGCAGTGGCCTCGATCCCGTCGACCCCCGGCATCCTCACGTCCATCAGGACGACGTCTGGCGCGGTCTCGGCCACTCGCGTGACCGCCTCGGCCCCGTCCGCCGCCTCTCCGATCACCTCGATCCCGTCAGCCGCCTCGAGCACCATGCGGAAGCCGAGCCGGATGAGCGGCTGGTCGTCGGCGATCAGGACCCGGATGGGTGCGTCAGCGTTCATCGTCCTCGCTTCGTCGGGGTAGCCGTGCGCGGACCGCCCAGCCCCGTCGTTCTCCCGGGCCCGCGCTCACGCTGCCGCCGGCGAGTTCGACCCGCTCGCGCACGCCCTGCAGACCGAAGCCGGGGGAGTGAGACGGTGCCGTGACAGGACGGCCGTCGTCGACGACGGTCACGGTCACGCCGTCCTCCGAGTGCGTCACGTCGACGTCGATGCGGGTGGCCGCAACCGCATGTCGGATGACATTGGTCACCGCCTCCTGAACGATGCGCGACACCGCCAGCTGCGTCCCGGCCGGAGCGGTACTCGCGTCCCCGGTCACCGTCAGTCGGGTGTCGTACCCTGCGGCGCGCGCCGACGCCACCGTGTCCGCGGTCGAATCGCGGACGATCGGCGCGAATGGGACGGGCGACGCGTCGCGGAGCACGCCGAGGGTCGCCCGCATGTCGCGGAGAGCGTCCCGCCCTGTGGCGGCGATCGCCTCCGCGCCGGGACGGGTCCGGTCGACGTCCTGCGAGGCGGCGACCCCCTCGGCCAGCGCCACCATCACCGTCAGCGAGTGCGCCACGATGTCGTGCAGCTCACGGGCGATGCGCTCCCGCTCAGCGGCGGCGGCGAGCTGGGCCTGCTGGTCGCGCTCGACGAGGAGCCGCTGGGAGTGCGCGATCAGCGCCTCGACGTATCGCTTCCTGCCGCCGACGTTCGACCCGATGAGGCCGCCGATGAGCATGGTGATGCCCTCGCCGATGATGGAGTTCCAGGCGATGTCGGGACGGATGAGTCCGGCAGCTCCGAGCGAGCCCGCGATGAGGGCGAGGGTCGACAGTCCGAACCCCACGGCGAGGAGCCACGTGCGCGTCCCGCGGTAGACGGCGAGGGTGTACGTCGCGACGCCGAGCAGGGGACCGCCGAGGGACACCGGCGCGAGGAGGTAGCAGAGCGCCACCGCCATGGATGCCGCGAACACCGCGACGGGGAACCGTCGACGCACGAGCAGAGCGAAGCATCCCAGCACGACGACCGTCGCGATCACCGGCCAGGCCCGGTCCCAGTCCTCAGCGGCCGGCTGGGCGCCCTCCGGGAAGCGGCGGGCCACGATGACGGGTCCTGCGGAGATGACGAGGCAGACGCCCGCGATGAGGATGTCGGCGAACAGCGGGTGCCGCGACCAGAACCGTCGCAGCAGGCCCGGCGGACGCGGCAGCCGCGGCTCCGCCTCGGACGAGGAGGAGCCGCGGTCGCCGTTCGTCACGCCACGACCTTACGCGTCGCGCGAGCGCAGCACCGTCCAGCCGGCGAGCAGCGCGACCGCCGGCCAGGCGAGCATCGCCACGAGCGAGGGGACGAAGTCGTCGCTGCCGGTGTCGGTCGTCACGAGCGCGGACGCGTTGGACGGCAGCCAGCGACCGAGGTCCACCAGCCACTGCCACGACTCGCCGCCGATCATGAACAGGCTGACGACGATGGGGAGGACGAACAGGATCCCGACGGTCGCCGCGATCGCACCCGCGCCGTTCCGGATGAGGAACCCCCATCCGAGGCCCAGCAGCCCGAAGGTGACCATGGAGACGACGCTCAGCGCGAGCGGCCACCAGAACGCGGCGGCGTCGTCGACGGCGAACGCATCTGCACCGATGATCGGCAGGACCGCGACGGACGCGACGAGGATCGTCGCGATCGTGAGGACCGCCAGGACGAGGGAGACGACGACGGCCTTGGCGAGGAGCACGGCGCCCCGGCGCGGCTCGGCCGTCAGCGTCGAGCGGATCATGCCGGTCGAGTACTCACCGGTGATGGCCATCGCGCCGAGAATGCCGGCGACCAGCATCGTGAACTGGGTCGGGGCGACGATCGTCGTCACGGCGTTCATCCCGCCGCCGAAGCTCGATGAGGCGGCGGCGATGAGGATGGCGAGGCCGACGGCCAGCGCCGCAGTCACGCCGAGGGACCACCAGGTCGAGCGGAGTGTGAGGAGCTTGAGCGTCTCGCTGCGCACGAGCCGGGAGAACGACAGGTGGGCGGGACGGACCCCTGTGCCGGTCGCGGACGGGAGCGGGCGTGCGGTGTCGATGGTCGTGGTCATCGGCCGACCTCCTTCGTGTGGTACTCGACGGCGCCTTCGGTGAGGGCCAGGTAGGCGTCCTCGAGCGATCCGCTGCGGGGGGTCAGTTCGTGCAGTGCGATGCCGGCGTTCGCCGCCGTGTCGCCGATCGTCGACGCGGCGACTCCTGTCACCTCGAGCAGGCCCGACTCGACCGACGTCACCGTGACATCTGGACCGGCGAGCAGGGCTCCGAGCTCGTCCGCGCGCGGGGATCTGACCGCGACGGTCGTGCTCGTCCAGGCGCGGACGATCTCGTCGATGCCGGCATCCGCCAGGACCCGGCCCTTTCCGAGGACGATGACGTGGTCGGCGGTCTGCGCCATCTCGCTCATGAGGTGACTGGAGAGCAGCACCGTCCGCCCCTCGGCGGCCTGGGCGCGGACGAACTGACGGACCCAGCGGACGCCCTCGGGGTCGAGTCCGTTGACCGGCTCGTCGAGGATCAGGATGCGCGGGTCGCCGAGCAGAGCGGCAGCGATGCCGAGCCGCTGTCCCATGCCGAGCGAGAATCCGCCCGCGCGCTTGCCGGCGACGCTCTGGAGTCCGGTGATCTCGATGACCTCATCGACCCTCGACCGCGGGATGCCGTGGGTCGCGGCCATCGCGCGCAGGTGGTTCCGGGCACTCCGCCCCGTGTGGACCGCCTTCGCGTCGAGCAGGATCCCGACTTCGGTGAGCGGGGACCGCATCGCCCGGTACTCGCGGCCGTCGAGGGTCACCCGCCCGGCCGTCGGCCGATCGAGCCCCACGATCATGCGCATCGTGGTCGACTTCCCCGCGCCGTTCGGGCCGAGGAATCCGGTCACCTTGCCCGGCTGGACGGCGAAGTCGATCCCGTCGACGGCGGTCTTGTCTCCGTACCTCTTGGTGAGGCCTTCTGCAACGATCATGACTCCGACGCTACGGAGCCCGGCGGCCCCGCGCGTCCCCCGTGAGACCGATATGCGTGAGGGGGCGTCCTACCGTGGTACGACGCCCCCTCACGGATGCGGGACCTCAGTCCTGCTGGTCGCGGTCCTGGACCGAGAGTGCGCGCTCGACGCCCGCCAGGTTCTCGTTCACGAGCCGCCGCAGTGCCGCGGGAGCATCCTTGTGCTCCGCGAGCCACCGGCGCGTGGCGTCGCGCAGCGCGACGTCCGCGAGCGGTGCGGGGTAGAGCCCGACGATCAGATACTGGGCGATCTGATAGGTGCGCGACTCCCAGACCGGCAGCAGCATGGCGAAGTACGCATCGACGAACTCGCCCAGCACCGCCGTGCCGGCGGGGTGCACGAAGCCGGCGGCCACCGAGCGGACGACCGTGTTCGGCAGGTCGGCGCTGTCCACGAGCGACGCCCACGCCGCCCGCTTGGCGTCGATCGTCGGCAGCGCAGCGCGGGCCTGGGCGGCGAACTCGCCGCCCTTCGCGGTGTTGTCGGCCTCGAGCGCGGCGTCGATGTCCGACGCATCGACGACGCCGCCGGCAGCAAGGGAGACGAGCAGCGCCCAGGAGAGGTCCGCGTCCACGTCGAGACCCGGGAGGGTCGACTCGCCCGAGCGCAGCCGGGCGACGCGGTCCCACTGCGACGGCGTGGCGGCCGCGGATGCGAAGGCGGACACGAACTGCAGCTGGCTGTCGCTGCCCGGCTCGGCCGCCTGGGCCAGCTCCCACAGACCGTCCGCGACGCGTTCGCGGGCGGCGTCGCGGGAGCCCGGGGCGACGTACGAGTTCGCCGCGAGCTGCAGCTGCGCCAGCGTCGTGCGGACGGTGGTGGACTCGGTCTCGCTCGCGATGTTCTGGAGGACGAGGTCGAGGTACTCGCTGGCGGATGCCTCGGCGTCGCGCGTCTGGTCCCACGCCGCACCCCACACCAGCGACCGTGCGAGCGGGTCGCTGATGCTGCTGAGGTGCGCCGTGGCGGTGCGCAGCGACCGCTCGTCGAGCCGGATCTTCGCGTAGGCCAGGTCGTCGTCGTTGAGCAGCACGAGGTCGGGCTGACGGTGGCCCTTCAGCTCCGGGACCTCGGTGAGGTCGCCGTCGACGTCGAGCTCGACGTGATGGGTGCGCACCAATGCGTCGCCGTCGAGGGAGTAGAAGCCCACGCCGAGACGGTGGGGGCGGATGGTCGGGTAGTCCGCTGGGGCCGTCTGCACGATCGCGAAGCGCGTGATGACGCCGTCGCCGTCGGTCCGGATCTCGGGGGCGAGCGTGTTCACGCCCGCGGTCTCGAGCCACTTCTTCGACCACGACGTCAGCTCGCGACCGCTCGTGGCCTCGAGCTCGACCAGCAGGTCGCTCAGCTCGGTGTTGCCCCAGGCGTGCTTCTGGAAGTAGGCCGATACGCCACCGAAGAAGGCGTCGATGCCCACCCATGCGGCGAGCTGCTTCAGGACCGAGCCGCCCTTCGCGTACGTGATGCCGTCGAAGTTCACCTGGACGTCTTCGAGGTCGTTGATGGCGGCGAAGACGGGGTGGGTCGAGGGCAGCTGATCCTGGCGGTAGGCCCAGGTCTTCTCCATGGCGTTGAACGTCGTCCAGGCCTCGGTCCACTCCGTCGCCTCGGCGGTCGCGATCGTCGACGCCCACTCGGCGAACGACTCGTTCAGCCACAGGTCGTTCCACCACTTCATCGTGACGAGGTCGCCGAACCACATGTGCGCCAGCTCGTGCAGGATGGTGACGACGCGACGCTCCTTGACGGCGTCCGTCACCTTCGAGCGGAAGACGTAGGTCTCGGTGAACGTCACCGCTCCGGCGTTCTCCATCGCGCCCGCGTTGAACTCGGGCACGAAGAGCTGGTCGTACTTCTCGAAGGGGTAGGGGACGCCGAACTTGTCCTCGAAGTAGGCGAAGCCCTGCCGGGTCTTCTCGAAGATGTAGTCCGCGTCGAGGTACTGCCACAGGCTCTTCCGTGCGTAGACGCCCAGCGGGATGACACGGCCGTCGGCGCTCGTCAGCTCGGAGAACACCTGCTCGTAGGGGCCGGCGACGAGGGCGGTGATGTACGACGAGATGCGCGGGGTCGGCTCGAACGACCAGGTCGCGGAGCCGTCGCCGGCGAGCTGCGGTTCGGGCGTCGGGGAGTTGGAGACGACCTTCCACCTGCTCGGCGCAGTGACGGTGAAGCGGAACGTCGCCTTCAGGTCGGGCTGCTCGAAGACCGCGTACACGCGACGGGAGTCGGGGACCTCGAACTGCGAGTACAGGTAGACCTCGCCGTCGACCGGGTCGACGAAACGGTGCAGGCCCTCGCCGGTGTTCGTGTACTCGCAGTCGGCGACGATCGTCAGCTCGTTGTCGGCGGCGAGTCCGTCGAGTGCGATGCGCGAGTCGGCGAAGGCCGCCGCCGGATCGATCCGACGACCGTTGAGGGTGATCTCGCGCACCTCGCGCGCGATGAGGTCGATGAACGTCGCTGCGCCCTCGGTCGCCGTGAAGCGGACCGTGCTGCGCGACGCGAAGACCTCGTCGCCGGTGGTGAGATCGAGCGCGATGTCGTACGACTGCGTCTCGACGATCGCGCGGCGCTCCTGCGCTTCGATGCGGGTGAGGTTCTCTCCAGGCACGTGCGTGTCTCCCAGGGGTGAGGGTGGATGCCGCGGACGGGCGCTGCTGGCGCCGGTGGCAACCGGTCCAGCCTACGCCGACAGGCCGCCGGTACGGGGGAGCGTGCTCCCTAGAATCGTCACATGCGCATCCACATCGCGACCGATCACGCGGGCCTGGAGTTCTCCACCCGCCTGCAGCACCACCTCGCCGAAGCCGGCCACGACGTCGTGGACCACGGTCCGGTGGACTACGACCCGCTCGATGACTACCCGTCGTTCTGCATCCGCGCCGCCCAGGCGGTCGTCCGCGATCAGGCGGCCGGCGTCGAGACGCTCGGCGTCGTCTTCGGCGGATCGGGCAACGGCGAGCAGATCGCGGCGAACAAGGTGCGGGGCGTGCGTGCCGCCCTCGTCTGGAGCCTGGCCACCGCGGAGCTCGCCCGCGAGCACAACGATGCGAACGTGATCGCGATCGGCGCACGCCAGCACACCTTCGACGAGGCCGCCGGCTTCATCGACCGCTTCATCGCGACCCCGTTCTCGGGGGAGGAGCGTCACGCCCGCCGGATCGCGCAGCTCGCCGCCTACGAAACAGACGGATCGCTCGAGCCCGACCCGCGATCGGCGACGGCCGACGTCCTCGACGCGTCCGACACCTTCGATCCGGAAGCAGGCTGATGCCGGAGGGGCATTCCGTCCATCGCATCGCCCGGCAGTTCGATCGGAACTTCGTCGGGCGGCGGGTCGCGGCATCCAGTCCGCAGGGCCGGTTCGCCGATGGGGCGGCGGTCCTCGACGGAAGCGTCCCGACGCAGGTGCGAGCCGTCGGCAAGCAGATGTTCCTGGAGTTCGACGCCGATGTGTGGCTGCGCGTCCACCTCGGGATCTACGGTGCCTGGGACTTCGCGGGCGACGTGCTGCTCGATCCGACGATCGCCTCCGCGAACGGACGCATGGGCCAGACCAACCAGCGCGGTGTCGACCCCGTCTTCGACACCGCCGGGGAGAACTCGCTCTCATCGATCGGCGCTCCCAGGCGAGCGCGCGGGGCCGTGCGGATGAGCGAGCAGACGAAGGATCTCGCGGCGGCGGACGACCAGGAGTGGCCGCCGCCGATCGTGGGCCAGGTGCGGCTGCGTCTGCTCACGAATGCGACGTGCGCGGATCTTCGCGGACCGACGGCGTGCCAGCTCCAGACAGTCGACGAGATGCTCGCGACCGTAGCGTCGCTGGGCCCAGACCCCCTCGTCGACGACGTCGCGGAGGGGGAGGAGCGCTTTGTCGCCGCGGTCCGGAAGAAGCCGACGCCGATCGGTCAGCTGCTCATGGACCAGAAGGTGGTCAGCGGCATCGGCAACGTCTACCGCGCCGAGATGCTCTTCCGCGCGAACCTGAATCCGCACACGCCGGGACGCGACGTCCCCGAGGAGACCGTCCGAGCGCTGTGGCGTGACTGGGTGCGGCTCCTGGCGATCGGTGTGGAGACCGGCCAGATGATGACGATGGACGACCTCGACCCGGAGGCGTATCGGCGGGCGATGGCCCATCGCGACGACCGGCACTGGGTGTACCACCGCGCGGGTCTGCCGTGTCGCGTGTGCGGCACCGAGATCGTCCTCGAGGAGATGGCGACCCGCAAGCTCTACTGGTGCCCCAGGTGCCAGGCCTGACCGAGGGACACCGATGAGACAGAATCCGAGCTTCGCCTTCACGGACGTCGCCGAGATCAGGCGGGTCATCGACCGGCATCCGTGGGTCACGATCGTCAGCGACACCGACGGCGGACTCGTGGCCTCGCACTACGCGGTCCTCCTGGATGAGGAGCGCGACGACCTGACGATCGTCGGGCACGTCGGTCGTCCCGACGACCTGCTGCACGGACTGGGGGAGCGGGAGATCCTGGTCGTCGTGCAGGGGCCGCACGGCTACGTCTCGCCGGGCTGGTACGGCGACGGTCCCGGGGTCCCGACGTGGAACTTCGTCTCCGTGCACCTGCGCGGCGTCCCGGAGATCCTCCCGGCGGAGGACAACCTCGCGGTCCTCGAGCGACTCGTCGACCGCTTCGAGGACGGGATGCCGGAGCCCCGCCGCATGTGGCAGGCGCCGAACGATCCCGACTTCATCCGGCGCCTGGAGCGAGGGACCGTCGGCTTCCGCCTGACCCCGACGAACGTGACCGCGAAACGCAAGCTCAGTCAGAACAAGCCCGACGACGTGGTCGACACGATCATTGACCGGTTGGATGCCGGGGCGAGTCCGTATGCCGATCCCGCACTCGCTGCCGAGATGCGCCGCGCACACGACGCGATGCGCGCGGCCCGGGGGACCGGCGCGTGAGCGCCGCGCGCGGCGAGCGGGTCGGGGTCATCACCGGCGTGCGGCTCACCGGAGCGGGCCGGACGGACCCCTTCGGCGATGATCCGGTGGACGTGCATCTGCGGGACGGCATCATCGCCGACATCGCGCCGGCCGGCGCGCTCGCGACCCGCGGTCTCGTGATCGACGGGACGGGGGGTTGGCTCGTGCCCGGGCTCTGGGACCACCACGTCCACACGGTGCAGTGGGCCCTGGTGACCCAGCGGGTCGAGCTGGGCGACGTCGACAGTGCAGCGGAGGCGGCATCGGTCATGGGCGCCGCACCGATCCTGGCCGACGGGCGACGCATCGGCACCGGCTTCCGCGACGCGTTCTGGACGGACGAGCCGACTCGTGCGCTCCTCGACGCCGCCACCGGCGACGTGCCGACGTACCTCATCAACGCCGACGTCCACAGCGTGTGGCTCAATTCCGCCGCGTTCCGTCGCGAGTCCATGACCCCCACCGACGACGGGATCCTCCGTGAGGAGCCGGCATTCGAGGTCTCGCGCCGCCTCAACGACGTCGATCCCGCCGTCGCCGACCGCCTCGTGGCGGACGCCCTGCGGCGCGCCGCGGCGAAGGGCGTCACGGGCATCGTCGACCTCGACATGGCGTGGAACGCGGGCTCCTGGTCGCGGCGGCTGGATGCCGGCTTCGACGGCATGCGGGTGTCCTTCGGGGTCTATCCCGCGCTGCTCGATCGGACGATCGCCGAGGGTCTCGAGACGGGCGATGCCCTCGATCCCGCCGGGCTCGTCCGCATGGGATCGTTGAAGGCCATCACCGACGGCTCCCTCGGGACGCGCACCGCGGCATGCTCGCATCACTATCCCGGCGATCCGGCGAACTTCGGTGTGCTCACCGTTCCGCCGGACGACCTCCTCGACCTCATGACCCGGGCGACCGGGGCAGGACTGTCATGCGCGATCCACGCGATCGGCGACGTCGCGAACTCCCACGCGCTCGACGCCTTCGCCGTGTCGGGCGCGACGGGAACGATCGAGCACGCTCAGCTCGTGGCCCACGCGGACATCCCTCGATTCGCCCGACTGGGCGTCGCTGCGAGCGTGCAGCCCGAACACGCCGTCGACGATCGGGATCTCACCGATTCGGTGTGGGCGTCGCAGACCGCGCTGCCCTATCCGCTCCGCGCCCTGGCGGCATCCGGGGCCAACCTGCTGTTCGGATCCGACGCACCGGTCTCACCCCTCGACCCGTGGGCGGCGATGGCGGCTGCCGTGCACCGGACCCGCGACGGTCGAGAGCCGTGGCATCCGGATCAGGCGCTCGATGCCGCAACCGCACTGGCGGCATCGACCTCGGGCGGGTCGCACGCAGGCAGCGCCCTCGAGCCCGGCTCCACAGCCGACCTCGCGCTCATCGACCGCGATCCGCTGACCGCCGACGACCGCGCGCTCCGCGGCACGACGGTGGCGGCGACGCTGATCGCGGGCCGCCTCACCCACATCGCCGTCTGAGAGGACAGCTCATGACCGTGTCACGCGATGCATCCGTCGTCGCCCTCCCGGGCGCCGAGCCCGCCCTCGCCGCAGACGCGTTCGTCGCCGCCGGAGCCCGCGTGGTGGGCTCGGTCACCCTCGGGTCCGAATCCAGCGTCTGGTACAACGCGGTCCTCCGAGGCGACAGCGCCGACATCACGGTCGGCGCGCGCAGCAACGTGCAGGACAACGTCTCCGTCCATGTGGACGCGACGCACCCGGTCGAGATCGGCGAGGACGTCTCGATCGGGCACAACGCCGTCGTGCACGGCTGCCGGATCGGTGACGGCTCGTTGATCGGCATGGGCGCCGTCGTCCTCTCGGGCGCGGCCATCGGCGCAGGATGCCTCGTCGCCGGAGGAGCCGTCGTGCTCGAGGGCACCGTCGTGCCCGACGGGTCACTGGTCGCCGGCGTGCCGGCGAAGGTGCGGCGCGAGCTGACCGAGGACGAGCGCGCGGGGCTCCGCCGGAACGCCGAGGTGTACCTCGCGCACGCCGCGCGCCACGGCGGGGCATCCTCAGCCCCGGCATAGCCGGGCTCGCCTAGGCTTCGACGGTGCACGTGCGCCCGCTGCTCCCGCTCTGGCTCGCTCTTCCCGTCGCGGTCGCCGGTGGCGCGGTCCTCGACCTGGCGTATCCGGACGTCGGCATCTGGCCGCTCGCGTTCGTCGGCGTCGCGGTCTCGCTCGTCACGCTGATCGGACGATCGCTGTGGGGGTCGGTCGCCGTCGGCGCGGCCTTCGCAGCATCCTTCACCCTCATCCACATCGTGTGGATCACCCGGTACCTCGGTCCGATCCCGTGGTTCGGACTGGCCGGGGTCGAGACGGTGCTCAGCGCGGCGGGTGCCGTGCTCATCACGCTGTCCTACCGGTGGCTTCCGCGCCTGCTGCCGGGCGCATGGGCGCGCGTCATCGTGCTTCCCGCCCTGGTCGCCGCGGCGTGGACCGCACGCGAGCAGTTCCTCGGTTCGTGGCCCTACACCGGGTTCCCCTGGGGCCGGCTCGGGATGAGCCAGGCGGCGAGTCCGCTCGCCGAACTCGCGTCGTGGGTGGGGGTGAGCGGCCTGACCTTCGCGATGACGTTCGTCGTCGCGGCCGCGATCGAAGCGGTGCGCCTGCGGGTGTGGCGGCGGCTCCCGCTCGCGATCCCGGCCGTGACCGGCGCCCTGGTCCTTCTCCTCGTCCCGCAGTTCCCGACGACGGATGCGGGGACGATGCGCGTCGGCGCGGTCCAGGGCAACGGCCCGTCGGGCTACTTCGACCGGCGTGAGGCGTACGACGTCTACCGCGCCCAGCTCGAGGCATCCCGTCCCCTCTTCGGCCAGGACATCGATGTGCTGCTGTGGCCCGAAGGAGGGGTCGACGCGGACCCCCTGGGCAACGACTCGATCGCCGCGGCGCTTGATCAGCTCTCGCTCGACGTCGACGCCCCACTCATCGTGAACGCCGCCACCGAGCGCGGTGACCACGTGTACAACAGCTCGATGCTCTGGCAGGCCGGCGCGGAGAATCCGCTCGACATCCACGACAAGGCCAACCCCGTGCCGATGGGGGAGTACGTCCCCGACCGCTGGTTCTTCGAGGCGATCGTGCCCGACCTCATCGGGCTGATCCAGCGCGAGTACACCCCGGGGTCCAATCCGCCCTTCTTCGATGTGAACGGCGTCGGTGTGGGCTTGGCGATCTGCTTCGACGTCATCTACGACGACGTCATCTGGGATGGCGCGCAGGACGGCGCCGAGGTCTACATGTTCCAGACGAACAACGCCGACTTCCGAGGAACCGACGAGAACCTGCAGCAGCTGGGCTTCGCCCGCATGCGGGCGATCGAGACCGGACGCGCCGTCGTCAACATCTCGACCGTCGGCACCAGCCAGGTCATCGCCCCGGACGGCACGGTCATCGACGGGCTCGCGGCCGACACCGCCGGTCACCTGCTCGTGGACGTCCCGCTGCGCACCGGGCTCACGCCCGCCGTCATCATCGGCCCAGCGGTCCGGTGGATCCTCGGCTGGTCCGCCCTGCCGGCGCTGCTCGTCCTGGGTCTCCTGGTCCGCAGGCGCACGAAAGCGGCGCCGCCCGCGAAGGACGGCGCCGCTGAAGTGTGAGGGTCAGGCGCTCAGCTTGCCCGCGTCCTCGCCACGGCGAGCGCGGAGCAGGCCGAGGCGCTCCTCGAGGAGCTCCTCGAGCTCGGGGATGGTGCGGCGCTCCAGGAGCATGTCCCAGTGGGTACGGGCCGCCTTGTCACCGGAGTGGTCGACCTCGGCGACCGTGTCGCCGATCCGTCGAAGCGCCTCTGCGCCGCAGGTGCGGCACTCCCAGGCCTCGGGAACCTCTGCATCGGCAGCGAACGTCAGAACGGTCTCGCGCTCGCACTGCGTGCAGACGTAGGTGTGGTTGGTGCGCTCCACGAACACGACGCCTTCTTCGCTCTGTAGGCTCGAAGCGCCGAGTCGCATGCCGCGCAGGCTGCGATCTGCCATTGTGTGGTCCTCTCGTCGTCCTCAGGTATAACGAACCCACCTGTGCGGATCATCCGAGAAGACCTCAGGAGATGTGCTATTCACAGCCGATCTCCAGGGCCGCGGGTTATACGCCGCGATCCGAGACCACGGCCCGGGCGAGGTCGGCGCGATCGGTGACGATCCCGTCGACGCCCATACCGATGAGGCGTGTCATCGTCTCGACGTCGTTGACCGTCCACACGTGCACCTCGACGCCCGCCCGGTGCGCGGCGTCGATCAGCCGGGGTGAGACGATACGCAGCCCGCGGTGCCGTTCCGGGACCTGCAGCGCATCGAGGCCGGTGAGGTGTCTCGCCGCGAGCCGGGGGAGCCTCGCGGCGAGGGCCGCGACGACCCGGCCCAGTGTCCGCGATCCCGCCGACGTCGCCGGCGTCCCGCCTCGAGCCGCCGCAGCCGCGAGCGCCGCCTGACGCCGGTCGTCCGAGAAGCTCGTGAGCAACACGCGGTGCGCCTCGCGCGCGACGGCCTCACCGACGGCCTCAGCCGCGGCATCCGCCTTCACATCCAGATTGAATCGCGCGTCGGGGAACGCGTCGAGCACGTCGCGAAGGAGCGCGAGGCCACCGCGTGTCGACATGATCTCGACGAGCTCACGCGTCCGCACGTCGGCGACGAGTCTCGCGTCGCCGGTCACGCGGCGCAGGTCGTCGTCGTGGAACAGGACCACGTCGCCGTCCGCCGTCAGATGGCAGTCCGACTCGAGGTAGACGGTGCCGGCTGCGCGCCCCGCGGCGAGTGCAGCGACGGAGTTCTCGACGACGTGTTCGGAATCGGGCGGCACGAAGCCCCGGTGGGCGAGGGTGCGGGGTGTCTCCTCGCCGCGGAACCACGGGTGCGTCATGGAGCCGGCGTCGTCCCCTCGACGTGCTTGTCGCCGCCGAACGCCGTGCTGAAGGACTTCAGCGCGTCGGTGAACTCGCTGGGGATGATCCAGAGCTTGCTCGACGAGCTTTCGCTGATCTTCGGCAGCGTCTGCAGGTACTGGTAGGCGAGTAGCTTCTCGTCGGGGTTGCCCTTGTGGATGGCGTCGAACACCGACTGGATCGCTTCCGCCTCGCCCTGGGCACGCAGGACCGCGGCCTGCTTGTCGCCCTCCGCGCGGAGGATCTCCGCCTGGCGGCGGCCTTCGGCCTCGAGGATCTGCGACTGCTTGGAACCCTCGGCGGTGAGGATCGCGGCGCGGCGGTCCCGCTCGGCGCGCATCTGCTTCTCCATCGAGTCCTGGATCGACACGGGCGGGTCGATGGCCTTCAGCTCGACGCGTGAGACGCGGATGCCCCACTTGCCGGTCGCTTCATCGAGCACCACGCGAAGCTGCGTGTTGATGTTGTCCCGGCTGGTCAGCGCCTCCTCGAGGTTGAGGCCGCCGACGACGTTGCGGAGGTTGGTGGTGGTGAGCTGCTCGACGGCGCCGAGGTAGTTATTGATCTCGTACGTGGCCGCGCGGGCGTCGGTGACCTGGAAATAGACGACGGTGTCGATCGAGACGACGAGGTTGTCCTCGGTGATGACCGGCTGCGGCGGGAACGACACCACCTGCTCGCGCATGTCGACGAGCGGCAGCAGGCGGTCGATGAACGGGATCAGGATGTTCAGACCGGGGGAGAGCGTGCGCTGGTAGCGGCCGAGCCGTTCCACGACCCCCGAGTAGGCCTGCGGGATGATCCGGATCGCGCGGAACAGGACGACGACGACGAAGATCGCCACGACGACGAGGAGGACCACCACGAAGATCTGGCCGACGAAGGCGCCGACGTTCACGCTGAGGGGGAGGGTCATGCGGGGGTCCCTTCTTCGGGCGCGACCACGACGGTGGCGCCGCGGACGGCGGTGACGGTCACGCGTTGACCGGGTGCGACGGATGCGGAGGCGTCGGCGAGGCGGGCGGTCCAGGTCTCACCGTTGTCGAGCTTCACCGATCCGTCGCCATCGGTGAACGCGCCGACGACGCGCGCCGACATCCCGGTCAGAGCGTCGACGTTCGTGGGGATGTGCTGGCTGGAGCGGTGGAGCGCTCGCAGGAGCAGCGGGCGGATGGTGAACAGCAGCAGCGCCGAGACCGCCGCTGCGGCGAGCACCTGCAGCCACCACGTCCCGCCCAGGAGGTTCACCCCGAGCCCGCCGATGAGCGTCCCGGACGCGAGCATCAAGAACGTGAACTCCAGCGTGAGCAGTTCGATGATCACGAAGAGCACCGCGAGCACCAACCACGCGATCCACAGGTACTGGACGAGGTCCGGGAACATCATCGGCGGCTCCTTCCGTCACCGTCTCCTCGAACCATACAGGCCGGGGTCTCCGGCAGGACGGAACGGGCGTGATTGATAGGCTCGTCGATGCCCCGTCCGTCTCGCGCCATCCGCCGAGCACCTCGCAGGAGAGCCCCATGTCGCAGCCCCTTCCCGCCGCATCCCTGACCGGCAAGACCGCCCTGGTCACCGGATCCTCACGCGGCATCGGTGCCGACACCGCTCGCTACCTCGCACAGGCGGGCGCGAACGTCGTCATCAACTTCCGCAACAAGGCGCCCCGCGCGGAGAAGCTCGCGACGGAGCTGCGCGGGCTCGGTGTCGAGGTGCTCACCGTCGGTGCGGACCTGACGGATGCGGCATCCGTCGCCGAGATGTTCCGAGCGGTCCGGGAGCGCTTCGGATCCCTCGACATCCTCGTCCTCAACGCCTCTGGCGGAATGGAGGGCGGGATGGCGGAGGACTACGCCCTCACTCTCAACCGCGACGCGCAGGTCGGTGCCCTCGAGGCAGCACTGCCGTTGATCCCCGAAGGCGGACGAGTGGTCTTCGTCACGAGCCACCAGGCTCACTTCATCCACACGACCCCGACCATGCCGGAGTACGAACCCGTCGCGAGGTCGAAGCGTGCCGGTGAGGACGCACTCCGCGAGCGCATCCCGGCGCTCACCGAGCAGGGCGTCGAGTTCGTGGTCGTCTCCGGCGACATGATCGAGGGCACGATCACGGCGACGCTCCTCGAACGTGCGAACCCCGGCGCCATCGAGGCCCGCCGCGAGAGCGCGGGCAAGCTCTACAACGTGTCGGAGTTCGCCGCCGAGGTCGCTCGAGCGGCCCTCGAGCCGATCCCGGCCGACAACACACGCCTCATCGGCGACGTCAGCTCGTTCGAGGGCTGACGGTCAACCGGCCGCAGGGCCGAGCAGGATCACGACGAGGAACAGCACCGGGACGCATCCGATCGTCGTGACGAAGACGGTATCCCTCGCGAGGGTCTGACCCGTCGCGTACCGCTGCGCGTAGTTGAAGACGTTCTGTGCGGTCGGGAGCGCCGCCAGCACGGTCACGACGAGGATCTCGGCGGGGGAGAGGCGGAACGCGAATGCGGCGATCGCCCAGGCGATGAGCGGCATCGCGAAGAGCTTCAGGCCGCTCGCGAGGAGGATGTCGCGTCGCCGACCCGACGTTCCGAGCACGCGCTGCCCGTTGAGGGAGATGCCGTAGCTGATGAGCAGGACGGGGACGGCGGCGTTCGCGACCAGTTCCAGCGGATCGATGACGATTGCCGGGAGCGGGATGCCGGTCGCCGACACCACCGTGCCGAGCACCGAGCCGATGACGATCGGGTTCGACACCGTGCGACGGATGATCGGCCAGGGTCGCCGCCCGGTGGGGGAGGTCAGCGCCTCGAAGATCGCCATGGTGATCGGTGTGAGCACGAGCAGCTGGAACAGGATGACGGGGGCGGGGAACGCCGCACTGCCGAGCAGGTACAGCGAGAGCGGGATGCCGATGTTGTTCGAGTTCACCTGACCCGCGGACAGCGCACCGATGAGCACCTCTCCGGCGGGGCGCCGCCAGACGAACCGCGACACGACGGTGAAGAGGGCGAAGACCACGAATGCCGTGATGGCGGACACCGGGAGCAGTGCGGAGAACAGGGTCGCGACGTCTGCCTGCGAGAGCACGACGAAGAGGAGGAACGGGCTGAGGACGAAGAACGTCAGTCTGCTGAGGACCTGGCCGCCGGTCGGGCCGAGCAGGTCGATCCGCCCGATGATCCAGCCGACGAGGATCGCCACACCGATGACGACGAATCCCGTGAGCACCTCGAGCACGCTCCGAGCCTAGAACGACTGCCAGTGCTTGCTTCGCATCGGGGGAGTGACTATCGTTTTTCGAGAGATACCTATCGAATGGAGATCACGTGCATCCGATCACGATCATGGTCCTCCGCATCATCCTCGCCCTCTCGCTCGTCGGCTCGCTTGCGGTGCAGCTCCTCATCGTGCCGACCATCTGGGCGGATCTGGTCGATGCGCCGGCGGGCGTGCGAGTCGCCGCCGTGAGCATCATCGTCCTCTGGATCGTCTGCCTCCAGGTCGTGGCGCTGTGCATCTGGCGCCTCGTGTCGATGGCGGCGGCCGGCGCGGTCTTCACGTCACGCGCGTTCCGATTCGTCGACGTCGTCATCGGCGCGATCGCCGTCGCCGCTGTGCTGACGGCAGCCCTGGCGAGCATGCTGGTACCGGGTGAGGCCCCGCCGGGCGTCGTCGCCCTCGTGTTCGGGGCGGCATTGGCGACGGGCGGTGTGGCCCTCGTCGTCGTGGTCATGAAGTCGTTGCTGCGGAAGGCGATCGCCATGCGCACCGAGCTCGACGAGGTCGTCTGATGCCCATCGTCGTCGACATCGACGTCATGCTCGCGCGTCGGAAGATGTCTGTCGGCGAGCTGTCGACGCGTATCGGCATCACGCCCGCGAACCTCGCGGTGCTGAAGAACGGGCGCGCGAAGGCCGTGCGATTCACGACGCTCGATGCGCTGTGCGAAGCACTGGACTGCCAACCGGGCGACCTCCTGCGGTGGGAGCCGGGCGCGGACTGAACGTCCTCGCGCGCCCGCACGCCCGCGAGACAGCACGTGGGCGTCGAGACTGCGGCGTCACCCCGCTGTCTCGACGCGCGACTGCAGTTTCGCGGGATTGAGATGGAATGAGGGATATCCGATAATGCACATTATGTCAGGTCGCTGACGAGTGCCGTCCCCTGCTGCACGGTGGTCCACCCGTCGTCGTGCCGGGTGGACCACCGTGCGCGCGGCGCTCAGGCGTGCAGGTCGACGTCCTTCGGTTCCTTGATGAGCGAGACGCCGACGAGCGAGATGAGTGCGACGACCGCGATGTAGACGCCGATCGTCCAGGACATCCCGGTTGCGTTCAGCAGCGCCTCGGCGATCATCGGTGCGAACGCCCCACCCAGGATCGCCCCCAGTGCGTAGCCGATCGAGACGCCCGAGTAGCGCACGTTCGCCGGGAACAGCTCGGCGTACAGGGCGGCCTGCGGGCCGTAGGACAGTCCCAGCCCGAACGTCATCACGAAGAGTGCCACGAAGTACCAGAGGATGTTCGCGGTGTCGATGAGGAACCACATGGGCACTGCCCACAGCGCCAGGACGATGTAGCCGATCTGGAAGGTCCGGACCCTGCCCAGACGGTCCGAGAGCCGGCCGCCCCAGAGTGTGAACGCGAGCCAGCCGAACGATGCGAGCGCCGTGGCCAGCAGGACCGTGGGCCGATCCATCCCGAGCGCCGCCACCGCATAGGTCGAGAAGAAGGCGATGAGCAGGTACCCGGCCGCGTTGTTGCCGATGAACACGACCGCGGTCAGCGCGACCTCGCGCCAGTTCCCCCGGAACAGCTGGCCGAGCGGCGCGGACGACTCCTTGCGACGGCGCAGCAGGTCCTCGAAGACGGGGCTCTCCTCCACGGCGCGACGGATGATGTATCCGACGACGATGAGGACGATCGACAGCAGGAACGGCACTCGCCAGCCCCACGCCAGGAACGCCTCCGGCGTCATCGACGACGTGAGGATCCACAGCGTCCCCGTCGCGAGGATCATCCCGACTGGGACGCCGATCTGCGGGAAGGCACCGAAGAAGCCGCGGCGCCCCTTCGGCGCATGCTCGACGGACAGGAGCGCGGCACCGCCCCACTCCCCTCCCGCCGAGAACCCCTGCAGGATGCGCAGGGTGATGAGGAGGATCGGCGCGGCGATGCCGATCGCCTCGTAGGTCGGGAGCACACCGATCAGAGAGGTCGAGACGCCCATCATGATGAGGGTGAAGACGAGGAGCTTCTTGCGCCCGATCCGGTCGCCCAGCCACCCGGCCACGACGGCGCCCAGCGGTCGGAACAGGAACGAGATGCCGATCGTCGCGAACGAGAGCACCTGTGCAGCGCCGGGGTTCGACTCGGCCAGCGGGGCGAGGAACAGCGGCGCGAGGACGAGCCCCGCCGCCTGCGCATAGATGAAGAAGTCGTACCACTCGATCGACGTGCCGACGAGGGTGCCGGCGAGCACCCTTCGTTCTTCTCGTGTCGTGGCGGCCCCCGTGCGGGGCCGAGCGGACGTATCGGTTGCCATGTGAACTCCATCGTTCGAGGTGACGTACGGGACGGGCCCTCCCGCGGGGACGTGTGAAGGTCAGCGACCTCGGAACTCTGGACGCCGCTTCTCCTGGAACGCCGCGAACCCCTCGCGGTAGTCGGCGGTGTCGCAGAGCGCAGCCTGCGCGCGGTTCTCCGCGGAGATCGCGTCCCACAGTCCGACTCGATGCGCGCGCAGCTGCGCGATCAGACGCTTGCTCGCGACGAACGCCTGCGTCGCACCCGCAGCCGCGGTGGTCGCGGCATCCTGGACCGCCTGCTCGAGCTCGGCGGCGGGATAGCACCGTGAGAAGAGACCGGCATGCACCGCCTCCTCCCCGGACATCAGCCTGCCGGTGTAGATGAGGTCGAGCGCCCGGTGCGCGCCGAGGCGCTCGAAGAACAGCGCGTGGCCGCCGGAGTCGAGCGTGGCCCCGAGGGCGGCGAAGGGCGACCCGATTTTCGCGTCGTCTGCGACGTAGACGACGTCGGTTGCGATGAGGAGGCCGAGTCCGACCCCCAGCGCCGCGCCCTGCGCCACGGCGAAGGTCGGCGCGGGGAACTCCGCCATCGTCCGCATGAGGGGCGCGACCAGACCTTCGAGGTAGCCGAGCACGTCGTCGTCGCGGGGATCGACGCCGGAGATGTCGCGTCCGGCGCAGAAGGACCGCCCCTCCCCCGTCAGCGTCAGCGCGCGCACCCCTTCACGGCCCGCTGCCCGGTACGCCTCGTGGAGATCGCGCACGGCCTGCTCGTCGAGAGCGTTGAGCCGCGCGGGATTGTCGAGGCGGATGTGGGCGACGTCGCCCTGGATCTGGAGATCGATCACGGATGCCTCAGCTGTCGTAGTCGACCGTGACGCGGTCGGTGGTCGGGTGGGACTGACAAGTGAGCACGTAGCCGCGGTCGAGCTCGTCGGGCTCGAGGGCGTAGTTGTCGGTCATGTGCACGGATCCTGCGAGCACCCGGGCCCGACAGGTGCCGCACACTCCCCCGGCGCACGCGAAGGGCACGTCCGGGCGGACGCGGAGCGCGGCATCCAGGATCGACTCGTTCGCGTCGACGGGACTGTCGACCGTCGCGGATTGGCCGTCGAGCGTGAACTCGATCGTCACGGTCGGCGCATCGTCGCGGACGACGACGGGTGGCCGGGGTCCTCGTCTCTCCTCCCCCGTCGAGAACAGCTCGAAGCGCACCCGCTCGTCCTCCACGCTCCGGACGCGGAGGGTCTCGCGGCAGAGCTGGACGAGCTCGAGGGGTCCGCAGAGGAACCACTCATCGACCGTCTCGGGCCGGACCAGGCCGTCGAGGATGCGTCCGAGCCGCTCCTCGTCGATCCGCCCGGACAGCACCGGCGCCGCCCGCTGCTCGCGTGAGAGCACGTGGTGCAGCGCGAACCGCGTCGGGTACCGGTCCTTGAGGTCGGCGAGTTCCTCGAGGAACATGACGTCCTTCGTGGAGCGGTTGGTGTAGACCAGGCTGAAACGCGCGGTCGCCGAGCGTGCCAGGACGGTCGTCGCGAGCGACATGAGCGGGGTGATGCCCGAGCCCGCGGCGATACCGGCCACGTGCACCGCCGCGAGATCATCGATGCTCGACGTGAATCCGCCCTGCGGGCTCATGACCTCGAGTTCGTCGCCGACCCGCAGTCCCTCCTGCGCCCAGGTCGAGAAGCGACCCCCGTGGTCGCGTTTGATCGCGACGCTGATGGATGTCCGGCTCGGGGGCCGGCAGAGCGAGTAGGAGCGTCGGGCGTCCTCGCCGTCCAGGGTGGTGCGCAGAGCCACGTACTGCCCCGGCAGGTACCGGTACTCGTCGACGAGACGCTCCGGGATCTCGAAGGTCACCTCCACGGCGTCGGCCGTGAGGGGCCGGATGTCGCTCACCGCGAGCGTGTGGAATCGGGCTCGGGCGCGGGGTCCACGCGCGCCGCCGACCGCGCTCGACACCAGCGCGTCCGCGATCGCTGCAGGGTCCGTCATCGTCGACGCATCCGTCATGTCAGTGCACCTTGAAGTGATCGAAGGGTTCGAGGCAGGCGAGGCACTCGAAGAGCGCCTTGCAGGAGGTCGATCCGAAGCGCGACACCTCGCGGGTGCGAAGCGACCCGCACTGCGGGCACTTCACCGCGAGCGCGACCCGGATCGGTCCCGTGGCGGCTGCGGCCGTGCCCGTCGGCGGCGCGATGCCGTACGCCTCGAGCTTGCGCTTGCCCTGGTCGGTCATCCAGTCGGTGGTCCACGCAGGCGACAGCACGGTGGTGACGTGGATCCGGTCGTATCCGGCTGCTGAGAACGCGAGCTCGAGATCCTGCCGGATCGTGTCCATCGCGGGGCACCCCGAGTAGGTCGGCGTGACCGTCACCGTCACCTGCCCGGCGTCCTCGCGCACGTCCCGCAGGATGCCGAGGTCCTCGATGGTGAGGACCGGCACCTCGGGGTCGTGGACGGATGCCGCGATGCGCCACGCGTCGGCCGTCGCCGTCACCACGTCGCCCCCGGGTGCTGACGAGCGAGCACCTGCATCTCGGCGAGGAGGTAGCCGAGCGTCGGGAAGTGCCCGCCCGTGCGGCCCCGACCCATGGCCGGCGGCACATCGGGGACCTCCAGTGTCGCCTCGCGCAGCACCTCGTCGATCACCTCGTCGAAGCGAGGGCGGAGCGTGGACGGCCGGACGGCGGCGGTGCCGAGGCGGTCGATCAGCTCGTCGTCCTCGAAGAGCTCCGCCACGTACGGCCACACGTCCTGCACGGCGACGGCCATCCGTCGGTGCGACTCGTCCGTTCCGTCACCGAGCCGGAGCGTCCACTGCACGGCGTGATCACGGTGGTAATCGACCTCCTTCACCGCTTTCGCCGCCACGGCGGCGATCGTCGGATCGGACGAGGCCGACAGTGCCGAGTAGAGCTCGAACATGTAGACGGATGCGGCCAGCTGGCGCGCGATCGTGTGCGCGAAGTCCCCGTTCGGCTGCTCGAACAGCCAGGCGGAGCGGAACTCGACCTCGTCGCGGAGGTATGCGAGGTCGTCCTCGCTGCGCCCGTCCCAGGTGCCGGCGAACCGCAGCAGCGATCGCGCGTGCCCGAGCAGATCCAGGGCGATGTTGGCGAGGGCGACGTCTTCCTCGAGCTCGGGCGCCCGGGCGATCCAGCCCGAGAGCTGCTGCGCGAGGATGAGCGCGTCGTCGCCGAGGCGGAGGGCGTACTCCGCGAGGTCGGCGGAGCTCGCGCGACCCTCCGCGCCGCTCAGCTCGGACGCGAGGTCGATCGTGTCGACCGTCACGTCGCCGTGCACGTCGTCGGCCCCGCTCACAGGTGCGGCACCCCTTCGGTCGCCGTGTAGTACACGGCGTGGCGGTAGTTCTTGCCCGCAGGGCTTTCGAAGAAGGCGCCCTTCGCGTCGGGGTCACTCGTGGTGACCGCCTCGGACGGCACGACCCAGATCGAGACGCCCTCGTTCCGACGGGTGTACAGGTCGCGTGCGTTCCGCAGCGCCAGCTCCGCGTCGGGCGCGTGCAACGAACCGACGTGGACGTGGCTGAGGCCGCGGCCCGCGCGGACGAACACCTCCCACAGCGGCCAGGTCTCCCCCGAGGTCGCTCCCGGCGTCGCCATCAGGCCACCTCCGCCGCACGCTCGGCGCGCTTGCGCGCATACTCGGCCGCAGCCTCGCGGACCCACGCGCCGTCCTCGTGGGCACGGCGGCGGTTCTGGAGACGCACCGCGTTCATCGGCCCGCGGCCGGCGAGGATCTCGTGGAACTCGGTCCAGTCGATTTCGCTCGTGTGCCAGCGCCCGGCATCCGCGTCGTAGCGGAGCTCGGGATCCGGCAGGGTCACCCCGAGGATCTCGGCCTGGGGCACCAGCATCCCGATGAACCGCTGCCGCAGTTCGTCGTTCGAGAACCGCTTGATCTTCCACGCCATCGACTGCGCGGAGTTCGGCGACTGGTCGTCGGGCGGACCGAACATCATGAGGCTCGGCCAGTACCACCGGTCCACCGCGTCCTGCGCCATGTCACGCTGAGCCTGCGTGCCCTGCATGAGCGTGAGCAGGATCTCGAACCCCTGACGCTGGTGGAACGACTCCTCCTTGCAGATCCGCACCATCGCGCGGCCGTACGGACCGTAGGACGCCCGGCACAGGGGCACCTGGTTCGCGATCGCGGCGCCGTCCACCAGCCAGCCGATCGCCCCCATGTCGGCCCATGTCGGCGTCGGGTAGTTGAAGATCGACGAGTACTTGGCCTTGCCGTCGATGAGCTGCTGCGTCATCTCGTCGCGCGTGATGCCGAGCGTCTGGGCCGCGGAGTACAGGTAGAGCCCGTGACCCGCTTCGTCTTGGACCTTCGCCATGAGGATCGCCTTGCGCTTGAGGCTCGGTGCGCGGCTGATCCAGTTGCCCTCGGGCTGCATGCCGATGATCTCGGAGTGACCGTGCTGCGAGATCTGGCGGATGAGCGTCTTGCGGTACGCCGCCGGCATCCAGTCCCGAGGCTCGATCCGCTGCTCGGCGGCGATGAGCCCGTCGAAGTGCGACTGCTCGTCGGCATCGTCGGTCACGACGGTGAGCTCGGGCGAAGGAGTCATCATCGATCCTTTCCAGAACGATCGTTCAGTAAGTTTAGCGTCGGCCGCTCGCGGCGGCAATGGGTCAGCGGTTGTCGTAGACGCGCTTGTACTTGCCCTCGCTGCGAGGCAGCGCGCCGGGCTCCTCGAGCTCGACGTCGACGGTCGTGCCGATGTGCACCTTGATCCGCTGCTGCAGCACCTTCGCCGCCGCCTCACAGACCGACCGTTCGAGCGCCGGGTGGCGCTCGATGCGCACCGTCATGCAGTCCATCCGGCCGTGTTTCGTCAGCTCGAGGACGAAATGCGGCGTCAGGGTCTCGATCCCCATCACGAGCTCCTCGATCTGCGTGGGGAAGAGATTGACGCCGCGGAGGATGATCATGTCGTCGTTGCGGCCGGTGATCTTCTCCATCCGCCGCATGGCGGGGTACGCGGTGCCGGGCAGGAGCCGAGTGAGATCACGCGTGCGATAGCGGATGACGGGGAACGCCTCCTTCGTGAGCGAGGTGAAGACGAGCTCGCCGAGCTCGCCGTCCGCGACCCGCTCCCCCGTCGCCCCGTCGATCGCCTCCGGCAGGAAGTGGTCCTCCCAGATGTGCGGACCGTCCTTCGTCAGCACGCTCTCGCTCGCGACACCGGGACCCATGACCTCGCTCAGGCCGTAGATGTCGACGGCGTCGATCGCCAGCCGGCGCTCGATCTCGGACCGCATCTCATTCGTCCACGGCTCGGCCCCGAGCACCGCGACGCGCAGCGACGTCGCGCGAGGATCCATGCCGGCCGCTTCGATCGCATCCGCGATGGTCAGCAGATAGCTGGGCGTGCAGAGGATCGCGGCCGGTTCGAAGTCGCGGATCAGCTGCACCTGCCGGGCGGTCTGTCCGCCCGACATCGGGATGACGGTGGCACCGAGCGCCTCGATGCCCGCGTGCGCGCCGAGTCCGCCCGTGAAGAGCCCGTAGCCGTACGCGTTGTGCACCCGCATCCCGGCGGTGATGCCGGCCGCACCCAGCGATCGCGCGACGAGCGAGGCCCACCGGGAGAGGTCGCCCTCGGTGTACCCGACGACCGTCGGACGACCCGTCGTCCCGGACGACGCGTGGATGCGCCGGACCTGTTCCATCGGCACGGCGAACATGCCGAACGGGTAGGTCTCCCGCAGGTCCTCCTTCGTGGTGAAGGGCAGCCGACGGACGTCGTCGAGCGAGCGGATGTCGTCGGGCGTGACGCCGGCATCGGCGAACTTCCGGCGGTACAGCGGCACGTGCTCCCACGCATGGTGGACCGTCCATTGCAGTCGCTCGAGCTGCAGCGCTTCGAGCTCGGCGCGCGAGATCGCCTCCGGCGCCGTCGCAGCGCGGACGGGGGCAGCGGTGGTCGTCTTCGACATCGCGTCTCCTTCTCGTTCGGGTCCAGTCCGACGGGCCGGCGCGGTTCGGACGGCGGGTTCAGGTCGGACGGCGGGTTCAGGTCGGACGGCGGGTGGTGAGGGATCGGCCGCGGAACTCGGCGACCGTGTCGCCGGTCGCGTCGGTCACGGTGACGTCGTAGACGCCGGCCCGACCCGAACGGGAGCGTCGCCTCGCGTGCGCGGTGAGGACGGCACCGGCGCGCGTCGACTTCACGAAGACGATGTCTGCGCCGGCAGCGACGGTGACGGCATCGTCCTCGTTGCATGCGAGGGCGAACGCGGTGTCGGCGAGGGTGAACACGAATCCCCCGTGCGTGATCCGGAACCCGTTCGTCATGTCCTCGCGGACGGTCATCGACACGACGGATTCACCGGGCTCATCGCGTTCGACGATCATCCCGAGCGAGGCGGACGCGAGGTCGTGCTGCATCATCTCGCGGAGCTCGGTCCCGCTCATCGGGCGCTCACCACCTCGGGTCGGGGCTCGGCGTCGGTCTTGGCGACCAGCGTGAGGACGTCGTAGGTGGCGACGATCTCGTCCTGCTGGTTGCGGATGACGGCATCCCAACGGACCTCGCCGTACTCGTCGGTCTCGCGCGGTGTGATCTGCTTCGCCGTCAGCGCGACCCGGATCTCGTCGCCCGGTGACACCGGTGTGATGAACCGGAGGTTCTCCAGTCCGTAGTTGGCCAGCACCGGCCCGGGATCCGGGTCGACGAAGAGCCCGGCCGCCCACGAGACCAGCAGGTAGCCGTGGGCCACCCGCCCGGGGAAGAAGGGGTTCGCCGCGGCCGACTCCTCGTCCATGTGCGCGTAGAACGTGTCACCGGTGAACTCCGCGAACGTCTCGATGTCGGCGAGGCTCACCGTGCGGGCGACGGACTCGATGCCGTCGCCGATCCGCAGGTCTGCCAACGACTTCCGGAACGGATGCGTCCCGTCGACGCGGTGCGCGGCGCCGGCATGCCACACGCCCGTGATGGCGGTCAGCATGTCGGGCGAGCCCTGGATCGCGGTGCGCTGCATGTGGTGCAGGACCGCCCGGATGCCGCCGAGCTCCTCTCCCCCGCCGGCGCGACCGGGTCCCCCGTGCACGAGGTGCGGCACGGGGGCGCCGTGCCCGGTCGAGGTGCGCGCGTTCTCACGGCTCAGGAAGAGCACCCGACCGTTGAAGGCGCCGATGCGGGTGAGGAGCTCGACGGCGACGTCCTGGTCGTGCGTCACGACGCTCGTGACGAGCGAGCCGCCACCGCGCGCGACGAGGTCGGCGGCATCCGCGATCGAGTCGTACTCGAGGATGCTCGCGACCGGGCCGAACGCCTCGACCTCGTGGGCGGCGGGCGCCGTCGGGTCGGCGAAGGCGAGGAGCATGGGAGCGAGGAACGCGCCGTCGTCGGTCACGCCCACCGTGCCGTCGGCGCGGACGGTCTGCGGTGCGTCGGTCGAGCCCACGAGAAGGTGTCCACCGGCATCCTGCAGCTTCGCGACCTGTCGCAGGACGTCGTCCCGCTGTGCGAGCGAGACGAGCGGCCCCATGGTGACGCCGTCGGCCCGCGGATCGCCGATGACGACGCGCGATTCGATCTTGGTGCGGAGTGCGTCGGCGACGTCGCCCGCGACGCCGGCGGGGACGATGGCGCGGCGGATCGCCGTGCACTTCTGCCCGGCTTTGGTCGTGAGCTCGACCATCAGCTGGCTGACGAAGGCGTCGAACTCCGGCGTGCCCGGACGCGCATCCGGGCCGAGGACGGACGCGTTGATGGAGTCCGTCTCACTCGTGAACCGCACCTCGCCGGACTCGATGCGCGGATGGTCTCGAAGCCGGGCCGCCGTCGATGCGCTGCCCGTGAAACCCACGAGGTCGCCCAGGCGCAGGTGGTCGAGCACGTCGCCGAACCGGCCGCTGACCAGCTGCAATGATCCGTCCGGCAGCAGGCCCGTCTCGACGAGGATGCGGACCCACGCCTCGGCGACGTAGACCGTGGGCGTCGCGGGCTTGACGATGGTCGGGACGCCCGCGAGGAACGCCGGGGCGAACTTCTCGAGCGCGCCCCACATCGGGAAGTTGAACGCGTTGATCTGCACGGCGACGCCGGGGAGGCGGGTGAACACGTGCTCGCCGAGGAAGGAGCCGTCCTTCGAGAGCGGCTCGACCGGGCCGTCGACGACGACCCGCGCGTTCGGCAGTTCGCGGCGCCCTTTCGACGAGTAGGTGAACAGCACACCGATGCCCCCGTCGACATCGCTCAAGGAATCCCGCCTCGTCGAGCCGCTGTGCATCGAGAGGGCGTACAGCTCCTCCTTGCGGCCCGACAGCGCGAGCGCGAACTGCTTGAGGAGCATCGCTCGTTCGTGGAAGGTGAGCGCTCCGAGTGAGCGCTGCCCGACCGTCCGCCCGTGATCGAGGACGCCCGGCACGTCGATGCCCGCCGTGCTGACGCGCGCGACGACGGCGCCGGTCGACGCATCCTGCACCTCGGTCACGTCGCCCAATGCCGGCGGCGTCCACCAGCCGTCGCGCACGTAGCTGGGAAGGATGCTGCTCACGAGTCACTCCATTCGTAGAATCCGATGCCGCTCTTGCGCCCGAGGCGACCGTCCTCGACCATCTCGCGCAGCAGGCGCGGGGGCTCGAACCGCGGGCCGAGCTTCGCGGCGAGCTCCTCCGCGATCCCGAGGCGGACGTCGAGCCCGACGATGTCGGTGGTGCGCAGCGGACCGGTGGGATGCCGGTAGCCGAGCTCCATCGCGGCGTCGATGGCCGCGACATCCGCCACGCCCTCCTCGACCATCCGGATGGCTTCGAGGGCCAGGGCGACACCCAGCCGGCTCGACGCGAAGCCCGGGGCATCGCGGACGACGACCGGCGTCTTCCCGAGCGCCTGCACCCAGCCGACCGCGGCCTCGCGGAGGGTGTCGGCGGTCCGCGCGCCGACCACGACCTCGACGAGACCCGACGCGGGAACGGGGTTGAAGAAGTGCAGGCCGATGAAGTCGGCGGGCCGCTCCAACGCACCGGCGAGGTCGTCGATGGAGATCGAGGAGGTGTTGGTGGCGAGGGCGGCATCGGTGCGGACGGCGGATGCCGCGCGCCGGAGCGCCTCGACCTTCAGCTGCCGGTCCTCGGGCACCGCTTCGATCACGAGGTCGGCATCGGCCAGTGCGGTCGGATCGACGACCGCCTCGACGAATGCCCGCAGGTCGTCGAGCGACGCCGTCGTGGCGCCGCGGTCGACGGAGATCGCGAGGCTGCGCTGGATGCGGGCATCCGCTGCATCCGCCGCGTCCGCGTCGCGCTCGACGACCACGACGCGGGAGCCGGCGAGGACGAACGCGTGCGCGATGCCGGCCCCCATCCTGCCGCCGCCGATGACGCCCACCACGCCCGGCGCTCCGGCCGACGCGGCGGTCACCGGTCCGCCTTCCGCGCGAGGAATCGGGTCATGCGCTGCTCCTTCTCGGGACGCTCGAAGAGCTCGGCCTGCAGGTCGAGTTCGATCGCGGGATGCTGGTCGGCCACCGCGAGCAGCGCCGTCTTGGTGTGTCGCGTGGCGAGGGCGTCGTTCGCCGCGATGCGATCGGCGATCGCGTGCGCGGCCGCGAGGACCTCGCCGGACTCGTGCAGCGACGAGAGGAGTCCCCAGGCGAGCGCTTCCTCCGCGCGGAGGATGCGCCCGGTGAGGAGCATCTCGCTCGCGCGCGCATGGCCGACGATTTCGGGAAGACGCCACGTCGCACCGGCGGCGGCGATGATTCCGAGCCCGGTCTCCGGGTTCCCGATGCGCGCGGACGGCGTGCCGATGCGGATGTCGGCCGCGTACGCGAGCTCGGCGCCGCCCCCGAGGGCCCACCCGTCGATCGCGGCGATCACCGGCATCGGCAGCGCGCGCACGCGCCGGAACGCGTGGGTGTTGATGCCGCGGCGGGCATCCTCTGCGCGGCGCTCCCGCAGCTGCGCGATGTCGGCACCCGCGGCGAAGACGCCGCCCGCACCGTGCAGGATGAGGACCCGCGGATGCGCCTCGAGCTCGTCGCAGACGGCGTGGAGCGCGTCGATCATCTGCTGATCGATCGCGTTCTTCTTCTCCGGACGGGACAGGGTGACGACCGTGCGATCGGACGCACGCTCGACCGTGAGCGCGTCAGCCATCGATCCGCTCCACGATCATCGCGGTCCCCTGGCCGACGCCGACGCACATCGTCGCGAGGCCGTATCGCCCACCGCCACGTTCGAGGCGGCCGAGCAGGGTGACCAGCAGACGCGAGCCGCTGGAACCGAGCGGATGCCCGAGCGCGATCGCGCCCCCGTCGGCGTTGACGATCTCGGGGTCGAATCCCAGGCGGCGGACGCAGGCCAGGGACTGCGAGGCGAAGGCTTCGTTCAGCTCGACGGCGTCGAGGTCGTCGGTGGTCAGACCGGCCCTTGCGAGCGCCCGCTCCGTCGCCGGCACGGGACCGAGTCCCATGATCTCGGGGGCGAGGGCGGCCGTCGCGGAGGCGACGATCCGCGCACGGGGCCGCAGACCGTGCCGATCAACCGCCGCAGCGCTGGCGACGACGACGGCGGATGCCCCGTCGTTCAGCGAACTCGAGTTGCCCGCCGTCACGACCGAACCTCCCGCGACGACCGGCCGGAGCCCCGCCAGCACCTCCGCCGACGTATCGCGCCGAGGCCCCTCGTCGGCGTCGACCCGACCGCGCCGCGTCGGGACCGCCACGATCTCGGCCGCGAACCGACCGGCATCGATCGCGTCGACTGCGCGCCGGTGGCTGCGGAGGGCGAAGGCGTCGGCGTCCTCACGAGAGATGCCGTCGACCCGGGCGACCTCCTCGGCGGTCTCCGGCATCGTGAACGTCACCTTCGCCCGCCCGGCGAGTCGCGGGTTCGTGAACCGCCAGCCGATCGAGGTGTCGAACGACTCCCCCGGCTTCGACCAGGCCCGGGGCGGCTTCGCCTGCACCCAGGGGGCTCGCGTCATGGATTCCACCCCGCCCGCGACGATCGCGTCGGCATCCCCCGCTCGGATCGCCTGCGACGCCAGCGCGATGGCGGACATCCCCGACGCGCAGAGTCGGTTGACGGTCAAACCCGGGACCGTGTCGGGCAGACCCGCCAGCAGCACGGCCATCCGGGCGACGTTGCGATTGTCCTCCCCCGCCTGGTTCGCGGCGCCGAGGTACACCTCGTCGAGCGCCCCGTCGGGGAGGCCCGATCGGGCTATCGCTTCGCGGACGACGAGTGCGGCGAGATCGTCGGGACGCACGTCGGCGAGAGCTCCCCCGTAGCGGCCCACCGGGGTGCGGACACCACCCACCAGGTATGCCTCGGACATCGTCATCCTCCATGAGCGCCAGTGCTCCGGGACTGCGGACTATTTGCAGACCGTTCGTTCAGTAATAGTGTCAGACGTGGACGTGGAGGACAACTCGAGCAGAGGATGAGACGTGACGAACGAACTGTGGTCCATCTCCCCCGGCGCGCTGGACGACAAGCTCGGCATCGAGCTGCTGTCGCAGTCCGCCGACCAGGTGGTGACGCGGATGCCGGTCGCCGGCAACACGCAGTCCCTCGGGCGCCTGCACGGCGGCGCCACCGCGGCGCTCGCCGAGGCCACGGGCTCCTGGGCGGCGATGATCCATGCCAGCACGATGGGCAAGGTCTGCGTCGGGGTGGACCTCAACATCACCCACCATCGGGGCCCCCGCGGCGACACCGTGACCGCGACGGCGACGGCGCTCCACCGCGGTCGGCGGACGGCGACCTACGATATCCGCGTGGCGGACGGGGCCGGCGGCCTGGTCGCCACCGCTCGGATCACGAATCTCATCGTCGATGCCTGACCCACGTCGACGATGACAGACTGACCGGATGGACACCGCACCCGCCACCGCGCGACGAGGTCGCCCCGGTCACGATCGGGAAGGCGTGCTCGACGCTGCCGTCGCACTCTTCAACGAGCGCGGCTACGACGCGACGTCGGTGGCGGACGTCGCCGGGCGGCTGGGAGTGACGAAGTCCGCGCTGTACCACCACTTCCCGTCGAAGGAAGCCGTGCTCGACATCGCTCTCGGTCGCGCGCTGGACAGCCTCGAGGCGACCCTCGACCGACCCCGCGGGGAGCGCACCGCCCTCGAAGAGCTGCGCGACGTCTTCCGCGGCGCGACGGACGCGCTCGTCGCGAACCTGCCCTACGTCACCCTGCTGCTGCGCGTCCGCGGCAACGGGGAGGTCGAGCAGCGCGCCCTGTCGCGCCGGCGCACCTTCGACCAGCGCGTGACAGCGCTCGTCGCCGAGGCCCAGCGGGACGGCGACATCCGCGACGACGTGGATGCCGCCGTCGCAGCACGTCTCATCTTCGGCATGATCAACTCGCTCGTCGAGTGGTACCGGCCGGATGGCCCCATCGACGGCTCCCGCCTCGGCCACGACGTCGTGACCCTCGCCATCGACGGCCTGCTGCCACCGGCATCCGTGTGAGCGCGACGCCGGATCAGGTCGGCGACGCGTACTCCTCCTCGGACCACTCCTGCGGCTCGCCGGGCATGTACGTGCCGAAGGTCCACTCGTACCCCTCGGGGTCGCGCACCCGGAACCGATAGTTGCCCCACTCCGTGTCCGTCGGCTCGATGACGACCTCCGCGCCGGCGGCGACGGCCGTGCGGAATGCGGCATCCACCTCCGCGGCATCGTCGCGCACGATGACGAGGCCCAGTCCTACCGACTCGCCGCGCGGTTCCGGCCGGGAGTAGCCCGCCCGATCGCTGAACACGGTGAACACCGCGTCTCCCAGCCGCACCTCCGCGTGCATGACGCCGCCGTCCTCGTCGGGCCATTGCGTCACCACCGTCACGCCGAACGCGCGCCGCAGCCACTCGAGCATCGCGGGGGCATCCCGGTAGGGCACCTGCGCGTACAGACCGCTCATGCTCCGCTCCGTGCAGGCTCGCGCCGGCGGCGTGCCGCGGCCACCCAGAACGCCGGCCGTTCCCCGGTCTCATCCTGCGAGACATCGGCTCGGAGCCATCCCTCACCCATGTCGCGTCGACGGGGGCCCATCACGGCACGCTCGCGGTCGGACTCCTGTCGCAGGACGGCATCCTCGTGACGGTCGACACGCACGAGCAGGCTGCCGTCCCTATTGACCGCCAGAAGCATCTCGTCGTCGACCATGAGGGCGATGCAGCCGAACATCGACTTCTCCACCGGATGCAGGTCCGCCACGAGCCCGCGGATCGCCTCGAGGGTGGCAGCCCGCGCCTCGCTCACGACGAGACCGTCACGCCCGGTGAGAAGGCGACGTAGCCGGAGAAGTCCTTGCCGACCCGGTCGAACGCCGTCGGGTACGGGTCGGGGTACGACCACGCCCCATCCTTCAGCGAGTCATCGCCCGCCTCGATGTGGAAGTACTGGCAGACGCCTTTCCACGGACAGGTGTACGGCGTGGGGCTCTCGACGAGCACACCGTCTGCGATCGAGGACGGCGGGAAGTACGGGTTCCCCTCGATGCGGATGATCTCGTCGTCGGATGCCTCCGCGATGACGGTGTCGCCGATGGTGGCCTTCATGTGCTGTCCTCTCGCCGAGACGGCGACGGTGCGCCGCCTGCGCTCAGGGTAGACCCGGCCCCCGACAGGGAACAGCCTCGCGGGGGGACGCGGTATCGCAGGGGTAGCGTTGTCGAGTGCCCACACCCCTCCCCGAGCCGATCCGCGGGCCGCGCTCGTGACGGCCGACGTCTCGCGGGTGGCCGGCTCCGGGCCGGGGTGGCGCGCATGGCTCATCTGGGGCACCGGCGTCGCGGCGTACGTCCTCGCGGTCACCAACCGGACGTCGCTGTCGACTGTCGGGGTCGACGCCGCGGAGCGGTTCCAGGCGGACGCTGCAACCCTGTCGCTCTTCGCGGTCGTCCAGCTCGCGGTGTACGGCGGCATGCAGATCCCCGTCGGCGTGCTGCTCGACCGCTTCGGCTCACGCCCCATCATGACGATCGGGATGCTGCTCATGGCCGCCGGGCAGCTGGTGATGGCCCTCTCACCCAGCGTGGGCGTGGCCATCGTCGCACGCATGCTGCTCGGCGCGGGCGACGCCGCGGTCTTCCCCGCGGTGCTCCGGTTGGTCGCGACCTGGTTCCCCGCGCAGCGTGGCCCGCTCATGGTGCAGCTGACCGGCATCCTCGGCCAAGCGGGTCAGCTCGTCGCCGTCGTCCCCATCGCCGCCGTCCTGCACGCGACCGACTGGACGATCACCTTCGGCGGCATCGCCGGGCTGTGCGTCCTGTTCGCCGTCCTGGTGTTCGCCCTCGTGCGCAACCGCCCGCCGGAGGCGACGCGAGACGTCAGCGTGAACACCGACACCGGCGCCATCCGCGTGGTGACCTCGAGCATCGACACCGGGGTCGGCATCCGGGCGGCGTGGGCGCACCCCGGGACGCGACTGGCGTTCTGGTCGCACTTCACCACCCCGTTCGCGGGCACCGCCTTCATCCTGCTGTGGGGCGTCCCGTTCCTCACGGCCGGCGAGGGCCGCACGCTCGCCGAGGCGACCACGCTGATGTCGCTCTACGTCTTCGCCGGAATGGCGCTGGGTCCCGTCCTCGGCGATCTCTCCCGCCGCATCCCCCACATGCGCTCCCGAGCGCTGGTCCTTCCCGCAGTGGGCGTCCAGTTCGTCGCCTGGATGGTGGTCATCGTCTGGCCTGGTCCCGCGCCGCTGTGGGTGCTCATCGCCCTGATGGTGGCGCTGTCGATGGGCGGCCCCGCCTCGATGATCGCCTTCGACCACGCGCGCACGCACAACCCCACCCACCGGCTCAGCACCGCCACCGGCGTCACGAACGCGGGCGGGTTCCTGGCGGCCCTCGTCGCGGTCTTCGCGATCGGCCTCGCGCTCGACCTCCAGGGTGCCGGGACGCCCGACACCTACCGGCTCGACGCGTTCCGGGTGGCGTTCCTCACGCAACTGCCGCTGTGGCTGCTCGGCGCGATCTTCATCTCGGTCGAACGCAGGCGCACCCGCATCCACCTCGGCTGGGATCAGCCGCGTCAGCCGCGACGCTGACACACGACGAAGGGCTCGGTCTCGGCGACCGGGCCCTTCGTCGTGTCGATGTTCGGGGGTCAGATGGTGCCGTCTCCCGACGTGCGGGTCTCGGAGCGGGTGACCCGCTCCCCCGCGACGGGGTCGACGGTGCGGACGGTCGATTCGCTGGAACGCCGCTTGAACATCAGTGCGAGACCGATGATGAACACCAGCGCTCCCGCACCCATCAGGATGTAGCCGATCATGTCGAGGTTGACGGCCTCCACGTCGACGTTCACCGCGAAGACCAGGATCGCCCCGATCACGAACAGCACGATGCCGGTTCCGATACTCATGAGAGCACTCCCTTTCCAGGATGGTGCTCCCGATGATGGCGGATGCCGACCGCGCCCGGCACCGTCTTGACACCCTCCGGACGACTGTGCCTAGCCGCGCGGCTCGACGCGCAACCAGTCGGCGAACTTCGCCGATCGCCCGTCGCCGGACGACGTCCCGGTCAGACGCCGTTTCACCCAGGGCCCCAGATGCTCGCGGAGGTATCGCGATCGGCCGAGGCGCACGGTCTCGTCGAGACCTTCCAGCCGCCACCACCCGGCGGGCACCTGTTGACCGAGTGCGTCCAGCACCCGTGCCGCGACCCGGTGATGACCACGCGAGTTCATGTGCAGGCGGTCCACGGACCAGAACGACGGGTCCGAGAGCTCGCGGTCGGGCCAGTTGAGGGCCACCACGAGGTCGTCGCGGTCGGCGATGCGGTCGACGACGGCGTGGGACAGTGCATCGCCGCGCCGTTGGATGAGGCGTGGCAGGGGCAGCTGCGCCGACGGGTTCGCCCCCGACAGCACGATCATCGTCACCCCCTCCTCGTCGCAACGGCGCAGCACGTGCGAGAAGGCGTCGGCGGTCCGCGAGATCGGCGTCCGAGGGCGGAGCATGTCGTTGCCGCCGCCGTTGAACGAGAGGTGGGTCGGCCGCAACGCCAGTGCGCGCTCCAGTTGCTCGTCGACGATCGGCTGGATCAGCTTGCCGCGGATGGCGAGGTTCGCGTACGAGATCGCGGCGCCGCGCGAATCGGCCCAGCCCTGCGCGACGAGGTCGGCCCACCCTCGCACGGTCCCATCGGGCAGTTCATCGCCGACGCCCTCCGTGAACGAATCCCCGATGGCGACGTAGCGGATCTCCTGCACCCGGCAAGCCTAGACGGGGCCGTCCACGCCGGTCACTCCTCGAGGCTCCGACCCCGGGCATCCGCGAGCCCCCAGGTCGCCGCCGCCGCGACGACGAAGAACGCGCCCAGCACGACGAACACGAGCGGGACACCGCCGACACCCTGCAACAGGGGAACAGCCGGCGGCGCCAGGATTGACGCGATCCGCCCGACACCCGCGGCCCAGCCCGCCCCCGTCCCGCGAAGGGAGGTCGGATAGGACTCGGGCGTGACCGCGTAGAGCGCACCCCAGGCGCCGAGGTTGAAGAACGAAAGCGCCATGCCCGTCGCGAGGATCATCGGCACGGTCGTGGCCTGCCCGAACAGCAGCGCGGCGACCGCAGACCCGGCCAGGAACACCGACAGGGTCGCCCGACGACCCCATCGCTCGATGAGCCACGCGGCGACGGCGTACCCCGGAAGCTGAGCCAGGGTGATGACGAGCGTGAACCCGAAGGTCCGCACCAGGTCGTACCCCTGCGTGTACAGCAGGGTGGGGATCCAGATGAAGGCGCCGTAGTAGGCGAAGTTGACGCAGAACCAGACGACCCACAGGGATGCCGTGCGTCGCCGCAGCCGCGATGCCCAGAGCGCCCGCAGCCGCTCCCCGACGGTGCTCGCGGCGACGGCGGACGCAGGGGCCGTCGCGGCACCCTCCACACGCCGGGTGCCGAAGAGCGCGGGGGAACGCTCTATGTCGGCGACGACCCGCTCCGCCTCGGCGGCGCGACCTCTCGAGGCGAGCCATCGCGGCGACTCAGGGAGTCCCCACCGCACGACGATGGCGTACACCGCCGGGATCGCGCCGATCGCCAGCGCCCACCGCCACCCATCTTCGACATTCGGGATGACGAGGTACCCGATGAGTGCCGACGCGGTCCAGCCGACGGCCCAGAAGGCTTCGAGGACGACGATGACCCGGCCCCGCATGCGGGCCGGTGCGAACTCGCTCACGTAGGTGCTGGCCACCGGCAGTTCGGCGCCGAGGCCCAGCCCCACCACGAACCGCAGGGCGATGAGCGCGGCGAGCCCGCCCGCCAGGGCGCTCGCCCCCGTCGCGAGCCCGTAGATGAGCAGCGTGAGCGCGAAGACGGAACGCCGACCGATGCGGTCGGCCAGCAGCCCGCCGAGGGTCGCCCCGACGGCCATGCCGGCGAATCCCGCCGAGGCGATCCACGACGACGCCGCCGTGGTCAGCTGCCATTCCGCGACGAGGGCCGCGATGACGAAGGAGATCAGCCCGACGTCCATCGCGTCGAGCGCCCAGCCGGTGCCCGACCCCGTGAGCACCCGGAGGTGCGTGCAGGTGAAGGGCAGACGGTCGAGTCTCGCCCCGGGGGGCGCCGTCGTCGTTTCGGTCATCCCTGCATCGTACGAGTGCGACGGGATGCCCGGCGTCGCCTCACTTCCCCAGCATCTCCCGGACGAGCGGGATCACCCTCGTGCCGTAGAGCTCGACCGATCGCATGAGCTTGTCGTGACCCAAGGTCCCGTTGGCGTACTTCAGGTCGAACCGGCCGGCCCCGAGCGTCTGCACAGTGTCCGCGATCTTCCGCGCGACCGTCTCCGGCGACCCCGCGTAGATGGATCCTCCCGGTCCCACCTCCTGCTGGAACCGCATCCGGCTGTACGGCGGCCACCCGCGTTCGGCGCCGATGGTGTTGTTCTGCGCCTCGAAGCCCGGGTACGCCTCCTCCCACGCTTGCTCGTCGGTCTCGGCGATGTGTCCCGGCGAGTGGATGCCGATGGGCAGGGCCGGGGTGCCGAGCTCGTCGACCGCGCGGTGATACAGGTCGACGTAAGGGCGGAACCGGGCCGCGGGGCCGCCGATGATGGCGAGCATCAGACCGTAGCCGTACCGGGCGGTGCGGATGACGGACTCCGGCGATCCCCCGACGCCGACCCACGCACGGATCCCGTTCTCAGTCTTCGGGAACACATCGGCCTGCGAGAGCGACGCGCGCATCGTCCCCTGCCACGTGACGGGCTTCTCCTCCCGGAGGATCGAGAACAGCTCGAGCTTCTCCTCGAAGAGGGCCTCGTAGTCCGACAGGTCATAGCCGAACAGCGGGAAGGACTCGATGAACGAGCCGCGGCCGAGGATGACCTCCGCGCGTCCGTTCGAGACGGCGTCGAGCGTCGCGAAGCGCTCGTAGACGCGGACCGGGTCGTCGCTCGAGAGCACGGTGACGGCCGTGCCGAGTCGGATGCGCTCGGTCCGGGCGGCGATCGCGGCCAGCACGATCTCGGGACTCGAGACGGCGTACTCGCGGCGGTGATGCTCCCCGACCCCGATGAAGTCGACGCCCACGGCGTCGGCGAGGGCTGCCTGGTCGACGAGGTTGCGGATCGCCTGCGCGTGCGAGACGCGCTGACCGTCGGCATCCAGCGTGATGTCACCGAAGGTGTCGAGTCCCAGTTCCACTGCGGCCACGTCGGCCCCTTTCATTCAGATGCATGAACCTGCGAGGAAGGAGAACGACGGAGGGCGCCGGGTATTCCCGACGCCCCCCGACCGCGGCCCGTCAGCCCTTCGCGAGGGCGGCCCGGAGCGTGTCGAGCCCGACGCCGCCCAGACGCAGCGCGCGCATGTGGAAGCGCTTGACGTCGAAATCCGCTCCCTCGCGCTGCTGCGCGTCGTCGCGGATCTGCTCCCAGATCCGCTGGCCGACCTTGTACGACGGTGCCTGTCCTGGCCAGCCCAGGTACCGGTTCACCTCGAACCGGATGAACTCGTCCGACATGTTCACGTTGCGGCGCATGAATTCCAGCGCATAGTCGGCGTCCCAGACACCGCCGCCGTCCGGGCGCTGCTTGCCGAGGTGCACGCCGATGTCCAGGACGACCCGGGCGGCCCGCATCCGCTGACCGTCGAGCATCCCCAGCCGGTCCGCCGGGTCGTCGAGGTAGCCGAGCTGCTCCATCAGTCGCTCCGCATAGAGGGCCCAGCCCTCGGCGTGTCCGCTCGATCCCGCGAGTAGGCGTCGCCACGAGTTCAGCTCGGTGCGGTTGTAGACGGCCTGGGCGATCTGCAGGTGATGACCGGGAACGCCCTCGTGGTAGACCGTCGTCAGCTCGCGCCACGTGTCGAACGAGTCGACCCCCTCCGGCACCGACCACCACATGCGCCCGGGTCGGGAGAAGTCGTCGGTCGGACCCGTGTAGTAGATCCCACCCTCGTTCGTGGGCGCGATCATGCACTCCAGACGGCGGATGGGCTCGGGGATGTCGAAGTGGGTGCGCCCGAGCTCATCGACCGCCCGGTCGCTGGTCTCCTGCATCCACCGCTGCAGAGCGTCCGTGCTGCGGAGCTTGCGGCTCTCGTCCTGCTCGAGGAACGCGACCGCCTCCTCGACCGAGGCCCCCGCCTTGATCTCGTCGGCGATCGACTCCTGCTCGGCGACCATGCGGGCGAGCTCCTCGACACCCCACTCGTAGGTCTCGTCCAGGTCGATGGTCGCGCCGAGGAACCGTCGGGAATGCAGCGCGTACAACTCGCGGCCCACGGCGTCCACGTCGCCGGACGCGGGCGCGAGCTCGTCGGACAGGAACGCGGCCAGCTGGTCGTAGGCGACCCGAGCGGCGCCGGAGCCTTCCGCGAGGTCGCGGGTGAGGGATGCCGGGAGCTCCCCCTCGGACGACGCCGCACCGCCTGCGAAGGTGGCGAAGAAGCCGGCGTCGCCGGTGTAGCGGGCGATCTGGGTGACGACCTCGGTGACCTGACGGCGAGCAGGGACGACGCCCTGCGCGATGCCGCTGCGCAGCGTCTCGATGTAGCCGGTGATGGCGGCGGGCACCGCGCCCAGGCGCTCCGCGATGACGGCCCAGTCCTCGACCGTGTCGGTCGGCATCAGGTCGAAGACCGCGCGGAGGTCCTGCGCGGGCGAGGCGATCACGTTCACGTCGCGAAGGTGCGCCCCCGCCTCGTGGAGCGCGAGCTGCAGGGAGAGCTCCGATGAGAGGTCCATCTTCGTGACCTCGTCGACCTCGTCGGCGGCCTCGGCGGCCTCGAGGTCGCGGAGGGTTGTCGCAGCGGCTGTCGCCGCCCGTTCGGTCCCTTCCGGCGAGAGGTCGTCGAGACGCCCGTTGTGCTCGAAACGGCCGATATAGGTCGCGAGGCTCGGCGAAAGCTCGGCGAGAGTGTCCACCCAGGCGTCCGCGATCGTGTCGATGCGCGTGGGAGTGCGTTGTTCGTCGGTCATGGTCCGAGCGTAGACCGGGCCGCCGTCCGGGTCAGTGCGCGGCTTCGTCCCAGTCGCCGCCGCGGCCGATCTGGACATCGAGCGGAACGGACAGGTCGGCGGCGTCGCCCATCCGGAGCCGGACGATCTCCTCGACCGCGTCCCACTCACCCGTCGCCACCTCGACGACGAGTTCGTCGTGGATCTGCAGCAGCACCCGCGACGCCAGCTCCCGCTCGCGGAGATCGCTGTGGATCTCGTACAGCGCGATCTTCATGATGTCGGCCGCACTGCCCTGGATGGGCGCGTTGAGCGCGGCGCGCTCGGCGTTCTCCCGCAGGACGCGGTTCGGGCTCGTCAGGTCGGGGAACGGGCGGCGACGGCCGAAGATGGTCTCGGTGTAGCCGTCAATGCGCGCCTGCTCGACCGATGAGCGCAGGTAGTCCCGCACGGCGCCGAAGCGGGCGAAGTACTCGAGCATGAGCTGCTTGGCCTCAGACTGCTCGATCCGCAGCTGCTTCGACAGGCCGAAGGCGCTGAGCCCGTAGACGAGACCGTACGACATCGCCTTCACCTTGGTGCGCATGGCGGAGGTCACCTCCGCCGGCTCGACGCCGAAGACGCGTGCACCGACGAAGCGGTGGAGGTCCTCGCCCGAGTTGAACGCCTCGATGAGGCCGGGGTCGCCCGACAGATGCGCCATGATGCGCATCTCGATCTGGGAGTAGTCGGCGGTGAGGAGCGTCTCGTACCCGGCGCCGACCTCGAAGGCCGCGCGGATGCGGCGGGATTCCTCGTTCCGGATGGGGATGTTCTGCAGGTTGGGATCGGTGCTCGAGAGTCGGCCGGTCTGGCTGCCGGTCTGCACGTACGTGGTGTGGATGCGGCCGTCGTCGGCGATCCCGACCGTCAGCGACTCGATGATCTGACGGAGCTTCGTCGCCTCTCGATGCTGCAGCAGCAGACCGAGGAAGGGATGCGGGTTCGACTCCTGCAGATCGGCGAGCACTGCGGCATCCGTCGAGTACCCGGTCTTGGTCTTGCGGGTCTTGGGCAACTCGAGCTGGTCGAACAGCACCTCCTGCAGCTGCTTCGGCGACCCGAGGTTCACCTCCCGCCCGATGATGGCGTAGGCCTCCTGCGCGATGCCGTCAGCTCGCTCGGCGAGCTCGCCGGAGAAGCCCGACAGCTTCTCGCGCGAGACCGAGACGCCGGCGAGCTCCATGTCGGCGAGGGCGTCGAGGGTGGGCAGTTCGATCTCGGTGAGCACCCGAGCAACCGAGTCGGCGAGCTCATCACGCTGCGCGGCGGCGACCCGCAGGATGAACCAGGCGAGCTGTCCGGGGGTCGCGCCCTCGGTCTCGGGCACCAGCTGCGACGGATCCGCCTCGGGCAGCTTCTCGTCGAGGTGACGGTCGACCAGATCGGCGAGGTTCTTGTCGGGCAGACTCGGGCGCAGCAGCCAGCCCGCGAGCATGACGTCGAACGCCAGGCCACCCAGCCGGACGCCGCCCCGACGGAGCGCTTTCACCTGAGACTTGGCGTCCGCCAGCACCTTGGGCGCATCGCTCTCGAGCCATGGCGTCAGGGCCGACCGGGCGCTGTCGTCCCATGCCGTCTCGTGGGCCTCCTCGATCGTGGCGACGCCCACGCGTGTCGGCAGACCGCCTGCGACGGTGAGCGTGACGGCGACATCACCCTCGCGCGATGCGAGCCACTCGGCAAGGGTCGCGGCATCCGTCTCGTGCGCGACGGGGGCCTCGACCTCGGGGGTCACGGGCTCGGGCTCGGCACCCATCGCTTCGAAGACCCGGGGCAGGAGCGTGCGGAACTCCAGCCGCGCGAAGATCTCGCGCACCGCCTGCGCGTCGAGCGGCTGCACAGCCAGGTCGTCGGGTGCGACCGGGAGCTCGACGTCGCGCAGCAGCGTGTTCAACTGACGATTGCGGCGGACGTCCTCGATGTGGTCTCGGAGGTTGCCGCCGACGACCCCCTTGATCTCACCGGCGCGGGAGAGCAGCTCGTCCAGGGTGCCGAACTGCGTGAGCCACTTGACCGCGGTCTTCTCGCCGACCTTCGGCACACCCGGCAGGTTGTCGCTCGTCTCGCCGACCAGCGCTGCGATGTCCGGGTAGTTCTGCGGAGGCAGACCGTACTTCTCCACGACCGCCTCGGGCGTGTAGCGCTTGAGCTGCGAGACGCCCTGGACGCTCGGGTACAGGAGGGTGACCTCATCGGTCACCAGCTGGATGGTGTCGCGGTCGCCGGAGCAGACGAGGACGTCGAAGCCGCGCTCCACGCCCTGCGTCGCCAGGGTCGCGAGGATGTCGTCGGCCTCGATGTCCTCCTTGGCGAGGACGGGCACGCCCATGGCTGCGAGGCACTCCTGCAAGAGCGGGATCTGGCCCTTGAACTCCGACGGGGACTCCGAGCGGTTCGCCTTGTACTCCTCGTAGACACGCGTGCGGAACGACTGCCGCGAGGTGTCGAAGGCGACCGCGAGGTGGGTCGGCTGCTCGGCCTTGACGAGGTTCACGAACATCGACAGGAACCCGTAGATGCCGTTGGTGTGCTGGCCGTCCTTCGTCGAGAAATTGTCGACCGGGAGGGCGAAGAAGGCCCGGTAGGCCAACGAGTGGCCGTCGACGACGAGCAGAGTAGGCTTTCCGGAGTCGCTCACCCGACCAGCCTAGTTCGGGCATGCGACACCGACTTCCCCGCACCGGTGCCGGGTCGGCACCACCCGAACCGAAGGTGATGCGCCATGCCCGAGACCGCCTCCTCCCCCGCCGACGCCCTCGACTGGGCCGCCGGCCGCGGCATGGGCGCCCTGGCCGAGAAGATGGGGATCGAGTTCGTCGAGTTCACCCCGGAACGGGCGGTGGCCCGGATGCCGGTGGCCGGCAACACGCAGCCCGTCGGGCTCCTGCACGGCGGCGCGTATGTCGTGCTCGGCGAGTCGCTGGGATCGATGCACGCCAACCTGCACGCGGGCGAGGGGCGACTGGCGGTCGGCATCGACATCAACGCGACCCACACCCGATCGGCGACGGAGGGGTGGGTCACCGGCGTCTGCACGCCGATCCACCTCGGCCGGAGCATGACCGTCCACGAGATCGTCGTCACCGACGATCAGGGCAGGCGGTGCTCGACGGTGCGGATCACCAACATGGTGCGCGACCAGCCGGCATCCTGAGGCTCGCGCCTTCTCAACTCGGGAGGACGAGTTTGAAGCCGACGTGGGAGTCGACGAACCCCAGTCGCGTGTAGAACCGGTGCGCGTCGGTCCGTGCGGCATCCGAGGTCAGTTGGACGACCGTCGCGCCGACCGACGGCGCGGCGACGTCCGCCACCCAGCGCATAATGGCGGAGCCGACGCCCTGTGATCGCCATGCCTGCGCGACCCGGACCGCTTCGACCAGGAGCCGCGTGCTGCCGCGTCGCGCCATCCCGGGGATCACGGTCAGCTGCATCGTCGCGACGACGAGGTCATCGCTCTCCACCACCAGGAGGTCGTTGCTCTCCGAGGCCAGGATGCGCACCAGGCCCCGCTGGTACAGGCCACGGTCCTCCGCCGCAGCCACGTCGCCGCGCCCGGCGCTGACCGGGTCATCCGAGAGCAGCGCGATGATCGCATCGACGTCGTCCCGCATCGCGCCCCGCAGCCGGACCGGTCCCTCTCGCGATGCGAGGAGGACCGGGAGATCGAGCTCGTCGATCACGACCGGGGTGTCAGGACTTCTTGGGCGCGAGCTGCTCGATGATCGCCTTGGCGACGTCCTGCATCGTGAGGCGACGATCCATCGACGCCTTCTGGATCCAGCGGAACGCCTCGGGCTCGGACAGGCCCATCTTCTCGTTGAGCAGGCCCTTGGCGCGGTCGACGAGCTTGCGGGTCTCGAAGCGCTCGACCATGTCGGCGACCTCGGCCTCGAGCGTGATGATCTGCTCGTAGCGTGCGAGCGCGATCTCGATCGCCGGGAGCAGGTCGTTCGGCGTGAACGGCTTGACGACGTAGGCGAGGGCGCCTGCTTCACTCGCGCGCTCGACGAGCTCCTTCTGGCTGAAGGCCGTCAGGAGGACGACCGGCGCCACGTGGTTCTTGCTCAGCTTCTCTGCCGCACTGATGCCGTCGAGGACGGGCATCTTCACGTCCATGATGACGAGGTCCGGACGCAGCTCCGTCGCGAGCTGCACGGCGGTCTCACCGTCGCCCGCCTCGCCGACCACGTCGAAGCCGCTGTCGCGCAGGATCTCGACGATGTCGAGGCGGATCAGCGACTCATCCTCCGCGACGACGACGCGTCGGGGAGCGGGAGCTGCCTGGGGGGCGGAGGTGGGTTCCTGCTCAGTCACGTCGTCCATCCTAGGCCAGGCCGTGCATGCTTCCTGCGGTAGGGTCGATCAGGCGCGCGCCGGTGTGGCGGAATGGCAGACGCGACCGACTCAAACTCGGTTGCCCGAAAGGGCGTGTGGGTTCGACTCCCACCACCGGCACCAGCAGAGCGGCGCCCCCGAGGGGGCGCCGTTCCCGTCTCCGTCCGCGGTCAGGTCGTCCGACGGCGGCCGACGATGAGGCCGTAGATCAGCAGCACGATCAGCGAGCCGCCGATGGCGAGCAGCCATGTCTGGATGCTGAAGAACTCCTCGAGCGGGCGGTTGAAGAGCACGCTGCCGAGCCAGCCGCCCAACAGCGCTCCCACCACGCCCAGGATCAGGGTGATGAACCAGCCGCCGCCCTGCTTGCCCGGAAGGATCAGCTTCGCGATCGCGCCGGCGATGAGCCCCAGAATCAGAAAACCGATGAACCCCATGATGACCTCCTGTGGCCGGGAAACGGATACCTGTGGCGTGAAGGTACGCCTCGCGGAGCCCCCGGCGGCAGGCCTTCCCCCGCTCCCCCGACAGTGCTAGAGGCGGGCACCCCGAAGGGATGCCCGCCTCTCGCGGAACGGCTCGGGGTCAGCCCTCGGCCTTGTAGATGGGCGCCTTGCCGTTGACCGCGTCGCCGATCTTGTGGATGCGGATGTCGTTGGTCGCCCCGATGATCCCGGGAGGGGATCCGGAGATGACGACCACCTTGTCCCCTTCCTGCAGCAGGCCGCGGGAGAGGAAGTAGTCGTCGACCTGCAGGAACATGAGGTCGGTGTGCGCGACGTGCTCGACGAGCGTGGACTGGACGCCCCAGGTCACCGCCATGCGACGACGGATCGCCGGTTCGATCGTGAACGCCATGATGGGGATGCCCGAGCGCAGGCGCGACATGCGCCGCGCCGTGTCGCCCGACTCGGTGAAGAGGCAGATGTACTTCGCCTCGACGAACTCCGCGACCTCGTTGGCGGCGAGGGTGATGATGCCGCCCTGCGTACGGGGCTTGGCCGTCAGCGGGGGGATGCGCTCGAGGCCGTGGGTCTCGGTCGCGTCGATGATGCGGGCCATCGTCTCGACGACGCCGACCGGGTGCTTGCCGACGCTGGTCTCGCCCGAGAGCATGACCGCGTCCGCGCCGTCGAGGACGGCGTTGGCGACGTCGCTCGTCTCGGCGCGGGTCGGCACCGGGTTCTCGATCATCGTCTCGAGCATCTGCGTCGCGACGATGACGGGCTTGGCCATGCGACGGCAGAGCTCGACGGCGCGCTTCTGCACGATCGGCACCGCCTCGAGCGGCAGCTCGACGCCGAGGTCGCCTCGGGCGACCATGATGCCGTCGAAGGCGTCGATGATCTCCTCGAGGGCGTCCACGGCCTGGGGCTTCTCGATCTTGGCGATGACGGGGACCTTGCGGCCCTCCTCCGCCATGATCTCGTGCACACGGGTGACGTCGGCGGCGTTGCGCACGAACGACAGCGCGATGATGTCGGCGCCGGCCTGGAGACCCCAACGGAGGTCGGCCTCGTCCTTCTCCGACAGGGCCGGCACGTTGACTGCGACACCGGGCAGGTTGATGCCCTTGTTGTTCGACACCGGTCCGGCGACGATGACCTCGGTGGTCACGACCGGGCCGTCGACCGAGGTGACCTGCACGCGCACCTTGCCGTCGTCGATGAGCAGGTAGTCCCCGGGCTTCACGTCGTTCGGCAGGCCCTTGAAGGTCGTCGAGACGATCTCCTTGGTGCCGGGGATGTCGTCGGTCGTGATCTTGAACACGTCGCCGACGGCGAGCTCGTGCGGACCGGCCGCGAAGCGTCCGAGGCGGATCTTCGGGCCCTGCAGGTCGACGAGGACGGCGACGGCACGGCCGGCATCCTCTGCCGCCTTCCGGACGTTCGCCAAGCGGGCATCGTGATCGGCGTAGTCGCCGTGGCTGAGGTTGAATCGGGTCACGTCGACACCGGCGTCGATGATGGCACGGACCATCTCGTAGCTTTCGGTGGCGGGACCCAGAGTGGCGACGATCTTCGCGCGTCTCACAGAAATGACTCCGTCGGGTAGTGATGAGGGGAGGTTGTGAACGGTCTCAGCCTAGGCGTGCTGGAGCCCGATCGCGACGTCGGTCGGTCGGACCGGCGCCGGGAGGTCGGTGGCGCCCATGAGGTACTCGTCGACGGCGGATGCCGCGGCTCGCCCCTCAGCGATGGCCCACACGATGAGGGACTGGCCGCGCCCGGCATCCCCCGCCACGAAGACGCCCGGTGCGGTCGACTGCCAGTCGTCGGCCCGCTCGACGTTGCCGCGATCGGTGAACACCGCCCCGAGCTGCTGCTCGAGCGCGGGACGCTCGGGTCCCGTGAAGCCCATGGCGATGAGGACGAGGTCCGCCGGGATCTCCCGCTCGGTCCCGCTCTTGGGGACGCGTCGACCGTCGACGAACTCCGTCTCGGCCACGCGCAGCGCGCGGACCTCGCCGACCTCGTTCGAGAGGAACTCGACGGTCGAGGCGAGGTAGGACCGCTCGCCGCCCTCTTCATGGGCCGATGCGACCTCGAAGAGCGTCGGCATCATCGGCCACGGCTGGTGGTCCGGTCGCGCCTCGGGCGGCTGCGTGCCGATGGCGAGGTTGGTGACGCTCAGCGCGCCCTGCCGGTGCGCCGTGCCGATGCAGTCGGCGCCCGTGTCGCCGCCGCCGATGACGACGACGTGCTTCCCCTCGGCGTGGATCTGGTGCGGCACCTGATCGCCCGCGACCGCCTTGTTCGACTCGACGAGGTACTCCATCGCGAAGTGCACGCCGGCGAGGTCGCGGCCGGGGATGGCGAGGTCGCGCGGCTCAGTCGCGCCGGTCGCGATGACGACCGCGTCGTAGCGGGCACGCAGGTCCGCCCACGACAGGTCCTTGCCGATCTCGACGCCCGCCCGGAAGCGGGTGCCCTCGTCGCGCATCTGACGCAGCCGGGTCTCGAGGTGGCGCTTCTCCATCTTGAAATCGGGGATGCCGTAGCGCAGCAGACCGCCGATGCGGTCGTCGCGCTCGTACACGGCGACCGTGTGGCCGGCGCGCGTCAGCTGCTGTGCGGCGGCGAGACCCGCAGGCCCCGAGCCCACGACGGCGACGGTCTTGCCCGTGAGTCGCCCGGGAGGCTCGGCCTCGACCCAGCCGTTCGCGAACGCCTCGTCGATCGTCGAGACCTCGATCTGCTTGATCGTGACCGCAGGCTGGTTGATGCCCAGTACGCACGAGCTCTCGCAGGGCGCCGGGCACAGTCGGCCCGTGAACTCCGGGAAGTTGTTCGTGGCGTGCAGGCGTTCGATCGCCGCACGCCCCTCACCGCGCCAGGTGAGGTCGTTCCACTCCGGGATCAGGTTGCCCAGCGGGCACCCCTGATGGCAGAACGGGATGCCGCAGTCCATGCACCGGCCGGCCTGGCGTCGGAGCACGGCCTGGTCGCCCTGCTCGTACACCTCCTTCCAGTCCATGATGCGGACGGGAACGGGCCGGCGCGGCGGGAGCTCGCGCTCGGTGACTTTGAGGAAGCCCTTGGGATCAGCCACCGGTCACCTCCAGGATGCGGGTCCAGACGACGTCGCTGTCGGGGTCGAGCCCCTCGTCGATCGCCTCCTGGCGGGTTTTCAGGACGGCCGCGTAATCGCGCGGCAGGACACGGGTGAAGTTCGCGGCTTCCGTCTCCAGGTCGGCGAGCAGCCGCTCGGCGAGGTCGGAGCCGGTCTCCTCGACGTGACGGGTCAGGAGGTCGCGGAGGATCTCGACGTCACCCGACCCGAGCTCGGTGAGCTCGAGCTCGCCCGTGGCCAGCGCCTCGCGGTTGATGAGCGCGCGGTCGAGCTGGTAGATGTACGCGGAGCCGCCGGACATGCCCGCACCGAGGTTGCGACCGGTGGCGCCGAGGATCACCGCCAGACCACCCGTCATGTACTCGAGCGCGTGGTCCCCCACCCCCTCGACGACGGCCGTCGCCCCCGAGTTGCGGACGAGGAAGCGCTCACCGACCACGCCCCGCAGGAACATGGAGCCCTGGGTCGCGCCGTAGCCGATCACGTTGCCGGCGATGACGTTCTTCGAGGCGTCGAAGGTTGCCCCACGCGGCGGGCGGACGACGATCTCGCCACCCGAGAGCCCCTTGCCCACGTAGTCGTTCGAGTCCCCCTCGAGCCGCAGCGTGATGCCCGACGGCAGGAAGGCGCCGAAGGACTGTCCCGCCGAGCCGGTGAGGTTCACCTCGATCGTCCCCGCGGGGAGTCCGTTCGCCCCGTGCGCCTTGGTGACGTGGTGGCCGAGCATCGTGCCCACCGCGCGCTCGGTGTTGCGCACCGGGAGATCGATGGCGATGTGCCCGCCGTGCGCGACGACATCGCGGGCACTCTCGAGCAGCGCCACATCGAAGTGGTTCTCGAGCTCGTGCTCCTGCTCGATGACACGGTGGCGAGGTGCGTCGGCTCCGAAGGCCGGGCCGTGCAGGATCGGCGAGAGGTCGAGCCCGTACGCCTTCCAGTGGTCGACGGCGGGCTGCACGTCGAGGACCTCGGTGTGGCCCACGGCCTCTTCGATGGAGCGGAAGCCGAGCTCTGCGAGGTACTCCCGCACCTCCTGGGCGATGAACTCCATGAAGTTCACGACGTACTCGGCCTTGCCCGTGAAGCGCCTGCGCAACTCGGGGTTCTGGGTCGCGACACCGACGGGGCAGGTGTCGAGGTGGCAGACGCGCATCATGATGCAGCCCTCGACGACGAGCGCGCTCGTGGCGAACCCGAACTCCTCGGCGCCCAGGAGCGCGGCGATGAGGACGTCACGGCCCGACTTGAGCTGCCCGTCGGCCTGCACGACCACGCGCCCGCGCATGTCGTTGATCATGAGCGTCTGCTGCGTCTCGGCGAGCCCGAGCTCCCACGGGGTGCCCGCGTGCTTCAGCGAGTTCAGCGGACTCGCTCCGGTTCCGCCGTCGTGGCCCGAGACCAGGATGACGTCGGCGAGGGCCTTCGCGGTCCCGGCGGCGACCGCACCGATGCCCGACTGGCTCACCAGCTTGACGTGGACGCGCGCCGACGGGTTGGCGCGCTTGACGTCGAAGATGAGCTGCTTGAGGTCCTCGATGGAGTAGATGTCGTGGTGCGGCGGCGGGGAGATGAGCCCGACGCCGGGCGTCCCCCCGCGGGTGCGGGCGATCCAGGGATAGACCTTGCCCGGCGGCAGCTGTCCGCCCTCGCCGGGCTTGGCACCCTGGGCGAGCTTGATCTGGATGTCGTCCGCGTGGGTGAGGTACATGCTCGTGACGCCGAACCGACCCGACGCGACCTGCTTGATCGCGCTGCGCCGCTCAGGATCGAGCAGCCGGTCGACGTCTTCGCCGCCCTCACCGGTGTTCGACTTGGCGCCGAGGCGGTTCATCGCGATCGCGAGGGTCTCGTGCGCCTCCTTCGAGATCGACCCGTAGCTCATCGCGCCCGTCGAGAAGCGCTTGACGATGGACGACACCGGCTCGACCTCGTCGATCGGCACGGCCGGACGCACGCCCGTCTTCAGTCGGAACAGCCCACGGAGGGTCTTGAGCTCGGACGCCTGCTCGTCGACCATGTGCGTGTACTCGCGGAAGATGTCGTACCGACGCGTCCGCGTGGCGTGCTGCAGGCGGAACACCGTGTCGGGGTTGAACAGGTGCGGGGCACCGTCGCGGCGCCACTGGTACTCGCCGCCCGTCCAGAGCCGCTCGTGCGCACGCACGGCCTGATCCGAGGGGTAGGCGAAGTCGTGCCGCGCCTGGTTCTCGCGGGCGATCTCATCGATGCCGATGCCGCCGAGCTTCGTCTCGGTGCCGGTGAAGTACGTGTCGATGAACTCCTGCGACAGACCGACGGCCTCGAAGACCTGGGCACCTGCGTAGGACGACACCGTCGAGATGCCCATCTTGGACATGATCTTCAGCACGCCCTTGCCGAGGGCGTAGATCAGGTTCTTGACCGCCTTCTCCTGCGAGACGCCGGTGATGTAGCCCGCACGGACGAGGTACTCCGCCGTCTCCATCGCGAGGTACGGGTTGACCGCGGACGCGCCGTAACCGATGAGCGTCGCGACATGGTGGACCTCGCGCACGTCACCTGCCTCGACGACGAGACCGACCTTCATGCGGTTCTCGTTGCGGATGAGGTGGTGGTGCACGGCGGAGAGCGTCAGCAGCGACGGGATCGGGACGAGGTCCTTCGTCGAGTCGCGGTCGCTGAGGATGATGAACTCGACGCCGTCGGCGATCGCGGCATCCACCTCGGCGCAGATCTCGTCGAGCCGTCGACGCATCGACCCCGAGCCCGCGTCGGCCCGGTAGAGCCCCCGGATCGTGATCGAGCGACGACCCGGCAGCGCACGGTCGATGTTCTGCAGTTTGGCGAGCTCGTCGTTGTCGATCACCGGGAAGTCCAGCGTGATGACACGGGTGTGGTCGGCACCCGACGAGAGCAGGTTGCGCTCGGGACCGAGACCGAGGCCGAGGGAGGTGACGACCTCCTCGCGGATCGAGTCGAGCGGCGGGTTCGTCACCTGTGCGAACTGCTGGACGAAGTAGTCGAACAGGAGTCGCGGCCGCTCGCTGAGGACGGCGATCGGTGTGTCGGACCCCATGGCGCCCAGCGGTTCCGCCCCCGCCTGCCCCATCGGGGTCAGGAGGATGCGGACCTCCTCCTCGGTGTACCCGAAGGTGCGCTGGCGGCGGGTGATCGATGCGATCGGGTGGACGATGTGCTCCCGCTCGGGGAGGTCCTTCAGCCGCACACGGCCCTCGTCGAGCCACTGCTGCCACGGGTGCAGGTTCGCGAGGTCGCGCTTGATCTCGTCGTCCTCGACGATCCGCCCCTGGGCGGTGTCGACGACGAACATGCGGCCCGGCCGCAGCCGACCCCGGCGCTTGATGCGCTCCGGCGCGAAGTCGAGCACGCCCGTCTCGCTGCCGATGACGACGAGGCCGTCGGTGGTCTCGGTCCAGCGCCCCGGACGCAGGCCGTTGCGGTCGAGCGTCGCGCCGACCAGGGAGCCGTCGGTGAAGATGAGGGCGGCGGGCCCGTCCCACGGCTCCATCTGCATCGAGTGGTACTCGTAGAACGCACGGAGGTCGGCCGGGATGTCCGCCTGCTTCTCGTAGGCCTCGGGGACCATCATCATGATTGCGTGCGGCAGGCTGCGCCCGGTCAAGGTGAGGAGCTCGAGCACCTCGTCGAACGATGCGGAGTCGCTCTGGCCGGGGCTGCAGATCGGCAGCAGCGGACGGATGTCGCCGAGCACTTCGGACTCGAGCTGCGACTGGCGTGCCCGCATCCAGTTGCGGTTGCCGTTCACCGTGTTGATCTCGCCGTTGTGCGCGAGCATGCGCAGCGGCTGGGCGAGCGGCCACGACGGGAAGGTGTTCGTGGAGTACCGCGAGTGCACGACCGCGAGCTCGGTCGCGAAGCGCTCGTCCTGCAGGTCGGGGTAGAAGGGCTCCAGCTGCAGGGTCGTGACCATGCCCTTGTAGCCGAGGGTGCGGCTGGACAGCGACACGAAGTAGGCGTCGAGCTCGTGCTGCGCGCGTTTGCGGAGTCGGTAGGTGCGGCGGTCCAGGGCGATGCCCGACAGTGCCGGCGCGTCACCGACGGCAGGGCGCGAGACGAACAGCTGCTCGAACGCGGGTCGCGCGTTGAAGGCGAGCTTGCCGAGGTGCTCGTCAGCGGTCGGCACGTCGCGCCAGCCGAGCACGGAGAGACCCTCGCTCAGCGCGATCTTCTCCACAGCCGCCTTCTGGGCCGTGCGCTCGTCGTGATCGATCGGCAGGAAGGCGAGGCCGACCGCGTACTCCCCCGCCGGCGGCAGGTCGAAGTCGACCACCGCGCGCAGGAATGCGTCGGGCATCTGGGTCAGGATGCCGGCGCCGTCGCCGGTTCCGGCATCCGAGCCGATCGCACCTCGGTGCTCGAGGTTGCGCAGCGCCGTCAACGCGAGGTCGACGATGTCGTGTCCGGCCTCGCCACGGAGGGTCGCGACCATGGCCAGGCCACACGCGTCCTTCTCGAAGGCGGGGTTGTACATGCCCTGCTTCGCAGGGAACGACCCACCGGGCGCGGTCCCCTGCACAGCGGACAGGGTGTCTTCGTGACGGGAGCTCGAGGGCATGCCTACCGTCCTCACATTGGTGCTCGACCTGGGACGACGTCGGCCCTGCGGTGCTATCGGGTGGTGACTGAGCTTGTGGCCCCGTCGGAGGATTCTTCGGACGCGGGGGGTGCGCTCACGTCCACGAAGTCATCGGATGCTTGCGATTGTACAGCGCCCGGAGCAGTCCATTCGCGACCCGGCTGGTACGGCGACGGCTCGTAGCCGGGGTGCCGTCGCTGCTGGACGATCATGATGGCAAGACCCACCGCGACACCGAGGATCGATGCCCAGACGTTCGTGCGCAGGCCCAGGAACACTTCGCTCGGATCGATGCGGATGGATTCCCACACGATGCGACCGGCGGAGTACCAGACGAGGTAGAGCCCGAACAGGCGACCCCACTGCAGGTGGAAGCGGCGGCCCGCCGCGGCGATGATGATGACGCCCATGACGTTCCAGATGACCTCGTACAGGAAGGTCGGGTGGAAGAGCGTGTCCTCGGGGAGACCGGCGGGCCACGCGGCGTTGGGGTAATCGATCTCGAGGCCCCACGGCAGATCGGTGGGAAGACCGAACAGCTCCTGGTTGAACCAGTTGCCGAACCGGCCGAGCGCCTGGGCGAGCAGCAGGCCCGGCGCGAGCGCGTCGGCGAAGGTCCAGAACCGGATGCCGCTCCACTTGCAGCCGAGCCAGGCACCGATCGCACCGCCGATGAGGGCGCCGAAGATCGCGATGCCCCCCTCCCAGATCCGGAAGATCGCCCAGATGTCCTTGTCCTCGCCGAAGTAGAACCCCGGGTGGGTGACGACGTGGAAGATGCGCGCGCCGATGATGGCAAGCGGCACCGCGAGCAGCGCGATGTCGATGACGACCCAGGGCTCCGCACCGCGCTTGGTGAGCCGGCGGTTCGTCCAGAACGTGGCCACGACGATCCCGGTCAGGATGCACAGGGCGTAGAAGTGGATCGTCAGCGGACCGACCTGGAACGAGCTGATCGGCGGGCTGGGAAGGCTCGCCACGACGGAGAGGGCTGCGGAAGTCACGACGGCGAGTCTACTTCGCCGCGCCGGGCGTCCGTGTCCGTCAGGCCGTGGCCCCTGCGGACCGGGTGCCCGCAGACAGCTCGCGGGTCTCCGCCGCCAAGCCCTCCAGTCCCCCGTCGCGCAGCGCCCGCACGAGCGCCGTGCCGACGATCGCGCCGTCTGCGTAATCGAGGACCCCGGTGACCTGGTCCGCGGTCGAGATGCCGATGCCGACGCAGGCGTTCTCGACGCCGTGCGCACGCAGCCGTGCGACGAGGCTGCGCGCCGCGGCATCCACTTCTGCGCGTTCGCCGGTGATGCCCATCGTCGAGACTGTGTAGACGAACCCGGTGGACTGCTCGGCGATCATCGCGAGGCGCTCATCGGTGGAAGTCGGCGCGGCGAGGAAGATCCGGTCGAGCCCGGTGCGCTCGGAGGCTGCAATCCATTCCGAAGCCGCATCGGGTGTGATGTCGGGCGTGATGAGTCCTGCACCGCCCGCTGCCGCCAGATCGTCCGCGAACCGGTCGACGCCGTACTGGAACACCGGGTTCCAGTAGGTCATCACGACGATCGGGACATCCACCCGCTCGGCGATCGCGGCGACCGCGGTGAACGTGTCGCGCAGGCGGAACCCGGCTGCGAGGGCTGCCTGCGTCGCCTCCTGGATGACGACGCCGTCCATGACGGGATCGGAGTAGGGCGGGCCGAGTTCGAGGATGTCCGCGCCGTTCTCGGCGAGGGCGACGGCCGCCTCGATGCTCGTCTGCAGGTCGGGGTAGCCGATCGGGAGGTAACCGACGAACGCGCCGCGCCCCTCCGCCTTGGCAGCGTTCATCGCTGCGGTGACACGGGAGCTCACAGCTCGACTCCTTCGCCGCTGCCGGGCTCGGGATCCTCCGGCGCGTTCACCGGCTCGGCGCCGGCGTCGTACAGGTCGAACCAGCGGGCCGCCGTGTCCATGTCCTTGTCGCCGCGCCCCGAGAGGTTGATCGCGAGGATCGCGTCGGGACCCAGCTCGCGACCGATGCGGAGTGCACCGGCCAGGGCGTGGGCGGATTCGATCGCGGGGATGATGCCCTCCGTGCGACTGAGCAGGCGCAGCGCCTCCATCGCCTCGGTGTCGGTCGCGGGGATGTACTGCGCGCGGCCGATGCTCGAGAGCCACGCGTGCTCGGGCCCGACGCCCGGATAGTCGAGGCCCGCCGAGATGGAGTGCGACTCGACGGTCTGCCCGTCCTCGTCCTGCAGGACGAAGGTCTTGGCGCCGTGGAGGATGCCGGGACGACCCCGCTCGATGGATGCCGCGTGCTTGGGCGTGTCGACGCCGTCACCTGCCGCTTCGACGCCGTAGAGAGCGACGCCCTCGTCGTCGAGGAACGCGTCGAACATGCCGATCGCGTTCGAGCCGCCGCCCACGCACGCGATGACGGCGTCGGGGAGGCGTCCGGTCTCGTCGAGGAGCTGCTGGCGCGCCTCCTCGCTGATGATCTTCTGGAAGTCGCGGACCATGGCGGGGAACGGGTGCGGACCCGCGGCCGTGCCGAAGATGTAGTTGGTCGTCTCGACGGAGGCGACCCAGTCGCGATACGCCTCGTTGATCGCATCCTTCAGCGTGCGGGACCCGGTCGTGACCGGCACGACCTCGGCGCCGAGCAGCCGCATCCGCGCAACGTTGAGGGCTTGCCGCTCGGTGTCGACCTCGCCCATGTAGATCGTGCACTCGAAGCCGAACAGGGCCGCTGCCGTCGCCGTCGCGACGCCGTGCTGACCGGCGCCCGTCTCGGCGATGACGCGGGTCTTGCCGAGGCGCTGCGTGAGCAGGGCCTGACCGAGCACGTTGTTGATCTTGTGCGAGCCGGTGTGGTTCAGATCCTCACGCTTGAGGAAGACGCGGGCGCCGCCGGCGTGCTCGGCGAAACGCGGCACCTCGGTGAGGGCGGAGGGACGCCCCGCGTACACGTTCAGCAGCCGGGAGAACTCGGCGGCGAAGGCGGGGTCGGCCTTCGAGGCCTCGTACACCTCGGTCAGCTCGTCAATCGCCGCGATGAGCGACTCGGGCATGTAGCGTCCACCGAATTCCCCGAAGAAGGGACCGGCGACCTCGCGAAGACTCATGAACCTGCCTCCAGGAATGCGGCGAGCGTGGCGACGGGGTCGTTCGTGACCAGCGCCTCGCCGATGAGGACGACGTCCGCGCCGGCGGCCCGGTAGTGCGCGACGTCGTCGGGTGAGAGCACCGCGGACTCGGCGATCTTCACGACGCCGTCCGGGAGATGCGGGGCGAGCCGGCCGAACAGGTCGCGGTCGAGCTCGAAGGTCGAGAGGTCGCGGGCGTTCACCCCGACCAGCCGTGCGCCGATGTCGTTCGCGCGCAGCACCTCGTCGTATGAGTGGGTCTCGACCAGCGGCGTCATGCCGAGCTCGATCACGAGCCGGTGCAGCTCCGCCAGCAGCGACTGCTCGAGCCCCGCGACGATGAGGAGCACGAGGTCCGCACCGGCGGCGCGGGCTTCGAGCACCTGATACGGCGTGGCGATGAAGTCCTTGCGCAGGACCGGCAGCGTGACGGCCGCCCGGACGGCCTCGAGGTCGGCGAGCGTGCCTTTGAACCGGCGACCCTCGGTCAGGACCGAGATCGCGGACGCGCCGCCCTCCTCGTACCGGCGGGCCTGCAGCGCGGGATCGGGGATCTCTGCGAGATGGCCCCGTGAGGGGCTCGCCCGCTTCACCTCGGCGATGATCTTGACGCGGTCGGCAGGTGCCAGCGCAGCGAGGGCGTCGATCGCCGGAGCCTGCGCGAGCGCGAGCTTCTCGACCACCTGCAGCGGGCGCGCGGTCTCGCGCTCCCGAGCATCCTCCACCGCGCCGGCCGTCAGGTCGGCGAGCACGTCAGTGCTGCTTCGTGACGGTCTTGGATCCTCCGACGCCGTACCCCGCCTTGGTCATGATGAAGCCCACGACGAGGCCGATGACCAGGAGGACGACGGAGAGCCAGACGAGCAGCGGCATCTCGAGGAAGAAGAACAGCGTGCCGAACGAGATCGCGACGAGCATGATCACGACAGTCGTCCAGGCCGCCGGGGAGTGTCCGTGGCCGGGGTCCTCGATGCCGCTCATAGTTCTCCTTCGGATGCGAAGCGCGGATGTGCGCGAAGCGCGGGTCTGGGGGCGACCGAAGCCGCACGCTCAAGTCTAGCGGGGCGAGCGCGCTCCCCCGCCCGGTGTCACGTCGTCGGGTCCTCACCCCGTGAGAGCTCGTCCCACGAGTCGACGGCATCGCGCGGGCCCGACGCCGCGGTGCGTTCGGTGCGGTACTTGCGCCCCGTCGCGCTCCATCGATGCGCGGTGAGCAGCGCCGTGAGGGATCCGACCAGGATGAGCACGCCGGCGGCGATCGTGACGGTGGGCCACGGCGTCGAGGTGATCTCCGACACGATGCGGGAGATCCCGTCGACCCCGCTGAGGCCCGTCGCATCGGTGACGGGCCCGGCGACGCTGTCGATCGGCTGCTCCAGCGCGATCCGCGCGGCCCCCCACGCGAGCCCGGCGCCGAGGGCGGCACCGACGGCGCCGAACACGTACCGCAGCACGCGTCCCACGATCGTCAGAGCGAGCCCGAGGGCGAGTGCGGCGAGGCTCAGCGGTGCGAGCACGGAGAGCGCGTCCGCGCCGGGCACGGCGACCGACTGCTGTGCGCCGTCACTGAGGGTCACGTCGAGCCAGGTCTGCGTCGAGCCGATGATCCCCACGATCCCGCCGAGCAGGATCGCCAGCACGGCGGCGAGCCGCATCCGTCTCGGTGTCACCGGAACTCGCCCACGACGGGATCGAGGTCGTCGGCGTCGAAGCAGGTGCGGTCGCCGGTGTGGCACGCCCCGCCGACCTGGTCGACGGTGACGAGGACGGTGTCGCCGTCGCAGTCCAGCCGCACGCCCTTCACGTACTGCGCGTGCCCGGACGTGTCGCCCTTTCGCCAGTACTCCTGCCGCGAACGCGACCAGAAGGTGACCCGCCCCTCGGTGAGCGTGCGACGAAGCGATTCGGCATCCATCCACGCCAGCATCAGCACTTCGCCGGTGTCGTGCTGCTGCACGATCGCCGGCACGAGGCCGTCGGCGTTGTAGACCACGCGGGCCAGGCGCTCCTCGATCGATCGGGTCATCGCCGCACCTCCACGCCATCCGCCACGAGGGCGTCCTTCACGTCGCCGACGGTCAGCTGTCCCGAGTGGAAGACGGATGCCGCGAGCACCGCGTCGGCACCGGCGGCGATCGCGGGGCCGAAGTGCGCGGCATCCCCCGCCCCGCCGGAGGCGATCACGGGAACCGATGCGACCTCGCGCATCGCCGAGACGAGCTCGAGGTCGAACCCGTCCTTCGTGCCGTCCGCGTCGATCGAGTTGACGAGGAGCTCGCCCGCGCCGCGCTCGACCGCCTCGCGCGCCCAGGCGAGGGCGTCGATGTCGGTGACGGTCCGGCCGCCGTGGGTGGTCACGGCGAAACCGGAGGGGGTGCCGGCGGCGCGCTTCACGTCGAGCGACAAGACGAGCACCTGGGCACCGAAACGGTCGGCGATCTCGCCGAGAAGCGCCGGTCGCGCGATGGCCGCCGAGTTGACGCCGACCTTGTCGGCACCGACGCCCAGCAGACGGGCGACGTCCTCGACGGAGCGGACGCCACCCCCCACCGTCAGCGGGATGAAGACCTGCTCCGCGGTGCGTTGCACGACGTCGTAGGTCGTGTCGCGGGCGTCGACGGTCGCGGTGACGTCGAGGAAGGTGATCTCGTCCGCGCCCTGCTCGTAGTACCGGCGCGCCAGCTCGACCGGGTCGCCCATCTCGCGGAGATTCTCGAAGTTGACCCCCTTGACGACCTTGCCGGCTGCGACGTCGAGGCACGGGATCACGCGGCAGACGAGCGACACGTCAGAGCCTCGCGTTGTGGATCGCGGTGACGAGGATCGCGCGGGCGCCCATCTCGTACAGCGCATCCATGACCTGGTTCGCGGTCTTCCGCGGGCTCATCACGCGCACCGCGACCCACTCCGGGTCGCGCAGCGGCGAGATCGTCGGCGACTCGATGCCGGGCGTCAGCGCGACCGCCTGGTCGACGAGGTGCGCCGGCAGGTCGTAGTCGATCAGGACGTACCGGCGGGCGACCATGACGCCGCGGAGGCGTCGGAGCAGGGTCTCGGTGCCGTCGGCCTCGGTCGGCGCGCCGATGAGGACCGCCTCGGACTCCAGCAGGACGGGCCCGAAGATCTCGAGCCCCGCCTGGCGCAGGGTGGTGCCCGTCGAGACGACGTCGGCGACGGCGTCCGCCACGCCGAGCTGCACCGCGGACTCGACGGCACCGTCCAGCGGCACCAGGTCGACGGCGACGCCGTGGTCGTCGAGGTAGGCGTCGACGAGCCCTGGATAGGCGGTCGCGACGCGCAGGCCGTCGAGGTCGGCGAGTTCGGTGAAGCGTCCCGGAGGGCCGGCGAAGCGGAACGTCGAGCCGCCGAAGCCGAGCTGCTCGATCTCGCGGGCACCCGGCATCCGGGCATCCAAGAGCAGGTCGCGGCCGGTGATGCCCACGTGGAGCGCACCGGATCCGACGTAGGTCGCGATGTCCTTCGGCCGGAGGTAGAAGAACTCGACGTCGTTGACCGGGTCGATGACGTGGAGGTCCTTGGGGTCGCGTCGGCCGGTGTACCCGGCTTCGGCGAGCATCCCCGCCGTGGTCTCGGCGAGCATGCCCTTGTTCGGGACGGCGATGCGCAGCATGGAGCGTCTTTCGGTGTGGAGGTGGCGGGACGGCGGGACGAACCGATCAGAGATGTCGGTACACGTCCTCGAGCGTCAGTCCCTTCGCGAGCATCAGCACCTGCAGGTGGTACAGCAGCTGCGAGATCTCCTCGGCGGTCTCCGCATCGGACTGGTACTCGGCGGCCATCCAGACCTCGGCGGCTTCTTCGACGATCTTCTTGCCGATGGCGTGCACGCCGCGGTCGAGCTGCGCGACGGTGCCGGATCCCTCGGGACGGGTGGACGCCGTCTCAGTCAGCTCGGAGAACAGTCCGTCGAAGGTCTTCACACCTTCCAGGGTACCGGGCCGCCGCGACGGGCCGGTGCTCGTGACGCCCGCGTCAGTGCCGGTGGGCGGATGCCGCGGCCGAACGGAGCGCGGTGATCGCCGCACCGGGGTCCTCGGCGCCGAAGACGGCCGACCCCGCCACGAACGTGTCGGCACCGGCATCCGCCGCCTGCGCGATCGTCGACTCGCCGATGCCGCCGTCGACCTGCAGCCACACCTGGGAGCCGCGCCGACGCGCCTCGTCGGCCAGGCGCCGCAGCTTGGGCATCTGATCGGCCATGAAGCTCTGCCCGCCGAACCCCGGCTCGACGGTCATCACGAGGATCTGGTCGAACTCGTCGAGGACGTCGAACAGCTGCTCGACGGGGGTCGCCGGCTTCACCGCGACGCCCGCTCGTGCGCCGATCTGCCGCAACCGGCGAGCGAGGGTCACGGGTTCCGCTGCGGCCTCGAGGTGGAAGGTGACGGATGCCGCGCCGAGCTCCGCATAGCCGGGCGCCCACCGATCGGCGTCGCTGATCATGAGGTGGACGTCGAGCGGCACGGGGCTCGTCGCCTGGATGCGCTCGACCATCTGCGTGCCGAAGGTGAGGTTCGGCACGAAGTGGTTGTCCATGACGTCGACGTGGACGAAGTCGGCCGTCGCGATGCGAGCGAGCTCGGCCTGCATGTTCACGAAGTCGGCGGCGAGGATGCTGGGGTTGATGCGCACGTCGGAGTCGGCCACGTCAGCCATTATCCCGGTGACGGGCAGGACGGCCGATCACACGCGGCGCAGCAGCGAGATGGACATCGCGTCGGTGCCGTGCCGGTGCGGCCAGAGCTGCGCACGGCCGGAGCCGTCCGCCTGCGGCGGGAGGTCGATCGGCGTCCGGCTGATGGACGCGACCACGGCTCGCGCATCGAGCTGCTCGATCCGTCCCTCGTGGCGACGCTCGATCTCTGCGACCACCCCCGCGGTCTCGGCCAGGTGGGGCGAGCAGGTCACGTAGGCGACGATGCCGCCCGGCGCGAGGGCGCCCACCGCCGCGTCGAGCAGCTCGGCCTGCAGGAGGCTCAGCTGGGGCACGTCGGCAGCGGTCTTCCGCCACCGCGCCTCCGGTCGACGCCGGAGCGCACCGAGCCCGGTGCACGGCGCGTCGACCAGGATCCGGTCGTAGCTCGAGCGGCCCGCCCGCGTGCGCCCATCCTCCTCGGACACGGGCACGTCGATCGGGACGGCCGCCACCGACCGGCGGACGAGCCGCGCACGCGCGGCGGAGATCTCGTTCGCCTCGACCGAGGCACCCGCCGTGGCGGCTTCGGCGGCGAGGACCGCGGTCTTGCCTCCCGGCGCGGCGCACAGGTCGAGCCAGCGCTCCCCCGCGCGCACGGGGACCGCCCTCGTCAAGGCGAGTGCGGCGAGCTGCGACCCCTCGTCCTGCACCCGCAGCGCTCCTCCCGACCCGCGGATGAGCGCCTCGGGGTCGCCGCCCGCGAGCCGGAAACCGATCGGCGACTGCGGCGTGCGGACCGCGTCCACGGGTGGTTCGCCGACGCCCGGAAGGGCCGCCATCGTCACGGTCGGCGCGGCGTTGTCCGCCGCGAGAAGGTCGAGCAGTTCGTCAGCGCGTCCCTCTGCGCCGAGTGCCCGGCGGAGCGCACGGATCACCCACACCGGGTGCGCGAACCGCACTGCGAGTCGTTCGTCGTCGGAGCGCGCCGCCGCCTCGATCGTCGACAGCCAGGCATCCTCGTCGCGCTCGGACACACGGCGCAGGACCGCGTTCGCGAACCCGGTGGCGCGTGCGCCGACCGCGCGTCGCACGAGATCGACGCTCTCGTGCACGGCGGCATGGGCGGGGACGCGGGTCGCGAGCAGCTGATGCGTGCCGAGTCGGAGGGCGTCGAGGACGGCGGGATCGATGCCGTCGACGTCGCGCGACGCCGCGACGGCGATGATCGCGTCGTACGTGCCGAGTCGGCGGAGCGTCCCGTAGGTGAGCTCGGTCGCGAGTGCCGCATCGGCTTGCCCGAGCCGGGTCCGCGCGAGTTCGCGGGGCAGCAGGAGGTTGGCGTAGGCGTCGTCCTCGTGCACGGCGCGGAGGACGGTGTAGGCGACCTCCCGGGACGTCGTCACGAGGATGCCTCGGGCAGGTCGACGCGCAGATCGTCGGCGCGCTGTCCGCGCCACCAGTCGGCCGCCGGCATCGCCCCGCGCCCGGCGGGCTGCACCGTCCGCAGCAGCACCGTCCCGTCAGCGGCTCCGAGGAGGACGTCCTTGCCGACGAGGGCGATCCGTCCGGGTTCGAGCGCCGCGTCGGGGCCACGGTGGGCGGCGAGCACCTTGAGCCGCTGGCCCTCGATGCTCACGTGCGCACCGGGCTCCGGCGTCGTCCCCCGGAACCGGTCGACGACGCGGTCGGCAGGCTGTGCGGCGTCGAGCGCCCCGTCGACGAGCGTGAGCTTGGGCGCGAGGGTCGCCTCACCGACCTGCGGCACCGCGCGCGCAGTGCCGTCGGCGATCCCGTCCACGACGCGGGTCAGCAGCTCCGCACCCGTCTCGGCGAGGTGGCCGAGGACGTCTCCGGCGGTCGCTCCGCGCGGGACGTCGTAGCGCGACTCCGCGAACACGTCGCCCGCGTCCAGCGCCGGGACGAGTCGGAAGACTGCGGCGCCCGTCGTCCGGTCGCCCGCGATGAGGGCGTGCTGCACCGGTGCGGCGCCACGCCAGCGCGGGAGCAGCGAGAAGTGCAGGTTGATCCAGCCGTGCGCGGGCATCGACAGCAGCGGCTCGCGCACGAGTCCGCCGTAGGCGACGATGACCCCCAGCTCGGCGTCCAGCGCGGCGATCGCAGCCGTCGCGTCGGCGTCCAGCCGGTCCGCCTTGATGGTCGGAACGCCGAGCTCGTCGGCGGCTGCGGCGACCGGTGACGGGGTGAGGACGCGCTTGCGTCCCAGGGGTGCGTCCCGCCGGGTGACGACGCCGACGAGCTCGTGGTGGGAGGCCGCGAGCGCGCGCAGCGAGGGGACGGCCGGTGCAGGGGTACCGGCGAAGACGACGCGCATGGACTTCCTCACAGATCGAGCTCGGGCACATCGAGCCGGACTCTGAGTGTAGTCCGGGGCCCTGGACCCCTCTTCCGGCCTCGTACCGCTTCGGCGACGACGGAGGCCCGCAGGTGCTCCGCGACGGCGCGTCCGTGTGCGTAGTCGATGCGCACGAGCGCGCGGACCCCGTCGTCGGTCGGGACCGGCCCGAGGATCGCGAGCGGGGAGAGCCCCGGCACATCGGCGCGCACGTCGGCGAGGGCCCGATCGACGGCCGTCGCGGTGCCCTCGACGGCGGCGACCCGCACGGTCGGCGGCATGAGCAGCGGCGCCCTGTCGGCCAGCTCGGCCCGGGCGTAGGCCGCCTGCGTCCACGTCGCGAGCGCCCGGGCCACGGGCCCTGCCACGCCCACCAGATGGACGGGCGCACCGGGCGCGGCGAGGGTCGCCGCATGCGACCACCAGCGGAGCGCGGACTCACCGATCCGCAGCTGCTCGGCCATCAGCATCCGATCGCCGTCGAGCAGGATCACGGCCTGATAACCGCCGACGGCGGGTGGCTCGGCACCCCGGGTGGCGACGACGAGTGCGGGACGCTCGTCGACCGCGGCGACCGGGTGCTCGCCGTCGGCGACGATGACCCGGATCCCGGCGAATGCGCGACCCAGCTCGTCGGCGGTACGTTCGCTGCCCGACGACGCCATCCGGAATCGCGTACCCGAGCACTTCGCGCACGACCAGTTCGGCGCGGAGCGGCCGCACCACCCGCAGTCCGGCGTCGCGCCCGGGCGGCGAGCCCGCAGCGGGCCGCTGCAGTGCCGGCACCGCGCCGGCGTCCGGCAGTCGGCGCAGACCAGCACGGGCGAGTATCCCGGTCGGGCGACCTGGACGAGGACGGGTCCGTGCTGCAGCCCGTCGCGGGCGGCGGCGAAGGCCGCCGACGGCACCCGGGCGCCGCGGTGCTCCGCCTCGTGGGTCGCCGACAGCACGACGCGCGGACTCTGCCGCCTGCTCGCGGGCACCTCCCGCACCCATCCGATCTGGACGAGGCGCTCGACGTCGGTCGTCCGGGTGTGCCCGGCGAACACGAGCGCCGAGTGCTCCAGCTCCTGGCGGACCAGCGCGGCGTCCCGCGCGTGGACACCGGGGCTGAGCGGCTCCGCAAGGAGCGGATCGCCGTCGTCCCAGACGATGACCAGGCCCGTCTCGTGCGCGGGCGCGTACACCGTCGAGCGGTTGCCGACGACGATGCACGGCACGGGCGTCAGCATCCTCAGGTACGTCGCGTACCGCTCGGGACCCGATCGGCGCGCATCGTCGCGCACGACGGCATCCGCCGGAGCGAGGGCGTCGAGGGCCTCGAGCACCTGCGTCTGATCCCGGTGATCGGGCACGACGACGAGCGCGCTCCGGCCCTGCGCGAGGGTCAGGGTCGCGAGCGCCGCGACGAGGTCCGCCCACGCCCCGCGGGTCGCGCCCGGCGACGGGTGGGGCGGGGCATCCACGACCAACCGCTCCCCGGCTCCCACGGCGTCGGCGAGCCCGGGAAAGGCGGACGCCACCTCGGCTGCGCGCGCCGCGGCATCCGGGGACACCACCGGGGTGGGCGGAGGTTCGGACGCCAGCCACGACTTCTCCGCGCGGACCATCCGCTTGGGCACGGCGAGACGCAGGACGTCGTTCGCCGACCCGGCTGCACGGTCGGCCACCCGGCGGGAGAGCTCGTAGAGGGATGCCGGCAGTGCCGCGACCGGCGAGACGACGGACGCGAGCTCCGACAGCGGGCGGCCGCCGGGCTCGGCCTCGCCGAGGGCGATGAGCCACCCCTCCACCATCCGCCCCGCGCTGCGCAGCGGCGCCTTCACGCGCACCCCGGGCTGCGCAGACTCGCGCATGGACTCGGGGATCGCGTAGTCGAACAGCCGGTCGAGCTGCGGCAGGGGCGAGTCGAGGAGGACGCGTGCGACGGACAGCACGGCGGGTCAGAGACCGGCGGCGGTCCGCAACGCGTCGACGCGGTCGGTGCGCTCCCACGTGAATTCGGAGAGCTCGCGACCGAAGTGCCCGTACGCCGCCGTCTGCGCGTAGATCGGCCGCAGCAGGTCGAGGTCGTCGATGATCGCCTGCGGCCGGAGGTCGAAGACGTCGCGGATGGCCGCGGTGATGACCTCATCTGACACGTGGCCGGTGCCGAACGTCTCGACGTACAGCCCGACCGGAGCGGCGCGACCGATGGCGTAGGCGACCTGCACCTCGAGCCGGTCGGCGAGCCCCGCTGCGACGGCGTTCTTCGCGACCCACCGCATCGCGTAGGCGGCGGAGCGATCGACCTTGGACGGGTCCTTGCCGCTGAAGGCGCCACCGCCGTGCCGGGCGGCGCCGCCGTACGTGTCGATGATGATCTTGCGGCCGGTGAGACCGGCGTCGCCCTTCGGGCCGCCGACGACGAAGGGCCCCGCGGGGTTGATGACGTAGCGGACGTCCGAGACGTCGAGGCCGGTCTGCGCGAGCACGGGGTCGATGACCTCGGCCTGCACTGCGGCGCGGAGCGCGGGCAGCGAGATGTCGGGGTTGTGCTGCGTCGACAAGACGACGGTGTCGACCGTCCGCGGCGTGCTGCCGTCGTAGCCGAGCGTGACCTGCGTCTTGCCGTCGGGACGCAGGAACGGCAGGGAGCCGCTGCGGCGGGCCTCGGTCAAGCGCTCGGCGAGCCGGTGCGCCGTCCAGATCGCCGTGGGCATGAGCTGCGGCGTCTCGTTGGTCGCGTAGCCGAACATGATCCCCTGGTCGCCGGCTCCCAGCGCGTCGAGCGCGTCGACCGACCCGCCCTCGCGGTGCTCGAGGGCGTTGTCGACACCGGCGGCGATGTCGCCGGACTGCTCGCCGATCGAGACGGTGACGCCGCACGAGTCGCCGTCGAAGCCGGTCTCGGATGAGGTGTAGCCGATGCGGTTCACGACGCGGCGGACGATCCCGGGGATGTCGACGTAGCCGTCGGTGCGCACCTCGCCGGCGACGTGGACGAGTCCGGTCGTCACGAGGGTCTCGACCGCGACGCGGCTCCCCCGGTCGACCGCCAGGAGGGCGTCGAGGATGCTGTCGGAGATCTGGTCGCAGATCTTGTCGGGGTGACCTTCGGTCACCGACTCCGATGTGAACAGGCGCAGCGAGGTCATCGGTCCTCCAGGACGGGGATCGGGGTGTGACACCATCATGCCCGCGGTCCCCGACATCGGGGACACACGGGCATGATGATGACGCCGGATGGCGTCAGGGTCGTGTCGAGATCACTCGGCGGCGCGAAGGCGCAGCTTGTCCTCGTGGATCTCGTGCAGCGCGATCGTGAGGGGCTTGTCCTCGACGTTCGAGTCGACGAGCGGGCCGACGTTGTCGAAGAGGTTGCCCTCGTGCAGATCGGAGTAGTAGTCGTTGATCTGACGCGCGCGCTTGGATGCGTAGATCACGAGCTGGTACTTCGAGTCGACCTTCTCGAGCAGCGCGTCGATGGGCGGGTCGATGATGCCCTGGTCACGATTGGCCATGGGGGTCCTCCTGGATCCATGAGGTGGGAAGTCTCGGCGCACCGCCTGCTGGGCGGATGCGGCATCCCCCCAGTCTACAGCCCGCACCACCCGAGCGCGGCGCGGCGTCGTCAGCGGCTCAGCAGCTGACGCTTGGCGCTGATGACGCCGGTGTCGAAGCCCGCGAGGTGCAACCCGCCGTGGAACCGCGCGTGCTCGATCTTCACGCAGCGGTCCATGACGACCGACAGCCCGGCGTCCGCGGCGAGCTCCGCAGCGCCCTCGTGCCACGAACCGAGCTGCAGCCACAGCGTCGATGCCCCGACATCGACGGCCTCCTGCGCGACGCCCGGCAGGTCGTCGTGCCGACGGAACACGTCGACGATGTCGGGCACGACCGGCAGATCGGCGAGGGACGCGTAGGCGGGCCGCCCGAGGATCTCGGTCGCGCGCGGGTTCACGAAGTACACGTCGTACGGCGTGCTGCCGAGGAGGTAGGTGGCGACGAAGTAGCTCGCCCGCGCGGGGTTGTCGGATGCCCCGACGATCGCGACCGATCTGGCGCGGCGCAGGATCTCGAAGCGCTCCTGTGCGCTCGCCGGGGTGCGGGTGCGCTCCGGATGAGCGGCCGGCGCAGTGGGCAGGGCGCACGCGATCGCGTCGCTCATCGGCTCGCTCCCGTCGCCGCGGTGAGCGCCTGATCCAGGTCCCACAGGATGTCCTCCGGATCTTCGAGGCCGACCGAGATGCGGATGAGGTCCGCCGGCACCCCCGCCGCCTCGAGCTGCGAGGGCGTGAGCTGCTGGTGGGTCGTCGAGGCCGGATGGATCACGAGCGTCCGCGCGTCGCCGATGTTGGCGAGATGGGATGCCAGGCGCAGGGCGTCGATGACGGCCTCCCCCGCGCGGCGCCCCGCCGCGACGCGCTCCTCGTCGGTCGCGGCGTCGTCGCCCGCCTTCACGCCGAAGGCGAAGACCGATCCGGGCCCGAGCGGAAGGTACTTCGCCGCGCGCTCGTGGTGGGGGTGGTCCGGAAGCCCCGCCCAGGTCACGAAGGACACCCGCGGGTCGGTGGCGAGCCACTCCGCCACGATGCGCGCGCCCTCCAGGTGCGCGTCGATGCGCTGCGGCAGCGTCTCGACGCCCTGCAGCAGCAGGAACGCGGAGTGCGGGCTCAGGGCGGCGCCGATGTCCCGCAGCTGCTCGCTGCGGAGTTTGGTGAGGAAGCCGTACTCGCCGAAGTTGTCCCACCACCGGATGCCGCCGTACGACGACACCGGCTCCGTCATCTGCGGGAACTTGCCGTTGCCCCAGTCGAAGGTCCCCTTCTCGACGACGACACCGCCCAGGGTCGTGCCGTGACCGCCGAGGAACTTCGTGACGGAGTGGATGACGATGTCGGCGCCGTGCTCGAGGGGCCGCGCGAGGTACGGCGTCGCGAGCGTCGAGTCGACGACGAGGGGGATGCCGGCGGCGTGCGCGACCTCCGCGAGCCCTTCGATGTCGGCGATCTCGCCGGAGGGGTTGCCGATCGTCTCGACGTACAGCACCTTCGTCTCGGGTCGGATCGCCGCCGCGAAGTCGGCGGGGTCGCTGGAGCGGACGAACGTCGTGTCGACGCCGAAGCGGCGCAGGGTGACGTCGAGCTGCGTGACGGTGCCGCCGTAGAGCTGCGCCGACGCGACCACGTGGTCGCCGACGCCGACGAGCGCGGCGAAGGTGATGAACTCGGCGCTCATCCCCGAGGCGGTGGCGACGGCGCCGATGCCGCCCTCGAGTGCGGCCAGCCGCTCCTCGAGCGCGGCGACCGTCGGGTTGCCGATGCGCGAGTAGATGTTGCCGTACTTCTGCAGCGCGAAGAGGTTCGCGGCATCCGTCGCATCGTCGAAGACGAACGACGAGGTCTGATAGATCGGGACGGCGCGGGCGCCGGTCGCGGCATCCGGGGTTCCTCCGGCGTGGAGCGCACGCGTGCGGAAGCCGAATCGGCGGTCTTCGGTCATGAGGTTCTCTCTCCGGAACGGTGCTGCGGTTCGGTCACGCTGCAGCCAGCGCGGCGGCGATCTGTGCGACCGCCTCGGGGTTCTGCAGGGATGTCGTGTCGCCGAGGGGCGCGGGTCGGCGCCCGGCGCGGCGGTCCTGCTCAGCCTCCCAGAGCTGGGCGAGCAGGCGACGCAGGATCTTGCCCGACCGCGTCTTGGGCAGGTCCGGGACGACGACGACGTGTCTCGGCTTCGCCACCGGACCGATCTGGTGCGCGACGTGCGCGCGCAGGGTCGCGGCATCCGGCGCTCCGACGCCGGAGGGCACGACGAAGGCGGCGACCGCATGCCCCGTCACCGGATCGACGACGGCAGTGGTGCCCGCCTCGCCGACCGAGCGGTGCGCCACGAGGGCGGACTCGATCTCGATCGTCGACAGTCGGTGACCGGAGACGTTCACCACGTCGTCCAGTCGCCCCAGGATGAAGATGTTGCCCGCGGCGTCGCGCGTCGCCCCGTCACCTGCCACGTAGTACCCGCCGTGCACGCCGTGGCCGCAATAGGCAGACCAGTACGAGTCGCGGTAGCGCTCGGGGTTCCCCCACACCGTGCGCGCCATCCCGGGCCAGGGGCGGCGGACCACCAGCGTGCCCGATCGTCCGGGCTCGACCTCCCGGCCGTCCTCATCCACCACGGCGGCGTCGATGCCCGGGAGGGGAACGGTCGCAGATCCCGGTGTGAGCGTCGTGACGCCCGGCAGGGGTGCCACCATCGCAGCCCCCGTCTCGGACTGCCACCAGGTGTCCACGACGGGCACGTCGTCGCGCCCGAAGTTCCGCCGGAACCACACCCACGCGGCCGGGTTGATCGCCTCCCCCACCGTGCCGAGCAGGCGGATGCTCGACAGATCGTGTCCGGCCGGGAGGTCGTCGCCGAACCAGGTCATGAAGGTGCGGATGAGGGTGGGCGCCGTGTAGTAGACGGTCACGCCGTACCGCTCGATGATCTCGAGATGGCGCTCGCGGTGCGGGGCATCCGGCGTGCCCTCGTAGATCACCTGGGTCAGCCCGTTCGACAGCGGGCCGTAGATCTCGTACGTGTGCGCCGTCACCCAGGCGAGGTCGGCCGTGCACCAGTGCACGTCGTCCGGCTTCGCGTCGAAGTGCGCCCAGTGGGCCCAGCTCGCATGCGTCAGGTATCCGCCCGAGCTGTGGACGAGACCCTTCGGCTTCCCCGTGGTCCCCGACGTGTAGATGATGAACAGCGGATGCTCCGCGTCGAACGCCGTCGCCTCGTGCACCGACGCGGCCGTGTCGACGACCTCGTGCCACCAGACGTCGCGGCCCGCAGTCCACGGCACATCGTGTCCCGTGCGCCGGACGACGAGGACGTGTTCCACGGACGCGACCCCCGCGGCTGCGGCATCCGCCGTCGACTTGACCTCGACGGCGCCGCCACGACGGAACTGGCCGTCACTGGTCACGAGCAGCTTGGCGCCGGTGTCCTCGAGACGGAAGCGCACCGCCTCGGCTGAGAAACCGCCGAACACGAGCGAGTGCACCGCACCGATCCGAGCGCAGGCGAGCGCGATGACGACGGTCTCGACGAGGACCGGGAGGTAGACGACGACGCGGTCGCCGGGCACGATGCCGAGGGAGGTCAGGGCGTTCGCCGCGCGCGCGACGCGAGCCTGCAGGTCGGCGTAGGTCACCGCGACCCGGTCGCCGGGCTCACCCTCGAAGTGGAGCGCGACCTTGTCGCCTCGCCCCGCGTCGACGTGGCGGTCGACGCAGTTCACCGCCACGTTGAGCGTTCCCCCGTCGAACCAGCGTGCGGCGGGGATCGTCAGCTCGCCGTCGGCCTCCCGGACCGGCGGGCGCCAGTGCAGCGCGGTGTGCCACCGGGCGGCCCAATCCAGTCGCTCGGCGGCCTCCTCCCAGAAGGCGAGGGGATCGGCAGCCGCGCGGTCGTACGCCTCCGCGCCGAGGTTCGCCTGGGCGGCGAAGGCGGCGGGGGGCGGGAACTGCCGCGCCTCGACGAGTCGGACTTCCTCCGCCGACGGCTCGGTCACGGGTGCACGCAGGTCCGACATGGCTCAGGCCCACCGCCGCAGGAGGCGCCGCTGCACGAGGGTGACGAGCGCGTTGGACACGGCGCCCAGCACCGCGAGGATGACGATGGCCAGGAAGATGCGATCCACCCGGCCGGTCTGCCGGGACTCGTCGAGGAGGAATCCGAGCCCCATCGAGGCGCCGAGCAGCTCGGCGGCCACGAGGAAGAGCCACGACTGCGCGAGGGCGAGACGCAGCCCCGAGATGAACGACGGGATCGTCGCGGGCAGCTGCACGGAGCGGAAGAGCTGCCAGCCGCGCAGTCCGAAGGATCGGCCCATCTCGACCAGGTGGGGATCGACGTGACGCAGGGCACCGGCGACGGTCGTGAACACCGGGAAGAACGCGCCGATCGCCACGAGCGTGACCTTGGACTCCTCGCCGGCGCCGAGCCACAGCAGCAGCAGCGGGACGAGCGCGAGCGACGGGATGGCGCGGAACGCCGCCAGGATGGGGCTGAGGAGGACGTCACCGGAACGGGTGAGACCCACCACCGCCGCCACCGCGAGGCCCACCGCCGAGCCGATGGCGAATCCGAGGATGACGCGCTGCACCGAGATCGCGATGTACAGCCAGAGCGCTCCGTCGTCGGCGAGCTGGGCGGCGGCGGAGACGACGTCCACGGGCGCCGGCAGCCGATAGGTGGGGACGAGCCCGAGACCTGTGACGGCCTGCCAGACCGCGAACAGTGCGACGGGCACGACGAACCCGCCCGCGACGCGGACGCCGGTGCGCGACCAGAACGGCCGGACCGCCGCCGCGTCCGAGGACGGGGCGGCGGTGGGTGGCGGTGCGGTGGCCGTCATCCTCAGCCCGCGGCCTTCTCGGCGAACGAGGGCTCGACGATCGTGGCGAGGGCGTCCTCGACTGCGGCCTCGCCGCCGGTCACGGCGTCGGACTCGACGAGCACCGGGGCGATCTTCTCGAGGACGGCGAGCTGGTCGTCACCGGGGATGCCGCTGACGTCGAGGTTCGAGCGCTCCGAGATGACCGTGTCGGCCACCTCGGTGTCGATGCCCGCGACCTCCGCGAGCAGCGCCGCGGTCTCGGCCGGGTTCTCCAGTGCCCACTGCCGCGCCTGCTCGTACGCGTCCACGACGACCTGCGCGAGGTCCGCGTGCTCGGTGATGAACTCCTCGGTCGCGTTCAGGAAGCCGTAGGAGTTGAAGTCGACGTTCCGGTACAGCAGCTCGTCGCCGGACTCCACCTCCGCGGCGCCCATGATGGGGTCGAGCCCCGCCCACGCGTCGACCGAGCCGCCGTCGAGCGCGGTCCGGCCGTCGGCGTGCTGCAGGTTCTGCACCTCGACGTCCGACACGCTGAGCCCCGCGGTCTCGAGGGCCTGCAGCAGGAAGAAGTACGGGTCCGTGCCGGTGGTGGCGGCGATCGTCTTGCCCTCGAGGTCCGCGACGGACGTGATGTCGCTGTCGGGTCCGACGACCAGGGCCGACCACTCGGGCTGCGAGTAGATGTCGATGACCTTGATGGGCGAGCCGTTCGCGCGGGCGAGCAGCGCCGCCGACCCCGCCGTCGATCCCACGTCGAGCGAGCCCGCGCGCAGCAGCTCGTTCGCCTTGTTCGACCCGGCGGACTGCGTCCACTCCACGTCCACGTCGTCGCCGAGGGCCTTCTCGATGAGGCCCTGGTCCTTCACGACGAGGCTCAGCGGGTTGTACGTGGCGAAGTCGATCGACAGGGTGTCGGTCGACCACTCCCCGGCGGTCGCGCCGTCGTCGCCGGACGAGCTGGCGTTCTCGCCCGCGAGGCATCCGGTCGCCATGAGCATGACCGCGGTGCCCAGGGCGAGGACGGGGGCGGTGCGGCGGATGACGGTGCTCATCGGGTCTCCTGAAGGCTCGATCGGTGGGTGGCGACGCCGAGTCCGTCGAGGAGCTCGGCGCGCAGGTCCGCGAATCCGTGATCGGCACGGTCGCGGGGTCGGATGCCGGGGACGTCGATCACGCGCGCGATCGACCGCGTCCCGGGGTCGCTGCCGAGCGTCTGCAGCTGCAGCACACGGTCGGCGAGATAGAGCGCCTCCTCGACGTCGTGCGTCACGAGGACGACCGTCGTGGGCTCGGCGGCGTGGATCTCGAGGAGGAGGTCCTGCATCCGCAGCCGCGTGAGCGCGTCGAGCGCTCCGAACGGCTCGTCGAGCAGGAGCACCTCGGGTCCGCGGGCGAGGGCGCGGGCCAACGATGCGCGCTGCGCCATGCCGCCGGACACCTGGCTCGGGCGGAGGTGCGCGGCGGCGGTCAGGCCGACGAGAGCGAGCAGCTCGCCGACGCGGCGTGCGACGTCCGATCGCGCCGCGCCGCGCGGCATCCCGAGCGCCACGTTCTCGGCGATCGTCCGCCACGGCAGCAGGCGCGGTTCCTGGAAGGCGACCGCGGTCCGGTCGTCGGTGTCCCGCAGCGGGGTGCCGTCGAGTCGCACCTCACCGGTCGTCGGAGCGTCGAGTCCCGCGAGGAGTCGGAGGAGGGTCGACTTGCCGCAGCCCGACGGGCCGATCACCGAGACGATCTCGCCCGGTGCGACGGTGAGGTCGATGTCGCGGAGGACGGTCGTCGACCCGGATGCCGCTCCGAACGTCCGGCCGACGGCCGAGACGGTGACGGCGCCGCGGGAGGCGACGGTGCGACCGGCGACGGAGGGAGTGGACATTCCTCCAGCATCCCGGGCCCGGGCGCGAACGCCCCATCGGCTGTAACGGGACGAAACGCGGCAGGATCCGCCCGGCGGCGGGCGTCAGCTCGCGAGCGAAGCGACCTCGGCGGCGGCGCGGGAGACGTCGTCGTTCACGACGCGGTAGTCGAACTCCCCCTGCGACGCCAGCTCGACACGGGCCGTCTTCAACCGGCGCGCGCGCTCCTCGGCCCCCTCGGTCCCGCGTCCGACCAGTCGATTCACGAGTTCGTCCCAGCTGGGCGGCAGGAGGAAGACGAGCGTCGCGTCGGGAGCCGCGGCCCGGACCTGGCGCGCACCCTGCAGATCGATCTCGAGGAGGACGGTGCGCCCCTCGTCGAGGGCCGCGTCGATCGGACGCCGGGGGGTGCCGTACCGGTAGGCGTTGTGCACCGTCGCGTGCTCGAGGAGTTCCCCGTCGCGCACGAGCCGGTCGAACTCGCCGTCGTCGACGAAGAAGTAATGCTCGCCTTCGACCTCGCCGGGACGAGGCGGCCGGGTGGTGGCCGAGACGGAGAGCAGGATCTCGGGGTGGTGCTCCTTGATGTGCGCTGCCACCGTGCCCTTGCCGACCGCGGTGGGACCGGCGAGGACGATGAGGCGACTGCGTCCGCCGCGCGCCTTCGGCTCGGGCAGCCGACGGTCGAGGTAGTCCCCCAGCACCTGTCGCTGGCGGACGCCCAGACCGCCGATCTTCTTCACCGGTGCGATCTGCAGGTCCGCGAGGATGCGGTCGCGCTTGCCCTCGCCGATCGCGGGGATCGCCGTCAGGAACTCCGTCACCCGCATGGCGGCGGCCGCGGAATCCGGCTCCGCCCACGCGCGCCGCAGCAGGTCCTGCGGGCTGATCACCCGGGTCGAGACGTCGCGCTTGAGGGCTGCTCGCTCGCGACGCGCGGCGACCGCGCGTCGCGACGCGGCGGCGCGGTCGACCTCGGGAGGGGTACGGGAATCAGGCATGTGACGGGTCCTGCAGTTCGGAGTTGTGTCGATCGATGGCGTCCGCAAGCCCCTGAGGACCGGCGGAGAGGATGCTGCGGCTGGCGCTCGCGAGCACCTGCGGCGCAAGCGGACCGAAGCGGGCGGGAAGCTCGCGCAGGCGGGCACCCTGCGCGCCGAAGCCGGGTGCGAGGATCGACGCCCGCCGGAGCGATGCGTCGGTCATCCCGAGATCCGCGCGCTCCACTGTAGCCCCCACGACGAAGCCCACCGGACCGAATCGGTCGTCGCCGACGACCGCCGACGCGTTGGCCGCACCCGCACGCTGCGCCACCCAATCGGCCACCGTCTGTCCGCGCTCGGCGTCGACCGTCGTGACCTCCGCCGACTGCAGGCCGGCGGCCTCGGGGTTGCTCGTCGCGGCGAGGACGTAGACGCCCTTCCCGCCGCGCACCGCGGCGCCGATCACGCCGCGGAGCGAATCGGGCCCGAGGTACGGGCTGACCGTGACGGCATCGGACTCGAGCGGCGAGCCCTCCCCCAGCCACGCCTCGGCGTACCCATCCATCGTGCTGCCGATGTCGCCGCGCTTGGCGTCAGCGATGACGAGCAGACCGGCGCTCCGCGCCGCGACGATGACGTCCTCCAGCGCCGAGAAGCCGGCCGAGCCGAAGCGCTCGAAGAACGCGACCTGCGGTTTCACGACGCCCACGCGGCCCGCGGCAGCCTCGACCACGCGCAGCCCGAACTCGCGGGCGGCCGCTGCCGAGGCATTCAGACCCCAGTCCGCGAGCAGGCCCGCGTGAGGATCGATGCCGACGCACAACGGACCGCGGGCGTCCATCGCCGCGGCCAGCCGCGCACCGAATGAGGTCACACCATCGCCTTCCGATCGGCGGCGAACTCCTGCAGGCTGCGGACGGCGAAGCCCTCGCGCAGCACCGGCATGGCCGACACCGCCGCCCCGAGGACCGCCATCGTCGTGAACAGCGCCTTGTCGGCGGCGACCGCGGCGGCGCGGATCTCGTACCCGTCCGCGCGTGCGATGCCCCCCGAGGGGGTGTTGACGACGATGTCGATCTCGCCGGCGTTGATGAGGTCGACGACGTTCTGCTCGCCCGAGCCCTGCGTCTCGGAGTACTTCGAGACGACGTCGACGGAGATCCCGTTGCGTGCGAGGATCTCGGCCGTGCCCTCGGTGGCGATGAGGCGGAATCCGAGCTCCTGCAGGCGGTGGGCGGGCAGGATGACGGCGCGCTTGTCGTCGTCGGCGACCGAGAGGAACACGGTGCCCGAGGTCGGCATCCCGCCGTACGCTGCGGCCTGACTCTTCGCGAAGGCCGTCGGGAAGTCGCGGTCGATGCCCATGACCTCTCCCGTCGAGCGCATCTCGGGGCCGAGGACCGAGTCCACGGTGCGACCGTCCGCGGTCCGGAACCGCTTGAACGGCAGCACGGCCTCCTTGACGGCGACCGGTGCGTCCAGCGGCACCCGCGAACCGTCCTGCTCGGGCAGGAGACCCTCGGCGATCAGCTCGGCGATGGATGCGCCCGCCATGACACGGCTGGCGGCCTTGGCCATGGGGATGCCCAGGGCCTTGGACACGAACGGGACGGTGCGCGACGCGCGGGGGTTCGCCTCGATGACGTACAGCACGCCGGCGGACACCGCGAACTGCACGTTCAGCAGGCCGCGGACGCCGACGCCCTCCGCGATGGCGCGGGTCGCCTCGCGGACGCGGTCGATCTCATTCCGACCCAGCGACATGGGCGGCAGGGTGCACGACGAGTCGCCGGAGTGGATGCCGGCCTCCTCGAGGTGCTCCATCACGCCGCCGATGTAGAGCTGCTCGCCGTCGAAGAGGGCGTCGACGTCGATCTCCACCGCGTCGTCGAGGAAGCGGTCGACCAGAAGCGGTGCGTCGTCGCGGATGATCGCCTGGTCGGCGATACGGACGAAGTAGTCCCGCAGGCTCTCGGTGTCGTAGACGATCTCCATGCCGCGCCCGCCGAGCACGAAGCTGGGGCGGACGAGCACCGGGTAGCCGATCTCCTCGGCGATCGCGATGGCGCCGGCCTCATCGGTGGCGGTGCCGTGACGCGGCGCCGTGAGTCCCGCGCGGTCGAGCAGCTGCGAGAAGAGTTCGCGCTCCTCCGCGATGTCGATCGCGGCGGGCTTCGTGCCCAGAATGGTGTAGCCGGCCGCCTCGATGCCCTTCGCGAGGCCCAGCGGCGTCTGCCCGCCGAGCTGGCAGATGACGCCGACGATCTCGCCCGACTGCGCCTCGGCGTGCAGCACCTCGAGGACGTCCTCCAGAGTGAGCGGCTCGAAGTAGAGGCGGTCGCTCGTGTCGTAGTCGGTGGAGACGGTCTCGGGGTTGCAGTTGACCATGATCGTCTCGAAGCCGGCATCCGCCAGCGCGAACGACGCATGCACGCAGGAGTAGTCGAACTCGACACCCTGGCCGATGCGGTTGGGGCCCGAGCCGATGATGACGACCTTGCGCCGGTCGCTGGGGGTCACCTCGGTCTCGCGGTCGTAGGACGAGTAGTGGTACGGGGTCAGGGCCGGGAACTCGCCCGCACAGGTGTCGACCGTCTTGTAGACGGGCCGCAGGCCGAAGCCGTGACGGATGCTGCGGACAGCGGCCTCGTCGAGGTCGCGCAGCTCCGCGATCTGCGCGTCGCTGAATCCGTGATCCTTCGCGAGGCGCAGGATGTCCTCGGTCAGCTCGTCCGCCTCGCGGATGTGCTCGGCGACCTCGTTGATGAGGATCATCTGGTCGAGGAACCAGGGGTCGATCGCCGTCGCGTCGAACGCCTGCTCGAGGGTGGCGCCCTTGCGGAGCGCCTGCTGCAGCACCACGATCCGACCGTCGGTGGGCGTCCTGGAGATCTCGAGGAGCTCCTCGGCGGAGCGATCCTCGGCTCCCCAGTGGAAGCTGGAGCCGCGCTTCTCGAGCGAGCGGAGCGCCTTCTGGAGGGCGGTCGTGTAGTTGCGGCCGATCGCCATCGCCTCGCCGACCGACTTCATGGTGGTCGTGAGGGTCGTGTCGGCGGCGGGGAACTTCTCGAAGTTGAAGCGCGGCACCTTGACGACGACGTAGTCCAGCGTCGGCTCGAAGCTCGCCGGCGTCGCCTTCGTGATGTCGTTCGGCACCTCGTCGAGGCGGTAGCCGATCGCGAGCTTCGCGGCGAGCTTGGCGATCGGGAAGCCCGTCGCCTTCGACGCGAGGGCGGACGAGCGCGAGACGCGGGGGTTCATCTCGATGACGATGATGCGGCCGGTCGCCGGGTCGACGGCGAACTGGATGTTGCACCCGCCGGTGTCGACGCCGACGGCGCGGATGATGTCGATGCCGATGTCGCGGAGCTTCTGGTACTCGCGGTCGGTCAGCGTCAGCGCGGGCGCGACCGTGATCGAGTCGCCGGTGTGGACACCGACGGGGTCGACGTTCTCGATCGAGCACACGACGACCGTGTTGTCGGCGGTGTCGCGCATGAGCTCGAGCTCGTACTCCTTCCACCCGAGGATCGACTCCTCGAGGAGCACCTCGGTCGTGGGCGAGTCGCGCAGGCCCGCGCCGCCGATGCGGCGGAGGTCCTCCTCGTCGTACGCGAAGCCGGACCCGAGGCCGCCCATCGTGAATGACGGACGGACCACGAGCGGGTAGCCGAGCTCCTCGGCACCGGCGAGCAGGTCGTCCATGGTGTGGGCGATGACGCTGCGCGCGACGTCGGCCCCGGACTCCAGGACGAGTTCCTTGAAGACCTGGCGGTCCTCGCCCTTGCGGATCGCGTCGACCTTGGCTCCGATGAGCTCGACGCCGTACTTCTCGAGGATGCCGCGGTCGTGGAGCGCCATCGCGGCGTTGAGCGCCGTCTGGCCGCCGAGGGTCGGCAGGATCGCGTCGGGCTTCTCCTTGGCGATGATGGTCTCGATCACCTCGGGGGTGATCGGTTCGACGTAGGTCGCGTCGGCGAAGTCGGGGTCGGTCATGATCGTGGCCGGGTTCGAGTTCACGAGGATGACGCGCACGCCCTCCTCGCGGAGCACGCGGCACGCCTGGGTGCCCGAGTAGTCGAACTCGCAGGCCTGACCGATGACGATCGGGCCCGATCCGATGACGAGGACGCTCTGGATGTCGTCGCGCTTAGGCATTCTTCGTCTCCTGGGTGGCGACCACGAGGTCGCGGAAGCGGTCGAACAGGTAGTTGGCGTCGTGCGGGCCGGCGGCGGCCTCGGGGTGGTACTGCACGCTGAACGCCGGGAGGTCGAGGGCGCGGAGCCCCTCGACCACGTTGTCGTTGAGGCCCACGTGGCTCACCTCGACACGGCCGTAGCCGTTCGGGCTGTCGATGACGCCCTCGATGGGCGCGTCGACGGCGAAGCCGTGGTTGTGGGCGGTGATCTCGACGCGGCCCGTGGTCTTGTCGAGGACCGGCTGGTTGATGCCGCGGTGCCCGAACGGCAGCTTGTAGGTGCCGAACCCGAGGGCCCTGCCGAACAGCTGGTTGCCGAAGCAGATGCCGAAGAACGGCAGTCGGGCATCGAGGACCTCGCGCAGGAGCGCGACGTGACGATCGGATGCCGCGGGGTCGCCGGGGCCGTTCGAGTAGAAGACGGCGACGGGGTCGACGGCCTGGATGTCGGCGAACGAGATCGTCTGCGGCAGGACGTGGACCTCGAAGCCGCGGGCGGCGAGGTTGTTCACCGTCGCCTGCTTCACGCCGAGGTCGAGGATCGCGAGGTTGCCGATCTTCTCGCCGATCGCAGGGGTCACCTGCGCGGCGGGCACCGAGACGTCGGCGGACAGGTTCTGCCCGCTCATCTCGGGCGCCTCGCGCACGATGCGCAGCTGCTCGTCGTCGCTGAGCGCCGCGGCATCCCCTGAGAACACCCCGCCCCGCATGGAGCCCGCCGATCGCAGCACCCGGGTGACCGCGCGCGTGTCGATGCCGCTGATGCCGACGATGCCGTCGCGGACGAGCGCGTCCTCGAGCGAGTGGTCGGCGCGCCAGTTGGAGACGATGCGCGAGGGGTCGCGCACGACGTACCCCGACACCCAGATGCGGCGGGACTCGTGGTCCTCGCCGTTCATGCCGGTGTTGCCGATGTGCGGGGCGGTCTGCAGCACGATCTGACCCGCGTAGGAGGGGTCGGTGATCGTCTCCTGGTAGCCGGTCATCGCCGTGGCGAAGACGACCTCGCCGAGGGTGGTGCCGCGGGCGCCGTAGGCGTGCCCGGGGTGTCGGGTGCCGTCCTCGAGGACGAGGACGGCGGGTTCGGGAGCCTGGAATCTCTGGGTGCTCATGCGTCGCTTCCGGGGGTCTGCTGGGGAGAGGAGGGAGAGGGGAGGACGGCCTGAATGGTGTCCGCGAGGCGGCGGGCCGACACGTCCTGAGGGCGGAGGTAACTGTCGACGGTCTGCCCGCCGGGCGCGGTCCAGACCAGCCGGACGAGGCCGTCGCGCTCGACCACGCGGTCGATGGCGACGGTGGCCTGCCCGACGGAGCCGATGGCGGATGCCGCCAGGAACACGCGCGGCTGACCCGTCAGGTCGAGCGCCACGCCACGGTCCGTGACGGTCACGTCCGCGCGGGAACGGAACGCGAGACCGCGGATCGCGAGGCGCTCGAGGGGTTCGTCGTGACGCGTCGTGGCGACGTACAGCCCCTCGGACCGGAGCGTCTCGCGCGCGCCGTCCGGGATCTCACCGACCGGCGCCGCGATGGCGGCGTCGCGCCGCGATCGTCGGAACCACGCGATGAGTCCGGCCGTGATCAGCAGGGCGGCGACCGCGGCCATCACGAGCGCCGCGCCCTCGCGGGTCACGAGGCGACCTCGTCGACGACGGCTCCATCGACCACCGTCGCGCGGCCACGGTAGAAGGTGTGGCGCACCTCTCCCGGCAGCTCCCGTCCGAGGTAGGGCGAGTTGACACTCCGACCGCGGAGGTCTGCGGTGGAGAACGCGCGGGCCGGCGCGGGGTCGTAGAGGGCGAGGGATGCCGGGGCGCCGACCGCGAGGGGTGCGCCGGCGGCATCCAGACCACCGATCCGAGCCGGGGCGGACGACATGACCCGGGCCACGTCGTCCCAATCGAGGAGGCCGGTGTCGACCATCGCGGCGTGGACCACGCGGAGGGCCGACTCGAGGCCCACCATGCCGTTCGCAGCCGCCTGCCACTCGCAGTTCTTCGCCTCGGCGGGGTGCGGTGCGTGGTCGGTCGCGACGATGTCGATGGTGCCGTCGGCGAGGCCCTCGCGGACCGCGCGCACGTCCTCATCGCGGCGGAGCGGCGGGTTGACCTTGAAGCGCGGGTCGTAGCCCCGCACGAGCTCCTCGGTCAGCAGCAGGTGGTGCGGGGTGACCTCGGCGGTGACCGCGATGCCGCGCTTCTTCGCCCACCGGATCAGGTCCACCGAGCCGGCCGTCGACAGGTGGCACACGTGCAGGCGCGAACCGACGTGCTCGGCGAGGAGCACGTCGCGGGCGATGATCGACTCCTCGGCGACGGCGGGCCAGCCGGTGAGACCGAGCTCTGCCGACACCGTGCCCTCGTTCATCTGGGCGCCCTCGGTCAGTCGCGGGTCCTGCGCGTGCTGCGCGACGACGCCGCCGAACGACTTCACGTACTCGAGGGCGCGCCGCATGATGAGCGGGTCGAAGACGCAGAATCCGTCGTCGCTGAAGACCCGGACCCGGGCGCGCGAGGCGGCCATCGCACCGAGCTCGGCGAGCCGCTCGCCCTTCTGCCCGACGGTCACCGCGCCGATCGGCTGGACGTGGACGTACCCCGCCGCCTCGCCCAGCGCCAGCTCCTGCTCGACGACGCCCGCCGTGTCGGCCACCGGCGAGGTGTTCGGCATCGCGAAAACGGTGGCGTACCCGCCGGCGGCGGCGGCGCGGGAGCCGGTGAGGATCGTCTCGGAAGCCTCATAGCCGGGCTCGCGGAGGTGGGTGTGGAGGTCGACGAGACCCGGGAGCGCGATCAGGCCCGCGGCATCCACCACGCGTGCCCCGGCGCGGGAGGCGTCGGATCCGAGCGCGGCGATGACGCCGTCCTCGATGAGGATGTCGGCGGCCTCGCCGCCCTGGATGCGTGCTCCGCGGATGAGGATGGCTTCGCTCATCGGACGTCCTCCTCTGCGTTCGTGGTGGGCCGCTCCCCCGCGAGGAGCAGGTAGAGCGCCGCCATGCGCACCGACACCCCGTTCGCGACCTGTTCGAGAACGGTCGACCGTGGCGAATCGGCGGCGTCGGCGGAGATCTCCAGACCCCGGTTCATGGGTCCGGGATGCATGACAATGCTATCGGTCGGGAGGGCCGCCATCCGCGCGGCGTCGAGCCCCCACCGCCGCGAATACTCCCGCTCAGTCGGGAAATAGGCGGCGTTCATGCGTTCGAGCTGGATGCGGAGCATCATGAGCGCGTCAGGGGCGTCGGCGATCGCCTGGTCGAGGTCGTAGACGACGGTCACGGGCCAGGCCGAGACGTCCTGCGGTACGAGCGTCGGCGGCGCGACCAGGGTCACGCGAGCGCCGAGCGTCGTGAGCAGCCAGACGTTCGAGCGCGCGACCCGCGAGTGGAGGATGTCCCCCACGATCGCGACGTGGAGCCCCGCCAGGTCCCTGCCGCGGCTGGCGTCGCCGAAGACACGCTTGCGGATGGTGAAGGCGTCCAGGAGTGCCTGTGTCGGGTGCTCATGGGTGCCGTCGCCTGCGTTCAGGACCCCCGCCGAGATCCAGCCGCTCGTCGCGAGCGTGTGCGGGGCGCCGGAGGCACCGTGGCGGATGACGACGGCATCCGCACCCATGGCCTGCAGGGTCTGGGCGGTGTCCTGGAGCGATTCGCCCTTCGAGACCGACGACCCCTTCGCGGAGAAGTTGATGACGTCCGCGGACAGCCGCTTGGCTGCGGCTTCGAACGAGATGCGGGTGCGGGTCGAGTCCTCGAAGAAGAGGTTGACGACGGTCTTGCCGCGAAGCGTCGGGAGCTTCTTGATCTCGCGCGACTGCGTGTCGCGCATGTCCTCGGCGACGTCGAGGATGCGGAGGGCGTCCTCGCGGGCGAGGGTCCGGGTGTCGAGGAGGTGCCTCACGATGCGATCGTCACCTCTTCGGCGCCGTCGATGTCCGCGAGTCGGACGTTGACGCGTTCGTCGCGTGAGCTCGGCAGGTTCTTGCCGACGAAGTCGGGCCGGATCGGCAGCTCTCGGTGGCCCCGGTCGACGAGGATCGCCAGCCGAACCGCCGCGGGGCGGCCGATGTCCTGCAGCGCATCGAGCGCCGCGCGGATCGAGCGCCCCGAGAACAGCACGTCGTCGACCAGGACGACCGTCTTCGCGTCGATCCCGCCGGCGGGGATCTCCGTCGGGCGGGGCGTCCGCGTCGGGTTGCGGTGCAGGTCGTCGCGGTACATCGTCACATCAAGCGCGCCGACCGGGACGGTGGCGCCGGTGAAGGACGCGATGAGCGCGGCGATCCGCTCGGCGAGGGTGACGCCGCGGGTGGGGATCCCGAGGAGCACGAGCCCGTCGGGGCCCTTGTTCGACTCGAGGATCTCGTGCGAGATGCGCGTGAGTGCGCGGGCGATGTCGGCGTCGTGCAGAACGATGCGCGAGGTCATCCGCCGCTCCCTTCTCCGCCTCACAGGACGGTGTTAAAGGTTGCTGTGGTTCGGACCCAGCTTAGCCGGTCGGGCGACGCGCACGCGCTCCGTGTCAGGATGGGCCCGGGGGAAGACATGGGACCTGTGCGCGAGACCGTCGTGGTGGCCGGCACGGTCCTGGTCGTCCTCTACGCGCAGTTGATGTACGTCGTCACGCAGATCCTCACGCCGCTGTCCACGGTCCCCGGGGCGACCCTCGGCCGGATCGCCGCGGTGGCGGAGGCCGCCGGCGAGCCCGTCTTCACGCCGCTCGCCGTCGTCCTGCCGCTCGTCGGGGTCGCGCTCGCATCGGCCGTCCTCGTCACCGCCATCACGATCCCGGCGTTCGACTCGGTGTGGGTCGCCTTCGCCTACCTCGCCCTGCTGGCCGGCGGGCTCCCGGTGTACTTCGCTCTGGCGTTCGGCGTGGGGATGTCCCTGGGCGACCTCGGCGACGCGTTCCCCGTGCTCGGCGCAGACTCCGAGGTGTGGCTCGTCCTCGCCGGGGTGAGCTCCGTCGCCTTCTGCCTGGCGGTGGGGGTCGGCGCAGGATTGCTCGCTCGCGCGGGAGCGAAGGGCGTCGCGCGACGCGAGGCATCCCGCGCTATCCGCTGACATCCGCGCTCCAACGGACGAACGTCGGCCGGATCGTCCGCTGGACGGCGGATCTCCGCGCGAGCGCCGCGCCGACACCCGGGTCTCTCCACATCCGGTGCGCGGCGACCCTCGCCCACACCGACGCCCGCACGCACAACCGCAGGTGGCGGGCGCGCCACCCTCGATGGATGGACGTGCGCGAATGGGTGCGGCACCACGGCGGCGTGGTGCGGACCTCAGACCTTCGGGATGCCGGGTTCTCCCGGCATCGAATCGGCGCGGCGGGCCTGGAACGGCCGCGCCGCGGCTGGGTCGCCGCGCAGGAAGCGGATCCGCTCCTGCGCAGCGCGGCACGCACCGGCGTGGTCCTCACATGCGTCACGCAGGCGCGGCGACTCGGCCTCTGGACCGTGGACGATCCGCGGCATGCGCACGTGGGCGCGCCACCGGCATCCGGTGCCGTCTCGGCTCGCGGGGCGCGGGTGCACTGGAGCGCGCCGCTGATCGCACGAGTGCCGGGTGCTCTGGAGGACCCCGTCGAGAACGTCCTCGCGATCGTCGCCGAGTGCCGACCGTTCGAGGAGGCCCTCGCCGTCTGGGATTCCGCGTTCCGACAGGGGCAGGCTTCCGCAGAGCTCATGCGCAGGTTCGACCTTCGACCCGCGGCGAGGCGCGTGCTCGAGCACGCATGCGCCCACCTCGACTCCGGTCTCGAGACGTTTGTCTCGGTCCGGCTCCGCTGGATTCCGGCCACCGTCCACCCGCAGGTGCACCTGCACGGTCACCGGGTCGACTTTCTCATCGGGGCACGGCTCGTGCTCCAGATCGACGGACGCCATCACGTTGGGGCACAGCGCGAGGCCGACAACGCGCACGACACCGTTCTCGCCCTGCATGGCTACACGGTGACTCGTGTCGGCTACGCCGACGTGATGGGCCGGTGGCCCGAGGTGCAGGATCGGATCCTCCGCGCGCTGGCGCAGGGGCTGCACCTCGCATGAGTGAGCCGCCGTCGAGCGGAGATCCGCACTCCAGCGGACGAACGACTGCCGAACCGTCCGCTGGACAGCGGATCCCCGCGGGCCGGCGGATCTCCGCTGGACGGCAGCGTCGGCGCGGCCAGGAAGGGCGCCGCCGTCAGGCGCGGGCGATGCGGGCAAGCACCCCGTGGACGAACGATCCGGAGTCGTCGGTCGAGAACTCCTTGGCGAGCTCGACCGCCTCGTCGATCGCGACGGCGGTGGGGACCTGATCGTTGTGCAGGATCTCCCACACCCCGATGCGGAGGATCGCGCGGTCGACCGCCGGCATCCGCTCGAGCTTCCAATCCCGCGCGTGCGTGATGATCTGCTCGTCGATCTCGTCGCGGGTGTCGACGATGCCGTCGACGATCTCGCGGGCGTAGAGCCAGGACGCCTCGCGGGCCGGCTCGTTCGCGGCGCGCTTCGCCTCGGCGGCGAGCGTGACGGCGAGGTCGTCGCCGCGGATGTCCGACTGGTACAGGATGTCGAGGGCGCGCTTGCGCGCCTTGCTCCGTGCGCTCATCGGGGGGTCAGTTCACGCGGCCGAGGTAGTCCCCGGTGCGCGTGTCGACCTTGACCTTCGTGCCCTGCTCGACGAAGAGCGGCACCTGGATCTCGTAGCCGGTCTCCAGCGTCGCGGACTTCGTCCCCGCCGACGAGCGGTCACCCTGCAGGCCCGGCTCGGTGTAGGTGATCTCGAGCACGACCGAGGCGGGCATCTCGACGTACAGCGGGTTGCCGTTGTTCAGGGCGATCTGGACCTGCTGGTTCTCGAGCAGGTAGTTGGCCGCGTCGCCGACGACCGTAGCGGAGACGCTCAGCTGGTCGTAGTCGGCGACGTCCATGAAGACGTAGCTGTCGCCGTCGTTGTAGAGGTAGGTGAAGTCGCGGCGGTCGACGTTCTCGATCTCGATCTTCGCGCCGGCGTTGTAGGTGCGGTCGACGACCTTGCCCGAGACGACGTTCTTGAGCTTGGTGCGCACGAATGCGCCGCCCTTGCCGGGCTTGACGTGCTGGAACTCCACGACGTTCCAGAGCTGCCCGTCGATCGACAGGACGACGCCGTTCTTGATGTCTGCGGTGGATGCCATGAGAGGTCGGGTTTCCGTTCGGTGGAGTTCGCGGCCGGAGCGGCCGAGGATCGATTCTACGGGATGCCGGGGCATCCGCCCTTGGCGGGGGTCAGGTCCCGATCGTGTCGAGCAGCAGGCGGACCGCCTCGGCGTAGCCCGCGACCCCCTTGCCTGTGACGTGCACGACGGCGACGTCGGTGACGTAGGAGTGGTGCCGAAAGGATTCGCGCGCGTACACGTCGGAGATGTGGACCTCGGCCACCGGAAGGGCGACGCCGGTGAGGGCGTCGCGGAGGACCACCGAGGTGTGGGAGAGGCCGCCGGGGTTGATGACGATGCCGACGCAATCCGTCCGTGCCTCGTGGATCGCATCGATCAGGACACCCTCGTGATTGCTCTGCACCGCGCGGACCTCGACGCCGGATTCCGCCGCGGTCCGCTCGACCAACGAGACCACATCGGCCAGGGTGTCGTGTCCGTACACGTCCGGCTCGCGGATGCCGAGCAGGTTCAGGTTCGGGCCGTTGACCAGGAGCAGGCGGCGGGGTGTGGGCACCTGAGCACCCTACCCGGCCGCCCGGATCATCTGGATCTCCGAGCCGCTCACCGTCTCGAGGACGAGACCGGTCGGCTCGAAGCCGAGCTTGCGATAGGCGGCCTGCGCCCTGAGGTTCTCGGCATGGACGTCGAGCGTGAGTCCGACCGCACCGACCGCCCCGCGCGCCCAGGCATCGGCTGCCGCGACGAGCTCACCGAGGATGCCGGCGCCCCGGTTCGCGGCATCCACGAAGACGCCCACCAGGTCGGCTTGGGACATAGGCACCACCCGGCCGAGGGTGTCGCGCTCCCCCGCGCTCCGGACGAGCACCGTCGCGGTGCCGATCCAGCGGCCGTCCGCCTCCGCGATGAATTGTGCGGCGTTCTCCCCCAGCGCCGCGTCGGCCGTGCGGGACTGCCAGAACGCGTCCTCGCGCGCGATCTCGTCCTCGAGGGAGGCGAGGAACGCGATGGATGCCGCGGGGTCGCTCACCGCGCGGATGCGCAGCTCCCGCACCTCGCGCCATTCGTGGAGGCGGACCCGCCGGATGCTGACACGGTGACCCGGCGAGTCGACCGGGCCGTCGTTCACCCGGCGATCTCCTGGTACGCCGCGAACAGCAGCGACTCGTCGGGCGCCTGCATCACCGTCGGCTTGCCGATCGCGTCGAGCACGATGAAGCGGAGCATGCCCGCACGCGCTTTCTTGTCGCGCTGCATCACGCCGAGCAGGTGCTGCCACCCGTCCATCCGGTAGCTCGTCGGGAGACCGAGCAGGTCGAGGATCCGACGGTGCCGCGCGACGTCGTCGTCCGACAGGCGACCCGCCAGTCGCGAGAGCTCGGCGGCGTACATCATGCCGATCGAGATCGCCGCCCCGTGGCGCCAGCGGTAGCGCTCGGCGTGCTCGATGGCGTGCCCCAGGGTGTGCCCGTAGTTGAGCACTTCGCGCAGTCCCGCCTCGCGGAAGTCCTCGCTCACCACCCGAGCCTTCATCTCGATGGCGAGCTCGATGCAGCGACGGAACTCGTCGCTGGCGGGGTCCACGGCGGCCTCGGGGTCGCGCTCGACGATGTCGAGGATCTCGGGGAACCAGATGAACCCTGCTTTGACGACCTCGGCGAAGCCCGCCACGATCTCGTTCCGCGGCAGGGTGTCGAGGACGTCGAGGTCGCAGATCACCGAGCGCGGCGCCCAGAACGCGCCCACGAGGTTCTTGCCCTCGGCGGTGTTGACACCCGTCTTGCCGCCGACCGCGGCATCCACCATCCCGAGCACCGTCGTCGGCACCTGGACGACCTGCACCCCGCGCAGCCAGGATGCCGCGACGAAGCCGGCCAGGTCGGTCACGGCGCCGCCGCCGAAGCCGATGACGGCGTCGGTGCGGGTGAAGTCGGCCTGCCCCATCACCTGCCAGCAGAACGCCGCGACCTCGATGCGCTTGCCGTCCTCGGCGTCGGGGACCTCGGCGGTCAGGACCTCGAGGGTGCCGTCCTCCAGCAGCTGCTCCCGCAGCGCCGCCGCCTTCGCGCCCAGCCGCGGCGTGTGGACGACGAGGACCTTCTTCACCGTCGGGGCGAGGTGCTCGCGGATCCCGGCGAGCAACCCTCGACCCACGTGGATGTCGTACGGGGTGGTACCGGTGACGCTGATGGTCGAGGAGGTCATGCGCTGCCTTCGGTTGAGGATGCCGGGAGTTCGGCCCAGTCGACGATCGCCGTGACGACGTGGTCGAGGGGGCCGGAGGAGGTGTCGAACGTCGCGTCTGCGACGGCGTCGTAGATCGGGCGTCGCTCGGCGTAGATGCGCTCCCAACGTGCGAGCGGCGTCTCATCGTCCGCTCCCAGGAGGGGCCGCTTCGCGCCGTCGCCGATGCGCCGCGCGACGACGCGCGGCGACACCGTGAGCAGGGCCACGCGGTGGGCGCGCAGTCGCTCGCGAGTGGACTCGTCGAGCACTGCTCCCCCGCCGAGCGCCACGACGCCGCCGCCGTCCAGCGCGGCGGCGACCGCCTCGCGCTCGAGCCGTCGGAAGTGGGGCTCGCCGTGCGCCTGGAACAGCTCGGCGATCGAGCCGTGGGCGCGGACGATCACGGCGTCCGTGTCGGTGAAGGTTCGATCGAGTCGCTTCGCGACCCGCTTGCCGATGCTCGTCTTCCCGGCCCCCATCGGACCGATGAGCACGAGTGCGCGCGGATCAGGCGAGGTCATGCTCGAGCAGAGCCGCCTCCGACGCGGGCGTCGTCTTGAGCGCCTCCGGGATGGCGGCGAGGTACGACTCGAGGTTGCGGCGGGTCTCGCGGATGCTGTCGCCGCCGAACTTCTCGAGCACGGCGTCGGCGAGCACGATGGCGACCATCGCCTCCGCCACGACACCCGCGGCCGGCACGGCGCACACGTCGGACCGCTGGTGGTGCGCTGCCGCGGTGTCGCCCGTCGCGACGTCGACCGTGCGGAGCGCGCGGGGCACCGTCGCGATGGGCTTCATGCCGGCGCGGACGCGGAGCACGGTCCCGGTCGACATGCCGCCCTCGGTGCCGCCGGCGCGGTCGGACGCGCGGCTGATGCCGTCGTCGGTCACGAAGAGCTCGTCGTGGGCTGCGGATCCGCGGCGACGCGTGGTCTCGAAGCCGTCGCCGACCTCGACGCCCTTGATCGCCTGGACGCTCATGAGCGCCTGCGCGAGCTTGCCGTCGAGGCGGCGGTCCCAGTGCACGTGCGAACCGACGCCGGGCGGAAGGCCGTAGGCGAGCACCTCGACGATGCCGCCGAGGGTGTCGCCGTCCTTCTTCGCCGCGTCGACCTCGGCGACCATGCGCTCCGAGGTCGCAGCGTCGAAGCACCGCAGCGGATCCGCGTCGAGGGCGTCGACGTCGTCGGGGGTCGGCAGCGGGCTCCCCTCGGGTGCCTGCACCGGTCCGATCGAGAGCGTGTGGCTCACGAGACGGATGCCGAGCTCCGACAGGAACGACCGCGCGATCGCGCCGAGCGCGACGCGTGCCGCGGTCTCGCGGGCGCTGGCCCGTTCGAGGATGGGGCGGGCCTCGTCGAAGTCGTATTTCTGCATGCCGACGAGGTCGGCGTGACCGGGACGCGGCCGCGTGAGGGCGGCGCCGCGCCCGCGCGAGCGGTCGCTGAGCTCGGTGGGCTCGGGGTTCATGACCTCGATCCACTTCGGCCATTCGGTGTTGCCGATCCGCAGCGCGATCGGGCTCCCGAGCGAAAGGCCGTGACGGACACCGCCCGACAGCGTCAGTTCGTCCTCCTCGAACTTCATCCGCGACCCGCGCCCGTAGCCGAGCTTGCGGCGAGCGAGGTCGGCGCGGATGGCGTCGAGGGAGACGGGGACGCCGGAGGGCAGACCCTCCATGACGGCGACGAGTTCGGGGCCGTGGGATTCGCCGGCCGTGAGCACGCGGAGCATTGCTCTAGTCTCCCACGAGCGCGCGGCGCATGACGGCCACGACCTCGGTCTCGCGCGGCAGCGGCTCGATCACATCGCCGGTCGCGAAGGCGCGGATCTGCAGGACGGCCTGATGGAGGAGCATGGCGGCGCCGTTCTGCGCCGGCAGCCCCGCGCGCTCCCACGCCCTGGAGAGGTCGGTCGGCCAGTGACCGTACACGACGTCCAGGAGGGGGCCGCCGGCATCCGCCAGCGCGTCCGCGGCCGCCTCAGGAAGGTTCGCGCCACCGGGCAGGGTCGCGATCGTGACGTCCTGCGGCTCCGGATCGACCTCGGCGAAGCCCGCCGCCGTGACGTGCACACCGAGCGACGCTCCCAGGGCGATGAGCGGGTCGACGGCAGCGGCTCTGCGCGCGACCACCTCGACGCGGTCCCCTCCGAGCTCGCTCAGCGCCACGAGCGCGGATGCCGCGGTCGCACCGGCGCCCACGATGCGGGCCCGGGCGACGGCGGTCACCCCCTGCTCGCCGAGGGCCGCGACGATGCCGCCGACGTCGGTGTTGAAGGCACGCCAGCCGCCGGCGGACCGGACCAGGGTGTTGGCGGCTCCCGTCAGGACGGCACGGTCGTCCCGCCGGGATGCCGCCTCCCACGCGACGCGCTTGAGCGGCATCGTGAGCGACAGTCCGCGGTACTCGGCGCCCAGCGACGCGAGCTGCGCTGCGAAGGCGGCCTCGTCCACGCGTCGACGGTCGTAGCGCCAGCCCCAACCCAGCACCGCGTAGGCGGCGCGATGCATGACGGGCGACAGGCTGTGGTCGATCGGGTCGCCCCACACCTCCAGGGCGGTCGCCGGCATCGGTCAGCAGCCTCCATCGGGGTTGTCACGGCACCACTGCTGGTACTTCGCCACTTCCTGCTCGTGCTGGGCGAAGGTGTCGGTGAAGACCGTCTCGCCGGTGTCGAGGTTCACCGTGACGAAGTACTGCCATGAGCCGTCGACCGGGTTCATGGCGGCGTCGATAGCGGTGTCGCCAGGGTTCGCGATCGGGCCCGCGGGCAAGCCCGGGTGCACGTACGTGTTCCAGAGGTTCTCGTCGTTCAGCTCTTCGTCGTTGGAGCTGGTGCCGCCCTCGCGCTCATCGAAGAAGTACTGCGCGGTCGAATCCATCTGCAGAAGCCCGCCGGTCTCGCTGATCTCCGGGTCCATGCGGTTCTGGATGACGCGGGAGACCTTGTAGAAGTCGTCCTCGTAGCGCGCCTCCTTCTCGATGATCGACGCGATCGTGAGGATCTCCTCGCGCCGCTCCGTGGGCACGCCGGCGTTGTCGAGCGCCTCGACGGTGCGATCGACCATCCGCTGAATGACCTGCTGGGCGGTCACGCCGGGGTCGAACGTGTAGGTGGCCGGGAACAGCCACCCCTCCAGGCTGTCCTGCTCTACCCCATACGCGCTCGGGTCCTGCACGGCAGCGCGCACCTCGTCCTCGGGCAGTCCGACGCCTTCCGCGATCCGCGGGATCGACTGGGCGACGGTGAGGCCCTCGCGCAGCTGCGCGGTCGACTCGAGCTTGTTCTCCGCGTTCGTGAGCGCCTCATAGGCGGCCTCGGACGTCATCTTCTGCTGCAGCTGGAAGACGCCGGGGATGAACGCGGGCTGCTGCCCCGTCGAGATGAGGTAGTCGTACAGTGCGCCTGAGGTCTTGATCACCCCTGCGTCGAACAGCGTCTTCGAGACGTCGGCTCCGGTGTCGCCGTCGAGGACGGTGACCGTCGCCTCCCCCTCCGCGAGCCCGGGCTCGAAGTCCTTCGGCTCCTCCCACCCCATGACGGCGCGGATCTGGTCCTCGTAGGTGTTCCAGACCCACAGCCCGCCGGCCGCCACGCCGCCGATCAGGGCGAGGATCACGACGAACACGCCCCACGCCGCGGCACGGCTCTTCCGCCGGTCGCGATCGTGACGCGCCGGCGCGCTCGGAGCCGACATCCCGCGCTCCTCGAAGAGGGCGTCGAGGGGTGCCGTCGACGACGCGGGAACGGATGCCTGGCGACGGGGCGCCTCCGCCGTCCCCTCTCCGCGCGGCGGCGACGACGCGAGGACCGGCTCGCGTGCCTCGGCCGGCGTGGATCGGGTGGCCTCGTCCGATGGCGCCAGAGCCGGCTCGGTCTGTCGGGCGCGACGCGCGGCACGCCGGGAGGTCGGGGCTTCGTCCGTCCCGGGAGCGCGCGCTTCGTCGGGCTGATCGCCGCGCAGCGGATAGTCGGGCATCGGGGCTCCTGCGTCTTCTACAGCGGCATGCCGGCCGGGTTACCGGTGCTCTTCTCGACGTCGATCGCCTGCTGGAGGAGGACCACAGCGGCGACCTGGTCGACAATCCTACGAGATGACTTCTGAGAACGCCCGTTGTCGCGGAGCATGGCGTTCGCGGACACCGTACTGAGGCGCTCGTCGACGAGTCGGACCGGCACCGTGAGGGCGGCGGCCAGTTCGGCGGCGAAGTCCCGCGCGTCGGCCGTCGAGGACGTCTCGTTGCCGCTCAGGCTGATCGGCAGACCGACGAGGACCTCCATCGCGTCGTACTCCCCGGCCAGCTCGGCGATCCGCGACACCGACGCATCGCCGCGCGGCACGGTCTCGACGGGCACGGCGAGCAGGCCGTCCGGGTCGCAGCGCGCGACGCCGACGCGCGCCTTGCCCACATCGACACCGAGTCGGATGCCGCGACGGAATCCGCTCACGCGGCCGCGCCTCGCAACGCGTCGACGACGCCCAGCAGCGCGGCGGGCAGCGCCGACGCATCCGTTCCGCCGCCCTGGGCGACGTCGTCCCTGCCACCGCCGCCACCGCCGAGCGCCGCAGCGGCGCCCTTCGCGAGCGCACCCGCCTTCGCGCCGGCCGAGCGGGCTGCGTCGTTGGTGGCGACGATCACGACCGGTCGCCCGTTCACCTCTGCGCCGAGCGCGACGACTGCGGCATCCGACCCCAGCCGGTCCCGCACCTGCAGTGCGAGCGAGCGGAGGTCGTCGGCCGATCCGACGGTGCCGAGCGACTGCGCGACGACCGCGTGCGCGCCCGCCCGCTCGGCCGACCCGGCCAAGGCCGGTACACGCTCGCCGAGCGCCTTCGCCTCGAACTGGGCGATCTTCTTCTCGGCCGCCTTCAGGCTCGCCTGGAGTTCGGCGATGCGCGCGGGCAGCTGGTCGCGCGGGATCTTCAAGCCCGACGTCAGCTGCGACACGATGGCACGCTCGGCAGCGAGCTCGCGGAAGGCGTCCTGGCCGACGAGCGCCTCGACGCGGCGGTTGGAGGCGCCCACCGACGACTCGCCCACGAGGTTGATGAGGCCCACCTGCGCGCTGGAGGCGACGTGCGTGCCCGCGCAGAGCTCGCGCGACCACGGACCGCCGATGTCGACCATGCGCACGGTGTCGCCGTACTTCTCGCCGAACAGGGCCATGGCCCCCGCGGCCTTCGCGTCGTCGAGGGACATCACGCGGGTCGTCACCTCGAGGTCGTCGCGGACCGCGGTGTTGGCGATCTCCTCGATCTCGCTGCGGGTCTCGGGCGAGAGCGCCTGGCCCCACGAGAAGTCGAACCGGAGGTATCCGGCCCGGTTGAGCGAGCCCGCTTGCGTTGCACTCCTGCCGAGCGTGTCGCGGAGGGCCGCGTGCACGAGGTGGGTGGCCGAGTGGGCCTGCGCCGCGGCGCGGCGGTTCGCGGCATCCACCACCGTCGTCGCGGCGTGACCGACGGCGACCTCACCCGTGGTCACCTCCACCGTGTGGCTGATGAGCCCCGGGACGGGCTTCTGCACGTCGAGGACCTCGAGCTCGTAGCCGGGACCGACGATGACACCCTTGTCGGCGACCTGCCCGCCGGACTCGGCGTAGAGCGCGGTCTCCGCGGTGATGACCTCGGCGATCTGGCCCTGCGAGGCGCGGTCGGCGGGTGCGCCGTCGACGAGGATGCCGAGCACGCGCGACTCGGTCTCGAGATCGGTGTACCCCGTGAAGACCGTCTCGCCGAGGGCTCGGAAGTCGCGGTAGACGCTCGTGTCCGCCAGCTGACCCTTGCGGGAGCGCGCGTCCGCCTTGGCGCGATCGCGCTGCTCCTTCATGAGGGTGTCGAAGGACGCACGATCCACGCTGAGACCGGCCTCCTCGGCGATCTCGAGCGTGAGGTCGATGGGGAATCCGTACGTGTCGTGCAGGAGGAACGCCTGCGATCCGCTCAGCGACGTCGACTGTGAGGACTTCGCCGCCTCGATCGAGGTGTCGAGGATCTCGGACCCGCTCGCGAGTGTGCGGAGGAAGGTCGCCTCCTCGGCAAGCGCGTACTGCGACAGACGCGCGTAGTCCGTCTCGACGATCGGGTAGGCCTCTTTCATCGCGTCGCGGGACACCGCGAACAGCTCGGCGAAGGTCGGGCCGTCCACGCCGAGCAGGCGCATCGAGCGGATGGCGCGGCGCATCAGGCGACGCAGGATGTAGCCGCGTCCGTCGTTGGCGGGGGTGACGCCGTCCGAGAGCAGCATGAGCGAGGAGCGGATGTGGTCGGCCACCACGCGGAAGCGCACGTCGTCGTCGTGGTGCTCGCCGTACCGCTTGCCCGAGAGCTCCACGGCCTTGTCGAGGACGGGACGCACCTGGTCCGTCTCGTACATGTTGTCCACGCCCTGCTTGATGAAGGCGACACGCTCGAGACCCATGCCGGTGTCGATGTTCTGCGCCGGCAGGTCGCCGAAGATGTCGAACTCGTACTTCGAGCGGACGTTCGTGATCTCGTACTGCATGAACACGAGGTTCCAGATCTCGACGTAGCGGTCGTCGTCCGTGGCGGGTCCGCCGTCGACGCCGTATTCGGGACCGCGGTCGAAGAAGATCTCGGAGCACGGGCCGGCGGGACCGGGAAGCCCCGTGGTCCAGTAGTTCGTGTCCCTGCCCAGGCGCTGGATGCGCTCCTCGGGGAGGGTCGAGTGCTCGAGCCAGAGCTGGATGGCCTCGTCATCCTCCTCGTAGACCGTGACCCAGAGGTCCTTCGGGTCGAAGCCGAGTCCACCGTCTTCGTCGGGCGTGGTGAGGAGCTCCCAGGCGTACCGGATCGCGTCCTTCTTGAAGTAGTCGCCGAACGACCAGTTGCCGAGCATCTGGAAGAACGTGCCGTGGCGCGGGGTCTTGCCGACCTCCTCGATGTCGTTGGTGCGGATGCACTTCTGGTTGTCCGCGGCCCGCGCGTACGGCGCCGGCACGTCGCCCGAGAGGTACGGGATGAAGGGGACCATGCCGGCGACCGTGAACAGCAGCGCCGGGTCGTCGCTGACCAGGGATGCCGAGGGCACGATCGTGTGCCCGCGCTTCTCGAAGTAGTCCAGGTAGCGCCGGGCGATCTCAGCGGTCTTCATCGTGTGTCCTCAAACTGCATGCGGGATCGGTCGCGACCGGGAGGCCGCGACCGGGAGATGGGGGTTGGTCAGTCGTCGTGCTTCGCGGCAGCCGACCGACCGGCTGCGGCGACGCCGTCGGCGAGGTCGGATGCGGCGTCCTTCACGTCGTCCGCGACGTCGGCGGCCACGCTCTTCGCATCGGCGACGATGCCGTCGATCTTCGCCTCCTGCGCGTGATACGCGTCGGCCATCCGGTCGGTGAACTCCGAGATGCGTGCGTCGACCTCGGCGAGAAGCTCCTGCCCCCGCGGGTCCTTGTTCACCAGGTGCGCGGCGACGAACCCGCCGGCGATGCCCAGCAGGAACCAGAGCACGTTCTTCATGGGATCCATGTTAGGTGCAAAGCAGAAGGGGCGCCGGGTGAACCCGACGCCCCTTCGAACCGCATACCGAGCGGCTACGCCTCGCTCAGCGCGCGGCGTAGTACTCGACCACGAGCTGGACCTCACAGGTCACCGGGACCTCGGCGCGCTTGGGGCGACGCTCGAGACGGGCCTGCAGCTTGTCGAGCTCGACGGAGAGGTAAGCCGGAACCGGGGGCAGGACCTCAGCGTGACCGCCGGCGGCTGCGACCTGGAACGGCTCGGTGCCCTCGCTCTTGGCCTTGACGCCGATGGTCTGGCCCGGCTTCACCCGGAACGACGGGCGGTCGACGAGCTGGCCGTCGACGAGGATGTGACGGTGCACGACGAGCTGGCGCGCCTGCGCGGTGGTGCGGGCGAAGCCCGAACGCAGCACGAGGGCGTCCAGACGCATCTCGAGGAGCTCGACCAGGTTCTCACCGGTCAGACCCTCGGTACGACGCGCCTCGTTGAAGGTGTTGCGCATCTGCTTCTCGCGGATGCCGTACTGCTCGCGCAGACGCTGCTTCTCGCGGAGGCGGACGGCGTAGTCGCTGTCCTGCTTGCGCTTGGTGCGACCGTGCTCACCGGGAGCGTAGGGACGCTTCTCGAGGTAACGGGCGGCCTTCGGGGTCAGTGCGACGCCGAGGGCGCGGGAGAGACGGACCTTGCGGCGGTCCTGGGACTTCGTTGCCACGAAATCTTCCTTCCATGACGTGGCCGCGTCTCTCGCGGCTCACGGGCGTATCGCCGCCTCTCGCCCTTCCGGACTGCACGCCGGGGCACGCCGGAAGGTGGGAAAGAGAGACGGGGATGCCCGAAAACACGGTTTCGAGCCGGTCCAGTCTAACAGACGGGCCGGATCACTCCCCGGTGCGGGCGAGGTCCAGCGCGCCCGGCGGGTGGAAGGGGAGACGGACGGCGTCGATCCGGTCGAGGGGGTACCAGCCGACGGACGTGTCCCCGTCGAGGACCGACAGCCGGCTCCTGACCGGGAGCGCCTCCAGCTCGGGACTGCGCACCCCGAACACGTGCACGATCTCGTGCCCGGGGCGCCCCTCGTTGTCGAAGATGTTCTCGAGGACCCCCAGCAGCGTCGCCTCGGTGACGGTGGCGCCGAGTTCTTCCGCGAGCTCCCGGCGGACGGCCGCATCCACGGTCTCTCCCGGCTGCACTCCCCCGCCGGGCGCACGCAGGAACGCACCGCGGGCGGCCGTCGCCGGGTACTCCTCCGCGAGGACGTGTCCGTCGCGGACGAGGACGGCGACGGCGATGACCCGGATGCGCGGTCGCGATCGCACGTCCTCGGCATACGCGCGGAGCGCGCGGGAGTACATCGGCACCTCGCCGGCCAGCGCGTCGAGTGCCGTCCGCAGGGCGCGGGCGGGCTTGTCGTCGTCGTAGAGCGCGAGCGCGCGGAACCCTCCGGCGGCACCCGCCAGGGCGTCTCCCGCCGGCATCCGCCGCAGCACGGCAATCGCGCCGGACGCATCCCCCACGTTCCGCAGCGAGCTCGCGAGTTGAATGATGGCCTGGCTCCGCAACGGCGAGGTGAGGCCCGCGTCGAGCGCCGCCCGGTACAGCGGGATCGCCGCCGCCTCCTCCCCCAGGAAGTCCTCGACCGAGGCGCGTTCGAACAGCGCGCGCGCATCGTCCGTCGCCTCGGGCCCGAGCGCCCCGTCCATCGCGGCGCGGAGCGCATCGGGACGGGCATCGTCCGCGGATGCCCAGACGTCGGCGATGCGCTGCTCCCGTTGGTCCCCGGGATCGACGTCGCCGGTTGCGCCGCTCGCGAGGATCTTCCTGACCGGGTGCTGCAGCGGGACGAGCGGGCCGTCGAGCTCCGTGGCTCGCATGAACGCGTGCAGGCCGCGGAGGGCGACACCGGCGTCGCTGAGGTCGCCCGAGACGAGATGCGACACGAGCGAGTCGACCGGGAGTTCGCGCACGACACCGCTCTCGAAGCGGCCCCACGTCGGCGGACCGGCACGGTCGCACTCCGCGGCGATGAGGACGTGCTTGCGCCGCGTCGAATTCGCGCCACCCCACTCGGATCCCGCGTGGAAGACCGCTCCGGGCCGATAACCCGTCTCCTCCGCCAGTTCCCGGATGCCGGCATCCACCGGCCCCTCCCCCTCGTCGACGGCCCCTCCCGGGAGCTCGGCGATGACGCGCCGCGGTCCGACCCGGAACTGATCGAAGAGGACGACGGTGTCGCGGGGTGTGAAGGCGATGACGGCGACCGTGTCGCCCTGATCGAGGACGTCCCACTCGCTCGATTCGCCGTCCGCGGACCGGTAGACGTCGCGGCGGATGCGAGTGAACCCGTCGTACACGACGCCGCTCGACTCGCGGACCCACCCGTGTTCAGTCACCGAGGATCCTCCGGATCTTTTCCACCCGAGCGGAGATGTCGCGCTCGACGCCCCGCGATGTCGGCGTGTAGTACCGGCGTCCGCGGAGTTCGTCGGGCAGGTACTGCTGCGTCGCGACGCCGACGTCGAGGTCGTGCGGGTAGACGTACCCCTTGCCGTGGCCGAGGCGCTTCGCGCCCGCGTAGTGCGCGTCGCGGAGGTGCACGGGGACGCGCCCGAATCCGCCGGCTCGGACGTCGGCGATCGCGGCGTTGATCGCGTTGTAGGCCGCATTCGACTTCGCCGTGGTCGCGAGGTAGGCGGTCGCCTCTGCGAGCGGGATGCGGCCCTCCGGCATCCCGATGAAGGCCACCGCATCGGCTGCGGCGACGGCGATCTGCAGCGCCTGGGGGTCGGCGAGCCCGATGTCCTCCGCCGCCGAGATGACGAGCCGTCGCGCGATGAAGCGGGGGTCCTCGCCGGCCTCGATCATCCGGGCGAGGTAGTGCATCGCCGCGTCCGCATCGGACCCGCGGATCGACTTGATGAACGCGCTGATGACGTCGTAATGCTCATCCCCCTGTCGGTCGTAGCGCAGCAGCGCGCGGTCGACGGCCTGGGCGACGTGGTCCGCTGTCACGAGCGGGCTCTCGCCGTCGTCCGGCGCGTCCGGCATCGCTGCAGCCGCCTCGAGGGAGGTCAGGGCCCGTCGCGCGTCTCCGGAAGCCAGGTGGATCAGGGCGGCCCGCGCCTCGGGGGCGAGCCGAACCGCGTCCGCCAGGCCTCGGGCGTCCGAGACGGCGCGGTCGATGAGGATGCCGAGGTCGTCGTCCGTGAGTGGCTGCAGCGTCAGCAGCAGCGATCGGGACAGGAGCGGAGAGATGACCGAGAACGACGGATTCTCGGTCGTCGCCGCGATGAGGATGACCCACCCGTTCTCGACGCCGGGCAGCAGGGCGTCCTGCTGCGCCTTCGTGAACCGGTGGATCTCGTCGAGGAACAGGATGGTCGACGCTCCGTACAGATCCCGCTGGGTCATCGCCTCCTGCATCACCTCGCGGACGTCCTTCACCCCGGCAGTGACGGCGGACAGCTCCACGAACCGGCGTCCCGAGGTGCGGGCGATGGCCTGCGCCAGCGTGGTCTTGCCGGTGCCGGGAGGCCCCCAGAGGATCACCGACACCGCGCCGGTCGTCGCCCTGCCGGGATCGGCGAGGGCCACCAGCGGCGACCCCGGACGGAGCAGATGGGACTGTCCGGCGACTTCGTCGAGGGATGCCGGTCGCATGCGGACGGCGAGGGGCGTCGCTCCGCGGAACAGCGCGTCTCCCTGGGCCATCCCTCAAGGCTATCCGTCGGCGCCGACATGGCGGCGTCCCCGGATTGGCGCCCCGGATGCCGCCTGCATACCCTGCAGGTGGTCGTGCGCTCGAGCGCGGCCGAGGAGGGAGCGGCGTGGCCATGGGCAGATCCGGCAGAGGACGCGACAGCGGTCAGCAGCAGGCGCGCGCGCGGCTGTACGAGGCGCGACGACGCTTCCACGAATCGGTCATCGCCCGGCGTCGCCGCGACAACGTCCTCGCCGGCGCGATCGGCGGGGCGCTGATCCTCGCCGTCCTCGGCGGGCAGATCGCGTACTACACGCTCGGGCCGGGAGCACCGGAGCCGGTACCGGCCGTGTCCCCGTCGCCGTCGGTCTCGCCGTCGCCCGTCGTGTCGCCGTCGCCGTCGGTGGCGCCGTCTCCGTCCGAAACGGCCACCTCGACCCCGACCCCGTGACCGCGGCCGTACTAGGCTGAGTGCCGAATCCGACCCCCATGCGGCGCATGCCGCCGACGAGGTGACCCCCGTGAGTTCCGCCACCCCCGAATCCCCCGAGACCCAGCCCTGGGGCCGCGTCGATGACGACGGCACCGTCTCCGTCCGCGAGGGCGACCAGTGGCGTGTCGTCGGTCAGTACCCCGACGGCACCCCGGAGGAAGCGCTCGCCTACTTCGAGCGGAAGTTCTCCGACCTCGCCTCGGAGGTGACCCTCCTCGAGGTGCGTCACCGCCGCGGCGGAGCGTCGGCATCCGATCTCCGGGGCACGGCGCGAACCATCCGCGAGCGTCTCGACGGCGCGGCGGCGGTCGGCGACCTGGCGTCGCTGGAGGCGCGGGTCACCGCCCTCGAAGGCGCCCTCTCCGAGGCCAGCGCCGAGGAGACGAAGGCGCAGCGAGCCGCGGTGGATGCCGCGATCGCGGAGCGCGAGGGCATCGTCACCGAGATCGAGGCGATCGCCGCGAAGGACCCCCGTTCCATCCAGTGGAAGCAGACGACTGCGGACGTCACCGCGCTCTTCGCCCGCTGGCAGGAGCACCAGAGCACCGGCCCCCGCCTGCCCAAGACGGCCGGCCAGCAGCTGTGGAAGCGATTCCGCGACGCACGGTCCGTCATCGACAAGCACCGCCGCGAGTTCTATTCCGGCCTCGACGAGCAGCACAAGAGTGCCCGCGATGCGAAGAGCAGGCTGGTCGAGCGTGCGGAGGCCCTCTCCTCGCAGGGCGAGGACGGCATCCCCGCGTATCGCGCCCTGCTCGATCAGTGGAAGTCCTCCGGTCGTGCCGGCCGGAAGGCCGACGACGCGCTCTGGGCGCGGTTCAAGGCCGCGGGCGACGTCCTCTACGCCGCCCGCGTGGACCGCGAGCACGCCGACGCCGAGGCGTCGAAGGAGAAGATCGACGCCAAGCGGGCGCTGCTCGACGAGGCCGCCGCCGTCGGACGCGAGAAGGACAACGCGAAGGCCCGCCAACTGCTGACGGCCATCCAGCGCCGCTGGGACGAGATCGGTCGGATCTTCCCGCGCGACGCTGAGCGCGGACTCGACGACCAGCTCCGGAAGATCGAGAACGCCCTGAAGTCCCGCGAGGACGAGGACTGGAAGCGCAACAACCCCGAGACCAAGGCGCGTCAGAACGACATGACGAGCCAGCTCCAGGACGCGATCACCAAGCTCGAAGAGGACCTCGCCGCGGCGGAGGCGTCGAAGGACAAGGCCGCGATCGCGAAGGCGAAGGACGCGCTCGAAGCCCGGAAGGGTTGGTTGCGGGCGCTCGGCGGCTGACGCCCTCCTCCGGCGCCGGTTCGGGGGCGGTGTTCTCCACAACCGGCGCCGGATGCCGGTGCTCCCCCCGCCGGCGGAGGAGACTGCCCCCATGTGGCCGTTCCTCTACTTCGTCGACGACCGCCTCTCCACGGCGGAGCTGACGGCCGCCCGGCTCGACGGCGACCTCGTCGAGATCGGCGACGCGTTCATGCCTGCCGACGCCGTGGAGACGCGGGAGCTCCGCGCCGCATCCTTCCGTCTCGCGGCGGGCAGCCAGCGGGCCGTCACTCACGGGAGCGCCGCGTGGATCCACGGCGCGCTCGCCGCGCCGCCGGCGGTGCACACCCTGCAGCGCGCGTCGGACAGGCGCGCGGCGGTCCCGGTGGACGGACGCATCCGGTTCCGGGACGTGCGGATCCCCGCGGCCGACCTGCTGTCCATCAGCGGCGTGGCGGTGACCACGCCCGTCCGGACGCTGGTCGATCTCGTCCGGGACGCGGTTGCCGGCGCGGGACCGCGGGCGCATGTCGACGAGATGCTCGCCTGGCGCCCCGCGCTTGTGGCGGACGCGCTCCGCTGGATGGAGACCTCGGGCCCGGTCCATCACAAGCGCGCGGCGTACGCGGAGTTGCGGAGCCGTCAGGAGGACGTGACGCGGTACACGTCGTAGACCGCGTCGATGCGGCGGACGGCGTTCAGGACGCGATCGAGGTGGACGGTGTCGCCCATCTCGAACACGTAGCGGCTGAGCGCCAGTCGGTCATTCGTCGTCTGCACCGATGCCGACAGGATGTTGACGTGATGCTCGCTGAGGACGCGGGTGATGTCGCTGAGCAGACCAGATCGATCGAGCGCCTCGACCTGGATGTGGACGAGGAACACGCTCTTCGAGGTCGGCGCCCACGACACGTCGATCATCCGGTCCGGCTGATCGTGCAACGACTGCACGTTGGTGCAGTCGGCTCGGTGGACGGATACGCCGCTGCCGCGGGTCACGAACCCGACGATCTGGTCACCCGGGACGGGGGTGCAGCACTTCGCGAGCTTCACGAGGATGTCGCCGGCTCCTCGGACGAGGACTCCCGAGTCACCGCCGCGCGGAGCCCGGGACCGGCCGACGGCCGGGAGATCGATCGGTCCGGTGGAGGTGTCCTCCTCCTCCGATCGGACGAGGGCCGTGACCTTCTCGATGACCGACTGGGTCGAGACGTGCCCCTCGCCGACGGCGGCGTACAGCGCCGTGACGTCCTCGTAGCGCAGCTGGTGCGCGACTGCGGTGAACGAATCCTGGCTCATCAGCCGCTGCAGCGGCAGGTTCTGCCGGCGCATCGCGCGCGCGATCGCGTCCTTGCCCTGCTCGACCGCCTCGTCGCGGCGCTCCTTGGTGAACCACCCGCGGATCTTGTTGCGTGCGCGGGTGCTCTTGACGAATGCCAGCCAGTCCTGGCTCGGCCCGGCATCCGGGTTCTTCGAGGTGAAGACCTCGACCACGTCGCCCGAATGGAGCTCGGACTCGAGCGGCACGAGTCGCCCGTTGACCTTGGCGCCCATCGTCCGATGGCCGATCTCGGTGTGCACGGCGTACGCGAAATCGACGGGCGTCGCCCCCGCGGGTAGACCGACCACGCGGCCCTTCGGCGTGAAGACGTAGACCTCTTTGGCACCGATCTCGAAGCGCAGCGAGTCGAGGAACTCGCTGGGGTCGGCCGTCTCGGCCTGCCAGTCCGAGATGTGGGCGAGCCACGCCATGTCCTGGTCGAGCGCCTTCGAGTCGCTCTTGCCGCCGGCGACCTGCTCCTTGTACTTCCAGTGCGCCGCGACGCCGTACTCCGCCTGCTGGTGCATCTCGTGCGTGCGGATCTGGATCTCGACCGTCCGACCGCCCGGCCCGATCACGGTGGTGTGGAGCGACTGGTACAGGTTGAACTTCGGCGTCGCGATGTAGTCCTTGAACCGTCCCGGGATCGGCGTCCATCGGGCGTGGATCGCGCCGAGGACGGCGTAGCAATCGCGCACCGTGCCGACCATGATCCGGATGCCGATGAGGTCGTAGATGTCGTCGAACTCGCGACCGCGGACGACCATCTTCTGGTACACGGAGTACAGCTGCTTGGGACGGCCCATGACGCGCCCGCGGATCTTGAGATCGCGGAGGTCCGACTCGACGTTGTCGATGACGGTGTGCACATACTGCTCGCGCTGCGGCGTCCGCTGCTTCACGAGCGAGTCGATCTCGGCGTACAGCTTCGGGTGCAGCACCGCGAACGACAGGTCCTCGAGCTCGCTCTTCGCGGTCTGGATGCCGAGACGGTGGGCCAGCGGTGCGTAGATCTCGAGGGTCTCGCGGGCCTTCTTGGCCGCCTTCTCCGGCGGGACGAAGCCCCACGTGCGCGCATTGTGCAGGCGGTCGGCGAGCTTGATCAGCAGGACGCGGATGTCCTTCGACATCGCGACGATCATCTTCCGCACCGTCTCGGCCTGCGCGGCGTCGCCGTACTTGACCTTGTCGAGCTTGGTGACCCCGTCCACGAGCATCGCGACCTCGTCGCCGAACTCGTCGGTGAGCTGGCTCAGCGAATAATCCGTGTCCTCGACGGTGTCGTGGAGGAGAGCGGCCGCGATCGCCCGCGGTCCGAGGCCGAGCTCGGCGAGGATCTGTGCGACAGCGAGCGGATGCGTGATGTACGGCTCACCGCTCTGCCGCTTCTGCGACGAGTGCGCCTTCGCAGCGACGCGGTACGCACGTTCGACGATCGCGATGTCGCCCTTCGGATGGTGCATGCGCACGGTGCGCATGAGCTCTTCGAGGGCATCGCGCGAGGGAGCACGCGAGAAGATCCGAGGCACGAGGCGGCGCAGCGACTGTCCGCTCGACGCGGACCCCGTCGGGGTGACCGCCTCTGCCATGCGACCACCTCCGGTCTCTCCGCGTGCGCGTCTGGATCTGGTCAATCCTACGCCCGCCCGCACACGCGTCAGACCGTGGCGACAGCCGCCGAACGGGCCTCCAGCGCGCGGGCATCGCGGGCCTTCAGCTCGGGCTCGTTCTCACGCAGCAGCGAGTACAGCGGCGCAGCGACGAACAGCGTGGAGTACGCCGCGACGATGGTCCCGACGAAGATCGACAGCGAGATGTCGGTGAGGGTCTGGGCACCGAGCCACAGCGCGCCGATGAACAGGATCGCCCCGGTGGGGAGCACCGCCACGACGGTGGTGTTGATCGAACGGACGAGGGTCTGGTTCGTCGCCAGGTTCACGGACTCGCCGAAGGTGCGTCCCGATTTCTCGCCGTCCTCGTACGTGTTCTCTCGAATCTTGTCGAAGACGACCGTCGTGTCGTACAGCGAGTACGACAGGATCGTCAGGAACCCGATCACGGCGGCCGGCGAGATCTCGAAGCCGAACAGCGCGTAGACGCCGACCGTGACGACGAGGACGTCGACCAGGCCGATCATCGCCGCGACGGACATCTTCCACGTGCGGAAGTAGAGGGCGAGGATGAGGAAGGTCAGCACGAGGAAGATCCCGAGGCCCCACAACGACTGCCGCGTGACGCTCTCTCCCCAGCTCGGGCCGATGAAGGACGAGCTGACCCGGGACGGCTCCACGTCGTACGCCTCGGCCAGGGCCGCCGTCACCTCGCGCGTCTCCACGTCGGTCATCTGATCGGTCTGGACGCGGAGCGAGTCCTCGCCGATCGTCGCCACGCGGGTCGCCGCCCCCGGGACGACGGACTCGACGGCTTCGCTCGCGAGGAGCTGGTCGGGGGCGCTCACGCTGTTGACGGTGAACTGCGAACCGCCGGTGAACTCGATGGAGAACTGGATGGGGCGGAACAGCGGGACGAGCGCCGAGCCAATCACGAGCACGGCCGCGATGATGAACCACAGGCGCCGGCGTCCGACGAACGGGAAGGAGACCTTTCCCGTGTAGAGGTCGTTGCCGAACTCGTTCATGGAGCGCATCAGTCGTTCCCCTCCCCCGCGGAGCGCATATCACTCGATTGCTGAGCGAGCTTCCGCTCGGCGATGGTCTGCCGCTTCGCCGCTTCGCCGCGCGAACGGGACGAGCGCTTCTCGGCCTGTGTGCGGCCACCGGCCGCTGCGGGGGCCCGGAACTGCGCGCGGCCCCGGTACACGGCGCCCAGCGCCTCGGGGTCGAGACCCGAGAGGCGGTGACCGCCCCCGAAGAAGCGCGTGCGCGCCAGCAGCTGGAGCACCGGGTGGGTGAACAGGATGAAGATCAGGATGTCGATGACGGTCGTCAGGCCCAGCGTGAACGCGAAGCCCTTCACGGTGGCGTCCGCAAGGATGTAGAGGACCACGGCGGCCAGGATGTTGATCGACTTCGAGATGTAGATCGTCCGCTTGGCACGCGCCCAGCCGTCCTCCACGGCACTCGTGATCGACTTGCCGTCCCGGAGCTCGTCCCTGATGCGTTCGAAGTAGACGATGAAAGAGTCCGCCGTGAATCCGATCGTGACGATCAGGCCCGCGACACCGGCCAACGACAGTCGGAAGCCCATGCGCCACGCGAGGATGCAGAGCGTGATGTAGGTCAGGATCGCCATGACCGCGAGCGACGCGATGATGACCGAGCCGAGCGCGCGGTAGACCGTCAGCGAGTAGACCGCGACGAGCGCGAGCCCGATGAGGCCCGCGACGAGGCCGATGGTGAGCTGCTGCGAGCCGAGCGTCGCGGAGATCGAGTTGCTGCTCTGGACCTCGAAGCTGAGGGGCAGTGCGCCGTACTTCAGCTGGTCGGCGAGGACCTTCGACGTGTCCTGATCGAAGTTCCCCGTGATCTGCGGACGGCCGTCGGTGATGACCGCGTTCATCGACGGGGCCGAGATGACCTCGCCGTCGAGCACGAACGCGAACTGGTTCTGCGGCGGCTGCAGGTTGAACAGGCGCTGGCTGATGTCGCCGAAGGTGTCGGCGCCGGCGCTGTCGAAGACGATGTTGACCGCCCACTGGCCGTTCTGCTGGTTGATGCCGTTCGTGGCATCGCTGATGGCCGAGCCGTCGAGTTCGACGGGGCCGAGCAGGAACTTCGCCGACCCGTCCGCGTCGCAGGTGATGAGCGGCTGGTCGGCCGGTTCCTCGGCGGGATTGTTGGCGTCGTCCGCGCAGTCGTACGCGAGGAACTCCGCCTGCAGGGCGTCCGTCGCCCAGGCGATGTCGCTCCCGTTCGTCGGAGACGGGGTCGGCGTGGCGTTCAGCGTCGGGTCCGGCGTCGGATACGGCGTCTCTTCGCCGTCCTCACCGACGAAGGTGTTGGACGGAGCGGAGGTGAACAGCACGGCGCGGAGCTGCATCTGGGCCGAGCGCTCGATGCGATCTCGTGTCTCCTCGTCGGCCTGCCCGGGGAGCTGGACGACGATCTGGTTGCCCGCCTGCGTCGTGATGTCCGTCTCACCGATGCCCGAGGCATCCACGCGCTGTCGGATGATCGACACCGCCTGCTGCATCTGGTCGTCGGACGGCTGCGCGCCGTCCTCCGTCTGCGCCTGGAGGATGATCTGCGTGCCGCCCTGGAGGTCCAGGGCGAGCTCGGGCAGCCACGAGCTGCGCTCGAAGGCGTAGACGCCGAGGGCGTTCACGCCGAAGAGGACCGCGGTGATCGCCAGCAGGCCGATGAGGGCGCGCCAGGCACGGCGGACAGGGGTCGAAGAGGCCACAGGAGTGCTTTCGTCGGGAGACCGCGGGGGCGGTCGGGTCAGGCCTTGGGCTTGTCGTCCGCGTCGGGGGTCGTGTCGACGGGGGCGTCGGCGACCGGGCGCTCGAGGACGGCCTCGTCGCGCGAGACGATCACGTCGTCGCCGGCCACCTGAGCGTCGGCAGCGGGCTCCTCGATGACGGCCTCATCCTCGACGATGCGGAGGATCGCCTGGCTGTGCACCTCGACGACGACGCCGGGGGCGAGCTCGACGTGCGCCGCCTTCGACAGGTCGTCGCCGTCGTACTCGACGATGGTGCCGTACAGCCCGCCCTGCAGCAGGACCTTCACGCCGGGCACCATCTGCTGGGCCTTCTTCTCCTGCTCCTCCTTCATCCGCTTCGTGCGACGGCGCGAGCTGATGAACATGAACACCAGGAGGCCCGCCAGCAGGATGAGCAGGCCGTAGTCCATGAGGAAGTTCCCTCCGGTGGCCTGCTGGGTGTTCTGCTGGGTGAGAAGGAACATGGACGAGTGTCCGCCTTTCGAGTGGGCACGCCGCAGCGACGCGGAAGAGGGTGGGAGGCCGGAGCCTTCAAGGATTATAGGTCATCGAGCGTCAGCGCCCCGTCGCGCCGCGGCACGCCGAGGTGCGCGTACGCCTCGGGGGTGGCGACGCGGCCGCGCGGCGTGCGCCCCATGAAGCCGATGCGCACCAGGTACGGCTCGACGACCGACTCGATCGTGTCCGACTCCTCCCCGACCGCGACGGCGAGCGTGTTGAGTCCCACCGGCCCGCCGCGGAACCGGCGGATCAGCGCGTCGAGGACGGCGCGGTCGAGGCGGTCGAGGCCGAGGTCGTCGACGTCGTACAGGTCGAGCGCGTCGGCGACGTCCTGCGTCGTCGCGACGGTCGACGTGCCGCCGTGGACGACCACGTAGTCCCGGACACGACGCAGCAGCCGATTGGCGATGCGCGGTGTGCCCCGCGAGCGGCGGGCGATCTCCGATCGGGACGCCGCAGGCAGGTCGACGTCGAGCATGACGGCGGATCGGGCGATCACCTGCTCGAGTTCACCGGGTTCGTAGTATTCGAGGTGCGCCGTGAACCCGAAGCGGTCGCGCAGCGGGTTGGGCAGCAGGCCCGATCGGGTCGTCGCGCCGACCAGGGTGAACGGGGCGAGATCGAGCGGGATGCTGGTGGCCCCCGCGCCCTTCCCGACCATGATGTCGATGCGGAAGTCCTCCATCGCGAGGTACAGCATCTCCTCCGCCGACCGCGCCATCCGGTGGATCTCGTCGATGAAGAGGACCTCGCCGGGGACGAGGCTCGACAGGAGCGCGGCGAGGTCGCCGGCGTGCTGGATCGCAGGCCCGCTCGAGAGCCGCAGCGGCCGCTCGCTCTCGTGCGCGACGATCATCGCGAGGGTGGTCTTGCCGAGTCCGGGCGGGCCCGACAGCAGGATGTGGTCGGGTGGACGCAGTTGGATGCGTGCGGCATCCAGCAGCAGCTGCAGCTGTCCCCGCACCTTCGTCTGTCCGACGAACTCCGCCAGCGACGAGGGCCGAAGGGCACCTTCGACGGCGAGCTCGGTCTCGTCCGCGGGACGGTCCTGATCGCGCGCGTCAGACACCCGTGCGTTCCTTGCGGGCAGGGCCCAGCTGCGCGAGCGCGAGCTTCAGCAGCGCGGGAACGGTCGCGCCCGCTGGCGCGTCGTCGACGACGGCTGCGGCGGCTTCGGTCGCGATCCGCTCGCTCCATCCCAGGGCGACGAGGGCGGCGACCACCTGATCGCCCAGACCGGCCGGGGGGACGGACGCGGTGGCTGCCGTGGCGGGGGCGGTGAGCTTGCCGGCGAGCTGCACGACGATGAGCTTCGCGGTCTTCGGCCCGATGCCCGACACGCGCCGGAACGGGGCGTCGTCCTCGCCCGCGACGGCACCGGCGATCTGGTCGACGGTGAGCGACGAGAGCACGCCCAGTGCGGACTTCGGTCCGACGCCGGACACGCTCAGGAGGTGCCCGAAGACATCGAGCTCGGACCGCGACTCGAACCCGAACAGCGACATCGCGTCCTCGCGGACGATCAGCGACGTGTGCACGAAGACCTCGTCCCCGAGGTGCAGGCGTCGCGCGTGCTGCGAGGTGACCGCGACGGCGTAGCCCACACCGTGCACGTCGAGCACGATGGACTCCGGTTCGAGGTGGACGACGCGTCCGCGCAGCGAGGAGATCATGCTCCGACCCTACGCGAGGCTTCGGACCTATGTTCGAGCGACACGCTCAGCGGCGCGTCGCCCGCTCGGCAGCCGCCCACGCCCGCTGCGCGGGGGTCGACGCACCGTCGGACGTCGATGTCGAGGCATTCCGCCGCCACGCGTGGCAGAGAGCCAGGGCCAGGGCGTCGGCCGCGTCGGCGGGTTGCGGGAGCGCGTCCAAGCGCAGCACGCGCGCGACCATCGTCTGCACCTGCAGCTTGTCCGCACTCCCGTATCCGGTGACCGCCGCCTTCACCTCCGACGGCGTGTGGGTCGCGGCGGGAAGGCCGTGCTCCGCCGCGAGCATGAGGGCGATGCCGCTGGCCTGCGCGGTGCCCATCACGGTGCTGCGGTTGTGCTGCGCGAACACGCGCTCCACCGCGACGACGTCGGGACTGTGCTCGGCGAGGACCGCGCGGATTCCCGCCGCGATGGTCGCCAGACGCCGCTCGATCGGCGCGTCCGGGGCGGAGCGCACGACCCCGACGTGCACCAGCGAGGCCCGTCTGTCCCGGCCGACGTCGACGACGCCCACACCGCAGCGGGTGAGGCCCGGGTCGATGCCGAGGACGCGAAGAGCGGATGCCACATCCCCCACGCTAGACGGGTGGGATGCGGCATCCGCTCGGGACGCGCGGAGGGACTCAGTCCTCGTCGTCGGTCTCCAACTCGGCCTGCACCTCGGCGGTCAGGTCGAAGTTGGCGTACACGTTCTGCACGTCGTCGCTGTCCTCGAGGGCGTCGATGAGGCGGAAGATCTTGCGGGCGGTGTCGGCGTCGATCTCGACCTTGAGGTTCGGCACGAACTCGACGTCGGCGGAGTCGTAGTCGATCCCGGCCTCGGTGAGCGCGGAGCGCACGGCGACGAGGTCCGACGCCTCGGTGACGACCTCGAAGCCCTCCGCTCGGGGCTCGATCTCCTCGGCCCCAGCCTCCAGCGCCGCCATCATGACGTCGTCCTCGGTCGTCCCCTCGCCCGAGACGACGATGACGCCCTTCCGGCTGAAGTTGTAGGCGACCGAGCCAGGGTCGGCGAGCGTCCCGCCGTTGCGGGTGAGCGCGGTGCGCACCTCTGCGGCGGCACGGTTCTTGTTGTCGGTCAGACACTCGACCATGAGTGCGACGCCGCTCGGTCCGTACGCCTCGTACATGATCGACGTGTACTCGACCGATTCGCCGCCGATGCCGGCGCCGCGCTTGACCGCGCGGTCGATGTTGTCCTTCGGGACCGAGGTCTTCTTCGCCTTCAGGACGGCGTCGAAGAGCGTCGGGTTGCCCTGCAGGTCGGGGCCGCCGAGCTTGGCCGCGACCTCGATGTTCTTGATGAGCTTCGCCCACGACTTGGCCCGTCGGGCGTCGACGACGGCCTTCTTGTGCTTCGTGGTGGCCCACTTGGAATGTCCGCTCACGGGACTCCTCTCCGAAAAAGCGCGGGTACCAGTCTACGACCGTCACGAGCGTGGCCGCGGGAGGGGCGTTGTGCGCCCCCGCCGGCAGGAGGACACTCCTGGGCATGGACGCTCGGGAACGCGCGCTCGAGGTGGCGCATCGTGAGGCACTGCGGTTCCTCGGCTCGCTCGAGGACAGGCCCGTCTGGCCACGCGCAGGCGTGGACGACATGGATGCCGTCTTCGGTGGCCCCCTGCCCGACGACGGCCTCGACCCGGGCGACGTCGTCGAGTCGCTCGCGCGCGACGCCGACCCCGGTCTCGTCGGGATCCCCGGCGGCCGCTTCTTCGGCTTCGTCATCGGAGGCACCCTCCCGGCCGCGCTTGCAGCCGACTGGCTGGTCTCGGCGTGGGATCAGAACAGCGGATCGACGACGATGACCACCGCGGTCGCAGCGGTCGAGCGCACCGCGGGCCGGTGGGTCTGCGACCTGCTCGGTCTGCCCGAGACCGCATCCGTCGGGTTCGTCACCGGTGCGCAGGTGTCGAACACCGTGTGCCTCGCGACCGCGCAGCACGCCGTCCTGCGGCGGGCGGGCTGGGACCAGGTCCGGCAAGGCCTGCGGGGCGCACCGCCGGTCGCGCTCGTCGTCGGCGCGCACCGTCACGCGTCGATCGATCGCGCAGCTCGATTCTGCGGGTGGGGGTCCGAGGAGCTCGTCGTCGTGCCGAGCGACGATCAGGGACGGATGCGGGTCGACGCCCTCGCCGAGGCGATGGCCGCGCTGGCGGGCCGTCCTTCCATCGTGTGCCTGCAGGCGGGCGAGGTCCACACCGGCGCCTTCGACCCGTTCGAGGAGCTGATCCCGATCGCGCGGCGCAGCGGCGCCTGGGTGCACGTCGACGGGGCGTTCGGCCTGTGGGCCGGGGCGTCGCCGCGGTTGCGGCACCTCGTGGCGGGTGTCGGCGGCGCTGATTCGTGGACGACGGACGGCCATAAGACCCTCAACGTGCCGTACGACTGCGGGATGGCAATCGTGCGCGACCCCGCCGATTCGATCGCGATGTTCCGCACCGGCGGCGACTACCTCATGTACTCCCGGTTGGATCCGTGGGACGTCACGCCCGAGTTGTCGAGGCGCGGACGTGGCGTTCCCGCCTGGGCGGCGCTGCGATCGCTCGGACGCTCGGGCGTGGCATCCCTCGTCGAGGGGATGTGCGCGAACGCCCGGCGACTCGCCGACGGTCTGCGCGAGATGGCCGGGGTGAGCGTGGTGAACGACGTCGAGTACACGCAGGTGATGTTCCGCCTCGACGACGACGCGGCGACGCGCGAGCTGGGTGCGGCCGTCCTCCGAGACGGGACCTCGGCGATGACCGGCGCAGAGTGGGCGGGGCGCGCGGTGATCCGGTGCTCCGTGTCCTCCTGGGCCACGACCGCGGACGACGTCCGCCGGACCCTCGACGCCGTGCGCTCACTCGTGCCGGCGTAGGTTCAGGACACCGCGGCCCCGACCGTGTCGAGGAAGAGCCGGTGGAACCGGGTGTCGCCGTTCAGCTCGGGGTGGAACGACGTCGCCAGGACCCGCCCGTGGCGGACGGCGACGATCCGCCCGTCGTCGAGCCGGGCGAGCACGTCGACCGTGGGCCCGGTCGCCACCACCACGGGTGCCCGGATGAACGTCGCCCGCACCGGCGGGTCGCCGACGGCGGGGACCTGCAGGAGCGCTTCGAACGACTCGGTCTGGGAGCCGAAGGCGTTCCGCTCGACCGTCACGTCGAGCCCGCCGAAGGTCTGCTGCCCGTCGATGGCGTTCGTGAGCCGGTCCGCGAGGAGGATGAGCCCGGCGCACGTGCCGTACACCGGCATCCCGCCCCGGATCGCGGACCGGATCGGGTCGCGCATCCCGAACGACCGCGACAGCTTGTCGATGACGCTCGACTCACCGCCGGGAAGGACGAGGCCCCGCACCCGCGCCAGCTCCTCCGGTCGCCGGACGAGCACCACCTCGGCGCCGAGTCCCGTGAGGACGCGCGCGTGCTCGCGCACGTCGCCCTGCAGGGCGAGGACGCCGACGACGGGAGCGGTCACCAGCCCCGCTCGGCGAGGCGGTGCGGCGCCGGCAGATCCGACACGTTGATCCCCACCATCGCCTCGCCGAGACCGCGCGAGACATCGGCGATGACCTTCGGGTCGTCGAAGAACGTCGTCGCCCTCACGATGGCCGCGGCCCGCTCGGCCGGGTTGCCGCTCTTGAAGATGCCCGAGCCGACGAAGACGCCATCGGCGCCCAGCTGCATCATCATCGCCGCGTCAGCGGGAGTGGCGACGCCGCCGGCGACGAAGAGGACCACCGGCAGGACCCCGGTCTCGGCGATCTCGGCCACCAGCTCGTACGGGGCCTGCAGCTCCTTGGCCGCGACGTACAGCTCGTCCTTCGGGAGCGCGGCGAGCGCGGCGATCTCGCCCCGGATCTTGCGGATGTGCTTCATCGCCTCTGAGACGTCGCCGGTGCCCGCCTCACCCTTGGAGCGGATCATCGCCGCCCCTTCCGTGATGCGGCGCAGGGCTTCGCCCAGGTTGGTCGCCCCGCACACGAAGGGGACGGTGAACCCCCACTTGTCGATGTGGTTCACGTAGTCCGCCGGGGAGAGGACCTCGGACTCGTCGATGTAATCGACACCAAGCTCCTGCAGCACCTGCGCCTCGACGAAGTGCCCGATGCGGGCCTTCGCCATGACGGGGATGGACACCGACGCGATGATGTCGTCGATGAGGTCGGGGTCGCTCATCCGCGCGACACCGCCCTGGGAGCGGATGTCGGCGGGAACGCGCTCCAGCGCCATCACGGCGACCGCGCCGGCATCCTCGGCGATCTTCGCCTGGTCGGCCGTGACGACGTCCATGATGACGCCGCCCTTGAGCATCTCCGCGAGGCCGCGCTTCACGCGACCGGTTCCCGTGACGGTGTTTGACATAGGCCAAAAGCTATCATGGCTTGGACATAGACTTGACCGTATGACGAACGTGGTCCTGGAGATCGGCGGCGAGACCGCCGCCGAGATCGCAGACAGCGTCCGGGCGCTCATCGACCGTGGCGAGCTCGGCCCCGGCGACCCCCTCCCCCCGGTCCGCGCGCTCGCGGAGTCCATCGGCGTCAATCGCAACACTGTCGTGTCCGCGTACCGCCACCTCGCGGGCGCCGGCGTCGTCGAGACCGCCGGGAGGGCGGGCACCCGTGTGAGCGCGGGCGCCGTCGTGGCCCAGGAGGGGTTCGCCTCGGACACCGTCCTCCGCGACGTCGCCACCGGCAACCCCGATCCGTCGCGCATCCCCGATCCGGGGCCCGCGCTGGCGACACTCGCGGGACGCCCGGTGCTCTACGGCGAGCCCACCATCGATCCGGCTCTGGAAGCATGGGCGACGGACTGGGTGCGTGCGGACCTCTCCGCGCGCGAGGACCTGCGGGTCACCATCACGGGCGGGGCGGTGGACGCCCTGGAACGCCTCTTCGCCGACGCACTGACGCGCGACGATCTCGTCGGCCTCGAGGACCCGTGCTTCCTGTCCGCGCTCCGCACCGTCCGCATCGGCGGCTACCGTCCCGTGGCGATCCCCGTCGACGACGAGGGGATGACCGTCGACGGCCTCCGTGCCGCGCTCGAGGCGGGCGTTCGCGCCATCGTGTGCACGCCGCGCGCGCAGAACCCCACCGGGGTGAGCCTGACAGCCGAGCGGGCGGCGCAGTTGCGTGCCGTCCTCGCGACGCATCCCTACGTCCTCGTGATCGAGGACGACCACTTCTCGATGCTGTCCCGCGAGCGGTACCACTCGATCATCGGGGAAGGCCACCGGCGCTGGGCCCTGATCCGCTCGGTCTCCAAGTTCCTGGGTCCCGACATGTGCCTCGCGGTCACCGCGAGCGATGCCGACACCGCCAATCGCCTCGCGCGACGCCTCAGCCCCGGCTCGACCTGGGTCAGCCATCTGCTGCAACGTCTCGTCGTCGCCCTCGTCTCCGATCCGGCCCTGATGGCATTCGTCGACCGAGCCGGCGATCACTACCGCGCCCGGAACGACGCGTTCGCGCATCTCCTGACAGCCGAAGGCGTCCCGACAGCCGCCGGCGACGGACTCAGCCTCTGGGTCCGTGTCCCCTCCCCCGCGCGGGCGGTCGCCGAGCAGCTCATGCGCCGCGGCTGGCTCGCCCGGGCCGGCGACGAGTTCCAGCTCGACGGGGGCGACGCATCCGACCGCCTCCGTCTCACCGTGCACGACCTGTCCGACTCCGACGCCGCGCGCCTGGCCGCCGACGTCGCCGCCGCAGCGCGATCCGTCGCGCCTCACCCGAAAGCGAGCACCGCCCCGTGAAGATCCTCTCCATCCAATCCGCCGTCGCCTACGGCCACGTCGGCAACTCGGCCGCCGTGTTCCCGCTGCAGCGCATCGGCGTCGAGGTGCACCCCGTGTACACGGTGAACTTCTCGAATCACACGGGCTACGGCGCATGGCGTGGTCCGCTCATCAGCCCGCAGGACGTGGCCGACGTCATCACGGGCATCGAGGAGCGGGGTGCGTTCGCCGACATCGACGTCGTCCTCTCGGGGTATCAGGGCGGCGAGGGGATCGCCGACGTCATCCTCGACGCGGTCGCCCGCGTGAAGGCGGCGAACCCGGCAGCGGTGTACGCCTGCGATCCGGTGATGGGGAACGCGAAGAGCGGATGCTTCGTCGCCCCCGCCATCCCCGTGCTGCTGCGCGAGCGCGTCGTGCCTGCTGCCGACATCATCACGCCGAACCAGTTCGAGCTCGGTTTCCTGACGGAGACCGACCCGGCCGACCTCGAATCCACGCTCGCCGCCGCCGACGCGGCCCGGGCGATGGGGCCGTCGACCGTCCTCGTCACGAGCGTCGAGCGCCCGGACGCGCCGGAGGGGACGATCGAGATGCTCGCCGTCACCGACCAGGGCGCGTGGATCGTCCGCACCCCGCGCATCCCGATGAAGGCCAACGGGTCCGGCGACGTGACGGCCGCCCTCTTCACCGCGCACTACACGCGCAGCGGGGACGCCGCCGCATCCCTCGCCAAGACGACCTCGAGTGTCTTCGACCTGCTGCAGACGACCTACGACGCGGGTTCGCGGGAGCTGCAGCTCATCGAGTCGCAGGAGTTCTACGCGAGCCCGCGCGAGCAGTTCGAGGTGACGCAGGTCCGCTGAGCCACGCCGACGGCCCGGTTCGTCAGATGACGGGCCACCCGTCGGCGACGGCCTGGCGAACCTCGCCGAGCAGCTGGGGCAGCGCCTTGGTCTTCGCGATGATCGGGAAGAAGTTCGCGTCCGTCGCCCAGCGCGGCACGACGTGCTGGTGCAGGTGCTCCGCGACGCCGGCGCCTGCCACCGCACCCTGGTTCATGCCGAGGTTGAACCCGTCGCAGTTCGCCACGCGGCGGAGCACGCGCATCGCGACCTGCGTGAGGGCGCCGATCTCGGCGACCTCCTCGGGCGTGGCCTCGTCGTACGTCGCGAAGTGGCGGTACGGACACACCAGCAGGTGGCCCGAGTTGTAGGGGAAGAGGTTCAGCAGCACGTAGGCGGTCTCGCCGCGGGCGACGATGAGGCCCTCTTCATCGGACTTGTCCGGTGCCGCACAGAACGGGCAGTCGTGCTTGAGCGGCTCCGGTCCCGCCTGGATGTACGCCATGCGATGCGGCGTCCACAGCCGCTGGAACTCGTCCGGGACGCCTGCGAGCTCCGCGGCATCCTCGACGCGGCGGCCCGAGCCCTCGCTCATGCGAGGTCCCCGGCCGTGTTCACGAGGGCGCGGCTCTCGATCGCCGCGACGATCGTGTCGATCGCCTGGTCCACGGGGATGCCGTTGGTCTGCGACCCGTCCCGGAACCGGAACGACACGGTGCCGCCCGAGCGGTCCTGCTCCCCCGCGATCAGCTGGAGGGGGACCTTCTGCGTGGTGTGGGTGCGGATCTTCTTCTGCATGCGGTCGTCGCTGTGATCGACCTCCGCGCGCACGCCCCGCGCCCGCAGGCGCGCGACGATGTCGTCCAGGTAGTCGCCGTACTGCTCGGCGACGGGGATGCCGACCACCTGCACGGGTGAGAGCCATACCGGGAACGCTCCGGCGTAGTGCTCGAGGAGGATGGCGAAGAAGCGCTCGATCGACCCGAACAGCGCCCGGTGGATCATGATCGGTCGGTGCTTCTCGCCGTCGGCGCCGGTGTACTCCAGGCCGAAGCGCTCGGGCAGGTTCGGGTCGACCTGCACGGTGGACAGCTGCCACGTCCGGCCGATGGCGTCCTTCGTCTTCAGGTCGATCTTGGGGCCGTAGAACGCGGCCTCGCCGGGCACCTCCGTCAGCTTCAGACCGCTGGCGACGGCGACATTGCGCAGGGCATCCGTCGAGTACTGCCAGAACTCCTCGGAGCCGATCCACTTCTCCTTCTCGTCGTCGCGCATCGACAGCTCGAGCTCGAAGTCCTCGAGGCCGAAGTCGCGGAGCATGGAGATCACGAACTCGAGGACGCGGGTCGCCTCCGCCTCGAGCTGGTCCGGGGTCACGAAGAGGTGGGAGTCGTCCTGGGTGAAGCCGCGCACGCGGGTGAGCCCGTGCAGTGCACCCGACAGTTCGTTCCGGTACACGGTGCCGTTCTCGGCGAACCGGAGGGGCAGGTCCCGGTAGCTGCGTGCGCGCTCCTTGTAGATGAGGATGTGCATCGGGCAGTTCATCGGCTTCAGGTAGTAGTCCTGACCCTGCTTGGTGACGTTGCCGTCGGCATCCCGCTCTTCATCCATGACGATCGGCGGGAACATGCCGTCGCGGTAGGTGACGAGGTGGTTGGACGTGAGGAACAGGTCCTCCTTCGAGATGTGCGGCGTGTACACGTAGGTGTAGCCGCCCTCGATGTGCCGACGGCGCGCGTGCTGCTCCATCTCGCCGCGGACGATGCCGCCGCGCGGGTGCCAGACGCTCAGGCCCGAGCCGATCTCGTCGGGGAACGAGAAGAGGTCGAGCTCCTTGCCGAGTTTGCGGTGGTCGCGCTTGGCGGCCTCTTCGAGGCGGTGCTGGTAGGCGCGCAGCTCGTCCTTCGACGGCCAGGCGGTGCCGTAGATGCGCTGCAGTTGCGGGTTCTTCTCGCTGCCGCGCCAGTAGGCGCCGGCGATGCGGGTCAGGTCCCAGCCGTTGCCCACCATGCGGGTGTTCGGAACGTGCGGTCCGCGGCAGAGGTCCTTCCACGCGGTCTCGCCGTCGCGGGTGACGTTGTCGTAGATCGTCAGCTCGCCGGCCCCGACCTCGACGGATGCTCCTTCGGCCGCCTCCTTCGAGCCGCCCTTGAGTCCGATCAGCTCGAGCTTGAACGGCTCGTCGACGAGTTCCGCGCGCGCCTCCTCATCCGTGACGACGCGACGGACGAAGCGCTGCCCCTCTCGGACGATGCGCTCCATCTCTTTCTTGATCAACTTCAGGTCCTCGGGGGTGAAAGGCTCATCGACGCCGAAGTCGTAGTAGAAGCCGTCGGTCACGGGCGGCCCGATGCCCAGGTTCGACTGAGGGCGCACGCGCTGCACGGCCTGCGCGAGGATGTGCGCCGTGGAGTGGCGCAGGATGTTCAGGCCGTCGGGACTGGACACCGTGACCGCCTCGACGCCGTCGAGCCGGTCGACGACGGTCGCGAGGTCTTTCAGCTCGCCGTCCACGCGGAGGGCGACCACGGAGCGGTCGGGGAACAGGGCGAATCCATCGGCGGGAAGGGCGACATCCGCCGGCGCGATCACATCAGTCAAGGGGAGATCTCCAGAAAGTGGCTCGGTTCATGGCTACTCAGCTTCGAGCGCGCACCGCGCTCCGCCCGCTCAGGCCATCGGCGTTCGCGTGGCGGCGGTGACGAGGAACCAGCCGTTCAGCATCCTGCGAGTCTACTGGGCGCTCCGCAGGCGCGATGATGGATGCCGTGAAGCTCGCTCTCGCGGGAGTCCTCCTGCTCGCGGGGGCCGTCGCGGCCGTCCTGCTCGGGGTGCTCCCCCTCTCGTCGCTCGTCGTGGTCGCCGAGCGCGTCGCCCCCATCCTCGGATTCGTCGTCGCCGTGACGATCGTCGCCGAGCTGGGTGCGAAGGCGGGCGTCTTCGACGTGGCCGCATCATGGCTCGCGCGGATGTCTCGGGGACGCACGGCGGCCCTGTGGCTGCTGGTGGTCGCTCTCGCGACGGCGACGACGGCCTTCCTTTCGCTCGACACCACGGCGGTGCTCCTCACCCCCGTCGTGATCGCCGTCGCGCGTGCGAACGGCCTACCCGCCCTGCCCTTCGCCTTCACGACGGTCTGGCTCGCCAACACCGCATCCCTGCTGCTTCCGGTGTCGAACCTCACGAACCTGCTGGCGGTGTCCCGGATGCCGGGCGGCGGCGATCCGGCATCCTTCCTGCGCCTCCTGGGGCCGTCGGCCGCGGTCGCCGTCGTGATCACTGTCGTGCTGCTCTGGGCGGTCCACCGCCGCGAGCTGCGGGGACGCTTCGACGTCGCCACCCCTCCGCGGGTTGCCGACGCGACGCAGCTGCGAGTGGCCGCGGTCGTCGTCGTCGCCCTGCTCCCGCTGCTCGTGAGCGGCGTGGAGCCGTGGGTCCCCGCGACCGCTGCGGCGATCGTGCTGCTGGTCCTCTTCGCCTGGCGGTCACCCAAGGCCCTCGGCTGGCGTCTCGTGCCGTGGTCGCTCCTGATCTTCGCCGCGGGGCTGTTCGCCGCCGTCGCCGCCCTCGAGGCGTGGGGATCCGGCGCCGTCGCCGCAGCGATCGCGGGAACCGGCGACGGTCCCGCCGACCTCCTCCGCCTCGCCGGGACCGGGATGGCCACGGCGAACACCCTCGACAACCTCCCCGCATACCTGCTGCTGGAGTCGACCGCAGACTCGCCCGAACGCCTGGCCGCACTCCTCATCGGCGTGAACGCCGGACCGCTCATCACCCCGTGGGCATCGCTCGCCACCCTGCTGTGGCATCAGCGGCTCGTCGCTGCCGGCGTGGAGCTCTCCTGGCGCCGCTTCTGCCTCCTCGGGCTCCTCGCCGCTCCCCTGGTGGTGAGCGCCGCCACGCTCCCCTTCCTGCTGCGCTGACCGCCGTCAGAGGTGCTTCAGCGCCTCGCGACGGCTGAGGGGGCTGAGTGCGTGCGCGGATGCGTATGCGCTCACCCACTCGGGGAAGGCGCGCGCGGCGTCGCGGAGCGCCCATCCGACGGCCTTGCGGATGAAGAACTCGGGTTCGCGGAGATTCGGCTCCAGCACGTCGGCGAGCAGGCGCAGATCCGCGCGGTCGCGACGGCCCAGTTGGCTGAGGATCGCGAGACGGCGGAGCCACAGCTCCTCGCTGAGGCACCAGCCGCGCACGAGCGACTCGCCGTCTCGCGGGTGCGCGTCGAGCAGCTCCCGCACCCGCCCGGCGAGCTCGTCGGTGACGTCCCACCACCGCCCCGTGCGCACCATGTGCTCGATGAGGGGGACGATGCGGAGGTCCCCGCGGGCCGGGGCGACGGCGAGCAGCATCATCGCGGCCGATCGCTCCTCACGATGGGATGCCGCATCCCACAGTCTCCGCGCATCGTCGAGGATGCGCAGCGGATCGCGCTCGTCCCCGACCGCCGCCCGCGCGATGCGCCGGGCGTCGGGCACGCGGACCCCGAGAAAGGGCATGTCGGACTTCATGTACGCCTGCTGTCCCGTCGCGCGCGCCGGGTCAGCGACCTCGCGGAGGTGCGCGCGGATCAGCTCGACGCGGTCCACGTCAGGCCACGGTCAGATCCACCTGGATCTCGCCCGCGAGCTGCTCGAGCGCCGTGGTCACCGTGCCCGCGTCGGCGTCCTGCGGAACGCGGAACACCACGACCGCTTCGAACAGCGTGCCTCCCGCCATCGGGGCCTCGAGCGTGCGGCTGCGGAAGGTGTCGATGCTGAGTGCGTGCCGGGCGATCGCCGCGGTGACGTCGCGGACGATCCCCGGACGGTCGTTGCCGAGGACGGTCACCTCGAGCGCGCGCTCCCCGGCGACGGTCTCGGCGGTGGAGCCGCCGCCGTGGGCCGTGACGCGCAGCATCCCGTCCAAGCTCTGGAGGGCATCCGTGAAGGCGGCCTGCCGGTCGTCGGGGACCGAGACGAGCACGATGCCCGCGAACGCCCCGGCGAGTTCGGCCAGTTCGCTGCGCTCCCAGTTGCCGCCGTGGGCGGCGACCTGCTCGGCGAGGGCGTTGACGAGTCCGGGGCGGTCGTCGCCGACCACGGTGAGCACGAGGTGGGCCATGGCGGGATCCTATCGGTCGACCCGCGCGGACGCAGGGCCCTGCGTCGCCGCGCGCGTCCGGCGTAGCGTGCACGGCATGAAGGCACTCCAATACACACGAATCGGCTCGCATCCCGAAGTCGTCGATATCGACAAGCCCACGCCGGGCCCTGGCCAGGTGCTCCTGAAGGTGACCGCGGCGGGCGTCTGCCACTCCGACGAGTTCGTCATGGGGCTGGGCGAAGAGGAGTACCTCGCGGCCGGATACCCGCTGCCGCTCACCCTCGGGCACGAGGGCGCCGGCATCGTGGAGGAGCTCGGCGAGGGTGTCGAGCACCTGCAGGTCGGCGACGCTGTCGCCGTGTACGGCCCGTGGGGCTGCGGACGGTGCCGCAACTGCGCGCAGGGGAAGGAGAACTACTGCACGAACGCGCAGGCTGAGGGGATCATGCCTCCCGGACTCGGATCACCCGGCTCGATGGCCGAGTACATGGTGGTCGACAGCGCCCGTCACCTCGTCCCCCTCGGCGACCTCGACCCCGTGGAGAACGTGTCGCTCACAGATGCCGGCCTGACGCCGTATCACGCGATCAAGACGTCCCTGCCGAAGCTCGGCGCCGGCTCCACCGCCGTCGTCATCGGCACCGGCGGCCTCGGGCACGTCGCGATCCAGATCCTCCGCGCCGTCTCCGCCGCGACCGTCGTCGCACTCGATGTGAACGACGAGAAACTGGCACTCGCACGAGAGGTCGGCGCGCACCACGCCGTCCTCAGCGACGCGAACGCCGCCGACGTGATCCGGGACCTGACCGGCGGCCTGGGTGCGGACGCCGTCTTCGACTTCGTCGGCGCAGAACCGACGATCGCCACGGCGGTCGCAGCGGCGGCGACGGAGGCCGACATCACGATCGTCGGAATCGGCGGCGGCACCGCGCACGTCGGCTTCGGCACGATCCCGTACGACGCCGCCCTGCGCATTCCGTATTGGGGGACGCGCAGCGAGCTGATCGAAGTGCTCGAGCTCGCCCGCACCGGTCAGGTCGGCGTCGAGGTGCAGCGGTACTCGCTCGACGACGGTCCGAAGGCCTATGAGGCGCTCGCGGCGGGAACGGTCCGCGGCAGGGCGGTCATCGTCCCCTGACGATCGGGGGGGGGCTGCGGTCATAGCTCCGCGACGTCGGTGGCGACCGGCGCGAAGATGATGATCGCGGCCCCGAGCAGCGCGACAGCGGATCCGACGTAATCCCACGTGGTCGGCCGGAAGCCGTCGACGATGACGCCCCATGCGAGCGACCCGGCAACGAACACGCCGCCGTACGCCGCGAGCACGCGACCGAAGTTCGCGTCGGGCTGCAGTGCCGCCACGAAGCCGTACGCGCCCAGCGCGACGATGCCCAGCAGCGCGAGCCACCACCCCCGGTTCTCGCGGACCGCCTGCCAGATGAGCCACGCGCCGCCGATCTCGGCGACGGCTGCCAGGGCGAACAGGACGATGATCCGGGCGGTGGTCATGATCGCCAGTCTGACACCGGGGCGTGTCGGGCAGATGACACGACGGTCGGATGCCGCCCCCCACCGGGCTGGGGTGCGATGATCGAATCCGGAGGCCGCAGCTCCGACGTTCTGTCCGTTCGTTTCACACCCGGGTCGGCCTCATGGGACTCCTCACCTACAACAACTCGACGCGCTTCGAGATCGACGATCGAACGATCGCGCACGTCGAAGCCGTCGTCTACGCCAAGCTCCGCCGCGGCGAGCCATTCCTGTTCACCTGGAACCGCGCCGCGGGCGAGGGCTCGGGGCGGACGACGGTATGGATCAGTCGCGGTGCGCGGCTCGTCTTCCGCCGGAGGTGGGACACCCGCATCCCGATCAATCCGGAATGGATCGCGCGGCTGATGTCGGCGGCCAACTCGCCTCAAGGGTTGCACGAGCTCCCAGAGCCGGAAGCCGCTGAGGCCGCCGGCTGAGGGCGCTCCGCCTACAGCAGGGCCAGGACCGGGCTCGCCAGTGTCGTGAGCGCCAGGGTGATGCCCGCGCCGACCGCGATGATCGCCGTTCGGATCAGTCTCCGACGGTGATCCGCGCGCTCGCGCCACTTCCACTCAGACATGACTCCCCCGCCTGCCCAGATCCGTTGCTTCACACTAGCGGATGGAGAAAGTCGCGGCTGTGTCTTGCGCTGCGCGGTTCGGTGTGCCCGGCGCCCTCACGTGCGGCGCGAACGAAAAAAACCCCCGGATGACCGGGGGTTTTGTCTGTGCGCGATACTGGGATCGAACCAGTGACCTCTTCCGTGTCAGGGAAGCGCGCTACCGCTGCGCCAATCGCGCCCGAGGGCTGTTGAGTTGTGAGTGGAGGTGGCGACGGGATTCGAACCCGTGTGGACGGCTTTGCAGGCCGCTGCCTAGCCACTCGGCCACGCCACCGTGTGTGGTTCGACCCACGTGACGCGATCTCCCCGGAGGAAAATCCCCACACTCGAGCGGATGACGAGATTCGAACTCGCGACCCTCACCTTGGCAAGGTGATGCGCTACCACTGCGCTACATCCGCATTCCGTTCCGGATCTCTCCGGCACTCGTTAAACATTAGACGATTCCGGGCCGAGCGCAAAACCGGCGGCGCCCCGCGCGTGTCTCGTCCACGCCGTCCGCGCCGGTACGGCGGCGGCGTCTCGATCCGGTATGCTCGATCACCGGCCCGCTTGTCACACCCGGGCGATTGGCGCAGTTGGTAGCGCGCTTCCTTCACACGGAAGAGGTCGTCGGTTCGAGTCCGGCATCGCCCACAGAAGACAGCCCCGGCAGGTTCCCACCCGCCGGGGCTGTTCCATTTCAATGGCGACCCACGCGCAACGCTGAGGCGACCGCGCGGGAAATTCCTCCCGACCACGGCTCGCCGTGACCGGGCAGCACGAGGTCGGCGCCGGTCTCCGCCAGCCGCTCGAGCGAGCGGAGGGCGACCCCCGCATCCGACGTCGCCGCGTCGGCCACGATCTGAGGGCCCCGGCGACCGGTGTACGGGTCCAGGGTCACCAGAGCGTCGCCGGAGACCAGAACCCCGGCATCCGGGAACACGTACGCGCAGTGACCGTCCGTGTGCCCGGGGGTGTGGATCGTCATCGGCCGTCCCGGCGCGTCGACACGGACGCCGTCGACGGCGTCGGCACGCGCCGCTACGCCCCGGACGGCGAGGGCGCCCGCCAGTGCCATCCGCCCGATGACCGGGATGCCGCCAGGGTGAGAGATCAGGTAGGGAACCCGCGCACGCGCAGGCCGGTAGCTGTACGGATGCCTCGCGAGTCGCTGGTCCCGCTCGTGCACGAGCACCGGGACATCCGCGGCGTGCAGCGACCGTGCCATCCCGACGTGGTCGAAGTGACCATGGGTCAGGATGACGGCGTCGATGTCCGTCCGCCGCATCCCCAGATGTCGCAGCAGCGCATCCAATGCCCTGCCCGTGGCCGGCAGGCCGGCATCGACGAGGGTCGCGCCGTCCGCGGTGCGGACGAGGTAGCAGTTCGTGTCGGCCACAGTGAGTCGGAAGAATCCGGGCCGATCCTCGCTCCAGGCTGTCGCGCGCACTGCTCAATCCTCCGGTCCACGGCCGGCGTCGAACGCACCGCGATAGCGCTCCTCCGCCTCGCGGAGGAGCTCACCGCTCAGGAGTGCGACGGGTTCGACGTCACTCAGGAGCGGCTCGCAGTCCGGCCCTCGCCCGACGAGCTCGCCGCGGAGCACCCACGCGTACCGATCCGGGTTCTCGTCGCCCAGGTGGCGGTACTGGGACAGTTGGCGAGCCAGCCAGTCCTCCCAGGGCCGCGTCCACCACGCCTCGGGGTCCAACGGATTCACCGACAGCCCGGGCAGCCGCAGACCGCTCTCGGTGTCGATGCTGGTCCGGGCCGCGTCCCGGTCGGGGCCTTCCGACCACCTGACGTGCAGCCCCGGCGTCGCCCGCACGAGTGCCGCGAGCTCCGCCAGGCGGAGGACGCGTGGCAGGTCCGGCCCGGGCCGCTTCGCCTCGGTCGTCTGGTCCACGGCTGACATGCCCCGCACGGTACGAACGGCGCGGACCGCGCCCGAGGGGCTTGACACCGGGAGGAAGGCGCTCCCACACCGAAGGGCAGGCACGCCGAAGGGCGCCGCGGAGAACCCGCGACGCCCTTCGGACGACGTGCCGGTGTCAGACCTTGGCGTCCGCCAGGGTGTAGCCGGCCTCGCCGTGCACGACCGTGTCGATGCCCGCGATCTCGTCCTCGTTCTTCACGCGGAACCCGATCGTCTTCTCGATCGCGAAACCGATGACGAAGGCCAGCACGAAGGAGTAGATGAGCACCGTGAAGGCGGCGATCGCCTGCACCAGCAGCTGGGTGGCGTCCCCACCCATGAACAAGCCGGTGCCGTTGGCGAAGAAGCCGAGGTACAGCGTGCCGATGAGACCGCCGACCAGGTGGATGCCGACCACGTCGAGCGAGTCGTCGAAGCCCAGCTTGAACTTCAGCTCGATGGCCAGGGCGCAGACCGCGCCGGCGATGATGCCGAGGACGATCGCCCAGATCGGGTCGACGGAGGCGCAGGCCGGCGTGATCGCGACGAGGCCGGCGACGGCGCCCGAGGCGGCACCGACGGAGGTGGGCTTGCCGTCCTTGATCTTCTCGACGACGAGCCAGGCCAGCAGCGCCGCGGCGGGGGCGGCGATCGTGTTGATGAACGCGACCGCTGCGGTGTTGTCAGCCGCCAGCTCCGAACCGGCGTTGAAGCCGAACCAGCCGAACCACAGGAGGCCCGCGCCGAGCAGCACGAACGGCGGGTTGTGCGGGACGTGGACGCCCTTCTGGAAACCGACGCGCTTGCCGAGGACGAGCGCGAGGGCGAGGGCTGCGGCACCGGCGTTGATGTGGACCGCGGTGCCACCGGCGAAGTCGATCGCGCCGACGCCGAATGTCTCCTGGAGGCCGTGGGTGATCCAGCCCCCATAGGCGAACGAACCGTCGTCGGCGAGACCGAAGTTGAAGACCCAGCTGGCGACCGGGAAGTAGACGACGGTCGCCCACACACCGGCGAAGATCATCCACGCGCCGAACTTGGCGCGGTCCGCGATCGCACCCGAGACGAGGGCGACGGTCAGGATGGCGAAGGTCGCCTGGAAGCACACGAAGGCCAGCGGCGGGAACGCCGCACCTTCGGGGGTCTCAAGCAGGCTCTCGAGCCCGATCGCGCTCCAGTCGATCGCCCACGGGAACAGGGTGCCCTCAGCACCCGGGAAGGCGATCGCGTAGCCGAAGACGACCCAGAGGACGCCGATGAGGCCGAGCGCGCCGAAGGACATCATCATCATGCTGATGACGCTCTTCGCCTTGACGAGACCGCCGTAGAAGAACGCCAGCCCGGGGGTCATCAGCAGGACGAATGCGGCCGCGATGAGTATGAATGCGGTGTTGCCTTGATCCATCTCGAAAGGGAACCTCTCTGCAGGGACGCAGGTGTAGCGTCGGGTGTCCCCAGTGTCGAGGTCGCCGGTTTCGCCCGGCGTCGTGCCCGTGTTTCGCGGTGGTTACGACAGCAGCGTGAAGGTAAACATCAGGTTTCGCGAGGCGGCGAACACCCGATGCCACCGCTCAGGAGTGCGTGAGAGCGACGAGCCGCGAGATGGCCCGCAGGTACTTCTTCCGGTAGCCGCCGTTCAGCATGTCCTCGCGGAACACCTGGTCCAGCGCCGTGCCGGTCGCCCGGATCGGGATCTGCGCGTCGTAGGCCCTGTCGACGAACGCGACGAATCGCAACGCCGCCGACTGGTCGTCGAACCCCGCGACGTCGCGGAGTCCGATGGCCCCCACCCCCTCGATCAGCCGGATGTATCGCGACGGATGCACCGAGGCGAGGTGGCGGATGAACGAGCCGAAGTCGTCGTCCGAGACCAGGGTGGATGCCGCGGCATCCGTCATCGTCGTGCGGTACGCGGCGTCGTCGAGGACGACGGCGTGCCCGTCGACGGCGCGCTGGCGGTAGTCGGTGCCGTCGATCCGGATGGTCTGGAAGTGCTCAGCCATCGCGTGGATCTCGCGGAGGAAGTCCTGTGCGGCGAAACGCCCCTCGCCGAGGGCGTTCGGCGGCGTGTTCGAGGTCGCGGCGAGCTTGGTGCCGGTCGGCACGAGTTCGGCGATGAGACGCGTCATCACCATCGTGTCGCCCGGATCGTCGAGCTCGAACTCATCGATGCAGAGCAGATCGGCACCCCGGAAGAGCTCCACGGTCTTCTGGTAACCGAGGGCGCCGACGAGGGCGGTGTACTCGATGAACGAGCCGAAGTACTTCCGGCGAGCCGGCATCGCGTGGTAGATCGCCGCCAGGAGGTGCGTCTTGCCGACGCCGAACCCACCGTCGAGATACACGCCCGGCTGCATCTCGGGCTCGCGCTTCGCACGACGGAAGAAGCCCCCGCGCGCCGGGGTCGAGCCCCGGGCCCCGGCGAAGCGCTCGAGGAGATCCTTCGCCTCCTGCTGGGACGGGTAGTCGGCATCAGCACGGTACGTGTCGAACGTCGCCTCGTCGAACTGCGGCGGCGGCACCAGCGCAGCCACCATCTCGGCGCCGCTGACCTGCGGATCGCGGTCGCTCAGATGCGTGGTTCCGGCAGACGTGAGAGGCACCCTCCAACCCTAGTCCGCGGGCGCGCACCCCCTGCCGTCGCTGCCGCCGCATGCGAGGATGACGACGTGTGGGTGACCGAGGTGCTGCCGTCGACCGGCGAACGCGTGGATGCCTCGACCGCGGAGGCTCGCGCGTGGCTGGCCGACCGCTACGCCGCACCGGACGGCCGCTGGGTGCGGCTGAACATGATCACCTCGCTCACCGGCTCCGCCGTCGGCTCGGACGGGACGAGTGACACCCTCACCAATCGCGTCGACCGCGCGATCCTCGGCGCCATCCGCGCGGACGCGGACGCCGTCGTCGTCGGTGCGCAGACCGTGCGGGCTGAGGGCTACGTCCTCCCCCGGCGCTCCCGTCTGGTCGTCGTCTCCGCGTCGGGCGACCTCACCGGTCACCGCCTGCGACCCGACCCGGACGGCCCGCCCGACCAGGTAATCCACGTCCTCGGCGCCGATGCCCGCGAACCCGCGCCGATCCACGGAGCGACGGTCCTGCGCCTCCCCGTGATCGACGGGAGGATGCCGGTCGGCGGCATCCTCCACCTCCTGGCCGAACGGGGCCTGCACCGCCTGGTGTGCGAGGGCGGGCCGTCCCTCGCGGCGCAGTTCGCCGCGGCAGGTGTCGTCGACGAGTACTGCGTCACCTCCGCGCCCACGCTCGTGCCCGCGCCGGGCCCGTTCCTCCCCGTTGCGGAACCCGTCCCCACCCGACCGGTCGGCGTGCTCGTCGACGAGGCGGGGTTCAGTTACCTGCGCCTGCAGCCGGCATGACGTCGTGCTCCGCGAGCCACGCGCGGATGCGTCCGTTCCACCGCTCCTCGTCGTAGTTCCACAGCTTCGTGTGTCGCGCCTCGGAGAACTCCTCCAGGTCGACGAGGTCGGGGCGGCGTTCCCGGAGCGCGCGTGACGCCTCCACCGGAACGAAATCGTCCCCGGAGCTGTGGAGGATGAGCACCGGCGAGGTCAGTTCGGACGCACGCGCCACCAGATCGAGCCGGTCGAACGGGATGACGTCGGCAGACCCGGTCAGTCGTCCGGCCCAGGACCGGGTGAGCGCACCGAGCGCCAGCCGCGTGAGTGTCTTCGGCACTCCGGTGCGCGCGGCCTGATGGCGCAGCACCTGCCGCCAGTCGACGACCGGTGAATCGAGGACGACGCCGACGATCCGATCGCGGTGGGCCGAGTTGAGCGCGACCTGCAGCGCGATGGCACCGCCCATCGACCAGCCCACGAGCACGATCCGCCGGGCTCCGGCGCGTCGGGCGAGGCCCACCGCGCGGTCGACGTCGCGCCATTCGGTCGCACCCAGGGCGTACGTGCCGCCGCGGCTGCGAGGTGCGTCGGGGTCGTTGCGATACGACACGAGCAGCGACGTGATGCCGGCCGAGTGGAACACCGGCACAGCGCGCAGGCTCTCGGCGCGGGTCGTACCGCGTCCATGCACGTGCACGGCCCACACATCGGTGTCGCCCGCCGCCGGGAACAGCCACGCCGGGCAGTGTCCGAGGGAGGTCGGGACGGTGATCCGCTCGAACGGGAGGTGCAGCTCTTCGGGCCCGGCGAAGTACCACCCGCTGAACGCCGCGTCGGGCGCGATCGTGTCGCCGCGGTCGATCTCGGTGAGCAGTTTCCGGACGACGGTGTCGCGGTCGCTGGTCAGCACCGTCCCGAGCTTCAGGTACTCCTGGGTCCCTCGGGTGAACAACCCGTAGCGCCCCGCGAGGACCGTGTCGGCGGACCGCGAGAGGGTCACCGTCTGCGCGGCGGTGTCGACGTCGACGATGCGCGTGTCCGGGACGCGGGAGGCCGGCGTCACGACACGACGTGCGACCCGCCCCGCCAGGAGCGCGAGCAGGCCGGTCACACTGACGAGCGCCGTGGTGAGTGCCACGACGACGCTCCGGACGGCCACGACCGTGGCGTCGCCGGCGTCGTCGGGCACGGCGCGCCTGGAAGCCTTCATGGTGCGCCCACTCTAGTCTGTCGCCGTGACCGAACCCCCGACCGGGACGCCGGAGTTCCTCGCCGTCAGTGAGGCCCTGCGCGCGCTGCGCTTCCGCGCCGACTTCGTCGTCCGTGAGATCGCCGCGCCAGCCGCACTCGCGCCCGAGGCGATCGCCTTCGCGGGTGATGTCCGCCCGGACGAGGACGGCGACTCGCCGTACGGGACCGGCCGCATCGTCATCCTCCACGACCCGGAGGAGCCGGATGCCTGGGGCGGCCCATGGCGCATCGTGTGCTTCGCGCAAGCCCCCCTCGAACCCGAGATCGGCACCGATCCGCTGCTGGCCGACGTAGCCTGGTCCTGGCTGGTCGATGCTCTCGCCGCCCGTGGAGCCGGTTTCCACGCGGCATCCGGCACAGCGACCAAGACCCTGTCGAAGGGGTTCGGGACGCTGGCCGCCGAGGGTGACGGCGCGCAGATCGAACTGCGTGCCTCGTGGTCGCCGGACGGCGATCCGGCCAGTCATATGGATGCTTGGGGCGAACTGGTCTGCATGTTGGCCGGTCTTCCCCCGGGCTCGGAGAACATCGCCGTGTTCGGCGGACAGCGGAGTGCACGTGGGTGAATATCAGGTCATCGCCGATCGGGATGCGGCGGCGGCCGCGGCGGCGCGCCTCGCCGAGGGGACCGGGCCGGTCGCCGTCGACGTCGAGCGCGCGTCGGGCTTCCGCTACTCGCAGCGGGCCTACCTGATCCAGGTCTATCGGCGCGGCAGCGAGGTCTTCCTCTTCGACCCGCCCGCCATCGGCGACCTCTCCGCGCTGCAGGCCGCGATCGGCGACGCCGAGTGGGTCCTGCACGCGGCGAGCCAGGACCTCCCCTCGCTGCGCGAGGCCGGACTCGAGCCTCCCGTGATCTTCGACACCGAGCTCGCCGCGCGTCTGCTCGGTCACGAGCGGGTCGGTCTCGGCGCGGTGGTCGAGGACACCCTCGGCATCACGCTGGCCAAGGCGCACTCCGCCGCCGACTGGTCCACTCGTCCCCTCCCGCAGAACTGGCTCGAATACGCTGCGCTCGACGTCCTCCATCTCATCGATGTGCGCGACGCGCTGGCCGCCGAACTCCAGGATCAGGGGAAGGCCGCGTTCGCCGAGGAGGAGTTCGAAGCCGTCCGCACCCGGGCGCCGAAACCGCCTCGCGAGGAGCCCTGGCGTCGCCTGAGCGGTCTGCACACCGTGCGCGGGCGACGCGCCCTGGCCATCGCGCGCGCGCTGTGGACGGCGCGCGAGGAGTACGCGCGCGAGGAGGACGTCTCGCCGGGTCGCCTCGTCCCCGACCGGTCCCTGGTCGCCGCTGTGGCCGCGAACCCCGAGACCAAGCAGGACCTCGCCCGCGTGAAGGACTTCACCGGACGCGCCAGCCGCAGCCAGCTCGACCGCTGGTGGGCCGCGATCGAAGCGGGTCGCGCTGATCCGGCCCTCCCCACCGAGCGCGGCAGCGGGGACGGGATGCCGCCGCCTCGCGCCTGGGCCGACCGCAACCCCGCCGCCGATGCGCGTCTGAAGGCCGCACGACCCATCGTCGAGGCGCTCGCGGAGGAACTCCGCATGCCCACGGAGAACCTTCTGACTCCGGACATGCTGCGCCGCGTCGCGTGGAATCCCCCCGGCGAGGTGACGGCGGCATCCGTCGGCGCAGCGCTGTCGGCGCTGGGGGCGCGACCGTGGCAGGTTGCACAGACCGCACAGCCGATCGCGACCGCCTTTGTCGATTCCGTGCACGAGGCCGAGTCGGCCGCCGACGCTGCTTCGTAGGTTCGACCCAACCGATTTTTCCGCGATCCGCGCCTCCCTAGGCTGAAGGAAACCAACCTTTGGAGGCAGTGTGGCCGAGATTTCGGACGTCTTCTTCGTCGACGGCATGCGCACCCCGTTCGGGCGCGCCGGCGAGAAGGGCATGTACTGGAACACCCGGGCCGACGACCTCGCCGTCAAGGCGACGATCGGTCTGATGGAGCGGAATCAGGGGGTGCCGGCCGACCGCGTCGATGACGTCGCGATCGCCGCCACCAGCCAGACCGGCGAGCAGGGCCTGACCCTCGGCCGCTCGGTCGCGATCCTGGCGGGTCTCCCCCAGACGGTTCCCGGATTCGCCATCGACCGCATGTGCGCGGGAGCGATGACGAGCGTGACCACGATGGCGGCATCGATCGGCGTCGGCATGTACGACGTGGCCCTCGCAGGGGGCGTCGAGCACATGGGCCACTATCCGATCGGCGGCAATGCCGACCCGAACCCGCGGTTCGTCGCGGAGAAGATGGTCGACCCCGGCGCGCTGAACATGGGCGTGACCGCGGAGCGCATCTTCGACCGCTTCCCGCAGCTCACGAAAGAGCGTTCCGACCGGTTCGGGATGCTCAGCCAGCACAAAGCGCAGGCGGCGTACGAGGCCGGCCGCTTCCAGCCCGACCTCGTGTCCGTCGCCGTGAAGGACGCGGAGGGGGCCTGGGGCCTCGCGACCGAGGACGAAGGCCGCCGTCCGCAGACCACGATGGCCGACCTCGCGGCGCTCAAGACGCCCTTCCGACCGCACGGTCGCGTGACCGCTGGAACGTCGTCGCCCCTCACGGACGGGGCGACGATGTCGCTGCTCGCCGGTGGGCGCGCGGTGAAGGAGCTGGGCCTCTCGCCGAAGATGCGTCTGGTCTCGTTCGCCTTCGCGGGCGTCCAGCCCGAGATCATGGGGATCGGCCCGATCCCATCGACCGAGAAGGCACTCGAGAAGGCCGGACTGACGATCGACGACATCGGTCTCTTCGAGCTGAACGAGGCCTTCGCGGTGCAGGTCATCTCCCTGCTCGACCACTTCGGCATCGCCGACGACGATCCCCGAGTCAACCCCTGGGGTGGTGCCATCGCGCTCGGGCACCCGCTCGCGGCGTCAGGCGTCCGGCTCATGATCCAGCTCGCGGCGCACTTCGCCGAGCGACCCGACGTCCGCTACGGGCTCACCGCGATGTGCGTCGGCCTCGGCCAGGGCGGCTCGGTCATCTGGGAGAACCCGCACTACAACGGCAAGAAGAAGAAGTGAGCGCGCGCACATGACGAACTACGAGCAGATCGACTTCAGTCCCCTTCTCGCACTGTCCGACGACGAGGTCGTCACCCACTCGCGCGTGCGCGATGTGCCTCTGCCGAGCGGCAAGGTGCTCGCGCTCATCACGCTCGACAACGGGCGGGACCACACGCGTCCGAACACACTCGGACCGGCGACCCTCACCGAGCTCGGCACGACGCTCGACGCGCTCCGCGCTCGCGCGGACGCGGGTGACATCGCCGCCGTCGCGGTCACCGGCAAGCAGTACATCCTCGCCGCCGGCGCCGACCTGAGCGAGGTGAGCAGCGTCGGATCGAAGGACAACGCCCGGATGATCGCGCAGCTGGGGCATCACGTGCTCGGCAAGCTGTCGACGCTCGGTGTGCCCTCGTTCGCGTTCGTGAACGGGCTCGCCCTCGGCGGCGGCCTTGAAATCGCGCTGAACTCCACCTACCGGACGGTGGATGCCTCCGCCGCCGCCGTCGCTCTGCCCGAGGTCTTCCTCGGCATCATCCCCGGGTGGGGCGGCGCGTACCTCCTCCCGAACCTGATCGGCATCGAGAACGCCCTCGAGGTGGTCGTCTCCAACCCGCTGAAGCAGAATCGGGTGCTGAAGCCGGCGCAGGCGTTCGAGCTCGGGATCATGGACGCGATCTTCCCCGCCTCCACCTACCTCGAGGACTCGCTCCGCTGGGCGGACGGCGTGCTGTCCGGAACCGTGAAAGTGGAGCGCAAGAACGAACCCGGCAAGATCGAGCGCCTCACCAAGTGGCCGATCGCGATCAAGGTCGCACGCGGCATGCTGGAGTCGAAGATCGGCACCGTCCCCCGTTCGCCGTATGTCGCGCTGGAGCTGCTCGACAAGGCGAAGAGCGGCTCGAAGGAGGAGGGATTCGCCCGCGAGGACGAGGCGCTCGCCGACCTCGTGACGGGTGACCAGTTCGCGGCATCCATGTACGCGTTCGACCTCGTCCAGAAACGAGCCAAGCGTCCGGTGGGCGCACCCGACAAGGCGCTCGCGAAGAAGGTCACCAAGGTGGGCATCATCGGTGCCGGCCTGATGGCCAGCCAGTTCGCGCTGCTGTTCGTTCGGAAGCTCCAGGTGCCCGTGCTGATCACCGACCTCGACCAGGCACGCGTGGACAAGGGTGTCGCCTACATCCACGACGAGATCGGCACGCTCGAGGCCAAGGGCCGCCTCGATGGCGACACTGCGAACAAGCTCCGGGCACTCGTGACCGGGACGACCGACAAGGCCGCCTACGCGGACTGCGACTTCGTCATCGAAGCCGTGTTCGAGGAGGTCGGCGTGAAGCAGTCCGTCTTCGCGGAGATCGAGTCCGTCGTGGCGGAGGACGCGATCCTCGCGACGAACACCTCCTCGCTCTCGGTCGAGGAGATCGGCGCGAAGCTCGCGCACCCCGAGCGCCTCGTGGGCTTCCACTTCTTCAACCCCGTCGCGGTGATGCCGCTGATCGAGGTCGTGAAGACGCCGCACACGTCCGACGCCGCCCTGTCGACGGCGTTCGTCGTCGCGAAGGGGCTCGGCAAGAACGCGGTGCTCACCGCGGATGCCCCGGGCTTCGTCGTCAACCGGCTGCTCGCGAAGGTCATGGGCGAAGCGGCCCGCGCCGTCTACGAAGGCACGCCGGTCAGCGAGGTCGAGAAGGCCTTCGCACCGCTCGGTCTGCCGATGGGACCCTTCCAGCTCATCGATCTCGTCGGGTGGAAGGTCGCGGCGCACGTGCAGGACACGATGGTGCGCGCGTTCCCGGACCGGTTCTACGCCAACGAGAACTTCCACGAGCTGGCGGCGCTCTCCGAGGTCGTGGAGAAGGACAAGGGAGGTCGGGTCACCGGTTTCACCAAGACGGCGGAGAAGATCGTCAAGAAGGCCGCGGGCTCCTCGCCCACCTCACGCGACGAGATCCTGCGCCGTGTGCAGGAGGGGCTCGCCCAGGAGATCCGGATCATGCTCGACGAGGACGTGGTCCCCGAGGTCGAGGACATCGATCTCTGCCTCATCCTCGGTGCCGGCTGGCCGTTCATCGACGGCGGCGCGACGCCCTATCTCGATCGCGAAGGCGCGAGCGAACGCGTCTTCGGCGACACGTTCCACCACCCGCCCATCCGCGGCATCGCCTGACGTCGCGACGTGAACGCCCCCGGCCCGGTACCGGGGGCGTTCTGCGCGTCGCGTTCAGGATCGCGCGAGACGCTCCTGCGCAGCCCGTACCCGCAGATCGCGAGCGAGGTGGTCACGCTGCTCGATCACGATGCGGCGGAGGGCACCCGGTGCGTCCGGGTGCGCATCGAGCCATGCGTCGGCATCCCGGGTCTCAGAGGATGCCGGGAACAGCCCACGCACCGCGCGCGCCGCGATCTCGATGCTGCGGCTCCGCCAGGTCGGCAGGATGCGCGAGTAGTAGTCGGCGTCGAGGGGTGCGAGCAGATCACGGCGCCCACCCGCCCGCGCCCCGCGGATCGTGGCGTCGAGGTGGTCGTTCGTGAGGGTCTCGTCCTCCCACACCGCACGCCAGGCGTCGCCGCGGACGTCCGAATCCGGACGAGCGTGCATCGCCGCTATGTACGCCGTCCGACCGGATGCCGTCGCGTCCCGCTCGAGCTCGGCGGCGAGGTCCGCGGCAGTCACCGCACCGGCGGCCGACAACGCGAACAGCCACGACCAACGCAGCTCGGGGTCGAGGGCGAGTCCCGCGGGGACGGGACGTGCGCCTGCCAGCATCCCGATCATCTCCTCCCCCCGGTCGGGTGCGATCTCGGCAGCCGCACCGACCGCTCGCGCCCACGACAGCTGCGCATCGGAACCCGGAGCGGCGTCGTGCATCGCCCGCCAAGCAGTTTCGAGCCACCTCGTCCGGGCCGCCGACGCCTCGGCGTCCGCCACGTAGTGACGGAGCGCGACCGCGGCGTGCGCGAGGACGTCGGCCAGGAGGGCCGGGTTCGACTCGACGGGGGCATGCGTCGACGCGATGGCGAGGTAGCGGGATGCCGCCAGCTCGCCGTCGCGCGTCGCGTTCCACAGCGCTGCCCACAGCACACCACGGGTGACGGCGTCCTCGATGGTGGAAAGCCCCTGCGACACTGCGGCGGTGGACCGGTCGTCCAGCCGGACCTTCGCGTAGGAGCGATCGTCGACGTTCGCGATGATGAGGTCCGCATCCGGCAATGTCGGCGCGGTGACCGCTGTCCGCTCCGATGCGACGTCGACGGCGACCTCGGCACGGGGCACCAGTTGCGGACCTTCCCACCCGAGCAGTCCGAGCGTCAGTCGGTGCGGGCGCGCCGGCTCCTGCACGATCGCCAGCGGGTCGCGCTCGACGGCGACCGTGGGAACACCCGTCGTCTCGAGCCACGCTGCACTCCACGCCCGCAGGTCGCGGCCTGATGCGCGTTCGAGTGCCGACAGGAGGTCCTCGAGGGTGGTGTTGCCGAATGCGTGGTCGGCGAAGTAGCGCTGCGCACCGCGGAAGAACGCGTCCTGGCCGACGTATCCGACGAGCTGCTTCAGGACGGACGCGCCCTTCGCGTAGGTGATGCCGTCGAAGTTTAGCTTCGCCGCTTCGAGGTCGACGATGTCCGCCACGACCGGATGGGTCGTCGGCAGCTGGTCCTGGGTGTACGCCCACCCCTTCCGACGGCTCGCGAACGTGACCCAGGCATCCGGGAATCCACCGACCGCCGCCGCGGCGTGCGACCCCATGTAGTCGGCGAAGGATTCTTTGAGCCAGAGGTCATCCCACCAGCGCATGGTGACGAGGTCGCCGAACCACATGTGCGCCATCTCGTGCAGGATCGTGTTCGCACGCGCTTCGCGCTGCGCCGCCGTCGCGGCTCCCCGGAAGACGTAGGCCTCGGTGAACGTGACGAGGCCGGGGTTCTCCATGGCGCCGAGGTTGTACTCGGGGACGAAGATCTGGTCGTACTTGCCCCACGGGTAGTCCTGCGCGAATGCCGTGGTGAAGAAGTCCAGGCCGCGGCGGGTGACGTCGAGGATCTGTTCGGCTTCGAGGTGCGAGGCCAGTGAGGCGCGGCAGAGCACGCCGAGGTCGACCGACTGCCGCTCGCCGTCCCACCGGCCGTCGACTCGGTGGTACGGGCCCGCGGCAATCGCCGTGACGTAGCTGGACAGGGGCGGCGTCGGGTGGAACGAGACGCGGACCCCGCCCTCGACGAGCTCGCGGTGCCGCTCCGGCATGCCGGAGAGGACTCGCCAGTCGGCTGCGGCGGTGACGTGGAAGGTCCAGCGGGCCTTGAGGTCGGGCTGCTCGAAGCAGGGATAGACCCGGCGGCTGTCGGCGGGTTCGTACTGGGTGTAGAGGTAGACGGCGCCGTCGACGGGATCGACGAACCGGTGGAGTCCCTCCCCCGAGCGGCTGTAGTGCCCGCGCGCCGTGATGCGGACCGTGCGTCGTCCAGGACGCAGACCCGCGAGTCGGATGCGGGCGCCGTCCCAGTCGACGGCGACCTCCGCACCGTCGACCTCGACCGCGTCGACGGCTTCTCCCAGGAAGTCGACCCACGTCTCGGCGGCGCTCGCCTCGAACACCAGCGTGCTCTGCGTCACGAAGGACGTGCTGCCCTGATCCGGCGCGCTCCGGAGGTCGAGGTCCACCTCGATCGTGTCGAGGACGAGGGCGGATGCGCGTGCGGCGGCATCCGCTCGGCTCAGATTCGGGTCGCCTGTGGGCTGCTCGGTTCGCATTCCTCCATGCTGTCACGCAGCCCCGACGCGATCACTCGGAGCGACCCTCCGAAGGCCCGCCGAGCTGGACCTGCGACGACGTCCAGACGTCGTCATCCGCGCTCTGTCGAGCGACCGGCACCCTCGTGCCGAGCACCTGCGCGACGACGTCCTGTGCGATCTTCGCCGCCGTGAGCCCGGCGTCCTCGAGGATCTGCTCGCGCGATGCGTGATCGATGAACTCGTCGGGCAGCCCCAGCTCGTCGACGGCGGTCGACACACCCGCCTCCCGGAGGACCTGCCGGACGCGCGTGCCGACGCCGCCCACGCGGATGCCGTCCTCCATCGTGATCACGAGGCGGTGACTGGCGGCGAGATCCACCACGGCCGGGCGGATCGGTACCGCCCAGCGGGGGTCGATCACCGTCGCACCGATCCCCTGCGCGCGCAGGCGCTGAGCCACGTCGACCGCGGTGTGCGCCATCGGCCCGATCCCGACGAGGAGGACGTCCTCGGCGCCGCTGCGGAAGAGCACATCGGTGCCGTCGGCCAGGCGCTCGACGGCGTCTAAGGGCGTCGGCACAGACCCCTTCGGGAACCGGACGACGGTCGGGGCATCCTCGATCTCGACGGCTTCGTCGAACAGCTCGCGCAGCCGCTCGCCGTCACGCGGGGCCGCGATGCGGATGCCCGGGACGAGCTGGAGCATGGCCAGATCCCAGATCCCGTGGTGGCTGGGTCCGTCGGGTCCCGTGACGCCGGAGCGGTCCAGGACGAAGGTGACACCCGCCTTGTGCAGCGCCACGTCCATCATCACCTGGTCGAAGGCGCGGTTCATGAAGGTCGCGTAGATCGCGACGACAGGGTGCAGCCCGCCGAAGGCGAGGCCGGCGGCGGAGGCCACGGCGTGCTGCTCCGCGATGCCGACGTCGTAGACCCGCTCCGGGAAACGCTGCGCGAAGGGCTGGAGGCCCGTCGGACGGAGCATCGCCGCTGTCATCGCGATGACGTCGTCGCGTCGCTCCCCAGCAGCCACGAGCGCCTCGGAGAACACGTCCGTCCAAGCGACGGCATCCGAGGATGCGATCGGCTCGCCGGTCACCGGATCGATTTTGCCGACCGCGTGGAACTGATCGGCCTCGTCGCGCCGCGCCGGCTCGTACCCGCGTCCCTTGTCGGTGATCGCGTGGACGATGACCGGCGCGCCGTACTCCTTCGCCAGTCGCAGCGTCTCTTCCAGCGCGTCCAAGTCGTGACCGTCGACGGGGCCCAGGTACTTGATGTCGAGGTTCGAGTAGAGCGCCCCGTTGTTCGTGAACCGCGACAGGAAGCCGTGCGTGCCGCCTCGGACGCCGCGGTAGACGGCCCGTCCGATCGGACCGAGCCAGTGGGACACGCTCGCCGAGCCGCGCCGCAGCGTCTGGTACGTGTCCGCCGTGCGGACGCGGTTCAGGTAGCGGGCCATGCCGCCGATCGTCGGCGCGTACGACCGGCCGTTGTCGTTGACGACGATGACGAGGTTGCGGTCGTTGTCGTCCGAGATGTTGTTGAGCGCCTCCCACGTCATCCCACCCGTCAACGAGCCGTCGCCCACGACGGCGACGACGTGGCGATCCTTTCGCCCGGTGCGCGTGAGGGCGCGGGAGACCCCGTCCGCCCAGCTCAGCGAGCTCGAGGCGTGGGAGGACTCCACGACGTCGTGCGGGCTCTCGGACCGCTGCGGGTAGCCGGCGAGACCGCCGCGGGAGCGGAGCCGGGAGAAGTCCTGCCGACCGGTGAGGAGCTTGTGGACGTAGGACTGGTGGCCCGTGTCGAAGATGAACGGGTCGTTCGGTGAGTCGAACACCCGGTGCAGCGCGATCGTGAGCTCGACGACGCCGAGGTTCGGCCCCAGGTGCCCGCCCGTTCGCGCGACGTTCTCGACGAGGAACGCGCGAACCTCATCGGCGAGGGTGTGCAGCTCCTCGCTCGAGAGGCGATCGAGGTCGCGCGGACCGGAAATGCTCTCGAGAAGTCCCATGTCCAGAGTCTACGTGGCGCAGACGCAGAGGACCCCGACTCCGCACGGAGCCGGGGTCCTCTTGACAGCGCGCGTCAGACCAGCGAACGCAGCACGTACTGCAGGATGCCGCCGTTGCGGTAGTAGTCCGCCTCACCGGGGGTGTCGATGCGCACGACCGCGTCGAACTCGACGGTCTCCTTGCCCTCGGGCGAGAACTCGCTGGGCTCCGCGACGACCTTGACCGTCTTCGGGGTGACGCCCTCGTTCAGCTGCTCAAGGCCGGTGATCGACACGATCTCGGTCCCGTCGAGGCCGAGCGAGGCCCAGCTCTCCCCGGCGGGGAACTGGAGCGGGACGACACCCATGCCGATCAAATTCGACCGGTGGATGCGCTCGAAGCTCTCGGTGATGACCGCCTTGACGCCCAGCAGGCTCGTGCCCTTGGCCGCCCAGTCACGCGACGACCCCGAGCCGTACTCCTTGCCACCGAAGACGACGAGCGGGGTGCCCTGCGCCTGGTAGTTCTGGCTCGCGTCGTAGATGTAGGACTGCGGGCCGCCGGGCTGCGTGAAATCGCGGGTGAACCCACCCTCGACGACCTTGCCGTCGTTGACCGCCGCCACGATCTCGTTCTTGAGCCGGATGTTGGCGAACGTCCCGCGGATCATGACCTCGTGGTTCCCGCGGCGCGAGCCGTAGGAGTTGAAGTCCTTCTGCGCGACGCCGTGCTCGGTGAGGTACTGCGCGGCGGGGGTGCCCGCCTTGATGTTCCCAGCCGGGCTGATGTGGTCGGTGGTGACCGAGTCGCCGAGGGTCGCCATCACGCGCGCACCCGAGATGTCGGTGACGGGGGCCGGGGTGCGCTCCATGCCGTCGAAGTACGGCGCCTTACGGACGTACGTCGAGTCCTCGTCCCATTCGAAGACGGGTCCGGTAGGCGTTGGGAGGTTCTTCCAGCGCTCGTCGCCGTCGAAGACGGTCGAGTACTGCTTGATGAACTGCTCGCGCGAGATCGAGTGGTCGATGACTTCCTGGACCTCGTCGGGCGAGGGCCAGATGTCCTTCAGGAACACGTCGTCGCCGTTCGCGTCCTTGCCGAGCGCATCGGTCTCGAAGTCGAAGTTCATCGAGCCGGCGAGGGCGTAGGCGACGACCAGCGGCGGCGACGCGAGGTAGTTCATCTTCACGTCGGGGCTGATGCGGCCCTCGAAGTTGCGGTTGCCCGAGAGGACCGCGGTGACCGCGAGGTCGTTCTCGTTGATGGCCGCCGAGACCTCGTCGATGAGCGGACCGGAGTTGCCGATGCAGATCGTGCAGCCGTACCCGACGGTGTAGAAGTCGAGGGCCTCGAGTGCCTTGTCGAGGCCGGACTTCTCGTAGTAGTCGGTGACGACCTTCGAGCCCGGGCCGAGCGTGGTCTTCACCCAGGGCTTGCGCTTCAGGCCCTTGTCGGTCGCCTTCTTCGCGAGAAGGCCCGCGGCGATCATGACCGACGGGTTCGACGTGTTCGTGCACGACGTGATGGCGGCGAGTGTCACCGCGCCGTTGTCGAGCATGTAGGACTGCCCATCGGGCGTCGTGACCTTGACCGGCTTGGATGCCGCGTGGCGCGGGCCGCTCGAGATCATCGAGGGCACGTGCTCGTGCTCGTGCTGGTGCGAGACACCCTCTGCCGACACCGTCTCGTGCTCGACACCGGGAGCGGTGCCCGGGTCGGACGCCGGGAACGTCCCCTCGATCTCGACGGAGTCCTCCTCGGCGGCATCCGCGTAGTTGAGGATGTCCTTCTCGAACTGGTTCTTCGCCTCGGACAACAGGATGCGGTCCTGCGGACGCTTCGGGCCGGCGATGGAGGGGACGACGGTGGAGAGGTCGAGCTCCATGAACTCGCTGAAGCTGAGGTCGCGGGCCGGGTCGTGCCAGAGCGACTGCGCCTTCGCGTAGGCCTCGACGAGGGCGACGGTCTGCTCGTCGCGGCCGGTGAGGCGCAGGTAGTCCAGCGTGACGTCGTCGACGGGGAACATCGCTGCCGTCGAGCCGAACTCGGGGCTCATGTTGCCGATCGTGGCGCGGTTGGCGAGGGGCACCTGGGCGACGCCCTCGCCGTAGAACTCGACGAACTTGCCGACGACGCCGTGCTTGCGGAGCATGTCCGTGATGGTGAGGACGACGTCGGTCGCGGTCACGCCCGCGGGGATCTCGCCGGTCAGCTTGAAGCCGACCACGCGCGGGATGAGCATGGAGACGGGCTGGCCGAGCATGGCCGCCTCGGCCTCGATGCCGCCGACGCCCCAACCGAGGACGCCGAGGCCGTTCACCATCGTGGTGTGCGAGTCGGTGCCGACGCAGGTGTCGGGGTAGGCGCGCAGCACGCCGTCGACGGTGCGGTCGTAGACCACCTTGGCGAGGTGCTCGATGTTGACCTGGTGGACGATGCCGGTGCCCGGCGGGACGACCTTGAAGTCATCGAACGCCGTCTGGCCCCACCGGAGGAACTGGTAGCGCTCACCGTTGCGCTCGTACTCGATCTCGACGTTGCGCTCGAGGGCGTTCTCACTGCCGAAGAGGTCGGCGATGACGGAGTGGTCGATGACCATCTCGGCCGGCGACAGCGGGTTGATCTTGCTGGGGTCGCCGCCGAGGGCCGTGACCGCCTCGCGCATGGTCGCGAGGTCGACGATGCAGGGGACACCCGTGAAGTCCTGCATCACGACGCGTGCGGGTGTGAACTGGATCTCGGTGTTCGGCTCCGCGTCGGGCTGCCAGTTGCCGAGAGCCTCGATCTGCTCCTTGGTGACGTTGGCACCGTCCTCGGTGCGCAGCAGGTTCTCGAGGAGGATCTTGAGGCTGTACGGAAGCTTCTCGTAGCCGGGAACGGTGTCGATTCGGAAGATCTCGTAGTCGGTGTCGCCGACCGTGAGTGTGCTCTTCGCACCGAAGCTGTCAACAGTGGACACGTGTGCTCTCCTTCGTCGGCGGGCGCGGCGTGAGCCGGCCCTCCCATCTTCGCCCCGCCGGGTCCCAGCGGCTAGTGAGGTTCGCCTTACTGCGGCGGAGCGAAATATATCTTGATATCAAGATACCTCACTCCCGTCCCGACTGCCGTTCAGACCGTGCCCTCATCATCGCGCGTCGCGTCGGCGACCCGAGCGACGAGGACGGGCTCCTCCTCCAGGCACATGTCGATCAGCGAGCCCAGGAGTGCGCCGAGATCCGCCGATCGCAGCAGACGGAAGCGGTCGTACTCACTCAGCGGCGCGATCGCAGCGAGCTGCCACGATGCCTCGACCGGGTCGTCCGACAGCTCGGCATCCGGATCCCACCGCGCTTCCTCCAGGACCGCCGCGAGGGTGGCCACGCGACGGACGATCCGCTCGGCCTCACGGCGCAGGGGCTCGAGGCCGTCATCCCATTCGAGCGGCGGCAGCGGGGTGAGGTCCGCGATCGGATGCGGGTCGTCGGCACCCCACCGATCGACGGAGACCCGCTCACCGCCCACGGCGACCACGTAGATGTCCTCCGCCGCCGGTTCGACCCGTACGATGCGGGCCATCGTGCCGAACGAGGACCGCTCCTCCCCGCCGCCCGACTCGAGTCCGCGTTCGATGAGGACCACGCCGAACGCGGGCTCCTCCTCCTCGAGCAGGCGACCAATCATGGTGAGGTAGCGCGGTTCGAAGATGCGCAGGACCAGCGGCGTGTGCGGGAAGAGCACGCTTCCGAGCGGGAACATCGGGACGGCATCCATGTGTCCCAGTGAAGCAGTCCTCGCGCGGCCCCGGCCGTGCATCCGGGGTGAGAACGGGATGCCGCGTCAGCCGGCCCGGCGCGGGTACAGCGCTCGCACGGCGAGCCACGTGACGGCGACCATCGGGGCGAACAGCGGCAGTCCCATGACGAGCTTCAGCGTGCCCAAGGCGGCGACCTCGCCCGCCAGGTAGAGCGGCAACTGGACCGCCAGCCTGACGAAGAACAGCGCGGCCCATGCGATCGCCAACCAGAAGAAGACCCGTCGCTTGCGGCGATCCGAACGCCACGCGACGCCCTCGTTCATGAGGACGCCGACCGCCAGTCCGATGAGCGACCACCCGATGAGGGCCGAGACGAGGAAGGCCGTGCCGTATGCGGCGTTGGTGATCAGACCGGGGACGAAGTTGTCTTCACCGCGTCCCGTGAACAGCGCCAAGGCGGCGGCGACACCGGTCGCGATCAGACCGCCGAAGGCTGCGGCCGCCGGGGACCGCTGCAGCAGCCGGACGACGGTGAAGACTGCGGCCAGGCCGACCGAGGCGGCCAGCGACAGGACGAGATCCTGCCCCGTCACCGTGAAGAGGACCACGAAGACGAGACCCGGCAGCACCGATTCGACGATGCCCCGCCATCCGCCCATCGCACGCCAGACGACGTGCCCCGTCGTCGCGTCCTGCGTCGGGTCAAGCCCCGCCCGCTGCGCGGCCCCGCCGAGCGCCTGACCGATGAGACCGGATGCCGTGGGCTCCGCTGCCGCCGGTGGCTCGAGATCCGAGGGCCTCCGCATCGGCTCGGGCGGGTCGGAACGATCCTGCGGCGAGGTCATGCGCTGCCGGGAGAGGCGGGCATCTTCAGCGGGATGAGGTCTCGCGGGGGCATCGGGGTGCCGCCGCGCACGACGACCAGCGATCGGAAGAGGTCCTCCACCTGTGCCGCCGCATCCAGATCGCTCGCTGCGGCGCCGCCGATCACACCGCGCAGGAACCATCGCGGACCGTCGATGCCGACGAACCGTGCCAGCCGCTTGCCCGAGGCGCCCTCGGCACCGGCGACGGGGACCTCGGCGAGCAATTCGGGTCCGAGCGGCCCCTCCCGCTCCTCCACGCGTCCGCCCTGCTGCCGCACCTGCTGCCGGATCTGCTCGCGGGTCTCCTCCCACAGGCCGCTCGATCGCGGAGCGGCGAAGGGCTGAACCTGCAGGGTGGACCCCGCGTAGTCGAGGCCGACGGCCACGATGCGCTTGGTCTGCTCTTCGACTTCGAGTCGGAGGTTGAGGCCCTCCCGAGGCAGGACCTTCACTCCCCCGAGGTCGATGTAGGGGCGAACCGGGTTCGCCTCGGTCTCGTCGAACGGGCCGTTCTCGGCGCGGTCGAGCGGAGCCGACTTCGGGGCGAGCTCATCGCTCATGCGGATGGTCCTGTCGTGTAGCCGGTGGAGCCGAAACCGCCCTCGCCGCGAACACTCTCGGGCAGGGTCTCGACGGGGATGAAGGTGACCCGCGGAACGGGCATGACGATGAGCTGCGCGATGCGGTCGCCGGGAGCGACGTCGAAGGCCTCATCGGGGTCGGTGTTGAGCAGGGAGACCTTGATCTCGCCGCGGTATCCCGCATCGACGGTACCGGGCGCGTTGACGACCGTGATGCCGTGGCGCGCGGCCAGTCCGCTGCGGGGGACCACGAAGGCGACGTACCCCTCGGGCAGCGCGATGCGCACACCCGTGCCCACGAGTGCACGGCGCCCGGGCTCCAGGCGTACCTGTTCGGTCGAGACGAGGTCCGCTCCCGCATCGCCGGGGTGGGCGTAGACGGGGACATGTGCCGAGATAATGGGAACGTCCACGGTATCCATCACTCCCCGAGGCTAATGCACAACGTCGACCGCACCGCGCCCGTCTCCTATCGAGAACGCCTGAGCCCCTCGCTGTGGCTGCTCGTGAGCGCCGCCGTGTGCGCGCCCATGGCCGCCGTCGTCTTCTCACCGATCGACACGACCCTCGCGCTCGTGGTCGGACTGGCGGTCGGCGTGCTGCTCGTCGGCGCCCTCATCGTCGCCGCGCCCCGGGTGAGTGTCGAAGGCGGCGTGCTCCGGGTAGGACGCGCGCACATCCCTGTGAGCGATCTGGGTGCGCCCGAGGTCCTGACCGCAGACGCCGCAAGGACCGCCCGCGGGGCCGAGTTGGGGCGCGCCGACTGGCATCTGCTCCGCGGTGGGATCGACGGCGTGGTGCGCGTCCCGGTCGTGGATGCGGAAGACCCCACCGCACGCTGGGTGTTCTCGTCCCGCACACCCGACCGGGTGGCGGCGATGATCACCCGCGCACAGCGGGGTCTGTGAGTCGGAGCGACCTCAGGCGGCGCACTCGGTGCAGATGGCACCGATGGAGGTCTGGTGATCGATCTGGGTGCGGTGCTTCACGAGGAAGCACTCGACGCAGGTGAACTCGTCCTCCTGCGGAGGCAGGACGACGACGTCGAGGTCGACATCGGAGAGGTCGGCGCCGGGGAGCTCAAACCCGGTGGGGTTGTCGGAGTCCTCGACGTCCACCGAACCTGAGAGCTTGTCGGGGACGCGCTCCTTGAGGGCCTCGATCGACTCGCTGCTGTCGTCTTCGGTCTTCCGGGGGGCGTCGTAATCCGTGGCCATGCGAGAACGTCTCAACTTTCGGGGTGTTGCTGTGGGTGCGGCCCGATCAGGGCGGCGATAGTTTGCATCACCAGTCGGTGAATCGCAAATGAACCGCCGGGCCGCCGCCGCCTTTCGGAGGGGCCTCACCGCAAACTCGCGGCACGCCCCGGATATTCCCGAGGACGGGGGTGGCGCGTGACACCATGGGCGCACACGCTGGATCTGGAGGACGTCCGCATGGAACAGCTCAAGGTGATCGGCACCGAGGACGGTCGACTCATGCTCGCGACCGAGGCGGGCGACCGTTTCTCGCTGGCTGTCGACGAGTCGCTGCGCGCGCAGCTTCGCAGACTGCAGCGCGACACGGAGCCGCGCACGACGCGGGCGAATCCGCGCGACATCCAATCGCACATCCGCGCGGGCATGTCGGCCGAGGACGTCGCCGAACTCCTCGGGGTCCGAGTGGAGGACGTGCAGCGGTTCGAGGGACCCGTGCTCGCCGAGCGCGAGCACGTCGTCGGACAGGCGCTCGCCGTCACCGTCCTGATCGGCGGGGAACTCGACCCGGGCGCACAGCCCACCTTCGGCAACGCCGTCCGCGCGAAGCTCACCGAGGCCGGCGCCACCGGCGAACGGTGGACGAGCTGGAAGGATCAGAACGGCTGGACCGTCAAGCTCGAGTTCACCGTCGGCGACGTCGACCACGACGCGCGGTGGTCCTTCGATCCGCGCCGATCCTCCCTCGCCCCGCAGAACTCGGACGCCGTCCAGCTGTCGCGTCAGGGCTCGCTGCCGGAGGGGCTCATCCCCCGGCTCCGCGCGCTCGATTCCTCGACCCAGAAGGATGCCTCGCGCTTCGACAGCGGCGCGTTCGGACCGCGCGCCGTGCCCGACGCCGACGCGACGACCGACGCACCGGAGGTGCGGACCTCATCGTCCCCCGCGGTGCAGCAAGCGGCGATCAAGCGCGCACCCGACGCGCCGGTGACGTCCGCCGAGACCGCCGATCTGCTCGAGGCGCTCCGCCGCCGGCGGGGACAGCGGGAGCCGATGCCCGGCGAGGCCGAGCCGCGCAAGGACGAGCGCGCCTCGTCGCCGGTCGCCCTGTTCGATGCGCTCGAGCCCGGGTACGAGACGCCCGCCGAGCCCGAGGCATCCGCCGACGAGCCGGAACCGTCGCCGGAGGCACCGGCGGAGCAGACGCGACGCCGCGGCCGCACCTCGATGCCGTCATGGGACGAGATCGTGTTCGGCGCCCGGACCGAGGACGGCTGAGTCCCTCAGGCGAAGGCGCCGAGGCGCAGCAACGGCACGACGCGTTCCTCATCGGTCAGCGACCCGTGCTGTCCGACCATGTTCTGCGGCTTCTTGTCCCGCTCGCGGTCGTCGTAGTACGCCACTGAGGCGCGAGCGGCGACCAGGACGTCGCCGATCCGAGGGGTGACCTCGGGATCCACCTCGGCACCGAACAGGCCGGCATCGACCGCCTCGCTCCTCGACATCACCCAGGCCCGGCGGGACTCGGCATCCCGCCAGGTGCGGAGGACGTCCTCCGCGGCACCGTCCTCTGCGTAGAGGTGCAGCATGCGCGGCTCTCCGCCGACGAGGCGCACCCCGTCGACCAGCGCGTCGCCGTCGCCGAAGAGCAGGTGGCGGTGCCGGGGAACGTCGACGATGCCGTGGTCGGCCGTGACGACGGCTCCCGCCGTGGTGCCCATGGCGGCGTCGAGCCGCCGCGCCGCGGCATCGACGACCTCGAGCCCAGCGGACCACTCGTCGCTCTCCCAGCCCCGGGCGTGGGCGATGGTGTCGAGCTCGGGCACGTACGTGTAGACGAGCGCGCCGGGGTGTCGCAGGGCGAGCTCCGCCGAGACGTCGACGCGCTCGGCGATCGTCGCCGCCCCGACGAACCGTGCCCCTCGCTGGAGGGCCGCGGTGAAGCCCGTCTCCGCATACATCGGCTTGGAGACCACGAAGCACGGACGACCGCCGGCGGCCTCGCGCTCGAGGATCGGCTCGGCGCGCTGCCACGTGAGCGGGTCGAGTCCGTCGGTCTCCCATCCCTTGAGCTGATTCGGGGCGCGATCGGTGCCCGGGATGCGGACCCGGTACCCCACGAGTCCGTGACGCCCGGGCGCCTCGCCGGTGAGGAGGCTGGTGAGCGCCGAGGCGGTCGTGGCGGGGAAGACGGTGCGCGCGGCATCTCGTTTCGTCATCCGCTGCGCCAGGAATCGGGCGTGACCCGCACGCGCCGAGAGGTTCGCGCGACCGAGGCCGTCGACGACGAGGACGACGGCCGAGCGGGCCGGTGGGAACCAGTCGCCACGACCCTCGAGCGAGGAGAGGATCTGCGGCACGACACCGGTGAGGCTCCGGGCCGTCGGCGGGTCCGCGGGTAGGCTGAGAGACATCCGGGCCAGTCTCCCACACGGATTCCCGCGCCCTCCGGACACGCTCCGGCAGCACACCCGACTGCAGCACGAAGACCGATCGAGGACATGGCCGCATCCCGCACCCCTCCCCCGCAGCCCGCCGTCGAGCGCATCGAGGACGTCGACCTCGCCGACGAGATGCAGGGATCGTTCCTCGAGTACGCCTACTCGGTGATCTACTCGCGTGCCCTCCCCGACGCCCGTGACGGCTTGAAGCCGGTGCAGCGTCGCATCCTCTTCCAGATGGCCGAGATGGGGCTGCGCCCCGACCGCGGACACGTCAAGAGCGCGCGCGTCGTCGGCGAGGTCATGGGGAAGCTGCACCCCCACGGCGACTCCGCGATCTACGACGCGCTCGTCCGCCTGGCGCAGGACTTCGCGCTCCGTGTGCCGCTCGTCGACGGCCACGGGAACTTCGGCTCGCTCGATGACGGCCCCGCCGCCGCGCGATACACGGAGGCTCGACTCGCGGCATCCGCACTGGCCCTCACCGAGCACCTCGACGAGGACGTCGTCGACTTCATCCCGAACTACGACGGCCAGTTCCAGCAGCCCGAGGTCCTGTCGGCGGCGTTCCCGAACCTGCTCGTGAACGGTGCGACGGGTATCGCCGTCGGCATGGCGACCAACATGGCGCCCCACAACCTCATCGAGGTCGTCTCCGCCGCCATCCATCTGCTCGAGCACCCCGAGGCCACGCTCGAGGAGCTCATGGAGTTCGTCCCGGGTCCGGACCTGCCCGGCGGCGGCGTCATCGTCGGCCTCGACGGCATCAAAGAGGCCTACGAGAGCGGCCGCGGCACCTTCCGCACCCGGGCGAAGACCTCCATCGAGTCGCTCGGACCGCGACGCACCGGCATCGTCGTCACGGAGCTGCCCTACATGGTGGGCCCGGAACGCGTCATGGAGAAGATCCGCGACGCCGTCTCGTCGAAGAAGCTCACCGGCATCTCGGACCTCACGGACCTCACGGACCGCAACCACGGTCTGCGCCTGGTGATCGGCGTCAAGACGGGCTTCGACCCGAGCGCCGTCCTCGAGCAGCTGTACCGCCTCACCCCGCTCGAGGACTCCTTCGGCATCAACAACGTCGCACTCGTCCGCGGGCAGCCGCAGACGCTCGGGCTCAAGGAACTCCTGCGGGTCTACCTCGATCATCGGATCCAGGTCGTCACGCGACGCAGCCGCTACCGGCTCGCGCGCAAGCAGGAGCGACTGCACCTCGTCGAGGGACTCCTCATCGCGATCCTCGACATCGACGAGGTCATCCAGGTCATCCGCACCTCGGACGACAGCGAGCAGGCCCGCACGCGCCTGATGGACGTCTTCGATCTGACGCAGCTCCAGGCCGAGTACATCCTCGAACTCCGCCTGCGACGGCTGACGAAGTTCTCCCGGGTCGAGCTCGAGGCGGAGCGCGACACCCTGAAGAGCGAGATCGCGAGCCTCGAAGAGCTCCTCGGCAGCGACGTGCTGCTGCGTCGTCAGGTCGCGCTGGAACTGGATGCCGCGGCCGAGGCCCACGGCACGCCACGCCGCACGCTGCTGCTCAACGGCGGCCCCGTCACCCCGCGGGGGCGCGCGGCCTCACCGGCCGACCTCCAGATCGCGGATGCGCCCTGCCGCGTCTTCCTCTCCGCCTCCGGCCGCATGGTGCGGGCGGAGCTGGTCGCCGACGCGCCGCGCGGTGGCGTCGTCGCACCCGCGCGCCGGTCGAAGCACGACGCGATCCGGTCCGCCGTCGACGCCACGACGCGCGGCGACCTCGGCGCGGTGACGACCGCAGGCCGACTCGTCCGGTTCACGCCGGTCGACCTGCCCTCGGTGCCGGCGAACTCGGTTCAGCTCGGCGCCGGGACCCGCGCCGACCAGTATCTGGGGCTCGCCTCAGGTGAGCACGTCGTGGCGATCGTGCCGCTCGACGCGGATGCCCCGATCGCCCTCGGCACCGCGCAGGGCGTCGTGAAGCGCGTCGCGGCCTCAGAACTGCCGGCGGGCAAGCCCGAGGTCGAGGTGATCGCGCTCAAGCCCGGTGACACAGTCGTCGGCGCGGCCCTCGCCGGTGACGGAAGCGAACTCGTCTTCGTGTCGAGCGACGCGCAGCTGCTGCGCTTCGACGCCGCGTCGGTGCGCCCCCAGGGCCGCTCTGCGGGAGGCATGGCCGGCATACGCCTCGCCGACGGGGCCCGCGTCATCGCCTTCGCCGCCGTCCAGGCGGGCGAGGACACGGTCGTCGCGACGGTTGCGGGTTCCTCCGCGGCCCTGCCCGGGACCGACCCGGGTTCGGCGAAGGTATCGCTGTTGGCGGAGTTCCCGCCGAAGGGACGCGCCACCGGCGGGGTGCGCGCGCAGCGCTTCCTGCGGTGGGAGGACGCACTCCTGATCGCGTGGGTCGGTGACGATCCGCGCGCGGTCGGGGTCGATGGCGCGGTCCGCCCGCTGCCTGCCACCGGAGCGAAGCGGGATGCCTCGGGACAGCCGCTCGATGCGGCGATCGGTGCCATCGGCACCGTCGTCGGCTGACTCAGCCGGCGAGCTTCGCCTTGACGTAGGCGACGATCGCGTTGGCGTGGCCGTGCCCGAGGCCGTGCGCGTCCTTCAGCAGCGACACCGCCTCCATGTGCGTGCGGGTGTCCAGCGCGTCGGCGGCGATGTCGAGCCAGTGCTGGACGGGCTGCCCGTAGGTCTTCTCGATGCTCGGGAAGTACGAGGCAGGACCTTGGGGCTTGTCCCCTGGGGCGAGGACGGGTGCGGTCACGCGGTGCGAGCTCATATTCGGGAGGCTACCGTCGATCGCGCCGCGGGTCAGGCGTCGATGCGCTCGCGATCGAGCCGCTCGCTGGAGGTGACGATGAAGTCGCGGCGCGGCGCCACCTCGGAGCCCATCAGGAGCTCGAAGACGGTGGACGCGGACTCCGCGTCCTGCACCCGGACCCGGCGGAGCGTGCGACCCGCCCGATCCATCGTCGTCGTCGCCAGCTGGTCGGCATCCATCTCTCCGAGGCCCTTGTATCGCTGCACCGGCTCCTGCCAGCGCTTCCCCGATTTCGTGAGCTTGGCCAACAGTGCGTGCAGCTCCTGCTCGCTGTAGGTGTAGGTGGTGTCATTGGGCTTGGAGCCGGGATTGACGACCACGACGCGGTGCAGCGGTGGGACGGCCGCATAGACTCTGCCCTCTTCGATGAGCGGTCGCATGTAGCGGAAGAACAGCGTCAGCAGCAGCGTCCGGATGTGGGCGCCGTCGACGTCCGCATCGCTCATCAGGATGATCTTGCCGTACCGCGCCGCGTCGAGGTCGAACGAGCGACCGGAGCCGGCGCCGATGACCTGGATGATGGCGGCGCACTCGGCGTTCGAGAGCATGTCGCTGATCGACGCCTTCTGGACGTTGAGGATCTTGCCCCGGATGGGCAGCAGCGCCTGATACTCGCTGTTGCGGGCGTGCTTGGCCGTACCGAGCGCCGAATCCCCCTCGACGATGAACAGCTCCGACTCCGCGACGTCGTTGGTCCGGCAGTCGGCGAGCTTGGTGGGGAGGGACGAGGACTCCAGCGCGTTCTTCCGACGCTGGGTCTCCTTGTGGGTCCGCGCCGAGATGCGCGCCTTCATCTCGGAGACGACCTTCTCGAGCAGCTGAGCGGTCTGCGCCTTGTCGTCGCGCTTCGTCGAGGCGAACTTCGCCGCGAGCTCCTTGGAGACGACCGAGGTCACGATGTTGCGGACCGCCGGTGTCCCGAGGATCTCCTTCGTCTGACCCTCGAACTGCGGCTCGGGCAGGCGGACCGTCAGCACGGCCGAGAGACCGGCGAGGATGTCGTCCTTCTCGATCTTCTCGCTGGCGCCGACCTTGAGCTTGCGTGCGTTGGTCTCGATCTGGCCGCGGATGGTCTTCATGAGGCCCTGCTCGAACCCCTGCTGATGAGTGCCGCCCTTCGGCGTGGCGATGATGTTGACGAACGACCGCGAGACCGTTTCGTACCCCGTCCCCCACCGCAGTGCGACGTCGACCTCGCATTCACGCTGCACATCGGTCGGCACCATCGCCCCCGAGGCCTGCAGGACGGGAACCGTCTCGGTGAAGGTCCCTGTGCCGCTGAGTCGCCACGTGTCGGTGATCGGGGCATCCGGTGCGAGGAACTCGGCGAACTCCGAGATGCCGCCGTCGAAGCGGTAGCTGGTCTCGATCGGCTCCTCGGCGCGCTGGTCGACGATGACGATCTCGAGGCCCGGCACGAGGAACGCGGTCTGGCGGGCGCGCTGTTCGAGCTCGCCGAGGTCGAACGCGGCGTCCTTCGTGAAGATCTGACGATCGGCCCAGTAGCGGATGCGGGTGCCGGTGGCCCCCTTGGCGGCCTTGCCGACGACACGGAGTTCGCTCGACTTCTCGAACGGCCGGAACCCGGATGCCGGCGAATCGCCGTCGAAGCGCCCCGGCTCACCACGGTGGAACGACATGGCGTACGTCTTGCCCGCCCGGTCGACCTCGACGTCGAGCCGCTCGGACAGGGCGTTCACGACCGAGGCGCCCACGCCGTGGAGTCCACCGGAGGCCGCGTACGACCCACCGCCGAACTTGCCCCCGGCGTGCAGCTTCGTGAACACGACCTCGACACCGGTGAGACCGGTCCGGGGCTCCACGTCGACGGGGATGCCGCGGGCCCGGTCGCGCACCTCGACGCTCCCGTCCGCGTGCAGCAGGATGTCGATGCGCGATCCGTGCCCGCCGAGCGCCTCGTCGACGGAGTTGTCGATGATCTCCCAGAGGCAGTGCATGAGGCCGCGCGAATCGGTCGAGCCGATGTACATGCCCGGTCGCTTGCGGACGGCTTCGAGTCCCTCGAGGACCTGGAGGTGGTGGGCTGAGTACTCGGCTGTCACGATCTCCCATCGTATGCGCGGCGGCCGACACCGGCGGCTCGACACACGCGGTGTGACCGACCCGTCATGGGGATGCGGACGCACACCGTACGCGCACAGCGAAATGTCGCGCAATGGCGGCATACCTGCAACATCCCCGTGGTTGTATGTCATGACAGTTCACCGTCTTGAGCAGTACGAGGAGGCACCTGACATGAGCACGTCGACCACCACCGAGCCTGGAGCCGTCCTCGAGCACCGTCTCACCGCCATGGACCGCTGCGACTCCTGCGGAGCGCAGGCGTACATCGCGGCTGAGGTCAACGGCAGCGAGCTGCTGTTCTGCGCGCACCATGGCCGCAAGTACGAAGAGAAGCTCCGCGCCGTCGCGACCTCCTGGCACGACGAGACCGCGCGACTCTCCGAGAGCGTCTGAAGCGCGGCAGCCCGATCACGTCGAAGGCCCCCTGCATCGCAGGGGGCCTTCGACGTGTGGATGGATCAGAAGCCGACGGCCGCCTGGTAGACCGGGAGCAGCCCGGTCCGCACACCTGACGCGGACGGCTTGGGCTGGAAGACACTCGAGTTGTGGTTGCCCTCGATGACGACCGGGCCGCTGGGCGTGATCGCGATGTCCCAGCCGACGTACGGAGCCTCGGGCGTGCGGCGCGCGAGCGCGGCCACCAGGTCCAGGACGCGGTCGTACTGGGGAACGCGGAAGCCGACGATCGCGGTGCCCGTCACCGGGTGCTCGCGGTACACATTGCTGTTCTTGTCGACACCGGGATAGAGGGCGACGCCCTCGTCGTCGAGCATGGTGAACATCCCGCCCGAGGCGAAGTTGTCGATCACGTCGCCGTTGCCGATCCGGAGGACGGCGGCCAGGAGATGCACGCGGTCCTCACCGTCGAGGAAGGTGATGAGGCGGACGGTGTTCACCGCGTCCGGGTAGAGCGCCGACATCTCCAGGTGCTGCACGATGAACTCGTCGAGCACGGTCTGACCCTTCGCGGTGACCGCCGCGCGGAATCCCGCGGCATCCGTTCCCGCACCGACCTCGTGGAGATCGATGCCGCCGCCGCCGTGGCCCTCGTTCGGCTTGGCGAGCACCTTCGGGTGCCGCGCGAGGAACTCCCCCAGCTGCACGTCGTCGACGTCGCGGAGATCGATCGTCTCCCGACCCAGCAGGTCGGCGTACTCCCGCGCGAAACGACGCTTGTCCTCGAGCTTCGAACGGCCCTCGGGCGTGTTGTACATCTTCGTGATGCGGAACGACTTGGGATGCGTCATCCACGTCTTCCGCTCGCTCGCGCTGAGCAGGCGGATGTCCCAGACGGCGTAGTCGCGGAACGCCATGTCGTACCGGACGGAACACCACAGCATGTCCGCGATGATGATGGGCAGCGGCGCCTTCGACACCTGCTGCACGGTCCGAGCGAACTCGACGAGGTTGCCGGGACGGAGCTTGCGCGCCCGTCGGATCAGGTACTGCAGGCGGACGCGGATGCGGCGCATGGCGTTCCCTCCGGTGTTCGAATCGGTCAGAATCGCATCGCGGCGCGATACCGGGGCAGCAGCCCTCGGCGGATGCCCGAGACCGACGGCTTGGACTGGAAGACGCCCGAGTTGTGGTTGCCCTCGATCACGACGGGACCGGTCGGCGTGATGGCGATGTCCCAGCCGATGTAGGGGAAAGCCGGCACGCGTCGCGCGAGACGATCGACGAGGCCGAGGACCTCGTCGTAGAGCGGCACCTGGAATCCCGTGATCGGGACGCCCGTGGCGGGATGGACCGCGAACGGATGCCCCTCCTCGTCGCTCGCGGCGTGGAGCGCACGCCCCTGCTCATCGAGCATCGTGTACATCCCGCCGTTGCTGAAGTTGTCGATGACGCCGCCGTTGCCGATCTTCAGCACACCGGCGAGCACGTGCACCTCACCGTCCGGATCGATGTACGACACCATGCGCAGCGAGTTGACGCTGCCCGGATACAGCGCCGCCATCTCGGGATGCTGGACGAGCACCTCCTCGACGAGCGTCTGCCCGTCGGCGAGCAGCCGCTCTCTGAACGCGGTCGGATCGGCGATCTCGACCGAGTCCACGAGGCTGATCCCGTTGCCGCCGACGCCACCCGGGTTCTTCGCGATGATGCGGGCGTGTCGACCGACGAAGTCGGCGAAGGTCGCGGCATCCGTCTTGTCGAGGTCGATCCACTCGCGGCCGAGCTCGCCGCCGAAACGGGTGGCGAACTGCAGCTTGTCGTCGAAGATCGCACGCTGCGCGTTGTCGTTGAGCCGTCGCGACAGGTGGAACGACTTGGGGTCGGTCATGTAGGTCTTGCGCTCGCGACCCTTCAGGATCCGGAAGTCCCACTCCGAGTAGTTCTCGAACGTCGTCTCGTAGCGGACCGAACACCAGATCATGTCCGCGACGACCCACCACAGCGGCGCCTTCGAGAGCGCTGACGACTGGCGTGCGAACTGGAGGACCCGGTCGCCGTCGAAGTTCACGATGCGTCGCACGAAGAATCGGGCGCGCCGGTAGAGCCTGTGCAGGGCACCCACGATCAGGCCCCGGTCGTGCGGATGATGCCGAGGGGCGTGGACTGGTGGCCCTGACCGAGCGGGTTGTCCGACAGGATGCGGACGAGCCGCTGCTCCCCCGCCTTGTCCAGCGTCGATCCGAGGATGTTGCCGCCGATGTCGTTGATGTCGACCACGGCGACCTCGTTGGAGCCGCCGAGTCGCGCCTTCAGTCGCGCTGCGACCGCGGACGGCTCCTTGGGACCGAGCACGACCGCCTTGTTGTAGGGCGGGATCGTGTGCGGCGTGGGTCCGTCGATGGACCGGGCCTTATCGCCGGCGATCCGATAGAAGTCGCCGCGCCGCCCGAAGAGCTTCGTGACGGCGGCGACGGCTGCCGCGAACACGATGCGGGGCGTCCCGCACTCGCGGAGCGCCATCTCCATCGTCTCCGGCATGCCGAGGCCGATGCCGTACTTCGTCTTCACGACGTAGCGCGAGAGGAAGCGGGCCAGCGGGCGCGGGTTGATGTCCTCGACCAGGTACGAGCGACCCTGCGTGATCGCGACGATCTTCTCCGTCACGAACAGCAGGTCGCCCGGCTGCAGCTCGGACGCCGCGTACTGCTCGACGATCGCGTCGATGTCCTCGCCGGGCATGACGACGTGGGTGCGGATCGGAATCCGGGCGTACGAGGCCCCGTCGACCGCCCGCGTGAGTTCCTTGCCCTCGTTCGCGGCGCCGCTCATTCGAGGTAGTCCCGCAGCGACTGCGAACGCGACGGGTGCCGCAGCTTCGCCATCGTCTTGGACTCGATCTGACGGATGCGCTCGCGGGTCACGCCGAAGGTGTCGCCGATCTGGTCGAGCGTCTTGGGCTGGCCGTCGCCGAGACCGAAGCGCATCCGGATGACGCCCGCCTCGCGCTCGCTCAGCGAGTCGAGGAGGGACTCCAGCTGGCGCTGCAGCATCGTGAAGCCGACGGCGTCCGCCGGGACCACGGCCTCGGTGTCCTCGATCAGGTCGCCGAACTCGCTGTCGCCGTCCTCGCCGAGCGGGGTGTGCAGCGAGATGGGCTCGCGCCCGTACTTCTGCACCTCGATGACCTTCTCGGGGGTCATGTCCAGCTCGCGGCTGAGCTCCTCGGGCGTGGGCTCGCGTCCCAGGTCCTGGAGCATCTGACGCTGCACGCGGGCGAGCTTGTTGATGACCTCGACCATGTGGACCGGGATGCGGATCGTCCGCGCCTGGTCGGCCATGGCGCGCGTGATGGCCTGACGGATCCACCAGGTCGCGTACGTCGAGAACTTGAAGCCCTTGGTGTAGTCGAACTTCTCGACCGCGCGGATGAGGCCGAGGTTGCCCTCCTGGATGAGGTCGAGGAACTGCATGCCGCGACCCGTGTAGCGCTTCGCGAGCGACACGACCAGGCGCAGGTTCGCGCCGAGCAGGTGGCTCTTCGCGCGCTGGCCGTCACGGGCCACCCACTGCAGGTCGAGCCCGAGCTGCGACGACTTCTCGGCAGCCGTCATGTGCGACAGCTTCTCCTCGGCGAACAGGCCCGCCTCGATGCGCATCGCGAGCTCGACCTCTTCCGCGGCGTTCAGCAGCGGGACCTTGCCGATCTGCTTCAGGTAGTCCTTGACCGGGTCGGCGGTCGCGCCGGTGATCTGCGTCGAGTAGACGGGGACCTCGTCGTCATCGGAGGACGTGATGACGATCGCGCCGGTGGGCAGCGGCTCGGATGCGACGGGCTTCGCCGTCCCCTCTTCGTCGTCGCCGTCGCCGGCTTCGCCGTCCTTCTTCGCCTCGTCGGCGACGTCGTCCGCATCGTCGGATGCGTCGATGTCGACCTCGACCTCGTCGACCTCGACGTCGTCCTCCTCGTCCTCGTCGGACTTCTTGGAGGCGCGCGCCTTGGCCGGCGACGCCTTCGTCGTCGACTTCTTCGCGGCGGTCTTGCGGGCAGGGGCCTTCTTTGCGGCGGTCGCCGTGGCCGGGGCTTCCGCCTCTTCGACCTCTTCGGCCGGTCGTGTACGGGTGGTCCTCGTGCTCGAAGTCACGTCTCGCCTTTCACCGACGGCCCTCCGCCGGGTTTCGGACACTAGTAAGACCCTTGTCAAGTCCGAACAGCGCGAAACACCTGCACTCGATCAGCCCTGGCAACGGGTCGTTTCGTCCATTCTCTCATACGTCTCGGATGCATGAAGGACGTACCCGTGTCAACACCGAATCGGGTGAGCGCATTCCCTGTCGGCGACGGGTCAGCCGAGCCCCGGACGCCGGTCCTCGTCGCCCGAAGGCCGGTTGGCCAGGAAGCGCTCGAGTTCGGCCGCCAGCTCATCCGCGGAGGGCAGGTCGCCGGTGTGGATGATCGGCTGCGCCTGCGTCGATCCCGCCATGTAGGCGTCGTACCGGTTCTCGAGGTTGTGCAGCATCGTCGTGAGCTCGTCGCTCCCCGAGACCTGGTCGTCGACCTTCTCGAGGTATTCGCGGTTCTCCTCGCGGAGCGTGTCGCTGTCGAACACGAGCCCCGTCGCGATCGAGATGCTGTCCAGCGCCGCGATGGCCGCGGCCGGGAAATCGGTCTCGGCGAGGTAGTGCGGGATCAGCAGCGCGAAGCCGGCGACCGACATCCCCGCATCCGCCAGTCGGTACTCCAACAGGTGACCCGCGGTCGAGGGCACCTGCGTGTGAGGCTTCCACACCGAGTGCGCCTCGGTGAGGTCGGAGCGGGTGCCGCTCACGGTCGTGCCGAGGGGACGCGTGTGCGGGACCGGCATCGGGATTGCGTGGACCCACGTGATGGAACGGACCTCGAGGCCCTCGGCGAGGCCCACCACGGTGTCGGTGAACGCATCCCAGGAGAAGTCGGGCTCGTACCCGGAGAGGAGCACGAAGGGCTGGCCGAGCGAATCGCGCACGAGCGAGAGGTCGAGCCGCGGCGGCTGGTAATCCACGAGGTGGTCACCGTCGAACGTGATGAGCGGCCGTCGCGCGCGGTAGTCGAAGAGGACGTCGGCGTTGAAGGCGACGACCGGGTTCGGCTCGTGTTCGGTGCGGATGTGGTCCACCAGGCGCGACACCGCGGAACCGGCGTCGGTGAAACCGGTCAGCGCGACGACCATGGGCAGACCCGCCGGGACGGCGGGTGCAGTGGTGATGCGCTCGTAGAGGGGGCCAGACAGGGGCATGCCTCCACTGTACGAGGCCCGTCGGAGGGCTCGGCTCGGCCACGTCCCGCTCTCAGCGAACGCCCGCTCCATAGGATGGAGTCCATGCCGTACCCCGAGCTGACCGTGTCCACCACCCCTGTTCACGACGGCGAGGCAGACGCCGTCATCCTGGCGCTGCCCCCCTTGGACGATGCCGGCGACGCGCTCGCGTCCTGGCCCGGCGTCGACGCCGTCCTCCGAGGACTCGACTTCACCGGAGCGAAGGGCACCAGCGTGCGCGTCTTCGCGCCGGAGGCCCGCGACGGCGCCCTGTTCGTCGTCGGCACGGGCCCGTCGCCGACGCCCGACACCGTCCGGGATGCCGTGGGCGCCGCGGTGCGGACCACCACCGGGTACGAGCACCTCGCCGTCGCGATCCCCGGCGCGGAGGACCACTGGCGTGCCGCAGCGGAAGGAGCGGTGCTCGGCGGCTATCGCTTCGCGGGATACAAGAAGACGGATGCCGGCAAATCCCGCGCCTCGCGCGTGACCCTGCACCTGTCGTCGGCGCCGGACGATGCGGATCTGCGCGCCGTCGGCGCCATCGGCTCCGCTGTCGCGCTCGTGAAGGATCTCGTGCACATCCCGGCCGAATGGCTCGGCCCCGCCGACCTCGCCGAGAGGGCCATCGAGGCGGTCGCGGGCCTGCCGGTGGACGTCGAGGTGCTCGACGAGTCCGACCTCGCAGCGCAGGGGTACGGGGGCATCCTGGGGGTCGGCAAGGGCTCGGACAGGCCGCCACGCCTCGTGCACCTGACCTACGCACCCGAGGGCTCCGCGCGACACGTGGCGATCGTCGGAAAGGGCATCACATTCGACACCGGCGGGCTGTCGCTGAAGCCACCGGCATCCATGGTCGGCATGAAGTTCGACATGGCGGGAGCGGCGACCGCCCTCGCCGTCGTGCGCGCCGCCGCGCAGCTCGAGCTCCCCATCGCCGTGAGCGCCTGGCTCTGCATCGCCGACAACATGCCGTCCGGACGCGCGACCCGCCCGGGCGACGTCCTGCGGATGCTGGACGGCACCTCGGTCGAGGTCCTCAACACGGATGCCGAAGGTCGCCTCGTCATGGCCGACGGACTGGTCGCGGCGAGCCGCACATCGCCCGACCTGATCGTCGACGTCGCGACGCTGACGGGTGCCGTCATCGTCGCGCTCGGCAACCGCCATACCGGCGTGATGGGCGACGACGACGCGGTGGCCGAGTACCTCGCTGCGTCCTCCTCGACCGGAGAGCTCGCCTGGCAGCTCCCCCTTCCCGCCCACATGGAGGACGAACTCGACTCGCCGATCGCCGATCTGCGCAACGCGAAGGTCGGCGACCCCGCCGGCGGGACGATGTTCGCCGGGCTCTTCCTGCAGCGCTTCGTCGGCCGAACCGGCGACGACGCGGACTCCCCCCGCATCCCCTGGATCCACCTCGACATCGCCGGAAGCGGCGAGAACAAGTCGGCGCCGTTCGGGCCGACCGACAAGGGGCCCACGGCGGCGGCGGTCCGGCCGCTGATCGCCCTCCTGCAGGAGCAGGCGCGATGACCGCGTTCTCGTTCGACGTCGTCGTCCTGGGCGGCGGGAGCGGCGGATATGCGGCAGCGCTGCGCGCAGCCGAGCTCGGCAAGAGCGTCGCCGTCATCGAGAAGGACAAGCTCGGAGGCACCTGTCTGCACCGCGGGTGCGTGCCGACCAAGGCACTGCTGCACACCGCGGAGATCGCCGACCACGTCAGGCAGGCCGCCGAGGTCGGCGTGGACGCGACGCTCTCGGGGATCGATCCAGCGCGGATGACCGCCTACCGCGAGGGCATCGTGGCGAAGAAGTACCGGGGCCTGCAGAGCCTCGTCGCCGGGCGAGGGATCACCGTCGTCGCGGGTGCAGGCACCCTGACTGCTGACCACGCGGTCGCGGTCGGCGACGACGTCTACACGGGCGCCGACGTCGTGCTGGCGACGGGGTCGTACACGCGCACGCTGCCCGGCATCGAGATCGGCGGGCGGGTGCTCACGAGCGAGACCGCACTCACGCTCGACGAGGTACCCGGACGAGTCGTCGTGCTCGGCGGCGGCGTGATCGGCGTCGAGTTCGCGAGCGCCTGGCGTTCCCTCGGCGCCGAGGTCCTGATCGTCGAAGCCCTCGATCACCTCCTCCCGGCCGAGGACGCGACCTCGCGCAAGGCACTGGAGCGCGCCTACCGCAAGCGCGGCATCGACACGGCACTCAGCACCCGCTGCGAGGGCGTCACGTCGACGGATGCCGGGGTGAGCGTCGCGCTCTCGAACGGGACCGTCGTCGAGGCGGACTACGTCCTGGTCGCCGTGGGCAGAGGCCCCGTCACCGACGGCCTCGGCTTCGCGGAGGCGGGCGTCGCCATGGACCGCGGGTTCGTCACCGTCGACGAACGCCTGCAGAGCAGCGTCCCGCACGTGTGGGCCGTCGGGGACATCGTCCCGGGACTGCAGCTCGCGCACCGCTCGTTCCAGCAGGGCATCTTCGTCGCCGAGCAGATCGCGGGCATGTCCCCCGTCCCCGTACCGGAGTCGGGGATCCCGCGGGTGGCCTATTCACACCCCGAGGTCGCCTCGGTGGGGCTCACGGAGGATCAGGCGCGAGCGATCCACGGTGACGCGGTCGCCGCCTACGAGTACAACCTCGCGGGCAACGCGAAGAGCGAGATCCTCGGCACGGCCGGCGTCGCGAAGGTCGTCAGGATCGCGGACGGGCCGGTCGTCGGCGTCCACCTCGTCGGAGACCGCGTGGGCGAGCTCATCACCGAGGCGCAGCTCGTCATCGGGTGGGAGGCGCATCCGGAGGACATCGCTCCCCTGGTGCACGCGCACCCCACGCAGAGCGAAGCGCTCGGCGAGGCGTTCCTCGCCCTTGCGGGCAAGCCCCTCCATACCATCTGACCCCGTCGCACGGGCGACACTAAGCTAGACACGACATCGAACTTTCTTGAAGGAGACATCCCCATGAGCACATCCGTGGTCCTCCCTGCGCTCGGCGAGAGCGTGACCGAGGGAACGGTCACCCGCTGGCTCAAGAAGGTCGGTGATTCGATCCAGGCCGACGAGGGTCTGCTCGAGATCTCGACCGACAAGGTCGACACGGAGATCCCGTCGCCCGTGAGCGGCGTGATCGAGGAGATCCTCGTGGAGGAGGACGAGACCGTCGAGGTCGGCGCCGTCCTCGCCAAGATCGGGGACGGCTCGTCCGCTCCGGCGGAGGCACCGGCGGAAGAGTCCGCGTCGGCTGAGCAGTCCGCTCCCGCCGAGGAGTCCGCTCCCGAGCCCGCTCAGGCCGAGGCGCCGGCGGAGGAGTCGGCTCCGGCCGCATCCGCGCCTGCAGCGTCCGGCGACGCGAAAGACGTCGTCCTCCCCGAGCTCGGCGAGAGCGTGACAGAGGGCACCGTCACCCGGTGGCTGAAGGCCGTCGGCGACGACGTCGCGGTCGACGAGCCGCTGCTCGAGATCTCCACGGACAAGGTCGACACCGAGATCCCCTCGCCGGTGGCCGGCACGCTGACAGAGATCCTCGTCCAGGAGGACGAGACCGTCGAGGTCGGCGCTGTGCTCGCCCGCGTCGGTTCCGGTGCGCCCGCGCAGGACGCGCCGGCAGCGCCTGCTCCCGCTGCGGAGAAGGCACCTGAGCCTGCCCAGGAGCAGGCCCCCGAGCCCGCCGCGGAGAAGCCCGCCGAGGCGGCCCCGGCCGAGTCGAAGCCTGCCGCCTCCCCCGCCCCGGCGGCGGAGGAGAAGTCCGCCCCCGCTCCGGCACCGCAGGACGGTGCGGCGGAGGACGGCGTGACCTACGTCACTCCCCTGGTCCGCAAGCTCGCGCAGCAGCACGGTGTCGACCTCGCCTCCGTCACCGGCAGCGGTGTCGGCGGCCGCATCCGCAAGGAGGACGTGCTGAAGGCGGCGGAGGGTGCGAAGTCTGCACCCGCCGCCGAGGCGCCCGCCGCCGCTGCACCGGCACCCGTCGAGGCCTCTCCGCTGCGCGGCACGACCCAGGCGATGTCGCGCCTGCGCAAGGTCCTGGCGAGCCGCGCCGTCGAGTCGATGCAGCAGACGGCGCAGCTCACCACCGTCGTCGAGGTGGACGTCACGAAGCTCGCGAACTACCGCGACAGCGTCAAGGTGTCCTTCCAGGAGAAGACCGGCGACAAGCTGTCGTTCCTGCCCTTCTTCGCCCTCGCCGCGGCCGAAGCGCTGAAGGCCTTCCCGATCATCAACGCGACGGTGGACGGCGACCAGATCGTCTACCCCGCGAGCGAGAACCTCTCGATCGCGGTCGACACCGAGCGCGGCCTGCTGACACCGGTGCTCCGCGATGCGGGCGACAAGAACATCGCCCAGATCGCTCACGAGATCGCCGACCTCGCCGACCGCACGCGCAACAACAAGCTGAAGCCCGACGAGCTCGCCGGCGGCACCTTCACCCTCACCAACACCGGGTCTCGCGGTGCACTGTTCGACACGCCGGTCGTGTTCCTGCCGCAGTCGGCGATCCTCGGCACCGGCGTCGTCGTCAAGCGCCCCGGACTGGTCTCGGTTGACGGCAAGGATGCCATCGGCATCCGCTCCTACGTCTACCTGGCGCTGTCCTACGACCACCGCGTCATCGACGGTGCGGACGCCGCGCGCTTCCTGAGCGCCGTGAAGACGCGTCTCGAGGCTGCGCAGTTCGAGGGTCAGCTCGGCGCCTGATCACCTGACGACGAAAGGGCCGGTCCGCACCTGCGGACCGGCCCTTTCGTCGTCGGAGCCTTCAGAAGAGGATCAGCCGGAGGCGGCAGCCGTGTCCATGGCATCCTGCAGCTGCGGGATCATCGTCCGGGCGAACGTGTCTGTGAGGTGGTGGTCGTCGGAGTAGACGATGACGTTGCCGAGGACGCCTTTGCATCTGGATTCGGTGCAGAAGGTGTCCGTGAAGTCCGCCAGGGTGACCTCCGGCGCGAGCCGCGCCGCCTCGGCGGTGATCTCCACGCCTTTGAGCCCGTTCTCGCGGCTCACCGAGCACCGCTCCGGCTTGTCGTAATCCGTTGCGACGCAGTTGGGGATGTTCCGCTGCATCCGCGGCACGTCACGCAGCACCAGCACTTGGATCCCGGCCTCCTCCAGTCGATTCCAGTAGGTCGCAAGACCCACAGCGCCGTTCTGGTCATCGCTCCCGTCATCCACGAATGTCGACGCGGCCGACCAGGTCGTGATGACGAGGTCGGGCCGGTCCGCCAGGATCTGATCCATCACGTCGGCGTTCGGCGCCGTGCAGACCGTCTGGTTCGCCGCCTCCTCCACCCGTGGTGTGGGGCTGAACGGGCAGGCGTTGTGCAGGTACGTGCGCAGGCCCCACCCTCCCTCCTCGGCCATGTCGGCCAGCACCGTCGAGTACATGCGAGCGTGCGAATCACCCACGAGCGTCACGGACATCTCCGCCTCGGCGGGACCTGCCGTGCAGGAGACGGTGTCGGGGTCGCGCTGCTTCGACACACACTCGGCGTCGCTGAACGCGATGTTCCGGTCCTTCCCGGCGTCGAGGGGGCTGGGCGTCAACGCAACGAGACCGTCCTCGAACGCGGGCAGGGCGGGATCGGATGCGGCTGCCGCGCCCAGCCGTTCGACGCCCTGGGCCTGCTGAGCGAGCGCACGCCACTGCCCCGCCGTCGCAGCCGTCGCCACGGGATAGGCGAAGGTGAGCGCGGCCACGAGAAGCATGCTGACCCCGGCGCCGAGGAGGGATCGCTTCGTGGACGTCGCGAAGTACTGAGCTCGGCGGACCGGTTGCTCGATCCACTGGTAGCTGAAGTGCGCGAGCACGAATGAGACGACCGTCATGCCGACGAGATCGACGTAGCCGATGCTGCGCTGCGAGGCGATGGGCCACAGGACGATGACCGGGAAGTGCCAGAGGTACAGCGAGTAGGAGCGATCGCCGATCCACTGCGTCACACGCAGTCGCGAGGCCCAGAGCCAGGGGTCCCACCGCGGCAGCGTCACCGGACCCTCGTCCTCACCTCGCGTCCCGGCCAGGATGACCGCCATGGTGCCGAGGATGACCGGGAGCGCGGCCGCTCCCGGGAACGGCGTCTCGTTGGTCAAGACGAGAGCGGACAGTCCGATAGCGGCCAGCCCGCCATAGGCGAGGATGTGGCGCCACAGGTGGGACACCCGCCGCAGTGAGATCACTGCGAGGAGTCCGCCCGCGCCGAGCTCCCACACCCGGGTGGTGGTCACGAAGTACGCGTCAGCCCTGCCGTCCAGCACCATGACGAGGGAGTAGACGAATGAGCCGGCGACGACGACGCCGAACATGAGGAGCAGATTGCGGCGGAGCGCGAACTCACCCCCGCGCCCGGCGTCGGACACCCGCGATCGACGAGCCACGACCCAGAGCGCGAGCACGACGATGAGCGGCCAGAACAGATAGAACTGCTCCTCGACCGAGAGCGACCAGAAGTGCTGGAATGCGGTCGCGTCGTTCTCCGCCGCCGAGTAATCGACGGAGTCGCTCGCCAGCACCCAGTTCTGCACGTAGAAGATCGACGCGAGCGCCTGCGTCTGCAGGTTCGCCAACGCAGTGACCGGGACGACGAGCAGGGAGACCAGGACCGTGGCCGCGATCGCGACGAGGCTCGCGGGGAGGATGCGCCGCGCGCGAGCTGCCCAGAACGCGCCGAGTCGGACGCGTCCCGAACGCGTTGCCTCGCGGAGCAGGTGACTCGTGATCAAGAAGCCGGAGATCACGAAGAAGACGTCGACACCGATGTAGCCACCTGTCAGCCGCTCGGGCCGGAGGTGGTAGACGACGACGAGCAGGACGGCGATCGCGCGGAGGGCCTGGATGTCGCTCCGGAACAGGCTCGGGACGTGCCGTCCGCGCGTACGACGGCCGTCGGTGACGATCGGCAGCTCGCTCGTTCGGGTGTTCACGGGCGTCGATTCTATTCGGCCTGCCCTGGCAGTCCGCTCTCACCGGCTGCGTGTCAGGGTTCCTGCGCGACGTCGTAGACGTCCCTGATGAGCCACCGCTCGTCGGATTCGACGACGACCACGACCTGCGTCCGCTCCGCGCCCGAGACCCGAACGGCGGCGACACCGCCGTACTCATCGACGATCTCGAGGCGATAGGCGCCCGCAGCCGCCTCCACTGGTCGCCACGCGCCGGCGTCCTCCCACACGGCGTCGCAACGGTCCTCGCAGGTCGCCCCATCGTCCAACAGCGCGCGGGTCGCGGCGATGAGCTCCGGTGGTCCGACGTCCGCGGACGCTGCCGGCGTCACGCTCGACTCCGAGGTGCCGGTTCCGTCCGACTCGACGCGCTTCCCTGCGTCGGAGGCGGAGGCGGTGCGCGTGTCGGATGCCTCTGCCGGCGCCTCTCCGTCCGTCGGCCAGGACAGCCCCACGGCCATGACGGCGACCGCGGCAGCGGCCGCCGGGATCCACAGACGTCTCCGGCTTCGAGCGGTCGCCGCAGGTCGAGGGCTCGCCGAACGTCCTCTTCGTCCGCGCCGCCGGACTGGGACGACAGTCGCGCGGAGACGCCGCGCGAGTTCCCGATCGACGAATCGAGCGACGACCTCGTGCAGCAGTCGCCCCCGAGCTCCCCCGACGTCGCGCGGAGGCGAGGGTCGACGCCCAGCGACCGATGCGACCTCCGCCGACACCGCCGCCGTGGGGAGCGGCTCCGCCGCGGCGACGCCGAACAGCTCGCCCTCGATGTCCGCCGATTCTCGAACGAGGAGGCGCGGATCCGAGATCGTCGCGGCGGTCCGGTGCAGGATGTCGGCGAGCTGCGGCCCGGTGTGGTCTGCGACTTCGTGGATCATCGCGACCGTCTCGTCCCGCCACGGCGTCGACCCCGTCAGGGCGAGCACGGGCCGCCCGTCCGACGTGACCCACCACGACCCGATCGGCGCATCGAGTCGGTCCGCCTCGAGCGCCCCCCGGAGCGCGCTGACGGCGAAGGTGACGGCCGCGCCGTCGGACAGCTCCTCCGGGCCGAGGATCGCCTCGACCCGCACCGGGCAGTGCGGCAGGAGCACCTGCAGCCCGTCCTCCCCCTGCGCGAGGTCGAGCGGACGCAGGACGTGCTCCGCATCCGCCGCTCGCCACGCGGGCGACGACTCGAACGCCGCGGCATCCACCCACACCGTCGGGACCTCGCCTCCGCGGAGGGTCCCCGGAAACGGCGCATCTCCGGGACCGAGCTCGCGGAGGGCGGGAGGACGGTCGACGGCGATGGGCTCCATGTCCATCACCCTCCCTCGAGGGCGACCCGAAATGCGCACCGGGGAGCACGCGGTGGACGAGCGCTGCGAGCGCGCCGGTGGGGAGAAGTCGAGGCGCCGCGAAGGTAGGCTGAGCACCATGGCATCCCGCAGTACCGCGCCCGAGAAGCGTCCCGGCTTCTTCTCGCAGATCCGCTCGCTCTACACCTTCACGCACAGCGAGTTCCGCTGGCTCCCGTGGGCGCTGGCGGGCGCGCTCGTCCTGGGCATCGCCATCGGCGTGGGCATCGGGTTCCTCATCCCGCCCCTCCAGCTCTGGAGCATCATCCTCTGGGGGGTGAGCGGCATCCTCCTCGGCATCCTGTTCGCGATGATCCTGCTCACCCGCCTGTCGACCCGCGTCATGTACAAGAAGCTCGACGGCATGCCGGGGGCCACCGGCCACGTGCTCTCCACGGGCCTCGGCCGCCGCTGGGTCACGTCCGACATGCCGGTAGGCGTCAACCCGCGCACCCAGGACGCCGTCTACCGCGCCGTCGGTCGCGGCGGCGTCGTCATCATCGGCGAGGGCGCGCGCGGACGGCTCACCCGCCTCGTCAGCGACGAGCGCAAGAAGGTCTCCCGCGTGGCGTCCGGCGTCAACGTCGAGGTCATCTACGTGGGCCACGAAGAGGGCGCCGTCCCGATCTCACAGCTCGCCAAGACGATCAAGGCGCTCCCGAAGACCGTCGACCGGGCGACGCTCGCGGCCGTCGTCAAGCGCATCGACTCGGTGTCGCAGTCGGTCACCTCGCTGCCGATCCCGAAGGGCGTCGACCCGATGCGCGCTCGGGCGCAGCGGCCCCGCTGATCCGGCTCGGCTCAGCTGCGGACGAGGATCAGTCCCGACACCTTGTCGTGCAACCCCCGCTGGTCGGCATCCCAGATGACGGCCGGCAGGACGACGACGAGCAGCGCCGTGCGGACGACGGGTCGCCACAGCCCTGCCCAGCCGCCGGTCACACGCTCGACGCGCATGCCGACGATGCGGTGCCCCGGGCTGCCGCCCAGGGTGGGGATGAACAGGATCTGCAGCGCCGCGAAGACGATCATCGGTGAGAAGAGCGTCCAGCCGGCCTGCTCGGGCAGCGCGAACTGGTCGTATCCGAGGAACGCGGTCGCGAGGATGGTGGCAGCGGCATAGTCGATGAAGAGGGCACCGATGCGGCGGCCGGGACGGCCGATGCTGCCCCTGCCGGAGACGGGACGGCCGAGCCGCTCGCCGGGGTAGTCGGAAGCGGTAGCGGACACCAGACCAGCCTAATCGGCGCCGCGTAACATCCTCGAAACACAGGGGATACTGGCGAGCAACCGGCTCCGGATAGGTTCGAGGGGCGCCTGATCCGACAGGCGTCGACAACGCACCGATCTTGGAGACTCCATGTTCAAAGATTCTTCCGAGGTGCTCGCGTTCATCAAGGACGAGGACGTCAAGTTCCTCGACATCCGTTTCACGGACCTCCCTGGTGTGCAGCAGCACTTCAACATCCCGGCCTCGACCGTCGACGAGGAGTTCTTCACGGTCGGCCAGCTCTTCGACGGCTCGTCGATCCGCGGCTTCGCGAACATCCACGAGTCGGACATGCAGTTGATCCCGGATGTCACGACGGCCTACCTGGACCAGTTCCGCGAGGCGAAGACGCTCGTCATGATCTTCGACATCTACAACCCGCGCACCGGCGAGATCTACCACAAGGACCCGCGCCAGGTCGCCAAGAAGGCGGAGAAGTACCTCGCCTCGACCGGCATCGCCGACACCGCGTTCTTCGCCCCTGAGGCGGAGTTCTACATCTTCGACGACGTGCGCTACGAGGTGAAGCAGAACTCGAGCTTCTACTCCGTCGATTCCGAGGAAGGCGCCTGGAACACCGGCCGCGTCGAAGAGGGCGGAAACCTCGCCAACAAGACCCCGTACAAGGGTGGCTACTTCCCCGTCAGCCCGGTCGACAAGACGGCTGACCTGCGCGACGACATCACCCTCAAGCTGATCGAGTCCGGCTTCGTGCTCGAGCGCTCGCACCACGAGGTGGGCACCGGCGGCCAGCAGGAGATCAACTACCGCTTCGACACCATGGTGCACTCGGCGGACGACATCCTGAAGTTCAAGTACATCGTCAAGAACACGGCTGAGGAGTGGGGCAAGGTCGCGACCTTCATGCCGAAGCCCCTCTTCGGCGACAATGGTTCCGGCATGCACACGCACCAGTCGCTGTGGCTGGAGGGCAAGCCCCTCTTCTACGACGAGAAGGGCTACGGCGGGCTTTCGGACACTGCCCGCTGGTACATCGGCGGCCTGCTCGCGCACGCCCCCGCGGTGCTCGCCTTCACCAACCCGACGATCAACTCGTACAAGCGCCTGGTCAAGGGCTACGAGGCCCCCGTCAACCTGGTGTACTCCGCCGGCAACCGTTCGGCTGCGATCCGCATCCCGATCACCGGCTCGAACCCGAAGGCCAAGCGCATCGAGTTCCGCGCTCCGGATGCCTCCGGAAACCCGTACCTCGCCTTCGCGGCGCAGATGATGGCCGGCCTCGACGGCATCATCAACCGCATCGAGCCGCACGAGCCGGTCGACAAGGACCTGTACGAGCTGCCGCCCGAGGAAGCGAAGAACATCCCGCAGGTCCCCAACTCGCTCCTCGACTCGCTCGAGGCGCTGCGTGCCGACCACGAATTCCTCACCCGCGGCAACGTGTTCACGCCTGAGCTCATCGAGACGTGGATCGAGTACAAGATCGAGAACGAGATCAAGCCGATCGCGGCCCGTCCGCACCCGTTCGAGTACGAGCTGTACTTCGGGGTCTGATCTCCCCGTACCGCGAAGGCCCGCCGGCGACCTGCCGGCGGGCCTTCCGCGTTGCCCGCGTCAGCAGCGCCCGAACGCGTGCAGCCCGAGTTCGGCGCTCAGGATGTCGGCGACGACGTGTCCGCGGACACTCGTGCCCTGCTCGTCGAGCGGCGGACTGATCACACCTGCACCCAGAACGCCGGGCGATGAGAGCACCAGCGCACCGGAGACGCTCGACTTGGCGGGGATGCCGACGCTCCGCATCCATCTGCCGGAACCGTCGTACACGCCGCACGTCGCCATCACCGACACCACGTCTCGCGCGATGCGAGGCGAGACCACCTGTTCGCCCGTGACCGGATTCGCCCCGTTGTTCGCGAGCGTCGCGCCCATGACTGCGAGGCCGCCGACATCGACCATCACCGCGCAGGCGGCGGCGTAGACGGCGACCGCGTCGTCGGCTGTCTCGGCGAGCGTGCCTTCGGAGCGCATCAGATGCGCCAGCGCGTGATTGCGATCGCCGCGCAGGTGCTCGTCCTCGGCGATCTCCTCGTCGACGGCGAGTTGACGCCCGGCGAATGATGACAACCCCTGCAGGATCCGACCCCGCCGTTCGTCGACCGAGTCGCCGTCGACCAGCGACGCGGTCAGGATCGCCCCCGCGTTCACCATCGGATTCGGTGGTCGCCCGGTTCCACTCTCGAGCTTCACGGCGTCGAAGGCCTCACCGGTCGGCTCGATCCCCACCCGGTCGAGCGCTTCGCCGTGCGTGTCGGCGAGGGCGAGCGCGAAGAGAAACGGCTTGACCGCCGATTGGAGACTGAAGGCGACGTCAGCATCACCCGTCGACCGCAGGGCGCCGTCGATCCCGACGAGTGCGATGCCGAGCATGCCCGGGTCCGCCGCTGCGAGGGCCGGGATGCTGCTATTCACCGCTCCCCCGTCATGCTCCCCCGCTCGCGCGGCGATCGCTCGGAGATCGAGGGAGGCGAGGTCGGGACGGACGCCCGCCATTCAGAAGCCCGGCAGGTTGATGTCCTTCGGGTCGACCTCGACGTCACCGACGTCGTCCGGTCCTCCAGTGCCGGGCGCGACCTGCACCTGGTCCTCATCCACGTCGCCGCGCACCTCGTCGGAGACGTGCTCGTCCTGCTTCTGCTGCGTCTCGGTCTCGCTCCCGGGACTGTAGGCCGTGTCCTGATCGACCTGGTCGGTCTGGGAGTGCGGCGTGTCCGTCGCTGGGGTGGGCTCGCCGGTCCGGGTCTCGTCCGCCGGGGTCTGGTGATCGCTCGTCATGCTCGGACGCTACGCCGACGTCGCCGGACCATCGGCCCCCTTGACAGCCTCAGTGCCCCGCGGACGCGTCGGTGCGAGCACGGTTTCCGGTGCGCAGCCGCTCGACGAGGACGATCACCCCGACGATGACGAGCCCGAGGGCGAGTCCGGCGATGGCCGAGACCAGGGTCTCGCCGAACCAGACGACGACCGGACCCAGCGCCTCGAGCAGGTGCTCGACGCCATGGAGCAGGTCGGTCGTCCAGTGCCAGCCGACCTTGCCGACGTTCTCGAGCACCAGATGGCCGCCGACCCAGAGCATCGCCACGGTGCCGAGGATGCTGATGCCGCGGAACACGGCCGGCATCGACCGGACGATCCGAGCACCGTTGTGACGAACGCGACGGACGGGGCTCTTGGCCATCTTCAAGCCGATGTCGTCGATCTTCACGAGCAGAGCGACCGCGCCGTAGACCACCCCCGTCATGAGCAGGGCGATCACGGCGAGGATCGCCAGGGTCGTCCAGACGTCGAGACCGTCCTCGAGGCTGTCGAGCGAGATCAGCATGATCTCGCTGGAGAGGATCAGGTCGGTGCGGACCGCGCCGAGGACGAGCTTCTTCTCGTCACGCGGCCCCTCCTCCTCGTGGTGCAGGTGGAAGCCGACCCATTCGAGCACCTTCTCCGCCCCTTCGAAGCACAGGAACAGTCCACCGAGGATGAGGAGGAACGGCAGCACCTGCGGCGCGAACGCCGTGAGGACGAGCGCGATCGGGATGATGATGAGGAACTTGTTGACGAGCGATCCGAGGGCGATCTTCCCCACGATCGGCAGTTCCCGCGCCGGTGTCACGCCCTGGACGTACTGCGGTGTCACCGCCGCATCGTCGATGACGACACCTGCCGTCTTCGAGGATGCCTTCAATGCGGCGCTCAGGATGTCGTCGACGACGGCCAACAGACCAACGGACATGGGGGTCCTTTCCGGACGGATGCGGCGATCAGCCGTAGAACAGGTTCTCGAACGCGCGGCGCGCGCGGCGCGCGGTGCGCAGCCAATCCTCCTCCACCTGCGTGGCGGAGCGGGGCGCGTACTCGAGGAGTCGGCCGATCCCGTCGAGCTTGCCGCGGTCGCTGGGGAGCACGTCGCTCGTCTGGCCGGACAGCAGCGTGTTGGCGGAGCGCAGACGGCTCGCCAGCCACCAGGCCGCCTCGAGGCGCTCGGCGGCGGCCTCGGGGAGGAGGCCCGCGCCGCGCGCGGCGTGGAGCGCAGCGGTGGTGGACGTCGTCCGCAGCCCCTCGACGTCTGCGGCGTGCTGGAGCTGGAGGAGCTGGACGAGCCACTCGACGTCGCTGAGTCCCCCCGGTCCCAGCTTCAGGTGGCGACTGCGGTCCACGCCCTGCGGCAGGCGCTCGTTCTCGACCCGGGCCTTGATGCGTTTGATCTCCCGCAGTCCCTGCGGGTCGGGGTCCACCGGGTACCGCAGGTCGTCTGCGAGCGCCATGAACCGCGCGATGAGCTTGACGCTGCCCGCGACGCCTCGCGCGCGCAGCAGCGCTTGCGCCTCCCACGACAACGACCAGCGCCGGTAGTACTCGGCGTAGGCGTCGATCGACCGTGCCATCGGCCCGTTGCGCCCCTCGGGCCGGAGCCCGGCGTCCAGCTCGAACGGCGCCCGATGGTCCTCGGAGTGCGTGCGCAGCCCCTGGACGATCTTCAGCGCGAGCTCCTGCGCGCGCTGCGGCGGCACCCCGTTCGGGTCGTACACGTACATGACGTCGGCATCCGAGCCGAACCCGAGTTCTGCGCCCCCGAACCTGCCCATCGCGATGACCGCGAAGTCGAGCGCCTCGTCCTCCGGCGGCACGACCTCCCGCCACACCGCCCGCAACGTCGCCTGGATGGTCACCTCGCTGATGGAACTCAGCCCCTCGGCGAGCTCGGCGATCGTGAGTTCGCCGAGCAGTGCGCCGAGCGCGAGGCGCAGCAGCTCGCGGCGACGCAGCGCCCGGACCGAGCGCATCGCATCGCCGATCGACTGATGCCTGCCCTGGATCGCCCGGGCCTCCTGCTGCAGGGCGAAGCCCGAGCGCGGTCGCAGCTGCTCCGGCGAATCCAGCCACGCGGCCGCCTCCGGGATCCACTCCATGAGATCCGCCGCGTAGCGCGACCCCGACAGGACGCGGGTGAGCCGCTCCGCCGCACCGGACGAGTCGCGGAGCATCCGGAGGAACCACGGCGTGTCACCCAGACGCTCGCTGATGCGGCGGAAGGACACCATCCCGTAGTCCGGGTCGACCCCGTCCGCGAACCATCGGATCATCACCGGCATGAGGTGCCGCTGGATCGTCGCCTTGCGGCTGAGGCCACTGGTCAGCGCCCCGATGTGCCGCAGGGTGCCGGCGGGATCGCGGAAGCCGATCGCCGCGAGGCGGTCATGCGCCTGCGCGGACGAGAGCGTCTGCTCATCGGCCGGCAGAGCGGCGACCGCCGACAGGAGCGGCCGGTAGAAGAGCCGGACGTGGATCTCGCGGACCCGCTGCTTCACGTCCTCCCACACGGCCGCGATGCCGGCGGCGTTCGCCGCCAACCCACTGGCGCGGGCGAGGGTTCGGAGCTCGTCGTCGGTGGTCGGCATGAGGTGCGTCCGCTGCAGGCGGCGCAGCTGCAGGCGGTGCTCGAGCACCCGCAGGGTGCGGTAGTGCTGGCCGAAGGCCGCCGCATCCGTTCGACCGATGTACCCCTCGCTGACGAGGGCGACCAGCGCCGCAAGGGTGCTCTGCTGACGGATGCCGTCGTCCGACAGGCCGTGGACGAGCTGCAGCAGCTGCACGGTGAACTCGATGTCGCGGATGCCGCCGGGCCCCAGCTTCAGCTGGCGCGGCACCTCGGAGGCCGGGATGTGCTCGGTGACGCGTTCGCGCATCCGCTGGACGCTGTCGACGAAGTTCTCCCGCGCGCTGCTCGTCCACACCTTCGGCTGCACCGCCGCGCAGTACTCACCGCCGAGCGCGAGGTCTCCCGCCAGCGGACGGGCTTTCAGGAGGGCCTGGAACTCCCAGCTCTTGGCCCATCGGTCGTAGTAGGAGAGGTGCGACTCGAGCGTGCGGACGAGGGCGCCCTGCTTGCCCTCAGGACGCAGGTTCGGGTCGACCTCCCACAGCGCCGGCTCGATCTCGACGTCCGAGATGCCGCGCATCGTGAGGGTCGCCAGCCGCGTCGCGATGTCGATCGCCCTACCCTCCGAGAGCTCGGCGTCCTCGACGGCTCCCCCGACGAAGATCACGTCCACGTCGCTCACGTAGTTGAGCTCGCGCGCGCCGGTCTTGCCCATGCCGATCACGGCGAGTCTGGTCGCCGCGACCTGCTCTCGAGGGAACATGGCCTGCGCCGCACGGGTCCGGGCAGCGCACAGTGAGGCGTCCAAGGCGGCACCGGCCGCGTCCGCGAGCGCGGCCGCGACATCGGGCAGGACCGCGGTCGCGTCCGCCGCCGAGAGGTCGTACGCGGCGATCCGCGCGACGATCCGCCGGTACCGCACCCGGAGCGCGTTCCACGCGGTCTCGTCGGATGCCGACGCGAAGCCCTCGGCATCGGCGCCGACCGCCTCGAGGAGCGTGGCGCGCATCTCCTCGGGTGCCGGGAGGGCGTGTCCCGATCCGCGGAGCTCCGCCAGCTCCTCGGGATGCCGGAAGAAGAAGTCGGCCAACCCAGAGGACGCCCCCAACAGCAGCCAGAGGACGTCGCCCGCGTCCGTCAGCGCGCGGACGAGCGCGGCGGCGTCCCGCCGGGCGATCCGCAGGCACGCCTGCACCGCGCCGTCAGGATCGGCCGCCCGACGCGCACGTTCGACGAGGTCATCCCGCGCGACCTCGACGAGCTCGCTGAGCTCGTCGAGCGCGGCGGACGACGACGTGAGGTCGGCGAAGCCCGCCCGCGCGAGGTCGGTGAGCGCCGCCCTGCGCTCGGTGGAGGCCATGGCCTCAGAGCATCTCGAGGTTCTTCTGCAGCTCGAACGGCGTCACCTGGGCGCGGTACTCCCGCCACTCCCGACGCTTGTTGAGCAGGACATAGTTGAACACCTGCTCGCCGAGCGTCTCGGCGACGAGTTCGGACTCCTCCATGTACTCGAGCGCGTGGTCGAGGCTCGACGGCAGCGGGCCGTAGCCGAGGGCCCGGCGCTCGGCATCCGTCAACGACCACACGTTGTCCTCGGCCTCGGCGGGGAGCTCGTACTCTTCCTCGATGCCCTTGAGGCCGGCGGCGAGCATGAGGGCGTAGGCGAGGTAGGGGTTCGCCGCGGAGTCGAGGGCGCGGTACTCGACCCGCGTCGAACCGCCCTTCTTCGGCTTGTACATCGGAACGCGGACGAGGGCGGAGCGGTTGTTGTGCCCCCAGCAGACGAAGCTGGGCGCCTCGTCGCCGCCCCAGAGGCGCTTGTAGGAGTTGACGAACTGGTTCGTCACGGCCGAGATCTCGTTGGCGTGACGGAGGAGCCCCGCGATGAAGTGGCGGCCGACCTTGGAGAGCTGGTACTGCGCGCCCTCCTCGTAGAACGCGTTCACATCGCCCTCGAAGAGCGACATGTGGGTGTGCATCCCGCTGCCGGGCTGGCCGCTGAGCGGCTTCGGCATGAACGTCGCGTAGACGCCCTGCTCGATCGCGACCTCCTTCACGACCGTGCGGAAGGTCATGATGTTGTCGGCGGTGGCCAGAGCGTCGGCGTAGCGCAGGTCGATCTCGTTCTGACCCGGACCACCCTCGTGGTGGCTGAACTCCACCGAGATGCCGAGGTCCTCGAGCATGCGCACGGAGCGGCGGCGGAAGTCGTGGGCAGTGCCGCCGGGGACATTGTCGAAGTATCCGGCCGAGTCGACCGGCTGCGGGCCCTCGGGGCCGAAGGACGACGACTTCAGCAGGTAGAACTCGATCTCGGGGTGCGTGTAGAACGTGAAGCCCGCGTCGCTCGCCTTGGCGAGGGCGCGCTTGAGCACGTTGCGGGGGTCGGCGACGGCGGGCTGGCCGTCGGGCGTCGTGATGTCGCAGAACATCCGGGCGGTGGGGTCGATCTCCCCCCGCCACGGCAGCACCTGGAACGTCGACGGGTCCGGGTGCGCGAGCAGGTCGGACTCGTAGGAGCGCGTGAGGCCCTCGATCGCCGATCCGTCGAAGCCGAGGCCTTCGGCGAACGCGCCCTCCACCTCGGCGGGGGCGATCGCCACCGACTTGAGGGTCCCCGTCACATCGGTGAACCACAGCCGGATGAACTTCACCCCCCGTTCCTCGATCGTCCTCAGAACGAAGTCACGCTGCTTGTCCATCGCATCCTTCCCGGTGCCGAGCCGACTGTCAGACTATCGGTCCGACGAGCCCGTCGATTCCGATCCCGGACGGCTCCCCCAGTCGTCCTCGCGGGCTTCCTCCTCCGCCCACGCCTGCGAGCGGCGCTTGAGGAGCTCGGGGGCGCGCGACGCCTCCTCGGCGGTCGCGAACGGGCCCGCCCGGTCGACGGCCGGCGACTCGAATCCGCGCTCGACCTCGCCGGTGTTCAGGTTGTACCAGTACTGCTCGGTGTCGCTCATCGCGCCCTCCTCGGCTCGTGGACGCCTTCATCCTACGGATCGGATGCCCCGCTCGGACTAGGCTCGGAACCATGACTTCGAGCGCCACCACCGCCGTCGGGATCGACATCGGGGGGACGGGCATCAAGGGTGCCCTCGTCGACCTCGCCGAGGGATCGCTGCTGACGGACCGCATCAAGGTCCCGACACCCAAGGGCGCCGAGCCGGATGACGTGCTGAAGGCCGTCACCGAGGTGCTCGACCGCCTCGAGGTGACGGACGCGGATGTGCCGCTCGGCGTCGCGTTCCCCGCGATCGTGAAGAACGGTCGGACGCTCTCGGCCGCGAACGTCGCGGAGACCTGGATCGGCTTCGAGGCGGAGGCGTTCTTCGAGCAGGGGCTCGGTCGCGCCATCCACTTCGCCAACGACGCCGATGTCGCCGGTGTCGCCGAGCTGCGGTACGGCGCAGCGAAGGGGCGCGACGGGCTGGTGATCCTGACGACGCTCGGCACCGGCATCGGCACCGCCATGATCTACAACGGCGTCCTCGTCCCCAACAGCGAGCTGGGGCACCTCAACCGCGCGGGGCACAAGAAGGACTTCGAGCACTTCGCCGCCTATTCGGCGATGGAGCGCGAAGAGCTCGAGTGGGATGCCTGGGCCGGCCGCCTGCAGCAGTACTACAGCCACCTCGAGTTCCTGTTCACACCCGACCTCTTCGTCGTCGGCGGCGGGGTGTCGAAGCACTCGGAGAAGTTCTTGCCGCTGCTCGACCTGCAGACCGAGATCGTCCCCGCCGTGCACCGCAACAACGCGGGCATCATCGGCGCGGCGGCGCTCGCCCTAGCGGGGGACGGATCCGGCGTCTCAGCCGACGAGGGCGCAGACCTCGCCGGCACGACCGCACGCTGACGCTTCTCGAGAGGGCGAATGGGCCGGCCTGTACGCCGGGTTCTGTCCGGGGGCGCGAGGCCCCGTGGACGGTCATCTCTCTCGGCGACACGTTGCCGTGCCGCTCCAGCGGTCTACCCGGGGACTCGGCGGGCCGCGTCGGCATCCCCTGTCTGACCTTGCTCCGGGCGAGGTTTACCGTGCGGGCCGTGTCACCACGGCCCCGGTGGTCTCTTACACCACCCTTTCACCCTTACCCCGGTCGGAACCGGGGCGGTCTGCTCTCTGTGGCACTGTCTCGCGGATCACTCCGGGTGGGTGTTACCCACCGCCCTGCCCTGTGGAGCCCGGACGTTCCTCGGTGCGCTCTCGCGCCACGCGACCGTCCAGCCGACCCATTCGCGCGGTCGAGTCTAGTCGGCCGCGCGGTCAGTCCTTTGCGGCGTCGACCCGCACCTGCAGGTCGAGTCGGAAGTCGAGCGGGATGTCCCCGAACAGCAGTCGCGTGGCCGCGTCAGCCGCCTGCTGCACCGCTCCGGCCGCCGCATCGGCCTGCGCGACGGGCGTGTGGACGATGACCTCGTCGTGCAGGAAGAACGCGAGGTGGGCCCGCCTGGCCTGCAGCGTTCCGGACCGGGATGCCTCCGAGGCGGTGTCGACCTCGGGCAATGACGCCAGGCGCGCCCGCAGCTCGCCGAGCCATGCGAGCGCCCATTCGGCGGCGGTGCCCTGGACGACGAAGTTGCGGGTGAAGCGTCCGCGATCGCGTGCAGCGCGCCGCGCCCTCGTGCGGTCGCTGTCCGTCGCGTCCGGGTCGCCCGCCCGCGCTTGGAGCTCGTGCCATCCCCGCGACGGCGGCGGGCTCGACCGCCCGAGCCACGTCGAGACGACGCCGCCCTCCTCGCCCGTCCGCGCCGCGTCGTCGACGAGACCCATGGCGCGCGGGTAGGCCCGCCGCAGTGCCGGCACGAGCCTGCCGCTGTCGCCGGTGGTGGCCCCGTACATCGCGCCCAGGAGCGCGAACTTCGCCTCGGAACGCGTGGTCACGACCCCGCGTGCCACGATCCCCTCGTAGAGATCGGCGCCCCGCGCGCTGTCGGCCAGTGCGGCATCCCGTGACATCGCCGCCAGGACGCGCGGCTCGAGCTGGGCGACGTCGGCGACCACGAGGGTCCAGCCGTCGTCGGCACGCACGGCCGGGCGCAGCTGGCGGGGCAGCTGCAGCGCGCCCCCGCCCGATGAGGCCCACCGGCCCGTGACCACTCCGCCGGGGACGTACACGGGACGGAAGCGACCCTCCGGCGCCCACTCGTCCCGCCACGCCCAGCCGTTCGCCGAGAGGAGTCGCATCAGCCGCTTGTACTCGAGCAGGGGGCCGATCACCGGATGGTCGTACTCGCGCAGCTCCCACTTGCTGGTCGACGTCGCGGCGACACCCACGCGATGCAGGGAGCGGAGCAGCTTCGGCTGCGAATCGAGGCTCGCCGCGGCGTCGCCGAGCAGCGCCCGGATCTCCGCAGCGAGCGCCTCGAGCCGTGCGGGCAGCCGTCCGCTCACGGCGCGCTCCCCCAGCATGTCGGTCAGGATGCCGTCGTGGACGTCACCGTCCCACGGCACCCCAGCCGCGTGCATCTCCACGGCGACCAGCGCTCCGACCGACTCCGCGGCGACGAGCAGGCGCAGCGACGCGGGACTCGCCTCGATCACGGCGTGCTGGCGGACGAACTCCGCGAGCGCGGCGTCGGCGTCGTGCGGTACCTCCCGCGAGCCGCCCTCGAGATCGAAGAGCGCGGTCGTTGCGGCGCCCGTCGCGGATGCCGCGGCATCCCACTCCGTCGCTGCACGCACGCCCTCGGCGCCGACGACGACGGCGCTGTCGCGCAGGATGGCGTGGACCAGTCTCAGGTCGTGACACCGCGACGTCCGGACCCCTGCCGCGACGAGGTCGGGGTACCAGTGGGCGGTGTCGCTCCAGACCCATCGCGTCGTCGGCGCCGACTCGGCGATGTGCCGGCCGAGGTCCGACCGCGCGGCGATCGTCGCCTCGCCGACGACGCCGTCGGCCGAGATCGGGTGCAGCGCGACACGATCGACGCCCGCCGTTCCGACGACGGTCCAGGGGATGCCTGGGGCCGACACCTCGACGCCGCGACGATCCGTGTCGGTCAGAGCCCGGAGTCCTCGCCGCGGACGAGGATGCAGCCGCACTCGGGGCAGGTGACGACGTCGTCCTCGGCGGCGGCCCGGAGGACGTTCAGGTCCGTGCCCGAGAGGACCATGTGGCAGCCGCCGCAGGTGCGACGCTGCAGCAGACCCGCACCGTTGCCACGCGCGGCGAGCCGCTCGTACATCCCGACGAGGTCCGCAGGCAGTGACGATGCGATGGCGGCGCGGTCGCGCGATGCAGACTCGTGGCGCGAGGTCGCGTCGGCGACGGACTCCTTCGCGGCCGCGCTCAGGCGGGTACCCTCCTCGTTCACCGAGGCGATCAGCGCTTCCTGTTCGGCGACGGCGGCCTCCGCAGCGTCCAGTCGTTCCATGACCTCCAGCTCGGCGTCCTCGAGGTCCGATTTGCGCTTGGCGAGGGAGGCGATCTCGTGCTCGAGACCCTGCGCGTCCTTCGCGCTCGTGGTGGCCGCGAGGCGCTCGTTGTCACGGGCGGTCCGCGCATCGACCACCTCGACGTCCGACTCGATCCGGGCGAGCTCCGCCTTCGCGTCGTCCCGTGCGCCGAGGCGCCGGGTCAGCTCCGCGGAGTGCGTGGCGCGATCGGCGAGGAGCTCCTTGACGCGGCCCGCCTGCTCGGGATTGCGGCGCGCATTGTCGGCCTGGCGGACGGCGAGGTCCGCGTCGGCGAGATCGAGGAGGCGGCGCTGGTCGGCGGGGCTGGCTTTCACGCCCTCCAACCTACCCCGCGGGCGCGATCGCGATCCGGCTCCTGCGGTTCCGGGCGGGAGCCTGCGGGCACTACCATGACGTGCCGGAACAGCGCGGGAGGAGACCCATCATGAGCGTGCTGCGCACCAAGTCGGTCGAGCAGTCGATCGCCGACACCGAAGAACCGGAGTTCCGGCTCAAGAAGTCCCTCTCCGCCCTCGACCTCACCGTCTTCGGCGTCGGTGTCGTCATCGGCGCGGGCATCTTCACCCTCACCGGGCGCGCCGCGCACGAGGTCGCCGGCCCGGCCGTCGTCATCAGCTTCGTCGTCGCGGCCATCGCGTGCGGCCTCGCCGCGATGTGCTATGCCGAATTCGCCTCGACCGTCCCCGTCTCGGGTTCGGCCTACACCTTCTCCTACGCCTCCCTCGGCGAGCTCTTCGCCTGGATCATCGGGTGGGATCTCATCCTCGAGATGTTCCTCGGCGCGAGCGTCGTGGCGCAGGGCTGGAGCGCCTACCTCGGGACGCTCATGGAGCAGCTCGGGGCGCCGATCCCCGAGGCCATCGGGTACGGCGGCACGGTCGACCTCATGGCGGTCCTCCTGGTGCTGGTCCTCGGAGGGCTGATCACCGTCGGCATCCGGGAGTCGCTGCGCGTCAACCTCGTCCTCGTCGCCGTGAAGCTCTTCATCGTCCTCTTCGTCATCATCGCGGGCCTGCTGTTCGTCAACCCCGCGAACTACTCGCCGTTCGTGCCAGATCCCACCCCGCGCGAGACCGCGACGGGGCTGACGCAACCGTTGCTGCAGTTCTTCTCCGGCATCGAGCCGACGGCCTTCGGCGTCGGCGGCATCTTCGCCGGCGCCGCGCTCGTGTTCTTCGCCTACATCGGCTTCGACGTCGTCGCCACGACGGCGGAGGAGACGAAGCGGCCGCAGCGCGACCTCCCGATCGGCATCATCGCGTCGCTCGTCATCTGCACCGTCCTCTACGGCGCCGTCGCCCTGGTGGTCACCGGCATGGTGCCGTACCAGGAGCTCGACCCGGCGGCCGCCTTCGCGAACGCCTTCGCGTTCCACGGGCAGACGTGGATGGCGACCGTCATCTCAGCAGGCGCCGTCGCCGGACTCACCACGGTCGTCCTGACGCTGATGATCGGCGCGACGCGCATCATCTTCGCGATGTCGCGCGACGCGCTCCTGCCGCGGCGCCTGGCCAGGGTTCACCCCCGGTTCCGCACGCCCTGGCTCATCTCCGCCATCGTCACCGTGATCGTCGCGGTCGTCGCCGGCTTCACCCCGATCGGGGTGCTGGAGGAGATGGTCAACATCGGGACCCTGTCGGCGTTCGTCCTCGTCTCGATCGGGGTGATCGTGCTCCGACGGCGCCGCCCCGACCTTCCGCGGGGCTTCCGCGTGCCGTTGAACCCGTGGCTCCCCGCCCTGTCGGCGGTCGTCTGCGTGTACCTGATGCTGAACCTCACGGTCGAGACCTGGCTGCGGTTCCTCATTTGGCTCGCCATCGGATTCGTCATCTACTTCGCGTTCTCCCGTCGCAACTCGCGCCTCGGCAGGCCCGTAGACTCGACGGGTCAGGGCCTTTAGCTCAGCTGGTAGAGCGCCACGTTTACACCGTGGATGTCGTCGGTTCGATCCCGGCAGGGCCCACCACCGGTATCCGTCCCGGGTCGACCCACGAGCCCGCCCGCAGCGGCGAACGCCCCGCGGCGGAATGGGTAGGCTGAGGACAAGCGAGTTGTGCGAGGCGAACAAGCCCACATCCGCCCGATCCCTCCTTCCTGGCACGATCTGCCAGGCGACGAAAGGCCTCTTGTGACTGTCAACGATCAGGATCCGTACTCGCAGGGCCCGCAGGACAGCGACCCGGAAGAGACGTCGGAGTGGCAGGAATCCCTGCAGCAGCTCGTCGACGCCCGGGGCGCCGGCCGCGGCCGCGAGGTCATGCTGAGCCTCCTGCAGCGTTCCCGCGAGCTCCACCTGAACGTCCCCCAGGTCCCCACGACGGACTACATCAACACGATCGCGCCCGACAGCGAGCCCGACTTCCCCGGCGACGAGGAGATCGAGCGCCGCTACCGCAGCTGGATCCGCTGGAACGCGGCGATCACCGTCCACCGCGCGCAGCGCCCCGGCATCGGCGTCGGCGGTCACATCTCGACCTACGCGTCCTCCGCTGCGCTCTACGAGGTGGGCTTCAACCACTTCTTCCGCGGCCCCGAGCACGAGAGCGGCGGCGACCAGATCTTCTTCCAGGGTCACGCCTCCCCCGGCATGTACGCGCGGTCGTTCCTCGAGGGCGGGCTCACCAGCGAGCAGCTCGACGGCTTCCGCCAGGAGGCGTCCGCCGCCCCGAACGGACTGCCGTCCTACCCGCACCCGCGGCTCATGCAGGACTACTGGCAGTTCCCCACGGTCTCGATGGGCCTCGGTCCGATCAACGCGATCTACCAGGCGATGACCAACAAGTACCTGACGAACCGCGGCATCAAGGACGTCTCGGACTCCCACGTCTGGGCCTTCCTCGGCGACGGCGAGATGGACGAGGTCGAGAGCCGCGGCCAGCTCCAGGTTGCCGCCAACGAGGGACTCGACAACCTGACCTTCGTCGTCAACTGCAACCTCCAGCGTCTGGACGGCCCCGTCCGAGGCAACGGCAAGATCGTCCAGGAGCTCGAGAGCTTCTTCCGCGGCGCGGGGTGGAACGTCATCAAGGTCGTGTGGGGCCGCGAGTGGGACGACCTCCTCGCCCGCGACAGCGACGGCGCCCTCCGCAACCTGATGAACGTCACCCCCGACGGCGACTTCCAGACCTACAAGGCCGAGAACGGCGCCTTCGTCCGCGAGCACTTCTTCGGTCGCGACGAGCGCGCTGCGGCCCTCGTGAAGGACTACTCGGACGAGCAGATCTGGAACCTCAAGCGCGGCGGCCACGACTACCGCAAGGTCTACGCCGCATACAAGGCGGCCGTCGAGCACAAGGGCCAGCCCACCGTCATCCTCGCGAAGACGGTCAAGGGGTACGGTCTCGGTCCGCACTTCGAGGGGCGCAACGCGACGCACCAGATGAAGAAGATGACCCTCGACGACCTCAAGCTGTTCCGCGACCAGATGCACATCCCGCTGACGGACGCCCAGCTCGAGGAGAACCCCTACGAGCCGCCGTACTACCACCCGGGTGCCGAGGACGAGACCATCAAGTACATGGTCGAGCGTCGTCGCGCCCTGGGCGGGACGCTCCCCCAGCGCCGCAGCACGCACACCTCGCTGTCGCTCCCGGACGACAGCGTCTACGCGCTGCCGAAGAAGGGATCCGGTACGCAGGAGGTCGCCACCACGATGGCCTTCGTGCGCCTGCTCAAGGACCTGCTGCGCGCGAAGGACTTCGGCCACCGCATCGTGCCGATCATCCCCGATGAGGCACGCACGTTCGGCATGGACGCGTATTTCCCGACGGCGAAGATCTACAACCCGAACGGCCAGAACTACACGTCGGTCGACCGGGAGCTGCTGCTCGCCTACAAGGAGAGCCCGCAGGGCCAGATCATGCACGTCGGCATCAACGAGGCCGGCGCCCTCGCCGCGTTCACTGGCGTCGGCACGTCCTACGCGACGCACGGCGAGCCGCTCATCCCGGTCTACGTCTTCTACTCGATGTTCGGGTTCCAGCGCACGGGCGACGCGCAGTGGGCCGCCGGCGACCAGATGGCGCGCGGTTTCATCATCGGCGCGACCGCCGGTCGCACGACGCTCACCGGTGAAGGCCTGCAGCACGCCGACGGCCATTCGCACCTGCTCGCCTCGACCAACCCCGCGACCGTGTCGTACGACCCGGCCTACGGCTACGAGATCGCGCACATCGTGCAGTCCGGACTCGAGCGCATGTACGGCGGCGAGCACCCCGACCCGAACGTCATGTACTACATCACGGTCTACAACGAGCCGATCGTGCAGCCGAAGGAGCCCGAGGACGTGGATGTGGACGGCATCGTCCGCGGCATCCACCGCGTCTCCGTCGGTGAGGGCGAGGGCCACCGCGCCCAGATCCTCTCGTCGGGTGTCGGTCTCGCATGGGCGCACGAGGCGCAGAAACTGCTGAGGGAAGACTGGGGCGTCGTCGCCGACGTGTGGTCGGTCACGAGCTGGACCGAGCTCCGTCGCGACGGCCTGGCCGCGGACGAGCACAACTTCCTCCACCCCACCGAGGAGCCCTGGACCGCGTACATCACCGAGAAGCTGCGCGACTCGGAGGGCCCCATCGTGGCCGTGAGCGACTTCATGCACGCCGTCCAGGACCAGATCCGTCAGTGGATGCCGCGTCGCTACGCGACCCTGGGCGCCGACGGGTTCGGCTTCTCCGACACCCGTGCCGCGGCACGCCGTCAGTTCAAGATCGACGGACCGTCGATCGTGGTGCGCACGCTGCAGTCACTGGCTGAGGAAGGTGTGATCGACCGGTCCCTGTCGGCGCAGGCGATCGAGAAGTACCGCTTGCACGACGTCAACGCCGGCACCTCCGGCAACGCGGGCGGCGAGGCCTGACACCGCCGATGACCGATCGACCGACCGCCCAGGAGAAGGCGGAGACACTCGCGTGGCTCCGCCGCATCTCGGGGGATCTGGCGACCACGACCCTCCGACGCCTCGAGGACTCGCTGCCCTGGTACGGCGAGATGCCTCCGGGGCGGCGGTCGGCGGTCGGTCTCGTCGCGCAGTCGGGGATCTCGTCGTTCATCGACTGGTACGACGACCCGAACTCGACGCCGTGGATCGCTGCGGACATCTTCGCGTCCGCACCGCGGGAGCTGCTGCGCAGCATCAGCCTGACGCAGACACTGCAGCTCATCCGCGTGACGGTCGAGACGACCGAGCAGCGGGTCGCGGGGCGCGGCAACGGCCTGCGGGAGAGCATCCTGCTGTACTCCCGCGAGGTCGCCTTCGCCGCGGCGGACGTCTATGCCCGCGCCGCTGAGGCGCGCGGCCTGTGGGATGCCCGGCTCGAGGCGCTCGTCGTGGACTCGATCCTCACCGGAGAGGCCGACGAGGAGCTTCCCAGCCGCATCGCGGCGCTCGGCTGGCACGGTCACGGGGAGGTCGCCGTCCTCGTGGGCACCACGCCTCCGCAGCTGGACGTGGACCAGCTCCGTCGGACGGCACGCAAACTCGGCGTCGACGTCCTGATCGGCGTGCAGGGGTCGCGTCTGGTCCTCGTCATCGGACGAGCCGATCAGAGCGGGCGGGAGGATGCCGAGGAGCTCGCGTTCTCGGAGATCGCCACCCGCCTCGAACCAGGGTTCGGCAACGGTCATCTCGTCCTCGGCCCCACAGCGCCTGCCCTGCTCGACGCGGGGCTGAGCGCCCGCGGGGCACTGGCGGGTTTCGCGGTCGCGAAGTCCTGGCGGCACGCCCCCCGCCCCGTCGACGCGGACGATCTGCTGCCCGAGCGCGCGCTCGCGGGCGACCCCCTCGCGAAGGCGACCCTGATCGAGCGCATCTACCGCCCGCTGCAGGCGCACTCGACCGATCTGGTGACGACGCTCTGGAGTTACCTCGACAACGGACGATCCCTCGAAGCGACCGCCCGCGAGCTGTTCGTCCACCCGAACACGGTGCGGTACCGACTGAAGCGCGTCTCGGACGTGATCGGGTGGGACGCAACCGGACCGCGCGAGGCGCTCATCCTCCAGACCGCATTGATCCTGGGGTCGATCGGCGGCGACGTCACGCGGCGTCGCTCGGTCGGTGGACGGCGAGGCTGAGCACAGCTCCCCCACCGTTCTGTACGCCGCGCACAAAGGGTGCGAGGTTTCTTGTGCGGCCTCCGACAGCGGGGCCGCCACCGGACTTGCAAGGATGGACATCGTGATCATCGCCGTCTTCCCCGGCCAGGGTTCGCAGACCCCGGGCTTCCTCACGCCGTGGCTCGACCGCGAGGGCTCCCGCGCCCTCCTCGAGGAGTATTCCGAGTACGCCGGAGTCGACCTCATCGCCGCCGGAACGGCATGGGATGCCGACCGCATCCGCGACACCCAGGTCGCCCAGCCCCTCATCGTCGCGGCGAGCCTGCTGTCCTGGCAGGCGCTCACCGAGTCGGGTACGACGCCGGCGGGCGTCGCCGGACACTCCGTCGGCGAGATCGCCGCACTCGTGGCCGCGGGCGTGCTGACGGCCGCCGACGGCATGCGTCTGGTCGGCATCCGAGGCCGCGCCATGGCGGAGGCTGCCGGCCTGGAGGCGACCGGGATGAGCGCCGTCCTCGGCGGTGACGAGGCCGTCGTCCTCGAGCGGCTCGAGGCGCTGGACCTCACGCCGGCGAACTACAACGGCGGCGGGCAGATCGTCGCCGCCGGGTCGCTGCCCGCGCTCGGCGAGCTCGCGGCAGACGCGCCGCGAGGCACCCGCGTGATCCCACTGCAGGTGGCGGGTGCGTTCCACACGCGATTCATGGCTCCCGCTGTCGAGATCCTCCGCACGGCCGCCGCCGACGTCGAGGCATCCGCCCCCGCCCTCACCCTCTGGAGCAACCGCGACGGCGGCGTCGTGACCGACGGTCGCGCCGCGGTCGACCTGCTCGTCGCGCAGGTCGCGAACCCCGTCCGCTGGGACCTCTGCATGTCGTCGTTCGCCGCGGCCGGTGTCACCGGCATCGTCGAACTGGCCCCCGCGGGCACGCTCGTCGGACTCGCCAAACGCGGTCTTCGCGGGGTACCGTCGGTCGCCGTGAAGACACCCGACGACCTTCCGGCCGCGGCCGGGCTGCTGACCGGAGAGAACGCATGACCCCCCAGCTCGTCCAGCCCACCGGGCCCGCCCACACCCGCATCTACTCGTACGGCGCGGCGCGGGGCGAGAACGCCGTCCCCAATGAGGACCTCATCGGTCCCATCGACTCGAGCGACGAGTGGATCCGCCAGCGCACCGGCATCGTCACCCGCGTGCGCGCGAACGCGGGCACCGACGCGATCGACCTCGCCACGGACGCGGCGGCCGAAGCGATCGAGCGGTCGGGCATCTCCCCCGAGCAGGTCGACGCCGTCATCGTGGCGACGATCTCCAACCCGAAGCAGACGCCTTCGGTGTCGGCGATCGTCGCCGACCGCGTGGGCGCGAACCCGGCGGCCGCCTACGACCTGAACGCCGCGTGCGCGGGCTTCGCCTACGGCGTCGCGCAGGCCGACGCGCTCATCCGCGCAGGCGCCGCGACGTACGCCGTCGTCATCGGCACCGAGAAGCTCAGCGACGTCGTCGATCCGACCGATCGCTCGATCTCGTTCCTCCTCGGTGACGGCGCGGGCGCCGTCGTCATCGGCCCGAGCGACGCACCCGGCATCGGCCCGACCGTCTGGGGATCGGACGGATCGAAGGCGGATGCCGTGGGCATGAACCACACGCTGACCGAGTTCCGCGACGGCGCGGCGCCCTGGCCGACGCTCCGACAGGAGGGCCCGACGGTCTTCCGCTGGGCCGTCTGGGAGATGGTGAAGGTCGCCCGCCAGGCGATCGAGGCCGCGGGCATCACACCCGACGACCTCGCCGCCTTCGTGCCTCACCAGGCGAACATGCGCATCATCGACGAGTTCGCGAAGCAGCTGAAGCTGCCCGACACCGTGGTGATCGGGCGTGACATCGAGACCACGGGCAACACCTCGGCGGCATCCATCCCGCTCGCCACGCACCGTCTGCTCGAAGAGCACCCCGAGCTCAGCGGCGGACTCGCGCTGCAGATCGGCTTCGGCGCGGGACTCGTGTTCGGCGCCCAGGTCGTCGTCCTCCCGTGACCACGCCCGACCCGCACCTAAACTGACAACCGGCCCGGCTGGGCCCGACCCCCACAGAAGGAGAAATCCCATGGCATTCACGAACGACGAGGTCCTCGCCGGCCTGGCCGAGCTCATCACCGACGAGACCGGCATCTCGGCCGACGAGGTCGCGCTCGAGAAGTCCTTCACGGACGACCTCGACATCGACTCGATCTCGATGATGACGATCGTCGTCAACGCCGAGGAGAAGTTCGGCGTCACCATTCCCGACGACGAGGTCAAGAACCTCAAGACCGTCGGCGACGCCGTCACCTACATCTCGTCCAACCAGGCCTGATCCGCGCGTCCGGTGGGGGTGCGCCCCCACCGGAGCAGCACGAGGGAACCATGAGCAACACGCGAATCTTCGTCACCGGCATCGGTGCGACCTCCCCCATCGGCGGCACCGCCGGCGAGAGCTGGGACGCCCTCCTCGCCGGAGAGTCGGGCGCCCGCACGCTCGAGCACGACTGGGTCGAGCAGTATCAGCTGCCCGTCACCTTCGCCGCCGAGGCCAAGGTGCGCCCGGACACGGTGCTGGAGCGCCCCATCGCCAAGCGCCTCGATCCGTCGTCGCAGCTGGCGATGGTCGCCGCGAAGGAGGCCTGGGAGGACGCCGGCGCACCCGAGGTGGATCCCGAGCGTCTGGGCGTCGAGTTCGCCACCGGCATCGGCGGCGTCTGGACGCTGCTCGACGCCTGGGACACGCTGCGCGAGAAGGGGCCGCGGCGGGTCATGCCGATGACCGTGCCCATGCTCATGCCGAACGCCGCCGCGGGCAACCTGTCGCTGCACTTCGGCGCACGCGCGTACGCCCGTACCTTCGCCAGCGCCTGCGCGTCGAGCACGGAGTCGCTCGTCAACGCCCTCGAGCACATGCGCGCCGGGCTCGCCGACATCGTGATCGCCGGCGGTACGGAGTCGGCCATCCACCCGATCACGATCGCGTCGTTCGCGTCGATGCAGGCGCTCTCGCGACGCAACGACTCGCCCGAGACGGCATCCCGCCCCGGCAGCATCGACCGCGACGGCTTCGTCATGGGCGAGGGTGCCGCCGTCCTCATCCTCGAGACCGAGGAGCACGCGAAGGCCCGCGGCGCGAAGATCTACGCCGAACTCGTCGGCGGCGGCGTGACGGCGGACTCGTACCACATCACCGCCAACGACCCCGAGGGGACGGGCGCCGCTCGCGCCGTGCGCCTCGCGCTCGACATGGCGGATGCCTCACCCGCCGACGTCACCCACGTCAACGCCCACGCGACCTCGACCCCCGTGGGCGACCCGAACGAGTACGTCGCGCTGAAGTCCGTCTTCGGCGACCGCATCGATGAGATGCCGGTCTCGGCGACCAAGGCCGCCACCGGCCACCTCCTCGGCGGCACCGGTGCGCTCGAGGCGATGTTCACCGTCCTCGCGATCCGAGACCGTGTCGCGCCGCCCACGATCAACATCACCGAGCCGGACCCGGCGGTCCCGTTCCGCCTGTCGGGCGAGGGCGTCTCGCTCGGGGAGGGCGATCAGCTCGCGATCAGCAACTCGTTCGGCTTCGGCGGGCACAACGCGGTCGTGGCGTTCCGCTCGGTCTGACCGACACACGACAGACGCCCCCGGGAAGCCACCGGGGGCGTCTGTCGTGTATCAGGCGGGCCGACGTCCCCCCGGTCCCCGGGAAGCTGTCCGGAGCCGGTCATGACGTCGCCGCTGCTGCGGGTCGCCCGCCTGAAGGTCTGTGCTGTTGTGAAGTGTCGGGCCGGGCGGGATCGTCTCAGCCGACCTTGTGGAGCCAGACGACCGGCGCGTCGTCGCTCGCGTGCCGGAACGGTTCGAGCTCGTCGTCCCAGGCTGCGCCGAGAGCGACGTCGAGCTCGCGCTGGAGTTCGTGGATGTCGCCGGCCGCGATCTCCATGGCGTACCGCAGCCTGTCCTCGCCGATGACGACGTTGCCGGCCGAGTCGGTCTGCGCGTAGTGGATGCCGAGGCTCGGGGTGTGGAGCCACCGGCCACCGTCGCTGCGGGGGGTGGGGTCTTCGCTCACCTCGTACCGGAGGTGCTCCCACCCGCGCATCGCGGTGGCCAGGGCGGCGCCGGTGCCGGCGGGACCCTCCCAGTAGAACTCGGCTCTGCGACTGCCGTCGAGGACGGGCTGCTCGGCCCACTCGAAGTTGACGGCATGCCCGAGGGCGCGCCCGGCCGCCCACTCGAGGTGGGGGCACAGCGCGCGTGGCGCGGAGTGGATGTAGATCACTCCGCGCGCCTGAGGTGTGGCCATCGATCTCTCCGTTTCGTTCAGGTACGTCTTCCCCTACGACCTGATGGAGAGTGCTGGCCGGATATCCGGTTGTGCCGCCATTATCGCCCAGGATGCCCTCGAATCACAACCGTGTCATGCGCCCCCGTGCCCGGGCATCGATCATCCGTCAAGCCCGTGTGCCGATGCCCCTCGCCGGGCGAGTGTGGACACACGAACGGAAGGAACCCCATGAACGACAAGACCCCCCACCACCGCGACGCCGACGACGCTCACGCGGACGACGCGCCTCCGACGGACGCAGCCAGCGACGAGGTGAAGGAGGACGCCGCCCGCGCAGGGGACGGCGACCGTGATCGGGGCGGCGACGAGCCGTTCCCGCAGGGCCCGGCGATCACGCATCCGTGACGCGGGTCCCGGAAGGAAATTCCCGGGAGCCCTACAGTGGCAGGAATGAGGAAGTCGAACGGTCAGCCTGCGCCGGTCTCGGACGAGCGGGAGCCTGCACGGGCGGCGCTGCTTCGCCGCCCCTTCGGCACCGGGTTCCTCGTCACGCTCGGCGGTCTCGCCGCGCTGGCGCTCGGGTTGGCGATCACGAGTCTCTCGCTCGTCCTCATCTACGTGGCGTGCGCCCTCTTCATCGCGCTCGGTCTCGAGCCGGTCGTCGGGCGTCTTGAGCAGCGAGGCATCGCACGCGCGTGGGCCATCGTGATCGTCTGCGTCGCCTTCGTCGCCGCGATCGGTCTCGTGGTCGTCCTGGTCTCGCCGACCGTGACCGACCAGGTGACGGGCTTCGTCACATCCCTCCCGACGCTGATCGACGACTTCCGCACATCGGAGTTCGCTGCCTTCATCGAGCGGTCGTTCGGCGACCGCGTCGACGACCTCCTCACCGAGCTGCAGCGGTTCCTGTCGGATCCGGCGAATCTGGCCTCGATCGGCGGCGGCCTGCTCCAGGTCGGTACGACGCTCGCGACGGGCGTGTCGGGTGTGATCATCGTGATCGTCCTCAGCCTGTACTTCATCGCGTCGGTCCCCGCGATGAAGGAGGGGTTCGTCCGTCTCGCTCCGGCTCGCAGCCGCACCAGCGTCCGCGATCTCACCGATCAGATCACCGCGTCCGTGGGCGGGTACCTCGCCGGGATGGTGATCCTCGCGGCCATCAACGCGGTCGTCGTGTTCATCATCCAGCTGCTGCTCGGTCTGCCGTTCCCGCAGCTGATGGCGGTCGTCGCGTTCTGCCTCACCCTCATCCCGCTCATCGGCTCGGTGCTCTTCTGGATCGTCGCATCCGGGCTCGCGCTGCTCGACGGGTTCACGCCTGCACTCGTCTTCGCGGTCGTCTACCTCGTCTACATCCAGATCGAGGCGTACCTCCTGACGCCGCGCGTGATGAACCGGACCATCGCCGTTCCCGGTGCGCTCGTCGTCATCGGGGCGCTCGTCGGCGGCACGCTGCTGGGACTCCTCGGCGCACTCGTGGCGATTCCGGTGACGGCGTCGCTGCTGCTCATCGTCCGTCAGGTGTTCATCCCGGCTCAGGACGCCAAGACCTGACGTTTCGAGACACAGCGGTGTCCTCATCCGCAACCCCGTTCGCCGCATGCGATCCGTGGGGTCGGATGACCGCGTGCTCCGCTCTCCTGCGACCTCTGTCGGTCTCGCCCTCCGCGCCTTCTTCGTCGGCCTTCAGCGCGTGCGCCCTCCCCGACCGATCCACTCCCGCGGGCTCGCGCTGGCGGGATCGCTCCACTGGCTGCCCCGAGACGAGACAGCCGGTATCCGCTGGATCGATGATCCGGTGGCGGGGGAACGACATGACGTCGAGGCGCGATTCTCGCGCTCGCTCGGTCTGCCCGATGTCCTCCCCGACGTCCTCGGCCTCGCGCTCCGCGTGCAGACGGCGGCCGGCGCTGCGGACATCGAACTCGCCTCCACCGGATCCACCGTCCCGCTGCGGTTCGCGCTGCTCCCCCGCCGGCGTCCCTCGAGCGGTCCATTCGGCATCCTGCTGCCCTACCGAGGCGAGCAGGGCGGCGTGCTCCTGCGCGCACATCCGGTCGGCCCACCGCTGCCGGCGGGACTCCGTGCGCTCGGAGCGGCGCTCCGGCGGGATTCGTGGTGGCTCGAGCTCGCCCACGCGACGCCGTCAGGCGCGTGGCATCCCTTCGCCCTCCTGCGCCTGCGAAGCACTGACGCGGCGGACACGATGCGAGCGGATGCCGGTCGTCGGCTCATCCCCGGTGCACGGATGTATCCCTGGGTCAGCGCACTGCGGCAGCCGTCGTACGACGCGGTGCAGCACCGCGATCGGTAGGGCGGGTGGGACTTGAACCCACGATCGTCGGGTTATGAGCCCGCTGCCTTGACCAGCTTGGCCACCGCCCCCTGTGGGAACGAGCCTAGCGTTTCGGTCGTTCCTCGTCCTTCACCGGCGGCTCGGGCCACACCTTCGACACGGTCTCGGTGAGGCGGATGGAACCCGTGGTCTGCCTCTTGCCGTCGGTGAACTCCGCGCTGCCCCGCGCGATCGGGATTTCCTGGCTGTCGCTGATCACCTGCGGGTGGTAGCGCGCGAGCTGGAACACACCCACGATGGCGAGGGCACCGGCGAAGACGAAGCCGATGTACGCCCAGACGGGCGCGCCGCTGGCCTCTTGCAGCACGGTCAGGCCGATGACGATCGCGACGATCGGGTCGATCACCGTCAGCCCTGCGATCACGAGGTCCGGAGGACCCGACGAGTAGGCCGTCTGAACGAAGTACGCGCCCATCGCGGTGCCGGCCAGGAGCGCGACGATGCAGAGCACCGTGAGCCACTCGAAGTCGCCGTTCGAGATGCGGTTGATGACGACCTTCGCGAGCGTCGCGACGAAGCCGTACACGATGCCGGCGGCGACGATGTAGAACAGCGCCCGCATCCGCTTGCGGAGCGTCACCCACAGCACCCCCAGGACGACGACGACGCCAAGGAGGATCCACAGGACGGTCAGCAGCTGCGGGTCGCTGATGGGACGCTCGGTCGCGTAGAGCGCGGCGACGGTGACGAAGATGAAGATGCCGCCCACGCACAGCGCGATCGACGTGATCGAGCGCCTCGTCGGCTTGTGGCCGCTGACGCGAGCGTTGAGCAGGGTCGTGATGACCAGCGAGATCGCGCCGATGGGCTGGACCAGGATGAGCGGCGCGAAGGAGAGCGCCGCGAGCTGGCACACGATGGCGAGACCGAGCATGACGGTGCCGAGGACCCACGACGGCCGACGCAGCAGGCGCAGCAGCTGCCCGCCGGTCAGGCCCGACACGCCGGCCTGCGCCGTCAGACGCTCGACCTTCTGGACACCGCGGTGCTGGTATTGGGCCCCGAAGGACATGAAGACCGCACCGAGGACGGCGAGCGGGATCCCGATCAGGATCGCCGGGTTGCCGAACACCCCGACGAGCTCGTCGGTCAGGTCGTCGATCGGCGTCCCGGGGAGCATCACGCCTCGACCATACCGGCCGACCGCGTCGTTAGGCTTCTGACGTGGCCGTACTTCCGATTCGCATCATGGGCGATCCCGTCCTCCATTCCGTCGCCTCGCCCGTAGGCGAGGTCACCGACGAGATCCGCACGCTCGTGGCGGACATGTTCGAGACCATGGACACCGCGCCCGGCGTCGGCCTCGCGGCTCCGCAGGTCGGCGTCGGCCTGCGGGTCTTCACGTACTCCTACCAGGACGACGACGGTGCGCCCTGGCGCGGCGTCATCTTGAACCCCGAGCTCTGGATGACCCCGCCCGAGCCCGGCTCCCCCGACCCGGACGACGAGTCGGAGGGATGCCTGTCGTTCCCCGGCGAGCGGTTCGCACTGCGCCGCTCCGACGAGGTGCGCGTGACGGGCACCGACCTCGAGGGCGCGCCGGTCGACATCCGCGTGGACGGCTGGCGCGCACGCATCATGCAGCACGAGTTCGATCACCTGAACGGCATCCTCTACATCGACCGGCTCGACGACTCGGACTGGAAGACGACCCAGAAGATCGCCCGCAAGCGCGGCTGGGGCAAGCCCGGACAGAGCTGGATGCCGGGCGTCGACGACCTCGACGCCTGAGTCGCGCGGCATGGAGCCGTGGGAACTGCACGGGTGGTTCGAGGACTACCTCGACGCCTGCAACCGGCACGACCTGGGTGCCATCCGGGATCTCCTCGACCCCGCGGTGCGGCGGGCGCACCTGCCCGCCGGCGCGGACGCCTGGCTGGACGATCTCGCCGACCTGTTCCACGGGTTCCCCGACTGGCGCTGGAAGGCGATCCAGCTCGTGGCCGAAGACGATCGCATCGCCGCACACCTCCGCGGCGGGGGGACGCACACGGGTCCGTGGCGCGGCATCCCACCCACCCGCAGACACGTCAACGTCGCGGAGTTCGTCTTCCTGCGCGTCGACGGCGGGAGGGTCGTGGCATCCAGCGGGTCCGGCGATGCCGAGATCCTCGCGCAGCTGAACGCGTGACGGCGGTGTCGGCGGTCGTGCGTACCATCACAGCGTCGGCCGGAGAGAGGGATGCCGGTTGGGTTCGAACAGGCGCTACGCGGCCAGCATCGACGCGCGGATGGACGACCGCATTCTCGAGCGGCTCGCGTCGCGCGGCACCCTGCAATCCCTGACCGCGGAGGAACTCGGACTCGACCGCGCGCCGGTGACGACCGACCCGCGGCCGGCGCGGGTGCGGGCATGGGTGAGGTTCGGTCCCGAGCCGGCGATCGTCGAGGCCGAGCTGTGCATGTGGACCGATCGCGCCGCCGCGATCAGGTTCCGCATCGGCGGTCGGGAGCGGCGCTGCTGGGTGTGGTCCGGCGCCATCGTCCGGGAGGACGATCATCGATCCCCCGGACCCGTGGACAACCCCGCCGGGCTCCGTCGATCTGCACCAGGATGAGGAGATGGCGGGGCATCCGAGCAGGCGTCGTGAGATCGCTTCCCTTGCGGCCGAGCTCGGCCCGAGCGTGCCGATCTACCTGGTGCTGCAGATCGCGTTCGGATTCGCGCCCGCAGGTCTGATCCTCCTGACCGCGACGGCCGTCGGCCCGTCTCCGCCGCCGGTGCCCGTCCTCGTGGCATGGCTGGGCGGGATCCTGCTGATCGGAACCATCGCGGACGCCGTCTCCCCGGGACTCCGGAGCCAGATCGGCGATCGGACGTCGATGGTCCTGCGGCGCCGCTGGATGACGAAGGTCGCGTTCTGGCGGACGCTGCGGGTCTTCGAGGAGCCGGAACTCGTCAGGCTCCGATCCGAGGCGGAGCGCGCGATCGCCGCGCTCGTCAACGTCCCCGTCCTCCTCGGCCTGATCACGGCGTCGCTTGCGGGCATCGCGCCGGTGGCCGGCGCGGCGGTGTCCATCAGCCCGTGGATCGTACTCGCCGCTGTCGCCGGCGGCCTCCCCTTGGCGTTCGGGCTGTCCGCCCTGTACCGACGCGCCTGGGATGCGAGATCGGTGCGGCTGCCGCTCGTGCTCCGCGGCGAAGGTCTGGCGGATGCGGCCACGGACGCCCGGGCGGCGAGCGATCTCCGCTCGTTCGAGCTCGCGCCGTGGGTGAGTCGCTCGTGGCTCGCGACGCAGACGCGACTGCTCCGCGAGGTCGGCGCTGTCCGACGCAGGACGACCGTGCACGTGACGGCCTGGTCGCTCGTGGGCACCGGAATCCTCATAGCGGCGCTCTTCGCCCTCGTCCCCGCGGAGTCCTCCCCGGCCGATCTCGTGATCCTGATCGGACTGCTGCTCCAGGTCACCACCTCGCTCGCTGTGCTCGTGCAGGCGGCCGGCGACCTCGCGCAGGTGACGCGCCCCCTGCAGGCCTACCTCGCGTTCGTGACGCACGAGGAGGAGTCCCCGCTCGACGCGGCCGAGGCGTCGTGGATGGGGACGAGGGAGGCCGTCTACACCTATCCGGGCGCCGCAGCTCCGTCGCTCGACCGCCTCACCTGTCGGTTCGAACCCCGCGCGCTCAACGTGGTCGTCGGGCCCAACGGCGCCGGCAAATCCACCCTGATCCGACTCCTGGACGAGACGTCGGAGCCCGACCGCGGATCGGTCTCGCTGGGCACGCGCGGTCAGCGCGCCGTGATGCATCAGGACTTCGCCCGGTTCCCGTTCTCGGTGCGCGAGAACGTGACGGCGGGGAGGAACCATGACGACGCGGACGTCTGGGAGGTGCTCGACGTGGTCGGCCTGTCCGACAAGGTGCGCTCGCTCCCCTCGGGGCTGGACGCTCCGCTCCACCGGGACAGCACCGACACGGCCACGGAGCTGTCCGGCGGTCAGTGGCAGCGGCTCGCGGTCGCGCGCCTGCTCCTGCGCGCCCGCACGGCTGACATCGTCGTCCTCGACGAACCGACGGCGGCCCTCGACGCCCTCAGCGAGATCGAACTGCTCGACCGCGTCATGCAGCTGCTGGTGGGGAAGACGGTCATCCTCGTCACCCACCGGATGCAGTGGGCACGCCGCGCCGCGCGCATCGTCGAGGTGACGTCGCCCTCCCGCGCCCGAGAAGGGACGCACGAGGAGCTGCTCCGTCTCGGGGGCTGGTACGCCGACGCATTCGCGGCGCAGGCATCGGCGTTCACAGACTGAGTGCAGGGCATCGGCATCCCGAGAACGACGAAGCCCCCGGGTGCACCGGGGGCTTCGTCGTATCGCTGGCTCCCCGGCTTGGACTCGAACCAAGAACCTATCGGTTAACAGCCGATTGCTCTGCCAATTGAGCTACCGAGGATCATCCGTTCCCCGCGAGCGGGCAACCCCACAATCGTAGCAAAGCCTCGGGGGTGTTCGTGACATCAGCCGCCGATGCGTGTCGCCTCGTCAGGTGTCCAGAGCAGGGCATCCAGGCTCGGACCGATGCCGATCGGATGCCCGTCCCTGAGCACGAGCACGCGGGCGCCGAGCTCCTCGACGAGGTCGCGTTCGTTGGTCACGACCAGCAGGGCCATGCCGTCCGCGACGCGCCGCCCGAGGGCCGCCGCGACGGCAGGTCGGACATCGACGTCGAGGTTCGCATACGGTTCGTCGGCGATCATCACGACCGGGTCGAGCACGAGGCTGCGGGCGATGGCGACCCGCTGCCGCATGCCCGAGCTCAACTCGTACGGATACTTCTCCGACGCCCCGATCGGCAGCTGGAGCTCGTCCAGGAGCGACGCCACCCGCAGCGCGAGCGCTCGGTCGTTCACCTTCCGGTCACGAGCCGTGATCGGTTCGGCGACGATCTCGGCGATCGTCAGCCGCGACGGGAGGGCGGAATTGCTGCCCTGCGCGAGGTACCCGGTCCGGTACGACCGGATGCGGCGCGCCTTGCCGCGCGCGCGCAGGGAGATGCCTGCGACCTCGGCGGTGCCGCCGACGACGCGCAGACTCCGCGGGTCCGCACCCGCGAGGCACGCGGCGAGGCTCGACTTGCCGGATCCCGTCGCGCCCATCACGGCGAGGACCTCCCCCGCCTGCAACCGGAACCCGACCCCGTCGACCACCCTCGTCTCGGCTGTCGAGCGGGCGACCGACAGGTCGTCGCAGCTGATGGCGGCATCGGAGTCGATCAGGCGGGGCACGCGTTCCATCCTCCCCGCTGCACCGGACGGACGCTAGTCGAGGTCGGCCAGGGCACGACGGCGCTGATCGAGATCCCGCAGCGCGACGCGCACCGCGCGTCCCTCCTCCGAGTCGGCGGGGACCCGCTGCACCGCCCCGAGGAGTTCCGCCTTCTCACGGTCGATCGCCCGCAGGCGCAGCCGACGGCACATCGCGAACGCCGACGCCTTCGCCTCGGCCTCGGTCAGCGCCGGGAACGTCGCCGTCAGGAGTTCGGCCGCGAGACCCCGGTAGGGCTCGCGCGTGGCATCGACGGCTGCGGTGGACCATCCGACCCGGGAGCGGTCGGGCTGGCCGGTGATCGCCTGCCGCACGGCCTCCAGGGCGGGATGCTGCATGGGCAGTGCGAGGGCGGCATCCACCTCGGCGGCGTCGATGACGTGCCCGTACTGGAGGATCCCCATGAGCGCGTCGCGCTCGAGGACGACGGACGCGTCGCGCGGCAGGGTCGCGATCGTGACGCGGACCGTGGGCGCCTGATCTGATGCCGCCCCCGGCACCTCGACGGGCGGCGAGGCGTTGTCGCGGGAGGTCCGACTGCCGCGGGCGGCGCGCTCGACGGCCGGGGTCACCTCGCCGAGGTCCATGCCGAGCTTGCGTGCGAGGACACGGGTGTACCCCGGGCGCAGTGACGGATCGCGGATCTCGGCGACGATCGGCGCCGCGGCGCGGAGCGCACCCACCCGGCCTTCGACGCTGGCCAGGTCGAAGCCCGCGAGCTTCTGATCGATGACGAACTCGAACATCGGCGCCTTCGCGTCCATCAGCGACCGGACGGCGCCGTCGCCCCTGTTCAGCCGCAGGTCGCACGGATCGAGCCCGTCGGGCGCGACCGCGACGTAGGTCTGGGCTGCGAAGCGCTTCTCCTCCGAGAAGGCGCGGAGCGCGGCCTTCTGCCCGGCGGCATCCGGATCGAACGTGAAGATCACCTCACCCGATGCGCTGTCGTCGCCCATCACCCGCCGGAGCACGGTGATGTGATCGGAGCCGAATGCGGTGCCGCATGTGGCGATCGCCGTCGTGACCCCCGCCAGATGGCAGGCCATCACGTCGGTGTACCCCTCGACGACCACGACGCGGTGGGACCGCGAGACGTCCTTCTTCGCGAGGTCGAGGCCGTAGAGGACCTGCGCCTTCTTGTAGATGACGGTCTCCGGTGTGTTGAGGTACTTCGGCCCCTGGTCGTCGTCGTACAGCTTCCGCGCGCCGAAGCCGATCGTCTGCCCGGTGAGATCGCGGATCGGCCACACCACGCGACCACGGAACCGGTCGTAGACGCCGCGCTGCCCCTGCGAGACGAGGCCCGCGTTCGAGAGTTCCTCGTCGGTGAAGCCCTGCGACCGCAGTGCGTCGCGGAGGTTGTTCCACCCCTTCGGCGCGTAGCCGACGCCGAAGTGCGCGGCGGCGCCGGCATCGAAGCCGCGCTCGCCCAGGAAGCGGCGCCCCGCCTCGGCTTCGGGACTCGCGAGCTGCGAGCGGTAGAACTCGGCGGCCGCGGTGTTCGCCTGGTAGAGCCGGGTGCGGCCGCTCGTCTCGGGCGCCGCCCCGCCGTCCTCGTAGTGGAGCTGGTAGCCGATGCGGGCGGCGAGGCGCTCGACGGCCTCGGTGAAGGTCAGGTGGTCCATCGCGCGGAGGAAGGAGTAGACGTCGCCGGACTCGCCGCATCCGAAGCAGTGGTAGTACCCGGCCTGCGCGCGGACGTTGAAGCTCGGGCTCCGCTCGTCGTGGAAGGGACACAGCCCCTTCATCGATCCCACGCCGGCGGACTTCAGCGCCACCCGCTCGCCGACGATGTCGACGATGTTGGTGCGGGCCTTCACCTCGTCGACGTCTGCCTGACGGATGCGGGCCATCAGAGCCCCTCGATGGGTTCGGGCAACGCGTAGCCGGGGTTCGCGACGACCCGCGATCCCGCAGGCCACAGCCCCAGCTCGCGCAGATCGACGGGGCCGACGAGCGCGGAGTGCCACTCGATCGCGAATCGGTCGGTCAGCGTCGCCACCTGGTCGACGACGACGCGCTTGCGCTCAGCATCCGTCTGCGCTGCGGCGAAATCGACCGCGTGGATCCGGTCGAGGTGCTCCGGCCTGTCCATCAGCGCCGATGCGAGCCGCTTGAGGACGCGCCGCTGCTCCTTGTAGAGCCCCTTCCGACCGTCGATCGACACGACGAACGCGCCGATCGTGCCCTTGAGGACGGCCATCTCGGCCTCGATCACGCGAGGGACGATCATGCGCCCGCGGTAACGGGTGAGCGCCGGCGAGTCGTAGTGCTCGCGCGTGGCGGCGGTCGCGGCCCGCGCGAAGCGGCCGATGAAGTCCGACGTCAGGTTCTTGAGGCGCGCGACCGACGCCCGGGTCCCGTCGTACTCGGTCATCCACTCCGGCAGTCGCACGAGACGGTACAGCGCGTCGGCGAGCTCGTCGCGGCTGAACCCGAGGCCGACCCAGGACTGGATCGCCGTCAGGAGCGATTCCCGCTCCCGAGCGTCCGCGAGCCGGCGGGGGTCGAGGTAGCCGTTGAGCACGGCGTCCTCGAAGTCGTGCACCGAGTACGCGATGTCGTCGGAGAGGTCCATGACCTCGGCTTCGATGCAGCGGACGCGACCCGGCGCGCCCTGTCGCATCCACCGGAAGACCGCCTCGTCCTCGGCGTAGACGCCGAACTTCTGACGGCCGCCGGGGTCCGGGATCGCGTGCTCCTCGGCCCACGGGTACTTGCAGGTGGCATCGAGACTTGCGCGCGTCAGATTGAGCCCGAACCTCTCGCCGTCGTCGTCGACCACCTTCGGCTCGAGCCGGGCCAGGATGCGCAACGATTGCGCGTTGCCTTCGAAGCCGCCGATGTCCTCGGCCCAGTCGTTGAGCGCGCGCTCGCCGTTGTGTCCGAAGGGCGGGTGTCCGAGGTCGTGACTGAGGCAGGCCGTGTCGACGACGTCCGGCGACAGCTGCAGCGAGATCGCGAGCTCGCGACCCACCTGCGCGACCTCCAGCGAATGCGTCAGGCGGTTGCGGGCGAAGTCCGCCGGGCTGGCGGGGCTCAGGACCTGCGTCTTGGCGGCGAGCCGCCGGAAGGCGGCCGAGTGCAGCACGCGGGCACGGTCGCGGGCGAAGCCGTCGCGCAGCGACCGGTGCCGTTCGGGGTGGAAGCGCTCCGCGTCGTGGTCGTCGTAACCGGTCGGTCGTCCGGAGGCGACACCGACCGCGGCCGCCGACTCAGCCGCCACTGGTGTCGAGCTCCGCATCGGCGAGGGCGGTGGATGCCGCTTGGCCGATCTCCCGGGAATCCAGCCACCCGTCGGGCAGGGCGGGCCGCTTGGGTGTGCCGGCGCGGCCGCGCTGACCCTCGGCCGCGGCACCGGGGTAGGGCGCGTCGAGGTCGAGGGTCGCGAGCAGCCCGTCGATCTCGTCGAGACTCGAGACCGTCGCGAGCTTGGCGCGGAGATCGCCGCCCACGGGATACCCCTTGAAGTACCACGCCACGTGCTTGCGGATGTCGCGGCAGCCGCGGTCCTCGCTCTCGAAGAACTCCACCAGGAGTTCCGCATGGCGACGGAACGCCGCGGCGACGAATCCGAGGGTCGCGTCGACGGGGTCGGCCGCGTGCCCGGTGCCGAGCTCGCGCGCGAGGTCACCGAAGAGCCAGGGGCGGCCGAGGCATCCCCGTCCGACGACGACCCCGTCGCAGCCGGTGTCGGCCATCATGCGGCGGGCGTCCTCCGCAGACCAGATGTCGCCGTTGCCGAGGACGGGGACGCTCGTCACCGTCTCCTTCAGCTTCGCGATCGCGGACCAGTCGGCGTGCCCCGAGTAGAACTCCGACGCCGTCCGCGCGTGCAGCGCGACGGCGGCGACACCGGCGCCCTCGGCGATCCGGCCGGCCTCGAGGTACGTGAGGTGGTCCGAGTCGATGCCCTTGCGCATCTTCACCGTCAGCGGGACCGACCCCGCGGCCGTCGCGGCGCGCTCGACGATCTCCCGGAAGAGCTCGGTCTTCCAGGGCAGGGCCGCTCCCCCGCCCTTGCGGGTCACCTTCGGGACCGGGCAGCCGAAGTTGAGGTCCACGTGATCCGCGTGGTCCTCTTCGACGATGATGCGGACGGCGGCCTCGACCGTCGCGGGGTCGACACCGTACAGCTGGATCGACCGCGGGGTCTCGGACTCGTGGTGGCGGATCAGGCGCATGGTCGTGGCGTTCCGCTCCACGAGCGCGCGAGTCGTGATCATCTCGCTCACGTAGAGGCCGGCACCGTATTCGCGGCACAGGCGTCGGAAGGCGGTGTTGGTGATGCCCGCCATCGGCGCCAGCACGACGGGCGCATCGAGGGTGATGGGCCCGATGCGCAGCGGCGCGGGCGGAGCGAGGGTCGTGGACATATCCTTCCCATTCTCCCAGACGGCGAGCGCTTCGGGCATCGGCGCGCGTCCTATCGTGGAGACATGACCGAGACCCCCTCCCTGCACGAGATCCCGTTCACGACGGCAGACGGGAAGGAGGCGACACTCGGCGACTTCGGCGACAAGGCGTTCCTGATCGTCAACGTGGCGTCCAAGTGCGGGCTGGCTCCCCAGTACGAGCAGCTCGAGGAGCTGCAGAAGCAGTACGGCGATCAGGGACTGCAGGTCATCGGGTTCCCGTGCAACCAGTTCATGGGTCAGGAGCCCGGGTCGATGGAGGAGATCCTCGACTACTGCGCCGTCAACTGGGGCATCACGTTCCCGATCATGGACAAGGTGCGCGTGAACGGCTCGCACGCGGCCCCCCTGTACAAGGCGCTGAAGAAGACCGCCAACGTCGAGCGCGCCAAGGGACCCGTCATGTGGAACTTCGAGAAGTTCCTCGTCACCCGGGACGGGGAGCTGCACCGGTTCCGCCCGCAGACCAAGCCGAACGAGCCCGAGGTCATCGCCGCCATCGAGGGGGCGCTGGCCTGACCCGCCGCGATGACGAAGGCCGCATCCCGAAACGGGGATGCGGCCTTCGTGTCTGCGACGACGTCAGCTCGCGGCGGGTGCCTCGGCGCGCTCAGACCACACCTGCCGGGCGATCTGCGCGAAGGCGGCAGCGGGCTGGGCGCCGCTGACGCCGTACTTGCCGTCGATGACGAAGAACGGGACGCCCTGGATGCCGTAGGCCTGCGCCTGCGCCTGGTCGGCGCGGACCGCATCGAGGTAGCGGCCGGTCTCCAGCGCCTCGCGGGCGGCGTCGCGGTCGAGTCCCGCCTCGGCGGCGAGGTCGACGAGGTCGTCGACGCGGCCCACGTGGCGACCTTCGGTGAAGTAGGCCGACATGAGACGCTCCGTGGTCTCCTTCTGCAGGCCCTGCTCCTTCGCGAAGTGCAGCAGCTCGTGCGCCTTCACGGTGTTCGTGTGCTTGAGGATGTCGAATCGGTACCCCAGGCCCGCGTCGGCGGCGACGCCGGTGACGCGATCGAGCATCTGCTGGACCTGGTCCGCGGGCATCCCCTTGTACTCCGAGAGGAACTCGATCTCGGTGCCGTCGAAGTCGACCGGGGTGTCGGGCGACAGTTCGTACGAGTGGTAGGTCACCTCCACACGGGGGGCGTCGGCATCCGTCGCCGTCTCGCCCAGTCCCGTCTCCAGGTTCCGCTTGCCGATGTAGCACCAGGGGCAGGCGATGTCACTCCACACGTCGATCTTGATAGCGTCCGTCACACCCCGTGCAACGCCGCGGGTGCCGTGGTCTATTCCCCCGCATCCGCTCTACGCTGATCGGATGCTGTCGGCCGACGATCCGCTGGGGTTCTCTCCGCACCGCGTCGTGGTGGCAGGCACGACCGGGGTCGGCAAGACGACACTGGCGCGACGGCTCGCGCGACTGTGGGACCTCGAGCACACCGAGCTCGACTCGCTGTTCCACGGCCCCGGCTGGACGCCTCGACCGGAGTTCCTCGACGACGTGCGACGCGTCGCGAGCGGCGAACGTTGGGTGTCCGAATGGAACTACTTCGGCGCGGGCGGCGGGCAGCTGCTCGGCGAGCGCGCTGACCTCGCGGTGTGGCTGGATCTGCCTCGCCGGGTCGCGCGGACCCGTCTGCTGCGCCGGACGGTGCGCCGCCGCATCCGCCGGGAGCCGCTGTGGAACGGCAACACGGAGCCCCCGCTGTGGACGGTCTTCCGCGACCCCGATCACATCCTCCGGTGGGAGATGCGGACCCACGGCACCTGGCGGGAACGGATGCCGCGCGTCAGCGCCGACTACGATCTCCCCGTCGTGCGCCTCACCCGTGCGCGGGACGTCGACCGGTGGCTCGCGGGTCCCGCCGCCGAGGTCGCCCCGTGATTCAGGAGGCGGTCGGGGCGTCCTTCGCACCGCCGAAGCGGCGATCGCGGGAGAGGTAGAGGTCGATCGCAGCCCACAGGTCGCTGCGCGAGAAGTCGGGCCACAGGGTGTCGAGGAAGACCATCTCGGCGTACGCCGCCTCCCACAGCAGGAAGTTCGAGGTCCGCTGCTCGCCGCTGGAGCGGACGAAGAGGTCGACGTCGGGCATGTCGGGGACGTACAGGTGGCGGCGGAGCGTCTTCTCGGTGATGGCCGAGGGCTTCAGTCGGCCCCGTGCGATCTCCTCGCCCATCGCCCGCATCGCGTCGACGATCTCGTGGCGTCCCCCGTAGTTGACGCACATCGTCAGGGTCAGGCCGCGGTTGGCGCGCGTGAGCTCCTCGGCGTACTGGAGCTCCTTGATGACCGATCCCCACAGCCGGGGCTTGCGTCCCGCCCACCGGATGCGGACGTCCCACTCGTTCAGCTGATCGCGGCGCCGGTGGAGGACGTCGCGGTTGTACCCCATGAGGAAGCGGACCTCTTCGGGCGAGCGCGCCCAGTTCTCGGTCGAGAAGGCGTAGACGCTCAGATGCTTCACGCCCGCCTGGATCGCGCCGGCGACCACGTCGAGGAGGACCTCCTCGCCCGCACGGTGTCCCTCGATGCGCGTGAGTCCGCGCCGGTTGGCCCAGCGGCCGTTGCCGTCCATGACGATCGCGACGTGTTCGGGCACGGCCCCCTTCGGGTACTCCGGCGGGTACACGCCGGTCCAGTCGAGCGGACGGTAGGGCACCGCGTCGCGATGCGTGTACGGCTTCGGACTCACCGAGGCGCCTCCAGATGGGACAGGGAACGGATGCCGCGCTCGGTGTGCCACTGCGCGTAGGCGGCGATGAGACCGGAGGATGCCGCGGTCGCGCCGTGCGACGCGGCATCCACCACGTCCCATTCGCCCGCCAGCAGGGCGCGCAGCAGGTCGCCGGTCTCGGGACTGACGCGGGGGGAGCCCGCCGGCGCGCACGCACCGCAGACGATCCCGCCGAGCTGCGCCACGAACCAGTCGTGCGGACCGGGGGCCCCGCAGCGGGCGCACTCGCGGAGCGACGGCGCCCATCCCGACAGGGACATGACGCGCAGGAGGTACGAGTCGAGCACGGAGCGGGCGGCGTGATCGCCGCGCGCCAGGGCGCGGAGCCCGCCGACGAGCAGCAGATACTGCTGCGGCGTCGTCTCGGCCTCGTTCAGCCGGTCCGCCGTCTCTGACATGGCGGATGCCGCGGTGTACCGGTCGTAGTCCGTCGCGATGTCCGCGCCGTAGGCGCCGATGGACTCCGCCTGCTGCACGATGTCGAGCGAGCGGCCCTTGTAGAGCTGCACGTCGGCCACCATGAACGGCTCGAGCCGGGCACCGAACTTCGACGAGGTCCGGCGCACGCCCTTCGCCACGGCGCGCACCTTGCCGTGACGGCGGCTGAGCATCGTCACGATGCGGTCCGCCTCCCCCAGCTTGTGGGTGCGCAGGACCACGACCTCGTCGCGGTAAGTGGGCACCCTTCGATTATCCCGCGACCGGGCACAATGAAGGCGTGACCGAGCCGCAGTTCCTCATCCCCCTCTGGGCCGACCTCACCGCCGTCGGCCTGGGCGGCGTGCAGGGCGCGCTGTTCGCCTCAGGATTCCAGGGTCAGCGGCGCCTCGATCTGCTCGGTGTCGCAATCATCGGCGTCGTCATGGGGCTCGGCGGCGGCATGATCCGCGACCTGCTGCTGAACACGACGCCCGTGGCCCTCCAGAGCGACGCATACCTCATCACCGTGACGGCCGCAGCGCTCGTCGGGATGCTGCTTGCGAACCTCTTCCGACGCATGAACGCGGTGATCGTCGCGCTCGACGCAGTGGCCATCGGCATGTTCGGCGCGCTCGGCACGACGAAGGCACTGGCGCTCGGCCTGCCGCTCATCCCGTCCGTGTTCGTCGGCGCGTGCGCCGCCGTCGGAGGCGGTCTGCTCCGCGACGTCTTCATGGGCCTGCCGGTCGCCATGATGCACGTCGGCTCGCTCTACGCCGTCGCCGCCGCCGTCGGATGCGCCGTGCTCGCCGTCATGAGCCTCATCGGCGGGGCGGCGGTCCCGGCGGCGATCACCTGCATCGCGGTGACCGCCGTCATCCGCGTGCTCGCCGTCGTCTTCGACATCTCCCTGCCCGAACAGCGAGCGCTCTACCGACGCAAGGTCGCCGTCGAGACCTCGACGATCCCGATCATCAAGCCCTGACGGCGACCCTGCCGGATCAGACTCCGGCGAGCTCGCCCGTGCGTGCGCGGCTGCGGATGGCGCGGTTCACCGCAGAGACGATCGCTTTGAGGCTCGCGGTCGAGATGTCGCCGTCGATGCCGACGCCCCACAGGCGCTGGTCCTCGACCTGCAGCTCGACGTAGGCGGCTGCGTGCGCGTCGCCGCCGGCGCCGAGGGTGTGCTCCACGTAGTCGTACAACGAGATGTCGAAGCCGCGCTCGCCGAGCACACGCAGGAACGCCGCGATGGGGCCGTTGCCCGATCCCGTCGCTGTGACACGCTCGTCGCCGTCGCGCAGCGACACGTCGAGCGCGATGTCACCCGACATGTCGCTCTGCGTGCGGGTGGAGAGCAGTTCGAAGCGGCCCCACTTCTCGTCGGCCGCCGCCGCGGGCAGGTACTCGTCGGAGAAGATCGACCAGATCTGGCCGCTCGAGACCTCGCCCCCCTCGGCATCCGTCTTGGCCTGCACGACGCCGGAGAACTCGATCTGGAGCTTCCGCGGCAGATCCAGGGCGTGGTCGGACTTCAAGAGATAGGCGACGCCGCCCTTGCCGGACTGCGAGTTGACGCGGATGACCGCCTCGTACGACCGCCCCAGGTCCTTCGGGTCGATCGGCAGGTACGGGACGGCCCACTCGATCTCGTCGACGGTGACGCCGGATGCCGTCGCCCGCGCCTCCATCGCCTCGAAGCCCTTCTTGATGGCGTCCTGGTGCGAGCCGCTGAACGCGGTGAACACCAGATCGCCGGCCCACGGGCTGCGCTCGGGGACGGGCAGCTGGTTGCAGTACTCCGCGGTCCGCTTGACGTGGTCGATGTCGCTGAAGTCGATCTGCGGATCGATGCCCTGCGTCAGCAGGTTGATCCCCAGGGCGACCAGGTCGACGTTGCCGGTGCGCTCGCCGTTGCCGAACAGGCATCCTTCGATACGGTCGGCACCGGCCATGTAGCCGAGTTCCGCCGCGGCGATCGCGGTGCCGCGGTCGTTGTGGGGGTGCAGCGACAGGATGACGTTCTCGCGGTGCGCCAGGTGACGGCTCATCCACTCGATGGAGTCGGCGTAGACGTTCGGCGTCGCCATCTCGACGGTCGCCGGCAGGTTGATGATGACCTTGCGCTCGGGCGTCGGCTCGAAGACCTCGATCACCTGGTTGCAGACGTCGACGGCGAACTCGAGCTCGGTGCCGGTGTAGCTCTCGGGCGAGTACTCGTAGTAGACCGTCGTCTCGGGGACCGTCTTCTCGTACTCGCGGCACAGCCGGGCACCCTCGAGGGCGATGTCGATGATGCCCTGCCGGTCGGTGCGGAAGACGACCTCGCGCTGCAGCACGCTCGTCGAGTTGTACAGGTGCACGATCGCCTGCTTGGCGCCGGCGATGGACTCGTACGTGCGCTTGATCAGGTGGTCGCGGGCCTGCGTCAGGACCTGGATGGTGACGTCCTCGGGGATGAGGTCCTCGTCGATCAACTGCCGGACGAAGTCGAAGTCGGTCTGGCTCGCGCTCGGGAAGCCGACCTCGATCTCCTTGTAGCCCATCTTCACGAGCAGCTCGAACATGATCCGCTTGCGCTCGGGGCTCATCGGGTCGATCAGCGCCTGGTTGCCGTCACGCAGATCGACGGCGCACCAACGGGGCGCGACCTCGATGCGGTTGCTCGGCCACGTGCGGTCGGGCAGGTCGACCCGGATCTGCTCGTGGTACGGACGGTACTTGTGGATCGGGGCGCCCGAGGGCTTCTGGGTGTTTCGCATGATGGTGCTTCTTCTCTCGTCGACGTGGTTTCGGGCCCACGGAAAGCTCCGCGACGAGAGTGGCCCTGTTCCTACGAGGTCTCGTCGCGGCAGCTAAGAAGGAGAAGCGTGCCGGAGCGCATGCGTCCACGTTACACCCCGGCATGCGCTCACGGCACCCGCGGCGACTGACCGACGTCAGGGCAGCAGCGCGAGCTTTCCGCCGGGGTGACCGCTCATGAGGAGGTCGGCGGCGGCTTTCGCCTCGGTCATCGGGTAGGTCCGAGCGACGGGGACCTCGAGGCGGCCCCGGGCTGCGAGATCGACGAGGTCCGCGCGCACACCGTCGCGGAAGACGGCGCTCGCCTTTTTCATCCCGCCGATCATGACGATCCCCTCAGCCTCGACGAGGTCGGCCCGGACGATCGTGATGATCCGCGCGCGGTCCTCGACGAGTTCGAGCGACGAGGCGATGGCCTCGTCGGTGCCCACGCCGTCGAGCGCGGCGACGAACGGCGCGCCGGCTGCGGCATCCCTCGCCCGCTCCACGAGACCGTCGCCGTACTCGATCGCGACGCCGCCGTAGCGACGGACGGTGTCGAGATTGCGCGCACCGGCGGTCCCGACGACCCGGATGCCCCGCACGGCCGCCTGCTGCAGGAAGCTGACCCCCACGGCGCCGGACGCGGCGTGGAAGAGAACGGTGTCGCCCCGCTGCGCCCCGCTCCGCTCGAGCAGCTCCGCGGCGGTCGCTCCCGCGAGCAGCAGGTTCGCCGCCTCGGGGTGGGTGAGCGTCGACGGCTTGGCGAACGCCTTGTCGGCGGGGATCGTCAGCTCGGTCGTGTAGCCGCCGGTGACCCGGAACGCGACGACCTCGTCGCCGACGGAGGCAGCGCCCGAGCCGATGACCGTGTCGGGTCCGATCGCGGCGATCTCCCCCGACACCTCGTACCCGAGCGGCACCGGGAACTCCGCCCCCGGGCGGGCGCTGTGCTTGACGTCGGCCGGGTTCATGCCCGCCGCGTGCACGCGGATCGTGATCTCGCCCGCGACCGGAGCCGGCGCCTCGACCTCGCGGAATTCCCACTCCGCGATGCCGCCGGGCCCCGTCGCGAACCATGCCTGTGCCATGCGTCGTCCTTCCTGTCGTGTCGGCGTCGTCGCCGTCAGAATCCGAGGCGGCCCAACTGCTTCGGGTCGCGCTGCCACTCCTTGGCCACCCGGACATGGAGCGAGAGGTACACCCGGCCGCCCACGAGAGGCTCGATGCCCGCGCGTGATCGGGCACCGACGTCCGCCAGGCGGGAGCCCTTGCGGCCGATGATGATGGCCTTCTGGCTGTCCCGCTCGACCACGATGTTCGCGTAGACGTCGGTGAGGTCGCTGTCCTCCCGGGCGCTGATGTCCTCGACGGTCACGGCGATCGAGTGGGGCAGCTCGTCGCGCACCCCGTCGAGCGCGGCTTCGCGGATGATCTCCGCGATGCGGTCCTCGAGGCTCTCGTCGGTGACGACGCCCTCGGGGTAGAGCGCGGGACCCTCCGGCATGAGCTTCAGGAGCTCGTCCGCGAGGACGTCGAGCTGGTCATCGGTCACCGCCGACAGCGGGATGACGGCGTCCCAGTCCTCACGAAGCGCGTCGACCTCCATGAGTCGCTCGGTGATCTCGTCGCGGCTCGCGATGTCGACCTTCGTGACGATCGCGATCTTCTTCGCGCGGCCGTAGCCGTCCAGCGACGCCGCGATGCGGCGGTCGCCGGGCCCGACCTTCTCGGTCGCCGGGACCAGGAACCCGATCGCGTCGACGTCGCCGAGCACCTGCTCGACGAGGTCGTTCAGCCGCTGACCCAGCAGGGTCCGCGGCTTGTGGATGCCGGGGGTGTCGACGATCACGAGCTGACCGCCCGAGCGGTTCACGATGCCGCGGATCGCACGGCGCGTCGTCTGCGGCTTGTCGCTGGTGATGGCGACCTTCTCGCCGACGAGGGCGTTGGTCAGCGTGGACTTGCCCACGTTGGGGCGTCCGACGAACGTCACGAATCCGGAACGGTCGGTCATGGTCACTCCGATCCCCGCGAGACGCGGATCTCTCCGGTGGTGGCGGGGAATGCGCGCTCGAGCGCCTCGAGGCTCTCGGCACGCTCGACGAACACGGTGGCCAGCCCGCGGCCCCGCCCGAGGGAGGTACCGCCGGTGAGCACGAGCCCGCTGTGCTCGACGCGTGCACCGGGCACAGGGACGCTGCCCAGCACCTTGCCGAACAGCCCGCCGATCGAGTCGACGTCATCGTCCTCGAGCTCGATGCCGAACAGGTCGCCGACCTCGTCCAGGGCCAGTCGCGTGCTCACACGGAACCGGCCGCCGCCCAGGTCCGACACCTCGCTCGAGCGCAGGTCGTACTCGTCGGCGATCTCGCCCACGAGCTCCTCGATGAGGTCCTCGAGGGTCACGAGCCCAGAGACACCGCCGTACTCGTCGACGACCATGCAGACGTGCACGGCCTCTCGCTTCATCTGCTGCAGCAGGGTCTCGGCCCGCATCGACTCCGGGACGAAGACGGCCGGCCGTGCGATCTGCGCGACGGGGACGCCCCGCCACGCGGTCTCGTCGCGGTAGGCGAACTGCACGAGGTCCTTCAGGTACACGACGCCGGTGATGTCGTCGGCTTCGCCGTCGGCGACGGGGATCCGGGACACCCCCTTGTCGAGGAAGAGCGTCATGGCCTGCTGCGTGGTGGCCGCGGCATCCATCGTCACCATGTCGGTCCGGGGCACCATCACCGCGCGCACGAAACGGTCGGTGAAATCGAACACCGAGTGGATGAGGTCGCGGTCGTCGGCCTCGATCAGGTCCTGCGACGCCGCCTCGTCGACCATGCTGAGCAGCTGCTCCTCGGACGCGAACGACGCACCGCGGTGGATGCCGGGGGTGAGGCGATCGCCGATGACCACGAGCAGATGCGCGAGAGGGCCGAGCACGACGCGTGCCGCCCGGATGAGGGGAGCGCAGACGCGCAGGAAGCCTTTGGAGTGCTGACGACCGACGGCGCGGGGGGACGCGCCGACGAGCACGAAGGACGCGACGGTCATGACGACGACGGCGGCGAGCATGGCCCACCAGATGTTGTCGAAGAACAGCATGAACGCGACCGTCACCAGCACGGCGGCGGCCGTCTCGATCAGGATGCGGATGAAGACCACCGCGGTGCGGTGGGCATCCGGATCCGCCGCGATGCGCCGGAGCGAACCACCCGAGCGCGCCTCGTCGGCGAGGTCCGCGAGGTCGGCACGCGACGTGACGTCGAGTGCCGCCTCGAGCGAGGCCATCAACCCGCCGAGCGCGACGAGCAGGACCGCCGCGACGAGGAGGAGGATCTCGGTCATGCGCGCCGGCGGCGCTCGCTCGCGCGGAACGAGGCGATGAGCTCCTTCTGCAGCCCGAACATCTCCTTCTCCTCCTCGGGCTCGGCGTGATCGAAGCCGAGGAGGTGGAGCAGGCCGTGGGTGGTCAGGAGGATGAGCTCGTCGACCGTCGGATGGTTCGCCGCCTGCGCCTGGGTCTCGGCGACCTGCGGGCACAGCACGATGTCGCCGAGGAGGCCGGCGGGGGTCGGCGATTCGTCGGTTCCCGGACGCAGTTCGTCCATCGGGAAGCTCAGCACGTCCGTGGGCCCGGGCTCGTCCATCCACTGCACGTGGAGCGCCTCCATGGCGCCCTCGTCGACCAGGAGGATCGCGAGGTCGGCATCGGGGCTCACGTGCAGCTCGGCCAGGTTGTGCTCGGTCAGGCGCAGGAGCACCGTCTCGTCGACGTCGACACCCGACTCGTTGGTGATCTCGATGGTCATGAACGTCCTCGCTTGGGCTGGCGGTCGCGGGGGCCGGCGGGGCGAAGCCCCGCTCGTCGCTCCGCGCGGTTGGCGAACTCGCTGGCCTCGTCGCGCTCGCGGCGGGCGACCAGCTTCTCCTCGTCGTAGGCGCTGTACGCGTCGACGATCCGGCCGACGAGCGTGTGCCGGACGACGTCGTCGCTGGTCAAGCGGGAGAAATGGATGTCGTCGATGTCCTTCAGGACCCGGGTGACCAGTCGCAGGCCCGACGCCCCCTGCGGGAGGTCGACCTGCGTGATGTCGCCCGTCACCACCATCCGGGTGCCGAACCCGAGACGCGTCAGGAACATCTTCATCTGCTCGGGTGTCGTGTTCTGCGCCTCGTCGAGGACGACGAACGAGTCGTTGAGCGTCCGGCCGCGCATGTACGCCAGCGGGGCGACCTCGATCGTCCCCGACGCCATGAGCTTGGGCACGAGTTCGGGGTCCATCATCTCGTTCAGGGCGTCGTAGAGCGGACGCAGGTACGGATCGATCTTGTCCGTCAGCGTCCCGGGAAGGAATCCCAGCCGCTCCCCCGCCTCCACGGCGGGGCGGGTCAGGATGATGCGGCTGACCTCCTTGCGCTGCAGCGCCTGCACGGCCTTGGCCATCGCGAGGTACGTCTTGCCGGTGCCCGCGGGTCCGATGCCGAAGACGATCGTGTTCTCCTCGATCGCGTCGACGTACTCCTTCTGACCGAGCGTCTTGGGCCGGATGACCTTGCCGCGCGACGAGAGGATGGCCTCACCGAGCACCTCGGAGGGCCGCATCCCGCTGTTGTCGCGGAGGATGCGGCTCGATTGGGTCACATCGCTCGGGTCGAGCCCCTGCCCCGCGCGCGCCATCCCGATGAGCTCGTCGACCAGTTCCTTCGCACGGCCGACGGCGTCCTGCTCGCCGGTGAGGGTGATCTCGTTGCCGCGGACGTGCACCTGGACCTCGGGGTGCTCGCGCTCGACCGTTCGCAGGAGACGGTCCTGCGGCCCGAGCAGCTGCACCATCGCGACGCCGTCTGCGTAGATGCGGGCGACGGTGGGTTCGCGTTCGTCAGTCACCGAGGCTTCCTTCCGTGAGTCCGCCGCCGAGCACGTGCGCGTGCACGTGAAAGACGGTCTGGCCCGCCCCGGGGCCGGTGTTGAAGATGAGTCTGAAGTCGCCGCCCGCGTGCTCGGCGGCGACGGAGTTCGCGAGTCCCACGACCTCGGCGAGCAGGTCGGGGTCCCCCGCGGCGAGCTCGACGACGTTGCGGTACTGCTCGGTCTTGGGGATGACGAGCAGGTGGACCGGCGCCTTCGGGGCGATGTCGCGGATCGCGAACGCGCTGTCGGTCTCGGCGATGATCTCGGAGGGGATCTCACCCCGGAGGATGCGGGTGAACACCGATGCGTCGCTCATCCCTTCAGTCTAGTCAGCGGGTCCCGCAGCGAGCCGGGCCTGTCCGCCTACCAGCGCGAGAGGGCGGCGTTCACGAGGGCGAGCGCGACCGGTCCCGCCGTGGAGGTGCGCAGGACTGTGTCGCCGAGACGGACGAGGGTCGCCCCCGCCGCGCCAAGCGCGTCGAGCTCCTCGGGCGCGATGCCGCCCTCGGGGCCGACCACGAGCACGACGTCCCGGTCGTCGGCAGGATCCAGGTCGACCGCCGTGAGGGCGAGGGATGCCGTCGGTTCGAGCACCAGCATCCGGGCGCTCCCCGCCCTCGCCGCCAGGTCCCGCGTGCTCGAGGGCTGCTCGATGTCGGCGAGCCAGGCTCGGTGGGCCTGCTTCGCCGCCTCCCGCGCGATGGTCTCCCACCGCGCCACACCTTTCGCGACCTTCGGGCCGTCCCACCGCGAGACACTGCGGCCGGACTGCCACGGCACGATCGCGTCCACGCCGAGCTCGGTCGCCGCCTGGACCGCGAGCTCGTCCCGATCGCCCTTCGCGAGCGCCTGGACGAGGACGGTGCGCGGCGAGGGCGCGGGGACGTCCGCACGTGAGGTGACCTCGAGGGTGACCTCCTTCGGCGCGACGGATGCGACCGTGCCACTCAGCCACGCGCCGCGACCGTCGCCGACGGTCACGTCCTCACCGACGCGGATGCGGCGGACCGCCGCGGCGTGGTGCGCCTCGGCGCCCGTGAGAGTGACCGTGTCGCCCGGCCGGGCGGCGGTCGCATCGCCGGTGAGGAAGTGCAGCGCCATGATCAGCGCTTGAACTTGCCGCGGAGCTTGGAGAACAGGCCCGGGTGGAACTCGGCCAGGTGCGGGGGTGCGGGCTTCGTCCGCTTGGCGAGCTCCTGGACCAGCGCCTTGGCCTTCGGGTCGAGGTGCGAAGGCGTGACCACCTGGACCCCCACGCGGAGGTCGCCGCGCTGGTCGCCGCGCAGCGGCGTGATGCCTCGCCCGCGGATCGTGAGCTCGTCGCCCGCCTGGACCCCCGAGCGCAGCTCGAGGTCGACCTTGCCGTCGAGGGAGTCGATCGTGACGCTCGTGCCGAGGATGGCGTCGATCATCGAGACCTCGAGGGTCGCGAGGAGATCGTCGCCGTCGCGGCTGAACACGTCGTGCGGCGCGACGGTGACCTCGAGGTACAGGTCGCCGTTCGGTCCGCCTGCGGGCCCGACCTCGCCGGAGCCCGGGAGCTGCAGTCGCAGCCCGGTCTCGACGCCCGCGGGGATGTCGATCGAGACGGTGCGGCGCGAGCGCACGCGGCCCTGCCCCTGACACGTCGAGCACGGGTAGGGGATGGTCGTCCCGTACCCCTGGCAGGTGGTGCACGGCTGCGAGGTGACGACGTTGCCGAGCAGGCTCCGAACCGTGCGCTGCACCTGTCCCGAGCCGTGGCAGATGTCGCACGTCACGGGCTGGGTGCCCGGCTGGCAGCACGACCCCTGGCACGTCTCGCACAGGATCGCCGTGTCGACCTCGATGTCGCGGTGGACACCGAAGACCACGTCACCGAGGGTCAGGTCGACGCGGACGAGGGCGTCCTGACCCCGTTCGCGCCGGGAGCGCGGGCGTCCCGCACGGGTCCCGCCCCCGCCCCCGCCGAAGAAGGTCTCGAAGATGTCGCTGAACCCGCCGAACCCGGCGCCGCCACCGCCGAAGCCTCCCCCGTCGCCGCCGATGTCGTACCGCTGGCGCTGATCGGGGTCGCTGAGGACGTCGTAGGCGTGCGTCACGAGCTTGAACCGCTCGGCGGCATCCTCACCCGGGTTCACGTCCGGGTGCAGCTGCCGCGCGAGACGACGGTACGCCTTCTTGATCTCCTCCGGGCTCGCGTCGCGCGCGACACCCAGGACCTCGTAGTGGTCTGCCACAATCACCTCTCCGGCCCGAGGGCCGATCGATCAGCGCGCCTTCTCGTCTTCTTCGAGCAGGCGCGTCAAGTAGTGCGCGACGGCGCGGACGGCCGCCAGGTTGCTGGGATAGTCCATGCGGGTCGGGCCGAGGACGCCGAGCCGGGCCTGCGACCCGCCGGCGTCGTAGTCCCCCGCGACGACGGATGCCTCGGCCAAGCCGAACGGCTCGTTCTCGCGACCGATGCTGGTCGCCAGCCCACGGTCGTCCGCGACCATCTCGCCCATCAGGCGGAGGAGCGTCACCTGCTCCTCGATCGCCTCGAGCAGTGGGTAGATGCTGCCTCGGAAGTCGGATTCGCGGCGAGCGAGCGTCGCCGATCCCGCCATCACCATGCGGTCGTGCCGGAATTCGTCCAGTTCCTCGCCGATCGCCCGGAGGACGATCCGGGCGTTGTCCTCGCGCCCGCCGGCGGGCGGGTCCTCGAGCATCCGGGCGATCGCGGCGGCGCCGTCCCGCACGCTCTTGCCGGTCAGCAGGGCCGCCATCGCGAGCTTGAGCTGCCCCGCCTCCTCGACGTCGGGCTCCGTGGTGAGGAAGGCGACGCGCTGCGAGACCCTGCCGGTGTCGGTCACGACGATGATGACGACCCGCGTGCCGCCGAGGTGGACGACCTCGACGTGCGAGATGTTCGCGCGCGCGAACGACGGGTACTGCACGATCGCGACCTGCCCCGTCAGGCGCGTGAGGGTCCGGACGGTGCGTACGAGCAGATCGTCGAGGTCACCGGTGTCCTCGAGGAACGAGCCGATCGCGGAGCGCTGCGCGGAGGTCAGCGGACGCACCTCCGCCAGGTGGTCCACGAAGACGCGGTACCCCTTGTCCGTGGGCACGCGACCGGACGACGTGTGGGGTGCGGCGATGAGCTCCTCGTCCTCCAGCAGCGCCATGTCGTTGCGGATCGTGGCGGCGGACACGCCGAACTGATGCCGATCGACGATCGCCTTGCTGCCGACGGGCTCGCGCGTGTCCACGTAGTCCTGGACGATCGCCCGCAGCACCTGCAGTCCGCGTTCCGAGACCATCACCCCTCCTCCGCTGGCACTCTCGAAGTCTGAGTGCCAATTCTACCGCGCGTCGAGCGATCCGCGCGGATCACGCGGTGAGGGCGCGGACGACGGCGTCGGCGAGCAGGCGACCTCGGCGTGTGAGCACGACCCGACCGCCGATGGCGGACGCCCCGTCGATCAGCCCGTCGGCGATGAGGGATGCCACGGCCCGGCGCCCGGCATCCGTCGCCTCGGACACGGCGACGCCGTCGACGATGCGCGATCGCAGCAGGATGTCCTCGAGGCGGCGAGCCTCGGCATCCGGCAGCTCACGACCCGCAGCCGGCGATTCCGCCGCGGCCAGGCGCTGCGCGTAGGCGGCCGGATGCTTGACGTTCCACCAGCGGAGCCCCCCGATGTGGCTGTGGGCACCGGGCCCGTAGCCCCACCAGTCCTGCCCCGTCCAGTACGAGAGGTTGTGGCGCGATCGCTGCGAGGCCGAGGTCGACCAGTTCGAGACCTCGTACCATCCGTACCCGGCCGCGGCGAGGGTCTCATCGGCGAGCTCGTACATGTCGGCCTGCAGGTCGTCGTCGGGTGCCGGCACCTCGCCGCGACGGATCTGCCGCTCGAGCTTCGTGCCGTCCTCGACGATGAGCGCGTAGGCGGACACGTGGTCGGGGCGCAGCGCGACCGCGGTCTCGAGCGACGTGCGCCAATCCGCGAGCGACTCCCCCGGCGCGCCGTAGATGAGGTCGAGGCTGACGTCCAGTCCGGCGCGTCGGGCCGCCGTGACGGCGGTCTCGACGTTCGCCGGATCGTGCGTGCGGTCGAGCGCCGCGAGCACATGGGGCACGGCGGACTGCATGCCGATGGACAGGCGCGTGACCCCGGCGTCGGCGAGGGTCTGGGCGACGGCATCCGTCATCGTGTCGGGGTTCGCCTCGACGGTGACCTCCGCGGCGTCGGCGAGTCCGAATGCATCGCGGACGCCCGCGAGCATCCGATCCAGGTCGCCCGGTGGCAGGAGCGTCGGCGTCCCGCCTCCGAAGAAGACCGTCTGCGCGGCACGGAGGGCCCCGCGGTCGCCGAGGACGCGACGGGACATGTCGATCTCGCGGAGCACCTCGTCGGCGTACGCGTCCTGACGGGCTCCGCGCAGCTCGGTCGCCGTGTAGGTGTTGAAGTCGCAGTAGCCGCAGCGCACCCGGCAGAACGGGACGTGAAGGTACACGCCGAAGTCGACGCGGTCGTCGATCGACACGTCGGTCGGCAGGGCGCCGTCGGGGGGTGCGGGATCTCCGAGGGGAAGCGCGGCCCCCATCAGGAGCCGGTCGCGTACATCGGCGACAGCGCCTGGTGGTAACCCTGGAACAGCGCCCGCCGGCGGCGCTTCATCAGCGGTCGCCAGACGCGGTAGAGGAATCCCGTCGGCCGGTCGAAGGCGCGGACGGTGAACCAGACTTCGTCGTCGTCGCGCCACTCCAGCAGGAACGACTCCTCGCCGCTGACGACGGAGCCGCCGACCGTCCCGAGGACGAAGCCCACCCGTCGCGTCTCGTCGGTGACCGAGATGACCCGCAGCTCGGCGTCGGCGCGCATCCCGCCGACCCGCCCCTTCACGTGCGCGCTCGCACCCGCGCTGACGAAGGGCGTGCCGTCGGCGTCGAAGCGCTGCTCGTCGTCGAGGCGGCTCGGCTGGATCGCGTTGCCGTCGGCGTCGAAGCCGACGCCGGAGTACATGGGACCGGGTGCCGGGTGCACGTCGCGCACGAGCAACCCCGCTCCACGCTGCGCCCCCCACCCGAGGAGGGTCTCACTCGAGCTGGTGAAACGGTCCTGACCGCTGCCGAGCCGCCACGAGGCCTCCGCGGGGATGGTCCCCTTCGGCGGATAGCCCATGAGGTCCGGAGCCTGCGTGGCTCCGACGGCGGCGTAGTCGACGGTCCCTGCCTGGAAGTTTCCGCGGCGCATCGTCCCAGCCTCCCGTTACTTCTTGTCCTTGCCCTCGACGTCTCCCGACAACGCGGCGATGAACGCCTCTTGGGGGACCTCGACGCGGCCGACCATCTTCATGCGCTTCTTGCCCTCCTTCTGCTTCTCGAGCAGCTTGCGCTTGCGGGTGATGTCGCCGCCGTAACACTTCGCGAGGACGTCCTTGCGGATGGCGCGGATGTTCTCGCGGGCGATGATGCGGGCGCCGATCGCTGCCTGGATCGGCACCTCGAACTGCTGACGGGGGATGAGCTTGCGGAGACGCTCGGTCATCATCGTGCCGTAGCCGTAGGCCTTGTCGCGGTGGACGATCGAGCTGAACGCGTCGACCTTCTCGCCCTGCAGGAGGATGTCGACCTTCACGAGGTCGGCGGTCTGCGACCCGGCGGGCTCGTAGTCCAGGCTCGCGTAGCCCTGCGTCTTCGACTTGAGGTGGTCGAAGAAGTCGAAGACGATCTCACCGAGCGGCATGTTGTAGCGCAGCTCGACCCGGTCCTCGCTGAGGTAGTCCATGCCGAGCAGCGACCCGCGGCGGGACTGGCAGAGCTCCATGACGGTGCCCACGTAGTCCTTCGGCAGCAGGATGCCGACCTTGACGACCGGCTCGGACACCTCGGCGACGCGCCCGTCGGGGTATTCGCTCGGGTTCGTGACGGTGACCGTCTCCCCCGTGTCGGTCGTGACTGTGTAGGTCACGGAGGGGGCGGTGGTGATGAGGTCGAGTCCGAATTCGCGCGAGAGGCGCTCGGTGATGATCTCGAGGTGGAGGAGGCCCAGGAAGCCGCATCGGAAGCCGAAGCCGAGCGCGACCGAGGTCTCGGGCTCGTACTGCAGGGACGCGTCCGACAGCTTCAGCTTGTCGAGCGCCTCGCGGAGCTCCGCGTAGTCACTGCCGTCGATCGGGTAGATGCCGGAGAAGACCATGGGCTTCGGATCGGTGTACCCGGCGAGGGCGTCGGCGGCGGGCTTGCGGTGGTTCGTGATCGTGTCGCCGACCTTCGACTGCCGCACGTCCTTCACGCCGGTGATGAGGTAGCCGACCTCGCCGACGCCGAGTCCCTTCGTGGGCACCGGCTCCGGGCTCGAGACCCCGATCTCGAGCAGGTCGTGCGCAGCCCGGGACGACATCATCTGGATGCGCTCGCGCGGCTCCAGCTTGCCGTCGACCATCCGGACGTAGGTCACGACCCCGCGGTAGGCGTCGTAGACCGAGTCGAAGATCATGGCGCGCGCGGGGGCGTCGGCATCCCCCACCGGGGCGGGGATCCGCTCGACGATCCGGTCGAGCAGCTCCTCGACGCCGATGCCGGTCTTGCCGCTGACCTTCAGGACGTCGGCGGGGTCGCCGCCGATGAGGTTCGCGAGCTCGGCCGCGTACTTCTCAGGGTCGGCGGCGGGCAGATCGATCTTGTTGAGGACCGGGATGATCTCGAGGTCGTTCTCGAGCGCCAGGTACAGATTCGCGAGGGTCTGCGCCTCGATGCCCTGTGCGGCGTCGACGAGCAGGATGGCGCCCTCGCACGCAGCGAGCGACCGGCTGACCTCGTACGTGAAGTCGACGTGGCCGGGGGTGTCGATCATGTTGAGGGCGAACGTGCCGTCGGCGGTGGCCCACGGCATCCGCACCGCCTGGCTCTTGATCGTGATCCCGCGCTCGCGCTCGATGTCCATGCGGTCGAGGTACTGGGCGCGCATGTCGCGGTCCGAGACCACGCCGGTGATCTGCAGCATGCGGTCGGCCAGGGTGGACTTGCCGTGGTCGATGTGGGCGATGATGCAGAAGTTGCGGAGCTGCGCGGGCGGCGTGGCCGCAGGCTGCAGGGGCTCAAGGGCGCGGGGTGACATGACGAGAGGAGTCTACCGGCGACGGGCGCCGCGACCTCCCGCCGGCTGCCGCGAGTGCCGCACTGTAACCCGACGCCGCGACGACACGCCAGCAACCCCACCGATGAGAAAGAGTTAACCGATCTGCCACTTGTGGGGGCGGGAAACCGAACAGATGCTCAATGTGGCGGCCGGTTCCTGCGCGAAAAGCCCCGTGCCCGAGCCGCCTCGGGAGACCCCACCGTGTCGCAGCCACCCGTTCCCCCTTCTTTCACGCGGTCGACGTTCCGTCGTTCCTGCGCCGCCCTGACCGCCGTAGTCGTCACGGCCGGCGGCCTGGCGCTCGTGCCGAGTGCGGCGTCCGCAGCGGTCGACGCCGATTCGCCGCTGGTCATCTCGGAGGTGTACGGAGGCGGCGGCAACAGCGGCGCCGCGTTCAACCGGGACTTCGTGGAGCTCGCCAACACCGGCGACACCACGATCGACCTCAGCGGCTACAGCGTGCAGTACGCGTCGGCGACCGGCGTGTCCTGGCAGGTCACGAAGCTCGGCGACGTCGACCTCCCCGCGGGTCAGCAGCTGCTCGTCGGCCAGGCGACGGGATCGAACACCGCACTCCCCGGCTTCGACGCGGACGTGGAGGGCACGATCGCGATGAGCGGGTCCGGTGCCAAGGTCGCCCTCGTCTCCTCCGAGACCGCGCTCGCCGGCAGCACCGGCATCGCCGCCCTCGACCAAGTCGTCGACCTCGTCGGGTGGGGCGCCACGACCAACAGCTTCGCCGGCAGCGGCCCCGCCCCCGGGACCGGCAACGGCACCAGCGTGTCCCGTGACGCCGACTTCTCGAACACCGCCGACAACGCTGCGGACTTCGACGCGGTCACCCCGACCCCCGTCGGTCTCGGTGCGGTGGACCCCGAGCCCGAACCCGACCCGGAGCCGCAGGTCGCCACGATCGCCGAGGTGCAGGGGACGAGCGACGCATCGCCCCTGGCCGGACGGACGGTCACGACGACCGGCGTCGTCACCGCGCACTACCCCACCCGCGGATACGACGGGTACGTCATCCAGACGCCCGGCACCGGCGGCGACCTCGACCTGTCGGCGCACACCGCGTCGGACGCGGTCTTCGTCTACGCGCCGGGTGCCGTGGACGACGTCGCGCTCGGCGACACCGTGACCGTCACCGGCTCGGTCTCGGAGTACGAGGGCCTCACCGAGATCACCGTCGATGCGGGCGACGCGGAGGTCGTGGCAGACGCCGAGGCGCCCCGACCCGCAGCCGTCGGCTGGCCCGAGACGGACGCGCAGCGCGAGTCCCTCGAGTCGATGCTCATCGCACCCGAGGGCGGGTTCACGGTCAGCGACACCTACAGCACCAACCGATTCGGAGACGTGGGACTCGCCACCGGCACCGAGCCGCTGCGCCAGCCGACCGACGTCGCGCGTCCCGGCAGCGATGCCGCAAAGGCCGTCGCAGCCGACAACGCCGCACGCGGCGTCCGCCTGGACGACGGCGGCAGCACCGACTTCAGCAGCCGGGCGAACTCCGGCCTGACGCCGGCCTACGTCTCGCTCACCGAGCCCATCACGGTCGGAGCCTCGGTCTCCTTCACCGAGCCGCTGGTCGTCGACTACCGCAACGGCGCCTGGAAGCTGAATCCCCTCGAGCCCCTCGTCGGCGACGGCACCGGTGCCGACGGCGTCACGTTCGAGAACGTCCGCACGTCGGCGCCCGAGGCGGTCGGAGGCGACCTGACGCTCGCGTCGTTCAACGTCCTCAACTACTTCACCACCTTGGGCACCGACGACGCCTCGTGCGTCGCCTACACCGACCGCTTCGGCGACGGCGTCACGGTCCGCGAGGGCTGCGACCAGCGCGGGGCGTGGGATGCCGCGGATCTCGAGCGCCAGCAGGCCAAGCTCGTCGAGGCCATCACCACGGTCGATGCCTCAGTGGTCGGACTGATGGAGATCGAGAACTCCGCCGCGCTCGGCGAGGCGACCGACGAGGCGACCGCCACGCTCGTCGCCGCGCTCAACGCCGAGGCCGGGGCGGGCACGTGGGCGTTCGTCCCCTCGTCGGCGGACCTGCCCCCGGCATCCGAGCAGGACGTCATCACCAACGCGATCATCTACCAGCCGGCCGAGGTCTCCCCCGTCGGCGCCGCGCGCGCCCTCGGCGACCAGAGCGGCGACGACGAGGCATTCGGCAACGCCCGTGAGCCCATCGCGCAGGTGTTCGAGCCCACGGGCGGCGGCGCACCGCTCCTGTTCGCCGTGAACCACTTCAAGTCCAAGGGGTCGGCGGGTCCGTGGCCCGGCGATGCCGACAACGGCGACGGCCAGGGATCGTCGAACGAGTCCCGTGTGCGGCAGGCCACCGCCCTCCGCGACTGGATCGACGGCATCAAGGGTGAGGTCGACGCCGTCGCGCTCGCCGGCGACTTCAACTCCTACGGTCAGGAGGACCCGCTGCAGGTCCTGTACGACGCGGGCTACAGCGACGCCGAGACCGCCTTCGAGGTCGATTCATCGTCGTACAGCTTCTCGGGACTGTCGGGTTCGCTCGACCACGTCCTGCTGAACGAGTCCGCGCTGGCTCGCGCCACGGACGCCGACATCTGGAACATCAACTCCGGGGAGTCCATCGCCCTCGAGTACAGCCGCTTCCGGTCGCACGGCACGGAGTTCTACTCAGCCGACCCGTTCCGCTCCAGCGACCACGACCCGGTCGTCGTCGGGATGCAGGCGGACGCCGCCCCGGTGCAGCTGACGCTGCTCGGCATCAACGACTTCCACGGTCGCATCGACGGCAACACGGTCGCCTTCGCAGGAACCGTCGAGGAGCTGCGGGATGCGGCATCCGGCCCCACCGTGTTCCTCTCGGCCGGCGACAACATCGGGGCCTCGCTGTTCGCGTCCTCGGTCGCGCAGGACAAGCCCACGATCGACGTGCTGAACGCGATGGGCCTCGAGGCGAGCGCCGTGGGCAACCACGAGTTCGACCGCGGTTTCGCCGACCTCGAGGGTCGCGTCTCCGACGCCTCCGATGCACCGCAGCTCGGCGCGAACGTGTACGAGAAGGGGACGGACACCCCCGCCCTCGACGAGTACGCCCTCATCGACGTCGACGGGCTGACGCTCGGCGTGATCGGCGCCGTGACGGAGGAGACCCCGACGCTCGTGACGCCGACCGGCATCGAGACGGTCGACTTCAGCGACCCCGTCGCGGCGGTGAACCGCGTCGCGGCGCAGCTCAGCGACGGCGACGCCGCGAACGGCGAGGCCGACGTGCTCGTCGCGCTGTACCACGAGGGTGCCGGGGCGGGGACACCGGACGGCGCCACGCTCGAAGAAGAGGTCGCCGCGGGCGGAGCCTTCGGCGCGATCATCGAGGACACCTCGGCCGAGATCGATGCCATCTTCACCGGCCACACGCACAAGGAGTACGCGTGGTCCGCGCCGATCCCCGGCACCGACCGGACGCGTCCCGTCGTCCAGACCGGGTCGTACGGCGCCAAGATCGGTGAGATCACGCTGACGGTCGACCCGGCCACCGGCGACGTCTCGGCCCACACCGAGCGCAACGTCGCACGGACGGCCACCCCTGCCGCCGACCTGATCTCCGAGTACCCGAGGGTCGCCGAGGTCGACCGCATCGTGCAGGCGGCGGTGGCCAACGCGGCCGCCGTCGGCAACACCGAGGTCGGTCAGATCGAGGACGACATCACGACGGCGTTCACCGGTGGGTCCTACGTCGACGGCGTGTACGCGGGCGGATCCCGCGACAACCGCGCAGCGGAGTCGACGCTCGGCAACACGGTGGCCGACATGCTGCGCGACAGCCTGGCCGACCTCCCGAACGGCGCGGTCATCGGCGTCACCAACCCGGGCGGTCTGCGCGCGGATCTCTGGGACACGCAGGCGGAGTTCGGCGCGAACGCCGTCGCGGGCCTTGCGGACGGGTCGCTCTCGTTCAGCCAGGCGAACGCGGTCCTGCCGTTCAACAACACGCTGGCGCTCGTCACCCTGACGGGCGAGGAGTTCACGACGCTGCTCGAGCAGCAGTGGCAGCGCGACGCCCAGGGCAACGTCCCGCAGCGCCCGTATCTGCAGCTGGGGCTTTCGGACAACGTGTCGTACACCTACGACCCGGCACTCCCCGAGGGCGAGCGGATCACCTCGGTGACCGTCGACGGCCAGCCGATCGACCCCCAGGGCACGTATCGGATCGGCACGTTCTCGTTCCTCGCAGCCGGAGGCGACAACTTCCGCGCCTTCACCGAGGGCGACGACTACGTCGACACCGGACTCGTGGACTACGAGGCATGGGTCGACTACATCGCGGAGAACTCGCCGATCGCGTCCTCGTTCGCGAAGCGAGCCGTCCAGGTGTCGGGGGCGCCCGAGACTGCGGCGGCGGGTGAGACCGTCTCGTTCGAGGTCGCCGGCCTGAACCTGACCAGCCAAGGATCGCCCGCCAACACCGAGCTGACCGTCGCACTGGGCGAGCAGACGCTCGGCACCGTGCCCGTCACGGACGGCGCGGCATCGGTCAACGTCGCGCTGCCCGCGGACACCGCGGCCGGTGCAGCCACGCTCACCCTCACGGCCGCGCCGAGCGGGACCGTCGTCCGCGTGCCGCTGACGGTGGAGGCGCCGGCGGAGCCCGCCGCGAGCACCACGACGAGCCTGATCGCGCTGCCGCCGGTGCAGATCAACGGTCTCCTCCACGCGACGCTGTTCGCGTATGTGGCCCAGGACGGCGGCCGTCCCGACGGCGTCGTGGAGTTCCGCGAGGGATCGACGGTCGTCGCCTCGGTCGAGGTGAAGCGGGGCGTCGCAACCGCACGACTCCCCCGTCTCTCGAAGGGGTCGCACGTGTACACCGCGACCTTCGTCCCGGCCGACCCCGCCGCGGCCGCAGGATCGCAGAGCTCGCCTGTGCGGGTGCGCGTCCTCTTCTGAGGCATGGCATCGCCGCAGCGGGGTGGGTCTTCCGACCCGCCCCGCTGCGCGTGGACCGGCCTGCGTTCGTAGGCTGGACCCATGACGGCTCAGGTGGTGTTCGTCCACGGCATCCGCACCTCCGCGACGATGTGGCGCGCGCAGGTCGAGCACCTGGAGTCGCTCGGCGTTCCGTGCGTGGCGGTCGACCTACCCGGCCACGGCACCCGGATGGCGGAGACGTTCACGCTCGACGGCGCGTTCGAGACGATCGACGCCGCCGTGCGGGATGCCGCGACCCGAGGTCCGGTCGTCCTCGTGGCCCACTCGATGGGTGGGCTCGTGGCGATCGAGTACGTCGGCGCCGAGCAACCGCCCCCGGTCGCCGCGTTCATCGCGGCGGGGTGCACCTCGATCCCGCGCGGCGCAGGACTCGCGATCTACCGGGCGCTCGCGCGTGGTTTCGATCGCCTCCCCCGGCGGGGTCAATGGTTCACGGACATCGTGCTCGACCGGACCCTGCCGGCCGAGACCCGGGCGGATTTCGGTGCCGGAGGCTACGCATACGACGCGCAGGACGTGGCGCTGCGCAGCCTGTCGGTGCTCGACCTCGTCGCGGCACTGCGCCGCATCCGCATCCCGATGTGGTTCGTCAACGGTCAGTGGGATCAGCTGCGGCGCAACGAGCGGCTCTTCGCCTCACTCGTCCCCGAGGCGGAGCTCATCGTCGTCCCGCGGACCTCGCACCTCGTGACGGCGATGCGACCCCGCGTGTTCAACGCGGTCCTCGACCTCGCCCTCGCGACCGTCGACGCCGAGCAGTGATCCGGAGTTCGGGATCCGCGCGTCGCCTGGTAGACTCGGTTTTTGGCTTGCGTGTGGGTATCTCCCTCACACGACCGCCGCGTGACAGCCCTCTTCTGTCGCTCGGCACACTCATCCGATAACTCCGAACGAAAGATACGTCGAACGTGGCGAACATCAAGTCGCAGATCAAGCGCAACAAGACCAACGAGAAGGCGCGCGAGCGCAACAAGGCTGTCAAGAGCCAGCTGAAGACGGTCGTCCGTCAGGCGCGCGAGGCCATCGCCGCCGGCGACAAGGCCGCTGCCGAGACCGCGCTGCTCAAGGCCACCAAGAAGCTCGACAAGGCCGTCAGCAAGGGCGTCATCCACGAGAACCAGGCTGCGAACCGCAAGTCCTCGATCGCCAAGCAGGTCGCCGCTCTCTGAGCCGCAACGCTTCCGAAGGCCCGTCCCGCAAGGGGCGGGCCTTCGTCGTTCCGAGGACCGGCGTGCGGAGTCAGGCGCCGTAGGGTGCCCGCGTGGCGACGACGGTCACGAGCCGCTCGACGGCGAAGACGGCATCGCGCGACGCGCCCTTCACCTCGGCGTCGGCGCGCGCGGCGGCCTGGATGGCGACACCGAGCGAGGACTCCGTCCACCCGGCCAGGTCGCGCCGGGCACGGTCGACCTGCCAGTCCTTCATCCCGATGCGCGCGGCGAGCTTCGCCGAGGGCTCGCGTGTGCCCGCGACCCGCGCCATGGTGCGCAGCTTCGATGCGATCGCCGCGACCATCGGAACGGGGTCGGCCCCGGACGCCAGCGCATGCCGCAGGGCGATGAGGGCGTCGCCGTAGCGGCCCGCGATCGCGGTGTCGGCCACGGCGAACGCCGTCGTCTCGACCCGGCCGCCGTAGTAACGGGTGACGACCTGCTCGCCGATGTCGCCCTCGACGTCGGAGATGAGCTGCTGACAGGCAGCCGCGAGCTCGGTCAGGTCATCGGAGAACGCGGAGACGAGGGCCCGCAGCGCCGCCGGAGCGATCCGGCGCTTCGCCGCCTGGAACTCCCCCGCTGCGAAGTCGAACCGATCCGAGTCCCGTTTGACGGCGGGACACGCGATCTCCACGCCGCCGCCACTGCCGGAACGGATCGCGTCGAGCAGCTTCTTGCCCCGGACGCTCGCACCCGTGTGACGGAGGACGACGGTCGCACCGTCCTGCGGGTTCTGGAGATAGGAGATCGCCTCCATGAGGAACGCGTCCGAGCACTTCTCGACACCCGAGACACGCACCAGACGCGGCTCGCCGAACAGCGACGGCGACGAAACGGCGAGGAGGGTGCCCGGCGCGTAGTCGTCGGCGCGGACATCGGTGACCTCGAGGCTCGGATCCTCGGCGCGCAGGTAATCCCGGATGCCGGCGGTCGCCCGCTCCGCGCAGATCTCCTCGGGTCCGGAGATGAGCACGACGGGTGCCGGCTGCGGGGCGCGCCAGGAGATCTGCGGGATGACCGACTTCGTCGCCTTGGCAGCAGGACGACGCGGACTCGGCATGGCTCCAGCCTACCGACGGCGGCGGACACGCCGTCATCTCGCGCCGTCGCGGGAGCGCCACACCCGCAAATGTTCGCCGTCGCGCCACAGTGCGATGTCGCCGGAGAGATCCGTGCGCGCGATGGTCGCATCCTCGGTTCGGAGCAGATCCAGGATCTCGTCGCGCGGATGACCGTAGGTGTTCTCACCGACCGTCACGAGCGCGAGGGCCGCATCGAGCTGCTCGTACAGCACGGGATCCTGGTCGGCGCTGCCGTGATGGGCGACCTTGACGACATCGGCGGACCCGGGCAGCGCCCCGGTTGCGGCGAGCGACCGCTGAGCCTGCGCCGACAGGTCGCCGAGGAACAGCGCGTCCGGCGTCTCGCAGCCCGTCATCTCGACGATGACGCTCGCGTCGTTGCCCGACGGGTACACCGGGTCGTCCCGCTTCGGCCACAGCACCGACCAGGCGCATCGACCCAGGCGACCGCGCTGCCCTGCCGACACCTGTTCGGTCTCGGCCCCCGCGTCGGCGAAGGCAGCCACCAGACTGGCGTCCTCCGGCGCGGCGATCGGTCCGTGCAGGAGCACGTCCGATCGCTCGAGGACCGCGTCTGCTCCGCCCTTGTGATCGAGGTCGAAATGCGTCAGCACGACGATGTCGAGCCGGTCGACGGAGAAGCGCTCGAGGCATCCGTGCAGCGCTGCTGGGTCCGGCCCCGTGTCGATGAGCATGGTCTCGCCTGCGCTGCGCACGAGCACGGCGTCCCCCTGGCCGACCTCGCAGGCGGCGATGGTCCAGTCCGGGGGTACGCGCGCGCGGTCCCACAGCACACGAGCGGGTCCCGCTGCCACCGCGACGACGAGGATGCCGGCGAGCACGGCCGACGCCCATCGCCTCGCAGCGGCGTGCCGGACGCCGACGACCACCCCGAGCGCCGCGCCGCCGGCGGCGAGGGCGAGAAGCCCCGGAAGGCCCTCGAGCCACGCGAGCGACGTCCCCGGCAGCGCGGAGAACAGCTGAGCGGTGCCCGCGATCCACGCCGCCGGGAGCCACGCGATCGCCGCCAGCCCCTGCGCGAGGACGGGCACCGGCAGCGCCACGCAGGCCAGGAGTCCCAGCACGGTCGCCGCCGGTGCGGCCGGACCCGCGAGCAGATTCGCGAGAACGCCGAACACGGGCACGGTGGGCTCGATCAGGACGATGAGCGGTCCGCAGGCCAGCTGTGCGGCGAGCGGGACGGACAGCGCGAGCGCGGCGGGCGACGGCATCCATCTCGACAGCCCATCGGCCAGCGGTCCCGCGAACAGGAGCAGCGACGCCGTCGCGACGGTCGAGAGTGCGAAGCCGAGCGAGGCGGCGATCCACGGGTCGAGGATCAGCAGAACGCAGACGGAGACAGCGAGCACCGAGACCCCTGCGCCGATGCGTCCGAGCAGCACGCCCAGCATCGCGATCGCCGCCATGGTCGCCGCCCGGACCACGCTCGGCTCGGGCGAGACCAGGACGACGAAGGCCACGAGGGTCAGCAGTCCCGCAGCGACCCGGACGGATCGTCGAGCACCGCACCACGCCGCGATGCCGAAGGCGATGCCGACGACCAGCGCACAGTTCGCCCCGGACACCGCCGTGAGGTGTGACAAGGATGCCGCCTTCATCTGCGCGTCGAGATCGTCGCCGACCGCGGAGGTGTCCCCGACAGCGAGCCCCGGAACGAGCCCCGCTGCGGGCGCGGGCAGCCCCTCGACTGCGACGACGAGACCTTGACGGAGCGACGCGGCGACCGCGAGGGCACCCGTCGGTGCGCGGATGCGGTCGGTCGAGGCGCCCTCCACGACGAGGACCGCCCGGTCCCCGGCATCCGCCTCGAACGCCGTCCCGGTCACCTCCAGCGTCGATCCGAGATCCAGGCCGTGCGGACGGTCGCCGATGCGGACGAGCACCGGGGCGGCGGCGTGCCGTGTCTCGGAGCCGATCCTCACCGACCGCGTCACGGCGTCGAAGCGATAGCCGGTCGCAGATCGCTCGACCTTGCCGACCACGTCCACGGCGAAGGTGACGCTCCGTCCGCCGTCGACCGGGAGGTCCGCGAGGGCCGCGCGGGCGGGCTGACCGATCGCGACATGCGAGGCGGCCGCAGCCGCCACGGCGAGAGCGACGGCTGCGACCGCCAGGGTGGTCGTCCACCGCAGTCGGCGTGCGAGCAGGAGCGTGAGAGCCGACGTCGGCCACAGCACGAGCGCGAGGGTGGACGCGGCGTCCGGCGCGAGGATCGCGACGCCGGTGCCGGCCCACGCGACCGCGGCAATGGGGAGGAGGCGGAGGTCGCGCCGTCGCGCGGTGCGTCTGCTCACACCGTCACCAGATCGCGAAGCGAAGCGAGCATCTTCTCGCCGATCCCGGGAACAGCCATCAGATCGTCGACGCTCGTAAAACGACCGTTGGACTCGCGCCAATCGAGGATCCGCTGCGCGATCGCCGGGCCGATGCGCGGCAGGGTGTCGAGCTCCGCGACGTCTGCGGTGTTCAGGTTCACGCGCCCGTCGTCCGGGCTCTGCTCGGCGACCTCGACGCTTTCATCACCCACCGCGGGGACGACCAACTGCTCCCCGTCGGTGACGGGTCGCGCGAGATTGACCCCTTCGCGGGCTGCGCCGTCGGTGAAGCCGCCCGCAGCGGAGACGGCGTCGACCACGCGGGCTGAGTGGTCGAGTCGGTACAGACCGGGCGCTCGCACCTCGCCCGACACATGCACGTACACCGTCGCGGGTTCGACGGTCGCACGGGGACCGGCGTCCGGGACGGTCTCGATCGCCGCCTGTGCCCCGGTGCGGACGATGCCGATGCAGATGGTGACCGCCGCAACCACGACGACCAAGACGATCGCGGCCCCGATGCCGAGACGGCGTCGCGACCCCGGCACCGTCTGCGCACCCATGGATCGATGGTGCTGCGCGGCGGCCGAAGCGACGCACTGAGCCTCTTCGGCGGTGGACAGACGCATCCGGCGCGGCGTCGTGGAGAAGTCGTCGGACGTGCCTCTGAGGGCTTTTGTCCCCCAAATGGTGGACAAGAACGCCGATCGGCGTCACCATGGAGAAGGGAACTGGGCGGGAGACGGAGAGCCGCAGTCGGGAGCGGCTTCTCCGACCAGTTCGGGAGGGGGTCGTGAGATGAATGATGCGGTTCGGCGAGCGGTGGACAGCGCTCGGGGCGCGCAGCCGCCGGTGCGCATCGTCTACACCGACGCGATCGCGCCCGAGTCTTTCCTCCGCTCCAGAGGGCACCTCGATCCCGTCCTCTTCGTCAGTTCCACCCACGCGTCGGCCGACTGATCGCTTCCGACCGGGCGAAGCAATGCACGCGGTGGCGGGTCCGACAACTGTCGGGTGGCGTCCTGGAATGGACCTCACCCGCAGGCAGGACCTACAGAGAAGACGCACCCACCCCAGCCGTCGCCTTCACCCCTGCCACACCACCGGGTCCCGAGAACGGCCCCGCGCCATCCGACCCCGCACCGTTCTGAGCGGCACGCGGCGGAGCCGCGTGCTTCACTGGCGGGATGGAGCTGCTCCCCTACCGACGCGAGGACGAGGCGGACCTCATCCGGTTCCTCACTCGCGTCGATCTGACGCTGAGCGGTCTGGACGGGGTCGGCATCCGGATCTGGATCGACCGCGGCGATGACGGCGCCATCCGCGGCACGACCGGGTACGAGCTGAGCGACGACCGGCGCCACGCGCTCATCCGCAGCGTCGCCGTCGACCCGTCCGGCCGCCGCGAGGGTCGAGGGACGATGCTGGCCCGCGCGGCGCTGGCCCGCGCGACAGCGGACGGCGCGCGCACTGCGTGGCTGTTCAGCAGGCGATCAGGGCCGTTCTGGCAGCGTCTCGGCTTTCAGCCCGCCGACCGCGACGAGCTGGCGCACCGTCTTTCGAACACCCACCAGGTCGCACTCTTCCGACGAACCGGCAAGCTCAATCACGAGATCGCGTGGTCGAGACCGCTCGAGGTCATGCGACGGTGAAGCTGACGACCTTCGGAGCCCGGACGACGGCGCGCGTGATCTCCATGTCGCCGATCGCGCGACGAACCTTCTCATCCGCCAGCGCCACCTTCTCGAGCTCTTCGCTCGAGATCTTCGCCGGAACCGACAGGGTGCCGCGCACCTTGCCGTTGATCTGCACGACAGCGGTGACCGACTCCTCGACGAGGAGCGTGGGGTCCGGCTGACGCCAGGGCGTCACGCCGACGAACGGCTCGTAGCCGAGGATCTCCCACATCTCCTCCGCGGTGTGCGGCGCGAACAGGTCGAGCACCATCGCAACCGCCTCCGCCGCCTCACGGACGGCCGCGTCGGACGCGCCGGCGCCGGAGTCGATCGTCTTGCGCGTCGCGTTGACGAGCTCCATGAGGCGTGCCACGACCACGTTGAACTTGGACTGTTCGACCAGGCCCACCACATCCGCCCACAGGCGGTGCGTGATCCGTCGGAGCGATGTGTCGCCCTCCGCCCACACCACATCGGTCGGGCACGCGACGTCGGCTGCCACGCGGAGGGCACGCGAGAGGAACTTCTGCGCGCCGGTCGTCGAGACGTCCTCCCAGTTGATGTCGTCCTCGACGGGGCCGGCGAAGGCGATCGCGACGCGGACGGCGTCGGCGCCCGGGTCGTCCATGCTCGAGGCGAACTCGACGAGATTGCCCTTCGACTTCGACATCTTCGATCCGTCGAGGAGCACCATGCCCTGGTTGATCAGGCTCGTGAACGGCTCCGTGAAGTCGACGAGGCCCATGTCGAAGAGGACCTTGGTGATGAAGCGCGCGTACAGCAGGTGGAGGATGGCGTGCTCGACGCCGCCGATGTACGAGTCGACCGGCGCCCACTTGGATGCCTCCGCCGTCGGGAACGGCTCGGTCGCCCCGTTCGGGGCCAGGAAGCGCAGGAAGTACCACGAGCTGTCGACGAAGGTGTCCATCGTGTCCGCGTCGCGAAGAGCGGGCTCCCCGGTCTCGGGGTCGACCGTCGACATCCAGTCCGTCGCACCGCCCAGCGGAGACGTGCCCTTGGGCTTGAGGTCGAGTCCCTTCGCGTCGGGCAGGATGACGGGCAGCTGCTCGTCGGGAACGGGGACGATGCGCCCGTCCTCGGTGTGGATCATCGGGATCGGCGTACCCCAGAAGCGCTGACGCGAGATGAGCCAGTCGCGGAGGCGGTAGGTCTTCGCGGCGCGCCCGTTGCCGGAGGCGGTGAGCTCCTCGATGGCACGAGCGATCGCATTCCGCTTCGACAGCCCGTTCAGCGATCCCGAGTTGATGAGGCGCCCTTCGCCCGTCAACGCGACACCCGTACGCACGGGATCGATCGACTCGAGGTCATCGTCGATCGGGACACCGTCCTCGTCGACCTCGATCACCGGGATCGCACCGGTCACGGGTGCCGTCGTGTCGACGACGACCTTCACGGGCAGGTCGAAGGCACGAGCGAAGTCGAGGTCGCGCTGATCGTGCGCGGGAACGGCCATGACCGCACCGTGCCCGTAGTCGGCCAGGACGTAGTCCGCCGCCCAGATCGGCAGACGCTCGCCGTTGATCGGGTTGATCGCGAAACGGTCGAGGAAGACGCCGGTCTTGGGCCGGTCTGCCGTTTGACGCTCGATCTCGCTCGTCTTCTGCACCGTGTCGAGATAGTCGCGGAACCGCTGCTGCACCTCCGACGACGACCCCCCGACGAGCTCGGCGGCGAGGTCGGAGTCGGGGGCGACGACCATGAAGGTCGCGCCGTGGAGCGTGTCGGGGCGCGTTGAGAAGACCGTGATCTTCTCGGCACGACCCTCGATCTCGAAATCGATGTCGGCGCCGATGGAGCGGCCGATCCAGTTGCGCTGCATCTGCAGCACCTTGTGCGGCCAGAAGCCCTCGAGCTGGTTCAGGTCATCGAGCAGACGGTCCGCGTACTCGGTGATCTTGAAGTACCACTGCGTCAGCTTCTTCTTCACGACCTCGAAGCCGCACCGCTCGCAGTGACCGTCGACGACCTGCTCGTTCGCGAGCACCGTCTGATCGTTCGGGCACCAGTTGACGGCGCTCTGCTTGCGGTAGGCGAGCCCGCGCTCGAAGAGACGCTGGAACAGCCACTGGTTCCAGCGGTAGTACTCCGGGTCGCTCGTGTGGAGCACACGGCTCCAGTCGTAGGACGAGCCGAAGGCTCGGAAGCTGACCTTGTGCTGGTCGATGTTGTTGTACGTCCACTCGCGCGGGTCCGAACCGGCGCCACCCTTGATGGCGGCGTTCTCGGCGGGGAGGCCGAACGAGTCCCATCCGATGGGGTTCAGCACGTTGTACCCGCGGTGGCGCCAGAAGCGCGCGACCGCGTCGACGTACGCGTAGTTCTCGGCGTGACCCATGTGCAGATCGCCGGAGGGATACGGGAACATCCCGAGCACGTACTTGCGAGGCCTCGTGTCGTCGTCGCCTCCCGCTTTGAACGGGTCCGCTTCGGCCCAGCGGGCCTGCCACTTGGTCTGGATGGCGCGGGGGTCGAAGCTCGTCTGCTCGGAGGCAGCGGCGTCGTGGGAGGTGCTGGAGGACACGGTGAACCAATCGTGCAAGTCGGGAGGGCGCGCGAAAGCGCCCGTCCAGACTAGCGGAACGGCCGTTTCACCAGCCCGGAGGCAGTGCCCCGCCGATCGCGGCGAGCGGTCCTCGCGCCTTGATCCCGACCTCCGCGACCTCGTCCGCCGCGACCGAGCCCCAGGTGATGCCGCCGCCCGCCCCGACGAACGCGCCTCGAGGGTGGATCACCACCGAGCGGATGACCATCGCGAGGTCCGCTCCGCCGTCGTCGCCGATCCACCCGAAGCATCCCGAGTACACGCCCCTCGGCTCCTGCTCCAGACGGTGCAGGATCTGCATCGCCGACAGCTTCGGGGCGCCGGTCATGCTCCCCGCCGGGAACGTCGCGTCGAGGACATCGCCGATCGTCGTCTGCGGGCGCAGCCGTCCCGCCACCGTGCTCACGAGCTGGTGCACCGCCGGGTAGGACTCGACCTCGAGGAGCTTCTCGACCGTCACCGACCCGGGGATGCAGACCCGCTGCAGGTCGTTCCGCATGAGGTCGACGATCATGACGTTCTCCGCCTGCTCCTTCTCGCTCCCGCGCAGCTCGGCGGCGAGCGCGGCATCCGTCGCGGCATCCGTGCCCCGCGGCCTCGTCCCCTTGATGGGCTTCGTGCGGATGACACCGCCGCCGACGGTGACGAACTGCTCGGGCGACGCGCTGACGAGCGCGTGCGGTCCGCTCCGGATGACACCCCCGTGGTGCGACGGCGTCGCCTCGCGGAGGCGGAGGTAGGCGTCGACGGGATCGATGGATGCCTCGGTCTCGAACCGCGTCGTCAGGCACAGCTGATACGCGTTCCCCTCCCGGATCTCGTCGCGACACTCCTCGATGAGCGCGGCATAGCGGTCGGGCGTGTGTCGCCCGCGGATGCGGACCGCGTCCGCGACCGGCACCTCGCGCGGGTGCGCCGCGGAGATCTGCGCCTCGACCTCTGCGCACCACGCAGCGAGCCCGTCCGCGTGCGCGAACGCGATCATCCGCCGCGCGGCGTGGTCCACGGCGACGAGCCGCTCCACCCGCAGCCAGCGCTCCGGCGGCGCGTCATCGTGTGCGGAGGGCGCTCCCGCCCGCGCCGCCGCCGCGTCGTAGCCGGACCAGCCGACCCATCCGCCGCGGAAGGGCCCCACGGCCGCGTCCGGTGCGCCGGCGCACACCACCTCGGTCGCGGCGGATGCCGGGAGCCCCGTCCCGAGCCAGCTCCAGCCGTCCGTCGCCGCGGGGCCGGCATCGAGCCAGAAGGAGTGCTCCGCGTCCGCCGACAGCGCCGCGTACAGCGCCGCCGGGTCGTTCCAGCCGGAGATCGCTCGGGCGACGAGGACGCTGGACACCTCCTCAGGGTAGACGGACGGCAGCGCGGATACTCTGAGCACGTGAACGACATCCTCGACTGGCTGCTCGAGACCGTGCAGGCCGTCGACCCCGTCGTTCGCACGCTGGTCGCCGGAGTCGCGGTGATGCTCGAGACCAGTGTGCTCGTGGGGCTCATCGTGCCGGGTGACACGATCGTCATCGTGGCGGGCACGGCTGTCGACAGCCTGGCCGAAGGCGCCTGGCTCGTTCTCGCAGTCCTGGTCGGAGCGCTCGTCGGGGAGAGCATCGGGTACGCCCTGGGCAGGTGGCTGGGGCCCCGCATCCGGTTCTCCCGCGTCGGCCGCCTGATCGGCGAGCACAACTGGACCCGGGCGGAGCTGTACCTCCGCCGCCGCGGAGGACCCGCGATCTTCCTCTCGCGCTTCCTTCCCGTCCTCCACTCGCTCGTGCCCCTGACGGTGGGGATGAGCGGGTTCGCCTATCGGCGTTTCCTCGCATGGACGACACCCGCCTGCGCCCTCTGGTCCATCGCGTACGTGTCCGTCACCGCGGTGGCGGCGGAGGGGTACCGCGAGATCTCGGACAGCCTGCACTACGCCGGGTACCTGTTCGTCGGGGCGATCGTCGTCTTCCTGATCGCGGTCTACGTCGTCAAGCGCATCATCGGCGCGCGGGAGGCACGGCATCTCGCTCCGGAGTCCGAACCGGGTGCGGAGGACGTGAAAGACTGAATCGGTGGCTACACCCTCACCGCGCGAGACCAAGGTGCTCTGGCTGGCGCGCCTCGAGTACCGGTTCCACGCCTGGCGCGAGAATCGCGCCCGTGCGCGTGGGCGCCGCCCGACCGTCGCGGCCTTCCCCGGGTACGGCAGCACCGAGTGGGTCCGGGTCCTCGGACGCGTCCTGATCCCGCCCAAGCAGAAGACCCGCGAACGCGGTGACTACGCGGGCGTGCGCGGCTGGCGGAGCTTCGCGTCCGTCCCCGTCGCCCACGCCTCCGTGACCGTCGAGGTCGACGGGGTCTCGCACGAGGTCGCCGCCGATCGAGGCGGCGTCGTCGACATCGTCCTCCCCGCGTCGCTCCCCGCGGGGTGGCAGACCGTCACCATGAGCGTCGAGGGCAGCGAACCCGTCGAAGCGCGGGTGTTCATCGTGGCCGACGACGTGCGCTTCGGGGTCATCTCCGACATCGACGACACCGTCATGGTGACGGCGCTCCCCCGCCCGTTCCTCGCCGCGTGGAACTCGTTCGTCCTGAACGAGCACGCGCGTCAGCCGGTGCCCGGAATGGCGGTGCTCCTGGAGCGACTCATGCGAGACAACCCCGGCGCACCGATCCTCTACCTGTCCACGGGCGCCTGGAACGTGGCGCCGACGCTGGTCAGGTTCCAACGCCGTCATCTGTTCCCCTCGGGCGCGCTCCTGCTCACCGACTGGGGCCCCACGCACGACCGATGGTTCCGCAGCGGCAAGGACCACAAGACGGAGAACCTGCGGCGCCTCGCGCGCGAGTTCCCGCAGATCGACTGGCTCCTGGTGGGCGACGACGGTCAGCACGATGACGCCATCTACACGGCGTTCACCGTGGAGCACCCCGACCAGGTCGCCGCCGTCGCGATCCGACGCCTCACCCCCGCCGAGGCGATCCTCGCCGGTGGACGGACGACCGTCGACGACCACACGGCCGCAGGCGTGCCGTGGGTGACCGGTGACGACGGCGCGGATCTGCTCGAGCGTCTCACCGACGTCGCGGTCGTCCGCGATGTCCCCGACCCCTCCTAGGCTGATCGCATGTGTGGTCGCTTCGTCGTCGCGAACGTCGCCTCCGAGCTCGTCGGTGTCCTCCGGGTCGACGTCGAGGGTGACGACCTGCCCGCCCCGTCGTACAACGTCGCCCCGACCGCGCAGGTCGGCATCGTGCTCGATTCCGCGAAGACCGACCCGCCGACGCGGCGTCTCGAGTCCGCTCGGTGGGGCCTCGTCCCCGGATGGGCGAAGGATCTCAAGGTCGGCGCGCGCGCGTTCAACGCCCGCTCCGAGGAGCTCGAGGACAAGCCGATGTTCCGCCAGGCGCTCATCAAGCGCCGAGCCGTCGTCCCTGCCACCGGCTACTACGAATGGCAGAGCACCGACGAGGGGAAGACGCCCTACTTCATCCATCCCGCCGACGGGTCGCCGTTGCTGTTCGCCGGCCTCTACGAGTGGTGGAAGGATCCGCAGAAGGCGGATGACGACCCGACCCGGTGGGTGCTGTCGTTCACGATCCTCACCCGCGACGCGGTGGCTCCGCTCGGATCGATCCATGACCGGATGCCGCTGTTCCTCGACGCAGACTTCGCCGATGCCTGGCTCGACACCGACGTCGACAACGTCGGCGATCTGCTCGACGCCGCCGTCGACGCAGCGCCGCACGTCGTCGAGGGGCTCACCGACCATGTGGTGGATGCCGCTGTCGGCAATGTGCGCAACGACTCGCCCGCGCTCATCGACCCGGTCTGAGGCCCGCGTGGGCACGCGGCACTCCCCCATCCTCGAACGGTCCGACTGGGCCGAGCGGATGCGGGCCCACGCCGGTCGCGCGGACGCACTCACCGCGGGACGTCGGAGGCGTGCCGAGCGCGGTGAGACCCACCCGGTGGACGACTTCCTCTACACGTACTACTCGTACAAGCCGTCGTTGCTGCGGCGCTGGCATCCCGGCCGCGGGACGGCCCTTGGAGACGCGGCGGATGCTCCGCACGCGGGATGGCGGTGGTATCGGTCCGACGGTGCCGTCGTGGTCGCCGATGCGGAGGGTTTCCTGTCCGACAAGCAACCGCTGGTCCGGGCGATCCGAGGCATCCTCTCGAGCACGCTCGCCCGCACCGGATCGTTCGGCTGCTTCGGCATGCACGAGTGGGCCATGGTGTACCGGGATCGTGCCACGCGGCATCCCGTCCCGCTCCGACTCGGGCCGGACGCCACCGACGCGGTGGTCGAGTCGCACGACCTCCGCTGCACGCACATCGACGCCTTCCGGTTCTTCACCGACGAGGCCGTTCCCCGCAACCGCTTCGCTCCGACGCGCGAGACGCAGGCGGCCACCGAGCAGCCCGGCTGCCTGCATACGGGGATGGACCTCTACAAGTGGGCGGTCAAACTGGGGCCTCTGGTGCCGGGCGAGCTCCTCCTCGACGCGTTCGAACTCGCCCGCGACATCCGCGAACTCGATATGCGCGCGTCCCCGTACGACCTGCGCGACTGGGGCTACGCGCCCGTGGCCGTCGAGACGCCCGCGGGCAAGTCCGCATACGTCTCGGCGCAGCGGGGGTTCACCGATCGGGCCCAGCCGATCCGCACGAGCCTCCTCGCCCTGATCGACTGAGCCCGGTCGACCTCACACCAGATCGATGCGCGCGTCGGGATTGTTCAGGATGACCACCGGCGTGACGGGCGAGTGGCCCGCGGCGACGATGCGCTGACGATCGAATCGCACCAGCGGATCGCCCGTCTTCACTCGTTGGCCTGCGGAGACGAGCGTGCGGAAGCCGTCCCCCTGCATCTCGACGGTGTCGATCCCGATGTGGATGAGCAGCTCCGTGCCGTCGTCCAGCCTCAGCCCGACGGCGTGACCTGTCGGGAAGACACTCTCCACCATCCCGTCCGCCGGGGCGGTGACGACCTCATCAGAGGGGTCGATCGCGATGCCCGGCCCCATCGTGCCGTCCGAGAACATGGCGTCCGGCACGTCGGAGAGGGCGAGGATGCGGCCGGCGACGGGCGCGGTGAGTCGGACCACCGCGGGCGCCTGCGTCTCGATGGCGACTCCAGCGGCCGCGGGGACGCGGCTCGAGGCGCTGCGCCCGGCGATGACATCCTCCATCGCGTCCTTCACGAATTGGACGTTGAGCCCGTAGACCACCTGAACCGACCGTCCCCCCGGCTTGATCGTGCCCGCCGCGCCGGCTCTCCGGAGGGCGGACTCGTCCACGCGCGAGACGTCCGCGATCTCCATACGGAGGCGCGTGGCGCAGTTGTCGAGTTCGACGATGTTGTCCTTCCCGCCCAGCGCATCGACGAACCGCTCCGCCGTTGTGTGGAAGTCGCCTCGCGGCGCGGCATCCGTCTCCTCGTCGTCCATGGCCTCGTCGTCTTCGCGTCCGGGTGTCTTCAGATCGAACCGTCGGATGATCCACCGGAAGACGACGAAGTAGATCACGAACCAGATCGGACCCATGATGAGGATGATCCATGGGTTCTGCGCCAAAGGGTTCACCCAGCCCAGAACGAGATCGATGAATCCGCCTGAGAAGCCGAATCCCATCCGCACGGGCAGCAGCGCGGAGACGAAGAGCGAGATGCCCATGAACACGGCGTGGACGAGATAGAGCCACGGCGCGAGGAACATGAACGAGAACTCGAGCGGCTCGGTGACACCGACGAAGAACGACGAGATGGCACCGGACAGCAGGATGCCGGCGGCCACCTTGCGACGCGTGGTCTTCGCGGTCACGTACATCGCCAGCGCGGCTCCCGGGAGCCCGAACATCATGACGGGGAAGAAACCGGTCATGTACTGACCCGTCTCACCGGCGACCCCGTCGCCCGCGGAGCCCTGCAGGAAGTTGTTCAGATCGTTGATGCCCGCGACATCGAACCAGAACACCGAGTTCAAGGCGTGGTGCAGGCCGAGGGGGATCAGCAGGCGGTTGAAGAATCCGTAGAGTCCGGCACCGACCGGTCCGAGGGTGACGATCCATTCGCCGAAGCTGACGAGTCCGCCGTAGACCAGCGGCCACAGGAACACGAGGACGATCGCGACGATGAGCGACAGGCCCGCCGTGACGATGGCGACGGAACGCTTTCCCGAGAAGAACGAGAGGGCGTCAGGGAGCTTCGTGTCCTTGAACCGGTTGTAACACCAGGCGCCGATGAGGCCGCAGATGATGCCCACGAAGACGTTCTGGACCTTTGTGAAGGCGGGATCGACGGCCTCGACGTCGACGCCGGTGAGTGCCGACATGGTCGCCGGACTCAGCATCGTCGTCACGGTCAGCCAGGAGACGAGGCCCGCAAGGGCGGACGTCCCGTCCGACTTCTTCGCCATGCCGATGGACACACCGACCGCGAACAGGAGCGCGAGGTTGTTCAGCAGCGCACCGCCGGCCGCGCTGAGGAACGCCGACCCGATGTTGTCGGACCCACCGTTCGCGTTCTTGATCCAGTAGCCGATGCCCGACAGGATCGCTGCGACCGGAAGGACGGCGACCGGCAGCATGAGCGACCTGCCGAGCCTCTGGAAGAACTTCATCGTCTCTCCGTTCCCGGCTCCCAGGGGATGGGGCCAGCCACGAGGCTACTCAGCCCGGCGTCCCCACGACAGAGGCGCGCTGATGGCACGCGGCGGTGACGTCAAGGGCCTCGACCTCCGGCGTTGCAACGGGGAGGCTGGGGGCGTCGAAAGGATCGCCGTGAACGCCGACAGCACCTCGCACTCCCCCGACCTCGACCGCTTCGTCGGCGGCGAGCAGGAAGGACTTCCTCCGGCACCCGAAGGCGCGCCGGACGGTGCCGGCACCGCGTCGCCCGAGGAGCGCTTCGTCGCCCCCGAAGGCGGCCGCCTCGAGGTCGATCGTGACACCGTGCCCGATGAGCGGATGCCGGAGTCAGACGGCGAGGACTGACGTCACCCGTCAGCTGTCCGAGATCGCAGCGTCGAGCGCCATACTCGACAGCTCGACCGCGTCGTCGGGGCTGATCATGGTGCCTGCGACGGAGACCCAGAACCCGCCGTGGAACGAGTAGGCCAGGCCGTAGCCGATGCCTTCTTCGAACAGATGGGAGTACGTGGGTGCGGGCCGGCCGTCGTCGGCGACGTAGCCGTCCTCACGGCGCGTGTACGTCGGCGAGGACTCCAGTGCGGTGATGAGGGTCGTCCGCTCGTTCGGCGGGATGGCGAGGAATGACACGGTGAACGCACCGTCGGAGCCGGGAATGCCCCAGGTGCAGCTGCCGAGGGGGTCGGAGCCGGCGGCAGCCCGCTGCGCGGCGGGTCCCGGCAGGCTCTCGGGGCTGAACTCGTCGACGTTCTCAACGGGCTCGTCGATCTCGTCGTCGAGGTTCTGATGCATCCAGTCGAGGCTCGCGATCGCGTCGCACTCAGGCGCGACGAGCGAGGCCGGCGACGGCGCTGCGGTCGGTGACGCGTCCGGTTCGGCCGTGGCTGCCGGAGTCGGCACAGGAGTCCTCGACACCTCTGCCGCAGGCGACTCGGACTCGATCCCGATGAGGCCACCATCGGTCCGACCCGGCATGCAGCCGCTCAGCAAGACGACGATGCCGGCGATGGCCGGGAGGATGAGGAGGCTGCGGCGCACGGGATCAGCGTAGCGAGCGGATCGGAGGACGATGGTCTCCGTTCGATATCGAGCGGACCCGACCGCGGCTCTCGCCGCAGAGACACAAAACCCCCGGCGAACCGGGGTGTTTGGTGGACCTGAGGGGACTCGAACCCCTGACCCCCTGCATGCCATGCAGGTGCGCTACCAGCTGCGCCACAGGCCCTTCGTCGCCGCTCGCGGCAACTCATTCAGTTTACTACACGCCGAACTGTGGTCCGAACCACGGCCGCCGTCAGTTGTCGCCCGGCGTGTGCTCGGGAAGGCTGACGGCGATGACCGGGCAGTCCTTCCACAGCCGTTCGAGGCCGTAGAACACGCGCTCCTGCTCGTGGAAGACGTGCACGACGAGGTCGCCGAAGTCCAGCAGGATCCACCGGGACTCCTCGCGACCCTCGCGGCGCAACCGCTTCTGGCCGGCTTCGAGCATCTTCTCCTCGACCTCGTCGGCGATCGCCGCGACGTTGCGCTCGCTGCTCCCCGTCACGAGGAGGAACGCATCGACGAGCGGCAACGGCTCGGAGACGTCGAAGGCGACCAGGTCCTCACCGCCCTTGCTGTCGGCGGCAGCGGCTGCCACCTGGACGAGTTCGTGGGTGTGCGGTGCGGCGACCATTCAGAAGACTCCGTTCGTGACGGCGAGGATGAGGACCGTTGCGAGTGCCAGGCCGAGCGCACCGGCACAGATCGCGAGGGTCATGATGAGCCGGCTGCCCTTCTCGGGCGCCGGCGGGCGGATGATCTCGTCCGCGCTCTTGATCGTGCTGATCGCCGACGACGCGGCGATGGGGGTGGGTGAGGATGCTGGGGGGAGCTCGCCGTCGATGAGTGCCGCGTCGATGTCCTTGCCGTCGGACGTGCCCGGTGCGGTGCCGGTCGACCCGTAGTTCTCCGGGAGGTTGTAGCTGCCGGTGATGATGAGCTCGCCGGTTCCCAGGATCGGCACCGACAGCGAATCGGTGTCAGGGGTCTGGGAGAGGATGAGCGCGTTCGGCGCAGAGGACGATCCGCTGCCACCGCGCGTCAGCAGCTGATCGAACGACGGCGGCAGCTCGATGTCGGCGGCACCGCCCTCGAGCAGCTGCGCGCCGAGCGCGGGGGCGATGACCGGCGCGTCCTCGCGGTCAAGCTCGGTGTCGGTGCGGGACTCCGCGTCCGCGTGCTCCTCGGCATCGTCCTCGATCAGGACGTCCTCTTCGAGCGCGGCGCCACCGTCAGACTCGGCGTCGTCCTGCGTGGACTCGGCGGTGTCCGCTTCGGATTCCGCGTCACCCTGCTCGAACTCGGCGTCGCCGTTCTCGGGTTCGGTGTCCGGCTCGACCTCCGCGTCCGGTTCGTCGACGACCTCAGGGTCGGATCCCGCGGGCTCCGACTCGACGGGCTCCGCCTCCTCGGGCTCCCCCTCCTCGGGCTCGAAGTCCTCGGGCTCGGCGTCGGGCTCCGCCTCGACAGGCGCCGCCTCGTCACCGGTCGGTTCCGTCTCGGCATCCTGCTCGACGGTGCCCTCTCCAACGGCGGGCGACTCCTCCTCGCGCGAGGCATCCTCGATCTCCGCGTCCGGCTCGACATCCGCCGGAGCGGGCGCCTCGTCGGAGCCGGCCGGGATGACATCGATCGACGCGGTCCGCAGCTTCGCCTGCTGACGCGCCCGCCGACGGGTGAACGGATGCTCGTCGAGGTCGACGTCGGGATCGGGCGCCTCGGGCAGCTGCACGGGCTCGGCGGCGCGCGGCAGCGGAGCCGACGGGGCGGTCGTCTTGGCTGCCTCCTCGGCGGCGGCTTCCGCCTCCTCCGAGGTGATGATCGGGGTGGATGCCGTGTTGCGCAGCTCGCGCAGCTGCCGCCGGGTCAGCGGTGGGCTCGGCTGGTCTGGTGTGCTCATGCCTTGCTCCGATACAGGTGGTGCTTCGCAATGTATTGGACCACGCCGTCGGGGACGAGGTACCAGACGGGGTGTCCGCGACGCACGCGCGCACGGCAGTCGGTCGAGGAGATCGACAGTGCGGGGATCTCGAGCACACTCACGTCGTCGGACGGGAGTCCCTCCACGCTGAGCGTGTGTCCGGGGCGCGAGACGGCGACGAAGTGCGCGAGGTCCCACAGCTCACTGACGTCACGCCAGCTCAGGATCTGTGCGATTGCGTCGGCGCCCGTGATGAAGAACAGCTCCGCGTCCGGCCGCTGCTCCTTCAGGTCGCGCAGGGTGTCGATCGTGTAGGTCGCGCCGCGCCTGTCGACATCGACACGACTGACCGTGAACATCGGGTTGGATGCCGTCGCGATGACGGTCATCAGGTACCGGTGCTCCGCCGACGAGACACCCGACTTCTGCCAGGGCTGACCGGTCGGGACGAAGACCACCTCGTCGAGGTCGAACGATTGCGCGACCTCGCTGGCGGCGACCAGGTGTCCATGATGGATGGGGTCGAAGGTGCCACCCATCACACCGATTCGCTGCGCCCGCGCGGTTGCCATCGACGCAGCCTCAGTGCTTGCCGTGGCCCGCCTGCTGCTGCACGGGGTTCTTGGCGGCGTAGGCCTCGGCCTTGTGCGAGTGACGGTTGGCGACGTTGCGGTACGACAGCACCACGAAGCCGAGCGCGAGGAAGAGGATGAATGCGATGACTCCGAAGATGAAGGTCTCCGCCATCACGTTGCCGTGGTGCTCGGTCTCGGCTGCGGCGAGGGCGAGGGTCGTCGCGAGGTTCATTCAGGCTCCGTTCGAGGGGACGCGTGCAGTGACAGTTTAGGCGGTCAGGGTCGGATCTGCCCGGCGCCCCGCGCCAGCCACTTCGTCGTCGTGAGCTCGGCGAGCCCCATCGGACCGCGCGCGTGCAGCTTCTGGGTCGAGATGCCGACCTCGGCGCCGAACCCGAACTCGCCGCCGTCCGTGAACCGGGTCGAGGTGTTCACCATCACGACGGCGGAGTCGACCTCGGCCAGGAAACGCTCCGCGGCCGACTCGTCGGCCGTGATGATCGACTCCGTGTGCTGGGTCGAATACGTCCGGATGTGCGCGAGGGCTTCGTCGAGGTCGTCGACGATGCGGAACGAGACGTCCAGGCTCATGTGCTCCGTCGACCAGTCGGCCTCGACAGCGGGGACGACCCCGCCGGCGAGTCGGCGCGTCTCGTCGTCGCCGTGGACGGTCACGCCGCGCTCCTGCAGTGTCGCGACGATCGGGGCGACGACCCGCTGCGCCGCATCGCGATGGACGAGGACCGTCTCCACCGAGTTGCAGACGCTCGGCCGCTGGACCTTCGCGTTGACGACGATGTCGGTGGCCCACTCGAGCGGCGCGGACGCGTCCAGGACGATGTGGACGACGCCGGCCCCCGTCTCGATGACGGGCACCGTCGACTCGGTGACGACGGTCTCGATGAGCTGCGCACTGCCCCGCGGAACCAGCACGTCGACGAGTCCGCGTGCGCGCATCAGCGCGTTCGCGCCGTCACGGCCGAAATCGTCGACCGTCTGGATCGCTTCCGGGTCGACACCCGCCGCGGAGAGGGCGCCCCGCATCACCGCGACGAGGGCGGCGTTCGAGGACTGGGCCGCGCTGCCGCCGCGGAGGACCACCGCGTTACCCGACCGCAGGGCGAGCGCGGTGATGTCGACCGTGACGTTCGGCCGGGCTTCGTAGATCGAACCGACGACACCGAACGGCACCGAGACCTTCTGCAGACGGATGCCGTTCTCCAGCGTGCGATCGTCGAGCACACGCCCCACCGGGTCGGGCAGCACTGCGACCTCGCGGACGGCCGCCGCCAGCGCGCGCACGCGCGGCTCGTCGAGTCTCAGCCGATCGATGAGCCCGGGCGTGAGGCCGTTCGACTCGCCGCGGGCGAGGTCTTCGGCATTCGCCGCGACGATGCGGGGCACGTCGGCCTCGATCGCATCGGCGATGCCCCGGAGCAGGTCGACCTTCGCGGCATCCGTCAGGAGACCGACGGACCGGGATGCCTCCCGCGCGGATCGCATGCGCTCGAGCGGGCTGAGGACGGTCGTGGTCATCTCGTCAGTCTACGGCTGTGCGGGACGCGGTCATTCCGCAGGAACACGCACGGGCGCGGTCCCCGCCGGCACCGCGGGGTTCGGGTCCGGAGCGAACCACGTGCCGACGCGATCCCCTCGCAGCGCCGCGTGCACGAGGTCGGCGCTCGTGACGAGCACGGCGACCCCCGCCGCGGAGGCAAGACGGGCGGCCGAGGCCTTGGTGGCAGCCCCTCCGGTTCCGACGCTGTTGACGACCACGGACCCGAATTCGTAGCCCGAGAGATCGTCACCGAACGCGACCTCGTCGATCGGGCGGGCGCCGGGCTCCCCAGGCGGGCGGGTGTACAGGCTTTCGATGTCGCTGAGCAGCACGAGCGCATCGGCGCCGATCAGCTGCGCCACGAGTGCAGCCAGCCGGTCGTTGTCGCCGAAGCGGATCTCGTGCGTCGCGACGGTGTCGTTCTCATTGACGATGGGCAGGATCCGAAGCCCCAACAGACGTTCCATGGCGCGACGTGCGTTCGACCGGTGGGTGGGGTTCTCGAGGTCGCCCGCCGTGAGCAGCACCTGGCCGGCCACGATCTCGAAAGGCCGGAGGGCTTCTTGGTACCGGTAGATGAGGACGTTCTGCCCCACCGCGGCCGCGGCCTGCTGGGTGGCGAGATCACTCGGCCGGGAATCGAGCAGCAGGAACGGCATGCCGGTCGCGATGGCACCGGACGAGACGAGGACGACCTCGGTGCCGCGTGCGTGCGCCTCGGCGAGAGCGTCGACGATCGGGCCGATCTTCTCGGCGTTCTCACCGCTGATGGACGACGAGCCGACTTTGACGACGACGCGACGCGCCCCCGCGATTCCCGCGCGATCCTGCAGCGTCACGACTCGCTCTCGTCCCCCCAGCCGTCGCCGCGCGCGGCGAGGCGTTCGGATTCGAGCTCGGCACGCGCCTCGGCCTTGGCGTCCATGCGCTCGTGGTAGCGGTCGCGACGCTGGGAGGTGGTGCGACGCGGGTTCAGGTCGAGGCGCGGATCGGTGCCGCGCGGCGCGGTCATCAGCTCGGCGGCGGAACCGAGCGACGGGTGCCAGTCGAAGACGATGCCGTCGCCCTTGCCGATCACGACGGTCGAGCCCGCCTCGGCCCCGGCGCGGTAGAGCCCATCCTCGACGCCCAGCTTCTCGAGGCGGTCGGCGAGGAACCCGACGGCCTCCTCGTTCTGGAAGTCGGTCTGCTGCACCCAGCGCACGGGCTTGTCGCCGAGGATGCGGTAGATGTTGCCGTAGGTGCCGCCTTCGACACGGATCTCGAAGTCCTTCTCCGACCCCTGCGGACGGATGACGATCCGCTCGGGCGCGGGCGCCGCCGCAGCGGCCGCCCGATGCTCCTCCACGATCTCGCCGAGCGCGAACGTCAACTGTCGCAGGCCGTCACGGCTGACCGTGGAGATGTCGAACACCCGGAAGCCGCGGGCCTCGAGGTCGGGGCGGACGAGGTCGGCGAGATCCTTCGCCTCGGGGACGTCCAGCTTGTTCAACGCGACGAGCTGCGGACGCTCGAGCAGCGGGACCTGGCCGTCGGGGACGGGATAGGCCGCCAGCTCCGCGAGGATGACGTCGAGATCGCTGATGGGGTCGCGACCCGGGTCGAGGGTCGCGCAGTCGAGGACGTGGACGAGGGCCGTGCAGCGTTCGACGTGGCGGAGGAACTCGAGCCCGAGTCCCTTGCCCTCGCTCGCACCCTCGATGAGCCCCGGCACGTCGGCGACCGTGTAGCGGGCCTCGCCCGCCTGCACGACGCCGAGGTTCGGGTGCAGCGTCGTGAAGGGGTAGTCGGCGATCTTCGGCCGTGCGGCCGAGATGGCGGCGATGAGGCTGGACTTGCCCGCCGACGGGTAGCCGACGAGGGCCACATCGGCGACGGTCTTCAGCTCGAGCTGGACATCGCCCTCCCACCCCGGGGTGCCGAGGAGGGCGAAGCCGGGCGCCTTGCGCTTCGGGTTCGCGAGCGAGGCGTTGCCGAGCCCTCCCTGCCCACCGGGTGCGACGACGAAGCGGATGCCGGGCGTCGCCATGTCGACGAGCGTCTCGCCGTCCTCGTCCTTCACGACCGTCCCGACCGGGACCGGGAGCTCCAGCGGCTCGCCCTGGGCGCCGGAGCGGTGATCGCCCATGCCGAAGCCGCCATTACCGGCGGAACGATGCGGTGAGTGGTGGTAGGACAGCAGCGTGGTGACCTGCGGGTCGGATACGAGGATGATGTCGCCACCGTGTCCGCCGTTCCCGCCGTCAGGGCCGGCGAGGGGCTTGAACTTCTCTCGCTTGACCGAGACACAGCCGTTGCCGCCCTTGCCTGCGCTCAAGTGCAGCGTCACGCGATCGACGAACGTCACCATGCGGTGTCTCCTGACGGGAAGCCGACCGGGGCCGGCGGGGGAAAGAATGAGGGGCGGGCCGCAGCCCGCCCCTCATCGAGAATGTTGTCTGATCACTCAGCGGCCGACACGATGTTGACGACCTTGCGGCCGCCCTTCGTGCCGAACTCGACCGCACCCGCGGCAAGCGCGAACAGCGTGTCGTCGCCACCGCGGCCGACACCGGCGCCCGGGTGGAAGTGGGTGCCGCGCTGACGGACGATGATCTCGCCGGCGAGGACCTGCTGGCCGCCGAAACGCTTCACGCCGAGGCGCTGTGCGTTGGAGTCACGACCGTTACGGGTGGAGCTTGCGCCCTTTTTATGTGCCATCTCTCGTGTCCTCTCGGCTGCTTACTTGATGCCGGTGATCTTGACGCGCGTGAGGTCCTGACGGTGGCCCTGGCGCTTCTTGTAGCCGGTCTTGTTCTTGAACTTCTGGATCACGATCTTCGGACCGCGCTCCTCGCCGAGGACCTCGGCGGTGACCTTGACCTTCGCGAGCTTGTCGGCGTCGGTCGTCACGGCGTCGCCGTCGACGAAGAGGACGGCCGGGAGCTCGATCTTGTCGCCGACCTTCGCCGCCTGACGGTCGAGGACGACGATGGTGCCGACCTGGACCTTCTCCTGACGGCCACCGGCGCGCACAACTGCGTAAACCACTTCACACCTTGTTTCTTCTGTGGAGCGCTCGGCTCCGATTGTCTGATGAGACTGGAAGTCGTGGTGCGGAAGCCAGGCTCTGGGTCGCATCGTCCTGCGACACGTGACGCACCAAGGGTCCAGAATACCCGATCCCCGCGGAGAGGGCAAAAGCGCTCGGGGCCGTGTCGGCACGGGTGCCCCGCGACCTCCCCGTGCCTATGATCGGCGGATGGCGATCCTGGTCGACTCCGCGATGTGGCCCGCGCACGGCCGGCTCTGGGCCCACATGGTCTCGGACAGCGACCTGTCCGAGCTGCATGCATTCGCGGCGGCCCACGGCATCCCGCCACGCGCGTTCGACCGTGATCACTACGACGTCCCCGCCGACGCCCTCGACCGGTTGGTCGCCGGCGGCGCGGAGCGAGTCAGCGCACATGAGCTCGTCCGCCGGCTCATCGCTTCGGGGCTGCGGGTCACCGCCCGCGAGCGGCGCGGACGGTGACCTGAGGGTCAGTCCTCTTCCGGCGAGGTCGACACCGGCGTGCCGGTCAGCGCGGCGGTCGTCACCCGGCGGCGTGCGCGGCCCTGCCCGGGTGCCTTCGGCTCGGGCAGCGCCTCGAGGACCGAGTCGAGCATGCGCTCGGCGTCCGACTTCGGGGCAGCGTCCGCCTTCTTGCGGCGCGGGCGCTTCGCGCGTTCGGCGCGCGGCTGCGCCTCGACCGGCGCCTCCGCCTCGGGCTCGACGGCCACCTGCTCCTCGTGCGGCTTCATCGTGGAGGCGGCGATCTGCGCGAGTGCGGACTTCACACCTTCGGTGATGACGTGGGTGCCGCCCGTCGGCGTCGCGGCCGCCGACTGCTGCGGCGAGGCGCCGTTCTGACGCGAGCGGCGCCCACCGCCGTTGCCGCCGTTCCCACCGGTGCCGCTGCCGTTCGCGCGGTGCTTCACGACCGGGTCGTGGTGGACGATGACGCCACGCCCGGCGCAGACCTCGCACGCCTCGCTGAAGGTCTCGAGCAGCCCGAGGCCGATCTTCTTGCGGGTCATCTGCACGAGTCCGAGCGACGTCACCTCGGCGACCTGATGCTTGGTGCGGTCGCGGCTCAGGCATTCGACGAGGCGGCGCAGGACGAGGTCCCGGTTGGACTCGAGGACCATGTCGATGAAGTCGACGACGATGATGCCGCCGATGTCGCGCAGCCGCAGCTGGCGCACGATCTCCTCAGCCGCCTCGAGGTTGTTCTTCGTGACGGTCTCCTCGAGGTTGCCCCCGGTGCCGACGAACTTGCCCGTGTTCACGTCGACGACCGTCATGGCCTCGGTGCGGTCGATGACGAGCGAACCGCCCGAGGGCAGCCAGACCTTGCGATCGAGGGCCTTCTCGATCTGCTCCGTGACGCGGAATTCATCGAACGGGTCGTGGTCGCCGTCGTACTTCTCGATCCGCTCCAGCAGATCCGGAGCGACTCCCGTGAGGTACGAGGTGATGGTCTGGTACGCCTCGTCGCCCTGGATGAGCATCTTGCGGAAGTCCTCGTTGAAGACGTCGCGCACGATCTTCACGAGGAGATCGGGCTCGGAGTGCAGCAGGGCGGGTGCCTGGCCCGACTGGGCCTGGGTGCTGATGTGCTCCCACTGCGAGGTGAGGCGCTGCACGTCCCGCGTGAGCTGCTCCTCGGTGGCGCCCTCCGCCGCGGTGCGCACGATGACGCCCGAGGATTCCGGCAGCACCTCCTTGAGGATCTTCTTCAGCCGGGCACGCTCGGTGTCGGGGAGCTTCCTCGAGATGCCGTTCATCGCGCCACCGGGGACGTACACGAGGTACCGGCCGGGCAGCGAGATCTGGCTGGTCAGACGGGCGCCCTTGTGCCCCACCGGGTCCTTCGTGACCTGCACGAGCACCCGGTCGCCGGACTTGAGCGCGAGTTCGATGCGGCGCGGCTGGTTGCCGGTCTCGACGGCATCCCAGTCCACCTCGCCGGAGTACAGCACGGCGTTGCGGCCGCGACCGATGTCCACGAACGCGGCCTCCATGCTGGGGAGCACGTTCTGCACGCGGCCGAGGTAGACGTTGCCGATGAGTGAAGCGTCCTGGTTGCGGGCGACGTAGTGCTCGACGAGGACGTTGTCCTCCAGCACGGCGATCTGGATCCGACCGCTCTTGGAGCGCACGATCATGTCGCGGTCGACCGACTCGCGACGGGCGAGGAACTCGGCCTCGGTGACGACGGGGCGGCGGCGACCGGCCTCGCGACCGTCGCGGCGGCGCTGTTTCTTCGCCTCGAGCCGCGTGGACCCCTTGATGCGCTGCGGCTCGGTGATGACTTCGACCGCCCGGCGGCGCGGCGCAGGCTCGTCCTGCGACTCGCCCCCGTTGCCGCCTCGACGGCGGTTGCGGCGTCGCGAGCTCGACGGCGAGTCGGACGCACCGTCCTCGCGCTCGTCACGATCGTCCCGCTGCAGCGCCGGGAGAGGCGTGATCTCGGGCGCGTAGAAGTGCAGCGCCGTCGACACCGCCGACACGAACTGCTCGGGGATGAGCCCCAGGCTGATCGCGGTCGGAGTCTCCGGCGCGACGGGCACCTCGGGTTCGGCAGGCTCAGCCGACCCCGCAGGCTCAGCCGACCCCGCAGGCTCAGCCGACGCCGCAGGCCCAGCCGACGCTTCCTGCTCGGCGGGCGTCTGCGGCTCGGCGGGCGTCTCGGGCTCAGCAGATTCCTCAGGCTCAGCGGGTGCCGTGGGCTCGGCGGGCGCCTCGGGCTCAGCGGGCGCCTCGGGCTCGGCAGGCGCCTCGGGCTCAGCGGGCGCCTCGGGCTCAGCGGGCGCCTCCGGCGTCGGCGTGGCCGTCTCCTGCTCAGGGGCGGAGGTCAGCGCCTCGTCCTGGTCCGGCGTGGTTGCTTCGTTGTTGTCATCGGCCATCTCTGGCGTACTCCCAGCCGACGGCTCCGCGCGCCGTCCGGCGTAACTCTGGCGGCGCCGCTCCGTTCTCGGAGGGGCCGCGAACTCTCTCGGTCTGCAGCCGATCCTCGCTCTCTGGGCGAGGTGACGCTGCGCGGGCGGTCATCGCCCGAAGTCTCCTGGTGACGTCCGGGCGGCGCGGCCGCGGGGACGTCGACTCCCAGTATCCCACTTTCCGGGGCGATTCCATGACCGATCGGTGGGTTATGCACGGCCGAGGCCTCCAGGGCACCCATGACCGGCGGTGCGATAATCGCCCGCATGACCTCCCGGACCGGCTCCCCACGCCCCCTCGGCCTCGCCGTCTGGCTGATCCTGGCAGGTGCCGTGGGATGGTTCGCCGCGTTCGAACTCACCGTGGAACGACTTCGTCTGTTGGCCGACCCGAACGCCACTGCGGCCTGCGACATCAGTCTCCTGGTGCAGTGCGGCGCGAATCTCCAGTCGGCGCAGGGCTCGGTGTTCGGGTTCCCGAACCCCGTCCTGGGTCTGACCGGGTGGATGGCGCCTGCCGTCGTCGGGGCCGCTCTGCTCGCCGGCGCGAGGTTCGCTCGCTGGTTCTGGCTCGTCTTCGGCCTCGGTATGACCTTCGCGTTCGGGTTCGTGCTGTGGCTGATCTCGCAGAGCGTGTACGTGCTCGGCACCCTCTGCCCGTGGTGCATGGTGACGTGGCTGGTGACGATCCCCTCGTTCTACGCCGTCGTCGTGCACCTCGTGCGGATCGGGGCGATCCCGGCATCCGCGTCGGCTCGTCGCGGCGCGGGCAGGCTGATGGCCTGGGTGCCGCTCATGGCGATCGTCACGTTCGCGGTCGTCGGTCTGCTCGCGCAGCTGCAGCTGGATTGGATCGCGGAGTTCACCCGCTGACACGACGATGCCCCGCTCCGTGAAGAGCGGGGGCATCGTCGTGGGTCTCGGCTCAGGCGAACCAGATGCCGAGCTCGCGCGCGGCGGACTCGGTGCTGTCGCTGCCGTGGACGAGGTTCTGCTGGACGGCCAGGCCCCAGTCGCGCCCGAAGTCCCCGCGGATGGTGCCGGGGGCCGCGGTCGTGGGGTCGGTGGTGCCGGCGAGCGAGCGGAATCCCTCGATGACGCGGTTGCCCGCAAGGCGGATCGCCACGGAGGGACCCGACATCATGAACTCCAGCAGCGGCTCGTAGAACGGCTTGCCTTCGTGCTCGGCGTAGTGCTGCTCCAGGCGGGCGCGGTCCGGCTCCACGAGGCGGATGTCGACGAGCGCGTAGCCCTTCGCCTCGATGCGGGCGAGGATCGCTCCGGTGAGTCCACGGGCGACCCCGTCGGGCTTCACGAGGACGAGGGTCTGTTCGGTGGCCATGTCAGTCTCCGTTCTGGTCCGCGTCTGCGGCGAGTGAGGCGTTGCGCTGATCGAGCGCGCCGCCCTTGATGGTGGCATACACGTACAGCCCGCCGAAAACCGCGGCGGCGATCAGCAGGGCCGGCACGAAGAAGGCGCCGAGCGCGATGACGACCTGCAGTGCACCGCCCGCGACGACCGCCCACGTGTGCCGGGTGAACCCCGCGAGGGCGATCATCAGGACGCCCAGGACGGCTCCCCCGACGATTCCCCACCACGGCTCGATCCCCGCAGGCAACGCCTTCAGTCCGTAGACGGAGAGGCCCGCGAGGAACGCGACGATCGATTCGAATCCGAGGATCACCGACAGGAGCGACTCACGTGCGCCGCGCTGTCGACGCACTCGCGGGCTCACGCGTCGTACCCCGACTTCCACCCCTCGGCCTCCGCCAAGACGACGGCCTCGCCGGCCAGCACGACGCTGCCCGCGATGACGACCGCCCGTCGATCGGATGCCGCGGCCCACGCCCGAGCGGCCTCCGCCGCCTCGGCGAGGTCGCGGTGCACGGTCACGGGCGTCCCGACCTCCTCCACGATGTCGGCGATCCGGTCGGGCTCCTCGGCACGGTCGGATTCCGGTGCGGTCGCGAACACCTGCGCCACGGCCGGAGCGAGCGTCTGGACGATCCCGTCGACGTCCTTGTCCGCGAAGGCGCCGAGCACGAGGCCCCACTCGTCGAAGTCGAACGACTCCCCGAGTGCCGACACCAGCGACCGGGCGCCGTGGGGATTGTGCGCACTGTCGACGAGCACGGTCGGTGCGATGCCGATGAGCTGCAGGCGCCCGGGCGAGGTCGCGGTCGCGAACCCGTCCGCGAGGACGTCGGCGGCGAGCGGCTGGGTCGCGCCGCCGATGAGCGACTCGACGGCGGCGACGGCGAGGGCCGCGTTCCTCCCCTGGTGGGCACCGTAGAGGGGCAGGTAGAGCTCGTCGTAGGTCGCCGCGAGGCCGCGGACGGTGAGCAGCTGCCCGCCGACGGCGAGCTTCTGGTCGAGGAGACCGAACTGCTCGCCCTCGAAAGCGAGCGACGCCTCCTTCGCGCGGGCCGCGGCGGTGAGCACACCGGCCGCGGCCGGGTCCTGAGCCGCAGACACGGCGGCCGCGCGATCCTTGATGATCCCGGCCTTCACCGTCGCGATCTCCGCGATCGTGTCGCCGAGCTTGTCCGCGTGGTCGATGTCGATCGGAGCGAAGACGGCGACATCCCCGTCGGCGGTGTTCGTGGCATCCCACGACCCGCCCATCCCGACCTCGATCACCGCGACGTCCACGGGCGCATCGGCGAACGCGACGAAGGCGAGGACCGTGAGCAGCTCGAAGAACGTCAGCGGCGGCTCCCCCCGACCGTCGAGCTCGGCGTCGACGAGGTCGACGATGGGTGAGATCTCGTCCCACGCGTCCGCGACGGCGCCGTCCTCGATCGGCTGGCCGTCGACCGTGATCCGCTCGGTGAACCGCTCGAGGTGAGGGCTCGTGAAGAGCCCTGTGCGGAGCCCGTGCGCGCGCACGATCGATTCGATGATGCGGCTCGTCGAGGTCTTGCCGTTCGTGCCGGTGATGTGCACCACGCGGTACGTGCGCTGCGGGTCGTCGAGCAGTTCGAGCACACGGCGCGTGCGCTCGACACGGGGTTCGACCCAGCGCTCGCCCTGCCGTTCCAGGAGCGCCGCGTAGACGGCGTCCGCTCGTGTCCGGTCGCTCATGAGGTCGCTCCGATCCGGCGCACGCCGATCGTGAAGGAACCGGCGTTCGCGTACGTGCCGGCGGGGACGGATGCCGTGTGCTCCGGCGTGGAGCGCAGCGCCTCACCGCGCAGGGCGGTGCCATCGGCGGTGGCGACGAGGTCGGCGACCGACAGGGTCTCCCCCGCGACGTCGGCCACGTCGAATGCGGCGGCGACCGCCTCGGCGTCGCCGGTGTCGTCGAAGGTGAGCTGCAGCGCGATGCGGTCGCTCACCTCGAAGCCGGCCGCCTTGCGGGCGTCCTGCACGGCGCGGATGACGTCGCGCGCGAGGCCCTCGGCCTCGAGCTCGGGCGTCGTCGTGGTGTCGAGCAGCACGAACCCGCCGCGCGGCAGGAGCGCGATCGCGGTGCCCTCGGCGACGCCGCCCGCCTCGAGCGTGAGGTCGTACTCCCCCGGCTCGAGCGCGATGCCGTCGACGACGACCACGCCGTCCTCCTCGCTCCACAGGCCTGCTTTGGCGCCCTTGATGACGTGCTGCACCTGCTTGCCGAGGCGCGGACCGGCCGCGCGCGCGTTGACGGCGAGGCGCTGGCTGATGCCGTACTGCTCGGCGAGGCCCTCGGTGAGCTCGACGACCTCGACGGCCTTGACGTTGAGCTCGTCGCGCACGATGTCCTCGAACTGCGCGAGCGCGTCGGCACCGCCCACCGCGACGGTGAGGTTCGCGAGCGGCAGACGCACGCGCTTGCCCTCCTTCTTGCGGAGGGCGTTCGCGACGGACGACACCTCGCGGACGGTGTCCATCGCCTCGCGGATGTCGGATGCCGGGGCGAACTCGTCGGCGTCGGGCCAGTCCTCGAGGTGGACGCTGCGCCCCCCGGTGAGTCCCCGCCAGACGCGCTCCGAGACGAGCGGGATGAGGGGGGCTGCGACGCGAGTGAGCGTCTCGAGCACCGTGAACAGCGTGTCGAACGCCTCCGTCGTGGTCGGGTCGGCGGCATCCACCCCCACCCAGAAGCGGTCTCGCGATCGACGGATGTACCAGTTGGTCAGCGCTTCCGCGAACTCGCGGAGCTTCGCGGCCGCCATCGTCGAGTCGAGCGCCTCGAGGTCTGCGGCGACGCCCCGGACGAGGTCACCCGTGAGCGCCAGGATGTGGCGGTCGAGGACGTTCGTCGAGTCCGTGCGGCGACGGGCCTCGTAGCCGACACCATCGGGGCCGCCCGCGGCGTTCGCGTACGTCGAGAAGAAGTACCACGCGTTCCACAGCGGCAGCAGGAACTCGCGGACGCCGGAGCGGATGCCCTCCTCGGTGACGACGAGGTTGCCGCCGCGCAGGACCGACGAGCTCATGAGGAACCACCGCATCGCGTCGGATCCGTCGCGGTCGAACACCTCGCTGACGTCGGGGTAGTTCCGGAGCGACTTCGACATCTTCTGCCCATCGCTGCCGAGCACGATGCCGTGGCAGGCGACGCCCGAGAACGCCGGGCGGTCGAACAGCGCGCCCGACAGGACGTGCATGACGTAGAACCAGCCACGGGTCTGACCGATGTACTCGACGATGAAGTCGGCGGGGGCGTGCTCATCGAACCAGTCGCGGTTCTCGAACGGGTAGTGCACCTGCGCGTACGGCATCGAGCCGGAGTCGAACCACACGTCGAAGACGTCCTCGATGCGGCGCATCGTGGAGTTCCCCGTCGGGTCGTCGGGGTTCGGACGCGTGAGGTCGTCGATGAACGGGCGGTGCAGGTCGACCTCGTTCGCCTCGTTGACCGGCAGCCGGCCGAAGTCGCGCTCGAGGTCCTCGAGCGAGCCGTACACGTCGACGCGCGGGTACTCGGGATCGTCGCTCTTCCACACCGGGATCGGCGAACCCCAGAACCGGTTGCGGCTGATCGACCAGTCGCGCGCGCCCTCGAGCCACTTGCCGAACTGGCCGTGCTTGACGTTCTCGGGCGCCCACGTGATCTGCTCGTTGAGCTCGACGAGGCGGTCCTTGATCGAGGTGACCCGGACGAACCAGCTCGAGACCGCCTTGTAGATGAGGGGGTTCCGGCAGCGCCAGCAGTGCGGGTACGAGTGCTCGTACGACGCCTCGCGCAGCAGACGTCCCTCGGCCTTCAGCAGGCGGATGAGCGGACGGTTGGCGTCCATCCACAGTTCGCCCGCGACGTCGGTCACCTGGGGCAGGAAGCGGCCGCCGTCGTCGAGGCTCATGATGAGCGGGATGCCGGCGGCCCCCGTCACACGCTGGTCGTCCTCGCCGTAGGCCGGGGCCTGGTGGACGATGCCCGTCCCGTCGGTCGTGGTGACGTAGTCGTCGACGAGGATGCGCCAGGCGTGCTGGGTGCCCCAGGTCTCCTTGTCGGCGTAGTAGTCGAAGAGCCGGTCGTAGGCGACGTCGGCGAGGTCGGCACCGCGGACGGTCTGGTCGACCGCGTCGCGGGCCTCATCGGCGGACGCGTATCCGAGGTCCTTGGCATAGTTCGCGAGCAGGTCGGCGGCGAGCAGGTAGCGATGCGACTGCCCCTCGAGGGCGTCCTCGTGGATGTCGGCGGCGCCTGCCGGGCCGCCCGGCAGGACGACGTACTCGATGTCGGGGCCGACGGCGAGCGCGAGGTTGGTCGGGAGGGTCCACGGGGTCGTGGTCCAGGCGAGCGCGCGGACGGCGGTCAGGCCGAGGGCTTCGGCCTTCGCACCGACGAGCGGGAAGGTGACCGTCACGGACGGGTCCTGACGCATCTTGTAGACGTCGTCGTCCATGCGCAGCTCGTGGTTCGACAGCGGCGTCTCGTCGCGCCAGCAGTACGGCAGCACGCGGTGGCCCTCGTAGGCGAGGTCCTTGTCGTAGAGCTCCTTGAACGCCCACAGCACCGACTCCATGTACCCGGTGTCCAGGGTCTTGTAGCCGCGCTCGAAGTCGACCCAGCGCGCCTGGCGGGTGACGTAGTTCTCCCACTCCTGCGTGTACTCGAGGACGGATGACCGCGCCTTCGCGTTGAAGGCGGCGATCCCCATCTCCTCGATCTCGCTCTTCTCGGTGATGCCGAGCTGCTTCATGGCCTCCAGTTCGGCGGGCAGGCCGTGCGTGTCCCATCCGAAGACGCGGTCGACCTTCTTGCCGCGCATCGTCTGGAACCGCGGGAAGAGGTCCTTCGCGTAGCCGGTCAGGAGGTGGCCGTAGTGCGGCAGGCCGTTGGCGAACGGCGGGCCGTCGTAGAACACCCACTCGTCGGCGCCATCGCGCTGCGCGATCGACGCGCGGAACGTGTCGTCCTGCTCCCAGAACGCGAGGACCTCGCGCTCGAGGTCGGGAAAACGCGGGCTCGGGACGACGGCCGCGGGCGCATCGGCGGCGGGGCCGAAGGCGGAAGGTCGGGGGTAGGTCATGTCACTCCTGCAGGTCTGCTCCTGCGAGGACGATCCGGAGACCGCGGTACCACCCCGCTTGGCGCGACCCGGTTCCGGATGCACCCACTCACCTGCGGCGATGACGGGCCTGCCCCGCTCGGTTCTACTGGGCGGCGGACCGCTGTTCTTCCGAGAGCTCCCCGGTGATGGCCGGATCGGTGCTGATGGGCACAATCATACCGTCGGCATAGCCTGGCGTCATGGCCCGCCCCCGCATCCGCCCCGAGCCTCCCCGCATCCCGGACCCGGATCTCCCGCGCGAGCTGACGCCCGCGACGCTGCGCCGGTCGGGCGAGACGTCCGAAGCGCGCATCGATCTCGACCCCGGGGCGACGGATGCCGCGCACACCCGCATCAGCGAGAGCGTCGTGGCCCCGGCATCCGTCCAGACCCTCGATCTGACCGGCGCGATCCTCACGGACGTCGTCCTCGACGCCGTGTCGACAGCCGAGCTGCTCGCCCGCGAGGGGACGTGGCGGACCGTCGTCGTCCGCGGGGGACGGATCGGGACGCTCGATCTGTCGCGCGCGCGCTGCGACGGCCTCGTCCTGGACGGCGTGCGCGTCGACTACCTGACGGCGGGCGGCGCGACGCTCCGCGACATCGACGTGACCGGATGCCGCATCGGCACCCTCGACCTTCCCGGCGCCCGCCTCGAGCGGGTGCGGATCACCGGATCGACGGTGGACGAGATGGACGTCCGGGAGTGGCAAGCGGGCGACGTCGACCTGCGGGGAGCCGAGGTGCTGTCCTTCACGGACGTCCGGATGCTGCGGGGCGTCACCTTGACCGGCGACCAGGCGACCTCGCACGCACTCGCGTTCGCGGTATCCCTCGGCATCGACGTGCGAACGGACGAGTGACGCTGCGGACGGCTCGGCTGGTCCTCCGCGACATGAGCGAGGACGACCTGCCGGCGCTCCGGGCGATCCTCACCGACCCGGTCGCGATGACCGCGTACGAGGGCGCCTTCACCGAGGCCGAGTGCCGGGCGTGGCTCGAGCGCAACCTCCAGCGCTACACGGAGGACGGGTTCGGGCTGTGGGCCGTCGAACTCGCCGACGCCCCGGGCGAGATGATCGGGCAGTGCGGCATCACGCGGCAGCGCATCGACGACGACGAGGTCCTCGAGGTCGGGTATCTGTTCCGCCGGGCGCACTGGCACCGGGGGTACGCGACGGAGGCCGCTGCGGCGTCGCGCGACTGGGCATTCCGCGAGTTGGACGCGCCGACCGTGTGGGCGAAGGTCCGGGACACGAACATCGCGTCGATGCACGTCGCCATCCGCCTGGGGATGACCGTGCGTCGCCGCTTCGTCACGCACTACCGAGGCGTCGACATGCCGCACCTCGGGTTCGCCGTGGACCGTTCGTCGGCCCACTCCTCGGCACGGATGCCGACGGTCGCCGCATCCTGCAGCAGACGGGAGATCGGGCATCGATCGTGTGCCGCGCCGACGAGTTCCTCGGTCTCCCCCAGTGTGCGCCCGTGTGCCGACACGAAGGCCGTGACGTGGAATTCGTAGCCGCCGCGCGCGGGAGAGTCGTGGAGCTCCACCTCGACCCGCACCCGCGTGCGATGCGCGCCCTTGACGATCGCCTGGAGCGTCGCGTCCAGGCACGTCGCCCATGCGAGGGCGAGGAGCTGCTCGGGATTGCTCCGCGTGAGGTCCGCGTCGGTACTGAGCGGGTTCATCACCGCGACCTCGAGGCCGCCGACGACCCGGCTCACAGCGGTGCCGCCGTCGTCGTTGATCGCCTCGGTCCGGTACCTGGTGCTCATGGCAGAACTATAGTTGGACGGCATCCAACAATCGTTTCGAGGTCTCGTCGTGCTGTCCGCTCCCCCGGTCGAACTCACCGCTGCGGGTGTGACGTACCCGAACGGCGTCCGCGGGCTCGGCTCCGTCGAACTCACCGTGCGTGCCGGTGAGATCCTCGGCGTCATCGGCGAGAGCGGCGCCGGTAAGAGCACGCTCCTGAACCTCCTGACGGGCGAGACCACCGCCACCGCCGGTGCGGTGTCGGTCCTCGGGCAGGACGTCGCCGCGCTCGACCGCGCGGCACTCCGGGTGTTGCGACGCGAGATCGGCGTCGTGTTCCAAGGCGTCCACCTGCTCGCCAATCGAACCGTGCGGCAGAACGTCGCGGCTCCGCTCACGCTCCGCCCCCGACGCGAGCGCGACACCGCGGCCGTGGACGAGGTGCTGCGGTTCGTGGGTCTCGACCACCGGGCGGACGCCTTCCCCGCCCAGCTCAGCGGCGGACAGCGCCAGCGCGTGGGCATCGCTCGCGCCCTCGTGACGCGCCCGCGCCTGCTGCTCTGCGACGAGCCGACGTCTGCGCTCGACGCCGCGACCGCGGGCGAGGTGCTCGACCTCATCCGCGACGCGCGCGACCGGTTCGGGGCGACCGTTCTCATCGTCACGCACGACCTCGACGTCGTGCGGGCGGTCTGCGACCGCGTCGCGCTCTTCGACGGCGGTGCGCTCGCCGACGTGCTGCCCGTCCGACGCACCGGACGCCTCGAACCCGAGACCTACCTCGATCGCGCCCGGCGGGAGCTCGGCGCGTGAGCGGCCCCGACGACATCCTCGCCTCGCTCGGCGCATCGCTCGCCGAACGCGGGGACGACCTCGTCGAGGCACTCGGCGAGACGGCGTACATGCTCGGCGTCTCCCTCGCCGCCGCCGTCCTCCTGGGCCTCCCGCTCGGCACCGCCGTCTACCTCACCCGACCCGGGGGGATCGTGTCGAACCGCGCCGTCTTCGCGGTCGCGGACACCCTGATCAACGTCATCCGCTCGTTCCCGTTCCTCCTGCTGGTCGTGTTCCTCGTGCCGGTGACACGCGCGGTCTACGGCACGACGTTCGGCACACCCGCGGCGACCTTCTCGCTGTGCGTCGTCGCCGTCGCCGTGTACGGCCGTCTCGTCGAGCAGATCCTCCGTGAGGTGAGCCCCGGCATCCCCCGGGTCGCGCAGACCCTCGGCGCGACGGTGCCGCAGACCGTGGTGCGGTTCCTGCTGCCCGAGGCCGTGCCGGGGCTCGTGTACGCCCTGACCTCGGCGAGCATCAGCCTGCTGTCGTATTCGACCGTCCTCGGGGTCGTCGGCGGCGGCGGGATCGGCGACTTCGCGCTCCGCTACGGCTACCAGGAGTACGACGACGTGCTCATGTACTTCACGATCCTCGTCATCCTCGCCATCGTCCTCGTCATCCAGGCGATCGGGCAGCGGATCTCCGTTCGCCTCGACCACCGCTGACACCCCTATCCCACAAGGAGCACCATGTCCCCGCGCCGCCTCACCCTCGCCGCAGCCCTCACCGCCGCAGCCGTCGCCGTCCTCGCCGGCTGCGCCCCGGCATCCTCCGGCAGCGGCGACGACGTCCAGACCCTCCGCGTCGGCGCCGTCACCTCGCCGATGACCGACATCGTCGAGGCCGCCGCCGACGAGATCGAGGACGGCTACGAGATCGAGCTCGTCGAGGTCGCCGACTACGTCACCATCAACCAGATGCTCGCCGCCGGCGACATCGACGCCAACTTCTCGCAGCACGAGCCCTACATGCAGGAGTTCAACGCGGCCAACGACGCGTCGCTCGTGGCCGTGCAGCCGATCTACAACTTCACGATCGCGTTCTACTCCAAGACGGTCGACGACATCGAGGATCTGCCCCAGGGTGCGACGGTCGCGATCCCCAACGACGCCTCGAACACCGGCCGCGCGTTGAAGCTGCTCGCCGACGAAGGCGTCGTCACGCTCGCCGAGGGGGTGGACCCGTACGCCGCGACGGTCGACGACATCGCCGAGAACCCGAAGGGCCTCGAGTTCCTCGAACTGCAGATCAACCAGCTCAACACGGCCTACGACGAGGCCGACCTCGTCTTCCAGTGGCCCTCGCACATCGCCGCCCTGGGTCTCACCCCCCAGGACGACGGCCTCATCACCGAGCTCGACGACCGATTCGCCCTGCAGCTCGTCGTCCCGGACGAGGAGAAGGATGCCGCGTCCACCGACGCGCTCGTCGACGCCTTCACGAGCGACCCGGTGCGCGAGATCATCGACGGCAACGAGACGATCGAGACCGCGTTCTGAGACTGCTCGCGCGTCGCTTGCTCGCGCGTCGCTTCGTCGCGCGTCGCTTCGCGAGGAGATGACGCGTCCCGAGGGCCGGATCCCGGCATCCGCTCCTCGGGAACCCGCATCTCCTCGCGAAGCGTCACCGATCGACGAGGTGGAGTCCCTGCGCCACCGCTTGGGCGATCGTGTCCTGCACGACGTGCCAGCGGTGCACGACCTGCGCGTAGCCGACGCGGACGACGTGGTACCCGAGGAGCAGGAGCTCGGCGTCGTGCGCGTTGTCGCCGTCGCGCTGCGCTCCGATGTGCGTGCCGCCGTCGATCTGCAGGACGAGACGATCGCCGATCAGGAAGTCCACCCGATGACCGGCGATCCACGCCTGCGGCACGATCGGCACCCGCAGCCAGGCCAGCCGGGGCGGGATGAAGGACTCGACTCCAGAGCCTGAGAACGGCGACGCGGTGCCGAGGACCTCGCGTGCGCGCCCCCGGAATGGCAGCCGGCGCAGCGCCGGCAGGGAGACGAGTCCCCGTTCGAGAGCCGACTCCCAGATCGCGAGCGCCTCTTCGAACGGCAGGCAGGCCGCGGTGAGGGCGAGGACGTTCTCGATCGGGTCGACGAGCGCGTCCGGCGCGCGCGGCACGATCGGCTCCGCCCAGTGGACGACGGTGCTGGGATCCTCGATCCGCACCGAGCCCGAATGAGCGGATGCCGCCACGTGCGCCGCATCCGCGCGCAGCACCCACAGCCCGAGTCGCTGCGCCTGCGTCACGCACGAGATGACCACTCCCGCCTGCGCGGCCGCTCGCAGCAGCGGATCGCTCGACGGCGTCGCCAGCCACCCCCTCCTCGGGCGCACCAATTCGCCCTCCCGCACCGCTCCGCTCACCGCACGGTCACCGAATCCCAGCCGCCGCACCTGCGCCGCGCGGACGATACCGCCGCGCTGCGCCACGGCATCCGTCACCCTCATGCCCCGAGGATCCGCCGTGTGCCGTCTTGCCTTGGAGCCTCGGCACTGTCTGTGCAGGGATCGCATGTGCGGCGAGCTCGGGAGGAGCCCTCGCGCGTCGCTTCGCGAGGAGATGACGCGTCCCGAGGGCCGGATCCCGGCATCCGCTCCTCGGGAACCCGCATCTCCTCGCGAAGCCGCGCATCCCCACGGTCCCGCATGCGACCCGGCGGTAGACTGAGCGGCAACCCACACTCAGGCACGCTCACACAGTGCCGCACATATCGCTCGAGGAGCCTCACCATGACGAACGCGCACATTCCCGACAAGCCCGCCCTGGAAGGCCTCGAGCAGAAGTGGGATGCCGCGTGGTCCGGCGCCGGCACGTACCTGTTCGACCGCGACGCGGCGAAGGCCAAGGGGCGCGCGGGCGTCTTCTCGATCGACACGCCTCCCCCGACGGCATCCGGCTCGCTCCACATCGGGCACGTGTTCAGCTACACGCACACCGACGTCAAGGTGCGCTACGAGCGCATGCGCGGCAAGACCGTGTTCTACCCGATGGGCTGGGACGACAACGGTCTGCCGACCGAGCGTCGCGTGCAGAACTACTACGGCGTGCGCTGCGACACCTCGCTCCCCTACGACCCGGACTTCACCCCGCCCTTCCACGGTGACGCGAAGAGCCTGAAGCCGGCCGACCAGGTGCCGATCAGCCGTCGCAACTTCATCGAGCTCTGCGAGGAGCTGACGATCGAGGACGAGAAGCAGTTCGAGGACCTGTTCCGCAAGCTCGGTCTGTCGGTGGACTGGACGCAGACGTACCGCACCATCTCGGACGACACGATCCGCACCAGCCAGCTCGCGTTCCTGCGGAACCTCGACCGCGGCGAGGCCTACCAGGCCATGGCGCCCACCCTGTGGGACATCGACTTCCGCTCCGCCATCGCGCAGGCCGAGCTCGAGGACCGCGACCAGCAGGCGTCGTATCACCGCGTCGCCTTCCACAAGAGCGATGGTTCGGGCGACATCCACATCGAGACGACGCGGCCCGAGCTGCTTCCCGCCTGCGTGGCGCTCGTGGCGAACCCCGACGACGAGCGCTACCAGCCGTACTTCGGCTCGACGGTGCGCACCCCGCTGTTCGACGTCGAGGTGCCGATCCTCCCCCACCCGCTCGCGGTGAAGGACAAGGGCACCGGCATCGCGATGATCTGCACGTTCGGCGACGTGACCGACATCATCTGGTGGCGCGAGCTCGACCTGCCGAACCGCACGATCCTCGGTCGCGACGGCCGCATCATCGACGAGGCCCCCGACGTGCTCGTGACGGATGCCGCGAAGGCCGCCTATGCCGAGCTCGCCGGCAAGACCGTGTTCAGCGCCAAGAAGCGCATCGTGGAGCTCCTGCAGGAATCCGGTGAGCTGCTCGAGGTCTCGAAGCCGTTCACGCACCCGGTGAAATTCTACGAGAAGGGCGACCGCCCTCTCGAGATCGTCTCGACGCGCCAGTGGTACCTCCGCAACGGCGCCCGCGACGGGGAGCTGCGCGACAAGCTCATCGACATGGGCCGCGGCATGGGCTGGCACCCGGACTTCATGCGTGTGCGCTACGAGAACTGGACGAACGGCCTCACCGGCGACTGGCTCGTCTCGCGGCAGCGCTTCTTCGGCGTGCCGATCCCGGTCTGGTACGGCCTCGACGAGAACGGCGAGCGGGACTACGACCGCGTGCTGACCCCCGATCTCTCGCGTCTGCCGGTCGACCCGACCACGGACGTGCCGGACGGCTACACCGAGGACCAGCGCGGCGTGCCCGGCGGCTTCGACGCCGAGCGCGACATCTTCGACACCTGGGCGACGTCCTCCCTCACCCCGCAGCTCGCGGGCGGGTGGGAGCGCGACCCCGAGCTCTGGGACCTCGTGGCACCGTTCGACGTCCGCCCGCAGGGTCAGGACATCATCCGCACATGGCTGTTCTCCACGATGGTGCGCTCCGTGCTCGAGGACGGCCGCGCGCCGTGGACGGATGCCGCCATCTCCGGCTTCATCGTCGACCCCGACCGCAAGAAGATGTCGAAGTCGAAGGGCAACGTCGTGACGCCCGCGGACATCCTCGACGCGCACGGGACCGACGCGGTCCGCTACTGGGCGGCCTCCAGCCGCCTCGGCGCCGACGCGGCGTTCGACCCCCAGAACCCGACGCAGGTGAAGATCGGCCGCCGCCTCGCGATCAAGGTGCTGAACGCGGCCAAGTTCGTGCTGTCGTTCCCCGTCCCCGAGGACGCCCGCATCACCCACGCGCTCGACGCGTCGATGCTCGCGACCCTCGACCAGGTCGTCCGGGATGCCACGAAGGCCTTCGACGCCTTCGATCACGCCCGGGCGCTGGAGATCACCGAGGCGTTCTTCTGGACGTTCTGCGACGACTACCTCGAGCTCGTGAAGGAGCGCGCCTACAACCAGGCCGACGCCGGCCAGGCATCGGCCGCCCTCGCGCTGCGCACGGCGCTGTCGACGCTGCTGCGCCTGCTCGCCCCCGTGCTGTCGTTCGCCGCCGAGGAGGCGTGGTCCTGGTTCGAGGAGGGCTCGGTGCACACCGCGTCCTGGCCCGAGACGCTCGGCATCGAGGGCGACCCCGCCGTGCTCAAGACCGTCGGCGAGGCGCTGATCAGCGTGCGTCGTGCGAAGACCGAGGCCAAGGCCTCGCAGAAGACGCCCGTCGATTCCCTCACCATCACGGGTCCGGATGCCGCACTCGACGCCATCCGCTCCGCTGAGGGCGACCTCGCCGCAGTGGGACGCATCGCGCAGGTCTCGTACGCGTCCGGTGACACGGTGTCGGTCGGCGACATCGTCCTGACCACGCAGGAGGTCTGACCATGCAGCTCGGAACCAGGTGGACCAGCGGCGACGAGCCGCCCCGTGCCGTGCCGGAGATCCTGCGCGAGCAGATCGCCGCAGTCGACACCGCGGTCGATCAGGACCCGCTGGGGCAGCCTCGACCGCGGTGGACCCTGACGTGGCTCGAAGGCCGCCCCGTCGCGGAGCTCGAGAACGGCGTCGTGGTGCGGGTCGACCGCGAGGGCGAGGTCGTCGTCGGGCACATCGACGACGACGGGATGTCCTGACCGGCGCTCACACGCGAGGGTGACGTGCGAGGTGCGTGAGCGCGTGCTCGCGCGTCTGCTCGGCGTGCCGGTCCGCCGCTGATCGAGCGATCGACCGCTCGGCGCGCCGCAGCATCCGGGCCCCGATCGTCCGCTGCACCGCCGCCGCACCCGCGAGCAACGCGGCCTCGAGGCGGGTCGGGCGCGCGGCGGCGTCGAACGCCGGGATCGTGATGGTGGTCATCGTCCGTCTCCGTCCTCGGGCAGTGCGAACACGTCCACCCGCACGGTGAACGGCAATCGATCGGGGTCCTCCTCGTGCCCGCGCGCACCCGCGGCCACCTCGTCGACGATCGCCGAGAGACGCACGATCATGTCCCGCGCTTGCGCTCGCGTGAGGTGGATGTTGGCGGTGGAGATCATCGCTGACCCGTCGTCATCCTTGTCGGGAGCCGCGATGCTCTCGCTCACGTGGCGCATGAGCTGCTGCTGGCGGCGTCCGAGGAACTCCGTCATGATCAGCTGCGTCGCCGACCGAATGCCCGGCGACGCGAGCGCCTCGGGACTGTCGAAGGACACGCTTTTGTCGGAGCGTTCCCACCAGCGCTCCCGCGCCGACCCGCGCTCGGGGATCTCGCGGATGAGCTCCTGCTTGGCCAGTGCCCGCAGGTGGTAGCTCGTCGATCCGGACGACTCACCTGTCCGCTCGGCCAGCGAGCTCGCCGTCTGCGGGCCGTACTGCGACAGGATGTCGAACAGCTGCACCCGCAGCGGGTGCGCGAGCGCGCGGAGCGCTCCGGCATCCAGCTTGCGGTCTTCGCGGACGGTGGTCTGTTCGGTCACAGTGCAAAGGTACCTTTGCAGAAGAATCTTTGCAAGGATGTCTTTGCATCCAACGCGAAGACGGCAGCGCCGCGCCCGGGACGTACGCTGGGACGATGACGGATGCCGCTGCGAACCCGCTCCTCTCGCCCTCCCCCCTCCCGTTCTCGCTGCCGGACTACCCGTCCATCCGGCCCGCCCACTACCTCCCTGCGTTCGAGCACGCCTTCGCGGTGCACCGCGCTGAGATCGACGCGATCGCGACCTCCGCCGACCGGCCGAGTTTCGAGAACACCCTCGTCGCGCTGGAGCGCTCCGGTGAGCTGCTGGGTCAGATCGCTCGTACCTTCTATACGGTCTCCTCCGCCGACGCGACATCCGAGATCCAGGAGATCGACGAGCATCTCGCTCCCCTGATGTCCGCGCACCAGGACGCCGTGACGCTCGACTCGCGCCTGTATGCGCGCGTCGCCGAGGTGTACGCGGAGCGGGAGCGACTCGGCCTCACGGGCGAGGATCTGCACCTGGTCGAACGCACCTACCGCGAGATGACCAACGCCGGGGCCGGACTGGACGACGCCGACAAGACCGTCCTCACCGAGCTCAACCAGCAGCTGTCCGTCCTCACCACGACCTTCGAGAAGAACCTGCTGGCCGACACCAACGACCTCGCCGTCGTCTTCGACGACGCTGCGGACCTCGACGGGCTGACCGAGGGTGAGCTCTCCGCGGCCGCACGCAACGCCGCCGACCGCGGCCTCGACGGGAAGTTCGTCATCACGCTGACGCTGTTCACCGGGCATCCCTATCTCTCATCGCTCACCTCGCGCGACAGCAGGAAGCGCCTCATGGACGCGTCCCGCAGCCGCGGCAGACGCGGCAACGACAACGACAACCGCGATGTGCTCACCGAGATCGTCCGCCTGCGCTCCGAACGCGCGCGCGTCCTCGGCTACGAATCGCACTCGGCGTATGTGACCGCCGACGAGACCGCGGGTTCACCCGAAGCGGTGCACGAGCTGCTCCGCCGTCTCGCCGTACCCGCGGCGGAGAACGCCAGTCACGAGCAGGCGGCGCTGCAGGCGATCATCGACGGCGACGGTGACGGGTTCGCACTCGAGGCCCACGACTGGGCCTTCTACACCGAACGCGTCCGTGCCGCACGCTACGACCTGGACCGCACGGCGCTCCGGCCGTGGTTCGAGGCCGAGCGGGTGCTCACGGACGGCGTCTTCCGCGCCGCGACCGAGCTCTACGGCATTACCTTCGTCGAGCGCCCGGACCTGCCGGCCTACCACTCCGGCGCCCGGGTGTTCGAGGTTCGCAACGAGGACGGTTCGCACCTGGGCCTGTACATCCTCGATCTCTACACCCGCGATTCGAAGCGCGGCGGCGCGTGGATGAACTCGATCGTGTCGCAATCAGCCCTCCGCGGCACGGCGCCGATCGTCGTCAACAACCTGAATGTGCCGCAGCCGGCCCCCGGCAGCCCCACCCTGCTGACACTCGACGAGGTGACGACGCTCTTCCACGAATTCGGGCATGCGCTGCACGGGTTGTTCGCAACGGTCACCTACCCGCACTTCGCCGGAACCGCGGTCTTCCGCGACTTCGTCGAGTTCCCGAGCCAGGTGAACGAGATGTGGATCTTCTGGCCCGAGATCCTCACCGCCTACGCCCGGCACGTCGACACCGACGAGCCGCTCCCCGCCGACGTGGTCGATCGCTTGCGCGCCTCGGAGTCCTTCAACCAGGGGTTCGCGACGAGCGAGTACCTCGCCGCGTCGTGGATCGACCAGGCATGGCACAGCCTCGACGCCGACGAGGCGGCGTCGGAGATGGACGTCGACGGTTTCGAGGCGACGGCGCTGGCCGACATCGGCCTCGACAACCCCGCCGTCCCCACTCGCTACTCCTCGACGTACTTCGCGCACATCTTCTCGGGTGGGTACAGCGCCGGCTATTACTCCTACATCTGGAGCGAGGTGCTCGACGCCGACACCGTCGAGTGGTTCCGCGAGAACGGCGGGCTGACCAGAGCGAACGGCGACCGCTTCCGGCAGCGCCTGCTGGGCGTCGGCGGATCGAAGGATCCGCTCGAGGCGTACCGCGACTTCCGCGGCCGGGATGCCCGCATCGAGCCGTTGCTCGAGCGACGCGGACTCACCGGCTGACACCGGTCAGCCGCGCACCTCGTACACGAGTCGTGCGAACTGTCCGACCGCGTCGGCCGACCTGAGCCGCAGACGGTCCGATTCGATGCGTCGCGGCAGCAGCGGCGCGCCCCCGTCGAGGAACACCGGCGCGACCGAGACCGCGATCTCATCGAGCGCGCCGACATCCAGGAACTGACCGGCGAGGTCCCCGCCCCCCACGACCCAGATGTCCCCGTCACCCGCGGCCTCACGCAACCGCGGCAGAACGGATGCCACGTCCCCCCGCACGAAGGTCACATCGGCGCCCTCCGGGGCCGGCAGGTCGCGGGTCGTGAAGACGAACGTCGGACGGTCGCCGTGGAACTCGCGCCACCGTTCCGGGTTCGCGAGGATGTCCGACTCGGCGAGCACCCACTCGTAGGTGGTCGAGCCCTCGACGAGCACGGTCGCCCCGTGCGGGAGAAGGGTGTCGTCGGGAGTCTCGCCGTTCTCGACGGCGAACAGCCAGGCGAGCGAGTTCTGAGCGTCCGCGATGAAGCCGTTGACCGAGGTGGCGGTGTCGAAGAGGATGCGTCCCATGGCCGCGACGCTACCGGCGACCGCCGACATCGCGGCGGTCCCGGGTCAGGCGCTCTTGCGCTTCTGACGCAGGACGAGCGTCGGCGGAGCGCCGTCGTCGACGGCCGCACGGGTGACGATGACCTTGTCGACGTCCTCGGCCGACGGGATCTCGAACATGATCGGTCCGAGCACGTCCTCGAGGATCGCACGGAGCCCGCGCGCGCCGGTCTTGCGCGCCACCGCCAGATCGGCGATCGCTCGCAGCGCCTCGTCCTCGAACTCGAGCTCGACGCCGTCCAGCTCGAACATCCGCTGATACTGCTTCACGAAGGCGTTCTTCGGACCGGTGAGGATCTCGATGAGCGCCGTCTGATCCAGCGGCGACACGGTGGTGACGACGGGCAGGCGACCGATGAACTCGGGGATGAGCCCGAACTTGTGCAGGTCCTCGGGCTGGACGTCGCGGAAGACGTCGAGCTCCTGCTCCTTGTCCTGCAGCGGAGCCCCGAACCCGACGCCGTGCTTTCCCACGCGGGACGAGATGATGTCCTCGAGACCGGCGAACGCACCCGCGACGATGAACAGGACGTTCGTCGTGTCGATCTGGATGAACTCCTGGTGCGGATGCTTTCGGCCGCCCTGCGGCGGGACCGACGCGACGGTTCCCTCGAGGATCTTCAGCAGCGCCTGCTGCACGCCCTCGCCCGAGACGTCCCTCGTGATCGACGGGTTCTCGGCCTTTCGGGCGATCTTGTCGACCTCGTCGATGTAGATGATGCCGGTCTCCGCGCGCTTGACGTCGAAGTCGGCGGCCTGCAGGAGCTTGAGGAGGATGTTCTCGACGTCCTCACCCACGTAGCCGGCCTCGGTCAGCGCGGTCGCGTCCGCGACCGCGAAGGGGACGTTGAGACGCTTCGCGAGCGTCTGCGCGAGGTAGGTCTTGCCGCACCCGGTCGGGCCGAGCAGCAGGATGTTGCTCTTCGCGATCTCGACCTCGTCCGCGCGCTGCTCGGCGGACTGGATGGTGCCGCGTGCGCGGACGCGCTTGTAGTGGTTGTAGACCGCGACGGCCAGCGCCCGTTTCGCAGGGTCCTGACCGACGACGTACTCCTCGAGGAAGCTGAAGATCTCGCGCGGCTTCGGCAGGTCGAACTCGGCGACCTCCCCGTCGCCGGACTCCGCCATCCGCTCCTCGATGATCTCGTTGCACAGCTCGACGCACTCGTCGCAGATGTAGACGCCGGGACCGGCGATCAGCTGCTGCACCTGCTTCTGGCTCTTCCCGCAGAACGAGCACTTGAACAGGTCGGCGCTCTCACCGATGCGTGCCATGTGCTCCCCCTCAGGATTCGTGGTGGTGATGATGAGCCTAATCGCAGAATCCGACACGGGGTGGATTGCGACGCGAGTGTGGACGACGACGCCCCGCCGACGGATCGGCGGGGCGTCGGGTCCAGCGGTCAGGCCGTGATGGCGGCCGGGGTCCGCTTGCGCGAGGTCAGGACCTGGTCGACGATGCCGTACTCGAGCGCTTCCTGCGCCGAGAGGATCTTGTCGCGGTCGATGTCCTTGTTGACCTGCTCCACAGAACGGTTGGTGTGGCGGGCCATCGTCTCCTCGAGCCAGGTGCGCATGCGGAGGATCTCCGCCGCCTGGATCTCGATGTCGGACGCCTGCCCGTGCCCGGACTCGCCGACCGCAGGCTGGTGCATCAGGATGCGGGCGTTGGGAAGCGCGAGTCGCTTGCCGGTGGCGCCGGCGGCGAGCAGCACGGACGCCGCCGAGGCCGCCTGGCCGAGGACGACCGTCGAGACCTGAGGCGAGATGTACTGCATCGTGTCGTAGATCGCCGTCATCGCGGTGAACGAGCCACCGGGCGAGTTGATGTACATGATGATGTCGCGGTCGGGGTCCATCGACTCGAGGACCAGGAGCTGCGCCATCACGTCATCGGCGGACGCGTCGTCGACCTGCACGCCGAGGAAGATCACGCGGTCTTCGAACAGCTTGTTGTACGGGTCCTGACGCTTGTAGCCGTAGGCGGTGCGCTCCTCGAACTGCGGCAGGATGTACCGGCTCGAGGGCATCATGTCGCTCTGCACGCGACCGAAGATAGGGGTGTTCATGCGTTGTCCTCCGACGCTCAGTTCTCGGTCCCACCGCCGCCGGCGACGTCGGCAGCGTGCTCGCGGATGTGGTCGACGAAGCCGTACTCGAGGGCTTCCTCGGCGGTGAACCAGCGGTCGCGGTCACCGTCGGCGTTGATCTGCTCGACCGACTTGCCGGTCTGGGCGGAGGTGATCTCGGCGAGACGGTTCTTCATCGAGATGATGAGCTGCGCCTGGGTCTGGATGTCGCTCGCGGTGCCGCCGAACCCGCCGTGGGGCTGGTGCAGCAGGACGCGGGCGTTGGGCGTGATGTAGCGCTTGCCCTTCGTGCCGCTGGTCAGCAGCAGCTGGCCCATCGAGGCGGCCATGCCGATACCGACGGTGACGATGTCGTTCGGCACGAACTGCATCGTGTCGTAGATCGCCATACCCGCGGTGATCGAGCCACCGGGCGAGTTGATGTAGAGGTAGATGTCCTTCTCGGAATCCTCGGCCGCGAGCAGCAGGATCTTGGCGCAGATCTCGTTCGCGTTCTCGTCGCGCACCTCGGAACCGAGCCAGATGATTCGGTCCTTCAGCAGCCGGTCGAAGACACTGGTCGCCATAAGGGGTTCAGCCATGGATGCTCTCCTGGATTCGTGTTCGTGCTTCGAATCTAGTGGCGCGTTCCGAGCGTCTCGCCCGTGTTCGCCATGGGCATACCAGGGGCGGCATCGACTGCCTCCGGCGCCCGGAAACGACGACGGGCGGTGGGGCCCGAAGGCACCCACCGCCCGTCGGTGAGGGTCACTCGCTGTCGGCGGCCTTCTTGGTCGTGCGCTTGGCGGGAGCCTTCTTCGCGGGCTCCTCAGCGGCATCCGCGTCGGCCTTCTTGGCGGCCGGCTTCTTCGCGGGAGCCTTCCTCGCGGCGGGCTTCTCGTCCGCAGCGTCGGCGGCGTCGGCCTCCTTCGCGGCGGGCTTCTTGGCCGGCGCCTTCTCGGCGGGAGCCTTCTTGGCGGGAGCCTTCTTGGCGGGAGCCTTCTTGGCGGGAGCCTTCTTGGCGGGAGCCTTCTTCGCGGCGGGCTTCTCGTCCGCGGTCTCGGCGGCGTCGTCCGCAGCCTCGTCCTCATCCGCGGCGAAGCCGGTCAGGTCGACCTTCTTGCCGGCGGTGTCGACGACGGTCACCTTGCCGAGCGCGACCGCGAGGGCCTTGTTGCGGGCGACCTCGCCGACCATGAGGGGGATCTGGTTGCCCTCCTGGAGCGCGTTGACGAAGTCCTGCGGCGACATGCCGTACTGCGACGACGACTGGATGAGGTACTGCGTCAGCTCGTCCTGCGACACCTGCACCTCGTGCTTCTCGGCGATCTTGTCGAGGACCATCTGGGTGCGGAACTGCTTCTCGCTCGCCTCGGCGACCTCGGCGCGGTGCACGTCGTCCTCCAGACGCCCCTCGTTCTCGAGGTGGGCGTGGACCTCGTCCTCGACGAGCTTCGGCGGGACGGGGATGTCCGACTTCTCGATCAGGACCTCGATGAGCTTGTCCCGCGCCGCGGAACCCTGCGTGAAGACGGCCTGCTGCGAGACGCGCTCGACGAGGCTCTCGCGGAGCTCGGCGATGGTGTCGAACTCGGAAGCGACCTGCGCGAAGTCGTCGTCGGCCTCGGGGAGCTCGCGCTCCTTGACCGCCTTGATGGTCACGGCGACCTCAGCCTCTTCGCCGGCGTGGTCGCCGCCGACGAGCTTCGAGCGGAAGGTGGTGTCCTCACCGGCGGTGAGCGACTCGACGGCCTCGTCGATGCCCTCGAGGAGCTCTCCCGAGCCGACCTCGTACGACACGCCCTCGGCACGGTCGATCTCGTTGCCGTCGATCGTGGCGACGAGGTCCAGCTCGACGAAGTCGCCGGCCTTGGCCGGTCGGTCGACCGTGACGAGCGTGCCGAAGCGGCTGCGGAGCTTGTCGAGCTCCTCGTCGACGGCGGCCTCGTCGGTCTCGACGGCGTCGACCTCGATGGTGATGTCGTCGTAGGACGGCAGCTCGAACTCCGGTCGGACGTCGACCTCGACCTCGACCTTGAGGTCGCCCGAGAAGTCCTTCGTGCTCGGCCACTCGACGATCTCCGCCGCGGGGCGGCCGACGATGCGGACCTCGTTCGCGCTGACCGCCTGGCGGTAGAACTCGTCGAGTCCTTCGCTCACCGCGTGCTCGAGGACGGCCTCGCGCCCGATGCGCTGGTCGATGATCGGGGCGGGGACCTTGCCCTTGCGGAAGCCCGGGATCTGCACGTCGCGCGCGATGTGCTCGTACGCGTGGGCGATGCTCGGCTTGAGCTCTTCGGGGGTGACCGTGATGTGGAGCTTCACCCGGGTCGGGTTGAGCTGCTCGACGGTGCTGGTGACCATGCCTGTCGTTCTCCTTGTCCGGCCGCACACACGCGCGTCCGTTTTGGGTGGTCTGGGTTCGTGGGGCCGTGTTGTCGGGGCGACAGGATTTGAACCTGCGACCTCCCGCTCCCAAAGCGGGCGCTCTACCAAGCTGAGCTACGCCCCGGGCGCGCACGCTGGCGAGCGCCGAAAAACGGCCGTTGGTCAGTCTAGCCGACGCGGACCTGTAGACTCTTCAGGATGCCGCGGGCAGCCGCGGGGGCGTAGCTCAATGGTAGAGCTCCAGTCTTCCAAACTGGTGGCGCGGGTTCGATTCCCGTCGCCCCCTCCATCAGCCCCGATCCACCGCCGGTGGGTCGGGGCTTCATCGTTCCGGTCAGACGGAGCTGTACGCGACGATGCCGCGGCGCACGGCATCCAGCGCCTTCCGGGCGGTGCCCGCGACGTCCGCGTCCGCAACGATGGAGAGCTGGTCGAGCAGGTCGATCGTCTGCTTCGACCAGCGGACGAAGTCGCCGGCGGCCATGTCGGCCTCCTGAAGGACCAGGTCGAGGGATGCGCCGCGCGCCCAGGAGTTCATCGCCTGCGCGAGCCCGGTGGCCACGGCTTCGGTGCCGGGAAGGTGGTGCTCCTGCTCGAGGTCGTCGAGACGGCTCCACAGGTCCTGCGTCCGGTGCAGGGCCTCGCGGAACGGCCCGCGCGGCAGTCGGTATTCGCCGGCCTCGTCCCGTCGCGGCTCGTACACGAGACAGCAGGCCAGGGCAGCGAGCCCGGCGGGATCGAGGTCGCGCCACAGTCCGCGTCGGAGCGATTCGGCGACCAGCAGATCGCGTTCGCCGTAGATGCGGCGCATCGTGCGCCCCTCCGCCGTCAGCGAGGCGGCGCCGTCCGCGTCGAAGGCGACGTAGTCGAGCTCGGCCAGGACGTCGATGATGCGGTCGAAGATGCGCGCCACCGTGCCCGTGCGGGTCTCGATGTCGCGCCGCATCCGATCGGTCTTCCGACGGAGCTTCCAGTACCGCTCCGCCCACCGGGCGTGGTTCTCGCGATCGGGGCACGAGTGGCAGGGATGCCGCTGCATGCGACGACGCAGCGACTGGATCTCGTTCTGCCGCTGCTGTCGGATGCGGGCTGGCGCCGTCCGGTCGGCCCGGTTCAGCTTCTCCGCGTCGCTCAGGTCGCGGCGGATCCCCGAGTACTCGGCGTAGTCCCCGCGATCGCAGGTCATGGATTTCTCGTAGCCGGCGAGGGATGCCTCGGCATCCTTCACCTGCCGAGCCAGCCCGACGACCGCGCGGTCGGCCTGGAACTGGGCGAAGGAGGATTCGAGGATCTCGCGTGCGCGGTCGCGCCCGAACTGATCGATGAGGTTCACGGCCATGTTGTAGGTGGGCCGGAAGCTGGAGTTCAGCGGGTAGGTGCGGCGCGAGGCGAGCGCGGCGACCGCCTGCGGGTCCAGCCCCTCGGTCCACTGGACCACGGCGTGCCCCTCGACGTCGATCCCGCGACGCCCCGCGCGGCCGGTCAGCTGGGTGTACTCCCCCGACGTGATGGCGACCCGCGCCTCGCCGTTGAACTTCTCGAGCTTCTCGAGCACGACCGTGCGGGCGGGCATGTTGATGCCGAGCGCCAGCGTCTCGGTGGCGAAGACCACCTTCACGAGCTTGCGCTGGAAGAGCTCCTCGACGACCTCCTTGAAGGCCGGGAGCAGCCCCGCGTGGTGGGAGGCGATCCCGCGCTCCAGATTGTCGCGCCACTCCCAGTAGCCGAGGACGGCGAGGTCCTCGTCCTGCAGCGCACGCATCCGCTCGTCGATGATCCAGCGGATCTCGTCGCGTTCGGGCGTGCTGGTCAGACGCACCCCGGCCCGGCGGACCTGCTGGACGGCGGCGTCGCATCCGACGCGGCTGAAGATGAAGAAGATGGCCGGCAGGAGGTTCGCCCGACCGAGCATCTCGACGACCTGGGGACGGTCCATCCGCTCGATCCGCGCCGCCGTGGACGGCCGCACGGGACGCGTGCCGCCCCGGTGCGGACGACGGCCCTCGCGGCCCCCGTGCGAGCGGTGCTCCATGGCACGCCGATTGTTCTCGTAGGCGGCGCCCTTCGGCGAGCGGATGCGGGTGAGCTCCTGATTGACCTGCGCCGTGGCGACGCCGGCACGGTCGTCGAACAGCGGGAGCAGGTCGCCGCGGACGAGGACGTGCTGCTCCAGCGGCACGGGGCGCGTCTCGGAGACGACGACCGCCGTGTCACCCCGGACGGTGTCGAGCCAATCGCCGAACTCCTCGGCGTTGGACACGGTGGCCGAGAGGGAGACGAGTCGGACGGACGGCGGGAGGTGCAGGATGACCTCCTCCCACACGGGTCCCCGGAACCGGTCGGCGAGGTAGTGCACCTCGTCCATGACGACGTACCGGAGTCCTCGCAGCGCCGGGGAGTCCGCGTAGAGCATGTTGCGGAGCACCTCGGTGGTCATGACGACCACGCGGGCGTTCCCGTTGATGTTGGTGTCGCCGGTGAGGAGGCCGACCTCGCTCTCGCCGTAGACCTCCTGCAGCTCGCGGAACTTCTGGTTCGACAGCGCCTTCATCGGCGTCGTGTAGAACGCCTTGTCCCCGGGCTCGCGCATCGCCATGTGCACGGCGAACTCGCCGACGATCGTCTTGCCGGCGCCGGTGGGCGCGGCGACCAGGACGCTCCGTCCCTCCTCCAGCGCGTGACACCCGGCGATCTGGAACGGGTCCAGCTCGAACCGCTGCAGCGAGGCGAAGAACGCGGTGACGGGGTGGACGCGGTCGGCCTGGGCCCGCGCGAACCGCGACGCGGGGTCGCTCACGCGGCCGATCCGAGCAGGGCCGCTTCCCGCTTGCCTCGTCGGCGGTCGAACAGCATCGAGAGTCCCGCCGCTGCGAAGAAGAGGATGGTGAGGATGACGGCGAGCACGAGCATGCTCACGACGTCGGCTGCGGGGGTGGCCGCACCCGCGAAGACCGTGGCGATCACGATCGCGACACGCCAGCCCTTCATGATCTCGCGTCCCGTCATCACGCCCGCCAGGTTCAGCGCGACGAGGAACACCGGCGTGACGAACGAGACGCCGACGACGAGGAGCAGCTTGAAGGTGAAGTCGTAGTAGTACTTCGCGTCGTAGAAGTTCGACGCGCCGGTGGGTGTGAACCCCGCCATCAACTCGACGAGGTGCGGCAGCATGATCCACCCGAAGAAGGCACCGCTGAAGAAGAGGGGGACGGCCGCGGCGACGAAGCCGACGGTGTACCGGACCTCCTTCCGCGTGAGACCCGGCATGAGGAACGCCCAGATCTGCCAGAGCCAGACAGGCGCCGAGAGCAGGAGACCGACCGCGAACGCGATGCGGATGCGGAGGTCGAAGGCCGACGTGACGGTGGCGAACATGAGGGTCACCGCCCCCTCGTCACCGCGGCGTTCGGCGACGACGCGGATGGGTTCGGTCATCGCCCAGATGATGCCGTCGGTGAGGATGAACGAGACGATCATGCCGACGACGAGGGCCGCGGCAGCGATGAGCACGCGTTTGCGGAACTCTCGCAGATGATCGCCGAGCGTCATCCGCTTGTCGCGGTAAGGGACGTCGTCGCTCTTCGCGTCCCTCTCGGTGGTGGTCACCGGGTCAGGACGTGGGACCCTGCGATGGGCCCTGCGCAGGCGGCGGGGTCAGCGGCGTGACGGATGACGGTGCATGCGGCGCCTGGTGGTTCGGCGTCTCGGCGGGACCGTCCTCCTCCTTCATCGCCTTCATCTCGCCCTTGAAGACGCGAGCCGACTGGCCGACGCTCTTCGCGAGCGCGGGCAGCTTCGCCGCACCGAACAGAAGCAGGATCACCGCCAGGACGATGAGCAGGTGCCATCCTTGCAAGCCCATGAAAGCTCCTCAGGTCGGGGTCTCACGCCAGTCTAACCGGCCTCGCGGAGGGCGGCCTCAGCGATAGTGGGCGAGCCCGGCATCCGCCCACTCGGCCGCGGCGGCCCTGGCGGACGGCGGGGCGACGATCTCGACGTCCCCGCCGAGACGCGTCGCGATCCGCTTCAGGCTGCGCTCGTCCGCGACGCGGACGCGGATCCTGCGGAACTCACCCGAGCCCGAGACCGCGGCCTGCGCGACGAAGTCCCCGAGGAGCGGAACGACGTCGGCGCGGCAGCGCAGCTCGACGAGCGGGTCGGAGTCCGCCGGCTGGAACAGCCCCGGCACGGCGTCGGCGCCGTGCAGACTCGGGATGCCGGTCACCTCGACGTCCGAGACCCGGTCCAGATGGAAGGTGCGCACCGCCTCGCGCAGGTGACACCAGCCCTGCAGGTACCACTGGCCGTCGGCGATGTGCACCTTGACGGGGTCGACCGTGCGCGTGGTCGGCGCGGCATCCGGCGCCTGGTAGGTGAACGAGACCGCCACACCGCGCGAGAGCGCCTCGGCGACCGCGGTGCGCACGCCGTCCACGGCCGGCGTCGCGACGATCACCTCGGCGGGCGAACTCGAGGCGCCTCGTGCCAGCTTGGCGAGCAGTCCCTGCACCACACCGCTGTCCCCGACACCCGGGAGCGAGGCCGCGAGCTGCAAGCCGGCCAGCAGCGCCGCCGCCTCGCGCGCGGTCAGGCGCGGCGTCCGCTCGAGCCCCACGGAGTTGGTGAGGGAGATGCGGTCCTGCTCGTCGAGCAGATCCCAGTCGATGTCGAAGAGGTCGTTGGCCATCTGCCAGAAGCCGCCCTCGCCCGGAAGGCCGATGACCGTGAGCTTCTCGACCATCTCCCGCATCTCCTCGGGCGCGACGTCGAAATCAGCAGCGGCGTCGGCGAGCGAGACCTCCCCCTTCGCGATGAGGTACGGAACGAGCTGCAGGATGAGCGATGCGCGGTCGGTCGCGACCAGGGGCAGCGGACTCACGAGGCTGCACCTCCCGGCATCCCGCCGTGTACATCGGATGCCCGGCGCAACCGCTCGATCACGTCCCGCCGGAGAGCGGCGGGTTCGACCACCCGGACCTCGGGACCGTACGAGGCGAGCTCGTCGGCGAAGACCTGCGCGTCGACGTACGGCACGCGGATGCCCTGCTCGGCGTCGCTCGAGACGGCGCGGCGCAGGAGCCGCAGCGCGGCCTCGGTGCCGGGTTCGACCTCGAGCAGCGCGCGCTGCCGCTCCGCGACGGCGGCCAGACCCGCCAGCGCCTGCTCACCGGCACCGTCGCGGAGTGAGAGGTCGAACGGCGTGCGGGTCACGACGACCGCGGAGGAGATGCGGGTGAGCAGGAAGGTCCGCTCCGCGCCCTGACCGAGATCGAAGCCGTACACGTGCCAGCGCCCCTCGTAGTCGATGAGCGCCAACGGCTGCACGCGGCGGCGATGGGCGGCATCCGACCCGCCCTTGATGTAGTCGAACTCGACCACCCGCCCCTGCTCGATCGCTCGCTGAAGCGGCGCGAAGGAGGGCTCGCGCAGGCTGATGCGGGGTGCGTAGCCGATGATGGGCGCGTCCACGTCGATGCCGAGGGCCCGGATCTTGCGGAGCCCGCTGCGCGCGGACGCCGACATTGACGTCTCGCCCCACACGCCGCTCGCGAGGTTGAGGACGGCGATCTCGGCGGGGGTGAAGTCGATGTCGACCGGGAGGGAGTACTCCGCGGTCGGGATGCGGTAGCGCGCCTCGCGGAGGTCGTCGGGGTCCGCGTAGTCGCCGATCGTCTCGATCGGGACGCCCAGGGAGCGGAGGCTCTCCTTGTCGCGTTCGAACATCTTCTCGAGTGCGTCCTTCGACGCACCGGCATCGGACTGCTCGCGATAGCCCGACACGGACGAGAGGATGGCGTCCTTCGTCAGTCCTTGTTCCGTCGCGAGCAGCGCGACGACGAGGTTGACGAGACGTTCCTCGGGCGCGCTGCGGATCGGTTCGGTGGGCACCCTGCAATCCTAGGCACTGCCGGCCCCTGCGTCGGGGCGGACCCTCACTGTGTCGGGGCGGGCTGCTCGGTCGTGATGTCGTCGATGCCGAGGATGTCGATCACGAAGACGAGGGTCGAACCGCCCGGGATAGTGCCGGAGTCCTCGTCGCCGTAGCCGAGCTCCGGCGGGATGACGACCAGCACCTGGGAGCCGACGGTCTGGCCCTCGATCGCCTGGGCGAACCCGTCGACGACACCGTCGAGCGAGAACGTCTGCGGGGAGCCGTTCTGCCACGAGGAATCGAACACCTCTCCGGTCTCCCAGAGGACGCCGGTGTAGTGCACCCGCGGGCGCGAGTCGGCGTCGATGACCGCACCGTCACCCTTCTTGAGGGTCTTGACCACGAGGTCTGCCGGCGGCGCGGCGTCCGGAACGACGATCCCGGGCGTGCCGTCGGGGGCCAGGACGACCGTCGGGATGCCGCTGCCGTCGACGTACTGCGGCGTCCCGTTCGCGGCGGCGAGGAACACCGTGTTGAGGTCGAGGACGACGACCGCGGACTGATCCTCGTCGATGCCGATCTGCGACACGACCTCGGCGGGGAGATCGGATGCCGGGATCGCGCCGACCGTGCGGGAGCCCGGACGGGCGCACTGCAGCATGTCCGCGACCCCGGTGAAGGTGTCGTCGAGCGTGGCGACGGACACCACGGTCGTGGGCGCGGCGAGGACGGTCTGACCGGTCGCCCCGTTCAGGACCGCGATCCCGACCTGGACGTCCTGTGCCGAGGTCGTGATCGGCGTGCCCGATCCCTCCGCCAGATCGGTGAACGCGGTCTTCGTCACGTAGACGGGCGCAGTCGTCGTGGCGGCGGGCTGACCCTGCTCGCCCGTCACATCCACGAGCGCGAGCGAGGACGCGTCCGATGTCGTGCGGTCGCACGCGGCCGCGGCGGATCCGCCGGGTGCGCAGCCGACCAGTGCGAGCGCGGTGAGGCCGAGCGCGGCCACGGCAGCGGGAATTCGACGCATTCGCTCAGTCTACGGTGTCGTCCGACCGGTCTCCGGACGCCTGACGGGCTCCCTCGACCGCGCGCTGGGCGTCGCGGACCCGCTTGCGCAGATTCTTGTCGGTGATCTCGCGATCACCGACGGCGCCCGGGGTCCAGGCCTCGACGTCCGCGTCCGCATAGGACGGCTTCTTGAGCGCCCGCTTGCGGACGTCGGGCGGCATGGCGCCCGGTGCCAGCCGTCGCGCCGTGAGCAGGAACCCGGTGTGCGCGACCATGCGGTGATCCGGGCGCACCGCCAGTCCTTCGACGTGCCAGCCGCGCACCATGGTCTCGGTCGCCTCGGGCTCGGTGAACAGGCCCGAGTGGCGGATGTACTCGGCGACCCGGCTGAGCTGGGTCGCCGTCGCGATGTAGCAGAGCACGACGCCACCGGGGGTCAGCGCCTCGGCGACCGCGTCGATGCACTCCCAGGGCGCCAGCATGTCGAGGACGACCCGGTCGACCGTTCCGGGATCGGCGACGCGAGGGAGCTCCTCGACGAGGTCGCCGACGACCACGTTCCATGCATCGGGGTAGTGGCCGAGGAAGGTCTCCACGTTGGCCTCGGCGACCTGGGAGAACTCCTCCCGGCGTTCGAACGAGTGGAGTCTGCCGGAGGTGCCGATGGCCCGCAGCAGCCACAGCGACAGCGCACCCGAGCCGACGCCCGCCTCGACGACGGTCGCGCCCGGGAAGATGTCCGCGGCGGCGAGGATCTGGGCGGCGTCCTTCGGGTAGACGATCGCCGCCCCGCGCGGCATGGACATCACGAAGTCGCGCAGCAGCGGACGGAGCGCCAGGTATTCGTGGCCGCCGCTGCCCACGACCACCGAGCCGTCGGGCTGGCCGATGATGCCCTCGTGGCGGAGCACGCCGTGGTGGGTGTGCAGCTCACCGCCCTCGCGCAGGGTGATCGTGTGCAGGCGACCTTTGGGGCCCGTCAGCTGCACCCGGTCGCCGAGACGGAACGGTCCGCTGGGGCGCAGATCGGCGCTCACGCGTCCACCTCCGCCCGCGCGGAGGCGAAGACGGCGGCGACGTCCGCGACGCTGCGACCCTCGAGCGTGTCCCATAGCGCGTGCGCCCCGACCTCGCCGAGCGGGATCATGTGCGGGATGCCGACGGTCACCGCGCCCGATGCGATCGCCGAGCGGGCGCCGTTGACCGAGTCCTCGAACGCCACCGTGTCGGCGGGCGCGACGCCCAGCGCCTCGCACGCCTGCAGGTACGGGTCGGGGTGGGGCTTCGGCCGGGCCACGTCGTCGCCGCCGATGACGAGGTCGAACGCATCGAAGTCGATGAGGTCGACGATCTCGCGGGCCATCCTGCTCATCGACATGGTCACGAGCGCCGTGGGGACGCCCGCGGCGCGCAGCTCGCGCAGCAGCTCCCGTGCACCCGGACGGAACGGGACGCCGAGCTCACGCAGCTGGCGCAGCACCTCGTCGGTCAGATGCGCGACGATCTCATCGACCTCCAGCCGGACGCCCGCGCCCTGGAGGATGCGGGCGGCGTCCTCGAGCCCCAGACCGACCATGCCGAGCGCCTGCTCGTGGGTCCAGGAGCCGCCGAAGCGCTCGACGAGCGGGGTCTCGGCGGCCATCCAGTACGGCTCGGTGTCGACGAGGGTGCCGTCCATGTCCCAGAGGACCGCGGCGGGAAGGGGGGAAGTCACCGGTCAATCGTATGCGAGCACCTCTGCCCGCCCCTGTGAGCGCGGGCGTATCGTGGGGGTACCGACAGAGAGGACGTCCGTGCAGGGACTGGGACAGCGGGTGCTCGTGATCGCCTTCGACGGCTGGAACGACGCCGGAGAGGCGGCGACGGCCGCGGCATCCCAGCTGCGTTCCTCGGGTGAGTTCGAGAAGGTCTTCGGGGTCGATCCCGAGCTCTATTTCGACTACCAGTACACGCGGCCGCAGATGCGTCTCGATCCCGACGGCGCTCGCCGACTCGTGTGGCCCGATGCCACGCTGTGGCGCCCGGCCGCCCGGCACCCCGAGGGCGTCGACCTCTGGCTGCTGACCGGCACGGAGCCGGCGCGGGCGTGGCAGGCGTTCGCTGCGGAGTTCGTCGACGCCGCGCTGCGCGAGGACATCACCGGCATCGTCGCCCTCGGGTCGATGATGAGCGATGTCCCCCACACGCGACCGATCTCGGTCTTCGCCGGGTCGGAGAACGAAGAGCTCCGCAGTGCGCTCGAGCTCGAGCGCTCGACGTACGAAGGCCCCGTCGGCATCCTCTCCGCGCTCGCCGCGGCCGGTGAGGCCGCCGGCATCCCGACCGCCGGGCTCTGGGCGAGTGTGCCGCACTACGTCGCGGGCCACACGCCCTCCCCCAAGGCCACGCTGGCCCTGCTGGACAAGCTGTCGGAGATCACCGGGGCCGTCATCGAACGCGGTGTCCTGCCGGCCGACGCTCTCGCGTGGGAGGCCTCGATCGACGCGGCCGCCGCAGACGACGAGGAGATGACGGAGTACATCAAGCAGCTGGAGAGCACCCGGGACGCCTGGGACTCCCCGGAGGCATCCGGCGACGCGATCGCCCAGGAGTTCGAGCAGTACCTGCGCCGCCGCGGCGACGGACCGCGCGGGCCGAAGGACGACCCCCGGCGCTGACGCGGCGGATCAGTACGCCTGCAGCGCTCCGGTCGCGAGCAGCACGATCAGCACCGCGCCGAGGACGACCCGGTAGACGACGAAGGGCAGGAAGCTGCCCTTCTTCAGGTAGCGCATCAGGTAGGCGATGACGGCGAGCCCGACACCGAAGGAGACCACTGTCGCGACGGCGGTCTCGCCGAGGCTGAACACCGACTCGCCGGGTTCGCGGATCGCCTGGACGAGCTCGTAGAGCCCGCTGCCGAAGACGGCGGGGACGGCGAGGAGGAAGGCCACCTCGGCGGCCGCCGGCCGCGTGTACCCGAGCGCGAGTCCGGCCGTCGTGGTGGCGCCCGAGCGCGAGACGCCCGGGATCAGGGCGAGTGCCTGCGCGAAGCCGAGCGTGAGACCGTGCCCCATCGTCAGGTCCTTCTCGGTGCGCACCCGTCGGCCCAAGGCGTCGGCGACGCCGAGGATCACACCGAAGACGATCAGGACGATCGCGACGAGCCAGAGGTTCCGGAACGTGTCGCGGATGACGTCCTGGAAGAGGAAGCCCAGCACGCCGATCGGGAGGGTGCCGATGATGACGATCCAGCCCATGCGGGCATCGGGGTCGTTCCGCGGGATTCGGCCCGTGAGCGATTTCGCCCACGCCGCGATGATCCGAACGATGCGGTTCCAGAAGTAGACGAGGACGGCGAGCTCGGTCCCGATCTGCGTGATCGCGGTGAACGTGGCACCCGGGTCCTCGGCCGACGGGAGGAACTCCCCCACGATGCGCAGGTGTGCGCTCGAGGAGATCGGCAGGAACTCGGTCAGGCCCTGGACGATGCCGAGGATGATCGCCTCGATGAACTGCATGCGGGGGCCTTTCAGTACGTACGGAGCAGATCGGTGAGCACGCGCTGCCCGAAGACCAGCGCGTCGATGGGGACGCGCTCGTCGACACCGTGGAACATGCCGGTGAAGTCCAGGTCGGCGGGCAGTCGCAGCGGTGCGAAGCCGAACCCCGCGATGCCGAGTTCGGCGAGGGCCTTGTTGTCGGTCCCTCCCCCCATAAGGTACGGGATCACCGGGATTCCGGGATCATGCCGCCCCAGCGCGCCGACCATCGCGTCCACGAGATCCCCGGCGAAGGGGACCTCGAGTCCGATGTCCCGGTGCACGACCTCGATGACGATGTCGTCGCCGACGATGCGCTGGACCTGGGCGATGACGGCGTCCTCGTGCCCAGGCAGGGTGCGGACGTCGATCGCGGCGGTTGCCGCATCCGGGATCACGTTGTGCTTGTAGCCGGCGGTCAGGCCCGTGGGGTTGGTGGTGGTGCGGAAGGTGGATCGGAGGAAGGCGGATGCCGGGCCCGCCGCGTCCGCGACGGTGTCGGGGTCATCGGCCGGAGTCCCGGAGATGTCGGCGAGCGACCCGACGAGCTGGCGGGTGGTCGAGGTCAGCTCGATCGGCCACCCCGTGCGGCCGAGGGCGGCGACGGCTTCGGCGAGGCGGGTGACCGCGTTGTCGGGGTGATGACGGCTGCCGTGGCCTGCGAGCCCCTTGGCATGCAGCCGGATCCAGATGAGCGCCTTCTCCCCCACCTGCAGCAGGTAGGCGCGCGTGTCGCCGACGGCGATCGAGTAGCCGCCGACCTCGCTGATCGCCTCGGTCGCGCCCGCGAACCACTCCGCGCGGTCCTTCACGACGAGCTGCGATCCCTCGACGCCGCCGTTCTCCTCGTCGGCGAAGAACGTGACGATGAGGTCGCGCTCGGGCTGCTCGCCGGCGCGGAGGATGTCGGCCACCGAGGTGAGGATCATGGCGTCCATGTCCTTCATGTCGACGGCGCCGCGTCCCCAGAGCATGCCGTCCTTCACCACGCCGGCGAACGGGTCGACGCTCCAGTCGTCGGCCACGGCGGGGACGACGTCGAGGTGACCGTGCAGGATCAGCGCGGGCTTGTCGCGGTCGCGGCCCGGGATGCGCGCCGTCACGTTGGTGCGACGAGGGACCGGCTCGTAGTACTCCGGGGTGAGGCCGAGGGACTCCAGGTAGGCGCCGACGTACTCCGCCGCCTCCCGCTCGCCGTGCGCGCGGCCCTCCCCGTAGTTCGTCGTGTCGAATCGGATCAGGTCGCGCGCGACGCGCGCGACCTCGGGCAGATCGTCGTGAGCGGACATCCCCCCACGCTAGCGGCGCTCGTGACGGCGGCTCGGACTGCGACCGAAAACGACGAATGGGCCCCGTTTCCGGGACCCATTCTGACTCTGTGCGCGAGGGGGGACTTGAACCCCCACGCCCTATTCGGGCACTAGCACCTCAAGCTAGCGCGTCTACCTATTCCGCCACCCGCGCAGAGTTTTCCCCGGCTTTCGGCCGGGATTTTCGGTTTCGCAACCGAGGATCGAGACTAGCACGTTCCCGGCGATGTGAAGAATCGGGCCGGCTCACGCGGCGGAGACGCCGAACAGCAGACCGAGCAGATAGGTCACGGCGGCGGCCCCGAACCCGATGAGGAGCTGGCGCAGTCCGCGTCGCAGCGGCGGAGCGCCCGAGAGCAGCCCGACGGTCGCGCCGGTGAGGAGCAGCGCCAGACCGACCAGCGCGAGCGCGAGCGCGACCGCGGCGAGCCCGGACAGGCCGAGGATCCACGGCAGCACCGGGATGACGGCACCCGAGGCGAAGAAGGCGAAGCTCGAGGCGGCCGCGCCGAATGCCGACCCGACCGACTCCAGATCTGCGGGCGGCTCGGCAGCCCGCCGGTACGGCACGGCCCGGTCGCTCGCCTGCGCTGCGCCGATGACGCTCCGGGCGCGCTCGAGTGCGGCCTCCTCGTCCAAACCCCTCGCCCGGTAGACGAGTGCGAGCTCGTTGGCGTCGAGATCGAGGTCGGGCAGCACATGGTCGGTGTCGTTGTTCGGATGCGTCGCCTCGATGAGCTCGCGCTGCGACCGGACCGAGACGAACTCCCCGGCCGCCATCGAGAGCGCACCGGCGAGCAGGCCCGCGATCCCGCTGAAGAGGACGAATTGCGGCGCGACCCCGGTGGCCCCGATCCCCATGACGAGGGCGAGGTTGGAGACGAGTCCGTCGTTCGCGCCGAACACCGCCGCGCGGAACGTCCCCGACAGCCGCATCCGCCCGCGGGCCGCGAGGCCCCGCACGACTTCGCCGTGGATCTTCTCGTCCGCTCGCATCGCGGGCGTCGCGTGCGGGTCGTCGTCGTACGGCGAGCGGTTCTCGGCGTTCTGCGCGAGGGCGAGCACGAAGATCGAACCGAACCGCCGCGCCATCGCCGCCAGCATGCGGGTGCGGATCGAGGCGCGCGGAGGGCGGTGCGGCTCGCCGCCCAGCAGCGCGAGCCAGTGGGCTTCGTGGCGCCCCTCCGCGTCTGCGAGTGCGACGAGGATGTCGCGCTCCTCCCCCGTCTTCCGCGCGGCGAGCTCGCGGTAGACCCGCGCCTCGGCACGCTCGTCGACGAGGTACCCGGCCCACCTCCGCCGGTCTCGAGGGGTCGCGTCGGGGACGGGGGTCGTGTTCACCGTGCTCATGACCTCTTCACGCTAGCCAGCGCGAGCGGGCCGGCATGCCCGAATGCCGGAACTGCCAGCATTTCGGGGATCCGAACACGCCGCCTCAGGAATGCACGCGGCGTCGCAGGACCTCGATCCGCGCCTGCAGCTGGGCGACCGTGGCACGGGCCACCTCAGGACCGCCGCACACGCGCCGGAGCTCCGCGTGCACGGCCCCGTGCGGCTCGCCGCTCTGCCGCGCATACAGTCCGACCAGACTGTTCAACAGCTGACGCTGCTCGCGCAGGGTGCGGTGCAACGCGGGGGGCAGCGTGTGCTCAGGCTCCCCCGTCGCCTCCCGCGTGGTCTTCTCCTGCGCTTCGCGCGCGTGACGGTGCCGCGTCTGCCGCGACTGCCGCTGCATCAGCAATTCGTGCACGTGTTCGGGCTCGAGCAGCCCCGGGATGCCGAGGAACTCCTCCTCCTCGAGCGTGCCGGGGACGGCGAGTTGGCCGAATTCCTTGCCGTCGTAGAGGACGCGATCGAAGTGGGCCGACGAGCCGAGGGCCTGGAAGCTGCCCTCCTCGACGAGTGCGTCCGAGGCCTTGTCCTCGCGCTCTGCCTCCTCGAGGAGAGAGTCATCGAGACCGTCCTCGCCGTCCGACTCCCGGTCGAGTGCGTGGTCGCGCTCGCGCTCCATCTCGTTCGCGAGGGCGAGCAGCGGCGGGACGTTCGGCAGGAAGACGGATGCCGCCTCGCCCCGGCGGCGGGCGCGGACGAAGCGGCCGATCGCCTGCGCGAAGAACAGCGGGGTCGACGCACTGGTCGCGTAGACGCCGACGGCGAGCCGGGGGACGTCGACGCCCTCGGACACCATGCGGACGGCGACCATCCACCGGCTGGTGGACTGGGAGAAGGTCTCGATGCGTCCCGACGCCGCCTTGTCGTCGGACAGGACGACCGTCGTGGGTTCGCCGGTGATGTCGCGGAGGATCGCCGCGTAGGCGCGCGCCGCGGTCTGATCCGTCGCGATGACGAGGCCCCCGGCATCCGGCACGTCCTGACGCACCTCGGTGAGACGGCGGTCGGCGGAGCGGAGGACGGCCGAGATCCACTCGCCCTCGGGATTCAGCGCGGTTCGCCAGGCCTGCGAGTTGATGTCCTTCGTGTTGTCCTGCCCGAGGTGGGCCTCGTATTCGTCACCCGCCTTGGTGCGCCATTTCATCTGGCCCGCGTAGACGTGGAAGAGGACGGGGCGGACGACGCCGTCGGCGAGCGCACGCCCATAGCCGTAGTTGTAGTCGGTGCGGGAGAGGCGGATGCCCTTGTCGTTCGGGTGGTACTCGACGAAGGGGATGGGCGCCGTGTCGCTGCGGAACGGCGTGCCGGACAGGAGCAGCCGGCGCGTCGCCCGCCCGTAGGCCTCGCGGAGCGCGTCGCCCCAGCTGAGGGCGTCGCCGCCGTGGTGCACCTCGTCCAGGATGACGAGGGCCCGCGAGTCCAGCACGAGACGTTCGTGGACGGATGCCTTCACCGCCACCTGCGCATACGTCACCGCGACCCCGTGGTAGTGACGGGCCGGGGAGAAGTGCTTGTTGCTGAACCGCGGGTCGAGACGGAGCGAGACCCTTGCCGCGGCATCCGCCCACTGGGTCTTCAGGTGCTCGGTCGGGGCGACGACGATGATGCGGTCGATGATGCGACGTCGCATCAGCTCGCTGGCGAGGCGGAGGGCGAATGTCGTCTTGCCGGCGCCGGGGGTCGCCGCGGCGAGGAAGTCCCGGGGGCCGCCGCCGACGCCGTCGGGCCCATCGGACTCGAAGTACTGCTCGAGCGCCTCGGCCTGCCAGGCTCGGAGGTTCTGGGCCGTGCCCCAGGGAGCACGCTGCGGGAAGGCGGGCGAGAGGTGCTCGGCGGCGAAGCTTCCGAAGTGGGCTTCCTGGTCGATGATGCCCTCCTCCATCGCCGTCTCGCCTGTCACGTCGATCCACCATAGGCGCTCCCACCGACTGTCGGCTCCGCGGACGGTCCGGGTACCCTCGACGCGGAGGTGCCATGAGCGAGACCGAGCCTGATCCGGCTGACCACCGTTCGCCCTACGTCCCCAACGCGACCGCGCACCCCTGGCGGCGCATGGTGTCGATCGGCGATTCCTTCACCGAGGGCATCGGCGACCCCGAACCGTCCCGTGAGGGCGGGCACCGCGGCTGGGCGGACCGGGTGGCGGAAGTGCTCTCGGCGCAGGTCGAGGACTTCGCGTACGCGAACCTCGCCGTCCGCGGCAAGCTCATCCGGCAGATCGTGCAGACGCAGATCGAGCCCGCCCTCGCGCTGCGACCCGACCTCATCACCTTCTCCGCCGGCGGCAACGACGTGATCCGTCCCGGCGGCGACCCCGACGCCGTCGCCGAACTCTTCGAGGATGCCGTCGCGCGCCTGTCGTCGCAGGGTGCGACGCTCCTCGTCTTCACCGCGATCGACACCGAGTTCACGCCCGTGTTCCGCGGCATCCGCGGACGCGTCGCGATCTACAACGAGAACATCCGTGCAATCGCCGACCGGTACGACTGCATCGTCGCCGACCAGTGGGCGCTCAAGGAGGTGCAGGACATGCGCTTCTTCGACGACGACCGCCTGCACTACAACAGCCTCGGACACCACGAGGTCGCGCGCATGGTGCTCCGCGCGCTGAACGTGCCGAACGAGCTGCACCCCATGCAGCCCGACACCCTCCCGCCCATGACCTGGCGCGCCGCCCGCGCGAACGACCTCGTCTGGGCTCGCGAGTACTTCGTGCCGTGGGTGCTGCGGCGCCTGCGCCACCAGTCCTCCGGTGATCACATCACCGCCAAGCGCCCCGACGCGCTTCCGTTCTCGAACCGCGTGGAGTCGTAGGCCGCCCTACCGGAGCGCCCAGAGCGCGACGGCCGACGCCGAGGCGACGTTCAGCGAGTCCACGCCGCCCGCCATCGGGATGGTGACGATCGTGTCGGCGGCGGCGAGCGCTGCCGCCGACAGCCCGTCGCCCTCCGAACCGAGCATGACCGCCAATCGCTCGGGACGCCTCGCAGCGAACGCGTCCAGGGGCACGGCGTCGGCGGCGAGCGCCATCGCGGCGAGATGGATGCCGGCCCGCGCGAACAGCGGGGCCGCGGCATCCCATTCGGGCAGTCGGGCCCACGGCACCTGGAAGACCGTCCCCATGCTGACGCGGACGCTCCGGCGATAGAGCGGGTCTCCGGACCGCGGCGTCACGAGCACCGCGTCGGCCCCCAGGGCGGCCGCGGCGCGGAAGGCGGCACCGACGTTCGTGTGATCGACGATGTCCTCGAGGACGACCACCGTCCGCGCACCCGCGAGGAGGTCGGATGCCGCCGGCAGCACGGGCCGGTGCATCGCCGCCATCGCACCCCGGTGCACGGCGAAGCCGGTGAGCGCCTCGGCAACCCCGTCGGGGACGACGTACACGGGCGCATCCCCCGCCAGCGGCGCAGCATCCGCGACCCACTTCTCCTGCACGAGGACGGACCGCGGGCGGTGGCCCGCCGCGACCGCCCGCGCGATCACCTTCGCCGACTCGGCGATGTACAGGCCGCCCTCCGGTTCGAGCGCTCGCCGGAGCGCCGTGTCGGTCAGGTCGCGGTAGTCGTGCAGCCGCGGATCGGCGGGGTCGTCGATCCGAACGATGCGCATGCCTTCATGCTGGCACGACCACGCTGTGACGCCCGCGAAACCGGGACGGCGTAGGCTCGAACGTCGAGGAGGAGCCATGACCGTGCTGGACGTCGACGCCGCGGCGGCGGTCGACCGCGCGGTCGATGCCCTCGCCGGTCACCGCGTCGCGGTGCTTACCGGCGCAGGCGTCTCGACGGACTCCGGCATCCCGGACTACCGCGGCAAAGGTGCGCCGGTGCGCACCCCGATGACCGCGCAGCAATTCCTCGCCGACGATGCATCCCGGCGCCGGTACTGGGTCGGCAGCCATCTGGGCTGGCGGACCTTCGCGGCAGCCGCACCCAACGACGGTCACCGGGCGATCGCCGACCTGGAGCGAGCAGGAGTCGCCAGCGGCGTCATCACCCAGAACGTCGACGGCCTGCATCTGCGCGCCGGCAGCCGACGGGTCGTCGAGCTGCACGGCACGATGCGTCGGGTGACGTGTCTGCACTGCGGCCAGGTGTTCGACCGTCGCGACCTCGCGGAGCGCATCGAACGCGACAACCCGTGGATCACCGTGCCGGAGAACGTCGAGCTGGGCCCCGATGGCGACGTCCTCCCCTCTGCCGGCGACGACTTCGTGGTGCCCGCGTGCTCGGTGTGCGGAGGCGTCCTGAAGCCCGAGGTCGTCTTCTTCGGCGAGTTCATCCCCGTCGAGAAGTTCCGTGAGGCGGAGCAGCTCGTCCGCGGGAGCACGGCGCTGCTCATCGCGGGGTCCTCGCTCGTCGTGAACTCCGGCATCCGCCTGCTCGACCGCGCCCGCAGGCGCAAGCTGCCGGTGGTCATCGTCAACCGCGGCGAGACACGGGGCGACGCGCGCGCCACCGTCAAGATCGACGCCGGCACCTCGGAGGTCCTGACGACCCTCGCGGCAGCGCTGGCCGGCCGCAGCTGAACGCCCGGTCGACGCGCCCCACGTAGGCTCGACGGGTGACGATCCTCACCCTCGTGCGCCACGGCGAGACCGACTGGAACCTGCACCGACGCATCCAGGGCTCCAGCGACATCCCCCTGAACGACACCGGACGCGCGCAGGCTCGTGCCGCCGGCCTCGAGCTCGCCGACACCCTCGATCCGCACGCGCCCACCGTGATCGCCTCGAGCGACCTCGCCCGGGCGCACGAGACGGCACGCATCATCGCCGAGGTGTTGGATCTCGCAGAGCCGGTCACCTATCCCGCGCTGCGGGAGCGCGGATACGGGGATGCCGAGGGGCTGACCGACGTCGAGTTCTTCGACCGCTGGGGACCGTGGCACACGGCCGAGGTGCCCGGAGCCGAGCCCTGGCCTGATGTCACCGCGCGGGCGCTCAGCGGCATCCGCGAGGCCGTCGCGGACGCGCGCCGTCTGACCTCGCCCGCGTCTGCGCAGGTGATCGCCGTCGCGCACGGCGCGCTCATCCGGATGGTCATCTCCCACGCGACTGCCGGCGAGTTCCCGGAGCCGGGCCACAAGCTCGCCAACGGCTCGGCGCACACCTTCCGGTTCGAGCGCGACCGGCTGTCGCTGCTGACCTCGTCAGCCCTCCCCGTCTGACTCAGGCGAGCCCGAGCGACCGCGCGATCAGCAGCAGCTGCACCTCGGTCGTCCCCTCACCCACCTCGAGGATCTTCGAGTCGCGGTAGTGCCGCGCCACGGGGTACTCGTTGATGAACCCGTTGCCTCCGAAGATCTGGGTCGCGTCGCGGGCGTTGTCCATCGCGGCATCGCTCGAGGTCATCTTCGCGATCGCCGCCTCGGTCTTGAACGGGCGCCCCGCATCGCGCAGCCGGGCCGCGTGCAGCCACGCGAGCCGCGACACATGCACGCGCTGCTGCATCCGCGCGATCATGAACTGGATGCTCTGGCGGCTGCCGAGCGTCTCGCCGAACACGACCCGGCTGTTCGCGTAGTCGATCGCCGCCTCGAGGCATCCCTCTGCCGCACCGGTGGCGAGCGCCGCGATCGCGATGCGGCCCTCGTCGAGGATGTGCAGGAAGCCCGCGAACCCGCGACCTCGCTCGCCCAGGAGGTTCGCCTCGGGGACGCGGACGCCCTGGAAGGACAGCGGATGCGTGTCGCTGGCGTGCCAGCCCACCTTGTCGTACGCCGGCCCCACCGTGAACCCGGGGGTGCCGTTCGGGACGATGATCGTCGAGACCTCGCGGCGCTCCGCGCCAGGATCGCTCGTGACGGCCGTGACCGTCACGAACCGGGTGATCGCGGTGCCGGAGTTCGTGATGAACTGCTTCGCACCGTCGATCACCCACTCGTCGCCGTCGAGGCGCGCGGTCGTGCGGGTGGCCCCGGCATCCGATCCCGCCTCGGGCTCGGTCAGACCGAAGCCGGCGAGCGCGCGTCCGGCGAGGAGGTCGGGCAGATGCTCCTCGCGCTGCGCGTCGGTGCCGAAGCGGAAGATCGGCATCGCGCCGAGGCTGACACCCGCCTCCAGCGTGATCGCGATGGACTGGTCGACCCGGGCGAGCGCCTCGATGGCGAGGCCCAGGGTGGTGTAGTCGCCGCCCTGACCGCCCACCTCGTCGGGGAACGGGAGTCCGAACAGTCCCATGTCGCCCATCTGCGCGACGATGTCCAACGGCAGCGTCTTGGTGCGGTCCGCCTCGTACGAGACCGGAGCGACGACCTCGTCGGCGAACGAGCGTACCAGCCCGGCGAGCTCGACCTGCTCCTCGCTGAGGTCGTATCCGTGCAGCGACAGAGTCATGCGAGCACCATCGCCCGTCCCGGCTCGCGGAGGACATCGGCGACGTCCGTCACGAAGCGAGCCGCCTCGGCACCGTCCACGAGCCGGTGGTCGAACGACAGGCTGAGGGTCATCACGTCGCGCAGGGCGACCTGCCCCTCGTGCTCCCAGGGCCGACGCTGGACGGCGCCGAGCCCCAGGATGCCGGCCTCGCCGGGAACGAGGATGGGCGTTCCGGCGTCGACGCCGAAGACGCCGTAGTTCGTGATGGAGAACGTGCCGCCCGAGAGGTCAGCGGGCGTGGCCTTGCCGGCGCGCGCCGTCTCGGCGACGCCGCGGATGGCGTCCGACAGCTCGACGAGCGACATACTGCCGGCATCCTTCACCGACGGCACGACCAGTCCGCGGTCGGTGGCCGCCGCGATCCCGAGGTTGACGCGTCCGAACCGGATGATCTCCCCGGCCGCGTCATCCCACCGCGCATTGAGCTCGGGAGAGCGTCGCAGTGCGAGGCAGACCGCCTTGGCCGCGACGGCCATGATCCCGATGCGGTGCTCTGCGAAGCGACGGTCTGCGCGCAGGCCATCGACGAGGGCGACGGATGCCGTCACGTCGACCGTCAGGAACGTCGACGCATGCGGTGCGGTGAACGCCGATCGCACCATGGCCTCGGCCGTGTGCTTGCGGACGCCCCGGATCGGGATGCGTTCGTCCTCCGGGGTGTGGGCCGCGCGCATCGTCGTCACCGGGGCGACGGCGGCGGGCTCGGTCTGCGACGCGTACGCCTCGACGTCCTCGCGGGTGATGATCCCGGTGACGCCGGATGCGGCAACGAGGTCGAGGTCCACGCCGAGGTCCTTCGCGAACTTGCGCACCGGGGGCGTCGACCGCGGGCGGTCGCGGAGCTCTCGCTCGGGTGGGGCATCGACGATCGCGTCGTGCGGGGCCGCCTCGCGCACGGCCGTGTCCACGGTGCCTGCGGACGACGCAGACCGGGCACGGCGCTGCGGGCGGGCCGCGGCGCGGGGAGCCGCACCGTATCCGACGAGGTTCGGCTCGCGCTTCTCCTCGGTCGCCGCAGGGGTCGGCCCGGGGGTCTCGCCGCCGTCGACGTCGAACGAGATCAGCACCTCCCCGACCGGGACGACATCGCCCTCGGCGTGACGCAGCGCCGCGACCGTCCCGGCGAACGGGGACGGGAGTTCGACGACGGCCTTCGCCGTCTCGACCTCGGCGATCGTCTGGTTCAGCGTGACGACATCGCCCTCCGCGACGTGCCACTGCACGATCTCGGCCTCGACGAGCCCCTCGCCCAGGTCCGGGAGCAGGAAGTCCGTGCTCACGCGGTCACCTCCGAGTAGCTCGACGGCCGGCCCATGACCTGGTCGACGGCATCCAGGATGCGGTCGAGATCGGGCAGATGGTGATGCTCCAGCTTGGACGGCGGGTACGGCACGTCGTGCCCCGTGACCCGCAGCGGCGGCGCCTCGAGGTAGTGGAAGCACTTCTCGGTGACGCTCGCGATCACCTCCGCCGCCACGCCGCCTTCGCGCGAGGCCTCATGGGTGACCACGACGCGGCCGGTCCGGCGGACCGACGCCGCGACGGTGGCGTAGTCGACGGGCGAGATCGAGCGGAGATCGATGACCTCGAGCGAGACGCCCTCGTCCTCGGCGGCGATCGCGGCATCCATCGCCGTCGTCACCTGCGCGCCGTAGGTGAGCACCGTGACGTCCGTCCCCTCACGGACGACTCTGGCGAGGCCCAGCGGTGCCGCGTCGGCGACATCGCCGTCGAGGTCGACCTCGCCCTTCGAGTGATAGAGCCGCTTGGGCTCGAAGAACACGACGGGGTCGTCGGACGCGATCGCCTGACGGAGCATCGTGTAGGCGTCCTGCGGATTCGACACCGCGACCACGCGCAGGCCCGCCGTGTGCACGAAGTACGCCTCGGGTGACTCGGAGTGGTGCTCGGCCGCCCCCACGCCCCCGGCCCAGGGGATGCGGATGGTGATCGGCATCTTCACGCGCCCCTGCGTGCGGTAGTGCAGCTTCGCGACCTGGCTGACGATCTGGTCGAAGGCGGGGTACACGAAGCCGTCGAACTGGATCTCGACGACGGGGCGGAAGCCGCGGAAGGCCAGCCCGACGGCGGTCCCGACGATGCCGGACTCGGCCAGCGGCGTGTCGACGACGCGTCGCGGCCCGAACTCCTTCTGCAGGCCGTCGGTGATGCGGAAGACGCCGCCGAGCTTGCCGATGTCCTCGCCCATGATGAGGACGCGGTCGTCGGCGGCGAGGGTGTCGCGGAGGGCGGCGTTCAGCGCCTTGCCCATGGTCATCTCGGTCATCGGGCACCCCCCTCGCCGAAGCCGTCGAGGTAGGCGGCGAAGCGGGTTCGCTGCTCGTCGATGCCGCTGTGCGGCTCGGCGTAGACGTTGTCGAACACACGCATCGGCTCGGGCGGTGCGAGCCCAATGACGGCGCTGCGCATCGCGGTCGTGAAGCGGTCCGCGTCGGCGGTCAGCGAGTCGCGGAAGGCGTCGTCGAACGCGCCCGCCGCGCGGAGGTGCGCCTCGACACGGGCCAGCGGGTCGCGCTCGCGCCAGTGCGCCACCTCGGCCGGGTCGCGGTAGCGGGTCGGGTCGTCCGAGGTGGTGTGCGGGCCGATCCGGTAGGTGACCGCCTCGATGTAGGCCGGTCCCCGGCCGCTGCGCGCGTGATCAGCCGCCCATCGCATCGCGGCGATGCACGCGAGCACGTCGTTGCCGTCGATGCGCAGGCTCGGGATGCCGAAGCCCGGCGCCCGGTCGGCGATGGGGATGCGGGCCTGCAGGCCCACGGGCTCGGAGATCGCCCAGTGGTTGTTGGAGCAGACGAAGACCACCGGAACGCCGAAGGACGCGCCGAAGATCATGGCCTCGTTGACGTCGCCCTGGCTCGTCGCGCCGTCGCCGAAGTAGGCGACGGCGACCTGGTCGCCGCCGTCGCGCTGGATGCCCATCGCGTAGCCGACGGCGTGGAGGGTCTGCGCCCCGATGATGATCTGCGGGTTCGCGACGTGAACGTCGAAGGGGTCCCAGCTCGAGTGCTGCGCGCCGTGCCAGACGATGACGAAGTCGCGCGGCTGCACGCCGCGGACGACCTCGATGCCGATCTCGCGATAGCTCGGGAAGAGGAAGTCGTCGTCGTGGCTCCCCCACGCCGTGCCCACCTGCACCGCCTCCTGCCCCTGCGCCGGCGCCCACAGCGCCACGTGGCCCTGGCGCTGCAGTGCCACGCCCTCGGCGTCGAGCCGGCGGGTGAGGAACATGTCGCGATAGACCTGGCGGAGCATCGCCGCATCGATGTCGGCGGCCCACGGCTCCAGCCGCTCGTCGTGCACGCGACGACCTTCGTGGTCGAGCAGCCGGGCGACGCCCTCCGTGTCGGTGGACACGTCGCGGGCTGGGGTCAGAGTGTCGGTCATCTTCGTCCCTCTCTGATCGCGGCCGGACGTCTCGTGAACGACCGACCTGCGCAGAACACCGGCATCATCGCCGGATGTCGCGAGACTATGCCGACATCGCACCTCGCTCAAGCATCGATCGACATGTTGAGCAGGATGCGTAAGCGAACGCCGATGCTCCTGCTATGGTGTGGCACTATGAGCGCCCTGGACCATGTCGATCTCGAGCTGCTGAACGCCCTCGCCGAGGATCATCGCGCCACCGTCGTCGCTCTGGCCGAGCGCCTCGGCCTCTCGCGGAACACGGTGCAGGCGCGGATGGCCAAGCTCGAGCGGTCCGGGGTCTTCCTGTCCTTCGAGCGGGCGATGTCACCCGCCGCCCTGGGGTACACGATCGACGCGATCCTGCACGTGCAGGTGCGTCAGGCCGACCTGCCGCGCATCACCGTGGAGCTCGAGGAGATCCCGGAGGTGGTGCAGTGCCATGGCCTCAGCGGACCCGTGGATCTGCTCGTCCGGGTGGCCGCGCGCGACACGAAGCACCTGTTCGACGTCGATGCCCGCATCCTCGCGATCGACGGGGTCGAGCGGACCGAGACCTCACTCGCGATGGGCGAGGTCATCGGGTACCGGGTCCGACCTCTCCTGGCAGCGGCTCGACGGGAGAGCTGACATCGGCGGCGGTGCGCTCGTCGGCGCGGACGAGGACGACGCCCGCGAGGATGAGCGCTCCCCCGACGAATTGGATGCCGGCGGGCGCCTCTCCGAGCAGCAGCCACGCGAACATCAGCGCGAACAGGACCTCGGCGAGCCCGACGAACGATGCCAGCCGCGAGCCGATGCGCGGCACCGCCATCACCCCGAACGCGTAGCCGAGGGCCGTGCAGCATCCGATGAGCAGCAGCGGCGCGATCGGCGTCAGCACCATGTCGCCCACGAGGATCTCCAGCGGCGGGGCCGCGAGCGGGAGGATGCCGACGAGCGCCAGCCCGAGCACGGTCGCCGTGCCGATGAGCAGGCCCCCGGACGCGAGCGCGAGCGGCGGCAGATCCGCGCCGGTGCGCTCGCTCATGACGAAGTAGAAGCACGCGCACACGGCGGCGAGCAGGGCGAAGGCGATGCCCAGCGGGTCGACGCGAGCGCCCGCGATGTCGACGACGAGGACGAGCCCGACCATCGCGACGACCGAACCCGCCAGGACCACGCGGGACGGCGCGCGACGCGTGCGCGCCCAGACGAACAGGACCAGCATGACGGGCGCGAGGTACTGGATCAGCAGGGCGATGCCCACCGGCATCCGCTGCAGCGCCGAGAAGTAGAACAGCTGGCATCCGGCCACCGGGATCAGCCCGAATGCCACGAGGGAGAGCCAATGAGTGCGCAGGAACCCGCGGTGCTGCACCAGCGTGCGGACGAGCGCCGGCGACAGGACGAGACCGGCCACGCCCATGCGCACCGCGAGGACCGCGGCGAGCGACCATCCGCCCTCGAGGAGCGGCTTCGCGATCGGGCCGCTGATCGAGAACGCGAGCGCGCTCGTCACGGCGAGGACCAGTCCGCGCGACCGGATGGACGGCAGACGGACGGAGCCCGTCGCGGGGGCGGATGCCGTCGTGACCATCGGTCCTCCTCGAGGCGCGTGGGATCCTGCGCGGATCCGAGATGTCATGACCGAAAGGTCTTTACACTGGTGACCGTAACGCTCGACAGCGTCAGGAGTCAATGACATGTTCATTCGTGACACGGAGACATCGCTGCGCGCGGCGACCGCACTGGTCAACTCGCTGCCGGCGATCGACGACGACGGCATCGACCGCCTCGCGACGCTCGAGGACCTGGCGGCGTTCTTGCGGGAATTCCCCTACAGCGGGGTGATCCGCCGCGACGACGTCGAGCTGTCCGAACTCCGCGCCGCGCGCGCACGCCTCCGGACCCTCTGGACCGGCGATCGGGAGGCGGCCGTCCCCATCGTGAACGCGATGCTCCGGGAGGGGAAGGCACTCCCCCAGCTCGTCATCCACGACGCGTATGACTGGCACATCCACGCAACGGACGACGCGGCGCCGCTCGCGACGCGCATCACGGTCGAGGTCGCGATGGCCTTCGTCGACGTCATCCGGTCGGATCACTTCGACCGCGTGCGCGTCTGCTCCGCGGACGACTGCGACGCGGTCTACATCGACTACTCGAAGAACGGCTCGAAGCGCTACTGCGACACCGGCAACTGCGGCAACCGCATGAACGTCAACGCGTATCGCCGGCGGAAGGCCGAAGAAAGCGCGTGATCGCGGATGCCGCTGCCCGCGGCGTCTCGTAATGGATGAGGTGCCCGACCTCGGGGATCACCTCGAGCTCGGCGTCGGGGAACAGTCGCTGCAGCTCGTGCTGCGCCGAAACCGGGGTGATGTCGTCCTTCTCCGCCGCAATGAGCAGCGTCGGGACGTGGATGCGCCCGGCAGCCTCGCGGACGTCGTGCGAGACGGAGGTGACGAACGCCTCGTGCAGGGTGTCGCGGTCGGCGAACCGCGAGAAGTAGGTGTCGTGCTGGTCGTGGATGAAGGCGCGGAGGCCACGGTCCGTGGTCTTGGCCATCGCGACGCTCGTCACCCGGACGATGAGACGGTTGCGCAGGAGCGCGTCACCGAGCGGCCGGGGCAGCCGGGCACCGGCCCAGTAGTAGAAGATCGCGAGGCGGGTGAGGATGCCGCGGGGTCCCTCGAGCGCCGGCGCGCCGATCGGGTTCACGAGGATCAGTCGCGGCGCGGACAGGCCGCGGGCGACCGCGGCGGAGGCGACGATCGACCCGAAGGAGTGACCGAGGACGACGGCGTCCGGCGCGACGGCCGCGGCGAACGCCGTGAGCCACGAGGCGTAGCCGTCGAGGTCGTGACGGCCCGGGAGGCGCGGGGTCTCGCCGAAGCCGGGGAGGTCGGGCGAGACGACGCGGACGGCGCCCAGGAACGCGACGATCGGTTCGAGCCCGTGATGCTCGCCGCGGAATCCGTGGACGGCCAGGATCGTCGTCTCGGCGTCCTCCGGACCGTACACCCAGTACGCGGTCCGCGTTCCCGCGACGGTCACCTCGCGCCGATCGACGGGGATGCTCGCGAGACGCTCGGCGTACGGATGGGCGACGGTCACCCTGTCGAGTCTACGAGCGCGGCGTCCACCTCCCCACCGGCGGCGCGTCGTCCGCCTCGATGTCGGCCGTCGACCGTAGCGTCGACGCATGGGCGCGTGGCAGGAAGTTCCGCTGTGGGATGACGACACGTGGAACGACCTCGGCGCGCAGGGCAGCACGCCTGCCGTCGTTCCGCCGGAGCCGATAGTGCTCGTCGTCGCCGAACCGGCGCCCGCCGTCATCCCCGCCGTCGTCTCCGCCGGACCCTGTACCGGTCCCCTCGGGGTGTTCGACCTCGAGACCACGGGCGTCGACGTCCGCTCCGATCGGATCGTGACCGCGCACGTCGGCGTGCTCGACGCCTCCGGCGCCGTGATCGACGCGCGCACGTGGCTCGCGGATCCGGGCGTCGAGATCCCCGACGGTGCGACGGCCGTCCACGGCATCACGACGGAACGAGCCCGCGCGGAGGGCCGACCCGCGGCCGAGGTCGTCGCAGAGGTCACCGCGACGCTCCGCGACCTCTTCGCCGCCGGCATCCCGGTGGTCGCCTACAACGCCCCGTTCGACTTCTCCCTGCTGAAGTACGAGGGCATCCGTCACGGTGTCGAGCCGATCGCGGCCCCGTCGCCGGTCATCGACCCACTCGTCGTGGACAAGACGTACGACCGGTACCGACGCGGCAAGCGCACCCTGGAGGTCGTCGCCGCGCACTACGCCGTCCCGCTGGAGGGCGCGCACGACGCCGCAGCGGACGCCATCGCAGCGGGTCGCGTCGCACAGGCCATCGCCGCCCGATTCACCCTCGAGCTCTCAGCGGACGAACTGCATGCGCAGCAGATCGGGTGGGCGCGCGCGCAGGCCGAGAGCCTCGGCGCGTACTTCGTACGCATCGGGCGGCTCGATGCCGAGGTCGACGGCAGCTGGCCCATCCGCTGAGCGCCCGGGCGTCGCCCGACAACGACGAAGGCCCCGCCGGAGCGGGGCCTTCGATGCGGGCTGCTTACTTGCTGCCGAAGTTCTTGAAGCGCTGGTTGAACTTCTCGACGCGACCAGCCGAGTCCATGATGCGCTGCTTGCCCGTGTAGAACGGGTGCGAGGCGGACGAGATCTCGACGTCGATGACCGGGTAGGTCTCGCCGTCCAGCTCGATCGTCTTGTCACTGGAGACCGTCGAACGGGTCAGGAAGGTCTCGCCGGAGCCGAGGTCGCGGAACACGACGGCGCGGTACTCGGGGTGGATGTCAGTCTTCATTGGGTTCCTCACGAAGTGCCCTGGATTTTGCCAGATGCGGGTGGAAGTCTGCGGCGCGACCGCGCCAAAGGAAGATCTTATCAGGATGCGGCGCGCGCGGCGAACCGTCCGCCCTCGGCCGTCAGCGTGATCGGCAGACCGAACGCCTCCGTGAGCGCGTCCGCGGTGAGCGTCTCGGCGATCGGACCCTGCGCGACGATCTTGCCGTCGCGCAGCAGCAGGACGTGCGTGAACCCGACCGGGATCTCCTCGACGTGGTGCGTGACAATGATCATCGCGGGCGTCGACTCCTCCTGCGCGTACCCGCCGAGCAGGCTCAGGAGCTCCTCCCGCGCGCCGAGGTCGAGGCTCGCGGTGGGCTCGTCGAGGAGCAGCACCTCGGGGTCGGTCATGACGGCGCGGGCGATCTGGACGCGCTTCTGCTCGCCGTCCGACAGCGTCCCGAAGGTGCGGTCCGCGAGGTGCGCCAGGCTCCACTCCCCCAGCACACGCCTCGCTCGACGCTCGTCGATCGCCTCGTAGTCCTCGCGCCAGCGGCCGAGCACCGAGTAGGCGGCCGTGAGGACGACGTCGAGGACCGTCTCGTCCTGGGGCACGCGCTTGGCCATCGCCGACGACGCGAAGCCGATGCGGGGACGCAGGTCGAACACGTCGGTGCGCCCGAGCGTCTCGTCGAGGACGGTCACCTCGCCCGAGGTCGGGTGGATGAGGGTCGCCGCGAGCTGCAGCACCGTCGTCTTGCCGGCGCCGTTGGGCCCGAGCACGACCCACCGCTGGTCGGACTCCACGGTCCAGTCGATCCCGTCGACGATGTTGCGGGCGTTGCGGCGGACGACGACGTCGGCGAGCTCGAGGACCTGAGGCATGCCCCCAGCCTATCGAGCGGCGGGTCGCCTACCGCGCGGACGCGGCGACCTCGCGGTAGAGCGCAGCGGTCGCGTCCGCGATGGCCTCCCAGCTGAAGGCGGACGCCGCACGCTCGCGCCCCGCACGCCCGTACTCGCGTGCGCGCTCGGGATCGGCGACCACCTCGGTCAGGGTCGCCGCGAGGTCCGCGACGAAGCGATCGGGGTCGACGGGCGTGCCCGTGCCGTCCTCGACCTGCTCGATCTCGACGAGACGCCCCGTCACACCGTCGATGACGACCTCGGGGATGCCGCCCGTCGCCGTCCCCACGACCGCGGCCCCGCAGGCCATCGCCTCGAGGTTCACGATGCCGAGCGGCTCGTAGATCGACGGGCAGACGAACGTGGTCGCGGAGGTGAGGATCGCGCAGAGGTCGGGGCGCGGCAGGAACTCCTCGATCCAGACGACACCGTCTCGGGTGCGCTGCAGATCACGCACGAGCCCCTGGACCTCCGCCATGATCTCCGGGGTGTCCGGAGCCCCGGCGCACAGCACCAGTTGCACCTCGGGCGGCAGCTGCTCGGCGGCGCGCAGGAAGTACGGCAGGCCCTTCTGCCGGGTGATGCGACCCACGAAGACGACCGAGGGTCGGGCCGGATCGATGCCCCACCGCTCGAGCAGGGCAGGGTCCTCGCGCGGCTGCCACGCGTCGACGTCGATGCCGTTGTAGATGACGCGCACCTTGGCGGGGTCGAGCGCGGGATAGCTGCGGAGGATGTCCCGCCGCATCCCGTCGCTGACCGCGACGACGGCCGCCGCATGCTCGTAGGCCGTCTTCTCGACATAGCTCGAGACGGCGTAGCCGCCGCCGAGCTGCTCGGCCTTCCACGGACGCAGCGGCTCGAGCGAGTGGGCGGTCACGACGTGCGGGATGCCGTGCAGCATCGAGGCGAGGAAGCCGGCGTAGTTCGCGTACCAGGTGTGGCTGTGGACGACGTCGGCGCCGGCGACGTCGCCGACGATCTCGAGGTCGGTCCCGAGGGTCTGCACGGCGGCGTTGGCGGTCGACAGTCCGTCCGGCACCGCGTAGGAGGTCGTGTCCGCCTCGTCGCGTTCGCCGCCGAACGCCCGCACCTGGACCTCGATCCGCGAACGCAGCGACTTCACGAGTTCCGTGACGTGGACACCGGCTCCGCCGTAGATCTCCGGCGGATATTCCTTCGTGACGATGTCGACGCGCATGGACCGAACTCTAGGGCACCGTGACACGTCGACACAGTCCTGGTCGCGCGGTCTCGATCCCCCATAGTGTGGGCACATGCCAGCATCACCCAAGGTCCTCGGGATCGTCCTCGCCGGCGGCGAGGGGAAGCGGCTGATGCCGCTGACCCAGGACCGCGCCAAGCCGGCCGTCCCCTTCGGCGGTCAATATCGGCTGATCGACTTCGCCATCTCGAATCTGATCAACTCGGAGCTGCGGCAGATCGTCGTCCTGACGCAGTACAAGTCGCACAGCCTCGACCGGCACGTCTCGCAGACCTGGCGCATGTCGGCGCTCCTCGGTGCCTACGTGACGTCGGTGCCGGCGCAGCAGCGACTCGGCAAGCGGTGGTTCTCGGGGTCGGCGGACGCGATCCTCCAGTCGCTGAACCTCATCCACGACGAGAAGCCCGACATCGTCGCGGTCATCGGCGCCGATCACGTCTACCGCATGGACTTCCAGCAGATGATCGACGCGCACATCGCCTCGGGCGCACGCGCCTCGGTCGCCGGCATCCGTCAGCCCATCGGTCTCGCGAACCAGTTCGGCGTCATCGACGTCGACCCGGCCGACGGCGTCACCATCCGCGACTTCCTCGAGAAGCCGCAGAACCCGACCGGCCTCACCGACAGCCCCGGCGAGGTGCTGGCGTCGATGGGCAACTACGTCTTCGACACCGACGCCCTCATCGAGGCGGTCGAGGCGGACGGCGAGCTGCCGACGTCCAACCACGACATGGGCGGCGACATCATCCCCTACTTCGTCTCGCGCGGCGAGGCGGCGGTGTACGACTTCAAGCGCAACGACGTCCCGGGCTCGACGGATCGCGACCGCGACTACTGGCGGGACGTGGGGACGATCGACTCGTTCTTCGACGCGCACATGGATCTCATCTCCGCCCTGCCGGTCTTCAACCTGTACAACATGGACTGGCCGATCCGTTCGCAGTCGGTGAACTCGCCGCCGGCGAAGTTCGTGCGCGACGGGGTCGGGCGCATCGGCAACGCGATCGACTCGATCGTCTCCCTCGGCTGCGTGCTCTCGGGCACGCACCTCGAACGGAGCGTGCTGGGACCCTGGACGCTGTCGGGCGGCGGCTCGACCATCACCGACTCGGTCCTCTTCGATCACGTCAGCGTCGGCGCGGGAGCCCGGGTGCATCGGGCGATCCTCGACAAGAACGTCGTCCTCGAGCCGGGGGCCACGGTCGGCGTCGACCGCGAACTCGACCTGTCGCGGGGCTTCACGGTCACCGACAGCGGGCTGACCGTCGTCGGGAAGAACGTCCGCATCACCCCGTGACGCCCGCCGACCGTCCGTCGGTCGGCCGCCTTCGCCTCCGATAACGTGGACGGGTGCCCGACGCCCGGTTCCTCGTCGTCTTCGACGCCGACTCCACGCTCATCCGCAATGAGGTCATCGAGCTGATCGCCGACGAGGCGGGCCGCGGGCCCGAGGTCGCCGCGGCGACCGAGGCGGCGATGCGCGGTGAGGTCGACTTCGCCACGAGTCTCCGCTCGCGGGTCACCGCACTGTCGGGCGTTCCGATCACCGCGTTCGCCAGTGTGCTGTCGCGCATCGAGCCCACGCCCGGCGTCCGCGAGCTCATCGCGTCGATCCACGCACGCGGCGGCGTCGCGGCGGTCGTCTCCGGAGGCTTCCACGAGATCCTCGACACCGTCGCCCCCGGTCTCGGGATCGACGTGTGGCGCGCCAACCGGCTCGCCTCCGCGGCCGGGACGCTCACCGGCGTCGTCGACGGCCCCATCGTCGACGCGGCGGGCAAGGCCGCGGCGCTGCGCGAGTGGGCGGCGGCGCGCGGCATCCCGCTGCACCGCACCATCGCCATCGGCGACGGCGCGAACGACCTCCTGATGATGGATGCCGCGGGCCTCGGCATCGCGTTCAACGCCAAGCCCGCGGTGCGGCGCCGGGCGGACCTCGTCGTCGAAGCCGTCGACCTCGCACAGGTCGTGCCCCTACTCCCCTGACCGCACCCGGGGATGTCGGGGGTCGCGCGTACCCTCGCGGCATGGACATCATCCTGATCCCCGGCCTCTGGCTCGACGCACCCTCGTGGGACGACGTGGTCCCTGCCCTGACCGACGCGGGGCACACCCCGCATCCCCTCACCCTCCCCGGCGTCGGGTCCGCGGCATCCGTCCCGCCGGTCCGTCTGGCGGACTGGGTCGCATCCGTCGTCGCCGAGATCGATCGGATCGACGGGCCCGTCGTGCTCGTGGGGCACAGCGGAGGCGGCAACGTCGCCTGGGCGGCGGCGGAGGAGCGCGCCGACCGCGTCGCGCGCGTCGTCTTCGTGGACACGACGCCGCCGCCTCCTGGCGCCTCGATCTCAGAGTTCCCGGTGACGGACGGGGTCATCCCCTTCCCCGGATGGGACTTCTTCGACGAGGATGACACACGCGACCTCGACGCGGCGACGCGCGAGCGGACGGCGCCGATGACCCGCGCCGTCCCCGAGCATGTGCCTGCCGATGGCGTCGAGCTGACCGGGGTGCGGCGCCACGGTGTGCCCGTCACGCTGCTCATGGGCGGCATGGACGAGGCCGCGTTCCGCTCCGAGGTGCAGAACTGGGGAGCGTTCGCGCGAGAGTTCGAGGCGATCCGCGACGCGCGGGTGGTGCGCCTCGGCACCGGCCACTGGCCGCAGTTCTCGGACCCGGCGCTGCTGTCGCGCGAGATCCTCAGCGCCGTGGGCTGACGCGCGTCGTCAGTGCCCCATCCCGAGGCCGCCATCCACGGGGATGACCGCGCCCGAGATGTAGGCGGCGTCGTCCGAAGCGAGCCAGGCCACCGCCGCCGCGACCTCTTCGGCGGAGCCGAAGCGCGCGGCCGGGATGTTCTTCTTGTAATCGGCCTGAGTCTCGTCGGGAAGGGCAGCGGTCATGTCCGTCTCGATGAACCCGGGGGCGACCACGTTCGCCGTGATGCCTCGCGAGCCGAGTTCGCGCGTGAGGGAACGGGCGAATCCGACGAGCGCACTCTTCGACGACGAGTAGTTGATCTGCCCCGCCGAACCGTACAGACCGACGACCGACGAGATGAGGATGACGCGTCCCCACTTGGCGCGCAGCATGCCCTTCGCGGCGCGCTTGACGACGCGGAAGGCCCCGCCCAGATTGGTCGACACCACGCTGTCGAAGTCGTCCTCGCTCATGCGGAGCAACAGCGTGTCCTTCGTGATGCCGGCGTTGGCCACGACGATCCCGATGGGGCCCAGCTTCTGCTCGACCTCGCTGTAGGCGGCGTCGAGTGCGGCACCGTCCGTGACGTCGGCCCGGACGGTCAGTGTGCCCGCGGGGCCCTCTCCGGACCGCGCGGTCACGGCGACCGAGTAGCCGTCGGCGACGAAGCGCTCGGCGATGGCGCGGCCGATGCCGCGATTGCCACCGGTGACGAGGACGACGCGTTCGCGGGACATGCTGCTCCTTGCTCGGATGCGGGGTGAACCGCACCAGCCTAGCCGCGCGCACGACGGGTACGCTGGAGGCAACGCGCCAGAAGGAGACGGACGTGACCGACGCCACGAACACCCCGCCGCAGCCCGACCGCCCGGTCGTGCCGACGCCGCCCGCCGCGCCCTCGTACGAGGGCTCCTACCCGCCGCCTCCGGCGGCGTCGCAGCAGCCCGCCTACACGCCTCCGACCTACCCCGCCTCCGCACCCCAGGGCTACGGTCAGCAGGGCTACCCGCAGGGAGGCTACGGCTACGCGGCCCCCCGCCCCACGAACGTCCTGGCGATCATCTCGCTCATCTCCGCGATCGCGGGGCTGTCGCTCATCCCGTTCCTCGGTTCGATCGCCGCAGTGATCACCGGTCACATGTCCCTCAAGCAGATCGAGCGGACCGGCGAGAACGGGCGCGGGCTCGCCCTCGGCGGCACCATCGTCGGGTGGGTCAGCCTCGGCCTGTGGGTACTGGGCATCATCATCGCCGTCCTCTTCTTCATCGGGCTCGCGGCCGCAGGCGCAAGCTACGGCAGCTATCCGTCCTAGGAGGCGCATCACGTCCCGCCGCACCAAGCACGATCCCGCACAGTCCGCGACATCGCTCGCGACCGCTCCCGAGGTCGACGCACGCAACCGCACGAGGAAATACGTCATCATGATGACGGTCCGCGTGGCGTGCTTCATCCTCATGGTGACCGTGACGCCGTACGGATGGCAGACGTGGATCTTCGCCGCCGGCGCCGCCGTGCTCCCCTACCTCGCGGTCGTCGTGGCCAATGTCGGCAGCGGGGACGAGGTCGTGATGGCGCAGCGACCCGCCCGTGAGATCGAGGCGGCGCCCGCCGCACCGACCACCCCCGGCGACCCTGATGACGGAGTCATCCGGATCCGGGAGACACCCCCGAAGGATCAGGGATGAACGCACCGCAGTGCTCCCGTGCGGGATGCCGCGGTGACGCCGCGTGGCAGGTCGTCTGGCGGAACCCCCGCATCCATCCCGCTGATCGGCGGAAGGTGTGGGCGGCATGCGGCGAGCATGTCGACTTCCTCCGCGACTACCTGGCATCCCGTTCCTTCCCCGTCGAGGTGGCCGCCTTCGCCTCGGCAGACGCGTCGTGAACCGCGGCACCGCGCTGCGGTGGAGCGGGTACGTCGCCGTCGCTGTGCTGTTCGCGCTCGCCTGCGCGATGCTGTCGAACTGGCAGTTCGCCCGCAGCGCCGAGCGCGACGCCGAGTTGGCCCTCGTCGCCGACAATTACGAGCAGGCACCCGTCCCCCTCGCCGAGCTCATCCCGGGCGAGGACCGTTTCGACCCCTCGGACGAATGGCGCCCGGTGCTCCTCCGCGGCGAGTACCTCGAGGACGAGGCGCTCCTCGTGCGGAACCGCCCGCACGGCGGCACCAGCGCGTTCGAGGTCCTCGTCCCGTTCCGCACCGACGACGGCCGTGTCGTCGTGGTGGACCGCGGCTGGGTGCCGCCCGGTCGGGATCGGCCGGAGCCCGACGCGATCCCGGCTCCGCCCGCAGGCGAGGTGACCGTGCAGGGAAGGCTGCAGCCGGGCGAGATGTCCGCGCGCGATGGGCGATCCGCGCCCGAGGGCCAGGTCCCGACAATCGACCTGCCCCTGATCGGCGAGCGCGTCGGAAGCGGTGACCTCATCGATTCGGCCTACGTCCTGATGACGAGCGAGGATCCCGCACCAGCCGAGCGTCCGCGGGCCCTTGAGTCCCCGTCGGAGGATCCGGGCCCGCACCTGTCGTACGCGATCCAGTGGATCCTCTTCGCCGTCATGGGTTTCGCGTTCATCTGGTACATGATCCGGACCGAGATCCGTCACCGCCGCGAGGACGAGGAGATCGAGGCCGGGATCCGCACACCGGCTCAGCGCGGTTCGCGACGGCGTGATCGTGACATGGAGGCCGAGGACGAGCTCCTCGACGCCCGCTGACGCCGACGCACAGGATCGCGCCGAGCAGGCGCGTCAGGCGAGGGTGATCAGATCGATGTAGTCGCGTCCCCAGATGTCCTCCACGCCGTCCGGCAGGATGAGGACGCGCTCGGGATTCAGCGCCTCGACCGCTCCTTCGTCGTGCGAGACGAGGACGACCGCCCCCTCGTAGTGGGCCAGGGCGCCGAGGATCTCCTCGCGCGAGGCCGGGTCGAGGTTGTTCGTGGGCTCGTCGAGCAGCAGCATGTTCGCCGAGGACACGACGAGCGTCGCCAATGACAGGCGGGTCTTCTCGCCGCCGGAGAGGACGCCGGCGGGTTTCAGGACATCGTCTCCGGTGAAGAGGAACGAGCCGAGCACCTTCCGCGCCTCCGTCGCCGTGATGTCCGGCGCTGCGGACATCATGTTGTCGAGGACGGAGCGGCTCACATCGAGGTTCTCGTGCTCCTGCGCGTAGTAGCCGATCTTCAGCCCGTGCCCGGGTTCGATGACGCCGGTGTCAGCCTTGTCGACGCCGGCCAGGATGCGAAGGAGCGTCGTCTTGCCGGCGCCGTTCAGGCCCAGGACGACCACGCGGGACCCTCGGTCGATCGCGAGGTCGACCCCCGCGAAGATCTCCAGCGAGCCGTAGGACTTGGAGAGGTCCTTGGCCATGAGCGGCGTCTTGCCGCAGGGCGCAGGCTTGGGGAACCGCAGCTTCGCGACCCGATCCTCCTGGCGCACGTCGTCGAGCCCGGCCAGGAGCTTCTCGGCGCGGGCGACCATCTGGTGCGCGGCGGCGGCCTTGCTCGCCTTGGCGCCGAAGCGCGCGGCCTGCTGCTGCAGCGCCGTGGCCTTCTTCTCCGCGTTCGCCCGCTCCTTCTTGCGGCGTTCCTCGTCCGCCACGCGCTGACGCTGGTAGTTCTTCCAGTTCATGTTGTAGACGTCGATGACCTGTCGCATCGCGTCGAGGTAGAAGACGCGGTTGACCGTCTCGCCCACGAGCTCGATGTCGTGGCTGATGACGATGAGCCCGCCCTTGTACCCCTTGAGGAATTCGCGCAACCAGACGACGCTGTCGGCGTCGAGGTGGTTGGTCGGCTCGTCGAGGATCATCGTCTGCGCGTCCGAGAACAGGATGCGCGCCAGCTCGATGCGTCGACGCTGGCCGCCGGACAGCGTCTTGAGCGGTTGATCCAGGATGCGATCGGGGAGCGACAGGTTGTGGGCGATCGAGGCGGCCTCGGCTTCGGCCGCGTAGCCGCCCAGGGCCTCGAAGCGCTCGGTCAGCGAGGCGTACTTGCGCATCGCGCGGTCCGCCACCGCGGGATCCTCGGAGGCCATCCGCTCCGCGTTCTCGCGCATGCCGAGGGCGAGGGTGCCGAGACCGCGAGCGTCGAGGATGCGGGTGCGGGCGAGCATCTCGGGATCGCCCGAACGAGGGTCCTGCGGGAGGTAGCCGAGCTCGCCCGAGCGGTCGACCCGGCCCTCGGCCGGCAGGAGGTCGCCGGCGAGGACCTTCGTCAGCGTGGTCTTGCCGGCGCCGTTGCGGCCGACCAGCCCGATCTTGTCACCGGGTGACACGCGGAAGGCGACGTCCGACATGAGGGTGCGGGCGCCCACGCGGATCTCGAGATCGTGCACGGCGAGCACAGCGGACGTCCGTTCTTCTGCGGGGATGCGGCCGAGTGGCCAAATCCCCAGTATACGGTGCCGCGTCCCGACGCCCGGCGGGGTGGGCGGTTTCCATCCGGGTCGCATCCCGTTGTAAGGTTAGGCGACCCTAATAGCGGTCAATCCCCTCCCCTTCCAGCACAGGAGAACCCGTGCCCCGCATCCGCTCCGTCGCCGCCCTCGCGGCGGCATCCCTGCTCCTGCTCACCGGCTGCGCGACCGCGTCGACCCAGACCGCAGGCGGCGCCCCGTCCGAGGCTGCAGCCGACGACACCGCCTTCCCGGTCACGATCGAGCACGCGTTCGGCGAGACCACGATCGAGAGCAAGCCCGAGCGCGTCGCCACGGTCTCGTGGGCAAACCAGGAGGCGGCCCTTGCGCTCGGCGTCGTCCCCGTCGGCATGCCCGCCGTCACGTGGGGCGATGACAACGGCGACGGCGTGCTGCCGTGGGTCGAGGACAAGCTCGAGGAGCTGGGCGCCGAGACGCCTGTCCTGTTCGACGAGGCGGAAGGCATCGACTTCGAGGGCGTCGCGGACACCCAGCCGGACGTGATCCTCGCCGCCTACTCCGGCCTCACCCAGGAGGACTACGACACGCTGAGCAAGATCGCCCCCGTCGTGGCCTACCCCGATGTGGCCTGGGGCACCACCTGGCAGGAGCTCACCACGATCAACGGGACCGCGCTCGGCCTGAAGGACGAGGCCGAGGCGCTGGTGGCCGACCTGACCGATCAGCTCGGCGAGCTGACCGCCGCGCAGCCCGACATCGCCGGCAAGACCACGATGTTCAGCTCGTTCGACGCCACGAACCTCGCCGAGATCGGCTTCTACTCGCTGCAGGACCCGCGCCAGCTCTTCCTGCAGGACCTCGGCATGGCGCCCGCCGCGACCGTGACCGAGCAGTCCGAGAACACCGACCAGTTCTGGATCACCAACAGCACCGAAGAGGTCGAGCGCTTCAGCGACCTCGACGTGCTCGTGACCTACGGCGACGACACCACCCTCGCGACGATGCAGGCCGACCCGCTACTCTCGCGGATCCCCGCCGTCGCGAACGGGTCCGTCGTGGTGCTGCCCATCGCCAACGCTCCGCTGTCGGCGGCCGTCAACCCCAGCCCCCTGTCGATCCCCAACCCGCTGACGGCGGAGTACGTCGACCTCCTGGGCGAAGCGGCGGCCAAGGTCGCCGACTGACCGGAAGCATCCGTCACCTCTTCCCATGACCACCCTCGCCTCGACTCCCGTCGCCGCCTCGACCGCGTCCTCCCGACGTCGGTCGGGTCGGCGACGGGTCGTCTGGCTGATCGTCCTCATCGCCGTCGTCGCCGTCGTCTGCGTCATGTCGGTGACCTTCGGCAATCGGACCGTGAGCCTCCCCGACATCGTCGCGGGACTCACCGGCGACATCGAGTCGAACAACGCCGCGGCCGTCGCCCGACGTGTCCCGCGGACGATCCTGGCCCTGCTGGTCGGCGCGGCCCTCGCGGTCTCCGGCGCCGTCATGCAGGGAGTCACGCGGAACCCCCTCGCCGACCCCCAGATCCTCGGCATCAACGGCGGCGCCTCACTCGCCGTGGTGACCGGACTCGCCTTCTTCGGCGTCACGAGCGCCGTCGGGTACATCTGGCTCGCCATGCTGGGGGCCGCCCTCGCCGCCCTGTTCGTCTACACGATCGGGTCGCTGGGACGCGGCGGCGCCAGCCCGCTCAAGCTCGCACTCGCGGGGGCGGCGACCGCCGTGGCGGTCTCGTCGCTGATCAGCGCCATCCTCCTGCCCCGCATCGACGTCATGAGCGTCTTCCGGTTCTGGCAGATCGGAGGGGTCGGCGGTGCCACGGTCGACAACATCCTCCTGGTCATCCCCTTCATCGTCGTCGGCTTCGTCATCTGCCTCGCATCCTCCGGGGCGCTCAACGCGCTCGCACTCGGCGACGAGCTCGCGACGGGACTGGGAGAGAAGGTGCGGACCGCTCGCCTGTTCTCCGCCCTCGGCGCCGTCATCCTCTGCGGAGCCGCGACCGCTGTCGCAGGTCCCATCGGATTCGTCGGCCTCATCGTGCCCCACATCTGCCGCCTCATCGTGGGACCCGACCACCGGTGGCTGCTGCCGGTGTCGGCGCTGGTCGGCGGCGGCCTCCTGACCATCGCCGATGTCGTCGGACGCGTGATCGCACGGCCGCAAGAGGTCGAGGTCGGTGTCGTCACCGCCCTGATCGGCGCACCCTTCTTCATCGCCATCGTCCGACGTCAGAGGATGCGGGCACTGTGAGCACCCTCACCGCCACCCCCGCCACGCTCTCCGCCGTCGCAGCCGGCCGGGCCCGCCGCGCGCGCCGACGCGTCCTCGTCACGGGCGCACTGCTCGTCGGCGTCCTCGTCGCCTACCTCGTCTCGCTGATGGTCGGCCAGACCTTCTACACACCGGCCGAGGTGTGGGCCGTCATGACGGGGCACACCGTGCCCGGGGCATCATTCACCGTCGGCGAGCTCCGACTCCCCCGCTCCACGGTCGCCCTGCTCACGGGACTCTGCTTCGGGATGGGCGGCGCCGTCTTCCAGACGATGCTGCGCAACCCGCTCGCAAGCCCCGACATCATCGGCATCAACGCCGGGGCGAGCGCAGCCGCCGTCGTCGGCATCGTCTTCCTGTCCCTCTCGGGGACGGCGGTCTCCCTGCTCGCGACCGTCGCCGCGGTGGCCACCGCGCTGATGATCTACCTGCTCGCGTTCAAGGACGGCGGTGCAGGGGCACGGTTCATCCTGATCGGGATCGGCGTCGCGGCGATCTTCAACAGCGTCGTCGCGTACGTCCTGTCGCGGGCGGCGGAGTGGGATCTGCAGGCCGCGATGCGATGGATCACCGGCAACCTGAACGGCGCATCCTGGGACGACGTCGTGCCCCTGGCAGGCGCGATGATCGTCGTCGTGCCGGTGCTGCTGTGGCTGACCCGCGATCTCGAGCTCATGCGGCTGGGCGACGACACGGCGGCCGGGCTGGGCGTGCCGGTCGAGCGCCGACGCATCCTCCTCATCATCGCCGCCGTGGCGCTGCTCGCGTTCGCCACCGCCGCCGTCGGCCCGATCTCGTTCGTCGCGTTCCTTTCTGGTCCCATCGCCGCGCGGATGCTCGGCCCCGTCGGATCGCCCATCCTCGTGGCAGGCCTGTTCGGCTCGTTCCTCGTCCTGCTCGCCGACCTCACCGGGCAGTACCTGCTGGGGATGCGTCTGCCGGTCGGCGTCGTCACCGGCGTCCTCGGCGCCCCCTACCTCATCTTCCTGCTCATCCGCAGCAGCCGCTCAGGAGGCTCCCTATGACCGCGGACCGCACGCTCCAGGCTTCGGGACTGCGGCTCGCCTACGGCGACCGCGTCATCGTCGACCACCTCGATCTCATCGTCCCGCCGGGGCGGATCACGGCCATCGTCGGCGCGAACGCCTGCGGCAAGTCGACCATCCTGAAATCGATGGCGCGCCTGCTCGGCCCGCGCGAGGGCCAGGTGCTGCTCGACGGCAAGGACATCCACAAGCTCCCGACCAAGCAGGTGGCCAGGAACCTCGGACTGCTGCCGCAGTCCCCCATCGCGCCGGAGGGCATCGTCGTCTCCGACCTGGTCGGACGCGGCCGCACCCCGCACCACGGGCCGCTCTCGCGCTGGACCCGCGCCGACGACGAGGCCGTGGCCGCTGCACTCGACGCGACCGACACCGCATCGCTCGCCGACCGCGCCGTCGACGAGCTCTCGGGCGGCCAGCGACAGCGCGTCTGGATCGCCATGGCGCTCGCGCAGCAGACGGACGTCCTGCTCCTCGACGAGCCCACGACGTTCCTCGACGTCAGCCACCAGATCGACGTGCTGGACCTGTTGACAGATCTGAACCGGCGCAGCGGCACCACGATCGTCATGGTCCTCCACGACCTCAATCTCGCGGCGCGATACGCCGACCATCTCGTGGCGATGGCCGCGGGACGCCTCCACGCGGCCGGAGACCCGGGCGATGTGCTCACCGCCGAGACGGTGAAGGACGTCTTCGGGATGGACAGTCGCGTGATCCCCGACCCGCTCACCGGCCGCCCGATGGTCCTGCCCATCGGCCGCCACCACGTACCCGCCGGCATCTGAGCCGCAGACCCAACCCGAGGGACGCATGTCGCTGAACACCATGAACTTCTTCCGCGCGCCGGTCGCCGCCGTCACCGATCTGACGCCGAGCTTCCGCCGCTTCACCTTCCGCGACGACGCGCTCGGCGCGTACGGTGACCCCGGCTTCGATCAGCGCGTCAAGATCATGTTCCCGACGAAGACGGCGACGCTGGATGCGATGCCGACGGATGCCGACTGGTACGACCGCTGGCGGGCCATGCCCGACGAGGCGCGTCCCGTCATGCGCACGTACACGACGCGGGCGGTGCGCACGTCCGCGAACGAGGTCGACATCGACATGGTCGCCCACGATGTGCTCGGACCGGCATCGGCCTGGATCGCCGACGCGCAGGTGGGAGACGAAGTCCTGATCCTCGCCCCCACCGTCGAGCACACCGGTGTCAGCTACGGCATCGATTTCGTCCCGCCCGCGCGCACGGACGCGATCCTCCTCGCCGGTGACGAGACCGCGGCCCCCGCGATCGCCCGCATCCTCGAACAGCTTCCCGCCGATGCCCGGGGCGTCGTGGTCCTCGAGGTGCCGCACCCCGAGGACGTCACGTACCTCCCCCGGCACCCCGGGTTCGAACTGATCACGGCTGCCCGCGACAACGAGGGCGAGCGGCACGGTCACCTCATCGCCGCGGTCGAGGACGTCGCGCGACGACTCGCCCCGGCGGGGATCGGCGCCGAGGTCGAGGAGATCGACGTCGACACCGACATCCTGTGGGAGGTGCCGCGGACCGCCAAGGGCGGCGCGGCGCTGAAGCGCGCTCCGCTCTACGCGTGGCTCGCAGGTGAGGCATCCGCCATCAAGGCGCTGCGGCGCCATCTGGTCGGCGAGGTCGGCGTGGACCGTCGCGCGGTGGCGTTCATGGGCTACTGGCGCCTGGGCCGTTCGGAGAACTGACCCCCGTCATCGTGCGGCGAGGCGCCCGATGCGCTCGATCGCCTCTCGCAGGAGGTCGGGGCCGCACCCGAAGTTCAACCGGACGTGCCCGACGCCCTGCGGCCCGAAGTACGGCCCGTGATGGAGCGCGACGCGCGCATCGCGACGGACGGTGACCGCCGGGTCGTCCCCCCACCCGTACGCCGACACGTCGAGCCACGCGAGGAAGCCCGCATCGGGCACCCGGAACCGTGCCCGGGGAAGGTGGCTCGCCACGAGGTCGACGAGGAGGGCGCGGTTCTCGTCGAGACGCGCCAGCAGTCGGTCGAGCCAGTCGTCGGATGCCGGTGAGAACGCCGCATTGTGCGCCAAGGCACCGAACAGCCCGGTGCGCCACTCGACCTCCCACGGCAACCCCCGCAGCACCTCGGCGTGCGCGTCGGAGCCCGCGACCATGACCGCGCACTTCAGGCCCGCGAGGTTGAACGTCTTCGAAGCGCTCGTCACGGCGAAACCCACCTCGGCGGCGTCGGGGGACGCCGTGAGGAAGGGGGTGAACGCGATGTCCGGTCGGGTCAGCGGGCCATGGATCTCGTCGCTGATGACGACAGCCGCGTGGCGGGCTGCGATGCGGGCGAGTTCCGCGAGATCGGACGCGGAGTGGGCCGTCCCGGTGGGGTTGTGCGGGTTGCACAGCAGCACGGCCCGCGCGCCGCTGCGCAGCGCCGCATCGATCCCGGGGAGGTCCAGACGCCAGCCAGACCCGGTGTCCTCGAGCGGGACCTCCTCGACGACGACCCCTGCCTCTCGCACCGTGTCGAAGAACGGCGGGTAGACCGGCGGGGTGACGACCACCCGGGCGCCCGGCGCCACGGCCGCACGCAGGAGTTCGACGACGCCCATCATGACGTCGCCGGTCCATCGGACGCGTGCGGGGTCGATCTCCCAGCCCCAGCGACGCCCCGCGAAGCCGACGAAGGCGTCCGCGACGCCGGGGCGCGGCGGCGTGTAGCCGGTGTCGCCGATCTCGACCGCTGCGCGGAGGGCGTCGGTGATGGGCGGCGCCAGGGCGAAGTCCGTCTCCGCGACGAACATGGGGATGACGTCCTCGGGATACGAGCGCCATTTGGTGCTCGACCGTCGGCGGAGGACGTGCAGCGGTAAAGCATCCAGCGGAGCGACGGTCATCGTCCGAGCCTATGCAGGCGTCGGCGGAACCCTCTCCGCGTGACACTCCGTGACGGTGCGCGGTGCGCCGTGGTCAGATGGCGAAGCCGAGCGCCCGCATCATGTCGCGGCCGTCATCGGTGATCCGCTCGGGACCCCACGGCGGCATCCACACCCAGTTGATGCGGAACCGGTCGACCACGCCGTCCAGTGCCTGGCCGGTCTGCTCCTCGAGCACATCGGTCAGCGGGCAGCCGGCGGAGGTGAGCGTCATGTGGATGACGAGCGCGTCGTTCTCGTCGTCCCAGCCGAGGTCGTAGATGAGTCCCAGGTCGACGACGTTGATCCCCAGTTCGGGGTCCATGACGTCCTTCAGGGCTTCGGTCACCTCGTCGTATTTCTCGGGTGCGAGCGTCTCGGGCATGCGAAGATCCTAGGCCTGCTCGGCCGCGGGGGCCAGGAAGCGGTCGTAGCCCTCGTCCTCGAGGCGTGCGGCGAGCTCGGGTCCGCCCTCCTCGGCGACGCGGCCGTTCACGAGGACGTGGACGAAGTCGGGCTGGATGTACCGGAGGATGCGCGTGTAGTGCGTGATCAGGAGCACGCCCATGTCGGTCTGCTCCTTCGCCCGGTTCACGCCCTCGGAGACGACCTTCAGTGCGTCGACATCCAGTCCGGAGTCGGTCTCGTCCAGCACCGCGATCCGAGGCTTCAAGAGCTCGAGCTGCAGGATCTCGTGGCGCTTCTTCTCGCCGCCCGAGAAGCCCTCGTTGACGTTGCGCGCGGCGAACTTCGGGTCCATGCGGAGATTCTGCATGGCGCCCTTGACGTCCTTCGTCCATGCGCGGATGGAGGGAGCCTCGCCGTCGATCGCGGTCTTCGCGGTGCGGAGGAAGTTCGTGACGGTGACGCCGGGGATCTCGACGGGGTACTGCATCGCGAGGAAGAGGCCGGCGCGCGCACGCTCGTCGACGGACATCGCGAGCACGTCCTCACCGTCCAGCGTGATGGTGCCCCCGGTGACGGTGTACTTGGGGTGTCCGGCGATCGTGTACGCGAGGGTGGACTTGCCCGAGCCGTTCGGGCCCATGATGGCGTGGGTCTCGCCGGTGCGCACGGTGAGCGTGACGCCGTTGAGGATCGGGGTCTCGCCGGCTTCGGTCTCGACCGTCACGTGGAGGTCGCGGATCTCGAGGACAGACATGTGTCAGCTACTTCCTTCAGTTCACTTCTTTGGTCACGGCGGGATCGATGAGGATGTCGTCCCCGTCGATCGTGACCTCGTAGACGGGCACCGGCTCGTAGGCCGGAAGATTGAGGGGGCGACCGGTGCGCAGCGAGAACGCCGAGCCGTGCGCCCAGCATTCGAGGGACTCGCCCTCGACGAAACCGTCGGCGAGCGAGATGTCGCCGTGCGTGCACGTGTCGCCGATCGCGTGCACCTCACCCTGGCCGTCCAGGACGACCGCGATGGCGACCCCGCCGACCTCGACGCGCACGGCGGTGTCCTGCGTCAGCTCGCTGAGTTGCAGCACCTTTTCTGCGCTCATGCGGAGGCCTCCCCCGCCAGCTCGGCCTCGATGGCGGCCGTGAACTCCTCCTCCAGCGAGGGGATCCCCATCTTCTGGACGATCTCGATGAGGAAGCCGAGGACGACGAGTCGCCGTGCCTCTTCCTCGTCGATGCCGCGCGCCTGCAGGTAGAAGAGCTGCTCGTCGTCGAAACGACCCGTCGCGCTCGCGTGACCCGCCCCCACGATGTCGCCGGTCTCGATCTCGAGGTTCGGGATCGAGTCGGCGCGCGCACCGTCGGTGAGCACGAGATTCCGGTTGGCTTCGTAGGAGTCGGTGCCGACGGCATCCGGTCCGATGAGGACGTCGCCGATCCAGACGCTGCGCGCGCTCTCGCCCTGCAGCGCGCCCTTGTAGAGGACGTCACCCGTGGTGTGGGCGCCCTTGTGGTGCAGGTACACCTGCGACTCGAGGTGCTGCCCCGAGTCGGCGAACGAGAGGCCGTAGAGCTTGCCCTGCGCGCCGGCGCCTGCGAGCTCGACGGACGGGTTCACCCGGACGACCCCGCCACCGAGGGTGGCGACGATGTGGGTGAGGGATGCGTCGCGGTCGACGCGGGCCTGGTGCGAAGCGAGGTGCACGGCGTCGTCGTCCCAGCGCTGGACGGAGACCACGGTGAGCGATGCGCCGTCGCGGACGATGATCTCGACGTTCTGCGCCTGCTGGGCACTGCCCTCGTGCCGCAGGATGACGGTGCCGCGGGAATGCGGCTGCGCCTCGATGACGACGTGCGCGTGCGCCACGCCGCCCCGACCGGTGAGCGTCACCGTCACGGGCTCGTCGAGCTCCGTGTCGGCCGGGATCGAGATGAGCGGCGCCTCGGGCTCCTGGGCCCACGCGATGGCGCTGACGACGTCCTCGGGGCGGAACACCTCGCCGCGGGGCGCTTCGTCCTTCTGCAGGCGGCGGTGCTCGACGGCATCCGGTCCGGTCACCTCGACGCCGATGACGTCGTGCGGTGCGGGTTCGTCGACCAGCAGCGCCTTCAGCCGGTCGAGGGGTGTGTGCTTCCAGTTGACCTCGCGACCGGTGGGTGCGCCGAAGTCGGCGGGGTCGTATGACCAGGGGCGCTCGGAGCGCGTCTGCACCGGCACGACGGCGGTCCCGGTCAGTTCGGCCGCAGGGTCGATGTGGCCCTTCGCAGCGGATGCGGGGGCCTGAGTCGCTGTCGTCATCAGCCGACGGATCCTTCCATGCCCATCTCGATGAGCTTGTTCAGCTCGAGGGCGTACTCCATGGGCAGTTCGCGCGCGATCGGCTCGATGAAGCCGCGCACGATCATCGCCATCGCCTCGTCCTCGGGCATGCCGCGGCTCATGAGGTAGAACAGCTGCTCCTCGCTGACCTTCGAGACCGTGGCCTCGTGGCCGAGCTGGACGTCGTCGACGCGGATGTCGATCGCCGGGTAGGTGTCCGACCGCGAAATGGTGTCGACCAGCAGGGCGTCGCAGCGCACGGTGTTGGCGGAGTGGTGCGCGTTCGCGTCCACCCGGACCTCGCCGCGGTATCCCGCCCGGCCGCCGCCGCGGGCGATCGACTTCGAGACGATCGAGGACTGCGTGTACGGCGCCATGTGGATCATCTTCGCGCCGGCGTCCTGGTGCTGGCCGGGACCTGCGAAGGCGACCGACAGGGTCTCGCCCTTCGCGTGCTCGCCCATCAGGTAGATCGACGGGTACTTCATCGTGACCTTCGAGCCGATGTTGCCGTCGACCCACTCCATGGTCGCGCCCTCGTGGGCGACGGCGCGCTTGGTGACGAGGTTGTAGACGTTGTTCGACCAGTTCTGGATCGTCGTGTACCGCACGCGGGCGTTCTTCTTCACGATGATCTCGACGACCGCCGAGTGCAGCGAGTCGCTCTTGTAGATCGGGGCGGTGCAGCCCTCGATGTAGTGGACGTAGCTGTCCTCGTCGGCGATGATGAGCGTCCGCTCGAACTGACCCATGTTCTCGGTGTTGATGCGGAAGTAGGCCTGCAGCGGGATCTCGACGTGGACGCCCTTCGGGACGTAGACGAACGACCCGCCCGACCAGACGGCCGTGTTCAGCGCGGCGAACTTGTTGTCTCCGGCGGGGATGACGGTGCCGAAGTATTCCTCGAAGAACTCGGGGTGCTCGCGCAGGGCGGTGTCGGTGTCCATGAAGATGACGCCCTGCTCCTCCAGGTCCTCGCGGATCTGGTGATAGACGACCTCGGACTCGTACTGCGCGGCGACACCCGCGACCAGTCGCTGGCGCTCCGCCTCGGGGATGCCGAGCTTCTCGTAGGTGCTCCGAATCTCCTCCGGGAGGTCCTCCCACGTCTGCGCCTGCTTCTCGGTGGAGCGCACGAAGTATTTGATGTTGTCGAAGTCGATGTCCGACAGGTCGGCACCCCACGTGGGCATCGGCTTGCGGCCGAAGAGCTGGTAGCCCTTGAGGCGGGTTTTCAGCATCCATTCGGGCTCGCTCTTCAGGGACGAGATGCCGCGGACGACGTCCTCGTTGATCCCGCGCTGGGCGACGGCGCCGGCGGCATCCGTGTCGTGCCAGCCGAACTCGTACACCCCCAGGCCTTCGAGTTCGGGACGGTCGATGAGCACATCCGACATGACTTTTCCTCCCTACGGGCGGCAACGGTGTCATCCGTTCCGGCATTCCCGTCCCCGAGAGGAGTGCACGAGGGGGATGCCGCTGCTGGCCGCTCTGATGACGCGATACCGCGCCTAGAATCGTTGTGCGAGACGCGATGGAGATCGCACTCGCCGACTGCTCCATTCTACAGGCACGGCCATCCCCCGCGGCGTGCCGGACCCGCGCCGGGAGGCGACCCATGCTCATGACCGAGTCGATGCCGACGTCCGCGCCGGCGACGCGAGCACCCCGACTGCTGCGCGTCGTCGCCTGGCTGTCCTTCCTCGCGGAGACGCTGATCATCGCGACGGGCGGCGCGGTGCGGCTGACCGGGTCGGGACTGGGATGCCCCACCTGGCCGACGTGCACCGCCGAATCGCTCGTGAACACCCCTGAGATGGGCATCCACGGCGTGATCGAGTTCGGCAACCGGACTCTGACCGGTCTCGTCGGCATCCTGGCCCTCGCCGTGGTCGTCCTGGTGCTCTGGCTGCGACGCAGCCGACGCGACCTCCTCGCGCTCTCGCTGGTGGTCCTCGGCGGCGTCGTCGCGCAGGCGATCGTCGGCGGCATCACCGTGCTGACGGGCTTGAACCCCTTCATCGTCGGGTTCCACTACGTCGTGTCCCTGCTGCTCGTCTGCGTCTGCGCTGCCTTCCTGACCCGCATGGACGAGGCGTCCGGCCCACGGGTCCGCGCCGTCCCCGCCTGGTACGCGGTCCTCGCACACGTGACGACGCTCGCGATGGCGTTCACGATCGCGTTCGGCGTCCTCACCACGGGTGCGGGTCCGCACTCCGGTGATGCCGCCGCGGGGAGGAACGGCTTCAACGCCGAGGTGCTCGAGCACATCCACGCGTGGCCGGGGTACATCCTCTTCGCGCTGACCCTCGTGCTCGTCGTCGCCGCGTGGCGTTCGGACCTCCGCCCTCGCGCGTGGGTGAGCACTCTCCTCGCCGTCGAGCTCGTCCAAATCGCCGTCGGTCTCTACCAGGCGCGCAACGGACTGCCCGAACTCGCCGTCGGCGTCCACATGGTCCTCGCCGCGCTGGCCGCGGCGACGATGACGGTGGTCGTCCTGCGCCTGAAGCAGCCCGCCGCGGCGGACGCCGTGGCGCCTGTGGCGGTCGCCGCGCACACTGCCGCCTCATAGGATCCGCATCGACTCCGCCCGGGTCTGTCGGGAACAGTGTCCCGGGCCGTTCGGAACCGAACGGTCCCTACCCGGAGGAGATTCGATGAACACCCGACCCCGCCTGACCCGCAGCATCCCGTTCTGGCTGCTCGTGGGCGGCTCCCTCGCATCGGCCGGTGCAGGTGCCTTCCTGCTCGTGGACAAGCTCGGCGTCATGAGCGCCGCCCTCACCAGCGGCACGGCGACCGGCGTGGAGGTCTACGTCGGCCAGATCTGGGGCGTCCTCGGGGCGATCCTCGTGGGCGCCGGCGTCGTCGGCCTGCTCCTGGCGTTCGGGTTGGCGGCGCTCCGGGCGTACGCGCCCGCCGCAGTCGAGTCGCCTGCTCACGTGGACGAAGCGGCGGAGCTCGAGGCCCCATCGGAGCGCGACGCGGTCGACACCGCGTCGGACCTCGACCTCGGCGAGAGCGACCCCACCGAGCGTTCGACGCTCGAGACCGCCGCGCGCTGACACCGACCGGTCGGCCCGCTGCGCGTCAGAAGGGCAGCAGCGGGTCGATCGCGATCGCGACGAACAGCAGGGTCAGGTAGGTGATCGACGCGTGGAAGACGCGCATCGGCTTGACCTGCTCGCCGCGGACCGCGCGGGCGTAGAGCACGTGCGACTCGAACACGAACCATCCGCCGAAGACGAGTGCCGAGACGGTGTAGACGAGGCCCATCTCGCCCACCGGGATGAGCAGGAGCGAACTGGCGACGGTCGCCCACGCGTAGAGGATGACCTGCAGCCCGACCTGCACCCCGTTGCGGGTCGCGCCCAGCATGGGGACGTCGACCTCCTCGTAGTCCCCCTTGTACTTCATGGACAGCGGCCAGTAGTGCGGCGGCGTCCACAGGAAGACGAGCAGGAAGAGGATGAAGGGGGTCCAGGTGAGCGATCCGGTGACCGCCGACCATCCGATGATGACGGGGAAGCATCCGGCGATCCCGCCCCACACGATGTTCTGCTCGGTGCGGCGCTTGAGCAGCATCGTGTAGATGACGACATAGAAGAAGATGGCGCCGGCACTCAACGCGGCCGCCACCCAGTTCGTGAAGACCCAGAGCCAGATGGTCGACAGGACGGCGAGCGTCCACGAGAACGTCAGCGCGCCGCGGGGCGTGACCTCGCCCGTGACCAGCGGGCGGTTCTTCGTGCGCTTCATGTGCGCATCGATGTCGCGGTCCAGGTACATGTTGAAGGATGCCGCGGAGCCGGCGCTCATGGCGCCTCCGACGACGGTCGCGAGGATCAGCCAGAGATCGGGCAATCCGTCCGCCGCCAGGAACATCACCGGAATCGTGGTGACCAGCAGCAGCTCGAGGACGCGAGGCTTCGTCAGCTGGACGTAGGCGCGGACGGTGCGGCCGAGAGACTGTCGAGCGGGCGCGGATACGCGCGCGCCGGTGTCCGTGATTGCCATCGCCCCTGCCGCTGTAGATCGTCTCTACGAGTCTACGCCATCGTGCGGACCCGGCTTCCTGCGGGCGCCGGTGCGACTTCGCTCACAGCGCACCGTCACACAACGTCGAGCGGCCCGTGCAGGGGGTGCCGGATGGATATGCTGAAAATCCCGACGCGGGACGGACCCCTCTATCTCCTACAGCGGTCGTCCGCGCCGATTCCCCGACGAAAGGCGACCAGGTGTCTGAGCTGGCATGGGACGAGATCGATCGGCGAGCGGTGGACACCGCGCGCGTGCTGGCGGCGGACGCCGTGGAGAAGGTGGGCAACGGGCACCCCGGCACGGCGATGAGCCTGGCTCCCGCGGCGTACCTCCTGTACCAGCGTGTCCTGCGCCACGATCCGGCCGACACCCACTGGCTGGGCCGCGACCGCTTCATCCTCTCGGCGGGACACTCCTCCCTCACGCAGTACGTCCAGCTGTACCTGGGCGGATTCGGTCTCGAACTCGATGACCTCAAGGCCCTTCGCACCTGGGGCTCGCTGACGCCGGGCCACCCCGAGTACGGCCACACCAAGGGTGTCGAGATCACCACCGGCCCGCTGGGCCAGGGCCTCGCGTCGGCAGTCGGCTTCGCCTACGCCGCACGGTATGAGCGGGGCCTGTTCGACCCCGAGGCGGAAGCGGGCACGTCGCCCTTCGACCACCACGTGTTCGTCATCGCCGGCGACGGCGACCTGCAGGAGGGCGTGACCGCCGAGGCGGGTTCGCTTGCGGGCCACCAGCAGCTCGGCAACCTCATCGCGATCTACGACTCGAACCAGATCTCGATCGAGGACGACACGAACGTCGCCTTCACCGAGGACGTGCAGCAGCGCTACGAGGCGTACGGCTGGCAGGTGCAGACGGTCGACTGGAAGCAGACCGGCGAGTACGTCGAGGACGTCGCTGCCCTGCACGCGGCCATCGAGGCCGCGAAGGCCGAGACCTCGAAGCCGTCCCTCATCGTCTTGAAGACGATCATCGGCTGGCCCGCCCCGGGCAAGCAGAACACCGGCAAGATCCACGGGTCCGCGCTCGGCGCCGACGAGCTCGCCGCCACGAAGAAGGTCCTCGGGTTCGACCCCGAGCAGAGCTTCGTCGTCGCCGACGACGTGATCGCGCACACCCGGTCCCTCGCCGAGCGCGCCGCGACCGAGCGCGCCGCGTGGCAGGAGACCTTCGACGCGTGGGCCACCGCGAACCCGGACCGCAAGGCCCTCCTCGACCGACTCGAGGCCGCCACGCTCCCCGAGGGCATCGATGACGCGCTGCCGACGTTCGAGGCCGGCAAGGATGTCTCCACCCGGGCGGCATCCGGCGTCGTCCTCAACGCCCTCGCCGCCGAGCTCCCCGAGCTCTGGGGCGGATCCGCCGATCTGGCCGAGTCGAACCTGACGACGATCAAGGATGCCAAGAGCTTCATCCCCGCGGAGTGGTCGACGCACGAGTGGTCGGGCGACCCCTACGGCCGGGTGCTGCACTTCGGCATCCGTGAGCACGCGATGGGCGCGATCGTCAACGGCATCAAGCTGCACGGCCCGACGCGGCCGTTCGGCGGCACGTTCCTGATCTTCAGCGACTACATGCGGCCCGCCGTCCGCCTCGCAGCCCTGATGAACATCCCCTCGGTGTTCGTCTGGACGCACGACTCCGTCGCCCTCGGCGAGGACGGCCCGACGCACCAGCCGATCGAGCAGCTCGCCACGCTGCGGCTCATCCCCAATTTCACCGTGGTGCGGCCCGCCGACGCGAACGAGACCGCGGCGGCGTGGCTCGAGATCCTCCGTCGTCAGGACGGTCCCACCGGCATCGCGCTGACCCGTCAGAACATCGCGGTCTTCCCGCGGGGTGAGAACGGCTACGCCACCACCGAGGGAGTCGCCAAGGGCGCCTACGTCCTGCTGGACGCGCCCGAGGGCACGCCCGACGTCGTCCTCATCGCCACCGGCTCCGAGGTCCAGCTTGCCGTCGCCGCCCGCGAGACGCTGGCGGCCGAGGGCATCGGCGCGCGCGTCGTGTCGGCACCCAGCCTCGAGTGGTTCGCGGAGCAGGATGCCGCGTACCGCGAGTCCGTCATCCCCGCCGGCCTGAAGGCCCGGGTCTCGGTCGAGGCGGGTGCCACCGGACTGTGGCGCGGCATCGTCGGCGACACCGGCCGCACGGTCGGCATCGACCACTTCGGCGCATCGGCCGACTACAAGACCCTGTTCCAGAAGTTCGGCGTCACCGCCGAGGCGGTCGTCGAGGCGGCCCGCGCAACCGTTGAGGAGAACGCATGAGCACCCCCACCGAAGACCTGTCCGCAGCCGGCGTCAGCATCTGGCTCGACGACCTCTCCCGTGCGCGCATCGACAGCGGCAACCTCGCACAGCTGATCGAGACGCGCGACGTTGTCGGCGTCACGACGAACCCGTCGATCTTCCAGGCCGCCATCGGCAACAAGGAGGACGACTCCTACGACGCGCCGCTGCAGAAGCTCGCAGCCGAGGGCGCCGACGTCGACACCGCGATCTTCGAGATCACCACCACCGACGTCCGCGATGCGGCCGACATCTTCCGTCCGGTCTTCGACCGCACGGGCGGCGTCGACGGCCGGGTGTCGATCGAGGTCTCCCCCGACCTCGCGCACGACACCGACGCGACGGTCGCGCAGGCGAAGGAGCTGTGGGCCAAGGTCGACCGTCCGAACACCCTCATCAAGATCCCCGCGACCCTCGCGGGGCTCCCGGCCATCACGGCGGTCCTCGCTGAGGGCATCTCGGTGAACGTGACGCTGATCTTCAGCCTGGAGCGCTACGCGGCGGTCATCGAGGCCTACCTCGAGGGCATCCGCCAGGCCAAGGCGAACGGACACGACATCGCCGCGATCCACTCGGTCGCCTCGTTCTTCGTGTCGCGCGTCGACACCGAGGTCGACAAGCGCCTCGAAGCGATCGGGACGGACGCCGCGAGCTCCCTGAAGGGCAAGGCGGGTGTCGCGAACGCCCGCCTTGCGTACGAGCTGTTCGAGAAGGCCTTCGCCGCCCCCGGTGCCGCCGAGCTGATCGAGGCCGGCGCCACCGTGCAGCGACCGCTCTGGGCCTCCACCGGCGTCAAGGACCCGGCGCTCCCCGACACGCTCTACGTCACGGAGCTTGTCGCACCGGGCACGGTCAACACCATGCCTGAGAAGACGCTCGAGGCCACGTTCGACCACGGCGCGGTGACCGGTGACACGGTGACCGGTTCGTACGACGACGCGCACCGCGTCTTCGACGAGCTGGCCGAGGCCGGCGTCGACCTCGTCGATGTCACCCAGGTCCTCGAGGACGAGGGTGTCGAGAAGTTCATCGTCTCCTGGCACGACCTCCAGGGAACGGTGCGCACGGCGCTCGAGTCCGCGCACTGACGATGGCCGCGGAGATCTCACGCGGACACAATCCGCTGCGCGACCCCGACGATCGTCGCCTCAACCGCATCGCGGGTCCGAGCGCACTCGTCATCTTCGGCGTCACAGGAGACCTGTCGCGGAAGAAGCTGATGCCGGCGGTGTACGACCTCGCCAACCGCGGACTCCTGCCGCCCGGATTCGCGCTCGTCGGGTTCGCCCGTCGCGACTGGGAGGACCAGGACTTCGCGCAGGTCGTCTACGAGGCCGTGCGTCAGCACGCGCGCACGCCCTTCCGCGAGGAGACCTGGAAGCAGCTGCTGCAGGGCATCCGTTTCGTCCAGGGCGAGTTCGACGACGCGGCATCCTTCGCCCGTCTTCGGGAGACGGTCGAGCGACTCGACTCCGATCGCGGGACGATGGGCAACCACGCCTACTACCTGTCGATACCGCCGAAGGACTTCCCGATCGTCGCGCGTCAGCTGCGCGACTCGGGGCTGGTGGACGACACGGCCGACAGCGACAACTGGCGCCGGGTGGTCATCGAGAAGCCGTTCGGCAGCGACCTGCAGACCGCGCGTGAGCTGAACGAGGCGCTCGAGGTCGCCTTCCCGGCCGATGCGATCTTCCGGATCGACCACTACCTCGGCAAGGAGACGGTCCAGAACATCCTGGCGCTGCGCTTCGCGAACGAGCTGTACGAGCCGCTGTGGAACGCCAACTACGTCGACCACGTGCAGATCACGATGGCGGAGGACATCGGCGTCGGCGGACGCGCGGGGTACTACGACGGAATCGGCGCCGCCCGCGACGTGATCCAGAACCACCTCCTCCAGCTCCTCGCCCTCACGGCGATGGAGGAGCCGATCTCGCTGGACGCGGAGCACCTGCGTGCCGAGAAGGAGAAGGTCCTCGCCGCCGTCAAGCTGCCCGACGACCTGTCGACCGCGACCGCCCGCGGGCAGTACGCCGGTGGATGGCAGGGCGGTGAGCACGTGACCGGCTTCCTCGACGAGGACGGGATGAACCCCGAGTCGACGACCGAGACCTACGCCGCCATCAAGCTGGAGATCGCGACCCGACGCTGGAACGGAGTCCCCTTCTACCTGCGCACCGGCAAGCGCCTCGGGCGCCGCGTCACGGAGATCGCCGTGGTCTTCAAGCACACGCCGCCGCTGCTCTTCCTGCGCAGCCAGGCGCTCCAGCTCGGGCAGAACGCGCTCGTCATCCGCATCCAGCCCGATGAGGGCGTGACCCTCCGCTTCGGCTCGAAGGTGCCGGGTGCCGGCAACGAAGTGCGCGACGTGACGATGGACTTCGGCTACGGGCACGCGTTCACCGAGTCGAGCCCGGAGGCGTACGAGCGGCTCATCCTCGATGTGCTCCTCGGCGACCCGCCGCTGTTCCCACGCCACGAAGAGGTCGAGCTCTCCTGGCGGATCCTTGACCCCGTCGAGCAGTACTGGGCGGAGCAGGACGAACCGCTCGAACAGTACTCCCCCGGTTCCTGGGGACCCCCGTCCGCCGATGAACTCCTGGCCCGTGACGGCCGCGTCTGGAGGCGCCCGTGATCGTCGATCTTCCTGACACCACGGTGTCGACCATCGCGAAGAAGCTCGTGAGCGTTCGCGAAGAGGGTGGCGCCGTCGCCCTCGGACGAGTCCTGACCCTCGTCATCGTCTCGACCGGCGGGTTCGACGAGGAGGCCATCGAGGCCGCCAACGCGGCCTCTCGCGAACACCCCATGCGGGTCATCGTCCTCGTGGTCGAGCCGGACGGCCCGACCGGACTCGACGCACAGATCCGTGTCGGCGGCGACGCGGGCGCGAGTGAGGTCGTCGTGCTGCGCGCACGCGGCGAGGCCGCCGGCAACCAGGAGAGCCTCGTCAACGGGCTCCTCCTGCCCGACGCCCCGGTCGTGGCCTGGTGGCCGGACGACCCGCCCGCAGACCCCGCGCAGTCGCCCATCGGGCGGATGGCGCAGCGACGGATCACGGATGCCTCGACGAAGCCGGTGGCGCACGACCGTCTCTCGCAGCTCGGCTCGGTCTACGCGCCCGGCGACACGGATCTCGCGTGGACCCGCCTCACGCATTGGCGGGAGCAGCTCGCGGCCGTCCTGGATCAGCCACCTTTCGAAGAGGTCGCGGCCGTCCGCGTCGTCGGCGCCGGCAGCTCCCCCTCGACGGGACTGCTCGCTGCGTGGCTGCGGATGAAGCTGGACGTCGCCGTGGACTGGCACTACGCCTCGGCCGAGGAGTGGGCGCACGGCATCCGCTCCGTCACGCTGTCCCGCCCGTCCGGCGACATCGTCCTCGAACGGTCCAACGAGACGGATGCGACCCTGACGCAGCCCGGTCAGCCCACGCACGACATCGTCCTGCCGAGGCGTTCGCTGCGTGAGTGCCTCGCGGAGGAGCTGCGCCGACTGGATCCCGACCTCTTGTATGGTCGAGTCATCACCGAAGGGTGGGAGCTCCTCGACCCTCCCACGAGGTAGGAGTCGCATGTCGGAGTTCCGCGCGGAGAAGCGCGTCGTCGTCAGTCCCGATGCCGAGAAGCTCGCAGAGGGCGTCGCCCGACGGCTCTTCCAGCGGATCTCCCGGCGGACGGCCTCCGGGAAGACGACGCACATCCTCCTCTCGGGTGGAAGCGCCAGCGCGGCGGTGCTGCGCGCGGCGGGTGCGAGTGCCGCCCGGGAGGGCATCGACTGGTCGCTCGTCCACTTCTGGTGGGGCGATGAGCGCTTCGTCCCCGCCGCCGACCCCGAGCGGAACCAGGCGGCGGCGACGGAGGCGTTCCTGTCACGGATCGACGTGCCGGAGGCCAACATCCATCCGATCGCGGCATCCGACGCGGGACTCGACCATGACGGCGCCGCGCGCGCGTACGCCGAGGAGCTCGCCCGCTTCGCCGGCAACGCTCACGCGTGGCCCGTCTTCACGGTGGCGTTCCTCGGCGTCGGTCCCGACGGGCACATCGCCTCGCTCTTCCCCGATCGCAGCGAGATCGCCGACACAGAGCACGCCGTCCTCCCGGTGCGGGATTCCCCGGTCCCCCCGGAGGACCGGATCACCCTCACCCGCCCCGTCATCAACTCGTCGCGGCGGGTCTGGCTGGTGCTGCCCGGCGTCGACAAGGCATCCGCGCTCGGTCTCGCCCTCGCGGGCGCAAGCTACCACTCGGTCCCGGCCGCGGGCGCGAAGGGTCGGAAGCAGACCGTCTTCTTCGTCGACCAGGCGGCAGCAGAAGGCGTGCCGGAAGAACTGATCGACCCCGAGTTCTGATCGAACCCGGGGTCGTATCGGCGTCTGCGAGGCCGGTCAGTCCTGACCGCGCCGCTCGCGCAGCTGCTTGAGCGCGTCATCGAGGATCGACTCCGCCTCGTCGTCCGAACGGCGCTCCTTCACGTACGCGAGGTGCGTCTTGTAGGGCTCTGTCTTGGCGACTGCGGGCGGGTTCGCCTTGTCGCGACCGGCGGGCAGCCCGGAGTGCGGAGAGTCGATCGTCTCGGGGATCTCCTCCTCGGCGATGCCCGCCGCGAAGTAGCGGACGGTCTCGTTGCCGAGCGCGTCCCAGTACGAGACCGCGACGCGATCCGCGTGGTGGCCGTGGTCCTGCTCCCCCATCGGTCCCGCGCCGACGCGGGTGCCGCGGATGGCGTTGCCCCCGGTCGCCATCAGATGCTCTGGAACTTCGTGATCAGGCCGAGCGCGACGATTGCGACGAACCAGACGAGTGCGAGGACGACCGTGAAGCGGTTGAGGTTCCGCTCGGCGAGGCCCGAGGACCCCATCGCCGAGCTCATGCCGCCGCCGAACATGTCGGAGAGGCCGCCACCGCGGCCTTTGTGCAGAAGGATCAGGAGCGTGAGCAGGAGGCTGGTGAGTCCCAGCAGCACCTGCAGCACAAGCTGGAGGATGTCCACAGTCGTTGAAAGCCTTTCGGGTCGCCGAGTCGCTCAGCGCTCGCACGAGTATACCGGCTGTGCGGTGCGGCGCCCGGAGGCGCCGCACCGCACAGGTCACACGCCGACGTGCTTCTGGTAGCGGATGATCGCGGCGAACTCGTCGGCGAGCAGGCTCGCTCCACCGACCAGGGCGCCGTCGACATCGGGCTCGCGCATGAAGCTCGCGATGTTGCCGGACTTGACCGATCCGCCGTAGAGGATGCGGGTGCGGTCCGCCGCGGCATCCCCCAGGCTCTCGGCGACGACGGCGCGCAGGGCGGCGCACACGTCCTGCGCCTGCTCCGGGGATGCGACCTGGCCGGTGCCGATGGCCCACACGGGCTCGTAGGCGACGACCACATCCGCGTCCGCTGAGACGCCCTCGAGCGCCGCGCGGAGCTGCGCGACCGAGACGGCCGTGGGGCCGGACTCCTCGCGCTGCTCCAGCGTCTCGCCCACGCAGATGACGGGGATCAGACCGTGCTTCAGCGCGGCCTGGACCTTCGCCGCGACAACCGCGTCCGACTCGGCATGGTATTCACGACGCTCGGAGTGCCCGATGATCACGTAGTCGACGTCGAGCTTCTTGAGGAACGCGCCGGAAACCTCACCGGTGTAGGCGCCCGAGTCCTTCGTCGACAGGTCCTGCGCCCCGAGTGCGAACGGGATCTTGTCGGCGTCGATGAGCGTCTGCACCGTGCGGATGTCGGTGAACGGCGGGAACACCGCGACCTCGACCGAGTCGGTCTCGTGCGCGGCATCCTTCAGCGTCCAGTGCAGCTTCTGGACGAACGCGACCGCCTGCAGGTGGTCGAGGTTCATCTTCCAGTTGCCGGCGATGAGGGGCTTGCGGGTCACGCTTCCCATCCGAGGATCTCCAATCCGGGCAGCTTCTTACCCTCGAGGAACTCGAGGCTGGCTCCACCACCGGTGGAGATGTGACCGAACTGGTCGTCGTCGAACCCGAGCTGCCGCACCGCGGCCGCCGAGTCGCCACCGCCGACGACGGACAGACCGTCGACCTCGGTGAGCGCCTGCGCGACCGTCTTCGTCCCGGCGGCGAAGGCGTCCATCTCGAACACGCCCATGGGGCCGTTCCAGAACACCGTCTTCGCACCGCGGATCGCATCGGCGAACAATTCCGCCGTCCTCGGACCGATGTCGAGGCCCATGCCGTCGGCACCGAAGTCGGTGTCCTCGAGCGCGTCGGCGGATGCCACGACGTGGTCTGCGTCCGCGGCGAAGCCGGACGCCATCACGGCGTCGACGGGGAGGATGAGCTCCACGCCGCGCTCGCCCGCCGTCTCCATGTAGCCACGGACGGTGTCGAGCTGATCGAGTTCGAGCAGGCTCTTGCCGACCTTGTGGCCCTGGGCCGCGAGGAAGGTGAAGAGCATGCCGCCGCCGACGAGGATCTTGTCCACGCGGGGCAGGAGGTGCTCGATGACGCCGAGCTTGTCGCTGACCTTCGACCCGCCGAGGACGACGGCGTAGGGGCGCTCGGGACGCTCGGTGAGGCGGTCGAGGACGTCGACCTCCTTCTCGATGAGCAGACCCGCAGCCGACGGCAGCAGCTCGGCGAGGTCGTAGACCGACGCCTGCTTGCGGTGCACGACACCGAATCCGTCGGAGACGAGCGCGTCGCCGTGCGCGGCGAGCTGCTCGGCGAAGGCGCGACGGGTGGCGTCGTCCTTCGCCGTCTCGCCCGCGTTGAACCGCAGGTTCTCGAGCACGGCGACCTGGCCGTCCTCGAGCGCCGCGACGGTGTCACGAGCGGAGTCGCCGACCGTGTCCGTCGCGAAGGCGACGTCCTGGCCGAGCAGCTCGGACAGCCGGGTCGCGACGGGCGCGAGGCTGTACTTCGCGTCCGGCGCGCCGTCGGGGCGGCCGAGGTGGGACACCGCGATGACGCGCGCCCCCTGCTCGACCAACGCGCGAAGCGTGGGGATGGCCGCACGCACGCGGCCATCGTCCGTGATGACGCCGTCCTTCAGGGGGACGTTGAAGTCGACACGGACGATGACGCGCTTGCCTGCGAGCGAACCCAGCGAATCGAGGGTGCGCAGAGCCATCGTCAGAGCTTGCTGGCGACGAGCTCGGTGAGGTCCACGAGGCGGTTCGAGTAGCCCCACTCGTTGTCGTACCAGCCGACGACCTTGACCTGGTTGCCGATGACGCGCGTGAGACCGGCGTCGAAGATGCACGAGTGGTCGTCGGTGACGATGTCGCTGGAGACGATCTCGTCCTCGGTGTACTTGAGGATGCCCTTGAGGGGACCCTCGGCGGCAGCCTTGTACGCGGCCTTGATCTCGTCGACGGTGACCTCGCGGTCGAGCTCGACCGTCAGGTCGGTGGCGGAGCCGGTGGGCACCGGGACACGGAGCGCGAAGCCGTCGAGCTTGCCCTTGAGCTCGGGGAGCACCAGGCCGATGGCCTTGGCGGCACCGGTCGAGGTCGGGACGATGTTGAGCGCGGCCGCGCGAGCGCGACGCAGGTCGCTGTGGGGGCCGTCCTGGAGGTTCTGGTCGGCGGTGTAAGCGTGGACCGTCGTCATCAGGCCCTTGACGATGCCGAACTCGTCGTTGAGGACCTTCGCCAGGGGCGCGAGGCAGTTCGTCGTGCAGGAGGCGTTCGAGATGATGTGGTGGTTCGCCGGGTCGTAGGTCTCCTCGTTCGCACCGATGACGAACGTGCCGTCCTCGCCCGAAGCGGGAGCGGAGATGAGGACCTTCTTGGCGCCACCGGCGATGTGCTTGCCGGCATCCTCCGCCTTGGTGAACCGGCCGGTCGACTCGATGACGATGTCGACGCCGAGCTCGCCCCAGGGCAGGTTCGCGGGGTCGCGCTCCTCGAAGACCTTGATGGTCTTGTCGCCCACGGTGATCGAGTCACCGGTGTACGAGACCTCGGCGTCGAGGCGCCCGAGGATCGAGTCGTACTTGAGGAGGTGCGCGAGGGTCTTGTTGTCGGTGAGGTCGTTCACCGCCACGATGTCGAGGTCCGCGCCCTGCGCGAGTGCCGCGCGGAGGTAGTTGCGTCCGATGCGGCCGAAGCCGTTGATGCCGATCTTGACAGACACGATGTCTCCCGTTTCTCGTCGCACGGAACCCCCGGGTGGGGCCCGCGTGCGATGTGCTGGAAATGGAAGAGGATGCCGGGACTCGGCTCCCGTCGCCGGGAGGAGCCCGGCATCCTCACCTGTCTATGACCCTACTACTAGAGCAGGCCGGCCGTCTTCTCGCGTGCCGCGTCGAGACGCTGTGCGACGTTCTGCCAGTTCGCGATGTTCCACGCCGCCTTCACGTAGTCCGCCTTGACGTTGAGGTAGTCGAGGTAGAAGGCGTGCTCCCACATGTCGAGCTGGAAGATCGGGACGGTGCCCTGCGCCGTGTTCGACTGCTGGTCGAACAGCTGCTGGATGATCAGCTGCTGACCGATCGGGTCCCAGCTGAGGACGGCCCAGCCCGAGCCCTGGATGCCGGTGGCAGCCGCGGTGAAGTGGGCCTGGAACTTGTCGAACCCGCCGAAGAACTCGTCGATCGCCGCGCGGAGCTCACCCTCGGGCTCGCCGCCGCCGCCCTGCGAGGCGGGAGCGAGGTTGGTCCAGAAGATCGAGTGGTTGACGTGCCCGCCCAGGTTGAAGGCGAGGTCCTTCTCGAGCTTGTTCACGTTCGCGAGGTTGCCGGTCTCCCGCGCCTCGGCGAGCTGCTCGAGAGCGGTGTTCGCTCCCGTGACGTACGCCTGGTGGTGCTTCGAGTGGTGAAGCTCCATGATCTTGCCGCTGATGCTCGGCTCGAGCGCGGAGTAGTCGTACGGGAGCTCAGGCAGCGTGTACTTCGCCATGTCCTCTTCCTTCTGTCGGTGCCGCGCCGGAGCGCGGCCGGTCGGATTCATCCTATTGAGGGCCAACCCACCCGACACCCGGTTGCTTCCCGAGAAGCGCCGATGTACCCGTCAGTCCTCGAGACCGGCGGGAACGGCCGAGTCCGTGTCGGGCACGCCGTCCTGCGCGGCCTTCTTGTCGGCCATGGCGAGCAGGCGCCGGATGCGGCCGGCCACGGCATCCTTCGTCAGCGGCGGATCGGCGTGGTGGCCCAGCTCGTCGAGGCTCGCGTCACGGTGCGCGAGGCGGAGGTCGCCGGCCTGCTTGAGGTGGTCGGGCACGGTGTCGCCGAGGATCTCGAGGGCACGCTCGACCCGCGCGCAGGCGGCCACGGCTGCCTGCGCCGACCGCCGCAGGTTGGCGTCGTCGAAGTTCACGAGGCGGTTGACGCCGGCGCGGACTTCGCGGCGCTGGCGCATCTCCTCCCAGGCGGCCGCCGTCTTCTGCGCTCCCATCATCTGCAGGGCGGCGCGGATCGCCTCACCGTCGCGGACGACGACCCGCGGGATGCCCCGGACCTCGCGCGCCTTGGCGGCGATTCCGAGACGGTGCGCTGCCCCGACGAGCGCCATCGCGGCCTCGCCAGACGGGCACGACACCTCGAGCGCGGCGGAGCGGCCGGGGTCGGACAGGGTGCCGGTCGCGAGGAAGGCACCCCGCCAGACGGCGGCGAGGTCGGGGCGGGCGCCGGTGGTGAGCTTGTTCGGCAGCCCGCGGACGGGACGCCGACGGCTGTCGAGGAGCCCCGTCTGACGGGCGAGGGTCTCGCCCCCTTCGATGACGCGGACGGCGACGAGGTTGCCGGTGCGACCGGCGGACGACTGCACGTGTGCGAGTTCGGGGCGGACGCCGTAGATCTCGACGAGGTCGCGCGCGACACGGCGTGCGAGGAGATCGGTCTCGAGCTCGGCCTCGACGGCGACCCGTCCGGCGATCGAGTGGAGGCCGCCCGAGAAGCGGAGGATCGTCGTGAGCTCGGCGACTCGCGCCGTCGGTCGGGGGTCGCGGACCGAGGTGAGCTCCGTCTTCACATCAGCAGTCAGAGGCACGTCGATCCTTCGGGTGGGCTGGCGGGGACGAAGGATCAGCTTACTCGCGACCCAGGTCCCGATGCGTGACGCGGACCGCGACCCCGTGCTCGTCCGACAGCCGTTCCGCGAGCTCGCGGACGGTCACGACCGAGCGGTGCTTGCCTCCCGTGCATCCCACCGCGATGACGGAGTGACGCTTGTTCTCGCGCTGATAGCCCTGCAGGACGGGATGGAGCGCCTGCGCGTAGGCATCGATGAACTCGGTCGCCCCCTCCTGGCGGAGCACGAAGTCCCGGACGGTGTCGTCCTCCCCCGTCAGCGCGCGCAGGGCGGGCTCCCAATACGGGTTCGGGAGGAACCGCATGTCGGCGACGAGGTCGACGTCCGGCGGCAGCCCGTACTTGAAGCCGAAGCTCATGACCGTGACGGTGTGCCGCGCGTCGCCGTCGCTGCTGAACAGGTCGACGATGCGGTTCGCGAGCTGGTGGATGTTGAGGCTGCTCGTGTCGACGATGACGTCGGCCGCTTCGCGGATCGCGGCGAGACGGTCGCGCTCCCGCCGGATGCCGTCGAGGATCGTCCCCTCCCCCTGCAGCGGGTGGGGGCGGCGCACCGCCTCGAACCGGCGCACGAGGACGTCGTCCGCGGCATCCAGGAACAGGATGCGGAGGTGCCGCCCGTCGCGCAGCGCGCGGGTCACGGCGGGCAGCTCGCTGAACAGCTGGCGGCCCCGGACGTCGACGACGGCGGCGACCTTGGGGAGCGCCTCAGCGGCCAGCGCGGTCAGCTCCAGCAGGTGCGACAGCATCTGGGGCGGCAGGTTGTCGACGACGTACCAGTCGAGGTCCTCGAGGGCGTTCGCGGCCGTGGTGCGCCCCGCCCCGGACATGCCGGTGACGATCAGGACCTCGCCCGACGCCTGGCCGTCCGTCACGATGCCCACCTCTCCCCGTCTCGGCGTCCAGCCTATCCGTCGGACGAGTCCGACTCCGTACCGGTGGCGAGGTGCGCGTGCACGCTCGCGGCCAGGCGCGGGCCGATGCCGGGCAGCTCCTGGATCTGCTCCGGCGTCGCCTGCTTGAGCGCCGAGACCGATCCGAAGTGCCGGAGCAGCGCCCGGATGCGGGAACTGCCGAGACCCGGGACCTCGGAGAGGACCGTCGAGATGTCCCGTTTGCGCTTCTTCCGCTGGTGCGTGATGGCGAACCGGTGGGCCTCGTCGCGGAGCCGCTGCAGCAGGTACAGCGCCTCGGAGGATCGCGGCAGGATGACGGGGAAGTCGTCGCCGGGGAGCCACACCTCCTCGAGCCTCTTCGCGATGCCGCAGAGGGCGATCTCCTCGTGCCCCGCGTCGCGCAGCGCTCGCGCGGCCGCCTCGACCTGCGGCTTGCCGCCGTCGACGAGGAGCAGCTGCGGGCGGTAGGCGAAGCGCGGCCGCTTGCGTGAGGTCTCCACCTCTCCCTCGGCCAGGGGGTCCACCGCCTCCTCGGCCGCCTCGTCGCGATCGATGTGGGCGAGACGCCGGGTCAGCACCTGGTACATCGAGTCGGTGTCGTCGGTCGTCTCGGTCACGGAGAACGAGCGGTACTGATCCTTGCGCGGCAGCCCGTCCTCGAAGACCACCATCGACGCGACGACGTTCGTTCCGCCCAGGTGGGACACGTCGTAGCACTCGATGCGCAGCGGCGCTTCGGTGAGGCCGAGTGCCTCCTGAAGGTCGGTGAGCGCTTTCGTCCGCGCGGTGTAGTCGCTCGTGCGCCGGGTCTTGTGGAGCATGAGCGCCTGCTGGGCGTTCAGCGTCGCCGTGCGGAGGAGGTCCGCCTTCTGGCCCCGCTGGGCGACCTGCAGGCTGACCCGCTTGCCGCGGCGTGCGTGCAGCCACTCCTCCAGCTCGGCGGAGTCCTCGGGGAGGGAGGGGACGAGGACCTGCCGGGGGATGTCGTCGGGAAGGGCGGATCCATAGGCACGCTGCAGGATCTGGTCGATCAGCTCCGGCCCCGAGATGTCGAGTTCCTTGTCGATCGTGGTCGCCCGGACGCCCCGCACGCGGCCGCCGCGAACGATGAAGTGCTGCACGGCCGCCGACAGCTCGTCCTCAGCGACACCGAAGAGGTCGGCATCGGTGTCCTCGGTGAGCACGAGCGCACTGCGGTTCAACACGGCATCGAGCGCCTGCAGCTTGTCGCGGTAGCCTGCGGCGGACTCGTAGTCCATCGCGGCCGCGGCTTCGCGCATCCGCGCCTCGAGACGCTTGATGAAGCGTTTGTCGCTGCCCGACATGAACGCGACGAAGTCGTCGACGATCGCGCGATGCTCCTCGATCGTGACCTTCATCGAGCATGGACCGCCGCAGCGTCCGATCTGCCCCGGGAAGCACGGCCGCCCGGAGGTCATCGCCTTCTTGTAGGACGAGTCGCTGCACGTCCGGATCGGGAAGACCTTGATCAGCTGATCGATCGTGTCGTGGACGGCCCAGACCTTCGGGTACGGCCCGAAGTATTTGGCGCCCTTGATGCGGCGGTTCCGGGTGACGATGACGCGCGGTGCCTCGTCGCCGAGGGTCACCGCCATATACGGGTAGGACTTGTCGTCCTTGTACCGGACGTTGAACGGCGGCGAGTACTCCTGGATCCAGGTGTACTCGAGCTGCAGCGAATCGATGTCGGTCTTCACGACCGTCCACTCCACCTTGGCCGCGGTCGTCACCATTCGCCGCGTGCGCTCGTGCAGGGTGTGCAGCGGCGCGAAGTAGTTCGACAGCCGCGCGCGCAGGTTCTTCGCCTTACCCACGTAGAGGATGCGGCCGTCCGAGTCGAGGAAGCGGTACACCCCCGGGTTCGTGGGGATCTCGCCCGGTTTTGGGCGGTAGGAGAGGGTGGATGCCACGTCAGCCCGCCTTGCGCGCCGGAGCCACTTCCAGGATCTCGGCGAGGAACTGGCCGGTGTGGCTCTCGGCGACGGTGGCGATCTGCTCCGGTGTGCCCGTCGCGACGACCGTGCCGCCGCCTGAGCCGCCTTCGGGGCCGAGGTCGATCACCCAGTCCGACGACTTGATGACGTCGAGGTTGTGCTCGATCACGAGAACGGAGTTGCCCTTGTCCACCAAGCTGTTCAGGACGTCGAGCAGGCGCTGCACGTCTTCGAAGTGGAGACCGGTGGTCGGCTCGTCGAGGACGTAGATGGTGCGACCGTTCGAGCGGCGCTGGAGCTCGGTGGCGAGCTTCACGCGCTGCGCCTCTCCTCCGGACAGCGTGGTCGCCGACTGCCCGAGGCGGACGTATCCCAGCCCGACGTCGACGAGGGTGCGCAGATAGCGGTGGATCGCCTGGATCGGCTCGAAGAACTCGGCCGCCTCGGAGATCGGCATGTTGAGCACCTCGGCGATGTTCTTGCCCTTGTAGTGCACGGCGAGGGTGTCGCGGTTGTACCGCTGACCGTGGCAGACCTCGCAGTCGACGTAGACGTCGGGCAGGAAGTTCATCTCGATCTTGATGGTGCCGTCACCCGAGCACGCCTCGCACCGGCCGCCCTTCACATTGAAGCTGAACCGGCCGGGCTGGTAGCCGCGCGCCTTGGCCTCGGTCGTCTCGGCGAACAGCGAACGGATGCGGTCGAAGACACCGGTGTAGGTCGCCGGGTTGGAGCGGGGCGTCCGTCCGATCGGCGCCTGGTCGACGTGGACCACCTTGTCGAGGTGTTCGAGTCCGGTGACGCGGGTGTGCTTGCCCGCGACGCGACGCGCGCCGTTCAGGCGCGTGGCGAGGACCTCGTAGAGGATGCCGTTCACGAGCGACGACTTGCCCGACCCGCTCACGCCGGTCACCGAGGTGAGGACGCCGAGCGGGAAATCCACCGTCACGTTCTGCAGGTTGTTCGCGCGCGCACCGACGACTCGGAGCTGGCGCCCCTTGTCGATCTTGCGACGCTTCTTCGGTCGCGTGATCTCGCGACGGCCGCTCAGGTACGCGCCGGTGATGGACTGCTCGTCTGTCAGCAGCGCGTCGACCGGCCCGGAGTGGACGACGTTGCCGCCTTCGACTCCGGCGCGCGGACCGATGTCGACGACCCAGTCCGATGCGTGGATGGTCTCCTCGTCGTGCTCGACGACGACCAGGGTGTTGCCGAGGTTCTTCAGACGCACGAGCGTCTCGATCAGTCGCCGGTTGTCACGCTGGTGCAGACCGATCGACGGCTCGTCCAGGACGTACAGGACGCCGGTGAGCCCCGACCCGATCTGCGTCGCGAGGCGGATGCGCTGCGCTTCGCCGCCCGACAGCGATCCCGCGGAGCGACTGAGGCTCAGATAGTTCAGGCCGACCTGGATGAGGAAGTCGAGGCGGGCGCGGATCTCACGCAGCACGGCAGCCGCGATCGTCGCCTCACGGTCGGTCAGCGAGAGCTTCGCGAAGTATTCCTGGGCTTCGCCCAGGCTGAGACGCGAGGCATCCGCGATGGAATGTCCGTGCACGAGCACCGACAGGACCTCGGGCTTGAGGCGGTCGCCGTTGCAGACCGGGCAGGGGACCTCGCGCAGGAACTCCGACCAGCGCTGTCGCTGGGTGTCGCTCTCCGCCTGCGTGAACTGTCGCTCGATGTACGGGATGACGCCCTCGAAGCCCGAGGCGTAGCGCATCTCCCGCCCGTAGCGGTTTTTCCACTTGACCGTGACTTTGTAGTTCTCGCCGCTGAGGACCGCATCCTGCACGTCCTGCGGCAGCCTCTTCCAGGGGGTGTTCAGCGAGAAGCCCAGGTCGTCGGCGAGCCCGACGAGCAGCCGCTCGTAGTACTGGAACAGTCCTTTGCCCTGGGTCGTCCACGGGATGATCACGCCTTCCGCGATCGAGAGCTCCTCGTCGCCGAGCAGCAGCTCGGTGTCGACCGACATGCGCGTGCCGAGGCCCGAGCACGCCGGACACGCACCGAAGGGGGCGTTGAACGAGAACGTGCGCGGCTCGATCTCGGTGAGCTGCAGCGCGTGGCCGTTCGGGCAGGCGAGCTTTTCGCTGTAGCTCTGCCAGGCTGCGTCGCCCTCCTCGTCCACGAAGTTGACCTGCAGGATGCCGCCCGCGAGCCCCAGGGCGGTCTCGACCGAATCGGTCACGCGGCTCAGGATGTCGGGGCCGGCGACCAGCCGGTCGACGACGACGGCGATGTCGTGCTTGTAGCTCTTCTTCAGCACCGGCGGTTCAGCCAGCTGCGCGACCTCCCCGTCGACGATGGCGCGCGCGTACCCCTTGGCTGAGAGCTCCTTGAAGAGGTCGACGAACTCGCCCTTCTTCTGCGAGACGACGGGCGCGACGATCTGATAGCGCGTCCGCTCCGGCAGCTCCATGAGCTGATCGGCGATCTGCTGCACGGTTTGACGCTGGATGCGCTCGCCGCACTCCGGGCAATGGGGCACCCCGATGCGGGCCCACAGGAGGCGCATGTAGTCGTTGATCTCGGTGATCGTTCCGACGGTCGAGCGGGGGTTGCGGTTGGTCGACTTCTGGTCGATCGACACGGCCGGGCTGAGCCCCTCGATGAAGTCGACGTCGGGTCGGTCGACCTGGCCGAGGAACTGGCGGGCGTAGGAGCTGAGCGACTCGATGTACCGGCGCTGCCCTTCGGCGAAGATCGTGTCGAAGGCGAGGCTCGATTTGCCGGACCCGGAAAGGCCGGTGAAGACGACGAGCGCATCGCGCGGGATCTCGAGGTCGACGTTCTTCAGGTTGTGGACGCGGGCGCCACGGACACTGAGCTTGGACGCGGAGGGAACGGGGACGATGGGCACCGGACAATCCTAGGTCGGGCCACCGACATGGGCTCCGGCCTTCGCTCCGGGCGATCAGTCGACAGGCGGACGGGTGCCCGCGAACGGCTGCAGACCGTCGCGGAGCCGTTCCACCGCAGCGACGTCCAGCCCCACACGCGCCATCACCTGACCCGGCACATCGAGGGCTCTCGCGCGGAGCGCGGTCCCCTCCTCCGTGAGCGCGATGTCGAGGACGCGCTCGTCGGATGAGCGTCGACGACGGGTGACGAGCCCCTGCGCCTCGAGCCGCTTGATGGTCGGCGAGAGCGAGGGCGCCTCCACGGCGAGGGCGGTGGCCAGCTCGCGCAGCGATTGCGGCGCCCGCTCCCAGAGCGCGAGCATGACGAGGTACTGGGGATGCGTGAGACCCAGCGGTTCGAGCACGGGACGGTAGATCGACACGACGTTGCGCGCCGCCGTCACGATCGCGAAGCAGAGCTGGTTCTCGAGCTTCAGGACATCGTCGGCGTTCATCAGAAAGTCCTCACTACACGAAGAGTTAGTACACTAAGCATATGGCCGACGAGCACGCGCAACCCGACGAGCGCCCTTCACTGCGGGCGAGGGTCCGCGCCGCCGGCGGGTGGTACGCATATTGGAACAGCCGCCTCATCCGCTACGCCGGCCCGGCGTCGGTGGGACCCTACGACACCGAGCCCGAGCCGATCCGCACCGAGCGCGCCTGTCCGCTGTGCGGACACCCCATGTCCGAGCACACGTTCGATCGTTCCGGCGAGCGACCGCTCATGCACTGCCCCTGACCGGCGCACGCCCCGCGGGCGGCCGGGCGGAGCGACGCTGCGCTCAGGCGTGCCCGGCCTTCTCCATCGCCCGCAGCTCCTTCTTGAGGTCCTGCACCTCGTCCCGGAGACGCCCCGCCAGCTCGAACTTCAATTCGTCGGCCGCGGCGAGCATCTGACGAGTCAGGTCCTCGATCGTCGCCTCGAGCTGGTTCGCCCCCTCGGCCGCGATGCCTTCACGTCGCAGCTGCGGCGTCGGACTCTTGCCCTTGCCGGACTTCGTCTTGCCCTTGCCGCGGCTGTCCATCATGTCCCGCGTGTCGGTCGCCTCTCGGGCGAGCGCGTCGGTGATGTCGGCGATCTTCTTGCGCAGCGGCTGCGGATCGATGCCGTTCTCGAGGTTGTACGCGATCTGCTTCTCACGTCGACGCTCGGTCTCCTCGATCGCCGCGGCCATCGAGTCCGTGATCTTGTCGGCGTACATGTGCACCTGGCCGGACACGTTGCGCGCGGCACGGCCGATCGTCTGGATGAGCGAGGTCCCCGACCGCAGGAAACCCTCCTTGTCCGCATCGAGGATCGCGACCAGTGACACCTCGGGAAGGTCGAGGCCTTCGCGCAGGAGATTGATGCCGACGAGCACGTCGTAGACACCCTGGCGCAGCTCGGTCAGCAGTTCGACGCGACGGAGCGTGTCGACGTCGGAGTGCAGATAGCGCACCCGCACGCCGTGCTCCCCGAGGAAGTCGGTCAGCTCCTCAGCCATCTTCTTCGTGAGGGTCGTCACGAGGACCCGCTCGTCGCGATCGACACGCACCCTGATCTCCTCGAGGAGGTCGTCGATCTGCCCCTTCGACGGCTTCACGATGATCTCGGGATCGACGAGTCCGGTCGGACGGATGATCTGCTCGACGACGCCGTCGGCGATGCCCATCTCGTAGCGACCCGGGGTCGCCGAGAGGTAGACGGTCTGGCCGATGCGCTGCTTGAACTCGTCGAAGCGCAGCGGCCGGTTGTCCATCGCGCTCGGCAGTCGGAAGCCGTGGTCGACGAGCGTGCGCTTGCGTGAGGCATCCCCCTCGTACATCGCGCCGATCTGCGGCACGGTCACATGCGACTCGTCGATGACCAGCAGGAAGTCGTCGGGGAAGAAGTCGAGCAGGGTGTGGGGCGCCTCGCCCGGCATCCGGCCGTCAAGGTGACGCGAGTAGTTCTCGATGCCCGAGCAGAACCCGAGCTGCTGCAGCATCTCCAGATCGAAGGTCGTGCGCATGCGCAGACGCTGCGCCTCGAGCAGCTTGCCCTGCGACTCGAACTCCTTCAGCCGTTCCTCGAGCTCGTGCTCGATCGTGCCGATGGCGCGTTGAACGGTCTCGGTGCCGGCGACGTAGTGGGATGCCGGGAAGATCGGCACGCTCTCGAGCTTCTGCACGACGTCCCCCGTGAGCGGGTGCAGCATGTACAGCGCCTCGATCTCGTCGCCGAACAGCTCGATCCGCACGGCGTACTCCTCGTACACCGGGATGATCTCGATCGTGTCGCCGCGCACGCGGAAGTTGCCGCGCGAGAAGTCGACGTCGTTGCGGTTGTACTGCATCGCGATGAACTTGCGGATGAGGGCGTCGCGGTCGTACCGCTCCCCCACCTGCAGCGCGACCATCGCCCGGAGGTACTCCTCGGGCGCGCCGAGACCGTAGATGCAGGACACGGTCGACACCACCACGACGTCGCGCCGACTCAACAGGGAGTTGGTCGTGGAGTGACGGAGCCGCTCGACCTCGGCGTTGATCGACGAGTCCTTCTCGATGAAGGTGTCCGTCTGCGGGACGTAGGCCTCGGGCTGGTAGTAGTCGTAATAGCTGACGAAGTACTCGACCGCGTTGTTGGGCATGAGGTCGCGGAACTCGTTCGCGAGCTGCGCGGCCAGCGTCTTGTTGTGGGCCAGCACGAGGGTCGGTCGTTGGACCTGCTCGACGAGCCACGCCGTCGTCGCCGACTTGCCCGTTCCGGTGGCGCCGAGCAGCACGACGTCGGTCTCGCCGGCGTTGATGCGGGACGCGAGGTCCGCGATCGCGTGCGGCTGGTCGCCGCTCGGCATGTACTCGCTGATGACCTCGAACGGCCGGACGGAGCGCGTGGTCTGCATGCTTCCAGGGTAGGCGGGGCCGCCGACACCGGCTCCGGCGTTCGCCGTCGGCGTGCGGTCAGGCCCGCAGTCGCTCCCAGAGGGCGTCCGTCTGCGCGATCGTGTCCGACAGGTCCCCGGCGGTGTCGATGACGACGTCGGCGATCGCGAGGCGCCGGTCGTCGTCCACCTGCGAGGCGATGCGCGCGTCGGCGTCTTCGGGCGTCATCCCGCGCAGTTCCACGAGCCGCTGGCGCCGCAGCGCCGCCGGCGCATGGGCGACGACCACCAGCTCCCACGGGTCCTCGGCGCGCGCCTCGAGCAGGAGCGGCACGTCGTAGACGACGACGGCGCGCGCGTCCGCGTCGAACGCCGCGGTGAAGCGGCGAGCCGACTCCGCGCGGACCGCGGGGTGGACGATCGCGTTCAGGCGGCGCACCGCGTCCGGGTCGCCGAACACGCGCGACGCCAGGCGAGCGCGGTCGAGCTCACCGGCCGCGGTGAGCACGTCGCGACCGAACTCCCCTGCGATGCCCTCGAGCACCGGCATCCCGGGCTGCTGCACCTCGCGGACGAGCGCGTCCGCGTCGACGACGACGGCCCCACGGTCGGCCAGGCGACGGGCGATGGTGGACTTCCCCGAGGCGATTCCGCCGGTCAGCGCGATGAGAGGCACTCTCCGAGGATGCCACGGACGGGGTCAGCCCAGGTGCGATCGCGCCTCGTCCACGCCGCCGAAGAGGACGGATGCCTCGAGGCTCCGCGAGGCGCGCAGGGCCGCCGCCCGGGCGCTCGTCAGCAGGGTGTCGGTGTCGTAGCCGACGGTCTCCGTCAACCCGATCCCGATCCCGACGACGGGCAGCAGCCCCGTCGGGTTGCCGGCGAGGTCGTCGATGCAGCCGCGGTAGATCGCCGCCGCCTGCCTGCGGGCATCGGCGGCGGTGCTCGCCACCCCGCAGACCGAAAGGGTCGAGTCCCCGTCCTCCCCGACGAAGGCGGATGCCGGGGCGTGACGCCGCACCGAACGCCGCCACTGCGCGGCGAGCTCGTCCGCGGCATCCGAGCCGAAGGCCGCACCCATCTCGTCCAGGCCGTCGACGTGGACGACGATGACGCTCACGATCTCCTGTCGCCAGCCGGCGCGCTCGGCCATGTCGCGCAGCGCATCGCGGTACGTCCCCGCGAGCATGATGCCGTCGGCGGCGACGCCGTTCTCGCTCAGCCACTCATAGCGCTGGATGGCGCTCTTGCTCGCCCGGAGGATCGAGGTCACCACCACCGCCACCATCGTGAGGACGACGGTCACGATGTTCGCAGAGATCGATCCGAACCACGCATCGAAGAACGCGCCCTGGGGACCGTCGACCAGGAAGACCACGAGGCGGGCGGCGTAGTACACGGCGGCGGCGAACAGCACGCCCGTCAGCAGTCGCGCGTTGCCGAGCCGGCCCATCGGGCGCCGGAGGGCCTCCCACCCGCCGGCGGCGAAGAGGACGACGATCAGCGCCGCCATGACCGTCCACCCACCCCACGATCCCTCGACGGGGACGCGGATCACCGCCGCGACGAAGGTGAGCACCGTGAAGGTCCCGACGGCGACGGACTGCCACCCGATCGGACGGTCGTTGAACCGCCGGTTGCCGAGCCAGATGAACGCCGGGGTGAGGATGAAGCTCGCGTTGCCGAAGGCGATGGCGACCGCGCCGCCCACTCCGGCCGCCCAGGAGATGTAGGCGAAGGTCGTGGCCGTACCGCAGAGGTATGCGACTGCCCACAGGCGCCCTGCGCCCGCGTCCCGGCGGCGCAGGGTCTCGATGACGAAGATCGCCGTCGCGACGAGGGCGACGATCGCGGTCATCACCGTGACGGAGAAGAGGTCGAGCGTCATGGAGCCGTCTCCTCACCCGGGGCGGCTGCGTACGCGGGGAGCTTGACCATGAACGTCGTGCCGAGGCCCAGCGTCGACGACACCGTGATGTCCCCGCCGTGCGCGCGGACGATCTCCCGGCTGATCGCGAGACCCAGCCCGGTGCCCGCGACCCCCGTCTCAGCACGGAAGAAGCGCTCGAACAGGCGATCCTGGTCCTCGGTGGAGAGCCCGATGCCGCTGTCGCGCACGAGGAACCACGAGTTGGTACCGTCGGTGGAACTGCCGAGGACGATCGAGCCGCCGTCCCGGTTGAACTTGATCGCATTGCTGATGAGGTTGTCGACGACCTGGCGGATGCGGGCAGGGTCGATGTAGGCGGGCGTCTCGATGACGTCGGAGGTGTCGATGCGGATGGCCCGCTCCCTCGCGACCGGACCGAGATCGGATGCCGAGGAGCGCAGCAGCTCCGCGAGGTCGTGATCCACCGGCGAGACGGTCACCTCGGCCGACATCCGGGACGCCGTCGAGGCGGCGAGGATCCCCGACACGATCCCGAGGAGCCGCTCGCTGTTCCGGTAGGCGACGTCGACCTGGCGGTGCACCGCCTCTGCGACGTCCTCGTTGTCGAGGACGAGCTCGAGGTACCCGATGATCGAGGTGAGCGGCGTGCGCAGCTCGTGCGACACGGAGGCCACCAGGCTGTCACGGGCTTTCAGCGCCGTGCGCTCCTCAGTGACGTCCCGCGCGACCAGGACCACGCCGGCGGGCCTGCCGTCGGCATCCTTCATCCGCCGTGCCGTCAGGCTGAGGGCAGCCCGACGGGAGTCCGAGACGGCGTACCAGACCACGACGTCGCTGAAGGATTCGCCGCGCATGATGCGGGCGAGGGGCCGCTCCTCGGGGCGCAGCGGCGTCTGGCCGTCCGCGGCGAAGATCTGCTCTGCGCCGTCGACGCGGCCGAATTCCGGGATGCGCTGCTGGAACCGTCCCAGCGCGTCGTTGACGAACGTGATCTCGCCGCTGGAGCCGACCCGGAGGACGCCGAAGTCGACGGTGTCGAGGACCTCGGTCAGCAGCTGCTCCTGGCGGCTGGCGTGCCGGAGAGCCGCGGTGAGGCGTTCGGTCTGCGCGTCCAAGAGCGATCGCTGAGCGAGGAAGCGCCGCGTCGCGTTGAAGGTCGAGGCGCCGATGGCGATGACCACCGCCGGGAGCACGACGACGGCCCAGGTGAGCTCGAAATCCGGGACGAACAGGAGAGCGATCCAGTACGCGCCGATCGACCCGACGCAGGCCACGACGAACCAGATGCGGCCCATCGACGAGAGCCACATCGTCGGGAACGCCCAGAGCAGGCCGATCCCGGGGACGTCGGAGGTGCGCATGAGCCCGATCGCGACGATGTCGAACAGCGGGATCGCGGCGACCCACGAGGGGTGGATGCGGGACCACGGCACAGCGAGACTCGCCACCGCCGCCACCACGACGATGACCACACCGGCGGCGAACTGGGGGGCATCGGCGAGCCACCCACTGGGGATCCCGGAGAGGAAGATGACCGCGACGATCGCGGTGAGCAGCAGCTGGTTGTTCGCGGCGACGCGGTCGCGGAGCTCCGTCAGCGGCAGCTGGCGGTGCGGCGCGTCGAAGAGTCGACGCAACCGAGTGCCGCCCCTTCCCGCCGGGGGGCCGCCGGCATCCCGCCGCTCGTCCGCTTCAGCCACACCTGCACGTTACCGGGCGCAGCGGCGACGCCGGAACGACCGAGGGGCCGGAGCACATGGCTCCGACCCCTCGATGCGGGTGGTGTTCGATCAGCGACCGGACAGCTTCTCGCGGAGAGCCGCCAGCGCCTCGTCGTCGGCGAGGGTGCCGGCGCCGCCGGAGACCTCGGACGAGAAGGACGACGAACCCGAGTCGGCGGGAGCGGCGGCCTCGGCCTCGAGGGCCTTGGCGACAGCGGCCTTGTGAGCCTCCCAGCGACCCTGCGCAGCGGCGTACTCGGCCTCCCAGGCGAGGCGGGCCTCGTCGAAGCCCTCCTTCCACTGGTTGGTCTCGGGGTCGAAGCCCTCGGGGTACTTGTACTCGCCGTTCTCGTCGTACTCGGTGACCATGCCGTACAGCGCCGGGTCGAACTCGGTGCCGTTGGGGTCGACCGACTCGTTGGCCTGCTTGAGCGACAGCGAGATGCGGCGACGCTCGAGGTCGATGTCGATGATCTTGACGAAGACCTCTTCACCGACCGAGACGACCTGCTCGGCGAGCTCGACGTGCTTGCCCGAGAGCTCGGAGATGTGCACGAGGCCCTCGATGCCGTCGGCGACGCGGACGAACGCACCGAACGGGACGAGCTTGGTGACCTTGCCCGGAGCGACCTGACCGATCGCGTGGGTGCGGGCGAAGACCTGCCACGGGTCCTCCTGGGTCGCCTTCAGCGACAGCGAGACGCGCTCGCGGTCCAGGTCGACCTCGAGGATCTCGACGGTGACCTCCTGGCCGACCTCGACGACCTCGGACGCGTGCTCGATGTGCTTCCACGAGAGCTCCGAGACGTGGACGAGACCGTCGACGCCACCGAGGTCGACGAACGCACCGAAGTTGACGATCGACGAGACGGTGCCCTTGCGGACCTGACCCTTGTGGAGGTTGTTGAGGAAGTTCGAGCGCGACTCGGACTGCGTCTGCTCGAGCAGCGCGCGACGCGAGAGGACGACGTTGTTGCGGTTCTTGTCCAGTTCGAGGATCTTCGCCTCGAGTTCCTGGCCGAGGTACGGCGTCAGGTCACGGACACGGCGCAGCTCGATGAGCGACGCGGGCAGGAACCCGCGGAGGCCGATGTCGACGATGAGACCACCCTTGACGACCTCGATCACGGAACCGGTGACGACACCGTCGTTCTCCTTGATCTTCTCGACGTCGCCCCACGCACGCTCGTACTGCGCGCGCTTCTTGGACAGGATCAGGCGGCCTTCCTTGTCCTCCTTCTGGAGAACGAGGGCCTCGACCTGGTCGCCGACGTTGACGACCTCGTTGGGGTCGACGTCGTGCTTGATCGAAAGCTCACGCGAGGGGATGACACCCTCGGTCTTGTAGCCGACGTCGAGGAGGACCTCGTCGCGGTCGATCTTCACGACGGTGCCTTCGATGAGGTCTCCGTCGTTGAAGAACTTCAGGGTCTTCTCGACCGCGGCCAGGAAGTCCTCAGCAGATCCGATGTCGTTGATGGCGACCTGCTTGGTGGCCGGGGCGGTCGTTGCGTTAGTCATGTAGGGGGTTGTCCTTGGATGGTGTTGTGATCGGGCCCCGGAGCACATCCGCGCGAGGACGCACGGCAGCCGACGGAGGCGTGGTGGTTGGTGTTGCGATGTCACGCAGGCATGGCTGAAGAGCCATTCGTGTGACGCTCCAGAGTATCAGACGGCGTCGACGTAGTACCAGCGACCAGCGCGTCGGACGAAGCGGCTGTGCTCCTCGAGGATGCGGGGCGCCCCCGACGGGCCGTCGCGCCACTTCGCGCGGAATCGCACCCGCCCCGAGCGCCCGTCCGCCGACGTGTCCGCGTCGAGGACGTCGAGCCCCAGCCAGATCGTCGCCGGGTCCAGCGCGACCTCATCCGGTCGTGTCGCCGGAAACCACGAGTCGCGGAGGTGCTGCTCGTCACCGAGCACGAACGCCGTGTACCGCGAGCGCATGAGGTCCTCCGGGCCCGCGGCCGGTCGCCCCTCCAGCACCGGACCGCAGCACTGTCCGAATGGACGACGGCCGCAGGGACACGGCGCGGTCGCGGCGGGACGCGTACCGCGCCGAGCGGATGCCGCAGCGCCGAATGACATGGTTCCTCCCCATCCCCGGACGGTCGACTCCGGAGCCTACGCGCTGTGGACAACCCGCGGCGCCGGTGGAGGTGCTCACTACGGTGGTCGCATGCGCGCACGAGGACTCGCCGGGATGCTGACTGCACTGACCCTGACCGCCGCTCTCGCGTCCTGCGCGCCCAGCGCGACACCGACCCCCACGCCATCCGAGACCGGCTTCGCATCGGAGGCGGAGGCGTTCGCCGCCGCCGAGGAGACCTATCGCGCCTACGTCGACGCGTACAACGGCTGGATCACGGATGAGCGAGGGCAAGACCCACTCGCTCTCCTAGCCGGTCAGGCTCTCGTTGACGAAACAAAGAACCGCGAGGAGCTCGAGGAGGCTGGCCTCCACATCCGTGGGTCCTTTCAAGTCTCTGACTTCGCCGGACAGTCCTGGACATCTGATCAAGTGCAGGCTTTGGTATGCCTGGACCTCTCAGGCGTCCGCGTTGAGACAGACGCCGGAGAGGACACAACTCCGAAAGATAGATCGGATGCCAATCTGCTAGAGGTGCGGTTCCGCGCCGGAGCTGACGACATTCGGATCATTTCTAGTCTGCTCAGGAGTGAGGAGTGTTAGTCACTCTTCTGGTCGCGGCGGCCCTGAGCGGCGGTTGCTCATTCGCGGCATCCGCCGCTGGCAACTGCGAAGTACAGAACAGCGGCTCCTCCGTCTCGATCGGCGCGTCTCGACAGGTGGATCGCCCGTCGGTCGCTCCCGATCGCGGATCGCGCGGCGGAGGGGGCGGGGGCGGCTTCGCACCGCAGGAGCCCGTCCGCGATCCGAACGCCGTCTACCCCGGCGGCCGCACCCGTGACGAGTGGCTCGCGCAGTGCGCGTTCGACCTGTCCTGCGCCGGCGCCGGGGTGGCGCCCGGCGGCGCTCCCCTCCCGGGCACGGAGCAGGCCGATGTGCAGCCGACGGAAGCGGAGCCCGAGGCGCAGCCCGATGTGACGACGGCCACGATCGACGATGTCGCGTCGTTCGCCCCCGCCCCGCCCCGCATGGTCGGCGAACCCGACGGGGTCGGCGTGGTGGGCATGCCCACCAACTTCGTCGTCGACGCGACGGAGCACACCGAGCGCGGCGAGATCTTCGACATCCCGGTGACCGTCCGCTTCACACCCGTCTCGTATCTGTTCGACTACGGCGACGGGGCGACGCAGGAGACGACCTCCCCTGGGACGACCTGGGACGACCTCGACGCACCGCAGTTCACCGCCACCGAGACGAGTCACAGTTACGGCGAGACCGACGAGTTCGCGGCATCCGTCACCATCCGGTACGCCGCCGAAGCCGATGCCGGGTTCGGGTGGTTCCCGATCGCGGGCGTCCTCGCGATCGACGCAGGGCCGGTGACCGTACGGGTGGTCGACGTCGACACCGCGCTGGTCGACCGCACCTGCGAGGAGGATCCCGGCGGACCGGGGTGCTGACTGCCAGGATGGTCGCGTGACCGACCGTCTCATGCTCCTCGACACCGCCAGCCTGTACTTCCGCGCCTACTACGGCGTGCCCGACACCGTGAAAGCACCGGACGGGCGACCCGTGAACGCCGCGCGGGGGCTGCTCGACATGATCGCCAAGCTCGTCACGACCTACGAACCGACCCACGTGGTCGCGTGCTGGGACGACGACTGGCGCCCGCAGTGGCGCGTCGACCTCATCCCGAGCTACAAAGCGCACCGCGTGGCCGAGGTCGTCCCCGGCTCCCCCGACGTCGAGGAGGTCCCGGACCCGCTCGAGGTCCAGATCCCGGTGATCCGTGAGGCGCTGGGCGTGCTCGGCATCCCGATCGTCGGAGCGGCCGAACACGAGGCAGACGACGTCATCGGGACGCTCGCGACGCGGAGCACCATCCCCGTCGATGTCGTGACGGGCGATCGGGACCTCTTCCAGCTCGTCGACGACGCACGGGACGTCCGTGTCGTCTACACCGGGCGGGGAATGAGCAACCTCGAAGTCCTGACGGACGCCATCGTGCAGCAGAAGTACGGCATCTCGCCTCGGCAGTATGCGGACTTCGCCGTGATGCGCGGCGACGCCTCCGACGGCCTCCCGGGGGTGGCGGGCGTCGGAGAGAAGACGGCGACGACCCTCCTGACCGCGCACGGGGATCTCAGCGGCATCCGAGCCGCGGCCGCAGCGGGAGAAGGGATGAGCGCGGGTGTCCGCGCGAAGATCCTCGCCGCGGACGGCTACCTCGACGTCGCCCCCACGGTGGTCGAGGTCGTCCGCACGATCCCACTCCCCGACATCGACGCCCGCATCCGGCCGATCGACGAGGACGCCGCGCGCGCCCTCAGCGACACCTGGTCGCTCGGCACCGCCGTGCACCGCGCCGTCACGGCGCTGACCGCCCGCGCCTGATCAGGTCGTGCGCGTCTGCGTCCAGGCGCGAAGGCGCTCGAGCGGCCAGGTCGTCACGATCCGGTCCGCGGCGATCCCGAGGCGCTCCGCGCGCACCGCACCGTGGTCCAGCAGCGACAGCTGCCCGGGCGCGTGCGCGTCCGAGTCGATGGAGAAGAGGCATCCGATCTCGACGGCGAGGGCGAGGAGGTCGTCCGGCGGGTCCTCACGCTCGGGCCGCGAGTTGATCTCGACCGCCGTGCCGTGCTCGGCGCACGCCTCGAACACGGCGCGCGCATCGAACGTCGACTGCGGTCGGGTGCCGCGCGCTCCCGAGACGAGACGGCCCGTCACGTGGCCGAGCACATCGACCCGCGGATCGGATGCCGCGGTGACGAGGCGTCGCGTCATCGGACCGGCGTCCATCCGCAGCTTCGAGTGGGCGGAGGCGACGACGACGTCGAGCTCGTCGAGCAGCTCGGAATCCTGATCGAGCGACCCGTCGTCGAGGATGTCGACCTCGATGCCGCTGAGCAGCGTGAACCCCTCGGCAGCGAAGCCGGGGATCAGGCTCATCTGCTCGCGCAGCCGCTCCGCCGACAGTCCGCGCGCGACGGTCAGCCTCGGCGAGTGGTCGGTGAGGGCGAGGTACTCGTGCCCGAGCGCACGCGCCGCATCCACCATGAGGTCGATCGACGTGAGCCCGTCGGACCACTCCGAATGCGCGTGCAGGTCGCCGCGCAGTTTCGCGCGCAATGCCGATTCCGTCGGCGGCGCGACCCGGGCACGCAGATCCGCGAGATAGGTCGGGACCTGCCCTGACGATGCCTCGGTGATGACGGCGAAGGTGGAGTCGCCGATCCCCTTGCGTGCCCGCAGCCGCGCGACGTCCGACCGCTCCGCCTCACTCAGCCCCGCGAGGGTCTGGGCCGCCGCACGGAACGCCTTCGACTTGTAGCGCGACGCCCGATCGCGCTCGAGCAGCTCCGCGATCTCGGTGAGGGCATCGATCGGATCCATGTCGGCCTCAGTTGCGGGATGCCGCGACCCACGCGTCGAGCTTCGCCGCCGCCGCGCCGGAGTCGACCGCGGCCCCGACCTCGGCCAGCGCCGAGGCCAGGCGATCGAGGAACGGCGTCTGGAGCTCGGCGGCATCCCGGAACAGCCGGTAGGAGACGATCCCGGCCGCGGCGTTGAGGAGGACGATGTCGCGCACCGGACCGGTCTCACCCTGGAGGACACGACGGATGATGCCGGCGTTGTGCTCCGCGTCGCCGCCGAGCAGATCCGAGATCTCGGCGCGCGGCAGACCCAGGTCGCGCGGGTCGAGATCGTGCTCACGCACGTCGCCCCGGCTCACCTCCCACACCCGACTGTGGCCCGTCGTCGTCAGCTCGTCCATGCCGTCATCGCCTCGGAACACGAGCGCCGTCGCGCCGCGGGTCTGGAACACACCCGTGATGAGGGGAACCCGGTCCAGGTGCGCCACGCCGACCGCGTTGGCCTCGGCGCGAGCCGGGTTGCACAGCGGACCCAAGAAGTTGAAGACGGTCGGCACGCCCAGCTCCGCCCGCGTCGGCCCCGCGTGCCGGAATCCGGGATGGAAGGCGGACGCGAAAGCGAACGTGATCCCCACCTCGCCCAGGACCTCCGCCACGCGCTCCGGCGAGCGGGTCAGGTCCACACCCAGCGCCGCGAGGACGTCGGAGGACCCCGACTTCGAGCTCGCGGCCCGATTGCCGTGCTTGACGACCGGAACCCCGGTCGCCGCGATGATGACGGCCGCGGTCGTCGACACGTTCACGGTCCCGTAACGATCCCCACCCGTACCGACGATGTCGAGCACGTCGGCCGGCACCGGGAGCGGGACGGCGGCCTCGAGGATGGCGTCGCGGAAGCCGACGATCTCATCAACCGTCTCGCCCTTCGCCCGGAGCGCGATGAGGAACGCGGCGAGCTGGGAAGGGGTCGCCTGGCCTTGCATCACCTGGCGCATCGCCCACGTGGATTCCGACACGCTCAGGTCCTCGTCGGCCAGCAGCGTGGTGAGGATCTCGGGCCAGGAGTACATGTCCGCCATGACCCCCGATCCTACTCAGCACTCTGTCAGGCGACTCGCGGCGGTCGCATGGCCTCGCCCGATCCTGCGGAAAGGCACGAGTACCTTCAGGAATGCGAAACCCTCCCCGAATATCGGCCATAATGGGGAGCGTGACGACCACTCCCGCGACATACAACCAGGCACTGCGTTCGGTGAAACGACCGGATCCGGTGGCTGTCGGCACGATCGTGTGGCTCGGCAGCGAGGTGATGTTCTTCGCGGGCCTGTTCGCCATCTACTTCACGATCCGCAACACCTCCCCCGAGCTGTGGGCATCCCGCACCGAGCTGCTGAACATCCCGTTCGCCGCGGTGAACACCCTCATCCTGGTGCTGTCGTCTTTCACCGCGCAGGCCGGCGTCTTCGCCGCGGAGCGCTTCCAGCCCTACCGCCGCGGATCCATCTGGGACTTCCGCAAATGGGGCATGGTCGAGTGGTTCTACCTCACCTTCATCATGGGTGCCGTCTTCGTCTCGGGCCAGGTGTGGGAGTACGCCACGCTCGTCTTCGAAGGCATGCCCATCAGCGCCGACTCCTACGCATCGGCCTTCTACATCACGACCGGATTCCACGCCCTGCACGTGACGGGTGGCCTCATCGCCTTCCTGCTCGTGATCGGGCGGGCGTTCGCGGTCAAGAACTTCGGCCGCAAGGAGATGACCTCCGCGATCGTCGTGTCGTACTACTGGCACTTCGTCGACGTCGTGTGGATCATCCTCTTCGCCGTCATCTACTTCATCCGGTAACAGAGAGCGGAGCTGAGTTCCTCCATGGCATCCAAGACCCCGCGTCGGCAGACGGGCCGCCGCAGCAAGTGGGCAGCCGCCGCCTTGATCGGCGTCGGACTCCTGCTCACGGGCGGCATCTACGCCGGCGCCTCCGCGGCGATGGCGTCGACCGAGCCGAGCGATTCGGCGTCGGCGCTGACGGTCGAGGACGGCAAGAAGCTGTTCCAGGCGAACTGCGCCACCTGCCACGGCCTGAACCTCGAAGGCACGGACGACGGACCCTCGCTCTACGGCGTCGGTGAGCTCTCCGTCGAGTTCCAGGTCGCGACCGGTCGCATGCCGCTCCAGGCTCAGGGCCCCCAGGCTCCGCAGAAGTCGCCGCAGTTCACCGAGGCGCAGACCCGTGCGATGGCGTCGTACGTGCAGTCCGTCGCCCCCGGTCCGAGCTACCCGGACGACCGCATCCTCGACGGCGAGGGCGACCTCACCGAGGGTGCCGAGCTGTTCCGCATCAACTGCGCCATGTGCCACAACGTCGCCGCTGCTGGTGGCGCGCTCACCGAGGGCAAGTACGCCCCCGCCCTCACCAAGACCAGCCCGCTGCACATCTACGCGGCCATGGTCACCGGCCCCCAGAACATGCCCGTCTTCAACGACATGACGCTGACCCAGGACGAGAAGCGCGACATCATCTCGTCCCTGATGTACCTGCAGAAGAGCGAGCCCGTCGGCGGGTTCACGCTCGGCTCGCTGGGTCCGGTCTCCGAGGGCCTGTTCATCTGGATCTTCGGCATCGGCACGCTGATCGGCATCTGCGTGTGGATCACCGCGAAGTCCAACTGATCCACCACTGACGTAAAGAATTTCCAAGGCGAGGAGCACAATGTCACACGAGGAAGAGCCGCAGGCGCTCGAGAAGGCTCAGCCTTCGTCGGGACTCGTCGTCGCGGTCGCCGACCCCGTGCAGAACCCCGGTCTGCCGCCGCACCGCGAGCGGATGACCGACAAGGACCCGGCCGCCATGGCGCGCGCCGTCCGGACCGTCTACACGCTGTTCTACATCTCTCTCGCCGCGAGCCTTTGGGCCGTCGCCGCGTACATCCTGTTCCCGATCGAGAGCGGCGAGTTCGGCGCGATCCGCAGCAACAACCTCTTCATCGGTCTGGGCATCGGCTTCGCTCTGCTGGCCATCGGCATCGCGGCCATCCACTGGTCGAAGGCGATCATGCCCGACCGTGAGCACGTCGAAGCCCGTCACAGCACGCGCGGTCAGGAGTCGACCCGCGCCGCGGCCGTCGACGTGTTCCGTGAGGCCAACGAGGAATCCGGCTTCGGTCGACGCACGGCCATCCGCGGCGGCCTCATCGCCGCTCTGGTCGCCTCGATCGTCCCGGGCGTGACGCTGTTCCGCGGCCTGGCGCCGCACGGCTCGAACAACCCCGAGCACCCCAACGTCGGCGATCCCGTCGCGCTGCTGAAGCACACGATGTGGAAGGAGGGCGAGCGCCTCGCGCACGACCCCTCCGGCCTCCCCATCCGCGCTGCGGACGTCGCCCTCGGGTCGGCCGTCCACGTGATCCCCGAGTCCCTCAAGGACGTCGACCACCTCGACGGCTACCTCGAGGAGAAGGCGAAGGCGATCGTCCTGCTGATGCGTCTGCTCCCGGAGCAGATGCCCGCCGAGTACAACCGACCCGACTTCGCATATGACGGGATCGTCGCGTACTCCAAGGTCTGCACGCACGTCGGATGCCCCGTCGCGCTGTACGAGCAGCAGACCCACCATCTTCTGTGCCCCTGTCACCAGTCGCAGTTCGACGTGTCGCGCGGCGCCGAGGTCATCTTCGGCCCGGCCGCCCGCCCGCTCCCCCAGCTGCCGATCACTGTGGACGCAGAGGGCTACCTCGTCGCCCAGCGCGACTTCGAAGAGCCCGTTGGGCCCAGCTTCTGGGAGCGTCATTGAGCACCGCGACTGAATCAGCGCCGGCATCCACCCTCGCCAAGCCGGCCGACAAGCCCCTCGGCGGGCGCTTCATCGGCGCCACCGCCAACTACCTCGACGAGCGCACGAGCATCTCGGGCATCGTCAAGGAGATCGGCCGGAAGATCTTCCCCGATCACTGGTCCTTCATGCTGGGCGAGATCGCCCTCTGGAGCTTCGTCGTCGTCTTCCTCTCGGGGTCGTTCCTGACCTTCTTCTTCGAGGCGTCGATGGCCCCCACCCACTACAACGGCGCGTACCTGCCGCTCCGCGGGATCGAGATGTCGGCGGCGCTCGAGTCGACCCTCAACATCTCGTTCGACCTCCGCGGTGGTCTGCTGGTCCGCCAGCTGCACCACTGGGCTGCCCTGCTGTTCATCGCCGCGATCGGCGTGCACATGCTGCGCGTCTTCTTCACCGGCGCGTTCCGCAAGCCGCGCGAGCTCAACTGGGTCGTCGGCTTCGTACTGTTCATCCTGGCCATGGCCCTCGGCTTCACCGGGTACTCCCTCCCCGACGATCTGCTCTCGGGCAACGGTCTCCGCATCATCGACGGCATGATCAAGGGCATCCCGCTGATCGGCACGTGGACCTCGTACCTGCTGTTCGGCGGGGAGTTCCCGGGCATGGCGATCGTGGGACGTCTGTACACGCTGCACATCCTGCTGCTGCCGTTGATCCTCATCGCCCTCATCGCGATCCACCTGATGCTGATGATCATCAACAAGCACACGCAGTTCGCCGGCCCGGGCCGCACGAACGACAACGTCGTGGGCTACCCGATGGTGCCGATCTACATGTCGAAGATGGGCGGGTTCCTGTTCATCACGTTCGGCGTCCTCGTGCTCATCGCGTCGATGTTCACGATCAACCCGATCTGGAACTACGGTCCGTACGACCCGTCGCCCGTGTCCGCCGGAACCCAGCCCGACTGGTACATCGGCTTCGCGGACGGCGCGCTGCGACTCGCACCGTCGAACCTCGACATCGTCCTGTTCGACCGCACCTGGTCGTTCGGCATCCTGCTGCCGCTCATCGTCCTGGGTCTGTTCATCGTCATCGTCGCGATCTACCCCTTCATCGAGGCGTGGATCACGGGCGACAAGCGCGAGCACCACATCGCCCAGCGTCCCCGTCACGCCCCGACCCGCACCGCCATCGGTGTGGCCGGTGTGATCTTCTACGCCGTGCTCTGGGCTGCGGCCTCGTCGGACATCATCGCGACGCACTTCTCGCTGACGATGGAGGGGGTCATCCACGCACTGCAGGCTCTGTTGATCGTGGGCCCGGTCATCGGGTACTTCGTCTCGAAGCGGATCGCGATCGCGCTGCAGAAGAAGGACCGCGAGATCGCCCTGCACGGCTACGAGTCCGGCCGCATCGTCCGACTGCCTGGTGGCGAGTACATCGAGGTCCACCAGCCCGTCGACGCCTACGAGCGGGTCAAGCTGATCGACTTCGAGATCCACGAGCCGCTCGTGGTGCGCCCGAACGACAACGGTCGCATCCCGTGGCACCAGAACGTGCGCGCCTCGCTGTCGCGCTGGTTCTTCGAGGACCGCCTCTCCCCCGTCACGCAGGCGGAGGTGGATGCGGCCATCGCCCACCAGCACCACGAGCTGGACCACATCGAGCACGAGGAGCAGGAGGAAATCCGCGGCGCCCACGAGCGCGCCGGAGTCCCGAACGCTCCGCTGCACCCCATCGACGACGGTCACAACCCCGAGACGGCCAACCGCCCCTCGAACATCATCGTCGTCGACGAACCCCGCGAGAAGAAGGACGGCCGCACGAGCGACTGATCTTCCTTGGCAGGAAAGCGGCGGGGTCTGACCGAGAGGTCGGACCCCGCCGCTTTCGTCATCCCCTAGCGTCGAGACATGACTCCTCCCCCGACGTCGACCCTCTCCTACTTCGAGAACAAGCTCCGCCACGAGACCGACCCGAGCGACGTCTACGACGCGCAGAAGGACGGGCAGCACGTCGTCCTCGTCGATGTGCGGGGCGACGAGGCATGGGCCCAAGGCCACGCCCGCCGAGCCGTTCACATGCCGCACCGTGAGATCGCGACACGAGCGGCATCCGAGATCCCGATCGACACCCCCGTCGTCGTGTACTGCTGGAGTCCCGGATGCAACGGCGGAGCACGCGGCGCCGTCGAATTCGCGAAGCTCGGCTACTCGGTTCGCGAGATGATCGGCGGATTCGAGTATTGGGCTCGGGAGGGGCTGCCCGTCGATGCCGCATCGGGCCCGCTGCCCCGCACGTTCGATCCGCTCGTCATGGTCGTCCGCACGGATGCTGCCGTCGGCGCCTGACCGCGCCGGAGACGCTCAGGCCGTCGCCAGGCCGTCTTCGAGCACCTCGGGGTACCGCGAGGCTGCTGCACCCGCAACGACGGGGGTGGACGCGATCTCGGCGTCGGACGGCACCACGTCGCACACGACTGCGGTGACGTTGTCGCGCGAGGCAGCCTCGAGGGCGAGATCGACGATGCCTCGGGCCGCTGCGACGGGATCCGGCACAGCGCGCAACAGGCCGGCGATGTCCGCCTCGGGCACGTAGTCGGTCACGCCGTCGCTGCACAGCAGCCACCGGTCGCCCGCTGCGACCCCGCGGGTCTCGACGTGGATCACATCGTCCTCGTCGCCGCGCAACGAGGCGGTGATGATGTTGCGGCGCGGGTGACGCCAGGCATCCTCCGGCGCAACGAGGCCCTGGTCGACCAGGGCCTGAACGAAGGAGTCGTCACGGGTCTCGCGGGTGAGCTCGCCTCCCCGGAGCAGGTACCCGCGGGAATCGCCGGTATGGGCGACGACGAGCTCGCCGTCCGCGGTGAGCCACACCCCCGTGAGCGTGGTCGCCATGCCCGTCAGGGTCTGGTCACGACGGACGTGTGCGCCGAGATCCCAGTTCGCACCGCGGAGGCGCTCGACGAGGGAGGCCGCGTCACGCAGCGGACCCCGCTGCGTGATCAGCCGGTGAACGAGCGCTGCTGAGGCGAGGTCACCCGAGGGACCACCGCCGACGCCGTCCGCCACAGCAGCGGCGAACGGCGTCGTGAAGGCGGCATCCTGGTTGACGTCACGGAACGCTCCGACGTCGGAGTGGATACCCGCCCGGAATCGCATCGGCGATCAGCGGGCGAAGTAGCCCCGGTAGTACTCGTAGACCCAGCCGACGATGGCGACCACGAAGATGCCGACACCGATCGGGATCATGAACTCGCCGACCGCGAGGCCGATGAAGGCGATCGCAGCCGAACCCGCGAGCACGAGCGGCCACCAGGACCACGGCGAGAACTCACCCATCTCGGGGTCACCGTCATCGATGTCGGCCGTCAGGGAGTCCTCGGGCAGCGTGCCGCCCTGAGCCTTCTCGACACGGCTCGAGTAAAAGGCGATCATGGCCGCCATCATCGTGACGAAGACGAGTCCGACGGAGCCGACCCACTCGATCCGGTTGAAAACCGGCAGCTGCGGGTGGGCAAGGATGTTCCAGCCGACGTAGACGACGGCGACGAGACCGAAGAAGGCCGCGAGGACCCACCACAGGTTGACGTTGGTCTTCACTTACTTGACCTCACCGTTCGTCAGATCGACCACCGGGGCGTCGGGTGCGTCCTTCGCAGGACCCACGCCGACGGGGATGCCGGCTTCGGGGTGGTTCAGGTCGAACGCGGGCCGCTCGCTGCGGATGCGCGGGATCGACGTGAAGTTGTGGCGCGGCGGCGGGCAGCTGGTCGCCCACTCGAGCGAACCGCCGTAGCCCCAGGGGTCGTTCACGGTCACCTTGGGTGCGGTACGAGCGGTGATCCAGACGTTCAGCAGGAACGGGATCATCGACGCCGCGAGGATCATCGACCCGACCGTCGACACCTGGTTCTGCCACGTCCAGCCATCGGCTGCCGAGTAGTCCGCGTAGCGGCGGACCATGCCGTCCGCGCCGAGCCAGTGCTGGATGAGGAAGGTCATGTGGAAGCCGATGAACAGCAGCCAGAAGTGCACGAGGCCGAGGCGCTCGTTCAGCATCTTGCCGGTCCACTTCGGCCACCAGAAGTAGAAGCCAGCGAACATCGCGAACACGACGGTGCCGAACACGACGTAGTGGAAGTGCGCGACGACGAAGTACGAGTCCGACACGTGGAAGTCGAGCGGCGGCGAGGACAGGATGATGCCGGTCAGACCACCGAAGACGAACGACACGAGGAAGCCGAGGGCGAACACCATCGGGGTCTCGAACGTGATCGATCCACGCCACATCGTGCCGATCCAGTTGAAGATCTTCACGCCCGTCGGGACCGCGATGAGCATGGTCATCAGCGCGAAGAACGGCAGCAGGACGGCGCCCGTGACGTACATGTGGTGCGCCCAGACCGAGACCGACAGCGCGGCGATCGCGATCGTCGCGTAGACGAGCGTCTTGTAGCCGAAGATCGGCTTGCGACTGAAGACCGGGAAGATCTCCGACACGATGCCGAAGAACGGCAGCGCGATGATGTACACCTCGGGGTGCCCGAAGAACCAGAACAGGTGCTGCCAGAGCAGGACGCCACCGTTGGCCGGGTCGTAGATGTGGGCACCGAGGATGCGGTCGGCCGCTGCGGCGAAGATCGCCGCTGCGAGCACGGGGAACGCCATTAGGATCAGGATGCTCGTGACCAGCGTGTTCCAGCTGAAGATCGGCATCCGCCACATCGTCATGCCGGGGGCGCGCATCGTCATGATCGTGGTGATGAAGTTGACGCCACCGAGGATCGTGCCGAAACCGCTCATGCCGAGGCCCAGCATCCACAGGTCACCACCGGCACCCGGGCTGAAGCTCTCGCCCGCCAGCGGCTGGTAGGCGAACCATCCGAAGGCGGCTGCGCCCTGCGGGGTGAGGAAGCCGGCGACCGCGATGGTCGAGCCGAACGTGAAGAGCCAGAAGGCGAACGCGTTCAGTCGCGGGAACGCGACGTCGGGGGCACCGATCTGCAGCGGGAGCAGCGCGTTGGCGAAGCCGGCGAACAGCGGCGTCGCGAACATCAGCAGCATGATCGTGCCGTGCATCGTGAACAGCTGGTTGTACTGCTCCTTGGTCGGCACGACCTGCATACCCGGCTCGAACAGCTCGGCGCGGATGATCAGCGCCATGACGCCGCCGAGCATGAAGAACAGCACGGAGGCGATCAGGTACATGTACCCGATGGTCTTGTGGTCGGTGGAGGTGATCCACTTGACGACGATGTTGCCCTTGTGCTCGACGCGCGAGCTGCTCAGCAGCGCCGCCTGACGAGGGGGCAGCGTCGGGGCCGGAGGCGTGATGGTGGCCATCAGTTGCTCTCTCCTTCAGCGTCGGCCGCGCCGGTGCCGGGCGCGTTCTGGAGACGGTCGTAGGCGTCGTCGATGTCGCCGGTCTGACCGGCTGCTTCGAGCGAGGCGATGTAGTCGGCATACTCGGCCTCGGAGACGACCTTCACGTTGAAGAGCATCATCGAGTGGTACTGGCCGCAGAGCTCCGCGCACTTGCCGGTGTACTCACCCTCCTTGGTGGGGATGAACGACCAGTAGTTGTCGCGGCCCGGGTACATGTCCTTCTTGTAGAGGAAGTCGATGATCCAGAACGAGTGGATGACGTCGCGCGACTCGAGCTGCAGCGTCACCTCCTGGTTCACCGGCAGGACGAGCTCGGGGATCTCGTTGGTGATGTTGCCCTCGGCGTCGGTCTGCGCCTGCACACCCATGGTCCAGACGGCGTCGTCGGTCTCTTCGCAGCTGTTGCCGTTGTACTGGAAGTCCCACGCCCACTGCTTGCCGATCGCGGTGATGCAGACGTCGGGGTTCTCGTGCTGCGTCTCGATGATCGCCTGATCGCGAGCCGTGAAGGCGAAGAAGCCGAGGACGAGGATGACCGGCGCGATCGTGAAGAACATCTCGATCGGCATGTTGTAGCGCAGCTGCACCGGCAGGCCCGACTGCCCCTTGCGGCGGCGGTAGGCGATCGCCGCCCACCCCATGAGCGCCCACGTGATGACGCCGACGGCGAGGACGACGATCCACGAGGTCGTCCAGAGCCCGGCGATCATCGACGTGTGGTTCGTCGCCTGTCCGCCTTCCTCGTCGAAGCCGGGGAGGAAGCCGTTCGCTGTCGTGGGGCTGCAGGCCGCAAGCGCGACCGCGGAGGCGATCGCGAGCGGGAGAGCTACCCAACGGAGTCGGCGGTTGACGCGCACGGTGCACCTTTCGGGGACATGAAGGTCAGACTCATGCCAGTCTAGGGCAACCTCTTACGGGATTCCGGCCATCCGCTCAGGATGCCGGCCGCCGCGGAGGGGACCCGGGATGGATCAGTGGAAGCTGTCACCGCAGGCGCAGCTGCCGGCGGCGTTGGGGTTGTCGATCGTGAAGCCCTGCTCGGAGATCGTGTCCTTGAAGTCGATCTGCGCACCCTCCAGGTACGGCACCGACATGTCGTCCACGATGACCTCGACGCCGTCGAAATCGACGGTCTGGTCACCGTCGAGGTAACGCTCGTCGAAGTAGAGCTGGTAGATCAGACCCGAGCACCCGCCGGGCTGGACGGCGACGCGCAGGCGCAGGTCGTCGCGGTTCTCCTGCGAGAGGAGGCTCTTGACCTTCAGCGCGGCGGCCTCGGTGAGGGCGACGCCGTGGGCCGGAGCGGTCTCGGTGGTCTGGGTGGCGATGTCGGTCATGGCTCTCCCATGGGGTCGGGCCGCCAATGCTCTTCAGGAACGGGGGCGGCGGGCTGTTTCGATTCTACGGCCCGGCGGGGTCAGCGGAGCGTCCGGTCCAGCGATTCGAGGAGCAGGGCCTCCGACACCAGTGCGTTCCGGAACGTCTCGATGTGGAGCGACTCGTTCGGGCTGTGCGCCCGCGCGTGCGGGTCCTCGACACCGGTCACGAGGATCTGCGCGCCGGTGAACTCGCGGACGAGGTCCGCGATGAACGGGATCGATCCGCCCACCCCGATGTCGACCGCGGGGCGTCCGTACCCGCGCTCCAGTGCGTCGCGCGCCTGCGCGACCGCCCATCCCGAGGTGTCGACGAGGAACGGGTCGCCGAAGTCGACGTCGCGGAACGCCAGCTTCGCCCCGAAGGGGGCGTGGGCGCGCAGGTGCCGCTCGATGGCACCGAAGGCCTCGCGGGCCTCCTGGCCGGGCGCGACGCGTGTGCTGATGACGACGCTCACCTTCGGACTCAACGTGTTCGACGCATTGCGCACGCTCGGCGCGTCGATGCCGGTGACGGTGATCGACGGCTTGTTCCAGATGCGGCTCAGGATCGAATCCCGGCCGATCGGCGAGACGCCGTCGGGCAGACCGGCCTCGCTGCGGAGCGTCCCCTCGGAGTACGGCGGAGTCTCGGCATCCCGAGCCGTCAGCCCCTCGACCGCGACCGCCCCGTCCTCATCCCACAGCGTGGCCAGCAGGCGAACGGTCGCCATCATCGCGTCCGGCACCGCTCCCCCGAACATGCCGGAGTGCGAGGCGTGGTCGAGCGTCTCGATGTCCAGCGTGAAGCGGACGTTGCCGCGCAGCGACACGGTCAGCGCCGGCGTCTCCGAGTCCCAGTTGCCGGAGTCGGCGACGACGATCACGTCGGAACGGAGCGCATCCGCGTTGTCGCTCAGGAATTGCGCGAAGGATGCGGATCCCGCCTCCTCCTCGCCTTCGAAGAAGAGATTCACCCCGAGGTCGACGTCGTCGCCCAGCACCTCGGTGAGCGCGCGGAGCGCGCCGAGGTGCGCCATGATGCCCGCCTTGTCATCGGCCGCGCCGCGACCGTAGATGCGGCCGTCCCGCACGGTGGGCTCGAAGGGCGGCGACTGCCAGAGGTCCTCATCGCCGACGGGCTGCACGTCGTGGTGCGCGTAGAGGAGGATGGTCGGCTTGCCGCCCCGCGCGGAGCGCGAGGCCAGCACCGCCGGCATCCCCTCTTCGCCCGTCTCGGGGATGACCGCGGTCTTCACCTCGACGCGGTCGAAGAACCCGAGGTCCTCGACCAGCGCCTTGACCGCATCCGCGCTCCGCTGGACTTCGGCGCGGTCGAAGCCGGGGAAGGCGACGGAAGGGATGCGGACGAGCGCGCCGAGGTCGGCAATTGCGGCGGGGACCGCGCCGAGAGCCGCCTCGCGCACCGCCTCGGATCGAGAGGAGTCGGAGGTCATGCGGGTAATCTTATGTGGCACGCTTTTCCGCCGATCGCCGAGGACCTCCCCCGTGGCCAAGACACCGCCCCCCGCCGACACCGCACCCGACGCGCCGAGCGGGCCGGGCAAGAACCGCCCGACGCCCACGCGCGCCGAGCAGGAAGCGGCTCGCAAGCGTCCGCTGGTCGCCAACACGAAGGAGGCGCGTGCGCGGGCGAAGGCGGACCTCGCTGCGCAGCGCGAGAAGGCCCGCATCGGCATGGCCGCCGGCGACGAGCGCTACCTGACGCCGCGCGACCGCGGACCGCAGCGTCGGTTCGCCCGTGACTACACGGATGCCGGGTGGCACTTCGGTGAGCTGGTGATGCCGCTCCTCGTCATCGTCATCCTGATGGCCCTCGTGCCCAATAACGCCGTCGTCTTCTACTCCTACGTCGGGCTCTGGGCCTACATCCTCTTCGTCGTCGCCGACATGATCCTGCTGAGCCGCAAGGTGAAGAAGCTGGCGGCGGCGAAGTGGGGCGACCGGCGCGAGAAGGGCCTCGGCTGGTACGCGGCGATGCGATCGGTGCAGATGCGATTCATGCGCCTGCCCAAGCCGCAGGTCAAGCGCGGCGACTACCCGAGCTGACTTCGAAGACCACGACGGCCCCGCACCGACAGGTGCGGGGCCCCTTCGTCCATGGCGCGGATGCCGGAGCTCAGCGCGCGAGTCCGCGGTTGATCTGCCGCCCCCACAGCGGTCCGCGGTAGATGAAGGCGCTGTAGCCCTGGACGAGGTCGGCGCCCGCGGCGAGCCGCTCTCGGACGTCCGCCGCCGTCTCCACTCCCCCGGCGGCGATGACGCAGAAGTCCGCCGGGACCGCGGCGCGCACGCGGCGGAGCACCTCGAGCGAGCGCTCCCGCAGCGGCGCCCCGGACAGGCCTCCGGCGCCCATGGCCTCGACGCGTGCGGCATCGGTGGTCAGTCCGGTCCGAGCGATCGTCGTGTTCGTGGCCACGATGCCGTCCAGCCCCGTGTCGACCGCGAGCGCGGAGATGCCGTCGATCTCGTCATCGGTGAGGTCGGGAGCGATCTTCACCAGCAACGGCGTCGTGCCGGCGGCATCCTTCACCGCCGTGAGCAGCGGACGCAGGGTCTCGACCGCCTGCAGACCGCGCAGTCCCGGCGTGTTCGGCGAGGAGACGTTGACGACGAGGTAGTCGGCGACGGGCGCGACGAGGCGCGTGCTCGCGACGTAGTCCGCCGTCGCGTCCGCGACGTCGACGACGCGGGACTTGCCGATGTTCGCGCCGAGCACCGGACGCCGACGACGACGACGCATCCGCGCGAGGCGCGCCGCGACGACCTCGGCGCCGTCGTTGTTGAACCCCATCCGGTTGATGAGCGCCCGGTCGGCGGGGAGACGGAACAGTCGCGGCTTCGGATTGCCGTCCTGCGCGATCGCTGTGACGGTGCCGACCTCGATGTGGCCGAACCCGAGCGCGTACAGGCCGATCGCGCCCAGGGCGTTCTTATCGAACCCGGCGGCGATGCCGAACGGCGAGTCGAACGTCAGCCCGAGGGCCTGCGTCCGCAGGGACGGTGCCGGCTTCGTGAGCGCCCGTGCCAGCAGGGACAAGGGCGGAGTACCAGCCGCTCGAATGACGGCCATACCGAGGTGGTGCGCGACCTCGGGGTCGGTGCGTCGCAGGACGAGGTCGAAGAGAAGGCGATACATCGCTGCCAGCCTATCCAGTCGGACATCCCCGCCCCATCCGACGTCGCAGGCCGTGCGGTCGTGTCAGGCGTCGGCCTGCTCGCGCAGCTGCGCACGATCGGCGCGGAGCAACGCGATGGCGTCATCGAAGTCCTCCAGCGTCTCGAACGCCTGGTACACACTCGCGAAGCGCAGGTAGGCGATCTGGTCGAGCGCCCGCAGCGGCCCGAGGATGGCGAGACCGATCTCGTTGGTGTCGATCTGCGAGACGCCCGTCTGGCGTACGGATTCCTCGACGGCCTGGGCGAGCATCGCCAGGTCGGCTTCGGTCACCGGCCGCCCCTGGCAGGCCTTGCGGACGCCGGACATGACCTTCTCGCGGCTGAACGGCTCGATGACGCCGGACCGCTTGATGACGTTGAGGCTCGCCGTCTCGATGGTCGAGAAACGCCCGCCGCACTCGGGGCACTGACGTCGGCGACGGATGCTGAGACCGTCGTCGCTCGTGCGCGAGTCGATGACGCGGGAGTCGGAGTGACGGCAGAACGGGCAGTGCATGGCGGCATCCAGCCTACGCGTCGAAGCGTGCCGTGACGGCCTCGCCGTGCGCCGGCAGCACCTCGGCGTTCGCGAGCGTGACGATCTCGTCGCGCACCTGCGCGAGCGCATCGCGGTCGTAGGTGATCACCTGCTGCGGACGGAGGAAGGTGGATGCCGACAGGCCGGCGGCGTAGCGGGCCTGTCCCCCCGTGGGCAGCACGTGGTTGCTGCCTGCGAGGTAGTCGCCCAGGCTCACCGGCGTCCATGGCCCCACGAAGACGGCGCCCGCATTGACGAAGTCGGCGGGACGGGGGTCGCGCAGGTGCAGCTCGAGGTGCTCGGGCGCGTAGGCGTTGCTGAAGGCGGTCGCCGTCTCGATGTCGTCGACGAGCACCACGGCGGACTGCGGACCCGCGAAGGCCTGTGCGATCCGCGCGGCGTGCATGGTGCGGCGCGCGCGCACGTCGACCTCGGCAGCGACGGCGTCGGCGAGCTCTTCGGAGTCCGTGACCAGCACTGCTGCGGCCTGCTCGTCGTGCTCCGCCTGGCTGATGAGGTCGGCGGCGATGAGTCCGGCGTCCGCCGAGGCGTCCGCGACCACCAGGATCTCCGTGGCACCAGCCTCCGAATCGGTGCCGACCATCCCCGCGACCACGCGTTTAGCCAGGGCGACGAAGTTGTTGCCGGGTCCCGAGATGACGTCGACGGGGTCGAGGCCGAGCGATCCGACGCCGTGCGCATACGCACCGATCGCGCCGGCGCCTCCCATGGCGTAGACCTCCGTGACGCCGAGCAGGCGGGCGGCGGCGAGGATGACGGGGTGCACGCGCCCGTCGTGGTCGCGCTGCGGCGGCGACGCGAGCGCCACCTGCGTCACACCTGCGACCTGAGCGGGGACCACGTTCATGACGACGCTCGACGGATACACCGCTTTGCCGCCGGGAACGTAGACGCCCGCGCGACGTACGGGCCGCCAGTGCTGCTCGATCCGGGCGCCCGGACCGATCTCCGTGACCACCGGCGCCGGGACCTGGGCCGCGGATGCGCGGCGAACGCGGTCGATCGCCGTCTCGAGCGCCGCACGGATCGCGGGATCCAGGGCTGCCAGCGCATCGTCCACGTGCTGTTCGGGCACCCGGACGGCGTGTCCGGCGACGCCGTCGAACCGCTCGGCCTGCTCGCGGAGCGCGTCCTCGCCGCGCGCCGCGACGTCGGCGACCACGGCTGCGGCGGTCGCCAAGGCCTCATCGCGGGCGGCGGCGGCGCGGGGTACTGCGGCCAGCAGGTCGGACGGAGCGGACGCGCGGCCGCGCAGGTCGATCGTGCGGAGCATCCCTCCAGGGTACCGGCGGCTCAGCCCCGCGTGACGCCCGAGACGTCGTTGAGGTAGCCGATGCGGCCGTCCTCGTGACGCACGACGAACGAGTCCCCGCGGTCCTCGATGACGAGCGCCCAGGCGGTCGGACCGATCCGGAACAGCGGGATGCCGTTCTCATCGACCACGTCGCGCTCGACCGGCGCGAGCGCCCAGAACGCCTGGTGGGACGGCGCCTGCGCCGCAACGGGCTCCTCTTCCACGTCGGGCTCCGTGAAGGGCGCGGGCTCCGGGTCCACCGACGGCGCGGCCATCGTGTAGCGCGCCTCGGACACGGGCCGGGCGACGACGGGTCGCGCGCGACGAGCGACGCGGTGCGCCTCGGCGTCGGGCCGGTGCAGGAAGTCCTCGTGGAAGGGCGGGATGAAGGGGGCGAGGACGGTCAGGGCGACGGCGGCAGCCATCAGGAGGACCTCGGCCCAGACGACCCAGCTGTTGACCCAGACGCCGGTCGCCGCGCCGCGCGCGATGTTGTTCCAGAGCCAGCCGAGCCAGATGACTGCGGAGACGGAGAACACCACGGAGGCGAACTGATCAATGCCGAGCGACCCGACCCGACGGATGCCGTCGGGCGAGAATCGGCGCAGCACGATGAGGAAGACCGCGGCCGTCGGCGCTCCGATCGACAGGACCCAGTCGATGCCGGAGGTCCAGACGGTCTCACCGCCGAACGCGCGCGCGAACTGCCCGTCCGCGTAGAGCGGGAAGAAGGAGAACAGGAAGGCCAACGCCCAGACGCCGAGGAGCGAGACCTCGCGGAGCGAGAACGGACCGATGCCGTACTGCGGTGGGATGTGGTGGCTCTCCTGGGCGGGGGCATGGTCCGCCGCGCCGGTGTCCGTCCCGGCGACCGGCTCGGACTCGGTGAGCGCAGCATCCTCGGTCCGCGGCGCGGGGTCCTCGTACACCGCGGTCGAGTCGACGGTATCCGACGCGACGGGCGCCTCGGCGGCATCCGTGCGGAAGTCGTACGCCTGCGTCTCGGTCTCGGAGACCGGGGCCTCTTCAATGGGGCGCGCCGGCTCTCGCACGACCGTGTCACCGAGATCGTCGATGCCGGTCGCACGCTCATCCGGGGTACCGGGGGTGGTCTTCTCGTCGGTCACGATGCTCCTTCCGAACAGCGCCGCTCAGCGCCGCCTGCGATCCTACCCCGCGGGTCGATGCGGTTCCGGGGGTTGCGGAGGCGCGCCCCGTGGGCTGTCAGCCGAGACACTGGGGCCCGAGCAGGCCCTTCAGCTCACCGTACAGATCGACGGTCACCCCGACCTGCGCCGGCACCTCGAACACCTTCGCGGACCCGCCCTTGTGCAGTTTGAGCGTCACCTCGGTCGACCCCGGGTGGCGGCCGAAGACCGCGGCGAGCTCGCCGATCGTGGTCTCGGTCGCGCGATGCTCGGGCAACAGGAGCACCAGCGGCCCGGCGGCATCCGTCGAACCGAGGTCCGGGGAGAAGGCGGACTGTCCGTGCAGATTCCGTCCGTCGTCCCGCTGCGAGACGCGACCCCGCACGACGAGGATCGAATCGGCCTGCAGCATCGACTGGAACTCGGTGTACGTCTTGCCCATGAACATGACGGTGACCTCACCGTCGAAGTCCTCGACGGTGATCATGCCGTACGGATTGCCGCTCTGCTTGGCGACGCGATGCTGGACGCTGGTGACGAGACCCGCGACCGTGACGATGTCGCCGTCGGAGATGTCCTCGGACACGAGCAGATCGTGGATCGAGGTCGACGCGTGCTTCGCGAGGGGGATCTCGAGACCCGCGAGGGGGTGGTCGGAGACGTACAGGCCGAGCATTTCGCGCTCGAACGCGAGCTTGTCCTTCTTCGTCCACTCGGGGCGTTCGGGAACGCGGGCCACCTGCTGGGGCTCGTCGTCGCCCCAGAGGCTGTCGAAGTCGAAGCCGACCTCGCCGTTCGCCTCGCGCCGCTTGTCGAGCACGGCCTGCTCGACGGCGTCCTCATGGATCTCGACGAGCGCACGCCTCGTGGCGCCGAGGGTGTCGAAGGCGCCGGCCTTGATGAGGGACTCGACGGTGCGCTTGTTGGCGACGTGGACCGGCACCTTCGTGAGGAAGTCGTGGAAGCTCGTGTACGGGCCGTCCGCGCGGGCCGAGACGATGCCGTCGACGACGTTCGTTCCGACGTTGCGCACGGCGCCGAGGCCGAAGCGGATGTCCTCACCGACGGCGGCGAAGAACCGGATGGACTCCCCCACGTCCGGCGGCAGGACCCGGATACCCATGCGACGGCATTCGTTCAAGTACACCGCCATCTTGTCCTTCGAGTCGCCGACGCTGGTGAGCAGCGCCGCCATGTACTCGGCGGGATAGTGGGCCTTGAGGTACGCCGTCCAGTAGGAGACGAGGCCGTAGGCGGCGGAGTGGGCTTTGTTGAACGCGTAGTCCGAGAAGGGGAGCAGGATGTCCCACAGCGCCTTGATGGCGGCCTCGCCGAAGCCGCGCTCCTTCATGCCGCCGGAGAAGCCCTCGTACTGCTTGTCGAGCTCGGACTTCTTCTTCTTGCCCATCGCGCGACGCAGGATGTCCGCCTGACCGAGCGAGAAGCCGGCCACCTTCTGCGCGATCGCCATGACCTGCTCCTGATAGATGATCAGGCCGTAGGTGGTGTCGAGGATGTCCCGCAGCGGCTCTTCGAGCTCCGGGTGGATCGGGGTGATCGGCTGGACGCCGTTCTTGCGGAGCGCGTAGTTGGTGTGCGAGTTGGCGCCCATGGGACCCGGGCGGTACAGCGCGATGACGGCCGAGATGTCCTCGAAGTTGTCGGGCTTCATGAGACGCAGCAGCGATCGCATCGGTCCGCCGTCGAGCTGGAAGACGCCGAGCGTGTCACCACGGCTCAGGAGGTCGTAGGCCGCTCGGTCCTCGAGTTCGAGGTGCTCGAGGTCGAGCTCCTCACCGCGGTTGGTGCGGATGTTGTCGAGCGCGTCCGAGATGATCGTGAGGTTCCGGAGCCCGAGGAAGTCCATCTTGATGAGACCGAGGGTCTCGCACGACGGATAGTCGAACTGGGTGACGATCTGGCCGTCCTGCTCGCGGCGCATGATCGGGATGATGTCGATCAGCGGCTCGCTCGACATGATGACACCGGCGGCGTGGACGCCCCACTGGCGTTTCAGCCCTTCGAGGCCGAGAGCTCGGTCGAAGACGGTCTTCGCCTCGGGGTCGGTGTCGATCAGCGAGCGGAATTCGCTCGCCTCCTTGTACCGGGGATGCTTCGCGTCGAACATGCCCCCGAGCTCCATGTCCTTGCCCATCACGGGCGGGGGCATGGCCTTGGTGAGGCGCTCGCCCATGGAGAACGGGAAGCCGAGGACGCGACCGGCATCCTTCAGTGCCTGCTTCGACTTGATGGTCCCATAGGTGACGATTTGCGCGACGCGCTCGGAGCCGTACTTCTCGGTCACGTAGTCGATGACCTCGCCACGGCGACGGTCGTCGAAGTCGACGTCGAAGTCGGGCATGGACACGCGGTCGGGGTTCAGGAACCGCTCGAAGATGAGGCCGTGCTCGAGCGGGTCGAGATCGGTGATGCGCATCGCGTAGGCGACCATCGAGCCGGCACCGGAGCCTCGACCGGGACCGACGCGGATGCCGTTGTCCTTCGCCCAGTTGATGAAGTCGGCGACGACGAGGAAGTACCCGGGGAAGCCCATCTGCAGGATGATCCCGGTCTCGTACTCGGCCTGCTTGCGGACGCGGTCGGGGATGCCGCCTGGGTACCGGTAGTGCAGCCCCGCCTCGACCTCTTTGATGAGCCAGCTGTCCTCGGTCTCGCCGTCGGGCACTGGGAACCGCGGCATGTAGTTGGCGGAGGTGTTGAACTCCACCTCGCAGCGCTCGGCGATCAGCAGGGTGTTGTCGCACGCCTCGGGGTGGTCGCGGAACATCTGACGCATCTCCTGCGCCGTCTTGATGTAGTACCCGTCGCCGTCGAACTTGAAGCGGTTCGGGTCGTCGAGCGTCGAACCGGACTGGACGCACAGCAGCGCCTCGTGCGCGTCGGCCTCGTGCTGGTGCGTGTAGTGGGAGTCGTTCGTCGCGACGAGCGGGATGTCGAGGTCCTTCGACAGCCGGATGAGGTCAGTCATCACCCGACGCTCGATCGAGAGGCCGTGGTCCATGATCTCGGCGAAGTAGTTCTCCTTGCCGAAGATGTCCTGGAACTCGGCGGCCGCGGCGCGGGCCGCCTCGTACTGTCCGAGCCGCAGACGGGTCTGCACCTCTCCGGAGGGGCATCCGGTCGTCGCGATGAGCCCCTTGCCGTAGGTCTGCAGGAGCTCGCGGTCCATGCGCGGCTTGAAGTAGTAGCCCTCGATGCTGGAGAGCGAGCTCAACCGGAAGAGGTTGTGCATGCCCTCTGTGCTCTGGCTCCACATCGTCATGTGGGTGTAGGCGCCGGATCCCGAGACGTCGTCGCTCTTCTGATCGGGCGATCCCCACGCCACGCGGGACTTGTCGCTGCGGTGCGTTCCGGGCGTGACGTACGCCTCGAGACCGACGATCGGCTTGACACCCGCAGCCTTGGCAGCGCGATAGAACTCGAACGCCGCGAACGTGTTGCCGTGGTCGGTGACGGCGATCGCCGGCATCCCGTACTCAGCGGCTGCCTGCGTCATCGCGCCGATCTTCGCGGCCCCGTCGAGCATCGAGTATTCGCTGTGGACGTGCAGATGAACGAAGGAGTCGGATGCCACGGATCGAGTCTACGTTCCGGGTCCGACACGGGACCTAGGCTGGTCGGCATGGCCACTCCCGAGTTCGTCCTCACCCTGCGCGAGAAGATCGGGAACGACCCGCTTCCCCTCGTCGGCGTCACCGCGATCGTGTTCCGCGACGAGAAGGTCCTCATCGGGCGACGCGCAGACAACGGCTCGTGGCAGCCGGTCTCCGGCATCGTCGATCCCGGCGAAGAACCCGCCGACGCCGCCGTGCGGGAGTGCTTCGAGGAGGCGGGGGTCGTCGTGCGCGCGACGCGTCTGGCAGCGGTGCAGCAGGTCCCCCGTATCGTGTACGCCAACGGCGACCAGGTCGATTACCTCGACCTGGTCTTCCGGTGCGACTGGGTGTCGGGCGAACCGCATCCATCGGACGGCGAGCTCACCGACGTGGGCTGGTTCGGTCTCGGCGAGCTCGTCGAGGTCGATCAGACCCACGTGCGCAAGATCGCGCTCGCCATCGCCGAGGACGACCCCGCGAGCTTCGCCGGCGGGCGCTGACCCTCAGCGCGGATCGAGGCGCATCAGCACACGCGGGAACCCGTTGAGCACCGATCCGGTGTCCGCGGCCTTCGCGAATCCGGCACGCTCGAACAGGCTTCGCGTGCCGACGTACGCCATCGTGAGATCGACCCTCTCGCCGCCGTTGTCGACCGGATACCCCTCCACCGCGGGCGCACCCTCGGAACGGGCGAACTCCACCGCGCCCGCGAGGAGCGCGTGAGCGATGCCCTCGCCGCGATGGCCCGGGCGGACGCGGATGCACCAGACCGACCAGACATCGAGATCGTCGATGCGCGGGATGAGCCGGTTCTTCGCGAACGACGTGTCGGCGCGCCGGTGCACCGCCGCCCAGCCGACGACCTCGTCGCCGTCGTACGCGAGGACACCGGGCGGGCCATCGACCATGAGCTCGCGCATCCGCTCGCCTCGAGCCGGGCCGGACAGCGATCGGTGCTCACGGCCGGGCAGCCGATAGCTCAGGCACCAGCACACATTGGCGTCGGCACGCTTCGGTCCCACCATCGTCGCGACGTCATCGAAGGAGGTCGCGGGGCGGACGTCGATGGTCATGGCACCAGGATGCCGTGCACTCCCGACGTCGTCACTGTTCGCGAAGGATCTCCAGCGCGTGGGCGAGGTCGGCCGGGTACTCGGACCGGAACGTCGACCAGCCACCGGTGGCCGGGTGCGCGAACGACAGCTCGTGCGCGTGCAGCCACTGGCGCGTGAGCCCGAGCCGCTGCGCGAGGGTCGGGTCGCTCCCGTACAGAGGATCACCGACGCACGGATGCCGGTGCGCCGCCATGTGCACGCGGATCTGGTGCGTGCGCCCCGTCTCGAGATGCACCTCCAGCAGCGAGGCACGCGGGAACGCCTCGAGCGTCTCGTAGTGCGTCACGGAATCCTTGCCGTCCGGGGTCACCGCGAACTTCCACGAGTGACTGGGATGCCGGCCGATCGGCGCATCGATCGTGCCGACCAAGGGGTCGGGATGCCCCTGCACCACGGCGTGGTAGATCTTGTCGACCTCGCGCTCCTTGAACGCGCGCTTCAGCGCACTGTAGGAGCGCTCCGTCTTGGCGACGACCATGAGGCCGCTCGTGCCGACGTCGAGGCGGTGCACGACGCCCTGTCGCTCCGGTGCCCCGGATGTGGCGATACGGAAGCCCGCTGCCGCCAGTGCGCCCACGACGGTCGGCCCCTCCCACCCCAGGGACGGGTGCGCGGCGACGCCCGCCGGCTTGTCGACGACCACGATCTCGTCGTCGTCGTGCACGATCCCGAGGTCGGGGACCGCGATCGGCACGATCTCCGGACCCCGCTTGTCCTCCCACTCCACCTGCAGCCAGGCGCCGGCGACGAGCTTGTCGGACTTGCCGACCGGCCGCATGTCGAGCTGCACTCCCCCGCGCTCGGCGACTTCCGCGGCGAAGGTGCGTGAGAACCCGAGGAGCTTGGCCAGCGCCGCGTCGACGCGCGTGCCGTCGAGCCCGTCCGGGACGGGGAGACTACGGCTGGGCATCGCGTTCGGCACCGGGCGCGGACGCCGGCGCGGTGCGGGAGGCATCCTTCTCGCGCGTCCCGTCGAACCGCAGACCGAGGAGGACGAGCACCGCGACGCCGATCATCATCGTGACGATGAACATGTCGGCGATGTTGTAGATCGCCGACGGGAACCCCAGCCACATCCACGGAGTGTGGATGAAGTCGACGACGTGTCCGACGAGGAACCCCGGGTCGCGGAAGAGACGGTCGGTCAGGTTGCCGAGGATGCCGCCCAGCAGCAGCCCGAGGACGACCGCCCACGCCCGGGAGCGGACGCGTGTGACCGCCAGCACGACGATGGTGACCGCCGCGGCGGCGAGGACCAGCGTGAAGACCCACGTGACGCCCTCGCCCAGCGAGAACGCCGCGCCGGGGTTGAACGTCAGGTAGAGCTGCAGGAAGTCACCCAGGACGGGGACGGTCTCGCGCTCCGGGAGGTTCTCCAGCGCGAGGTACTTGGTGAACTGATCAGCGGCCAGCACCACCGCCGCGAGCATCGCGATGGTGGTGCCGGCCGCTGCAGCGCGCAGTGTCGTCCGCGATGCGGACGTCCGGCTCGACAAGGTCGGGGTCGTCAGGACGCGCTGATGGGCGTCGAGCCCGAGGTGCCCGCTACGTCGAGGTCGCGGAGCTTCTCCTCGATGAAGCTGCGGAGCTGGACGCGGTAGTCGCGCTCGAACTGACGCAGCTCGCTGATGCGGGCCTCGAGGGTGCCGCGCTCGCTCTCGAGACGCGTGATCTCGTCGCGGGCCTTCGTGCGGGCCTCGTTGAGGATGGCATCTGCCTCGGTCTGGGCCTCGGAGACGAGCTTCTCCTTCTGCGCCTTGCCCTCGGCGACGTGCTCGTCGTGCAGACGCTGCGCGAGCTCGATGATGCCTGCGGAGGCGGCGACCGGCGCGGCCGAGGACTCGGCGGCGGGCTCGGGGGTCGCGGGGACCTCGGAGACGACCTCGGTCTCGGGCGCGGCCGGAGCTGCCTCGGCAGCGGGGGTCTCACCGGACTCGTACGCGGCGAGCTTCGCCTTGAGCTCCTCGTTCTCAGCCAGCGCCTTGCGCCACTCGACGACGATCTCATCGAGGAAGTCGTCGACCTCGTCCGGGTCGAAGCCCTCCTTGAACCGGACGTGCTGGAACTGCTTCGTGACGACGTCTTCGGGGGTCAAAGGCATGTGTCTTTCCTCTTTCGGGGCTCAGGCCTCTTGCGGGGCGCGGTAAGCGGGCCGGTCGATGAAGACCCGCATGGCGCGAGCCGTACCTCGCCAGCATAGTCGGCCCCCGTCGAGCGTGCGACGAGGGCCTGACCGCGGACGGTCACAGACGAGTGAGCGCCTGCGTGATGGACAGGAGCACGAAGCAGAGCAGCATCGTGATCGGGAACGCGAGGTCCAGGGCGATGGGGCCGATGCGCAGCGGCGGAATGAAGCGGCGGAAGAACTTCAGCGGCGGATCGGTCACCGTGAAGACGACTTCAGCGACCACCAGCCACCCGCCGCGCGGGCGCCACTCGCGGTTGAACATCGGGATGTACTCGAACACCAGCCGTGCCAGGAGGAACAGCACATAGATGAGGAGCAGCGTGTTGAGGATCCCGGCGATGAAGCCGACGATCTGCACGACGTCAGTGGGTGAACGGGGCGGAGTCGGCGTCGCCCTGAGCGATCGCCCCCTCGCCCGACACGGCGACGTTCTCGGGCGAGAGCAGGAAGACCTTGCTCGTCACACGCTCGATACGACCGTAGAGACCCAGCGACAGCCCGCTCGCGAAGTCGATGAGGCGCCGCGCGTCGGCGTCGCTCATCTGCGAGAGGTTGATGATGATCGGGATGCCGTCGCGGAAGTTCTCGGCGATCGCCTGCGCGTCGCGGTACTGCTTCGGGTGGACCGTGACGATCTCGCTGACGGTGGCGGGAGCGGGCTGTCGGACGACGGCCGGACGGTGGATCGGAGTCACCGGTGCGGTCTTGTTCTCCACCTGCTTCTCCCGTCGGGGAGCGGGCTCCTCGTAGACCTCTTCCTCGTCGGCGAGGCCCAGGTACACCATCGTCTTCTTGAGCGGGTTCGACATCGCATCCTCCGTTTGCTCGTCTGTTGTCGAGGCTATCCGTGCACGGGCCTCGGGCCCGTGATTGCCGAACCGATCCGCAGGTGTGTCGCACCCGCCGCGATCGCCTCGGCGAAATCGCCGGTCATCCCGGCGGAGATCCAATCTGCGTCCGGGACGATGCCGCGGACGGTGTCGGCGCACAACGCCAGGCGGGCGAAGGCGTCGGCGGGCGGTTCGTCGAGCGGCGCGACACCCATCACGCCGCGCAGTCGCAGTGACGGGCAGGCGCCCGCGATGTGCTCGGCGAGTTCGGCGACGCCGGCGGCATCCACTCCCCCGCGGCCGGCATCGTCGGTCAGGTTCACCTGGACCAGGACATCGAGGACGCCCCCGTCACCGCCGTCGGCTGCGTGCAGCGCGTCGGCCAGTCGGGTGCGGTCCACCGAGTGCACGGCATCCGCAGCGCGGCGGACCGCCCGCGCCTTGTTCGTCTGCGCCTGGCCGATGAAGTGCCAGGTCAGCGGTGCGCCCGCGTAGTCCGCACGCTTCGCCGTGAGCTCCTGCTGCCGGTTCTCGCCGACGTGCGCCACCCCGAGGGCAGCGAGCTCCTCGACGAGGCCGACGGGGTGGAACTTGGTCACGACGATGCGCGTGATCCCGGACGGATCGCGGCCCGCCGACCGTGCGGCATCCGAGATGCGCGCATCGACGTCGGCGAGCCGCGAACGCAGATCCACCGGGGTTACTTCAGGAAGTCGGGGATGTCGAGGTCGTCGTCGCCGAAGGCGGACTCGTAGTCCGACGAGGACGACGGTGCGGACACCGACACCGATTCCTTGACGTTCCCGGTCTCCGCTGCCGCCAGGTCGCGGGCGACGGTGTCGGCCGGGAGCGGCGGCAGGACCGGAGCGGATGCCGGGCGGCTCGCGGTGATCGGCTCGACCTTGACCTGCGGCTCACCGCCGTCGAACCCGGCGGCGATGACCGTGACGCGCACCTCGTCGCCGAGCGTGTCGTCGATGACCGTGCCGAAGATGATGTTGGCCTCGGGGTGCGCGGCCTCCTTGACGAGCTGCGCCGCGTCGTTGATCTCGAAGATGCCGAGGTTCGACCCGCCCTGGATCGAGAGCAGCACGCCGTGCGCACCCTCGATCGATGCCTCGAGCAGCGGCGACTCCACCGCGAGCTCGGCGGCCTTGATGGCGCGGTCGGCACCGCGAGCGGAGCCGATACCCATGAGCGCGGATCCGGCGCCCTGCATGACCGACTTGACGTCGGCGAAGTCGAGGTTGATGAGACCGGGGGTCGTGATCAGGTCGGTGATGCCCTGGACACCGGCGAGGAGGACCTGGTCGGCCGTGGCGAACGCCTCGATCATCGAGATACCGCGGTCGCTGATCTCGAGCAGGCGGTCGTTCGGGACGACGATGAGGGTGTCGACCTCTTCCTTCAGCTTCGAGACGCCCGACTCGGCCTGGGTCTGACGGCGGCGTCCCTCGAAGGAGAAGGGCTTGGTCACGACACCGATGGTGAGGGCACCGATCGACTTCGCGATCCGCGCGACGACGGGAGCGCCACCGGTGCCGGTGCCACCGCCCTCGCCTGCGGTCACGAAGACCATGTCGGCACCCGCGAGGGCCTCTTCGATCTCCTCGGCGTGGTCCTCGGCGGCGCGTCGGCCGACCTCGGGATCGGCGCCGGCGCCGAGACCGCGGGTCAGCTCACGACCCACGTCGAGCTTGATGTCGGCGTCGCTCATGAGCAGCGCCTGGGCGTCCGTGTTGACGGCGATGAACTCGACGCCGCGCAGGCCGAGCTCGATCATGCGGTTGACGGCGTTGACACCGCCACCGCCCACGCCAACGACCTTGATCACAGCAAGGTAGTTCTGGTTCTGGCTCACGCCGGCCTCCGTATCGTCCTGAACCTCGAGTGCAAACCTTCAACCTCAACCAGAGGTTTAAAGAATTGCCGAGTATGCAATTCCTGATTCCGAAGGTACGGGCGCGGGAGCGCCGCCCCCGCAGGGCGGCGGCGTGTCGCGTGATCGGATCCGAAGTCAGCGCACGACGACCGCGCCCGGAGAGGACACGTCGTATTCGTCGACGTCGGCGGGGGGCCGTTCCACCATCGCCGCCGTCAGGTTCCGGGCCTTCTCGACGGCGTCGTCCGCGTTGCCCCACACGATCTTCGCCCCGTCGATCGTCAGGGTGACGTCCTCCGGAGTGGTCGCGGTGATCTTCGTCACCTGCGGACGGAGATCCGCTGGCAGGGAGCGGTAGACGGACCCGACCGCACGGAACGTGCGGGAGCCCGGGCCGCCCGCCGCGTCGATGACCGGGTACCCTTCCGGAGCCTCCGCAGCGGTCGCGAGGACGACCCCGGCGGCGTCGACGAGCGCGAACCCCGCCCGCGAGGACACGACGCCCACCGGCATCCGCTCGACGATCCTGACCACCAGCTCGTGCGGCGGCCGCGCCTCGATGGTGTACGTCTCGACGAGGGGGAAGCCCACGAGGGCGGCCTTGACCGCGCTGGAGTCGACGAGCGCGAGCGGCGTGCCCCGCTGAGCGGCGAGGGATGCCTCGACGGCGTCGGCATCGAGGCGGTCGGTGCCGACCACCGTGATCTCCTCGACGGCGAAGAGCGGGCTGTACGCGGCGCCGACCGCACCCAGACCGACGAGGAGGACCGCCCCAGCGGCAGCGATCCAGGCGTAGCGACGCCGCCGTTGGCGCACCGTGAAGCGACGCACCTCGCGGCGAAGCGCACGCCTGCGAGCCCGCGCCGCGGCCCACACGTCCCGCACACCGACCGGACGGTCGGACGTGTCGACCCCCGGACCTGCGGGCGCATCCGACGATGATCCGACCGCAGCCGCACTGGATGCCGCGGTGGGATCCGCCGGTTGCGCGAATCCGATGACGGGTGCGAGCCGACCGGACGCTGCGGGCCCGAGGTCCTTGAGCGGGGTGGTCTCGGTGGCGTCGGACCCGACGGCCTCCGCCTCGTCGCGGGCGCTTTGCGACGGCGCTGCGACGGCGCGGTGCTCGCGAGCAGCCGCAGGCTGGCGGCGTTCGGGAGGCGTCGCGGGCAGCGGGGACGGCCGCCGCATGGTCAGTCCTGCTCCGGTCCGAGCGCGTCGAGGACCTGGGGGATGATGCGATAGACGTCGCCGCATCCGAGCGTGATGATGTAGTCGCCGGGGCCGGCGACACCGGCCGCGTACCGTGCCGCGTCGGCCCAGTCCGGGACGAATCGGACGTGATCGGGGTCGGCGAAGGCGCCGCTGACGAGCGCCCCCGTCACACCCGGCACCGGGTCCTCGCGCGCGCCGTAGACGTCGAGGACCACCGTGTGGTCGGCGTGGGTCTCGAGCACATCCGCGAACTCACGGAACATCGCCTGCGTCCGCGAGTACGTGTGCGGCTGATGGAGCGCGATGATGCGTCCCTCGCCGACGACGGAACGCGCGGCGTCGAGCGCAGCCGCGACCTCGGTGGGGTGGTGCGCGTAGTCGTCGTACACGCTGACGCCCGAGCGCACCCCGTGGAGGTCGAATCGCCGCACGGTCCCGCCGAACTCCTCGACCGCGCGCAGCGCGGGCTCGAGCTCGTGGCCGAGGGTCAGGAGCACCGCCACCGCACCTGCGGCGTTGACCGCGTTATGGGCGCCGGGGACGGCGAGCCGCCCGCGGACGGACTCCCCCGCATGGCTCAGGGTGAAGGCGACGGGCCCCTCCGTCACGATGTCCGAGACGCGGACGTCCGCGTCCTCCGCAGTGCCGAAGCGCACCACATGCGAGTGCGAGAGCGACGCCGTCACCTCGCGCGCCCCGGGATCGTCGGACGAGATGACGACCGCCTGCGTCGCGGCATCCGCGAATCGCACGAACCCGTCGTAGAAGGCCTCCCGCGAGCCCCAGTGGTCCAGGTGGTCCGGGTCGACGTTGGTGATCAGCGCGACGGCGGTGTCGTAGAGGAGGAAGGAACCGTCGGACTCGTCCGCCTCGATGACGAAGAGGTCGTCGGAGCCGGTCGCGCTCGAGACGCCGAGTGAGGCGATGACGCCGCCGTTGACGAATGTGGGGTCCGCACCGACGCCGCGAAGACCCGTGACGATCATGCCGGTCGAGGTCGTCTTGCCGTGCGCACCCGCGACACTGACGAGACGGCGACCGCGGATCAGCCAGTGCAGCGCCTGCGAGCGGTGGAGGATCGCCGCGCCGCGCTCCTTCGCCAGCAGGTATTCCGGGTTCTCCGGCCAGATGGCGCCGGTGAAGATCACCGCATCCACGTCGGCGGGGAGGTTCGCTGCGTCGTGACCGACGGCCACCGTCGCACCGCGATCCTCGAGCGCTCGCATCGCGGCGCTGTCGGAGCGGTCGGAACCCGAGACCCGAATGCCCCGATCGAGGAACATCCCGGCGAGGCCCGACATCCCGGAACCGCCGATCCCGATGAAGTGGGCGGCGGTGATGTGCTCCGGGATGGGCTGGGAGAGATCGGGTCGAATCATGGCCCGTCAAGTCTAGGTCGGGCCGCCTCGACGGACGCTGCGGCGCGCTGCGTCGGCGTCAGCGGCCGAGCGCGCGGTCGATCAGGGCGAGGACGTTCTCACTGCCCGTCCGCGTCCCGACACCGGTGGTCGCGGCTCGCATCCTCTCGAGCGCCGTCGCATCTCCGAGCAGAGGCACGACGACCGAGCGGATGCGGTCGCCGGTGAACTCCGCGTCGGGGACGAGGACAGCGGCTCCGGCCCGGACCGCGGACGCGGCGTTGAGCGCCTGCTCGCCGTTGCCGACCGCGTACGGAACGTAGACCGCCGGGATGCCGAGCGCCGTGATCTCGCTCACCGTCGCCGCCCCCGAGCGTGAGACGACAACGTCGGCGAGGGCGAAGGCGAGGTCCATCCGGTCGATGTAGGGCACGAGCCGGTAGGCGGGATCGCCCGGATCGGCCAGGTCGTTGCGCTCCCCCACCGCGTGCAGGATCTGCCACCCCGCGTCGACGACGTCGCGCCACGCGTCGGCGAACGCCCGATTGAGCCGCAACGCGCCGAGGGAGCCGCCGAAGACCAGCAGCACCGGTCGATCGGCGTCGAGTCCGAACGCCGCTGCCGCCTCGGCACGCATGGCCTCGCGGTCGAGATGCACGATCTCGGGGCGCAGCGGCATGCCGACGACCTCGGCGCCGCGCAGCGGCGTGCCCTCGAAGGCGACGCCGGATGCCGCGGCCCGCCGGGCGCCGAGGACGTTGGCCAGACCGGGTTTGGCGTTCGCCTCGTGCACCACCACCGGGATGCGCGCCCGCGACGCGGCGACGTATGCGGGCGCCGATGCGTAGCCGCCGAACCCCACGACGACATCGACGCGCCGTTCCCGGATGTGGTTGCGGACCTGTCGCACCGCGCGACCGAACCGCACGGGGAACCGCACGGCGGCACCATCGGGACGACGCGGGAACGGGACCTTGTCGACGAACAGCAGTTCGTAGCCGCGGAGCGGGACGAGCCTGGCCTCGAGGCCTTCGCGGGTGCCGAGGACGAGGACCGTCGCGTCCGGTTCACGGGCGACGAGCGCATCGGCGACGGCCAGCAGGGGGTTCACGTGCCCGGCAGTACCGCCGCCGGCCAAGAGGTACGTGGTCACCGGATCGAGCCTACCTGCGGGCGGCCGACACTCCGGGCTGCGACGTGGGGAGGGTGCGCGCGAAGGCCAGGAGCACGCCGCAGGCCATCAGCACCGACACGAGCGACGTGCCGCCCTGCGACATGAACGGCAGCGGGACGCCCAGGACAGGGAAGACCCGCAGGACGACGCCGATGTTGATGAGCGCCTGCCCGATGACCCAGACCGTGATGCCGCCAGCCGCGATGCGGATGAACGGGTCGTCGGTCTTGCGGATGACGTGGAACGCGCCGACGGCGAACAGCGTGAACAGTGCGAGGACGACGACGCATCCGATGAGGCCGAGCTCCTCGCCGACGATCGCGAAGATGTAGTCGTGGGATGCCGCGGGCAACCACGCGTACTTCTCCCGGGAGTTCCCGAGGCCGAGGCCGAAGACCCCGCCGCTGGCGAGACCCCAGATGCCGTGGAGGGGCTGGTAGCAGTCGCCGTAGTAATCGGAGAGGCAGTCCGGATTCAGGAAGCTCAGGATGCGCCGCATCCGGTTCGGGCTCGTCACGGCCAGGAACGCGACGATGCCCGCTGCAAGGATCAGTGGGATCACGAAGATGCGGAGCTTGACACCGGAGAAGAACAGGGCGCCGAGCAGGATGAGCACGAGCACCATCGCCGTGCCCAGGTCGCGTCCTGCGACGACCGATCCGATCACCAGGGCGGAGACCGGGACCACCGGGATGAAGACGTGACGCCAGTTCCCGAGCAGCGTGTGCTTGCGGTAGAGCACGTAGCCGAGCCAGAGCGCGAAGGCCAGCTTGAGGAACTCGGAGGGCTGCGCCTGCACACCTGCGATCGAGATCCAGTTGCGGTTGCCGTCGAACTCGTATCCGAGGCCGGTGAAGACCAACAGCTGGAACGCCTGCGCAGCGCCCAGAGCGATCCACGACACCCGCTTCCAGAACCGCACGGGCAATCGACTGAAGACGAACATCAGCGGGACGCCGAGGACGGCGAACATGGCCTGGCGCATCACGGTCTGGAACGGACCGTCATCCGACGACGTGGCCATCGTGGCGGACAGCACCATCACCAACCCGAAGATCGTGAGGATCAGCGCGGTCGACGCGAGGAGCAGGAACTCGCTCGGGACGGGGCTGAGGCCTTTCCCCAGGCCGACGCGCGCGGTGAACGGACCGCCGCGGTCAGCCGGATCCGCCGGGACGGGTCGGTCGGTCGTCGTGGTCACCGGCGGCCCTCCCGATCCGTTCGTTCACTGCGGCGGCGAACCGCCGTCCTCGATCCGAGTAGGACGCGAACTGATCGAACGACGCGGCTGCCGGAGCGAGGAGGACCACGTCTCCGTCACGCGCGACGCCCGCAGCGAGTGCGACCACCTCGGTCATGACGTCCTCAGTCTGCGTGTGGTCGACCTCGTAGACGGGCACCGTCGGCGCGTGTCGCGCGAACGCCGATGTGATCTCGCCGCGCTCGACCCCGATGACGATCGCCGCCCTGACCCCGGGGCCGCGGGAGGCGATCAGCTCGGCGATGTCGACGCCCTTGAGGAGTCCTCCGAGCACCCACACCGAACCGGGGTAGGCCTGCAGCGACGAGGAGGCCGCGTGCGGGTTCGTCGCCTTCGAGTCGTCCACCCACGTCACACCGTCGGCCGTCGCGACGACCTCGATGCGGTGCGGGTCGAGACGGAAGGTCGACAGGGAATCCCGGATGGCCGCGGGAGCTACTCCCACCGACCGCGCGAGCGCGGAGGCGGCGAGGATGTTCGCGACGACGTGCGGGGCGGCGAGCCCCACCGCGGCGAGGTCGTCCACGGTCGTCAGCTCGAGCGCGTTGGTGCGTCGCTCCTCGAGGAACGCACGGTCGACGAGGATGCCGTCGACGATGCCGAGGTCGCTCGGCCCGGGGACGCCGAGGTCGAAGCCGATGGCGCGGCATCCTTCGACGACCTCCGCGTCCTCGACCATCTCGCGGGTCGCGACGTCGCTCTTGTTGTAGACGCAGGCGACGCGGGCGTGCTGGTAGACGAACGCCTTGGCGTCCCGGTACGCGTCGAACGAGCCGTGCCACTCCAGGTGATCCGCCGCGAGGTTGAGGCAGACGCTGGCGAGCGGCGACACCCGGTCGGGCCCGCTCTGCAGGCTCAAGTACCACAGCTGATGGCTGGAGACCTCGACGACCAGGACGTCGAAGCCGGCGGGGTCGCGGACGGCGTCGAGGACCGGCACGCCGATGTTGCCGCACGGCGCCGCGCGCAGACCGCCCGCGACCAGCATCGTCGCCGTCAGCTGCGTCGTCGTGGTCTTGCCGTTCGTCCCAGTGATCAGGATCCAATCGGCGGGTGTCCCGTCGGCGCGCACGACCTTGTCGCGCACCCGCCAGGCGAGTTCGAGGTCACCCCAGACCGCGATGCCGGCGCTGAGCGCCCACGCGATGACGGGATGGTGCGGCGCGAAACCCGGCGAGGCGATGACGACGTCGGGCCGGTGCTCCACGAGCGCGTCGGGAGCGGCATCCAGGGGCCCCTCCCAGAGCCGCGCGCCGATGACGGGGACCAGGCGCGCGTACTCCCCCTCGGCGACCTCGGTGACGACCAGGACGTCCGCACCGAGCTCGGTGAGCGTGTCAGCGACGGAGAAACCCGTTATGGACAGGCCGAGGACGGCGACGCGCAGCCCCTTCCAATCCGCGTTCCAGCTGACGAGGTCGTCGAGCCGGGCGGTCATATCGCCGCCAGCCAGCCGACGTAGAACAGTGCGACGCCGAAGATCGCGAGGATGCCGGCGATCAGCCACATCCGGACGACGATGGTGATCTCGGGCCACCCGCGCATCTCGAGATGGTGATGGAACGGACTCATCAGGAACAGACGCTTCCCCCCGGTCGCCTTGAAGTAGTAGCGCTGGAGGATCACCGAGGCCGGCGCGATGATGAAGACGCCGGCGATGATGACGGCGAGGATCTGCGTGCGGCTCAGCACGGCCATCGCGACCACGACGCCGCCGATGGCCATGGAGCCGACGTCGCCCATGAAGATCTTGGCCTTGGGTGCGTTCCACCAGAGGAACCCGATGAGTGCCCCGACGAACGACGCGGCGATGATCGTCAGACCCATCGGGTCGCGGGTGTCGTAGCACGCGGAGGTGTACTCGGTCACGAGGGCCGCGGAGTGGCAACGCTGCTGCAGCTGCCAGAAGGACACGAGGCTGTAGGCCGAGACCGTGAAGATGCCGGCACCCGTGGCGAGCCCGTCCAGTCCGTCGGTGAGGTTGGTCGCATTCGACCACGCGACGCTCTGGAAGGAGATCCAGAGGAGGTAGAGGATCCATCCGATGACGGGACCGAGCACCATGAAGGACAGGGTCGGGATGTCGCGGAAGAACGAGATGTAGGCCGACCCCGGGGTCTCGCCGTACGCGTTCGGGAAGTTCAGCGCCATCACGCCGAACGGTACGGCGACCGCGATCTGACCGACGATCTTGCGCCACCCCGAGAGGCCCAGGCTGCGCTGCGAACGGACTTTCATGTAGTCGTCGATGAAGCCGATGATGCCGAGGCCGACCATCATCCAGATCACGAGCAGCCCGGACACCGTGGGCTCGGTTCCGCCCGTGTAGCTGCCGACCAGGAACCCGACGATCGTCCCGAGGATGAAGACGATGCCGCCCATCGTGGGGGTGCCGCGCTTGGTGTGGTGGCTCGGGTTGTTGACGTCTTCGGGGGTGCGGATGACCTGCCCCCACCCGATGTTCCGGAACAGTCGGATGAACAGCGGGGTGAGGAACAGGGTGAAAGCCAGCGAGATCGTCGCAGCGGCAAGGAGTGATCTCACGAGAACGATTCTCCCAGACGATCGCCGAGGAACCTGAGGCCCGCGGAGTTCGACGACTTCACGAGCACCCGGTCCCCGTCGCGCAGCTCGGAGGACAGGTAGTCGAACGCCTCGTCCGCGGTCTCGAAGAAGACCGCCTCGCCGTCCCACGATCCCTCGCTGATCGCTGCCAGGTACAGGCGGCGGGCGGCGGAGCCGATGACGACGATGCGCTCGTAGCGCAGGCGGACGGCCTGCAGCCCGATGCGGTCGTGCTCCTCCCCCGCCTGTTCGCCGAGTTCGCTCATCGCGCCGAGGACCGCGACCTTGCGCTGCCCGGGCTCGGTGATCTGCGCGACTGTCCGCAGGGCCGCGGCCATGGAGTCGGGGCTCGCGTTGTAGGCGTCGTTGATGATCCGGATGCGGTCGGTGCCCAGTGGCTGCATGCGCCACCGCTCGGCGATCTCGACGGTGCCGACGCGCTGCACGGCGACGGCGGCGTCGACGCCGAGCGTCTGGGCGACGGTGATGGCGGCGAGGGCGTTCATGACGTGGTGCTCACCGAGCACGCGGAGTCGGAGCGGGATGCGGCGGCCGTCCGTGACGATCGTCGCCGTCGTCCCCGACGCGGTGACCTCGACATCCTCCGCCCGCACATCCGCCGTCGGTCCGCGCCCGAACCACCGGACCGCGACCCCGCGCTCCGTCGCGACGGCCGCCATGGCTGCCACGCGAGGGTCGTCGGCGTTCAGCACGGCGGTGCCGCCCGGACGGACGGCCTGGACGAGCTCGGTCTTCGCCTTCTGCGTCGCCTCGACGCCGCCGAAGCCGCCCGCGTGAGCGAGACCCACCATCAGGACGGCGCCGATGTCGGGCGTGATCAGGCCTGCGAGCTCGGCGATGCGGCCGGGCCGTGACGCCCCCAGCTCGCTGACGAGGAATCGGGTGTCCTCCGCGACCCGGAGCATCGTCACCGGAGCACCGACCTCGTTGTTGAACGATGCGCGCGGCGCCACGGTGGGACCCTCGTCCGAGAGGATGCGGGCCAGCAGGTTCTTCGTCGTGGTCTTGCCGTTCGAGCCGGTGATGCCGACGACGCGGAGGTCTCCCCGTGCGCGGACGCGTGCCACCAGCTCGCGGGCGAGGGAGGCGAGCGACGCGACGGTGTCCTCCACGACGATCTGCGAGACGGGAGCGTCGACCTGCCGCTGCACGATGGCGAGCGATGCGCCGGCGTCGACCGCCGCGCCCACGAAGAGATGCCCGTCGGTCACGTCGCCCGGCTTCGCCACGAAGACGGAGCCCGGCCCCATCTCCCGCGAATCGGTGTCCACCACTCCGGAGACGACGGTCTCGGGAGTGTCGGACCCGTGGGTATGGAGGGTGCCGCCGACGGCGTGCGTCACCTCGGCGAGCGTCATCCGGATCATGCTGGGGGTCTCCTCGTGCGCTCGGCTCAGCCTGTGACGGGCAGGAGCGGGGTCTCCGAACCCGACGGCATGACGCGGTAGTGCGTGAGCACCTGCGCCATCGCCTTCTTGAACACCGAGCGGTTGGCCGACGACATGCGCTGCTTCTTGGGCTCGTCGAAGACCGTCAGGACAACATACTGCGGATCGTCCGCGGGGGCGAAGCCGACGAGCGACGTGAAGTAGAGGTTCGGCTTGTAGCCGCCCTTGCCGTCGGAGACCTGGGCGGTGCCGGTCTTGCCCGCCATGCGATAGCCGGGGAGCTCGATGTCCTCGGCCAGCGTGCCCTGCGCGAACACGTTCTCGAGCATGAGCGACACCTCGTCGGCGGTCTTTTCCTGGATGATCCGCTCGGGCCCCGGCAGGTCCGGCGTGACGACGGTGCCGTCGGCCTGGGTGCACGACTCGATGAGGGATGCCGGCATGCGGACCCCGCCGTTGGCGAAGGTCTGGTACGCGCTGGCGACCTGCACGGCCGTCACGGTGAACGCCTGGCCGAACGTGGTGGCGTACTTCGTCTGGCTGTCCCACTCGTCCGCGGGGCGCAGGGTCGTCTCGGGCTCCCCCGACCAGTCGAGGCCGCTCGGCTGACCCGCGCCGAACTTCTGCAGGTAGTCGTACCGCGTCTGGTTGTCCACCATGGCCCCGAACTGCGACATCGCCACGTTCGACGAGGTCACGAGACCGCCGGTGAGGGTCAGGTCCTCGGTCGCGTGGTTCTCGGAGTCGTTCACGACTGCGCCGTTGTCGAAGACCATGCGATCGGGCACGTTCACGGTCGTCCCCGGCGTCGCGCCGGCCTGCTCGATCGCCGTCGCTGCCGTCACGGGCTTGAACGTCGATCCCGGCTCGTAGGAGTAGCGGAGCAGCCGTGATCCGCGATCCTCGGGCTCGCTGGCCCCGGGGTCGTTGGGGTCGACCGTCGGGGTCTCCGCCATCGCCCGGATCTTGCCCGTGGCGGTCTCCATGACGATGATGCCGCCCCAGTCCGCCTTGTACCGGTCGGTCTCCTCGGCGATCAACTGCTGCATGTACCACTGCAGATCCGAGTCGATCGTGAGGGTGACCGTCCCGCCGTTGACCGCGGGCTTCTCGACGGCAGTACCGGGGATCCGCACACCGTCGGCTCCGCGCTGGTAGCTGATCGAGCCGTTCTCGGGTGTGAGGCAGGAGTTCTGCAGCTCTTCGACGCCCTCCAACGGCTTCCCGTCGGACCCGACGAAGCCCAGCAGGTTGCCCGCGACCGCGCCGTTCGGATAGACGCGGGACTGTACGGAGTCGAACTTGAGGAAAGGCAGCCCGAGATCGTCGAGCGCGCGGTACTCGGCCGTGGAGATGTTCTGGTCGAGGTAGGCGAAGCGGCTGTTCGGGTCCTGCTCCAGTGCATCGGTCACGATCGCGCGCACGTCGGCGGCGTCCTGCCCGGTCACCTCGGCGATGCGCTGGGCGATCTCATCCCATGTGATGGTGACGGTGTCGCCGTTCTCGTCCTTCACGACCCGCCCCTGGGCGTCGCGTTCCGATACGCCCTCGATGGCCAGCTTCGGATCGAGCTTGGCGTTGTAGACGAGGGTGCTCGTGGCCAGGGGCACCCCGTGCTCATCGACGATGGAGCCCCTCGCGCCCTCCAGATTGGCCGTGACCTTCATGCCGACGCTGAAGGAGTCCTCGACGTGCTGGCTCGCGTTGACGACCTGGATGTCGATCAGCCGCACCACGAACGCGACCAGGACGACCAGGATCACCGCGAGCGCGACGACGGTTCGACGACGGGTGCCGCGTGTTGCTCGTGTCGTCATGCTCTCAGTGTGTGGCGGGGGTCGGGAGTCCGTCGGCGATCGACGGGGGTGTCGGCGTATTGACCAGCAGGTCCTGGTCGATCGAGACGCCTGCGTCGAGGCTCGCTTCCGGGTCGGTGACCAACGGCACGTCGGCCACGAGCGCGTTGGGGACGGCGGCGAGCTTCAGCGCCTGCACCGATGAGGCATCCGACGCACCGTCCTGCGGGCCGAGCGTCTTGCCGTCGCTCAGACGCAGGTAGCTCGGCTCACCTCCGGCGACGAGACCGAGCGCGGCGGCGTTGGCCGCCAGGAACTGCGGCGAGCTGAGGCCCGCGACATCCTCTTCGAGGATCTCCTTCTGCCAGGTCGCGTCGCGCTGCTGCGACGTCAGGTCGCGCACTTCGTACGCACCCTGGGTGGTCAGGATGGACAGCCCCATCTGCACTCCGGCGATGGTCAGCGCGCCGGCCACGGCGACGAGACCGAACACGAGCCGGGGACGACGGCGGGGCCGTGCCTGCGACATCGCACGAAGACGTCCGCCGATCTGTTCGACGGGACGCAGCCGCGGCGCGGCACTCCCGACGACGGACGGGTCGGCCACCGCGGAGGCGGCGGATGCGACGGCTGGAGCGCTCATGACGCCTCCCTCACTCGTTCTGCGGCGCGAAGTCGCACCGGCGTGGCACGGGGGTTCCGCTGCTTCTCTTCGTCGGATGCCAGCTCCGCGCCCTTGACCAGCAGGCGGAACCGGGGGGCGTGCTCGGGCGGCTCGATCGGCAGGCCGGCGGGGGCCGTCGACGAGGACGCCTCCGCGAGGACGCGCTTGACCAGCCGGTCTTCGAGCGACTGGTAGGACATGACGACGATGCGTCCGCCGACGGGCAGGATGCCGAGGGCCGCCGGCATCGCCCGGTCGAGCGCCCGCAGCTCACCGTTGACCTCGATCCGCAGCGCCTGGAACACCCGCTTCGCGGGGTGGCCGCTGCGCTCGCGCTGGACCGCGATCGGGGTGGCGCCGATGAGGATGTCGACCAGCTGTGCGGAGCGCTCGATGGGCGTGACGCCCCTCGCGGCGATGATCGCCCGGGCGTACCGGCCCGCGAGCTTCTCCTCGCCGTAACGCTCGAAGATGCGGCGGAGGTCTCCCTCGCCGTACGTGGCGACGATGTCCGCCGCGGTGAGGGGCGCTGAGCGGTCCATCCGCATGTCCAGCGGGGCATCCTGCGCGTAGGCGAACCCGCGCTCGGCCTCATCCAGCTGCAGCGACGAGACCCCCAGGTCGAAGAGGATGCCGTCGGCGTGGGCGAATCCGGCCCCGCGGACCGCGTCGGCGATGCCGTCGTAGACCGTGTGGACGAGGGTCACCCGATCGGCGAACCGTGCGAGGCGCTGCCCCGCGATGCGGAGGGCGTCGGTGTCGCGATCGAGACCGACCAGGTGCACGTCGGGGAAGCGCTCGAGCAGCGCCTCGGAGTGGCCGCCCATCCCGAGGGTCGCGTCGACGACCACCGCGCCGCTGCGCTGCAGGGCGGGAGTGAGCAGCTCGACGCAGCGTTCGAGCAGGACCGGGATGTGGATGTCGTCGTGTGCCATGGCGTTTCGGGGACTGGAGCCCTCGATCCCGATCCCCATCCGCTCCGACCTGGCGCCGGGGAAGTGCGTCAGGGCGTGCGGCTGGGAGTCGCGACCGAGGGGTCAGAAGAGTCCGGGGATCACCTCCTGCTCCATGTCCGAGTACGTGTCTTCGTTGCTGTCGGCGTACGCGTTCCACGCGTCCGCGTTCCAGATCTCGGCGTGGGCGCCGACGCCGGTGACGACGAGTTCCTTCTCGAGGTCGGCATAGGTCCGCAGGTGGGGCGGGATCGTGATCCGGTTCTGCGAGTCGGGCTTCTCCGCGCTGGCCCCCGAGAGGAACATGCGCTGGAAGTCGCGAGCCTGCTTGTTGGTGAGCGGCGCCTCGCGGATCCGCTCGTAGACGCGCTCGAACTCAGCCGAGCTGAAGACGTAGAGGCAGCGCTCCTGCCCGCGGGTCACGACGATGCCCGAACCGAGGTCGTCGCGGAACTTCGCCGGCAGGATGACCCGCCCTTTGTCATCGAGCTTGGGGGTGTGCGTGCCCAGCAGCATCTGCAGGTCACCCCCCTTCGTCCGGCCCACTCCAGGTGCTCGCCACTTTACTCCACTTTCCTCCACTCAGCGACATCTATTCGCCATTGCTCGTGGAAACCGCGCCACAGCGACGCACGTCCGAGCGCGACCTCAGGCCCCGAGGGCACAAAAAAAGCACCGACCCGAAGGTCGGTGCTCAGTGGTGGAGAGGAGTGGAGGCCCGTCAACGATCGTCGTTGCGGCGATCCCAGCGGTCGTTCATCCGATCCATGAAGGACGAGGACGCCGGACGCGGCGCTTTCGCCTTGGGCGTGCCGCCTGCCGGCCGCGCTGCAGCCCCCTTCGCCGGGGTGAAGGCGAGGACGACGCCGCCGACCATCGCGACGAAGGCGATGACACCGACGACGATGAGCGAGCTGGCGACACCGACGACGAGACCCGCGATGCCGAGGAGCACGATGACGCAGCCGTACACGATGTTGCGATAGCTCAGAGAGTGGGCGCCGCGCTCCGCACTCACGACGTCGGCGTCGTTGCGCATGAGATGGCGTTCCATCTCGTCCAGCAGACGCTGCTCCTGCTCTGACAGTGGCATGCATCCCCCTCGGGTCAGTCCATCAAGTGTACGCGTCAGCGTGATCACTAGGCTAGGCCTGTGCCCCCTTCCGCAGATCCGATCGTGGCCGTTTCCCAGCGAGTCGAGAGGTTCGTGGCGGACCAGCGGACCTCCGTCGCCGGATTCGGCGAAGAGGCCCTGGCATTCGTGGACTCCGGAGCCGCGGCGGCGGTGGGCGGCAAGGGGTTCCGGGCGCGGTTCTGCCTGGCCGGATGGCGGGCCGTGACGTCCTTCCGGCGGACGTCGGCGGTCGAGACACCTCCGTCGGTGATCGCCGTTTCCGCGGCGCTCGAGATCTTCCACGCCGCCGCGCTCGTCCACGATGACGTCATCGACCGATCCGACACACGTCGCGGTCGCCCCGCAGCCCACCGCGCGTGGGAGGCGGCCCACGGCGGTGCCGAGTGGGCAGGAGATGCGGAGCACTTCGGCCACTCAGCGGCGATCTTGTTGGGCGACCTGCTCGTCGCGTGGAGCGACGACCTCCTGGAAGAGGGCCTTCGCACCATCGACGACGCGTCGCTGGCCGACCGCGCTCGACAGGAGTTCGCGCGGATGCGGCGCGAAGTGACCATCGGCCAGTTCCTCGACGTGGCGGAGGAGTCGGCCTACGTGGCAGCGCCCGTGGAGGCACACCCCGATCGTGCCCTCCGAGTGGCATCGCTCAAGTCCGCCCGCTACAGCGTCCAGCACCCTCTGCAGCTCGGGGCCGTGCTCGCTGGGGCGGATGCCGACCAATACGAGGCGCTCGGAGCGTTCGGACACCCCGTCGGCCTCGCCTTCCAACTGCGAGACGACGTCCTGGGGGTGTTCGGCGACACCTCCGTCACCGGCAAGCCGGTCGGCGACGACCTGCGAGAGGGCAAGCGGACACTCCTCGTCGCCTACACCCGTGCGTCATTGCCGACAGGCGCGCTCCGCACCTTCGACGAGCTCCTCGGCGACCGCGACCTGACGTCGACGCAGGTCGCGCACCTTCAGCAGACGATCGTCGACACGGGCGCGCTGACCCTCGTCGAGGACCGGATCGCCGAATGGGTGGCGGATGCCGATCGGGCACTTCGCGGCGCACCACTGGACAACGCCGCCGTCGGCGAGCTGCGCGACCTCGCTCGCGCCGCGACTGTGCGCGTCGCCTGACGATGCGCGGAGCGCAGTCAGCGGCGCGGCCTCGACGTCACGCGAGCGACTGCGCGACCCGCCGCACCTCGCTCTTGCGACCCTGACGCAACGCTTCGATCGGCGCGGACCCGATCGATTCCTCCGGAGCGAGGAGCCAGTCGATGAGCTCGTCGTCGGAGAAGCCCGCGTCCTGCAGGACGATGACCGTGCCGCGCAGTGAGGTGAGGGGCGCGCCGTCGACCAGGAAGACCGAGGGGACGCGAGGCGCGCCGTGCCGGCGGGAGGCGACGAGCTGATGCTCATCCAGCATGCGGCGGACGCGGCCGAGGGGCTCCCCCGTCAGCTCGACGAGTTCAGGAAGGCTCAGCCATTCGGTGGGGACGGACGGATCGGTACTCACCGATCCACTATCCCATCTCCGCGCCTCGCGCCGCCGTCGACCTCACAAATCCCACAGGTCACATCAGTCACATGCGTTGACATGAGCACCACCCCCATGCCACGGTTCTCGGGGGATTCGACCGATCTGGGGCCGAAAGAAGGATCGCTGTGCGCCGAAACGACGTCCTGCCCGCCTCCGCCCGTCACCTCGCCGGCCCCGTGGTCCTCGGATCCATCGCCCTCTCGCTCTCCGGGTTCCCCGGCGAGCCGGAGCACGACCGCGACCTCGAGACCGTTCCACCGGTCCGCGTGCACGGGTCCGTCACCCCCGATGAGCGGGAGACGGTCTCGCGGGTCGGCGTCCCCGCCGCCGGCACCGCGGTGCGTACCCACGTCGTCGCCGTCGGCGACACGGTCAGCGCGATCGCGGCGGCGCACGGCGTGCGCACTGTCGACGTCCTCGCGTGGAACGATCTCTCCTGGCGGTCGGTCATCCATCCCGGCGACGTCCTGCGACTCGGGCCTGCCGCGGAGCGCGCGTCGGCGAGCCCCCGCCCCTCTCGAGCCGCGAACACGTACACCGTCGCATCCGGCGACACCCTGTGGTCCATCGCCAAGCGCCACAAGACCACCGTCTCGGCGATCGCGGAGGCGAACGGGCTCGGCGCATCGACGATGATCCGCCCCGGGCAGCAGCTGACCCTCGCGCCGCGCGTCGAGGCCGAGCGGGCCGCGTCGTCGACACCGTCACCGGCTCCGCCGACCGCGTCCCGCGTGCACGAGGTCGGGGCGGGACAGACACTGTGGGCGATCGCCGAGAAGCACAGCGTCACGCTCGACGACCTGCTGGAGGCGAACGGGCTGGATGCCGGGTCGATCATCTACCCGGGGCAGCACCTCCGCATCCCCGCCGGCGGAACGGTGTCCCTCGACGCCGAGCAGGTCGCGAACGTCCGGACGATCATCGACGTCGGACGTGACCGCGGCGTCTCCCGGGACGGCATCGCGATCGCGCTGGCGACGGCGATGGTCGAATCGTGGATCCGGAACCTCGACTGGGGGGACCGCGATTCGCTCGGCCTGTTCCAGCAGCGTCCGAGCACCGGTTGGGGAACACCCGAACAGATCCGGGACACACGTCGCGCCGCCGCCGCCTTCTTCGGCGGACCGTCCGATCCGAATCGCGACTCGACGCGCGGTCTGCTCGACATCGCCGGGTGGGAGCAGATGGAATTCGGGGATGCCGCGCAGGCCGTGCAGGTCTCGGCGCACCCGGACCGATACGGGAAGTGGAAGAAGCAGGCGTACCGCTGGCTCGACCTCTACGGATGACCGGCCCCGGCGCCGGTCGGCGGTGAGCCGTTACCCGGGCTCGCAGCATCCCGTCCGTAGACTTCACACGTGAGTACGAGCCAGCAGACCGACCCGCTGATCGGCCGCCTGGTCGACAGCAGGTACCGGGTCCGCGCGCGCATCGCGAGGGGCGGGATGGCGACCGTCTACGTGGCGACCGACCTCCGGCTCGAGCGGCGCGTGGCCCTCAAGGTCATGCACGGCCATCTCTCCGACGACACGGTCTTCCAGAACCGCTTCATCCAGGAGGCGCGGTCGGCCGCACGCCTCGCCGATCCACACGTCGTCAACGTCTTCGACCAGGGCCAGGACGGCGAGATGGCCTATCTGGTCATGGAGTACCTCCCCGGCATCACGCTTCGCGAATTGCTGCGCGAGCAGAAGCGACTGACACTCCCCCAGACGATCACGATCATGGACGCGATCCTCGCCGGCTTGTCTGCAGCGCACCGGGCGGGGATCGTGCACCGGGACGTCAAACCGGAGAACGTGCTCCTCGCGGAGGACGGGCGCATCAAGATCGGCGACTTCGGACTCGCCCGCGCCACCAGCGCGAACACCGCGACCGGGCAGATGCTGCTCGGCACGATCGCCTATCTCGCTCCGGAGCTCGTCACCCGCGGCACGGCGGATGCACGCAGCGACATCTATGCACTCGGGATCATGCTCTACGAGATGCTCGCCGGCGAGCAGCCCTACAAGGGTGAGCAGCCGATGCAGATCGCGTACCAGCACGCGACGCACTCCGTGCCGCGGCCGAGCGTGAAGAACCCCGGCGTGCCCGAGCAGCTCGACGAACTGGTGCTCTGGGCGACGGAGCGCAACCCCGAGGATCGCCCCACCGATGCCCGCGAGATGCTGGAGCGGCTTCGCGAGATCCAGAAGCAGCTCGGCGTGTACCCGCAGGTCGTGCGCTCCACCCCCGCCGGCGGGACCGTGGTCATCGACGATTCCCTTGACTCCGATGAAGTCACCCGCGTCATGCCCGGTACGTTCACCGCGCCGAGTGTGACCACCGATGTGGACAATGCGACGCGGCTGCGTCGACGGTCGCACCGCAACGCGGTGAAAGGCGCCTGGATCCTCGCCGCGGTCCTCCTGCTGGCGGCAGCGGCGGGCGGCGTGGGCTGGTGGTTCGGTTCCGGCCCCGGGTCGCTCGTGGCCGTGCCGGATGTCCGAGGCATGAGTTTCGAGGAGGCGGCGGGCCGTCTGGCCGAGGACGACCTCGTCGCCGCGAGAGACGAGGTGAACAGCCTCGATGTGGCCGTCGGCGAGGTCGTCGACACCGACCCCGGATCAGGCGCCCGCGTGGACCGCGCTGCAGAGGTGACCGTCCGGATCTCCGCGGGGCCTGCGACCACGGTGCTCCCGACGCTGCAGGGACGGGAGCAGTCCGAGGTCGAGGCCGTGCTCGCAGACGCGAACATCGAGGTCGATGCGGTCGGCGAGTACTTCACGAGCTTCGATCAGGGTCAGGTCGTCCGTGTGTACGTCACACAGGCTGCGGGCGGCGAAGCCACGGAATGCACCGAGGGGTGCGAAGTGCTGGAGGGGTCGGCCGCGGAGCTCCGTGTCTCGCTCGGCCCGGTCCCCGACGTGGCCGGTCTGCAGCGCGAACAGGCGCAGGACGTGCTGTCCGGCGTCGACTTGCGTTCGGAGGTGTCGGAGGAATTCAGCGAGACCGTCGATACCGGCCGCGTCATCGCCCTCGCGGACCGCACGGAACCCGGTTCCTGGAAGCCGGGCGACACGGTGACCCTGATCGTCTCGAAAGGCCCGCAGCTCTTCGCAGTCCCCGACGTCACCGGCCTCACACTCTCGGATGCCGCGCAGCGCCTTCGGGACGAGGGATTCACCCCGACCTATCAGGGGTTCTGGAACGCCGTGCCGGACGGTCTCACCGAAGTGGAATCGACCGATCCCCCCGCAGGCGAGCAGCGCCGGCGAGGGTCGGAGATCGCGCTCACCATCAGCCTCGTCGGCTGACCCGCACGAGCAGAGCGCCCGGCGGATTGCTCCACCGGGCGCTCCGAGCGTCGTCGACAGCTCAGCGGTTGCGCAGCTCCTCGGCGACGAGGAACGCGAGCTCCAACGACTGCATGTGATTCAGCCGCGGGTCGCACAGCGACTCGTACCGAGTCGCGAGGGTCGCCTCGTCGATCATCTCCGAACCGCCCAGGCACTCGGTCACGTCGTCGCCGGTGAGCTCGACGTGGATGCCGCCCGGATGCGTTCCGACCGCGCGGTGCGCCTCGAAGAAGCCACGCACCTCGTCGACGACGTCGTCGAAGCGGCGCGTCTTGTACCCCGTGGGCGTCGTGATGCCGTTGCCGTGCATCGGGTCGGTGACCCACAGGGGGGTCGCACCCGAGTCCCGCACCGCCTCGAGCAGCGGCGGCAGCGCATCGCGGATCTTGCCGGCGCCCATGCGCGTGATGAACGTCAAGCGACCGGGCTCACGCGCGGGGTCGAGCTTGTCGATCAGCGCCAGCGCCGTCTCGGGCGTGGTGGAGGGACCGAGCTTCACGCCGATGGGATTGCGGATCTTCGAGAAGTAGTCCACGTGCGCCCCGTCGAGCTCGCGGGTGCGCTCGCCGATCCAGAGGAAGTGCGCCGACGTGTTGTACGGCGTGTGCGTCCGCGAGTCGATCCGGGTCATCGGGTGCTCGTAGTCCATGAGCAGACCCTCGTGCCCGGTGTAGAACTCGACGCCGCGCAGCTCGTCGAAGTTGGCTCCCGCGGCCTCCATGAACTTGATGGCCCGGTCGATCTCGCCCGCGAGACGCTCGTAGCGCTGGTTGGCCGGGTTCTTCGCGAAGCCCTGGTTCCAGCTGTGCACCTCGCGCAGGTCGGCGAACCCGCCCTGCGTGAACGCGCGGATGAGGTTCAGCGTGGAGGCGGCGGTGTGGTATCCCTTCAGCAGTCGCTGGGGGTCCGCGGTGCGCGACGCCTCGGTGAAGTCGTATCCGTTGACGATGTCGCCCCGGTAGGCGGGCAGCGTGACGTCACCTCGGGTCTCGGTGTCGCTCGAACGAGGCTTCGCGAACTGGCCCGCCATGCGGCCCATCTTCACGACCGGCATCGATGCGCCGTACGTCAGGACGACGGCCATCTGCAGCACCGTCTTGATGCGGTTGCGGATCTGCTCGGCCGTCGCTCCCGCGAAGGTCTCGGCGCAGTCGCCTCCCTGCAGCAGGAACGCCTGGCCGGACGCGGCCTTCGCGAGCCGGTCTCGGAGGTTGTCGACCTCGCCCGCGAAGACGAGGGGCGGGAGGCTGGCGATCTCGGCCGAGACGGCGGCGACCGCGTCGGTGTCGGTCCACAACGGCTGCTGCTTGATCGGGAGCGTGCGCCAGTGGTCGAGAGGAGTGGGCATCCGCTCATTCTACCGTCGAGCGGGCGGGCCACCGGCGCGTGTGACGCGCAGGAGCAGCGCCCTCAGACGCGGGATGCCGGGCGCCGGTCCTTGACCGTCGAGGCGTAGACGTCCTCGTACTCCTGCTCGCCCATCCGCTGCAGGGCGACCATGATCTCATCGGTCACCGACCGCAGGACGAAGCGATCGGACTCCATGCCGTGGAAGCGGGTGAAGTCGAGCGGCTCGCCGATGACCATGCCGACGCGACCGACGCGCGGGATCGAGCGTCCGATCGGCATGATGTCGTCCGTGCCGATCATCACCACGGGGATCACCGGCACGCGGGCGGTCAACGCCATCCGCGCGAGCCCCGTGCGGCCACGGTAGAGCTTGCCGTCCGGGCTGCGCGTCCCTTCGGGGTAGATGCCGAGCAGGTCACCCCGACCGAGCACCTGCAGGCCCGTATTGAGGGATGCCTCTGAGGCCTTGCCGCCCGTGCGGTCGATGGGGATCTGTCCGGTGCCCTTCATGAAGACGCGGGTCGCCCACCCCTTGATGCCACGCCCCGTGAAGTAGTCGCTCTTGGCGAGGAACGACATCGGGCGATCGATCATCAGGGGCAGGAAGATCGAGTCGCTGACGGAGAGGTGGTTGCTGGCGAGCACGGCGGCCCCGGACGGGGGGATGTTCGCGCGCCCGACGATCCAAGGGCGGAAGATGGCCTTCACGATCGGACCGATGATCAGGTACTTCAGGACCCAGTAGACCATGTCAGACGCGGCCCCCCGCGAGGTCGGCGACGCCGATGAGTCCGGCGTCGTTGCCGAGCGTCGCGATCGCGAAGGAGGCGACCGGGCGCTCGCCGTAGCCGGGCAGCGCGGTGACGTACGCGTCGCGCACGGGATGCAGGAGCGTCTCGCCGAGATCGGCCACTCCCCCTCCGATGACGAACAGCTCCGGGTCGAGCACGGCCTGGAAGCCGCCGCACGCCTCACCCAGGGCGGTCGCCACGCGGTGCACGGCCTCGAGCGCACCCGCATCGCCCTGCTCGATCAGGCGGGCCATCGCCGCAGCGGGGACGATGCCGTCGGCGTCGATCGCAGCGGCGAGGCCGGCGCCGTCGGGGCCGGCGGCGATGTCGACCGCCTCGCGCTGCAGGGCGCGGCCGGATGCATACTGCTCGAGGCATCCCCGCTGCCCGCAGCCGCAGGGACGGCCGCTCCGCTCGAATCGGATGTGCCCCAGCTCACCGCCGATGCCGTTGCCGCCGACGAGCAGCCGTCCGTCGATGATGGCGGCGCCGCCGACCCCGGTGCCCATCGTGATCATGACCATGTCCCGGACCTCTCGCCCGGCACCGAAGCGGAACTCCCCCCAGCCGGCGGCGTTGGCGTCGTTCTCGAGCGTCACCGGGCGCCCGATCCGGCGCTCGAGCTCCTCCCGGAGGGGCTCGTCGGTCCAGTCGATGTTCGGGGCGTGGAGGATGACGGAGCGGGTCGCGTCGATGAAGCCGGCCGCGGCGACGCCGACGGCATGCACGACGCGGTCTGCGACCAGCTCGTGCACCATGGCTGCGACGACGTCGGCGAGGGCTGCCGGATCGGCGGGGGTGGGTACGCGACGCCGGTCGAGGATGGCACCGTCCTCGTCGACGACGCCACCGGCGATCTTGGTTCCACCGATGTCGATACCGACGTTGAGCACGCCGCTCCTCTCCGCACGCGCGGGGCCGCGCGGCATCCGTGAGTCTAGTGGGGCGCCCACGGGCGCCGCCGCCGTGGGATCGGGGATCACCATGACATAGACTCGGTCGCACCTGACGCCACCCGGTACCGAAGGAGCTGCCGCACATGAGCGCCGTACAATTCGACGTCCCCGCCGTCGTCCCCGCGGACCCGACCGCCAACACGTCCGACATCCTGGTCGAGCGCGTGAAGGAGACACCCTCCCTCGCCCTGTTCGCCGTTCCCGACGGAGCGGGCTGGCGCGACATCACCGCCGCCGAGTTCCACCGCGAGGTCGTCGCGCTGGCCAAGGGCTTCGTCGCCAGCGGAGTCGAACCCGGCGACAAGGTCGCCTTCATCGCTCGGACCACGTACAACTGGACCCTGGTCGACTTCGCCCTGTTCTTCGCCGGCGCGGTGATGGTGCCCGTCTACGAGACGAGCTCGGCTTCGCAGATCAGCTGGATCCTCTCGGACTCCGGTGCGGTCGCCATGATCGCCGAGGGGAAGAGTCACGCGGCGCGGATCGAGGAGATCCGCGCGGACGTGCCGCTGCTCCGCGAGGTCTGGACGATGGAGTCCGGGGGCCTGGACACCCTCCGCTCGAAGGGCACCGACGTCAGCGACGACGAGATCGAGCGGCGCCGCTCGCTCGCGAACGCCGACGACATCGCCACCCTCATCTACACATCGGGTTCCACGGGGCGGCCGAAGGGATGCGTCCTCACGCACAGCAACTTCGTCGAGCTTTCGCGCAACTCCGCCAAGGCCCTGCACGAGGTCGTCGAGCAGCCCGGCGCAGCGACCCTGCTCTTCCTGCCCCTCGCCCACGTGTTCGCGCGATTCATCTCGATCCTCAACATCCACGCCGGAGTCAAGACCGGGCACGAGCCCGACACGACCAAGCTCCTCGCCGGCCTCGGGTCGTTCAAGCCGACCTACCTGCTCGCCGTCCCCCGCGTGTTCGAGAAGGTCTACAACTCCGCCGAGCAGAAGGCCGAAGCAGGCGGCAAGGGCAAGATCTTCCGCGCCGCGGCTGACGTGGCGATCGAGCATTCGCGACGTCTCCAGGACGGCGAGAAGATCCCGCTCGGCATGAAGATCAAGTTCGCGCTCTTCGACCGCCTCGTCTACAGCAAACTGCGGACGGCCATGGGCGGTCGAGTCGCGCACGCCGTATCGGGGTCGGCGCCGCTCGGTCCCCGACTGGGTCACTTCTTCCACAGCCTGGGGGTCCAGATCCTCGAGGGCTACGGCCTCACCGAGACGACGGCCCCCGCGACCGTCAACCTCGTCACGAAGTCGAAGATCGGCACCGTCGGCCCTGCGCTCCCCGGCGTGGGCGTGCGCCTCGCCGACGACGGCGAGGTCGAGGTCCGCGGCGTGAACGTCTTCAAGGAGTACTGGCGCAACCCCGAGGCCACGGCGGAGGCCTTCGACGACGGGTGGTTCCGTACCGGCGACATCGGGACGTTCGACTCCGAGGGGTACCTCACCATCACCGGGCGGAAGAAGGAGATCATCGTCACGGCGGGCGGGAAGAACGTCGCCCCCGCGGGTCTCGAGGACCCGATCCGGGCCAATCCGATCGTCGGACAGGTGGTCGTCGTCGGCGACCAGAAGCCGTTCATCGGCGCACTCGTCACCCTCGACCGCGAGATGCTCCCGACCTGGCTGTCGAACAACGGGCTGCCCGCCGACATGCCGATGTCGCAGGTCATCTCGAACCAGAAGGTGATCGACGAGGTCCAGACGGCCGTGGACCGCGCCAACAAGACGGTCTCGCGCGCCGAGTCGATCCGGAAGTTCGTCATCCTCGACACGGAATGGACCGAGGCGTCCGGCCATCTGACGCCCAAGATGAGCATCAAGCGCAACGTCATCCTCGACGACTTCGCGTCCGACATCGAGGAGCTCTACCAGGCGAAGGTCACGACGACCAACATCTCGCTCGGCAACTGAGCGGACGACGAAGGGCCCCGGTGATCCCGGGGCCCTTCGTCATGCGATCAGAACCAGTCCGACTCGCGGACCTCGCGCATCGCCTGCCGACGGACGTCCTTCGGCAGGCGGTCGAGGTACAGCATCCCCTCGAGGTGGTCGTACTCGTGCTGCAGCGCCTGCGCGAGGAGCCCCTCACCCTCGATGACGATCTCTTCGTCGTGCAGGTCGACACCCGTCACCCGCGCCCACGGGTGCCGGAGCGCGTCGTGCCAGAGGCCGGGCACGGAGAGGCATCCCTCCCCCGTCGGCGCCGGCTCGCCGTCCACCTCGAGTTCGGGATTGAGGATGTAGCCGATCACACCGTCGACGTTGTAGCTGAACGCGCGGAGGCCCACACCGATCTGCGGCGCCGCCACACCGGCGCGACCCGGCTCGGCCACCGAATCGAGGAGATCGGTGACGAGGGCGTGCACGCCCTCATCGATGTCGATGATGCGCGCGCTCACGCTCCGCAGCACCGGATCTCCGAAGAGCCGGATCGGACGGACGGCCATCAGCGGACCGCTCCCGACCGCAGGCCCTCGACGACGACAGCCGCCAGCTCGCGCGCGGCCTGCTGCGTCGGTGCGGCGAGCGACCGGTACGAGACCGGGCCGCCCGTGGCGAGGTGGGCGTCATAGGGGATGGTCACGACCGCGCGGACGCGGGTGCGGAAATGCGACTCGAGCTCGTTCTGCCGCACCAGACTCGCACCCGGTCGCGAGGCGTTGAGCACCACGACGGCTCCGCGGGCGAGCTCGGCGAAGCCGTTGGCTTCGAGCCATGAGAGCGTCTCGGACGCGAGCTTCGCCTCGTCCACGCTGCGACCCGCGATGACGATGAGCTGATCGGCGAGTTCGAGGGTCGCGTCCATCACGGAGTGGACGATCCCCGTGCCGCTGTCGGTCAGCACGATCGAGTAGTAGTGGGCGGCGATCGCCGCGACGTCGTGGTAGTCGCGGTCGCTGAAGGCCTCGGAGAGGTGCGGGTCGGCGTCGGAGGCCAGGACGTCCAGGCGCGTCTCGTCACGTGCGACGATCCCCGCCAGGTCGTTGAACCCGGTGATCTCGGCGCGCATGCGGACGAGGTCTCGCACGGTCTTGCCGCTCTGACGGGCGATGCGCTCGGCGAGGGTGCCGCGGTCCGGGTTGGCATCGACCGCGACCACGCGGTCCTCGCGCGCATCGGCGAGCGCCATCCCCAGCAGGGTCGTGACGGTCGTCTTGCCCACCCCGCCCTTCCGCGAGAGCACCGGCACGAACTTCGCGCCACCGACCAGGGGGGCCGCGATCCTCCGATCGAGGTCCTTCCGAGCGCGGACGCGCGCGCTGTCGCCCAGGTTCACCCGACGTGCCGTAACGGCGTAGACGAGGCGCTGCCAGGTCCCCTCCGGCTCGGGAGGCGTGACGCGGGATGCGTCGATGAGCCGATCGGCGGTCAGGAGGTCGGGGCTCTCACGATCCGCGCCGAGCTGATCGAGACGGCGCGACTGCAGAGGCTCCTCCTCCGGACGCGCCGCACGCACCCGCTCGAGGGAGTGCTTGTCGATGGCGCCGATGTGGTGGAGCTCCCGGCGGGTCGCCGCGGTGCCGGTGACCACCGCGACCGCTCCCGGCGCCTCAACGACGTCGGCGTCGACGACGTCCTCCTCGGGCGCGGCATCCGTGTCGTCGTCGACCACATCGTCGCCGGTCTCGGTGGTCTCGGCGTCCGCCTCCGCGTCGCCCGCAGGCACCTCGTCGTCGTCGAGGTCGTCGTCATCGTCCGCGAACGCGGGCAGCGAGACGTCGATCTGGGCGGTGTGCCCGTCGACGATGCCGATGCCCGTCGTCTCGACGCTGTCGGTGCGCTCGAGCACACCGTTGTCGACGTCGTCCGACGTCTCGTTCTCGTGCTCACGCATCACGGCGAATACTCCTGGTGGATCCTGGGGCTCGGGAAGCCCGACGCACCAGGTTAGTCCGCAGGGCGGATGACGAGCAAAAGGTCGCCCGCCTCGACCTGCGCGGTGACGGGGATCACGAGACGCTCGACGACGCCGCCGACCGGGGCGGTGATGGCGGCCTCCATCTTCATCGCCTCGATGGATGCGACGGGTTGCCCGGCATCCACCCGCGCCCCCTCCTCCGCCTTCACGGTGACGACGCCGGAGAACGGCGCCGCGACCTGGCCCGGCCTTGAGGTGTCCGCCTTCTCGGCCTGCCGAGCCTCGACCTCGACGGAGCGGTCGCGCACCGCGACAGGCCGCAGCTGTCCGTTCAGGGTCGCCATGACCGTCCGCATCCCCTTCTCGTCCACACCGCCGATCGCTTCGAGACCGACGTAGAGCTGGACACCCCGCTCGATCTCGACGACGTGCTCCTGCCCCGGGGTGAGCCCGTACAGATAATCGATGGTGTCGAGCACGCTGAGATCGCCGTAGGTGTCCCGCACCTCGTGGAAGGCCTTCGTGGGCGTCGCGAACAGCAGTCGGTTCAGGGTGTCCCGGCGTTCGTCGCTCCCGGCATCCAGCGCCGCTTCGTCCTCGGCCCCGAGTTCCGTCACGCCGACCTTGACCGAGCGCCCCGCAAGCACCTTCGTCCGGAACGGCTCGGGCCACCCGCCCGGGAGATCGCCCAACTCCCCCGCCATGAAGCCGACGACCGAATCGGGCACGTCGTACTTCTCCGGGTTGGCCTCGAAATCGGCGGGGTCGGCCTTCACGGCGGCGAGGTGCAGGGCGAGGTCGCCGACGACCTTCGACGAGGGGGTGACCTTCGGCACGCGGCCGAGGATGGCATCCGCCGCGGCGTACATGTCCTCGATGAGCTCGAAGTCCTCGGCGAGACCCAGCGCGATCGCCTGCTGACGCAGGTTCGACAGCTGACCGCCCGGGATCTCATGGTGGTAGACCCGCCCGGTGGGGCCGGGCAGGCCCGACTCGAACGGCGCGTACAGGTGGCGGACCGCCTCCCAGTAGGGCTCGAGATCGGACACCGACTGCAGATCGAGTCCGGTGTCGCGGTCGGTGTCGGCGAGTGCTGCCACCAGCGAGGACAGCGACGGCTGGCTCGTGGTGCCCGACATGGGCGCGGCCGCGGCATCCACGGCATCGGCACCCGCCGCACTGGCGGCGAGGAGCGTCGCGAGCTGACCGCCGGCGGTGTCGTGCGTGTGCACGTGGACCGGCAGGTCGAAGCGCTCCCGGAGGGCCGCCACGAGGCGCGACGCCGCGGCGGGGCGCAGGAGGCCCGCCATGTCCTTGATGGCGAGGATGTGCGCGCCCGCCTCGACGACCTGCTCGGCCAGACGCAGGTAGTAGTCGAGGGTGTACAGGTCCTCGGCGGGGTCGAGGAGGTTGCCGGTGTAGCAGACGGCCGCCTCGGCGACGGCGGTGTCGGTCGCGAGCACCGCCTCGATCGCGGGTCGCATCTGCGTGACGTCGTTGAGCGCGTCGAAGATGCGGAAGATGTCGACCCCGGATGCCGCGGCCTCCGCCACGAACGCATCGGTGACCTTCGTCGGGTACGGCGTGTATCCGACCGTGTTGCGTCCACGCAGGAGCATCTGGATCGCAACGTTCGGCAGCGCGGCCCGCAGCGCGTCGAGCCGCTCCCACGGGTCCTCGCCGAGGAAGCGCAGGGCGACGTCGTACGTCGCGCCTCCCCAGGCTTCGACCGAGAGCAGTTCCGGGGTCAGCCGGGCGACGTGCGGCGCGACACGGACGAGGTCCTTCGTGCGGACCCGCGTGGCGAGCAGCGACTGGTGGGCGTCGCGGAACGTCGTCTCGGTGACAGCCAGCGCCGACTGCGCGCGAAGCGCGTCGGCGAACCCGCGGGGACCGAGCTGCTGCAGCCGCTGACGCGAACCAGGGGTGGGCTCCGCCTGCAGGTCGACGAGGGGCAGCTTGGAGGCGGGGTCGGTGCGGACGGGGCTCTGGCCGTGGGGCCTGTTGACGGTGACGTCGGCGAGCCACGACACGATCTTCGTGCCGCGGTCCTTCGACTCCCGCCCCTTGACCAGCTCCGGTCGCTCGTCGATGAACGCGGTGCTGAGGTCGCCGGCGACGAAGGCGGGGTCGTCGAGTACGCGCTGCAGGAAGGGGATGTTGGTCGAGACGCCCCGGATGCGGAACTCCGCCAACGCCCGACGGGACCGGACGACGGCCGCCTCGAAGTCGCGACCGCGGCAGGTGAGCTTGGAGAGCATCGAGTCGAAGTGCGGGCTGATCTGCGAGCCCGCGGCCGTCGTGCCGCCGTCCAGGCGGATCCCCGCACCGCCGGGCGACCGGTACGTGGTGATCTTGCCCGTGTCCGGCCGGAAGCCCTGAGCCGGGTCCTCCGTCGTGATGCGGCACTGCAGGGCCGCGCCTCGCAGGTGGATGCGGTCCTGCTGCAGCCCGAGGTCGGCGAGGGTCTCCCCCGAGGCGATGCGCATCTGCGACTGGACGAGGTCGACATCCGTCACCTCTTCGGTGACGGTGTGCTCGACCTGGATGCGCGGGTTCATCTCGATGAAGACGACCTCGCCCGTGCGGGGGCCTGCGGTCTCGAGGAGGAACTCGACGGTGCCGGCGTTCTCGTACGAGATCGACTTCGCGAAGGCGACCGCGTAGGCGTGGAGGCTCGCGCGGGTCTCGTCCGCCAGGTTCGGAGCGGGGGCGATCTCCACGACCTTCTGGTGCCGACGCTGGACGGAGCAGTCGCGCTCGTAGAGGTGGACGGTCTCCCCGGTCTTGTCGGCCAGGATCTGCACCTCGACGTGCCGGGGGCGTTGCACGGCCTGCTCGAGGAACACCCGAGCATCGCCGAAGGCGCTGCCCGCCTCGCGCATGGCCTCGGCGAGGGCCGGGGGCAGGGCATCGGCATGCTCGACGCGCCGCATCCCGCGTCCGCCGCCACCGGCGACAGCCTTCACGAAGATCGGGAAACCGATGGCGTCCGCCTGGGCGACCAGGACGTCGACGTCGTCGGAGGCCTCGGTAGATCGGAGCACGGGGACGCCTGCCGCGATCGCGTGCTGCTTCGCCGTCACCTTGTTGCCGGCCATCTCGAGCACGGTGGATGCCGGTCCGATGAAGGCGATGCCGTTGGCGGCTGCCTTGGCCGACAGGTCGGGATTCTCGGAGAGGAATCCATAGCCCGGATAGATCGCATCGGCACCGCTCTCGAGGGCGACCCGGATGATCTCGTCGACGTCCAGGTAGGCACGGACGGGGTGTCCCACCTCGCCGATCTGGTAGGCCTCGTCGGCCTTCAGGCGGTGCAGCGAATAGCGGTCCTCGTAGGGGTAGACCGCGACGGTGCGCGCACCCAGCTCATACGCGGCACGGAATGCCCTGATGGCGATCTCTCCGCGATTGGCGACCAGAATCTTGCGAAACATGCTCTTCACCTCTATTGGGTGCACGGGACCACATCATCGGGGCCGCCGTCATACGGGCTGAGTACCCTCACAGCCTACGGGACGGTAACGTTGAGCCTTGTGCACGTACTCTCCGTCAGCTCCCTCAAGGGTGGTGTCGGCAAGACGACCGTGACCCTGGGCCTCGCCTCCGCGGCGTTCGCGCGCGGGGTGCGGACGCTCGTCGTCGACCTCGACCCGCAGTCCGACGTGTCGACCGGGATGGACATCCAGGTCGCCGGTCGCCTCAACATCGCGGACGTGCTCGCGAACCCGAAGGAGAAGGTCGTCCGTCAGGCGATCACCTCGAGCGGCTGGGCGAAGGTCCACCCCGGCACGATCGACGTCATGATCGGGAGCCCCTCGGCCATCAACTTCGACGGACCGCACCCGAGCGTCCGCGACGTCTGGAAGCTCGAAGAGGCACTCGCAACGATCGAAGTCGACTACGACCTCGTGCTCATCGACTGCGCGCCGTCCCTCAACGCCCTGACCAGGACGGCCTGGGCGGCATCCGACCGCGTGATCGTCGTCACCGAGCCCGGTCTCTTCTCCGTCGCCGCCGCCGACCGTGCGCTCCGGGCGATCGAGGAGATCCGTCGTGGCCTCTCGCCGCGCCTCCAGCCCCTCGGCATCGTCGTCAACCGCGTTCGTCCGCAGTCGATCGAGCACCAGTTCCGCATCAAGGAGCTGCGCGACATGTTCGGCCCGCTCGTGCTCACGCCGCAGCTTCCCGAGCGCACGTCGCTCCAGCAGGCACAGGGAGCCGCGAAGCCGCTGCACATCTGGCCGGGAGACTCCGCTCAGGAGCTGGCCGCCGACTTCGACTCGCTGCTCGACCGCGTCGTCCGGACGGGGCGCATCCCCGTCGCCGGCGCCGTCACCCAAGCCTGAGCGAACGCAGAGCAGCCTTGGGCGGCTCGAGCGCTGCGACCTGAGGGTCGAGCGCTCCCGCATCTCGGCGGCGGGTGCGCCCGGCGTCAGGCGGTGCGTGCTGCGCGGCGAGCTGCGAGTTCGTCGACGGCCTCAGGCTGCTGCGCGTCGAAGTCGACCAGCGTGGTCTCGACCTCGCGGAGGACCTTGCCGACTGCGATGCCGAACACTCCCTGACCACGGCTGACCAGGTCGATGACCTCATCGTTCGATGTGCAGAGATAGACCGACGCTCCGTCGCTCATCAACGTCGTCCCTGCGAGATCGCGGATGCCGGCGGCTCGGAGCTGGTCGACGGCGATGCGGATCTGCTGCAGCGAGATGCCGGTGTCGAGGAGGCGCTTGACGAGCTTGAGGACGAGGATGTCGCGGAAGCCGTAGAGGCGCTGCGATCCCGAACCGCTGGCACCGCGCACCGTCGGCTCCACGAGCTCGGTGCGCGCCCAGTAATCGAGCTGCCGGTAGGTGATGCCCGCGGCTCGCGCGGCCTGAGCCCCTCGGTATCCGACTTCGTCGTCCATCTCGGGGAGGCCGTCGGTGAACAGGAGCTCGGTCGAGAACTTCTGCTCGCCCAGCGCGTCGTGCGCGGTCATCGAGGCCTCCTGCGGTGTCGGTCCTTCCACGCTAGAGGAGGGAGAGGGCTGCGGCAACGACATCCGACTCCGCGGGTCGGCGTGTCGCGGGTGGTCAGGGCGTGAGGCGGTCGAGCGCAGTCGACACGAAGAACTGGCGGAGCTCGTCGAGCCGACGGGCGAGCTCTGGAGCCAACTCGCTCGCCTGCGCGCGAGAGCCCGCGTCCGTGCGGCGCAGCAGGGGCGCGATCGCACTCTCGATCAGCGAGACCTCGCGTTCGGCGGTCTGCCGAATGCTGCGGACGTGGCGGGGCTGGATGCCGTGGGCATCCAGCGCGACGAGCGTGCGAAGGAGCCCCAGCGCACGTTCGTCGAACGTGTCGGAGGGCGCGATCACGCCGGCGGACACCGCATCGTTGAGCAGCGTCGGGGTCGCACCGGCCGCCGTGATCAGCTCATCGCGCCGGTATCGGCGAGTCGTCTGCACGATGGATGCGGGAGGCGTCGGAGGCGCTGCGTCGCCGTGCTCCTCGAGGTATTCGCGGATGCGCGCGAGCGGGATGCCGAAATCGCGCTGCATCGTCAACGCCGTGCGGAGCCGCTCGACGTCGGCAGCGGAGAACTTCCGGTAGCCGGACTCGGTGCGAACAGGTGTGACGATCCCCTGGACCTCGAGGAAGCGCAGCTTGCTCGCCGTCAGGGACGGGAAGTCGGGGCTGAGCCGAGCCAGCACCTGACCGATGCTCAAAGAGCCCGAGGACGCTGTCCGTCCTCGGGATGCGGCCGCCGGGCTCACGCTCCGATCGCCCGCTCAGCCGGTGCGACGAAGAAGTTCAGTCGGAACTTGCCCACACGCACCTCGGCGCCGTCGGTGAGGGTCGCGCGATCGACGCGCTCCCCGTTCACGTAGGTGCCGTTCAGCGAACGCTGGTCGACGAGCTCGAAGATCGCGCCGGCTCGGGTGATCTCTGCGTGCCGACGCGACACGGTCACGTCGTCGAAGAAGATGTCGGCTTCGGGGTGACGACCGACCGTGGTCACGTCGGTATCGAGGAGGTATCGCGCGCCCGCGGTCGGACCGGACCGGACGATGAGGAGCGCCGCACGGGCCGGGAGCGCATTGATCGCGTCGACCTCGGCCGCCGTCAGCTCGGCGCCGAACGGCACGAAGGAGAGGTCGGAATCATGTCCGAAGGTCTGCGTCGAGTCGACCAGTCGCGGGTGCGCCGACGTCTCGGCACCACGATGGATGTCGCCGCCCGGTCGCTGATTGTCGTCCACGATGTCCTCCTCATTCCACACTAACGGATCGGCACCACGATGGTGGCCGCGCGTCGGCGTCGGGACGCGAGCGTGTTTCTCCGTGTGTCGTCGGGTGCGACGCGGAACAGCCCGCCTGCGTAGCCTGTCGCAGACCGCCCGCCAGAACAAGGAGCAGAATCGTGTCCAGCCCGTCCCCCCGCATCCCGGCCGCCGTCGCGCGTCAGGCTGCGACCTGCATGTGCAGCACGGGACGAGCCTGCTCCTCCTTCGCGCCGGGCCACGCCGTCCACCTGATCCAGGCACGGCTCGTGGCCGCGACGCCCACCGAGTGGGTCGACGCGATCGTCGCGGACGCCGACGAGGCGTCGGGCGAGGTCACCCTCGAGTCGTGGCCCGACGGGTCGAGCATCGAGCTCTGGAACGGAGCGGGGGCGGCCATCGCCGTGCAGGCAGGCGACCCGGTCGCCTACCACCCGCGCCACCACGTGCTCGCGGTGGGCACGCGCCGGTTCAACGCGCTTCGGCTCGCCTGATCCCCGAGCCTCGCCCGATCTCCGCCGCTCAGCGGCTCACGCGGCCGCCATGGCGTCGAGGACGGCGCCACAGGCGTCCATGCACGCCCGGCACGCCTCCGCGCACATCGCGCACACCGGGCTGTGGTCCGCGTGCGCGGCGCACTCGGCCATGCAGGCGCGGCACATCTCGATGCATGCGTCGAGCATCGCCCGCATCGCCTCGGGCGTCATCCCCGACATGCGAAGCATGCTCCGCATCATCGTGTTGCACATGTCGGCGCAGTTCATGCAGGACGCCGCGCAGTCCATCTCCTGCGCCGAACACACCACGCAGGCCTGCTCGCACGCCGCGAGGGCGTCCATCGCGGCCTGCATCTGGGGCGCGTCAGCCGCCGGCATCCCGGCCATGGTGGCATCCTGTCCTGCCATCGCGTCCATCATCATGCGGTCCATCGGTCTCCCACTCCCTGCGGGCGGACCTCGCCCGCGATGCGCACATGGTAGCCGTCGGCACCAGGACTGAACAGGGCCGCCCAACGAGCGTGCGCGCGCGTTAGCGTCGCGGCATGCACCTCGCGACGACACGCCCCTCGCCCCGCAGGATCCATCGCCTCGGCACAGCCGCTGCGAGTGCGGCCCTCGCCGCCGTGCTGCTGCTGGCGCCCGCGGGAGCGGCGTCGGCGCACGACGAACTCATCGGGTCCGACCCGGCCGCCGACGACGTCCTCGCGACGACACCCGAGCAGATCACCCTGACCTTCAGCGACGCACCCTCGACCGAGGCGGGCGCCACCGAGGTGGCCGTCCTCGACGAGGACTGCGCGTCGGTGGCCTCGGGCGACCCGGTGGTCGACGGCAACGAGGTGACGCAGGCGATCGAGGGCACGATCGAGGGCGCCGTCCTCGTCCAGTGGAGGGTGGTCTCGAGCGACGGCCACCCGATCTCGGACGAGTACGTCTTCTCCGTCGGCGACGACGCCGCCGTGACCGCCGCCGAGCAGTGCGGCGAGTCGGCCGGGGAGCAGAACGACGGATCGTCGCAGGGCTTCAACGCCGTGCCGTACGCCGTCGGCGCGGCCGTCATCTTCGTCGCCGTCGGCGCCGTCATCGCGATCGCCATCGTGCGCGGTCGACGCGGCGAGACCCGGGAGTGACCCCACCCGCGTCGGACTAGGCTGGAGGCATGCCTCATTACGACGTCGTCATCCTCGGTGCCGGCCCCGGCGGCTATGTCGCGGCCGTCCGTTCCGCACAGCTCGGACTGTCCACCGCCATCATCGAAGAGAAGTACTGGGGCGGTGTCTGCCTCAACGTCGGATGCATCCCCTCCAAGGCGCTGCTGAAGAACGCCGACCTCGCGCACACCTTCACCCACAAGGCCGATCTCTTCGGCATCAGCGGTGACGTCAGCTTCGACTTCGGGACGGCATGGGACCGCAGCCGCAAGGTCGCGGAGACCCACGTCAAGGGCATCCACTTCCTGATGAAGAAGAACAAGGTGACCGAGTACCAGGGTCGCGGTTCGTTCATCGACGCCAAGTCGATCGAGGTCACCAAGGAGGACGGGTCGACCGAGACCGTCACGGCCGACAACGTCATCATCTCGACCGGCTCGACCGTCCGCCTGCTGCCCGGCGTGACCCTGAGCGACAACGTCGTCACCTACGAGGAGCAGATCCTCACGCGAGAGCTCCCGAAGACGATGGTCATCGTCGGCGCCGGCGCCATCGGCATGGAGTTCGCCTTCGTGATGAGCAACTACGGCGTCAAGGTCACGATCATCGAATTCCTCGACCGCGCGCTCCCGAACGAGGACGTGGAGGTCTCGAAGGAGATCCAGCGCCAGTACAAGAAGTACGGCATCGAGATCCTCACCTCCACCAAGGTCGAGTCGATCGTCGACGCGGGCGACAAGGTCACCGTCTCGTACTCGGCGAACGCCGATGGCGCGAAGGGCGAGATCGAGGCCGACAAGGTCCTGATGTCGATCGGGTTCGCTCCGCGCGTCGAGGGCTTCGGCCTCGACAAGACCGGTGTGAAGCTCACCGACCGCGGCGCGATCGAGATCGACGACCACATGCGTACCAACGTCGACGGCGTCTACGCCATCGGCGACGTCACCGCGAAGCTGCAGCTCGCCCACGTCGCCGAGGCGCAGGGCGTCGTGGCGGCCGAGACCATCGGCAAGGCCGAGACGCAGACGCTCGGCGACTACCGCAACATGCCGCGCGCCACCTTCTGCTCGCCGCAGGTCGCCTCGTTCGGCCTCACCGAGCAGCAGGCCCGCGACGCAGGGTACGACGTCAAGGTCGCCAAGTTCCCGTTCTCGGCCAACGGCAAGGCCAACGGCCTCGGTGAGCCGGTCGGCTTCGTGAAGCTGATCGCGGATGCCGAGCACCTCGAGCTCCTCGGCGGTCACCTGATCGGTCCCGACGTGTCGGAGCTCCTGCCCGAGCTCACCCTCGCGCAGAAGTGGGACCTCACCGCACTCGAAGCCGCCCGCAACGTCCACACGCACCCGACGCTGTCGGAAGGCCTGCAGGAGGCGTTCCACGGCCTCGCAGGCCACATGATCAACCTCTGATCGCCACCGGAGACCTATCGGAACGAATGGGTCTTCAGTAGCCTGACGATCACGACTGACGCCGCCCCATCGAAGCCGGGGGCGGCGTCAGTGCGTTGCGGCGGAGCCCGGTCAGAGACCGAGCGCCCGCTCGAGCTTGGAGCCCGACGCCGAGACCGCTCCCCCGACGCCTCGGACGAGCCGGTCGGCAGCGTCGAAGAGGGCGTCCCGCGAGGCGGCATCCGCCGGCGCCGCAGGACCCAACTCGAGCTCCCACTCCCGCCATGACGTGTCGACGCCCCGCCGGACATCGGTGGCCGTGACCCGGTCGTCGACGAACTCGGCGAGCAGGGCGCCGGTCTCGTCACGCAACGCATAGGCCGTGCGCGAATTGCGGATCCGCGCCAGCGGCACGTACGGCGGCGCGGCGACCTCGGCCAGCACCTGCTCGATCGCCGCCGGGACGACGATCCGTTCCGTCCCGACGTCGTCGAGCGGCCATCGCGACTCGGCCTTGCCCTCCGCGGTCACGCGTTTGATGTGCCAGCCCTCATCGGGTCCGCCACTGCGCCGCCGGAGCGCGACGCGGGCACGACCCAAGCCGCCGGCGGCGTTGTCGAGGTAGTGCGCGTCGAGCTCGCGGGGTTCGGGCGCCCCCACCGACGCGACGCCGGGCAGTCGCGCCCAGTCGGGCAGCGGCGTCCCGGCGTCGACGTCGTAGGTGCGCTCGATCTCGAGCGAGTGCTCGGGCTCAGTCGTCAAGGGTCGAACGGTCGTCGCGCTCATCGGCCGAGGGGTCGATGTCGCCCTCCGCCTCGACGTACCGGAAGTCGGCGGACGTCGGTCCGTCGCCCTCACCGGTGTGCTCGTCGGCGCCGCCGCGTTCGTAGACGACCTGGGTCTCGCTGTAGGGCAGGATCAGCCGATCGGAGTCGTCCTCGAGCGGGATGACCTGACCGTCGAGCGGTCCGCCGTGCAGTCGTGCGATTGCCATGTTGTACCTCCGGATCCGACTCTAGCCGGGCCCACCCTCCCCGCCCCGGCGCCTTGCCAGCGCCGGGAACGGGTGATATCCGGCGCCTCAGACGACGGGCGGCGTGTGCCAGATGCGGTCGATGTAGTCGCGCATCGACCGGTCCGACGAGAAGAACCCGCTGCGGGCCACGTTGAGGATGGCGGCTCGGGTCCAGGCATCCTGATCCGCGTACATCGCGTCCACGCGCCGCTGCGCGTCGATGTACGAGGTGTAGTCCGCGAGCGCCATGAACGGGTCGTGGTGGAGCAGGTTCGTGACGACCGGTTCGAACACCGAGCCGTCCCCACCCGAGAACGCACCCGACGAGATGAGGTCGAGCGAACGCGCGAGGTTCTCGTCGGCTCGGACGAAGTCGATCGGGTGGTACCCCTGTGCCGACAGGTCGGCGACCTCGGGCTCGGACATCCCGAAGAGGAAGAAGTTCTCGTCGCCGACCAGCTCGCGGATCTCGACGTTCGCGCCGTCATCGGTGCCGATGGTGAGCGCACCGTTCAGCGCGAACTTCATGTTGCCCGTCCCGGAGGCCTCCTTGCCGGCGAGCGAGATCTGCTCGGAGAGGTCGGCGGCGGGGACGACCCGCTCGGCGAGTGTGACGTTGTAGTTCGGCGGGAACAGCACGGCGAGGCGCCCCTCGACCCGCGGATCGGCGTTCACGACGGAGCCGACCGCGTTGATCAGGTGGATGATGCGCTTGGCCATCGCGTAGCCCGGCGCGGCCTTCGCACCGAACACGAATGTCCTCGGCGTGACGTCCGCGGCCGCGACGCGACCCGACGCGATCGCGTCGTACTCCGTGATGATGTGCAGCAGCTTCAGCGTCTGCCGCTTGTACTCGTGCAGGCGCTTCACCATGACGTCGAGGAGGTGGTCGTCGGCGACGGTCAGGCCGTCGCGGTCGGCGAGCGTCCGCGCCAGCGCGCGCTTGTTCGCCGCCTTGACCGAGCGGAAGGCCGCCCGGAACTCCGCGTCGTCGGCGTAGTCCTCGAGCTCGCGGAGCCGATCGAGGTCGGTGAGCCAGCCCGCCCCGATGGTGTCGGTGATCAGTCGCGAGAGGCTCGGGTTCGCGAGCCGGATGAAGCGCCGGGGCGTGACGCCGTTGGTGACGTTGGTGAACTTCTCGGGGTAGAACTCGTCGAAGTCGGGGAGGACTTTCTCCCGGAGCAGCTGCGAGTGCAGTTCGGCGACGCCGTTCACCTTCGCACCCGCGACCGTCGCGAGGTAGGCCATCCGCACCGCGCCGTCCGGCGCGATGATCGACATCCGGCGGATGCGGTCGCCGTCGTCGCCGAATCGCTCGCGGACCGCGTCGAGGAACTCGTCGTTGATCCGGTAGATGATCTCGAGGTGTCGCGGGAGCAGGCGGCCCAGCAGGTCGGCCGGCCACACCTCGAGCGCCTCGGGCAGCAGGGTGTGGCAGGTGTAGGCGAAGCACTGCTGCGTGATCGCCCACGCGGCATCCCACTGGAGCTTGCGCTCATCGACGAGCACGCGCATCAGCTCGGGGACGCCGATGACGGGGTGGGTGTCGTTCAGCTGGAAGATCACCCGTGTGGGCAGGTCCGCCATGTCGAAGTCGCGAGGGAGGATGAGGTTCACGAAGTCGCTGATGGATGCCGCGACGAAGAAGTACTGCTGCTGCAGGCGCAGCTCCTTGCCCTGCGGTGTGGAGTCCTCGGGGTAGAGGACCTTCGAGATGTTCTCGGCGTAGGTCTGCGCCCGCACGGCCTCCTGGTAGTCGCCGGCGTTGAACACGCGCAGATCGAAGCCCTGGGTCGCTTGGGCGCTCCAGAGGCGCAGCGTGTTGACGCGGCCGTTGTGGTAGCCGGGCACCATGTAGTTGTGCGGGACGGCCTGCACGTTCCATGCCGGGATCCAGCGGGACCGCGTCACGCCCTCGTCGTCGTAGGTCTCGGTGTGACCGCCGAAGGAGATCGTCTGCGCCGCCTCCGGGTGGGGGAACTCCCACGGAGAACCGAGCGCGAGCCACGAGTCGGCCTGCTCGACCTGCTGCCCGTCGACGAAGGTCTGCCGGAAGATGCCGTACTCGTAGCGGATGCCGTACCCGACGCTCGGGACGCCGAGGGTCGCGAGCGAGTCGATGAAGCAGGCGGCCAGCCGGCCGAGGCCGCCGTTGCCGAGCCCGGGCTCGATCTCGAGCGCCCGGACGTCGTCGATGTCGAGTCCGCAGGCGGCGAGCGCCTCACCGGCGATGTCGCCGAGGCCCGTCGCGAGGAGGTTGTTGTCGAGCTGTCGGCCGAGGAGGTACTCCGCCGACAGGTACGCGACGCCCTTTGACTGCTCGGACCGCTGGCGGCGCACATCCTCCAGCCACCGGGCCATGAGGTAGTCGCGCACGGTCACCGCGAGGGCGAAGTAGCGGTCGTTCGCGGTCGAGGTGGACAACGCGACGCCGCGGCCGTTGTTGAGGTTCTCGAGGAACTGCGCGACGAAGCCGTCGACCGTCGCCTCGGGGGCTCTGACCGGAGCGGTGGCGAGGGGGTGGGTCGGCTGGAGGCGCGAAGGGGTGCGGGCGTTCATCACGCTACGACGCTACACACGATCGAGGTCCGTGCGGGATCGATCGCGCAGAGTTCACAGTGCCGTGATCGGGCGGTGACAGACCCGTCTCACGACGGGTCGCGCTCGGCGGCGAGCGCCTCGCGCGCCGCCCGGAGTTCGTCGGTGGCTGCACGCACCTGGTCCTCGGCCGTCTGCACGCGCCGCTCGATCATCGTCCGAGCGCCGTGCACCGCACGCACCCGGTCCTCGTGCTCGAGGGTGCCGGCGATGATGTAGGACGACGCGATGAGGATCACCTGGCACGAGAGGTTGATCCACAGCAGCAGCGCGATCAGCGACGCGAACGACGCCAGCAGCGGGTTCGACGACGCTCCACCGACGAACAGGCTCGACAGCTGCTGCAGGACGGTGAGCCCGACACCGCCGATGACGGCGCCGGTCCAGAGCACCCTGGCCGGCGGTCTCACGCCCGACAGCGCGAGGAAGAGGCCGGCGACCGCGACGGTGTCGAGGAGGAACGTCACCAGGATGCCGACGGTCGCGCTCACCCCGATGGTCAGCGGGTCGTCGGCGGAGACCCCGAAGAGATCCGCGACGATGCCGACGCCGGCGGTGCCGAGGATGGTGGCGGCGGCCGCGGCGCCCAGTCCCGCTCCGATGCCGATCGCGAGGAGGAGGTTCCGGGCCATCACGAGCAGGAAGAAGGTGTCGTCGTGCACCTTGTCCGCCAGGACGCGCAGCGCCGTGCGGAGCGAGCCGATCGCGCCGATCGCAGCGACGATGAGGCCGATCAGCGAGAAGATGCCCGCGAAGGACAGCGCGAGGGGCTGGCGCAGCTGCTCGGCGTTGATGAGGCCGCCGGTGCCGAACAGGCCGGGGATGACGCTGTCCACCGCGTCGATGAGCGCCGCCCATGCCTGCGGGTTGTTCCCCAACCACAGCGCCGCGACGGAGAACCCCAGCAGGACCCCCGCGAACACGCTGAACAGCGTGCGGTAGGTGACGCTGTCGGCGAGGAGGGCACCGCGTCGTTCGGTGTAGCGGAGATAGGCGCGGACGATCCGCTTCTCCAGCGCCCATGCGACCAGTCGGGCGATCGGCGGCTGCTTCTGCGACTTCTCGGCCATGCGGCGGAACCCTCCCGTCGGGCGGACGCGGTCGCATCCGTCCGTGCAACGGTACCGACCGCCCGGATCCGTCCCCCTCCCCTTGCGGCACGCCGGTCGACGTGTCAGAGCCCGGGGAGCAATCGACCGGCGATCGCCCCGCCGGCACCGATGCCGATCCAGGCGCCGAGCAGCATCCACGGTCCGAACGGCACGGCCGTGTGCCGTCCCGCACGGCGGAGGGCGAGCAGCAGGGCACCGTAGAGTCCGCCCAGCACGAAGCCCGCGACCGCGCCGACGGCGAGCGCCGGCCAGCCGGACCACCCGAGTGCGAGGCCCAGGACGCCGGCCAGTTTGACGTCGCCTCCGCCCATCCCGCCACCCGCGGCTCGGAGCAGCAGGTAGAACGCGAACATGAGTGCGCCGCCGACGGCGGCGCGGAGCAGCGCCGACCACGCCGCGTCCGCCGTGGCGGCGACGAGGAAGGCGCCGAGCAGGACGGGGTAGCCGGGAAGCACCCAGCGGTTGGGGAGGCGGTGCGTGCGGGCGTCGATGACGCTCAGCACCACCGAGGCGACGAGCAGCCACCCGAACGCCGCCGCGACGGCGATCACCGCCACCGGCGCGGACACGTCGGCGAAGGGACCGTGCCCGTGCTGCCAGCTCATGGGCCACACGGTAGCGAGGAGGGGGTCGACGCGGTGCGGGTCATCCCCAGCCGCGCGACCGCCGCGTTCAGGCCGGGTGGAGGGCTACCACTGGGGGTGGATGTCGGCCCGCAGGCGCCGGTCGTAGACGTCGGCCACCGCCGCCTCGAACGAGGAGAGGTCCGCGCCGTCGAGCAGATCTGCCGCGGCGGCGTTGGCGCGCGCCTGACGCGTGTTGCGGGCGCCGGGGATGACTGAGGTCACGCCGGGTCGCGAGGCGATCCAGGCGAGGGATGCCGCGGGCAGCGAGACGCCCTCGGGGAGCGCCGCCGAGAGTTCCTCGACCGCCACGAGTCCGGTCTCGTAGTCGACGCCGGAGAAGGTCTCGCCGCGGTCGAACGCCTCGCCGTTCCGGTTGTAGGCGCGGTGGTCGTTCGCCGCGAACGAGGTGTCGCGGGAATACTTGCCGCTGAGCAGACCCGAGGCGAGCGGGACGCGGGCGAAGATCGCGACGTCGGCGGCGGCGGCCGCGGGCAGGACCTCGTCGAGGGGCTTCAACCGGAAGGGGTTGAAGATGATCTGCACGCCCGCGACGTTCGGGCGGGCGATCGCGGCGAGGGCCTGGTCGGTCGTCTCCACCGACACGCCGTAGGCGGCGATCGTGCCGTCACCGACCAGGGCGTCGAGCGCGTCGTAGGTCGCGTCCGCGTCGATGACGGCGCTCGGAGGGCAGTGCAGCTGCACGAGATCGAGCGTCTCCACGCCGAGGTTGCGCCGGGACCGGTCCGTCCAGGCGCGGAAGTTCTCGGGCGTGTAGTTCTCGGGCTCCTGCGGGAGGCGCCGACCCATCTTGGTGGCGACCGTCACGCCGTGCCCCGGGCGGCCTGCGAGGAAGCGGCCGATGAGCGTCTCACTGCGACCGTCGCCGTAGACGTCCGCGGTGTCGAACAAGGTCACCCCGGCGTCGAGGGATTCGGACAGAACGGCGATGGCCTCCTCCTCCGACACATCGCCCCAGTCGGCGCCGAGCTGCCAGGTGCCGAGACCGATGACCGAGACGGAGCGGCCGGTACGGCCGAGGCGACGCTGCTGCATCGGGCCAGGCTACCGGGCCGGGGAGCGGCCGGGGCCGCGTCAGTCTCCCCCGCGGCGGAGCTCGATCGCGATCTGGGTCGCATCGAGCCCGGCGAGCTCGTGGGCGAGGATGTCGGCGTCGAACACGCCGTCGTCACGCGCATCCAGGAGCGCCGCGCGCTGTGCGGCCAGGACGGCGAGCCGGTGGCGGCGCGCGATGTCGCCGAGCTCCTCGCGCGAGGCGCCCTCGGGTCGATCCGGAGCGGGCACGCCGTCGGCGCTGCGACGCAGGACGTTGCGCACCTCGCGGCGCTCGGCGGCGTCGCGCCGGGCGCTCTCCGCGGTGTCGTCGTCGGACGAGAGCCGCCGCACGAGCGGCGCGACGGTCGACCCCTGCACCACGAGCGAGAGCGCGGCCACGGCGAAGGCGACGAGGATCAGCACCGAGCGCTGCGGCGCCCCGGGCGGCAGCGTCTGCGCAGCGGCGAGGGTGATGGCACCGCGCATCCCCGCCCACACCACGACGGTGCCCTCGCGCCAGCCGAGCGGGGCGGCCAAGAAGTAGCGGATGTCCGCGAGTCCCTGGGTGACGCGGCGGGTGAAGCGGCTGAGCTGACCGGACGACATCGTCCTGCCGCGACGCGCGAAGGCGTCGAGCACCTCGGACTCGTCGCCTGCGGCATCCAATCGTTCCTGCAGCGTCTCGAGCCGCGGCTGCAGCCGTCGCGCTCGCCGGCCGCGCACCCGGAGCAGGCCCAGGAGCGGGGCGACGTAGGCGGCGCGGACGACGAGCGTCAGCGCCCACGCACCCAACGCGATGAGCAGCGCCGAGCGGACGCCCTCGTGAGCCGCCTCCACGTCGTCGAGGATCGTCGTCAGCTGCAGTCCCATCAGCAGGAAGACGGCCCCCTCGAGCACCAGCTCGACGGTGCGCCAGTTCTGCGCGTCGGAGAGGCGGTTCTGCGCCGAGAATTGCCGCGGCGCGCCGATGCCGGTCACGATCCCCGCCACGACCGCCGCGACCAGACCGGATGCCTCGAGAAGTTCGGCGGGGATCGCCGCCACGAAGGGAGCGGCGAACGAGATGACCGTGTTGACGGTCGGGTCGGTCACGCGTCGACGGATCCTGAGGTTCAGCCACCCGACGAGGGCACCCAGCGCGACGGCGAGCGCGACCGAGTATGCGAAGGTGCCGACGGCACCCCACACGGAGAAGGATGCCGCGGCGGCGACGATCGCCGTCCGCAGCAGCACGAGCGCGGTGGCGTCGTTGAGCAGGCTCTCGCCCTCGAGGATCGCGACGACGCGCTTGGAGACCGGGGTCCGCTTGATGATGGACGTGGCCACGGCGTCCGTCGGGCTGACGATCGCCCCGAGCGCCACACCCCACGCGAAGTCGACACCCGGCAGCACCAGCATGAAGAAGGCGCCGAGGACGAGCGAGGTCGCGACGACGAGGAACACCGAAAGCCCGCCGATCGCGGCGAACTCGCGGCGGAAGTGCATGGCGGGCATCGAGACGGCGGCCGAGTAGAGCAGCGGCGGGAGGATGCCGAGCAGGATCCACTCGGGGTTGAGCTCGAAATCCGTGAAGAACGGCAGGAGACTGCCGAGGACGCCGAGTCCGACCAGCAGGACCGGTGCGGCGAGTCCCAGCTTCGGCGCGATGACCGCCGAGGCCGCGACGAGCAGCAGGCCCACGACGAGGACGACCAGGGTTTCGATCACACCGGCCAGCCTGTCAGAGCCGGCGTCCGCGCGTCAGGCGGCCGGAGTGTAGGCACGCATCGCCGCGTCCGTGGGGACGTCGACCCGCAGGCGGATGCTGCCACGAGCCGGGCCCGCACCGTTCACGACGGCTGCACCGCCCAGCCTGTCGAGGTGGGGCGCCAAGTCGCGCGCGGTCGAGGAGGAGAGGTAACCGACACCCCTGCCGTTCGAGAACACGGCGACGGATATCGGGTCCCGCCGGGAGGCCGGCTCGCGCCGCAGGACATACAGGCGGTCGCCCTGGGTGTGGCGTTCCCGGTCGTCGACCAGGTAGTGGGTTCGTTCGACCGCGACCCGCCGCGACGGCAGCGTCCGGAGGTCGGGGAGCGCGGCGTGCGACCGCACACGTCCGGTCACCGCATGGAGGAGTTCTTCGAGCCAGGTGGGCAACGCGTGCGCCTTCCGATACACCGCCGCGAGACGCGCGACGTCGTCCCACTCTGTCACGGCCCGCCTGGCAGGGAGCCGGGCGAGGATGGAATGCCGGGTCCGACGGCCGGGTTGGGCCCACCATGAGAGCCATCGTCTACCGTTCCACGGGCGCGTCCGACGTCCTCACCCTCGACGACCGCGAGATCTCGGACCCGGGTCCCGATGAGGTCCGTGTCCGTGTCGCCGTATCGGGGGTCAATCCGACCGACTGGAAGTCCCGTGCGGCCGGCGGTCGGACCTCGTTCCCCGAGACCGTGCCGAACCAGGACGGGGCCGGCGTCGTCGACGCCGTCGGCACCGACGTGACGGGGCTGTCCGTCGGCGATCGCGTCTGGGTGCACCTCGCCCAGCACGAGCGGCCGACCGGGACAGCCCAGGAGTACACGGTGGTCCCGGCATCCCGCGCGATCCCGCTCCCCGAGGGCGTCGACTTCGCACTCGCCGCCAGCCTCGGCGTGCCGGCGGTGACGGCGCACCGAGCGCTGACCGTCCACGAGGACGGCCCGACGCGGCTCGCCCCCGGTGCGCTGAGTGGCCGCACGGTCCTCGTCGCCGGCGGCGCAGGAGCCGTCGGGCACGCCGCCATCCAGCTCGCCCGGTGGGCGGGTGCGACGGTTATCGCCACCGTGAGCTCCGAAGCCAAGGCCGCGCTGGCGCGGGCGGCGGGCGCGCACCACGTCGTCGACTACACCGACGGCGACCTCGTGGCGGATGTCCGGGCGGTCGCCCCGAACGGCGTCGACCAGTTCGTCGAGGTCTCCCTCGCCACCAACGCGGCGGCCGACGCGGAGCTGGCGGCGAACCACGCGGTGATCGCGTTCTACGCCGACAACAACGGGGCGGAGTTCGGCATGCCGATCCGCCCGACATTCGCGAAGAACCTGCGCGTGCAGGGGGTGCTCCTCTACACCGTGGGTGAGCCCGCACTCGATGCCGCCGTCGAGGACATCACCCACGCACTGGAGGACGGCGCCCTCCCCGTGGGCGAGGACGACGGACTGCCGCTCACCTGGTTCGACCTCGAGGACACCGCCGCCGCCCACGACGCGGTGGAGGCGGGCACCGTCGGAAAGGTTCTCGTCCGGGTCGCGGACCTCTGAGCCCGGGTCTGCGACGAAGAGGGCGGTCGGCCACCGGAAGGTGCCGACCGCCCTCTTCGTCATTCACCGGACGACGACCGTGAGGGGTGCGGAACGGGTCGCGCCGGCGTCGTTGCGGAACTCGGCGACGTACTCGTACGTCCCCGGGCCTCGGCCGTCGACGCTCGTGCGGGCCCGCTGCGCGCTCGGCGAGCGGGCTTCGAGGGTCTGTGCGTCCACCTCCTCGCCGTTCTCGAACAGGGCGTAGGAGGTGGCGTTCGTTCCCCACCACAGGTCGGAGGTCAGCGTGAACCGGCCGTCCCCGTCCCAGTTGTCGTGCGACAGGACCGGGCGGGCGGGCGCGGCATCCGTCACCGTGACCGTCACCGAGGTCGTCCGGGTCTTCCCGGCGGCGTTGACGAGCTCGCCCGTGTAGACGTATGTACCGTTCGAGCGACCCGCCACGTCGACGGTCACCCGCTGAGCCCGCGGCGAGTCCGGCGAGATCAGACGACTGGCGATCTCCTCTCCGTTCTCGTACAGGCGGAAGACGGAACCGTTGACCCCCCACCACAGGTCCATGGCGACGGTGTACGAGCCGTCCTTCAGCCCGTCGCCCCATCCGCTGTCGGTCGACAGCGCGCCGCGGCCCGGCACAGCACTCGCTCCCTCGTCTTCGAACACCGTGAGTCGCGCCTGCGCGGCCGCGACGAGGCCGTCGTGGTTGACTGCTCGCACAGAGAGGACGTGCTCGCCGACCCGTCCGTCGAGGTCGATCACGGCATCGGCCGCGACGGGTTCGCCGTCCAGCGCGACGTCGAGGTTGCGCAGGCCCGATTCGGGATCCTCGGCCGACACCGCGAGCGCGAGCTCGCCCGAGTCGGGCAGCAGCGAACCGTCCGCCGGCACACCGGAGATGACGGGCGCCGTCTCGTCGTCCGCGCCGGACGGATCGCCCGTCACCGCGATGCTCGGCATCGGCGCGGGAGCCATACCGTCGCCGATGAAGAAGCTGGGGTGCGGCGGCTGGTTGTACCCCGTGTTCTGCCACGCGACCGCGACCCGGTACTGCATGTCGTGCATGAGCGTCGGGATGCGCAGCTCGGTCTCGTCGGTGGTCGAGTAGATGCGCAGCTCGGAGGAGTCCGCCGAGCGCCACACGATCTCCTCGCGCCAGTCTCCGAACAGGTCGGCCTGCAGATTCGGGGTGCCCTTCGTGCCGTTGTTGGACCGCGCGCCCTCGTCGGAGACGATGACCCGCTCCTCGCCGGCTTCCCAGTCCCACTTCGAGACGGTCGGCGTCCCTTGCGACGTGGTCGCGTTCCAGGAGTGGTCGACGATTTCCCGCAGCGGGTCGCCGTCGAACCAGGCGAGGAAGTTCGCCGCCGGGATCGCCTGCCCGATACGCTCGCCCGCCGCCGTCATCAGATGGCCGGTGCGGGAGTTCCACGCCGCGTCGCCGCCGACGGCCCACCCCTCCGCGCCGGGATGCCGGGGGTCGATGTCACCGGATGCGGCCCGCCCCGTGTCGACCGTGGCCGGGATGCTCCACAGCACCTCGCCGGTTTTCGCGTCGCGGAAGGTCGCTCCCTTGTTGCCGGATGCCGACATCGTCTCGTGGGCGGCGAAGACCTCCAGACCGGGTCGGGCCGGATCGAGGTCGGACACGTGCAGGGCATCGCCGTGTCCGAGGCCGGTCGAGTACAGCACCTCGCCGTCGTCGTCGATGGTCGCCGACCCGTAGACGATCTCGTCCTTCGCGTCGCCGTCCACATCGGCGACGGACATCGAGTGGTAGCCCTGGCCGTACAGCGCTCCGGCACCCTCGTCGTTCGAGTCGATCACCCACCGCGGGGAGAGCTCCTCGCCGTCGAAGTCGAAGGCGGCGATGACCGCCCGCGTGTAGTACCCACGGCTGAAGACGGCACTCGGCCGCTCGCCGTCGAGGTAGGCCACGGACGCGAGGAACCGGTCGACGCGGTTGCCGTAGGTGTCGCCCCACGAGCCGACGTCACCGCGCGGCGGCACGTAGTCGATCGTGTCGACGGCAGCGCCGCTCAGCCCATCGAACACGGTGAGGAACTCCGGACCCTGCAGGACGTAGCCGGAGCTGTTCCGGTGATCGGCCCCCGCCTTGCCGATCGGTGTGCCCGCGCCGTCGACCGTGCCGTCGGCGGTCCGGGTGATGAGCTCCGCGCGGCCGTCGCCATCGAAGTCGTAGACCATGAGGTCCGTATAGTGCGCCCCCGCTCGGATGTTCACGCCCAGGTCGATGCGCCAGAGTCGTTCGCCGTCCATCCGGTAGGCGTCGACGAAGACGTTGCCGGTGTAGCCGCCCTGCGAGTTGTCCTTCGCGTTCGACGGGTACCACTTCACGATCAGCTCGTACTGGCCGTCGCCGTCGACGTCGCCGACGGTCGTGTCGTTGGCGGAGTAGCTGTACGGCTGCCCGTCCTTGGTGTAGGCATCCGCCGGGTTCTGCAGCTTCACCGATCGGTAGGCGGATGTCTGCACCGCCACCGGGTCCGACTCGGTCGTCTCCACCGCCTCGTCTCCCGCACCGTTCATGCGCGTGACGAAGTACTCGGCGCCGTCGGTGCCGTCGCGGTCGAGCAGGTTCGTGGACGTCGTGATCGGCTCGTTCGTGATGCGCTTCCCGTCGCGGTACACGTGGAAGCCGGCGTCCGCGGGATCGGTACCGAGGAGGCGCCATGAGACCAGCACGCCGTCGTCGGTCTTCACCGCGGCCAGGCCGCGGTCGAGGTACTCGGCCTGGCGTTGCAGGACCGTGGGTGCCGCCGTCTCATACTGCTCCGAGGCCGCACCCGGCCCGCCGGCGTTGACGGCGACGACGGTGTAGAAGTACGGCACGGTCGTCAGGACGTCCGTGTCGACGAACCGCGGGATCTCCGTCGCGCCGACGAGGTCGCCGCGCTCCCCCTCGGTCTCCGAGCGGAACACCATCGAGTACACGGCGTCGTCCGGCACGGACCAGCCGAGCTCGATCTCGCGCGCGTCGATACGCTCGGCCAGCAGCCCCGTCGGCGCCGCGGGAGCGTCGACCTCCGTGTCGACGAGGCTCGTCTTCACCGACGAGGACGGCACCGATTCGAGGTCGGTCCGATCGACCGCCGTGACGTGGTAGCTGTAGTCGAGCCCCAGCCGAGCCGTGACGTCGCTGTAGGTCGGCTCCGTCGTCGAACCGACGAGCGTGGGCTTCGGGTCGAACGCCGACGACCGGTACACGTTCCAGGTCAGGCCGGGCTCGACATCCCACTCCAGCGCGATGCTCGGTGCCGACGGGTCGGCGTCGATGCCCGCGACCGCGAGCCCGGTGGGTCCGAGGAGGATCGGCGTGACCTCGAGGCCGTTCAGACGGGTGCCTGCCGCAGCGCCGTATGCCTCGATGTCCAGTCGGCCGTCGGTGACGAGGAACGGACCGCGCAGGACGGCCGCGACGGAGCCTCGCCCGGCGTTCCCCGAACCCGCATCCTTGCCCTCGACACGGAAGCTCGTCCGCGTGGATCCGATCCAATCCCCCGAGAACGTCTTCACCGAGTACGTGCCGTTGGGGACCTTCACGGCGAAGGTCGAGCTGTCGCCGGGCAGCACGAAGTCGCGGACGAGGTCATCGGACCCTGTCGCGGCACCGCGGTCGCGACCCGCGTTCGCCGGCAGCGCGTTCGTGAAGCCGAAGCCACGCTCCTCGGTGTAGCCGAGGTCCGGCGTGACCTCGGTGTAGCCCGACGCGAGCGGGTTGCCCGACAGCTGGAAGTCGAAGCGGTACGTCGCCTTCTTCGTCATGAACTCCACCGGTGCCGACGGCTCGGACTCGCCCCGGCCGTTCACGGCCACGACGCGGTGACGCACGGTCGCGCCCTCGGCGAGGCCCTGCACGATGGTCGTCGGCTGCGTCACCGTGCCGACGAGGCTCCAGGCACCCTGCGCTTCGGTCTGGCGGTAGAGCTTGTAGATGTCGGCCGAGGGGACGGCATCCCAACGAAGGGTCGCCCCGGCGTTGCTGATCGCGCCGGCGACGAGGTTCTGCGGCGCGGACGGCAGCTCGGCGGGCGGTTCGGTGTCGGTGACCTTCTCGGCGAGCGGATCGTCGAGCTCGGCGACGCCCTGTGCGACCAGCCGCGCCATCTGGATCGCGCCGTACTCCTGGAAGTGCGTGTCGTCCACGGTGCCCGCTGGACGGTTCGGGAAGACACCCGGATCGACGTGGAGGAACACGGCCTTGGCGGCTTCGGGGCCGATCTCGTCGAGATAGGCGCGGCTCGACGCGGAGAGATCGACGAGGGCGACGTCCTCCTCCGTCGCCAGCTCGATCATCTTCTCGACGTACTCGGGAAAGCTGACGCGGAACAGCCCGGTGTCGGAATCGAAGCTGCGACGCGAGACCGGTGTGACGAGCACGGGTGTCGCACCACGCTGACGCGCGCCCTCGACGTACGTCCGCAGGTACTCCTTGTAGTCCGATGGGGACGCGTAGCGGTCGTCCACTCCCTGCGTCGCGTCGTTGTGGCCGAATTGCGTGAACAGATAGTCGCCGGGCCGGATCTCCCGGAGCACGTCGTCGAGGCGTCCCTGGGTGATGAAGTTCTTCGACGAGCGCCCGCCGATCGCGTGGTTGCGCACGGCCACGTCGTCGGCGAGGAAGCGGTCGAGCATCTGGCCCCAGCCGGCCTGCGGCGCGTAGGCGGTCGCGTCGTACGTCTGCACGGTCGAGTCACCGGTGAGGTACGTCGTGGGGACCGCGCCGGCCGTCCGCTCCGGCAGCCTCGTGATGGTGAGTCCGCTGAGGGATGCCGCGGCGCCGCCGATCTGCAGCGTCAGGCGTCCGTCGACGAGGGCGATGGGGAACGCCATCTCGAGGTACTCCCCCGCCGGCTTCGACGTGGTCTGCACCTTCGCCATGCCCTCGGCCGTCACCGAGATCTCGGAGGTGGATGCGGAGTCGCCGGCCACGAGGGCGACGGAGTAGTCGCCCGCGCCGAGCTCGACCTCGAACGTGCCGCCCTGTGCGGCGACGAAGTCGGACCTCAGCGGATCGTCGCCGCCCCGGTCGACATCGGCGTCGTCGACCGTCGGGGCGGTCGAGAAGCCGTAGCCCCACGCGTCGCCGAAGGCGGTCGACGAGGTGACACCGAGCGCGCCCTCGGCCACGGTGCCCGGACCGAAGTCGAACGCGATGACGTTCCCGTCAGGGAGCGGCGCCGGGGGTTCCGCGGCCACGGCGGGAACTGCGGTGAGCAGTGCGGCGGCGAGCGCGGTCGCGGCGGCGACGCAGCCGCCGATCCGAACCGGTCGAGAGGTCGAGCGGGCGTGGCGTACGGTCAAGGGTTCCTCCTGGACGTCGTCGGCGAGAAGGCATGCCGGATACCCCTGCCGAGACGGCGGGAGTGCAGCTGGCATACGGAAGCGCGTGGACTCGATCGCGCGGCGAGGGTGACGCATCCATCCTTGGAAAGCGCATTCCGGCTCGCGTGGGTCCGATCCTGGCACGGTTGCGAAGTCCGGCGCAACAGATTCGTCCGAATCCGCTGAAACGTGTCACGCCGGGCGCGCGCTCGTCAGGGGTGCTCGTCCTCGACGTCCTCGACGCGCGCCGCGGCGATGTGCGAGATCGGGCGCCAGACGAGCACAAGAGTGATCGCGGCGCCGACGAACGCGAACCACCAGGGCGCGGTGAGCCCCCACACCTGTGCGATGACCCCGCCGAGCGCCTGCCCGATGACGAGGCCGCCGAAGACGCCGACCATGTTCACCGAGGCGATGCGTCCCTGCAGCTCGTGCGGCACGAGACGCTGTCGGACGGTCGTCGAGATCGTTCCCCACACGAAGGCGTACGCGCCGAACGCCACCATGATGACGAAGGCCACGGTGCCGCTCGTCGTCAGAGCGAACGCGAGATGCATCGCGACCTCGGCGCTGAGACACACCCGCATGAGGGTCTTGAACGTGAAGCGCCGCTCGAGCCACCCGAACGAGAACGTCGCGAGCAGGCCGCCGACGGCGCTCGCCGTCGTGAGCGCACCGTAGCCGACGGGACCCATCTGCAGGTGGTCCGTCGCGTAGAGGACGAGGATGCCCCACGGCGCCGCCCAGGTGATGTTGAAGGTCAGGATGATGATCACCAGCGTGCGCACCGGCGGGTTGCGCCACAGCCAGCGGATGCCCTCGAGGATGTCGGTGTGCACCGGGGCTCGGGGGCCGTCGGCATCCTTCGCGGGCACGCGGGTCGCAGCGATGCGCGAGATGAGGAGGACGGCGAGCGCAACGCAGAGGGCCTGCACCGCGAACGGCCAGAACGAGCCGACCGCGAACAGGAACGCACCGAGCGGGGGTCCGCCGAACTGATTGGCGACCAGGAAGCCGGCCTGGAGCCGCGCATTGCCGATGCCGAGGTCGGCCTTGCGCACCATCATCGGCAGGAGGGTGCTGCTGGTCGTGTCGACGAAGACCTCGGCGCACCCGTAGACGAACGCCACCGCGAGGACGATCCAGATGTCCGCGACGCCGGTGACCAGGAACGTGCAGAGCCCGATCAGGACGAGGGCCCGGATGCCGTTCGCCACCATGATCAGCAGTCGACGATCGAGCCGGTCGGCGATTGCTCCGGCATGCAGCCCGAACAGCAGCCACGGAAGGAACTGCATCACGGCGCCCGAGGCGACGAGAATGGGCGAATCCGTCATCGACGCGATGAGCAGTGGTGCAGCGGCGAGCGCGATACCGTCGCCGACGTTGCTCGTCCACGACGACGCGAGCAGCCACCGGAAGTCCCGGCCCAGCCGCGTCGGCGCGACCCACTCCCCGATGCCCACCGGATCAGCCTACGGAGGGGTGCGGACACCGGAGACCCGTGTCGGCGACGCATAGCATCGAGACATGGCCCGCACTCCTCCCCGTCCGGCACGGCTGTATCGGACGAAGTGGATGGTGCCGGTGCTCGCCGTGGCCCTCGCGGCCCTGTCGGCCGGGCTCGGCCAGGTGGCGCAGAGCCGAATCCTCTCCCAGCCCGATCAGCCCATCACCTTCCTCGTTGAGGACGGACTTCCCTACGGCATCACACAGGAGAGCGTGGATGCAGTCGCAACGGGTCGCGCGCTGAGTCACGAGCCCTTCACGGTCCTGGTCGTCGAGCGGGACCTGACGTGGGAAGAGTCCGAGCACGGCGAGTTCCCGCGCGGCGCCGATGTGATGCTGTCCGTGGGAATGGATGAGGACGACCTCGACCTCTCCATCCCGGATGCCAGGCGCGCCTCGGTGGCGAAGCTGGCGGCGGAGGACGACTGGCGAGCGAACTATTCCGCGGCCTCCGACATCCGGCAGTCCTTCCTCAACAACGTGACGCAGGGGCAGGGACCGAGCGCGGTCGTGGGTGCGGCGATGACGGCCGCAGCGAGCGCGTTCGACGGCGGCACGCGTTCGCCGGCGTTCTGGGTGTCCATCGCTGCGCTGCCCCTGCTGGTCGGACTGCTCATGATGGCGCTGTGGGGCCGGTATCTCGCGCGGGAGCGGCTGCGCCGGCGGGTGTTCTCGCACGCCCGCTTGGAGCTCGCGCGCGTCGTGCTCGAACTCGACCTGCTGCAGGCGCACGTCAGCATCGCCGCTGCCGAGCTGCAGCGCGGGACCACGGGGCGCGCACGGGACATCGCCGAGGGCGTCACGGCGCAACTGACCGGCGACTGGTCGAAGATCCGCGAGGAGAGCCTGGAACTCGCCCATGAGGAGCAGGTGCTCGCGCGGCACCTGCTCGATCCGCACGCGCCGGTGCACGAACGCGGGGCACCCGACGAACCGATCGACCTCTCGCGATTCGACACACGAGCCGCCGCCCTGCGCCGACGCGTCGATGCGCTCGTCGCGGCGTCGTCGCTGCGCGTCGGTCATTCGACCGGCGGCACGGTGCTCGGGCAGATCGCGCTGTCGGCCACGCTCGGGATCGACGAGGTGCTGCAGCGACGCGATCTCATCTCCGACGAGGAGAGCGACGCGCTCGGCCGTCAGCGGAGCGCGTTGCTCGCCCTCGTCCGTGAGGCCGAGACCGACTTCGGCGCGAAGGACGGGCCGGACGTGGTCGTCCGCCACAACGACCTCATGGCGAGGTGGCGAGCGGCCGAGAGCCGACTCGCCGCGACGCTCGAGCGCGTCGAGCGTCGGCTGAAGAAGCGGGTCCCCCGGGGTGTGACGTCTCACGTCGCCGCGGGAGTCCTCGACGAGCGTCTGCGGGATCGCGTGCGGATCGCCACCGGCGGCAGGACGGAGACGCTGGACGAGCTCCGGGCGTCGCTGGATCTCACTCCCCGCAAGCGGCAGCCGCCGGGAGTCTTCGCCGAGCGCATTCTGCTCGTCGGTGAGGCGATCGATGAGGCGGAGCGCGGCGTCACCCCCGCTCGCACGGTGCGTCCCGGCATCCGAGTGGACCGTACGGCACCGGACTTCACACCCCTCGCCGTCGTCGGGCTCCCGCTCGTCGTCGCGCTGATCGCCGGCTTCGCGGCGACCTCGGCGGCAGAAGCGGGTGATGCCACGTACGGTCGAACCCTCGTCGGAGATCAGCCGCTCGCGGCGCTCGAGCTCGTCGGGGATCCCTCGCTCCTCCCGCCCTACTCGGACCCGACGCTCGCCGATCGCGAGCCGCCGAACATCGAGACGCTGTCGCTCGCTTTCGTGCGGGATGCGATGGAGTCGAATGCGAGGTACTCCGACGCCGCATTGCTCCCCGAGAAGATCGAGCTCGTGGTGGCGCTCCTGCCGATGGACGACTACGTCACGGTGCGACCGCATGAAAGCGCCGAGAACAGCGTTCAGCTCGATTTCCGCGAGCTGCTCTCCGTCTATGCGCGCATCAAGAGCGAGGTGGCGGCAGAAGTCCCGGACGCGATCGATGCCGAGACCGGGGAGGTGCGGCCCGGCCGTGCTGTCCTCCCCTTGTGGATCCGCGAGGACGGCTCGTACGGTGTCGGACTGCCGCTGACCGGGACCCTCAGCACGGGCGTGGACAGTCGCCTCGGGGCGTACTTCTTCAACGCAGCAGAGCCGACGCTATGGAATCGGCCGGGCGAGGAATCGACGATCCCAGCGGGATGGCTCGTCGCATCCCAGATGTCGGATCTCGGGAGGGAACTGGAGTACAACAACCTCCGTGCGGCGGGCCTGTCGGGGGGCGCGCTGTTCTGGACGGTCGCCCTCGCGACGTGGACGGGCGCGCAGGCACTCGCGATGATCGGCTGGTCGATCGCCCAGCTGATCCTGCGCAACGCCGGTTCGCGCCGAGCGCGGAGGGAGCTGCAGGCGCTCCGCGAGCAGCTCAACGCGCTGGCGCTCGGACTCGATCTGTCGCGGCTCGACGCCGTTGCGGTCCTCGGAAGCACCGACGGGCACCGTGGCAAGGCGGCGGAGGCCGACCAGCAGCTCTACGAGACGGTGCTGTTCACCGCCTGGCGCGAGGTGCAGGCCCTCGAAGCGCTCCCCCGACGCGAGCAGCGCGGGCCGGCGTGGCTCGCCCGCGTCGAACGCATGCGCACCACGATCGAGGCCCTCACCGAGCGCGACGCCGCGGTGAGCGATCGGGCGCTGACGCTGGTGCGGTCGTACACCTGACCGCGGTGTCGCGCCCGAGACCGAGTGGGGCGGCCCTGCGCCGGTCGGCTGAGAGCATGAGAAAGGCCCGGAACCTCTCTCGAGATTCCGGGCCTCGGTCCGGTCGGGATGACAGGATTCGAACCTGCGACCCCTTGACCCCCAGGCGTCCAGATGGCGACTTCGGAGTCGCAACCCGCATGATTGCGGGCCTCTCATGATGCAGATCATGTCATGGGATGCATGATCTGCCTGGTTTGCGGGTCTCGTACCAGCGCGTCTGCGCCCACCCGTGCTGGACTTCATACTCCGCGACCACATGGCGAAGCCGCTCCAGCGGGGTCTTCACGGGGTTGTAGACGACGACGGCGGCGGCGTGCCGTCGCCCGGCTGCCGGGTGGTCGCGCGTGCTCACTGCGGGGCTGCGGTGATGTAACGGCGCTGCTCGACCAGGGGGCAGGTGAACACGTCGCGCTCCCCGAGTCCGACGCGGTTGATGTACCGCACGATGATCGCATAGGACGCCAGCAGCCCGGTCTGCACATACGGCACATCGTGGCTCCGGCAGTACGCGGCGATGATAGGCGCTGCCTTGCGCAGGTGCGGGCGCGGCATCGATGGGAACAGGTGATGTTCGATCTGATAGTTCAGCCCGCCCATCGCGGTGTCGAGCAGACGGCCGCCGCGGACGTTCCGGCTCATCATCGCCTGGCGGCGCAGGAAGTCGAAGCTCGCATCGCGCGGCACGATCGGCATCCCCTTGTGGTTCGGGGCGAACGAGACGCCCATATAGAACCCGAAGAGCCCGAGCTGGACAGCGAGGAACACGAATGCGATACCCGGCGACAGCACGAGGAAGACGAGCACCGGGAACCCGACCAGCCGGATCAGGAGGAACCCGATCTCGACCCATCGCCTGCTCAACGGCCCGCGCGTGACCACCCGACGCACCCCGGACGCATGCAGCGAGACACCTTCCAGGAGCAGTATCGGGAAGAAGAAGATCCCCTGGTGCGCGCGCATCCACGACAGGACCCGCCCTCTCGGCGCGGCACGCTCCAGGGTGACGACGATCACCGGCAGCTCGATATCAGGATCGGATCCCAGCTTGTTCGGGTTCGCGTGGTGGCGGGTGTGCTTGTGCTGCCACCACCCGTAGCTCATCCCCACCAGCAGGTCGCCGAGGACAAGGCTCACCCAATCGTTCCACTTGCCCGAGACGAAGATCTGCCGGTGCGCTGAATCATGACCGAGAAAGGCGATCTGGGTGAAGACGACGGCCAGGAACGCCGCCGTGAAAAGCTGCCACCAGGTGTCACCGATCCACACGAACGCCAGCAAACCTCCGGCGAGCACGAGCGGCAGACCGATCAGCTTCGACCAGTAATACCCATACCGGCGACGCAGCAGCCCCCGATCCCGGATCGTCTTCGCCAGGGCCGTGAACTCACTCCCCCTGCTGCTCCGCCGATCCATCGAGCGCGGTGTGGTCGAACGAATCCCATTCATGATGCGCTCCGTATCCCGAGGCTGAGGACGCCATCAGCGCCCGTGACCGCCCTCGTCAGTCCAGTCGTCGATGCGGGCACGATCGTCGGTCGCCGCGGCACGCCGATCCGGCTCAAGCACTCGTGTCCCGGAGGTGCGGAACGTTACTGATTCCGCGAGAGCCGCGACAGAGGCCGCTCTGTCATGCTCACCCGCGGCCGCCTCGCGGAACCGGAGCGCCGCCGCATCCTGCCTGGCCCGGACCCCCTCGCTGATCTCCGCGAGCCGGTCGGCGAGCACGCCGCCGAGACCGTCGCGCAACTCCTCGAGATTCGTGTTCGCGATCTCCAAGCGACGATCCGAGATCGTCACCTCTACGGTCGAGTACCCAGCCTTCGCAAGACGTTCCCGCGTCTCGCTCCCCAAGATCTCCGTGATCTCGTCCCGTTCGGGGCGGCGCGTGAACACCGCCTCCACCGTGTAACGATCCGGGGCCTCATCAGTCATCAGCGCCGCAGGCAACGACCCCACCAGCACCGATCCCAGGCCCAGCGTCGCGGTATCCACACCGCTCGTTCGTGTCTGCGTCCCCATAACCCGACGTTACGCCCCCAACATGTACGCCTCACAGGTTCAACGAAACCCGCGCGCGCCGCAGAAAACCCCTACAACGTCCCCGGACAGCACAGCCAGAGCCCATCGAGTCCGGGGAAGCCGGTGATCCGACTCTCTCCGACCAAGAAGCTGACATCGTCGATGCTGTGGGCAAGGTGGTCTCCGGCACCCGAGGTACGGGGAAGGCCCCCGCCGATGCAGTTCCACCGCCCCGACGGGGGCCTTTCTCGGGCGCCGGGTGCCCGGCGTCTACACGATCTCGCTCAGATCGCACGCCCCCGGGCGACGACGTAGCGGTCGATCAGCGCGTTGAATGCCTCGATGTACCGATCATGAGATTCAAGGCTTCGCCTCGCGAATCTTGTTCAACATCGCTGTCGCCACAGTTCACAACTCGCGGTCAGGTGGGCCCGATGACGCTGTGGCGCGACTGGGTCGCCGCTTCCGGAACCCGTCTCGACCGAGACCGCCCGACCCGGCAGACCGCCTGGCCCGGCGACACGTCGGCCCGCTTGATGTCGGTGAGTCGCAGCCGGCCAAGCGCGCTGGGTCCTTGCAACTCGACGACGCGGCAGTCGGCGCGCTCGTCGCATGGCAGATCGCGCAGGAAGGCGATCGGGTGAACTGCGGCACGCTGTGGGAGGGCGACGGGCACGTCTTCACGTACGAAAATGGCGCGCCGCTGCGGCCCCAGTACGTGACGCGCCTGTTCGAGACGCTGCGCAGCGAGATCGGGCTGCCCGACATGACGCTGCACGGCTTGAGGCACATGCACGCATCGCTGCTGCTCGCGAGCGGCACTGACATCGCGCTCGTGTCGAAGCGGCTCGGGCATTCGTCGATCTCGATCACGAGCGACATCTACACGCACCTGATCGGCGATGCCGGTCGACGTGCTGCGGAGGGCGCTTCGGCGCTCATTCCGCGAGCAAGTGCACACACACTGCACACACAGCCGGCCGGGGCGGGCATGACAAAAGCCCCGGAACCCGCAGTACCTGCGTGATTCCGGGGCTATCTCCGGTCGGGATGACAGGATTTGAACCTGCGACCCCTTGACCCCCAGTCAAGTGCGCTACCAAGCTGCGCCACATCCCGGTCCGTCGCCCTCGCGGACAACTCCCCTATCCTACCCGGTCGGCAGCCCTGCTGCGAACCACCACGGGGTTCCGCGTGTCCGATGCCGCCGGTAGCGTTCGCCCATGCCCGAGGTCACCGTCTCCCCCGCAACCGCCGATCGTTTCGATGACGCCGCACACGCCCTGACCGGAGGCGACGACGGCGCGAGCTGCTGGTGCCAGTGGTGGATGCTGGCGCCGAAGGACTACAGCGCCGCCTCCACCGACGACAAACGCGAGCGGCTGCGCGACGACCTCGCCGCGCCGGTCCCTTCCGCGCTGATCGCCTACGTCGACGGCGAACCCGCCGGGTGGGTGAAGGTCGCTCCCCGCACCGATCAGCCGCGGCTCGCGCGGACCCGCAGCATCCAGCAGTCCCCCGAGCCGATCGACGACCCGTCCGTCTGGGCCATCACGTGCTTCGTCGTCCGCAGGGAGCATCGCGGCGTCGGCGTCGCGAGGACGCTCTTGGATGCTGCGGTCGCGCACGCCGGCTCGAACGGCGCACGCCTGGTGGAGGCGTACCCCGTCGACACCGACGCGAAGAAGTCCAGCACCAACGAGCTGTTCCACGGGACGCTGTCGAGCTTCCTCGCCGCGGGATTCACGGAGACCGCACGCCCGGGCGCAGCCCGCCCCATCGTCGCGAAGGAACTCGCATGACCGGGGTCACCGTCGTCCGCGGAGACATCACCCGCCAGCACGTCGATGCCGTCGTCAACGCGGCGAACCGCGCGATGCGCGGCGGCGGCGGTGTCGACGGTGCGATCCACGCCGCAGGTGGTCCGGCGGTGCTCGCCGACTGCGTCGCCAGGTTCCCGAACGGGCTCGCGACCGGGGATGCCGGGTGGACGACCGCGGGCGACCTCCCGGCCCGCTGGATCATCCACGTCGTCGGGCCGAACCACCGCGCGGGCGAGACGGACCGTGGCCTGCTCGAGTCCTGCTACCGGCGTGCGCTCGAGGTCGCGGATGAGCTCGGGGCCGAGTCCATCGCGGTTCCGCTCGTGAGCGCCGGCATCTACGGCTGGCCGCTCGACGACGCCGTCGACGTCGCCGTGACCGTGCTGCGAACGGCCGAGTCCTCGGTCCGCGACGCGCGCATCGTGGCGTTCGACGACGCGATGGCGGCACGGGTGGAGCGGCGGCTGGCGGCATCCTGACCGGCCTACGATGGATCGGTCGGAAGGAGCGGTGATGGCGGATGCCGTGCGTGTCGACTCGTGGCTCTGGGCGGTCCGCGTCTACAAGACTCGCTCCGCCGCGACGACGGCGTGCCGCGCCGGGCACGTCCGCGTGAACGGCGACAAAGCCAAGGCGGCGCAGCAGGTCCGACCCGGCGACGAGCTCCGCGTGCGGATCGCCGGCTTCGACCGCATCCTGGTCGTCCGTCAGACCATCACCAAACGGGTCGGCGCACCACTCGCGGCCGTCGCCGCTGAGGACAGGACACCCGAACGCGAACCCGCCGCGCAGCTCGCGGTGCGCGATCGCGGCGCCGGACGCCCGACGAAGCGCGAGCGCCGCGACATCGAGAAGCTACGCGGCCGCTGAACCCGCCCGGCGACGAGCAAGCGCCTGGCGGCCGACGGCATCCGTTCCTGTGATGACCGCCGCCGTGACGGCGTAGACCACGAGGTCGCGCGGGTCGAAGACCGTGCCGAGGACGAGCACGATCGGGGGCCACTCCCCCGCCCAGCGCACCGGGAGCCCCGTGAGCTGGAACAGTTCGACGCCCATGCTCCACGCGAGGACGACGGCGCCCGTCAGCCAGGACGGCCAGCGCGGGAAGAGCAGCACCAGCCCGCCCCAGACCGCGCTGACGTACAGCGCGTCCCCGGCGATGTCGGATGCAGCGCCGTCGGGCGCGGCGAGGTGGACCGCGAGGCCGATCGCGACGGCCACGACCGCGACGGTCAGTCCGAGCGGACGTCTCACGACGGCAGCAGCGCCTGCAGCCACGACACCGGCTGCACCGTCGCACCGACGCCGCCGATCCGGTCGGCGAGGCCGCGGTCGCTCGTGACGACGACGACCCGCTCGCCGTGCCGCACCGCGGCATCCGCCTGCGCCACGATCTCGTCGTCCCCCGCCGCCGCAGCCCGGACGACGTCGACATTCGCCGACGAATCGGCGGCCTCGCGGGCCGCGCCCTCGAGCACCGCGATCACTCGCGGGAACCATCTGCTGCCGGGCAGGTCGAAGGCGTCCGCGGTCACGCCCGCCAGCACGAGGTGCTTGAGGCGCGCGAGCAGCCGATCGGCCGCACCGGATCGGTCGCGCCACCATCCATCGGGCGTCGACCCGACGACGTTCGCCGCGTCGACGACCACCGTCGCCCGCGCCGTCAGCGCCGAGCGCAGCTCCGGCCACGAGCCGGCGAAGCCTGGGTGCAGGGGCAGCGCGTCGACCTCGTCGAGCGGGACCCACTCCAGCGCGTAGCTCTCAGGGTCGGCGATCACCGGTTCGAAGGGAACGGTCACCGTCGCGACGAGCGTCGTGTACGTCCAGACCTCCCGGTCGAGCACGCTCGTGAACAACGGACGCAGTGCGTCGCCGGGGACGCCCGCCTCTTCCTGCGACTCCCGGATCGCAGCATCCGTGGCGCTCTCTCCCTGATGCCGCGCACCGCCGGGGATGCCCCACGTGCCGCCGAAGTGACTCCACGACACCCGATGCTGCAGCAGGATGCCGCGGCCCGGGTCGTGCGCGAGCAGCCCCGCGGCCCCGAACCGGCCCCAGTACTTCTCGCCGCTGTCCGCGATCACCCACGCGTCGCCCGGGTCGCGCGGACCCGACGGGCGGCGGCGCGGCTCACCGGGTTCGGGCGGACGGACGGTCATCGCTCCAGCCTCTCACGCGGTGCGCGGCGCCGCGCGGCATCCGTCACGGGAGGACGCGCGGCTCGCGAGGAGATGACGGCTCCCGAGGACCGGATCGACCGGATGGGTCCTCGCGACGCGTCATCTCCTCCCGGAGCGTCCGCGGACTCAGCGCGAACGCCGCTCGCGCACGCGCATGTTCGTGACGATCGGCGTGCCCTGGAAACCGAAGATCTCGCGCAGGCGCCGCTGGATGAACCGGCGGTAGCCCGGGTCGAGGAACCCGGTCGTGAAGAGCACGAATGTCGGCGGACGCGTCGATGCCTGGGTGCCGAACAGGATGCGCGGCTGCTTGCCGCCGCGGACCGGGTGCGGGTGCTCGGCCACGAGCTCGGCGAGGAAGGCGTTGAACTTGCCCGTCGAGATGCGCTGGTCCCACGACTCGAGCGCCGTCTCGAGCGCCGGGACGAGTTTGTCGAGGTGACGCCCGGTGCGTGCCGACAGGTTGACGCGGGGCGCCCACGTGACGTGCGCCAGGTCCTGCTCGATCTCGCGCTCGAGGTACCGCCGGCGATCGGCGTTGTCCATGTCGTCGTCGTTCAGGCGGTCCCACTTGTTGAAGGCGAGGACGAGCGCACGCCCCGACTCCAGCACCAGGTCGATGATGTTCAGGTCCTGCACGCTGATCGACTCGGTCACATCCAGCACGACGACGGCGACCTCGGCCTTCTCGAGCGCCGCGCTCGTGCGCAGTGACGCGTAGAAGTCGGCGCCCTGCTGCAGGTGGACACGGCGACGGATGCCGGCGGTGTCGACCAGGCGCCAGAGCTTGCCGCCGAGCTCCACGACCTCGTCAACCGGGTCGCGGGTCGTGCCCGCGAGCTCGTTGACGACCACGCGCTCCTCGCCGGCGGCCTTGTTCAGCAGCGACGACTTGCCGACGTTCGGACGCCCGAGGATCGCGACCCGGCGCGGACCGCCGAGCTCGTTCTTCGCGACAGCCGAGACCTCGGGGAGGACATTCATGACCTCGTCGAGGAGGTCGGCGACGCCGCGGCCGTGGATGGCGGACACCGGATGCGGCTCACCGAGACCCAGGTTCCACAGCGCCGCGGCCTCGGGCTCCTGGCGCGCGTCGTCGATCTTGTTGGCGACGAGGAAGACCGGCTTGTCGGTCGTGCGGAGCAGACGCACGACCTGCTCGTCGGTCGAGGTCGCGCCGACCATCGCGTCGACGACGAAGAGCACCACGTCGCACAGGTCGATGGCGACCTCGGCCTGCGCCGCGACGGAGCGGTCGATGCCCTTCGCATCCGGCTCCCAGCCGCCCGTGTCGACGATCGTGTACTTCCGGTCCATCCACTCGGCCTTGTAGCTCACGCGGTCGCGGGTGACACCGGGGGTGTCCTCCACAACGGCCTCGCGGCGGCCGAGGATGCGGTTCACGAGCGCCGACTTGCCGACGTTCGGACGGCCGACGATCGCCACCACCGGGAGCGCCGGCAGCATCTCGACGACCTCGCCGCCGGCGGTGAAGCCGGCGAGCAGGTCGTCGTCCTCCTCGTCGAGCTCGTAGTCGGAGAGCGATGCCCGCAGCGCGGATGCCCGCTGATCGGCGAGTTCCTCGTCGAGGTTCGCGAGCTTCTCCTCGAGCTGGTCGGGTCCGCCTTCGTATTCGTCTTCGGCGCTCATCGCGAGCCTTCCGTTCCCGACCGCACGACGTCCAGGACGGCGTCGACGGTCTGTGCGAAGTCCAGGTCGGTCGAGTCGACCACCGTCACGCCGGGTGCGGCGGTGAGGAAGTCGACGACCTGGGAGTCGGATGCGTCGCGCTTGTGCAGCGCAGCGGCGACGGCCGCGGCATCCTGTGTGGTCAGTTCGGCGCTGCGCCGCGCGGCGCGCACCTCGGGGGCGGCCGTCAGCAGGATGCGGACCGGCGCATCGGGCGCGACGACGGTCGTGATGTCACGCCCCTCGACGATGACGCCGGGGCGACCGGACTCCGCCACCAGGCGGCGGAACAGGGTGTTCACCTGCTCGCGGACGACCGGGACGCGCGCGACGCCGCTGACGGCTGAGCTCACGCGCGGCTCGCGGATCGCGTCGGTCACCGAGGTCGACCCCACCCGAACCCAGTAGTCATCGGGGTCGAGCGAGATCGCGTAGTCGAAGTCGCCCGCAGCGTCGACGACGGCCGCGGCATCGGAGGTGTCGGCGCCGTGCTCGAGCACGTGCCACGCCAGGGCGCGGTAGGCGGCGCCGGTGTCGAGGTAGCCGAAGCCGAGTCGACGCGACACCTCTTTCGAGACGCTGGACTTGCCGCTGCCGGCGGGGCCGTCGACGGCGATGGTGATGGGGTCAGTCATTGAGGCTCGCAATCTTCCACCCGCGCGCCGCGAGACCGTCGGTGGCGACGCTCACGGCGGACGGGACGACACTGATCTCGCCGAGGCCGAACTGCGCCCCCGGCGAGTGCTCGAGACGGAAGTCCTCGACGTTCACCTCGAGCTCGCCCAGATCGCCGAAGAGACGTCCGAGTTGGCCAGGGGTGTCGTCGACCATGACGACGACGGTCTCGTAGCGACGGTTCTGTCCGTGCTTGCCGGGCAGGCGCTCGACGCCCTCGTTGCCGCGGCGGATGGTGTCGGCGACGGCGCGGCGCGAACCGGGGGCATCGGGCGCGCGAAGGGCGGCCGCGACGCCCGAGAGGTCGCGGGCCAGCGCGTCGAGGACGTCGACGACGGGCTCGGCGTTGGCGCCGAGGATCTGCACCCACAGTTCGGGGGCGGATGCCGCGATGCGCGTCGTGTCGCGGACACCCTGCCCGGCCAGGCGGAGCGATCCGTCCTCTGCGGCCACGAACCGGCCCGCGAGCAGGGATGCCACGAGCTGCGGCACGTGCGAGACGAGCGCGACCGAGCGGTCGTGCTCCTCGGGGGTCATCTCAATCGGCGTGGCGCCGAGATCGAGGGCGAGCCCCTCGACGACCGCGAGGTCGCGCGCGGAGGTCTCCTCGTCGCGGCAGATGACCCACGGGCGGCCGAAGAAGATGTCGGCACGCGCCGAGATGGCGCCGCCGCGTTCCCGGCCCGCCATGGGATGCGAGCCGATGTACCGCGTGAGGTCGACGCCGCGCGAGCGGAGGGTCTGCAGCGGCTCGAGCTTCACGCTCGCGACGTCGGTGACGACGGCGCCCGGGAAGGCGGCGAGCTCGCGCTCGATCACGTCGGCCGTGACATCCGGCGGGACGGCGACGACGACGAGCGACGGCTGGTCGTCCGCGGCGGCCAGGCGCCCGGCGCCGTAGTCCACCGCGAGGCGCAACTGGGCGGGCGACGCGTCCGCGAGGACGACGTCGACACCGAGCGACCGCAGCGCATGGCCCACGCTCGAACCGAGGAGTCCGGCGCCGACGATGCGGACGGTGCCGCTCGTGCGGACGGCGCGGGCGCGCGCGTCGATCGCGTCGGTCACAACTGCTCCTGAGTGGGGTCCCCGGGCGGGGTCTCCGCCTGGCGCGCGAGTGTCAGCAGCGCGCCGCGTTCCACTGTAGTCAACTCCCGTGCCCTGCCCGCTGGGAGGGTGCCCAGGTGCAACGGCCCGAACTGCCGTCGGACGAGGTCCTTCACGGGGTGCCCGACGGCGGCCATCATGCGCCGCACGATGCGGTTCCGACCCGAGTGCAGGGTGAGCTCGACGAGGCTCGTGCCACCACTGGCATCCAGCAGCCGCGCCTTGTCGGCCGCGATCGGCCCGTCCTCGAGGTCGATCCCCTTCGTCAGCTTCGCGACCGTCTGCGGCGTGACCCGCCCGTCGACCTTGGCGATGTAGACCTTCGTCACCCCGAACGACGGGTGGGCGAGCACGTGGGCGAGGCCGCCGTCGTTGGTGAGCACGAGCAGGCCGCTCGTCTCGGCGTCGAGGCGCCCGACGTTGTACAGCCGTTCCGGCCAGTCCCTCGTGAAGCGGCGCAGGTCGGCGCGCCCCTTCTCATCCTTCATCGACGAGACGACGCCGGTGGGTTTGTTGAGCATGACGTAGCGCTTGCCGGGATCGAGCTGGATCGCGGTGCCGTCGACGTCGACGAGGTCGACGGCGGGGTCGATGCGGCTGCCGAGCTCGGTGACGACGACGCCGTTCACTCTCACGCGGCCCTCGACGATGTACTGCTCCGACACGCGCCGCGAGGCGACGCCCGCGTTCGCGAGCACTTTCTGCAAGCGGACGCCCTCGGCGTCGGGTGCGTCGGTCATCGGATGGTCTCTCCTTCGAAGCCCGCAGACCCGTCGTCGAGCAGCGGCGAGATCGGCGGCAACTCGTCGAGCGAGTTGATGCCGAGGTGTCCGAGCAGCGCGTCGGTCGTGCGGTAGTTGAGGGCCCCTGTCTCGGGGTCGGTGAACGCCTCGGTGATGAGGCCGCGGGCGAGCAGGGTCCGGACGACGGAGTCGACGTTGACCGCCCGGATCGAGGCGACCTGGCTGCGCGAGACAGGCTGCTTGTACGCGATGACGGCGAGCGTCTCGAGTGCGGCCTGCGACAGCCGCGACGGCGCCTGCCCGTTGACGAACTCCGAGACGAGATCGTCGTGATCGTCGCGGACGTAGAAGCGCCAGCCACCGCCGACCTCGCGGAGCTCGAACCCGCGGCGCGGCCCGGCGCGCTCACCGTCGTAGTCGGCGACGAGCTCCTCGACCGCCTGGCGGACGGCGGGCACCGGGGATCCGACGGCAGCGGCGAGCGCGACGAGGCTGTGCGGCTCGTCGATGACCATCAGGATCGCTTCCAGGCGGCGGGCCACATCGGCGGGGGCCTGCGAGCGCTGGGGCGCCTCGGTCTCGGTGAGGTCATCGGTCATAGTCGGCTCCCAACGTGGCGAGGTTCTCTTCGGACCACCGTTCGGCCGTCCAGCGCAGCGTCAGCTCGCCCAGCGGTTCGAGCTGCTCGAACGACAGCGCCGCGTGGCGGTAGAGCTCGAGCACGGCGATGAACCGCGCGACGACGACCCCGGTCTGGGAGACCCCGGCGACCAGGTCGCGGAAGTTGAGCTGTCCGGCGTCCCGCAGCAGCGTGACGACGACGGCGGCCTGCTCCCGGATCGAGACGAGCGGAGCGTGCAGATGGTCGAGCCCGACGTGCGGGATCTCCTTCGGCGCGAACGCCAGCATGGCGATGGCTGCGAAGTCCTCGGGCGACAGCGTCCACACGAGCTCCGGCACCGCGCGCCGGTGCTGCTCGTCGAGTCGCACCGCGCGCGTGTGGCGCTTGCCCTCGCGCTCGAGGCATCGCGCGAACCACACCGAGACCTCCTTGAAGGCGCGGTACTGCAGCAGGCGGGCGAAGAGAAGATCCCGCGCCTCGAGGAGGGCGACCGACTCGGCATCCACCAGTTCACCCTGCGGCAGCAGGCCCGCGACCTTCATGTCGAGCAGCGTCGCGGCGACGACGAGGAACTCGGATGCCTGGTCGAGCTCGGCATCGTCGCCCAGGCCCTTCAGGTACGAGATGAACTCGTCGGTGACCTTGCTGAGCGAGACCTCGGTGATGTCGAGCTCGTGCTTCGAGATCAGGGTCAGCAGCAGGTCGAACGGTCCGTCGAAGTTGCCGAGCGACACGCGGAACGACTCGCCCGACTCGTCGGCAGGGGCATCCGGGGGCGCGGCGTCGACGTGCGGGACGTCCTCAGGCGACGGCGCCACGAGCGACCAGCTCCCGCGCCAGACGCAGGTACGCCTGCGCGGCCGAGTGCTCGGGTGCGAACTTCGTGATGGGCACCCCGGCGACCGACGCGTCGGGGAACTTCACCGTGCGGCCGATGACGGTCTCGAGGACGTCATCGCCGAACGCCTCGACGACCCGCTCGAGCACCTCGCGGGAGTGCAGGGTGCGCGGGTCGTACATGGTGGCCAGCACGCCGTCGAGTTCGATGGCGGGGTTCAGCCGGTCGCGGACCTTGTCGATCGTCTCGATGAGCAGGGCGACGCCGCGCAGCGCGAAGAACTCGCATTCGAGCGGGATCAGCACACCGTGGCTCGCCGTCAGGGCGTTCACGGTCAGCAGGCCCAGAGACGGCTGGCAGTCGACGAGGATGACGTCGTAGTCCGCCGCCACCTTCCGCAGCACCCGGGCGAGGATCGTCTCGCGGGCGACCTCGTTGACGAGGTGCACCTCGGCGGCCGATAGGTCGATGTTCGCCGGGATGACGTCGAGGTTCTCGACCGCTGTCGGGACGATGACTTCCTTCGGGTCCCGCTTGGTGTCGAGCAGGAGGTCGTAGATCGTCGGACCGTCGTGGGTCTGGATGCCGAGCCCCGCCGACAGCGCGCCCTGCGGGTCGAAGTCGACGGCGAGCACGCGGCGACCGTACGAGGCGAGTCCCGCGGCCAGGTTGATGGTGGTCGTCGTCTTGCCGACGCCGCCCTTCTGGTTGCACAGCGAGATGATGCGCGCCGGTCCGTGGCCGTTGAGCTTCGGCGGGGTCGGGAAGCCCTGATAGGGGCGACCGGTGGGGCCCATCGGGATGTCGGTCGCCGAGCCTCCGGTCGCCGATGCGCCCGTGGCCTCCGCCGTGCTCCGCTTGCTGCCCGCCACTGATCTCCTGCCTTCGCCGTGCGTCTCCCGATTGTAGTCACCACCGCGGCGCCTGCGAGGGAGCGACTCCCCCGCAGCACGCGACCGCGTGTCACCGAGCCCGCGGATGCGAGGTCAGGTAGACGTCGCGGAGCGCGTCGACCGTGACGTGCGTGTAGATCTGCGTCGTCGCGACGGATGCGTGGCCGAGCAGCTCCTGCACGACCCGGACGTCCGCGCCGCCCTGCAGCAGGTGGGTGGCGAACGAGTGCCGCAGCGTGTGCGGCGACACGTGCGCCGTCAGTCCGGCGCGTTCGGCGGCCTGCTGGATCACGAGCCACGCGCTCTGCCGCGAGAGCGGCGCCCCCCGCGCGCCGAGGAAGGCCCGCGGCGTCGCCCGCCCCCGTCGGGACAGTTCGGGCCGGGCCCGGGTCAGGTACGCGTCGACCGCCGCGCGGGCGTAGGAGCCGACCGGCACGACGCGCTCCTTCGAGCCCTTTCCGCGGACGCGCAGCGCGTCGCCGTGCGTGAGGTCGTCGACGTCGAGGTCGACGATCTCCGACACTCGGGCACCGGTGGCGTAGAGCAGCTCCAGCAGCGCACGGTCGCGGAGGCCGATGAGGTCGCCGGGAGCGGCATCCGCCGGTGCGGGGCCAGCAGCATCCAACAGCCGGACGACCTCGTCCACGGGCAGCGCCTTCGGCAGCCGCATCGGCGCCTTCGGGGGTCGGAGCCGGCCCGTCGGGTCGTCGACGGCGATGCCCTCGCGGGTGAGGAAGCGATGGAAGCTGCGGATCGCCGACTGCAGGCGAGCGAGGGAGGTCGCCGCCGGCGGCGGCTCGGCGGACGCGCGCTCGGCAGCGAACGCGGTCACGAGCGCATCGGTGACGGCATCCGTCTCCACGATCGCGCGCTCGGCCATCCACTCGACGTAGCCCGCGAGGTCGCGGCGATACGCCGCGACCGTGTGTGCGGACAGTCCCCGCTCGATCGTGATGTGGCGCAGGAACGCGTCGACGGCGCGCTCGAGCCTCATCCGAGCCTCAGGCCTGCGGCCTGTCGGCGCCCACCGGTCGTGACCGCCCCGGCCACGGCGCATCGGCCGCGCCCAGGGTCGCCCACGCCCGGGCGCGACCGGCAGCTGCCGCCAGTGCAGCGATCACCAACGAGGGGTTCTGGAGCCGCCGGTCGAGCACCGCGTCGACGACCTCGTCCAGGGGCGCCCAGCGCACCTCGATGTCGGCCTCTTCCTCGGTGCGGCTGAACGCCTCGGCCGTGGCCGCGAGGCCCCGTGCGAGGTAGATGCGGATCGCCTCGTCGCTGCCGCCGGGGCTCGTGAAGAAGTCCGACAGGACGTCCCAGCGCTCCGCCGTGAGGTCGGCCTCCTCGGCCAGCTCGCGTTTCGCGGCCTCGAGCGGGTCCTCGCCCGGCACATCGAGGAGCCCTGCGGGGATCTCCCAGTCCCGGAAGCCGACGGGGTGCCGGTACTGGCGGATCAGCAGGACACGGTCGTCCCCGTCCAGCGCGAGGACGGCCACTGCGCCGCTGTGATCGACGTACTCCCGGACGATGGTGCCGTCGCCGTACGTGAACTCGTCGCGCCGCAGGTTCCAGACCCGACCTTCGAATACGGTCTCGGTGTCGGTCACGACGACGGCCGTGGGCTCGTCGCGAAGCTCTCCCGTCACGCCGTCAGTCCTCGTTCTCGACGTCGAACAGCTCGCTCGCGCGGTGGCGGTCGAGCGCCGCCGCGATGAGTCCGCGGAACAGCGGGTTCGCCTCGGTCGGCCGCGAGCGGAGCTCGGGGTGCGCCTGCGTCGCGATGTAGTACGGGTGCACGTCGCGCGGCAGCTCGACGTACTCCACGAGGTCAAGATCGGGGTTCAGACCAGAGAACCAGAGCCCGGCGTCGGCGATCTCCTGCCGGTAGGCGTTGTTGACCTCGTAGCGGTGACGGTGGCGCTCGGTCGCACGGTCCGAGCCATACAGCTCCGCCGCGAGGGACCCCTCGGCCAGGGCCGCCTCGTACAGACCGAGGCGCATGGTGCCGCCCATGTCGCCGCGGTCGAGGATGTCGACCTGCTCGGCCATCGTCGCGATGACCGGATGCGGCGTCTCGGGGTCGAACTCGCTCGACGAGGCATCCTCGATCCCCGCGACGTGGCGGGCGTACTCGATGACCATGCACTGCAGGCCGAGGCAGATCCCGAGGGTCGGCAGGCCCTGCTCGCGGGCGAACCGGAGCGCTCCGAGCTTGCCCTCGATCCCCCGGATGCCGAAGCCGCCCGGGATGACGATGCCGTCGACCGCGGACAGTGCCTTGGCCGCACCTTCCGGCGTTTCGCAGAGGTCGGACGGGATCCAGACGATCTGGACCTTGGTCTCCTGCGCGAACCCGCCGGCCTTGAGCGCCTCGGTCACCGAGAGGTAGGCGTCGGGCAGGTCGATGTACTTGCCGACGAGACCGATGGTGACTTCGTGCTTGGGGTTGTGGACGGCGTTGAGGACCTTGTTCCAGCGGGTCCAGTCCGTCTCCCCCGCCTTCGCGCCGAGCCCCAGCCGGCGGACGATGTAGGAGTCGAGGCCCTGATCGCTGAGCGTCGACGGGATGTCGTAGATGCTCGGCAGGTCGACCGTGTTGATGACCGCATCCTCGTCGACGTCGCACATCAGCGCGATCTTGCGCTTGTTCGATTCGGTGACGGGGCGGTCGCTGCGCAGGACGAGCGCATCGGGCTGGATGCCGATGGAGCGGAGCATCGCGACCGAGTGCTGCGTCGGCTTGGTCTTCTGCTCGCCCGAGGCACCCATGAAGGGGACCAGGGAGACGTGCACGAAGAACACGTTGTCGCGCCCGAGCTCGTGACGGATCTGCCGCGCCGACTCGATGAACGGCTGCGACTCGATGTCGCCGACCGTGCCGCCGACCTCGGTGATGATGACGTCGGGGCGGGGCTCCTCGCTCGCCTGCAGCCGCATCCGCCGCTTGATCTCGTCGGAGATGTGCGGGATGACCTGCACCGTGTCGCCGAGGTACTCGCCACGGCGCTCCTTGGCGATGACCTCGGAGTAGATCTGGCCGGTCGTGACGTTGGCCGCCTGGCTCAGCTCGATGTCGAGGAAGCGCTCGTAGTGGCCGATGTCGAGGTCGGTCTCAGCGCCGTCGTCGGTCACGAAGACCTCGCCGTGCTGGAACGGGTTCATCGTCCCCGGGTCGACGTTCAGGTAGGGATCGAGCTTCTGCATGACGACCCGCAGGCCGCGCGCGGTGAGCAGATTGCCCAGGCTGGCGGCGGTCAGACCCTTGCCGAGAGAGGAAACGACACCACCCGTCACGAAGATGTGCTTGGTGATGTCGTTGTTTTTACGTTCCGCGCCCGAAGTGTCCGTCACGGGCTTTTACCCTATCAGCCCGGATGGGGCCGGGGCTGAGAGCCTGGCCGGGTGTCGCTCAGTGCGCACCCCCGAGCGCGAGCAGTTCGCGGGCGTGGTCGAGGGCGGCATCCGAATCGGCCATCCCCGACAGCAGACGCGCCATCTCGGCAGCACGGTCTGCACCGTCCAGCCGGCGGACGCTCGACGCCGTCACGGAGCCGTCGTTCGCCTTGACGACGGTCAGGTGGTTGCCCGCGAACGCGGCGACCTGTGCCAGGTGGGTCACGGCGATGACCTGACTCGTCTCCGCGAGCTTCGCCAGGCGCCGCCCGACCTCGATGGCAGCGGCGCCGCCGATGCCGGCATCCACCTCGTCGAAGACGAAGGTCGGGACCGGATCGGTCCCCGCGATGACGACCTCGATCGCCAGCATGACGCGGCTCAGCTCGCCGCCGGAGGCTCCCCGCGCGACGGGCCGCGGCGAGGCGCCGGGGTGCGGCGCGAGCAGGATCGTGACGTCATCGCGACCGTGCGCGGCCTCGGCGCCCGGCTCGACCGCGACCGTGAGCTGCGCGTCGGGGAGCGCGAGATGGCGCAGCTCCTCGGTGACGGCTTCGCCGAGGCGGGATGCCGCTTCGCGCCGCGCCTGCGACAGCGCCTCTCCCGCGCGGTCGAGATCGCCCCGGAGGCGGTCCCGCTCGGCGGTGAGGCGTTCGATGCGGTCGGAGTCGTCGTCGAGCTCCGCCAGCCGCGCCGACCCGGTGGCGAGCAGGTCGATCGCAGCCGCAAGGGAACCGTGCGCCCGAATCAGGCCGCCGATCGCCGACCGTCGCTCCTCGACGGCGGCGAGCTCGTGCGGGCCGCCCTCGTCGAGATCGGCGAGGTAGCTGCTGAGCTCCCCCGCGACGTCCGCGACGCGGTAGCCGAGCTCCTCCAGCGACGCCGCGTGCATCTGCAGGGTCGCGTCCGAGGACGCCGCCCGCTCGAGCGCGCGGCGCGCGTCCCCGAGCAGCCCCTGGACGTCGGGCTGATCGTCTTCGCTCGACAGCGCCTCATGGGCGGTCACGGCCGCGAGGCGGAGCTCCTCGGCGTTGGCGAGTCGATCCGCACGCTGTCCGAGCTCGAGATCCTCATCGGGCTGCGGGTCCACGGCTTCGATGGCCGCGATGGCGTCGCGGAGCTCTCCGGCTTCCCGCGCGCGGGCGTCCTGCTCGGCGGTCAGCGTCTCGAGTTCGCCGGCGGCGGAGCGCCAGGCATCCCACAGCGCTCGGTAGTCGGCGAGGATGCCCGCGATCGCGTCGCCCCCGAAGCGATCGAGGGCGTCGCGCTGTGCGGCGGCAGACTTCAGCCGCAGCTGGTCGGACTGTCCATGCACGACGACGAGGTGGTCGGCGAGGTCCGCCAGCACGCCGGCCGGCGCCGTTCGTCCGCCCACGGTGGCCCGGCTGCGACCCTCGCTCGAGAGCGTGCGTCCGAGGTACAGCTCGGCGGTGCCGTCGCCGTTCGGCTCGACGTCGCCGCCGGCGTCGCGCACGCGGTCGACGACAGCGCCCGACTCGGGGACGACCCAGACGCCGTCGACGGATGCCTGCTCGGCACCGGCGCGGACGGCCCCCGAGTCAGCCCGCTGCCCGAGGAGCAGCCCCAGTCCGGTCACGACCATGGTCTTGCCCGCGCCCGTCTCACCGGTGATCGCGGTGAAGCCGGGGCCGATCGGCAGAGTGGCGCTCGCGATCACGCCGAGATCGCGCAGCCGCATCTGCTCGATCACGAGACCGTCTCCGGGTCCCCTCGCCAGCCGGCGACGGGCAGCTGGAACTTCCGCACCAGGCGATCGGTGAACACCGAGGGGTGCAGGCGCGCGAGACGCACCGGCCGCTCGGACTTCCGCACGACCACCCGGGCGCCGGGCGGCAGATCGTGGGACCGGCGGCCGTCCGACCACAGGACTCCGCGCCCCTGCGTCCGCTCGAGGACGTCGATGGACACCGAGGTCTCGGGGCCGAGCACGACGGGCCGCGCGAAGAGGGCGTGCGCCGACAGCGGCACCAGGCAGAGCGCCTGCACCGAGGGCCAGACGACGGGGCCGCCGGCAGAAAAGTTGTAGGCGGTCGATCCGGTCGGTGTCGCGACGACCACGCCGTCGCAGCCGAACGACGACAGCGGCCGACCGTCGATCTCGATCATCACCTCGAGCATCCGCTCACGGGAGGCCTTCTCGACGGTCGCCTCATTGAGCGCCCACGTTCTGTAGACGACCTCGTCCGCGGCGTCACGCACCTCGACCGAGAGCGTCATCCGCTCGTGGATCTCGTAGTCCTTCGCGATCGCGCGCCCGATCGCCTCGTCGATGTCATCCGCTTCGAGCTCGGCGAGGAAGCCGACGTGGCCCATGTTCACCCCGAGGATCGGGACGGATGCCGGGCGCACGAGCTCTGCGGCGCGCAGGATCGTGCCGTCCCCACCCAGGACGATCGCGATCTCGAGGTCGGCGACATCGACGCCGCCCTCCCCCAAGGTCGCCGTGTCGAGATCGCCCAGAACCTCGGCGAGTTCGGGGTCGTCACCCGGCAGGACCGGGCGCGCACCCGCGGCTCGGACCGCGGCGACCACCCGGCGGGCTGCGGCGACGGTGCTCTCACGCAGCGCGTGCGCCACCACCAGGATGTTGCGCGTCGCGTCGTCGGTCATGCGGCTCCCGCCAGTCGGTTCACGGTGTCCAACCATTGTGTCGGATTGGTCTCGTCGCTCGTCCCGGGGGTGAAGAGTGCAACGAACTCCCGGTTGCCGTGCGTGCCCGCGATCGGCGACGCGATGACCCCGCGCGTGCCGAGGCCCGCATCCCATGCCGCCCACAGGACGCCGGCGACCGCGTCGGCCCGGCGCCCGGCATCCGTCACGAGGCCCTCGCGGACCCCCGTCCTCCCCACCTCGAACTGCGGCTTGACGAGGACGACCAGGTCCGCGTCGGCGGTGCAGACGGATGCTGCGGCGGGCAGCACGTGCGCGAGGGAGATGAAGGACAGGTCGCCGGTGATCAGCGAGGGCCGCTCGGCGACACCGCTCGCCTCGGCCAGTGACGCGGCGGTCATGTGTCGGACGTTGAAACCCTCGACGCTCACCACCTGCTCGAGTGCAGCGACCTCCGATGCGAGCTGACCGTGCCCGACGTCGACCGCGACGACACGCGACGCCCCTCGCTCGACGAGCACCTGGGTGAACCCGCCCGTCGATGCGCCCATGTCGAGCGCCGTCCGGCCGTTGACATCGACGGCGAACGCGTCCAGGCCTGCGATGAGCTTGTGCGCGGCTCTGCTGACGTAGTGGTCGGATGCCGCGACCGTGATGTGCGCCGCATCGCCGACCTTCGTCGAGACCTTGACGACGGGGGCGCCGTCGACACTCACCAGGCCCGCCTCGATGAGCTGGGCGGCGTGCGTGCGCGACCGCGCGAGTCCGCGGGCCGCGACGGCGGCGTCGAGGCGGACGGTCATGCGCTGTGGTCGCGGGGCCCGGATTCGAGGCGCGCCGCGAGCTCATCGTGCAGCAACGCATACGCGGCCGCGCGCTCGCTCAGCGGCTGGTCCTCGATGACGTCGAGGGTCGACATGAGGTCCTCGCGCCGGGCGTTGGCGTCTGCGGCATCCATCGACATGCCTCCACGATACGCGGCTGAGCGCCCGGGCCGGCGGGGCGCGCGGGCGTCAGCGACGGTGGAAGGGGTCCGCGTAGAGCCGCTCCGGCACGCGGAATCCGTAGATCGCGCGGCCGGTGCGCCAGATCGCCGCGGCTCCGGCGCGCACGAGGTCGATCGGCCGGTCGCCTTCGGAGACGATCCGCACGTCCGGTCCGTCCACAGCGACCGACGCGCCTCCGACGGTGGTGACGTCGCCTTTGTACGTCGTCTCGGGGTACGGCTCGTGGAGCTCGCGGAGATCCCCCAGGATGAACGTCGGACGCGACACGGTCGGTGCGGCGAGGATGTGCTTCGGCCGGTCGATGCCGGTGAGCACGACCGCGGAGTCGATGCCCGCGGCCTGCGCCCCGGCGATGTCGGTGTCCAGGCGATCGCCGATGAACAGCGGCCGCTGCGCGCCGAAACGCGCGACGGCTTCGTCGAAGATGGGACGCTCCGGCTTGCCCGCGACGGTCGCGAGACGACCGACGGCAGTGTGGACGGCCGACACGAGCGTCCCGTTCCCCGGCGCGATGCCGCGTGCCTGTGGGATGGTCCAGTCGGTGTTGGTGGCGATCCACGGGATGCCGCCCTCGTCCTCCGGCACTGCGAGGGCGTACGCGGCCTCGGCGAGCTGCGCCCACCCGACCTCGGGAGCGAAGCCCTGCACGACCGCCGCCGGGGCGTCGGTGGCGCTGCGCGTCACGACGAATCCGGCCTTCAGCAGCTCGAACTCGAGCCCGTCGCCACCCACCACGAGGATCGTCGCCCCCGCCGGCACCCGGTCACGGAGGAGCCGGACCGCCGCCTGGGGACTGGTCACGACCTCGTCGGGTCGAGTTGGGAGACCGAGCTCGGTGAGGTGCCGCGCGACGACACTGTCCCGACGGGACGCGTTGTTGGTGATGTACGCCAACGGACGGCCTGCGGCCGCGCGGGTGAGGTTCTCGACCGCGTGCGGGATGGCTCCGTCGCCGGCGTACACCACGCCGTCGAGGTCGGCGAGGACGAGATCCACCCCGTCGAGGGGTGTCGGGCGGGTGCGGGAGAACAGCCCCATCAGTCGCGCGGCCCCGGGTCCGGCGTCGCGGCATCCTGAGACTCATCGTCGTCGACGGGGATCTCGTCGATCTCATCGATCTCGTCGATCTCGATGGTCTCGCTGTCTGCGTCCACCTCGCCGAGGGCCTCTGCGGCCACGTCAGCCCGGCGCTGCCATTCTGCGGCTTCGTCGAGCCGGCCGAGCTCTTCCAGCACCGCCGCCCGCGCGGCGAACAGACCGGGGCTCCAGGAGAAGGCCCGATCGGGATCGAGTTCGGGGATGTCGAGTTCTCCGAGGGCGCGTTCCGTCTCGCCGAGGTCGAGGCGGGCGCCCGACATGGCGATGGCGAGCTCGACCCGCACCTCCGTCGGCAGCGTGCTGCGGTCGACGGCGCGTCCGACCTCGAGCGCGCGATCCGGGCGACCGACCCCGCGTTCGCTGTCGACCATGAGCGCGATCTGATCGTCGCGCCCGGAGATGCGTCGGAAGGTGCGGAGCTCGCGCAGCGCGAGCGCGAAGTCACCCGTCGCGTACGCGGTGATGGCGACGGTCTCGCGGACGACTGCGATGCGGCCCGCGCTGCGGGATGCGGCGAGGGCGTGCTCGTGCGCAAGCGCGGGATCATCATCGATGAGGCGGGCGGCCATCGCCAGGTGCCGCGCGACCTGCTCGGCGTTGTCCTTGCTGAGAGTCTTCAGCTCGTTCCGTGCCGGACCGTTGAGATCACGGGCCGAGACCTCATCGGGCACGACGGGACCGGAGCCTTCGCGCCGGCGGTCCGAGTCCTGCGGCGGTCGAGACGCGCGACGCTCGCCATCACGCTTCTCGAACGGACGCTTCTCGCCATCTCGCTTCTCAAACGGACGACGCTCACCATCACGCTTGACGTACGGACGACGCTCGCCGTCACGCTTCTCGAACGGACGACGCTCACCATCACGCTTCTCGAACGGACGACGCTCACCATCACGCTTCACGTACGGACGCTTCTCACCGTCACGCTTCACGTACGGACGCTTCTCGCCATCTCGCTTCTCGAACGGACGACGCTCACCGTCACGCTTCTCGAACGGACGACGCTCACCATCACGCTTCTCGAACGGACGACGCTCACCGTCACGCTTCACGTACGGACGCTTCTCGCCATCACGCTTCTCGAACGGACGACGCTCACCGTCACGCTTCACGTACGGACGCTTCTCGCCATCCCGCTTCTCGAACGGACGACGCTCACCGTCGCGCGGCGCGAACGGACGCCGCTGACCATCGCGAGGGGCGGAAGGAGGGGACTCGCGGCGACGATCGCCGTCGTCACGTCGGGGTCGACCGTCACGCGAGCTCGAGGAGGCAGGCGAGAACTTCCGCTTGCCGCCCGGTCGGTCGGGGCGCTCTTCGTCAGTCATCTTCTCTGTCCTCCACATGCGCGTTAACGAGAAATGGCCACCCAGCTCTGGGTGGCCATTTCACGAAAGAAGTCCGGCGGTGTCCTACTCTCCCACAGGGTCCCCCCTGCAGTACCATCGGCGCTGTGAGGCTTAGCTTCCGGGTTCGGAATGTGACC
>NZ_JAHXMY010000003.1 GCF_023149035.1 Microbacterium sp. EYE_78
TGATCCAAAGGAATCTCACCTCAGCCAAAACTGAGATCGAGGTTATTTGGCATTTGACAAGTGCACGCTGTTGAGTTCTCAAGGATCGGACGCTCCCACACCACCCCGCAGGGCTTCGTAGTGAGGCTCTTCACTCTGTGCTCCACCCGATGACCGAGCGAGACGGCACAACACGACCGAAGGTCTTCGTTGGGCTCATCACCACGGGGCTTCGAGGTGGAGTTTCCATCCTAGACCATGAGGTCATGTTCTCTCTAGGAGAGGTTTGGGATGGGATGTTCTCCGCTTGAGGGGGCGGGAGCCTTTCGGCCTCTCGCTCTTCCCTGTGGGGCGAACAAGTAATAAGTTACGCGGGGATCGGGGGTCCGGCAAATCAGGTCCGCATCCCGGGCGTGTCGCGCACGCATCCCCCGGAACGACGGAGGCCGCCCTCCCCCGTTCGGGAAGGACGGCCTCGATCTGCATGGCTGGTCAGGAGACGAATACGCCCGCGAGGGTCTTCTTCCCGCGACGGAGGACGGAGACGCCGCCGGGCAGCGAGCCGCTGATCACGTGCGTGTCGTCCGCGACCTTCTCGCCGTCGACGGAGACGCCGCCTTGTGCGATGGCTCGACGGGCTTCACTCGCGCTCGCGACCAACCCGGTGTCGACGAGCGCCTGGACGACGGAGACCTCCTCCGCGGCCGTGATGTGCGGCAGCTCCTCGAGGGCCGATCGCAGTGTCGGCGCGTCGAGCGTCGTCAGATCCCCCTGGCCGAACAGCGCCTCCGATGCGGCGACCACCGCGGAGGCCGCATCGATGCCGTGCACGGTCGTCGTGACCTCCATTGCGAGCCGGCGCTGCGCAGCGCGCCGGAACGGCTCGGCCGCCACGAGGGCCTCGTACTCCTCGATCTCCGCACGAGTGAGGAAGGTGAAGACCTTCAAGCGTGCGATGACGTCCGCGTCGTCGGTGTTCAACCAGAACTGGTACATCCGGTACGGGCTGCACATATCAGCATCCAGCCAGACCGCGTTGCCTTCGCTCTTGCCGAACTTCGTGCCGTCGCTGTTCGTGATCAGCGGGGTGCCGATCGCGTGGACGCTCGCCCCCTCGACACGGTGGATCAGATCCGTCCCACTGGTGAGGTTGCCCCACTGATCGCTGCCGCCGGTCTGCAGCACGCAGTCGTACTGGCGGAACAGCTCCAGGTAGTCCATCCCCTGCAGGATCTGGTAGCTGAACTCGGTGTAGCTGATGCCCGCGTCGGAGTTCAGGCGGGCGGCGACGGCATCCTTCTTCAGCATGGTGCCGACGCGGTAGTGCTTGCCGATCTCGCGCAGGAAGTCGATGGCGCTCATCGGAGCCGTCCAGTCGAGGTTGTTCACCAGGCGCGCCGCGTTCTCGCCCTCGAAGCTCAGGAACCGTTCGACCTGCGACCGGAGCTTCTCGACCCACTCCGTGACGGTCTCACGTGTGTTGAGGGTGCGCTCCGCCGTCGGTCGCGGATCGCCGATCAGTCCGGTGGATCCGCCCACCAGGCCGAGCGGCTTGTGCCCGGCCAACTGCAGACGCCGCAGCAGGAGGAGCTGGACGAGATTGCCGAGATGGAGACTCGGGGCGGTCGGGTCGAATCCGCAGTAGTACGTGATCGGCGCTCCCCCGAGACGCTCCCGCAGGGCGCCTTCCTCGGTGGACACGTGGACCAGGCCACGCCACACGATCTCGTCCCAGACGTTCTCGAAGTCGGGATCGTTGGCGGGCGCGAGCGCTCTCACATCGGCGCTCGAGACGGTTTCAGACACGCCTTCCAGGCTATCAGCGGGCCCGGGCGCGATCAGGCGGCGGAGACCTCGTCGTACAGACCGATGATGTTGCCTTCCGAGTCGCGGATGTAGACCCAGCGCGAGGTCTCGTCGAGCGGCTGGATGTCGCCCAGTTGCGATCCGCCATTCGCCACCGCGAGCGCGACGGTGTCCTCGATGCGATCGACGGTGAACACGACGGTCGGATGCGGAGTCGCCCCGCGCAGGTGCAGGTCGCCGTTGATCCCTCCCCCGCCGGGCTGCTCGATCATGCCCATCTCATCGCCCCAGGGGGTGTAGTCGAAGCCGAGGACGTCTTTGTAGAACGCCTGCGCTCGTGCGATGTCGTCGACCGGGATCTCGAAGTGCTCCACCTTCGCCATGCCGTTCAGCCTCGCATCGCGCGGATCACTGGGCAAGGGTCAGCCGCCGGCTCCCCACCAGAGCAGGAACGCCGCACCCAGCGCGGTCGCCCAGCTGACGAGGCTCCCGATGAGGAAGTACTCCGCTCGGGTACCGGTGTCGCTGTCGCGGGAGATCTCGGGGAATCGGACGATGCCCTTGGCGGCGAGCACGGCCGCGAGGAGCGTGAAGGCGCCAGCGACCGTGAGGGCGAAGACGAGGATCCGCTCCAGCGGCCCGATGAGCCGGCCACCCTTCAACGCGGGGGCGTCCCCGTCGGGGAGCTCCCCGTCCCGGAGCGCCGCGCGCACGACGACGTTCCCTGATTCCGCGAGGAAGCAGATGGCGCCGAGGACGAACAGCCCGGTGTCGAGGGTGACCAGACCCAGCGGCGAGGAATCCGGCCAGATGTCGCCGAGCGGGCCCTGCTGGACGCGGATGCCCTGGAGTGCCACGGCGACGGCGCTCACCGCGGCGACGAGGACGACGGGCCAGAGACCCGCGCGGCCCCCGCGTCGAGCCGGCGTCCCGAGCGTCCACAGCACGGCGACGCCGATGCCGGTGAACAGCCAGGGAACAGCATCGGCGCCTGCAGCCACGACGAGGAGGAGGATGCCGACGGTTGCGAAGAGCGCGATGCGCGCACGCGGCGGCGCATACAGCCGGATGAGGTCGGTCATCCCGACGGCGAGCAGGACGATCCCGGCGCCGATCATCGGCTGCTGCTCAGCGATTCGAATCCGGAGACGATCGCCGCCGCGCCGGCGGTCGCGAGTGCCTGCGAGACGGCGGGCTGGGTGATCCCCTCGCGTTCAGCCAGCTCCCGCTGCGTTCTGCCGAGGCAGCGGCCGTAGGTCAGACGTCGCGATCGCTCGCTCATCGAGCCGACCGTCTCGTCGCGGACGAGGAGGTAGGCGTTGGCGTAGGCGATGCGCTCGCTCATGTCAGCATCCTGCTCCGCCGAGTGGGCGACGCGTGTGCGTGCGCTCGGCACGACGCGATCCTGCAGTCGGTGCACGTGATCGATGGCTTCACGCGCCGCCCACCAGCCGGGGCCGTCCATGATGCCTTTCCCCGAAGAGCCCACGTCGTCGACGAGTCCGACGCCGATGCCGAAGCGGAGTTCGATCCCGTCCGGCAGCGCCAGCTGCATCAGGAGGAGCGACGTCAGTGCCGCTGTGAGATCGGGATAGATGCCTTGGAACTCATCCCCCACGGTCGCCTCGAGCGGGGCGACGTCCACGGGGTGGTCGCGATGCACCTGCGCTGCGCACGATTCGATCGATTGCTGCGCGGCGCTGCGATCGGCGAGCTGCCGCGATCCGACGATGTCGGCGATCACTGCGACCTGGAGAGCCATATGGGCACGGTAGCCGACTTATGGATGACAATCAATAAGTTATCGGCTTATACACTCGTTACGATAAGGGTCAGAGCCCGAGATCGTGGCCCGCTCCCTGCGAACGACGGACGAGCTCGGCCCGCTGCTCTCCCACCCGGACCGGCGCGGTCCCGCCGGCGCCCGTGCGACTCGCGACGGACCCCTCGATCGACAGCACTTCGCGAACGGCGGGTGGGAGCTGGTCGGAGACCTCCGCCAGCAGGTCGTCGTCGGCATCCTCGAGCCCGATGCCGCGCTGCTCGCATGCCTGCACGAGGGCGCCGGAGATCTCGTGCGCGTCGCGGAACGGAACACCTTGCTTGACCAGCCACTCGGCGACGTCCGTCGCAAGGGAGAAGCCCTGCGGAGCGAGCGCCGCCATCCTCTCGGTGTCGAAGCGGAGCGTGGCCACCATGCCGGCGAACGCCGGCAGGAGCACCTCGAGGGTCGTCACCGAGTCGAACACCGGCTCCTTGTCCTCCTGCAGATCGCGGTTGTACGCGAGCGGCAGAGCCTTCAACGTCGCGAGCAGCCCCGAGAGGTTGCCGATGAGCCGGCCCGACTTGCCCCGCGCGAGCTCCGCGATGTCGGGGTTCTTCTTCTGCGGCATGATGCTCGACCCGGTCGAGTAGCCGTCGTCCAGGCGCACGAAGGAGAACTCGCGGGTGTTCCAGATGATGATGTCCTCGGCGAAGCGGGAGACGTCGACCCCGATCATCGCCGTGATGAACGCGAACTCGGCGACGACGTCTCGCGAGGACGTGCCGTCGATGGAGTTCTCGGCGGGGCGGGCGAGTCCCAGCTCCGTGGCCACCAGCTGAGGATCGAGACCCAGGGTGGCGCCGGCGAGCGCTCCGCCGCCGTACGGCGAGACGGATGCCCGAGCCGACCAGTCGCGGAGGCGCTCCAGGTCGCGCACGAGCGGCCACGCATGCGCCTGCAGATGGTGTGCGAGGAGGACGGGCTGCGCGTGCTGCAGATGGGTGCGCCCGGGCATGATCGCGTCGGGGTGCGCCTCGGCCTGCGCGACGATCGCGTCGATGACCCGGAGGAGGTCCCGTGCGATGACACGGGAATGATCCAGCAGGTACATCCGCACGAGGGTCGCGATCTGATCGTTCCGGCTGCGGCCGGCACGGAGCTTGCCGCCGAGCTCCGGACCCACCTCGCGGATGAGCGCTGCCTCGAGCGCGCCGTGCACATCCTCGTCCGACTCCGCGGCGACGAGCGAGCCGTCCTGGACCGCGGCTGCGAGCGCGTCGAGGCCCGCGTGCATCCGGGCCTCCTCTTCGGGCGTGAGGTACCCGGCGGCGGCGAGCGCCCGCGCATGGGCGTGAGACCCGGCGAGGTCGTATCCCGCCAGCGCCCAGTCGAAATGGGTCGACCGGCTCAGCGCCGCGAGCTCCGGTGAGGGACCGGATGCGAACCGCCCGCCCCACAGTGCGCCCCGGTTCGTCGCTTCGCTCTTGCTCTCGCTCACTTGTCCACCCTACCGGCGACCGGTTCGGCCTCGACGGGGGCGAGGCGCCGCGCGAGTGCGACGAGCGCGCGCTCGAGGGGCCCCTGCCCGGCGAGGAGGGCCCACGCCGTGCAGAAGAGGACGATGCCCACGACGAACCACCAGAACGGCTCGAGCGCGCGGAAGGCGAACAGGTCCGAGGGGTCGCCGATCAGGGCGAGCCCGGCAACGGCCCAGATCACCACGTGCAGGACGTACGCCGTCAATGGCATCGACCCGACGGCCCGAAGCGGTAGGACGACCCACGTCAGCGGGGTCCGGCAGACCAGCAGACAAGCACCGAGCACGGCGACCGCGAACCCACCGGAGCCGACGACCTCGATGAGGCCACCGGAGTGGGGCTCGTTGCTCAGCACCCGCCCGAGCAGCGGGTCGGCGAGCGCCGCGCCCGAGACATCCACCGCGAGCGCGGCCATGCCGGCGACCGTGGCGGCGGCGAGCCCGCCGGCCAGCAGGTTCACCTGCACGGCGAGGCTCCGGAGGTCGGTCCGGCCCAGGGCGATCCCTGCGGCGACGAACGCGATCCAGAGCGGGAACGGATACGCCCAGCCGACGACGAAGAACGCTGCTTCCCCGACGTCCCCGTTCCAGATCGGCAGCGCATCGAGGTCCGGCAGCACCCACGGCACGATCAGCGCCACGGACCCGGCGACGGCCCACAGTGCCGCCACGGGGAGGCGGACGATCGGGATCGCGAGGAGGAACAGGATGCCGTAGGCGGGCAGGATGCCGTAGATCGGCACCGTCGTCTGGATGAGCAGCAGACCGATGCCCCAGAGCGCGACGGCGCGGATGGCCAAGCGTCGCCGGTCTGTGCGGAGCCGGATGCCCCCGTGCGGCGTTCGTCCGCCGGTGACGAGGGCGATCGACACACCCGCGAGCACGGCGAAGAGGATCGACGACCGACCGTCGACCACGCCGATCCAGGTCTGCGGCGCGAACAGGATCACCGGATCCTCGATCGTCAGCAGATGCGCGGCGAACATCCCGATCACGGCGAGCGCTCGAGCCAGGTCGATGCCGTGCAGCCTGTCGGGGCCGTTCCAGCTCCGCCAGGCGCGGGTCAGGGCTGCCGGAGCAGCCACACCAGCAGCGCCTTCTGCGCGTGCAGGCGGTTCTCCGCCTCATCCCACACGACACTCTGCGGACCGTCGATCACCTCGGCGTCGACCTCGTACCCGCGATCGGCGGGCAGGCAGTGGATGAAGATCGCGTCGTCCTGGGCGAGGGCCATGGTCTCCTGCGTGACCTTGTACGAGCCGAGGTCTCGGAGCCGGGCGGTCTTCTCCTCCTCCTTGCCCATCGAGACCCACGTGTCGGTGACGATGACGTCCGCTCCGGCCGCTGCCTCGAGCGGATCGGTGAACAGCGTCAGCGAGCCACCGGTCTCGGCGGCTCGGCGGTCGGCGTCGGCGACGACATCCTCGCGGGGCGCGTAGGCCTCGGGCGACGCGATCCGCACGTGCATGCCGGCGGTCACCCCGGCCAGTGCGTACGAGTGCGCCATGTTCGAGAGTCCGTCGCCGAAGAATGCGAGGGTCAACCCCTCGAGTTCGCCCTTGTGCTCTCGGATCGTCAGCAGATCGGCCAGCAGCTGGCACGGGTGGAAGTCGTCGCTCAGCGCGTTGACGACGGGCACCCGCGTCCCGGCGGCCATCTCCTCGAGGCCGGCCTGGGCGTACGTGCGCCACACGATCGCCGCCACCTGGCGTTCGAGGACGCGCGCCGTGTCGGACGGGGTCTCCTTGCCGCCCAGCTGGCTGTTGGCCGTGGAGATGATCAGTGGCGACCCGCCGAGGTCCGCGATGCCCACCGCGAACGAGACGCGGGTGCGCGTGGACGACTTGTCGAAGATGACGGCGACGGTCTGCGGGCCCTCGAGCGGCTTCTCGCCCCAACGATCGGCTTTGAGCTGAACCGCGAGGTCGAGGATCTCGGCCTGTTCGGCCGGGGTCAGATCGTCGTCGCGCAGCAGGTGGCGGGTCATGCGGATGCCTCCGTGGTGTGGGGATGCGGGGTGCGCAGCAGCAGCGCGTCCTCGACGGTCGCGAGCGCCTTGGCGAACAGGGTCTGGAATTCGTCGATCTCGACGTCGCCGATCGTCAGGGCCGGCGCGAGGCGGATCGTCGAGTCGTTGGCCGCGTTGATGATGAGGCCGTGCTGCTGGGCAGCGGCGACGACGGCGGAGGCCACCGGGCGGCGGAGCGCGACCCCGATGAGCAGTCCTTGGCCCCGGCATCCCTCCACCAGCTCCGAGTCGATGGCCGCGACCGCGTCGCGTACCTGCGCCCCGCGCTCGGCCGCGGCCTCGACGAGGCCGGCACGCTCGATCTCGTCGAGGACGGCCGAGGCGACGGCGGTGGCGAGGGGGTTGCCGCCGAACGTCGAGCCGTGGGTGCCCGGGTAGAAGAGGTCGCTCGCCGCGCCGAAGGTGACGAGGGCGCCGATCGGGATGCCGTTGCCGATGCCTTTCGCGACGGTGATCGCGTCCGGCGTGATGCCGGCGTGCTGGAAGGCGAACCAGGCGCCGGTGCGTCCGGCTCCGGTCTGGATCTCGTCGATGATGAGCAGCGCTCCGTGGCGCTCGGTGAGCTCACGCGCGGCCGCGAGGTAGCCGTCGGGCAGCTCGAGCACACCGGCCTCGCCCTTGATCGGCTCGACGAACAGCGCAGCGACGCGGTCGTCGATGGCCGCCTCGAGCGCGTCGATGGTGGTGTCGAGGAACTCGACGCCCGGCACCATCGGCTCGAAGGGCTGCTGCATCGCCGGCTTCCCGGTCAGCGCCAGCGTTCCCATGGTCCGGCCGTGGAACGCGTTCTTGAGGGCGAGGATGCGGGGGCGTTCGCTGCCGCCGTGGAGCCGGGCGAGTTTGAACGCCGCTTCGTTGGCTTCGGCACCGGAGTTGCCGAAGTAGACGCGGCCCGACTCGCCGGTGCCGGCCAGCCGCTTGAGCCGGGCGGCGAGACCGAGCTGGGGCGGCGTCGCGAAGTAGTTGGAGACGTGTCCGAGGGTCGCCGCCTGATCGGCGACGGCCTGGACGAACACGGGGTGCGCGTGGCCGAGCGAGATCACCGCGATGCCGCCGAGGAAGTCGAGGTAGCGGGTGCCTTCGTCGTCCCAGAGGTGCGCACCCTCGCCGCGGACGAGCAGCGCGAACCGGTCCCCCGAGTTCAGGACCAGATCCCGTGCCGCATCGTCCTTCCAGCCGGCTCCCGTCTGCGCGGTCATCACGCCACCACCTCTGTTCCGATTCCGCGTTCCGTGAAGAGCTCGACGAGCACCGAGTGCGGCTGTCGACCGTCGATGATCGCGGCCCGGTCGACGCCGCCCTCGACCGCGTCGAGGCATGCCTGCATCTTGGGGATCATCCCCGACTCGAGGCGCGGGAGCATGTCCCGCAGCTCGGTCGCCGTCAGGTGGGACACGAGCGAGTCGCGGTTCGGCCAATCGGCGTAGAGACCGGCGACGTCGGTCAGGATGACGAGTTTCGTGGCCCCGAGGGCGACGGCGAGCGCCGCGGCCGCGGCATCCGCGTTGACGTTCAGTGACGTTCCGGGCGCGTCGGCGTCGGGGGCGATGGAGGACACGACGGGCACCCGGTCCGCGGAAAGGTGGTCGAGCACGGTCTGCGGGTCGACGCCGACGACGTCCCCGACGTGGCCCAGGTCGTGCTCGGCACCGTCGACGACGACGCCGCGGCGACGTCCGCGGAACAGTCCCGCATCCTCTCCGGAGAGGCCCGTCGCGAACGACCCGTGGGCGTTGATGCGGGAGACGAGCTGCGGATTGATCTGCCCGGTCAACACCATGCGGACGACTCCGATGGCTTCGGTGCTGGTGACGCGGTACCCGCCTTTGAACTCGCTCGGGATGTCGAGGCGGTCGAGCATCTTCGAGATCTGCGGGCCGCCGCCGTGCACGACGACGACCTTGACGCCGACGTGATGCAGGTAGGCGACGTCCTCGGCGAACGCCGCCTGCAGCTCTTCGCTGACCATCGCGTTGCCGCCGTACTTGATGACGACGATCTGATCGCGGAACCGCTTGAGCCACGGCAGGGATTCGACGAGCACGGCGGCCTTCCCGGCCGCTTCCTCAGGGGTGGTCTGCTGGATGTCGGTCATGACGAGTAGGCGCTGTTCTCGTGGACGTAGTCGTGGGTGAGGTCGTTGGTGAGGATCGTCGCGGCGGCGGCGCCGACCCGGAGGTCGATGAGGATGTGCGTCGCGCGCGGCGTGAGGTCGACCTCCTCCCGCGGGCGGTCGGGGCCGCCGGCGTGGCAGACGCGCACCCCGTTGAACGACACGTCGACGTCGTACGGATCGAAGGCGGCATCGGTCGTGCCGATCGCCGCGAGGACGCGACCCCAGTTCGGGTCGTTGCCGAAGATGGCGGCCTTGAAGAGGTTGTTGCGGGCGACCGAGCGGCCGACCGTCACGGCGTCGTCCTCGCTCTCGGCGCCGACGACCTCGATCGTGATGTCGTGGCTCGCGCCCTCGGCATCCCCCTGCAGCTGCGCCGCGAGATCGAGGCACAGCTCCGTGAGGGCGGCGGTGAAGTCCACCGAGGCGGGACGGATGCCGCTGGCCGCGTTCGCGAGCAGGGTCACCTGATCGTTCGTCGACATGCAGCCGTCGGAGTCGAGCCGGTCGAAGCTGACGCGCGTCGCCTGGCGCAATGCTGCGTCGGCCTCACTCGGCTCGAGGTCGGCGTCGGTGGTGATCACCACGAGCATCGTCGCAAGACCCGGCGCGAGCATGCCCGCACCCTTCGCCATGCCGCCGATCGTCCAGCCGTCACGGGCGACGACCGAGCGTTTGGGGCGCGAGTCCGTCGTCATGATGGCGAGGGATGCCGCCTCTCCCCCGTCCGGCGAGAGCGCGGCGATGCCCCGCTCGACGCCGTCGAGCACCTTCGCGCGGAAGACCTCGTCGCCGGTGCCGATGAGCCCGGTGGAACAGACGAGGACATCACCCGCGCCGATGCCCAGCAGCTCCGCGGCCTTCTCGGCGGTCTGATGCGTGGTCTGGAATCCGAAGGCGCCCGTGAAGCAGTTCGCGCCGCCGGAGTTCAGGACGATCGCCTCGACGACGCCGTCACCGATGACCTGCTGCGACCAGAGGATGGGGTTCGCCTTCGCGCGGTTGGAGGTGAAGACGGCGGAACCGGTCTTCTTCGGTCCGCGGTTGACGACCACCGCGACGTCGTTGGCTCCGGTCGACTTGAGCGCCGCAGCGACGCCGGCCGCTTCGAATCCCTGAGCTGCCGTGACGCTCACGGTGCCACCCCGTTCACGGTCAGGCCCGTGTCCTCGGGGAGGCCGAGGGCGATGTTCATCGATTGGATCGCGGCGCCCGCGGTGCCCTTCACGAGGTTGTCGACCGCGGCGACCACCACCACCCGGTTCGCGGCACGGTCGATCGCGAGGCCGAGGAGCGCGGTGTTGGCGCCGACGACGTCGGCCGTGCGGGGGAAGCGCCCCGCGGGCAGCAGCTGGACGAAGGTCTCGCCGGCGTAGGCCGACTCCCAGGCATCCCGGATCTGCGCGTCGGTGACGCCCGGCGCGATCGGTGCCGTCGAGGTGGCGAGGATGCCGCGAGCCATCGGGACGAGCACGGGCGTGAACGACACCCGGATGTCGACGGGCGTCGTCGACGCAGCCGCGAGCGCCTGCCGGATCTCGGGGATGTGACGATGACCCCCGCCCACCGCGTACGGATTCGCCGTTCCAAGGATCTCGGAGGCGAGGAGATTCGGCTTCAGGCTCTTGCCCGCACCCGAGGGTCCGACCGCCAACACCGTCACGATGTCACCCGGATCGATGACCCCGGCGGCGACGCCGGGCGCGAGGCTGAGCGACACCGTCGAGGCGTTGCACCCCGGCGCCGCGATCCGACGTGCTCCCGCGAGCGCCTCGCGCTGCTTCGCGGACCCCGCGGGCAGCTCGGGCACCCCGTAGGCCCACGGCTCGGAGAAGGCCCCACCGTAGAACGCATCCCATGCGGCAGCATCCGTCAGACGGTGGTCGGCGCCCGCGTCGATGACGAGGGGGACGTCGGCGAGCATCTCGGTGTACTGCGCGGACTGCCCGTGCGGCAGGGCGAGGAAGACGATGTCGTGCCCCGCGAGGTTCTCCGGGGTGGTGTCCTGGAGCGTCAGATGCGACAACGAGCGCAGGTGGGGCTGGTGATCGATCAGCGGCTGTCCGGCGTTCGAATGCGCCGTGACGGTGCGGATCTCGACATCGGGGTGGGCGGCGAGCAGGCGGAGGATCTCGCCGCCCGCATAGCCGGAAGCGCCGGAGACGGCGACCGAAGAGGTCATGGATGCAACCTTATTGTCTGGGAGGAACGGGCCGGGAACGGCGACGCCTGCGGCTCGATCCGCACAGGCGGAGAGCGGGAGGGTCGCCTAGCGTCGGCGGTCGCCCAGACGTCGACGCGCGCGCGAGCCCGCGGAAGCGGGGCGGATCACGGCGGAGGACACAGGCCGACGGTATCGCCGCGGCATCCGGTCCCGCAAATCGAGCGTCACACTCCGGTCGGTCGCTCGGCCTCCCACATCCGGAGCAGATCGAGCTCCTCGCTGCGTTCGAGACCGGATCCGCGCGTGCGTGCGACGCCTCGAGTGCGCTCGTCTGCGAGCACCCGGGCGGCAGTCTCGGCGAGGGGACGGATGCGGCCGCCAGCCGCGCGGTAAGCGGCGTTGCTGCGCGTCGCGAAGCCGGGCATGTCGTCGGGGAGCCACAGCGGCAGGGACCGCGGGCCCATCCAGTGCGCCACCCCGTGACGTCCCAGCCAGTCGGCCGGCGCCTCGCGCAGGTCGCCGGTGTGGCCGGCGAGATCGCGGAGAAGGGTCAGGAACTCCGCGATCGGATGCGACTCCCCCACCGCGTTCACGATTCCGTCGAACGCACGGGCACCGCCGGTGACGATGAAATCGGCCAGGTCGTCCACGTCGATCACCTGCACCCGCCCCGCGGTCTGCGGAACGAGGACCGGGCCGTCGGCAGCCGCCGCGAAGCGCGCCGGCCAGTATCCGAAGCGCTCCGTCGGATCGCCGGGACCGACGATGAGGCCCGGCCGTACGATCGCGACGCGCGCCGCATACCCGGTCACGGCGCGCTCGGCGGCGACCTTCGCGCCGGCGTAGTCGTCCTCGTCGCCGTCCGTCCAGGCGGGCACGAGCTCGGCGGTCTCGTCCGCGTCCTCCTCATCGGCGCCGGCATACACCGAGACACTGGACACGTAGGTGGCGTGCGCCGCGCGACCCGCGAGCGCGTCGGCGGCAGCCCCGACCTGGACCGGATCGGAGGAGACGTCGATGACCTCGTCCCAGTCCCGCTCCTGCACAGCGCGGTAGGCATCGGGAGCGTCACGGTCGGCGACCACGAGCTCGACGCCGTCGGCACCGTGGCGATGACCTCGCGCCAGGGACGTCACCTCTGCGCCCCGGTCGACCCAGCGCTGCGCGATGCGGGATCCGAGCCAGCCGGTGCCGCTCAGGATGAGGATGCGCGTCATGCGTCCATCGAATCAGCACCGACGGCGGGACGACACCCCTCCCGCGGCGTCAGCGCGGCGGCGCGAGGCCGACACCGATGTCGGCGTCGCCTGGCACAGTGAGGGGATGCTGCGCACGCTCGCCGTCTCCGGGTACCGGTCCCTCCGCGACGTGGTGATCCCACTCGAGGACCTCACGGTCGTGACCGGACCGAACGGCTCGGGCAAGTCGAACCTCTACCGCGCGCTGCGGCTGCTGGCGTCGGCGGCGACCGGGGACCTCGTCGGGGCGGTCGCACGCGAGGGCGGACTCCCCTCGCTCCTGTGGGCGGGTCCGGAGAACGGCGGCGAGCAGGGGACGGTGCGACGGAACCCCATCGCCGTGCAGCTCGGGTTCGCGTCCGACGAGTTGGGCTACCTCGTCGACCTCGGCATCCCGCAGTCGCAGGACAGCGTGTTCGCCCGAGACCCGGAGATCAAACGGGAGCAGATCTTCGCGGGCCCGATGGCCAAGCCCGCGACGCTCCTCATCGACCGTCTGCGTGCCCGGACCCGCGTCCGCGACGGCGCATGGGTCTCGCTCGACCAGCAGCTCGCCCCCTTCGAGAGCATCATCACCGACCTCGCCGACGGCGACACCGCCCCGGAGCTGCTCGGGCTCCGGCGGATCCTGAACGGATGGCGGTTCTACGACCACTTCCGCGTCGACGCCGACGCCCCTGCGCGCCGCCCGCAGGTCGGCACGCGATCACCGCTGCTCGCGCACGACGGATCCAACCTCGCCGCGGTGTGGGCGACCGTCGTCGACGCGGGGTTCGGCCACCAGCTCGATCAGGCGGTCGACGAGGCGTTCCCCGGCAGTCGTGTGAGGGTCGCGGCATCCGACGGCGTCCTGCGACTCACGCTCCGTCAACCGGGCCTGCTCCGGCCGTTGGACGCCTCGGAACTCTCCGACGGCACGCTCCGGTACCTGCTCCTGTGCGCCGCCCTGCTTCCGGCTCGCCCCGCGCCCCTCACCGTCCTGAACGAACCGGAGTCGAGCCTGCACGCGAGTCTCCTGCCCCCACTGGCGAATCTGGTGCGCTCCGCTGCGGAGCAGACGCAGGTCCTGCTGGTGTCCCACGCCGCCGGCCTGGTCGACGGACTCGGCGACGCGCATCGGATCTCGCTGGTCCGGTTCGCCGACGGCACGGCGGTCGAGGGTCAAGGTCGCCTCGAGGGGCCTCCGTGGCGATGGGGCGCCCGCTGAGACGGGTCAGAGCGTGATGAACGAGGCTCCGACGACGAGGACGATGAGCACGACGGCGATCACAGCTCCGCAGATGGTGAGCGAGCGGTACACGCCGTAGCCCCGGTGTTCGGCCGGCGCACCCAGCGCACCGACACCCGCGGCGAGGACCGCGATGGCGGCGAAGACGAACCAGATCGCTCCGCGCGGGACGATCTCGGCCCATGCGCTGGGGAAGAAGACCGCCGCCTGCGGGAACAGCCACGTCCCGTACTGCCAGCCGGTGGCGAAGGCGACCACGCTCACCACGACCGTGACGAGGTTGAAGACCGCCAGTGCACGGATGACGCCGGCCGCTCGCGGCATGCGGGGCGGCGCGTCACCGCCGTCCGCTCGCGCGGGCACGGTCTCGGTCGTGGAGCTCATCGTCGCACCGTATACCGACCGCGGGTGTCCCCGCCGTCGGCTTCGGCGGACATCGTCACTCGCGGATGGTCGCTCCGAAGCGCTCGGCGGTGACCGCCACACCCGCGAGTTTCGCGTCCGTGGCCTCCGCTGCCGTGAGCGTGCGATCGCTCGCCCGGAACCGCAGGGCGAACGTCAGGCTCTTCGCCCCGTCCGACACTCCGGCCCCCCGGTAGTCGTCCACCAGTCGGACGTCCTCGAGCAACGGTCCTGCGCCGTCGACCAGCGCCGAGCCGACTGCGCCGGCGGGAACGTCCGCCGGCACGACGAGGGACACGTCCTGCGTCGCCGCGGGGAATGTCGCGAGCGAGGCGGCCACCTCGGGCTCGCGCACCAGGGACAGGATGCGGTCGAGGTCGAGCTCCGCGACGAAGACGCGTCCGTGGAGGTCCGCCGCGTCCGCGACCGCCGGCAGGAGTTCGCCGATGTAGCCGACCTCCTCGCCGCGGACGTGGAGCGTTCCGGTGCGTCCGGGGTGCAGCGCCGCCCGCGCCCCCTGTCGCACCTCGATGTCCACGCCTGCCGCGACGGCGACCGTGCGGACAGCGCCGAGCGCGTCCGCGAGATCGAACGGCACCGCCGCACCGGCGGGACGCTTCACGGCTGCGTTCCCGTGCAACAGCACGGCGATATGCCGGGGCTGCGGCGGGATCGACGCGTGGAGCGCGGCCAGGGTCTCCTCGTCAGGGCGCTGCGCGAGCGGCGGAACGGTGTCGGTGCCGTAGATCGCGCCCTCGTCGGGCGTGAAGACGCTGCCGGACTCGAAGAGGGCGACGTCGGTGAAGCCGCGCGAGACATTGCGGTGCGCGATCTGCAGGAGACCCGGGACGAGCGACCGGCGGAGGAACGGCGCCTGCCCGTCAAGCGGATTGGCGAGTCGGATCGACGTGAGGTGGTCACCGGACGCCGAGCCGTGGAGGTCGTTCTGCTCCGCTGTCGTGAACGGGAACGCGACGACCTCGACGAGGCCCGCCGCGGCGAGCGCGTTCGCGACGCGCCGACGGCCGCGCTGGTGGGCGGTCAGTCCGCGGCCCGAGGGCGGGGTCGGAAGAATGGACGGGATGCGGTCGAGCCCGTGGATACGGGCGACCTCCTCTGCGAGCGTCCACCGGTCGGTGAGGTCGGGACGCCAGGTCGGCGGAACGACCTCCCACGCCTCGGCCGCATCCGAGACCTCGCACCCGATCGTCTCGAGCGCGCCGACGACCTCGTCGTCGGAGTAGTCGACGCCGATGAGGCCGGCGGTGAACGCCTTCGGCAGGTCGATCGAGGGGACGAAGACCTCGGCGAAGAGGGCGCCGCCGGTGGCCGTGTCGAGCGTTCCCCCGGCGAGCTCGACCATGAGGTCGGCCACGCGGCGGGCTGCCACGAACGGGATGAGCGGGTCGACACCGCGCTCGAATCGGCGCGACGCCTCGCTGGGCAGCTTGTGACGGCGCGCGGTGCGCGCGATCGACACGGTGTCGAAGATCGCCGCCTCGATGAGGACGTTGCGCGTGGCATCCCCCATCTCGGTCCTGCCGCCACCCATGACGCCCGCGAGGCCGATCGGCCCGGACTCATCGGTGATGAGGAGGTCCTCGGCGTCGAGCGTGCGCTCCTTGCCGTCGAGGGTTGTGAGCTTCTCCCCCACGGCGGCGCGACGGACGGTGATGCCGCCGGCCAGCGTGTCGAGGTCGTAGCCGTGGATCGGGTTGCCGAGCTCGAGCATCACGTAGTTCGTGATGTCGATCAGGATGCCGAGGGAACGGATGCCGGCGAGCGCGAGGCGCGCGGTCATCCACGGCGGTGTGGGCCGAGAGGGGTCGACGTCCCGCACGATGCGGACGACGAACTCGCTCGCCCCGGCGTTGCCGTGGATCGGCGCCGCGTCGTCGACGGCGACCTCGAAGCCACCCACCGGCTGCTGGAGCTCCTCGAAGGGTCGGAGTCCGGGGTCGCGGAAGGCCGCGCCCGTCGCATGGGCGTACTCGCGCGCCACACCGCGGACCGACAGCGCGTATCCGCGGTCCGGCGTCACGTTGATGTCGACGGCGACGTCGTCGAGGCCGAGCAGGGCGATGGCGTCGGCGCCGACCTCGGGGTCGAGTCCAAGCTCGGTCAGCCGCAGGATGCCGGAGTGCTCCTCGCCGAGTCCCAGCTCCTTCGCCGACGCGATCATCCCGTCGGAGACGTGACCGTAGGTCTTGCGCGCGGCGATCGGGAAGGGCCCGGGCAGCACGGCACCCGGCAGGGTCACCACGACCTTGTCGCCCTCGAAGAAGTTGCCGGCGCCGCAGACGATGCCCCGGACGCCGCCGTTCGCCTCGCCGACGTCGACCTGGCACCAGCGGATCGTCTTGCCGTTGGACTGCGGCTCCGCCTCGAATGAGACGACGCGGCCGACGACGATCGGTCCGCTGAGGTCGAACGTGTGCACGTCCTCCTCCTCGAAGCCGACCGAGACGAGCGACGCGAGGACGTCCTCGGGGGTCGTGCCGGGCGCGACGTCGACGTACTCGCGCAGCCAGGAGAGCGGGACGCGCATCAGACCACCATTCCGAACTGCTCACTGAAGCGGACATCGCCCTCGGCCATGTCGCGCATGTCCTGCACATCGCTGCGGAACATGAGGGTCCGCTCGATGCCCATGCCGAAGGCGAAGCCCGAGTACACCTCGGGGTCGATGCCCGCGGCACGGAGGACGTTGGGGTTCACCATCCCGCATCCGCCCCACTCGATCCAGCGCGCCCCGCCCGGGAAGGTGGGGTGCCAGAGGTCGAGCTCGGCGGACGGCTCGGTGAACGGGAAGTAGTTGGTGCGGAACCGGGTCTTCGCCTCGGACCCGAACAGCACCTTCGCCGCGTGGTCCAGCGTGCCCTTGAGGTTCGCCATCGTGATGCCCTCGTCGATGACCAGGCCCTCGAACTGCGTGAACGCCGGCAGGTGGGTCGCATCGAACTCGTCGGTGCGGTAGACCCGACCCGGGCACAGGATGTAGATCGGCACCTCGCGCTCGAGCATCGAGCGCACCTGCACCGGGCTCGTGTGCGTGCGCATGACCAGGTGCCGTGCGACGGGGTCGACGAAGAAGGTGTCCTGCATCTGGCGCGCGGGGTGATCCGGCGCGAAGTTGAGGGCGTCGAAGTTGAACCACTCGTGCTCGAGCTCGGGACCTTCCGCGATCTCCCACCCCATGCCGACGAAGAGGTCGGCGATCTCCTCCTGCAGAAGGGAGATCGGATGCCGCGCCCCGACGCGCGCGGCGGGGACGATCGCGGTGATGTCGACCCGCTCGGCCTCGAGCTTCGCGGCCGTCTCTGCGGCGGCCAGTTCGGCCTCGCGGGCGGCGAGCGCCTGGTTCACGCGACCGCGGGCCTGGCCGACCAGCTTGCCGGAGGCGGCCTTCTGGTCGTTCGGGACGTTGCGCAGCTCGGCGTTGAGACGCGCGAGCGGCGATCCCTCCGCGGTGTGGGCCGAACGAGCCGCCTTGAGCGCGGCGGTGTCGGGGGCGGCGGCGAAGGCGGCCAGCGCCTCGGCGACGGCGGCATCCACCGCCTCGGGGGTGATCTGGGGTGCGTCGGACACGAGAGACGAGTCTACCGGCGGGTCGGGCCACGGCCCGCCGGGATCCCCGTCACAACGCGTTCGAGTCGTACTTCCCTGCGCCCTTCTGGGCCGCGATCAGCTCGGTGTCGGTCGTCTCCGCCAGCGGGCGAGCCGGCGCCGCCGCGACCGCGCGAGGCGAACGGCGCAAGCGCTTCTCGACCCGGTTCGCGACGAGCGACAGGAGCAGGCACAGCACGATGTAGATCGCGCCGACGATGATGGTGGCCGGGACGATCGGCGATCCGTACGTCGACTGCGACCCGATGAAGCGGGCGTAGAAGAGCAGCTCCTCGTACGTGATGATGTAGCCGAGCGCCGTGTCTTTCAAGGTGACGACGAGCTGGGCGATGATGACCGGCATCATCGAGCGCACGGCCTGGGGCAGCAGCACGAGGCGCATGACTCCGCTCTTGCGCAGGCCGATCGCATAGCCCGCTTCCTTCTGTCCCCGAGGAAGCGCTTCGACCCCGGCGCGGATGACCTCCGCCAGCACGGAGCCGTTGTAGGCGATCAACGCGATCACGACGGCCCAGTACGGTTCGAGCTTGGTCCCGATTTCGGGGAGTCCGTAGTAGAGCAGGAACATCATCACCAGCACGGGGATCGCGCGGAGCACCTCGATCACTGCGGTGAAAGGGGCGCGCACCCATGCGTGATCGGAGAGCCTGCCGATCGCGAGGATGAATCCGAGCGCGAGGGCGCCCACGGCCGCGACTGCGAAGGCCGCCAGCGTGTTCCCGGCCGCTTCCGCGATGCTGATCCAGACGTTCGTGAACGAGAACGCGTACCACTTCTCCGCCGTGAACTGGCCCGTCGCCACGAGCCGCCAGACGAGGAAGCCCAGGACGGCGGCGACGAGGAGGATCGTGACGACACCGATGATCCGGTTGCGCGCGACGGCTCGGGGGCCGGGGACGTCGTAGAGGACGCTGCTCATCGGGCCACCTTCCATCGGATCTCGAGTCGTCGCTGCACCCAGGAGAGGACGAGCACCAGGACGATGAAGATCACCATGACCCAGAGGATGACGGCCATCTGGTTCTCGCCACGCTCACTCATGTAGCTGCGGATGGACCCGAGGTTGACGACCGAGAAGCCCGCGGCGACCGTCGTGTTCTTCAGGAGCGCGATGAACACGCTCATCATCGGGGGGATGACGGAGCGGAACGCCTGCGGAAGGACGACGAGCGACATCACCTGCCCGAAGGTCAAGCCGAGAGCTCGCGCCGCCTCGGCCTGGCCGACGGGGACCGTGTTGATGCCGGACCTGATGGTCTCCGCCACATACGTCGCCGTGTAGATGCCGAGGGCAGCGATGCCGAGCTGGAGCGGAGGGATGCGTGTCTCCAGCAACGGAGCCAGGGCGAAGACGAACCCGAAGAACACCAATGTCAGCGGCGTGTTGCGGATGAGGTTGACGTACAAGGTGCCGAACGCCCTGGCGATCGGCACGGGCGACACGCGCATGGCGCCGACGATGAGGCCGAGCACCAGCGCCACAGCACCGCCGCCGAAGAACAGCAGCAGCGTGCCGACGAGGGTCTGGCCCCACAGGTCGAGGTTGTCGGTGATGACGCCCATCGGCGTTCCTCTCGGTCGGGTGTCGGTCAGGGGCGGCGCTCGGGCCGCCCCTGACCTCGTCGTCAGTTCTCGACGTCGGGCTGGGTACCCTCGATGCCGGCGGGAGCCAGGTGCTCATCGAAGAGCGCCGTCCACACGTCGCCGCCGTCGGTGAACAACGTGTTGATGTGGTCGAGCAGTGCCGTGTCGCCCTTCGGCAGGCCGACGCCGTACTTCTCCTCGCTGAACGGCTCGCCCGCGATCTTCAGCTCGTCGGGACGCTGGGCGACGTAGCCGGCCAGGATCGCCTCATCCGTCGTGATCGCGTCGACCTGACCCTGCAGCAGCTGGTCGATGCACTGCGAGTACGTGTCGAACTCACGGGTGTCGCCCGGGTTGTACTCGTCGCGGATGCGCTGCAGCGGGGTCGAACCCGTGACCGAGCAGACGACCTTCCCAGCGAGGTCGTCCGGGCCGTTGATGGAGTCGTCGTCCGCCGCCACGAGGAGGCCCTGTCCCGTGATGAAGTACGGGCCGGCGAAATCGACCTGCTCCTTGCGCTCGTCCGTGATCGAGTAGGTGCCGACGTAGTAGTCGATGTCGCCGTTGACGATGGCCTGCTCGCGGTTCGCCGAGGGGATCGTCTTGTACTCGATCTGATCCTCGTCGAAACCGAGGGATGCCGCGATCCATCGCGCGGTGTCCACGTCGAAGCCGGTGCGCTCACCCGACGCCGCATCCTCGTAGCCGAGACCGGGCTGGTCGTTCTTGACTCCGACCACGACACCGTCGCGCTCGGTCATCGCGTCGAACGTGGGGCTGCCGTCGAGCGAGACGTCGCTGGCGACCTCCCACAGCGCGTCGCCACCTTCACCGCCTTCGGCGCCGGGGCTCGTCGGGCTGCCGCTGTTGCAGCCGGCGAGAGCGAGAGCCGCGATCGCGATGCCGGCGAAGGTGCCGGCGATTCGAGTCTTGCGCATGTGATCCTCCTGGTGTCGTGACGTGTCGTTCGTGGTTCGTCGCGCCGGTGCAGGGCGCGGACGTCTCAGTGCGTGATGAGCTTCGAGAGGAAGTCCTTCGCGCGGTCGCTCTTCGGGTCGGTGAAGAACTCCTGCGGCACGGCCTCCTCGACGATCTGCCCGTCCGCCATGAAGACGACACGATCAGCCGCCTTCCGGGCGAAGCCCATCTCATGGGTGACGACGATCATCGTCATCCCCTCCTGCGCGAGGCCGACCATGACGTCCAGGACCTCGTTGATCATCTCGGGGTCGAGCGCCGACGTCGGCTCGTCGAAGAGCATGACCTTGGGCTTCATCGCCAGAGCGCGCGCGATCGCGACGCGCTGCTGCTGACCGCCCGAGAGCTGCGCGGGCAGCTTGTCGGCCTGGTGCCCCACGCCCACGCGGTCGAGCAGCTCACGGGCGAGCTTCTCGGCATCCGCCTTCTTCATGCCCTTCACCTTGATCGGACCGAGCGTGACGTTGTCGAGGATCGTCAGGTGCGAGAAGAGGTTGAAGGACTGGAACACCATGCCCACGTCCGCGCGCAGCTCCGCGAGCGCCTTGCCCTCCTTCGGCAGCTCCGCACCGTCGATGGTGATCGTGCCGCTCGTGATGGTCTCGAGACGGTTGATCGTGCGGCAGAGCGTCGACTTGCCCGAGCCCGAGGGCCCGACGACGACGACGACCTCACCGCGATTGACGGAGAGATCGATGTCGGTCAGCGCCTGGAAGTCGCCGTAGTGCTTCTGCACGTCGGTCATCACGACGAGCGGCTCACCTCGGCGCACGTCGATGTTCGACGTGCGCGGCGCGGGTTCGGCAGCAGGAGTGGTCATAAATTGACACACTATTCGTCGCGCCGTCCGCGCGCAGACTCGACGACGCGGGGTTTACAGTTCCGTAATGAACGCGGCCGACGCGCCTCAGCCGCGGACGCGCTGCGCGAAGGCCGATTCGTACAGGCAGACGCTCGCCGCCGTTGCGAGGTTGAGGGATTCGGCCCGCCCGTAGATCGGAAGACGGAGCGACAGGTCGACGAGGGCGAGTGCGTCGTCGTCGAGGCCCCGCGCCTCGTTGCCGAACACCCACGCGGTCGGTCCCGCCAACGTGCCTCGATGTGCGAGGAAGTCCTCTCCCCCGACGTCGGCGGCCACGGTCCGAAGACCCGCCGCGCGGGCGCGCTCGACCGTCTCGGCGAGATCAGCGCCGACGGCCACGGGAAGGTGGAAGAGCGAGCCGGTGGTCGCGCGCACCACTTTGGGGTTGAACGGGTCGACCGTGCGTCCCGTGAGGACGACGGCGTCGGCACCCACGGCATCCGCTGCTCGGATGATCGTCCCGAGGTTGCCGGGGTCGCGCACCTCTTCGCAGATCACGATGAGCTGCGGCGCGTCGGCGAACACGTCCCGCACCGACGTGGGCACCTGGCGGGCGACCGCGACGATGCCCTGCGGCGTGACGGTGTCAGCCATCGCGGCGATGACCGCCTCGCTCGCATATTCGACCTCGACGCCGGCATCGGACGCCGCGGCCTGGATGTCCTGATGCTTCTCCCACGCGGTCGGCGTGGCGTAGAGCTCCACGAGGGTGTCGGGCCGCCAGACGAGGGCCTCGCGAGCGGCCTGGGGGCCCTCGAGCAGGTACAGGCCGGTCTCCTGACGGGCAGCCCGCTTCGTGAGCTTCGCGACCGCACGGACACGGGGCGAACGGGGGTTCTCGAGCACGGTCTCAGTGTAGAGGCGCCGCCCCGTCCCCACCTGCGGCGGACACGCGAAAGGGCGCCCCCGAGACGGGGACGCCCTTTCGATGCGATCGAGGCGATCAGGCCTTCGGCGCGTTGACGTCGGCCGGCAGCGCAGCCTTCGCGGTCGCGACGAGCGACGCGAACACGGCCGGCTCGTTGACCGCGAGCTCGGCGAGCATGCGGCGGTCGACCTGGACGCCCGCGAGGCCGAGGCCCTGGATGAAGCGGTTGTACGTGATGCCGTTCTGGCGGGCAGCGGCGTTGACGCGCTGGATCCAGAGGCGACGGAAGTCGCCCTTGCGCTTACGACGGTCGCGGTACGCGTAGACGAGCGAGTGGGTCACCTGCTCCTTCGCCTTGCGGTACAGGCGCGAACGCTGTCCGCGGTAACCGGAGGCGCGCTCGAGGATGACGCGACGCTTCTTGTGGGCGTTGACAGCCCGCTTGACTCTAGCCATTTCTTCTACTTCCTAAGTGGTGCGTCGGCGCTCAGAGGCCGAGGAGCTTCTTGGCGACCTTGGCGTCACCCTTGGCCAGGACCTGCTCCTGGTCGAGGCGACGGGTGCGGCGGGTCGCCTTGCCCTCGAGGTTGTGGCGGAGGTTGGCCTGCTGCTTCATCAGCTTGCCGCTCCCCGTGACCTTGAAACGCTTCTTGGCACCCGAGTGGGTCTTCTGCTTCGGCATATCTCTTCCTTCGTTGGGGTCCCGCGAACGGGAGTCTCAGGCCGCTTACTCCGCCGGGGCGGAAGCGGGGGTCTGCTCGTCCTCGGCCGAGCCGCTGCGTGCATCGCGTGCGGCCTGCTTCGTCGCGGCGCGGGCCGCGTTCTGCTCGGTCTTGACCTCGGACTTGTTCTTGTGCGGCGCGACCACCATCACCATGTTGCGTCCGTCGATCGTGGGGTTGGACTCCACGGTGCCGAACTCTGCGACATCCTCCGCGAACTTGCGGAGCAGACGCACACCCTGCTCGGGACGCGACTGCTCGCGACCACGGAAGAGGATCATCGCCTTGACCTTGTCGCCGGCCTGCAGGAAGCCCTCGGCGCGCTTGAGCTTGGTGATGTAGTCGTGAGCCTCGATCTTCAGACGGAACCGGACCTCCTTGAGGACGGTGTTCGCCTGATTGCGCCGCGCTTCCTTGGCCTTCTGCGCAGCCTCGTACTTGAACTTGCCGTAGTCCATGATCTTGACCACGGGGGGCTTCGAGTTGGGGGCTACCTCGACGAGATCGAGGTCGGCCTCCTGGGCCAGGCGCATGGCCACCTCGATGCGGACGACGCCGACCTGCTCACCCGCGGGGCCCACGAGGCGGACCTCGGGAACGCGGATGCGGTCATTGGTGCGGGGATCGCTGATGCGGGACTCCTCTTCGTGCGGTGGACGGCCTCCGGTGACACGGGAGGTGTGTCGCCGGGCGGAAGATCGTCACGTCCACCCCGCACGATGCAGCATCGGCGTTCTGTGTTCTGCACCCTGACTACCTCGCGGAACGAGGCGGAGTGCGAGACCCGGTAGCCTGGAGCGGCAAGCGCGGGTGGGATGTGATCCTCTTTCGACACGGAGCAGAACACTCCGGTGCCCGCAGAAGTCTAGCAGAGAGCAGCACGTGAGCACTATTCCGGCCGACCACAGCGATCACGACCCCGAGCGCCTCGCGCGGTGGGAGGAGCAGGAGCGGGTTGCGCAGTCCGCCGGGCGGGACATCGCCGACGTCCCCGCCGTCGAGGTCATCACCACGACGTCGGTCCACCTCATGAGCGCCGCAGCCGTGAAGCTCGGCCTGGCCGACGACCCCGACACGCAGAAGGACCTCGACGAGGCGAGGAAGCTCATCAACGCCCTCGCCGGGCTCATCACCGCGGCCGCCCCCGAGGTGAGCGACATGCACGCGCGGTCGCTGCGCGACGGGCTGCGCACCCTGCAGCTGGCCTTCCGCGAGGCCTCGACCATCCCCGACCCGATCGGCAAGGGCCCCGGCGAGAAGTGGACGGGCCCCGTCACCTGACGGGACCGGCAGTGGATGCCGCCGCGCGGCATCCACTCAGCCGCGGACGAGCTTGACGGTCAGCGAATCGACGAGCACCGCGATGCGGTCATCGGCCGCCCAGCGGGTCGCGAGACGCTGCAGGATCGCGTCGAGCGCCGCCTGATCGAGCCCGTCGACCAGATGCAGGCTGACCACCAGCTCCGGACCGCGAAGACGCGAGTGCGGATCCCCCGTCGCGACCGAGAGGTCGAGGACCCCGAGCTCGGTGCCGATCGATTCCTGCAATCCCGCGAACACCTCCGGCGAGGCGTGCGGCGGCTCCCAGGGCTGCGCCTGCCCGATCGCCCAGACGGCCGGGCGACGGATGACGAACTCGGTGTCGCTGCCGGGGTCGATGACGATGAGGTCGGTGTCGTCGGCCGCCGCGGAGAGGGCCGTTCGTACCCCCTCCGCCGGCACCGGGCGGGCCGCGGCATCCCACCGCGACATCGACTGCACGGAGGTGAAGACCGGCAGCACGCGCCTGCCGTCGGGAGCTGCGACCGTCACGATCGAGAGCTCCTGGGTCTTGTCGACGGTCAGACCCGTCGGCCCCACGCCCTCGTCACCCTTCTCGGCGATGAGGGGGATCAGCAGACGCGCGGTCCGATAGGCGTCGACGACCGCGGTCGCCGCCCCCTCCCCCGCGTGGAACGCCGTCAGCGCGGCCAGCAGGGCGGGATCCGCGCTGCCGTCGTCGCCGCTGTGCGGGTTCGCCTGGAAGCTGCGACCCTCCCATGGGACGCCGGCCGAGTCTGCCGGACGGCCGTGGTGCGGGTCAGTGTCCGGCGACATCCAGCGCCTCGGCCAGCGTGAACGCGCCGGCGTAGAGGGCCTTGCCCACGATCGCACCCTCGACGCCCAGCGGCACGAGCTCGCGGAGCGCGGCGATGTCGTCGAGGCTCGAGATGCCGCCCGAGGCCACGACCGGCTTGTCGGTGCGCACCGCCACCTCGCGCAGCAGCTCGATGTTCGGCCCCTGCAGCGTGCCGTCCTTCGTCACATCGGTGAGGACGTAGCGGCTGCACCCGGCATCCTCGAGTCGGTCCAGCACCTGCCACAGGTCGCCGCCGTCGCGGGTCCAGCCGCGGGCGGCCAGGGTCGTTCCGCGCACGTCGAGTCCGACGGCGATCGCGTCGCCGTAGCGCAGGATGACGTCGGCAGCCCATTCGGGGTTCTCGAGCGCCGCGGTGCCGAGGTTGATGCGCGTGGCCCCGGAGTCGAGGGCCGCGTCGAGCGACTCGTCATCACGGATGCCGCCGGAGAGCTCCACCTTCACACCGCGCAGCGACTTGATGACCTTGCGCAGGAGCGCCGCGTTCGAGCCGCGACCGAACGCCGCGTCCAGGTCGACGAGGTGGATCCACTCCGCACCCTGACGTGCCCATTCCTGCGCGGCGTCGACGGGGTCGCCGTAACTCGTCTCGGTGCCGGCCTCACCCTGCGTCAGTCGGACGGCCTTGCCGTCGGCGACGTCCACAGCGGGCAGCAGGGTCAGTTCGGGCGTGGATGCGAATTCGTTCATGGCTCCGGGTGGGACGGTGTGCGCACCGGGCGCGCGCACAGGGGGAAACCTTACTAGGACGCGGGCAGCGACCCGATCCAGTTGGACAGTAGACGGATGCCCGCGGCCCCGGACTTCTCCGGGTGGAACTGCGTGGCCGACAGCGGACCGTTCTCGACTGCGGCGAGGAACGGCGAACCGTGCTCGGACCAGGTGAGGATGGGCTCGCGGAACGGCTTCATGACCTCGAGGCTCCACTGCTGCGCCGCATAGGAGTGCACGAAGTAGAAGCGCTCCTCCTCGAGCCCATCGAAGAGGACGCTCCCGTCACCGGCGCGGACCGTGTTCCAGCCCATGTGCGGGAGCACCGGCGCATCCAGTTCCGTCACGGTGCCGGGCCACTCCCCCAACCCGTCGGTGTCGACGCCCCTCTCGACGCCGAGTTCGAACATGATCTGCATCCCGACGCAGATGCCGAGCACCGGCATCCCTCCAGCCAGTCGGCGCTCGATCAGCTCGTCGCCGCGGCTGTCCTTGAGGGCCGCCATGACCGCCGAAAAGGCGCCCACGCCCGGGACGAGGAGGCCGGCCGCGTCCGCGATGAGGCCCCGGTCCTTCGTGAGCCTCGCATCCGCGCCGGCCTCGATGAGCGCTTTGACGGCCGAGTGGACGTTGCCTGAGCCGTAGTCGAGGACGGCGACGAGAGGCGCGTCCGTCACAGGGCGCCCTTCGTGCTGGGGATGCCCTGGACGAGCGGGTCGAGCGCCTTCGCCTGTCGGAACGCGCGCGCGAACGCCTTGTACTCCGCCTCGGCGATGTGGTGCGGGTCGCGTCCACCGAGGAGGGTCACGTGCATCGTCAGGCCGGCGTGGAACGCGATCGCCTCGAAGGTGTGACGCACGAGGGAGCCGGTGAAGTGTCCACCGATCAGGTGGAACGCATACCCGTCGGGCTCACCCGTGTGAACGAGGTACGGACGGCCGCTGATGTCGACGACCGCCTGCGCCAGCGCCTCGTCGAGGGGGACGAGCGCATCGCCGTAGCGGGAGATGCCGGACTTGTCGCCGAGCGCCTGACGGATCGCCTGACCGAGGACGATGGCGGTGTCCTCCACCGTGTGGTGCGCGTCGATGTGGGTGTCGCCGGTCGCGCGGACGGTGAGATCGGTCAGCGAGTGCTTGGCGAACGCAGTGAGCAGGTGGTCGAAGAACGGCACCGTCGTCTCGATGGTGCTGCGACCGCTGCCGTCCAGGTCGAGCTCGAGCTCGATGGTCGACTCGCTCGTCGCGCGGCGGATCGAGGCCGTGCGGGGCGCGGATGTGCTCATGGATCGAGTCTACCGAGGCCCATCCCGTGCCACGGGCCGCGTGACGGCGGGCGTCAGAGCGAGGCGAGCGCTTCGAGGAACGCCGTGGACTCCTCCTCGCTGCCCGCCGAGACACGGAGGGTGTGCGGGATGCCCACGTCCCGGATCAGCACGCCTCGATCGTAGAGACCCTGCCAGGTCGCTCGGGGATCGTCGACACCGCCGAAGAGCACGAAGTTCGACCAGCTCTCGTACGGCGTGTAACCGAGCGCCGACAGCGTCGCGGAGATCCGATCACGCTGCGCGACGATGTCGTCGACCATGCGGAGCATCGTGGGCGCGTGACGCAGTGCCGCCGTCGCAGCCGCCTGCGTCAGCGCGCTCAGGTGGTACGGCAGGCGGACGAGGCGGAGTGCGTCGATCACGGCGGGATCCGCCGCCAGGTACCCGACACGCGCACCCGCGAAGGCGAACGCCTTGCTCATCGTCCGCGACACCACGAGCCGCTCGCGACCGTGCAGCAGGGTGAGCGCGGACGGCTCGTCGTGAGGGGCGAACTCCTGATAGGCCTCGTCGACGATGACGATGCCTCGGGATGCCTCGTACACCGCCTCGACGACCTCCAGCGGCAGCGGGGTGCCGGTGGGGTTGTTCGGCGCGCACAGGAAGACCACGTCGGGTTGTGCCCGCTCGATCTGCGCAGCGGCGTCCTGCGCGGAGAGCGTGAAGTCCGCACTGCGCGATCCCGAGACGTACGTGGCCCCGGTGGCCTCGGTGAGGAGCGGGTACATGGAGTACGTCGGCGCGAACCCGAACGCCGTCCGCCCGGGTCCTCCGAACGCCTGCAGGATGTGCTGCAGCACTTCGTTCGACCCATTGGCGGCCCAGATCTGCTCGGGCTCGAGGCCGTGTCCGAGGTAGTCGGCGAACCCCTCACGGAGCACGGTGAACTCGCGGTCCGGGTACCGGTTGATGTCGCGCAGCGCGTGGGCGACGGCATCCAAGATGTCGTCGGCCACCTCTTCAGGGACGGGATGCGTGTTCTCGTTGACGTTCAACGCCACGGGAAGTGGCGCCTGCGGGGCGCCGTAGGGCGTCTTGCCACGCAGATCGTCACGGAGAGGGAGGGCGTCCAAACGGGAACTCACCCCGCCATCGTAGGACGCGGGATGCCCCTACTCGCCCGCCGCCGAGTACTCCGCGGGGATGGCGATGGACTGCCCGGCGTCGACGACCGACGACGACAGGGCGTTCAGCCGGACGATGTCGTCGACGACGTCGCGGGGGTCGTACGACGGAGCGACGTCCTGGGCGATCGTCCAGAGCGAGTCGCCGGGCAGGACAGTGACGGTCTCGAAGGACTGCGCCGATGCGCCCGGCTCGCCGCTGGCGAGCGCCCCACCGCCGGAGAGGATGCCGATACCCAGTGCGACGACCGCGGGAACCGCAACGAGGCCGGCGAGCACACGACGTCCTCGCGTCGTGATGCGCAGGCGCGTGCGCGGTGCGACGAACGACGGAGCGGCGTCGATGCGGGTGATGGCGATGGTGCTCATGGTTCCTCCTGGGTGGTGACCCGGCGAGATGGGATCTTCGCCCCCGCCCGTCGGCCGGGACGAGCGGGTGCGAAGTTCTCTTCCGAATCTATCTTCGATGCTTTTCTAGTGTCAAGGGCCGCTGTGTCGCAGATCGATCGAAGACGACACGCGGTCGGCTGCGGGACGATGCTGTGGACACCGGATACGGTTTCGATGACGACAGCCCATCACCGACCTCCGACATTCGAAGGCGAGTGCTCCCCGGCAGGGACCCGGGGCGACGAAAGGAACGACATGAGCGACAAGCCGCAGACGCGTCGGCGGAAGAGCCTCAGCGACAAGCAGCTCGCCATCCTCGAGGTCATCCAGCGCTCGATCGCCCGTCACGGCTACCCGCCGAGCATGCGCGAGATCGGCGACGCGGTCGGGCTCAAGTCCCTGTCGAGCGTCACCCACCAGCTCAATCAGCTCGAGCTGAGCGGCTACCTCCGGCGCGATCCCGGCAAGACGCGTGCGATGGAGGTCCTCATCGACCTCCCCGGCGCAGCCGGCGAGAATCCGGCGGACGCCGCACCTGCCGTCGGCGACGCGGCCATGGTCCCCCTCGTCGGCCGCATCGCCGCGGGTGTCCCCATCACCGCTGAGCAGCAGGTCGAGGAGATCTTCCCGCTCCCGCGGCAGCTCGTGGGCAAGGGCGAGCTGTTCATGCTGAAGGTGTCGGGAGACTCGATGATCGACGCCGCCATCTGCGACGGCGACTGGGTCGTCGTGCGGTCGCAAGCGGATGCCGACAACGGCGAGATCGTCGCAGCGATGCTCGACGGCGAGGCGACCGTCAAGACCTTCCGCCAGCGGGACGGGCACACGTGGCTGCTCCCCCGTAACTCCGCCTTCGAGCCGATCCTCGGCGATGAGGCCGTCGTCCTCGGCAAAGTCGTGGCGGTCCTCCGGGCGGTGTGATCGCGGTGATGCGAGAAGGGGGGATGCCGGCGGCATCCCCCCTTCTGCGTCCCGTGGAGGCTCAGACGCCTGCGGCGACGCTCTCCCGCACGGCGCGAGCAGCTTCGACGATGTGGCGCAGCGACGCGACCGTCTCGTCGTATCCGCGGGTCTTGAGCCCGCAGTCCGGGTTGACCCACAGCCGCCGGACCGGCAGCTCCGCGGCCGCCCGCTCCAGCAGCGCGGTGATCTCGTCGACCGACGGCACCCGGGGCGAGTGGATGTCGTAGACGCCCGGGCCGATGCCGTGTGCGAACCCGGATGCCGCGATGTCGCCGATGACCTCACCCCGACTGCGTGCCGCCTCGATCGAGGTGACGTCGGCATCGAGCGCGGCGACGGCGTCGATGACGACTCCGAACTCGGAGTAGCAGAGGTGCGTGTGGATCTGGGTCGCGTCCGCTGCGCCCGAGGTCGCCAGCCGGAACGATCCGACGGACCACGCGAGGTAGCCAGGCTGGTCCGCGGTGCGCAGCGGGAGCAGCTCGCGCAGCGCGGGCTCGTCGACCTGGACGATGGCGATCCCCGTTGCTTCGAGGTCGGCGATCTCGTCGCGCAGGGCGAGGGCGACCTGATCCGCCGTGACGGCCAGCGGCTGGTCGTCACGGACGAACGACCACGCCAGGATCGTGACCGGACCGGTGAGCATCCCCTTGACCGGCTTGTCCGAGAGCGACTGGGCGTACGCGGCCCACGGCACGGTGATCGGTGCGGGCCGGGACACGTCGCCCCACAGGATCGACGGTCGGGTGGCCCGCGATCCGTACGACTGGACCCACCCGTTGCGCGTCACCGCGAATCCGTCGAGATGCTCCGCGAAGTACTGGACCATGTCGTTGCGTTCGGGCTCCCCGTGGACGAGGACGTCGAGTCCGACCTCCTCCTGGAGCGAGACGACACGGGCGATCTCGCGGCGGAGGAAGCCGTCGTAACCGGCGTCGTCGATGCGGCCGGCGGCGTGGTCGGCGCGGGCCCGTCGGATCTCGGCCGTCTGCGGGAACGAGCCGATGGTCGTGGTGGGGAGGGCGGGGAGGCCCAATGCCTCGTCCTGCGCCGCGGAGCGGATCGCGAAGTCGGTCCGCCGATAGTCCCCGTCGGTCAGGGCGGCGGTCCGCGCGCGGACCGCCGCGTCGCGGACACCCGGAGCCGAATCGCGATCCGCGAGCGCCGCCGTCGCGGCATCCAGTTCGTCGGCGATGCCGGATCGTCCTCCGTCGAGCCCTCGGGCGAGGGTGACCACCTGCCCGACCTTCTGGTCGGCGAACGCGAGCCAGGACGACAGCCGCGCGTCGAGCTCCGGCTCATCGGCCAGGTCGTGGGGAACATGCTGCAGGCTCGTCGACGTGCCCGCGGCGACGACGGCGGCACCCAGCCGCGCCGCGGCGTCGAGGGTGTCGGCCGCTCCGGCGAGATCCCCCCGCCACACGTTGCGCCCGTCGACGACCCCCGCGACGAGTGCCTTCGAAGCGAGACCGGGATGGGGCTCGGGGAGGGATCCGCGGGTGAGGTCGATTGCGAGGCCCTCGACCGCCGAGGCGGCGAGCGCGTGCCACCCCTGCGACGACAGCGGGCCGTAGCCTGCTGCGACGAGGAGTTTCGGGCGCCGCGTCGCCGCGGCGAGCACGGCGTAGGTGCGCGCGGCCGCATCCGCCAACTCGTCGTCCGTGTACCCGAGCGACTGGCTCACCAGCGCGGGCTCGTCGAGCTGCACCCACTCCGCTCCGGCATCGCGGAGGGTGCGCAGCAGCTGTGCGTAGACGGGGAGGAGGTCGTCGAGACGCTCGAGGGGCCGCGGCGCGCCAGAAGCACTCGGCTTGGCGAGGGCGAGGAAGGTCACCGGACCGACGAGCACGGGCCGCGTCACGACGCCGTCGGCGATCGCCTCGGCGACCTGTCGCGAGAACCGGTCGCTCGACAGCGAGAAGCGGGTCTCGGGGCCGATCTCGGGCACGAGGTAGTGGTAGTTCGTGTCGAACCATTTGGTCATCTCGAGGGGCGCGTCCTCGCCCTCGCCGCGCGCGGCGGTGAAGTACGCCGCGAGGGGAACCTCCCCATCGGCGCCGCGGAGCCGGTCGAATCGCGCCGGAAGCGCGCCGACCGCCGCGGCGACGTCGAGCACCTGGTCGTAATAGGAGAACGATTCGGGGATGGCGGAGTCCGTGCGGCCGAGGCCGAGGGCTGCGAGACGCTCCCGGGTCCGACGGCGCAGGTCGGCGGCGACCTGTTCCAGCCCGCCCTCGTCGAGGTCGCCGCGCCAGTGGGCTTCGACCGCGCGCTTGAGTTCGCGGCGGCGGCCGATGCGGGGGTAGCCGAGGATCGTTCCGGCGGGGAAGGCGGTCATGGGGCGGTCTCCTTGGTCGAGGCGATGATCCCGGCCTCGCGCAGGGTGGCGAGGACCGTGTCGTGGTTGTTGAAGGCGTAGAGGTGGATGCCGGGGGCGCCGCCCTCGAGGACGGCACGGCTGAGTTCCGCGGCGTATCGGATGCCGAGTTCGCGGCGCCCCTCCGCGGTCGGCTCCACGTCGAGTTCGACCGCGAGGTCGCCGGGCACCTGCTCACCGGTGAGCTCGAGCACCCGACGGAGGCGGCCGGGCGAGGTGATCGGCATGATGCCGGGGAGGATCGGGATCAGGACACCCGCCTGCCGCGCGCGGCCGACGAAGGCGAGGTAGTCGTCGGCGTGGAAGAACAGCTGGGTGATGGCGAGCGTCGCCCCGGCCGCCTGCTTGGCGAGCAGGGCGTCGATGTGCTCGGACGGGTACCGCGACCGGGGGTGGCCGTTCGGGAAGGCCGCGACGGCGATGTCGACCTGCTGACGGCGGCCGACGCGGGCGGCCCCCGGGACACCCGGGATCGGATCTTCGCGGTAGGGCGAGTGCTCGGCCTGCACACGGTCGATGAGCTGCACGAGCTGGGCCGCGCTCTCGAGGTCGCCGAGGGCCGTCTCCCCCGGTGCGGCACCCTCGGGCGGATCGCCGCGGAGCGCGAGGAACGAGCGGATGCCGGCTGCGAGGAACTCGCGGATCAGCGCGGTCGCCTCGGCGTACGAGCTGCCGATGCAGGTGAGGTGGGCGAGGGGCTCGACGCGCGTCTCGCGGAGGATGTGCGTCAGCACGTCCAGCGACCGGCCCCCGGTGGACCCGCCGGCACCGTAGGTCACGGAGATGAAGGACGGGGCGACCTCGGCCAGTCGCGCGATCGTCTCGTAGAGCGCGGCGTACGAGGCGTCGCTGCGGGGCGGGTACACCTCGAACGACACCGGCACGGTCGTGACGGACGGGGTCGTGATGATCGACATGAGCGGTACTCCGGGGACGGCGGTAGGGGCCTGGCGGCCGCGGACCGCACGAGGGGTGCGGTGACATCGCGGGCGGGTGCCGGGCTCGGCTGTCGCTCCGGACCCGGATGACCGGGCCACTGGTCAGCCACAGTAGCCACCGGCATCCCGTCGCGACAGGGGTGTGACGGTTCGTTGAGACATGTGACGCCGCATTGCGCCGCGTAGCGTGGACGCATGACGACCGTCGCGCCGTACGGCTCCTGGATCTCGCCCCTCTCCGCCGCGGATGCGTCCGCCGCCGGCACGCGCTTCGACGGTGCGCGCTTCGTCGGCGACGAGGTGTGGTGGGGCGAGTCCGTCGCTGCGGAGGGCGGTCGCAGTGCGGTCCGCCGATCCGCGACGGACGGGACCGTCCGGGATGTCCTGCCGGCACCCTGGGACGCGCGCTCGCGCGTGCACGAGTACGGCGGCGGGGCGTGGACGGCGTCGCCCGACGGCATCCTGTTCTTCGTCGAGAAGACCGATCAGCGGATCTGGTCGCTCGTGCCCGGGCAGGAGCCGGTGGCCCTCACACCCGAGGACCCCGCCGCACGCCACGGCGGTCTCCGATGGCAGCACGGCGTCCTGCTGGCCGTTCGCGAACAGCACGGCGATCACCCCGTGCCGAGCCGGTCGATCGTCCGGATCCCGCTCGAGGGCGGCGCCCCGGTCGAGGTGGTGGCCGGCTCCGACTTCGTCGCACAGCCCGCCCTGTCCCCGGGCGGCGACTCGCTCGCGTGGGTGGCCTGGAACCATCCGGACATGCCGTGGGACCGCACCGAGGTGCGCGTCGGCTCGCTGGTCGACGGACGGGTGACCTCCTGGCGCCGCGTCAGTTCGGGCACGACCGCCGCGCTGCAGCCGGAATGGGATGCCGAGGGCCGCCTCGTCTTCGTCGACGACCCGAGCGGGCGGTGGAACCTGTGGCGCACGGGCGACGCGCCGACCGGCACGGACGGCGCGCCCGCCGTATGCGTGGCACCCGCGGACGCCGACACCGGCGGCGGTCTGTGGGTACTCGGCTCCCGCTGGTACGCGCCCCTCGCCGACGGGTTCGCGGCGGTGCGCACCAACGGCAGCAGCGAGATCGTCCTGGTGCACCCGGACGGCAGTACCAGCCCGACGGAGGTGCCCGTCCGCGACCGGGCGGTCATCGAGGACGCCGCGGTCACACGCGTGCTCGTCTCCGGGTCGGCGCCGGGTGTCTCGGGCGTCTGGCTCGTCGAGGCGGACGGGCGGGCGACCCTCGTGCGCGGCAGTCGCTCCGACCTCGACGAGCGGTGGATCCCGTCCGTGCGGGAGGTCACCGTCGCGGGACCGCACGGCGAGGTGCACGCCTACGATCACCCCCCGACGAATCCCGGGTTCACCGCGCCCGACGGTGAGCTGCCGCCCTACGTCGTCCTCGTGCACGGCGGCCCGACGGCGCACGTCGGCGGGGTCGCGGACAGCAAGACCACGTTCTTCACGAGCCGCGGGATCGGCGTCCTCGACGTCAACTACGGCGGTTCGACAGGGTACGGCCGCGCCTACCGCGATCGCCTGCACGGGCAGTGGGGTGTCGTCGACCGCGATGACGTCGCGGCTGTGGCATCCGGTCTCGCGGCGGAGGGCCGTGCGGACTCGTCCCGCATCGCCATCGAAGGCGGCTCAGCGGGTGGATGGACCGTGCTGTCCGCCCTGGCACGGACCGACGTCTTCGCCGCAGGGATCTCGCGATACGGCGTCGGCGACGCGCGGTTGCTGGCGACGGACACGCACGACTTCGAGGCCCGCTACCTCGACGGACTCATCGGACCGCTGCCGGAGGCGGAGGACCTCTACGTGGAGCGGTCGCCGTTGACCCACACGGACGGGTTCTCCGTGCCGGTGCTGCTGCTGCAGGGCCAGGATGACGCGGTCGTGCCGCCGTCGCAGGCCGAAGCGATCCGCGACGCACTGGCCGCGCGCGGCGTGCCGCACGCCTACGTCCTGTACCCCGGCGAAGGTCACGGATTCCGTCGTGCGGAGACGGTCGTGCACTCCCTCGAGACCGAGCTCGCCTTCCTCGGTCAGGTCTTCGGCTTCGACACGCCGGGTGTGGCCGAGGTCGCACTCGAGTGAATGCGAACGGCGGATGCCGCGGGCTCGGCGAGCCGCGGCATCCGCCGTGCTCCGGTCGTGACGACCGGGCCTAGACCGTGTACGGCGCGAGCTCCGCGGCGAGGCGCTCCGACACGTGCGCGTGCACGGCGGTGCCGCCTGCCTCGTGCGAGGTCGACACGATGTGCCCCGACTCGTGGACCGCGTTGACGAGATCGCCTCGGTCGTACGGCACGAGCGCCCGCACCTCGACCGCGGGCAGCGGCAGCGCATCCTCGATCGCGGCGCGGAGGTCGGCGATGCCCTCCCCGGTGCGCGACGAGACGAAGTGCGCCTTCGGCTCGAGGCCGCGCAGGACGAGGCGGGTGTCGGGGTCGACCAGGTCGGCCTTGTTGAAGACGACGATCTCGTTGGTCGATCGCGCGCCGACGTCGCCCATCACGTCGCGGACGGTCGCGAGCTGGGCCGCCGGGTCGGGGTGGGAACCGTCGACCACGTGCACGATGACGTCGGCGCCGCCGACCTCCTCGAGGGTGGAGCGGAACGCCTCGACGAGCTGATGCGGCAGGTTCCGCACGAATCCGACGGTGTCCGTCAGGGTGAACACGCGCCCGTCGGCCGCCTCGGCGCGACGGACGGTCGCATCCAGCGTCGCGAACAGCGCGTTCTCGACGAGGACCCCCGCGCTCGTCAGCTTGTTGAGCAGGCTCGACTTGCCGGCGTTCGTGTACCCGGCGATCGCCACCGACGGGATCGTGTTGCGCTTGCGCTCGGCGCGCTTGGCGTCGCGGGCCGGAGCGAAGTCGCGGATCTGCCGTCGCAGCATCGCCATGCGCGTGCGGATGCGGCGGCGGTCGAGCTCGATCTTCGTCTCACCCGGTCCGCGCGAGCCCATGCCCGCACCGCCGGCACCGACTTGGCCACCGGCCTGTCGGCTCATCGAGTCACCCCAGCCGCGCAGCCGTGGGAGCAGGTACTCGAGCTGCGCGAGCTCGACCTGCGCCTTGCCCTCGCGGCTCTTGGCGTGCTGACTGAAGATGTCGAGGATGACGGTGGTCCGGTCGATGACCTTGACCTTCACGACGTCCTCGAGCGCGCGCCGCTGGCTGGGCGCGAGCTCGGTGTCGGCGATGACGGTGTCCGCACCGACCGCGACGACGAGGTCGCGCAGCTCGGCGGCCTTGCCGCGTCCGATGTAGGTGGCGGGGTCCGGATGCGGCCGCCGCTGCAGGACGCCGTCGAGGACGACGGCGCCCGCCGTCTCGCTCAGGGCGGCGAGCTCGCGCAGCGAGTTCTCGGCATCCTCGTGCGAGCCCTGCGGGTAGACCCCGATGAGCACGACGTTCTCGAGCCGCAGCTGCCGGTACTCGACCTCGGTGACGTCCTCGAGCTCCGTCGACAGCCCGGGCACGCGTCGGAGCGCGGCGCGCTCCTCGCGATCCCACTGCTCGCCGTCGGTGTCGCCGTACGCGACCGTGCTCTCGTCCTGCAGCGCCTGCGCCGCACCGAACACGCGCACCCCAGAGCGCGCATCGGCGCGCGCGAGCACCCGGTCGACGGGATCCACCGCGTCGTCCGTCGTGGAAGGGGTGGTGGTGTCTGTCATGTGATCCTTTCGCGGCCTCGCGGCCATCCGTGCACTCTAGCTTCCCGCGGCTCCGAACGCCTCCGCTACGCTCGTCGCATGGGGAGCGATCATTACTTCAGCGCGTCCCCGTCCAGCTCTGAGAACCTCCGCCGCATCCGCGTGACCCTGGCGGGCCGCGACGTCGAGGTGACGACGGCGGGCGGGGTCTTCAGTCCCGACCATGTGGACGGCGGGACGGCCGTGCTGTTGGCCAACACGCCCCCTCCGCCGGCCGGCGGCCACCTGCTCGACCTCGGATGCGGCTGGGGACCGATCGCCCTCTCGCTCGCCCTCGACGCGCCGCACGCGACGGTCTGGGCGGTCGACGTGAACGAGCGCGCGCTGGACCTGGTCCGCCGCAACGCTGAGCATCTCGGCCTCGACAACGTCAACGCCGTGCTGCCCGAGGATGTTCCCGCGGAGGTCGCGTTCCGCACCATCCGCTCGAACCCCCCGATCCGCGTCGGGAAGGACGTCCTCCACGGCCTCCTCGAGACGTGGATCCCGCGGCTCGCCGAGCGCAGCGACGCGTGGCTCGTCGTGCAGCGCAACCTCGGTTCGGATTCGCTCCAGCGGTGGCTCGCGGCATCCCTCGACCGCGGGTACTCGGTCAGCCGGGCGGCGACGGGTCGCGGGTTCCGGGTGTTGAAGGTGCGCCGGCACGGGACGCCCGCCACGGGGACGATCCCGCTGCCGTGAGGGGCGTTCAGGCGAGGGTGATCTCGCCGGAGTAGACGAGGGACGCGGGCCCCGACAGCAGCACGCGCTCGCCCTCCGAGGTGCGCACGACGCGGACGCCGAGCCGCCCCCCGGGGACGTCGACCGTCCAGCGATCAGGCGCGCCGGCGCCGGCCCAATGACGGACGGCGAGGGCGGATGCCGCGACGCCCGTCCCGCACGAGAGGGTCTCCCCCACGCCCCGTTCGAACACCCGCATCCGGATCGCGCCGACCCCGTCCTGCACGAGCGGCTCCTCGGGCACGACGAACTCGACGTTCGCGCCGGCGGAGGGCTGCGGGTCCAGGTGCGGCTGGACGGTGAGATCGAGGTCCGCGAGCTCGTCGAGACTCGACAGCGCGACGACCACGTGCGGATTGCCGACATCGATGCCGAGACCGGGACGCGCGACCTTCAGGCCCCGCCCGCGGACGAGCACCTCGTCGTCCACCGGACGCCACAGTCCGAGATCCACCTCGAAGCCGTTGTCGCTGAGCGTGACGGACTTGGTGCCCGCTCGTGTGCCGACGGCGAGGGTCTCCCCCGGCGCGAGCGTCACGAAGCCCGCGCTCAGCAGATACTTCGCGAAGACCCGGACACCGTTGCCGCACATCTCGGCGATGGAGCCGTCGGCGTTGCGGTAGTCCATGAACCACTCGGCGTCGGGCGTCGCCGCGCCGGCGTCGATCGCGCTGGAACGGACCACGCGCAGCATGCCGTCGCCGCCGATCCCGAACCGGCGGTCGGTCAGCGCCGCCACCTGCTCGCCGGTGAGGTCGAGCGCGCCATCGGGGTCGGCGACGATCACGAAGTCGTTGCCCGTCCCGTGGCCCTTGGTGAACGCGATCGTCGGCATCCCCCGATTCTACGGGCGCCCGCCTGCGCGTCGGCTCAGCCGGAGAGGAGCTCGGATGCCGCCGCTCCGGGCTGCATCCACGCCAGCTCGCGGTACCGCTTGAACCACGAGACCTGCCGCCGCGCGTACCGACGGGTCAGGGCCTGCGTCTGCTCGATCGCCTCGGAGGCGGTGAGGCGACCGTCCAGCTGCGCGAGCGCCTGCGCGTAGCCGATGGCGCGAGGAGCCGTCGTGCCCGACTCCAAGCCGAGCTCGCGCAGCCGCGCCGCTTCGTCGACGATGCCCGCCGCCCACATCCCCTCGACGCGCCGGTCGAGCCGGTCGACGAGCTCGGCCCGGTCCACGTGCACGCCGCGGACGACGGTCCGCCCGTGCCAGAGATCCGGCGACTCCGGCAGCGCCGCCCCGTGGGTGTCGGCTCCCTGCAGCACGACCTCGAGCGCACGGACGATCCGACGACCGTTGCCCGGGTCGACGCGTGACGCCGTCGCGGGGTCGGCGGCACGCAGCCTGGCGAGCAGTGTCCCCGGCCCGTCCCGTTCGAGCTCGGCTTCGAGCTCGCGACGGAGCGCCTCGTTTCGCGGCGGGAAGCGGAAGTCGTAGAGCACGCTCGACACGTAGAGACCCGAGCCGCCCACGAGGACGGCATCGCGGCCTCGGGCGAAGATCCCCTCGATGGCCGCGCGGGCATGGGCCTGGTAGGCGGCGACGGCGGCGTCCTCGGTCACGTCCAGCACGTCGAACAGGTGGTGCGGGATGCCGCGACGCTCCGCGACGGGGAGCTTCGCGGTCCCGATGTCCATCCCTCGGTACAGCTGCATCGCGTCGGCATTGACGATCTCGGCGCCGGGGCCGTCTCGGGTCAGCGCCTCGGCGAGGTCGAGCGAGAGCGCCGTCTTGCCTGTGCCGGTCGCACCCACGATCGCCCACAGGCGCGGTGCGCCCACGGACTCAGCGCCCGGGCGCGACGGGGCGGAGTGTGGGCAGCCCCAACGAGACGGCGCGAGGCGCCCCGTCAGCGGATGCCGGGGCGGGCACACCGCACGAATCAGCCTGCGCACGGTCCCAGGCGTCACCAGCCCGTGTCCGGCGGATGCGCAGGGGCGCACTGTCAGGGCTGTCGGCCAGGAGGTGGAACGGAGCGGCGTGCGTGATCGTCACCGATACGACGTCGCCCGGCCGAGGCACGGGCGATCCCTCCGGCAACTCGAAGTGGACGAGTCGGTTGTCCTCCGCGCGTCCCGTCAGGCGGTGCGTCGCGGCATCCTTCTTGCCCTCGCCCGTGGAGACGAGGACCTCGACCGTGCGACCGAGCTGTCGCTGGTTCTCCTCGAGGGAGATGCGCTCCTGGAGGGCGACGAGCCGGTTGTAGCGCTCCTGGACGACCTCCTTGGGAACCTGGTCGGGCATCGTGGCCGCAGGGGTGCCCTCGCGGATGGAGTACTGGAAGGTGAACGCGCTCGCGAACCGGGCCTGCTCGACGACGCGCATGGTGTCCTCGAAGTCCTCGTCGGTTTCGCCCGGGAAGCCGACGATGATGTCGGTCGAGATCGCGGCGTGCGGCATCTTGGCGCGGACGCGGTCGAGGATGCGGAGGAAGCGCTCGCTGCGGTACGAGCGCCGCATCGCCTTGAGGATGCGGTCCGACCCGGACTGCAGCGGCATGTGCAGCTGTGGCATGACCGCAGGGGTCTCGGCCATCGCATCGATCACGTCGTCGGTGAAGGCGGCGGGGTGCGGGCTCGTGAATCGGACCCGCTCCAGCCCGGGGATCTCGCCCGCCGCGCGCAGCAGCTTTCCGAACGCATGCCGGTCACCGAACTCGACGCCGTAGCTGTTGACGTTCTGGCCCAGCAGGGTGACCTCGATCGCGCCGTCCTCGACGAGCAGTCGGATCTCGTTCAGGATGTCGCCGGGTCGGCGGTCCTTCTCCTTGCCGCGCAGGCTGGGCACGATGCAGAACGTGCAGGTGTTGTTGCATCCGACCGAGATCGAGACCCACCCGCTGTGGGCCGAGTCCCGCTTGGTCGGGAGCGTCGACGGGAAGATCTCCAGCGACTCGAGGATCTCCAGCTCGGCCTCGCCGTTGTGGCGCGCGCGCTCGAGCAGGCTCGGCAGGGATCCCATGTTGTGGGTGCCGAAGACGACGTCGACCCAGGGTGCCTTCTGCTGGACGGCATCCTTGTCCATCTGCGCCAGGCAACCCCCGACCGCGATCTGCATGCCGTCGTGCTTGTCCTTGCGGCTCTTGAGGTGACCGAGGGTGCCGTAGAGCTTGCCCGCAGCGTTGTCACGGACCGCGCACGTGTTGATCACGACCACGTCGGCCTCGGCGCCGACCTCGGCCCGGATGTAGCCGGCCGACTCGAGCGACCCTGAGAGCCGCTCGGAGTCGTGGACGTTCATCTGACAGCCGAAGGTCCGCACTTCGTAGGTGCGGGGGCGACCGTCGTCGGCGACGGCGGCGGCGGACGGGGCGATCAGGGTGGGAGCAGCGGAAGGGCTGGACATGATCAGGCCATTCTACGATCCGCGACTGCGCGTGACGCCCGGCGCACGCACGTGGGTCAGCGCAGGAGCGCCCGGATGCGTCCCGCAGAGATCGCACTGAACCCGACGGCGACCGCCGACAGCGCGGCCACCGCGACCCAGGCCGGCACCACCGCCGACCCGACGGCGATGTCGATGCCGTAGAAGTCCGACAGATCGGTCGCCGCGTCCGCGTCTCCCCCGGTGACGGCGACGAGGGTCTCCTCGGTGAACGGTCGCCGCAGCAGCATCGCGCCCTGCGCGAAGGGCAGCGCGTTGATGAACGAGGCCACGCTCTCGGGGAGCGAGCCCACCGGGATGTAGGACCCGGCGACGAACCCGAGGACGGTGCCCACCACGGTCGAGAACGCCGAGTACGACCCCGTGGTCTTCAGGAACGATGCGCCGAAGCTGCCGAGGGTCGTGAAGGCGACACAGCACAGCAGCATCGCTCCCAGGGCCGCGACGATCTGCGCCGGAGTCAGCCACACAGAGCGGACCAGTCCGAGGTGGACGAGGGTGAGGGCGAAGATCACGCTCGACATGAGGATCGCCACCGTCACCGATGAGACGAGGTAGCCGAGGACCAGGTGTGTGCGTCGGATCGGCGCCACGAGGAAGTCCGCGAACCGGCCGGTGGAGCGGTCATCGACGAACACCGACACCGCGCCGATCCCGGACGTCACCGTGGTGAGCAGCACGATGCCCGACAGCATCCAGCTGTCGACGAACGCCTCGATCTCGGACCGTGTGGCGTGCGGCAGGGTCTGCTCCAGTCCGTCGACCTGCAGTCGGGCGAGGAACAGCGTGTAGAGGAAGAAGAGGATGAGGCCGCTGAGCAGGGAGAAGAAGACGTTGAGGCGGTCGCGGAAGAAGAGCACGAGATTGCGTCGGACGATCGCCCCGACGACCCTCACGCGACGTCCTCGGCTGCGCCCCGGTGCCCTGTGAGGGCGAGGAACACGTCGTCCATGCGACCGTGGCGGAACTCGAAGTCCCGCACCGCGTCGCCATGGTCGACGAGGATGCGGCGGGCCTGCGCCGCATCGGCGACGGCGATGGAGACGACGCTCCCGTCGCGCTGGATCGCGTCGGCGTCAGTCACGCCTGCCGACAGGAGTCGTTCGGGTTCGGCGGTCGTGACTGTGAGGATGCTGCGGCTGTGGCGGGCGCGCAACTCCGTCGGCGTGCCCTCTGCGACGATCCTGCCGGCGTCGATGATGCTGACGCGATCGGCCTCCTCGGTCTCCTCCATGTAGTGCGTCGTGAGGAAGACCGTCAGCCCCCGCTCCCGGCGGAGCCGGTCGATCGCGGACCAAACCGCGACCCTGCTCGCGGGGTCGAGACCGGCCGTGGGCTCATCGAGGAAGAGGATGGACGGTTCGTGCAGGAGCGCCCGCGCGATGTCCGCGCGGCGTCGCTGTCCGCCGGACAGCCGGCCGTACGGGCGACTCAGGAACTCGTCCAACTCGATGAGCTGTCCGAGCTCGGCGATGCGCTCGGCGAATCGCGTCTTCGACACATGTGAGAGCGTGGCGCGGAGCGCGAGGTTCTCGTGGACGGTCAGCGCGTCGTCGAGCAGGGACCGTTGGAAGACGACGCCGATGGCCGCTCGTACGGCTTCGGCATCGGTGCGCACGTCGTGACCGGCGACGTGGATGCGTCCGGCATCCGCCGTCAGCAGGGTCGTGAGACACCCGATCGTCGTGGACTTGCCGGCCCCGTTGGCGCCGAGGAACGCGAACAGCTGACCGTCGGGGACGGACAAGGAGATCCCGTCGACCGCACGGACCGCCCGGTAGGACTTCTCGAGACCTTCGACCTCGATCGCCATCGCACGTCCTCCGATCGACGTGCGGCGCGCACGTGAGCCGAGTCTGTCAGAGCCCGGCCAGCGGTGTCACGGTTCGAAGCGCACGCCGTGCCGCGGCGGAGCGCTTCGCTCGTCGAGTGCCTGCCGCGCCGCCGACAGTGCCACGGCGCCGTATCCGCGGCGCGCCAGTTGACCCGCCAATCGTCGCAGTGCGGCGTCGCGCTCCACTCCGTCGAATCCCGCCGCTTTGGACCGGGCGAACTCCAGGGCCCGCTCCGCTTCGTCATCGGGCAGCGCCTCGAGAGCCTCATCGATCACCTCGCGCGGGATGCTCCGCTGGGACAGGGTCTGCGCGATCGCCTGACGCCCCTGCGCCTTGCGTGAGGTCGCCTTGTCGATGAGTTGCTCCGCCAACGCGAGGTCGTCGAGGTACCCGAGCGAGACGAAGCGCTCGACGATCTCTTCGCGCTCCGCGTCGTCGAGGTCGTGATCGCGGAGCGCAGCGCGCGCTTCGCGCAACGACAGCGACCGTGTCCGGAGCTTGCGCAGCAGCATCCGCTCGGCGTCGTCGGCCGCGCGCACGTCAGCACAAGGCGACTCGTCCACCACACGGAACGTCGGGCCGCCCGGAGTGGACGGGTGCGCGGCACGGGCTGACCGGGCACCGCCGCGGTCATCGATCCAGGTCGCGTGCCATGGGCTCCCGGAGTCCTCCTGCACGACATCGCCCGCGTCCGCGGCTGGAGACGAGGGCGCCGCTCCCCCGAAGAGGGGGATCACGGGGGCGAGCGAGTCCCGCTCGCCCCCGCCATCCGTCGACATGATCAGGCGGGGCGACGAGCCGCCAGCTCGTCGGCGTCCGTGGACGACTCCGACTGCTTCGGCTGGCCGATCCCGAGCTTCTGCTTGATCTTGGTCTCGATCTCCGCAGCGATGTCGGTGTTCTTCAGGAGGAAGTTGCGCGAGTTCTCCTTGCCCTGACCGAGCTGCTCGCCCTCATAGGTGTACCAAGCGCCGGACTTCTTCACGATGCCGTGCTCGACGCCGAAGTCGATCAGGCTTCCCTCGCGCGAGATGCCGACGCCGTAGAGGATGTCGAACTCCGCCTGCTTGAACGGCGGCGCCATCTTGTTCTTGACGACCTTCACGCGCGTGCGGTTTCCCACCGCCTCCGACCCGTCCTTGAGGGTCTCGATCCGACGGATGTCGAGGCGCACGGACGCGTAGAACTTCAGCGCCTTTCCACCGGCGGTGGTCTCGGGCGACCCGAAGAAGACACCGATCTTCTCTCGGAGCTGGTTGATGAAGATCGCGGTGGTCTTCGTCTGGTTCAGTCCACCGGTGATCTTCCGGAGGGCCTGCGACATCAGTCGCGCCTGCAGGCCGACGTGCGAGTCGCCCATCTCGCCCTTGATCTCGGCCTCGGGGACGAGCGCCGCGACGGAGTCGATGACGACGAGATCGATCGCACCGGAACGGATCAGCATGTCAGCGATCTCGAGCGCCTGCTCACCGGTGTCGGGCTGCGAGACGAGCAGTGCGTCGATGTCGACACCCAGCTTCTCGGCGTAGCTGGGATCGAGCGCGTGTTCCGCGTCGATGAAGGCGGCGATGCCACCGGCACGCTGGGTGTTGGCGATGGCATGGAGCGTCAGGGTCGTCTTACCGGAGGATTCCGGGCCGTAGATCTCGACGACGCGGCCGCGCGGGATGCCGCCGATGCCGAGGGCGACGTCCAGGGCGATCGACCCGGTCGGGATGACCTCGACCGGCGCGCGCTCGTCGCTTCCGAGTCGCATGATCGACCCCTTGCCGAACTGGCGGTCGATCTGGGCGAGGGCCGATTCCAGGGCCTTCTCGCGGTCGGCAGGTGATGGCATGTCGTGCTCCTTCGTGCTCGCGGTTCCGTCGCCCGTAGGCTGTCGCGCTCGTCACCGACGGATTGGATGCTGCGACAGGGCGTGGGTGTCATCTGACCTCGGCAACGCTACGGAGGGCCTCCGACATCGTCTTGTGGAGGACCGCCGCGGTGGACGACGTCCGTCCGACCCCCGGTGTGAAGGAGCTTACGCTCGCATCGAACAGATCTTCGATGCGACACGCCGACCCGTCGTCACCGCCGGGGGTCGAGACGACCCGCGCCGTGACGTCGGGAGACCGGGACATCCGTCTCCGCGCAGAGCGCGAGCCAGACCTCTCGCGGCGCCACACCGGCTGCCAGCGCCTCGCGCGCCGTGCGGCCGCCGACCGCCGTCAGGACGAGGTCCGCGACGAGGGCGGACCCGCCGGCCCCGAATTCATCGTCGACGGCGCGTTCGAACTCGCTGTGTCGCATCGAGCGATCAGCGCAGCGACAGCTCGGGTGCCGCGTCGCCCAGCGACGCGAGGTCGTCCGGCACGACGTCCGTGATGGGGTGGAGGCCTTCGAGAACCGAGATGCGCTCACCGACCTCGCGCATGATCGCCGAGATCGGCACGTCGAGGGCCTCGGCGACGGCAGCGAGGATCTCGCTCGACGCCTCCTTCTGCCCGCGCTCGACCTCGGAGAGGTACCCGAGCGCGACACTCGCCTTGCCGGAGACCTGACGGAGCGTGTGCCCCTTCTGCAGGCGGAAATCGCGAAGGACATCACCGATCTCTTGACGAACCAGGATCATGCGTGGGCCCTCCTTCTGCTGCGATCCACCGGGCCTTCGGGGGAACCACGGTACAGCACGTTCGCTGTCACACTAGACCCCGAGCGCTGGGGAATGGGTGGGAATCACCGAGACGTAACCGCGCCGAAACCGACCGTATTCCCGCGCTCACAACGCGTCGATCGCGAGTGCGATCGCGTGCGCTGCGGCCGCCGTCCTGATGGCGTCCCGGTCACCGTCGAGCAGGAGCGATTCCACCCGCGATCCGAGCGGCGTCGAGACCGCGACGTGCACGGTTCCCACTGGTTGCCCGTCGGCGGAGACCGGACCCGCGATGCCCGTGGTGGAGATCCCGACATCGGCGGGGTCGTCGTCGCCGACCGCGCGTCGGACGCCGTCCGCCATCTGACGCGCCACGCGCGGGTGGACTGGCCCGTGGGCCGCGAGCAGCGTGTCGTCGACCCCCAGCAGGCGCGACTTCACGGCGGTCGCATAGGCGACGACCGCGCCCCGGAAGACCGCCGATGCCCCGGGGACGGAGACGATGGATGCCGCGACGAGCCCCCCGGTGAGCGACTCGGCCACGCCGAGCGTCCACCCCAATTCCTTCAGCCGCTCGACCAGACGTTCGGGCTCGGACCTCGGCCCCGCGGAGACCGCCGTCTCCTCGAGTTCTTCGGGGAGCTCCGACGGCGCCCGGCGCGTCATGCGCGCCTCGACGCGCGGGAGCAGAGGGCGGTCACGACGTAGTCGATGCCGCTGGCGACCGTCAGGAGGACCGCGATCGTCATGGCGACGGCGTTGACGACGTGGATCCACTCCCCCACGACGGTCCACAGCGGGAGGAGTGCGAGCGAGAGCGCGACCGCCTGCGCCACCGTCTTCAGCTTGCCCATCCACGCGGCGGCGACGACGTGGTCGGTCGCCACCACGAGCCGATGTACGGTGATGCCGAGCTCACGGACGAGGACGAGCACCGTGATCCACCAGTCCAGCTCGCCGAGGACGGACAAGCAGACGAACGCGGCCCCGGTGAGGACCTTGTCGGCGATGGGGTCCAGCAGCTTGCCCAGGTCCGACACGATGTCATGTCGTCGTGCAAGGTAGCCGTCGATGCCGTCCGTGGCGATCGCGACGATGAACAGGACGGCGGCCCACCACCGGAGTGCGCCGTCCTGACCGCCGTCGGCCAGCAGCATCCACACGAACACCGGGGCGCACAGGATGCGCACGATCGTGATGGCGTTGGGGAGTTGCCGAGGGATCGTCACGGGACGAGCCTAACGACGTCAGTCGCGGCCGGTGAGACCCCAGGCATCCTCATCGCCCTCGGACTCGACCACCTCGTACCCCTCGAACTGCTGCGTGACCGCATCGGGACCATAGGGATCCGCCTGCGGAACGGGGGGCGCGGCGGCGGGCGGCGGGGCGTCCTCCGGCGGCTCCTCGCCGCGGAGTCGGGCGAGGACGACGGGCAGCTCGTCGGGCGTGACGAGGACGTCACGCGCCTTCGACCCCTCCGAGGGTCCGACGATCTCACGCGCCTCGAGCAGATCCATGAGCCTGCCGGCCTTGGCGAACCCGACGCGGAGCTTGCGCTGCAGCATCGAGGTCGAGCCGAACTGCGTCGTGATGATCTGCTCGGCGGCGGCGAGCAGCAGCTCGAGGTCATCACCGATGTCGGCGTCGATCTCCTTCTTCTCGACGATCGCCTCGACGTCCTTGCGGTACTCGGGGCGCGCCTGGTTCTTGACGTGCGAGACGACCTTCTCGATCTCCTTCTCGGCGACCCACGCGCCCTGGACGCGCACGGCCTTCGAGGCGCCCATCGGCAGGAACAGGCCGTCGCCCTGACCGATGAGACGGTCGGCCCCGGGCTGGTCGAGGATGACGCGCGAGTCGGTGACGCTCGTGACCGCGAACGCGAGCCGCGACGGCACGTTCGCCTTGATGAGGCCGGTGACGACGTCGACCGAGGGCCGCTGGGTGGCGAGCACGAGGTGGATGCCGGAGGCGCGCGCGAGCTGCGTGATGCGCACGATCGAGTCCTCGACGTCGCGCGGCGCGACCATCATGAGGTCCGCGAGCTCGTCGACGACGACGAGGAGGTACGGGTAGGGCTTGAGGATCCGCTCGCTGCCCGCAGGCAGCTGGATCTCACCCGCGACGACCGCCTTGTTGAAGTCGTCGATGTGGCGGAAGCCGAACGACGCGAGGTCGTCGTACCGCATGTCCATCTCCTTCACGACCCACTGCAGCGCCTCGGCCGCCTTCTTCGGGTTCGTGATGATGGGCGTGATGAGGTGCGGCACGCCCGCGTAGGACGTGAGCTCGACGCGCTTCGGGTCGATCAGCACCATGCGGACGTCCGACGGCTTCGCGCGCATCAGGAGGCTCGTGATCATGGAGTTCACGAAGCTCGACTTGCCCGAGCCGGTCGAGCCGGCCACCAGGAGGTGAGGCATCTTCGCGAGGTTCGCGACGACGTATCCGCCGCCGACGTCCTTCCCGATGCCGATCGTCATGGGATGCGTCGCCTGCTGCGCATTCGGGGAACGCAGGACGTCGCCGAGGGTCACGATCTCACGATCGGTGTTCGGGATCTCGACGCCGATGGCGCTCTTGCCCGGAATCGGCGCGAGGATGCGGACCTCGTTCGAGGCGACGGCGTAGGCGATGTTGTTCGTGAGCGCCGTGATCCGCTCGACCTTCACGCCGTGGCCGACGGAGATCTCGTACTGGGTCACTGTCGGGCCGCGCGAGAACCCGGTCACCTTGGCGTCGACGGAGAACTGCTCGAAGACACCGGTGATCGCCCGGACCATGGCGTCGTTCGCCTCGGACCGCGCCTTGTGCGGCGTTCCCGCCGCGAGCGCATCAGAGGAGGGCAGGCGGTAGTCGGCGGCATCCGGATCGACGGAGTCGAGGTTCGCGGCGACGAAGTCGGGCAGCGGCGGGACGGGCGGCGCCTCGGGCGCGGCGCCGGGCTTGCGTCCCGGCTTGCGCGGTGCGGGTTCGATGATCTCGGTCACTGCGTCGGGCATGACCTCGGGGGTGGGCGTCGTGACCGGGTTGTCGAAGCTCCCGTCACCGCTGGCCTCGAGGAGGGCGGTGAGATCGTCGGCGCCGAGTCCCCCGTCGGCGTCCTCTTCACGCCCGGACTTGTTGCGTCGCCACCACGGCAGGGCGTCGCCCTCGTCCTCGGGTGCGTCGAAGGCGACGGTCGGTCCCGTCTCGCCCTTCGGCTCGCGCTCGGCGCGCTCGACCCGCTCGGCGCCGAACATCCAGGCGTACAGGTCGCCGAGACGCTGCACGATGCGGTTGGGCGGGGTCTTCGTGAGGATGAGGACGCTCAGCAGGGCGAGGAGGCCCAGGACGATCCCGGCGCCGACCTCCGTGAGGACGGTGAGGGGCTCGCCGATCGCCCAGCCGAAGAGTCCTCCCGCCGCACTGAGCGCGGGCAGACCCTCGCTCGGCTGCGGCCGCGTGCCGACGACGTGGCAGAACCCGGCGACGGCGAGGACGAACAGGCCCGCGCCGATCCCGATGCGGCCGTTGTCGTGCACGGACGGCGGATGCCGGAACAGCCACCCGGCGAGGATCAGGAGGATGACGGGGAACACGAACGCCTCGCGCCCGATGAGGGCGCCCACGCTGTAGGCGCTGATGTTCACACCGACCTGGGTGCCGATCAGGAACCATTCGACGACCGCACCGGCGATCGCCATGAGGACGAGCAGGAACGGGAACCCGTCCCGCCGCTGCTCCTTCTCCAGCGTCTCCGACCCAAAGGCGCGGAACATCCCACCCGCGACGTGCGCGAGTCCGAGCCACGCTCGAACGAGGACCGGAGGCTTGTCCGCGTCATCGACGTACCGCTGCGGGGCGGGTTCGGCCTTCCGCCGTGGGGCCGGCTCGGTCTTCTTGGCGCGCGACGAGGAGCCCGACGCGGACGCGCGGGACTTGCTGGTCGGACTGCTGCTCCTGGCCATACCTTCCACGGTAAGCCGGGCGGCCGACACTTCCGCGGATAGACGCGGCGGCGCCCGGCATCCGAGCCGCGGTCAGGCCAGCCGTTTCACCATCGTGTCGCGACCGAAGCCGCTCTGCGTGACCGCGAAGCCCTCGGTCCGGTACAGGACCTGCGCGTAGTTGCCGCGCTCCACCGAGAGGCAGATCCGCGCTCGTCCCTCTCGACGGGCCGCATCGCACAGGCTCTGCAGCAGGGCCCTGCCCACCCCGTGTGCGCGCCAGAGCGGTTTGACGCCGATGATCAGCTCTGGGACGCCTGTGCCGACGTAACCGAACCCGGGGTCGGTGCGCGGCAGCATCCTGTACCAGGCCGCGCCGATCGGGTCGCCGGCCGCGACCGCGATGACACCGACGTCGCCCGGGCGCTGCCAGCCCGACAGGTAGCGGCTGTGCTCGGGACTGGTCAGGATCTCGTGCCGCGGGCGCGCGGCACCCGGACGCCAGTTCGCGGCCTCGACGACCATGTCGCCGAGGAACACGCCATCGGCCTGCAGGGCAGGACGAAGCGACCACGACTCGGGCATGGCCGAATCGTAGCGCCCGCGTCACGCTCCGACGGAGTTCAGGCCTCGATCACCATGGGGACGATCATCGGGCGGCGCCGCAGCGACTGATTGACCCAGCGACCGATCGTGCGGCGCACGACCTGCTGCAGCGCGTGCTGATCGCGGACACCCGACTGGGCCGCTTCGGTGAGCGCCTGCGCGATCTTCGGCTTGACCGAGTCGAACACCGCGTCGTCCTCCGCGAACCCGCGGGCGTGGATCTCGGGACCTGTGATGATGCGGCCCGTGGCGGCATCCACCACCACGATGACGGAGATGAAGCCCTCCTCACCGAGGATTCGGCGGTCCTTCAGATCGGCGTCGGTGATCTCGCCGACCGACGAGCCGTCGACGTAGACGAAGCCCAGATCGAGCTGGCCGACCACCCGGGTCGCACCGTCTTTCAGGTCGATGACGGTGCCGTTCTCGGCGATGATCGTGTTCTGCGCCGGGATGCCGCTGTCCTGCGCCAGCTTCGCGTTGGCCATGAGGTGCCGGTACTCGCCGTGAACCGGGAGGACGTTCTTCGGCTGCAGGATGTTGTAGCAGTAGAGCAGCTCACCGGCGGCGGCGTGACCCGAGACGTGGACCTTCGCGTTCGCCTTGTGGACGACGTTGGCGCCGAGCTTGGTCAGTCCATCGATCACGCGGTACACCGCGTTCTCGTTGCCGGGGATGAGGCTCGAGGCGAGGATGACGGTGTCGCCCTCCCCGGGCTCGATCGCGTGGTCGAGATTGGCCATCCGCGACAGCACGGCCATCGGCTCGCCCTGTGACCCCGTGGACATGTAGACGATGCGATCGTCGGGGAGGTCCTTGGCCTTCTTGTAGTCGATGAGCACGCCGTCGGGCACGTTGAGGTAGCCGAGCTGCTCGGCGATCGTCATGTTGCGGACCATGGAGCGCCCGAGGAAGGCGACGCGGCGACCGTGTGTTGCGGCGGCGTCGATGACCTGCTGGACGCGGTGCACGTGGCTCGAGAAGCTCGCGACGATGACGCGACGAGGTGCCTTGCCGATCACCTGATCGAGGACCGGACCGATCGCGCGCTCCAAGGGCGTGAAGCCCGGGACGTCGGCGTTGGTGGAGTCCACGAGGAACAGGTCGACACCCTCCTCCCCCAGACGCGCGAAGGCGCGGAGATCGGTGAGTCGGCCGTCGAGCGGCAGCTGGTCCATCTTGAAGTCGCCCGTGGCGAGGACGAGGCCCGCCGGCGTGCGGATCGCGACGGCCAACGCGTCGGGGATCGAGTGGTTGACCGCCACGAACTCGAGGTCGAAGGGTCCGACCTGCTCGCGCTGGCCCTCCTTCACCGTGAGCGTGTAGGGCTTGACGCGATGCTCCTTGAGCTTCGCCTCGACGAGCGCGAGCGTCAGCTGCGAACCGATGAGGGGGATGTCGCCCTTGCGCTTGAGCAGGTAGGGCACCGCGCCGATGTGGTCCTCGTGGCCGTGCGTGAGGACCACCCCGACGATGTCGTCGAGGCGTCCGCGGATCGCTTCGAAGTCGGGCAGGATCAGGTCGACGCCGGGCTGATGCTCCTCGGGGAAGAGCACGCCGCAGTCCACGATCAGCAGCTTGCCGTCGAACTCGAACACGGTCATGTTGCGACCGACCTCGCCGAGGCCTCCCACCGGTGTGACGCGGAGCGTCCCCGGGGCGAGGGGCTCAGGGGCGGAAACGGTTGCGCTCATCGGGTGGTCCCATGGATCTTGGGCAGCGCGCCGCCGGCGGCGGCGTTGCGGTCCGGTCGGAAGTTGGAGAAGTCGGCGCCGTCGACGTCCTTCACGAGGGCGAGTTCGTCCTCGATCAGGGCGGCCTCCCACTCCTCCGGCCCCACGAGGGGCAGGCGGACGCGCGGGCTGGAGATGCGCCCGAGGCCGTGCAGGATGTACTTCGCGCTGACGGTGCCGGGAACGTGGGTCATGACCGCTCGGACGAGCGGCTCGAGCTTCTGGTGCGCGGCGGTCGCGGTCTGCAGGTCGCCCCGGTTCACGGCATCCACGATCACGCGGTAGGGCGCTGACGTGATGTTCGCGGTCACGCCGATGAGACCCGCCGCCCCGATCGAGAGGTGCGGCAGCACGTTCGCGTCGTCGCCGGAGAAGTAGAGGAGGTCCGTCTGGTTGAGGACCCGGCTCACCTCGCTGAAGTCGCCCTTGGCGTCCTTCACCGCGAGGATGTTCGGGTGCTTGGCCAGGCGCAGGATCGTCTCGTACCTGATGGGCACACCCGTGCGTCCCGGGATGTCGTAGAGGATCACGGGCAGGTCCGTCGCGTCCGCGACGAGGCGGAAGTGGGTCAGGATGCCGGCCTGCGTCGGCTTGTTGTAGTACGGCGTGACGATCATGATGCCGTCGGCGCCGGCCTTCTCGCTCGCCTTGTACAGCTCGATCGCGTGCGCGGTCTCGTTCGAGCCGCCGCCGGTGATGATCTTGGCGCGACCGGCCGACACGGACTTGCCGACCTCGACGAGCTTCAGCTTCTCGGCATCCGTCAACGTACTCGTCTCGCCGGTGGTCCCGGTCACGACGATCCCGTCTGCGCCGCCCACGATGACATCGTCGATGTGCTTCTCGACCGCGGGCCAATCCACTTCGCCGTCCGCCGTCATGGGAGTGACGAGCGCAACGAGCACCTGACCGAAGGGATTGCCGGAGTGCGTCATGCTCCCAGGGTACCGGTCGGGGCCCGACGCACCCGCGCGGTAGCCTGCGCCGACGACGCCGACGACGCGGAGCGACGGTTGCACGACCGGTGGTGCGCAACGTGGCGGGTGTGGTCGATGATGCGCTGGGGAAGCCGGTCACCGTGCGGGCGTCGCCTGCACGCGGCCGAGGGCGGCCAGGATCGCTCGTTCGACGCGCGGCCAGTCATGGACGACGAGCGCGTAGTCGAACCGCAGCGCGACATAGCCCGCAGCGGCAGCCTCGGCATCCCGCACGAGGTCATGATGACGGCGCGACGGGCCATCGTGATTCAGCCGCCCGTCGACCTCGAGCACGATGCGACCCGCGAGGAGGAAGTCCACGCGCCCGACCGCGGGGATGAACACCTGGCACTCCAGCTGGAGCCCCAGGCGCAGAAGGCGGAGCCGGAGCAGCGACTCGATCCCGCTCTCGGCGTCCGGTCGGGCGACGTCGACGAGCCAGCGGAAACGCGCCGGGACCCCCTGCCGGATGAGCGCCCGGTCGGACCGCGAGAGCAGTCCGAGATTCCACGCGGACTCGAACGCGGCGAAGAACCCCTCAGAGCCGAGGCAGCGAGCGGACTGGATGAGCGCGTGGACCACCGAGACCGCCCCGAACGCGGCGGTGCCCTCGTCGCGGTGCGTGACGCAGCGACATCCGTCGTGCTGATGCACTCGGGCGTCGGGACCGACCCAGACGTGCAGACGCTCGCGCGATTCCAGGACCCACACGCCGAGATGGCGCAACGCCGACGCGCAGCAGAGCTCACCGCCGTGCGCGGCAGCCATACGGATCTCGGGTGAAGTCTCTATCACTGCGTAGACGCCGTTTCGCACTCGATCCACGGTCCCGCGATCGACGGCGCGCGCGAGCTGCGCACGCGACGCGCCCCGACGACACAGCTGCGAAGACCTCGCGATCCCGCCGAGGCCCCGGACATGCTGCGCGACGGTCGCGGGATCCATGCCCGCCAGGCTCCTCGCCACCCGTTCGCCGTCGATCGTCCCGGAGGCCACCTGTGGCCGGGGCGCGGAGGCCGGGCGATGTGCAGGAGGACATGCCCGGGACGGATGCACGACCCGCGGGGCAGGAGTCGCCTCGTACGGCCGACACCTGCTCACCTGCACCGCCGGTCGTGCATCCGTCACCGTGCGGCGGCCGGACGCAGGGCCCGACGCGGCCGCCGGGTCAGCGGCCGCGCGACGCGGCGGCGACCACGAGCGAGTCGGGCAGCATCCGGGCGAGGGACGTGAGCACCTTGTAGCGCAGCGACGGGATGCTGACGGCCCGGCCTCGGGCGGCGTCGCGCAGCGCCTCGCGCACGACCTGCGGCGCGTCGAGCCACATCCACCGCGACACGCCCTCCTCGCCGGGAGGCAGCCCGAGACGCTCGTGGAAGTTCGTGTGCACGAACCCGGGACACACCGCCGTCACCGTCACCCCGCGCGGAGCATAGACGGTGTTCGCCCACCGGCTGAAGCTCACGACCCACCCCTTCGCCGCCCCGTACGTGCCGCGGGGCATGAGCCCTGCGACCGAGGCGACGTTCATGATGCGACCGTTGCCACGCGCCAGCATCGCGGGCAGGACCGCGCGGCTCAGCCGCATCGTGACCTCGACGTGCAGCCGCAGGTGGCGCGCCTCGTCCTCGATGTCGTTCCGCTCGAAGGCCAGCGGCAATCCGTACCCGGCGTTGTTGACGAGGACGTCGATGCCACCGGCCGCCAGGCGCTCCTCGACGCGGGCTCGCTGCGCGTCGTCGAGCAGGTCGGCCACCAGCACATCGGCTCGACCGCCTGCCGAACGGATCTCGTCCGCGAGCGCGTCCAGGGCGTCCGCGTCCCGCGCGACGAGGACGACGCTCGCACCGCGGGCGGACAGCTGGCGGGCGAACTCGGCGCCGATGCCGGAGCTCGCTCCGGTGACCAGGGCGGTGCGACTCATGCGCGCCAGCCTAGGAGCCGTCAGGGGGCGACGCGACCGTTCGCGTTGAAGGCGGCGTAGGTCAGGGGCATGAGCTCCTGCCAGGCGTCCTCCATCTTCTCGGCGCACATCTCGATCTCGCGCTGCGGGAACGACGGGAAGTGGGTGCCCTCGCGCATCGTCCGCAGCGACAGGAAGTTCATGAGCGACCGGGCGTTCACCGTCACGTACATCGACGACATGATGTTCAGCGGCAGGACGATGCGGGCGACCTCACGCGCGACGCCGGCGTCGAGCATCCGCTGGTAGCTCTCGAACGCGGCGACGGATGCCTGGCGCGTCTCGCGGGCGACGAGCTCGACCTGCTCGTCGGACCCGGGCAGGAAGTTGTAGGCGCCGGGCTTGCCGACCTGGACGAGGTTCCGCTCGGGCGCCGGGACGTAGAAGACGGGGCGGAGCTCGCGGTAGCGGCCGGACTCTTCGTTGTAGGACGCCATGCGGTGGCGCATGAACTCCCGGAACACGAAGATCGGCGCCTGCACGTAGAAGGTCATCGAGTTGTGCTCGAAGGGCGATCCGTGTCGGTCGCGCATCAGGTAGTTGATGAGCCCGCGGTCGCGCCCCGTCGCCTCGGTGCCTTCGGCGGCGGCTCCGAGCGTCTGCTCCCCCTGTGTGGACACCCGCGCCGCGAAGAGGACGTCGCTGTCGGACGCAGACGAGCGCACGAGCTCCACCGTCACGTCGCTGCGGAACTCGATCTCGGGGGTCTCTGCTCGCTCGCTCACAGGGCCTCAGCCTACCGGCGGATGTGTCGACGGATGACGACCTGCGCACCGCGCGGCGCGTCCGGGGAGGCCGCTCGGCACTACTGTGGAGCGGTCATGGATCTGATCCCCGCCATCATCGCGTTGAGCGTCCTCCTCGTGGCGACCCTGGGCATCGGCCTGGCCCTCCGGTGGGGGCAGAACCGCCCGCGGCGCTTCGACCCCACCGAAGTCGTCGAACCGGCACGACTCGGCGCCGATCGCCTCGGCGACACGGCCACGCTGCTGCAGTTCAGCACCGAGTCGTGCAGTCGGTGCCCCGGCGTGCACCGCACGCTCCGCGCCATCGCGGACGATCGTGACGGCGTCCTGCACCTGAACGTCGACCTCACCCACCGCGTGGACATCGCGCGGCACTTCCACGTCATGCAGACCCCCACCACGCTCATCCTCGATCGACACGGCGTCGTGAAGTCCCGCTTCGGCGGGACTCCGGGCCGACAGGTCGTCGAGATGGAGCTCGACCGCGTCACGATCGGATCGCATCATGGCTGAGCCCCGCGGTATCGACCCGAGAGGGCCGCGCTTCGCGGCATCCGTCACCGCCGTCCTGCTGCTCGGGGCGACGTTCCTCGCGCTGCTCGGGATCTCGACCCAGCAGCCCGCCGCCGCGTCCTTCGGGTGGTTCGCCTACCAGCCCCTGTCCGCGGAGTCGCTGCGCCCCACGTTCGGGCCATGGGTCCTTCCCTTCGCGCCGCTGTCGGCCCGCCTCCTCGACCCGGGCTTCCTCGCAGTCCTCGTCCTCGCGCTGCTGTTCCTCTGGGGCGTCGCCTCTCCCAGGACGGCCCCGTGGGGAGTCCTGTACCGCCGGCTGGTCCAACCCCGCCTCGCTCCCCCGACCGAGCTCGAGGACCCGCGTCCGCCCCGCTTCGCTCAGGGCGTCGGCCTGTTCGTGACCGTCGTCGGTCTCGTGCTCCACCTCGCGGGTGTGCCGTGGGCGCTGCCTATCGCCGCCGCGATGGCGTTCATGGCCGCGTTCCTCAATGCCGTCTTCGGGCTCTGCTTGGGATGCCAGCTGTGGCTGCTCCTGCAGCGCGTCGGGCTCGTGGGCCGCGCCGCCTGACCGCTCCGCGCCCGTCCGTCAAGACGCTCCTCGGTCCACCGCCGCCGGTCTAGGCTCGGCCTCGAATCCGTCAGCACGACACGAGGAGACCGACATGAGCGTCACGAGCGAAGCCACCACCAGCTGGAAGGGAAGCCTCTTCGAGGGTTCCGGCGAGATCGCACTGGAGAGCTCGAACCAGGGACCGTTCGCAGTGAACTGGAAGGCGCGCAGCGAGGGGTCGACCTCTGTCACGACACCCGAAGAGCTGATCGCCGCGGCCCACTCCTCGTGCTTCAGCATGGCCCTCTCGAACGCCCTCGCCGAGAACGGCACCCCGCCCGAGCGCGTCGACACGACGGCATCCGTCACTTTCATCCCCGGCACCGGCATCACCGGGTCGCACCTGAACGTCAGTGCCACGGTCCCCGGGCTCTCCGCCGAGGACTTCGACCGCATCGCGAACGAGGCGAAGACGGGATGCCCCGTCTCGGCCGCCCTCGCCGGCATCGAGATCACCCTCGAGGCGACGCTTGCCTGACCGGCGCGTCGTGATCTCGGGCGCGTCCGGCCTTATCGGGCGCGCCCTGATCGACTCCTTCACGGCTGACGGGTATGCGGTCACGAGGCTCGTGCGACACGCGCCGCAGTCCCCTCACGAGGTCGAATGGCACCCGGGCGCGGCGCCGCTCGAACCGCACGTCCTCGCCGGCGCCGTCGCCGTCGTGGGGCTGAACGGTGCCACCATCGGCCGGTTCCCGTGGACGTCGTCGTACAAGCAAACGCTCGTCCGTTCGCGCCTCCAGCCGACGCACACCCTCGCCCGCGCGCTCCGTGAACTGGGCGACGATGCACCCCTGTTCGTCAGCTCGTCTGCGACGGGGTACTACCCGACCGACGGACGCGACCGGATCTTCGACGAGGCGGGGCCTCGGGGCGACGCGTTCCTCTCCGAGCTGTGCGGGGAGTGGGAGGATGCCGCCGCCGCTGCGGGTCCCCGCGTCGCCCGGATCCGCACCGCCCCGGTCGTCCACCGGGCCGGCGTTCTGAAGCCGCTGATGCTGCTCACCCGCCTGGGACTGTCCGGGCCGCTCGGTCGCGGCACGCAGGTCTGGCCCTGGATCTCGCTCGAGGACGAGGTGCGCGCGATCCGGCACATCATCGATCGGGGACTCACCGGTCCGGTCAATCTCACCGGTCCGGAACGCGCCACAGCGAACGATCTCGGATTCGCGCTCGCGCAGCGCCTGCATCGGCCGTACGTGCTCCGAGCGCCGCTCTGGGCGATCCGCCTCGTCCTCGGCCGGGACGCCGTCGACGCACTGTTGGCGACCGACACGCACGTCGTCCCGAAGGCCCTCCTCGATTCCGGGTTCGAGTTCCGTCACCGGAGCGTCGAGGACGCGGTCGCGGCGGCCGTCTGAGTCAGCGGCGCCGCGAGGCGCGCTCCACCGAGATGGCCTTCCGGATGGCGCCTCGTGCGCGCTTGCGGTCGCCCGCGCCGTCGTACAGGAGGCCCATCCGATACCACGCCCGCCAATCCCCCGGGTCGGATCGCACGGCGTCGCGGTAGGCCGGGAAGAGCGCGTCAGCCTCGGCCTGCACGGGACGCCCACTCGGGCGCAGGGTCAGTTCCTCGGACGGCAGTGCCCCCTCGTCCGCGAGACGCGCTCCGAGACGCTGCGCGCCGATCCCGAAGCTGAGCTCGCGCCACAGCGCCCAGAGCGCCACGAGCGGGAGGATGGTCAGCGCGACGCCCATGGCGATGCCGACGGGATCGCCGCTGAGGACGAGCAGCACCGCCCGCTGACCGACGAGGGCGATGTAGAGGACGAGGGCGACGGCGACGATCGCGACCGCGATCCGCGTCTTCATGCGTGCGACGACGCTGCGACCTGGCCCGACGCGGCGCCGTCGGCCACCGGTGCTGTCCGGGCGGCGGCCGGCATCCGGATGCCGATGTCGATCATCGAGTCCAGCCCGACCACGACACCGCTCGCCTCACGCGCAGCGCCCAGCGCGACGCGGATGCCCGGGGCGTAGGCGGCGGCCGGGTCGATCGTGTCGTGGACGATCGACAGGGACTCCCCCGGGCCCGACAGGATCGTCTCCTGGCGCGCGACGACACCGGGGCGGCGCAGGGAGTGGACGGGAACGGAGGCGATCTGCTGACCTCGCGCCCGCTGGTCGGCGTGCGGCGCCTCGACGGGACCCGCGTCCGAGCGCGCGGCGGCGATCAGTTCAGCGGTGCGCACGGCGGTGCCGCTGGGCGAGTCGACCTTGGTCTCGCGGTGCGTCTCGACGATCTCGATCGACGGGAAGAACGGGGCGGATGCCGCGGCCAGCGCTGACCCCACGACCGACCCGAGCGAGAAGTTGGGGACGAACACCGCACCCGTCCCGGCGGCGTCGACCAGGGGGCGCACGAGCGCGATCCGCTCCGCCGACCACCCCGAAGTGCCGACGAGGACGTTCTTGCCGCGCTCGATCGCCGCACGGACGACGTCCACCGACACGGCGGGGGTGGAGGCGTCGACGACGAGGTCGGCGGCATCCATCTCGGACAGGTCGCTCGCCGAGCCCAGCACGGCCACGGTCTCGAATCCTTCGGTGTCCTCGATCACCCGGGCGATGATGCCGCCCAGCTTGCCGGTGCCGCCCACGAGGGCCACGCGCGTCGTCATGGTCTCAGCCTAGGCGGGCAGGAAGGAGACGACCGTGTCCCACGCGAGCTTGACGATCAGCAGCGACAGCACGACGAGGAAGACGATCCGCACGAACCGGCTGCCGCCGCGCGTCGCCATCCGTGCACCCACGAACCCGCCGGCCATGTTGGCCGCTGCCATCGCGACGCCGAGCACCAGGAGGATCTCACCGTGCACGCCGTACACCGCGAGCGCGGCGAGGTTCGTGGTCAGATTGGCGATCTTCGCGTTGACACTCGCCTGCAGGAACCCGAAACCCAGGACGCCCACGAGCAGGATGACGAAGAACGACCCCGTCCCGGGTCCGAGGATGCCGTCGTAGAAGCCGACCCCCGCACCGATGAGCGCCGATCGCCAGACGATCGCTCGTCGCTCGGTGTGCCGTGGTTCGTGGCGCAGGCCCATCTGCGGACGCAGCAGGGTGTAGACCGCGACGGCGACGACGGCGACGAGGACCACGGGGGTGAGGACATCGCGGGGAACGTACCGCGACAGCGCTGCGCCGATCGCGGAACCGCTGCACGCGCCGAGCACGAGGGGGATCAGGAGGGTCAGATGAACGCGGACCCGACGGAGGTAGACCCAGCTCGCCGAGAGCGTCCCGAAGAACGACGACAGCTTGTTGGTGCCCAGGATGAAGGGGGTGGCGACGTCCTTCGGCACCCCGACGACGAGCGCAGGGAGCTGGATCAGGCCCCCACCGCCCACGACCGCGTCAACCCAGCCGGCGACGCCGGCCGCGGCGATGAGGAACGCGAGGGCCGCGGCCGAGACCGGCAGCCATTCGGCGAGGAGCGGACCGTCGAGCACCGGTCAGAGCGGGAGGATGTCCGGCAGACCGGTGCGCAGTTCGACGGGGAGGTGGGCGAGGTCGTTGTGGGAGACCAGGGTCCAGGGACGCCCCGGACGCTGCGCCAGCACGGTGAGCCCGCAGTGCGCCTGGTTGATCGTGAGCCACCGCCAGTCCGGCGCCTGCAGGACTTCGCGCACGAACCACGCGATCACGAAGTTGTGCGTGATGAGCAGCTCGTGGGCATTGGGTCGGTGGGCGAGGAACTCGGCCACGGCGTCGGACATCTGGGCGGCACCGGCATCCGTCTCCGCCTCGGTGACGCCGCCGAAGAACGGCTCGTACACGTTCGGGGTGTCGGGGGTCATCGCGCTCGGCACGCAGTCGAACAGCAGCGCCGTCGGTTCGGGATCGACGGCGGGCAGACGCTGCGCGACCGCACGCGCCGTCTCGGCCGCCCGCTCGAGCGGCGAGTGCCAGACGGCGGTCAGCGGGACCCCGGAGAGACGATCCGCGAGCAGCTCGGCCTGGCGGCGACCCCGGGGCGAGAGGGGCCCGTCAGCCAGCCCGTGCTCTGCGTCGAGGTGCTCGCCATGGCGCACCAGGTACAGATAGTGCGTCACGTCATCGCTCGCTTCGTCGGCTTACGCCGGGGTTGGCCACGGCTGCGTACAGCCTAAACCAGGCTCAGTCCGCGGCCCGCGCGATCTCGGCCAGGTGCGCCCTGCTCAGGTGGACGCCGACACCCTGCACCAGCTCGTCCACATGGGATGCCGCGTAGGCGTTCACGATCGGCGCGACGACCACGCGCTGCGCGAGGAGCCACGCGATCGCGATCGCGGCCGGCGGCACAGCGAGCTCGGCGGCGATCCGGTCGAGCGCCCGCAACGTCCGGGCCCCGCGCCGGTTCATGCTGGCGGCCAGCTGCCGGCCGCGGACGTCGGCGCCGACCCTGTCGCGTGCACGATGCGCGCCCGACAGGTAGCCGTGCTCGAGGGCCTGCGAGGGCGTCACCGCGATCCCCTGCGCTCCCGCGACCAGACGCAGGTCGCCGTCGAAGTCGCCGCGACGCAGCACGTTGTAGGGCACATCCAGGACGGTCAGCCTCGGGTACCCCGCGGCGGACAGGATGCGCGCCTCGACCAGCTGCGCGGCACGGTGACCGGACGCGCCGAGGGACCGGACCTTCCCCGTGTCGACGAGCCACTCGGCGGTGGCGAGGGTGTCCTCCAACAGCGTGCGGTGGTCGGCGGTGCCGTCGAGGTAGAGGACGTCGATGCGATCCGTCACGAGCCGCGTCAGGGACGCCTCCACCGCGCGGACGAGGTTCGTCGACCCGAGTCCCGGGTTGTCGGGGCCGCGACCGACACGGACGGCCAGCACGACGTCATCGCGGTTGCGTCGGGACTGCATCCACTGACCCACGACATGCTCGCTGCGCCCCGCGGCGTAGCTGTCGGAGGTGTGGACGGCGTTGCCGCCCCGGTCGACGTAGCGATCGAGGATGGCGTGCGCTGCGGACAGATCGACGTGCCAGCCGAACTCTGCCGCACCGAGGATGAGGGGGAAGACGTCGAGACCGGTCTCACCGAGCGGCACACGCAGAGCCTTGCCCACCGGGGCTCCGTGGACCGGGAGCGGCCCCGACGGGTGCTGGTGGGGCGCGACGGGCTGCGGCGTGTCCTTCGCCGTTTCGAACGCGGCCATGTGCGTCTCCTTGCGGAGCGATCGAGGAGGTGTCGGTCACGCACCCCCTGATGCGCTCACTCCGAGGTTAGGGCAGGTCGCCGACACCGTCGGACGCCCCGGCGACGGGACGGAGAATTTCCGATAACGGTTCTGTCACGCTTCCCGTGGGGGAATGAGGCCCGAACGCGGAACGCCCGCCCCCGCGGACGGGGACGGGCGTTCCGGGTGTCGGACTCAGACCTCGGCAGGAGCCTCGGCGGGCTGCTCGCCCTCCGCGGCCTTCTCCTCGAGGACCGGCTCGAGCGACAACTTGCCGCGGTCGTCGATCTTGGTGATGCGGACCAGGAGCTTCTGACCGACGCCCAGCACATCCTCGACGTTCTCGACGCGCTTTCCGCCGGCGAGCTTGCGGACCTCGCTGACGTGCAGCAGGCCGTCCTTGCCGGGAAGGAGGGAGACGAACGCACCGAAGGTCGCGATCTTGACGACCGTGCCCAGGAACTGCTCGCCGACCTCGGGGTTGGTCGGGTTGGCGATCGCGTTGACCTGCGCGCGGGCGGCCTCCGCCGAGGGGCCGTCGACCGCACCGATGTACACGGTGCCGTCGTCCTCGATCGAGATCTGCGCACCGGTCTCGTCCTGGATCGAGTTGATCGTCTTGCCCTTGGGGCCGATCAGCTCGCCGATCTTGTCGACGGGGATCTGCACGCTGATGACGCGGGGCGCGGTGGGCGCCATCTCGTCAGGGGCGTCGATCGCCGAGTTCAGGACGTTCAGGATGGTGAGGCGAGCGTCCTTGGCCTGGGTCAGCGCGGCGGCGAGCACCGACGACGGGATGCCGTCGAGCTTCGTGTCGAGCTGGATCGCCGTGATGAACTCGCTCGTTCCGGCGACCTTGAAGTCCATGTCGCCGAGCGCGTCCTCGGCGCCGAGGATGTCGGTCAGTGCGGCGTAGCGCGTCTGGCCGTCGACCTCGTCGGTGACGAGACCCATCGCGATACCGGCGACCGGGGCGCGCAGCGGCACACCGGCGTTGAGCAGCGACAGGGTCGACGCGCAGACCGAGCCCATCGACGTGGAGCCGTTGGACCCGAGGGCCTCGGACACCTGACGGATCGCGTACGGGAACTCCTCGCGGCTGGGCAGCACCGGCACGAGGGCGCGCTCGGCGAGGAAGCCGTGCCCGATCTCGCGACGCTTCGGGCTGCCGACGCGACCGGTCTCACCGGTCGAGTAGGGCGGGAAGTTGTAGTGGTGCATGTAGCGCTTGCTCGTCGTGGGCGACAGCGAGTCGATCTGCTGCTCCATCTTGAGCATGTTCAGCGTGGTGACACCCATGATCTGGGTCTCGCCGCGCTGGAAGATGGCCGATCCGTGGACGCGCGGGATGACCTGCACCTCCGCGTCGAGCGGACGGATGTCGGCGAGGCCGCGACCGTCCATGCGCACACCCTCGGCGAGGATGCGGCCGCGCACGACGATCTTGGTGACCGACTTGTACGCAGCGGAGAACTCGATCGGCGCACCGGCGGGCAGCTGCTCCGCCTCCACGGCGGCGATGAGCTCCGCCTTGACGCGGTCCTTGACGGCGTCGTCGGCAGCCTGGCGCTCCTGCTTGTCCGCGATCTGGTAGACGTTCACCAGGTCGTCGTACGCACGGCCCGCGACGAAGTCGTAGACCTCGGAGCTGTAGGGCGGGAAGACGGGGTAGACGCCCGGCTCACGCGAGGACTCCGCGGCCATCTGCGACTGCGCCTCGACGAGCTGCTTGAGGAACGGCTTGGCCGCCTCGAGACCGCCGGCGACGATCTCCTCGCTCGGCTTGACGGCGCCGCCCTTGATGAGGTTCCAGCTGTTCTCGGTGGCTTCCGCCTCGACCATCATGATGGCGACGTCGCCGTCCGCGAGGACGCGCCCGGCGACCATGAGGTCGAAGACGGCCTCCTCGACCTGCGCCTGGTTCGGGAACGCGACCCACTGGTCGGCGTGCTCGCCGTGGCCGGGGATGAGCGCGAGGCGCACACCGGCGATCGGGCCGGAGAACGGCAGACCCGAGATCTGGGTCGAGGCCGACGCGGCGTTGATCGCGAGGGCGTCGTAGTACTCGCCCGGAGCGATGGACAGCACGGTCACGACGATCTGCACCTCGTTGCGGAGGCCGTCGACGAACGACGGGCGCAGCGGGCGGTCGATGAGACGGCAGACGAGGATCGCCTCGGTGGAGGGACGCCCTTCGCGACGGAAGAACGAGCCCGGGATCTTGCCCGCCGCGTACGAACGCTCTTCGACGTCGACGGTCAGCGGGAAGAAGTCGAAGCCCTCGCGAGGGTGCTTGCCGGCGCTCGTGGCCGACAGGATCATCGTCTCCTCGTCGAGGTAGGCGGCGACGGCCCCCTGCGCCTGCTGGGCGAGGCGTCCGGTCTCGAAGCGGACGGTGCGGGTGCCGAAGCGGCCGTTGTCGAGGACGGCTTCGGCGGCGGTGATTTCAGGACCTTCCAAGAGGTCTCTCCTTCTTTGTTTAGCCTCGCGCCTCCGTGTGAGGGGCGAGGTTCGATCGAAGGAGCAGGAACAGGCAGATATGGGCGCGCGGAGGCATCCGCGAGAACCGCCTGCGCTGGCCACCGGTGGAAGACCACCATCCGCATCGTCGGGATGGGAATCCACCACAGGGGACCAGCTTCCTGCCGGCCTGCTCCATGAAGCTCACTGTGAAGTTGAGCGGATGCCACGGTTCGGACCGTGGACAACCCGGCCAAGCCTATCAGCGCGGCCCTCGCCTGCGTATCGTGGGCGCATGAGCGATCACGAGAAGACCGCGGACGCGGCATCCGATGACATGAAGCGGAAGTTCCGCGAGGCGCTCGAGAAGAAGAACGCGCAGCACCGGCAGGGCGAAGCGCACCTGGACGGCGATTCCGCCGTCCACGGGACGCACGGCGCCGTGACCAAGCGCGAGTTCCGACGCAAGAGCGGCTGACCCGACGCGGTCCCGACATGACGGCGGGCCCGGACGCCGTTCGGCTGTCCGGGCCCGCCGCGTTCGTGGCGGCGCGTCGGGGGTCAGTGCGTCACGGCCTCTTCGCGGCGGCGTGCGCGCTCGGCCTTGGCCGCCGCCTCGTCGAGCGCCGCGTCGTTCAGCCCGGTCGTGTCGACCGCGCCGGTGTCGTCCGACACGCCGTGAGCGGTGAGGGTCGACTCGTCGAAGGGCCGCTCCCCCGCGAGGACCGCACGGGCCTGCTGCCGGTCGAACTCCTTCGTCCACGCCCCGATGAGGAGCGTCGCGACGGCGTTGCCCGTGAAGTTCGTGAGCGCACGCCCCTCCGACATGAAGCGGTCGATCCCGACGATCACCCCCACGCCGTCGACGAGGTCGGGGCGGTAGGCCTGCAGACCGCCGGCGAGCGTGGCCAGGCCGGCTCCGGTGACGCCCGCGGCGCCCTTCGACGCGATGATCATGAAGACGAGGAGCCCGATCTGCTCGGGGATCGTCATCGGCGAGCCCATTCCCGCGGCGATGAACAGCGACGCCATCGTCAGGTAGATCGCCGTGCCGTCGAGGTTGAACGAGTACCCGGTGGGAACGGTGATGCCCACGACCGGCTTGGACACGCCCAGGTGCTCCATCTTCGCGATGAGTCGCGGCAGCGCGGATTCACTCGAGGAGGTGCCGACGATGAGCAGGTACTCACGGCCGAGGTACTTCATGACGCGGAAGATGTTGATCCGCGTGACGGAGTACAGGATCGTCCCGAGGACACCCACGATGAACACGAGGCATGTGATGTAGAACGCGATCATCAGGATGCCGAGGCTGACGATCGCGGCGAAGCCCGTCTTCCCGACGACCGCCGCGATGGCGCCGAACGCCCCGATGGGGGCGAGCCAGAGGATCATCCCGAGGATCCGGAAGACGAGGGCCTGCAGGTTCTTCACCGCGGTCATGATCGGCTCGGCCTTGGCCCCCATCTTCTGCAGCGCGAACCCGACGAGGAGCGCGATGAAGAGGACCTGGAGGACGCTCTCACCGGTGAACGCCGAGAAGAACGTCGTCGGGATGATCCCGAGGATGAACTCCGTCGTGGTCTTCGCCTCGCTCGCGTCGCCCGCGTCGTAGCTGGCGCCCTGCATGTTGAGACCCTCGCCGGGGTGGATGATGTTGCCGACCACCAGGCCGATCGCCAGCGCGAACGTCGACATCGCCATGAAGTAGAGCAGCGCCAGTCCGCCGATGCGGCCGACCGTCGCGGCCTTCGCGATGGAGCCGACGCCGACGACGATCGTGCAGAAGATGATGGGCGCGATCATCATCTTGATGAGGTTGACGAACGCCTTGCCGACGGGTTCGAGCGCGACACCGAAGGTCGGCCACAGCAGACCCACCACGGCGCCGAGCACGACGGCGAGGATCACCGAGACGTACAGCCAGGTGTGCTTGTCCCAGGCCTGCTTTCCGCGGCGGGGGTTGTATCCGGGAAGCCGGAACGACGATGTGAGGGCCATGATCTCCTCCAGGTGACAGTCCTTGTCGGGCCGACGGCGGTGTCGACGGATCCCAGCATCACGCCGGTGCGCCCACGGCCCGAGTTGTGGTCGTATTGGTCGCACGACGCGGCTCGGAGACGGAGGATCGGACATGGCAGGTGCGCGCAGCGCGGCATCCCGCGTCTTCGTCCTCGTCAGCGCGGCCGTCCTCGTCCTGGCCCTGGTCACCGCGGGCGTCCTGCTCTGGGAGGGCCAGCGCGCGGTGCGCGCCGAGGCCGAACGCGTCACCCGCGCCGTCGCGGAGACCATCGCCGACACCTCCGCCGTCGTGGACGCGCTCGCGGCGGGCGATCTCGACGCCGCGACGCGGACGCTGCAGCCCGAGGTCGAAGCGATCATCTCCGACGCGGGCGTCGACTTCGTGACGGTCATGGACACCCGGGGCATCCGGGTCACCCATCGCGACCGCGAGCAGATCGGCAAGCCGTACATCGGCACGATCCCCGACGGGCGCGCCGTCCTGACCGAGGATTTCACAGGGACGCTCGGGCCGTCCGTCCGCACGATCGTGCCCGTCCTCGACGGTGACCGGCTCGTCGGTCGCGTCTCGGTGGGGGTGACGATCGGCGCGATCACGCAGACGCTGACCCCGCGCATCCTGGTCGCGATCGCGATCGCCGTCACGCTGGCGGCGGCGGGGCTCATCGGAGCGGTCGTCGCCCGGCGCGCGACCCGACGCGTGACCGGCGACCTGCCGGCGGGCGCCGTGCGCGACGCGGTCTCGTCCTACGAGTCCATGCGGACGCTCGGCGAGGCGCTCCGGGCCCAAACGCACGAGCACGGCAACCGTCTGCACACCGCGATCGCCCTCCTCGAGCTCGGCCGGACCGGGGAGGCGATCGACATCCTCTCGGAGAACGCGCGGCAGAGCCAGCTGCTCGTCGACCAGGTCGCGGCGCGTCGCGACGGCGACCCGACGGTCGGCGCACTGCTGCTCGGCAAGGCCTCGCAGGCGAAGGAACGCGGCATCGAATGGCGCGCCGCCATCGACGCCGACGCCCCACGGTCGGCCCTCTCCCCCGTCGACGCGGTCTCGGTCGTCGGCAACCTCATCGACAACGCGCTGGACGCTGCCGCGGCCGGTCCCGCGCCACGCTGGGTCGAGGTCCGCATGACGCGTACACCCGAGGACGAGCTCGCCGTCGAGGTCGTCGACAGCGGAAGGGGCATCCCCGACGAGCTCCGGGACCGCGTCTTCGACCATGGCTTCTCGACGAAACCCACCGGGAGCGACGGACGCGGCGTCGGCCTCGCCCTCGTCCGCTCGATCGTCGACGAAGCCGAGGGGACCGTGACCGTCGGGCGCGCTCCGACGAGCTTCCGCGTGGTGCTCCCTCGGCGGCCGTCGTGATCGGGGTCCTCCTCGTCGACGACGACGCCCTGACGCTCGAACTGCACCGGCACTACGTCGAGCGACTCGACGGGTTCCGTGTCGTCGGGGAGTGCACCGGCGCGCGGGCGGCGGTGACCGCGATCCTCGACGCCCCCCGGGCGGCGGACATCGACCTGGTGCTCCTCGACATGACGATGCCCGACGGCAGCGGACTCGACGTCCTCCGCCACGTCCGCGCCCGCGCCGCATCGGTCGACGTCATCGCGATCACCTCCGTGCGCGAGGCCGACACCGTCCGTCAGGTCATCGCCCTCGGCGCCGTCCAGTACCTCGTGAAGCCCTTCACCTTCGGCGACTTCCAGGAGCGGATGCTGCAGTACCGACGCTTCCGCGACCAGGCGGCGCTTGCTGCCGGCGCGGCCACACAGGCCGAGATCGATGCGATGCTCGGCGCGCTCCGGACCGCGCCCGCCCCGACCCTTCCGAAGGGGCTGTCGCCCGACACCCTCGATCGCGTGGGCGCGCTGCTGCGCGGCGAACCGATGTCCGCCCGCGAGGCCGCCGACCGGCTCGGGATGTCGCGGGTCGCCGCGCGCCGCTACCTCGAGCACTTCGCGGACGCCGGTCGCGCCGAGCGCGCACAGCGATACGGGACGCCGGGTCGCCCCGAGACGGAGTACCGCTGGGTCCGGTGACCCTCAGCGGCGCGCGCCCTGGCGACCCGCGGGGCGTTCGATCACGATGTAGTCCGGCTGCTTGGCGGTGAGGCCGTCACCGGCGCTGCGGCCCCGCATCCGTCGCCACATCCAGGGAATCGCATCCCTGCGGAGCCAGCTGCCCGGCTCCGGCGCGTCCTCGTCGATGTGGAACGCCTCGTCGAGGTCGGCGAGCGCATCGGCGTGCGGGACGCCGAGCACCTCGGCGGCACGGTACGCGACGACGCGGTGGCCGCGGGGACGCAGATGCACGCGGTCGTCCGCCCACTGATCGAGACGACGGAGCGACTCGTCGTTCTCGAGATCGAGGAGAACGGCGCCGGTCCGCGCGGCGATCTGCCGGAGTCTCGCGTTGTACCGGGCGAACCGTCGGACGAAGAGCCCCGCGCCACGGCGGTCGGGGAGGAAGACCGTCGCGAGCAGGACGTCCGCGCCCTGCGCACGGATGCGCGCCACCGCGTCCTCGACGCGGGAGGCCAGGGCGTCGACGTCCCGATCGCCGGCGAGGAGGTCGTTCGCCCCGATCAGGATGGACACGAGGTCGGGCCGCAGTTCGAGACAGCGCGGCAGCTGCTCCCGCACGAGGTCGTCCACCCGTCGGCTCCGCACCGCGAGATTCGCGTACCGGAAGGGTCGCCCGTCAGCGGTCGACGGCGCGAGGAGGTTCGCGAGCCGGTCCGCCCAGCCGCGGAACGCGCCGGCCGGCATCCGGGACGCGTCGCAGAGCCCCTCCGTGATCGAGTCCCCCAGTGCGACGTAGCGCGCCCAGGGGCGACGCGTCGCGTCGGTGCCCGTGGCGGCGGCGGTGCCGGCGATGTCGGAACGCGGCCAGGCCATCGTCCGGCGCCCACCGTCGAGCCGCCGCAGCTCGGCGGCCCGCTGGTAGTGCTCGACGAGGCGCTCGGCGAGGCTCTGCCACGTGCGGCCGGCGACCGCCGTCCGCGCAGCGCTCGCGAAGGCGCGGCGCTTGATCTCGTCCCCCACCAGATCGAGGACACGCGTGCGCAGATCGGCCGCATCGCCGGGCCGGTAGAGCCAGCCGTCGACACTGCTGCGGACGAGGTCGACCGGGCCTCCGCGCCCGACGGCGACGACCGGCACACCGCTCGCCTGCGCCTCTTGTATCGTCTGCCCGAACGTCTCGCTCTCGCCGGGGTGCACGAAGACGTCGAACGATGCCATCGCTGCGGCGAGCGCCTCTCCGCCGAGGTGGCCGAGGAAGATCGCCTCCGGCAGCAGCCGCTCGAGGGACGGGCGTGACGGACCGTCGCCGACGATGACGAGGCGGACTCCCGGGATGCCGCGGAGCGCCACCAGGTCCTCCACCTGCTTCTCGGGCGCGAGGCGACCGACGTACCCGACGATGTGCTCCCCGGGTGCCACCATCGCCCGCCAGACCTCGTCGCGTCGGTCGGGCCGGAACCGGTCGCCGTCCACCCCGCGGCCCCACAAGGCCACGCGGTCGACGCCCAGTGCGGTCAGCTGCGCACGCGCCGCTGCCGAGGGGGCCAGGGTGAGCGTCGCCCGCCGGTGCAGCCGACGGACCTGCGCCTCAGCGAGCGCCGTCGCCTTCGCCACGCCGTACCGTCCGGTGTAGGCGATGACGTCGGTCTGGTAGACCGCGACGCTCGGGATGCCGCGGGATTCGGCGGCGAGCACCCCCTGCCACCCGAGCAGGAACGGGGACGCCAGATGCACGACGTCGGCGCCGAAGCGCGAGAGGTCGCGTGCGATGGACGCCGCCGGCGGCACCGCGAGACGGACGGCGGGATAGGTCGGCAGCGGGAAGGACGGGACGGCGCGTCCCGGCATCCCCAGGTCGTGGTCACGGACCGCCGGGGCGACGATGAACACCTCGTGCCCCAGGCGCTCCAGCTGCGCCCGCACCTGGAGGACGGACCCGGTGACCCCGTTCATGTGCGGGAGGAAGGACTCGGTGACGACCGCGACTCTCACACGACCAGCGTGAGGGCTCCGGCCTCGTCGGCGCTCCGTCCCGGCCTGGCAGCACGCAGTGTTCACCCGATGCTCCGCGAGCGGTCACGCGTGCGCGGTCCGGGCGCCACCGAGCACCACGACGCCGACTCCCCCGACCGTTCCACCGCCGTTCATCCGGCCCTGCCACCGTGGACCGCATGCTCGAGGACATCGTGCACGACCTCGCATCCGGGCCGTGGGCGCTGCCGCTCGTGGCCCTCGTCGTCCTGGCCGACGCGTTCCTCGTCGTGGTGCCCGGCGAGACCGCCGTTACGGCGGCCGGTGCCCTCGCCGTCGCGCACGGCGCGCCGCCGCTCCCGGCGGTCATCGCCGTCGCCGCGGTCGCAGCGTTCGCAGGCGACGCCTGCTGCTACGCGCTCGGACGCCGCGTGGGACTCGGCCGGTGGCGGTGGATGCGGCACCCGCGGGTCGCGCGCGCCTTCACGTGGGCGGGCGACCGACTCGACGCCCGGATCGCGACCACGGTCTTCGTCGCGCGGTTCATCCCCTTCGCCCGCCTCGCGGTGAACCTGACCGCCGGCGCGACGAGGGTGCCCGCGCCCCGATTCCTCATGGTGGCCGCCGGCGCCGGCGCCGCGTGGGCGTCGTACCAGGCGGTCATCGGCGCCGTCGTCGCCGCGGTCGTGCCGGGCGGCCCGGCGGTCGCGGTCGTCGTGTCGGTGACCGTCGCGCTCTGCCTCGGCATCGCGCTCGACGCCGCCGTGGCCGCAGTGGCCAGGCGGCGTCAGCGCAATGGGCTCACTCGCCGGTGAGACCGCCGAGCAGGTGCCCGAACGAGCCGCCCTTGCCGAGGTAGGAGTCCGGGTCGAACGGGTCGAGCGCCGCATCCGCGGGGCGCCGCTCGATCGCGTCGGCGAGCTCACGAGCGCCGCGCTCGATCCGCGCACCCAGCGGCTTCACGTCATCGGCCCGTGCGCCCCAGTCGGATGAGGCTGCGAAGACCCCGGTGGGGACGGCCTCGGCGTGCAGATAGGCGAACAGCGGGCGGATGGCGTAGTCGATCGCCAGGGAGTGGCGAGCGGTGCCGGCATTCGCGCCGATCAGCACGGGCTTGCCCTGCAGCGCATCGGGGTCCAGCACGTCGATGAACGACTTGAAGAGTCCCGAGTAGCTCGTCGAGAAGATCGGCGTCACCACGATGAGCGCGTCGGCCGAGACGACCGTGTTGATCATCGTCTCGAGCGCCGGCGGTGCGAACCCGGTCAGCAGGTTGTTCGTGATGTCGTGCGCGTACTCACGCAGCTCGAAGGTGTCGACGGATGCCTCGACTCCCCGACCCCGCAGGTCGGCGAGCACCGCCGCCGACAGCTTGTCGGCGAGCATCCTCGTCGACGACGGGTTGGACAGCCCCGCCGAGACGACCGCGATGCGGCGGGCGCTCATCGTGCGCCGCCGAGACCGAAGGCGGCGCCGGCTGCCACGGGCGTGTCCTGGTAGGGACTCGGACCCGACAGGTTGTCACCGCGGTTCGCGCGCGGACGAGCGTCACGGACCGGTCCGTTGCCGTACGTACTCGCCACGCGGGCAGCGTGCGTCGGGGCATCCGGCACGATCGCCGGCCGGTCCTTCGCGAGTTCCTTCCGGAGGACGGGAACCACCTCGCCGCCGAGCAGGTCGAGCTGCTCGAGCACGGTCTTCAGGGGAAGGCCGGCGTGGTCGACGAGGAACAGCTGCCGCTGGAAGTCGCCGAACAGGTCGCGCATCCCGGCGTAGCGGTCGATGACCTGCTGGGGGGACCCGACGGTGAGCGGGGTCATCTCGGTGAAGTCCTCCATCGACGGGCCGTGGCCGTAGACCGGGGCGTTGTCGAAGTACGGGCGGAACTGCGCGACGGCATCCTGCGAGTTCTTCGCCATGAAAGCCTGCCCACCGATGCCGACGATCGCCGTCTCAGGAGCGCCGTGGCCGTAGTGCTCCCAGCGCTGGCGGTACAGACCGATGAGCCGCTGGTAGTGCTCCGCGGGCCAGAAGATGTTGTTCGCGAAGAAACCGTCACCGTAGTAGGCCGCCTGCTCGGCGATCTCGGGCGTGCGGATCGACCCGTGCCAGACGAACGGCGGCACGCCGTCGAGCGGACGCGGGGTCGAGGTGAAGCCCTGCAGGGATGTGCGGAACTTGCCTTCGAAGTCGACCACGTCCTCGCGCCACAGCTTGTGGAGGAGGGCGTAGTTCTCGATCGCGAGCGGCACGCCCTGACGGATGTCCTTCCCGAACCAGGGGTAGACCGGTCCGGTGTTGCCGCGCCCCAGCATCAGGTCCATGCGTCCGCCCGAGAGGTGCTGCAGCATCGCGTAGTCCTCGGCGATCTTCACCGGGTCGTTCGTCGTGATGAGCGTCGTCGAGGTGGAGAGGATCAAGCGCTCGGTCTGCGCGGCGATGTACGCGAGCGTCGTCGTCGGCGAGGAGGACCAGAACGGCGGGTTGTGGTGCTCGCCGAGGGCGAAGACGTCGAGTCCGACCTCCTCGGCGTGCTTCGCGATCTCGACCGTCGCCGAGATGCGCTCCCGCTCGCTCGGCGTGTGGCCGGTGGTCGGGTCCTGCGTGATGTCGGTGACGGTGAAGATGCCGAACTGCACCCCGCCGCGGGTGTCGGTGGTGATGCTCTGCTCGTTCACGATGTCTCTCGATTCCCGGACGGTTCGCGTCCGATTCATGCAAATGAATGTACCGGTGTCAACGTCTGCGTGTCCACGGTATTCCCGCGGGTACGCTGAGCCCGATGAGCACAGACGCCCCCGCCCCGCCGCGGACCCGCCGCATCCCCATCTGGGACAACGCCCGCGCCGCGTGCATCCTGCTCGTCGTCCTGGGGCACGCGATCCAGCGTCTGACATACGACTCCGACATCGCGCAGGGCCTGTACTTCCTGGTCTACGCATTCCACATGCCGGCCTTCGCGCTCATCTCCGGCTACTTCTCGAAATCCGATCCCCCGAACCGGCGCCAGATGACGCGGGTGCTCACCGACATCGTGCTGCCGTATGTGATCTTCGAGGGACTCTGGACCATCACCAAGTTCCTCGTCGAGGGTCAGGCGAACCCGAATCTGACACAGCCCTCCTGGACGCTGTGGTTCCTCCTCGCGCTCGCGATCTTCCGGCTCGTCCTCCCCTATCTCGCCCTCCTGAAGTGGCCCCTCCTCTGGACGGTGGTCATCTCGATCTCGGCCGGCTACCTCCCGAACGTCGACTCCACGCTCTCGCTGTCGCGGACGCTGGGGCTCCTGCCGTTCTTCACGCTCGGCTGGTGGCTCGCGCACCACAAGGTCCTGGAACGGCGGAACCTGCTGCAGCGCCGGCGCGTCTCCGTCCGGGTGGCAGCCGTGGCGGTCTTCGCGGCCGCTGGCTTCTGTGCCTGGTTCTTCGTCGACGAACTCTCCGACATGCAGCTCGGCCAGTGGCTGTTCTATGACGCGAACTACGCCGAGATCGGCGGCACGCAGTGGTGGGCCGGCGGCGTCCGCCTGCTGCTGATGGCGGTGGCCCTCGTGCTCAGCGTCTCGTTCTTCGCCCTCATCCCCCGTGGCGAGTACCGCTGGACGGCCATCGGCCGCTACACGATGTACGTCTACCTGCTGCACTCGTTCGTGCTCTACCCCTTCCGGGAATCGGGGGTCCTTCGCGGGCTCGACCCGACATGGCTGTTCCTGCCCCTCGTCGGCGCCCTGTCCATCGCGATCACCGTCGGCCTCGCGTCGAAGCCGGTCAGGAAGGTGTTCCGCCTGCTCATCGAGCCGCGCCCGGGATGGCTCTTCGCCGATCCGTCACTGACGCGGCGCGACGCCCGCCGGAACGACCCGACCGGATCGCGCCGCCCGCAGTCGGCGACGCAGCCGGGCACCGCTCGGCCGGATCAGTCCGGGTCGTAGGCGAGCCCGAACGCCGCAGCCACACCCTCGTTCGTCACCCGCCCGGTGCGCACGTTGAGACCGCGCGCCAGCGCGGGATCCGCCTGGGCTGCGGCATCCCACCCCCTGTCGGCGAGCGCGACGACGTACGGCAGCGTCGCGTTCGTCAGCGCGCGGGTCGAGGTCTCCGGCACCGCACCCGGCATGTTCGCCACGCAGTAGTACACCGCGTCGTGCACCGGGAAGGTGGGGGCGTCGTGCGTCGTCGGACGCGACCCTTCGAAGCAGCCGCCCTGGTCGATCGCGATGTCCACGAGCACCGCGCCCTTCTTCATCCCCGCCACCATGTCGAGGGTCACGAGTTTGGGGGCCGCGGCTCCCGGGATCAGCACGGAGCCGATGACGAGGTCGGCGGATGCCACCTGTTCCGCGATCTCGTAGCGGCTCGATGCGCGGGTGTGCAGCCCGGTGTAGCGCTGCTCGAGGTCGCGCAGGCGCGGGAGCGACACGTCGATGACGGTGACCTCGGCGCCGAGTCCGAGCGCGTTCGCGGCGGCGTGCTCGCCGGCCACTCCCCCGCCGATGACGACCACTTTCGCCCTGGCCGTGCCCGCGACGCCTCCCAGCAGGGTTCCGCGTCCGCCCGCCGAGCTCATGAGGCTGTGCGCACCGACGACGATCGAGATCCGACCAGCGACCTCGCTCATGGGTGACAGCAGCGGGAGGCTGCGGTCGGCGGCCTGCACCGTCTCGTAGGCGACGGCGGTCGTCCTGGCGGCGATCAGCGCGTCGGTGAGCGGGCGATCGGCCGCCAGGTGCAGATAGGCGAAGAGCGTGAGGTCCTCGCGCAGATGACGGTACTCCTCGGCGATCGGCTCCTTCACCTTGACGACGAGGTCGGCCTCACCCCAGACGGCGTCCGCATCGGCGACGATCGCCGCGCCGGCGTCGGCGTACTGGTCGTCCGAGATGCGTGAACCTGCGCCGGCCCCGCGCTGGATGCGGACGTCGTGGCCGCGGGAGACCAACGCATCGACGCCCGCGGGGGTGATGGCGACACGGTTCTCGTTGTTCTTGATCTCAGTCGGGATGCCGATGCGCATCGTGCACGCTCCTCGTCGGTGAGTGGATGAGATCATCCTGCGGAAGATTCGTTTCGAAGGGATGACAGCCGCAGAAACTTCGACAAGACTGGCTTCGATCGACGAGAGGACTCCCGATGAGCACGTCAAGCGCACTCCCGGCGAAGGATCTTCGCCCGCGAGACGAGCTGGATGAGGTCGACCGGGCCATCGTCGGGATCCTCGCTGCGGACGGTCGCATCTCGAACGCGGAGCTCGCCGCACGCGTCGGCGTCGCACCGTCGACGGCGCATGCCCGGACGCGCGGACTCATCGACCGCGGCGTGATCACCGGCTTCCACGCGAGCGTCGATCAGCGCATCGTCGGCGCCGGACTGCAGGCGATGGTCCACGTGACGCTGCGGCCCGGCTCGCGTCACGAGAGCATCGTGGAATTCGCCCACGAGGTGCGCGGGCTCCCGCAGGTCATCCAGGTGTTCTTCCTCGGGGGGTCCGACGACTTCCTCATCCACATCGCCGTGGCCGACTCGAGCGATGTCCGCACCTTCGTCGTCGAGCATCTGTCGGCGCAGCGGAGCGTCGCGAACACGCGGACCAGCATCATCTTCGACTACCACCGCAATCGGGTGGCCGCACCCTTCCACTGAGCGGCCGCGCCGGCGTCATCGTCGGCAACACAGATCGGATCGCCGCGGGAGCGTGCATATCCTCGGACCATGTCCGACCAGAACCTCCCCGTCCTCGACCTCGCGCTCCTCGACCAGGGACCCGAGTCCGCGGAGCGCTTCCGGGACGAGCTCCGCCGCGCGACGCACGACGTCGGGTTCTTCTACCTGACGGGAACCGGCGTCTCCCCTGCACTCGAAGCCCGCCTGCACCGCGCCGCCCGGACGTTCTTCGAGTTGCCCGACGCCGCCAAGCTCGAGATCGAGAACATCAAGAGCCCGCACTTCCGTGGCTACACCCGGGTCGGCGGCGAACGCACGCAGGGCGAAGTGGACTGGCGGGAGCAGATCGACATCGGGCCGGAGCGGCCTGCGATCGACGACCCGGAGGCGCCCGACTACGCCGTCCTCGTCGGACCGAACCTCTGGCCGTCCGCACAGCCCGAGTTGCGTGAGATCGCCGAGGAATGGACCGACATCCTCTCCGGGGTCGCCCGGCGACTCCTCCGGGCGTGGGCCGAGGCCCTCGGCGCGCCCGGCAGCTATTTCGAGGACCACTTCGGCGAGGCGCAGACACTCCTGAAGATCGTCCGCTACCCCGGCACCACCGCGCCGGAGCCGCAGCAGGGCGTCGGTGCGCATAAGGACTCCGGGGTGCTCACGCTCCTCTGGGTCGAGCCCGGCAAGGGTGGACTGCAGGTCGAACGCGACGGCGGCTGGGTGGATGCCCCCTCCGTCCCCGGCGCGTTCGTGGTGAACATCGGAGAGCTCCTCGAGCACGCCACGGACGGCTACCTGACGGCGACGAACCACCGCGTGGTCTCGCCCCGGGCCCCTCAGGACCGCATCTCCGTGCCGTTCTTCTTCAACCCCTCCCTCGACGCCGAGCTGCCGCGGATCGAGCTGCCGGAAGACCTGGCGGCGCATGCACGCGGCGTAGCGCAAGACCCGCGCAACCCGATCCACGGGCTCCACGGCGAGAACGCCCTCAAGTCGCGATTGCGCGCCCACCCCGATGTGGCCGGGATCTGGCATGCCGATCTGGTGGCCGCTCGCACGTGACGACGGTCAGACCCGCGCCGCGGCATCGGGGAACCGGAGCCGCGGCATCCGGGAACGATGAAGGCCGCCCCACACCGTGGGGCGGCCTTCTCAAGAATGTTTTGCGCGATTGAACGCTGGTGGCGGTGCCTTATCGACGGAGGCCGAGGCGCTCGATGAGCGAGCGGTACCGGTTGATGTCGACGTCCTGGAGGTAGCCCAGGAGACGGCGGCGCTGACCGACGAGCAGGAACAGCCCACGACGCGAGTGGTGGTCGTGCTTGTGCTCCTTGAGGTGCTCGGTGAGGTCCTTGATGCGCTGCGTCAGCATCGCGACCTGCACCTCGGGGGATCCGGTGTCACCGGGGTGCGTCGCGTACTCTTCGATGATCGCCTTCTTGACGTCTGCTTCCAGTGCCATAGGTGATCCCCTTCCTCTTCGTTGCGCGGCGCCCGACGCCTGATGCGAGGGCTCTCTTTATCCGCGGCCGATCGAACGGCAACCACAGGAGTCTACACGAGGCGGAACCCGGCACGCGATCACGGTCAATAGCGCGACGTGACCCCGAGGTACTCGTCGAGGGTCAATCCGGTCCGCTTGAGGTGCGCCGCCGTCGAGGTACCCACGTGTCGCAGATGCCACGGCTCCCACCGGTATCCGGTGATGTGCTCCTTACCCTTCGGGTAGCGCACGATGAAGCCGTATCGGTGCGCGTTGGCTGCCACCCAGCGTCCCGCACGCGTGTTGCCCCACGACTGCGAGATCGAGTTCACATCGATCGCGAGACCGGTCTGGTGCTCGCTGTACCCGGGCCTTGCGGAACGCCGCTCGGCCTCCGCTCGCCCGTGCTGGCGGACCTTGCTCGCGAACACGCTCCGCTGCGACGAATAGGAGCGGAATCCCGAGATGATCGAGAGGGAGATGCCCTCCTCGCGGGCGTCCGCCCGCATCATCGACCAGGCCTTCGTCAGTGCGGGCCGCAGTCCGTTGCCGAAAGACGACGGCAGCGGGTGCGACTTGTTCACGAGGAGGATGTCGCGGATGTAGGTCGGCTTCGCCGGTGCGACCGTCCTGATGTTCGGAGCGCCGGCCTGCGTCCACTGCGCAGCGGAGACCGGCGTGAGGGTCCCACCCATCCGGTGGAAGATGGTGGGTCCGGTCGAGAGTCGGACGAACGAGTCACCGGGGATGCGGGGACGGATGGTCGTCTTCGGTCGACCCGCCCGCGCGAAGTCCGCCGCGCTCAGGCGCGCCACCGTGTCGACGCTGCGGTCCGACGGCGAGGTGGGCCAGGTGACGAGACCGTACACGACAGGCGACCAGGCGGTCTTCGCGTACACGGTCGGCGGGCGGGAGACCTGCGGCTTGCCCACACGACGGTACTCAGCCGCGGTGATCCTGCGGTGCGACCCGTCGGGGCGGACGAACCGGACGTCCGGCGACCACGCCGCGCGATACCAGCCGCCGGCGATGGTGGACGTGGGGCTCGGCGACCCGGCGGCGCGACGCTCAGTGGCGGTCAGCTTCTTCGTCGCACCGTCGGGCGTGCGGGCGTACAGATCCCTCGGCCCGGACTGATAGCGGAAGTAGCGTGTGGTCGGGACGTGGCCGAGCACCCGGCCCGTCGGCGACCCGACCCGCTCGAGCGAGGTGCGGGAGAGTGCGATGACCTTATCGACGGCGCGGTCGTCGTCGGCGTGCGGCCAGGTGATGAGCGCGTAGACCCTGGGCGACCACGACGTCCGTGCGTAGCTGACGGGTGCGACGTCCACCGGGGGGCTGCCTGCCGCGCGCCATTGTTCGCGCGACAGGGGCGTCACCGTGCCGTCCGTCTGCACACGGTAGATCTTCGGGTCCGTGTCCCAGGGCGTTCGGTAGTGCCCGTACACCGCTACCGTCGGAGGCGTCCCGGTCGGCGTCGGTGACGGCGTCGGCGCCACGGACGGCGACGGACTCGGCGACACCGTCTCGGACGGCGACGGACTCGGCGGAGCGGTCTGGGCGGTCGCGGTCAGCGGAGCCTGCGCCAGGGCAGCCGTGACGGCGACCGCGCCGAGAACCGCGGTCCAGCGTGAGATCGGTGTTGCACGTCCCACGGACGCCCTCCTTACGACAGTGGCCCGGCCGGAGAACCGGCCGGGCCACGATGAACGTCTCAGGCGACGTCGAGCAGATCGATGACGAAGATGAGCGTCTTCCCGCCGAGGAAGTGGCTTCCTGCGGGACCGTACGCGAGGTGCGGCGGGATGACCAGCTCGCGACGACCGCCGACCTTCATGCCGGGGATGCCGTCCTGCCACCCCTGGATCAGCCCGCGGAGCGGGAACTGGATGCTCTCGCCGCGGTTCCACGAGGAGTCGAACTCCTCGCCGGAGACGTACTCGACCCCGGCGTAGTGGACGGTGACGGTGTCGCCCGGCTTGGCCTCGGCTCCATCGCCCTCGATGAGGTCGCGGATGACGAGGTCGTTCGGAGCGGGATCGAGCGGGGCGTCGATCTCGGGCTTGGTGCGGTCTGAACTCATACTCCCCATCCAAGCCGAGTGCGCGGACCCGGTCAACGCGACTCAGGCCTGGACGGAACCCTGCAGGTCGAGCTCGATCGTGACGTCCTTGCCGACGAGCACGCCGCCGGTCTCGAGCGCGGCGTTCCACGTCAGCCCGAAGTCCTCGCGGTTGATGACGGTCTTGGCCGTCGCGCCGGCCTTGTAGTTGCCCCACGGGTCGGTGCCGAAGCCGCCGAAGTCGACCTCGAAGGTCACCGGCTTGGTGACGTCCTTGATGGTCAGGTCGCCGTCGACGAGGAAGTCGCCACCCTCGACGCGGACACCGGTCGACGCGAAGGTGATGGTCGGGTAGGTCTCGACGTCGAAGAAGTCGGCGCTGCGGAGGTGGCCGTCGCGACCCTCGTCCTTGGTGTCGAGCGACGCGGCGTCGACCTTGGCATCGAGCTTCGCCTCGAGGGGGTTCTCGGGAGCGACCAGAGTCGCCTCCTTGATGTTGAAGTGCCCACGCACCTTCGAGATCATCATGTGGCGGACGCTGAAGCCCACTTCGCTGTGCGAGGCGTCGAGCACCCACGTGCCCGCCTTGTAACCGGGGATGTCGAGGGTCGTGGTGGAGTCGGTCATGATCGTCCTTCGTGCAGGGGTCCGGTGTTCCGGCTGTCGTGGGGCGCAACGCCGCCGCATCCCACCGTATTCCAATGAATACAAAACTCCGTGGGCGGATGACCGTGGCCGGGACCCTTGACACCGTCGAAGGCGGACGGGATCATGGCCATAGGCCAACTCAGCGCCCGGAAGACTCGCAGGCATCGCCGCGGCACCGGGCGCTGAGTCTTGTCAGGGGTCTTGTCAGCGGGGTCCACGCGGTCTGGAGTTCAGCGGCTGAGCAACGCGCGACGCGCTGCCGTCGCGCGTTCGAGGTAGACGAGCTCATCGGCTGCGGCCCGCGGGTCGCGACCCGTGATGACGCGCTGCCTCGCGGCGGCCAGCGCGGTCGCCTCGGCGATGAAGCGGCGCATGGCCGCCGCTCGGTCACCGGGCAGGGTGCGCGCCCAGGCGATCGCCTTCGTGCGGCCCGGACGCGTCGCGAGCATCTCCACCTCGGCGCGAGAGAACCAGCCGGCGTCGGCGTAATCCGAGAGGCGCTCGCGTGTGAGTCGCGCCTCTTCGCGTCGGAGCAGCACCACACCGAACACGAACACCGCGAACAGCGGGATCTGCAGGCTGACGTACAGCCCCAAGAAGTCGGCGAAGGTGGCCGACCCGTTCCAGAGCGCGTGGAGCACGATCGCGCCGACGACTCCGACCGACCACCGTCCCAGCGCGCCCGCGCCGCGGCGACCCGCTCTGGCCGCGAGCCCGAGCGCGAACCCGGTCACCGCCGTGAACATGACGTGCGCGAAGGGCGAGAGGATGCCACGCAGGAAGAACGTCGTGGCCGCATCCGCCGCGCCGCCGGTGATGAGGCTGTCGGCGAAGTACAGGATGTTCTCCGTGAAGGCGAAGCCTGCCCCGACGAGCGCGCCGTAGACCACGCCGTCGACCGGACCGTCGAACGCGCGGCGCGCGGCGGCGAAGATGAGCAGCACGCCCGCCCCCTTGGCGACCTCCTCGACGATCGGCGCCTGCACGACCGCGGAGAGGGCGTCGGGCACCCCCGGTTCCACGACGAGGGTGACCAGGAGATCGACGCCGAGCGCGATGACGACGGATGCCACGGCGCCCCACGCGAGCGCGAGGACGATGAGCCCGCGGGGTTCGGGCTCCCACCGGTCGATGATCCGGATGACCGTGAGGACGGCGGCGAGGGGCAGCAGCGCCAGGACTGCGGCGATGACGGAGGCGGCGGCACCGAGGAACGTGAGGAAGTACGCCACGAGGCAGGCGGCGAGGACGATGAGCACGACGCCGACGCTCCAGAGGGCCCATCGGCCGCGCGAGGGCACCGGGACGGGCAGCGATCGCGACGCGGCCGCCGTCGGGGGCACGGTCGCTGGGGCATGGTCCGGCTGCGCGAGCGGCGACGGGAACGACATGCCGCTCAGCCTAGATGTCCGTCCGCTAGGGGCCTCCCGATGCCGCGCCGCGAGGGCGGACGATAGCCTGGAGCAATGCGCTTCGCCCATGTTGTCCCTGACGGAGCCGACCGACCCCAGCTGGTCATCGTCGACGGCGACCGAGCAGCGATCGTCGGCGACATGTTCGCGGGCGCCCCCTCGCGGCTGCAGCAGCTGATCGAGGGCGGCGATGCACTGCTGGACCGGGTGCGCGAGGAATCGTCGGCCGCGACCTGGCAGGCGTTCGGGTCACCGGAGTTCGCGTCGGCGGTCTTGGGGCATCCCGTCACCATCGCCGTCGGCCTCAACTACGCCGCGCATTCGAGCGAGCTGGGACTGAAGGCGGATGCCGCTCCCACCATCTTCACGCTGTGGCCCGGCTCGCTGAGCGGCCATCGCCGCACCACCTCGTGGCCCCGGACCCTCAGCCAGTCCGTCGACTACGAAGCCGAGCTGGGTGTCATCGTCGGGCCGGCCGCGCGCGATGTCGCGCTGGAGGACGCGTTGGACCACGTCTGGGGCTACACCGTCGTGAATGACATCACGGCGCGTGACATCCAGTTCTCGGAGGCGCAGTGGTCGCGCTGCAAGTCCTTCGACGGCTTCACCCCCACGGGGCCGTTCGTCGTCACCGCCGACGAGGTACCCGATCCGCAGGGCCTCCACATCTGGGCCGTCGTCGACGGTCAGACGGTGCAGGATGCCTCGACGGGACAGATGATCCACCCGGTCGCCAAGCTCGTGTCGTATCTCTCGCGCTCCGCCACGCTGCTGCCGGGGACCCTCATCTCGACCGGCTCCCCCGGCGGGGCGGGCTACTCGCGCGACCCGCAGATCTTCCTTCGGGACCGCTCCACCGTCACGGTCGGCATCGACGGGATCGGTGAGCTCACCACCTTCTGCCGCATCACCGATTGAGCCGCGCCCCGCTGCACGACGAAGGCCCGGCCACCTCGCGGTGACCGGGCCTTCGTCGATGTCGGCGCTCAGTAGCCGTTGTTCTCCAGCAGTTCCTGGCACGTCATCGTCATGCCCTGGTAGGTCACGGTGCCGGACGGGTCCTCGAGGCACGCGTTGACCTGCGACACCAAGTCGCCCCCGACGCTGGCAGCCAGCGCGATGAGCGAGATGACGACGATGATCGAGATGATCAGCAGCACGATGCTGATGATGATCGCCGCGATCGCCAGGCCGTTCTTCGCTCCGGCCTTGCGGCTCTGAACGAGCGCGACGATACCGAGGATCAGACCGATGACCTGGGTGAACGGGACGATCGCGAGGATCAGCGCGACGATGCCGAGCGTGCGCCCGGGGACGGATCCGCCTCCCTGCTGGCCGCCGTTGTACTGCGCGGCGTTGTACTGCGGGGCGTTCGGGTAGGCCTGAGCCTCGTACGCGGGAGGCGTCGACGGCGGGGTGTTCTGAGGCGGGTTCGGCTGGGTGGGGTCGGTCATGGCAAGCCCTTCTGGTCGCTGATCGGCCGGTACGACCCCCGACGCTAGCGCCCCGGGGTTCTCACAGACAACCGGCAATCAGCTTCCGTCCACATCCCCCGTGGATGTGATAACGGGGATCGCGCGGGTGGTCGCCTCGAGGCCCGACAGACGCGCCGGCGACAGCTGCTTGTCGACGTCCTCGCGCGACATCAGTCCCGCCTCGACGACGAGGTCCCCCACGTTCCGCCCCGTGAGCAGCGCGGTCTTCGCGAGTGCCGCCGCGGCCGCGTATCCGATGAACGGCGTCAGCGCGGTGATGACGCCCACCGACGAGCCGACCATAGTGCCGAGGCGCTCGCGATTGGCGGTGATGCCGTCGACGCAGTTGAGGCGGAGCGTGCGCATGCCGCGCCGCATCCACGTGATCGACTGGAAGATCGAGTGCGCGATGACCGGTTCGAACGCGTTCAGCTGCAGCTGGCCGCCCTCGACCGCCATCGTGACGGTGAGGTCGGCGCCGGCGACGGCGAAGGCGACCTGGTTGACCACCTCGGGGATGACGGGGTTGACCTTGCCGGGCATGATGCTCGAACCCGCCTGGCGGGGCGGCAGGTTGATCTCGCCGAAGCCCGCCTGCGGCCCGCTGGAGAGCAGGCGCAGGTCGTTGCTGATCTTCGAGAGCTTGATCGCGTTCCGCTTGAGCGAGGACGAGAACGACATGAACGCGCCCGTGTCGCTGGTCGACTCGACCAGGTCCTCGGCGGTCTCGAGGTCGAGGCCGCTGATATCGCGGAGGTGCCGCAGGACGGCGCGCGAGTAGTCGGGGTGGGTGGTGATGCCGGTGCCGATGGCGGTCGCGCCCATGTTGACCTCGTAAAGGAGGTAGGCGTTCTCGCGGAGGCGCTGGTGGTCCTCCCCCAGGGTCGTGGCGAACCCGTGGAACTCCTGCCCGAGCGTCATCGGGACGGCATCCTGCAGCTGTGTGCGGCCGACCTTGAGGATGTCGTGGAACTCCGCCGCCTTGGCGAGGAACGCCCGGCGCAGCAGGTCGAGCTCCTCGAGGAGCGACTGCAGGTCGAGGCCCAGCCCGACCTTGATCGCCGTCGGATAGACGTCGTTCGTGGACTGGCTGCGGTTGGTGTGGTCGATCGGCGAGAGGAACGCGTAGTCGCCCTTCTCGCGCCCGGCCATCTCGAGCGCGATGTTGGTGATGACCTCGTTCGCGTTCATGTTGGTGGAGGTGCCTGCCCCGCCCTGGATGACGCCCACGACGAACTGGTCGTGGAACTCGCCGTCGATCACGCGCTGCGCGGCCCGGTCGATGAGGTCCGCGCGGGATGCCTCGAGCACCCCGATCTCCTTGTTCGCCCGCGCGGAGGCCTGCTTGACCATCGCGAGCGCGACGACGAGGTCGCGGTAGACCGAGATGGGCCTCATCGAGATGGGGAAGTTCTCGAGCGCCCTCGCCGTATGGACGCCCCAGTAGGCGTCGGCGGGGATCTCCATCGATCCCAGGGAGTCGGTCTCGGTACGCGTCGTCGCGTCAGGTGCCATGTGCGGTGTCCTTGTGGGTCACAGGGTGCGGGGATGGGACGAGCCTATCCCCGCAGCCCTGCGGACCTCAGCGGTTGACGCCGGACATGTCGGCGTACCGGTCGCCCACGGCGGGAGCGACCTCGCCGAGCCGTCGCAGCTGATCGTCCGTCAGCGAGAGCTCCGCCGCGGCGATGTTCTCCTCGAGCCGCTCGAGCCTGCGCGTGCCCGGGATGGGGACGATGTCCTCTCCCTGCGCGAGCAGCCAAGCCAGCGCCACCTGAGCGGGAGTGGCGTTCGCGTCCTTCGCGATGCCCTCGATGACCTCTACGATGCGGAGGTTCGCGGCGAGCGCGTCGTCCTCGAACCGGGGATTGTTCCGTCGGAAGTCGTCCTTGTCGAGCTGGTCGACTGAACGGATCGCTCCGGTGAGGAAGCCTCGCCCGAGCGGCGAGTAGGGCACGAAGCCGATGCCGAGCTCCCGCAGGGCGGGAAGGAGCTCGGCTTCGGGGTCGCGGCTCCACAGCGAGTATTCCGTCTGCACGGCCGTCACAGGGTGCACCGCGTGCGCGCGGCGGATGGTGGCGACGGATGCCTCCGACAGCCCGTAGCCGCGGATCTTGCCCGCTGCGACGAGCTCGGCGAGCGCGCCCACCGTCTCCTCGACCGGCACGGCCGGGTCCATCCGGTGCTGGTAGTAGACGTCGATGCGGTCCGTCTGCAGTCGCCGGAGCGATCCCTCGACCGAGAGACGGACGTTCTCGGCGCTGCCGTCGAGGCCGGGCTGGTCCCCCGCGGTGTGGCGGATGGTGCCGAACTTGGTCGCGATCACGACGTCGTCGCGGCGACCGGCGTCAGCCAGGGTCTTCCCCAGCAGTTCCTCGTTGGCGTACGGGCCGTACATCTCGGCGGTGTCGAGGAACGTGACGCCCCGGTCGATCGCGCCGAGGATCGTGCGTGCGCCGCCCGCGTCATCTGCTCCGGCGCCGGTGTAGAAGGCGCTGATGCCCATGAGGCCGAGGCCGATGCGGCCGACGTCCGGGCCGCGCGTTCCGAGCGCGGTGGTCTTCATGATGTGGCGATCTCCTTGTCGTAGGTGTCGATCTTGTAGTCGATGGCGGCGAGGCTGAGGGTGACCTCGTCGAGTTGTCGGCGCACGACCTCGCGGTGCTCGACGAGCAGGCGCCGCCGCTCGGCGACCGTTGCCGCGCCGTCGCGGGCGAGCTCGGTGTATCGCCGCATGGTGGCTATCGGCATCCCGGTCCACCGCAGGCGTGCGAGGAAGCGGATCCAGCCGAGGTCGGCATCGGAGTAGCGCCGGTGGGACGAGGAGGCGCGATCGACGGGGTGCAGCATCAACCCGGCCCGCTCGTAGTAGCGGAGCGTGTGCGCGCTGACGCCGGTCGCCTCAGCGGCCTCGGCGATGGTCACGCCGGGGGGCGCGGCGTCGGAGAGGAGGGACATGCCCTCACGGTAGGACTTCGAGTGCGCTCGAAGTCAAATGCGGCTCAGGGGACTTTGCGCGAGAACGCCTCGAGGCGCTCGTCCGGCGACAGCGCGGCCATCCGTTCGACCCACTCCGCGGAGAAGTACTCGCCGGTCGGCGCCTCGACGACGGGCACGACGGCGTGCGTGACGACGTCGTCGTAGACGTGGACGAGATGGAACGACTGACCGGCATCCATCCCGTTGACCTCGGTGGCAGGACGTTGGAGATTCATCGTGTAGCAGGTGGCGGATGCGACGTTCACGGGGATGCCGGCGAAGGTGCCGCTCGTCGAGTAGTGGAGGTGTCCCGCGAGGATCCCCCGCACGTCGCTGCCGGCGAGCACCGCGGCCAGCTCGTCCTGGCCCCGGAGCTCGAGGATGTCGAAGAACGGGATGTGGCTCGGCAGCGGCGGGTGGTGGAGGGCGAGGATCGTGCCGAGCGGCGCGGGATCGGCCAGCTCGGCGCGGAGCCAGTCGAGCTGTGCGGGGTCGATCTCACCGTGGTGCCACCCCGGGACGCTCGAGTCGAGCGCGATCAGGCGCAGCCCGCCCAGGTCGTGAACGGCGGTCACCGGCTCGGAGGACTCGGCCTCGTCGAGCAGCCCCGCCCGCATCGCGGGACGCTCGTCGTGGTTGCCTGCAACCCAGACCACCGGCGCCCCGAGCCGGGCGGCCGCGGGCTCGACGAGTTCGCGGAGCCGGCGGTACGCGTCGGGCTCCCCCAGGTCGGTGAGGTCCCCGGTGATCACGATCGCATCGGGGCGGATGCCGGTGCGCTCCACGGCGGCCAGGGCCGCCACGACGCCGCCGGTCGAGTCGTAGGCGCCGCCGAGACGGCGATCGCCGGCGAGCAGGTGCGTGTCGCTGAGGTGCACGATCGAACGCCGGGCGGGCTCGTGTCGGCCGAAGGAGACGGGCTGCATACCGCCCAGCCTATTGACGGGCGGCGACGACGATCAGTGGTTGAAGAGGATGAGGAGCAGCCCGCCGAGGACCACGAGGCCGCACACGGCGAAGGACGCGTACGCACCGACGAGCGCGACCTGCTTCTGGGCCGGCGTCAGCGGGTTCTTCTTCGCCGCTTTGCGGGCGGCCTTCGCGGCGCGCTTCTGCTCCTTCTCGGTCATGACCGTGAGCGCGTCGGTGAACGTCGCGGGCACCACGACGGGCACGCGTCCCGCGCGGACGAGCAGGCGCAGGCCGATCGCGTAGAACGCGACGACCGTCGAGGCCGCCAGGAGCGCGGCGAGGAAGACCTGGACGAAGGCGAACCAGTCGATCTCGAAGCTCATCGCGCGTTCTCCTCATCCGATCCGGCCGACGACTGCGCGACGCGCTGCTGGCGTCGCGTGGGGGGCGGGTCCTCCGTCAGGTCGACGGCGGCGCCGGAATCGGCGACCTCGCTCATCGCGTTGGCCGCGTTCACCTCATTGCGGCGGGAGCGCAGGAAGATGGCGAGGATGATCGCGACGGCGACCACCGCGCCGACGAGGACACCCACGAGCTGGCCGAACCAGACCACCAGCAGCGCGGCGAGGGCGCCCACCGCTCCGGCGGCCGGGAGGGTCAGCACCCAGCCCACCATGATGCGGCCGACGGTCCGCCACCGCACCGACGCACCGCGGCGGCCGAGCCCGGATCCGATGACCGATCCCGAGGCGACCTGGGTGGTCGAGAGCGCGAAGCCGAGGGCGCTGGAGGCGAGGATCGTCGACGCCGTCGACGCCTCGGCCGAGAAGCCCTGCGCGGGCTTGACGTCGGTGAGACCCTTGCCGAGCGTGCGGATGATGCGCCATCCGCCCATGTAGGTGCCGAGCGCGATCGTGATGGCACAGGCGAAGATGACCCACAGCTGCGGGTCGGACTGGCTCTGCCACCCCACGGTGATGAGGGCGAGGGTGATGACGCCCATCGTCTTCTGGGCGTCGTTCGTGCCGTGGGCCAGCGCCACCAGCGAGGACGTGAAGATCTGCCCCCAGCGGAAGCCGTCCCTGCCGTCCGGCTTGTTGTCGTAGCGACGGGTCACGCCGTACGCGATCTTGGTGACGGCGAAGGCGATGAGCCCGGCGGTCAGCGGCGCGATGAGCGCCGGCAGCACGACCTTCGACATCACGACGCCGACGTCGATGGCCGCGGCCGAGGCGCCGACGATGGTGGCCCCGATGAGTCCGCCGAAGAGCGCGTGCGACGAGCTCGACGGCAGACCGAGCAGCCACGTCAACATGTTCCAGGTGATGGCGCCGACGAGCCCGGCGAAGATGATCGCCGGGAAGATGGATGCCGAGAGCTCGTCCTCGCGGATCATGCCGCCCGAGATCGTTTTGGCCACCTCGGTCGACAGGAACGCGCCGACGAGGTTGAGGACGGCCGCGAGGAGCACGGCCACCTTCGGCTTCAGCGCGCCGGTCGCGATGGGCGTCGCCATCGCGTTCGCGGTGTCGTGGAAGCCGTTGGTGAAGTCGAAGAAGAGTGCCAGCGCGATGACAAGGACGACGATGAGGGCTGCGGTCTCCACAGTTCGCTTTCCGTCAGGATTCGGGGAACGGGTGCCGCGGCGATCGGCAGTGCGAACGAAAAGTTCACCCAGACGTCACGAGAAGTTCAATCGGGCCGGAGAAATCCTCGCACACGATGGCGCACGGCATAACCCGCGCCCGCGCGCGGGGGTCGGTTAGCGTGGTCGGGTGACCTCCGAAGCAGTGCAGCCCCCCGTCGCCGACCGCCGACCATTCACCCGCCGTCACCACGGCGATGCCGTCGAAGACCCCTACGAGTGGTTCCGCGCGAAGGAGGATGCGGACGTCGTCGCTCACCTCGAGGCGGAGAACGCATACACCGACGAGCGCACGGCGCACCTCGCGGGCCTGCGCGAGCGGATCTTCGAGGAGATCAAGGGGCGCACCCTCGAGACCGATCTGTCCGTCCCATCGCGCCGCGGCGCGTGGTGGTACTACGGCCGGACGGTGGCGGGCCAGCAGTACGGCATCCACTGCCGCGCTCCGATCACCGACGAGACGGACTGGACCCCTCCGCTCCTCTCCCCCGACGCCCCCGTCCCGGGCGAGCAGGTGCTGCTGGACGGCAACGTCGAGGCCGAGGGCCAGGACTTCTTCTCCCTCGGCAGCCTCGACGTCTCGGCGGACGGGTCGCGCATGCTCTACGGCGTGGACGTCGCCGGCGACGAGCGCTACACCCTCCGCATCCGCGATCTCGCGACCGGGGTCGACCTCGACGACGTCATCGAGCACACGTTCTCGGGGGCGGTCTTCTCGCCCGACGGCCGCTCCGTCGTCTACACGACCGTCGACGACGCCTGGCGCCCCGACACCGTCTGGGTGCACGAGGTCGGGACGGATGCGGCATCCGACCGCATCGTGTTCACCGAGACGGACGAGCGGTACTGGGTCGGCGCGGGCTTCACCCGGAGCGACCGCTACCTCGTCATCGGGGTGGGGTCGTCCATCACCTCCGAGGAGTTCCTCGTCCCCGCCGACGACCTGACCGCCGAGCCCCGCTCGGTGTGGCCTCGGCGCGAGGGGGTGGAGTACTCGCTCACCCACGCGGTGATCGACGGGGAGGATGTGCTGTACATCCTCCACAACGACGGCGCACTGGACTTCGAGCTCGTGCGGGTGGCGGCATCCGACCCCGCCGGCGAGCGCCGCGTCGTGCTGCCCCATGAGCCCGGCAGGCGTCTCCTGGATGCCTCGGCCTATCGCGACTGGGCCGTCGTCGAGTATCGGCGCGATGGTCTCGCACGGGTGGGACTCCTCGACTACGCGACCGACGAGGTGACCGAGATCGGCTTCGACGAACCGCTGTACGCGGTCGGTGAGAGCGGATCGTCGGAGTGGGCGCCGCCGGTGATCCGGCTGGGATACGCGTCGTTCGTGACGCCCAGCACCGTCTTCGACTACGACGTCGCCGGGCGCGAGCTCCTGCTGCGCAAGCGCCAGCCCGTGCTCGGCGGGTACGACCCGTCGGAATACGGCCAGGAGCGGGTGTGGGCGACGGCGGAGGACGGAACCCGCATCCCGGTGTCGCTGGTCTGGAAGCGCAGCTTCGGTGCGCCCGGCGACAGCCCGCGGCCACTGCACCTGTACGGCTACGGGTCCTACGAGCACTCCATCGAGCCCGGGTTCTCGGTCGCTCGGCTGTCCATGCTCGACCGCGGGATGATCTTCGCCATCGCCCACGTCCGAGGCGGCGGCGAGATGGGGCGTCAGTGGTACGAGGACGGCAAGCTGCTCCATAAGCGCAACACGTTCACCGACTTCGTCGCGGCGGGCCGGCATCTGGTCGCCGAGGGGATCACCTCGCCCGATCGCCTCGTGGCCGAGGGCGGATCGGCGGGCGGACTGCTCATGGGCGCGGTCGCGAACCTCGCGCCCGACCTGTTCGCCGGCGTCCTCGCCGCCGTGCCGTTCGTCGATGCGCTGACGACCATCCTCGACCCCTCGCTGCCGCTGACGGTCATCGAATGGGACGAATGGGGCGACCCGCTGCACGACCCCGACGTCTACGCGTACATGAAGTCGTACACGCCCTACGAGAACGTCCGCGACGACGCGTCGTATCCGCGCATCCTCGCGGTGACGTCCCTGAACGACACCCGGGTCCTGTACGTCGAACCGGCCAAGTGGGTCGCGCGACTTCGCGAGGTCGGTGCCGACGCGCTCCTGAAGTGCGAGATGGTGGCGGGGCACGGCGGCGTGAGCGGACGGTACAACTCGTGGCGCGAGCGCGCCTTCGAGTTGGCCTGGCTGCTGGACGTCGTCGGACTCGCCGAGGCGGACTGAGTCACGGCGTCCCGGCGACGTCGGTACGATGCCGCCATGCCCTCAGGTCCACGCTTCCGCGCTGCGGTCCGCATCGATCTCGATCTCGCCTGCGCGCACCCGGATGATCTGATCGCCGGGACGGACGACGCCGCCCGCATGTCGGCCGCGGCCATCGACGCCGAGGACGTCCTCCTCTCGCTGATCGACGTGCGGGTCGCCCGCGGCGCCGACCACCTGGTGCAGATCGAATCGAGCACGACAGCGGTGGTCGACTCCGAGTGGGAGGGCACGACGGGGAGCGTCCCGTCCGGATCATCCGACACCGCCCGCGTGGCCCGGACGGGTGCACGCCTGGCGGGCATCGACTGGGCGCTCGACGAGCTCTTCGGCACCGCCTCGGGCGGCACCGAAGAAGCCGCGGCGCTCCGCCAGCGCACGGTCATCAAAGGCCTCGTGTGGAACGCATCGGTGGTCGTCGTGGACTGCCTCTTCGAGGACGTCCGGCATCTCGCCGACCGCCCGGACGACCGATCGGCGTGGCGCGACACCCATGTCATCTCGCAGCTGCCGTCGCAGTACGCGACGCACTACGACCGGGCGTTCGCGCAGAAGTTCCTCGCCGCGACGATCGAGGTCACCTCCCGCCTCAGCGCCTCGCCCGTGTACCCCCCGACGGTGGCGCACGAGCTGGCGCTGAAGATCGTGCTCGACGAGGCCCAGCGCGGCGCGGACCGCCTGGCGGGGGCCCTGCCGCAGGGATGGCGCGAACACCTCGACACCGTCCTGTTCCAGGATCTCGACGTCGAGTCGCTGTTCGCCGAGCAGGACGCACGAACGAAGCAGGATGCCGCGAACGCCACCCCGCCGCTGGACTTCGCGAGCTGGTTCATCCCCTACGCCCACGCGCCCGCACCGGCGCCGTACGCGAACGACGACATCAAGGAACCCAGCCGGCGCTAGCACCGAACGGCGCGTCAGGCAATTGTCAGTTTGCCGCTGCGGCATCCCCTAAAATCGTGATCCCCAGGGGGAGTACTCCGACACGGTCGATTCGTCATTACGGATGCAACAGCGCATCCCGGATCGCCGGTCCCGGGCAACCGGGATGGAGAAGACTCTGGCGTCATCCGTTCACGCCATCGAGGAGACTCCTGTGGAAATCACCCCGCTCGTCTGGGGCATCACGATCGCCGTCACGATCGCCTTCTTCGTCTACGAATTCTTCGCCCACGTGCGCAAGCCGCACGAGCCGTCCATCGCCGAATCGGCGCGCTGGTCGGCCTTCTATATCGGCCTCGCCCTGCTGTTCGGCGTCGTCATCGGGTTCGTCCCCGGCTGGGGCTGGGTGTACTCCGGCGAGTACTTCGCCGGCTATCTGACGGAGAAGGCGTTGTCGATCGACAACCTCTTCGTCTTCCTCATCGTGATGGCCGGCTTCGCCGTGCCGAAGATCTACCAGCAGAAGGTGCTGATGATCGGCATCGTGATCGCCCTGATCATGCGCGGCGGGTTCATCGCGGTCGGCGCCGCCCTCATCGAGAACTTCTCGTGGATCTTCTACATCTTCGGCGCGCTGCTGCTCTTCCTCGCGTATCGTCAGGCCTTCGCCCACGGCGACTCCGACCCGGCCAACGGCAAGTTCATGCAGTTCGTCCGCCGGCATCTGCCCGTCAGCGACGAGTACAACGGCGACAAGCTCACGGTCAAGAAGGACGGCAAGCGCTTCGTGACCCCGATGCTGCTCGTCATCGTCGCGATCGGCTTCGTCGACCTCATCTTTGCCGTCGACTCGATCCCCGCGATCTACGGCCTCACCGAGGAGGCGTACATCGTCTTCACCGCCAACGCCTTCGCGCTCATGGGTCTGCGGCAGCTCTTCTTCCTCATCGGCGGTCTGCTCGAGCGTCTCGTGTACCTCGCCCAGGGTCTGGCGGTCATCCTCGCCTTCATCGGCGTCAAGCTGCTCTTCCACGCCCTGCACGTCAACGAGCTGCCCTTCATCAACGGCGGCGAGCCGCTGCTGTGGGTCCCCGAGATCCCGATCTGGCTCTCGCTCCTGTTCATCGCCGCGACCATCGCGGTCGCCACGGTCGCGAGCCTCGCCAAGACGCGCGGCGATCGCGAGAAGGCCGACCGGGAGCAGGTCGAGGGCGAAGAGATCAACGCCGCCCCCGAGGCATCCACCACCACCACCGACGACGCGAAGGATCGTGCCTGACCGATATGGACTGTCACCATACGAAGACCGCAGCACCCGCCTGTGCACATCTCGATGAGGTGAACCGATGAGCGCGGATCTGCTGTGGAACATCGCACTGGTCATCGTCTTCGTCCTCGTGGGCGGCGTCTTCGCCGCCACCGAGATGGCCCTCGTGACCCTGCGCGAGAGCCAGATCAACGCGATCGCCGCTCGCGGCAAGCGGGGGCAGAAGGTCGCGGGCCTCGCCCGCAACCCGAACACGTTCCTCTCGGCGGTGCAGATCGGCGTCACCGTGGCGGGCTTCGCGTCCGCCGCGTACGGCGCGACGTCGATCGCACCGTCGGTGGCTCCCCTGTTCGAAGGCTGGGGATGGGACCCGGCGCTCTCGCTGACAGTGGCGACGGTGCTGCTGACCCTCGTCATCGCCTACCTGTCGCTGGTGCTCGGCGAGCTCGTCCCCAAGCGGCTCGCGATCCAACGCAACGCGTCGTTCGCCTACGGTGTCGCGCCCATCCTCGACGGGTTCGCGAAGGTGATGCGTCCGGTGATCTGGCTGCTGTCGGTCTCGACCAACGCCCTCGTGCGTCTCTTGGGCGGCGACCCGCACAAGACCGGTGAGGAACTGACCGACGAAGAGGTGCGCGATATCGTCGCGAGCCACGAGGGCCTCCCCGACGACGAGCGCCGCATCCTCGACGACGTCCTGTCGCTGCGGGGCCGTCAGCTCAGCGAGGTGATGCGTCCCCGGCCGGAGGTCACGGCGCTGGATGACACCTTCACCGTGCGTGAGGCGCTGTCACAGGTGCACGACCAGCCGTTCTCCCGCTATCCCGTCGCCGACAAGTCGATCGACGACATCGTCGGCTTCATCCACGTCAGGGACCTCTTCGAGGCTGCGGGCGATCCGGATGCCCCGCTGCGCTCGATCGTCCGCCCCATCTCCTACTTCCCGTCCACGGCGGGTGTGCTGCCGACGCTGACCCGGATGCGGGCCGACGGCCAGCACATCGCGGTGGTCGTCGACGAGTACGGCGGCACGGACGGCATCGTGACCCTCGAGGACCTCGTGGAAGAGGTCGTGGGCGAGATCTTCGACGAGTACGATCCGGCGACGCTTCCGGCATCCGACAAGACCCTGCTCGACGGTCGCCTGAACCTCGCCGAGTTCGAGGAGCAGACCGGCGTCGACCTCCCGCGCGGCTCCTCCGACACGATCGCGGGCTTCGTGACGGAGCGGCTCGGCCGCCTGGCGGTCGTGGGCGACGTGATCGAGGTGCCGGGGGCCACCATCCAGGTGACCGCGATGGACCGTCGCCGAATCGCTGAGGTGCGCGTCACGCCGCGCGAGGACGAGCCGCTCGAGGCCTGACCCGCCGGCTCGCCTGTCACGATGTGCGCGTCCACGCGGCGTGTCGTGACAGGCGAAGCCTGCGCGGGCAGCGAGATCGGCGATGCCCGGATCAGGCTGCCGCGCGGCTCAGGGTGCCGGCTACAGGACTTGAACCTGCAACCCCCGTATTACAAGTACGGTGCGCTACCAATTGCGCCAAGCCGGCGGGAACGCCCAGTCTAACCGGGCGCCCGGGCTCACTCCGACGGCGTCGCAGACGGGGTGGGAGTCGGGGTCGGCGTCGTGTAGAACGCGTCGCTCGCGCTCGTCAGGACGAACTGCGAGAACTCCGCCGCGTCCGCCAGCGAGCCGAGGTACGGCTGGCCGTTCACAAGGATGGTGGGGGTACCCGAGAGCTCGAGACCGTCAGTGTCGGGGATGCCGCTGACCGCCCGTTCGGTGGCGTCCTTCGCCCATTCGACGAAGTCGCCGCCCTCGATGCATTCGCGAAGGTCGGCCGGGTTCGACGCACCGACCGCCTGGGCGAGGTCGGCGAGCTCGACGTCCGAGAAGCCGTCGGTGTCCATCGCGGGCTGACGGCTGAGCAGCTCGGTGTTGTACGCGAAGAACACCGCTTCGTCGTGGGTGGCCACGCACGCAGCCGCGGCGGCGGCGCGGAGAGAGTACTTCGTGCCGTTCGACTTCGCCGTCAGCATCGACACCGGGTGGTAGCTGAGGGCGGCGGCTCCCTCGTCGACCCACGTCGTCAGCTGCTCGACGTTGGCGAGCTGCCACTCACGGGCGCCGGGAGAGAGGTAGTCGACGTAGACGCGGATGTCGACCGGGGCAGCCACCGACGCGGACGGGTCGGGAGTGGGCGTCGCCGCCGCGCTGCCGTTCGGCGTCGCCGACGGCGTCGCATCCGCGATCGACCCCTGCTGGGATGCCGCGCCCGTGACGTCGCTGATGGCGAACCCGTCCGCCGTCGAGTTCCGCGGGGTCAGGTCCCGCCCGCCGACCGACGACATGACCGACCACACCACGACGCCCGCGACGGCGGCGACGGCGGCCGTGGCGACGACGCCGAGGCCCACGCGACGCGCGACGCGGATGCGGGATTGCCGCACGCGGACGCGCTGCGCCTTCTCACGGACCGCTTCGCGCCGATCGGGCGCAGGTGACGGGGTATCGCCGGAGTCGATGGACATGGAACCTCGGGAAGATCTGACGGAGCCGTGACGGCCTTGCGCTCGGGGGCGGCGCACACTGTCCGATGGTAGTCAGACGCGCTGGAAAAAGGCTGACGAGGCAGCATCCCCCGGCGCCGCCGTCCCGTGGCATACTGATCACGCACCCGATGAAGGGTGTGCGGGGTCGTCCCCCGCTCGCTTCACTACGGATCGTCCGGCACGTACCTGCCGGTGAAGGAGAAGAAACAATGGCGTCCGTCACGTTCGACAACGCAACCCGTCTGTACCCCGGTGGCACCCGCCCGGCGGTCGACAAGCTCAACCTCGAGGTCGGTGACGGGGAGTTCCTCGTCCTGGTCGGCCCGTCCGGCTGTGGCAAGTCGACCTCGCTGCGCATGCTCGCCGGTCTCGAAGAGGTCAACTCGGGCCGCATCCTCATCGGTGACCGCGATGTCACCGATGTGCCCCCGAAGGACCGCGACATCGCGATGGTCTTCCAGAACTACGCGCTGTACCCGCACATGACCGTCGCCGAGAACATGGGCTTCGCCCTGAAGATCGCCGGCGTCGGCAAGGAAGAGCGCGCCCAGCGCGTCCTCGAGGCCGCCAAGCTTCTCGACCTCGAGCAGTACCTGACCCGCAAGCCCAAGGCACTCTCGGGTGGTCAGCGTCAGCGTGTCGCAATGGGTCGCGCGATCGTCCGCCAGCCGCAGGTCTTCCTCATGGACGAGCCGCTGTCGAACCTCGACGCCAAGCTCCGCGTCCAGACCCGTACGCAGATCGCGTCGCTGCAGCGCCGCCTGGGCGTCACGACGGTCTACGTCACGCACGACCAGACCGAGGCCCTCACGATGGGTGACCGCATCGCGGTCCTCAAGGACGGCCTGCTCCAGCAGGTCGGCTCGCCGCGCGACCTGTACGAGAAGCCGAACAACGTGTTCGTCGCCGGCTTCATCGGCTCGCCGGCCATGAACCTCTTCGCCGCGGACCTCGCCGACGGCGGCGTCCAGTTCGGCACCGAGGTCGTCCCGCTCGACCGCGACACCGTCGGCCGTGCACACGGCAGCCAGGTCACCGTCGGCGTCCGCCCCGAGGACATCGAGGTCGGTCCCGCCGACGGTCGCGGTCTGGCCGTGCAGGTCGACCTCGTCGAGGAGCTCGGCGCGGACGGCTACCTCTACGGCCACGCGGACATCAACGGCAAGCGCACCGACATCGTGGCGCGCGTCGACGGCCGCAGCCACCCGAACGCGGGCGAGACGGTGACCCTGGCTGCCAAGCCGGGCCACATCCACGCCTTCGACCTCGAGTCGGGCGAGCGCCTGAACGACAAGCCGGTCGTCTCGGCCTGATCGTCATCATCAGCAGGACCGCGGCGCGGGTGGGTCTTCCGGACCCCCCGCGCCGCGGCGCGTGAGTCGGAGGTCGTCCCGTGGTCCACTCCCTGAGCATCACCGCCAGCAGCGTCGACGCCGGCCTGCTGGCCCTCCCCTGGTCCACCCCGCTGGGTGAATGGCCGAGCGATGCGATCGTCTCGCTGCCGAAGGGACTCTCCCGCCACCTCGTGCGCTTCGCCAGCCTCTCCGGTCGCGTGGTCGCGGTGAAGGAGACGACCGCCGAGATGGCCCGGCGCGAGTACGAGATGCTCGGCTCGCTCGCGCGCCTCGACGTCCCCTGCGTCGGCCGCGTCGCGGTCATCGACGGGCGTCGGCCGCCGAAGGGCGAGCCGCTCCCGGCCGCCCTGGTGACGGCGCACCTGCGCTTCTCCCTCCCGTATCGGGCCCTCTTCACCCAAGTCCTGCGTCCCGACACGGCCACCCGCCTCGTCGACGCCCTCGCCGCCCTCCTCGTCCGCCTCCACAACGTGGGCTTCTTCTGGGGCGACGTGTCGCTGTCGAACACGCTCTTCCGGCGGGATGCCGGGGCGTTCGCCGCGTACCTCGTCGACGCCGAGACCGGCGAGCTGCACGAGAACGGCCTGACCCGCGGACAGCGCGAACACGACCTCGACGTGGCGCGGACCAACATCGCCGGCGAGATCATGGACCTCGAGGCCGGCGGTCGGCTCGAGGGCGGTGTCGACGCCGTGGCCATCGCCGACGGGATCATGTCGTCCTACCGCTCGCTGTGGAGCGCCCTGACCGAGACCGAGAGCTTCTCGGCCAACGAGACCTGGCGCATCACCGAACGGGTGCAGAAGCTCAACAGCCTCGGCTTCGACATCGGCGAGATGTCGATCGATGAGACCTCGGACGGCACGAAGGTGCTCATCCAGCCGAAGGTGGTGGATGCCGGGCACCACCAGCGGCGTCTGCTCCGGCTGACCGGGCTCGACGTCGAGGAGAACCAGGCACGTCGCCTTCTCAACGACATGGACGAGTTCGCCGCCCGGGTCTCCCGGCTCGGCAGCGACGAGGAGATGGTCGCCCATGAGTGGCTCACCCGCGTGTTCGAGCCGGTCGTGAAGGCGATCCCGTGGGACCTTCGCGCGAAGCTCGAACCGGCCGAGGTGTTCCACCAGGTGCTCGAGCACCGCTGGTACATGTCGCAGGCGCGCGGGAGATCGATCCCGATCGCCGAGGTGCTGTCGTCCTACATCGACGGTGTGCTGCGCCACCGCCGGGACGAGGCGACGGTGATGGGGCCGCCGACCGAGACGATGGCGGTGCCGGTGGTCACGGCCGACGTGCCCGTCCCCGATGACGAGGCCGACGAGGTCGACTGGCGCGACCTCGTCTGAGCCCCTCCGTCAGTAGCCGACGGTGAACCGCTCGTTCCGGTGCTTCGGCGATTCGATCTCGTCGAGGACGGCGATGCCGAAGTCGGCACCGGAGATGAAGGACTCGCCGTCTGCGTCGGTGACGATGACGTCGCCGCCGTCGCGGTACGACCCGGTGCGCTCGCCCGGCGCCCACGCACCGAACCCGCCTGCCGGGTGGATGTAGAACCACTCACGACCGGTGGTGTCGGACTCGAGGTCTTCGAGGATGCCGATGGCCTCCATCGCCTCGGGCTTGATCTCCTCGGGAAACCCGCTGTCGATGACGCGCGGGCCGCCGGGGGCGACGAGACTGCCGCCGGCTCCCCCGATGACGCCGACCCGCACGCTGAGCGGCAGCGCGCGGATGACCTCACCCACGGCATCCCGCATCTTGCCGACCATGTCGCCACGCGGGGAGGTCGCGAACACGACGACCTCGACGCCCTCGAGCTCGGCTGCCAGCGCAGGTGCGTCGAGCATGGTGCCCTCGACGTAGGTCGCACCCTCGACCCGCTGGTCCGGGACCTTGCGGGCGACGGAGACAACGGTGTGGCCGCGGCGGGCGGCTTCGGCGACGATGTGGCTGCCGGCGTAGCCGGTGCCTCCGATGACGGCGATGCGGGTCATGACGGTCCTTTCACGAACGGATACCGCCAGCGTGGCGGCGCTGCCTATGCGAACCCTAGTACGCGACCATGACTCCTCGGAGCGAGGTCACTCCGAGGCGGCGCGAATGGACGACACCTGGTAGAGGGCGACGGATGCCGCAATCCCGGCGTTCAGCGACTCCGTCGCCGACGAGATCGGGATCGACACGATCTGGTCGCAGGTCTCGGTCACCAGACGCGAGAGCCCCTTGCCCTCGGAGCCGACGACGATGACGACGGGCCGGTCGGCGAGTTCGAGCGCCGGCAGCGACACGTCACCGCCACCGTCGAGGCCGAGGATGAAGACGCCCTGCTTCTTGAACTCCTTGAGCGTCGTGGTGAGGTTCGGTGCGATGGCCACGGGGATGCGGGCCGCCGCCCCCGCGCTCGTCTTCCACGCGGCGGAGTTCACGCCCGCGGAACGCCGCTGCGGCACGATGATCGCCTGCCCGCCGAACGCGGCGGTGGAGCGGATGATGGCGCCGAGGTTGCGGGGGTCGGTGATCCCGTCGAGGGCGATGAACAGCGGCAGCTGACCGCGACCGATGACCTGTTCGAGCAGGTCCTGCGGGTGCGCGTACTCGTAGGGCGGGACCTTCAGCGCGACACCCTGGTGCACGCCGTCGAACCCGGCCATGCGGTCGAGCTCCTGTCGGGTGACCTCGAGCACGGGGATGCCGCGGTTCGTCGTGATCGAGAGCATCTCCTTCACACGGTCGTCCATCTCGACGCGCTGGGCGATGTAGAACGCCGTGGCGGGGATCTTCGCGCGAAGCGCCTCGAGCACGCTGTTGCGGCCCGTGACGGTCTCGGTGTCGTCACCGGCCTTCGCCTTCGGCGCGCGGCCCCCAGTCGTCTGGCGGATCTGCGGCTTGCCGCCGGACGCGACGAAGCGCTCCTTCGCGGCCTTGCGCTTGCCCGCGGGGTGCCAGGCGCGGTCCTCGGCCTTCGGGGTCGGGCCGCGCCCCTCGAGGGAGCGTTTGTTCTTCCCGCCGGACCCCTTGGTGGGGCCCTTCTTGCCGCGTCCGGCGGAGGGGTTTCCAGGCTTAGCCATTGTGCAGACTCCAATGCGTCCCTGCGGGACCGTCTTCGAGGACGACACCGGCCGCCGCGATCGCGTCGCGGATGCGGTCGGCTGCCGCCCAGTCCTTGGTCGCGCGGGCTTCCGCGCGCTGGTCGATCATGGTGGTGATGAGGCGGTCGAGCGCTGCCGAGACAGCCTCGTCGCCGTCAGCCCGCCACTGCGTCGAGGTCGGGTCGACGCCCAGCAGGCCCGTCATCTCGCGGACCTGCCACGCGGCGATCCACGCCTGCTCGTGCTCGCCGGCATCGATCGACGCGTTGCCGCGGCGCACCGTGTCATGGATGACGGCGAGTGCCAGTGGGACGGAGAGATCGTCGTCCATCGCGTCGGCGAACGCAGACGGGAGGCGGAACACGTCCGCTGCGTCAGGGTCAGGTTCGGGTGCGCCATCGGGAGGGTACGCCAACCAGACGAACGGGCTGTCGAGGCGTCCGGCACGCTCGAGGAACGAGCGAACACGGCCGAGCGCGGCATCCGCCTCGTCGAATGCGGACGGCGACAGATCGAGGTTCGACCGATAGTGGGCGGCGAGCAGCGCGTACCGCACCACCAGCGGGTCATACTGGGCGAGCACGTCCTCGGCGAGCAGGAAGTTGCCGAGCGACTTCGACATCTTCTGGTCGCCGACGGTGACCAGGCCGTTGTGCACCCAGTAGCGCGCGAAGCCGTCGCCGGCCGCCGTGGACTGCGCGAGCTCGTTCTCGTGGTGCGGGAAGCGCAGGTCGAGGCCGCCGCCGTGGATGTCGAATTCGGGACCGAGGTAGCGCCGGCTCATCGCCGAGCACTCGATGTGCCATCCGGGGCGCCCGGATCCCCATGGGGAGTCCCAGGCGGCATCGGCGGGCTCGCCCTCCTTCGCACCCTTCCAGAGCGCGAAGTCGCGCGGGTCGCGCTTGCCGCGAGGGTCGGCGTCGGCGGCGGACTCCATGGCGTCGACCGATTGCCGGGTCAGCGCGCCGTACGACGGCCAGGAGCGTACGTCGAAGTAGACGTCGCCCGCGGCGGCGTAGGCGTGCCCCGCGTCGATGAGGCGCTCGATCAGCTCCTGCATCTGCGGGATCGACGCGGTCGCGCGCGGCTCGTAGGTCGGCGGGAGGATGCCGACCGCGGCATACGCGCGCGAGAACTCGAGCTCCATCCGGTAGGCGAGGGCCCACCACGGCTCGTCCGCGGTCGCGTTCGCCAGCACCTTGTCGTCGATGTCGGTGACGTTGCGCACGAAGGTCACACGCCCGAAGCGGTGCGCCAGCCACCGGCGGAGGACGTCGAAGCTCAGCGCGGCGCGGACATGCCCGATGTGCGGACCGGACTGCACCGTCGGGCCGCAGACGTACATCGTGACGTTCCCCTCCTCGGCGGGCGCGAAATCGCGCAGCGCCTGCGCCTGGGTGTCATAGAGCCGAACCGTCACCGCACCATGCTACCGGCGGGCGTCCTGGCGACCCGCTCGGAGACGGTAGAAAGGACGGGTGCTGCATGTGATCGGCGTCCTCGCCGCGGCCCTCCTGTTCGGCACCACCGGCACCGCGAAGGCCCTCGGGCCGGAAGAGGCATCCGCCCTCTCCGTCGGCGTCGCCCGCATGGTGATCGGCGGCGCCGGACTCGCCCTCATCGCCTTCGTCCTCGAGGCACGCCACGCACGCACCGCGCAGCGCCCGCGGCCACCCGTCACCGCCAGGCCGGTGCTCCTGATGATCGCGACCGGCGTCGCGATCTCGGTCTACCAGCCGCTGTTCTTCCTGGGGACGCAGCTGAACGGCGTCGCGGTGAGCACCGTGATCGCGCTCGGCTCCGCACCGGTCCTCGCCGGCATCCTCGAATGGGCGGTCACGCGCCGACTCCCCTCGCGGGTGTGGATCGCGGCGACGGCGGCTGCCTCGGCCGGCGTCGCACTCCTCGGCATCGGGGGCGGGGCGGGCACGGGCGGCGTCGACCCGGTGGGACTGCTCGGCGCGGTCGGCGCCGGCGCCGCGTTCGCCGTCATCGCGAACGCGCAGCGACGGCTGCTCGACGAGGGATGGGACCCCTTCACCGTCGTCGGGGCGATGGGTGCCGGCTCCGCGATCCTCTGCGCCGCCGCGATCCCGTTCGTGGACCTCTCGTGGCTGGGCGCGCCGGGTGGGTGGCCCACGGCCCTCTGGCTCGGCCTCGCGACGATCTCCGTCGCGTACGTCCTCTTCACCTGGGGGCTGCAGGGCCTCACCGCCGCCACCGCCGCGACCCTCACGCTCGGCGAGCCGCTGACCGCTGCGCTGCTGGGCGTCGGCGTCCTCGGCGAGCAGCTCTCCGCACTGGCGTTCGCGGGTCTCGCCGTGCTCGCGGGCGGACTGATCGCGCTCGCGTGGGGGTCGCGCAGACCGCGCGATCCGCTCCCCTATGCCGTGGAGGCCTGACATGGCGGCATCCGACCCGCTCCGCATCGTCGTCGACGACCTCACGGGCGCGGCGACCGTCGCCCTCGTGCAGCAGCACCTCACCGGCATGCACGAACAGACCCCGGCGGAGAGCGTCCACGCCCTCGACCTCTCAGCCCTCCGCGACCCGCGCGTGACCGTGTGGTCGGCCTGGCGCGGCGTCGAACTCGCCGGCATCGGCGCACTGTCGCACTGGACGCCCGCCGACGGCGAGCTCAAGTCGATGCGGGTCGCCGAACACCACCTCGGGACGGGCGTGGGTCGCGCGCTCCTGCGGCACATCATGGCTCGGGCGGCGGGACGCGGCATCGAGCGTCTGTGGCTGGAGACGGGATCGGATGCCGGCTTCGCCGCCGCGCGCGGGCTGTATGCGAGCGAGGGATTCGTCGAGTGCGAGCCGTTCGCCGACTATCGACCTGACCCGCTGTCGACGTTCATGACGCGCTCGCTCTGACCCGTCACGCCGGCACGACGATCGCGACCGCGAACGCCGCAACCCCGTCGCCGACGCCGGTGTAGCCGAGGCCGTCGGTCGTCGTCGCGCTGACCGAGACGGGGGCTCCGAGCGCGTCGGACAGCACGCGCTCCGCCTCGGCGCGGCGCGCCGCGAAGCGCGGTCGCTTCGCCTGGACCTGCACGCTGACGTTCCCGATGACCCACCCCGCGTCCGCGACCAGCACCCGGGTGCGGATGAGGAACGCCGCGGCGTGCGCGCCGGCGTACTCGGGCTTGTCCGTCCCGAAATGCGTCCCGATGTCGCCGAGACCCGCAGCGGCCAGCACCGCGTCGACGATGGCGTGCGCGACGGCGTCGCCGTCGGAGTGGCCCGACAGTGCGCGCTCCCCCGGCCACTCGAGGCCGGCGAGCCAGAGGTCCCCGTCGCCCCCGAATGCGTGCACGTCGGTGCCCATGCCGACGCGGGGCGCACCCGTCGGGCGGCTGGGCGCGGGGGCGACGAGGGCGCGGGCGCGGTCGAGGTCCGCCTGTGTGGTGATCTTGAAGGAGCGCTCGTCGCCGGGCACCGTGCGCACCCGCACGCCGGCGGCCTGCAACAGGGCCGCATCGTCGGTGTGGTCGGCGGCGGCGTCACGGTATGCGGCGTCCAGCGCGTCCCGTCGGAACCCCTGGGGGGTCTGGGCCGCGGCGAGCACCGACCGGTCCACCGCATCCACCACCGACGGGCCGTCCACGCGCTTCAGGGTGTCGACGACGGGCAGCACGGGGATGACGGCATCCGCACCGCCGTCGACTGCGGCGACGACCCGCTCGAACACCTCCGGCGGCGTGAGCGCCCGCGCGGCGTCGTGCACGAGGACGACGTCGACGTCCGGCCAGACGGCGCGCAGCCCCGCCGCGACCGAGGCCTGCCGGGTGTCCCCGCCCGCGACGACGGATGCCAGGTCGCGCCGCTCGCCCGCGGCCTCGCCGACCTCGGTCGTCGCATCGCCGACACGGTCGGCGGGAGCGACGACCACGACCTGGGCGGCCGGAGCGGCGAAGACGCCCGCCAGCGCGTGGCGGAGGATCGACCGCCCGTCGATGCCGACGAAGGCCTTCGGAGCCCCGGCATCCAATCGCGACCCGGATCCCGCTGCGACGACGATGACAGCAACGCGGGGGACGGGGGTGAGGCTCATGCCTCCGAGCGTACCGAGGACGGGGTCCGAGGTCGGCGCCGCAGCAGAACGACGGCGGTCGCCAGGAGGACGGCGCCGACCACCGCGATCGGCAGGTCGAGGAACCATTCCATAACCGCGAACGGCGGTGCGAACGCGCAGAGCCAGGCGAGCGCGACGACGGCGCCGGGCGGCACCGGGCCGAGCGTGCCGATGGCCTCCCACCGGGCGATCGCGAGCGAGAGGAGGAGCAGCACAGCCAGGACGGCGAGGAACATCAGGGGCCTCGACCACCACCACGCCTCGCTCGCGGGCGCGGGGGCTGCCCCGGGGATGAGCAGCGTCACCCCGGTGAGGACGAGCATGACGGGGAGGTGCCAGAGGTAGATCGTCATCAGTCGCGAGCCGAGGACGAAGACGATGCCCTGCATTGCGCGCAGCCGCATGAGGCGCGTCAGGGCGGGTTTCGCCAGACGCAGCAGGCATGCCTGTGCGACCCCCAGGACCACGAGGGGGACGGTCGGCGGATTCAGGTTGCCAAGCATGCTCGTCGAGTACGGCCCCCACGCCGTCAGCGGCCACAGCAGGGCGTAGCCGGCCGCGGCGATGGCGAGCAGGGCCAGCGGATGCCGCCGGTCGAACCATCCGTCCGCGTACCAGAACCCGAACTGCTGCACGAGCGGCCAGACGAAGAGCAGGTTGAGGAGTCCGAGCTGCTCGACGCCCGTGCTGAAGCGCGCCGCATCGACGACCACGACGGCAGCGGCGAGCACCAGCACAGTCGCCACGGGACGGCGCTCGTGCGCGGACGCGAGCAGCGGGACCGCCGCCTGGCACAGCAGGTACGCGGCGAGGAACCACAGCGGCGACCCTGCCCCGGTGGCGGCATCGGCGACGAGCTGCGGGGCGACGCCGGCGAGGGTCGCCCCGCCGAGGACCACCGCGAAGAAGACGAACAGCGGCAGTGCGGGCTGCGCCAGGCGGAGCGTCCGCGTGCGGATGAACCCCGCCGCGTCGCCGCCCTTCGCGGTCCACGAGCGCCACCCCACCGCAGACGCGAACCCGCCGACGACGAAGAAGAGCGGCATGATCTGCCCGACCCACGTCGCGGCGTCGAACCACGGCTGTTCCTCGGCCGGGCGAGAGGCGACGAGCGCACCGTCCGGGCCGGGGCCGATCCCCACCTGCACCAGATGCACGACGATGACGAAGAGCACGCAGACGACGCGCGCGAGGTCCAGCGTGAGGTCGCGCTTCGAGAGGTCGACGGCGGGCGCGGAGCGCGTGGTCATCGCATCATCATGGCGCGGACGCCGGGGTTCCGGTGGAGCACGCCTCCGGACACACGAAGAAGGGCCGGCAGACGCCGGCCCTTCTTCGTGATGGTCAGGAGGCGAGGACCTCGTCGAGGACGGCGGATGCCTTGTCCTCGTCGGCCTTCAACGCCAGGGCGATCTCGGAGATGAGGATCTGCCGGGCCTTCGCCAGCATCCGCTTCTCACCCGCCGACAGGCCGCGATCCTGGTCGCGGCGCCACAGGTCGCGGACGACCTCGCTCACCTTGATGACGTCGCCGGAGGCGAGCTTCTCGAGGTTCGCCTTGTAGCGACGCGACCAGTTGGTCGGCTCCTCGGTGAAGGGAGCGCGCAGGACGTCGAAGACCTTCTCGAGACCGTCTTTGCCGATCACGTCACGGACACCCACGAGATCGACGTTGTCCGCAGGGACCTCGATGATGAGGTCTCCCTGGGTGACGTTGAGCTTCAGGTATTTCTTGGTCTCGCCCTTGATGACGCGATCCTTGACCTCGATGATGGTCGCGGCGCCGTGGTGCGGATAGACGACTGTTTCGCCAACCTCAAAAAGCATGCAGTTGTGTCCTTTCGGCAACCTCCAGAATACCACAGGCGACATACGCTAAAGTTCGCCGCCCAGCACCGGACCCCCTGCCCCGGCCTGCGCACGCCGACGGCATAGGATGGTCGTGTCGCCGTCTGCTTCATCTGGAGGAACCGTGAAATCGCGTCTCGCCGCGTCCATCGCCCTGGGCACCGCCGTCGTCCTCGGCGCCACCGGCTGCAACATGCTTGCCCCGCAGGCGACGACCATCCAGTACTCCGCCTCGGACGGCGTGAACATCCCCGAGTCCGGCCCCCTGAAGGTGCGCAACGCCCTCATCATCGCCGACGCCGACGGGACGCTCGGCAACTTCGTCGCCGGCATCGTGAACGACACCGACGAGCAGGCCATCCTGAACGTCTCGATCGACGGCGAGTCCCAGTCCATCCCGGTCGACGCCCGGTCGAGCGTGAGCCTCGGTCGCGACACCGCACCCATGGTCTTCGAGAACGTCGGGCAGCCGGGCTCGGACGTCGAGGTCTCGTTCCAGTCCGGCGAGGGCGAAGGCGTCGTCCGGAACGTCCCGATCCTGGACGGCACTCTGCAGCAGTACTCGACGCTCGTCCCGACGCCGCTGCCCGAGACCACCACGACGCCCGCTGCGACGCCGTCACCGACCGCGACGCCGGCCGGCTGACCCCGGATCACCGACGACGAAGCCCCCGCCTCGGCGGGGGCTTCGTCGTTGCGCTCAGGCCTCGAAGCGATATCCGAGTCCGCGCACCGTGAGCAGCATCACCGGCTCGCTCGGGTTCTGCTCGATGCGGGAACGGATGCGCTTGATGTGCACGTCGAGGGTCTTAGTGTCACCGAAGTAGTCACTCCCCCAGACGCGGTCGATCAGCTGACCGCGGGTGAGCACGCGTCCCGCGTTGCGCATGAGCAGCTCGAGCAGTTCGAACTCCTTCAGCGGCATGGAGATCTCCGAGCCATCCACCGCTACGGTGTGTCGGTCGATGTCGAGCGTCACCCGCCCGCCCTGGACGATCCGCTCGTCGAGGTCGACATCGTCGGTCTCGCTCCGGCGCAGCACCGCCCGCATCCGCGCGAGCAGTTCGCGTGACGAGTAGGGCTTGGTGATGTAGTCGTCCGCGCCGAGTTCCAATCCGACGACGATGTCGACCTCGCTGTCCTTCGCGGTCAACATGATGATCGGCACCTTGGAGGTCGTGCGGATGACGCGGCAGACCTCCGTGCCGGGCATGCCCGGCAGCATCAGGTCGAGCAGCACGATGTCGGCACCGCGGGCGGTGAAGGCGTCGAGGGCGAGGCCGCCGTCCTCAGCGATCTCCACCTCGAACCCCTCGCGCTTGAGGAGGTAGGCGAGCGGGTCGGCGAGGTCGGGTTCGTCTTCGACGATCAGGACACGGGTCATGGTGCGTTCTTTCTGGCCGGGCTCTTGAGGCCGGCGGCCTTGCTGGGTTTCGCGGTCTTCTTGGGCTTGCGCGGCACGGCGCCCTCGGGCGCTGCGGCGAGCGGGAGTCGGATGGTGAACGTCGAGCCCCGACCGGGCCGTGACCAGAGGTCCACCGAACCGCCGTGCCGCTGCACGGCGTGCTTCACGATCGACAGGCCGAGCCCCGTGCCGCCGGTGCGGCGAGAGCGGGCCTGATCGGCGCGGTAGAAGCGTTCGAAGATGCGCTGCTGGTCGGCTTCGGGGATCCCGATCCCGTGGTCGGCGACGGCGATCTCGACGGCTCCGTCGGCGACGCGCACCCCGACGCCGACCTGTGCGCCGGCTGGCGAGTAGGCGATGGCGTTCGCCAGCAGGTTGCTGACCGCCTCGGTGAGGATCTGCGGATCGCCGCGCACGAAGAGTCCGCGGTCGCCACCGCGGGCGACGGCGATGCCCGCCGACTCGGCGGAGATCGTCTGGGACTCGATCGCCGAACGGACCACCTCGTCGACGGAGACGTCGCGCATCTCGGCGATCTCGTCGGCGGACTGCAGGCGCGACAGGTTCATGATGCGCGAGGTGAGCTGCCCGAGCCGGGTCGCCTCGCCGGAGAGCCGACCGGCGAAGTGACGGACCTGCTCCGGGTCATCGGATGCCGACTCGATCGCCTCGGCGAGCAGGGTCACCGCGCCGACGGGGGTCTTCAGTTCGTGCGAGGTGTTGGCGACGAAGTCCCGCCGCATCTGCTCCACCCGCTCGCGTTCGGTGATGTCGCGGATGACGATCAGGGTGAGCCGCGGCGTGATGACGCTCGCACGCGCCGCCACCACGCGCGGCTCGATCCCGCGGTTGAGGTGCATGCTCTCGGCCGCGGGGAGGCCCGTCTGCCGTGCACTGCGGGCGAGGTGGCGCAGGCGGTCGGCCTGCAGGCTCTCATCGACGCGCAGGCCGAACACCTCGGCGGTCGCGGATGCCGCGAGGATGAGCATCGAGGGATCGACGACGACCGCGGCGTCGTCCATCGCCTGCAGGACCGACCCCGTCCCTTCGGGCAGCTCCACAGACGTCACCCGTCGGGTGAGCTCCCGGGCGCGCAGCGCGTAGAAGACGAGGGCGACGGCTCCGCCGCCGACGAGCAGTCCCACGGCGAGGGCCAGCAGCGCGAGCTGCGTCGAGTCCATGTCCTCCAGCGTAGGGCGGTCGCGCAGCCGTCATCAGCCGGAAAGCGACCCGAACGGGCTGCGCGGGTGAGTGTTCACCGTGTCGGCACCGACCGTTAACCTTGGCGCGGGAGGATCGCCGACGTCTCCGCGCGACAGCTCGCGCCCGTCACCCGCCCGCACGAAGAGAAGGTGCTCCATGCGCGAAGTGTTCCATCAGTCCCTCGAGGACGTGCAGACCCGTCTCGTCGAGATCTCCGACCTCGTCGCCGTCGCCATCGAGAAGGCGACCCGCGCCTTCGGCACGAGCGACGTCGCCCTCGCCGAGGACGTCATCGACAACGACCAGGTGATCGACGACAAGGCCATCGAGCTCGACGAACTCGCGATCGAGATCCTCGCCCGCCAGCAGCCGGTCGCGCGCGACCTCCGCATCGTCGTCGCCGCCCTGCGCGTGAGCGCGTCGCTCGAGCGCATGGGCGACATCGCCGAGCACATCGCTCAGCTGACCCGCATGCGCTTCCCGGAGCGCGCGGTGCCGAAGGGACTCAAGAGCACCTTCGCGAAGATGGGCGAGATCGACACCGAGGTCGCCCGCACCCTCGCGGATCTGCTCCGCACCGAGGACCTTTCGCTGGCCGAGAAGCTCCACAACCTCGACGACGAGCTCGACGCCCTCCACCTCTCGGTCTTCGAGAAGGTGCTCAGCGACAACTGGCAGGGCGAGGCATCCGCCACCGTCGACGCCACCCTCGCGTCCCGGTACCACGAGCGCTTCGGCGACCACGCCCTGTCTGTCGCGAAGAAGGTCTCGTACCTCGCGACGGGCACGTGGTCGGCCGACCTCGAAGGCGCCGACGCCGAGGTCTGATCACTCCGGAGCCTGCACGAAGAAGAGAGCGGATGCCGGTCGGCATCCGCTCTCTTCGTTCCCCGGCGTGCGGGGTTACTTCTTGCCCTGCGACGCGACCGCGGCGGCGCCGGCGGCGGCGGCCTCGGGGTCGAGGTACTGTGCCGGCTCGAGCGGCGTCAGGTCCTCGCCGAGGCGGTAGACGAGGGGGATGCCGGTCGGGATGTTCAGGGCGGCGATGTCGTCGTCGCTGATGCCGTCGAGATGCTTCACCAGCGCGCGCAGCGAGTTGCCGTGCGCGGCGACGATGACGGTCTTGCCGGAGCGGAGGTCGGGGACGATCTCGTTCTCCCAGTAGGGCAGCAGCCGGTCGATCACGATCGCCAGCGACTCGGTGCGGGGCACGTCGCCGTCGATGTCGGCGTAGCGCGGGTCGGCGATCTGCGTGTAGGGGTCGTCGTCGGCGATGTCCGGCGGCGGCACGTCGAACGAACGGCGCCACAGCATGAACTGGTCCTCGCCGAACTCGTCGAGGGTCTGCGCCTTGTCCTTGCCCTGCAGGGCGCCGTAGTGACGCTCGTTCAGGCGCCACGAGCGCTTGACCGGGATCCACAGGCGGTCGGCCGCGTCGAGCGCGATGTTCGCGGTCTGGATCGCACGCGACAGCAGCGACGTGTGCAGGATGTCGGGCGTCAGGCCGGACTCCTTGATCAGCTCGCCGCCGCGCTGGGCCTCGGCCTTGCCCTGATCGGTGAGACGGACGTCCACCCAGCCGGTGAACTGGTTGGACTTGTTCCATTCGCTCTGACCATGGCGGAGGAGGATCAACGTGTAGGGGGCTGTCATGCCCGCAATCCTACCGGCGCCCGGGGTGCGATCATGGGGGCATGACGCGCGCCGAGCCCGTCGTCGGACAGGTCACCCGGGGCACGACGAACACCAACCGGCTGCGCCGCGTCGACCGCTGGATCGCGCGGCATCCGGTGCTGCGGCGCACCGCCGATCCGCTCGTCGTCGACCTGGGCTACGGCGCCAGCGGCGTGACGGCCTTCGAGCTCGAGGCGCGCCTGCGCCGCACCCGCGCCGACGTCGAGGTGCTCGGCCTCGAGATCGAACCGGCCCGGGTCGACCGTGCGAACCGGCAGCTGGAGGCGATCCGGGCAGGCGGCGCGAGCTTCGACCCCGACGCCCGGGTGTCGTTCGCCCGCGGCGGCTTCGAGGTGCCGGTGGCGGGCGGGCGCCGGCCCGCCGTCATCCGCGCGTTCAACGTGCTGCGCCAGTACGACGAAGCCGACGTCGCAGGCGCCTGGCGGCGCATGACGCAGCGTCTGCAGCCGGGCGGCATGCTCGTGGAGGGCACGTGCGACGAACTGGGTCGCATCTCGACGTGGATCGAGGTGGGGTCGGATGCCGCACCCCGCTCGCTGACCATCTCGCTGCGTCTCGCGGGTCTGGATTCCCCCGCGGTCGCCGCCGAACGGCTGCCCAAAGCCCTCATCCATCGGAACGTGCCGGGCGAACGCGTCCACGACGCCCTCGCCGCCCTCGAACGGGAGTGGACGCGTGCGGCCCCGGCATCCGCCTTCGGTCCGGTCCAACGCTGGCGCGCCGCCCTCGACGCGATGGCCTCGGACGGGTGGCCGGTGGCCGGACGGTCGCGGTGGCGGCTCGGTGAGGTCACCCTGCCGTGGGAGTCCGTCGCGCCGGTCGGCGACTGAGACCCGTCAGACCCGCGGCAGGATCGCCCTGGCCTCGGCGGGGGTCATCCCCGTCGCGCACAGCAGATCGGTGGCGAGGGGCCGGAGCGCACTGATCAGGGTCTGGTCGCCGAGCGAGCCGTCGGGTACGAGCGCGATCGGATCGAGCCGCGCTGCCGCGGCCGTCAGGGTCTCGCGGGCGGCGGGCTCGAGGGAGATGTCGTGCAGCGATGCGGCGAGCAGGTCGGCTCCGCGTGAGAGGTCGGCGAGCAGATCGGCGGCGAGCTCCCGCTCGCTGCCGTCGTCGGAGAGGTAGACCGCGCGTCGCGCCACAACGCGGAGGTTGCGCACGGCCAGGTCCATGCTCGTCCGGATGCGGTCGTGGCGTTCGAGCTCGTGCCGCTGGCGACGCGTGAAGGGCGAGATGCGGGCGATGGCGAGGCCGGATTCGACGGAGGTGCGCCACGCGTCGACGAGCCCCTGCAGCTCGCGCGCCTTCTCGAGTCCGCGTTCGGAGCGCATCCGGCTGCCGCTGCGCAGCCCCTGCACGACGGTGCCGGCGGCGCCGCCGAAGGCCGTGAACAGCTCCGCCGCGTCCGTCAGGGCCGTCCGCAGGGGGCTCCGCGGGATGAGCGCGGTCACCAGGAGCGCCATGGCGCCGCCGATCGTCGCGTCGATGAGACGCAGGAGCGGCACCTGCGTCGGCACGATCACGACGATGATCGACTGGATGGCGGCGGCGATCGCGAAGGCCGGCTGCGGCGAGACGAAGCGCGCGATCGCCAGGCTGCATGCGAGCGTGACCGCCAGCTGCCACCAGCCGCTCCCCGCCGTCAGCACGACGATCTCGGCGACGAAGACGCCGAGGATCATCCCGATGACCGTCTCGAGGACCCGCCTCGGGCGCGCGTCGCGCACGAGCCCGAGGCTCGAGATCGTGACGGTCGCGGCGATCAGCGGCGCGGGGTGCCCGAATCCGTAGTGCGCGATGGAGAACGCGGCGGTCGCTGCCACGACGAGCTGCAGGATCGCCGGGAGCGACGCCCGCATCCGACCCCAGCCTTCGCGCGGATAGCGGCGGGTGGCCGGCACCGGCGCAGTGGGCGGCGGGTCGGTCACCACGGGTCAGCGACGCTGTGAGAGGCGCGGGAGCCGCGGGACGGATGCCGCGCGTCCGGCCTCGGGCGGGACGACGACCTCCTGCGCCGCGGCGATGGGACCGTCGGGCCCGTCCACGGTGAGCGCAGCGTCGACGGGTGTCGATCGCTTGACGATCGCCAGGGCGATCGGCCCCTCCTCGTGATGGCGCGCGACCGAGGTGACGGCGCCGACCTCGGCGCCGCCTGCTCGGACGGGAGCGCCCTGCTCGGGCAAGTCGGCGTCGGAGCCGTCGAGCTGCAGGGCGACGATGCGGCGGGGCGGGTGGCCGAGGTTGTGCACCTTGGCGACCGTCTCCTGGCCGCGGTAGCACCCCTTGTCGAGGTGGACGGCGCTGCGGAGCCAGTCGACCTCGTGCGGCAGGGTCCTGCCATCGGCCTCGTTCGATGCGCGCGGTCGCCACGCCGCGACGCGGAGCGCCTCGGCGGCGAGTCGGCCGGCGAGCACGCGTTCGCCGCGAGCCGCCTCGGTGACGAGCTCGTCGAGGGCCGCGACCGGGATGACGGCCTCCGACCAGTCCCGCTCCCCACCGGGGTGCGGGCTCGCCGGGGCGTAGCCCCAGCCGCCGGGTGCGACGACGGGCCACGGGTCGTGCCAGACAGCGACCGACGGGAGCGCGTCGACCGCGTCGCGCGTGCCACCCACGACGGCGTACTCCGCCGAGCGGTCCCTCGGGTCGACGCGGAGTCGGAAGCGCATCCTGGTGAGCCAGGTCAGCAGCCCCGCGGCACGGTCACCGTCGACGATGAGCCAGGTCTGCTCGCCGTCGTCGACGACGGATGCCGCATGCTCGACGTGACCCTGCGGGTCGAGGACCAGCAGCTCCGTCGATCGTCCGGGCTCGAGGTTCGTCAGCGCCTGCGAGGTGACCGAGTCCAGCCACGACAGCCGGTCCTCGCCGGAGACGCTCAGGACGGTCCGGTCCGCCAGCGGCGCGAGTGCTCGACCGGACGCCAGGTCGCGCTGCTCGCGCATGGGGTTGCCGAGGTGCTCGAGTCCTCGCTCGTCCACGACCGCACCCGGGACGGCGCCGAAGTCCGTCACTGGACCCTCGCCAGCCGGGCCGAGGCGTGCGAGCCCAGCTCGGAGCCGAGGGCGGCGATGTCCCACGCCCACAGCAGATGGCCGTCGACGAGGCCGTACATCCGCGTGGCCGCAGCGTAGGGCTTGGCGCCGGAGGGCCGGACGATGGCATCCGTCGCGATGTCGATCCGCGGCCCGCGCACCTGCCCGAGGTAGAGCTCGCTGATGCCGTCGGAGTGCACGAGCGCGACCTCGATCTCGAAGCCCGCGCCGTCGACGCGGAGTGCCTCGACGTCGTCGACCGTTCGCGCCGTCTCCCGCGGGGCGAGGGCGGGAAGCAGGGCAGGACCCGCGTCGGCGTCGGTCGCGGGCCGGGACAGGCGCCAGTACCCGGTCTCGGCGACGAGGTCGCGGCGATGACCGTCGGCATCCTCGAACCAGGCGGTCGCGGCGTAGTTCAGCGCGTCCCCGCCGTCATGGCTGAAGCTGACGCGGTGCGTGAATTCGCCCGACATCGTCCGGCCCTGCGCGTCGTACTCGAGGACGCCGGTGCCCTCCCAGACGCCGAGGAGCCAGGAGAGCGGGACGAGATCGGCCGGGAGGTCGGTCGGCAGCTCGATCACGGGGTCAGCGCTGGCCGCGGTAGAGGTTCCAGATCACGACGCCGGACACGAACGCGATCGCGAGCGATGCGAGGCCGAGCAGCCCGACGAAGAAGAGTTCGAGTGCGACGAGGTCCATGGCTCCACTTTAGCCGCCGCGGGGGGCGACGCGGGCTCAGCCGACCAGCTCGGCGAGCGCGAACCCCGCGCCGATCAGCCCCATGACGACCATCGCCCCCAGCACGCTCGCCGAGATGCGCAGGATGAACCCCTGCGAGCGGCCGTAGGCCAGCTGCACGGCGAACGAGAGGAAGAAGCAGACGCCGAGACCGACGAGCAGCCACGCGCCGCGCCAGTCAGGCTCGGTGAGGATGCCGATGCTCAGCGCCACGACCACGGCGGCGCCCCACACCGCGAGGACGCCCGCGATCCGTTTGCGGGGCACGATCTCGGGGGCGGTCATGCTCCTCATTCTTGCGCACCCCCGGGCCGGTCGCACGGGGCGGGCCTCGACGACGGCCCCGGCACGGGGTGCCGCGGCGGACGCCCTAAGATGAGGACGGTTCCGAGTCCGCATCGGAGGGTCCCCCTTGGCACAGCTGCTCGTTCTGAGCTCCGCCGCCGGCGGCGACTCCGTCCTGCCTTCGCTCGAGCTCCTGAGCCACCGGGTCCGCCAGATCCCGGCCGAGGCGGCGCAGCTGGTCAACGCGCCGAGCGCCGACATCGTCTTCGTCGATGCGCGCCACGACCTCGTCGGGGCCAAGTCGCTGTGCAAGATCCTCACGACGACCGGTGTCGATGCGCCCCTCGTGCTCGTCGTCACCGAGGGCGGGCTCACCGCGGTCTCCCCCGACTGGGGCATCGACGACGTCGTGCTCGTGAGCGCCGGTCCCGCCGAGGTCGATGCGCGCATCCGCCTCGCCGTCGGGCGGGTCTCGAAGGAGCAGGTGTCGACCCGCATCCAGACCTCCGGCATCACGATCGACGAGTCGTCGTATTCGGCGAAGGTCCACGGCCGGCCGCTCGACCTCACCTACAAGGAGTTCCAGCTCCTGCACTTCTTCGCGACGCACCCCTCGCGCGTCTTCACGCGTGAACAGCTGCTCAGCGAGGTGTGGGGATACGACTACTTCGGCGGCACCCGCACCGTCGATGTCCACGTCCGTCGCCTCCGCGCGAAGCTCGGCGATCTCGAGCAGCTCATCGGCACGGTGCGCAACGTCGGCTACCGGTTCAACGTCTACGAGGACGAGCAGCTGCCGGGCACACCCGCCTGATCCGGGTGCGTGGCATCCCGCCATGTTCACGCGTACGTCACGCCGCCCTGCAATGATGTGGGGATGATCGACACCCAGGTTCACGACTCCGGACTGGGCGACGCGGACGACGACGACTTCGACGATGTCGTCGAGGCGTACGACTCGCAGCTCCCCGACAGCCGCTATCTCGACCGCGAGCTCAGCTGGCTCGCCTTCAACCAGCGCGTGCTCGAGCTGGCCGAGGATCCGAACCTGCCGACGCTCGAGCGCGCGAACTTCCTCGCCATCTTCGCAAGCAACCTCGACGAGTTCTTCATGGTGCGCGTCGCCGGTCTCAAGCGCCGCATCCTGACCGGCCTCGCCGTTCCGACGAACGTGGGCCGCGCGCCGCTCGACGTCCTCGCCGACCTCGCGACGGCCGCACACGCCCTGCAGGAGCGCCACGCGGCCGTGTGGTCGGAGCAGGTCCGCCCGTCGCTGGCAGAGGCCGGCATCGAGGTCGTGTCGTGGAAGGACCTGTCCGACCAGGAGCGCAGCGACCTCTACGACTACTTCTCGGCGCAGGTCTTCCCGGTGCTGATGCCCCTGGCGGTCGACCCGGCGCATCCGTTCCCCTACATCTCGGGTCTGTCGCTGAACCTCGCGGTCCGCATCCGCAACGCCCGGACCGGCCGTCAGGAGTTCGCGCGCCTCAAAGTGCCGCCGATGCTCCCCCGCCTGGTCGAGGTCGCCAAGAACGGCTCGACGGTGCGGTACCTGCCGCTGGAGGAGCTGATCTCCGAGAACCTCGGCGACCTGTTCCCGGGCATGGAGATCCTCGAGCACCACACCTTCCGCCTCACACGCAACGAGGACGTCGTGATCGAGGAGGACGAGACCGAGAACCTCATCCAGGCCCTCGAGGCCGAGCTCCTCCGCCGTCGATTCGGGCCGCCGATCCGTCTCGAGATCACCGAGGACATGGACGAGGTCACCCTCGCCCTGCTCCTCGACGAGCTCGACATCACCGACAACGACGTCTACCGGCTGCCCTCGCCGCTCGACCTGCGCGGGCTGTTCTCGCTCTCGCAGATCGAGCGCCCGGACCTGCGCTACCCCGCGCATGTGCCCAAGACGGCGACGCCGTTCCAGCCCGCGGAGCAGAACGGGCGGGCCGACATCTTCGCGGCCATCCGCAAGGAGGACGTCCTCGTCCACCACCCCTACGAGTCGTTCACGACGAGCGTCGTCGCGTTCCTGCAGCAGGCCGCCCGCGACCCGCACGTGCTCGCGATCAAGCAGACGCTCTACCGCACCTCCGGTGACAGCCCGATCGTCGAAGCGCTGATCGACGCCGCCGAGAACGGCAAGCAGGTCCTCGCGCTGGTCGAGGTGAAGGCCCGCTTCGACGAGGCGGCGAACATCGTCTGGGCTCGGAAGCTCGAGAAGGCGGGCGTCCACGTCGTCTACGGCCTCGTGGGGCTGAAGACCCACTGCAAGCTCCTGCACGTCATCCGCGAGGAGGACGGCGTCCTCCGCAGCTACAGCCACATCGGCACGGGCAACTACAACCCGAAGACGAGCCGCATCTACGAGGACTACGGCCTCTTCACCGCGAACGAGCAGGTAGGTCGCGACCTGACGCGCCTGTTCAACGAGCTCAGCGGCTACGCGATCGAGAAGAAGTTCAAGCGGCTGCTGGTGGCTCCCCTGCACCTGCGCAAGGGACTGCTCCGCCGCATCGACGCCGAACGCCGCAACGCGCAGGCCGGCAAGCCCGCCTCGGTCCGCATCAAGGTCAACTCGATGGTCGACGAGCAGATCATCGACGCCCTCTACCGCGCCAGCCAGGCGGGCGTGAAGGTCGACGTCTGGGTGCGCGGCATCTGCTCGCTGCGGACCGACCTGCCGGGCGTCAGCGACAACATCACGGTGCGATCGATCCTCGGCCGCTACCTGGAGCACTCGCGCATCTTCATGTTCGAGGGCGACGGCGAGCCGCAGGTGTTCATCGGCAGCGCCGACATGATGCACCGCAACCTCGACCGCCGCGTCGAGGCGCTCGTGCGGGTGACCGAGCCCGCGCACGTGGGCGAGCTGACCGCGCTGTTCGACCTCGCGATGGCCGACACGACCAGCTCGTGGCACCTCGGTCCCGAGGGCGAGTGGACGCGTCATCACCTGGATGCCGAGGGCACCCCCCTCGTCGACCTGCAGGAGAAGACCATGTCGCAGGTGCTCCGTCGGCGCCGCGCGCGGGCGGTGCGATGACCGAGACCGCGGTCTACGCGGCCGGCGGCGTCGTCTGGCGTCTCGTCGAGGGCAAGCTGCACGTCCTGGCGATCCATCGCACGAAGTACCGGGATCTGACGCTGCCCAAGGGCAAGGTCGATCCCGGTGAGACGCTCGCCGAGACGGCGGTGCGCGAGATCCACGAGGAGACCGGCATCCGCGTCGCGCTCGGCGTGCCCGTCGGCGTCTCGACCTACCGCCTGCCCAGCAAGCGGAAGAAGATCGTGCACTACTGGAGCGCCGAGGCGACCGACGAGGCCATCCGCGCGTCGGCCTTCGTGCCCAATCGCGAGATCGCGGCGATCGAATGGCTCCCGCCGCGCAAGGCGCTCAGCCGGCTCAGCTATCCGGTCGACATCGAGATCCTCGAGAACTTCCTGCGCCTCGTCGACGACGGGGTGCTCGCCACCTTCCCGATCGTCGTCCTGCGCCACGGCAAAGCGACCCCGCGGGAGGACTGGAAGGGGAAGGATGCCGATCGCCCCCTCACCGACCGCGGTCGCCGTCAGGCGAAGGCGGTTGTCGGCCCGCTGCGCTCGTTCGGCGTGCAGCGGGTGGTCTCGAGCGACGCCGTGCGCTGCGTGGACACTGTGGCGCCCCTCGCGAAGGCGCTGCACCGCGACATCCGCCGCACCGAGCTGATCTCGCAGGATGCCTGGGAGGGGGGCCGCGCGGACCTCCGGAAGGTCGTCGGCAAGCGCGTGCGCGCCGGCAAGCCCGCGGTGCTGTGCTCGCACCGGCCGGTGTTGCCGGAGCTCATGAGCGAGATCGCGCTGGCCACGGGGACCATGAAGGGCTCGTATCTCGGCAGTGCCTCGTCGCTGGAGACGGGCGGGTTCTCGGTCGTGCATCTGTCGGCCACGAACCCCGGGTCGGGCATCGTGGCGATCGAGACGCATCCGCCGAAGGTGTGAATCAGCCGGGTGGAGGCGTTCGGACCCGGTCCGTTCACCTGTCGTTCACCTGCGGAGCGGAACCTGGTCACCAGCGACTCCTACCGTCGAGCCAGCCCCTGCACCGGGGTGTCCCGATCACCCGAAGGAAATCACACGTGAAGCTCAACCGCATCGCCCGCGTGGGCGCTGTCGCAGCCGTCGCAGCCCTCTCCCTCACCGCTTGCGCGGCCAACGAGCCCGCCGCAGGCGGCGGCGCGCAGCCGTCCGCCGGTGGCGAGACCGCGCTGTCCGGCACGGTCAAGGCGACCGGCGCGTCGTCGCAGGGCGCCGCCCAGCAGGCGTGGACCGCGGCCTTCCAGCAGGCGAACCCCGACGTCACGATCAACTACCAGCCCACCGGCTCGGGCACGGGTCGCGACAACTTCCTCGCTGGCTCCAGCAACTTCATCGGCTCCGACCGCGCGTACGACGCGGACGAGCTCGCCGCCGGCGGCTTCGGCGCCTGCGCGACCGACGACATCGTCGAGGTCCCCGCCTACATCTCCCCCGTCGCCGTCGTCTTCAACCTCGAGGGCGTCGACACGCTGAACCTCACCCCCGAGGTCATCGCGGACATCTTCAACGAGCAGATCGAGAAGTGGAACGACCCGGCGATCGCCGACCTGAACGAGGGCGTCGAGCTCCCCGACCTCGCCATCACCCCGGTCTTCCGCGGTGACGCGTCGGGCACCACCGGCACGTTCACCGAGTACCTCGCCTCGGTCGCACCCGACGCATGGCCCTACGAGGACGCCGACGAGTGGCCCGTCTCGACCACGCGCTCCGAGGCTGCCCAGCAGACCTCCGGCGTCGAGGCAGCCGTCACCGGCGGCCAGGGCACCATCGGCTACATCGACGCCTCGCGCGTCGGCGAGCTCGGCTCGGCCGCGGTCCAGGTCGGCGACGAGTTCGTACCGTTCTCGTCCGAGGCCGCTGCGCAGCTCGTGGCCGCGTCGCCGCTCGAGGAGGGCCGCGGCGAGGGCGACCTCGTCTTCGCGGTCGACCCGGCCTCGGCTCCGGCCGGCTCGTACCCGATCGCGCTCGTCAGCTACCTCATCGGCTGCGTCGAGTACGAGGACGCCGCCGTCGCCGACGTCGTCCGCTCGTACTTCTCGTACATCGTGAGCGAGGACGGCCAGAACGCCGCGAACGAGGCCGCCGGTTCGGCGCAGCTCTCGCCCGAGGTCGCCGAGCAGGCACAGGCTGCCATCGAGCTCATCGGCGCCGCCGAGTAAGACACCCTCGCTGCTGGTGCCTCCCCGCCCGGGAGGCACCAGCAGCACTCATGTGAAACCCGCTTCCAACCCGAGGACTGCGATGCCCCCCACCACCACGACGGTCGTCGACCAGGACGCGTCGACCGACACCGGCCGCCGCCCCACCCGGCGCCGCGGCGATCTGTTCTTCTCCGGCAGCGCGCTGGCTGCGGGCATCATCATCCTCATCGTCCTGGCGGCGGTGACCCTCTTCCTCATCATCGAGAGCGTCCCCGCCTTCACCGGCAACCCGGACGAGATCCAGTTCCTGAACGGCCGACCCTTCTGGGAGTACGTCTGGCCCTTCGTCTTCGGAACGCTGTGGGCATCCGTCATCGCCCTCGTCGTCGCAACACCGCTCGCCATCGGCATCGCGCTGTTCATCTCGCACTACGCGCCCCGCCGTATCGCCGCGGTGCTCGGCTACATCATCGACCTCCTCGCCGCGATCCCCTCCGTCGTGTACGGACTGTGGGGTGCGCTCGTGTTCTCGCAGCTGCTGCAGCCGTTCTACGTCTGGCTGAACGAGAACCTCGGCTGGATCCCCTTCTTCGCCGGTGCGGTCTCCCCCACCGGGCGGACGATCCTCACGGCATCCCTCGTCCTGGCCGTGATGATCCTCCCGATCATGACCGCGATCACCCGGGAGGTCTTCCTGCAGACGCCGGTCCTCCACGAAGAGGCGGCGCTCGCGCTCGGCGCGACACGCTGGGAGATGATCCGCATGGCCGTCTTCCCGTTCGCCCGCGGCGGCATGGTCTCGGGCGCGATGCTCGGCCTCGGCCGCGCGCTCGGCGAGACGATGGCCGTCACCATGGTGCTCTCGGCCACCGGCGCCGTCACGTTCCAGGTGCTGAACTCGAACAACCCCACGCCGATCCCCGCGAACATCGCCCTCAACTTCGGTGAGGCCTACGGCGACGGCGTCAACGTCCTCATCGCGACGGGCCTCATCCTCTTCATCGTGACCTTCGCGGTCAACGCGATCGCGCGGTGGGTCGTCAACCGCCGCGCCGAGTTCTCCGGAGCGAACTGATGTCCACCACCCTCACCCGCTCCGCCACCAAGACCCCCGTCGGCAACTCGCTGACCGCGGGGCAGCTTCCCGCATGGATGCCGTGGGTCCTCCTCGCCGGCGCCCTCGCCCTCTCCGCGGCGGTCTTCGCGATCCTCCACGGCGGGCGCCCGATCGCCGACTTCAACATCGCCGGCACGGTCTTCGTCGGGATCATCCTGTTCTCGGTGGTGCTCGTCGTGCTCTCGAGCGTCGTCGAGACCCGCCGGCGCGCCGCCGACCGCCTGGCGACCGTGCTCGTCTCGACGGCCTTCACCATCGCGCTCCTGCCGCTCATCTCGCTGCTGTTCACGGTGATCGTGAACGGCGTCTCGCGGTTCGACGGTGAGTTCTTCAGCTTCTCGATGCGCAACATCGTCGGCGAGGGCGGCGGCGCCATCCACGCCGTCTGGGGCACCCTCATCGTCACCGCCTGGGCCGCGCTCATCTCGGTGCCGATCGGTCTGCTGACCTCGATCTACCTCGTCGAGTACGGCCGGGGCCGGCTCGCGAAGGCGATCACCTTCTTCGTGGACGTCATGACCGGCATCCCCTCGATCGTCGCGGGCCTGTTCATCGTCGCGGTCTGCGCGCTGCTCTTCGGTCCGGGTCTCAACACGGGCTTCATGGGCTCGCTCGCCCTGTCGGTGCTGATGATCCCGGTCGTCGTCCGCTCGAGCGAGGAGATGCTGCGCCTCGTCCCGAACGAGCTGCGCGAGGCGAGCTACGCCCTCGGTGTGCCGAAGTGGCTGACGATCGTCAAGGTGGTGCTGCCGACCTCGATCGCCGGCATCACGACGGGCATCATGCTCTCGATCTCGCGCGTCATCGGTGAGACGGCGCCGCTGCTGCTGACCGCCGGCTTCACGCAGTCGCTGAACGTCGATGCGTTCGACGGCCCGATGATGACGCTGCCGGTCTTCGTCTACGACCAGTTCCAGAACCCCGGCACGAACATCGCCGCCGCGCTCGAGCGCGCGTGGGCCGGAGCGCTCACCCTCATCATCATCGTCATGGCGCTGAACCTCGTCGCACGCTTCGTCGCGAAGAAGTTCGCCCCCAAGTTCGGCCGCTGACCCGCGGCATCCGACAGAAAGCACCCGAAGTGTCCAAGAGCATCGAAGTCAACGACCTCAACGTCTACTACAGCGACTTCCTCGCCGTGGAGGGCGTGTCCCTCGAGATCGAGCCCCGCAGCGTCACGGCGTTCATCGGCCCGTCGGGCTGCGGCAAGTCCACGTTCCTTCGCACCCTGAACCGCATGCACGAGGTCATCCCCGGCGCGCGCGTCGAGGGCGAGGTGCTGCTCGACGGCGAGGACCTGTACGGCCAGGGCGTCGACCCGGTGCTCGTGCGCCGCCAGATCGGCATGGTCTTCCAGCGCCCGAACCCGTTCCCGACGATGTCGATCCGCGACAACGTGCTGGCGGGCGTGAAGCTCAACAACTCGCGCATCTCGAAGTCCGACGCCGACGCGCTCGTCGAGAAGTCGCTCCGCGGAGCGAACCTCTGGAACGAGGTCAAGGACCGGCTCGAGAAGCCCGGCTCCGGCCTCTCGGGCGGTCAGCAGCAGCGCCTCTGCATCGCGCGTGCGATCGCCGTCTCGCCCGACGTGCTGCTCATGGACGAGCCCTGCTCGGCGCTCGACCCGATCTCGACCTTCGCGATCGAGGAGCTCATCCAGGAGCTCAAGAGCGAGTACACGATCGTCATCGTCACGCACAACATGCAGCAGGCGTCGCGCGTCTCGGACAAGACCGCGTTCTTCAACATCGCCGGCACCGGCAAGCCGGGCAAGCTCATCGAGTACGACGAGACCGGCACGATCTTCACCAAGCCGTCCGTACAGGCCACCGAGGACTACGTCTCGGGCCGCTTCGGATAAGGGACGCGTCGCAGCCGGGGGGCTCGGCGACGCAGGAGACGCGCCGGTACGGATTCGGGTTTCGTGCCGGCGCGTCTGTGTGCGCCGGGGGCGGCGGCGTGCGGGGTGCGGCGTGCGGGATTGCAATGGATGCCGGGGAGTCGGGGTCGGTCTCGGTCGCGGTGCAGGGCGTCGGATGCCGCGACTCGCCGCGCGGCGTGTTGTCGCCGAGTACTGGGTGGCGGGCCGCGGTATCCGACACCGCGCATGAGCAAGGCCTCCTCCCCCGGCCGCAGGATGAATGGCCAGTACCCGGACAGGCCGACTGCTCGATCGTGGGCTCACGCACGGCTGCAGGCTGGGGGCATGTGCGGGGACACCTCGATCTCGACCTTCGCCGCGCTCCGCGCGGCCGGCATGCCGCGTTCTGCCATCGACCGAGCGGTACAGCGAGGAACGCTCCACCGTGTTCGCAACGGCGTGTATGCGACGAGGGATGCATGCGTGGATGTCGTGGGCGCGGCGGCGCACGGAGGATCCACAGCCTGCATCACTGCGGCACGTCACCTGGGCCTCTGGGTCCTGGATGACGACCCTGCGACGCACGTGTGGATGGGCCACGACGGTCGCGCCCACCATGCCGCCGGGTGCGGATGCGTCGTGCACTGGGACGGCGGTGCTCGCCGAGGCTTCGGCATCCCTTCGCTGGCCATCATCCTGTGGCAGATCAGGCGCTGCCGCGGGCTCGAGTCGTTCTTCGTCGCACTGGAGTCCGCGCTCAGACAAGGGATGCTGCGATCAGACGACCGGTCGGAACTGGTCGGCCTGCTCGATCATGAGGCGCAGAGTGTGCTGGCACTCGCGAGGACGGATGCCGACAGCGGGCTGGAATCGCTCGTGCGCTTTCGGCTGCGAGGACATGGCCTCCGCATCCGCACCCAAGTCTCGGTTGTCGCGGTCGGCCGGGTCGACCTGATGATCGGCGGCAATCTGATTGTCGAGGTCGACGGTCGCGAGAACCACGAAGGACCTTCTCATCGACACAGGGACCTGGTTCGCGATGCGAACGCGGCGGTCTGGGGTCATCGGACCCTGCGATTCGACTACGCCATGATCATTCACGACTGGGATCTCGTCGAGCGTGCGATCCTCGCCGCCGTCGCGGAGTCGTCCTGACACGTCGTCGGATGACAGACCTCGCAGCGCGGAGCGTCACCCGATCGCACGGCGTGTCTGGCTGCTGCATCCGACACCGTGCGTCGAACGCCCGGTCAGTCGCGCGGGCTCAGCAAGTACCGGTTGAAGGATGCCGTGAGCTCCGCGTCGAGGGCGATGCGGCGCCCGTCGACGGCGGTGATCGGGGCGGCGAGGCGCACGCTCGAGACGAGCCAGGCGGCATCCGCCTCGTGCAGGGCCGACACCGGCAGGGTCTCGTACGCGGTCTCGACGCCCTGTTCGGCCAGGTGGTCGAACAGGCTCAGCTGGGTGGTGCCGTGCAGGATGCCGCCGTTCGGCGCCGGGGTCACGAAGGTGTCGCCGCGGCGGATGATGAGCGACGCGGTCGGCGCCTCGAGCACGAACCCGTCGGAGCTGACGAACACGGCGTCGTCGGCGCCGCGGCGCTTGGCCTCGCGGATCGCCGCCATGTTGACGGCGTACGACAGGGTCTTCGCGCCGAGCAGCAGCCAGGGCGCTCGTCCGGGCAGGTCGATGCTGTAGCCGCGATCGAGGACGGCCACCGCGATGCCCTCGGTGCGGGGCTTCGTGAAGTCGGATGCCGGGGCGACCGTGACCCACGCGGTCGGAGTCGGCCCGTGCTCGACGCCGCGGCTGAGGATGAGCTTGATGACCGCCTCGCCCTCCCCCGACGCGGCCTGCGCGCGGCGGATCGCCTCGCGCCACTGCCCGAGGTGCGGCGCCGGCAGCTCGCAGATCTCGGCCGAGTGCGCGAGGCGCTCGAGGTGCGGCTCGACCTCCTGCGCGTGGCCGTCGACGACGCCGATCGACTCGAAGATGCCGTCGCCGCGCTGCGTGCTGAGCTCCCCCACCGTCAGCGCCGGAGCCGACGGATCGACCTCGGTGAAGGTGTCGGCGAAGTCGGTGCGGGCGTCATCGGATGCCGCGGGGTCGATCATGAGAGCGAAGCGCCAAGCCATGAGCCGAGCCTACGCTCGGCCGCCCGCGCGACACGCCCGGGCTCGGCGGAATCCGGCGACGGACGGAATACCTCGCGGGCCCCTCCGTTACACTTTTCTAGCCGGGCCGCAGTAACCCCGGGCTCCAAAATTCGCCGCTCCGAGCGGCCTCGCGCCGAGAGGCGTTTCTGCGGCTCGGCACTTTCATGCCCGGATGCCGGCAGTCGCCCGGGCTCGCCGAGGCATCCCGATCAGGTCAGGCTGTCGCGTCGCCAGAGGTTCGCGGCGACGGTGAGGTCGCCCGCATAGGTGTCGAGGCGCAGCGCGCGGGTCGTGAACTGCGACGCGCGCTCGGGTTCGCTGCGGTCGTAGTCGTCGGCGAGGTCGGTGGCACCCGCGCCGACGACGCGCGAGAACGCGGCGGCCCGGTCGAGTGCGAGGCCGAAGTCGCCCGCGAACACGCCCCGCAGGATGAGGTCGGTGAGCGCGACGAGCTCATCGGGGCTCGCCGGTGCGGGGGCTCCCGCGATGACGACGTCAGCGGAGGCGAGGCGGGTGCGCCCGCGCTCGTAGAGCAGGGCCGAGGTCTGCGGGTCGTCGTGGATCATCAGCTGCAGCAGGTACAGCCGCCACAGCGCGCCCGGCAGGGACTTCGCGGGCGAGTGCGACCACAGCTCGGCGATCGTGGCGATGCCGTGCGCGTCGGTGAAGCTCACGAGGCGGTCGATGACCTCGTCATGCGGCTGCTCGCGGACGCGGGACAGCAGCGCGGATGCCGTGGCGTGCGCCACCCGGCTGGCCTCAGCGGGGTCGTCGGCGGCGAGGTTCCGGTCGAACACGTCAGGTGAGCGACGGACCGGCTTGTGGAAGTCGCGGGAGTCGTCGGGCATCGTTCCAGGCTACCCGCGGGCGGGAACACCGACGCGGCCCCCGGATGTCGGGGACCGCGTGGGCGTGGCGACCTCGGGTCGTCAGGCTGTGGGGATCGCGATGATCGGGTCGGTGGTCGGCACGCCGTCGGGCGAACCGCCCTCCTGCTCGACCGTCACCGCGATGACGTCGCCCGGTTCGGGTGTGCCCTCGAGGAGCGCGGTCACGTCGTCGCCGGGGTTGAACGTTCCGGCCGAGATCGGCTCGTCGCCGCGGACGAACCACATCTCGAACGTGCGGTCGGCATCGATGGAGGGCAGGTCGTCGGTGGTGATGACGGCCTTGCCGACCTCGGCCGACCAGTGCAGCACGGCCTCGCCGCCGTCGGTGAACTGTCCGGCGATGGTCTGCGTGTCGGGGGCGCTGTCGATCTGCTCGAGCGCCTGGACCTCCAGCGGCGTGCGCGCCTGCTCGACGATCGATCCGACGCCCCAGCCGATGCCGACGAGCAGCGCAGCGGAGGCGACGAGCGCGAAGAGGCCGCGCGTCCAGTTGCGGCGCTGGACGGTCTGCACGACCTCGGTCGGCGGTCCCGCGGCCATGACCGGCTCCGCGTGGGCAGCTTCGGCCGCGGCCACGGCTGGTCGCGGCGGCACCTCGTCCGCGGCGCGCGGCGCGGCGACGGGTGCGGGAACCGGCTCGACGGCGGGTGTCGATGCGGGCACAACGGCCTGGGGCATCCCGACGATGCGGTCGAGGATGCGGGCGCGGAGTTCGGCCGGCGGGGCGTCCTCCCCCATGCCGTCGGCGAGGGTGCCGACGACCTGCGCGTCGGCGTCGGCGAGCGCGGCCCATTCGGGGTGCGCGGCGAGCGCCTCGTGGTAGGCGCGTTCGTCCTCTGGGGACAGCGCGTCGAGCGCGTGGCCGGCTGAAAGCTCGGCGAAGTCCTTCTCGTTCACAGCGTCACCCCCATCTCCTGTCGTAAGCGAGTCAATCCATCACGCATTCGGGTCTTGATCGTTCCGAGCGGTGCGTTCACCAGTGCAGCGATCTCACTCTGGCTGTATCCCCCGAAGTAGGCGAGAGTGATGGCTTCGCGCTGCGGGTCGGGCAACGTTCGAAGGGCTCGCACGACACGGCGTCCTTCGATGCGCAGCTCGACCTGCTCGGCTATTGATTGTTGTGGTGTGTGTGCGTCTCGGACTCCGATGCGCACATCGCGGTCTGCGCTCGCCTGCGACGATCGCACCCGGTCGACGGCCCGACGATGCGCGATCGTCAGGACCCAGCTTCTTCCTTGACCCTTGTTCGGAGCGAAGGCTGCAGCGGATTGCCAGACCTCGAGGAAGACTTCCTGCAGCACTTCTTCGCTCTGCGAGGGGTCCACCAGGACGCGGCGGATGAGTCCGAAGACGCGGGACGAGAGCATGTCGTAGAGGTCCGCGAACGCTGCCTGGTCGCCGGCGGCGACACGGACCAGCAGGTCTGCGACGTGATCCGCCGCAGGCCCGTCCTCGGGGACGTCAACACCGTCGATAACCATTCCTCCAAGCATGCCATCCCGCTCCGCGCGCGCGCGAAGAACGGTCCCGGATGACGGCGCGTCGAGGCGCGGGTCGAGGTGTGTGTCGAAGAATCTCGAAAAACTTGCAATCCAATTCCTGAGCTACTCCGAAGACCAGACATCGCCGCCGCAGAGGGCGGTCCCAACACATGGAGGAATCATGCTCAGCACGAAGAAGAAGATGACCGCAGCGCTCTCTCTGACTCTGGCCGGAGCCTTCGCTCTCGCCGGATGTTCCACCGGCGGCGGCGCCGAGGGTGGAACGACTGAAGAGGGCATGGAGTCGCAGGCTCCCATGGAGTCGTCGGCACCCGCCGAGACCGATGAGGGCTCGATGGAGGCCGCCACGCTTGTCGGCCCCGGTTGCGCCGACTACGCCGAGGCTGTTCCGGACGGTGCCGGCTCGGTCGAGGGCATGGCGCAGGACCCGGTGGCCACTGCGGCATCCAACAACCCGCTCCTCAAGACGCTCGTCTCGGCTGTCAGCGGCGAGCTGAACCCCGACGTGAACCTCGTCGACACGCTCAACAGCGGCGAGTACACCGTCTTCGCTCCGGTGGACGACGCCTTCGCGAAGATCCCCGCCGACACGATCGAGGGTCTGAAGACCGACTCGGAGACGCTGACGTCGATCCTCACCTACCACGTGCTCGACGGTCAGGTCGCCCCTGACGAGATCGCCGGCACCCACACCACGCTGCAGGGCGCTGACCTCGAGGTCACCGGCTCGGGCGACGAGCTCACCGTCAACGGTGAGTCCATGGTGATCTGCGGTGGCGTCACCACCGCCAATGCGACCGTCTACCTCATCGACACGGTGCTGATGCCCCCGATGTGATCACGGTCTTCTTGACCGGCGGCGTCGTCGGAGCTCTGCGGGCTCCGGCGGCGCCGCCTTTTTCGTGCCCGTAGGGTCGAGGCATGGCCGCGAAGAAGAAGAAGAAGCCGATCTCGTTCGGACTGGCGATCGCCTTCGGCATGCTGGGCGGCTCGATCGTCGGCCTACTGTTCCTCGACAACATCGGCCTCGGCGCCGCATTCGGCCTGTCGTTCGGGATCATGTTCGGTGTCATCTTCGGTTCGGTGAAGGACACCGAGTGACGGATGCCGCGCCCGTCGCCTATTAGGCTGGGTCGCTGAGGGCCTCTAGCTCAGTCGGTAGAGCATCGGACTTTTAATCCGCGGGTCGTGGGTTCGAGCCCCACGGGGCCCACCTCTGAAACAACGTCAGGATCCCTGATTTCCCGGGGAATTCGGGACGCCGGACCACCCGCTGGCAACAGCGTGACAACAAACTGACAACAGCTCAGACGCGCGGTTTGCGCTGGAACGCAGCGAGGACTCGACTCAGCCAGCCCTCAGCGTCACGGTCGTGAGCCGATTGCAGTTGGTGGTCGCTCGCGTCCCAGCACCACACGTCCTCGAAAGTCGACCATGTGCGGCCACGATTATCAGCGATCGCCGCAGTGACGGTGGCCCGGTGCACGGCGGTCCCGGCGGCCCAGGCTGCGCGCGTGTGGCTCTCCCCTCGCGGCGTCACGTTGCGCTCAATCGCGATGCGCAGCGTGCACGACTCGATCCATGACTCGGGGATGCGCTCGTCCCTCACCCTCGTTCGGAGCCAATCCGCCTGGTCTCGAATGAACGGTTCCGCCGCGGAGACGAAGTCATAGGTCGCCTCGGACTGACCGGCATGATGGATCGCCTCGACGATCACACCGATCCCCCATTGACCGTCTATGTCGTTGTTGCGGCTGGTGAATCGACCGACGATGCCGCGGGTAAAGTCGGCGAGCTGACTGCGAGTGGGCATCGAACACCACTTCCAAGACCACGCGAGACGGTGGAGAGTCAGCATAGTGTCGCAACGCCTCCGAGGCGATGACTTCTGATCGGCCGCACGGCCGGACTGACTATCTTGAGCTGCGTGCGCCGAACCGACTTTCCGCTCCCCTCTTCATGGAACCGATCCAGCCTAGAAGAGCTCGGGTTTGAGGGGTTCATCCCGCTCGTCGGGCTGGATCCTCGCAGCGTGCCCGTCGGGCACGGCGTCTACGTCGTGTTGCGCCGCCACAACGAACGCCCCCACACGCTCCTCGAGGACAACCCGGTCAGGCGTGCGCGCCTCCGCAAGTACACGCTCGACGACCTCAATCGTCGATGGGTGACCGGCACGCCCGTCATCTACATCGGCAAGGCGATGGGTCAGGAGGGGCTCCGGGATCGCCTCAAACCCTTCAGCAAAAAAAGTGGGAGCCACTCGGGCGGTCGTGCGATCTGGCAACTGGAGGAGGCTGATTCGTTGCTCGTGTGCTGGACGGAAACGCCCGGTTACCTTGCTGACAGAGTCGAAGACGACCTTATCGACCAATTCAAGGCAGTCCATGGGCGCACGCCGTTCGCGAACGTTCGCGAACGAGGGCATCACTGAAGCGCCGCTAGGCGCATCGCGAGGAGTTACCCGCTGCGTGCAGTCCACTGACGGACGCGGCAAAGGCCAGGAGGAAGACCGAGGCGGCAGCGAATCACACCGAACCGCGAGTGTGCCGTCCTGTCTCATCAATCCTGCAATAGCACTTCGCTAACCCCCGCACTCTCGGCAGCCCGGTCGAGCGCGTCGGCGACGTTGTCGAGGTCGTCGTCGAACAGATCCGCGTAGGTGTCGAGCGTCATCGCCGCAGACGCGTGTCCGAGCATCCGCTGCACGGCTTTGACGTTCGCTCCCGCACTGATCGCGAGTGACGCGGCTGTGTGGCGAAGATCATGAGGCGTTATCCGTGGGAACGGTTCGGGTGGCCGCTCCCCCGCGCTCGTTGCGGCGTCGATGCGCTCCCGGGTCTCACGAACCAGCTGCATGACCGCGCTGTTGAACCAGCCAGTTGTCGACTTGGCTCGGCGGATGAAGTGGTCACCGTCACCGAACACCAACGCGTCGCGCGGACGCGTGGCCACGAGGTGCTCGATCGTCGGCGCGAGGAACGCCGGGTACCGCACCTGCCGCTTCTCGTGCGTCTTCGGCGTCCCGACGATCACCTGGCTCCCGACCTCCACCGCGTTCTCCTCGATGCGGACGCGGCGCCGCACCGTGTCGACGTGCTTGATGCGAAGCGCAGTCGCCTCTCCCCAACGAAGACCCGTGTAAGCGAGGAACACGACAAGGTCGGGATGCTTCGCAATTGCCGCGAGCTGCGCGACCTGCGCGTGGCTCAGGTAAGCGCGTTCTTTCCCGACCTTCCTCGGCAGGAGCGACTGTCGATCCAGGACGTCCCGATCATGCCGACGGTGATCCGCGCTTCCGAAGGGTCGACGTAGTCGCCACGATGCTTCGAGAGTTCGACCTCTGCGAGTCGCAGCTCGGCGGCTCGCTTCGTCCGGAAGCCCCGCTCGTTCGTCTGCGAGTGCTCTGGCTTGCGATACGCGATTCGGTACAGGCGTGATCCGGATGCCGTCGTGTACGCGTGGATGCTGCCCATGCGAAGCCCTCCTTCTCGGAGCTTTGCTTCGCACCATAGGTCGGCTTCGCGATTTCCGCAGGCTTACAGCGAGATTGTGAATATCTGCCTAGTCGGTGTCTGTGGAGAAGGCCGTCAGCCGTTGTCGGCCGGGACCTGAGCCGCGCGCTTCATTAGCGCCTGACGGCTGAGTCGTGTCCGCGAACTGAGCGCGTTCCAGCTTTGGCCCGCCGATCGCAGCCCATCGACAAGCGCATCACGTTCTTCGAGCAGCTTCTGCTCTTCACGATGGAGACGTTCGATCTCGCGAGCTACGCGACTCAGCTGCTCGAGCGCCCCACGCTCGCCGCGCGCTTTCGCGATGGCGCGGACGGCACGGCGCGCCCGCTTCTCAGCGTCGGCACGCTCCGTCTCAACGCGAGCTTCGTCGGCCGCTTGATGCTCCTGAGCTCCCGTCTTCTTGGCACTTCTGCGTCCTCGAGCCACGTAACCAGGTTGTCATTCTCGGCCCCTGTCGACAACGCATCCGCGGGCTCCACTGGAAAGTGCCTGCGTGCATCCAGGTTCAGTCCATCCACGTTCAGTCCGCCGCTGAAGTAAGACACCGCTTCAGTTTTGGAGCGCGGTGAGGGAGACGTCGAAGCCGAGGGTGTGTAGCTGCTTGCCGTGCTGCATGAGGTTGAGCTTGCTGAAGAAAGGCAACCAGCCGGTCCCCGACTCAGCGCGGCTCGTTAGCACGACGTAACAAACCGTGTAGCGGCTCTTGTCCACGACCGATCCGCTGCCGGGGACAAGATCGAGCCACTGGTGTTGCGTCCCAACTGGCGCCGTCTGCTGAATGTGGGCTCGAAGCTCATCTCTATATGGACCGTCACTCACGAATGTCGTGGCAGAAACGGCGCCTTGTGCGAACAGGTGGCTCAGCGTGGAGGAACGGGACTTGCGCTTGACATGGATGAGGTCGCCACTCGCCGAGAGGAGGTCACAGAACTCGATCCCTGTCGATGAGCCGCCGGGTCGCTTGATTTTCGCGTCAAGGAGAAGGAGCTTTTCGGGGTACGCCAGCGCCATTCGCTGGTTGTAATCCGGCTCCACTTCGCCAGGCGCCGCATTGTCGATGCCAGGTGTGCGATTCGAAAGGGTCGCTAAATAAGTGTCGACCTGGCGCACGAGCGTGTCACTGATAGCGAACCATCGACCCTCGATCAGAGCAAAGAGCTGTCCCTGGATGCGCTGCTCACTCACTAGGCATTGGTAGACATTCCAGACACCGTCGAAGTCCCCTGAACGGGTGTAGCGAATCGAAACGTCGCGACTCTTCAGCTTGCTGATCGTGATGCCTGCCGCCTTCGGGCCCAACGCGGCAAGGTACTCATCTAGGTCTAGATCGTCGTACTCCCTCTTGTATGTTCCCGAGATTCTGAATGCATCAATGTCCTCCCAGGCAATCGGCTCCGGCGTGGCCATGTGTGTCTGACGGGTGTCAGCCGCCTGGAGCTGGGCTTCAAGCAGTTCGTCCAGTTCGCTAACGCGAGCCTCATCCTCAACAATCTCGAGGTGATCGATCCATTCGAAATCATCGCGATACATGGTGTCTTCGTACGCCGTTAGGAGCTCTTCACATTTGGCGGTCACGTCAGTCAAAGCGAGATCGAGCGAGAGGACGAGCGCGTCCGATCCCGCCAACCGCTTCGCGAACGCCTTGTCGCGCGGCTCGCCTGCGACTGCTCGGAGGATGTCGCGAGACACGTCTACACCGAAGGTGGGGATGTCTGAGCTCTTGCTGGTCTGGGTGTTCTTCGTGACCACCATGTCCTCGAAGGTCTTGGTGTCCATACTCCGGATCTGCGCCGGGTCAATTCGGTTCAACGCAACCCGAAGCCCAAACTGACGCTGGATCTTCGACGGGTCCAAGAAGCCTTTGCCATATCCGAACGTGATCGCAAAGAATCGCCCCGAGGCCCGCAAGATCAGCAAGCCCGAGGCGGAAGCCGAGAAGACTGCCGATATCGGAGCTCTGAGAACGGAGTTCACTTCCGTTACCCAAGACGGCGCGTTCTGATGTGAGCGCTGATAGTAGAAGCGCCCGTCTAGGCCGCTGGTGGCATCGAGCAACATCGAATCGGGACTCTTCGCCGGCCGAATCGCGTCGTCTGGATCACTGACATCGCGCAACAGGAACACGGTGAGCCGCTTTAGGGACATCTGATTCCACCCCCCAGTGAAGAATCCTCAGTGTCGTCATCATATGGTGCCGCAGACAGCTGCTCCGAGGTGGCCCTACAGCGTGCGACTTTCATGAGGGGTGTCAGAATCGCGTCCGCGCCGCCCCCTATGCTCGCGGCATGAGAGTGAAAGGCGAGCTGGCACGCGTCCTCATTACTGTGAAGGCCACACCTCAGCCGTCGACGAGTTACGGGGACACCTCATGTGTTGCCGGCATTCGTATCGATGATGGCGCGCCCAGCTGGATCCGGTTGTACCCGATCGCGTTTCGATGGTTGGACGGTGACGCCCAGTTCAAGAAGTACGACGTCATTGAACTCGAGGTGAGGCGGAAGGACTCCGATACCCGTCGCGAGAGTTACTCTCCTACGCAGGGATCATGGGCCGCGCTACGCCACGTGCCCCCATGGAAGGCGCGTCACGAAATCATCGGCCAACTGGAGCCGACGACTACATGTGGTCTCATGCGCGAAGCATCCGCCGATGGTGCCGCCCCATCGCTCGGTCTTGTCTATCCGACTGACATCGATCGGCTCGAGTTCGAACCTCACCCGAAATGGACGGCGGATCAACTCTCCAAGATGCAGACGCGGATCGACAAGGAGTCAGCGGCGCTCATCCCGATGAGCGGGGCGATTCCTGTCCTCTTGAAGGAACCGGAGTTCATCGTTCGCTATCGGTATCGGTGCGCCCACGTCGCGTGTCCCGGCCACCAAGGTCGCATTTTGGATTGGGAGCTTACTTCCCTTCAGAATCGCCTGCGTCATCGAGGAGATGACGTGAAGGCGGGCGTGACCGAGAAGTTTCTCGAGCAGATGTTCGCTCCAGATCGCCGTTCGGGCTTCTACATGGGGAACTTCGAGCTCGCAGCCCGCCGAGGGAAGTTCAGCGTCCTTGGCGTCTATTGGCCTCGCGCGAAGGAAGCCGTCTTGCCCGCCCCGACACTGTTCTAGACGTCACGTGGTAGCGAGGGCACCGCTGATGATCGCCCGGACACGTTCAATCACCTGCTCACGATGGCAGTGTCGCTCGTCTTCTTCGTAGCAGAAGATCGCCACCTCGCCAGCCTGCGCGAGATCAGCTACCTCCCGCAGAGCTTTCGACGCCTCCTCAGCATTGAGCTCTTGACGGAACCTCTCTCGCACTTCATGTGCGAGCACGGAGTCGAGCTCGGCGTAGCCGGCCCGGTTGTCCCGCTGATTGCCCAGCATCGGTAGGTGGACGTACGCGATTCCAGCTCCAACTAGCGCCTCAGATAGGGCTCGTTTCGAGAAGCCGCGCTTTCTCGAGATGGCGTTTAGTCGGACATCCACGAGCGTCACGACGCCTCGGAGTCGCAGTCTTGAGACGAAAGCGTCCAAGGTTAGCCCTTGGTACCCGATCCCGGAGATTCTCATCTGGTACCCCTTCCGTCGGCGAAGCCGGTGAGCAGCAACGCGGCACCGCGAGCTGCAGTGTCGAGCGTCCTTCCGGGCAACAAATCGCGCACCGCAAGCGACACATGTGCAGTTCGAGGCACGTCGTGAGCGGAGTTCGGCCTCTACTGAGACCCGCAACGCCGCTAGCTCATCTAACGATAGGCGGCGGAGATCAGTCACGTAACAGATAGTAAGTGTTACAGCGCGCACAACCAAGCGTGCTGGCGCGTCAATCAACGCATCCCATGAGCGATCGCGATGGCGACCGATTTCGTCCGCAGACAGTCCACATGAGGTCTGCACTGCCCGGGCGCCGCGACGCTCACGATCGGCGCGATAGCCACACGCTACGAACAGACCGTGACAACACGGTGACAACAAACGCTCGAGTCGAGGCTGCCTGGCGTGATCGAACTGAAGCATCGAACCCCGGAAGATCAACGATCCTGATCGAACACGATCCGGCTGATGACCCATCGGCCGAGTTCGAGCCCCACGGGGCCCACCTCTCTTGTCAGCCCGCCGGCCGGAGCACGGCCCAGCCCGCATTCAAATCGTCAGCGAACATCTTGAGTTGCACGAGGGTGTCCGCGTCGTAGGCGACGCCCTCGATGCGGCCGGGCGCGGCGCAGTCCTGTGTGACGGACGTCGGTCCCACGGGACTGGCCGGCTCCTCGCCTGCGGCCGGCGCCGGGACCCATTCGAGCGTCACCCGGGCGGTCGACGGACTGCAATCGAAATCGATCACGTACCGCTCCCCCGCCGCCACCACACCCGAGACGACCGCCTCGCCTTCCGAGGTGCCGTCGGCCCCCTCGGCGATGAATGTGATTCGCGAGAGCTCGTCGTCAGTGACGCCGGGCACGGCATAGTCGCCGTCGACCGTTGCGGGAGGGCTGGGAACGGACGGGGTGGGAGACGGCGTCACCGCCTGCGCAGGCGTCGTCGCGTCATCGTCCAGATCGGTCGTGGAGACACACCCCGCAAGCGACGTCGACGCAGCGAGCATCACGGCGGCCATCCACACCCGGCGTCGGATCATGCGCGCCACGTTACCCGCGACGCAGACCCGGCACGGCTGCAGGGAAGGACTGGGGGCCGCCTGGGCAAAGAAGAAGCCCCGACTGTTACCACACAGCCGGGGCGAGACGAATGAGAAGTCCGCCTATCGGGATCAGGATACCCCGGAAATCTGGGAGCTGACCCGGCGACCCTCGAGTCCGGAGCGCGCGCGGGAGCGTTACGGTTGCGGGATGCTCCGCCTCGTCGCCCGCGTCTATTGGACCTTCAGCAGATGGACGCTCGCCACCGAGCCCGCGCCTACCCAGCCCACCGTCGTCCTGGGAGCGCCGCACACGTCCAACTGGGACTTCGTGCTCATGCTGGCGATCGCATGGCGCCTCAAGATGCGGTTCCGCTGGCTGGGCAAGGAAAGTCTCTTCCGCGGCTGGCGCGGCCCGCTGATGCGCTCGATCGGCGGCATCCCGGTCGACAGAGCGAACCCCGCTGGAGTGGTCGACGCGCTCGTCCGCCGCATCCGCGACGGCGAGGTCTTCGGCCTGGTGGTGACACCGGAAGGCACACGCGGCGGTGTCGGGCACTGGAAGTCGGGCTTCTACCGCATCGCCCGCGAGGCCGGACTCGCCGTCACGCTCGGGTACGTCGATCGCACCACCATGACCACCGGGCTAGGCCCAACGCTCGCACTCACCGGCGACGTGATTACGGACATGGACGCCATCCGCGCGTTCTACTCCGATAAGTCAGGATTTCGTCCCGAGCGACGCGTCGAGCCTCGCTTGCGCGAAGAGGGGCGGCCGGCGACCTCGGCCTAGCCGGAACTCCCCCCTGGATCGCTGGCCCTGCCGCGATCTCGCCGCTCGAGCTCGATCTCGATCGCGCTCCGCGACGCATTCGTCGCGTCGTCCGCTGATCCGGTCATATCCCCGCGTTCGCCGATGTTCCGGTGAGCTCTGCCGACAACTCCCAGATGCGGCGAGCGTGCTCGGGGCTTCGCAGACGGGAGTAGACGCGTTGTGTGGCGGGTCGACCCCCGAGGTGTCCGGGCCCGCTCGGGCCGAAGAGCTTGCTGTCGGCGTCGGGAGCTGTCGCTGCGAGGAGGGCGGGCAGGGCGGCGGAGGCGACCGTTCCGAGGAGGATGCCTCGTCCTGACAGCATCCGGATAATCCTGCGACCGGCGGTCTCCCGGGTGCGACCCAACTCGGGTCGTGCGGCGAGGAGGTTCGTCGGGGCGACGCCAGGGTGCGAGAGCGCACTCGTGACGCCCCATCCGTTCTCACGACTGCGTCGGCTGAGGTCGAGTCCGAACAGACCGAAGGCGATCTTGGAATGACTGTAGGCGCGCATGCCGTCGTAGTCGCGTTCCCAGTTCGGGTCGGTCCAGTTGACGGCGCCCTGGTTGGCGGCGACGCTGATCTGCGAGACCACGCGTGCGTTGCCGGCGCGCAGCAGCGGCAGCAGGTGCGCGACGAGGGCGAAGTGGCCGAGATGGTTCGTGCCGAACTGCAGCTCGAATCCGTCGGCCGTGGTTTGCCGCGTAGGCGGCGTCATCACGCCTGCGTTGTTCACGAGCAGATGTATGGGCCGCCCCTCGGCGAGGAGCGACTCGCCGAGGTCGGCGACCGACGTCAGTGAGGAGAGGTCCAGATCGCGCAACTCGACGGTCGCGGCAGGCGCGGCATCCCGCATCGTGGCGATTGCCGCCTCCCCTTTCGCGCGGTTGCGGACGGGGAGGATGAGGTCGGCGCCCGCGGCGGCGAGGCGGGTGGCGATGACGAGACCCACGCCGTCGCTTGCGCCCGTCACAAGCGCGCGGGTGCCGGTCAGGTCGGGGAGGGTGATGTCGATGGGTGTGCGAGACATGCACTCAGCGTCGAGGGACGGCGCGAGCCCATCCAGGGATCGTCGATCCATGGATCGACGCCCGCATGCCGGGTAGAAACAGAGCATGGTGATCGATCGACCCGCGTTGGCGGACTTCTTGCGTCGCAGGCGCGCGTCGCTGCAACCAGAAGACGTCGGGCTCACCTCCGGGCCGCGCCGTCGGACCGGAGGGCTGCGTCGCGAGGAAGTCGCCGGGCTCAGCCACATGTCGACCGACTACTACACGCGCCTCGAGCAGCAGCGCGGTCCCCAACCGTCCGAGCAGATGATCGCGTCCATCGCGCAGGGCCTCCACCTCACCCTGGAGGAACGCGACCACCTCTTCACCCTCGCCGGCCACGCGTCGCCACCGCGCGGCGGCATCAGCGACCACATCAGTCCCGGGATGCTGCGCATCTTCGACCGCCTCGGCGACACCCCCGCCGAGGTCGTCACCGAACTCGGCGAGACCCTGCGCCAGACGCAGCCGGCCATCGCGCTGACGGGAGACCTCACCCGGTTCACCGGCCCGTCGCGGAGCATCGGCTACCGCTGGTTCACCGACCCCGCGACGCGCGCGCTCTACGACCCCCGCGACCACGAGTTCCTCGGCAGGATGTTCGCCTCGGGTCTCCGTCAGTTCACGGCCCTCCGTGGCCCGGACTCCCGCGCGGCAGCGCTCGCCGAACAGCTCCTGCACGAGAGCGACGTTTTCCGAAGCGTGTGGGCCCTTCACGAGATCGGCGTCCGCCCCCGGGACACCAAGCGTTACGTCCACCCGCAGGTCGGAGCGCTCACCCTCTCCTGCCAGACCCTGCTCGACGAGGAGCAAGGGCACCGCCTGCTCGTCTACACGGCGAACCCGGGAACCGCGAGCTATGAGAAGCTCCAGCTCCTCACCGTGCTCGGCGCCGCTCAGGTCTGACCTCCACCCGGTCGCTCCTCCGCATCGGGCCAGGGGCGGGCCGATGTACGTTCACTCGTCCGTCTCGGCAGCATCGGGCACCACGAACCAGTCGGTGAACGACCGGGCGCGGCCGTCGTCGGTCAGCTCGATGACCATGAGGTTGTCGTACTGCCGACTCTTCTCGGTCGAGCTCGGATACCTCGTCCGACCGCGGATGATCGCGACATCCCCGTCGACAGCAGTGAGCTCGTAGTCGAACGACCACGTGCCCGGCGCATCCTTCTGCGCGAGCCAGCCCTCGACGATCGCGTCCTGACCGACCCAGGGCGGCGTCGACGGGCCGTCACGGTACTCCGCCGCGGGCGTGAACAGCGACCGGATGTCGTCCGGGTCATTGGTGTCCCACGCGCGGACATACCGGGCGATCCAGGCGTCGGCCGCCTCCGCAGCTGCCTCGCGATCCCACATCACCTCAGGCTCGCCGACGGCCGCGGCGAACGCAAGGCCCTCCGACGCCCTACGCGCGCGACCGCGCGAGCAGGTAGATGAAGTAGGGCGCACCGACGAGGGCGACGACGATGCCGGCGGGCAGCTGCGCCGGGGCGATCACGGTTCGTCCGAGCAGATCGGCGATCGCGACGAGCGCAGCGCCCAGCAGCATCGAGACCGGGACGACGCGGGAGTGACGTCCGCCGACGAGGGCACGCGCGGCGTGCGGTGCGATGAGCCCCACAAAGCCGAGCACGCCGATCGCGCTCACACTGAACGCGGCGAGCAGCGCGGCCGTCACGAGCAGGACGAACCGGGTGCGTTCCAGCCGAACGCCCGCGAGACGCGGCGTGTCGTCGTCGAGCGCGAGCAGATCGAGCTCACGCGTCCGCGGCACGACCAGCACGAGCGCGACGACCATCGACAACGCGACCGGCAGCGCATCCGACCACCCCCGGCCGTACGTCGTGCCCGACAGCCACGTGTAGATCGCGGGCGTGTCGAACGGATTCGCGCGGAGGAGGAGGAACGTCGACAGCCCCGCGGTGCCGTACCAGACGCCGATGCCGATGAGCACGAGCCGGTCGGCGCTCAGCCCCCGACGCCACGCCAGGCCGTACACCAGCGCGAACGCGAGCAGCCCTCCCGCGATCGCGGGCGGCAGGATCCCGACGCCGAGCGCAGCGCCCGACGTGATGGCGATCACGGCTCCGAGGCCCGCGCCGCCGGTGATGCCGAGGATGCCGGGCTCCGCCAGCGGATTCCGGCTCGCCGCCTGCACCAGCACGCCGGCCAGCGCGAGCGCGGCACCCGCGGAGACGGCGACGAGCACCCGCGGCGCACGCTCGTCGAGCGCGAACCGGATGACGGGCGCGGCATCCCCATGCACCCACAGCAGCAGATCACCCGTCAGCAGCCAACGATGGCCGCCGAGCAGCCCCAGCAGGATCGCCGCGAGCAGGAGCACGGACGTCGCCACGACGACGAGCACGACGCGCCGCCGGTTGCGGACGGTGATGGTCGCCGCGGGCGGGCGCCGCGTGGGTCCGGCGTCACGAGCCCTGCGGGCCAGCGCGACGAGGAGCACCGCACCCAGCAGCGTCGTCGCGACCCCGGTCGGCACCGACGTGGCCCGGTCGGCGCCGAGGATGGCGCGGATCGCGACGTCGGATCCGACGACGACCGTCGCTCCGACGAGACCCGACGCGATCAGGAGGATGCTGTGGCGATGCAGCGCGGGCACCCGCGTGCTCAGCAGCCGCGTGATGATGGGCGCGGCGAGACCCACGAACCCGATCGGCCCGGCGAGCGTCACCGCAGCAGCCGTGAGCAGCACCGCGAGGATCGTGCCGATCGCACGCGTCGACCGCACCGGCACACCGAGCGACTGCGCCGTGTCGTCGCCGAGCGCGACGATGTCGAGGCGACGCGAGAGCAGCACGCCGACGACGACGGCGACGAGCACCAGCGGCGCAGCCTGCTGGAACGCGGCGAGGCCGAGCTGGCTGAGGCTGCCGCTCCCCCACGCGAACAGGCCCGTGGTCTCCTGCGCGAACAGGATGAGCAAGGCGGATGTCGCCGCCTGCAGTGCGAGCATCACCGCCGAACCCGCGAGGATCAGCCGTGTCGTCGACGACCCCGCGCCGCCCGCGAGCCCGAGCACGACCGCCGCCGCGGCCAGCCCGCCGAGAAACGCGACACCCCCCGAGGCCCAGAACGGCAGCGTGATGCCGAGGACGGAGACGAGCGCGACGGCGAAGTACGAGCCGCTCGTCACCGCCAGCGTGTCGGGCGACGCCAGCGGATTGCGCGCCAGCGATTGGAAGAGCGCGCCGGCCGCGCCGAGGGCGAAGCCGACCAGCAGCCCGGCCGCGAGGCGCGGCACGCGCGACCCGATGAGGATCTCGCGCGCACCCGGCTGCGCCGTGCCGTCACCGAACAGGAGGGGCAGGAGCTCGGTGAGCCCGAGCCCCGAGGTGCCCTGCGTGAGGTGGACGCCCGATGCCAGGAGCAGGATGCCGCTGAGCAGCACCAGCACCGCGGTCGCCCCCAGGGCGAATCGCGCGCCGGTCTGCGCGGGCACCGGCGGGACTGCAGCTGCAGCGCCCCGCTCCCGGCTCCTGGTGTCGGACGTCACCTGCGGGCTCAGCTCGTGAGCGCTGCGACGTAGGCGTCGAGGATCTGCTCGGCCGAGCGGGGACCGCCGAAGGTCCAGATGCCGACCGGGAAGCCGGCGATGCGATCCTCGGCCACCGCGGGGATCGAGTTCCACACCTCGCTCGTCGCGAGCTCGGGCATGATGTCGCTCTCGGCGTCATTCGTGCTGGTGTGCAGCAGGTACGCGTCGCCGATCGCCGTCGCACCCTCGATGTCGGTGATGCCGAGGCCGTAGGCCGGGTCGGCTTCACCCGTCCACGCGTTCTTCAGGCCGAGCTCCTCACCGAGCGCGCCGATCAGCGAGCCGCTGCTGAAGAAGCGGAGCGACACGTTGCCGCCGTCGATCCAGCCGTCGAAGTATGCGAACGAGTCCGAGACGAGATCCGCCTCGGCCACCGTCTGCTTCGCCTCTGCGACACTCGCGTCGAACGCGTCGAGCACGGCGTCGGCGCGCTCCTCACGGCCCGTCGCCTGCGCGATCAGGTCGAACGTCGCCTTCATCTGACCGATCGGGTCAGCGGCATCCGCGCCCTTGGTGGCGAGCACCGGCACGCCGTACTCCTCGAGCTGACCGATGATCTCGTCCTCGGCGGTGTACGCCTCGACGATGATGAGGTCGGGGTCGGCGCCGAGGATGGCGTCGAAGTTCGGCTCCTGGCGCGTGCCGACATCGGTCACGCCCTCGGGCAGCACCTCGGCGGTGTCCCACGTCGTGTACCCCTCGGCATCCGCGACCGCGACGGGCGTGACGCACAGCGTCAGCGCGTCCTCGATCTGCTGCCACTCCAGCACGGCGACGCGCTCGGCGGGCGCGTCGAGCTCGACCGTCCGGTCGAACGCATCCGTCAACGACACCGGGCCGGTCGAGGTCGCCGTGGTGTCATCGGCGCAATCGGCGCTTGCCGCGGCCGCGGGTGTCGAGGCGTCGTCGGTCGTCTGCGTGGTTCCGCACGCGGTGACGAACAGCAGGGGCAGGATCAGTGCGGCGCCGAGCAGGGGGCGCGCGGATCGAAGGGTCATGCTTCTCTTTCGATGAGGGACGGGAGACGGGAAGGGCTCAGGCCAGGGCGCGGCCGTGGTGACGACCTCGCGGGTGCACACGGATGAAGCCGGTCGCAGGATCGCGGTCGACCTCGATCCGCAGGCCGTACACCTCGCTGAGGTGGTCGGACGTCAGCACGTGCTCGCGCGCTCCGTGGGCGACCACGCGGCCCTGGTGCAGCAGCACGACCTCGTCGGCGACGGTCGCGGCCTGGCCGAGGTCGTGCAGAACCACGCCCAGGGCGGTGCCGTGCTCGTCGGCGAGCTCGCGCACCAGGTCGAGCGTCTCGACCTGGTAGCGGAGGTCGAGGTGGTTCGTGGGCTCGTCGAGCAGCAGGACGCCGGTGTCCTGCGCGAGGCAGGTCGCGAGCCAGACCCGCTGCAGCTCCCCGCCGGAGAGCTGATCGACGGCGCGCCCCTGCATCCCGGCGAGACCGGTGAGCTCGAGGGAGCGGTCGATCGCGTCGAGGTCGTCCTGGGTCATCGCGGCGAAGCGGCGCCGATGCGGATGCCGGCCGTAGGCGACGACGTCGCGGACGGAGAGGCCGGACGGGTGCGGCCGGGACTGCGAGAGCAGCGTCACGTGGCGCGCGAAGTCACGAGCCGACAGCGGTGACACCGGGACGTCACCGTCGAGGACGCGGACGTCGCCGGACGAGCGCTCGTGCAAACGCGCGAGCGCTCGGAGCACCGTCGACTTGCCGCTGCCGTTGGGACCGATGAGCGCCGTGACGACGCCCGGGCGGATGCGCACGGACACCCCGTGCACCACCTCATGCCGCCCGTAGGCGAGGACGAGGTCATCACCGCGCAGCTCCGTGTCCACGAGAGGTAAGCCTAGCCTTACCTGACCCGGCGCGTGTGCGCGGACGCCACGGAGCCGACCCCGACCCCGCGGAGCGAGGCCGGGGTGCCATCGGAGCCGCCGGCCTACTTCATGCGTCCGAACGTGGCGTCGATGTCGGCCATCTCCATCGCCGCGGTCGCCTCGATCAGCGCGCGGAGGTCCTTGTCCGCGCCCGGAGAGAACTCTTCGGGCCGCTCGGGCGAGATGGTCATCGGCGATCCGACGGGTGCCTGCTCACTGGCATCCAACTCGGTGCCGTCGTTCGACGGCGAGGCGCCCTGGAAGATGCGACCGGCTTCGGACTGGTCGCCGAGATCGAACGAGTACTGCTTGCTCTGCAGGCCCATGTCGACGAGCTTCTTCACCTCGGGGAACTGCTCGGCGTTCGTCTTCGGGATCGGCAGCGCGGTGCGCCAGCTCACCCCGAGCGTCTCGAGCGCCTTCGCGTACGCGTTCTCGTGCGCCTGGTCGCGGACGATGAGGTACGAGATCGTGCTGCGCGCCATCTTGTTGTCGGTCATCTCGTACAGACGGCACTTCTGCAGACGCCCCGTCGACTCGAGCATGAGGTTGTAGAGCAGATCGAGCACGAGGTTGCCCGAGTTGTAGACGTAGCTGCCCATCCACGGGTTGCCCGCGGCATCGACCGGCAGCGCACCCTGCGCGCCGACGAGGTAGTGGTGGATGTTGCTGTGGTCGACGGCGATGCTCAGCGGCGTCGCACCGCCGGCACCCGGCTCGTCGACGGGGTCAGTCGGCTTGCCCTTGTACCGCGGCGACCCGTCGAGCAAGCGCGAGATCGTCGTGCCGATGAGCTCGACGTGGCTGATCTCCTCGGTGCCGATGCCCTGGATCAGGTCCTTGTATGGCTTGCCCGAGGGCCCGCGGAAATTGATGCTCTGGAAGAGGTACTGCATCATCGTGCGCATCTCGCCGAACTGCCCGCCGAGACCCTCCTGCAGCGCGTTCGCGGCGGCGGGATCCGGCTCGTCCTGCGCGATCTCGTTGATGAACTCTTGAACGTGAAAGTACATGGTTCCTCCGATGGGGTGTGGGGATGCCTCACGATCCGCACCTCCTCCGCGCCCACCGATCCCCTCGCCAAGCGGAGCGACAACGAGTACCCTCCCGCGTCAGCCTCGCACCTCCCCCGCGATGCGCTCGTGCGTCTCCCGGACGAACGCTGCATAGCCCGCGGCGGTACGTCCCCAGAAGCGGCCGGAGGTGACGACCTCGTTCCCATCCGTCGCGCGCACCCGCGCACCCGTGGCGCGAGCGGCGCGCACGAGTTCGACGTCCTCGTGCTGGTCGAGGTCCGCGAACTCCCCCGCCGCGAGGTACACGTCCGCCCGCAGCCCGAGGTTCGCGCCGTGCACATTGCCCGCGGGGTGGCCCGGCGGGTGGGTCGCGAGCCAGTGCGCAGCGTGCTCGACGGTGAGGTCGGCGAAGTCGGGGCGGACGGTGCCCAAGACGACATCCGCCCCCACTGCCCGCAGGTCGAGCTGATGGCTGAGCCACGCGACCGGCACCGTCGAGTCGCCGTCGGTCGTGGCGATCCATGTGGCGCCCGGCGGCACGTCCCGCAGTGCTGCGAGCGCGGCGGCGACGCCGAGCCGCCGCGCGGTGCCCACGTTCCGGGCGTCGATGCGCAGCGTCTGCACCGGCCACGGCGCCGCGATCTGCTCGGACGCATCCGTGCAGGCATCCAGGACGACGACGGTCACGACCCGCACGTCCGGATGCGTCCGGCGCGTGTGCGCGATCGCCGCCTCGAGCGCGGCGAGACAGCCGCCCAGAAGCGCGGCCTCGTCGTGCACCGGCACCACGATGGCGACGGCGGCGACGGCATCCGACTCCCCCGCTGTCACGTGATGAGCCCCGTCTCTGCGGCGACCGACCTCGCGCCCGCCACGCCGTAGACCTCGAGCACGAAGTCCTCCTCCTCGTGCGCCACCAGGCGGACGAGGCCGTCTGCCGCCCGGAGGGCCGCGTGGACGTCGTCCCCCGACAGCGGGTACTCCGAGACGCGATGCCGCCAGTGGCACGCGAGCAGCTGCCCGTCATTGGCGAGGGCGCCCCGCATCCGCTCGACGGCACCGGCCAGGTCGGTCGCGCCCCAGTAGTAACCGACCTCGGACAGGACGATGAGGTCGAACGAGCCCTCCGGCCAGTCGCGGGGCAGCGCGCGGCGCTCGAGGCGCACATCCGCACCCTCGCCGAGGCGACGACGCGCGGCCTCGAGTGGGGCCTCGGCGATGTCGACGGCGAGCACGGCGTCGCACCGCTCGGCGAGCAGCTGCGTCAGCACGCCGGTCGAGCAGCCCAGCTCGAGCGCGCGGCCGTACCGTGCTCTCGGCAGGCTCGCCAATGTGACCGCGCGCTTGCGCTGCTCGTACCACCGCGACTCGAACCCCCACGGGTCGTCGCCGTTGCGACGGTAGAACGCCTCGAAGAAGGTCTCGTCCAGGCTGCCGCGATCGCCGGCGGGCCGGATGAAGACCTCGAACGGGCGGTCGAAGTGCGCCTGCATCCGCTCGTGGAGCATCACCTCGTCGCCCGGCGCGTCGGACAGCGGCTCGATCTGGCTGCGGTGGCGACGCAGGGCACGCCGCTTCACGTCGACGTTCGCGTCGTCGAGCGGGAGGACCTCGACGTCGCCCCACGGAACTTCGTCGGGCGTGCCCCAGTGCCACAGCCAGATGGGGTACCACCGGTACGGGATGCCCCGCTCGGCGCACACCTCGGCCGTCACCTCGCCGACCACCCGATGATCGCGATGGCCGTCGCCCGTCCACGGCGCGACCACGAGGCACGAGCCGGCGTCGGCGACGATCTCGCGGAGCGCCGCGGAGATGCGGGTGCGATGACCGTCGGTCCCGCCGTCGGGGATGCCGAGGAACCGCAGCTCGATCGACGGCGCCAGCTGCGCGAGTGCGTCGGCCGCCTCACGCCGGCGCAGCGCGCCGAGCTCGGCGGGTGTCGCGGATGGCGAGTCGGGGTGCGACCCCTCCCCGTCGGTGACGACGAGCACCGTCACCCTCGCCCCGCGGTCAGCCGCGGCGGTCATCAGCCCTGCCGTTCCGAGGGTCTCGTCGTCAGGATGCGCCGCCACCACGACGAGGTGGTCGAACTCGACGTCCAGGCTCGCGGGGTTCCGTTCGGCGAAGGCCTCGGCCCATACGTCCTCGCCCGTCCCCGGGTCGAGGTGGCTGAAGCTCACCATGCGCCGCGCCCCTGACTGAGGTCGGCGCCGATCCGAGCCAGGTCCCGCTCGCCGTGGTGCTGGCGGAGGTAGATCTCGAGATCTGCGACCCGACGCGCGTGCGCGTCGTCGGCGACCAGCGGCAACGGTCCGAGCGCACGGGCCGACTCGGCGAGCGCCGTCTCGACGGCACCCGCGACGATGGCCCGCACGCGGGCGGCCAGGATGCCGGGATCGGGATCGCGGTCGGATGCGGCGGGCGCGGCATCCATCTGGTGCGCAGCCGACTGCAGCGCGAGTCGCGCCGCCCACAGCGACGTGTCCACGCGACCGAGGTGCAAGCGCGACAGCTGGTCGGCGCCGTCACGCTGCGCCGCCGCGAGGAGCGCCGCGCGGAGCGGGAGCGCGCCGCCCCACCAGCACGCGGCCACCCCGACCCCGCCGGCCGCGAAGCCCGGCCGCCGGAGGTACCAACCGGGCTCGCCGACCGGCACGGCCGGCGCCGCCGCGAAATCCACCGGGGCGCTCACGACCTGGCGCAGTCCGCGCGCATGCCAGGGCCCGTCGTGAGGGCGGACCTCGGGCCGCTGCAGCGCAACGGCGAAGAGGCGGCGCTCGTCGCCGACCCATGCGGTGACGAGCGCGTGGGTCAGGTGCTGCGCGAGCGAGCACCACGGCTTGGTTCCCGTCAGCATCCAGCCGGAGCCGACGTCCCGCGCATCGAGGCGCACGCCCCCACCTTCGGCGGCGAACACGCCCCACGACGAGCCCGGGCCGGCACCGATCGCTTCGAGGTCCGGCCCGACGGCCGCGCGTTGCGCCTGGTCGAGGATGTCGAGCGCGTCGAGGTGCGGTTCGAGGATGCGGGCGGCCGCGACATCCCGCTCCGCGACCGCCGCCAAGAACGACCAGTCGTCGGCGAGGGAGCGGGCATCGTCACGTGCGGCACCGACGCCGACTGCCCACGCGAGGGTGGCGGACACGTCGGTCCCGAACCCTGCGAGCTCATCGGCCCCGGCGAGCGCGGACCGCTGTGCGCTCGGATGCGGGTGGTCGCCGAGGGCGGAGGACGTGGATGAACCTGCAGCGGGAGAACTCACAGGGGCGAGTCTGAGGTCGGGCGGCGACGAACGGCAGAGGCTTGCCATCGCGTCGACCTCTTCGCTAGCGCTCGATCGCGGCGGTCGACCGCCGATGCAGCTGCTCAGTACACAAGCGCCTCATCATGGTCCTGAGATGGGTCCGGACTCGGCGTAGTCTCAGGATCGGGTCGAACAGCCGCGCGATCCGAATTCTCGAGAAAGCAGCACGACATGGGGCATCTGATCTACGGTGTCGCACCCGCCATCAACATCGAAGACCGGACACTGCACCACCTCCGTGCTGTCATCGTGACGAAACTCCGTCGTGACGAGAGCTTCGTCTTCACGTGGGACGACGAGCCCACCACCACCGGCGATGACTCGTCCACGGAAGGCGGCCAGTACGGCAGCGTCTGGATCTCGAAGTCCTCGTCGCTGTACTTCAAGTTCGACGCTCCGCTCGGGGGCGCGCTCAACGCGGAGTGGCTGCAGCTCCTCGCGGACTCGGCGCAGAGCGTCACCGGACTCCGCCCGCTGCCGGAACCCGCGCATCTCTGACTCGTCGTTCCGGACCGGTCTGTCAAGGGGACTGGTCATGAGCGCAGGGGGCGTACGCTCACCGCATGACCGCACGTTCGCCCAAGCAGAAGACGATCGTCGCCGTCGACGATGATCGCTTCGAACTGGATGGCGATGCGTCGGTTCCCGCGCTCCGGGATGCGATCGAGGCTGCAGTCGCGTCAGGGGGAACGTTCGTGGACATCGCTGTCACCCACGGCAACTCCGTCGCGGTCCTGATCACTCCACGCACGCGCGTGGTCATCAGCAGCATCCACGAGATAGATCCGGAGCCCGAGCCGCTGTCGTACCCCAGCGGTCTTCACATCATCGACGACATCTGAGCGTCCTGGGGCGCCGGCTGCGGTTCTCGCCCTCACGCACCGCCTCCATCAGATGTCAAGCCTGTCGTGCGGATCGACGACCGCCCCGAGCCTGGGACTCCACCCTGTTGAGAGGAGCCGGTCGTGACGCAGGCCAACCCGTCATCCGAACCGTCGACCGCGGAGCTGATCTCCCGCCTGTCCGAGCAGACGTCTCGCCTCGTGCGGGATGAGATGCGTCTCGCCCGCGCGGAGTTCTCGTCGAAGGCGAAGCAGGGCGGGCTCGGTGTGGGGCTGCTCGGCGCGGGCGGCGTACTCGCGTGGTTCGGCGTCGGCGCGCTCGTCGCGACCGCGATCATCGCGCTGTCGCTGGTCCTCCCCGCGTGGGCCGCCGCGCTGATCGTCACCGCCCTGCTGTTCATCGTCGCCGGCATCCTCGCGCTCGTCGGCAAGAAGAAGGTGTCAGCTCTGTCGCCGACGCCCGAGCGGACCGTGCAGAGCGTGAAACAAGACATCACCGAAGTGAAGGAGCGCACCCACCATGACCACGCCTGACGTCCCCGCACGCGAAGTCCCCCTCTCGGCCACCCCCGCGACGAAGCCGGAACTTTCGGACGACGCGTCGGTCGCCGAGATCGAAGCCGACATCGCGCGGACGCGCGCGGACCTCGGTGACACGGTGGAGCAGCTCGCAGGCAAGCTCGACGTGAAGGCGAGGGCGAAGCAGCAGGTCGAAACCGTGAAGACGAACGTCGCCGCGCAGATCGGCGACGCCCGCGAGCACGCGGCCGACTACGTCCACCAGGCGACGGATGCCCTCACGGACGACGCCGGCAAGCCGAACCGCAACGGCTGGATCGCCCTGGCCGTCGTGGTCGTCGCGATCGGCGCCGTCATCACCGCTGTCGCACGCCGCGGCCGCTGACACATACCTCGAAAGGACCCCCGCATGTCGAAGAAGACCTCGAAGCCGGAGAAGAAGTCGAGCACGTCGGCGAAGATCCTGTACCGCCCGATCGGGCTCATCAGCGGCATGGTGAGCGGAGCCCTCGCCGGTGTGATCTTCAAGCAGCTCTGGAAGCGCGCGAGCCCGACCCACCGCGACGACAGTCCGAAGGCCCTCGAGTCCGAGTTCGGTCTCGGCGAGGTGCTTATCGCAGCGGCCTTGCAGGGCGCCCTATTCGCGCTGGTGAAGGCGCTGGTCGACCGCGGCGGCGCACGGGCGTTCGAGCGCGCGACCGGAGAGTGGCCCGGCGACTGACCCCGCGGTCAGCCGCCGAGGGGCAACGCGACGACCCTTGACGCAACACTTGTATTTTGCAAGTATCGCGACATGAGCCTCTTCATCACCTGTCCGGTCGCCGACGTCGCACGGGCCACCGCCTTCTACAGCGCCATCGGCTGGACGCTCAACACCGAGATGTCGGACGACAACGTGTCGTGCTTCGCCATCGCCCCCGACCAGTACGTCATGCTCGGCAGCCGCGAGACGTACGCGAGCGTCGGCGGCGTCGACGATCTCATCGGTGGACCTGACACCCCGTCCAAAGTGACCGTGTCGTTCGACATGCACAGCCGCGAGGAGGTCGATGCACTGCTCGAGCGAGCAGAGGCCGCCGGGGCGCGCATCGGCGACACCGACGACTACCCCTTCATGTACCAGCGGCAGTTCGACGACCCCGACGGCTATCACTACTCGCCGTTCTGGATGAAGCCGGACGCCGACCAGCGCGCGTGAGCGACCTCGCCGCAGCGCTGGAGGTCGTCGGGTCACGTTGGGCTCTGCTCATCGTCGAGCAGCTCCTCAAAGGGCCGCAGCGATACGGCGACCTGCAGCGCCAGCTCGGTGTACCGACGAACATGCTGGCCACGCGGCTCAAGGACCTGGAGGCAGCCGGCGTCCTGCGCCGACTCCCCCTGAAGCACAACACCCGGGCCTACGTCCTCACCGATCGCGGGCTGGCGCTCACCGAGACCATCACGGCGCTCGGACGCTGGGGCGCCGACCTGCCCCGGGAGGAATAGGGGTCAGCCGCCGATCGCGTTCATCCCTCGCGCAGGCTGGAGGAACGAGGGGTCGTTGATCGCGTGACCGGGGAGCTTGCCGCGCACGCACGCGTGCAGGATGCCGGCGATGACGCGATCGCGGTCGGCGCGCGAGGCATCCACCGGCATCCCGCGCAGCGCACCCGTCACGTCGTACTCAGTGAGTGAGAACAGGCAGTTGCGGAACTGCCCGTCGGCGGTCAGGCGCAGTCGGTCGCACGCGCCGCAGAAGGGTGCGGTCACCGACGCGATGACGCCGACCTCGTGCGGCCCGCCGTCGATCCGCCACTTCTCGGCGGGCGCTCCGCCACGGCCAGGAACCGGCTCGAGCGACCACCGTTCGGACAGCGCCGCGAGGATCTCCTCGCGCGTGACCATCGCGCTGCGATCCCAGGTGTGGCCGGAGTCCAGCGGCATCTGCTCGATGAACCGCAGCTGCGCCCCGACCTCCATCGCGAACGCGACCAGGTCGGCGAGCTGGTCGTCGTTGACGCCGCGCATGGCGACCGCGTTGAGCTTCAAGGGTTTCAGATCGGATGCCGCGGCGGCCGCGATGCCGGCGAGCACGTCGTCGAGCCGGTCACGGCGCGTGAGCGCGGCGAAGCGTTCGCGGTCGATCGTGTCGATGCTGATGTTCAGTCGTGTGAGACCCGCGTCGATGAGATCGGGCAGGACCTCGTCGAGACGGATGCCGTTCGTCGTCATCGCGACCTCGACCGGCCCCTCCGGACCCGAGATCGCGGCCACGCGCCGCACCACGTCGACGATGTCGGTGCGCAGCAGCGGTTCGCCGCCGGTGAGCCGGAAGGTGCGGATGCCGAGGCTCGCCGCGACCTCGGCCACCTCGACGATCTCGTCGGTCGAGAGGATGCTCGTGCGCGCCAGCCACTCGTTGCCCTGCTCAGGCATGCAATAGGTGCAGCGCAGCGAGCACCGGTCGGTGAGCGAGATCCGCAGATCGCGGTGAACGCGGCCGTGGGTGTCGACGAGGCCGACGGCCGGGTCGGGAAGCCCGGCGGATTCGGAAGGAACCTGCGGCGGGCGACCCAGCGAGATCGGGACGGCGGTCACCGCTGCGTCCCCCGTCGCTGTCTCATCTTCCGAGCCTAATCGGCGGGACTGGGATGAGGGCTGGTCAACGGCTCGAATGTGCGGGTGGCGTCGACCGGGCCTGAACGAACGATCCGTCACCGCACGGCCGCGAGCACGACCGGGTCTGCACACCCTCTCGCGAAGCCCTGGATACGCCGGTCCATATCGCGCTTGAGCACGATCGCGCCGCTCCGCTCGGCGAGCGGCGCCAGCCACCGAGGGCGACACGCGAAGTTGTACCGCCAGACGGCCAGCGTGCTGCCGGGATCACCGGGGACGGGCGTGAACTTCCACCCGCCGGCGAGACGCTCGAAGAACCACGATCCCTTCGTCATCTTCATGCCGACGTTCGACGGCGGGTTGAACGAGACGTACTCGCTTACCATCCGAAAACCGAAGCGCTGCACGGTGAACGTCCGCACACCCTTGGCCGGAGCGACCGCGCCGCCCAGGAAGTACTGGCGCCGGATGAACGGATCCCAGCGCTTACGGATCTCACCAGTCGTCTGCGAGACGGCGAAGGCGATCTCCACCTCGACCGGCACGACGCAACGGGACTCGATGACGGGCATGGACTCATCGTCGCAGGCCCGCGCTCATGACGCGCACCTCAGCCCAGCGGCACGAACCGCACCCGCGACGGGTCGACGCGCAGCCACACCGCGTCCCCCGGCGACCACCGAGCACCCGCCTCGGCGACATCGACCGCACCCGCCGACGTGTGCACCCGGACACCGGCGAGGGTCGGCTCGACGCGCACCACGTCCGCCGGCCAGGCGTTCGGCCCAGCCCCGTCCACGATCCGCACGTCGCCCGGCCGGAACACGGCGGCGAGCGCGACGCCGTCCCCCACGGCGGGTGCGGCATCCGCACTCGTCAGCACGCGACCCGCGGCGTCGGTCCACCCGCCGCGGGCCGCGACCCCCGGCATCCGATTCATGTCGGCAACCGATGCGACGAACGCGGATGCCGGAGCCCCGAACACCTGCCGCACGGGACCGCTCTGCACCACGGCGCCCGCCTCGATCACGAACAGCCGCTCCGCGAGCGCGACCGCGTCGCCCGCGTCGTGCGTCACGGCGACCGTCGTCACGCCGGCGAGTTGCTCCCGCAGCATCCCGCGGATCTCGGACGCCGTCACGGGATCGAGCGCGACCAGCGGCTCGTCGAGCAGCACCACCCGCGGCGACGCCGCCAGCGCCCGCGCGATCGCGACGCGCTGCTGCTCTCCCCCCGACAGCTCGCGCGGCATGCGCGATTCCAGCCCGCCCAGGCCGACCCGGTCGATCCACGCGTCGGCATCGGCACGGGCCTGCGCAGCGGGTGTGCCGCCAGCGCGCGGCCCGAACGCGACGTTCTCGCGGGCGCTCAGGTGCGGGAACAGCCGCGGGTCCTGACCGAGCAGCACGACTCCGCGATGCATCGGCGGCGTGTGCACCCGGGGCTCGGCCGCACGCTCCACGGTCCGCCCAGCCACGACGACCTCGCCGCCGTTCAGCGGCACGAGCCCGGCGAGCGCGTCGAGCAGCGTCGACTTCCCGGCGCCGCTCGGCCCCATGATCGCGACGGTCTCCCCCGCGGCGGCGTCGATCGCGACGTCCACGCGGAACCGCGGCCGGTCGACGACGACGTGCGCCTGCAGCCCGCTCACCGCGCCGCCCCCGGTCGCCAGCCGCGCACCAGCATCAGGACGAGCACCGCGGTCGCCAGCAGCAGGAGCGCGAGGGCGACCGCGGTCCCCTGCGTCACGCCCGCCCCGTTGAACGCCGTGTAGATCGCGAGCGGCATCGTCTGCGTGACCCCGGGACGGTTGCCCGCGAACAGGGCGGTCGCGCCGAATTCGCCGATCGCCCGCGCGAAGCACAGCACGACACCCGCCACGATGCCGGGCGCCGCGAGCGGCAGCGTGATGCGCCGAAGGATCGTCCAGCGGCCGGCTCCCAGGGCGGCGGCGGTCCGCTCGAAGCCCACCCCGGTCGCGCGCACTGCGCCCTCGACGGCGAGCACGAGGAACGGCAGCGCCACGAACGTCTGCGCCACGACGACCGCGGGCGTGGTGAACGACAGCCCCCACCCGCCGAGCCACCCCTGACGACCGAACAGGTACAGCAGCGCGATCCCGCCGACCATCGGCGGCAGCACGAGCGGAACGGTCACCGCCGCACGCAGCACCGCCGCGAGCCGCGGACCCGATCGAGCGATCAGGAGGGCCAACGGCACACCGATCACGATGCACGCCACGGTCGCCGCCGCACCGGTGCCGAATGACAGCCCGAGGGCCTCGAGCGCTGCGGGCGAGGTCACGTCGGCGACGAACGTCGACCACTCCACCCTGGCGATGAGGGCCAGCAACGGGAGGATGAGGAAGGCGAGACCGACGAAGGCGGGGACCGCGAGGCTCCGCGGAACGTATCCCCGATCGATACTCACGGCGCCCCGAACCCGTGGTCCGCGAGGATCTCCTGCCCAGCCTCGGACCGCACGAACGCGACGAACGCCCTCGCGGTCTCGGGGTTCGCGGCATCCTGCAGCGCGGCGATCGGATACCTGTTGACGACCTCGTCGGCCCCCTCGGGTACCACCGACGCGACGTCGCTGCGCCCGACGACGTCGGTCGCGTAGACGAGACCCGCATCGGCTTCACCGGCCGCGACCTTCGTCAGCACCGCCGTGACGTTCTGCTCGAGGCTCGCGGCGTCGACGGTCACACCCGCCGCACTCAGCAGCGTCGCGGATGCCGCGCCGCACGGCACCTCGGGAGCGCACAGCACCGTGACGACATCCGCCAGGTCGGCCAGCGTCGAGACCTCCTTCGGGTTGCCTGCCGGGACGGCGATCACGAGTGTGTTCGAGGCGAAGACCGCGGGGTCGAGCGCGAACTCCGACACCTTCGCCATCGTGGCCTCGTCGGCCGACGCGAACACGTCCGCCGGGGCGCCCTCCGCGATCTGCGTCGCCAGCGTCGACGATCCGTCGTAGACCGGGCTGATCTCCACCCCGGGATGCTGCGCCGTGAAGGCCTCGTCGATCTCGTCGAACGAGGCCGTGAGGGATGCCGCGGCATACACCGTCAGCGAACCGGCGATCTCATCGCCAGCGGGCGCAGCCGCCGCGCACCCGGTGAGCACGAGCGCGAGCCCGCCGAGGGCGGCCGGCCGGAGGACGGAACGACGCACGTCACTCCACCGCCAGGTCGACGACGACGTTCGTCGCCTTGACCGAGGCCCGCGCGAGAGTACCGACCTCGAGCTGCAGCTCGCGCACCGCCTCGGCCGACAGGAGCGAGACGACACGGTGCGGGCCGGACTGGATGTCGACCTGCGCCATGACGCCGTCGACCTGCACGCGGGTCACGATCCCGACGAAGCTGTTGCGGGCGCTCGAGCGATGCTCGTATCCGTCGCCCGGGTCGTTCGCCATCGAGACGGCGAACGCGGCGAGCGCTTCGCCGGGGATCTCGGCCGGCACGGCATCCGTCACCGGCAGCAGTCCCTGGTCGATCCAGCGCCGCACCGAATCGTCACTCACGCCGAGGAGGCGGGCGGCTCGCGCCACGCGGTAGGTCGTCATGGAATGATCATGCCGCATGCGCGGACTCAAGTGGTGCCAATGAGCCGTATCTGCGGATGCCAACGGCGAGAGCATCCGATCCCGCGGCATCTATACCCCCGTACACTCGGGACATGCGCCCTCTGGTCGAACCCGTGCCCGAGCTGGATCCCGACGAGCGCCGGCGGACCGCGCGGCACACGGTGCTCAAGGGCATCGGCGACGAGGGGCAGCGGCGCCTCGCGAACACGCGCGTTGCCGTGGTCGGCGCCGGGGGCATCGGGTCGCCCGCGATCCTCGCCCTGGCTGCGGCAGGCGTCGGGGCCATCACCGTGATCGACGACGACACCGTCGAGCTTCACAACCTGCAGCGTCAGATCGCGCACCGCATCGAGGACATCGGCGTCCACAAGACGGAGAGCACCGTACGCGCCGTCGCGGCCCTGTCGCCCGTCACCGTCGTCACCCCGATCACGGCCCGCCTCGACAACGAGAACGCGCAGGAGTTCTTCGTGGATGCCGACATCGTGATCGACACGAGCGACTCGTTCGCCACCCGTCGCGCGGTCGCGGCCGCCACCGAGGCGCTCGGACTCCCCCTCGTATGGGGAGCGGTCCGCGAATGGCACGCGCAGATCACGGTCTTCTGGTCGCAGCCGTCCGAGGGCGACCCGGTCGTGCTGAACGACCTCTTCGCGGTCGGCACCGAGGGCGACCCGCCCACCTGCGCGCAGGTCGGCGTGCTCGGCGCCCTGTGCGTGCAGGTCGGCGGCATCCTCGCCACCGAGGTCGCGAAGCTCGCGATCGGCGTCGGCACGCCGCTGCTCGGCCGCATGCTCGTCGTCGACGCGCTCTCGAGCCGTCAGCACGAGATCCCGCTGCGATCGGCCGCAACGTCTGCGGCGGCGAGCGCATGAGCGGGCTCCTCAGCGTCGAGGAACAGCTCGCCCGCGTCCTGGCCGCCGTTCGCACCCTTCCCACCGAGGTCGTCCCCGTCGGGCGATCCGCGGGCCGCACGCTTGCGGCACCGGCCGTCGCGGCGCACGACATCCCGCTGTTCGACAACTCCGCGATGGACGGCTTCGCCGTGCGCGCCGCGGACGTGGCGTCGGCCGGCCCGGGGCATCCTGTCTCGCTGCGGGTCGTCGCGGATCTTCCCGCCGGGGTGCCGGACGACCCGGCCCTCTCGGAAGGTGAGGCCGCCCGGATCATGACGGGGTCGCCTACACCCAGTGATGCGGACGCGATCGTCCCGTTCGAGCACACCGCAGGCGGGCTCGCCGACTCGCTCGACGTCGTCGAGGTGCTCGAGGCTCCCGCCGCGGGCGCGTTCATCCGCCGTCGAGGCGCGGACCTGCGCGCCGGGGACGTGGTCATCGCTGCCGGCGAGCGGATGGGTCCGTTCCAGGTCGCCGCCGCCGTCGCCGCCGGGGTCGACAGGGTGACAGTGGTCCGCCCGCCGCGGGTCGCGGTCGTCTCGACCGGCAGCGAGCTGACGGGACCGGGCGAGCCCGTGCGCCGCGGACTCATCCCCGATTCGAACGGACCGCTCCTCGCGCAGCTCGTCCCCGGGGCCGATGCCGAGGTCGTGATGGTCGCCCGCGTCGCGGACGATGGCGACGCCGTCGCGCAGGCCACCGCCGACGCGCGGGCCGCAGGTGCCGACGTCATCATCTTCACCGGCGGCGTGAGCGCCGGGGCATACGAACCCGTGCGGGCCGCCTTCGACGGGCACGGCGAGGTCGAGTTCGCCAAAGTCTCGATGCAGCCCGGCAAGCCGCAGGCCTTCGGGACGGTGGGAGACGGATGCCTCGTCTTCGGCCTCCCCGGCAACCCGGTCAGCGTCGCCGTGTCGTTCGAGGTGTTCGTGCGACCCGCGCTCCTCGCGCTGCAGGGACGGTCGGTCATCCACCGAGCGCACATGACCATGGCGGCGGCGGAGCCCTGGACCCCGCCGCCCGGACGGCGGCAGTACCTGCCGGCCGTGGTCGATCTCGCGGCGGGGACCGTTCGCCCCGCGACGGCGGGAGGCTCGGGCTCGCACCTGGCCGGCGGGCTCGCACAGGCATCCGCCTTCGCGATCGTCCCCGCCGAGGTCGCGAGCGTCGCCGCGGGCGACGCTGTGGATGTCATGCTGGTCTGATGAGCTTCCCCCACCTCGATTCGGCCGGCAGGGCGCACATGATCGACGTCACGGCGAAGGCCCCCACGGTCCGCACCGCCACCGCGCGCGGCTTCGTCCGGTGCAGCCACGAGGTCGTCGCCGCCCTCCGCGACGGCACCGCCCCCAAGGGTGACGTGCTGGCGGTCGCGCGCATCGCCGGCATCCAGGCGGCGAAGTCGACGGCGACGCTCCTGCCACTCGCCCATGTCATCGGTGTGCACCGCGCATCCGTCGAGCTCGGCATCACCGACGAGGGCGTCGAGATCGAGGCGACCGTCGGAACCGCCGACCGCACCGGCGTCGAGATGGAGGCGATCACCGCGGTGTCGGTCACCGCGCTTGCCGTCGTCGACATGATCAAGGGCCTCGACCGCGCCGTGGTGATCGAGAACGTCCGCATCGTCGCCAAATCGGGCGGACGCTCGGGCGACTGGGTCCGGCCCGGCGAGGAGCAGTCGTCATGACGCTCGTCCGTTATTTCGCGGCTGCCGCCGAGGCTGCCGGGACCGAGAGCGAGGAGCGCGCTGAGGCCACCCTCGCCGAGCTCCGCACGGCGATCCTCGACGAGCACCCCCAGCTGTGGTTCGTGCTGCCCGACTGCGCCGTCCTCGTCGACGGGGTGCGGACCGACGGGGATGCCCCGCTCGCCGACGCCCGGCTCATCGACGTCCTGCCGCCCTTCGCCGGAGGCTGAGTGCGCGGCCGGGCGGGCGGCTGACCTCAGCCGCCGATGCCCTTCCAGGCCGTGGATCCGTCCGACTCGAGCTGACGCTTCCACACCGGCAGGTCGGTCTTGATCGTCTCGATGACGGCCCGGCAGGCCTCGAACGCCTCGGCCCGGTGCTCCGACGCGACCGCGATCACCACCGCGGCATCCCCCACCGCGAGGCGTCCCACGCGGTGGCTGACGGCGACGACGGCGCCCGATGCGGCGCCGGCCTCGGCCGCGATGCGGTGAAGGGTCTGTTCGGCATCGGGGTGCGCGGTGTACTCCAGACCGACGACGGGAGTAGCGGCATCCGGATCGTTGTCACGCACCCGGCCGATGAACGTCGTCACGGCGCCGTACTTCGGGTCCTCCACGGCACGCAGGTGCGCATCGATGTCGAGGGCGGTTTCTTCGAGGCGGGCGATCCGCACGGTGCTCACGAGTGGTCGCCGCCCTTCACCTGATCGACGACGTGCGCCGCGACCGACACGATGACGGGGATGCCGGAGGCCACCGCACGGGGCGATCCGGGCAGGTTGACGATCAGCGCACCCTCCGGATCGGCGATGCCCGCGACGCCGCGAGAGAGGACGGACAGCGGGGTGTCGGCGATGCCGACGCGTCGCAGCTCCTCGGCGATGCCGGGGATCGCGCGGGTCACGACGCGCTCGGTGCCCTCGGGGGTCCGGTCGCGAGGACCGACGCCCGTTCCGCCCGTCGTGACGACGAGGCGTGCGCCGGTGGCGAGGGCCCGGCGCAGGGCATCCTCCACCGCATCGGCGCCGTCGGGGACGATCTCGGACCCCGCAGAACCGATGCCGGCCTCGGCGAGCAGCTCGACCGCACGAGGGCCTGCACGGTCCTCGCGCGCACCCGAGGCGGACCGGTCCGAGACGGTGATCACGTACGCGCGGAGGGAGGTCACGTGATCACCCTAGGGGCGGCAGCGACAGCCCTGGTCACGAGACGGTGATCAGCGACCGCTGCCACCCCGACGAGCCGTCGGGGGCGATCGGTGCGCGCTCCTCGATCTGCAGGTCGCCGTTCTTGTTGACCGCGCGGACCGCCACGTAATGGGTGCCGGGGGTGGCATCCCATTCCAGCACCCACTGCACCCAGGTGTCTTCGTTGATCGGCTTCGACAGCGTCGCCGCCGTCCACTCGCCGTCGTCGATGCTGACCTCGACACGCTCGATGCCCACGGTCTGCGCCCACGCGACACCGGCCAGCGGCACCTTGCCCGCCTCGACCGGCTTGCCACCCTTCGGCGTGTCCAGGCGGGACGCGAACTTGATGGGCGCCTCGGCGCTGTAGCCGCGCGGCGTCCAGTAGGCCTCGTCGGCCGCGAAGGTCGTGATCTTGAGCTCGGTCACCCACTTCGTCGCCGAGACGTAGCCGTAGAGGCCCGGCACCACCATGCGGACGGGGAACCCGTGCTCGGGCGGCAGCGGCTCGCCGTTCATCGCGACCGCGAGGATCGCGTCGATGCCGTCATCGGTGACCGCCGACAGCGGGGTGCTCGCGGTGTATCCGTCGACGCTCTTCGAGAGCACCATGTCGGCGCCGGACTGCGGGCCGGCCATCTTCAGCACGTCACGCAGGGGCACGCCCTGCCAGATCGCGTTGCCGACGAGCTCGCCGCCGACCTCGTTCGACACGCACGTGAGGGTGATCGCGTACTCGTCGAGGCCCATGTCGAGCAGGTCCTGGAACGTGAGTTCGACCCGCTGGTCGACCATGCCGTCGATGACCAGTCGCCATGTCTCAGGATCGACGGTCGGGACGGTCAGCGCGGTGTCGACGCGGTAGAAGTCCTTGTTCGGGGTGATGAGCGGGCTGATCCCAGGCACGTCGAGCTCCGCCCCCGCAGGGACGGTCACCGTCGACCTCGGCGCCGGCAGCTTCAGCGCCCTCCGGATCGCCTCCGCCGATGACGTCGCCGCGCTCACCGCCCGAGCGGTCACACCGACGATGACGGCGGATGCCCCGGCCACAGCGGTCATCACGAGGAACCGGCGCCGGTCGACTCCGGCGTCCTCGGCGCGGTCGCCGTCTGCCGAGTCCCGCCAGGCGCGCAGCCGACGACCCAGCAGGTGGAGGACGACGCAGGCCGCGACGGTCCCCAGGATCGGGGGCACGTACGCGAGGATCGTCGCCTCTGCCCGCGTGACGATCGCAGCGCCCGACAGCACGCCCGCCAGGACGAGGGCGACGACGCCCAGCGGGGGGCGCACGTACTCGAGGATGCCGGCGATCGCCGACGCGATGACGACGGCAAGGCCCAGTCCCGCGAGCAGGGCGATCTTGTCGAACTCGCCGAACGTCGTGATGGCCAGCTCCTTCAGCGGTCTCGGCACGATGTCGATGACGAACGCGCCGACGGCCAGGATCGGGCTCGCGGTGCGTGCGACCAGCAAGGCCGCCAGCTCCGCGATCGCGAGGAACACCGCTCCCCCGACGAGGCCCGATACGGCCGCCCACACGATGAATCGCTTGCGTCTGCTCTGCGTGGTCATGTCACCCCTCCATGAGTACTTCGGAGCGGACCCGTGATCAGATGCGTCGGCTTCCGGCTGCGAGACAGGTGCGTGCCTCGTGCTGGTCTCAGCATCGCCGCTCACAGCGCGCAGAACTCGCTCTTGCGCTCGGGCGCGAATGGTGGTGGAGTGCCGTGCCGACTGTCAGTTCGAGGTCTGCGGCCAGGAAGCGGCGGCGATGGGGTCGAGTTCCGTCGCGGCATCCGGCTCGGGGACGACGTGCAGTCCGGCCGGTGAGTTGGCGGACGACATCAGCGCCTCGACCCAGGCCGGGTTGATGGGGATCCTCGCCCGGTCGTCGAAGCGGAAGTCGATGTGCCCTCCGGGGTGCACCCATTTCGACTCGCGGCCACTCCCGTCGGTGACGTCCTTCACCCACGTGAACACGAACGACTCGTGACGCCGAAGCTTGCTCACAATGACGAGTTCGAGATGAGCGGTCAGACGGTCGTCGAGCTTGACGGTGACCGAGTCGATGGTGATGCGTCCCACAGCGGGAACGATCCGGCGCGGATGCGATCCCCGGGAGGGGCTTGCTTTCTCTCCGACGCGTCAGATCCGATCCCGACCGAGACCGACTCGGTCGACGCGGCGGTGGAACCGCATGCCCGCGACACCGCCGAGGACCGCGCCCACCAACGCAACCAGGGCAGCGCCGACGGCGGCCAGGATCCCGGTGAGCGTAGCGGCCTCGGGTGTCACGGGGATGCGGGGGAAGCTGTCGAGGTTGCCCAGCAGATCCCATTGGCTTCCGGCGAGCGCCGTCACAATCGCGACCACCACCGCGATGACGATCGCCCAGAGCCAGACCGCGATCCCCTGCTTCACTCCGCTGAAGCGCGCCATCCGACCGGCGACGTACCCTCCGGCGAAATAGCCGACGAGCAGGACGAGGCCGATCACGACCGCGCCGACGATGCCGGCGGTGCCGCTGTTCTCCGTCGCCGCCTCTGCCGCCTGGCCGGGGTCCGTGCCCGTGCTGAGTCCGATCGCCCCGCCGATCGCGGCCACGAGGGCCGTGAGCAGGACGACGGTGCCCGTCGCGGTGAGCCAGCCGAAAAACGCCGAGCCGAACTTGAAGCCGCCGAACTCCTGCTTCTCCCGCTCGAGCACGTCGTGATGCAACGTGTGCGCGCCAGCCGTCCGCGCGGGCTCGGCAGCCGGTGCCGCCTCGCTCCTGGGTCGTCCCGCGTCGTTGCGGTCGTCATCGTGAGTCGTCATGGGGGCGAGCTTCCGCCGATGGGTCGGTTCGCGGGCGAGGGTTGCCCCGCACTCGACGGGGGCGTATCGTTCTTCCGCCTCTGACACAGCTCCGCGCCCTGTCGCGGAGCGGACAGGGCGCGGAACCGGGTGCGATTACTTGAAGGCGTCCTTCACGTTCTCGCCGGCCTTCTTGACGTCGGCCTTGGTCTGGTCGCTTCGACCTTCGGCTTCGAGGCTCTCGTCGCCGGAATGCTTCCCGGCGGTCTCCTTCCCCTTGCCTGTCAGGTCTTCGGCCGCGTTCTTGATCTTGTCGTCGAGTCCCATGAGGGCTTCTCCTTCCGATCAGGTACTTCCCGAACCGGCGCCCACGCTACGTCGCCGTCACCCCGACACCAGGGGGGTGGCGCATCGCCATGGCGTGAGGTACCCGACGCGCGGGTAGGGTCGGGTCGGTGAGCGCTTCGAACCTCGCCCGCCGGCTCGACCACACGTCTGAGCCGGGCCTCCCGACGCATCCCGAGATCACGACGTGGCGCCCCGCATCCGCGCCGGACATCGACGCGATCCATGCGCTGACAGCCGCAGCCGATGCGGTCGACCACCCGACGTGGCTCACGCCGCGACAGGACGTCGCCGAGATCTTCCAGACCTCGCACATCGACCCGGCCCGCGACACGCTCGTCGGGTTCGCCGCCGACGGCACCCTCGTGGCGACGGGCACCGCGACGCTGCATCCCTCCCGTGTCGGCGGCCTCCTCTCGGTCGACATCAGCGGAACGGTGCATCCCGACTGGCGGCGGCGCGGCATCGGCACCGCGCTGACCGCGTGGCTGGACGCACGCGCGCAGCAGCAGGTCGCCGCGGCCTCGGCGTCGCTCGACGACGGGGGCACGGAGGGCCGGCTCAAGGCGTACGCCGAAGAGACCAACGCGGATCAGGCCGCCGTCCTGACTGCGCGCGGCTACACGCCCGAGCGCTGGTTCTCGACCATGGAGCGCGACCTCGCGGACGCGGTCCCGCCGATCGCTGCCCCGGACGGCATCACGCTCGTGGCGTACGACCGGGACCGCGACGCGGATGCCCTCGCCGCCCGCAACGACGCGTTCCGCGACCACTGGGGAAGCCTGCCCTCGAACGAGGAGCGCTGGCAGCAGTTCGTCGGCGGCGACTTCTTCCGCCCCGATCTCTCACGCGTGGCCGTCACCTCGGAGGGCGCGATCGTCGCGTTCTGCCTCGCGTCGGTCAACGAGGAGGACTTCGCCGCGCTCGGGGCATCCCATGCGTACATCGACCTCATCGGTGTGGTCCGCTCCCACCGGCGACGCGGCCTCGCGCCGCTCGTCGTCTCGGCCGCGCTCGAGGCGATCCGCGCCGACGGTCTGGAACGCGCCGTGCTCGACGTCGACACCGACTCCCCCACAGGCGCGAACCGGCTCTACGAGGGGCTCGGCTTCAGCGCAACCGAGCGGGTGGTGGCGTTCGTCCGCCACCTGTGACGCGGTCGCCCACCATGCGCGCGGTCACTGCGTGTGGGATCCCGAGGCGGGTGGCTGCGAGCCGAACGGCCACACGATCGTGAGTCGCAGCGGGTCGTCGTCGCGCGGAGAGTTGTGCCAGACCTCGCGGGGAGGTCCGACGGGCGTGAACCCGCTCTCGGCGATCCACGCGTACACCTCGTCGTAGAGCGCCAGGATCTCGGGGAAGTCCGTCTCCCGCCCCTCGGCGTGGCGGCGGGCGACCTGTCCGCCGGTCATCCGATAGCTGCGGGCATCGCCCCCGGCATCCATCAGGCCGTCCACGGGCTGCACGATCTCGAGCGGGCCGTCGGAGTCGTCCGTCACCGGCGCGTGGAAGACGCCGTACGGATCGCCGGTCGGACGAAGCCCGCCCTGTGCGGCGAGGTCGCGCAGCCGCGCCACCTCGTCGTGGATGATCTGGTCCATCTCGTGCGGCGCCATCCGGCGCATCACGCTCAGGACGGGGTGGTCGCTCTCCCATGCGGTCTCGACGGCGGGCATGCCGGTCTCCTTCTTCAGGTGGAGTCGTGCTCGACCGAGCACGACATGGTGCGCCTCAGTGCGGCGGTCCAGCGCCGCGACCGCCTCGTCGAGCAGTCCGACGGCGCGGGCCTCGTCGATCTCGGCGCACTCGACGATCTTCGCGATCTGCTCGAGCGGCAGGTCGGCGGACCGCAGCAGGCCGATGAGCCACCCCGTGTGCACCTGGTCTGCGGCGTAGTACCGGTACCCGGTGTCGGGATCGACCCGCCGCGGGGGCAGGAGCCCGCGGTCGGCGTAGATCCGGAGCGCCTTGGCCGACAGCAGCGTCGAGGCACCGAACCGCCCGGCGGTCATGAGGTCGTCGTTCGAGGTCACATCGTCAGCCTCGACCATGCCCCTGGGGCGAGGTCAAGCGCGGGTTCGCATCGATCCGTCGTACTGTCGGGTCGTGGCATCCCCCGACGTCCTCCGCTACTCCGCGTTCTCCGCCCGCCCTGACGGCGGCAATCCGGCGGGGGTCGTCCTCGATGCTTCCCGGCTCGAGGACATCGGGATGCAGCGCATCGCCGCCGAGGTCGATTACGCGGAGACCGCGTTCATCACGGGGACGACCGATGACGGTGCTCGGACGGTCCGCTACTTCTCCCCCATCGCCGAGGTGCCGTTCTGCGGGCACGCGACCGTCGCGACCGCGGTCGCCCTCGCCGATGGCGGCTTCGCGCAGCCGGGCGAAGTGCTCCGGTTCGCGACACCGGTCGGGCCGGTGGCGATCACCGTGTCATCGGACGCGACCGGGATGCGCGCGTCGTTCACGAGCGTGCCACCGGTGGTGACGGAGCTCCCGGCGGATGACCTCGACGCGATCCTCCGTGAGATCGGCGTCGACGCGGGAGCGGTGGATGCCGATCTGCCGCCGCGCATCTCGAACGCGGGCAACCCACATCCGATCATCGTCATTCGGGACCGCGCCGGGTTCGACGCATTCACCTTCGACCCGGACCGCGTGCGCGTGCTGATGAACGAGCGCGGCTGGCCCGCGACGATCACGGTGCTGCACCGGCTCGCGCCGGACCGCTTCGTGGCCCGGAACCTCTTCCCGGTGGGACGCATCACCGAGGATCCCGCCACCGGATCGGCGGCAGCCGCCGTCGGCGCCTATCTCCGCGAGCTCGGGGTCGTTCCGGAGCCGAGCCGCGTGATCATCGAGCAGGGCGCGCATGTCGGTCGCCCGAGCGAGCTGATCGTGGACGTTCCGCCCGAGGGCGGCATCGTCGTCAGCGGCTACGCGGTGCCGATCGTCTGAGCGTCACTCCATGTCGTCGTCGGCCGAGCAGTCCGAGGCGACCATGAAGCCGGCGCGCACCGAAGATCACGGCCGGCCGATCGCGCCGAACATCGCCGCGATGCTGCTCGGCTGTTCGACGGCGGCGAAGTGCCCGGCATCCGGCAGCACCGTCTCAGTCACCTGCGGGACGAACGCCGACAACCGCCGGGCGTCGCGTCCGTGCACGAACACGTCGCGTTCGCCTCGAACCGAACGGACCGGGCATCGGATGCCGCGCCAGACCGACTCGTCGTACGCGGCGGCAGCTCGCGCGGCCAAGACGAAGGACTGCGGCCGGATCTCCTCGGCCAGCGCGCGGAGGACGGACCCGTCGACCGCGTGCGGCGCGGAGAACAACGGAGCGCTCAGCACGCGGAGCAGCCCGACCCGGTCGAGCCCGCGCAGCAGCGGACGGGCTGCGCCGCGCAGCGCCGAGAGCACCCGCATGGCGAGCAGCATGCCGGCGAAGCCGGGCAGGCGGGCTCCACCGCGCAGCGGACGCCGGATGGCGTCGAGGACGGCGGGACCGGACGCCGAGATGACCAGCACCTCGGCGGTGCGGCCAGGGGCGCGAGCCGCGATCTCGAGTGCGAGCAGCCCACCCAGCGAGTGCCCGACGAGCACGAACCGGTCATAGCCGAGCTGGTCGGCGACCTCGACGACGGCGCGGCCCAGGCCGGGGACGTCGACGTCGGATGCCGCGGCTCCGCTCTCACCCCAGCCCGGCAGATCGAGTGCGATGACGTCGCGGACGGGGTCGCCGGACGCGATCGCCGCGCGGAGGACCGGGGTCCACGTGGTCCACGAGCCGGCGGCGCCGTGCAGGAGGATCGTCGGGGTCTCGCCGGTCCGAGGCGAGACCCGGGCGACGATCGTGCCAGCGGACGTCTCGAACTCGCGGCGACGCAGACCGACTGCCCGACCGTCCGCGACCAGGGCCGACGCGCGGCGCCGAGCACCGCGTGAGGTGGCGCCCGGCGATCTGGTCACACCGGTGATTCGACGCCGAATGGCGTTCGGATGCCGGATGTCGCCGCGCGGGCGTAGCCTCTGCGGCAGACGCAGAGAGGCGCATCATGACTGACGACCCGGCCGACGGCATCGGCATCACCCCGATCCACGTCGGCGATCTGCTCGTCGCAGACGACGAGGTCATGCCCATCGTCGTCCACCTGATCGACCATCCAGACGGCCGGATCCTCGTCGACACCGGCATCACACGCGTGCATCCTGCGGTCGCCGACATGGATCCGCGCCTGCGCCCGCTGACCGAACACGATGTCGACCTCTCCACCGTCACCGCCGTGGTGAACACGCACCTGCACTTCGACCACTGCGGCGGCAACCATCTGTTCGCAGGTACGCCGATCTACGTCCAGCAAGCCGAGCTCGACGACGCTCGCACGCTCGAGGACTACACCATCCGCGAGTGGGTGGATGCCGCCGGCGTGACGTACGAGCCGGTCAGCGGGGAACACGAGATCCTCCGGGGTGTGCGGCTGCTCCCGGCAGCCGGGCACACGCGCGGGTCGCAGATCGTGGTCGTCGACGGCGAGGGCGGTCCCACCGTCATCGCGGGCGACACCGCCGTCTGGTACGGCGAACTCGACGAACCCACGACCGAGGGGCAGCGGCTGATCCTGTCGCTGGCGCCTCGCGAGGTCTATCTGTCGCACGTCCTCGAGCCGTGGCGGCCGGGCGAGCGCTGACCCGCGCGTCACCCGATCCGGGTGCGGAGGGCCTGGGCGTCGGTCTCACCGTCGACCAGGACGGCTCGCGCAAGGTCGCGTGCGTCCTCGACGTTCCAGAGCAGCACGCCGATCGGGGCGCCCGACTCGTCGCGGTAGTAGACGACCGTGCGCTCGTCGTCGAGATCGACCACCAGCGGATCCTTCTCGGGGTCGAGGGTGCCGACCGCCTCCCACCGCACGCCGAACACGGCGGAGTAGAAGTACGGGGTGTGGCTGTACGGCAGCCGCTCCCCCGCCATCGACCGTCCGACCGCGGCGCCCTGCTCGTTCGCGTTGTCGACGTGCTCGACGCGGGAACGGCCGAGGATCGGATCGGGGTATGCCGCGATGTCACCGGCGGCCCAGATGGCGTCGTCGCTCGTGACGAGGTGCTCGTCGACGATCACGCCGCCGTCGACGTCGAGCCCGGCCTGCTCGGCGAGGTCGACGACCGGATCGACGCCGAGGCCCAGGACGACGACGTCGGCCGGACGTTCGTCGCCGCCCTCGAGCACGACGTGCAGGCGATTGCCCTCCGTACGCACCTCCTCGACGCGCGCCCCGGGGACGAGCTCGACACCGCCGTCGCGGAACAGCTGCTCGTACCGCGTGGCGAGCTCGGGCGGGAAGGTGCCGTCGCCGAGGACCTCTGAGGGGAAGAGCAGCTCGGTCTCGACGCCGTTCTGCACGAGCGCAGCCGCGATCTCGGCGCCGATGTACCCGCCGCCGACGACGACGGCGCGGCCGCCACGCTCGGCCAGCTCGCGCAGGCGGCGGTAGTCCTCCGCAGAGCGGAAGAAGAGGATGCGGTCGTCGTCGGGCGCCGGGATCTCGCGGGGCTTCGACCCGGTGGCCAGCAGGAGTCGCCGGTAGCCGAGCTCGTTGCCCTCGCCGATCGAGACCGTCTTCGCCGCGCGATCGATGGACTCCACGAACGTCTCGAGCCGGATCTCCGCACCCGTCTCCTCGGTGCCGAGCGGCACCTGATCCCACGTGAAGTCGGGGTCGGTCCAGAGCTTCTTCGACAGCGCAGGACGCGTGTACGGCGGGTCGACGTCCGCGCTGAGGATGCCGATCGTGCCGTCCGGATCGAGTTCCCGGATGCCGCGGGCCGCCGCATCCGCCACCATTCCGCCACCGACGATCAGATAGTCGTACGTCCGCATCACACACTCCGCTCGCTTCGTTGCGGGCAACGGTAGGTGGGTGCGACGTGATCGTGCTCGGGGTTGCGGAGGGTCGACGGCCGGGTTAGTCGGCCCCGCCGAGGGCCGCCGCCTTCGCCTGCAGCGCCTGCCGCTGCACGGTGTTCGCGATCAGCCCCGCGGCGGCGGCGAGCTGCGACCGTGCCTCGTCGACGCGTCCGAGCTGCGCCAGCAGTTCACCCCGCACGCTCGGGATGAGGTGCGACCCCCGCAGCGCGCCGGAGCGCTCGACCTCGTCGACGATCGCAAGCGCCTCGGCCGGGCCGGACGCCATCGACACCGCCGCCGCGCGGTTGAGTTCGACGACCGGACTCGGCGCGAGACGACCGAGGATCTCGTAGAGCAGCACGATCCGGCTCCAGTCCGTGTCCGAGACGCTCGGCGCGACCGCGTGGCACTGAGCGATCTCGGCCTGCAGCGCGTACGCGCCGCGACCGACACCGCGTGCGGCGGACGCGGCATCCGCTCGACGCAGCTCGTCGACGGCGCGGGCGATCTGTCCGCGGTCCCAGCGGGAGCGGTCCTGATCGGCGAGCAGGATCGGGGCACCGTCACGCGTCTCGCGCGCCGCGAAGCGCGAGCGCTGGAAGTCCATGAGCGCCAGCAGTGCGAGCGGCTCGGGCTCGCGCGGCAGCAGTCCCGCGACGACACGACCGAGCCGGATGGCCTCGTCGGCGAGGTCGGGCCGCACCCAGCGTTCGCCGGCGGTCGCCGCGTACCCCTCGGTGAAGACCATGTAGATGACGCCGAGCACCGCCCCGAGCCGGCTCTTCCACTCCGACGGATCGGGCGTTTCGAACGGGATGCCGGCCGCCGCCAGCGTCTTCTTGGCGCGAGTGATGCGCGCCTGCACCGTCGGGACGGTGGTCAGCAGCATCCGCGCGATCTCGTCGGTCGTCAGGCCGGCGACGACGCGCAGCGTGAGCGCGATCTGCGACTCGCGCGACAGCGCCGGGTGGCACGCGGTGAACACGAGACGCAGCATGTCGTCGTCGATCGGCTCCCACTCGCCGCTGTCGACCTCGTCGAGCTCGTGCGAGATGCCGGCGTAGCGGTCGTCGAGTGCACTGCGCCTGCGCCAGGCGTCGACGACGCGCCGCTTCGCGACGGCGGTGAGCCACGAGCCCGGGTTCGCGGGGGCGCCGTCGCGCGGCCACGCCGTGAGCGCTTCGACGAGCGCCTCCTGCGCGACATCCTCGGCGAGGCCGAGGTCGCCGGTCATCTTGGCGACGGATGCCACGATCCGCGCGCCCTCGATGCGCCAGACGGCCTCGACCTCGCGCCGGGTGTCGTTCGTCACGGGATCACGGGGCGGACTGCTCGGCCTGCTGCTCGCGCCAGCCCTTCTCCTTCTCGATGTACTCGTTGTCGGCGTAGTCCGCGAAGTCGGACTCGTCGGTCACGCGACGGACCTCGAGCTTGTTTCCCGGCGTCAGCGGCGCCCGCTTCGCCCACTCGATGGCTTCTTCGGCGGTGGCGGTCTGGAGGATCCAGAACCCGTTGAACAGCTCGTGGATCTCGCCGTAGGGGCCGTCGCTCACGACCGGCGTCTCGCCGTTGAACTCGACGACGTAGCCCGGCTCCTGCGCGAGTCCCTCACCCGCGACGAGGACGCCCGCCTTCATCATCGACTCGTTGTAGGCGCCCATCGCATTGATCACGGCCCCGAAATCCATGTTCTCGTAGTGCTCGACTGCCGCCTGGGTGGCCCGCATGATCAGCATGTGCTTCATGGTCATCTCCTGAGTTCCGGGGGACGTGTGTTCGTCCCTCTCACTATCGCGTCGAACGGGCGCGAGGGAAATCGACATGGGGATGGAAGATTTTTCGCGCGGTGCTGAGGTGTCGCCGGATTCGGAGGATGTCGTCTGATTCGGATGCCGGGGTTCGGTCGCTCCGAATCCGGTGCCTATCTCCGAATCCGGTGACGGGTCTGCGGAATGAAGGGCTGATCGGCGGCGGTTTCGGCCAGGGACGGATGTCGGAGGTCGGTGCTTCGATGGAGGCATGACGGAAGCGGTGGACACCCCGGGCGGCGAGGACCACTTCGCCGTGCTCGCGGGGATCCTCGCGGACGTTGCGGAGGTGGAGCGCGAGGCCGCCGCGGTGCAGATCCGGCAGCTGCGCATCCTCGCATCCGCGGGGCATCTGGCGCAGGCGCAGGCCGTGAAAGCGGGCACCCGTGTCCGGATGCACGACATGGCGTTGCGGGCGATCGCGGCGGAAGTCGGCGGGGTCATGCGGGTCGCGGACCGGACCGTGCAACGGCGCATCGACGACGCCCTCGTCATCATCGACGGCTACCCGGCCGCCG
>NZ_JAHXMY010000004.1 GCF_023149035.1 Microbacterium sp. EYE_78
CGAAAGAAGTCCGGCGGTGTCCTACTCTCCCACAGGGTCCCCCCTGCAGTACCATCGGCGCTGTGAGGCTTAGCTTCCGGGTTCGGAATGTGACCGGGCGTTTCCCTCACGCTATGGCCGCCGAAACACTATTGATGTTTCAGTCTGCACAACGATTGATTCGTTATGCGGTTCTCGACCGTACATCGAGAACCACTCAGTGGACGCAAGCACCTAAACGGTGTGTTATCAAGTCATCGGCTTATTAGTACCGGTCAGCTTCACGTGTTACCACGCTTCCACATCCGGCCTATCAACCCAGTAGTCTGGCTGGGAGCCTCTCACCCGAAGGTATGGAAATCTCATCTTGAGGCCGGCTTCCCGCTTAGATGCTTTCAGCGGTTATCCATCCCGAACGTAGCTAACCAGCGGTGCTCTTGGCAGAACAACTGGCACACCAGAGGTTCGTCCAACCCGGTCCTCTCGTACTAGGGTCAGATCCTCTCAAATTTCCTACGCGCGCAGCGGATAGGGACCGAACTGTCTCACGACGTTCTAAACCCAGCTCGCGTACCGCTTTAATGGGCGAACAGCCCAACCCTTGGGACCTACTCCAGCCCCAGGATGCGACGAGCCGACATCGAGGTGCCAAACCATGCCGTCGATATGGACTCTTGGGCAAGATCAGCCTGTTATCCCCGAGGTACCTTTTATCCGTTGAGCGACAGCGCTTCCACAAGCCACTGCCGGATCACTAGTCCCGACTTTCGTCCCTGCTCGACCTGTCAGTCTCACAGTCAAGCTCCCTTGTGCACTTACACTCGCCACCTGATTGCCAACCAGGTTGAGGGAACCTTTGGGCGCCTCCGTTACTTTTTGGGAGGCAACCGCCCCAGTTAAACTACCCACCAGGCACTGTCCCTGAACCGGATTACGGTTCTAAGTTAGATATCCAGAGTGACCAGAGTGGTATTTCAACAATGACTCCACGGTAACTGGCGTCACCGCTTCAACGTCTCCCACCTATCCTACACAAGCCACACCGAACACCAATACCAAGCTGTAGTAAAGGTCACGGGGTCTTTCCGTCCTGCTGCGCGTAACGAGCATCTTTACTCGTAATGCAATTTCGCCGAGTTCGCGGTTGAGACAGTTGGGAAGTCGTTACGCCATTCGTGCAGGTCGGAACTTACCCGACAAGGAATTTCGCTACCTTAGGATGGTTATAGTTACCACCGCCGTTTACTGGGGCTTAAATTCTCAGCTTCGCCTTGCGGCTAACCGGTCCTCTTAACCTTCCAGCACCGGGCAGGCGTCAGTCCGTATACATCGTCTTGCGACTTGGCACGGACCTGTGTTTTTAGTAAACAGTCGCTACCCACTAGTCTCTGCGGCCTCCACACCCTTTCGGAGTAAATCCTAATAAGTGGAAGGCCCCCCTTCTCCCGAAGTTACGGGGGCATTTTGCCGAGTTCCTTAACCACGATTCTCTCGATCTCCTTGGTATTCTCTACCTGACCACCTGAGTCGGTTTGGGGTACGGGCAGCTAGAACCTCGCGTCGATGCTTTTCTTGGCAGCATAGGATCACCCACTTTTTATCCGCATCGTGTCTCAGCCTGTATGAGGAACGGATTTGCCTATTCCTCGGCCTACGCACTTGCCCCGGGACAACCATCGCCCGGGTTGGGCTACCTTCCTGCGTCACACCTGTTAATACGCTAGCCGCACCAGCATGGGGTCGAGCGTTAGACCGGACCGTCTCACCCCGAAGGGATCCACAAGCCCGGGTTAGGACTCTTAGCACCACTGGATTAGCTTGGGCGGTTCTTCGCCGGTACGGGAATATCAACCCGTTGTCCATCGACTACGCCTGTCGGCCTCGCCTTAGGTCCCGACTTACCCAGGGAAGATTAGCTTGACCCTGGAACCCTTGGTCTTTCGGAGGACGTGTTTCTCACACGTCTTTCGCTACTCATGCCTGCATTCTCACTCGTGTAGCCTCCACGGCTGGTTCACACCGCCGCTTCGCTGGCCACACGACGCTCTCCTACCCATCAACACGGCTGGACCACGAAGGCCTACCAATAATGTCAATGCCACAACTTCGGTGGCGTGCTTGAGCCCCGTTACATTGTCGGCGCGGAATCACTTGACCAGTGAGCTATTACGCACTCTTTCAAGGGTGGCTGCTTCTAAGCCAACCTCCTGGTTGTCACAGCAACTCCACATCCTTTCCCACTTAGCACGCGCTTAGGGACCTTAGTTGGTGGTCTGGGTTGTTTCCCTCTCGACTATGAAGCTTATCCCCCACAGTCTCACTGCTGCGCTCTCACTTACCGGCATTCGGAGTTTGGCTGACGTCAGTAACCTTGTAGGGCCCATCGGCCATCCAGTAGCTCTACCTCCGGCAAGAAACACGCAACGCTGCACCTAAATGCATTTCGGAGAGAACCAGCTATCACGAAGTTTGATTGGCCTTTCACCCCTATCCACAGCTCATCCCCTCAGTTTTCAACCTAAGTGGGTTCGGCCCTCCACGACGTCTTACCGTCGCTTCAGCCTGGCCATGGATAGATCACTTCGCTTCGGGTCTAGGACATGCGACTGAATCGCCCTATTCAGACTCGCTTTCGCTACGGCTACCCCACACGGGTTAACCTCGCCACATATCGCTAACTCGCAGGCTCATTCTTCAAAAGGCACGCTGTCACCCCTACTAAGGAGGCTCCAACGGTTTGTAAGCAAACGGTTTCAGGTACTATTTCACTCCCCTCCCGGGGTACTTTTCACCTTTCCCTCACGGTACTTGTCCGCTATCGGTCATCTGGGAGTATTTAGGCTTATCAGGTGGTCCTGACAGATTCACACGGGATTTCTCGGGCCCCGTGCTACTTGGGATACTCTTCGCGCCAAGGGAGGCATTTCGACTACGGGGTTGGCACCCTCTATGACCCGCCTTTCAATGCGGTTCGTCTATACCTTCTTGTCACGCTGACAGCTCGGCAGAACTGTCCGAAAAGTCCCACAACCCCGAATACGCAACTCCTGCCGGATATCACACGTACTCGGTTTAGCCTGTTCCGGTTTCGCTCGCCACTACTCACGGAATCGCGGTTGCTTTCTCTTCCTGTGGGTACTGAGATGTTTCACTTCCCCACGTTCCCTCTACCCGCCCTATATATTCAGGCGGGAGTCACTGGGTCGGCACGCCGCCCAGCGGGGTTTCCCCATTCGGACACCCTCGGATCAAAACTTGCTTATCAGTTCCCCGAGGCTTATCGCAGATTGCTACGTCCTTCTTCGGCTCCAGATGCCAAGGCATCCACCGTTTGCTCTTAAAGACTTGAAATCACATGAGTTGAATCGTCAATTCGAAATTGACTAATGATCTTTAAGATCATCTTTCTGAGCCGATCAAAGATCAGCTCAAAGATGCTCGCGTCCACTGTGTAGTTCTCAAAGTACGGGCGGTACCCCCTCCGCACCGGCACTGCCGGCACAAGAAAAGGCCCCGAGGTTCGTCTGCTCCCGACCCGAAGATCGAAGCGCATCCGGTCCCTCAGGACCCAACAGCGTGCATGTGCCAGAAGCCTCACCCCGAACCGTTCCCAACCCGAAGGCCGTACTAGATCCGGAAGTCACCCTCCGACACCTCGTCAAATGTTCCACCCATGAGCTAACCGGCAAGACACATTCGGTCCTGATCCGGCGCCTGGACACCCGAGGGTGCCAGATGCTCCTTAGAAAGGAGGTGATCCAGCCGCACCTTCCGGTACGGCTACCTTGTTACGACTTAGTCCTAATTACCGATCCCACCTTCGACGGCTCCCTCCACAAGGGTTGGGCCACCGGCTTCAGGTGTTACCGACTTTCATGACTTGACGGGCGGTGTGTACAAGACCCGGGAACGTATTCACCGCAGCGTTGCTGATCTGCGATTACTAGCGACTCCGACTTCATGAGGTCGAGTTGCAGACCTCAATCCGAACTGGGACCGGCTTTTTGGGATTCGCTCCACCTCGCGGTATTGCAGCCCTTTGTACCGGCCATTGTAGCATGCGTGAAGCCCAAGACATAAGGGGCATGATGATTTGACGTCATCCCCACCTTCCTCCGAGTTGACCCCGGCAGTATCCCATGAGTTCCCACCATTACGTGCTGGCAACATAGAACGAGGGTTGCGCTCGTTGCGGGACTTAACCCAACATCTCACGACACGAGCTGACGACAACCATGCACCACCTGTTCACGAGTGTCCAAAGAGTTGACCATTTCTGGCCCGTTCTCGTGTATGTCAAGCCTTGGTAAGGTTCTTCGCGTTGCATCGAATTAATCCGCATGCTCCGCCGCTTGTGCGGGTCCCCGTCAATTCCTTTGAGTTTTAGCCTTGCGGCCGTACTCCCCAGGCGGGGAACTTAATGCGTTAGCTGCGTCACGGAATCCGTGGAATGGACCCCACAACTAGTTCCCAACGTTTACGGGGTGGACTACCAGGGTATCTAAGCCTGTTTGCTCCCCACCCTTTCGCTCCTCAGCGTCAGTAACGGCCCAGAGATCTGCCTTCGCCATCGGTGTTCCTCCTGATATCTGCGCATTCCACCGCTACACCAGGAATTCCAATCTCCCCTACCGCACTCTAGTCTGCCCGTACCCACTGCAGACCCGAGGTTGAGCCTCGGGATTTCACAGCAGACGCGACAAACCGCCTACGAGCTCTTTACGCCCAATAATTCCGGATAACGCTTGCGCCCTACGTATTACCGCGGCTGCTGGCACGTAGTTAGCCGGCGCTTTTTCTGCAGGTACCGTCACTTTCGCTTCTTCCCTGCTAAAAGAGGTTTACAACCCGAAGGCCGTCATCCCTCACGCGGCGTTGCTGCATCAGGCTTTCGCCCATTGTGCAATATTCCCCACTGCTGCCTCCCGTAGGAGTCTGGGCCGTGTCTCAGTCCCAGTGTGGCCGGTCACCCTCTCAGGCCGGCTACCCGTCGACGCCTTGGTGAGCCATTACCTCACCAACAAGCTGATAGGCCGTGAGCCCATCCCAGACCGAAAAATCTTTCCAACTGCTGACCATGCGATCGCAGCTCATATCCGGTATTAGACGCCGTTTCCAGCGCTTATCCCAGAGTCAGGGGCAGGTTGCTCACGTGTTACTCACCCGTTCGCCACTGATCCACAGAGCAAGCTCTGCTTCACCGTTCGACTTGCATGTGTTAAGCACGCCGCCAGCGTTCATCCTGAGCCAGGATCAAACTCTCCGTAAAAGAAAAATACTGACAATCACCGGAAAAAGGCGAAAGCAGCGAGTTTGAACTGACCAAAGAGATACATCATTGCTGACTATCCGTTTGCCGACACCGAAATGCCGGACTTTGATCCAAAGGAATCTCACCTCAGCCAAAACTGAGATCGAGGTTATTTGGCATTTGACAAGTGCACGCTGTTGAGTTCTCAAGGATCGGACGCTCCCACACCACCCCGCAGGGCTTCGTAGTGAGGC